>NZ_JBSKJR010000001.1:0-2182474 GCF_053709675.1 Enterobacter sp. UPMP2052
GGTGAGAGAGACAATTAAATTTCAGCTTTGATACAGATTAACAGAATTTGCCTGGCGGCTTTAGCGCGGTGGTCCCACCTGACCCCATGCCGAACTCAGAAGTGAAACGCCGTAGCGCCGATGGTAGTGTGGGGTCTCCCCATGTGAGAGTAGGGAACTGCCAGGCATCAAACAAGTAAAGAGGCCATCCGGAAGGATGGCCTTTTTGCGTTTTTGTACCCCAAAAACCTCAACACCTTTTCTTCATTGCCGTCTAAAATTGTTAAAAAGACTTTAACAATGGTGCCGCTTTGACCCGTCCATTTGATTATCAGCAAGATTTTGCCAACATTAATTTTCGCGAACGTCCCGAACTGTACCAGGTTGGCCGGGGTGAACAGGGCGTTTTGATGGTCGAGCCTTATAAAAGCGAAATCCTTCCTTACTGGCGCTACAAAAATGCTGAAGTGGCGGCGCGTTCTGCAAAAGAGATATATGCCCTGTTTGAAGAATACCGCCAGCAGAACGACTTTGTTGGCATGGATATGGCTCGAAAATTCATTCAGATGGGCTATACGCGCGCCCGTCGATATGCCAACCATAAAGGCGGTAAAAAGTACGATGAGGAGCGTCAGGTCAAACCCCTCGATCACGATCTGGTAAAAGCTGAAGCCGCTGCGGTATTCAAAGTGTGGTGGGATAAGATCCGTGAGGACGACGATTATTTGCAGAGAAAAAAAGCGCATCAACGTAAGTGGGGATAATTACTACGTTCGCTAATAATTCAATATCTGATCAACTTCACAAAACGTAATGAAACATATTGGAAACATTTCTTTTACCTAACGGTTCGTTTTAAATCCGGTTTTACTGTGGGTGGGCACTGGCCCGCAATGTGAGACAGGGGATTTAAAATGACAGAAACCGTAGCAAGTACAGATACGGAAAACACAAACTTAACGGCGAAAGATACACGCCGTCGGGTTTGGGCAATTGTTGGGGCTTCATCGGGGAACCTGGTAGAGTGGTTCGATTTTTACGTTTATTCATTCTGCTCTCTCTACTTCGCGCATATCTTTTTCCCATCCGGTAATACCACCACACAGCTTCTGCAAACCGCAGGCGTCTTTGCCGCCGGGTTTTTGATGCGTCCAATTGGCGGGTGGTTGTTCGGCCGTATCGCCGACAGGAAAGGGCGAAAGACCTCAATGCTCATATCGGTCTGCATGATGTGCGTGGGTTCGCTGGTCATTGCCTGCCTGCCCGGATATAACGTAATCGGCACCTGGGCACCCGCGTTGCTCCTGCTGGCACGTCTGTTCCAGGGACTTTCTGTTGGCGGCGAGTACGGCACCAGCGCGACATACATGAGTGAAGTCGCTGTTGAAGGGCGCAAAGGGTTCTATGCTTCATTCCAGTATGTCACGCTAATCGGCGGGCAACTGCTTGCTCTGCTCGTTGTGGTGATGCTTCAACATATTCTTAGCGATGCAGATCTTCGCGCCTGGGGCTGGCGCATCCCATTTGCGATGGGGGCCGCTCTGGCGGTTGTGGCTCTCTGGCTGCGCCGCCAACTGGACGAAACCTCTCAACAAGAGGTCAGGGCACTGAAAGAGGCCGGGTCTCTCAAAGGGCTGTGGCGTAACCGTAAAGCCTTTTTAATGGTGCTCGGTTTTACCGCCGCGGGGTCGTTGAGCTTCTACACCTTCACCACTTATATGCAAAAGTATCTGGTCAATACCTCCGGCATGCACGCTAACGTGGCAAGCGTGGTCATGACAGTCGCCCTACTGGTCTTTATGCTTATTCAGCCTGCTATCGGTGCGCTATCCGATAAGATAGGCCGCCGAACCTCAATGCTCATTTTTGGCAGTTTACTGACGCTCGGTACCGTCCCGCTATTAAGTGCGCTGCAGCATACCACCTCACCTTATGCTGCTTTTGGACTGATCATGATTGCACTGGTCATCGTCAGTTTTTACACGTCAATCAGCGGGATATTGAAAGCAGAGATGTTCCCCGCCCAGGTCAGGGCGCTCGGGGTAGGGCTGTCGTACGCGGTGGCTAACGCGCTATTTGGTGGGTCAGCGGAGTACGTCGCGCTGTCGCTTAAATCGTTGGGCAGTGAGACAACGTTCTTCTGGTATGTCACCGTAATGGGGGCGTTGGCCTTTATCGTCTCCCTGATGCTGCATCGCAAGGGTAAGGGTATTCGCCTTTAATAATGGGCCATCTGCCATACCGCGTAGCCGGTTGTTGCACCGGCTACGTCCCAGGCAAAATCTTTCCAGCTCCAGCCGGTTCCCGCCGGACGACTGTCCCAAAACTCTTTAGATGCGCCAAGGCTGACGGAGAACATCAATCCGATGGCTGCGCTGCGATCCCGGCTGTAACCCTGGTGCTGCGCGACTTCATTACCCGCAGCGGACAACATCGCAGAAGCAATAAAGTGTTGAGCTTTGTCCTGGCCTGTCCAGCTGTCGTTCGCCATATGGCTGCATCCGGTCAGACAAAGGGAGATAAGCAGGAGAAGGATACGCATCAACAGGCTCCATAAAAAAGCCCTGTCGATGGCAGGGCCGGAATATTACAGAATACGGCTGATAAGGCGATCGATACGGATCCGACGTAAGCGACGAATCAGCTTGCGGACTTTTACCGGGTAATCCGCAATGCTCTGCAGATCGCGGTAATGGCGCACAATGGTCGTATGCGTGCGGATCAGTTCCAGCTCGCGTTCACGCTTCGCCGCCAGTTCGTGCTGCGGATCGTGGATCAGAATGGCGTTTTCCAGATCCAGCCGCCAGGCGCGAGGGTTGAGGTTGTTGCCGGTCAGCAGCATCCACTCATCGTCCACCCACATGCCTTTGAGATGATAGCTATTGTCTTCATCTTTCCACAGGCGCACAACCAGCTGGTCTGTGTTTACATAGTACTGTAAACGGCTCAGGAAGCGACGCAGGTTGATCTCATAGAGATAAGGCAGTGCGCCGATGATCTTGAAGGGCTGATCTTCCGGAATAAAGAAGTCGTTAGCCGTTTTATCTCCAACGATAATTTCCACTTTCTTGCCATCACGCAGCAGCTGAATGATATTCCGCACCAGCACGGCAGGCAGGTTAAAGTAGGGTGTGCAGATCGTAAGCTTTTGCTCTGCACACGGCATCAGATGGAAGATAGTCTTGTTCAGCAGGCTGGATTTGCCCAAACCGACCAGTGGCGTAACGGAGAGCTCTTCGTTATTGGCATCACCCTGGAAGTGATAGACCGCGTCGCGCAGCTCCTGGCGGAAGGAACGCACGTCGTTTTTAATTTCCGGGCTTTTAGGGCGCTGCGGATCGTCAAGACGGTTTACGCCCCGGCCATGCACAAGGTATTTATCAACCCAGTTGAACATGATGTCCGCCATCTGCGGATTGCGGATAAGATGATAGCGGTCGTAACGGTACTTATCGAGCTGATGAAGATAGACATCATTCAGACTGGCGCCGCTGTACAGCACGCTGTCATCAATGATAAATCCTTTGAAATGCAGCACGCCCAGCGCTTCGCGGGTATTCACCGGCACGCCGTAAACAGGCACATCGACGCCAGGATTTTCCTGCGCCGTGCGGCAGTACCAGTCAGCATTGGTGTTTGACGCCGCAGCGCCAATGCGCCCGCGCTGGCCACGGTGCCAGTCGACGAGCACGCGAACGTCCAGTTCCGGACGCTGACGTTTCGCTTCATAGAGCGCGTTCAGAATAGCGCGCCCACCTTCATCTTGTTCAAGATACAGCGCCACGATACAGATACGTCGCGTCGCACTGGCAATCTTTTCCAGAAGCGTCTCCCGAAAATCAGCGGGAGCATAAAAGAATTCGACATCATCAACTGACTGAGAAATCTTCGGTAGTTGAGCAAGGTGTTGTTGATGTTTATTACGCTTAAATTTTGACAACATCACAGTGCGTTTCTTCTCTGTTCATTGAAGGGTTGTATGTATCATGCAAACAACATAAGCGGGCAATGATACCACCAGTACCGTCCAAAGTGGGCAACATTTCCAGTAGCTTACTCTTGTTTACCCACGGATATAAGGCTGAGCGAAAGGGAAACAATGCCTTCATCCAACTGGATATCAACATCAAAACCGAGTTTGCGCGCGAGTGTCACCATGCCGCGATTGTTTGGCATAGTAATGCCGTTCAGGCGTAACAATCCATGATCGCGCGTATAGCTGATAAGCTTTTCAAGCAGCCGTCTTCCCAGACCCAGCCCCTTCAGATCGGAACGCACCAGGACGGCAAACTCTGCATCCACATTGTCCGGATCAGAGATCGCACGCGTGACGCCGAGGATCTCATCCCCGCTGTCAGTCCGGCGAACCGCCACAAACGCCATTTCTCGATCGTAGTCGATCTGCGTCATATTGGCTAAATCATCGTGGGTAAATTCATTGATTTCGCTAAAGTAGCGATAGTAAAGATCCTCTTTGGTCACCTGCGAAATGAAGACCCGCAACTGGGGTTCATCTTCCGGCAGGATAGGGCGAAACAGCGCCCGCTCCCCATTCTTCATCTCGACCCACTCTTCAAGATGCAGAGGATAAGGGCGAATGGCGAGGCGGCTTTCACCGTCTCCGTCAAAAGGCGCAATATCCAGCGTGACGTCCAGCGCGGTAAATTCATTTCCGGAGGCGAGCAGGGGATGAATATCCAGCCGCTGGATCTCCGCGCAATCAACGATCAGGTTAGAGACCTGCACCAGAAACTGGCTTAAACCGGCAATATCAAGCGGGCGCAGGGCGCTTCGGCCACGGATTTTTTTACTCTTAATCGCCTGAATGATCAGATAGCGCGCCAGGTTCATGTTGAGCGGCGGCAGCGCCACCACGGCTTGTTCCTCCGGTCGCCATTCTACGCCACCCTCACCCAGCATGATGAGCGGGCCAAAGACCGGGTCGTGCTCGACCACAACCCGCAGTTCCTGCGCGCCCGCCCGGTTAGCCATGCTTTGGACCAGCAGGCCGTGGATCCGTGCCTGAGGCCAGGCCATTTTGACGCGATCGAAAATGGCATCCGCCGCCTGCTGCACTTCTGCCGCAGTTCGCAGATACAGCATTACCCCCTGAACATCTGACTTATGCGGAATATCGGGCGAGCGAAGCTTAAGGGCAACCGGATAGCCGAGTTGCTCGGCAATATGGACCGCCTCGGCGCTGTCGCTGGCAATCCAGGTGGGGAGCGTCTGAATACCGTAACTGCCAAGAATAGGCTGCACTTCGTGGGTATCCAGGGACGTTGCGCCTTCCGCGATAGCCTGGTGCAGCAGTCGATGGACATCCACCGCGTTAGCCGTCAGATTGCCAGGCAGGGCGGGCGTTTCACGGAGTTGCTTCTGATTACGGCGATATTCAACCATATGCATAAACGCGGTAATGGTACCTTCCGGGGTACGGTACGTGGGTAACCCGGCCTCGCTGAACAACCGTCGCGCCTCCTGAGACGAAAATTCGCCGCACCAGTTCGTCAGTAGCGTGACGTATTTTCCGCGAGGATGACGTTTTACCGCCTCAATGAGTGCTCGCGCGCTGTCGCTACCCGGCGCTGCCGCACTGGGCGAGTGGATAATCATCAGCGCATCAAAATCCTGGCTATCCAGCAGGATGGAAAGCGCGGTGATGTATCGCTCGCTGCTGGCATCGTCGCGTAAATCGAGTGGATTGCCCGGGGTAACGCTGGCAGGCAGAGCGTCTCGCAGGCGCTGAAGCGTCTCGTCTCCGAGCGTTGCCAGCTTTCCATTGCGCAGCCACAGTTCATCCAGTGCCAGCGCCGCGGGCGCTGCGCCGTTACTGACGATCATTAGTTTCTCACCGCGCAGCGGACGCATGTGGCTTAAGGTCTCAACGGCGGAAAAGAGCTCATGGGTATCCTGTACACGCAACAACCCAGCGCGCTGGATCGCCGCGTCCCAGGCGGGATCCATGCCCGAGTGGGAATGAAGCAACCGTTGCGCGGCGGGGCTGCGTCCGCTTTTGATTACCAGAATCGGTTTGTTACGTGACGCGCTTCGGGCCGCTGAGACAAAACGACGGGCATCGCTGAGATGCTCCAGGTAGAGCAGAATTGCGCTGGTTTTGCTGTCACGCGCCAGGAAGTCCAGCAGCTCGTCAACGTCAATATCGAGGCTATCACCCAACGCAATAAAGTAGGAAAACCCCATTTCCCGCTGCTGCGCCCAGTCCAGAATCGTGTTCGATACGGCAGCAGACTGCGAAATAAACGCCAGTTTACCTTTGCGAATCGGCACCGGTGAGAAGCTGGCGTTCAGACCCTGCCAGGGGGCAAGGAGGCCCAGACTGTTCGGGCCAAGGATCCGCATCTGAAAGCGTCCGGCACAGGCCAGTAGCTCGGCCTGCTGTTCAGGAGGAGACGAGAGAATAATGCAGGTTTTACACCCCTTTTGCCCAAGCGACTCCAGTAAGTCCAGATTACGCTTAGCATGGGTACAGAGGACGGCGAGGTCGGGTATGAATGGCAGACTGGGCACATCGGGCCACGCCAGTACGCCCAGAACCGCCTTATAAGCGGGCGTGACGGGCAGAACAGGGCCACTGAAACCACCGGCCAGGAGATTGCGCATCATCAGATAACCTGCGCGATCCGGTTTCATCGAGGCGCCAATAACGGCAATGGACTTTGGACGTAATAGCGCTTCTAACCCTCGCTGGCTCATGCAACTCTCCTGTGAATGCAAGCGACCTGATGATTTTAAACGCTTTCTGACTCTGCTGCTGTGACGCTGCCCTTATGAATGGTTTTTCCCGCCAGATAGCGTTCGCGAAAACAGGAGAAATGGTTGCCAAGGGCGGTGGCGGCAGCGGTATCCCCGGCCAAATCCAGCAGCGCGATGGCCACTTCTGCGGTGCAGTATTGCCCGTCAGCGTGCGCTTCCCGCAGGCGATAGGCCGAGACGCGGGATAAATCAACAGAGATCACCGGTAAGGCATCCAGATACGGGCTTTTACGAAACATTTTTCGGGCTTCGGTCCAGGTGCCATCCAGCATGATAAACAGCGGCGGTTTGCCTGACGGCGGCGCAGAGAGAACTTCACGCTGTTCTCCGGCATAGGAGGCCGGAAAAACCACCATCGGCTGATAGTCAGGATGGGTGACCAGGTCCAGCAGTGCCTGTGGCGGCTCCGTTCGCGACCACTGGAACGCGGCGGTTTCGGGCAGGATATCGGCGATCAGACGCCCGGTATTGCTGGGCTTCATGGGTTCGGTATCGAACATCACCAGGCAAAAGCGGCTTTCGGCGGGGCAGGGAGCCAGCGTGTCGCACAGGCAGACCTTGAGCGGAAGCAGGCAGCGCTGGCAGCGGCGAATACGATTGCCTCGGGCAAGAAAAGGGCGAGTGGCGCGGGCGAGTCGTTCGGCGCGCAGTTGCAGGACAGCGTTATCAGTCATGGGCGAAACACAGGAAAAACGCTATTTTCGCAGAGGCGGGAGCGGGGCACAAGATGTGCCCCGGGGAATGTTAGAGTGACTCGTTCAACCAGCTTTCAAAAGGTGCTTTAGGAACCGCACCGTTCAGCATGTCAATCACTTCACCATTTTTAAAGATCATGATGGTAGGGATGCTGCGAATGCGAAAACGGGCGCTTAACTCACGTTCCGCTTCGGTGTTCACCTTCACAAAACGCATTTTACCGCTACGTTCCTCCGCCACGTCTTCAAATACCGGCGCGAAGTTACGGCACGGACCACACCACGGTGCCCAAAAATCGACAACCACCGGGAGATCGTCCTTGAGGAGTTTGTCCAGCGTAGCACCCGTCGCGTTAATGACATCGCCATCAAACAGTTCGTGGCCACAGCGTCCGCATTTAGCGGCATCGTCAATACGATCGTCCGGAATGCGATTCAGGGCCTGACAGTTGGCACATACGGTATTCATAACTAACCTCTGATACAGCGGCAGAATGCCGAGAATGTTTCTTATATGTTACATATTATCAGTGAGCCTGTTTGAAACGACAATGCGTTTTATTCAATGAGAACAATAGTCACAGGCTTTTGTACGAAATTATGGCTATGAGCTTGCACATCGGGTAATCTGCGCGCTTCGCGCAGCGCTGGTGGAGAAAAGCATGAACGACGAAATGAAAAACAAAAGCGGCAAGGTCAAAGTGATGTATGTCCGCAGTGATGATGACTCAGATAAACGCACCCAAAATCCGCGTACCGGAAAAGGGGGCGGGCGTCCGGCGTCTTCTCGTGCAGACGGTGGCCGTCGCCCCGCCCGCGATGACAGAAATAACCGCGGCGATGACCGCAAACGTGACGATCGCAAACGCGATGACCGTCCACGCAGCGATCGTCCACGTAATGACCGCCCTCGCGACGATCGTCCGCGTGATGACTATTCGCGTGATAATGCCTCACCGTGGCGTACCGTCTCGCGCGCGCCTGGCGAAGAGACGCCAGAGAAAGCCGATCACGGCGGGATCAGCGGCAAAAGCTTTATCGATCCGGAAGTTCTGCGCCGCCAGCGTGCAGAAGAGACCCGCGTCTATGGCGAAAACGCCTGTCAGGCCCTGTTCCAGAGCCGCCCTGAGTGCATCGTCCGCGCCTGGTTCATCCAGAGCGTGACCCCACGCTTCAAAGAAGCGTTACGCTGGATGGCGGCAAACCGTAAGGCCTACCATGTGGTGGATGATGCCGAGCTGACGAAAGCATCCGGTACGGAACACCACGGCGGCGTCTGCTTCCTGATCAAAAAACGTAACGGTACTACCGTGCAGCAGTGGGTTAGCCAGGCTGAAGCGGATGACTGCGTGCTGGCGCTGGAAGATGTGGGCAACCCGCACAACCTGGGCGCGATGATGCGCAGCTGCGCGCACTTCGGCGTGAAAGGTGTCCTGCTGCAGGATGCTGCCCTGCTGGAATCCGGCGCGGCGATCCGTACCGCAGAAGGCGGAGCGGAACATGTTCAGCCGATCACCGGCGACAGCGTTCTGGACGCAATTGAGCAGTTCCGCAAAGCGGGCTACTCCATCGTGACCACTTCCAGCCATGCCGCTACGCCGCTGTTTAAAGCAACGCTGCCGCGTAAAATGGTGCTGGTGTTAGGTCAGGAGCGTGATGGCCTGTCTGATGCAGCGCTGTCCAGCGCCGATCTCAGTGTCTCCATCGACGGTACGGGTAATGTTGAAAGCCTCAACGTGTCCGTCGCGACCGGCGTATTGCTGGCCGAATGGTGGCGTCAGAATAAGGCATAAGCCTCTTATGTGCCGGGCTTGACCCGGCACATTCAATATTTATTCACCCTCAGCCGGCAACACAGGCATCCAGTCAATCGGCGTTTCGCCACGTTTCTCCAGCCATTCATTCGCCAGAACAAAGTGATTATTGCCAAAGAAACCGCGATGGGCAGAGAGCGGTGACGGGTGCGGCGCTTTGAGAACGTGATGACGCTGCCTGTCGATGATCGCCCCTTTCTTCTGCGCATGCGATCCCCAGAGTAAAAATACGACCCCTTCGCGATGCTCGTTAATCAGGCTGATCACCTTATCCGTAAAGGTTTCCCACCCCAGGCTGGCATGGGAATGCGCCTGCCCGGCACGCACCGTGAGCACGGTGTTCAACAGCAGTACGCCCTGGCGCGCCCAGCTTTCCAGGTAGCCGTGATTTGGCCGGGTAAACCCGGGTATCGTCGCTTCGAGCTCTTTATACATATTCAACAGGGAAGGGGGAATGGCAACGCCAGGACGCACGGAAAACGCCAGGCCATGCGCCTGCCCTGGCCCATGGTAGGGGTCCTGACCCAGGATCACCACTTTGACGTCGCCCAGTTCGGTATAGCGAAACGCGTTGAAAACATCCTTTTGCGGCGGATAGATCGTCTGACCCGCCTGCCGCTCTGCGGCAACCGTGCTAAGCGTATTGATAAAATAGGGCTGCTGTTTCTCTTCGGCCAGCACATCGTGCCACGTTAACGGGGTTGTCATCTCGCTCTCCTGCGAATTTTCATCTGTGCCTAGCTTAACTGCTAAATCCCGGCGCGCAAAATTTCGGGTCGGAAAATCACGCTAACCCTTTAAATTTTATTTGAAAGTCTATGCCATGGTTTGAATTGGTAAGGTTTAAAATTGATCTAAAACAATAAAATCAAACCACACTCTTTATGTGGTTGGTGTTTTTGTTGATTTAAATCAATAAATCTCGCAGGGGTGAATGATATATATACACACAAGCAACAATGGTTTTACCAATTGGCCGCGTGAGGCCGACACCAGTTAATGTAGCCTAAGGGAGGCATCACATGATTACGGGTATCCAGATTACTAAAGCTGCAAATGACGACCTGCTGAACTCTTTCTGGCTGCTGGACAGCGAAAAAAATGAAGCACGCTGTGTAGTAGCGAAAGCCGGTTTTGCTGAAGATGAAATCGTTCCGGTGAACAAGCTGGGCGAAATCGAATACCGTGAAATTCCGATGGAAGTGCAACCGGAAGTGCGCGTGGAAGGCGGTCAGCACCTGAACGTCAACGTTCTGCGTCGCGAAACGCTGATGGATGCCGTTGAGCATCCGGAAAAATATCCACAGCTGACCATCCGTGTGTCTGGCTATGCGGTACGTTTCAACTCGCTGACGCCAGAGCAGCAGCGCGACGTTATTGCGCGTACCTTTACTGAAAGTCTGTAAGGGTCTCAGCCACGGGGGTGGCATAAAAAAGCCGGGGATTTCCCCGGCTTTTTTTATTCTTCAGTTTTCGTCTCAGGCGCAGCTGAGCTTGGCTTGCGACGTTTACCTACGTTTTTGGTGTCGCGGTGGCGCTGCTTCACGCGCGGCTTCTCTTTTTCTTTCTCTTTTCTCTCGGCACGCTTCGCGAGCGCTTTTTTAGACGGTTTACCCGTCATTTTTTCACTCGGGGCACGCGTGGTTGGACGCAACCCGTCAATCACCCGCGATTTCAGCGGTTCGTCGACGTAGCGGCCAATTTTCTGCAGCAGCAGATGGTCATGTGCTTCAACCAGGGAAATAGCAATACCTTTACGGCCCGCACGTCCGGTACGACCGATACGGTGCAGATAGGTATCACCGCTGCGCGGCATATCAAAGTTGATGACATGGCTGACATCCGGAATGTCGATCCCGCGCGCCGCGACGTCGGTGGCTACCAGCACGTTCACGCGGCCATCGGTCAGGCGCTTAATCCCTTCGGTACGCTTGACCTGCGCCATCTCGCCTTCGAGATAACAGTTGTTGATCCCGGCGTTACGCAGGATCTCTGCCAGCTCATGCACACGCTCGCGTTTACGCACAAACACGATGGTACGGGTCGCATCTTCCTGCTTCAGCAGCTGCTTGAGCAGTTCAATTTTGTGCTCAAGATTATCCGCACGGTAATACCACTGGTGGATCTTTTTGCGCTCGCGTGTGGACGGCGTAGCAGACACTTCTACCGGATCTTCCAGCAGACGTTCTGCGAAATCTTTGATGGCGTCCCCTTCGAGGGTCGCAGAGAACAGCATCGTCTGGTTACGCCAGCGCGTTTCACCTGCAATGTGCTCGATATCCTGGGCAAAGCCCATGTCCAGCATACGGTCAGCTTCGTCGAGGATCAGGGTTTCAACCGCGCGGCAGTCGAAGTTCTCTTCTTTAATGTATTGCAGCAGGCGGCCCGTCGTTGCAACGACGATGTCCTGGTTCTCGCTGAACACTTCGGCGTGGTTCATATACGCAACGCCGCCGGTGATCGTGGCAATGTCCAGATGGGTATTAGCCGCAAGCTCACGCGCGTGATCGGCAACCTGCATCGCCAGTTCGCGAGTTGGCGTCAGGATCAAAATACGCGGTGGGCCAGATTTTTTACGCGGGAAATCGAGCAGGTGCTGCAACACAGGCAGCAAATAGGCTGCTGTTTTCCCCGTGCCGGTTGGCGCAGAACCGAGCACATCGCGGCCTTCAAGCGCAGGCGGAATGGCCGCGGCCTGAATGGCGGTCGGGCGTGTAAAGCCTTTGCTCTCAAGTGCATTGAGCAGGCTTTCATCGAGTTCAAGTTCGGAAAAAGTCGTTACAGTCATGTTCTACCTCTGTGTGGGGCGCTGATTATAGACGTTACGGCTGTAATCTTCATCTGTTTGTATGGATATCGCTTTTCGGCCACATTGCTTTCCCCTATGCTACTCCAGTTTCGTTCAGAAGGTTGCCCCAACATGTCTCAACTCAAAGCGCAATTGCGCCGCGATGGTTTCACATTTAAACAGTTCTTTGTTGCTCACGACCGCTGCGCGATGAAAGTCGGCACTGATGCTATTTTACTGGGTGCCTGGGCACCCGTCGCCGAGGCTACGCGTATTCTGGATATCGGAACCGGGAGCGGGCTTCTGGCATTAATGCTGGCACAGCGCACCAAAAATCACGTCACGATTGATGCCGTCGAACTGGACGCGCAGGCGGCAGGCCAGGCGAGTGAAAATGCAGCCGAATCACCCTGGGCGGAGCGCATTAACGTCAAGTGTGCTGATGTACTTGCCTGGGCACCAGAGCAGACGGCGCGTTACGATCTTATCGTCAGCAACCCGCCCTATTTTGAACCCGGCGTGGAATGCGGTACACCGGAACGTGAACAGGCCCGCTACACCGGCTCGCTTGATCATAAGGCGCTGCTAACCAGTGCCGCAGAGCTGATCGCGGAAGAGGGTTTTTTCTGCGTCGTACTGCCGGAAAGTACCGGCAACACCTTTATTGAGATAGCGCAGCAGATAGGATGGAAACTCCGTTTGCGGACTGATATCTCCGATACCGAAGGGCGTTTGCCGCACCGCGTGCTGCTGGCGCTCTCCCCGAAAGAAGGGGAGTGCTTTACTGACCGGCTGGTGATACGCGGGCCAGACCAGCGCTATTCCGAAGATTACACTGCCCTGACCCAGGCTTTTTATCTGTTTATGTGAGTATGTGGCGACAGGATCGACGGGCCGGATGTCGGTAAAGCATCAGGATAGTCCAGGGTATAGTGCAGGCCACGGCTCTCTTTACGCATCATCGCGCAGCGAACGATCAGCTCAGCCACCTGAACCAGGTTGCGCAACTCCAGCAGATTATTGGATACGCGGAAGTTGGCGTAGTATTCATCTATCTCTTGTTGCAGCATCGTGATGCGGCGTAACGCACGCTCAAGGCGCTTAGTCGTTCGCACAATCCCCACGTAGTCCCACATGAAGAGTCTCAGCTCATGCCAGTTATGCTGGATGACGACCAGCTCATCCGGATTCTCCACCCGACTTTCGTCCCAGGCGGGCAAGTGCTCCGTCTGGCGGGCATACGGCATGCGTTTGGTGATATCTTCCGCAGCAGACCATCCATAGACCAGACACTCCAGTAGCGAGTTGGACGCCATCCGGTTAGCGCCATGCAGCCCGGTGTAACTCACCTCACCGATGGCATATAACCCATCCACATCGGTACGCCCGTGGTCGTCAACCATCACACCGCCACAGGTATAGTGGGCAGCGGGAACGACAGGAACCGGATCGCGGGTCAAATCTATGCCCAGACCCCGCAGTTTTTCGTCGATTGTCGGAAAGTGGTGGCGAATAAATTCAGGCGGCTTATGGCTGATATCTAGATACATGCAATCGACGCCAAGGCGCTTCATTTCATGATCGATAGCGCGGGCGACAATGTCACGCGGGGCGAGTTCGCCTCTGTCATCAAAGTCCGGCATAAAGCGCGAGCCGTCCGGGCGCTTCAGGTAAGCGCCTTCGCCGCGCAGGGCTTCCGTCAGCAGGAAGTTGCGCGCCTGGGGATGGTACAGAGCAGTAGGATGGAACTGATTAAATTCAAGATTCGCCACGCGGCATCCGGCCCGCCATGCCATCGCGATGCCATCGCCTGAAGAAATGTCCGGATTCGTCGTGTACTGATAGACCTTAGACGCCCCGCCCGTTGCCAGCACAACCGCTTTGGCGCGGCAGGTTTCAACTTTCTCTTTATTACGATTCCATACCCAGGCACCGACCACGCGCCGCGTGCCGGGCAGGCCAATTTTATCGGAGATAATCAGATCCACTGCATTACTGCGCTCAAGGATCTGGATATTGGGATGGCTCAGGGCCTTACTCACCAGCGTGGTTTCGACCGCTTTACCGGTGGCATCGGCAGCATGAAGGATGCGGCGATGGCTGTGTCCACCCTCGCGGGTCAGATGATAGCTCTGTTCACCATTGGGTTGAACTTCGGTATCAAATAACACGCCCTGGTCTATCAGCCACTGCACGCAGTGTCGGGCGTTGCTTGCGACAAACTCAGCGGCGTGGGTGTCCACGATCCCGGCCCCGGCAATCAGGGTATCTTCTACGTGGGAGGCGATGCTGTCGGTTTCATCAAACACGGCGGCGATGCCGCCCTGTGCGTAGAAGGTCGATCCTTCGCTCATCGGCCCTTTACTGAGTACGATCACCCGCTGATGTTCGGCCAGTCGCAGTGCAAGGGACAGCCCCGCAGCACCGCTGCCGATAATCAGTACATCACAATGGAGTTCTGGCGTAGTGTTCATGTTGTGTTGTTTAATTTACTAAACAGAGTTAGGCCAGAATAGCACCTGATTGCGAGATATCGCACGTTTTTTTTAATCGCTGTTACAATGGCTAAACGTGTGACAAGGCGTAAACGGGAGGTAAATGAACGAAAATATTTTGCGAAGCAGATCGTTAGCGTCAGATTATGTGATGAAATAAAACCCGGGTTGCGTTACTCTTCAGGCGGTAAAGTGGCGCATTCTTGACAGAAAGTGCGTATGTATCGTGAACCGACTTATAATGAGAGAAAATGAACGGTCGACGACACGATGAACAAAAACAAAAGCGTGACGGAACTTATTGAAGAATAAACGCTCTAAGTCGGTGCTTGCTCAAAGTGCGATGTTTTAGAGTGGCGTTTCGATAACGCGTGGAATTTTGGTTTGGGGAGACATTACCTCGGATGAGCGAGCAGTTAACGGACCAGGTCCTGGTTGAACGGGTCCAGAAGGGAGATCAGAAAGCCTTTAACCTCCTGGTAGTGCGCTACCAGCATAAGGTGGCGAGTCTGGTATCCCGCTATGTACCCTCAGGTGACGTGCCTGATGTGGTGCAAGAGTCTTTTATTAAGGCCTATCGTGCGCTGGATTCGTTCCGGGGGGATAGTGCTTTTTATACCTGGCTGTACCGTATTGCGGTCAACACAGCCAAGAACTATCTGGTCGCTCAGGGCCGTCGTCCACCTTCAAGTGATGTGGACGCAATCGACGCCGAAAATTTCGAAAGTGGCGGCGCATTGAAAGAAATTTCGAACCCTGAGAACTTAATGTTGTCAGAAGAACTGAGACAAATCGTTTTTCGCACAATCGAGTCGCTCCCGGAAGATTTACGCATGGCTATTACCCTGCGGGAGCTTGATGGTCTGAGCTATGAAGAGATAGCCGCTATCATGGATTGTCCGGTTGGCACGGTACGCTCTCGTATTTTCCGTGCGCGAGAAGCTATTGATAATAAAGTTCAACCGCTTATCAGGCGTTGACGATAGCGGGATACTGGAAAAGGTATTAGGCATGCAGAAAGAAAAACTTTCCGCTTTAATGGATGGTGAAACGCTGGACAGTGAGTTGCTCAACGAGCTTTCTCACTCCTCCGAGATGCAACAGACCTGGGAGAGTTATCACCTCATCCGTGATGCGCTTCGCGGTGACACCAGCGAGGTTCTCCATTTCGATATCTCAGCCCGCGTGATGGCGGCCATTGAGAATGAGCCTGTTCATCAGACCACTCCGCTGATCCCTGAAGCGCAGCCAGCACCGCACCAGTGGCAGAAAATGCCGTTCTGGCACAAGGTGCGACCGTGGGCCAGTCAACTCACCCAAATGGGCGTGGCGGCTTGCGTATCGCTTGCAGTTATCGTTGGTGTCCAGCACTATAACACGCAGTCTGAAGCCAGCCAGCAGCCTGAAGCGCCAGTGTTTAATACGCTGCCGATGATGGGCAAAGCCAGCCCGGTAAGTCTGGGTGTTCCTGCAGATGCCTCCGCCAGCGGCGGACAGCAAGTGCAGGTTCAGGAGCAGCGTCGTCGCATTAATGCGATGTTGCAGGACTATGAGCTGCAGCGTCGACTGCACTCAGAGCAGCTTCAGTTTGAGCAGGCACAAACCCAGCAGGCCGCTGTGCAGGTGCCTGGAAACCAAACTTTAGGAACGCAATCGCAGTAATGAAGCAACTTTGGTTCGCCATGTCTCTGATGGCGGGTAGCCTGTTCTTCTCTGCCAACGCCTCGGCTGATGTTTCATCCGGGGCGTTGTTGCAGCAAATGAATCTGGCCAGCCAGTCACTCAACTATGAGTTGGCATTTATCAGCATCAATAAGCAGGGCGTCGAATCGTTACGTTATCGCCATGCACGTCTTGATAATCAGCCTCTCGCTCAGCTTTTACAGATGGATGGCCCACGGCGTGAAGTGGTGCAGCGGGGGAACGAAATCAGCTATTTCGAACCCGGGCTTGAGCCGTTCACCCTGAATGGCGACTATATCGTCGATTCTCTGCCGTCACTTATCTATACCGATTTTAAGCGACTTGCCCCTTACTATGATTTTATCTCGGTAGGACGCACGCGAATTGCAGACCGACTGTGTGAAGTGATCCGCGTGGTTGCTCGCGACGGTACGCGCTACAGCTATATCGTCTGGATAGATGCGGAAACCCACTTGCCGATGCGCGTTGACCTGCTCGATCGTGATGGTGAAACGCTGGAACAGTTCCGCGTGATCTCCTTTAGCGTTAACAGCCAGGTCGGGAACAGCATGCAGAACCTGGCCAAGGCCAGCCTGCCGCCGCTGCTTTCTGTCCCTGCGGGTGATTCCGTCAATTTCAGCTGGGTGCCTTCCTGGATCCCGCAAGGGTTTAGTGAAGTGTCCAGCAGTCGTCGTCAGTTGCCGACCATTGAAACGCCCGTTGAGTCACGACTCTACTCTGACGGTTTGTTCAGCTTCTCGGTAAACATTAACCGTGCCACGGCTAACAGTTCTGAACAGATGCTGCGCACCGGCCGCCGGACGGTGAGCACGACGGTTCGCGAAAATGCTGAAATTACCATCGTCGGGGAATTGCCGCCGCAAACCGCGAAGCGCATTTCCGACAGCATCAAATTCAAGGCTACGCAATGATTAAAGAGTGGGCTACCGTCGTCTCATGGAAGGACGGCATCGCACTGGTTAGCTGTGATGTGAAAGCATCCTGCAACAGCTGCGCATCCAGAGCGGGTTGCGGAAGCCGGGTGCTGAATAAACTCGGCCCTCAGACCTCGCACACCCTCTCCGTGCCGAGCGAACAGCCTCTGATGGCAGGGCAGAAAGTCGAACTGGGAATTGCCGAAGGCAGCCTGCTGGGTTCCGCAATGCTGGTTTACCTTTCTCCGCTGGTGGGGCTGTTTGTCATGGGCGGTGTTTTCCAGATGCTTTTCGGTACCGATATTGCCGCCATGTGCGGGGCTGCATTGGGCGGTGTGGGCGGTTTCTGGCTTGCCAAAGGCATCTCGCCTAAGCTTGCCGCCCGCGAAGAGTGGCAGCCTGTTATTCTCAGCGTAGCGCTGGCGCCTGACCAGCTTCGTGTTGAAACGCTCTCTTCTGAGGCCCGGTAATCTGCCGGGCTTTATCATTATTTACATCCCAAAAAAGAAAACGCCGTTTCTTCGCGCTATGCTTGGCTCTAAGTGCATTTCCAGGTGACGGGGATGTAGTGTAGAATGCTGCGTTTTCGCACTGAAAAACGTCAGGCTAAGAACAGCGGCCTCCAGGAATTCGTAAGGCATAATTATTTAACTATATGAAGAACATACGTAACTTTTCGATCATTGCTCACATTGACCACGGTAAGTCGACGCTGTCTGACCGTATTATCCAGATTTGCGGTGGCCTGTCTGATCGTGAAATGGCAGCCCAGGTACTGGACTCCATGGACCTGGAACGCGAACGCGGTATCACCATTAAAGCGCAAAGCGTGACGCTCGACTATAAAGCGTCTGATGGTGAAACCTATCAACTTAACTTTATCGACACCCCGGGCCACGTTGACTTCTCTTATGAAGTTTCCCGCTCGCTGGCGGCCTGTGAAGGTGCGCTGCTGGTGGTCGATGCCGGGCAGGGCGTAGAAGCCCAGACGCTGGCAAACTGCTACACTGCGATGGAGATGGATCTGGAGGTTGTGCCGGTCCTGAACAAAATCGACCTGCCGGCAGCCGATCCTGAGCGCGTGGCAGAAGAGATTGAAGATATCGTCGGTATTGATGCCACCGATGCCGTGCGCTGCTCGGCGAAAACCGGCGTGGGTGTTCCTGATGTGCTGGAACGTCTGGTACGCGATATTCCGGCCCCTGAAGGTGATCCGGATGCCCCTCTGCAGGCGCTGATCATCGACTCCTGGTTTGACAACTATCTCGGTGTTGTCTCACTGGTGCGTATCAAAAACGGCACCATGCGTAAAGGCGATAAAATCAAGGTTATCAGTACCGGGCAGGTCTATAACGCCGACCGTCTGGGGATCTTCACGCCAAAACAGGTTGACCGTACCGAGCTGAAATGCGGCGAGGTTGGCTGGCTGGTTTGCGCCATCAAAGACATCCTCGGTGCGCCAGTGGGCGATACCCTGACGGGCGCACGTAACCCGGCGGACAAAGCATTGCCTGGTTTCAAAAAGGTGAAGCCGCAGGTTTACGCGGGTCTGTTCCCGGTCAGCTCTGACGACTATGAAAACTTCCGCGATGCGCTCGGCAAACTGAGCCTCAACGATGCCTCCCTGTTCTACGAGCCAGAAAGCTCAACCGCGCTGGGCTTCGGTTTCCGCTGTGGCTTCCTTGGCCTGCTGCACATGGAGATCATTCAGGAACGTCTGGAGCGTGAATACGATCTGGATCTGATCACCACCGCCCCGACGGTAGTGTACGAAGTTGAAACGACGTCGAAAGAAGTTATCTATGTCGACAGCCCGTCCAAGCTTCCGCCGCTGAACAACATTCATGAACTGCGCGAGCCTATCGCAGAGTGTCACATGCTGCTGCCACAGGAGTTCCTGGGCAACGTGATCACCCTGTGTATCGAGAAGCGTGGCGTGCAGACCAACATGGTTTACCACGGTAACCAGGTGGCGCTGACCTATGAAATTCCAATGGCGGAAGTGGTGCTCGACTTCTTCGACCGTCTGAAGTCTACCTCCCGTGGCTATGCGTCGCTGGATTACAACTTCAAACGCTTCCAGGCCTCCAACATGGTTCGTGTTGACGTGCTGATCAACGGCGAGCGTGTCGACGCTCTGGCGCTGATCACCCATAACGACAACGCGCCGTATCGTGGACGTGAGCTGGTCGAGAAGATGAAAGATCTTATCCCGCGTCAGCAGTTCGACATCGCGATTCAGGCGGCCATCGGTAACC
The DNA here is from genome assembly GCF_053709675.1 of Enterobacter sp. UPMP2052. Taxonomy (NCBI): domain Bacteria; kingdom Pseudomonadati; phylum Pseudomonadota; class Gammaproteobacteria; order Enterobacterales; family Enterobacteriaceae; genus Enterobacter; species Enterobacter sp. UPMP2052. The sequence continues at coordinate 19,425 of NZ_JBSKJR010000001.1, forward strand.
ACATTATCGCCCGTTCTACCGTGAAGCAGCTGCGTAAAAACGTTCTGGCGAAATGCTACGGCGGCGACGTCAGCCGTAAGAAAAAGCTGTTGCAGAAACAGAAAGACGGTAAGAAGCGTATGAAGCAGGTCGGTAACGTTGAGCTGCCGCAGGAAGCATTCCTTGCCATCCTTCACGTTGGTAAAGACGGCAAATAACCCTAAGGAGTTGGCATGGCGAACATGTTTGCCCTGATTCTGGTCATCGCGACCCTGGTGACAGGTCTGTTGTGGTGTCTGGATAAGTTTATTTTCGCCCCAAAACGCCGTGAACGTCAGGCTGCCGCGCAGGCAGCCACTGGCGATCAGCTGGACGCGAAGACCCTGAAAAAAGTCGGCCCAAAACCGGGCTGGCTGGAAACAGGAGCCTCGGTCTTCCCGGTGCTGGCGATTGTGCTGGTGGTTCGTTCGTTCATTTACGAGCCGTTCCAGATCCCGTCAGGCTCAATGATGCCTACGCTGCTGATTGGTGATTTCATTCTGGTCGAGAAGTTTGCCTACGGAATTAAAGATCCTATCTACCAGAAAACACTTATTGAGACCGGCCACCCGAAACGTGGCGACATCGTGGTCTTTAAATATCCGGAAGATCCGCGCCTGGACTACATCAAGCGCGCTGTCGGCCTGCCGGGTGATAAAGTGACCTACGATCCGGTTGCGAAAGAAGTGACCGTACAGCCAGGCTGCAGCTCCGGTACCGCATGTGAAAATGCGCTGCCAATCACTTACTCCAATGTGGAGCCAAGCGATTTTGTGCAGACGTTTGCCCGTCGTAACGGCGGCGAAGCGACCAGCGGTTTCTTCCAGGTACCGAAGGGCGAAACCAAAGAAAATGGCATTCGTCTGGTCGAGCGTAAAGAGACGCTGGGCGACGTAACGCACCGCATTCTGACCGTGCCAATCGCGCAGGATCAGGTGGGGATGTATTACCGTCAGCCAGGCCAGCAGCTGGCAACCTGGATCGTTCCACCGGGGCACTACTTCATGATGGGTGATAACCGCGATAACTCTGCGGACAGCCGTTACTGGGGCTTTGTGCCGGAAGCGAATCTGGTCGGTAAAGCTACCGCCATCTGGATGAGTTTTGAGAAACAGGAAGGGGAATGGCCAACCGGCGTTCGCCTGAATCGTATTGGCGGAATCCATTAATTCTCATTAAATGAACACGTAGCCGCGTTATTTTGCGGCTACGTGAATTATTTCCGCGATAAATCTCTATGAACTAACGACATCCCCTGTCGTTGTGTATAGAATATTCCCCCGAAGTTTAAGGTTGGCCCTGCAAGGGTGCCACGGCACACGAAACCGCGTTGGTCTTCTCAGGTCGGTTTCGTGTGCTGCATTTTTGACGCATTCATTTATTGGTATCGCATGAACCCCATCGTAATTAATCGGCTTCAACGGAAGCTGGGCTACACTTTTATTCATCAGGAGTTGTTGCAACAGGCATTAACCCACCGCAGTGCCAGCAGCAAACATAATGAGCGTCTCGAGTTTTTAGGCGACTCTATTTTAAGTTTTGTGATTGCTAATGCGCTTTACCATCGTTTCCCACGTGTGGACGAAGGGGATATGAGCCGCATGCGCGCCACGCTGGTGCGGGGTAACACTCTGGCGGAAATCGCGCGCGAATTTGAGCTGGGTGAATGTCTGCGTCTGGGGCCGGGTGAACTGAAAAGCGGCGGCTTCCGTCGTGAGTCTATTCTCGCCGATACCGTCGAAGCATTGATTGGTGGCGTATTCCTGGACAGCGATATCCAGACCGTAGAAAAAATGATCCTTAACTGGTATCAAACCCGTCTGGATGAAATCAGTCCAGGCGATAAACAAAAAGATCCGAAAACGCGTCTGCAGGAATATCTGCAGGGTCGCCACCTTCCGCTGCCGTCCTATCTGGTTGTGCAGGTGCGTGGCGAAGCGCACGATCAAGAATTTACCATCCATTGCCAGGTCAGTGGCCTGAGTGAACCGGTGGTTGGCACAGGTTCTAGCCGTCGTAAGGCGGAACAGGCTGCCGCCGAACAGGCGTTAAAAATGCTGGAGCTGGAATGAGCGAAGAAAAAACCTATTGCGGATTTATTGCCATCGTCGGACGTCCGAACGTCGGCAAATCCACCCTGTTAAATAATCTGCTTGGACAGAAAATTTCAATCACCTCTCGCAAGGCGCAGACGACCCGTCACCGCATTGTGGGCATACATACTGAAGGCGCGTATCAGGCGATTTACGTCGATACCCCGGGCCTGCATATGGAAGAGAAACGCGCCATCAACCGCCTGATGAACAAGGCGGCAAGCAGCTCGATTGGCGATGTTGAGCTGGTGATTTTCGTGGTCGAAGGTACCCGCTGGACGCCGGACGACGAAATGGTGCTCAACAAGCTGCGTGATGGTAAAACGCCGGTGATCCTTGCCGTCAATAAAGTTGACAACGTGCAGGAAAAAGCCGACCTGCTGCCGCACCTGCAGTGGCTGGGCAGCCAGATGAACTTCCTTGATATCGTACCGCTGTCTGCAGAGACCGGTCTGAACGTGGATACCATCGCTGGCATCGTGCGCAAACATTTGCCGGAAGCGATCCATCACTTCCCGGAAGATTACATTACCGATCGCTCACAGCGCTTTATGGCCTCTGAAATCATCCGCGAAAAGCTGATGCGTTTCCTCGGCGCGGAACTGCCTTACTCGGTGACCGTGGAGATCGAACGTTTCCAGACCAACGAGCGTGGCGGCTACGACATCAACGGTCTGATCCTCGTTGAGCGTGAAGGGCAGAAGAAGATGGTTATTGGCAACAAAGGGGCCAAGATCAAAACCATCGGCATTGAAGCCCGTAAGGACATGATGGAGATGTTTGAAGCGCCGGTTCACCTGGAGCTGTGGGTGAAAGTGAAATCTGGCTGGGCCGATGATGAGCGCGCGCTGCGCAGCCTCGGTTACGGCGAAGACCAGTAACGCAAGACGACGAACAGTATGGAAGGTTGGCAGCGTGCCTTCGTTCTCCATAGTCGTCCCTGGAGCGAAACCAGCCTGATGCTGGACGTCTTCACGGAAGAGTCGGGTCGCGTGCGCCTTGTGGCTAAAGGCGCACGTTCCAAACGTTCTAACCTGAAAGGTGCATTACAGCCTTTCACGCCGCTGCTGGTCCGCTTTGGCGGGCGCGGTGAAGTCAAAACCCTGCGCAGTGCCGAAGCCGTCTCTCTGGCGCTTCCCCTTTCTGGTATCACGCTTTACAGCGGTCTGTATGTCAACGAGCTTATCTCGCGCGTTCTTGAACATGAGACTCGCTTCTCTGAACTTTTCTTTGATTACCTTCACTGTATCCAGGCCTTAGCTGGCGCAACCGGCACGCCGGAACCTGCGCTGCGCCGTTTTGAGCTGGCGCTGCTGGGGCATCTGGGTTACGGCGTCGATTTTCTGCATTGTGCGGGCAGTGGTGAGGAGGTGGAAGACACCATGACCTACCGCTATCGCGAGGAAAAAGGCTTTATTGCCAGCATCGTGGTCGATAACAGCACCTTTACCGGGCGGCACCTGCGGGCGCTGTATGAGCGGGAGTTCCCCGATGCGGATACCCTGCGTGCGGCAAAACGCTTTACCCGAATTGCACTCAAGCCGTATCTTGGTGGCAAGCCCTTAAAGAGCCGAGAATTATTCAGGCAGTTTTTGCCGAAACGTTAACGTTTTACCCCTTACCCCAGCCCTCTCCTGAAGGGTGAGGAGGAAAGGAAATGAACCAAAATACCGAGGATTGTCATGGCTGAATTACTGTTAGGCGTCAACATCGATCACATTGCCACGCTGCGTAATGCGCGCGGAACGGCGTATCCCGATCCGGTTCAGGCGGCGTTTATCGCCGAACAGGCTGGCGCCGACGGTATTACCGTTCATCTCCGTGAAGATCGCCGCCACATCACCGACCGTGACGTGCGCATTCTGCGTCAAACGCTGGATACCCGCATGAATCTGGAGATGGCCGTCACCGAGGAGATGCTGGCAATTGCCTGCGAAACGAAGCCGCATTTCTGCTGCCTGGTGCCGGAAAAGCGTCAGGAAGTGACCACCGAAGGCGGTCTCGACGTGGCGGGCCAGCCTGAGAAAATGCGCGATGCCTGCAAACGTCTGGCAGATGCCGGTATTCTGGTTTCCCTGTTTATCGATGCCGATGACGCGCAGATCAAAGCGGCGGCTGATGCAGGCGCGCCGTATATCGAAATTCATACCGGCTGTTATGCCGATGCCAAAAACGATGCCGAGCAGGCGAAAGAGCTGGAGCGCATCGCGAAAGCCGCCACCTATGCAGCAAGCCTCGGCCTGAAGGTCAATGCCGGTCACGGGCTGACTTACCACAACGTAAAAGCCATCGCCGCGCTTCCGGAAATGCACGAGCTGAATATCGGACACGCCATTATTGGCCGTGCGGTGATGAGCGGCCTGAAAGACGCCGTGGCGGAAATGAAGCGCCTGATGCTGGAAGCACGCCAGTAATGGCCATTCTGGGCTTAGGCACCGATATCGTAGAAATCGCCCGCATAGAAGCGGTGATCGCCCGGAGCGGCGATCGCCTGGCAAGACGCGTGCTGAGCGACAACGAATGGGCCATCTGGGAAGCGCACCAGCAGCCGGTGCGTTTTCTGGCGAAGCGCTTTGCGGTGAAAGAGGCGGCGGCGAAAGCCTTCGGAACCGGCATTCGTAACGGGCTGGCGTTTAATCAGTTCGAAGTTTTCAATGATGAACTGGGGAAACCGCGCCTGCGCTTATGGGGCGAGGCGCAAAAGCTGGCGGAAAAACTCGGCGTAGCGCATATGCACGTCACGCTGGCCGATGAATGCCATTACGCCTGCGCCACGGTCATCATCGAAAGTTAAAGTTTGTCCGCGTGGTGCATCATGACAAACTTGTCCCACAACTGCTCTTCGCTCTCAGCGTGTGCCGGATCTTTAAGAATGGTATTGGGGATAGGGCACACCTTCTGACAGGTCGGCGTCTCGTAGTGGCCGATGCATTCGGTGCAGCGGTCGCTGTTAATCTCATAAATGCTCTCACCCATCGAAATGGCCTCGTTCGGGCATTCGGGTTCGCACATATCGCAATTGATGCATTTTTTGGTGATTAACAGCGCCATCGGGAAATTCTCAGAAACAACACAAACAGGGCGGGCATTATACGCTCATTCTCTGTTCAAACCAGTTTTTTTACCAGCGCCTCGCTGTGGCGGATCCGCTCCGGCGCATGCTCAAGATCCTGCTGAACGAGAGCCATAAACAGCAGATCCGTCAGCATCATCTGGGCGCTGGTGGAGGAGATGGCTGCGCTGCGCGTGGCCTGTTCTTCGGCGATGGTATACAGACAGCGTGTCGCACGCTGTTGCAGCGCGTTAGGGGTGAAACCGGTGATAGCCAAAATTTTGCCACCCACGCGCAGCGTTTCATCCGTCGCCATATTGATCTCCCGGCGTTCGCCGGAATAGGAGATCGCCAGCAGCACGTCTTCAGGATCCATTGCCTGGACCGTCGCCAGCAGGGCATGCATATCCTGCTCAACAATGGCGTTAAGACCGATTTTTGTCAGCTTCCAGCCAAAGTTACGCGCCACAAGCCCGGACGCGCCAATCCCGGTCAAAATAATGCGCCGCGCGTTACGCAGCATCGCGACGCTATCCAGCAGCTTCTCTTCGGTGTTGACGTCGAGCGTCGCATGCATGGCCGCGACCTTCTCTTTGATCAGCTTTTCGCCCACCAGGCGCATCGGATCGTCGCCGCGGATCTGGTTATGCACCGGCATCGACTGCGGGTTCGGGTTACTGACCAGCGCTTCGCTGAGTGCCAGTTTCAGCGCCGGGAAGCCTTTAAAACCAATCTTCTGGGCAAATTTCACCACACTGGACTGGCTTACCCCCGCCTCGCTCGCCAGCTGCTGCGAGCTAAGATGGCGCGCCCGATCGGGCTGGGACAGTAGAAAGTCCGCGAGCTTCTTATCGCTCTGGGCAAAGCCCGCGTAACGCTGGCGAATGCGAATTAAACAGTTCATACGATCTCCTGGCGAAAATGTGATTGCCTGCGCAAATACGGATTTTGCTCGCCTGAATGAATTTTATATTCCATTATAGTGTGATTATTATGAATTAAAAATTCTTGAGGTACAAAAGATGAATCTTGGCTCACTTGTTTCTGAAACGCGCAACCCGCAAACCATGGATCTGGATGCGCTCTCCACGCTGGAACTGGTTAACCGTTTTAATCAGCAGGATACGCTGGTCGCGCTGGCGGTGAAAGAGACATTACCAGAGGTCGCGAAGGCGGTCGATGCGGCAGCGGCCGCGCTGAAAGCCGGTGGACGCATTATTTACATGGGCGCAGGTACCAGCGGACGTCTCGGCGTGCTGGACGCGTCTGAATGCCCGCCGACCTTTGGTGTACCGCATGGCCTGGTGGTGGGGCTGATCGCCGGTGGTCCTGGCGCGCTGCTTAAGGCGGTAGAAGGGGCGGAAGACAGCAAACAGCTGGGTGAGGATGACCTGAAGGCGCTGAACCTGACCGCGCAGGATCTGGTGGTGGGCCTGGCTGCCTCGGGGCGTACACCGTACGTCATTGGCGGCCTCGAGTACGCCAGGCAGACCGGGTGCACCACGGTGGCTATCTCCTGCAACCCCGGCTCCCCGATTGCGCAGGTGGCAGATATCGCTATCTCACCGGTCGTCGGGCCTGAAGCGCTTACCGGCTCCACGCGGCTGAAGTCCGGAACCGCACAAAAACTGGTACTGAATATGATCTCTACCGGCGCGATGGTGAAATTTGGCAAGGTTTACCAGAACCTGATGGTGGATATGAAGGCCACCAACGTGAAGCTGGTGGACAGAGCGTGTCGCATGGTGGTGGAAGCCACAGGGACAAGCCGCGAGGAGGCGGAAAAGGTACTCAAGCAGACGGACTACGATGTGAAACCGGCCATCCTGATGATATTAAGCGGGCTGGATGCAGCCGCCGCACGAGCCAGCCTTGAAAGGCATCAAGGCTTCCTGCGGGCGGCATTAGAAAACGTATAAGAGGCGTGTATGGAAAAAACAGCAGCGCTCGCCGGCGACATCCTGAAGGGAATCGGTGGGGAAAAAAATATACAGCGTCTGGAAAACTGCATGACGCGCGTGCGCGTCGAGGTGCATGACGATGAGCAGCTCGACATCGTGCGTCTTAAGCAGCTTCCTGGCGTCAGCGGCTACGTCAAGCAGGGGCAACAGCATCAACTGATCGTCGGGCCGGGCAAAGCGGCACAGGTGGTTGATGCCATGCGTGCGCAAATGGGCGGTGAGGCGACAGCGACAGTTAACGATGCCGAGCGTACCAAAGCGCAGGCGAAAGCCAAATACAAAGCCCCGATGAGCGATGCGCTGCGCCAGCTGGCAAACGTCTTTATTCCCCTGATCCCGGCGTTTATTGCCTCCGGCTTAATCACAGGGATCATTAATATCCTCAAGCGTCCGGACATCGTGGGTGATTTCGCCACCCACTATCCGAACCTGCTGGGCATTCTGGGGATCTTCGGCAGCGCCGTGTTTGCCATCATGAGCATTCTGGTCGGGGTCAACACTGCGAAGGTGTTTGGCGGCTCGATGGCCATGGGCGGCGTGATGGCGGGCATTTTGTCCAGCCCGCAGCTGGCGCAGATCACGCTGTTTGGTGAGGCGCTTCAGCCTGGCCGGGGCGGCGTCATTGCCGTGCTGCTGGTGGTCATCCTGATGTGCTGGATTGAGAAAAGACTGCGTGCCCTGCTGCCGGGCTCGCTTGAGCTTATCCTCAATCCGCTGCTGACGACGCTTATCGCAGGCGGAATCGCCATCGTTGCGCTGCAGCCGCTGGGGGGATGGATCTCCGAGGCGATTGCGCACGGTGCCTCTCTGGCTATCGATCGCGGCGGCTTGCTGGTCGGCGCGGTGTTGTCGGGGACGTTCCTGCCGATGGTACTGACCGGTCTGCATCAGGGGCTGGTACCGATCCACGTCGAACTGGTACAGGCGCACGGGTATAACGCGTTGCTGCCGATTCTCTCTATGGCCGGGGTGGGTCAGGTGGGCGCGGCCCTCGCGGTACTGATGAAAACCCGCAATGCGCGGCTGAAAAAAGTGATTAAAGGCGCGATGCCAGTCGGATTACTCGGCATTGGTGAGCCATTAATTTTCGGCGTGACGCTGCCATTGGGTAAGCCCTTTCTTGCCGCCTGTCTGGGCGGTGCGGTAGGTGGGGCGCTGATTAGCTACTGGAAAGTGGCGACCGTGATTACCTTTGGGCTGTCGGGTTTACCGCTGGCATTAACGATCGTCACCGGAAAAGTCATGCTCTATCTGTTAGGCTATTTGGTAACGGTAATTGCAGGTTTCCTGTTTACCTGGCTATTAGGATTCAACGACCCAGAGGAGTAAGGTTTGGCAAATCACGAGCGTCGCGTTGTCTTTTTCGACCTGGACGGAACGCTGCACCAGCAGGATATGTTCGGCACGTTTATGCGCTACCTGCTGCGGCGTCAGCCTGTGAATGCGTTGCTCGTCTTACCGCTCTTACCCGTCATTGGCATTGCGCTGCTGGTGAAAGGCCGTGCCGCGCGATGGCCAATGAGCCTGCTGCTGTGGGGCTGCACGTTCGGCCACAGCGATGCGCGGCTTAAACAGCTCGAACAGGATTTTGTGCACTGGTTTCGCGGTCATGTGACCGCGTTTCCCGTAGTTCAGGAAAGGCTCACTCAGTATCTCGATGCCAATGACGCCGACATCTGGTTGATTACCGGCTCGCCGCAGCCGCTGGTTGAGCAGGTTTACGTTGATACCCCGTGGCTACCGCGCGTCAATCTCATCGCCACGCAGATCTCAAGAGGCTATGGTGGCTGGGTGCTCACCCTGCGCTGCCTCGGGCACGAAAAAGTCGTCCAGCTTGAAAAGCGCATCGGTACGCCGCTGCGTCTTTACAGCGGCTACAGCGACAGCAAACAGGACAACCCGCTTCTCTACTTTTGCCAGCACCGCTGGCGCGTCACGCCGTCAGGTGAACTCCAGCAACTCGAATAGTCTTCTTGAGAGCGGGTGTGTATAATGCCGCCCGCTTTTAGACAGGAGTATTAACCGTTGTCCAACCCTGAACGCGATCATGAATACTGGATGCGCCACGCGCTTACGCTGGCCCAACGTGCCTGGGAAGAGGGCGAAGTCCCCGTGGGGGCCGTGCTGGTCCATAATAATCAGGTCATTGGGGAAGGGTGGAATCGGCCAATTGGCCGCCACGATCCGACCGCGCACGCCGAGATTATGGCGTTACGTCAGGGCGGACTGGTCATGCAAAACTATCGCCTGCTTGATACCACGCTGTACGTTACGCTCGAGCCCTGTGTCATGTGCTCAGGGGCGATGGTCCACAGCCGCATCGGTACGCTGGTTTTTGGTGCCCGGGATGAAAAAACCGGGGCGGCAGGCTCGCTGATGGATGTTCTCGGCCATCCGGGGATGAACCACCAGGTGAAGATTATCGGTGGGGTACTTGCACCAGAATGTTCGGGTCTATTGAGTGACTTCTTTCGAATGCGTCGGCAGCAGAAAAAGCAGCAAAAGGCAGAATTGACGCGGTCGGACGATTAAGCTCATCCGGCGCGACGATCGGGTAGCTTTGCGCAAGCTGCTGCGCTTCAGCAGCCTCTTTTTCTTTTTCCAGCAGATAACCCACCAGGCTTATCTGATATTTACGAATATTTTCCACATAGGCGTAGGCTTCATGCCCGCGCGCGTAGCCGTAGGTCAGCTTGTTGTACCACGGCTTCTGGCTTAAGAGCGGCAAGCGCTGCTTAACGTCAGACCAGCTGTCCGGATTACCCTTCGTTTTCGCCGTCAGCGCACGGGCATCCAGCATGTGCGCGTACCCCATGTTATAGGCCGCCAGCGCAAACCAGATACGCTCCTCTTCCGGAACCGATTCAGGCACTTTCCCCATCATATCCTGCAGGTAACGCGCGCCACCGCTGATGCTCTGCTCGGCATCGGTGCGGTCAGTCAGGCCAAGGCTCTGTGCCGTGTTTTTGGTCAGCATCATCAGGCCACGCACCCCGGTAGGAGAGGTCGCCTGCGTATCCCAGTGTGATTCCTGATACGAAATGGCCGCCAGTAATTTCCAGTCAATTTCCTGGGCATACTTCTCAAACAACGGCTGCAGGTCAGGCAGAACGCTATCGACGGCGCGTAAGAAACTGCGGGTGTCGACGTAATCGAAGTCATCACCGTGGCCGAGATATTTCTCTTCTAGGCGGGCCAGCGTACCGTCTTCATTGATGGTGTTGTAGAAATCCAGCATGGCCGCTGAGAGGGTCTGATCGTTATCAAGCTGGGTAAACCAGGTCACCGGCTGTTCGTCCGTGACGTCCAGCGCGACGGCGATTTCGGGGTGAACGCGCTGAAACAGGCTGATCGCCACCGAGTCGGCAATGGTGTACGGAATTTTTTTATCCTTCACCTGCTCCAGCAGCGCGTTGGTGCCGAGCTTAGGGTCAACCGTCCAGCTGAGATCCGGGTATTTCGTCTCTTTTAACGCGCGTAAATCGTCAATCACCACATGGCCAGGGGCGATGGTCAGTTGCTGCTCGCCAATCCCGGCAAGCGAGCGCGGGCGCAGGCTGCCGACGCGGTAGACCAGCTGTTGGGAAACGGAGTAGTAGGTCGGGCCTGGTTGATAGCTTTTGCTGCGCTCGCTGTTGTACACCAGTCCGGCGGCAAGTATGTCCGCCTCGTTATGATCGAGATCGTCAAACAGCTGGTTGATGTTCTGGCGCACGGTCACCTTCAGCTTCACGCCGAGGTAGTTGGCGAACTGCTGCGCCAGCTCATAGTCCAGGCCGATGGTTTTGCCGTTGATGTCGCTGTAGATAAGCGGCGAAGAAAGTGTACTGACGCGCAGTTCCCCCCGCTCCTGAATGGCGGCGATGCGGTTTTCGGCTTTACCGAACCAGGGGATTGAAGGCCAGAGGGCCACTGCCAGCAGCAACGTCACAATGCCGATGAGCAGATAATTAATCTTTAATTTTTTCAATTAGTTAATTCTCTGCGACGCCGGTTGCCTCAGTATGCTGTAGCCATAGTAAGAATAAGGATTGCCATTGGATGAGCGGCATTTTGCGTAAACCCGCGCCAGTTGGCAACCCATTAGAGAAAGAGGCCACATCTATTGTTAAACGTAAACGCCGATTTTATTTCGACGCAAACGGTTTCGTCGGCGCTCAGGATTCTCTATAATGACGCCCGTTTTCCCCCTTGCGCACACTGAAAGCGCCCCGGCGCTTCGAAGACGAGAGACTTATGATGGAAATTCTGCGTGGTTCGCCTGCACTGTCTGCCTTCCGTATCAACAAACTGCTGGCACGCTTTCAGGCAGCCAACCTTCCGGTAAGCAATATTTACGCTGAGTATGTCCATTTTGCTGATCTGAACGCCCCCCTGAACACAGAAGAGCGCGAGCAGCTGGAACGCCTGCTCAAGTATGGTCCAAGCCTGAGTAGCCACACGCCAACCGGCACACTGATCCTTGCTACCCCGCGTCCGGGCACCATCTCCCCCTGGTCTTCTAAAGCCACCGACATCGCTCACAACTGCGGTCTGAACCAGATTAACCGTCTGGAACGCGGTGTGGCGTACTATGTTGAAGCCTCTACCCTGACTGCGGAACAGTGGCAGACCGTAGCCGCTGAACTGCACGATCGCATGATGGAGAGCGTATTTACCTCTCTGGACGACGCGCAGAAGTTGTTCTCCCACCACCAGCCTGCGCCAGTGCAGAGCGTGGATCTGCTGGGGCAGGGCCGTCAGGCGCTGATTGACGCCAACCTGCGTCTCGGCCTGGCGCTGGCGGAAGACGAAATCGACTACCTGCACGATGCCTTTGTGAAGCTGAACCGCAATCCGAACGACATCGAGCTGTATATGTTCGCGCAGGCCAACTCTGAGCACTGCCGCCACAAGATTTTCAACGCCGACTGGATTATTGACGGCGAACAGCAGCCGAAGTCGCTGTTCAAAATGATTAAAAACACCATGGAGCACACCCCTGACCACGTACTGTCTGCCTATAAAGACAATGCCGCGGTGATGGAAGGCTCTGAGGTGGGCCGCTTCTTCGCCGATCGCGAAGCAGGGCGCTACGATTTCCATCAGGAACCTGCACATATCCTGATGAAGGTAGAAACGCACAACCACCCGACGGCGATCTCTCCGTGGCCGGGCGCGGCAACGGGGTCCGGCGGTGAAATCCGTGACGAAGGTGCAACGGGCCGCGGTGCAAAACCGAAGGCGGGTCTGGTGGGCTTCTCGGTCTCTAACCTGCGTATTCCGGGCTTTGAACAGCCGTGGGAAGAAGACTTCGGCAAGCCGGAGCGCATCGTAACCGCGCTGGATATCATGACCGAAGGCCCGCTGGGCGGCGCGGCGTTTAACAACGAGTTTGGTCGTCCCGCGCTGAACGGCTATTTCCGTACCTATGAAGAGAAGGTGGACAGCCACAACGGCGAAGAGCTGCGCGGCTACCACAAGCCGATCATGCTGGCAGGCGGGATCGGCAACATTCGCGCCGATCACGTTCAGAAAGGTGAGATCGTGGTGGGCGCGAAGCTGATCGTCCTCGGCGGCCCGTCAATGAACATCGGTCTGGGCGGCGGGGCTGCTTCCTCAATGGCCTCCGGCCAGTCTGACGCCGATCTCGATTTCGCCTCCGTGCAGCGTGATAACCCTGAAATGGAGCGCCGCTGTCAGGAAGTGATCGACCGCTGCTGGCAGCTGGGCGACGCTAACCCGATCCTCTTTATTCACGACGTGGGCGCAGGCGGTCTGTCTAACGCCATGCCGGAGCTGGTGAGCGACGGTGGACGCGGCGGGCGCTTTAACCTGCGCGACATTCTGAACGATGAGCCAGGCATGAGCCCGCTGGAAATCTGGTGTAACGAATCCCAGGAGCGCTACGTGCTGGCCGTTGCCGCCGACCAGCTGCCGCTGTTTGACGAGCTGTGCCGCCGCGAGCGCGCCCCGTATGCCGTCATCGGTGAAGCGACGGAAGAACAGCACCTGAGCCTGAACGACACCCACTTCGATAATCAGCCTATCGATCTGCCGCTGGACGTGCTGCTCGGCAAAACGCCAAAAATGACCCGCGATGTCCAGACCCGTAAAGCCGCGGGTAAGGCGCTGAATCGTCAGGCAATCACCGTGGCTGACGCGGTCAACCGCGTGCTGCACCTGCCTGCCGTCGCGGAGAAGACGTTCCTGGTGACCATTGGCGACCGTACCGTCACCGGCATGGTGGCGCGTGACCAGATGGTTGGCCCGTGGCAGATCCCGGTGGCGAACTGTGCCGTAACCACCGCGAGCCTCGACAGCTACTACGGCGAAGCGATGGCGCTGGGTGAACGTACGCCGGTGGCGCTGCTGGACTTCGCCGCCTCTGCCCGTCTGGCGGTCGGTGAAGCGCTGACCAACATCGCCGCGACGCAGATCGGTGATATCAAACGGATCAAACTCTCCGCGAACTGGATGGCCGCAGCCGGACACCCGGGAGAAGATGCTGGCCTGTACGAAGCCGTGAAAGCGGTGGGTGAGGAGCTGTGTCCTGCGCTTGGCCTGACCATTCCGGTGGGTAAAGACTCTATGTCGATGAAAACCCGCTGGCAGGAAGGCAACGAGCAGCGCGAGATGACCTCCCCGCTGTCGCTGGTGATTACCGCCTTTGCCCGCGTGGAGGACGTGCGTCATACCGTGACGCCACAGCTCTCTACCGAAGACAACGCCCTGCTGCTGATTGACCTCGGCAAAGGGCAGAATGCGCTCGGTGCGACCGCGCTGGCGCAGGTGTATCGTCAGCTCGGCGACAAGCCGGCAGACGTGCGCGACGTCGCTCAGTTAAAAGGCTTCTACGACGCGATTCAGGCGCTGGTGGCGCAGCGTAAGCTGCTGGCCTACCACGACCGCTCTGATGGCGGCCTGCTGGTCACCCTGGCCGAGATGGCCTTCACCGGCCACTGCGGCGTTGAGGCGAACATCGCCTCGCTGGGGGATGACCGTCTGGCGGCGCTGTTCAATGAAGAGCTGGGCGCGGTGATTCAGGTGCGTGCGGCAGATCGCGACGCGGTCGACGCTGTTCTGGCGCAGCACGGTCTGGCTGACTGCGTGCATTATCTGGGTAAAGCCGTTCAGGGTGACCGCTTCGTGATTGAAGCAGACGGCCACGTGGTGTTCAGCGAAAGCCGTACCACTCTGCGTATGTGGTGGGCTGAAACCACCTGGCAGATGCAGCGCCTGCGCGACAACCCGGAGTGTGCCGATCAGGAACACGAGGCCAAGGCCAACGACAACGATCCTGGCCTCAACGTGAAACTCTCCTTCGACATCAACGACGACATTGCGGCACCGTACATTGCCACCGGCGCGCGTCCAAAAGTGGCGGTACTGCGCGAGCAGGGCGTTAACTCCCACGTTGAGATGGCGGCCGCCTTCCACCGTGCGGGCTTTGATGCCATTGACGTTCACATGAGCGACCTGCTGGCAGGGCGTACCGGTCTGGATGATTTCCAGGCGCTGGTGGCGTGTGGCGGTTTCTCCTACGGCGATGTGCTGGGCGCGGGTGAGGGCTGGGCGAAATCGATCCTGTTCAACAGCCGCGTGCGAGATGAGTTCGAGACCTTTTTCCACCGTCCGCAGACGCTGGCGCTGGGCGTGTGTAACGGCTGCCAGATGATGTCTAACCTGCGCGAGCTTATCCCGGGCAGCGAAGCCTGGCCGCGCTTCGTGCGTAACCGCTCTGACCGCTTCGAAGCGCGTTTCAGCCTGGTGGAAGTAACGCAAAGCCCGTCACTTCTGCTGCAGGGAATGGTCGGGTCACAGATGCCCATTGCGGTTTCTCACGGCGAAGGTCAGGTCGAAGTGCGTGATGCCGCGCACCTGGCGCAGCTTGAAAGCAAAGGCCTGGTGGCGCTGCGCTTTGTCGATAACCTCGGTAAGGTAACCGAAACATACCCGGCTAACCCGAACGGTTCGGCAAACGGGATCACCGCTGTGACCAGCGAAAGCGGCCGGGCGACGATTATGATGCCGCATCCTGAGCGCGTGTTCCGTACAGTGAGCAACTCCTGGCACCCGGAAAACTGGGGCGAGGACAGCCCGTGGATGCGTATCTTCCGCAACGCACGCAAGCAGTTGGGGTAAGTTTCCCGCGCAGAATAAAGCCTCCGTCAGGAGGCTTTTTTTTGGTGTCGGGATATCGAGACAAACCCCTATACTGGTTGTCGCCAGATGGCGACACTTAACATGTTGATTTTTATAGTGGTAACCAGGTTGCGGTTAAGGTGTTGCTAATTAACGACACTTAGCTGCAAAATCGTTCACGTCATAATGAATTCAGTTAACGCATAAAAACGTTAAATATCATCAAGATAAATTATTTATTTGCAAGTTGGCACAGCTGTTGCATAATAATAGTCAGTGGCTCATTCACCCTCTTATGTCAGCCCCTTCGGGACGTGCTACATAAACTTCGAATGACGCACAAAAAGGTGCCTGCCGTCCAACTACTGATCATAGCGATGCTTTATCAGGACAGGGCGAAACGTCGAGTTAGGCACCGCCTCATTTCATGACAAAGCCGGGTTTTTACCCGGCTTTGTTGTATCTGACGGTCAGTCTCAGTTACGCTCTCATCAAACCCACATTAAGAGAGTAATGTGTTGAAACGCTGGCCCGCTTTCCCCCGTTCCCTGCGACAGCTCGTTATGATGGCGTTCTTGCTGATCCTGCTGCCACTGCTGGTGCTGGCATGGCAGGCGTGGCAAAGCCTGAATGCCCTGAGCGCGCAGGCGGCATTAACCAACCGCACCACGCTCATTGACGCCAGACGCAGTGAGGCAATGACCAACGCCGCGCTGGAGATGGAGCGCAGCTATCGCCAGTATTGCGTTCTCGACGACAGCACGCTGGAGAAGGTCTATCAGAATCAGCGTAAGCGCTACAGCGAAATGCTGGACGCCCATGCGGGCGTACTGCCAGATGATAAACTCTACCAGGCATTGCGCCAGGATCTGAACAGCCTTGCCCAGCTCCAGTGTAAAAACAGTGGCCCGGATGAAGCCGCCGCGGCGCGTCTTGAAGCCTTTGCCAACGCCAATACCGAAATGGTGCAGACCACGCGAACGGTGATTTTCTCGCGTGGACAGCAGTTGCAGCAGGAGATTGCCGAGCGCGGGCAGTTCTTTGGCTGGCAGGCGTTAATACTCTTTCTCGTTAGCCTCGCGCTGGTGGTGTTGTTCACGCGCATGATCATCGGCCCGGTGAAGGGCATCCAGCGGATGATTAACCGGCTGGGGGAGGGGAAGTCCCTGGGTGACACGGTGGCCTTTAAAGGGCCGCGCGAGCTGCGCTCCGTGGGGCAGCGTATCATCTGGCTTTCGGAGCGCCTGGCGTGGCTCGAATCTCAGCGCCATCAGTTTTTGCGCCACATCTCCCATGAGCTTAAAACCCCGCTTGCCAGCATGCGCGAAGGCACAGAACTGCTGGCGGATGAGGTGGCAGGGCCGTTGACCTCTGAGCAGAAAGAGATTGTCGAGATACTGGACGCCAGCAGCCGCAATTTGCAAAAGCTTATTGAGCAACTGCTGGACTATAACCGCAAGCTGGCGGATGGTGTGGTGGTGCTGGAGAGGGTTGAGATTGAACCGCTGGTGGATATGGTGATCTCTGCCCATAGCCTGCCCGCAAGGGCTAAAATGATGCATACCGCTGTGGCGCTCGACGAGCCGGCTTGTCTGGCCGAACCGATGCTGCTGATGAGCGTACTGGATAATCTTTATTCCAATGCGGTGCACTATGGTACTGAATCCGGTAACATTTATATCAGAAGCTATACGAACGGTTCTCGGGTGTTTATTGACGTAGCGAATACGGGCACCCCGATCCCGGATGACGAAAAAACAATGATATTTGAACCCTTCTTTCAGGGCAGTCATCAGCGGAAAGGTGCGGTAAAAGGAAGCGGTCTGGGGCTGAGTATTGCCCGCGACTGCATAAGACGTATGCAGGGTGAACTGAAGATCGTTAGCGATGCGCGATCGGACGTTTGCTTCCGTATTGAACTGCCTCTTGAGCCGGAAAAATCAATGAAATGAATCTAAGTCTGGTGAGTATGTCACACGTCTTTTTCCGCGCAATGCGCGCGGCGTTTTCCAGCAAACCATTGCGCCTGACCCTGCCATGTCTTTTACTGGCAGGCTGTGTCACCCATGCACCTAAGAGTGCCATCAGTGAAAAACAAGACGATAAATGGCCCGTCAACCAGCTGGCGAATTTCCTGACCACCCCGTGTGAGGGCATCTGGCAGTTATCGGGGCACGACGTCGAAACCAACCCGTTGTTCTGGCTGCGGGGGATCGACTGCGCGCAGCGTCTGGCGCCTGTAGACGCGCGTGCGCAGGCGGCCCTGTGGGGCGCAGAGACCTGGCAGGACAACTTTAAGCGCGCGATCCTGATGGCAGATGCCAAAATCACGCCGGTTGAGCGCCGCGCGAATACCACGCGCCTCGATGCTCAGGCAATGAGTATTCCCTCTCAGGTGCGGCCGGTGTACCAGCTGTGGCGTGACGGACAGGCCCTGCAGTTGCAGCTCTCTGAGGAGCGCTCGCGCTACAGCAGGTTGCAACAAGCGACGGATGCCGAGTTAGATACCCTTCGCCAGCAGCAGGACGCGTTACGCGCGCAGCTCGATACCACGACCCGCAAGCTGGAAAATCTGACCGACATTGAAAGGCAACTCTCAACGCGTAAGCCGACGGGCAGCTACCTGCCTGATGGCTCTAAAGGTAATCAACCTTCCGCGGTGCCTGAGGATCAGGAGAGCGACACGCCCAAACAAGAGGATGTGAGTCATGACAAGCCGTAAACCTGCCCATCTCCTGCTGGTGGATGACGATCCCGGGCTGTTAAAACTGCTGGGGATGCGTCTGGTCAGTGAAGGCTACACCGTGGTGACTGCCGAAAGCGGCCAGGAAGGGCTAAAAGTCCTCTCCCGCGAGAAGATCGATCTGGTCATCAGCGATTTACGGATGGACGAGATGGACGGCATGCAGCTGTTCGCCGAGATCCAGAAGCAGCAGCCGGGAATGCCGGTGATTATCCTTACCGCGCACGGCTCTATTCCGGACGCCGTGGCCGCAACGCAGCAGGGGGTGTTCAGCTTCCTGACCAAACCGGTAGATAAAGACGCGCTGTATAAGGCCATCGACAGCGCGCTTGAACATGCCGCGCCTTCCGGTGATGAGACCTGGCGTGAATCCATCGTGACGCGTAGCCCTGTTATGCTGCGCTTGCTCGAACAGGCGCGGATGGTGGCGCAATCTGACGTCAGCGTTCTGATTAACGGCCAGAGCGGAACCGGGAAGGAGATCCTGGCGCAGGCGATCCACAACGCCAGCCCGCGTAGCAAAAATGCCTTTATCGCCATTAACTGCGGCGCGCTGCCGGAGCAACTGCTGGAATCCGAACTCTTTGGTCACGCGCGCGGTGCCTTTACCGGCGCGGTCAGCAGCCGGGAAGGGCTCTTCCAGGCAGCGGAAGGCGGCACGCTGTTTCTTGATGAGATTGGCGATATGCCCGCGCCGCTGCAGGTTAAACTGCTGCGCGTGCTGCAGGAACGCAAAGTTCGCCCGCTCGGCAGCAACCGGGATATCGACATCAACGTGCGCATTATCTCTGCAACCCACCGTGATTTGCCGAAGGTGATGGCGCGCAACGAGTTTCGCGAAGATCTCTATTACCGCCTGAACGTCGTGAACCTGAAAATTCCGGCGCTGGCCGAGCGAGCGGAAGATATCCCGCTGCTGGCGAACCATCTGCTGCGCCAGTCCGCCGATCGTCATAAACCTTTTGTGCGGGCCTTTTCCACCGATGCGATGAAACGTCTAATGACCGCAAGCTGGCCGGGCAACGTCCGTCAGCTGGTAAACGTCATTGAGCAGTGCGTGGCGTTGACGTCGTCGCCGGTCATTAGCGATGCGCTGGTAGGGCAGGCGCTGGAAGGGGAAAACACGGCGCTGCCCACCTTCGCGGAAGCGCGCAATCAGTTCGAACTCAATTATCTGCGCAAGCTTTTGCAAATCACTAAGGGCAACGTGACCCACGCGGCGCGCATGGCCGGACGCAACCGTACCGAGTTCTACAAGCTGCTGTCACGCCACGAGCTGGAAGCGAACGATTTTAAAGAGTAGTACCGCAAAATCCGAACGAATATGATACTGTGAGCAATCGATTACGAGGCAGCTTACAGGCAAGAGTTTAAGGACCCACCATGAAAAAAATTGATGCGATTATTAAACCTTTCAAACTGGATGATGTACGTGAAGCGCTGGCAGAAGTGGGCATCACCGGGATGACAGTGACGGAAGTGAAAGGTTTTGGTCGTCAAAAAGGTCACACTGAGCTGTACCGTGGCGCAGAGTACATGGTGGACTTTCTGCCGAAAGTAAAAATTGAAATCGTGGTCAGCGACGACATCGTGGACACCTGCGTGGATACCATTATCCGCACGGCTCAGACGGGTAAAATCGGCGACGGCAAAATCTTCGTCTTTGACGTGGCGCGCGTGATCCGTATTCGTACCGGTGAAGAAGACGACGCGGCGATTTAACGTTGTTAATGGTTATGTAGGCCGGGTAAGGCGCAGCCGCCATCCGGCGAAAAAAAAGCCCCTCGTTTGAGGGGCTTTTTGCGTTACAGCACCTTATGCGGCCCGAAACATTCGTAATGAATGTTGTCTTTATTGACGCCCAGGTCAACCAACTGCTTCGCGGCATACTGCATAAACGCTACCGGTCCACACACGTAGAACTGCATTTCCGGCGCGCTAAACGCCCCTTCATGCTGGCTCAAATTCATCAGACCTTCGCTGTCGAAACGTGCTGCCGCGCGGTCCGCATCCGTTGGCAGACGATACCAGGTGTGCGCCGTAAAGTGCGGCAGACCTGCTGCCAGCGCTGTCACTTCATCCGCAAAAGCATGCACATCACCGTTTTCTGCAGCGTGGAACCAGTTCACCTGCGCGCTGTGGTGAGATTTTGCAAGAGTATCCAGCATCGCCAGCATTGGCGTTTGACCCACACCCGCAGAGATCAGCGTAACCGGTACATTTGACTCAACGGCCATAAAGAAATCGCCCGCCGGTGCGGCCAGATGCACCACGTCGCCCACTTTCGCTTCGTTATGCAGCCAGCTTGATACCTGGCCACCCTCTTCGCGTTTCACCGCAATACGGTAGCCTTTGCCGTTCGGCTTACGGGTAAGGGAGTACTGGCGGATCTCCTGATGCGGGAAACCGTCTGGCTTCAGCCACACGCCGAGATACTGGCCCGGCTGGTAATCTGCCACCGGCTGCCCGTCGACCGGCTCGAATTCAAAGCTGGTAATCAGCGCGCTGCGCGGCGTTTTTTCGACGATGCGGAACGCACGAGTGCCTTCCCAGCCGCCGTTTTTACTGGCGTTTTCGCTGTAGATCTCTGCTTCACGGTTGATAAACACGCCTGCCAGCACGCCGTAGGCTTTGCCCCAGGCGTCAAGCACCTCCTGGCCTGGGCTGAACATCTCGTCCAGCGTTGCCAGCAGATGAGCGCCAACAATGTTGTACTGCTCCGGTTTGATCTGAAAGCTGGTATGTTTCTGCGCGATTTTCTCTACCGCAGGCAGCAGGGCCGGCAGGTTTTCAATATTGCTGGCATAGGCAGCGATGGCGTTAAACAACGCTTCACGCTGGTCGCCGTTGCGCTGGTTGCTCATGTTAAAAATCTCTTTGAGCTCCGGATTATGCGCGAACATGCGATCGTAAAAGTGGGCGGTAAGTTTAGGGCCGGTTTCGACAAGCAGGGGAATAGTAGCCTTAACGGTAGCGATGGTTTGAGCGTCTAACATAGCAACTTCCTTCATATGTTACTTTAATGATGTATTTTATATGCATCTTATAAAAATAACCCTGTAATGTAAATGGTTCTTTGCATAGTGAAAAATATGCATCACAAAGCTGAAAAGAAATCCGCTGAAACGGACGACCGCTTTATTGCTCAAACCCTTGCGTGGCGCGCAGGAAAACGTTTGCGTAAAATCGTTTGTCAAGACCTGTTATCGAAGAACTATTCGGTTATACTGTTGCGCGTCGTCCAACAGGACTGCCTTTTCAGGCCAAAAATTTACTTGTTAGCTGAGTCAGGAGATGCGGATGTTAAAGCGTGAAATGAACATTGCCGATTATGATGCCGAACTGTGGCAGGCTATGGAGCAGGAAAAAGTACGTCAGGAAGAGCACATCGAACTGATCGCCTCCGAGAACTACACCAGCCCGCGCGTCATGCAGGCGCAGGGTTCTCAGCTGACCAACAAATATGCTGAAGGTTATCCGGGCAAGCGCTATTACGGCGGTTGCGAGTACGTTGATATCGTTGAGCAGCTGGCGATTGACCGCGCAAAAGAGCTTTTTGGCGCTGACTACGCAAACGTCCAGCCACACTCCGGCTCTCAGGCTAACTTTGCGGTCTATACCGCGCTGCTGCAGCCGGGCGATACCGTTCTGGGTATGAACCTGGCGCAGGGCGGCCACCTGACTCACGGCTCCCCGGTTAACTTCTCTGGCAAACTGTACAACATCATTCCTTACGGTATTGATGAGTCCGGTAAAATTGACTACGAAGACATGGCGAAGCAGGCCAAAGAGCACAAGCCGAAGATGATTATCGGTGGCTTCTCCGCTTACTCCGGCGTGGTTGACTGGGCTAAAATGCGCGAAATCGCAGACAGCATCGGCGCTTACCTGTTCGTCGACATGGCACACGTTGCCGGTCTGATTGCTGCAGGCGTCTATCCGAACCCGGTTCCACATGCGCACGTTGTCACCACCACCACCCACAAAACGCTGGCCGGCCCACGCGGTGGCCTGATCCTGGCAAAAGGCGGCGACGAAGATCTGTATAAGAAACTGAACTCAGCCGTGTTCCCAAGCGCACAGGGCGGCCCGCTGATGCACGTCATCGCGGCAAAAGCCGTGGCGCTGAAAGAAGCGATGGAGCCAGAGTTCAAAGTTTACCAGCAGCAGGTTGCTAAGAACGCTAAAGCGATGGTGGAAGTGTTCCTGAACCGTGGCTACAAAGTGGTTTCCGGCGGTACTGAAAACCACCTGTTCCTGCTGGATCTGGTTGATAAGAACCTGACCGGTAAAGAAGCTGACGCTGCCCTGGGCCGCGCCAACATCACCGTCAACAAAAACAGCGTACCAAACGATCCTAAGAGCCCGTTTGTGACGTCCGGTATCCGTATCGGCTCTCCGGCCGTCACGCGCCGTGGCTTCAAAGAAGCAGAAGTGAAAGAGCTGGCGGGCTGGATGTGCGACGTGCTGGACAACATCAATGACGAAGCGGTCATTGAGCGTGTTAAAGGTAAAGTGCTGGATATCTGTGCACGCTTCCCGGTGTACGCATAATCTTACTGCTTTGCAGACAGTATTAAGGCCGCGCTTGCGGCCTTTTTTTATGGGCTAACGTCGGTCGAGGGAGATTGCGCCCGGCCCGACAATCGCCAGCAAAAGAAACGCGCCCGCAATACTCACATTCTTGTAGAAGTTAATCATATTCGGCACAACCGCATCGCCGGTCATATTCCAGTAATGGTGACCAATCACCGCTGTTCCCAGGGTGTAAAAAACATACAGCACGGCGAGAGGACGGGTGAAAAAGCCAAGCACGATCACTATCGCGACGGGCACTTCCATGACCACCGCGATAATCGCCGCCAGCATTGGCATGGGTGCGCCAAGCGACGTCATATACTGCACGGTGCCGCTAAAGCCCGTCAGTTTTGGGAAGCCAAAAATAATAAACAACACAACGATGGCGATGCGGGCAACCAACAGCAACAGGTGGCGCGACTGGCCAAAATCGAGGTAGCGAAGCGAGTTCATGGCAGAAATACCTCTGCAGAGGGGAGTCATTTAAACCTAATACAGATTTTCCTGCCTTGCCATAAGCCAGCCGACTGCACGGAATGTTAAATTTTCGTTAACTTATAGCAGGCTATCGACTTGCTTAATTTGCCTATTCTCGCCAGACTATGGCCTTCATTTCGGGAGGGATTCATGGTCTTGCATTCCACGCGCTGGCTGGCGCTCAGCTATTTTACCTACTTCTTTAGCTACGGCATTTTTCTGCCATTCTGGAGCGTCTGGCTCAAAGGGATCGGCCTGAGCCCGGAAACCATCGGCGTCCTGCTGGGGGCAGGGCTGGTGGCGCGTTTCCTCGGTAGCCTGCTGATTGCGCCGCGCGTTAGCGATCCGTCCTTACTGATTAAAGCCGTACGCATACTCGCCTTGCTGACGCTGGTGTTTGTCGCCTGCTTCTGGGTCAGCCATCAGTTTGCCTGGCTGATGGTGGTGATGGTTGGTTTTAACCTGTTTTTCTCTCCCCTGGTTCCGCTGACGGATGCGCTGGCGAACACCTGGCAAAAACAGATCACCATGGACTATGGCCGCGTGCGGCTGTGGGGATCGATCGCCTTTGTGATTGGCTCTGCGCTGGTGGGGAAGCTGGTCAGCCTCTATGATTATCACGCGATCCTGGCGCTGCTGAGCATCGGGATTGCCTCAATGCTGCTGGGGATGCTGCTCCGCCCGTCCGTGATGCCGCAGGGTGAAAGCCGTCACCATGAGAGCGCAGGCTGGCCCGCATGGCGCAGCCTGGTGGCACAAAGCTGGCGTTTCCTGGCCTGCGTATGCCTGCTTCAGGGGGCACACGCGGCCTATTATGGCTTCAGTGCCATTTACTGGCAGGGGGCGGGATACTCTGCGTCTGCGGTGGGCTACCTGTGGTCGCTGGGGGTGGTCGCCGAGGTCATTATCTTTGCGCTGAGTAAAAAACTGTTCAGCCGCTTTGGCG
Organism: Enterobacter sp. UPMP2052; assembly: GCF_053709675.1. NCBI lineage: Bacteria > Pseudomonadati > Pseudomonadota > Gammaproteobacteria > Enterobacterales > Enterobacteriaceae > Enterobacter > Enterobacter sp. UPMP2052. Next base: position 43,417 of record NZ_JBSKJR010000001.1, read on the forward strand.
CGCGTGATTTGCTGTTGCTCTCCGCCATTTGCGGTGTGGCGCGCTGGGGCATCATGGGCTGGACCACCGAACTGCCGTGGCTCATCGTCGCGCAAATCCTGCACTGCGGTACCTTTACCGTCTGTCATCTGGCGGCGATGCGCTATATCGCGGCGCGAGAGGGCGGAGACGTTATTCGCCTGCAGGCGGTCTACTCTGCAGTCGCGATGGGCGGCAGTATTGCGATCATGACCGTCTTTGCGGGCTTCCTGTATCAGCACCTTGGGCACGGCGTGTTCTGGGTGATGGCGCTGGTCGCGCTGCCTGCCATCATCGTGCGTCCTAAGGTAACCGCCCGGGCTTAATGTTCCAGCATGGCGCGGATATGTTCTTGCTGCTGCGCGTTCAGTGTCTCTACGGCATGGATCAGCGGCGGCGAGAACAGCGGCAGAGCGGTAGGATAGGGCGTGATAACCAGCGCCGCTTCGCGCGGTGCGCCCTCTTTCTGAAAGCTCTGTAGCGTCAGGTAACGGATATTGAGCGGCAGCAGCGTGAGCTCGCGCAACTGCTGTTCGATATGCGCCTCGCACGCTTTATCTTCACCCGTCAGTAACACCACCTGTTTTTCGTGCAGGTCGGTCTCCTGCATCAGCCAGGCACCAAAAATCACCGCCACCAGGCTCATCTCTTCATCCGAGAACCGCAGCCCAAACTCGGCTTCCAGCTCATACAGCGCCTCTTTGGTGGTGCGCAACAGGCGTGGATAAAGCCGATGGATCTCCTCCGGCAGGCTATTGTCGATGCCAATCTCAAACAGCGAGCGGTCCAGCGCCTGCGCGAGATGGACATACAGCTGGTCGGTCAGCCCCTGTTCATCGCTGAAGTTCATCCCCGTTTGCGCCCGGAAACGGGCGACCATCCGCACAATCGCCCGGCGTAAACGCTGATCCTGCTGGTGTTTATCGAGCGCCGGGTCGGGGGTGCGCAGCATCATAAACAGCAGCGCGAGAAACAGCTGCTCATCGCCATGGGTGCCCTGCGGGACGCGACGTTTCCAGTGGCGGACAATCTCCTGCGCCGTAAAATACTCCCCTCTCGACTGCGTCCAGCTGCGCTGAACCGGCGAAAACTGCGGAGTGTTGCCCCGATGGTGTTGAATCAGACAGTATTGCAGGTAGAGCTGTAAAAACTGAACGTCGCGGCACTCAAACTGACGCTGCAGCTTACGTGAGCAAAAGTTAATCAACGCCCGCAGGTTCGCATCATCATAAAGCGGTCGCGCGATACCCTGTTGTTTAAGCGCGGTTTTTAACGCAGGGGTAAACTGGTGCGAGACAAAATGCGGGCAAAGCCGGAGCGAGCGGCGCAGCCAGTGCAGCAAACATAAGCGCTGGTTAAGGGAGGAGCCTTCAAGTCGGTAGCAGCCGTCGTGGTGCGTAACGATATCCAGCTGGTGATAGCGCTGGATTTCATCGCGCGTCTCGGCTATATCTTGCCGTGCGATGGCATCGTCCACCCCATTGGCAGCAATGATGCTCTGTGCGGTGACGGCAGCATCGGGCAGGTAAAGCATCAAAAGCACCTGGCAGCGGCGCTGCGAACTGGAAAGCACAGATGGAATTTCAAGCGTCGTCATCATCTGTCGGGTATCCAGTGTGAATGTAAGATAAGAATAGCTAAAGGATGGGCGCTGAAAAGCGCGCCGGCGGGCCTTTCACTCAGGATTGCGGGCGAACATCACAGAATTTTTGACGTGAGGAGATGATGCAAATAGTTAAACACAGCGCAATGGCGCTATTTTTGGCGGTTTTCACTTTCGGCGCCAGCGCACATCCTCACAGTTTTATCAGCCTGAAGACCGGGCTGGTGACGGACGGCACTGAGCTTAGCGGGCTGAAAATGCGCTGGACGATGGATGAAATCACCTCTGCAGACCTGCTGTACGATGCGGGCAATGCAAAACCCGGGGATGAGGTCTGGAAAAAGCTGGCGGCGGAAGTGATGGCCAACGTCCTTGGGCAACACTACTTCACCGAGTTCTGGCACAACGGGCAAAAGGTGACGTTTCTGAACCGCCCGACGGAGTACGGCCTGGCGCGCGAGGGCCATCAGGCGGTGCTGACGTTCGTGCTCCCGCTGGCTCACCCTCAGCCGCTGGCCGGGCAGAAATACACCTTCTCCACCTTTGACCCGACCTATTACGTCGACATGCATTACGCGCAGGACAGCGACGTTGAGCTGCCCGCCGCTCTGCAAAAAAACTGCACGGTTGCGGTTCACACGCCAACGCCCAGCGATGAGATGCTGAACTTTGCGGTATCGCTCGATAAAGCCGATGCGCCGCCAGAGGATATGGAATTGGGCAAACAGTTTGCACAGCAGGTAACGTTACAATGTCAGTGATCGCTTCTCCCACCCAAAAACCGCGCCGCTGGCTGCACCTCTGGCCGCTGGCGCTCTTTGTGCTGCTGGCCGTGTGCGGCATGTTGTGGTTGTGGCAGGCGTGGCCGCAGGTGATGATTAAAAGCATCGTCTGGCAGCGGGAGGTCAATCAGCAGATGAGCGGGCTGCTCAAGGCGGTGGCGGAAAACCCCACCAAAGCGGGCGGCTCCCTGCTGGCGTTTAGCTTTATCTACGGCGTACTGCATGCGCTGGGGCCGGGGCACGGCAAAATCGTGATCGCCACCTGGCTTGCCACGCATCCTTCTAAGCTCAAGTCGAGCATCGGCCTGACGCTGGCATCGTCGCTGCTGCAGGGCGGCGTGGCAATAGCGCTGGTCGTGGTGGTGCTTGCACTGTTACAGCTTCCTGCTCGCCAGCTGCACATGAGCAGCTTCTGGCTGGAGAAGGGGAGTTATGCGCTGGTGGGCGTGCTGGGGCTGATCCTCTGCTGGCGGGCGCTGAAAAAACTGCGCGCGCTGTTACGTAAACCGACCTTCAAAGCCTTTACGCCCCACCACGTCCACGACGCGCACTGTGGTTGCGGGCATCAGCATCTGCCGACGCAGGAACAGTTACAGAACGGCGACGACTGGCGCGCGCGGCTGATGATTATTCTGTCTATGGGGATGCGCCCGTGTTCGGGGGCGATCATGGTGCTGCTGTTCAGCAAGGTAATCGGCGTATTCGGCTGGGGAATTCTCTCGGCCCTGGCGATGGCGGCGGGTACGTCACTGACGATCTCGTCCCTGGCGCTGCTGGTGCACAGCTTCCGCCGTCTGGCGGTAAAACTGAGCGGCAACAACACGCCGGTACTGTGGCGACAAATAGGATGGACAACCCTGGCGCTGGCGGGCGGGGTCATCTTGCTGGTGGCTGCGGTAACGATGTGGGTGAGTGCGGTGCCGGTGGGCAGGGGATTAAGGCCGTTTTAGTCAGGCGCGGTTTGATACCCTCTCCCACAGGGAGAGGGTATTGACCGATTAACGCTTCAGCGCGTCGCTCAGCTCATCGCGCATGTTTGCCAGCATGGCTTTCACGACGCGTGGGTTGCCCGCAACGATGTTGCCGGTAGACATGTAGTTATGGCCGCCGGTGAAATCACAGACAATGGCCCCTGCTTCACGTGCGATCAGCTCGCCCGCAGCAAAGTCCCATGGCTTCAGTGACAGTTCGAAATAGCCGTCAACGCGGCCGGTTGCCACGTAGGCCAGATCCAGCGCTGCTGAACCGGTGCGACGGAAGTCAGCACATTCAGTGAACAGTTTGCCCAGGATATTCATATAGGTTGTTGCGTGCTGTTTCGCCTTGAACGGGAAACCGGTCGCCAGAATAGTGCCGTCCAGATCGCGAGCGTTGCTGCAACGCAGACGATAGCCGTTCAGCTGCGCGCCCTGACCGCGGGTAGCGGTGAACAGTTCGTTACGCATTGGATCGTAAACAACGGCGACTTCGGTACGGCCTTTAATGCGTACCGCGATAGACACAGAGAAATGTGGCAGACGTTTGATGAAGTTGGTGGTGCCATCCAGTGGATCGATAACCCATTGAACATCCTGATCGGTACCTTCATGTTCACCGCTTTCTTCGGTGATGATGGTGTGCTGTGGGTAAGATTTGCGGATCGTTTCGATAATAATCGCTTCTGCGGCTTTATCGACGTTAGTCACGAAATCATTGCTGCCTTTCTGGCTGGTTTCTACGGAGTCGGGTGTTTCGTAGTGTTTGGCAATTACATTACCCGCCTTGCGCGCTGCGCGCACGGCGATGGTCAGCATCGGATGCATCGGTCTCTCTCACTGGATGTTAAAGAACAGGAAAATCGGCGCAGAGTATAGCAGCGGGATCGGATTATGTCTCTCGATTATGCTAATATGCCGGAATATTCTTCAGACACTGAATTCAGACACCTAAAAATTATGCTGCAAAACATTCGAATCGTGCTGGTCGAAACATCGCACACCGGCAATATGGGCTCTGTTGCCCGCGCTATGAAAACCATGGGCTTAACGAACCTGTGGCTGGTTAACCCGCTGGTCAAACCTGACTCCCAGGCCATCGCCCTGGCGGCGGGTGCCAGCGACGTGATCGGCAACGCGCAGATCGTCGATACCCTGGACGAAGCGCTTGCCGGGTGTAGCCTGGTGGTTGGCACCAGCGCGCGCTCCCGTACGCTGCCGTGGCCGATGCTGGACCCGCGTGAGTGCGGCCTGAAAAGCGTTTCAGAAGCGGTGCAGGCGCCGGTGGCGCTGGTATTTGGCCGTGAGCGCGTCGGCTTGACCAACGACGAACTGCAAAAATGCCACTACCACGTGGCGATTGCGGCGAACCCGGACTACAGCTCGCTGAACCTGGCGATGGCGGTACAGGTTATCGCCTATGAAGTCCGTATGGCGTGGCTGGCGACTCAGGGGAAAGCACGTACAGAGCCTCAGGAAGAGAACGCCTATCCGCTGGTGGACGATCTGGAACGTTTCTATGGTCACCTCGAGCAAACCCTGCTCTCCACCGGGTTTATCCGCCAGGACCACCCGGGCCAGGTGATGAACAAGCTGCGCCGTCTGTTTACCCGTGCGCGCCCGGAAAGCCAGGAGCTGAACATCCTGCGCGGCATTCTGGCGTCGATTGAGCAGAAGAATAAATAGTGGTCGTCTGTTCGCCGGGTGGCGCTGCACTTACCCGGCCTACCATGTATTCTCCCTCTCCCCGTGGGAGAGGGCTGGGGTGAGGGCATCAGGCAGCACCCTTGTGATACGACACGGTTTTGTAGGTCGGGTAAGCGCAGCGCCACCCGACAAAAAACGGCACAGAAGGTTAAATACCTGACTAAAACAGTCAAGTAAATAGTTGACCAATTTAGTCAGGAATGTCAGACTTGGCCCTGCTATGCAATACCCCCATTTTACAATAAAAAACCCCGGGCAGGGGCGAGTTTGAGGTTAAGTAAGACATGAGACTGACATCTAAAGGGCGTTATGCCGTGACCGCGATGCTGGACGTTGCGCTCAACTCCGAAGCGGGCCCGGTTCCGTTGGCTGATATTTCTGAACGACAAGGGATTTCCCTCTCTTATCTGGAACAGCTGTTCTCCAGACTGCGTAAGAATGGCCTGGTTTCCAGCGTACGCGGCCCGGGCGGCGGTTATCTGCTGGGTAAAGACGCGGGCAGTATTGCCGTTGGCGAAGTGATCAGCGCGGTTGATGAATCCGTTGACGCGACCCGTTGCCAGGGTAAAGGCGGCTGCCAGGGCGGCGATAAGTGCCTGACCCACGCGCTGTGGCGCGATCTGAGCGACCGTCTGACCGGCTTCCTGAACAACATCACCCTCGGTGAACTGGTCAATAACCAGGAAGTTCTGGACGTGTCAGGTCGTCAGCATAGCCATGAATCACAACGCAGCACCCGCGCGCAAGACGCAATCGACGTCAAACTGCGCGCGTAATAAAACGATAAAGATTTCAGAATCAGGCCGGGGCATCGCGCCCCGTGTACTCGGTCGTACATCCAGCCGGTTGCCTGATTCCTTGCATTGAAGCGATGTACGGAGTTTATAGAGCAATGAAATTACCGATTTATCTCGACTACTCCGCAACCACGCCGGTGGACCCGCGTGTTGCCGAGAAAATGATGCAGTGTCTGACCCTGGACGGAAACTTTGGTAACCCAGCGTCCCGTTCACACCGTTTTGGCTGGCATGCTGAAGAGGCGGTTGATATCGCCCGTAATCAGATTGCTGACCTGGTCGGTGCCGATCCGCGTGAAATTGTTTTCACCTCCGGTGCGACCGAATCCGACAACCTGGCGATCAAAGGTGCCGCTAACTTTTATCAGAAAAAAGGCAAGCACATTATCACCAGCAAAACCGAACACAAAGCCGTGCTGGACACCTGTCGCCAGCTCGAGCGTGAAGGGTTTGACGTCACCTATCTTGCGCCGCAGAGCAACGGCATCATCGACCTGAAAGAACTCGAAGCGGCAATGCGCGACGACACCATTCTGGTCTCCATCATGCATGTTAACAACGAAATCGGCGTCGTGCAGGATATCGCCACCATCGGCGAAATGTGCCGTGCGCGCGGCATCATCTATCACGTTGATGCGACCCAGAGCGTGGGCAAACTGCCTATCGACCTGAGCCAGCTGAAAGTTGACCTGATGTCCTTCTCCGGCCACAAAATCTACGGTCCGAAAGGTATCGGTGCGCTGTACGTGCGTCGTAAGCCACGTATCCGCATCGAAGCACAGATGCACGGCGGCGGTCACGAGCGCGGCATGCGTTCCGGCACCCTGCCTGTCCACCAGATCGTGGGCATGGGCGAAGCATATCGCATCGCGAAAGAAGAGATGGAAAGCGAGATGGCGCGTCTGCGCACGCTGCGTAACCGTCTGTGGGACGGCGTGAAAGATATGGAAGAAGTGTATCTGAACGGCGATCTTGAGCAGGGCGCACCGAACATCCTCAACGTCAGCTTCAACTATGTTGAAGGCGAATCGCTGATCATGGCGCTGAAGGACCTGGCCGTCTCTTCCGGTTCTGCCTGTACGTCTGCAAGCCTCGAGCCATCCTATGTACTGCGCGCGCTGGGCATGACTGACGAGCTGGCACACAGCTCTATCCGTTTCTCTTTAGGTCGTTTCACTACCGAAGAAGAGATTGACTACACCATCAAGCTGGTTCGCAACTCCATCGGCCGTCTGCGCGACCTTTCTCCACTGTGGGAAATGTTTAAGCAGGGCGTGGATCTGAACAGCATTGAATGGTCACATCACTAATCGGTACATAAGGAGAATTCAATCATGGCATACAGCGAAAAAGTTATTGATCATTACGAGAACCCGCGCAACGTTGGCTCCTTTGACAACAGCGACGAGTCTGTCGGTAGCGGCATGGTCGGTGCACCGGCGTGTGGCGACGTGATGAAGTTGCAGATTAAAGTCAACAATGAAGGTATCATTGAAGACGCGCGCTTCAAGACCTACGGCTGCGGTTCTGCTATCGCGTCCAGCTCCCTGGTGACCGAATGGGTGAAGGGCAAGTCTCTGGACGAAGCACAGGCAATCAAGAACACGGACATTGCTGAAGAACTCGAACTGCCACCGGTGAAAATTCACTGTTCTATTCTGGCAGAAGACGCGATCAAAGCCGCCATTGCGGATTACAAAAGCAAACGTGAAGCAAAATAATTGAGGTTTGAGTATGTCGATTACCCTTAGCGACAGCGCTGCCGCGCGAGTAAGCTCTTTTCTGGCGAACCGTGGTAAAGGCTTTGGCCTGCGACTGGGCGTACGTACCTCCGGCTGTTCTGGTATGGCTTACGTACTGGAGTTTGTTGATGAACCGGCGTCTGACGACACCGTGTTTGAAGACAAGGGCGTGAAGGTGGTGGTCGATGGCAAAAGCCTGCAGTTCCTCAACGGCACTCAGCTGGACTTTGTAAAAGAAGGCCTGAATGAAGGGTTCAAATTCACGAACCCGAACGTTAAAGACGAGTGTGGTTGCGGCGAAAGCTTCCACGTTTAACCGCGTTCCGCTGTTATACCGATTAATTCGTGTTGCAGAAAGGCGGCAAGCGAGAGAATCCCCGGGAGCTTACTTAAGTAAGTGACCGGGGTGAACGAGTGCAGACAACGCATCTGCAGCGCGAAGTAAGAAGGTATAACCCCACCGTGGCTCTACCGCTACGCGTGGGGTTTGTTCTAACTGGCTACCCATGAGATTGTTATGGATTACTTCACTCTCTTCGGATTACCCGCTCAATACCCGATCGATCTGCAGGCCCTGACGATCCGTTTCCAGGATTTGCAGCGTCAGTACCACCCGGACAAATTTGCCAGCGGTACGCAGGCAGAGCAGCTGGCGGCGGTGTCACACTCTGCAACTATCAACCAGGCCTGGCAGACGCTGCGCCATCCGCTGGCGCGGGCAGAGTATCTGCTGTCGCTTCACGGGTTTGATCTCGCAAGTGAACAGCACACGGTACGCGACACGGCGTTTCTGATGGAGCAGTTGGAACTGCGCGAAGAGCTGGATGAAATTGAACAGGCGAAAGACGAAGCGCGCCTGGAACGTTTTATCAAGCGCGTGAAGGGCATGTTTGATACCCGCCATCAGCAGATGGTGGAGCAACTGAACAACGAGACGTGGGATGTGGCGGCAGATACTGTGCGTAAACTCCGTTTTCTCGATAAACTGCGAAGCAGCGCTGAACAACTCGAAGAAAAGCTGCTCGATTTTTAATTTTCGGAAGCAATTATGGCCTTATTACAAATCAGTGAGCCGGGCTTAAGTGCCGCACCGCACCAGCGTCGTCTGGCGGTGGGGATCGACCTTGGCACCACCAATTCCCTCGTGGCGACCGTGCGCAGCGGCCAGGCGGAGACGCTGGCTGACGAGCAGGGCCGCCATCTGCTGCCTTCCGTGGTCCACTACCAGCAGCAGGGCCACGCGGTGGGCTTTGATGCCCGCGCAAACGCCGCGCGCGACCCGGCCAACACGATCAGCTCCGTGAAGCGCATGATGGGCCGCTCGCTGGCCGATATCCAGACCCGCTACCCGCATCTGCCGTATAGGTTACAGGCCAGTGAAAATGGCCTGCCGATGATCGCCACGGCGGCCGGTCTGCTTAACCCGATTCGTGTTTCTGCGGATATCCTCAAAGCGCTGGCGGCCCGTGCCACGGCGACGCTCGGCGGCGATCTGGACGGCGTGGTCATTACCGTGCCGGCCTATTTTGACGATGCACAGCGTCAGGGCACCAAAGACGCCGCGCGTCTGGCGGGCCTGCACGTGCTGCGCCTGCTGAACGAACCGACGGCGGCGGCAATTGCCTACGGCCTCGACTCCGGTCAGGAAGGGGTCATTGCGGTTTACGATCTTGGCGGCGGCACTTTTGATATCTCGATCCTGCGCCTGAGCCGCGGGGTGTTTGAAGTGCTGGCGACCGGCGGCGACTCCGCGCTGGGCGGCGATGACTTTGACCATCTGCTGGCGGACTACATCCGCGAGCAGGCGGGGATTGCCGATCGCAGCGATGCGCGCGTACAGCGTGAACTGCTGGATGCAGCCATCGACGCCAAAATCGCCCTGAGCGATGCGCAGACTGTTACCGTGAACGTGGCGGGCTGGCAGGGTGACATCACCCGGGACCAGTTCAACGATCTGATTGCTCCGCTGGTTAAACGCACGCTGCTGGCCTGCCGCCGCGCATTGAAAGATGCGGGCGTTGAGGCAGACGAGGTGCTGGAAGTGGTCATGGTCGGCGGCTCTACCCGCGTACCGCTGGTGCGCGAACGCGTAGGCGAATTCTTTGGCCGCACGCCGCTCACCTCCATCGACCCGGACAAAGTGGTTGCCGTGGGTGCTGCTATTCAGGCCGATATTCTGGTTGGCAACAAGCCGGACAGCGAAATGCTGCTGCTGGACGTCATCCCGCTGTCGCTGGGATTAGAAACCATGGGCGGTCTGGTGGAGAAAGTCATTCCACGCAACACCACCATTCCGGTGGCGCGCGCGCAGGAATTTACCACGTTCAAAGACGGCCAGACCGCGATGTCCATTCACGTGATGCAGGGCGAACGCGAGCTGGTGCAGGACTGCCGTTCACTGGCACGCTTTGCGCTGCGCGGCATTCCGGCGCTGCCTGCGGGCGGGGCGCACATTCGCGTCACCTTCCAGGTCGATGCTGACGGTTTGCTTAGCGTCACGGCGATGGAAAAATCGACCGGCGTGGAGTCGTCCATCCAGGTGAAGCCGTCCTACGGCCTGACCGACGGCGAAATCGCCACCATGATTCAGGATTCAATGAGCTACGCCGAGCAGGATGTGAAGGCGCGTATGCTGGCTGAACAGAAAGTTGAAGCCGCACGCGTGCTGGAAAGCCTGAACGGTGCACTCACTGCCGATGCCGCGCTGCTCAGCGCCGCTGAGCGTCAGGTGATTGACGAGGCGGCTGCGCACTTAAGCGCCGTTGCCGAAGGCAATGACGCTGACGCAATAGAAGAAGCCATTAAAAACGTTGATAAACAAACCCAGGACTTCGCCGCACGCCGCATGGACAAATCTGTCCGCGTCGCGCTGAAAGGCCAGTCCGTGGACGAGGTTTAATATGCCAAAGATTGTTATTTTGCCTCATGCGGACCTCTGTCCGGATGGCGCAGTTCTGGAAGCGAAGACCGGTGAAACCATTCTCGATGTTGCCCTGCGTGCAGGTATCGAAGTGGAACACGCCTGTGAAAAATCCTGTGCGTGTACAACCTGTCACTGCGTCGTGCGTGAAGGTTTCGACTCTCTTGCCGAGAGCACCGAAGATGAAGACGACATGCTGGATAAAGCATGGGGCCTTGAGCCGGACAGCCGTTTAAGCTGCCAGGCGCAGGTTACCGATGAAGATCTGGTCGTGGAATTCCCACGTTACACCATCAACCACGCACGCGAGCACTAATATGGGACTGAAGTGGACTGACAGCCGTGAAATCGGCGAAGCGCTCTACGACGCAAACCCGGATCTCGATCCGAAAACCGTACGATTCACCGACATGCATCAGTGGATCTGCGAGTTAGAGGATTTTGATGACGATCCCAGCGCATCCAATGAAAAAATTCTGGAGGCGATTCTGTTAGTCTGGTTAGATGAAGCAGAGTAAATCACTTAACGGGCTGCCTTCAGGCGGCCCGTTTGCTAATAAGGATAAATAAAATGACCGAAGCGATGAAGATTACGCTCTCCACTCAGCCTGCCGACGCGCGCTGGGGCGAGAAAGCCGCCTGGAGCATCACTCACGACGGCATCACCCTGCACCTTACCGGCAAAGATGACACCGGGCTGATTCAACGCGCCGCGCGCAAAATCGACGGTCTGGGCATTAAGCACGTGACCCTTGACGGTGAAGGCTGGGATACCGACCGCAGTTGGGCATTCTGGGCGGGATACAAAGGCCCGAAAGGCACCCGCAAAATCGAGTGGGCGAGCCTCGACGAAGCCGGACAGAAAGAGCTGGAAAACCGCCTGAAAATTATCGACTGGGTGCGTGACACCATCAACGCTCCGGCGGAAGAGCTCGGCCCTGAGCAGCTGGCGCAGCGCGCGGTTGACCTGCTGTGCGGCGTGGCGGGCGACAACATGTCCTACCGCATCACCAAAGGCGAAGATCTGCGCGAGCAGAATTATATGGGCATCCACACCGTGGGCCGCGGCTCTGAGCGCCCGCCGGTGCTGCTGGCGCTGGACTTCAACCCAACCGGTGATAAAGAAGCCCCGGTCTTCGCCTGCCTGGTGGGTAAAGGTATCACCTTCGATACCGGCGGTTACAGCCTGAAGCAGAGCGCGTTTATGGACTCCATGAAGTCCGACATGGGCGGCGCGGCAACCATTACCGGCGCGCTGGCCTTCGCCATCACCCGTGGTCTGAACAAACGCGTGAAGCTGTACCTGTGCTGCGCGGACAACATGGTCAGCGGCAACGCCTTCAAGCTGGGCGATATCATTCGCTACCGTAATGGCAAAAACGTCGAAGTGATGAACACCGATGCGGAAGGCCGCCTGGTACTGGCCGATGGCCTGATCGACGCCTCTGCCCAGAAGCCGGAGCTGATTATCGATATGGCAACCCTGACCGGTGCGGCGAAAACCGCCCTGGGCAACGATTACCATGCGCTGTTCAGCTTTGATGACAAGCTGGCGGCCCGCGTACTGGCGAGTGCCGCCGAAGAAAACGAGCCGTTCTGGCGTCTGCCGCTGGCCGAGTTCCACCGCAGCCAGCTGCCGTCGAACTTTGCCGAGCTGAACAACACCGCCAGCGCGGCCTACCCGGCCGGAGCAAGCACCGCCGCAGGCTTCCTGTCTCACTTTGTTGAGAACTATCAGGAAGGCTGGCTGCACATCGACTGCTCGGCCACCTACCGTAAAGCGGCGGTTGAACAGTGGTCTGCGGGTGCGACCGGCCTGGGCGTGCGTACCATTGCGAACCTGCTGACGGCAGAGTAAGGCTCTTTGCCCTCACCCTAACCCTCTCCCACGGGGAGAGGGGATGGTTTGCTCCTTCTCCCTTGAGGGCGAGGGCCGGGGTGAGGGGGAAATTCGACATCTGGAATTGTTATGTCCGAAACCAAAAATGAATTAGAAACCCTGCTGGAACAGGCGGCGACCGAGCCTGCCCACCGTCCGGCATTTTTCCGCACGCTGCTGGAGTCCACCGTCTGGGTGCCGGGTACCGCGGCGGAAGGCGAGCAGGTTGTTGAAGACAGCGCGCTGGATCTGCTGCACTGGGAAAAAGACGACGGCACGTCAGTGATCCCGTTCTTCACCTCTCTTGAGGCCCTTCAGCAAGCGGTGGAAGACGAACAGGCGTTTGTGGTTATGCCCGTGCGTACCCTGTTTGAAATGACGCTGGGCGAAACACTGTTCCTCAACGCCAAACTGCCGACCGGCAAAGAGTTCACCCCGCGTGAAATCAGCCATTTGATTGGTGAGGAGGGCAACCCGCTCAGCACGCAAGAGGTGCTGGAAGGGGGCGAAACGCTGCTGCTTTCTGAAGTGGCCGAACCGCCCGCGCAGATGATCGATTCTCTGACCACGCTCTTCAAAACCATCAAGCCGGTGAAACGCGCGTTTCTCTGCTCCATCAAAGAGAGCGCCGATGAACAACCGGTGCTGCTGATTGGCATTGAGGCAGACGGCGACATTGACGAGATTATCCAGGCGACGGGAAGTGTTGCTACCGACACGCTGCCGGGCGATGAACCCATTGATATCTGTCAGGTGAAGAAAGGCGAGAAAGGCATTAGCCACTTTATTACCGAACACATCACGCCGTTCTATGAGCGTCGCTGGGGCGGGTTCCTGCGCGATCTCAAAACCAACCGCATTATCTGAATTCCTCGGGGTGAAGCCTCACCCCGTTGCTTCCAGCAGCAGTAAATCCATCAGCATGACCAGATTCGACTCAAACGACGTCACCCCCGCGGCTTCGGCGGCGTAGTGCACCGCTTCGTCATATAACGCGAAATGTAAATCCGCCATGCCTGCCAGCGTGTTTGCCGAGGCGCGGGTAAAGGCCACCACCGTCATCCCAACGTTTTTTGCGATCCGCGCTTTGTCCAGCACCTGCTCGGTTTCACCGCTGCGGGAAACGGCAATAAAGACCTGATAGCGCGCGGCATTGCTGAGAAAGATATTCCGGCTATCGCCCGGCCCGGAAATAAACGCAGTTTTGCCCAGCACCTGCAATTTTTTGGTGAGGTACTCGGCGAACAGATAAGAAAACCCGGCACCGTAGAGAAAAAAACTCTCCTTCTGGCGGAGCAGGTCGGCAAAGCGCTGGCGTTTGTCCTGCGTCGCCCACTGAAAGGTCTGTCGATAGTTGGCAATAAACTGGTTAAACAGCGCGGGCAACTCTGCGTGCTGCTCAGCCTGCGCGGTAATGTGCGGGGTGTCTGAAAGGAGTTGCTTGCAGTGCCAGATAAACTCGCTAAAGCCGCTGAAACCCAGCTTCTGGCACAGTCGCATAATGGTGGCGGTAGAGACAAACGTCGCCTGGGCCAACTCGCGCACCGTGATGTTGCCCACCAGCAGCGGATGTTCCGTGAGGTGGGCCAGCACGCGATATTCCGCGCGGGTCAGAGACGTTCCGCGCGTTAACAGCGTGGTCAGGCGGTTATCCATTACTGAGCGGGTTCTACGGGCAGATCGTCACGCGCGCCCCATTCGCTCCAGGCACCGTCATACAGCGTAACGTCGTTTGCGCCGAGGGTGGCAAGCGCCACAATCACCACGCAGGCCGTCACGCCGGAACCGCAGCTGGCAACGATTGGGTGCTGTAAATCCACGCCCTGACGCTCGAAAATAGCGCGCAGCTCGTCGGTGGTTTTTAGCTCGCCCTCAAACACCAGATCGCCCCACGGCACGTTGATCGCGCCGGGAATATGGCCGCGCTTCAGCCCTGCACGCGGTTCATCGGCTTCGGCGTTGAAACGGGGAGCCGGGCGGGCATCGACAATTTGCGCTGTTTTTTCGTGGCTAATGACCAGCACGTCCGTCAGGCGTTTCACCGCGTTCGCATCAAACTGCGCGTCGAAATCGCCTTCCGGCAGGGTAACGTCACCCTGCTGCAATGGCAGTTCATCGCGCTTCCAGCCTGCGAGGCCGCCCGCGAGAATAGAGACTTTCTCAACGCCGGCATTTTTCAGCATCCACCACGCGCGCGGTGCAGAGAAGAGGTTACCTTCGTCGTAAATCACCAGATGCTTGTCGCGGCTAACGCCCAGCTCGCGCATGGCTACGGAGAAGGCTTCCGGGCGCGGGAGCATGTGCGGCAGGGGAGAGGTGTGATCGGACAGCGCTTCGATATCAAAGAATACCGCGCCCGGCAGATGTCCGGCGCGGTATTCCGCGGTCATATCGCGAAGATGCTCCTGCCCGGCAGGGGCCATTCGCGCGTCAATAATCTGAACTTCCGGGTCGTCGCTGTGCTCAATCAGCCAGTCGGCGGCGACAAAATATGAGGTGGACATGGGTTGCCTCCGTTCTTTTCCATAAAAGAAGATTGTCGGTGTTTTTTCTGACACCGACAAGCAAACCACGTTCAACTCGCGAGCAAGCCCCTATTTTTTCACCGCTTCGCCGTCCTGCCAGGCTTTTTGCAGCGTCGGCCAGTAGTCACGGTTAGCCTCAATCATCTCATCAAGAATGGCTTTCGCGTGCTCCATCGTCGGTACGGTACGATTCAGGGTAAATGCCTGCAGCGCTTTCTCGTAGCTGCCCTCAAGGGTGGCCTCCACCAGGAGTTGTTCGCAGGCAAGCTGCTGTTGCAGCAGCGTCTGGTGGAACAGCGGAACCTGGCCCACACGGACCGGCTCTGGCCCTTCAGAGGTGATATAGGCCGGGACTTCCACCACCGCATCGTACGGCAGGTTGGTAATCGCCCCGCGGTTTTCCACCATCACCAGATGGCGCTGGCGCAGGTTGAATGCCAGCGAGCAGGCCACGTCGACAATAAATTCGCCGTGAACGCCGACGTGGAAAGCATCCGGGAGAATGCCAGTACGCTTGTACTCTTCGGCGGCGGCAAACAGCTTTTTCTCACGCCCGTCCATCACTTCGTTGGCGCGGGTATAATCCGGGTTCTGATGTTCCACAATCTGGTTCGGCATCAGGTAATACTGCAGATACGGGTTCGGCAGATACTCCGGGAAGTTATCCATAATCGGCTTGATGTTGCGCCAGGTCTTCACCCACGACGGATCTGAGTGCTGTGGATCGGTTTTGGCCGCATCCTCCGTCAGCAGGCCAAACTTCGCGATATGGCGACGCAGCTCCGGCAGTTTGTCCTCACCGTCGACCCGCACGCGGGTGAACCAGCCGAAGTGATTCAGGCCAAAGTAATCCACGTCGAGCCTGCGGCGATCCACACCGAGAATCGCCCCCATATTACGCATGGCGGCAACGGGCATATCGCAGATGTTCAATACCCGGGCGTTCGGGCGCAGGCGACGCACACCTTCGGCGACGATGGCCGCCGGGTTGGAGTAGTTGACGATCCAGGCTTTCTGATGCGCGTAGCGTTCGACCAGATCGACCAGCTCCACCATCGGCAGGATCGTACGCAGACCGTAGGCCAGCCCGCCCGGCCCGCAAGTCTCCTGCCCAACCACACCGTGTCGCAGGGGGATCTTTTCATCCTGCTCGCGCATCTTGTACTGACCGACGCGCATCTGCGCGAACACGAAGTGCGCCCCGCTGAAGGCCACTTCCGGATCGGCGGTGACGGTAAATTTGATGCTCTGGCTGTGGTCACGGATAACCTTCTCGACGACCGGCGCAATGGTGTTCTGACGCGCGTCATCAATATCATAGAGGCGTATTTCGGCCAGCGGGAAATCCTGCAGGCGCACCATCAGGCTTTTCACAATACCCGGCGTGTAGGTACTACCGCCGCCGGCAATAGAGAGAATGAACGGGGGTGTAAACATGTTTTGCTCCTGTCAGAGAAACGTCTCAACGGCTTCTCGCATTTTTTTGACGTGCAGCCCGTAGACCACCTGAACGTTGTTACCTTGTTTGATAATGCCTTTCGCGCCGGTCGCTCTGAGTCGCGGCTCGTCGATAATGGCAACATCTTTTACCGTGACGCGCAGACGGGTGTAGCAGTTATCCACGACCTCAATATTGTCCCGACCGCCAAGGCCTGTGACGATGGACTCGCCCAGACCGTCGTTGTTGCCTTTTGCCTGGTACTCTTGCTTGCTGTAGAGACGCGTCTCCTGCTCGTCATCCTCCCGCCCTGGCGTTTTCATGTTCAAGCGCAGGATCAGGAAGCGAAACACCAGGAAGTAGAGCGCGAACATAATCAGCCCGACCACGATGTACATCGGCCAGTTGGATTTCTCCGTCCCAAGCGGCAGGTTGTAGAGAATGAAATCGATAATGCCGTTGGCACCGATGGCGTGTACGCCAAACAGCGAAAAGAGCATCATGCCGATGCCGGTCAGCACCGCGTGAACCACAAACAGCAGCGGTGCGACAAACAGGAAAGAAAACTCAATGGGTTCAGTTACGCCCACCAGCAGGGAGGTGAGCGCCGCCGGGATCAGAATGGCTTTTGCGATGGCCTTACGCTCGGGTCTGGCGGTCATGTACATCGCCAGTGCCGCCGCGGGCAGGCCGAACATTTTGCTGATGCCGCGCGCATCCCATACCACCGTGCTGCTCAGCTGTTTCACGTCCGGGCAGGCCATTTCAGCAAAGTAGATATTACGGGCACCCTGATAGGTTGCCCCGCAGACCTCCTGCGTGCCGCCCAGTTCGGTGTACAGGAAAGGCGTATAGACCAGATGATGCAGCCCGGTCGGCACCAGAATACGTTCCAGAAAACCGTAGATCATCACGCCAAATGGACCCGAACCCTTGATTGCCAGCGCCAGCGCGCTGATGCCGTGCTGAGCGAAA
Organism: Enterobacter sp. UPMP2052; assembly: GCF_053709675.1. Taxonomy (NCBI): domain Bacteria; kingdom Pseudomonadati; phylum Pseudomonadota; class Gammaproteobacteria; order Enterobacterales; family Enterobacteriaceae; genus Enterobacter; species Enterobacter sp. UPMP2052. Next base: position 60,777 of record NZ_JBSKJR010000001.1, read on the forward strand.
GGCCACAGCTCGCTCATCACCACGCCCAGCAGCATGGAGACCGGGAGCATCACAATGGCGACAAAACAGTGGCCGGAGTAAATCGCCATCGCGCCGTTAAACTGAACGCCGGAGTATTTGTTGTACAGATACCCGGAGAGCGCCCCGGTCAGGATCCCGGCAAACACGCCCATCTCAAGTACCTGCACGCCCAGCACCATGCCTTGCCCGGCGGCTTTCATCTGGTCAGCCGGTGCCAGTTCCCCCTGTAACTGCAGGGTAACGTTCATGGCATTGATAAACACGACAAAGGTGACCAGCCCAATCAGCGCCGCGTAGCCTTTATCGCGCGAGGCCAGGCCAATCGGAATGCCGACCGCAAACACCAGCGCCAGGTTGACCAGCACCGACACGGCGGATTTGGCGATCAGCTGGCCGATACTCTGAATCAGCGGATGGCCGAGAAACGGCAGATACTCCGCCAGATTACCGTTACCGAGCACGTTACCCAGGGCGATAAACAGCCCGACGATCGGTAAGATAAGTACCGGGCCATATAATGATTTTCCGAAATTTTGTAGGGCGTTCACGGCTCGTTTCATGGCTATCTCTCTTATTGAACCGCGCACTTGGCGTGCGTCTCAGGCTTAAAATTAGCAGGCGATCAGCGACTTAATCCAGCTATCTAGTTGTTTTAAAAACAAATGACTTGAAAGGTCACATATTACGTTTGAGCCTGTGATCGCGGTATCAGGCGCCTCCTGCAGCCCTAAATAACTTTGCGAGGCGCTCTCCAGAATCTAAAAATGGACTTCTGGTATTAATGAAACTTGCGGATAATACTTACCCGGAAGACGACCAACAGGCCCTAAAGGCCAGGGACAAAGGATGAAACCGTTTCGCTTAGGCGCGCTCTCACTCGCGCTACTCACCGCGTTCGCGCTTGTCGGCTGTGATAACAGCGACGAAAAACCTCAGGCAGCAGCGCCTGCAGCGACAACGACAGCGGCCCAGAAGGCACCCGAAAAACCAAACGCTGAGACGCTGGCAAAACTGGCGGCAGCGAGTCAGGGGAAACCGCTGACCTTGCTGGATGCCTCCGAAGCCCAGCTCGATGGCGCGGCCACGCTGGTGTTGACCTTCTCCGTTCCGCTCAATCCCGATCAGGATTTCGCCAAAACGGTGCACGTTGTCGATAAGAAAAGCGGCAAAGTGGATGGCGCATGGGAACTTGCGCCCAATCTGAAAGAGCTGCGCCTGCGCCACCTCGAGCCGAATCGTAATTTGGTCGTCACCATTGAACGCTCTCTGCAGGCGCTCAACAAAGCCACATTTGGCACCGACTACGAAAAAGCGCTGACCACCCACGACGTCGAGCCGACGGTCGGTTTTGCCAGCCGTGGCTCGCTGCTGCCGGGTAAAGTGGTCGAAGGGCTGCCGGTGATGGCGCTGAACGTGAACAACGTGGATGTAAATTTCTACCGCGTGAAGCCAGAATCACTGGCCTCGTTTGTCAGCCTGTGGGAATACCGTAATTCCCTCACCAACTGGGAATCTGACAATCTGCTGAAAATGGCGGACCTGGTGTATACCGGGCGTTTCGATCTCAACCCGGCCCGTAACACCCGTGAAAAACTGCTGCTGCCGCTGCGCGATATCAAACCGCTGCAGCAGTCTGGCGTCTACATCGCCGTGATGAACCAGGCGGGCCACTACAACTACAGTAATGCGGCCACGCTTTTCACCTTAAGCGATATCGGCCTGTCCGCTCACCGCTATCATAACCGTCTTGATATTTTCACCCAGAGCCTGGAAAACGGCGCCGCGCAATCTGGCGTAACTGTCACGCTGCTGAACGATAAAGGCCAAACGCTTGCCGAAGCGAACAGCGACGCCGACGGACATGCAAAGCTCGAAACCGACAAAGAGGCGGCGTTGATTCTGGCCAGCAAAGACGGTCAAACCACGCTGCTCGATCTTAAGCTGCCCGCGCTGGACCTGGCGGAGTTTGATATCGCAGGCGCGCCGGGCTACAGCAAGCAATTCTTTATGTTTGGCCCACGCGATCTCTATCGCCCTGGCGAAACGGTGATCCTGAACGGCCTGTTGCGCGACAGCGACGGGAAACCGCTGCCCGCGCAGCCCGTTAAACTCGACGTCCTGCGCCCGGACGGGCAGGTAGCGCGTACCGTCGTCGTTCAACCGGAAAACGGCCTCTATCGCTTTAATTATCCGCTCGACAGCGGGGCGCAGACCGGGATGTGGCACATTCGTGCCAATACGGGCGACAATCAGCAACGCCTGTGGGATTTCCACGTCGAAGATTTTATGCCGGAGCGCATGGCGCTGAATCTGACCGGTCAGAAAACGCCGATCTCCCCGCAGGAGGACGTGAACTTTGACGTGGTCGGCTACTATCTGTATGGCGCACCGGCCAACGGTAACTCCCTGCAAGGCCAACTCTTCCTGCGCCCGCTGCGTGATGCGGTCGCCGCGCTGCCAGGCTTCCAGTTTGGCGATATCACCGAAGAGAACCTGAGCCGCAGCCTGGATGAAGTGCAGCTCACGCTTGATGAACAAGGGCGCGGGCAGGTCACACTGGAGAGCCAGTGGAAAGAGGCCCATTCTCCGCTGCAGCTGATCCTGCAGGCCAGCCTCCTGGAATCGGGCGGTCGTCCGGTGACGCGTCGTGCCGAGCAGGCGATCTGGCCTGCAGCAGCGCTGCCGGGCATTCGTCCGCAGTTCGCCAGCAAGGCGGTATATGATTACCGTACCGACACCACCGTTAATCAGCCGATTGTCGACGAGAACGGCAACGCCAGCTTTGATATTGTTTATGCTGATGCCACCGGCGCGAAAAAGGCGGTTTCCGGGCTTCAGGTACGTCTGGTTCGCGAACGTCGGGATTACTTCTGGAACTGGTCAGAGAGTGACGGCTGGCAGTCTCAGTTTGATCAAAAAGATCTGATTGAGGGTGAGCAGGAGCTGACCCTTAAAGCTGATGAAACCGGCAAAGTCACCTTCCCGGTGGAGTGGGGCTCTTACCGTCTGGAAGTCAAAGCGCCTGACGATAAGGTCAGTAGCGTGCGCTTCTGGGCGGGTTACAGCTGGCAGGATAACAGCGACGGCACGGGTGCCGCACGTCCTGACCGCGTAACGCTGAAGCTTGATAAACCCGCCTATCAGCCGGGCGACACCATTAAGCTGCATATCGCTGCCCCAGCCGCAGGGAAAGGCTACGCCATGATCGAATCCAGCGAAGGTCCGCTGTGGTGGAAAGAGATCGACGTTCCGGCCAATGGTCTGGATCTTAGCATCCCGGTCGATAAAGCCTGGAAACGCCACGATCTCTACCTCAGCACGCTGGTGGTGCGTCCCGGTGATAAATCCAAATCGGCCACGCCGAAACGTGCGGTAGGTTTGCTGCATCTGCCGATGGGCGACGAAAATCGCCGTCTGAACATCGCGCTGGATAATCCGCAAAAAATGCGTCCGAATCAGACGCTTTCCGTGAAGGTTAAAGCCAGCGTGAAAGAGGGCGCTGTACCGCAGAAAGTGAACGTGCTGGTGTCAGCCGTCGACAGCGGCGTGTTGAATATCACCGACTACGTCACGCCGGATCCGTGGGAAGCATTCTTTGGCCAGAAACGCTATGGCGCAGATATTTATGACATCTATGGTCAGGTGATTGAAGGGCAGGGCCGTATGGCCGCGTTGCGCTTTGGTGGCGATGGCGATGAGCTTAAGCGCGGCGGTAAGCCACCGGTAAATCATGTCAACATTATTGCTCAGCAAACACAGCCGGTTGAACTGGATGCCAATGGCGAAGGTACCCTTACGCTGCCGATTGGTGATTTCAACGGGGAGCTGCGTCTGATGGCGCAGGCCTGGACGGAAGAAGACTTTGGCAGCAGCGAAAGCAAAGTGATTGTGGCCGCACCTGTTATTACCGAACTTAATACGCCGCGCTTCCTTGCCAGCGGCGACACCTCGCGGTTGACGCTCGACCTGACTAACCTCACCGACCAGCCGCAAACGCTGAATGTTGCCCTGACGGCTAACGGAAAAATTGCCCTGGAAGGGATGCAGCCGCAGCCGGTTCAGCTTCCTCCGGGAGCACGCACCACGATATTTATCCCGGTACGCGCGCTGGATGGCTACGGTGAGGGGGAAATTGCTGCTCAGGTGACGGGGCTCCAGCTTCCGGGCGAGACGTTTGCGCCGCAGCAGAAGAGCTGGAAAATCGGCGTACGCCCTGCATTCCCTGCTCAGACGGTGAATACCGGCGCTATGCTCAACCCGGGCGAGTCATGGACCGCGCCAGCACAACACATTGATGGTTTTTCTCCGGCGACGCTGCAAGGACAACTGCTGCTGAGTGGTAAGCCGCCGTTGAACCTGGCGCGCTATATCCGTGAACTGCAGGCCTATCCGTACGGCTGTCTCGAACAAACCACCAGCGGCCTGTTCCCGTCGCTCTATACCAATGCAGCGCAGTTAACGGCGCTCGGCATTAAAGGAGATACAGACGACAAACGTCGCGCGGCGATTGATGTTGGCATCTCCCGTCTGCTGCAGATGCAGCGTGACGATGGCGGGTTTGCGCTGTGGGATAAAAACGGTCCGGAAGAGTACTGGCTGACGGCCTATGTCACGGACTTCCTCGTTCGCGCAGGCGAGCAGGGCTACAGCGTGCCTGCCGATGCGGTCAACAATGCCAACAACCGACTGCTGCGCTATCTGCAGGACCCGGGGATGATGTCCATTCGCTACAGCGACGACACGCAGGGGAGCAAGTTTGCGGTGCAAGCCTATGCTGCGCTGGTTCTGGCCCGTCAGCAAAAAGCGCCGCTGGGGGCGCTGCGTGAAATTTGGGATCGCCATTCACAGGCGGCTTCCGGACTACCGCTTATGCAACTCGGAATGGCGCTGAAATTGATGGGCGACGCCCCCCGCAGCCAGCAGGCGCTGGATCTGGCACTTAGAACGCCGCGTAACGACAGAAAAACCTGGATGGCGGATTACGGAAGCCAACTGCGTGACAATGCGTTAATGCTCTCCCTTCTCGAAGAGTACAAGCTGTTGCCGGATGCGCAGAATACGCTTCTGAATACCTTGTCTGAGCAGGCCTTCAGCCAGCGCTGGCTCTCAACGCAGGAGAGCAATGCGCTGTTCCTGGCAGGGCGTTCGCTGCAAACCCTGAGCGGGGCATGGCAGGCGAAAACCTCTCTGTCTGATGCTGCCTCAGGTGCAGACAAAGCGCAGGTACAAAACCTCAACGGTGACCAGCTTGGTTCGCTGCAGGTGACCAATACCGGCACGACGCCTTTGTGGATACGTCTCGACAGCACGGGGTATCCGGAATACATGCCGCAGCCTTCCTCAAACGTTCTGCAGATTGAGCGCCATATTCTGGCGACCGATGGCAGCACTAAATCGCTTTCATCCCTGAAGAGCGGTGAGCTGGTGCTGGTGTGGCTGGAAGTGAAAGCCAGCCAGAACGTCCCGGATGCCCTGGTGGTGGATCTGCTTCCTGCGGGGCTAGAGCTGGAAAACCAGAACCTGGCAAGCAGCAGCGCCAGCCTGCAGGACAGCGGCAGTGAAGTTCAGAACCTGCTTAACCAAATGCAGCAGGCAGATATCCAGCATATGGAATTCCGCGACGATCGCTTCGTCGCAGCGGTACCGGTCAACGAAGGCCAGCCGGTAACGCTGGTTTATCTGGCGCGTGCGGTCACGCCGGGGGTCTATAAAGTGCCGGTCCCGATGGTGGAATCGATGTACGTTCCTCAGTGGCGGGCAACGGGGTCGGCCAGTGGCCCACTGATTGTTGTTCCGTAAGATGCTGATGGCACGTCTGATACGCTCCCGCTGGCTGTGGCTGGCGGGAGCGCTTCTTATTTTATGGGGGCTGATTATCGCCGCTGACCGCCTGTGGCCGTTGCCCTTGAAGGAGGTCAACCCTGCACGGGTTGTGGTGGATGAAAAAGGCACGCCGCTGTGGCGTTTTGCCGACAGCGACGGTATCTGGCGTTATCCGGTTACGCTTGAAGACGTTTCTCCGCTGTACCTCGACGCCCTGATCCAGTATGAAGACCGCTGGTTCTGGGATCATCCTGGCGTGAATCCGTTCTCCGTGCTGCGCGCGGCCTGGCAGGATCTGAGCTCCGGTAAGGTCATTTCTGGCGGCAGCACGCTCACCATGCAGGTGGCTCGTCTTTTAGATCCGCATCCGCGCACTTTTGGCGGCAAAATTCGTCAGCTCTGGCGCGCCATGCAACTGGAGTGGCACCTCTCCAAGCGCGATATTCTCACGCTCTATCTCAATCGCGCCCCGTTTGGCGGCACGCTGCAGGGGATCGGCGCGGCAAGCTGGACGTACCTGGGTAAACCGCCTTCCCAACTGAGCTACTCCGAAGCGGCGCTGCTTGCGGTGTTACCCCAGGCCCCCAGTCGCTTACGACCTGACCGCTGGCCGGAACGCGCGGAAGCAGCCCGCAATAAGGTTCTTGATCGAATGGTGACGCAGGGCGTCTGGTCAGCAAAACAGGTAAAGGAGTCACGCGAGGAGCCGGTCTGGCTGGCACCACGCCAGATGCCGCAGCTGGCACCGCTTTTCTCCCGTATGATGTTGACGAAAAGCCATGAGACGAAAATTGTCACCACCCTGAATGCGTCGTTACAACGGCAGCTTGAGGAGCTGGCGCTGAACTGGAAATCCCGCCTGCCCGCGCGCAGTTCCCTGGCGATGATCGTGGTCGATCACACCAACATGAAGGTTCGCGGTTGGGTCGGTTCGGTGGATATCAATGATGATAGTCGCTTCAGCCATGTGGATATGGTTAACGCCGTACGATCGCCGGGATCGGTTTTAAAGCCCTTTATCTATGGTATGGCGATGGATGAAGGCTTGATTCATCCCGCCTCTCTGCTTCAGGACGTGCCGCGAAAAACGGGTGATTATCGTCCCGGTAATTTTGACAGCGGCTTTCATGGCCCGGTCAGCATGAGCGAGGCGCTGGTGCGTTCGCTCAACCTGCCCGCCGTGCAGGTCCTTGAAGCCTACGGGCCAAAACGCTTCGCCGGCATGCTGAGCAACGCGGGGCTTCCGCTGATCCTACCTGCCGGGGCGCAGCCGAATTTGTCGCTCATTCTGGGCGGGGCGGGGGCGCGTTTGTCCGACATTGCCGCCGCCTACAGCGCCTTCGCCCGTCATGGAAAGGCGGGGAGGCTTCGTTTGCAGCCGCAAGATCCACTCACCGAGCGGCCTTTGCTGTCGCAAGGTTCAGCGTGGATCATTCGACGGATCCTGGCTAATGAAGCGCAGCCTCTGCCGGACGGTGCGCTTCCTCAGGTGGCACCGCTGGCATGGAAAACCGGAACCAGCTATGGCTACCGTGATGCCTGGGCCATCGGAATTAACGCCCGCTACGTGATCGGCATCTGGACCGGTCGCCCGGATGGCACGCCGGTGGCCGGGCAGTTTGGATTTGCCAGCGCCGTCCCGCTGTTAAACCAGGTCAACAATCTGCTTCAGTCTCGTTCCACGATCGATGAGGCCCGTCTGCCGCGCGATCCGCGTCCCGCCAGCGTAGGGCGCGGGACCATTTGCTGGCCAGGGGGGCAATCGCTGCCGGAAGGCAGTGAAAACTGTCGACGCCGCCTTTCAACCTGGCTGCTGGAGGGCAGCGAGCCGCCAACCCTGCTGCTGCCTGAGCAGGAAGGCATTCGCGGGATCCGTTTCCCCATCTGGGTGGATAGTGCCGGAAAACGCGTGGCAGCAGACTGCCCGGAGGCGACAGAGAAAGTACTGGATGTATGGCCGCTGCCGCTCGACCCCTGGCTGCCGCCGTCAGAAAGACGGGCTGCCCGCATCCCGGCTGCGTCTAAAACCTGTCCGCCGTTTGATAACCACAATGTTGCACCGCTCATGCTTTCAGGCGTGCGGGAAGGGGCGGTAATTAAGCGACTGCCGGGGCAGGAAAACATGACGCTTGCTGTGACGACCAGCGGCGGGGAAGGTCAGCGCTGGTGGTTTTTAAACGGTGAGCCTCTGGACGGGCGGAATAATTATCAATCTTTATTATTGAATAAACCCGGTGAATATCAACTGGTCGTAATGGATGAGTCCGGGCAGGTCGTTGCGGTGAATTTTTCCTTGAATCGTTAGTAATATATTAAATCTGTTAAGCGATTTATTATTTTAAAAAATAACGATTCTTATTATCGAAATTTAGTGGTAACCCGAAAGGGTTAACTTGATAATTATCAAATGTGACGGCCTTCAAAACCGCGAGAATGCGCTTTTATTTGAAGGACCGAGCAATGAAAAAAATAGCCAGCCAGGGAGACGGTGTCATTCCTGCCCTGTCTCGACGCCATTTTATCCAGGCCAGTTCGGCGCTGGTTGCCCTGCCGTTTGTCTCAACGTCAGTCAGGGCTGATGCGGCTACCCCTTCTGTGGTGGAAAATACGCCTTCAGAAAAGGTTGTCCAGACATGCAGTACGTTTGACTGCGGCGGAAAATGTGATATTCGTGCGCACGTTAGTGATGGGGTAGTGACGCGTATTTCTACCCGTCCGGATAATGAACTCGATCCTCAGATGCCCGTTATGCGTGCCTGCGTTCGCGGTCGCTCCTATCGTAAATTCGTTTATCATCCTGACCGTCTTAAATATCCAATGAAACGCGTTGGCAAACGCGGAGAAGGAAAATTTGAGCGTATTTCATGGGATGAAGCGACAACGCTGATTGCCAATAATTTAAAAACGATCACCGAAAAATATGGCGTCGCGTCACGCTATGTTCATGTGGGTACGGCGGTTTCCGGCGGAACGTTCTCCGGCGATAAAATGGTACGTCGCCTGCTTAATTTAACCGGCGGCTACCTTGAAAGCTATCATTCGGTCAGCATGGGTAACACGGCGGCGGCCACCCCTTACACCTATGGCACCGCGGCCAGCGGCAGCTCGCTCGACACGCTTCTGGATACCAAACTGGTGATCCTGTGGGGACATAACCCAACGGAAACCATTTTTGGCCATACCAACTACTTCTTCCAGAAGATGAAGCAAAACGGTACCCGCTTTATCGTCGTCGACCCGCGTTATTCTGATACGGTTTCTTCGCTGGCAGACCAGTGGATCCCGCTGCTGCCGACCACCGATAATGCCCTGATGGACGCCATGATGTACGTCATCGTGACGGAAAATCTGCACGATCGCGATTTTATCACCCGCCATACCATTGGCTTTGATGAAGCATCAATGCCGGAAGGCGTGCCGGCAAATGAGTCGCTGGTTGCCTACCTTACCGGTGCAAAAGATGGCGTTGCGAAAACGCCGGAATGGGCAGAAAAAATTACCCATGTTCCCGCACAGACGATCCGCCAGCTGGCGCGTGACTATGCCAATACCAAACCCGCAGCCCTGATCCAGGGGTGGGGCCCGCAGCGTCATAACTGCGGCGAGCGTACTGCGCGCGGTTCGACGCTGCTCGCGACGCTGACCGGTAACGTTGGCGTGAAAGGCGGCTGGGCGGCAGGCTACGGTGGCTGCGGCAATCGTAAATTTGCCGCCGGGCCAGAAATGCCGGATAACCCGGTGAAGGCCAAAATCTCGGTGATGAACTGGGTGCAGGCCGCAGACGACGCCACAAAGGTGACGCCTGAAGATGGCCTGAAAGATGCTGACAAACTCGACAGCAATATCCGTATTCTGTTTTCGCTGGCCGGGAACTATCTTGCCAACCAGAACCCGGATCTTCATCAGGCGACCCGCGTGCTGGAAGATGAGTCCAAAATTCAGTTCATCGTGGCAAGCGATCTGTATATGACGCCGAGCGCCCGGTATGCGGATCTGCTGCTGCCGGAAACCAGCTTCATGGAACGCTGGAACATCGGCGAAACCTGGGGTACGGCAAGCTATCTTATCCTGTCAGAAAAACTGATCGAGCCGGAATTTGAACGCCGTTCAGACTATGACTGGCTGCGTGAGGTTGCGGCGAAGCTGGGGATTGAACATGAATTCAGCCAGGGGCGCGACGAAAAAGCCTGGATTGAGCATATCTGGGAACAGACGCGCCTGGCGATGCCGGATGAAAACCTGCCTGATTTCGCGACGCTGCAAAAAACGCGTCAGCACCTGTTTAAAAGCGCGCCGTTTGTCGCCTTTGAAGACAACATTCGCGATCCGGACAATCATCCATTCCCGACCCCGTCCGGGAAAATTGAGATCTTCTCGAAGCGCCTGTACGACATGAATCATCCGGAAATCCCGGCGCTGTCGCACTACGTGCCTGCGCATGAAGGCCCGGAAGACGCGCTGGCGAAAAGCTTCCCGCTGCAGTTGATTACCTGGAAAGGTAAAAATCGCGCCAACTCTACCCAGTACGCTAACCCGTGGCTGATTGAAGTGCAGCAGCAGAAACTGTGGATCAACCCGCAGGATGCGCAGCGTCGCGGCATTTCGCAGGGCGATACGGTACGCATTCATAACCAGCGTGGGATCTGCGAAGTTCCGGCGGAGGTTACGCCACGCATTATCCCTGGCGTAGTGGCCATGCAGGCCGGTGCCTGGTGGCAGCCGGACGAGCAGGGCGTCGATAAAGGCGGCTGCGCGAACGTGTTGAGCTCTGCACGTATTACTGCGCTCGCGAAAGGGAATTCACATCAAACCATGCTGGTGGAGGTAGCAAAAGCATGAGTAAGTTTAAACACTATGCGCCGGTGAGCGATAAACAGCTGGGTTTCTTTATTGATTCTTCCCGCTGCTCGGGCTGTAAGGCTTGTCAGGTAGCGTGTAAAGATAAAAACAACCTTGAGGTTGGGCGTCGTTTTCGCCGGGTATATGAAGTGAACGGCGGGAACTTTATTCCTACCGGACAGGGGGGCGTGAGCAACAACGTCTTTGCCTATACGCTCTCGATCTCCTGCAACCACTGTGCAGACCCAATCTGCACCAAAAACTGTCCGACAACCGCCATGCACAAGCGTCCGGGTGACGGCATTGTGCGCGTCGATACGGATAAGTGCGTAGGGTGCGGCTACTGTGCGTGGTCCTGCCCTTACGGCGCGCCGCAGCTTAACGAACAGACCGGGCAGATGTCGAAATGCGATTTCTGTGTGGATCTGCAGGCGAAAGGCGAGCAGCCGGTCTGCGTAGCAACCTGTCCGCTGGAAGCGATCAAGTTTGGTCCGATTGACGAACTGCGCGCCAAATATGGCTCAGTATGTGACGTCAAAGGGCTGCCTGATTCATCCATCACCCATCCTAATCTGGTAGTGAAAGCGCACCAGGGCGCAGAGAAAGAGGGTAAACGTCATGCATGAGTTACCGCTGCTGATTTTTACGCTGTTCCTGCAAGGTTCAGTAGGCGTCACGCTGTGGTTGGGTCTGGGACGCCAGCAGGTTATGGGCGCGCGCGCCTGTGACCGTAGCGTTGCCATCGCCGCTGCCGGTGCGTTCGTGCTGGCGAGCCTGGGCCTGCTGGCCTCAGCGCTCCACATGGGTTATCCACTGAATGCGCTGAACGCGCTGCGCCACGTAGCCAGCTCCTGGCTTAGCCGTGAGATTGTCTTTGCCAGCCTGTATCTGGCGGCACTCGGTTTTGCGGTGCTGCTGATGTTCTTCAGTAAGCCTGGCGGTAAAGCACTGCTGGCGCTGGCGGGCCTCATTGGGCTGGTGGACGTGTTCTGTATGGCACAGATTTACATCCACGCCTCGGTGGTGACCTGGCAGCATATCAATACGCTGTTCTTGTTTATGGGCTCAGTCGGGATTGTTGGTTCGGCCTGTGTAGCGCTGGGGGCACAAACCCGAAATGCGCTGCGTACGGCGGCAATCGTCGTGACCCTGCTGGTGCTGGCTCGCCTGATCATGCAACCCGTGTGGCTCTCGGACATCATGGCGGTGGATAACACCGTGGTGACCTTCCCGCACACGCCGCTGCAGATGTTTGAGCAACTGCGCAATGTCTATCTGCTGGGCTGGTGCGTATCGGTTGCGGGGATGCTTTGCTTTGCGGCAGGCGGCCTCAAACAGACGCGAAGCCTCCTGCTGGCGGGAAGCGCGCTGCTGATCCTGGGTGAGATTGTGCTGCGTTTCGTCTTCTTTAGTATTGGCTGATGAAGATTACGTTTGCTACGGCGATGGACGTGACGCAAGCCTGCGTCCGTCGCCGATTTCGGCACGCATCCTGCCACGCCTGCGCGGACGTCTGTCCGGCGCAGGCGTTTTCCGTGACGGACGGGCAGTTTACCATCGACCCTTCACGCTGCATTGAATGCGGCGATTGCCTCTTCGTTTGCCCCACAGACGCCATCTCCGGTGTCGTTCCTCAGCGGCGTTTCATTTATAGCGATACGCTTACCGGCCCGTTCGCCGTTCACCCCCCGACGGTCAATGAGCTGTTGCTCTGGCACGCTCAGTACGGCATACGCTTTATTAGCATTGATGCGGAATCTTCTTCCGCCTGGATGGTGGCGCTTGCCCGCCTGAACCTGGCGCTTCGACGCCTGGGTGAGCCAGCCTGGTCCTTCAAAGCGGTTCCAGCGAGCGACATTAGCCTGTCGCGACGCGCGCTGATCCACGCTCCCCGAGAAGACGTGAAGGCCTGTACCGTGCAGCCGGGCAAACGTCAGCAGCGGCAGGCATTCCCCCGTTTCAGCGAATTCGACGTGATTCCCGACACGGAAAAATGCATTCTGTGCGGTGCCTGCTGGCGAAGCTGTCCCGAAAAAGCCATACGGTTTGAGGATAATGCGCTGGTGATGGAGAACGCGCGCTGTACCGGATGCGGCGGGTGTGAAGCGGTTTGTCCTTCTCATGCCATAAAGGTGATGCCCGCAGAAGGGGAGGCGCAGCAGCATACGTGGGAGGCGCAGGCCGCTACCTGTACGTCATGCAGCCGTCCGTTCTGGCGATTTAACGCCGATGAAAAGCAGTGCTATCTCTGTGCGGGGCAGACGCAGAGCATGAGAAACTTGACCTGTTGCTAATCTTCGTCTCATTTTAAAAAAATGTTACCTGAATCCATAGGCAATCGCGCTATTGCTCATTATAATCCGCGCCACACCATACTCAGGTATGCAAAACAACAGAACATTTGACAGAGGTTATCATGGCTATTGAACGTACTTTTTCCATCATCAAGCCAAACGCGGTGGCAAAAAACGTTATTGGCAGCATCTTCTCTCGCTTTGAATCAGCAGGGTTTAAGATCGTTGGCACCAAAATGCTGCACCTGACCGTTGAACAGGCTCGCGGTTTCTACGCTGAGCACGAAGGTCGTCCATTCTTCGATGGCCTGGTCGAGTTCATGACCTCCGGCCCGATCGTGGTTTCCGTGCTGGAAGGTGAAAACGCCGTACAGCGTCACCGTGACCTGCTGGGTGCGACCAACCCGGAAAACGCGCTGGCAGGCACCCTGCGTGCAGATTACGCGGACAGCTTCACCGAAAACGGCACCCACGGTTCCGACTCCGTTGAATCTGCTGCGCGCGAAATCGCGTTCTTCTTCGCAGAAGGCGAAGTGTGCGCTCGCACTCGCTAATAATTTCGTAAATGCCGCGTGCAAACGTGGCATCCCTGCGCCAGACTTTGTACAATGCAACGCCCCGGATGAGCACACTGCCTGCCGGGGCGTTTCTTTTCAACCCTCCATGGGCCATAACGTGTAACAACGAGGCCGGATAAAATTATGTCTGAATTAGTGAACACCTCCGAAGTCGCCATTCCTGCGGTTCCAAATAAAAATGGAAAAATCAACCTGTTGGACCTGAACCGTCAGCAGATGCGCGAGTTCTTTAAAGAGATGGGCGAGAAGCCGTTTCGTGCCGACCAGGTCATGAAATGGATGTACCACTATTGCAGCGACAATTTTGATGACATGACTGACATCAATAAAGTCCTGCGTAATAAGCTCAAAGAAGTGGCCGAAATCCGTGCGCCTGAAGTGGTTGAAGAGCAACGCTCTTCAGACGGCACGATCAAATGGGCGATTGCCGTAGGCGATCAGCGCGTTGAAACGGTCTATATCCCGGAAGACGATCGCGCCACGCTGTGCGTCTCCTCACAGGTTGGCTGTGCGCTGGAGTGTAAATTCTGCTCTACGGCTCAGCAGGGCTTCAACCGTAACCTGCGCGTATCTGAAATTATCGGTCAGGTATGGCGTGCGGCGAAAATCGTTGGTGCGGCAAAAGTGACCGGTACCCGTCCTATCACCAACGTGGTGATGATGGGGATGGGCGAGCCGCTGCTGAACCTGACCAACGTGGTTCCGGCGATGGAAATCATGCTCGACGATTTCGGTTTTGGCCTCTCCAAGCGTCGCGTTACGCTCTCCACTTCTGGTGTAGTGCCTGCCCTGGATAAACTGGGCGACATGATTGACGTTGCGCTGGCGATCTCGCTGCATGCGCCGAACGATGCGATTCGTGACGAAATTGTACCTATCAACAAAAAGTATAATATCGAGACCTTCCTGGCCGGCGTGCGTCGTTACCTGGAGAAATCCAATGCCAACCAGGGCCGCGTGACCATTGAGTACGTGATGCTGGATCATGTGAATGACGGCACCGAGCATGCACACGAACTGGCTGAGCTGCTCAAAGATACGCCGTGCAAGATCAACCTGATCCCGTGGAACCCGTTCCCGGGCGCGCCGTATGGCCGCAGCTCCAACAGCCGCATCGATCGCTTCTCGAAAGTGCTCATGGAGTACGGTTTTACCACTATCGTGCGTAAAACCCGTGGCGATGACATCGATGCCGCATGCGGGCAGCTGGCGGGTGACGTCATTGACCGTACCAAACGTACCCTGCGTAAACGCATGCAGGGCGAGACGATTGCGGTCAAAGCTGTTTGATTATTATGCATTCACGGCGCACTATCTGCGCCGTGAGGCGTAATCTCATTGAATAATCAGTCAGATTCGTGACGTTTTATCAATAATTACGGTGCGTTTCATATGACTTTCGGGCAGTATGTAACGACGTAACAACAGTTTAGCTTCATGGGCAGGGCGGCACTGTCATCTCAAGGTTGACAGTCTTATACTGTCTGTTCAAGGTTAACTGACCAGAAGTTTCGCGGTGCGGGTAGCATTGTGACTCACCGGCACCTGAACCCTTTTTTTCACGTACCAGTAGTTGTAGCGAATGAATACTGAAGCCACTCACGACCAACATGAAGCACTCTCCACTGGCGTTCGTCTTCGCAACGCCCGTGAACAACTCGGACTTAGCCAACAGGCCGTTGCAGAACGCTTATGCCTGAAGGTTTCCACGGTTCGCGATATTGAAGAAGATAAGGCGCCTGCCGATCTGGCTTCAACATTTCTGCGTGGTTATATCCGCTCTTATGCAAAACTGGTGCATATCCCCGAAGAAGAATTACTGCCCATGATGGAGAAGCAGGCACCGGTACGTGCAGCGAAAGTTGCGCCGATGCAGACGTTCTCTCTGGGTAAGCGTCGTAAGAAACGCGATGGCTGGCTGATGAGCTTCACCTGGCTGGTGCTGTTCGTGGTGGTCGGTCTGACGGGCGCATGGTGGTGGCAAAACCACAAAGCGCAGCAGGAAGAGATCACGACGATGGCCGATCAGTCTTCGGCCGAGCTTAATCAGTCCGGTAATGATAATGCGCAAAGCGTGCCGTTGAACACGGGCGCTGAAACCCCTTCAACCGATCCTCAGACCGCAGCGACAGACGCGCCAGCAACCGATTCTGCACAGACCCCGGCTGCCACGGCTAACACCGCTCCGGCAACTCAGGATCCGAATGCGGTTGTTGCGCCTTCGCAGGCCAATGTCGATACGGCAACGACTACCCCGGCCGCGACCCAGCCAACAGAAACAAACGCTGCACCGTTACCAACGGACCAGGCGGGTGTCGCGACACCTGCGGCCGATCCTAATGCGCTGGTGATGAACTTTACGGCAGATTGCTGGTTAGAAGTCACTGACGCAACAGGAAAAAAACTGTTTAGCGGCCTGCAGCGTAAAGATGGCACGTTAAACCTAACCGGCCAGGCACCGTATAAACTTAAAATCGGCGCTCCGGCAGCGGTACAGATCCAGTATCAAGGAAAACCTGTTGATCTGAGCCGCTTTATCAGAACTAACCAGGTTGCACGTCTTACCGTTAATGCCGAACAATCAGCAGCACAGTAACAGACGGGCAACGCGGGAGATTTTTCATGCATAACCAGGCTCCGATTCAACGTAGAAAATCAAAACGGATTTACGTTGGGAATGTGCCAGTCGGCGACGGCGCACCTATTGCCGTCCAGTCGATGACCAACACGCGCACCACGGATGTGGACGCGACGGTCAATCAAATTAAAGCGTTAGAACGCGTAGGCGCGGACATTGTTCGCGTCTCCGTGCCAACGATGGACGCCGCCGAGGCGTTCAAACTGATCAAGCAGCAGGTCAGCGTTCCGCTGGTGGCAGACATCCACTTCGATTACCGCATTGCGCTCAAAGTTGCCGAATATGGCGTAGATTGCCTGCGTATCAACCCGGGTAATATCGGTAGCGAAGAGCGTATTCGCATGGTTGTCGACTGCGCTCGCGATAAAAATATCCCTATCCGTATCGGCGTGAACGCCGGTTCTCTGGAAAAAGATCTCCAGGAAAAATACGGTGAACCTACGCCGCAGGCGCTGCTCGAATCAGCCATGCGCCACGTCGATCACCTGGATCGTCTTAATTTCGATCAGTTTAAAGTCAGCGTTAAAGCATCTGATGTGTTCCTCGCGGTAGAGTCGTATCGCCTGCTGGCTAAACAGATCGATCAGCCTCTGCACCTTGGCATCACCGAAGCCGGCGGCCTGCGTAGCGGCTCCGTTAAATCGGCGATCGGCCTGGGGCTGCTGCTGTCAGAAGGGATCGGCGATACCCTGCGCGTCTCTCTGGCGGCCGATCCGGTGGAAGAGATCAAAGTCGGCTTCGATATTCTGAAATCACTGCGTATTCGCTCTCGAGGCATCAACTTTATCGCCTGCCCAACCTGTTCACGCCAGGAATTTGACGTGATCGGTACGGTGAATGCCCTTGAGCAGCGTCTGGAAGATATCATCACCCCGATGGACGTCTCTATTATCGGCTGCGTGGTGAACGGTCCGGGCGAAGCGCTGGTCTCCACGCTGGGCGTGACCGGCGGTAACAAGAAAAGTGGTCTCTATGAAGATGGCGTTCGTAAAGATCGTCTGGATAATAGCGACATGATCGATCAGCTTGAAGCCCGTATTCGTGCCAAAGCCACAATGCTGGATGAAGCGCAGCGCATTAGCGTTCAACAGGTCGAAAAATAACGTGTTGGGAAGCCGCTGGCTTCCCATGTATGATTGAACCCATTCTTTGGGTTCTTTTTTGTATATAGAAAGAGAATAAACGTGGCAAAAAACATTCAAGCCATCCGCGGCATGAACGATTATCTGCCTGGCGAAACCGCCATCTGGCAGCGCATTGAAGGCACACTTAAGCAGGTGCTCGGCAGCTACGGTTACAGCGAAATCCGTTTGCCGATTGTAGAGCAGACCCCGTTATTCAAACGCGCAATCGGTGAAGTGACCGATGTGGTTGAAAAAGAGATGTACACCTTTGAGGACCGCAACGGCGATAGCCTGACGCTGCGTCCAGAAGGGACGGCGGGCTGCGTACGCGCCGGCATCGAACATGGTCTCCTGTACAATCAGGAGCAGCGCCTGTGGTATATCGGCCCGATGTTCCGCCACGAACGTCCTCAGAAAGGTCGTTATCGCCAGTTTAATCAGCTGGGTGTGGAAGTCTTTGGCCTGCAGGGGCCGGACATTGATGCTGAGCTTATCATGCTCACTGCCCGCTGGTGGCGCGCGCTGGGCATCGCTGAACACGTCTCTCTGGAACTGAACTCGATTGGTTCTCTTGAAGCGCGTGCGAACTACCGCGATGCGCTGGTGGCGTTCCTGGAACAGCACAAAGATAAGCTGGACGAAGATTGCCAGCGCCGTATGTACAGCAACCCGCTGCGCGTACTGGACTCCAAAAACCCGGATGTGCAGGCCTTGCTGAACGATGCGCCTGCTCTGGGTGATTATCTCGACGCAGAGTCTCGCGAGCACTTCGACGGGCTGTGTAAGCTGCTCGAAGCGGCTGGCATTGCTTATACCGTTAACCAGCGCCTGGTGCGCGGTCTGGACTACTATAACCGTACCGTGTTTGAGTGGGTCACCACCAGCCTCGGTTCCCAGGGCACCGTATGTGCTGGCGGTCGTTATGACGGTCTGGTTGAGCAGCTCGGTGGTCGTGCCGCCCCTGCCGTGGGCTTTGCAATGGGCCTTGAGCGACTTGTTTTGCTGGTTCAGGCAGTTAATCCGGAATTTAAAGCAGATTCCGTTGTCGATATATACCTGGTGGCTTCAGGTGCGGATACGCAGTCTGCGGCAATGCAGCTTGCCGAACGCGTGCGCGATGCGCTGCCGGACGTTAAGCTGATGACCAACCACGGCGGCGGCAACTTTAAAAAACAGTTTGCGCGTGCTGATAAGTGGGGCGCAAGTATCGCACTGGTGCTGGGTGAGTCCGAAGTGGCTAACGGCGACGTTGTGGTTAAAGACCTGCGCTCTGGTGAACAGACAACGGTAACGCAGGACGGCGTTGCGGCGCACTTGCGCACTTTATTGGGCTAAGGAGAAGGACTGCGTGGAAATTTACGAGAACGAAAACGACCAGGTCGATGCGGTTAAGCGCTTCTTTGCTGAAAACGGCAAAGCGCTGGTTGTTGGGGTGATTTTAGGTGTGGGTGCACTGATGGGCTGGCGTTACTGGAACAGCCATCAGGCCGATTCGGCTCGCGGTGCGTCCCTGGCTTATGAGAATACCGTCAGTGACATTCGTGCCGATCAGCCTCAAACGCTGGCGGCTGCTGAGAAGTTTGTCGCCGACAATAAAAACACCTACGGTGCGCTGGCCGCACTGGAAGTGGCGCAGCAGTACGTTGATAAAAACGAACTGGATAAAGCGGCTGCCCAGCTGTCGCAGAGTCTTGCGGCTGCCAGCGATGAAAACCTGAAAGCGGTCATTAACCTGCGTCTGGCACGTATCCAGGTTCAGCAGAAGAAAGCCGATGACGCGCTGAAAACCCTCGACACCATCAAAGGCGAAGGCTTTGCGGCCATCGTGGCTGACCTGCGCGGTGAAGCACTGCTGAGCAAAGGTGATAAAGAGGGCGCGCGTAAAGCGTGGCAAGCCGGCGTAGAGAGTAAAGCTTCACCTGCGCTGAGCGAAATGATGCAGATGAAAATAAATAATTTGTCCGTCTGAGAGGGACCCGATGCAATTGCGTAAATTACTTCTGCCAGGACTGCTTTCCGTTACGTTATTGAGTGGCTGTTCACTGTTCAGTGGCGAAGAAGATGTTGTCAAAATGTCCCCACTGCCGACGGTTGAAAACCAGTTTACCCCGTCTACCGCATGGAGCACCTCCGTCGGGAACGGAATTGGTGATTTCTATTCCAACCTGCATCCAGCCTTCGCTGACAGCGTTGTCTATGCGGCTGACCGCAAAGGCACCGTCAAAGCGCTTAACGCCAACGACGGAAAAGAGGTCTGGTCCGTTAATCTGGCGGAAAAAGACGGCTGGTTCTCGCGTAAACCTGCACTACTCTCTGGCGGCCTGACCGTTGCCGGTGGTCATGTGTATGTCGGTAGCGAAAAAGCGCAGGTCTATGCGCTGAACGCCAGCGATGGCTCTATTGCATGGCAGACGACGGTTGCCGGTGAATCACTGTCTCGTCCGGTGGTTAGCGACGGCATGGTGTTGATTCATACCAGCAACGGCCAGCTGCAGGCGCTGAACGAAGCTGACGGTCTGGTGAAATGGACCGTTAACCTTGATATGCCTGCGCTCTCTCTGCGCGGTGAATCGGCTCCGGCCACCGCCTTTGGCGCTGCTATTGTTGGCGGTGACAACGGACGCGTGAGCGCTGTGCTGATGCAGGAAGGCCAGATGATTTGGCAGCAGCGTATCTCTCAGGCCACCGGTTCGACTGAAATCGACCGTCTGAGCGACGTTGATACGACTCCGGTCATCGTTGACGGCGTCGTTTACGCGCTGGCCTACAACGGTAACCTGACCGCGCTTGATCTGCGCAGCGGCCAGATCATGTGGAAACGCGAACTGGGTTCCGTGAACGATTTCATCGTAGACGGCAACCGTATCTACATGGTTGACCAGAACGATCGTCTGCTGGCGCTGAGCACCGAAGGTGGCGTGACCCTGTGGACGCAGAGCGATCTGCTGCACCGTCTGTTAACCGCACCGGCACTGTATAACGGTAGCCTGGTCGTGGGTGACAGCGAAGGTTACCTGCACTGGATTGACCCGGAAAACGGTCGCTTCACCGCACAGCAAAAAGTGGATAGCTCCGGCTTCCTGACTGAGCCGGTTGTCGCTGATGGTAAACTGCTGATTCAGGCAAAAGACGGCACGCTGTACGCGATCACGCGTTAATTACACAGCGGTTGTAGTATACTAAGCGGCTCCTGTTAACTCAGGGGCCGTTTTGACATTTTAAAAAACGCCGCCGACGCGACGTTTAGTTGAATTTTATGAGGCTTCAAACATGGTACCTGTGGTCGCGCTTGTCGGGCGCCCTAACGTTGGAAAATCCACTCTTTTTAACCGTTTAACACGCACCCGTGATGCGCTGGTTGCGGATTTCCCGGGGCTGACGCGTGACCGTAAGTACGGTCGTGCAGAAGTTGAAGGACGCGAGTTCATCTGTATTGATACCGGTGGTATTGACGGGACAGAAGACGGCGTTGAAACGCGTATGGCTGAGCAGTCTCTGCTGGCGATTGAAGAGGCGGACGTCGTGCTCTTTATGGTGGATGCTCGTGCAGGGCTGATGCCTGCGGACTCCGCTATTGCGAAACATCTTCGCTCACGCGAAAAGCCTACCTTCCTGGTGGCAAACAAAACTGACGGTATTGATGCCGATCAGGCTGTTGCGGACTTCTGGTCTTTAGGTCTGGGGGATATCTACCCGATCGCGGCGTCTCATGGCCGTGGCGTGACCAGCCTCCTTGAAACCGTGCTGCTGCCGTGGGTTGATGAAGTGAACCCGCCGGAAGAAGTGGACGAAGACGCGGAATACTGGGCGCAGTTCGAAGCCAATGAAGCGGGCGAGGAAGAAGAGCCGGAAGACAACTTCAACCCGCAGGATCTGCCGATTAAGCTGGCAATCGTCGGGCGTCCTAACGTTGGTAAGTCTACACTTACTAACCGTATTTTGGGCGAAGAGCGTGTGGTCGTTTACGACATGCCTGGCACGACTCGTGACAGTATCTACATTCCGATGCAGCGTGACGAGCGTGAGTTCGTGCTCATCGACACCGCAGGCGTGCGTAAGCGCGGGAAAATCACCGACGTGGTGGAAAAATTCTCCGTTATCAAAACCCTGCAGGCCATTGAAGATGCCAACGTAGTGCTGTTGGTTATCGACGCGCGTGAAGGGATCTCCGATCAGGACCTCTCTCTGCTTGGCTTTATCCTCAATAGTGGGCGCTCACTGGTTATCGTCGTCAACAAATGGGACGGCCTGAGCAATGAAGTGCGTGAGCAGGTGAAAGAGACCCTGGACTTCCGTCTGGGCTTCATCGATTTCGCTCGCGTACACTTTATCTCCGCGCTGCACGGCAGCGGCGTAGGTAACCTGTTCGAATCCGTTCGCGAGGCGTACGACAGCTCCACCCGTCGTCAGAGCACCGCCATGCTGACCCGTATCATGAATATGGCAGCAGAAGATCACCAGCCACCGCTGGTGCGCGGTCGTCGCGTGAAGCTGAAATATGCGCACGCCGGTGGTTATAACCCACCAATCGTCGTGATCCACGGTAACCAGGTGAAAGACCTGCCGGATTCATACAAACGCTACCTGATGAACTACTTCCGTAAATCACTGGACGTGATGGGTACGCCTATCCGCATTCAGTTCAAGGAAGGGGAAAACCCGTTCGCGAACAAGCGTAACACCCTGACGCCAAACCAGATGCGTAAGCGTAAGCGTTTGATTAAGCACATTAAGAAAAGCAAATAACACACGTTTATCTCGCTAAAACCCGCGCCAGTCGCGGGTTTTTTTATCTCTTTCTGCCGCCGTGGTATCCGGTGTGATGTCAATCACTATTCACTTTCAACCACGTATAAATCTAATAAAGTAGACAATCGTCGAATTTTCATCTTAAAGTCCAGGGTTCGGTACTAGACAAAACTAGCGCCTGGTTATCAAATGGTTAACCAACTTTTCGCCGCATGTAAAAAATCGGCCAGATACGTAACTGGCCGGCGTACCTGCTGGCGTTTACAAGCACGACGACATACCTTCTCGGGAGAATTATGCAATCCTCTGTTAATCAAAAAGAAAGCCGAACGTTCTTCGGCCATCCTTACCCGCTCGGTTCGCTGTTTTTCACCGAAATGTGGGAGCGTTTCTCGTTTTACGGCATACGCCCGCTGCTGATCCTCTTTATGGCCGCTACCGTGTACGACGGCGGGATGGGGCTGGCGCGTGAGAACGCCTCGGCGATTGTCGGCATCTTTGCCGGGACGATGTACCTCGCCGCGCTGCCGGGCGGCTGGCTGGCAGATAACTGGCTCGGCCAGCAGAGAGCCGTCTGGTATGGCTCGATCCTGATTGCGCTCGGCCACCTGTCCATTGCGCTTTCTGCTTTCATGGGCGACAACCTGTTCTTTATCGGCCTGATGTTTATCGTGCTCGGCTCCGGTCTGTTCAAGACCTGTATTTCGGTCATGGTCGGCACGCTGTATAAAAAGGGCGATGCGCGTCGTGACGGCGGTTTCTCACTGTTCTACATGGGCATTAACATGGGCTCGTTTATCGCGCCGCTGATCTCCGGCTGGCTGATCAAATCCCATGGCTGGCACTGGGGCTTTGGTATCGGCGGTATCGGGATGCTGGTCGCGCTGATCATCTTCCGCGTGTTTGCCGTTCCGGCAATGAAACGCTACGACAGCGAAGTTGGCCTGGACTCCACCTGGAACAGCCCGGTCGTGAAACGAAACGGTGTCGGCGCGTGGCTACTGGCGCTGGCCGTTGGCGTGGCGGTAATCGTCACCCTGATTGCTCAGGGCGTGATTGTGATTAACCCCGTCGCCGTGGCGAGCGTGCTGGTTTACGTGATTGCGGCGTCCGTTGCCCTCTACTTTATTTACCTGTTCATTTTTGCTGGTCTGAACCGCAAAGAGCGCGCCAGACTGTTGGTCTGCTTCATCCTGCTGGTCTCTGCCGCCTTTTTCTGGTCGGCGTTTGAGCAAAAGCCAACCTCGTTCAACCTGTTTGCCAACGACTACACTAACCGCATGATTGGCGATTTTGAAATCCCGGCGGTATGGTTCCAGTCGATTAACGCGCTGTTTATCATCCTGCTGGCCCCCGTGTTCAGCTGGGCATGGCCGAAGCTGGCGAGCAAAAACATTCGCCCGAGTAGCATCACTAAGTTTGTGATTGGCATTCTGTGTGCTGCCGCAGGTTTTGGCCTGATGATGCTGGCGGCGCAGAACGTGCTGAGCAACGGTGGGGCAGGCGTTTCACCGTTCTGGCTGGTAGGCAGTATCCTGATGCTGACGCTCGGTGAGCTGTGCCTTAGCCCGATTGGTCTGGCGACCATGACGCTGCTGGCCCCGGAGAGAATGCGCGGTCAGATGATGGGCCTGTGGTTCTGCGCCAGCGCACTGGGTAACCTGGCGGCGGGCCTGATTGGCGGTCACGTGAAGGCCGACCAGCTGGATATGCTGCCGGATCTCTTCGCGCGCTGCTCCATCGCGCTGCTGATTTGTGCCGCGGTGCTGATCGTCCTCATTGTTCCGGTACGCCGTATGCTGGAAAATGCCCAGACGAAACCGGCTGCCAACGCCTGATAACCCCTCGTTCTTGCCGGGGCAGGCGTTCTGCTCCGGCATGTTATTTAACGAGGCGATACTATGCTGTTAGGGTTTGTTGGTCTTGGTGCAGTAGTTGAAACGGCATATCTGCCGGCGCTGCGTAACCGTTTTGGCAGCTCGCTCCACCTCCTCGGGTTTGACCTTGACCCCACAAAGCAGCCGGAAGGCATCACTCGCTGCGCATCCCTCCCTGAGCTACTCGCTCAGCCTCTTGATACGCTGTTCATCACCACCGCATCCCTGCATCACCTCGAGGTGCTGGAACAGGCTCTCGCCTCGCCAGTAACGCGTGTTGTGGTCGAAAAACCGATCGTTGCGACGCTTTCCCAGATGGCCAGACTGAAAGCACTGCTGGCTCAGCCTGGCGCAGCGGACCGGGTGCTGGCGCTCGATCACTGGATGGCGCGCCTCGGCGCGGTGCGGTTCGCGCTGGTCAGCCATTTTTCTGAGATTGTCAGCATGGAAGGGTTTCTCCAGGAGCCAAGCGGGTTCAACGCTGCCGGAGAACCGGTAGCGCTCAATTTTGCCACCGGCGAGCCGGATAAGCGTACGCTTCGTCACCCGGACGGCGTCATTCTGGATATTGGGACCCATGTTCTGGCGATGCTGCGTGAAACGGTGCGCTATCTCGGTGGGCAGGATGACATGGCTCTACAGGTGATGACCGCCCGCGATCGGCTGGGCCACGACATTACCCAGGGCGACCTGATCACGGCTGAGGGTGAAGCGCATCTTCAGGGGAGGGTAAGCGGTGTGCCGGTGAACATCTGGCTCAATAAATACGCGGGCCCGGCGGGCGGCCAAAAAGGGTTGCGGCTTTATCTGCGTGACGGGCGCATTATCAGCCACGACCGACGCGGTGCAGAGGACGTCGTGGAGCTGATTGACGGGGATGATATTCAGCGCTGGACCCTGCCCGGCGCGATTTACGAACACTGCCTTGCGGAGCGCGTTCTGGGCGCGCAAAGCCTGTTCAGGTGCGATCCGCAGGAGGTTAGCCGTACGACACAGCGCAGGCTCGATGAGGTTGAACTGCTTCTGAACCTGCAACAACGGCTGCGTGGAGCGCATTAAGCGCCCCGTGATACTATCGACGTAATACTGAACTGCTTTAGGAGTCATCATGACGATAACCTGCCCGGATTGCCATGCAGAGCTGGAGCCTCAGCACGGCGCGGCCCACTGCGCGCGCTGCAATAAAGACGTCGCGCTGGAAGCGCGTTGCCCCGAATGCCATAAGCCGCTCGAGGTATTAAAAGCCTGCGGTGCGGTGGATTATTTCTGCCAGAACGGCCACGGGCTGATCTCTAAAAAACGCGTGGAGTTTGTTCGGGCCGAAGGTTAATCGCACACGCAGCCTTCGCCTTTTCGCCACAGCTCAACCAGCGACTCGGGCGCTTCCTGTTCGGGCACCAGCACAATGATGTCGGCGTAGTGCGCCTGATTTTGTCCGGTCCAGATAATCTGGATGCGGAAATAGCGCTGGTCACCGCTGCCGGGTGAAGAGGCTTGCCCGGGCGGTTGACCGCGCGGGAAAGCCTGCTCCAGAATGCTCACCAGGCGCTGGCGCTGGGCCTCGTTAAGCGACGAAAGCGCGATGGTGCGCTGGCCGCTCAGCTTAGGGATAAACGCGACGCCGCCTTCCCGGGCCAGCTCAACTACGGCGTCATCCGTCAGTTCCGGAACCTGCATTTACAGTACTCCCACCTGTTCCCAGGCTTGTTTGATGGCCGCCCCAACGTCGCTTCCCGAACGCTTCTCTCCGTGGGCGATGGTCAGTTGCGCGAAGGCCGCAAAATCGGCATCCTGCGTCAGACTGCGATCGCACACGGTGTCGTACCAGGCATAGCCGGCTTTTTCCCAGGCATAGCCGCCCAGAGCCGTGGCGGCCAGATAAAAGGCGCGGTTAGGTATACCGGAGTTGAGATGTACGCCGCCGTTATCCTCGCGCGTTTTAATAAAATCTTTCATATGACCGGGCTGCGGATCTTTACCGAGCAGGGGATCGTTATAGGCCGTGCCGGGTTCCGCCATAGAGCGCAATCCTTTACCGTTAATGCCATCAGCCAGCAGACCTTCGCCAATCAGCCAGTCCGCCTGGTCGGCGGTTTGCTTAAGGTGATATTGCTTCACCAGCGAGCCGAACACGTCGGACAGCGACTCGTTCAGCGCCCCCGACTGTTCAAAGTAGATCAATCCGGCTTCGGTCTCGGTCACGCCGTGGCTCAGTTCATGCGCCACCACGTCGATGGCAATGGTGAAACGGTTAAAGATCTCCCCGTCGCCATCGCCAAACACCATCTGCTGACCGTTCCAGAAGGCGTTTTGATATTCCCGGCCATAATGCACGGTGCCGGTCAGGATCAGCCCTTTATTATCAAGCGAGTCACGCTGATATTCTTTCCAGAAGAAGTCATGGGTAATGCCTAAATAATCATAGGCTTCATCCACTGCAACATCACCGTTGGACGGCTGGCCTTCGTAACGCACCTGAGTACCCGGCAGCTCCTGAGTCTGTTTCGCGTCATAGATATCACGCTCAAGCTGACCGGTTTTATTGACGTGCGGCGCGGCGGGTTTGCCAGGCATATGCGCCATCAGCGTTTGCACATGGGTTAACGTCTGCCGGGCGCAACGCTGCTGTGGCTCCGAACCGCTTTCGATAATACGGCGAAGAATATAGGGGGGGATGACGCTGTGAAGATGGGGCATGCTGCTCTCCTTAGTAAAAAAGGGAATAGCAGCAGTATAGTTTGTAACCGGCGAAGATTTATCCGGTTTTACGCTGACGCGTTTTTTTCACCGGTTTGATCGCCTTCACTTCGCTCTCGACCCAGCCGTCTGAAAGCCGCGTCGTGAGCACATCCCCGGCCTTAATCTGTTTCGTTTGTTTCAGCACTTTGCCATCTGTCGCCGTGGTGACGCTGTAGCCACGCGCCAGCGTGGAGAGGGGGCTGACGGCTTCCAGATGGGTCACCGCGTTGCCAAAGCGTTCGCGGGTGGCGCTCAGGCGTGCACGGACATTCTCCGCGAGACGATATTCGAGCTGCTGAATGCGCGTTTGCGCGCGGTAGATTTTCGGCTGCGGATTTTGCTGGTTCAGGCGCTGGGCCATGCGCTGCTGGCGCGAGGTCGCACGTTTGAGCTGGCAGTCCAGCGCAACGTTCATGCGCTGGCGCAGGCGTTCCAGCACGGTTTGCTGACGCGCCAGACGCAGCTGCGGGTGCTGCTGCTGCAGACGATGGTAAAGCTGGGTGAAGCGGCGGGTTCTGTTGGCGAGGAAGTAATCCATCGCCATCTCAAGACGCTGCTGGCCGTTCTGGAGCTGACGCAGCAGCTCCAGCTGGTTGCGGCTGACCACTTCCGCCGCCGCGGATGGCGTGGGGGCGCGGAGGTCCGCAACAAAATCCGCAATGGTGACATCGGTTTCGTGGCCGACGGCGCTCACAACGGGAATTACGCTTGCAAAGATTGCCCGCGCCACGCGCTCGTCGTTGAAGCTCCACAGATCTTCCAGCGAGCCGCCGCCGCGCCCGACGATCAGCACGTCGCACTCCTGACGGGCATTCGCCCGCTCAATGGCGCGCACAATTTGCCCGGGCGCATCGTCACCCTGAACGGCGGTCGGATAGATGATAACGGGCAGGGAAGGGTCGCGACGCTTCAGGACATGCAAAATATCGTGCAGGGCCGCCCCGGTTTTCGAGGTGATCACCCCCACGCAGTGGGCGGGTGAGGGCAGCGCTTTTTTGAACTGCTGATCGAATAAACCTTCGGCGGAGAGCTTTGCTTTTAGCTGTTCATACTTTTGCTGCAGTAAACCTTCACCCGCAGGCTGCATGCTTTCGACGATGATTTGATAATCACCACGCGGCTCATACAGGGTGATATTGGCGCGCACCAGAACCTGCTGGCCGTGCTGAGGACGGAACGTCACCCGGCGGTTGCTGTTGCGGAACATCGCGCAGCGTACCTGGGCGGTATCGTCTTTCAGCGTAAAGTACCAGTGGCCGGATGATGGCTGGGTGAAGTTAGAAATTTCACCGCTGATCCAGACCTGCCCCATTTCCTGCTCAAGCAGCAAACGCACCGTCTGATTAAGGCGGCTGACAGTAAAAATTGAGGGAGATTGAGAGGATAACATGTGAGCGGGATCAAATTCTAAATCAGCAAGTTATTCAGTCGATAGTAACCTGCTGAGAGGCGATCGCAAGCATTTTTTTCAAAAAAGTGTAGATGCAATCGGTTACGCTCTGTATAATGCCACGGCAATATTTAACCACCCAGGTCAGAGATATTGCCCATGCTACGTATCGCTAAAGAAGCACTGACGTTTGACGACGTCCTCCTCGTTCCCGCTCACTCCACCGTTCTGCCGAATACTGCCGATCTCAGCACGCAGTTAACGAAGACCATTCGCCTGAACATTCCTATGCTCTCTGCGGCAATGGACACCGTGACTGAAGCGCGCCTGGCGATCGCCCTGGCACAGGAAGGCGGCATTGGCTTTATTCATAAAAACATGTCTATTGAGCGTCAGGCTGAAGAAGTTCGCCGCGTGAAAAAACATGAATCCGGCATTGTGTCTGACCCACAGACCGTTCTGCCAACCACCACCCTGCATGAAGTGAAAGCCCTGACCGAACGTAACGGCTTTGCTGGCTATCCGGTTGTGACGGAAGATTACGAGCTGGTGGGGATTATCACCGGTCGTGACGTGCGCTTTGTGACTGACCTGAACCAGCCTGTCAGCGTATACATGACGCCAAAAGAGCGTCTGGTTACCGTGCGTGAAGGTGAAACTCGCGACGTCGTGCTGGCAAAAATGCACGAAAAACGCGTTGAGAAAGCGCTTGTTGTCGACAGCAGCTTCCACCTGCGCGGCATGATCACCGTAAAAGATTTCCAGAAAGCAGAACGTAAGCCTAACGCCTGT
This sequence comes from Enterobacter sp. UPMP2052, assembly GCF_053709675.1. NCBI lineage: Bacteria > Pseudomonadati > Pseudomonadota > Gammaproteobacteria > Enterobacterales > Enterobacteriaceae > Enterobacter > Enterobacter sp. UPMP2052. Next base: position 89,641 of record NZ_JBSKJR010000001.1, read on the forward strand.
AAAGACGAGCGTGGCCGTCTGCGCGTTGGCGCTGCGGTTGGCGCGGGTGCGGGCAACGAAGAGCGCGTCGATGCGCTGGTAGAAGCAGGCGTTGATGTGCTGCTGATTGACTCCTCTCACGGCCATTCCGAAGGCGTTTTGCAGCGTATTCGTGAAACCCGTGCGAAATACCCTGACCTGCAGATCATCGGCGGCAACGTCGCCACTGGCGCAGGCGCACGCGCGCTGGCTGAAGCCGGCTGCAGCGCGGTAAAAGTGGGTATCGGCCCTGGTTCCATCTGTACTACCCGTATCGTCACCGGCGTGGGCGTTCCGCAGATCACCGCCGTGTCTGACGCGGTTGAAGCCCTGGAAGGCACCGGTATCCCGGTTATCGCTGACGGCGGCATTCGTTTCTCAGGCGACATCGCTAAAGCTATCGCTGCGGGCGCGGCTGCCGTGATGGTCGGTTCTATGCTGGCCGGTACGGAAGAATCCCCGGGCGAAATCGAACTGTACCAGGGCCGTTCTTACAAATCCTACCGCGGGATGGGCTCCCTGGGCGCGATGTCCAAAGGTTCGTCTGACCGTTACTTCCAGACCGACAACGCGGCAGACAAACTGGTGCCGGAAGGTATCGAAGGTCGCGTAGCCTATAAAGGCCGTCTGAAAGAGATCATTCACCAGCAGATGGGCGGCCTGCGCTCCTGTATGGGCCTGACCGGCTGTGGTACCATCGACCTGCTGCGTACGAAGGCAGAATTCGTGCGTATCAGCGGTGCGGGTATCCAGGAAAGCCACGTTCACGACGTGACGATCACCAAAGAGTCCCCGAACTACCGCCTGGGCTCCTGATAAATTTCCACGCCCGGCTTTATGCCGGGCGATTTTGTTTCTCTTGCCTCGGAATTAGCGTCAATGACGGAAAACATTCATAAACATCGCATTCTCATCCTGGATTTTGGTTCTCAGTACACTCAACTGGTGGCGCGTCGCGTACGTGAACTGGGCGTTTACTGTGAACTGTGGGCGTGGGATGTCACGGAAGCACAGATTCGCGAGTTTAACCCAAGCGGCATCATCCTTTCCGGCGGCCCGGAAAGCACCACCGAAGAGAACAGCCCGCGTGCACCGCAGTACGTATTTGAAGCGGGCGTGCCGGTCTTCGGCGTCTGCTACGGCATGCAGACCATGGCGATGCAGCTCGGCGGCCACGTAGAAGGCTCTAACGAACGTGAGTTCGGCTACGCGCAGGTTGAAGTCGTGACCGACAGCGCGCTGGTGCGCGGTATCGAAGACTCCCTGACCGCCGACGGCAAACCGCTGCTGGACGTGTGGATGAGCCACGGTGACAAAGTTACCGCCATCCCGTCTGACTTCGTGACCGTTGCCAGCACCGAAAGCTGCCCGTTCGCGATCATGGCGAACGAAGAAAAACGCTTCTACGGCGTGCAGTTCCACCCGGAAGTGACCCACACCCGTCAGGGGATGCGTATGCTGGAGCGCTTCGTGCGCGATATCTGCCAGTGTGAAGCCCTGTGGACCCCGGCAAAAATCATCGACGACGCCGTGGAGCGTATCCGCCAGCAGGTTGGTGATGACAAAGTGATCCTTGGCCTTTCCGGCGGCGTGGACTCCTCCGTTACCGCGATGCTGCTGCACCGCGCTATCGGAAAAAACCTGACCTGTGTGTTCGTGGACAACGGTCTGCTGCGCCTCAACGAAGCTCAGCAGGTGCTGGACATGTTCGGCGACCACTTTGGTCTGAACATCGTTCACGTGGAAGGCGAGAAACGCTTCCTGGACGCGCTGGCGGGTGAGAACGACCCGGAAGCGAAACGTAAAATCATCGGTCGCGTGTTTGTCGAAGTGTTCGATGAAGAGGCGCTGAAGCTGGAAGATGTGAAATGGCTGGCGCAGGGCACTATCTACCCGGACGTGATCGAATCGGCAGCTTCTGCTACCGGTAAAGCGCATGTCATCAAATCTCACCACAACGTGGGCGGCCTGCCGAAAGAGATGAAGATGGGCCTGGTTGAACCGCTGCGCGAGCTGTTCAAAGACGAAGTGCGTAAGATTGGCCTGGAGCTGGGTCTGCCGTACGACATGCTTTACCGTCACCCGTTCCCGGGGCCAGGTCTCGGCGTGCGCGTGCTGGGCGAAGTGAAGAAAGAGTACTGCGACCTGCTGCGCCGTGCCGATGCGATCTTCATTGAAGAGCTGCACAAAGCCGACCTGTACAACAAAGTGAGCCAGGCATTTACCGTGTTCCTGCCGGTTCGCTCCGTCGGCGTAATGGGCGATGGCCGTAAATACGACTGGGTTGTCTCCCTGCGCGCGGTTGAAACCATCGACTTCATGACCGCACACTGGGCGCACCTGCCGTATGATTTCCTGGGTCGCGTCTCTAACCGCATCATCAATGAAGTTAACGGCATTTCCCGCGTGGTGTATGACATCAGCGGTAAGCCACCGGCGACGATTGAGTGGGAATAATCTCCCCGGCAATCTAGACCCTTAGCCAGTAAAGCCCGCCTCACGCGGGCTTTTTTTTATCCCGCTTATTCACTCGCCCGTTCAATCACCCGGGCAATCGTATCCGGCTGGCTCACCATGGAGACATGGCTTGCCGCGACCTCCGTAGTGGTGGCATGAAGGGTTTTCGCCATGGCGCGTTCCAGATCGGGGTTTATCATCCGATCGTTTTTGCTCACCACAAACCAGCTCGGTTTATCATGCCAGGCGGCATGCGTGATTTTTTCGCCAAACGCATCGGCCCGGATCGGACCCTGCGTTGCAGCAATGCGTTCCTGCTCAGCCGTTTTGACATCAGGCGCGAAGTCTTCTTTGACCGCTTTGAGGGGGAGATACAAATACCCGTCAGCCGTTTTAGCAATGCCCGCACTCCCCGGCGGGGCAGGGTAGCTCCCCACCAGATCCGCCGTCGACTGACCGGAGTCCGGAGCAAACGCTGCCACGTACACCAGCGATGTCACCCGCGCATCGTTCCCCGCCTCGCTAATCACCGTGCCAGCCCACGAGTGGCCAACCAGCGTAACCTTACCGTGCGCCCGGGCGATGGCGCGCCGGGTCGCGGCTACGTCATCGTGTAGCGAGGTGAGCGGCAGCTGTACGGCAATGACCTCCCTGTGCTGTTCCTGCAGACGGCTAATCACCTTATTCCAGCTGCTGCCATCCGCAAATGCGCCATGCACCAGCACTACGCTTGAATGGTTCTCCGCTAACGCACTGGCAGAAAGTGCCAACAGGCCAGCGGTTAATACAGACAGTGCTTTCATCTTCAGGCTCCTTAAAAGTGATGAACCGGGGCGTGCGGCGGCACGGTAAATTCAACGGTTTTGTGATCGATGGGTTTGTGCGTAGGGTCGGCCAGAATAAGGGTGACCTTGTGCTTGCCGGCTGGCAGGCCCACGAGGATCACCGGCTCACCGCTGGCATCTGCCCAGTGCCAGGGGGCATCGTCGACGATGACGTGGATATGGCCGATACGTGGCGTGACGTTCAGCGCCTCCGGGCCAAAGACGGGCTCAATGCGCAGGTTTTCGGCGCGGTACTGAATAAACACGGCCCCCTTGCTCAGTGGCCCCGCGAGCGGCGGATCGACAATTAGCCTGGCGGGCGGCTGAGGTTTTTCAAGTGGCGCTACGGCTGCCGGGCCATTAACGTCGGCGGCGCTCAGGCCATCTAACGGAGCGGCTATGGCGCTACTGGCGGTGACCAGCGCAATGAAGGGGATTAAATAGCGACGAATCATCTCTGTCTCTCCTCATAATGACGACAGAGACAGAAGACCATTTTGATGTATCAGGTATATGTGCTGCAGGCGGGTTTTTGTACCGGTTTGTCAGCATGGCAAGCCGGATACACTGCGATACAGTGTCTTACCTGTTAAGGCGGACGTCAGCGTTCGGGCGTTTCGACGGTGAGGCTGGATTGCTGGGTCTGAATTTTGTCCTGATGGTGATACCAGGCGCCAATGGAGGAATAAACAAAGCGGCCAAAGAAAAACAGGAAACTGATAAGCAGTATGACGCGGGTCATGCGGGTGTTAAATCGGTGTCGTTTGTGCATACGCGGGGCCTGACTCACGTTGTTTTTCCTGGGTTTACCCGTTTGGGCGATACGGCTATTAAGGCACAGCGGGAATCAAGGGTCAATTCCGGAATGTGTAAAAAATAGTCAGTTCAGCATTATTTGTTGCTAATCAACTCATTACCCCGGCAAGCAAGCATAAAAATCGTAAGAAAGCTTTATCCAAATAATTTTATTTGATTTACGTCAACGGTTTCCTGCCGCTGATCACTAAAATCCTTCCTCCATTGTGATGCACAGGTTTTCACAGTGTGACTGACACGTCAGGTTGGATGCCTGTCTTTATTTACCCTCAGGAGAACACAGGGTTTAACCGGGCATCTATGAAAATTATCTCCTTTCTGAAGCACAATAAAGACCGCTGGTGGGCGCTTCCCCTCGTTTTGCCTCCCGTTTTGCTGCCGCTGCTCAGCATGGTTAACACTTATACGCAGCTGAACGAAAGCGTTGTTGTGCTTTACTATTTTCCCCTCTCGTTCTTTCTGGCGATGATGGTGATTTTTGACCTGGCCGCGCTGCCGGGCATCGTTCTGTCCCTGTTTTATCGCTACTATCCCGCCGTCAGCCTGTTTGAAACCTGGGCGAGCGTGCTCCATTTTTTAGTCCCTGTCGTGCTGAGCTGGGGGGGATATCGCGTGTTTGCGCCGAAACGCAACCGGGTTTCCTATGGCAACGTGTATCTGATGGCCCAGCGCCTGTTCTGGCAGGTGTTCTGCCCCTCCACGCTGTTTCTGCTGTTCTTCCAGTTTGCGGTCTATCTCGGGGTGTATGAAAGCCGCCAGAGCATGGCGGGTCTTAACCCGCTGAATATTCGCACGTTGATCAACTATCAGGCGCTTCTGGTGAGTGGGCTGACCGCGGTTCCGTTCAGCTTTTTGCTGATTCGTATCATACGCAATCCGCACTACCTGAGAGGGTACATATCGCAAAGCCGCGCGCAAATTGACGGTAAAGTGACGGTGGCTGAGTTTGTGTTGTGGGCTGCGCTGCTGGGCGGATTACTTTCGCTGCTGCTAATGCCCATGAATGAGAACAGCACCATTTTCAGCACCAACTACACGCTGTCGCTGCTGATGCCGGTGATGCTCTGGGGCGCAATGCGCTTTGGCTATAAGCTGATGTCGGTGATTTGGACCCCGGTCCTGCTGGTGTCGATCCACTATTTCTATCGCTATATTCCCGTAAACCAGGGGTATGACATCCAGCTGGCTATTACCTCGTCCAGCTATCTGGTCTCCTCTTTTGTGGTGATTTACATGTCTATGCTGGCCACCCGCCAGCGGGCCATCAATATTCGTTCCCGCAGGCTGGCGCTGCTCGACCCGGTGGTTCACATGCCAAACCTGCGGGCGCTGTCCCGCGCGCTGAGCAAATCGCCCTGGTCCGCGCTCTGTTTATTGCGCATTCCTGAACTGGAGGTACTCGGGCATAACTACGGGGTGCTGTTGCGGATCCAGTACAAACAGCAGCTGGCCGCGTGGATTAACCACGCTCTGCTGCCGGGGGAGTGTGTCTATACGCTGACCGGCTACGATCTGGCGATTCGTATGGGCACCGAATCTCACCAGGAACGCATCGTCGCGCTGGATGAGCGGATCAAACTGTTCCGCTTTATCTGGGATGGTATGCCACTCCAGCCGCAGGTGGGCATAAGCTACTGCTACGTGCGTTCTCCGGTTAATCATCTTTATCTGCTGCTGGGGGAGCTCAGCATCATCGCCAATCTGTCGCTTTCAAGCCATCATCCTGAAAGCCTTCAGCAGCGCGGGGCTATGCACCTGCAGCGTAACCTGAAAGAGAAGGTCGCGATGATGAACCTGCTTCAGCGGGCGCTGGAAGAGGATAAGTTCACCCTGATGGTGCAGCGGGTCAGGGGCTTACGCGGGGATCACTATGATGAAGTGTTGCTGCGGATGTTGGACGAGCAGGGCGAGCTGATCTCTCCCGATCGCTTCCTGCCGGTTGCCCAGGAGTTTGGTCTGTCGTCTCGCGTGGACTTATGGGTGCTGGAGCGGACGCTGCAATTTTTAGCGGATCATCGCGACAGGCTTCCCGCCCAGCGTTTTGCGATCAACCTTGCGCCGTCTACCGCGTGTCGCACGCAGTTCCCTCAGGAAGTGAAGCAGCTTCTGACGAAGTATGGCGTGGAGGCCTGGCAGCTGATCGTCGAGATCACCGAGTGCGGATGTTTCGGTAACGGAACAGAGCAGGCCACGCAGACGCTCAGCCAGCTGCAGGCCATGGGAGTGCGCATTGCGATCGATGATTTCGGCACCGGATATGCCAGCTATGCCCGCCTGAAAAGCGTGGATGCTGATATCCTCAAAATCGATGGCAGTTTTATTCGCAATATCGTCAGCAACAGTCTGGATTACCAGATTGTGGCCTCGATTTGCCATCTGGCGCGCATGAAGAAAATGCTGGTGGTGGCGGAGTACGTCGAGACAGAAGAGATACGTAGCGCGGTTCACGCGCTAGGTATCGATTATGTGCAGGGTTACCTGATTGGTAAGCCGGTTGAGATGGCGTCTTTACTGGACGCTGAGGCGCTGCCCGCAACCGCGTAGGCCGCTATGCTGCGGCCTCGGCGCTCTCTTCTTCAATCTTCAACAGCCAGCCGGTGACCGCTTCCCAGTATTGCTGCTCTTTTTCCAGATCCAGCAGTACCAGCGCGTTCTGGCTAAACCAGCCGTGCGGGAAGCTCAGCGTCCAGTGATGATCGTCCGTTTTCAGCTTTAACGTCGGCGGGGTCGTGGTGGCCTGACGCTGGTTGTTAAGCAACACGCCAAGTCGCAGAAGCTGAATAAGCGGCAGAAACTGCTTTTTCTTGAACAGCGTAAAGCGCGGCAGATCGTCGAGTTTGATCGCTTTGCGGTGATAGCGCACCAGCGTCGCCATCATGCTCTGCTGCTCCTGATTAAAGCCCGGCAAATCGCTGTTTTGCAGAATGTACGCCGAATGACGGTGCATACCGCTGTGGTTGATGTTCAGCCCCACCTCATGCAGCATGGCAGCCCATTTCAGCAGCGCTTCCAGTTGCGGATGTGCCAGCTTAGGATTCTGCTCGTGCCACTGCTCGTACATCTGAACCGTGGTTTCCAGCACGCGCTTTGCCTGCTCACGGTCGATGTTGTACTGGTTCGCCAGGCTTTGCGCGGTACGGCTGCGAATATCCTGATGACGGAAGCGGCCTTCCATTTCATACAGCACGCCTTCACGCAGCGCGCCGTCCGAGAGACGCAGCTCTTTAATCGCCAGCGCATCAAACACGCCGCACAGAATGGCGAGGCCGGGCACGAACACGGCTTGACGATCGTCGGACAGACCCGGCAGGCTTAAGGCGTCAAAGCTTTTATGTTTGAGCACCTCTTCGGTCAGCATCACCAGACGTTCAGGGGTGATAAAACCGTCTTTTTCGCCCAGCGCCAGCAGCACCTCATGTGCGGCCTTGATCGAACCCGAGGCACCCAGCGCCACGTTCCAGCCCTGAATACGGTACTGCCAGGCCAGATTTTCCAGTTTTTGTACCGCAGCCATGCGCGCGCGCTGGAAATTCTCGCGGGTGATGGTTCCGCCCGGGAAGTACATCTGCGCGAAGCTGACGCAGCCCATGCGGCGGCTCTCCACCAGACGCGGCTCGAAGTCTTCACCGATCACCAGTTCCGTGGAACCTCCGCCGATATCAATCACCAGCTTGCGGCCTTTTTCCGGCTGCGTGTGCTCCACGCCCATGAAAATCAGGCGCGCTTCCTCGTTACCGGAGATGATTTCAATCGGGTAGGGGATGACCTTTTCCGCACGTTTAAGAAACTCCGGCGCATTCAGCGCCTGGCGCAGGGTGTGTGTGCCCACGATGCAGACGCTGGAGGGCGAGAAGCCCTGCAGACGTTCGGCAAACAGCGACAGGCAGTTTAAGCCACGCTCCATGGCCTCTTCGCTCAGCATGCTGTTCGCATCCAGACCGTCGGCCAGGTGCACGCGCTGCTTCAGACGGCCAATGATCTGCATCGCGCCATCCACCTCACGGGCGATGACCATGTGGAAACTGTTAGAACCAAGATCGACCGCAGCGAACTCCTGCGGGCGTGGTGTCTTATCATTTATCGGCATAGGTTAATCGGGTTGCTCGAGTGATTTGATATAGTCGTAAATCGCCAGTTGGGACCGCACTTTACGGCGGTTGCCGCGCGGAACATAGCGGTTACTCAGTTCTTTATCGATATAGCGTGCTTTCACCGTATCGCTAAACAAAATCTCGATGATGTCGAGGATCTGCTGCTTCAGACGTGGGTCAAGCAGCGGGGCCGCAACTTCAATTCGATAATCAATATTGCGCGTCATCCAGTCCGCAGAGGAGAGATACACCTGCTTATCGCCTGCGTTATCGAAAATATAGACCCGATCGTGTTCCAGATAGCGGTCAACGATGCTGATGACGCGAATATTATCGCTGATGCCTTCCAGTTCCGGGATCAGAGAGCACATGCCGCGGATCAGCAGGTTCACCGGCACGCCTGAACCGGAGGCGGCGTAAAGACGATCCACCAGGCCTTTATCGACCAGGTTATTGAGCTTCAGCGTAATGCCGGACGACAGCCCTTTCTGCGCGTTGGCGATCTCTTTATCGATCATATCGTACAGCAGGCGGCGCGAGTTCTGCGGTGAAACCAGCAGATAGTCGAAGCTCACCGGACGGTACGGGTTCTCAATAAAGTTGAACACCCGGCGCACCTCGTTGGTGATGCGTGCATCGGCGGTCAGCAGCGAGTAGTCGGTATAAATTCGCGCGGTTTTCTCGTTAAAGTTTCCGGTACCGATGTGAGCATAACGCACCACGTCGTCTCCCTCTTTACGGGAGATAAGGAATAGCTTGGCGTGAATTTTCAGTCCCGGCGCGGAGAAAATTACGTGCACGCCCGCTTCGGTCAGGCGGCGCGCCCAGTGGATATTTGCTTCTTCGTCGAAACGCGCCTGCAGTTCCACCACCACGGTCACTTTCTTGCCGTTGTGCGCGGCGTGGATCATCGCGTCGATGATGCGGGAATCTTTCGCCACGCGGTAGATGTTGATTTTGATCGCCAGCACGTTCGGGTCAAACGACGCCTGACGCAGCAACTCCAGCACATGCTCGAAGGTGTGGTACGGGTAGTACAGCAGCACGTCGCGCTCGCGAATGGCATCAAACCCGTTGCGGAACTTATCGAACCAGATGTGGCGCAGGCGGGGCAGCGGTTTATTCACCAGATTGGCCTTGCCGACGTTCGGGAAGCCAATAAAGTCTTTAAAGTTGTGATAACGCCCGCCGGGGATAATGGAGTCGTAGCGGGAGATGGTCAGCTTATCGCGCAGCATTTCGACCATCGCGTCCGGCATATCGCGCTGATAGACAAAGCGCACCGGCTCGGCCGTCAGACGTTGCTTCAGGCTTGAAGACATCAACTCCATCAGGCTGGCTTCCATCTCGTGCACCAGGTCATATTCGGCGTCACGGGTCATCTTCATCGAGTAGGCGTTTAACGCATCGTAATCGAAGAAGCCTTTGAAGATATCATCCAGACAGTAGCGCAGGATGTTGTCCAGCAGGATCATCGGCTTGCGGCGGCGCGGGGTTTCCGGCGGCAGGTTGACAAAGCGCGGCACTTTGTCGGACGGAATTTCCAGCAGCGCGTAGCTGATGTTGTCGCCACGAATGATCTCCACCGCCAGATAGGTGTAATCGTCTTTCAGGAACTGCACCAGATCCGTTTCGCGGTTGATCAGGATCGGGGTGATGTGCTGGCGCAGATAATGTTTGAAATAGTGACGAAGCCAGCTCTGCTGGTTGACGGAAAGCTGGCGTTCATTGATCAGGAAAATTTGGTTGCGGGCCATTTCCAGCAGCAGCTCGTTGTAAAGGCCATCAAATTCCTGATCGGCTTTCATCACGCGAGACTGTATTTTGCCAAGCAGATGGCGCGAGTGCGAGTTTAAACCCTGTTCTTCACTGATGATGATGCGGCGTTTAAGCTCGGCAAAGCGGACTTTATAAAATTCATCCAGGTTATTGGAATAAATACCCAGGAAACGCATACGCTCAATCAGCGGGTTACTTTTATCCGCCGCTTCCTGAAGCACGCGCTCGTTGAAGGCTAACCAACTCAGCTCTTTCTCAATGTATAACTTTTCCTGACCCATTACAGCTCACACTCCAGTTCATTCACAGGACGTGGTAAATCCGTCTCGTCCTTATTATGGCGAGCATTTCCACGATATGTCCAACAGTGCCAGAAAAGTATGACAGTTATTTTTTTTGTTGGGGATTTTAGAGGGTTGGAGAAGGGAGTATCGGGTAATGCACTCTGTAGGTCGGGTAAGCGTAGCGCCACCCGACATAACAAACTACTCTTCTGCCGCATAGCCCTGCGGGGGCAACTTCACGCCGTCCAGCCAGGCGGCACCGTCGCGCATCACCAGACGCCCGTCGACAAACCAGCTCACCACCAGCGGGTAGATGGCGTGCTCCTGCGTCTGCACGCGTTCGGTCACATCATCTTCGTTATCGCCCTCAAAGACCGGGACCTTCGCCTGCAGGATCACCGGGCCGCCGTCCAGTTCGTCGGTGACGAAGTGTACGGACGTGCCATGCTCCTCATCGCCGTTCTCCAGTACCTGACGGTGGGTGTGTAAACCGGGATATTTCGGCAGAAGGGAAGGGTGAATATTGAGCAGACGCCCGGCGTAGTGCGAAACAAACGCCGGGCTCAGAATGCGCATGTAACCGGCCAGCACCACAACATCTGGCGCGTAGGCGTCAATTTCCTGCACCAGTTCGCGGTCGAAGGCTTCCCGCCCGGAAAACTGGCTGGCTTCCAGCGCATGCGCGGGAATATTCGCTTCCCGCGCCCGCTCAAGGCCGAATGCGTCGGCCTTGTTGCTGAATACTGCCCGAATGGTGCCATTGATTTTCTTCTGTTTGCAGGCATCAATTATCGCCTGCAAATTGCTTCCGTTACCGGAAATGAGCACCACAATGTTTTTCATTCAATGACCACACGCTGTTCGGAATCGGATGCTTTGATAATACCGATTTTCCACGCGTTTTCACCTTTCTCATTCAGAAGCTTAACCGCGTTATCCGCTTCGCTTGCAGGCAGGGCGATAACCATCCCTACGCCGCAGTTAAAGGTGCGGTACATTTCATGAGAACTGACGTTGCCTGCGGTCTGCAGCCAGTTAAACACGGACGGCCACTGCCAGGAGGATTCGTCGATCACCGCCTGGGTATTATCCGGCAATACGCGCGGAATGTTTTCCCAGAAACCGCCGCCGGTCAGGTGGGCGATGGCGTGAACGTCTACGTTCTCAATAAGTGCCAGCACGTTTTTCACGTAGATGCGGGTCGGAGCCAGCAGGTGATCGGCCAGCGGTTTGCCGTCAACCTCGGTGGTCAGCGGGTCACAACCGCTCACTTCGAGGATTTTACGCACCAGGGAGTAGCCGTTAGAGTGCGGGCCGCTGGAGGCCAGCGCCACCAGCACATCGCCGTCAGCCACTTTGCTGCCGTCGATGATTTCTGATTTTTCTACCACGCCGACGCAGAAGCCTGCGACGTCATAATCTTCGCCGTGATACATCCCTGGCATTTCGGCGGTTTCGCCACCCACCAGCGCGCAGCCTGACTGCAGGCAGCCTTCGGCAATCCCGTTAATTACGCTGGCTGCGGTGTCCACGTCCAGCTTGCCGGTGGCATAGTAGTCGAGGAAGAACAGCGGCTCTGCGCCCTGTACCACCAGGTCGTTAACACACATCGCCACCAGATCGATACCGATCGTGTCGTGACGCTTAAGATCCATCGCCAGGCGCAGTTTTGTGCCCACGCCATCCGTACCCGAGACCAGAACAGGTTCACGATATTTTTGCGGCAGCGCGCACAGTGCGCCGAATCCACCCAGTCCACCCATCACTTCAGGGCGGCGGGTTTTTTTCACCACACCTTTGATTCGGTCAACCAGCGCATTACCTGCGTCAATATCAACACCGGCATCTTTGTAGCTGAGAGAAGTTTTGTTGGTCACGGCTCAAGTCCCCACGCGATTGCATAGCTAGTAAGAAAAATCGGCGCAATTCTAACAGTCCAGGCAAACGTTTGCGAGCCTATTCTCGGTGCGAGGATCTTTTTTTCCCTGCGGCCCGCCAGCAGCGTCAAACTTGACTCTGTTCACGAAAATGAAACCGGTTTCGGTTAACTGCTTGCAACACGTTATCCCTTTGCACATCATCAGAGTGAAACCGGTTTCTGTAATTGTTTTTGCAGAAGATAACGCAGAATGAGGGAAAGAGAATGCCAGGATTTAAAGAAGGTTTTCTGTGGGGTGGGGCCGTGGCGGCACACCAGCTTGAGGGCGGCTGGAAAGAGGGCGGTAAAGGGGTTAGCGTCGCTGACGTCATGACCGCAGGCGCGCACGGTGTCCCGCGTGAAATCACCAACGGCGTCCTGCAGGGGAAGAACTACCCTAACCATGAAGCCATCGATTTCTACCATCGCTATAAAGAAGACATCAAACTCTTTGCCGAGATGGGATTTAAATGCTTCCGTACCTCTATCGCCTGGACGCGCATCTTCCCAAAAGGGGACGAGCTGGAGCCAAACGAGGCGGGCCTGAAATTCTACGACGACCTGTTCGACGAGTGCCTGAAGTACGGTATCGAGCCGGTTATCACCCTTTCTCACTTCGAGATGCCTTTCCACCTGGTCACCGAATACGGCGGCTGGCGCAACCGTAAGCTGATCGACTTCTTTGTCCGCTTCGCGAAGGTCGTTTTCGAGCGTTATCAGCATAAAGTGAAGTACTGGATGACCTTTAACGAGATCAACAACCAGGCAAACTTCCACGAGGATTTTGCGCCGTTTACCAACTCCGGGCTGAAGTATGAGCCGGGCGAAGACCGCGAGCCGGTCATGTTCCAGGCCGCCCACTACGAGCTGGTGGCGAGTGCCCTGGCGGTGAAAGCCGGGCGCGAGATTAACCCTTCGCTGCACATCGGCTGCATGATTGCGATGTGCCCGATCTATCCGCTGACCTGCGCGCCGGATGACATGATGATGGCGATGAACGCCATGCATCGTCGTTACTGGTTCACCGATGTGCATGTGCGCGGCGCGTATCCGCAGCACCTGCTCAACTATTTTGCACGTCGTGGCTTCGCGCTGGATATCACTGAGGAAGACAACATCGCGCTCAAACAGGGCTGCGTGGATTACATCGGTTTCAGCTATTACATGTCCTTCGCGACCAAGGCGACGGCAGACAACCCACAGCTGGATTACGACGAGAGCAAAAGCCTGGTCTCCAACCCGTACGTGCAGAAATCCGACTGGGGCTGGCAGATTGACCCGGTGGGCCTGCGCTACTCCCTGAACTGGTTCTGGGATCACTATCAGCTGCCGCTGTTTATTGTTGAGAACGGCTTTGGCGCAATCGACGTGCAGGAGAGCGACGGCACGATAAACGACCAGTACCGCATCGATTATCTGGCCGCGCACATCAGCGAGATGAAAAAAGCGGTGGTGGAAGATGGCGTTGATCTGATGGGCTATACCCCATGGGGCTGTATCGACCTGGTTTCTGCCGGTACCGGCGAGATGAAAAAACGCTACGGCTTTATCTTTGTTGATAAAGATAATGAAGGGAACGGCACGCTGAACCGCAGCAAGAAAAAATCGTTCGACTGGTATAAGCAGGTGATTGCCAGCAACGGCGATAACCTGTAACAGCCGGGTGGCGCTAACGCTTACCCGACCTACACTACACGTAGGCCCGCGTAAGCGTAGCGCCACCGGGCAGCACCTCGCACTAAAGCCGGAGCTTGCCTCCGGCTTTTTTGTTTTTGATTGATATATGTCAAGCAAGATGGGTATGGCACAATCCGAAAAAAGCGGTATAATCCCGCGATTTTTTTGCGGATGCCGCCTCAGAGGAGAAAGAGAATGAAGATTGTGGAAGTGAAACACCCGCTCGTTAAACACAAGTTGGGCCTGATGCGTGAGCATGACATCAGCACGAAGCGTTTTCGCGAACTGGCTTCTGAAGTGGGCAGCCTGCTGACCTACGAAGCGACCTCTGACCTGGAAACGGAAAAAGTGACCATCGAAGGCTGGAACGGTCCGGTACAGGTTGAGCAAATCAAAGGCAAAAAAATTACCGTTGTGCCGATCCTGCGTGCCGGTTTGGGCATGATGGAAGGCGTGCTGGAGCACGTCCCAAGCGCGCGTATCAGCGTAGTGGGTGTCTACCGCGATGAAGAGACGCTGGAGCCGGTTCCGTACTTCCAGAAGCTGGTCTCTAACATTGACGAGCGTATGGCGCTGGTGGTTGACCCTATGCTGGCGACCGGCGGTTCTATGATCGCCACCATCGACCTGCTGAAAAAAGCAGGCTGCAGCAGCATTAAGGTGCTGGTACTGGTTGCCGCGCCGGAAGGTATCGCGGCGCTGGAAAAAGCGCACCCGGATGTTGAGCTGTACACCGCCTCAATCGACCAGGGGCTTAACGAGCACGGGTACATCATCCCGGGGCTTGGCGATGCCGGCGACAAAATCTTTGGTACCAAATAATCGAATAACGATAAAAAAGCCGACTTTGATAGTCGGCTTTTTTTTGAATAAAAACACCCACAACACTGTTCAGAGGAAAACACTATGACGCGCCGTACTATCGGGATGAGTGAAAGACCGCCGCTTTTACAGACTATCCCGCTTAGTTTGCAGCATCTGTTCGCCATGTTTGGCGCAACCGTGCTGGTGCCTATGATTTTTCATATTAACCCGGCCACCGTGCTGCTTTTCAACGGCGTGGGAACGCTGCTGTATCTCTTCATCTGTAAGGGGAAGATCCCGGCGTATCTGGGGTCGAGCTTTGCCTTTATCTCCCCGGTGCTGCTGCTGTTACCGTTGGGCTATGAGGTGGCGCTCGGCGGTTTTATCATGTGCGGCGTGCTGTTCTGTCTGGTCTCTTTCATCGTCAAGAAAGCCGGTACGGGCTGGCTGGATGTGATGTTCCCGCCTGCGGCGATGGGCGCAATCGTTGCCGTCATCGGCCTTGAGCTGGCGCGAGTGGCGGCAAACATGGCGGGGCTGCTGCCTGCCGACGGCCAGTCACCGAACTCGAAAGCCATTATCATCTCGCTGGTGACGCTGGGCGTTACGGTGTTTGGCTCCGTGTTGTTCCGCGGTTTTCTGGCGATTATCCCGATCCTGATTGGCGTGCTGGCAGGCTACGCGCTCTCCTTCGCCATGGGTATCGTCAATACCGACCTGATTGCTAACGCGCACTGGTTCGCACTGCCTACCTTCTATACCCCACGCTTCGAATGGTTTGCGATTTTGACGATTCTGCCAGCCGCGCTGGTGGTTATTGCGGAACACGTAGGTCACCTGGTGGTCACGGCGAACATCGTGAAGCGCGACCTGATCCGCGACCCGGGTCTGCACCGGTCGATGTTTGCCAACGGTCTTTCGACCATTATCTCCGGTTTCTTCGGCTCAACGCCGAACACCACCTACGGCGAGAATATCGGCGTAATGGCCATCACGCGCGTCTACAGTACGTGGGTTATTGGCGGTGCCGCAATCATTGCTATTCTGCTCTCCTGCGTGGGCAAACTGGCAGCGTCGATTCAGGCCATCCCGGAGCCGGTGATGGGCGGCGTTTCTCTGCTGCTGTACGGGGTGATCGGTGCGTCCGGTATTCGCGTGCTGATTGAATCCAAAGTGGACTACAACAAAGCGCAAAACCTGATCCTCACCTCCGTGATCCTGATTATTGGCGTGAGCGGCGCGACGGTACACATTGGTGCGGCAGAGCTGAAAGGCATGGCGCTGGCGACCATCGTCGGGATTGCCCTGAGCCTGATCTTCAAGCTGATCTCCATCGTTCGTCCGGAAGAAGAGGTCCTGGACGCGGATGAGGGCGAAAAAACGTCTCATTGATCGTTAAACCGGGTGGGCGATCCGCCCGGTTCTCTCCTTGCGGGTTCCGTGATAAACTCGTTGCCGATTTTATGTGATATCTGGTTGAGGTATTTCTGAACGGACCGGCACAGCTCTCTCTGCCACTCTATCTCCCTGACGACGAAACTTTCGCGAGTTTCTGGCCGGGTGATAACCCCTCTTTACTGGCTGCACTGCAAAACGTGCTGCGTCAGGATCACAGCGGATACATCTATATCTGGTCACGCGAAGGCGCGGGGCGCAGCCATCTGTTGCACGCCGCCTGTGCGGAGCTTTCTGCGCGAGGTGATGCAGTAGGCTATGTGCCGCTGGATAAACGCACCTGGTTTGTGCCTGAAGTGCTGGAGGGAATGGAACATCTCTCGTTAGTCTGCATCGATAATATCGAGTGCGTGGCGGGGGATGAGCCGTGGGAAATGGCGATCTTCAATCTTTATAACCGCATACTCGAGTCGGGCAAAACCCGGCTGCTGATTACCGGCGACAGGCCGCCGCGCCAGCTTAACCTGGGGCTGCCGGATCTGGCATCCCGCCTGGACTGGGGGCAAATCTACAAGCTGCAGCCGCTGTCTGATGAAGATAAACTTCAGGCGCTACAGCTCCGTTCACGGCTGCGCGGCTTTGAGCTGCCGGAAGACGTCGGTCGCTTCCTCCTGAAGCGACTCGATCGTGAGATGCGCACTCTTTTCGATACCCTGGATCAGCTCGATCGCGCCTCTATTACCGCCCAGCGTAAGCTGACCATTCCGTTTGTGAAAGATATTCTCAAGCTTTGAGTTTTTTGCCGGCCCGGTAAGCGCAGCGCCACCGGGCTTAAAGATCCCCCATCAGGTGCTCTACCAGCAGCGGAATCGGTCTTCCCGACGCCACGCTCCGTCCACCCTCACGCCATAACGCCGTTCCGCTGATATCCAGATGCGCCCACGGAATGGTCAGCGGGCAGAAGTGGTGCAGCAGCCAGGCTGCCGAGGCGCTGATCGCCGCGTTGTTGGTCGGCGTATTGCAGAGATCGGCTATCGCGCTGTCGGTCTGCTTTTTCAGCCTCGCGTCCAGCGGCAGCGACCAGACTTCGTCTGCGCACCGTTTTCCCGCCTGAGTCAGCGCTTCGCGCAGCGGTTCATCTTGGGTCATCAGCCCGCTCAGTTCATAGCCGAGCGCCTTCACCACCGCGCCCGTTAAGGTCGCCATATCGATGATGTAGCGCGCCTGCGGATGACGCTGGCTGGCCCAGGCAATGGCGTCCGCCAGTACCAGCCGGCCTTCGGCATCGGTGTTGTTGATTTCAACCGTCATGCCGTTACAGGCGCGGGCCACGCTGCCTGGCTGCATAGCGTTCGGCCCGATGGCGTTTTCTGCCAGCGCCAGCACGCCCATCATGCGCACGGGCAGCGCCAGTTCGGCGGCGGTGAGCATCAGGCCGAGCACGTTTGCCGCCCCGCACATGTCATACTTCATGGTGTACATGCCCGCGCCTTCCTTCAGCCACAGGCCACCCGTATCGAATGTAACGCCTTTGCCCACATAGCAGCGCACCGGGCCTTCCGACGCGCCCTCATAGTGGATGGCAAGCAGGCGCGGCGGGCAGGTCGCACCTTTGCCGACGGCATGCAGCAGCCCCAGGCCCTGCTCAACGATCGCGTTTTCATCAAGCACTTCACAGCGCAGCGCGGGGAAGGCGGCGCACAGCCGCTGCGCCTCTTCGACGACAAACTGCGGTGTACAACGATCGGCAGGCATATCCGCCAGCCGCCGGGCGGCGACCATACCGCGGGCAATCGCCTGCTGCTCGCGGAAAATCACCTCCAGCTTTTCCTGCTGTTGCGCCAGACACAGCGCGGTAATATGGCGAACCCGCACCGCCGTGTCGTCCGTTTTCTTCAGGTGCAGGTCGGCAAGCGTGTGCGCCTGGTTAAAGAGAAAACGCAGCACCTGGGCCAGGACAACCTCGTCGATATCCGTGACGTCCAGCACCACATCGGCGCTGGCGGGCGAGGCCAGCAGCGGCCTGAGCGCGGTCAGCAAGCCTTCGGTCAGGCTGTCGTGCCAGAGCGCGTCCGGTAAAAGGGTGATGCGGGCAAACGGGGCGCAGCCAAATCGCGTATCCGCAACACTCTTTTGCGCCTGCATATCGGCTATCAGCGCGGTATCCGGTAGCCACGTGCTGTCGCTTCGGGCAATCAGATGGCTGTACGGTGTCGCGCTTTCAGGTGTGGTAATAAGATCCCAGGTAATCATCGTTAGTCCTCAATCGGCGCGCGAATGCGCTCGGCGTAGGCCTGCATCCACGCCTCGTCTACGGCCTGATAATGCGTTTTCTCGCGCAGGCGATCGGTGCGAAATACGGTCAGCGGTTGATGGGCGGTGGCGACCACAAACGAGAAGGTTTTGATGTTGGTCGCCGCGCCGAATTCCCCTTTGTTGTTCATACACACCACCGAGAGATCTCCCACGCGGCCAAAGCGCGACATTAGCTTGTCTTCCAGTTCAAACACCACCGAGTCTGCCGCCTGCTGCGGCGTCATGCCCTGCGCCATGCGGCGAACAATTTCGTAGCTGGTGCAGCCTTTCATCAGGTCTTCGCCCACGCCCGTGGCGGTGGCGGCACCGGTTTCGCTGTCGCAGTAAAAACCCGAGCCGATAATGGGGGAGTCGCCCAGGCGGCCGCGCTTTTTCATAAACAGGCCGCTGGTGGAGGTGGCCACGCCCATCGATCCCTGCTTATCGAGGCCGATAATCCCGACGGTGTCGTGCCCGTCGTATGGGCTGAGACCTTTATCCAGCGTTTCACGGCAGCGCTTGCGGTAATGCTGCATCGCGCGGTCCGTGAGCATGGTTTTGTCGCTAAAGCCCTGGCTCAGCGCCCACTCGCGCGCGCCCTGGCCGACCAGCAGGCTGTTATAGCGCTGGCGGCTAAGCGCATGGGCCACGCGCACCGGGTTGGCAATATCCACCAGATTGCCCACGGCACCGAAAGCCAGCGTGTCGCCATCCATGTAGGCCGCGTCGAGTTCCACCTCGCCGTTTTCGGTTGGCAGGCCACCGTAACCCACGGATTTATAAAACGGGAAGTCCTCGACGGTGGCGACGGCATCGACCACCGCGTCGGCGACCGGTTTTCCCGCAGCCAGCGCGGATGCAGACTCCGTTACGCCCTCAAGCGCCATGCGCCAGGTTGCAATAATTCCCCACATGCTTTACTCCTGTTTTGCAAGGGTGGTGTCGGTTTGCGTAGCCGTGGTCAGTTCCGCTGCGCGGTACTGTTTATCCACGATTCGCATGAAAGGCAGGTACAGCATGGCGCCAATCAGCAGGTTAATGAGTTGCATCACGCTGCCGCTCAGATGGCCGGTAACGATAAAACCGCTGATGACCGGGGGCAGGGTCCAGGGGATAAACACCCCAGTGGTGACGGCCACCGCGCCAATTTTCATCGCGACATACTGCACGGTGACCAGCACCAGCGGCACCAGGTTGAACGGGATGAGCATGATCGGGTTCATGATCACCGGCAGGCCAAACAGGATCGGTTCGTTGATGTTGAACACCGAAGCCCCTGCGCCTAAGCGCGCTACTTCACGCATGTTTTTACTGCGGGCGAAAATCAGCATCGCAATCACCAGCGACAGCGTGGCACCCGCGCCGCCCATCCAGATCATGTCAAAAAACTGTTCGGTGATAATGTGCGGCGGCGTTGTCCCCGCCTGAATGGCGGCGATATTGTCGGTCTGGTTCTCCATCCATAGCGGGCGGATGATGCCGTTGATCATCGAACCGGAGTTAATCCCCACCGACCACAGGATCGTGATGCTGAATACCGTCATCAGCGCGCCGAAATAGGAGGTGCCGTAGTGGCGAACCGGCGTGGCAACCACCTCATAGATGAACTGGTGAATGGTGTTGTAGTGGGTGTTTTCGAAGATGATGCGGATAATCAGCACCAGGATCATCACCAGCAGGGCAGGGATCAGCGCGGCGAAAGACTCCTGCACCGCAGGCGGCACGCCGTCCGGCATTTTGATGACCAGCTTTTTGCGCTTCAGCCAGCAGAACAGCTCCGTCCACAGCAGCGAGCCAATCATCGCCACGAACAGCCCTTTACTGCCAATCCACTCCACCGGCATAACGGTGATCCCGCCGTTTTCCGCCACCTTGATAAACGGCGTGAGGATCAGAAATGCCACCAGCGCCAGGATCCCGCAGGAGATGCGATCTTCGCCGTAATGTTCCGCCAGGCGAAACGCCACAAGGAAGCTGATAAACAGCGACATGGTCGAAAACACCGCGTTAAACGGGATCTCGATAATGGCGCTCCAGCTTTCGCCGAAGGCCCGGGACATAAAGTGCTGATAGGCCTGATTCGGAAAGGATGAGATAACCAGCAGGATGGAGCCGACGATGATAAACGGCATAAACGAAACGTAGGCCCCGCGTATGGCACCGAGATGACGCTGCTGTGCCGTTTTGGCTGCCAGCGGCATCAGTTTTGCTTCAAGAAATCCCAGAACATTGTTCATTGTGAACTCCGTACAAGATTGAGTGGCGTTGTTTATGTTATGTCTGGTGATTATCAGTGAATCGCGGCGAGCGAAAGGTGAAATCGGTCACAAAGCATTCGCTGACGCACTATAAATCTCACAAGATTAGTTTCATGGAATGTTGCGATGGAAATTAAACTGCACGCCAATGCCACGACCACACCACGGGTTCGCCGCTACCTCCAGCAGTCGACGAAAAGCGACAGAGAGCTGGCGCAGGAGTTGGGAATTTCGGTTACCACCGTCAGGCGCTGGCGCAATCGCGAGCAGGTTGCCGATAACCATACAACGCCAAAAGTGGTACACAAGGCATTGAGACAGGAACAGGTTGCGCTGGTGAATGTGCTGCGCGATGCCACCGGTGCTCCGCTCGATGAGCTACTGCTGCTGGTGAATGAGGGGCTGGGGATTGCCGTTTCGCGGGCGACGTTAAACCGCTGTCTCGGGTCTGCCAGACAAAAGGGCGCGGCGCTGCAGGGCAAAAAGGCCCTGAAGGCAGGCATCATGCCGGATAAGCTTATGCTTTATCATCAGCCGCTGTCGCTGCATATGGACGATGGCGGTGAGCAGCATCTGCTGTGGGCGCGCGAACCGGTGAGCGGCTGGTGTCATGCCCGGCTCTATGCGGGACTGTCGCCCCAACTGCTCGCTCACTGGACGCAGGCGCTGCTGGCGGCATGCCCGGTCGATATCCAATGTGTTGAGACTTTTGGTTTTGACGTGTCGGTGCCCGGGCAGGAGGTTACCGTAAAAGCGCATGCGCAAACACGCAGTGCCGTTCAGGTTACGGTGCCGTTACGTGAGATTATTCCACGCGTGAGCGTCGAGCCAGCCGAAGAGTTACTCATTCAGCTGTGCGCGTTTTACAACCAGGGGAAAGCGCAGAAAAGGCTGGGGGACTGCACGCCGCAGGCGTTTCTTGAAGCGCTGCGGCGTAAGGATTAGAGGATCTCAAGCACCTGTTCCGGTGGGCGTCCGATACGCGCCTTGCCGTTTGCCACGACGATGGGGCGTTCGATCAGCTTCGGATTGTCCACCATCGCCTGGACAAGCTCATCTTCAGAGAGACGGGTGTTATCCAGACCGAGTGATTTATACAGATCCTCTTTCTGACGCATCAGTTCGCGCGCGCTGCCCATATCCAGCATACGCAGCAGCTGGCGGATCGTCTGCGCGTCCGGCGGCGTATCCAGATACAATACGATCTCCGGGTCAACGCCGTTAGACTTCAGCAGGCTGAGGGTATCGCGGCTCTTGGAGCAGCGGGGATTGTGGTAGATTTTTACCGCGTCTGTCATAACGTGCATTCTCCTTTGTTACATCTTTTCGTACGGCTTGAAGCGCTGCTGCAATCCGCGCAGCTGATCGATACGCGCATCGTAGCGCGCCTGCTGCAGGCTGCCGAGCTTAACCTGCGAACTGGCGCTGCTGAGCATTGAAATGGCCTGATCGAGACGGCCCACCAGCGCAAAGCCTTCGGCGCGCGCCGCCAGCTCCTGATCGCGGTTGCCGAGCTGAGCTTCCGCTTGCGCCAGCAGATCCCAGCCGTTTTGATCGTCTTTGTTATTAAAGGTGTAGCGGTTCAGGATCGCCGCCGCCTCGCGGGCCTGCCCACCCTGTAAGTAAGCGTTCGCCAGGTTAAGCTGCAGTACCGGATTGGTCCCCACCTCTTTCGCCCCTTTCAGACGGTTAATGGCATCGGTCGCTTTTTTCTGCCCCAGATCGATATCGGTCGCAAGGTCGAGGTACCACGGGTTGTTGGGGTCGGCGGCCAGCAGTGGCTGGAGGGCTTTACGCGCCTCATCGTACTTGCTTGCTTCCATCGCCTGCAGCGCCTGACCGTACCGGGCCGCATTTTTCTCGCGCACGTTGCCTTTTGCCAGGGCATCCAGCAGGTCGCTGGTGAGCTGGTTACGCCCGGAGTTGTACATCCCCAGGGTTCTGACCTTCGCCATGTAGAAATCCTGCGAAGACTGCACAACCACCGGGCGCATCTGGTTGGCGCGGTTGCGCGCATCCGACAGGCGGCTTTCCGGCAGCGGGTGCGTCAGCAGAATTTCGGGTGGACGCGACGAGTAGCGCGCCTGGTCGAGCAGTTTCTCCAGGAAGCTCGGCATCGCCTGCGGGTCAAAGCCCGCGCGCTGCAGCACCTGAATACCGATGCGGTCCGCTTCCTGTTCGTTTTGCTGGGTAAAGCTGATCATGCCCTGACGCGTGCCCGCCAGGGTGCCGGTCAGGGCGGCCATCCCCGCCTGCGGGCTGGCCATCGCCAGCAGGATGGAGCCGAGCGCGCCCACCCAGGTGAGCGGGGCGTTGCGCTTCTGGTCTTCCATCGCGCGGGCCAGGTGGCGCTGGGTGACGTGCGAAATTTCGTGCGCCATGACCGAAGCCAGCTGGCTTTCGTTATCGGAGTAGCGGAATAACGCCGAATGCAGCACCACGTTGCCCCCGAAGAAGGCAAAGGCGTTGATTTCGTCGTTATTGATCAAATAGAAGTGGAAGGGGGTCTTCACCGAGTTGGCGTGCGCGACGAGGCGCATCCCCAGGCCGTTAATGTATTGCACCAGCAGCGGATCGTTGATCAACGGCGCGCTGCCGCGCAGCTGGCGGACATAGTAATCACCCATTTGCATCTCCTGACCGATGGAGAGCGTGCTTCCTGCGGTGGTACCCATATCCGGCAAGGTATCGGCCGAGTCAGCGAAAGCAGGCGCTGCCTGACCCACCGTCAGCGCGGCGATAAGTGTCGCAACCAGTGTTTTTCTCAACTGCCTGAACATAACCACTGTCCTGTATGTTGGATGTGCTAATTTGACCGATGAAGCGGTATATCGTTCATCTCCACTGCCATGCGAGTGTAGCCGTGTTAAGGCATGAAGAAAATCCCATTCCTCAGGCTTTTGCGAATGATTACAGTGATACAAAAAGGAAAGTCTTTTTTGTGACAGTTAGATACAATTCACCGTCTCAGTCCCGCCATCCGATTCAGGGAAGGGTTGTATGCTCGAAATGTTAATGCAGTGGTACCGGCGTCGGTTCAGTGACCCGGAGGCCATCGCTTTGCTGGTTATTCTGGTTGCGGGATTCGGCATCCTGTTCTTCTTTAGCGGCCTGCTGGCGCCTTTGCTGGTGGCGATAGTTCTGGCGTATCTGCTGGAGTGGCCGACGGCCCGTCTGGAAAATATCGGTTGTTCCCGCCGCTGGGCGACCAGCATCGTGCTGGTGCTGTTCGTTGGCATTCTGCTGTTAATGGCGTTTGTGGTGATGCCGGTTGCCTGGCAGCAGGGAATCTATCTTATCCGCGATATGCCCGGCATGCTCAATAAGCTCTCTGATTTTGCCGCTACGCTGCCGCGCCGCTATCCCGCGCTGATGGACGCCGGGATTATCGACGCCATGGCAGAAAACATGCGCGCCCGCATCATGACGATGGGCGATTCGGTAGTGAAATACTCTCTGGCTTCGCTGGTGGGGCTGCTGACGCTGGCGGTCTATCTGGTGCTGGTGCCGCTGATGGTCTTCTTCCTGGTGAAAGATAAAGAGCAGATGCTGAACGCCGTGCGCCGGGTGCTGCCGCGCAACCGCGGTCTGGCCGGGCAGGTCTGGGAGGAGATGAACCAGCAGATCACCAACTATATTCGCGGCAAAGTGCTGGAGATGATTGTGGTCGGCGTCGCGACCTGGATTGGCTTCGTGATTTTCGGCCTCAATTATTCATTGCTGCTGGCGGTGCTGGTGGGCTTCTCGGTGCTCATTCCCTATATCGGTGCCTTTGTCGTGACAATCCCGGTGGTGGGCGTGGCGCTGTTCCAGTTTGGTCTGGGGACCGAGTTCTGGAGCTGTTTCGCGGTGTATCTGATTATTCAGGGGCTGGACGGCAACCTGCTGGTGCCGGTGCTGTTCTCTGAGGCGGTGAATCTGCACCCGCTGGTCATCATTCTTTCGGTGGTGATCTTCGGTGGGCTGTGGGGATTCTGGGGCGTGTTCTTTGCGATTCCGCTGGCGACGCTGATTAAAGCGGTGGTTCACGCATGGCCGGATGTACCGGCGGTGGAAGAGAAGTAGATTTTGCCGGGTGGCGGCTTCACCTTACCCGACCTGCACGCGAATGTAGGCCGGGTAAGCGCAGCGCCACCCGGCACAAAAGTATCACGCGTTTTCTTTTAGCCAGTTCAACACCACGTCATGGTGGTTGCTGGTTTTGAAATCATCGAACACATGCTCAACTTTCCCGTCAGCATCAATCAGGAAGCTGATGCGGTGAATACCGTCGTAGGTTTTGCCCATAAAAGACTTCTCGCCCCAGACGCCAAACTGTTCGCAGACCTGGTGGTCCTCGTCGGAAAGCAGCGTAAAGTTCAGCAGCTCTTTTTCCGCAAACCGTGACAGCTTTTCGGGCTTATCGGTGCTGATACCCAGCACTTCTACACCGGCTTTTTTCAGGTCATCCATGTTGTCGCGCAAACCACAGGCCTGTACGGTACAGCCCGGGGTCATGGCTTTCGGGTAGAAATAGACCAGAACACGCTGTCCCTGGAAGTCGGTTAAATTTACTTGCTCGCCGTCTTGATCCGGCAAGCTAAATTTCGGTGCGATATCACCGGCTTTCAGTGGGTTCATTACTCGACTCCGTCTTGTTCATGCTGAGAATAATTAACGACGCTTATACTGCCCTGCGCGCGTAATTCTGTACAGAGGGCTTTGAAGGCTTGCTCAATATTTGAGGCATCCTGCGAGGCAGGACTGTGCGCCGTGATTTGAATAAACAGTGTGGGGGTCTCGCTATTGTCTCCCGGCTGTATACGGGAAACCAGCTCGGCAATATTCATCTGATGGCTGTCAAACAGCGCGGTGAAACGCTCAATCAAATGCGGAGAATCAGGAACTTCAACCTGTACCCAGACGGTGGAAGGCAGCGCCGGGCGCGGGCGCGCGGTGGTACGCTTCATGACGATCAGCAGATCCAGCTCCGCGCCTTTCAGGGGCAGGGTAGATTCAATAAGCGTAATGGCGTTCCATGTCCCGGACAGCAGCATAATAAACGTGAACTCTTCGCCAAGCATAGCCAGGCGGCTGTCTTCGATATTACAGCCGCAGCTGCTTACGTGGCGGGTGATGGTGTTCACAATACCCGGCCTGTCAGCACCCAGCGCAGTGATAACCAGGTAATGTTGTGATGAGGTTGTCAAACCTGTTCTTCCTTTGCTTGGTTAAGTCTTCCTAAGGAAAGCATAAAAAAAACATGCATACAACCGCCTGAGAGCCTCAGGTCGCTTGCTTTTATTACAGTTCCAAACGTAACATTGAGGCTCTTGTTCGCACAGAGGATGGCCCATGTTCACGGGAAGTATTGTCGCGCTTGTTACACCGATGGATGAAAAAGGTAATGTCTGCCGGTCAAGCATGAAGAAGCTGATTGATTACCATGTCGCCAACGGAACCTCGGCGATCGTTTCGGTAGGGACTACCGGTGAATCTGCCACGTTGAGCCACGAAGAGCACGGCGATGTGGTGATGCTGACCCTTGAGCTGGCTGACGGACGCATTCCCGTCATCGCGGGAACGGGTGCGAATGCCACCGCAGAAGCTATCAGCCTGACTCAACGTTTCAACGACAGCGGCATTGTCGGCTGTCTGACGGTTACCCCTTACTACAACCGTCCTACCCAGGAAGGTTTGTTCCAGCATTTCAAAGCCATCGCTGAACATACTGACTTGCCACAAATTCTGTATAATGTGCCGTCCCGCACCGGTTGCGATATGCTGCCGGAAACCGTTGGTCGCCTCTCGAAAGTAAAAAATATTATCGGGATTAAAGAGGCAACGGGGAACTTAAGCCGCGTTCATCAGATCAAAGAGCTGGTTTCAGACGACTTTATCCTGTTGAGTGGTGATGACGCGAGCGCGCTGGACTTTATGCAGCTCGGAGGCCATGGCGTGATTTCCGTAACGGCAAACGTTGCGGCGCGCGATATGGCGGAAATGTGCAAGCTGGCGGCGGCCGGTCATTTTGATGACGCTCGCGTGATTAATCAGCGTCTGATGCCGTTGCACAATAAATTATTTGTCGAACCCAATCCGATCCCAGTGAAATGGGCCTGTAAGGAGTTGGGACTTGTAGCAACCGACACGCTGCGTCTGCCAATGACACCGATTACCGACCACGGTCGCGATATCGTCGCTGGCGCGCTCAAGCATGCTGGTTTGCTGTAAAGTTTAGGGAGATTTGATGGCTTATTCAGTACAGAAGTCGCGCCTGGCGAAGGTTGCGAGTGTTTCGCTTGTGATGCTGCTCGCTGCCTGTAGTTCAGACTCGCGCTACAAGCGCCAGGTGAGCGGTGATGAATCCTATCTGGATGCGACACCGCTTGCTGAACTTCACGCACCTGCTGGCATGATCCTGCCGATTCAAAACGGTGATTACAATATTCCCGTGACCAACGGTAGCGGTCAGGTGGGTAAAGCGCTTGATATTCGACCACCGGCACAGCCTTTGGCGCTGGTGAGCGGCGCGCGTACCCAGTTTACCGGTGATACCGCATCGCTGTTGGTTGAAAGCGGTCGCAATAGCACCCTGTGGCCGCAGGTGGTGAGCGTCATTCAGGCGAAGAATTACACCATCGACAAACGTGACGACGCCAGCCAGACGTTAACCACCGACTGGATTAACTGGAACCGTCTGGATGAAGATCAGCAGTACCGTGGTCGTTATCAAGTCTCCGTTAAGCCTCAGGGTTATCAGCAGGCGGTCACCGTTAAGCTGCTGAACCTGGAGCAGGCGGGTAAAGCGGTGGCCGATCCGGCTTCCATGCAGCGCTACAGCACCGAAATGCTGAACGTGATTGCCGCCGGTCTGGATAAAAACGCGACGGATGCGGCTAACGCAGCGCGGAGCAGTAACGGGACCACCTTCGACGTGCAGAGCGCCGCTGATGAGACCGGTCTGCCAATGCTGGTCGTTCGTGCGCCATTTAACCAGACCTGGCAGCGCCTGCCAGCGACGCTGGAAAAAATGGGCATGAAGGTTTCTGACAGCACGCGTTCAACGGGTAGCATGACGGCAACCTATAAACCGCTGTCCGATAGCGCATGGCAGGAACTGGGCGCACGCGATCCACAGTTGGCCTCCGGCGATTATAAAATTCAGGTCGGTGACCTCGATAACCGCAGTAGCCTGCAGTTTATCGATCCGAAAGGCCACACGCTGACCCAGTCGCAGAACGATGCGCTGGTCGCGGTCTTCCAGGCTGCATTCAGCAAATAAAAATGAGGGCTGGTTAATCCAGCCCTTTTTATTTTCGTGCTACGCAAACGTGTGCGTGGCATAATATTCCCAGTTTTGAACTCAAATTATCACACCAGGAGTAATGAAGATGCAGAAGCAAGCTGAGTTGTATCGTGGCAAAGCGAAGACCGTATACAGCACGGAAAACCCCGATCTGTTGGTGCTCGAGTTCCGCAATGATACGTCAGCAGGGGATGGCGCGCGCATTGAGCAGTTCGATCGTAAAGGCATGGTGAACAACAAGTTCAACCACTTCATTATGACCAAACTGGCCGAAGCGGGTATTCCGACCCAGATGGAAGCGTTGTTGTCCGATACGGAATGTCTGGTGAAGAAACTCGATATGGTCCCGGTGGAATGCGTGGTGCGTAACCGCGCCGCTGGCTCACTGGTGAAGCGTCTTGGCATTGAAGAAGGTATCGAGCTGAATCCTCCGCTGTTCGATCTGTTCCTGAAAAACGACGCCATGCACGATCCGATGGTTAACGAATCCTACTGCGAAACCTTTGGCTGGGTCAGTAAAGAGAATCTGGCGCGTATGCAGGAGTTGACCTACAAAGCCAACGACGTGCTGAAAAAGCTGTTCGACGACGCGGGCCTGATCCTCGTTGATTTCAAGCTGGAGTTCGGTCTGTTCAAAGGCGAAGTGGTGCTGGGCGATGAGTTCTCCCCGGACGGCAGCCGCCTGTGGGACAAAGAGACGCTGGATAAAATGGATAAAGACCGTTTCCGTCAGAGCCTGGGCGGCCTGATTGAAGCCTACGAAGCGGTTGCTCACCGTTTAGGCGTTAAGCTCGACTAATCCTCTCTGTTGCCAAAGGATGTTTGCATCCTTTGGCGTCTTACCTTTGTTTCCTATGGTAATCTTGCCATTAACCGCCTACGATCATAGCTATGAATAATAGGATATTTTCGAGGTGTTTATGCGCTGGCAAGGGCGTCGTGAAAGTGACAATGTAGAAGACAGGCGCAGCAGTAGCGGCGGCGGCCCGTCTATGGGCGGTCCTGGCTTCCGGTTACCCAGTGGAAAGGGCGGGATTATTCTGCTGATCGTGGTGCTGGTTGCGGGCTATTACGGTGTCGATTTAACCGGGATGCTGACCGGAGAACCTCTTCAGCAGCAGCAACATTCGTCGCGCTCCATCAGCCCGAATGAAGATGAAGCGGCGAAATTTACCTCCGTGATCCTCGCCACGACCGAAGACACCTGGAGTCAGCAGTTCGAGAAGATGGGGAAAACCTATCAGCCGCCGAAACTGGTGATGTACCGCGGTGCGACGCGTACCGGCTGCGGTACCGGGCAGTCGGTGATGGGCCCGTTCTACTGTCCGGCTGACAGTACCGTCTATATCGATCTCTCTTTTTACGACGACATGAAACGCAAGCTCGGCGCTGACGGCGATTTTGCCCAGGGCTACGTAATTGCGCATGAAGTCGGACACCACGTACAGAAGCTGCTCGGTATCGAACCTAAAGTGCGTCAGATGCAGCAGAATGCCTCTCAGACGGAAGTGAATCACCTGTCGGTGCGCATGGAGCTGCAGGCGGACTGCTTTGCCGGCGTGTGGGGCAACAGCATGCAGAAGCAGGGCGTGCTCGAAGCGGGGGACCTGGAAGAGGCGCTGAACGCGGCTGAAGCCATTGGCGACGATCGTCTGCAGCAGCAGAGCCAGGGCCGCGTGGTGCCGGACAGCTTTACGCATGGAACCTCTGAACAGCGCTACACCTGGTTCAAACGGGGTTTCGACAGTGGCGACCCGGCGCAGTGTGATACCTTCGGTAAAGCCATGTAATGCTGGCGTTTGAAAATCTGATAACCCTGCTCGGGCGCACAGGCCATCGTCGGCTGGTGGTGCTCAGCGGGGAGCCGCAGTGGGCACTTGCGCAGGCAGTCGCCCTGCGCGATACCCTGCCCGGCGACTGGCCGTGGCTTGATGAACATCCCTCAAAGGCCATGAGCGGGCTGCTGGGGCGCGAGTTTCTGCATGCCGTCTTTGATGCCCGCGTTGGGTTTGACGCCTCCGCTTTTGCCGCGCTTGCCGGAACGCTGCGCGCCGGAAGCCTGCTGGTGCTGTTGGTTCCACCCCTTTCCCGGTGGGCTGATACGCCGGACGCGGATTCCGTACGCTGGAGCGACCGACCCGACCCGATCGCCACCCCGCACTTCGTTCACCATTTCTGCCGGATAATCGCCGCCGATCCCGACGCGATTATCTGGCAGCAAGAAAAGGCGTTATCCCTTCCATCCTTCCCTGACGTGCCTGACTGGCAGCCCGCCCGCGGCGAGCCGCAGCGCGAGCAGGCCGCTATTCTGGCGGCGCTGCTGGCGATGGAGCCTGGCGTTGCGGCCATCACCGCCCCGCGCGGGCGTGGGAAATCGGCCCTCGCGGGGATGTTGGTTACGCGTGTGGCGGGCTGCGCTATCGTCACCGCGCCGGCAAAAGGCGCGACCGACGTGATCGCGCGCTTCGCCGGAGAGCGATTTCACTTCATGGCCCCGGACGCCATCCTGGCAAGCGACGTGCAGGCGGACTGGCTGATCGTTGACGAGGCGGCTGCCATCCCCGGCCCGCTGCTTGAACAGCTGGTCAACCGTTTCCCACGGGTTGTGCTAACCACGACGGTGCAGGGCTATGAAGGCACCGGCAGGGGCTTTTTGCTTAAATTCTGCGCGCGGTTTAGCGCGTTGCAGCGTTACACGCTTTCCAGCCCGATCCGCTGGGCGGCCGGGTGTCCGCTTGAGCGGGTTGTTGATAGCGCCCTGCTGTTTGACGATGCGCTTATCGACCTGCGTCCCGCAGGCGACGTGACCTTAGGCTCGCTTGAACCGCAGGACTGGGAGCGTCATCCGGCGCGCGTGGCGGGCGTTTACGAGCTGCTGTGCGCCGCACACTACCGTACGTCGCCGCTCGATTTACGCCGAATGATGGATGCCCCTGGTCAGCATTTTGCCGTCGCGCAAGCGGGCAGCGCTATTGTCGGGGCGCTCTGGCTGGTGGAGGAGGGCGGGTTATCCCCTGAATTGAGTCGCGCAGTTTGGGCGGGATATCGCCGTCCACGCGGAAATCTTGTGGCCCAGTCTCTGGCGGCGCACGGCGGGTCGCCGCTAGCCGCAACGCTTAGCGGGCGACGCGTGACCCGCATAGCCGTGCATCCCCATCGTCAGCGGGAGGGGATCGGCCAGGCGCTGATCCGCACTGCCGGGGGGCAGGATTACCTCTCCGTCAGTTTCGGCTATACCGACGAGCTGTGGCGCTTCTGGCGGCAGTGCGGCTTTATGCTGGTGCGCATGGGCAGCCACCGGGAGGCCAGCAGCGGCTGCTACACGGCGATGGCGATGCGACCGCTAACTGAGCCAGGGCACCGGCTGTGCGAGCAGGAACACCGGCGACTGTGCCGCGATGCGCGCGTTCTTTCGGCGTGGAATGAAGAAAAGATCCCTGTGCCCGATCGCTGGGAGGCTACCCTTAACAGTGATGACTGGCTGGAGCTGGCAGGATTTGCCTTTGCTCATCGCCCGTTTTCGACCTCGGTGGCGGCCTTAACGCGTCTGCTGCTCGCGGTGGATGCGCCGATGGCGGCGCTGCGCGGAAAAATCGAGGCACGAAAAGAGGAGGCCGCGCTCAGCGCCGAACTCTCTCTTTCCGGGCGTAAAGCATTGCTGGCGCGCCTGCGTAATGACGCCGCCCTGGCGCTGGAAACGCTCGATCGCGCGCGCTGTCAGCAACTGAGAGAGCGCGTTTTGCAATGGCAATTTTTTCAATGACTTCTTCAGTAAAGTGGCATGGTCATTACCCTCGAGAGGCGTAAAATCCTGCTTATCAATTAAGGAGCTCGCCATGAAACATGACCATTTTGTTGTTCAAAGCCCGGACAAACCGGCTAAACAGTTACTGCTGCTGTTTCATGGCGTTGGCGATAATGCCGTCAACATGGGGCAGATTGGCAGCTGGTTCGCACCGATATTCCCGGACGCGCTGATTGTCAGCATTGGTGGCGTGGAGCCATGCGGCCCGGATGGCCGGCAGTGGTTCTCCGTGCAGGGCGTGACCGAAGAGAACCGTCAGGCGCGCATTGATGCCGTGATGCCTGCTTTTATCGACATCGTGCGCTACTGGCAGCAGCAGAGCGGCGTGGGGGCTAACGCCACCGCGCTGATTGGCTTCTCACAGGGGTCGATTATGTCGCTTGAGAGCGTGAAGGCGCAGCCGGGTCTGGTTTCGCGCGTCATTGCTTTTAACGGACGCTTTGCGACGTTGCCGCAGCGGGCCACTACGCACACTACTATTCACCTGATCCACGGTGGTGAAGACAGGGTAATCGATCTGGCTCACGCGGTGGCTGCCCAGGAGGCGCTCATTCGTGAAGGCGGGGATGTCACGCTGGATATCGTCGAGGATCTGGGGCATGCGATTGACGATCGTAGCATGCAGTTTGCGCTCGACCATTTGCGTTACACCGTGCCGAAGCACTACTTCGACGAAGCGCTCAGCGGCGCTAAGCCGAATGATGATGATATTGTCGAGTTTATGTAATTATTTCCCCTCTCCCTTACAGGGTGAGGGGAATCACAATTACTTCTTCTGGTCTTTCTTCGGCCAGTCGTCTTCATCGTCCCACTTGTCGTTAAAGTCACGATGCGGCGGGAGATCCGGTTTGTTGGCGAGGAATTTTTTGTGATCAACGCGCTTCAGATCTTTAATCACGTTAAGCAGCACGCCCACTAAAAACACCAGCACCAGGATCCACCAGTACTTTGAAAGCCAATCCATTCGCTATTCCTTCTCAGAGCAACCGTCAGGCGACGAGTTGCTCCATAATACGTTGATACATACGGGCCAGCAGTTGTAAATCTGCCGCGTTGACGCACTCATTGATTTTATGAATGGTCGCGTTAACTGGACCCAGTTCGACTACCTGCGCCCCCATGCGGGCAATAAAGCGTCCGTCGGAGGTGCCGCCCGTTGTCAGCAGCTGTGGCTTTATTTCATTATAGTGCGCGATGGCATTCACCACCGCATCCACCAGTTTACCGCGCTGCGTCAGGAACGGCTGGCCGGACAGCCACCAGTCCACGGTATAGCGCAATTCATACTTCTCCAGCAGCGCCATCACGCGCGCTTTGATCATTTCGTCGGTCAGTTCAGTGCTGAAGCGGAAGTTGAACTGAACGAAACAATCGCCCGGGATGACGTTGTTACTGCCCGTCCCGGCCTTGATGTTTGCTATCTGCATACTGGTCGGTGGGAAGTATTCGTTGCCTTTGTCCCACTCAATACCCACCAGCTCATTGAGCATCGGGGCCGCACGGTGAACCGGGTTATCGGCGAGATGCGGATAGGCCACGTGCCCCTGCACGCCGTGGATCGTCAGGTTACAGGTCAGCGACCCGCGACGCCCGTTTTTTACCACATCGCCGACGACCTCGGTACTGGACGGTTCGCCCACCAGGCAGTAGTCCAGGCGTTCGTTGCGCGCCATCAGCGCCTCAACCACTTTAACCGTACCATTGTGCGCGCTGGCTTCTTCATCGGAGGTGATCAGAAACGCGAGACGGTTTTTATGGTCTGGATGCTGCGCCACGAAGCGCTCGGCCGCCACGACCATGGCCGCCAGCGAACCTTTCATGTCCGCCGCACCGCGGCCAAACAGCATGCCGTCGCGGATAGTCGGCTCGAACGGCGGGTTGATCCAGCGGTCTGCGTCGCCCGCAGGAACCACATCGGTATGCCCGGCAAACGCCAGCGTTTCGCCTTCGCCGCGCCATGCCCAGAAGTTCTGCGTGTCGCCGAAGTCCATCGTTTCAACGGTAAACCCAATGGCCCGCAGGCGTTCAATCATTAATGCCTGACAACCTGCATCGTCCGGGCTTAGGGAAGGACGGCGAATAAGCTGCTGAGTCAGCTCAATGACCGGGCATGACATAGACTACACCTCAACAAAAAAGTCTGAATATAAGGTTTCACTGAAACCCAGCAGCATAGGCTGACCTGGCTTGCAGAGCAATGGGCGTTTGATAATTGCTGGCATTTCAAGCATCAGCCTGGCCGCGCTGTCGGCGTCTGTGATGCTGGCTCGCAGTGATTCATCGAGTTTTCGCCAGGTGGTACCGCGGGTGTTCAGCAGTGCTTCCCACCCCAGCTCGTTGATGGCGGTATGCAGAAATTCTGCATCAAGGCCATCGGCGCGGTAGTCATGGAAGCGGTACTCAATGTTCCTGGCCTCCAGCCAGCGGCGGGCTTTTTTGATGGTGTCGCAGTTTTTAATGCCGTACATCACAACCATGTTGAATCCTTTTGCTCTAATGATGATGAAATGTTCAATTATTTCGAAGATATATCCTTAAGTGAAATATAGCACGCTTAGTAAATCGCTTAATTCGTTATTCTTCATAATTCAACGTACATCTGTATGCTGAATATTATTTCATCATTTAAGCATAGTTGTCCATTCACTCAAAATAGTGAACTGCGTGACTACATTAATAAAAATTCACCGGTTCGCTGAGTTATTTCTAAATATTGCTGCACGTCACATAAAATTTACTCGCCCCGGCGCATAGTTACCCTGAACACCGGGTATGCGCGGGGTGCAATCGCAGTGATTGGCTAAATTATCTTCACAATGACGATGGTTTTTCGTAGAATACGCATAATAATAAGAGAGGTTGTTATGATTGAACGTGAACTGGGGAACTGGAAAGACTTTATCGAAGACATGCTTCGTAAATGATATTCAGTAAGAATTGCAAGAGCACTTAAATAAGTAAAATAACCATAGTGTGAATCTATCACACAGTAAAAAGGCGGCTAACTGAGCCGCCTTTTTTATACCCGTCACGCGTTGCCCGCTTATTCAGGGCGTTCCTTCAGCGGGAAACGGCGACGAACCAGCACAAAGAACAGCGGGACGAAATAGATAGCCAGGATCGTTGCCGAAATCATACCGCCCATGACGCCAGTCCCTACCGCGTGCTGGCTGCTGGAGCCAGCCCCTGAACTGGTCGCCATTGGCAGCACGCCAAAGACAAACGCCAGGGAGGTCATCAGGATCGGTCGCAGGCGCTGGCGGCAGGCGTGGAGCGTGGCGGCCATCAGGTCGTGCCCCTTAGCGTTCATCTCGTTGGCAAACTCGACGATCAGAATGGCGTTTTTCGCCGACAGGCCAATCACGGTGAGCAGCCCGACCTGGAAGTAAACGTCATTCTCCAGGCCGCGCATCCAGGTGGCGAGCAGGGCGCCAATCACCCCTAGCGGCACCACCAGCATGACCGAGAACGGTACCGACCAGCTTTCATACAGGGCGGCAAGGCAGAGGAACACCACCAGCAGCGACAGCGCGTACAGGGCAGGTGCCTGCGCACCGGAGAGGCGCTCCTGGTAAGACATGGCCGTCCACTCAAGGCCAAAACCGGCCGGCAGCTGCTGCACCAGTTTTTCCATAACGTCCATCGCCGTACCGGTACTCACCCCCGGCGCCGCTTCGCCGACAATTTCCAGGGCCGAGTAGCCATTGTAACGCTCAAGACGAGGCGAACCGGTTTCCCAGCGGGAGGTAGCAAACGCTGAGAACGGCACCATACCGCCCGCGTTATTTCGCACGTACCAGCGGTTGATATCATCCGGCAGCATGCGGTATTTGGCGGCCGACTGGACGTAGACCTTTTTCACACGGCCGCGATCCATAAAGTCGTTCACATAGCTCGAGCCCCAGGCGGTTTGCAGCGTATTGTTGATATCGTCGATAGAGACGCCAAGCGCCTGCGCTTTGCGCTGATCGATATCCACCTGCAGCTGCGGGCTGTCATCCAGGCCATTGTGACGAACGCGCGTGAGCTGCGGATCTTTGCCAGCCAGATCCAGAAGCTTATCGCGGGCAGCCATGAGCGCGTCGTGCCCCGCGCCGGCGTGATCCTGCAGCTCCATATCAAACCCTGCCGAGCTGCCCATTCCGCTGATGGCGGGAGGGCTGCTGGCGAAGACGCGCGCCTCTTTGATGTGGCTAAACGCCTTCGTGGCTCGCTCGATAATGGCAAAGGAGGAGCCGGTTTTGCTGTCGCGCTGTTCCCAGTCTTTCAGACGTATGAACATACGCGCCACGTTCTGCCCGTTACCGCCGGGGCCGGAACCCACGGTTGAGAAGATAGAAACCACGTTGTCCTTCTCCTGGGTGTGGAAATAATTCTCCACCTTCTGCACCACTTTCAGCGTCTGCTGCTGGGTCGAGCCGCTCGGGAGCTGGACCGAGGTGATAAACATCCCTCTGTCTTCCAGCGGCAGGAAGGAGGTGGGCAAACGCAGGAACAGGAAAACCATGCCGCCCAGCAGCAGGACATACACCACCATCCAGCGCACGCTGCGGTGGAGAACTTTCCCCACGCCCGCCTCATAGCGGGCCGCGTTGCGGTTAAACATGCGGTTAAACCAGCCGAAAAAGCCTTTCTGGCCGTGATGTTCGCCTTTATGCAGCGGCTTAAGAAGGGTACAGCAGAGGGCAGGGGTGAGGATCATCGCCACCAGCACCGACAGCACCATGGCAGAGACGATGGTGATAGAGAACTGGCGGTAAATTGCGCCGGTGGTGCCGCCAAAGAAGGCCATCGGGATAAATACCGCCGACAGCACCATCGCGATACCCACCAGCGCGCCCTGAATCTGCCCCATCGATTTGCGCGTTGCCTGGCGCGGCGAAAGTCCTTCTTCGCTCATGATGCGCTCAACGTTCTCCACCACCACGATGGCATCATCCACCAGCAGGCCGATGGCCAGCACCATGGCGAACATGGTCAGCGTGTTGATACTGTATCCGAAGGCGTAGAGCACCGCGAAGGTGCCGAGCAGGACTACCGGCACGGCAATGGTGGGGATAAGCGTGGCGCGGAAGTTCTGTAAGAACAGGTACATCACCAGGAACACCAGCGCGATGGCTTCGAGGAGGGTTTTCACCACGTCCTCAATGGACGCCTTCACAAATGAGGTGGTCTCGTAGGCGACTTTGTACTCCAGGCCGTGCGGGAAGAAGTGCGACAGTTCGTCCAGGCGGTTGAGTACGAGTTCAGCGGTTGCCATCTCGTTAGCGCCTGAAGCCAGTTTTACCCCCAGACCTGACGCCGGCTTACCATTAAAGCGGCTCAGGTAATCATACTTCTCCGCCCCCATTTCAACCGTGGCGACATCGCCCAGGCGCACTTCAGAACCGTCCTGATTGACCCGCAGGGTGATATTGCGGAACTGCTCCGGCGTTTGCAGCAGCGACTGCGAATTAATGGTGGCATTCAGCGCCTGATTATCCACCGACGGCGTGCCGCCGAGCTGTCCCACCGCGATTTGCGCATTCTGGGATTCGATGGCATCGGTGACATCTTTAGCGGTCATCTGGACGCTGGTTAACTTATTCGGGTCAAGCCAGATGCGCATGGAGTACTGCGAACCGTAGGCGTCGATATCCCCTACGCCGTTAATCCGGCTCAGCGGATCCTGAATGTTACTGGCAACGTAGTCGGCAATATCCTGCTTATCCATCGAGCCGTCGGTGGAGACAAAGGCTATGGTCAAAATGTTGGTGTCACCGGTTTTACGCACGGTTACGCCCTGGTTTTGCACGGCCTGAGGCAGCTTGCGCAGGGCCGACTGGAGCTGGTTTTGCACCTGCTGCACCGCTTCGTCCGGATCGGTACCCGCCGTAAAGCTGAGCGTCACGGTTGCCTGACCAGTGGCGCTACTCTGGGAAGACATATACATCAGGTTGTCGAGGCCAGTCATATTCTGCTCGATAACCTGCGTCACGGTATTCTCAAGCGTCTGCGCCGAGGCACCGGGATAGTTAGCCGTGATGCGCACGTTAGGCGGCGCCAGTTCGGGATATTGCTCAACGGGAAGCGATGTAATCGCCAGGACACCTGTCAGACACAACAGGATGGCAAGTACCCAGGCAAAAATGGGGCGATCGATGAAAAAATTCGCCATGAAAAAGTGACCTCGTTTTGCTGCACGTCATTATTGTAAATTGCCCGCATCACTGTAGCGGCAAGAGCAGAGCCAAACGTGGAGAAATAAAGGAGATAATGTAAATTATCATGCGCGTTTACGCCGCGCCCCCACGCGGGCGCGACGGAAAGTATCCTGCATCTTCAGGACGAGGCGTTGGCATAACGCATGACTTTACCGTTATTTACCCGCAGGCGTACTGAACCTTACGCTGACCTGCGTGCCGCCATTTGGCGGCTGAGAGAAGCTTAGCGTGCCCCCAAGCCGCCCTGCGCGTTCGCGCATGATATTCAGCCCGTAGTGCCCCGGTGGTTCGCTGGCCTCCCCAATACCGATGCCGTTGTCGCGGATCGTCACCGTGTGGGTGCCATCCGCAGCGGTAATGCAGCTTACGGTGATCTCGCTCGCCTCGGCGTGCTTGATGGCATTCAGCACCGCCTCGCGCACAATTTGCAGCAGGTGAACCTGCTTCTGGGCATCCAGCGCCAGCGAAGAGAGGCGGCAGTCGAGCGTCAGCTTCGCCTGGGTCTGGCTTTGCAGGCCGTCGAGCGACTCCTGCAGCGCGGCGGGGAGGTTGGCATGGTTCAGCGTCAGGCGGAAGGTGGTGAGCAGCTCACGCAGCTGCTGCCAGGCGTTGTTGAGCTCGCGGGAAAAGTCGGCAATGATGGTCTGCGCGGGCGCGTTCTCCTCCGGTACAGCATGTTTGAGCAGCGTAAGCTGGATCCGCAGGTAAGAAAGCACCTGCGCCAGCGAGTCATGCAGTTCGCGGGCGATGGTCGCGCGCTCTTCCATCAGCAGCAGCTGCTGAAAGTGCTTTTGCCCCTGATTGAAGTAAAGCCCACGCCCCAGCATCGTTGCGACGCTTTTCATCAGGGGCAGGGACACGTTCGCGGTGTCGCTCTGCCAGCGGAGTTCGCCATACAGCGTATCCTGCATCAGCACCGGCAGGCTCTGCATCTGGACGGTGTCAGACTCGGTGCCCTCCGCCAGCCGCCAGTCGTCGCTGGTGCGAAGCTCCAGATAATTCATCTGCGTGTAGTCATGCACAATCTGCAAAATATGCCTGAAGCAGTGGCTGTCTATCTGCCCGGTGTTGAGCGCCTGAGAGCAGGTGAAGAGCATTTCCAGCTGCTGATGCGCTTCGTTCAGGTGCCGGGTTTTTTCGGCGACGGAGTGCTCAAGCGAGCGATACAGCGTGTGCAGTTCGCCTGACATATGGTTGAAGGCGCGGGAGAGCTGGCCCAGTTCGTTGGGCAGATGGGTGTCGGGAGCCGGGGTATCAAACGCGCGTTGCTCGATGCGCTCGCTTGCCGCCACCAGGTTTTTGAGCGGCAGAACGACCTGACGCCGGATCCGCCGCAGGGTCGTCATCGCCAGCAGCAAAATGCCGAGGCCGCCTGCCAGCGACATCAGGATAACCAGCTGAATTTTATGCTCGGTGTAGTGCTGAAGCGCCAGCACAAAGGCATCAATACGGCCCACAAAATCTTCAATGTGGCTCTGGTACCACGCGGTGTCCCCGCTGGCGATGCGTTTGTCCATCTCCTGCCAGGCGAGATGTAACTGATGATAACGCTGCTTCACGTCGTCCGGCACGTACCAGCGGCTGAGTTTTTGCAGCGCGGGCGCGCTGAGGGTCTGTTGCCACACTGCCCGGTGTTCCGCCAGCGAAGGGCTGGTGCGCTGCATCTCGTAGCCCAACCGGTAGCTCTGCATGCGTAGCGACCCGGCGATATTGATCGCCTCGGCGTCGCGCTGGCTGCTGGCAAGCGTCAGCAGCGCAATGGCGCTGGTGAGCACGGACAGCATAATAA
Organism: Enterobacter sp. UPMP2052; assembly: GCF_053709675.1. Lineage (NCBI taxonomy): Bacteria > Pseudomonadati > Pseudomonadota > Gammaproteobacteria > Enterobacterales > Enterobacteriaceae > Enterobacter > Enterobacter sp. UPMP2052. The sequence continues at coordinate 129,342 of NZ_JBSKJR010000001.1, forward strand.
TCGAAAAGAAAGCCCGAGCCAGGCTTCGGGAGACGGGGCGTTTAACGGTCACAAAACGGCTTCCTGAAAAAATTAATCTGCCACAGGGTCACTGGACATCGCCCGGCTTCCGGGGATGTGAACCCTGCCCGTAAGCCCCGCTGTGGGTAAAGCGATTTTTTATATAAAGAGTAGGGGTATTGTTTACACGAAATAAGCGGCTGCGTCTGCTCGCCGACGCGGTGATTTTGCAACGGCGCAGCGTAAAACGCTTAAAACACACGCGCGTCGACGGGCGACAAAGCGGATTTCGCGGCGTAGTATACCCACACTCATTTAGCCGTGGAGCCTGTATGACCCTGAAAATAGACGTTATCAAAGACAAAATCCTCTCTGAAAATTACTTTGTACTGCGTAACATCACCTACGATTTAACGCGTAAAAACGGCGAGGTGATCCGCCATAAACGCGAGGTCTACGATCGTGGCAACGGCGCAACTATTCTGCTCTATAACCGCGAAAAAAAGAGCGTGGTGCTGATCCGCCAGTTTCGCGTCGCGACGTGGGTGAACGGCAACCCGGACGGGCGGCTGATCGAAACCTGCGCAGGCCTGCTGGACGATGATGAGCCGGAAGTCTGTATTCGCAAAGAGGCGATTGAAGAGACAGGCTTCGAGGTGGGCGAGGTTAAAAAGGTCTTTGAGCTGTTTATGTCGCCGGGCGGCGTGACGGAGATCGTTCATTTCTTTATCGCCGAATACCACGACGCGCAGCGGGTCAACCCGGGCGGCGGCGTGGAAGATGAAGATATCGACGTGCTGGAGATCCCCTTTACAGAAGCCCTTAACATGGTGAAAAACGGTGAGATCAGGGACGGTAAGGCGGTGATATTGTTACAATATTTACAAACATCCGGCCTCATGACCCCCGCTTTCGAACGTCAGGAGTGAGGCTTTCGGATAAATCTATCCGATAAATCTGATTGAGCAAGCCCGGTTGTGCCACGAAGATACCGCCCAGTTTTGCGTTTTCGTTTCCGGGGTTGTGCCATTCATGCGCCTTTTCTTTCTGTTCCTTCTTTGCGTATTGTCCGCGCCGCTGGTGTGGGCTGCGCCTGCTCAGCAGTCCTTCTCAGACTGGCAGGTCACCTGCAATAACCAGAATTTTTGCGTGGCGCGCAATACCGGCGAGCATCATGGACTGGTCATGACGCTGAGCCGCAGCGCCGGGGCCAAAACCGATGCCACGCTGCGCATCGATCTCGGCGGGTTTTCTTCGCCTTCGGTGAAAGAGCCAGACATCGCGCCGCGATTACTGCTCGACAACGCGCCGGTGAAGCTTGACCCGCAGCGCTGGCAGCTTACGCCCTGGCACCTGAAAACCGACGATGCGGCGACCATCTCTGCCTTTTTAAAGCATATTCAGGAAGGGCATACGCTGACGCTGCGCGGCGGCAGGCAGATTGCCTCTCTGGACGGCCTTAAAGCCGCGCTGCTGTTTATCGACGCTCAGCAAAAGCGTGTCGGCAGCGAAACCGCCTGGATTAAAAAAGGGGACGATCCGCCGCTGAGCGTTCCTCCTGCGCCAGCCCTCAAAAAGGTGGCGACAGTCAATCCGACGCCCACGCCGCTTACTCACGCTGAGCTAAACGATCTGCTGGACTATGGCACCTGGCGGATGAATAACAGCCAATGCTCGCTGGATCCCAGCCGTCGCGAGGTCCGCGTCACGGCGTTAACGGATGACAAAGCGCTGCTGATCGTCAGCTGTGAGGCGGGGGCGTACAACACCGTCGATCTGGCATGGCTGGTATCACGCAAAAAGCCGTTCGCGGCCCGTTCCGTCAGGCTGCGATTGCCGTTTACCCCGTCAAGCCAGAGCAGTGAAATGGAGTTGATGAACGCCAGCTTCGATGAGAAAAACCGGGAGTTAACGACTCTCGCGTTAGGACGCGGTATCGGGGATTGCGGCATTCAGACGCGCTGGCGTTTTGACGGCCAGCGCTTTCGCCTGGTGCGCTATGCGGAAGAGCCAAGCTGCGATGGCTGGAATGGGCCAGATGCCTGGCCCACGCTGTGGATCACGCGGTAGTTTTTTGGCCATATGCCGCTGTCGCTTACCCGGCCTGCAAAGCCGCCACATCGTAGGCCGGGTAAGGCGTAGCCGCCACCCGGCAACGAAAACCGCACTACATCACGCTCAACGCCTTCTCAACCACGTTCTCGACGGTAAAGCCGAAATACGGGAACAGCTTGTCGGCTGGGGCCGATTCGCCGTAGCCGCGCATCCCGACAATCGCGCCTTTCAGCCCGACATACTTGTACCAGTAGTCGGCGATCCCCGCTTCCACCGCCACGCGTGCCGCAACGTTTGAAGGCAGGACCGATTCACGGTAAGCCTCATCCTGTGCGTCGAAAATATCGGTAGAGGGCAGGGAGACCACGCGCACCGCGTGACCTTCGGCGGTCAGCTTCTCCGCTGCCTTAACGGTGATTTCAATCTCAGAACCGGTAGCAATCAAAATCACGTCCGGCTTGCCGCCGCTGTCTTTCAGAATGTAGCCGCCGCGGGCGATATTTTTCACCTGCTCCGGCGTACGCTCAATCTGCGCCAGATTCTGACGCGACAGGATCAGCGCCGTCGGCCCGCTGTGGCGTTCAACCGCCAGCTTCCAGCCGACCGCGGCCTCTACCTGATCGCACGGACGCCAGGTGCTGATGTTTGGCGTCAGGCGCAGGCTCGCCAGCTGTTCAACTGCCTGGTGCGTCGGCCCGTCTTCCCCCAGACCGATGGAGTCGTGGGTGTAGACCATGATCTGCCGCGCCTTCATCAGCGCCGCCATACGCGCCGCGTTGCGGGCATATTCAACAAACATCAGGAAGGTGGCGGTATAAGGCACAAAGCCGCCGTGATGGGCGATACCGTTGGCAATGGCCGTCATCCCGAATTCACGCACGCCGTAGTGAATGTAGTTCCCGGCCACGTCCTCCTTCAGGGATTTAGAGCCAGACCAGATGGTCAGGTTACTTGGTGCCAGGTCCGCCGAGCCGCCGAGCAGTTCCGGGAGGATCGGGCCGATGGCATTGAGGGTGTTTTGCGATGCCTTACGGGTGGCAATTTTCGCCGGATTGGACTGCAACTCTTCAATCAGCGCCTGGGTTTTCGCTTCCCAGTCCTCCGGCAGACCCCCGCTCATGCGGCGGGAAAACTCGGCGGCCAGCGCCGGATGCGCCTTTTTGTAGGCGGCGAACTTCTCGTTCCAGGCGTGCTGCGCGTGTTCACCCGCTTCACGCGCGTCCCAGGCTTTGTAGATCTCTTTTGGGATCTCGAACGCCGGGTATTTCCAGCCCAGTTTCTGACGGGTCAGCGCCACCTCTTCTTCGCCCAGCGCCGCGCCGTGCGACTCTTCCTTGCCCGCTTTGTTCGGTGAGCCGAAGCCGATGGTGGTCCGGCAGATAATCAGGGACGGTTTGTCCTTCACGCTCTGCGCTTCCTGAATCGCTTTTTTCACCGCCTCAGGATCGTGACCGTCGATTTCGTGCACCACGTGCCAGTGGTAGGCCTCGAAGCGTTTGGCCGTGTCGTCGGTAAACCAGCCTTCGGTTTCCCCGTCAATCGAGATACCGTTGTGATCGTAGAAGCCAATCAGCTTGCCCAGCCCCAGCGTGCCCGCCAGCGAGCAGACCTCGTGCGAGATCCCCTCCATCAGACAGCCGTCGCCCATAAACACATAGGTGTAGTGGTCAACGATGTCATGGCCCGGCTGGTTAAACTGCGCGCCCAGCGTGCGCTCGGCAATCGCCAGACCGACGGCGTTCGCCAGACCCTGACCGAGCGGCCCGGTGGTGGTCTCTACGCCCGGCGTGTAGCCAATCTCCGGATGACCCGGCGTTTTCGAATGCAGCTGGCGGAAGTTTTTGATCTCCTCAAGCGGCAGATCGTAGCCGGAGAGGTGCAGCAGGCTATAGAGCAGCATGGAGGCATGGCCGTTTGAAAGAATAAAACGGTCACGATCGTACCAGGTGGGATCGGTCGGGTTGTGCTTCAGGAAGTCGTTCCACAGCACTTCGGCAATATCTGCCATGCCCATCGGGGCGCCAGGGTGGCCGGAATTGGCTTTCTGCACGGCATCCATGCTGAGGGCGCGAATGGCATTGGCGAGCTCTTTACGGGACATAGTTCACTCCATGGCAAGGTTAAAGTTTGGCGGCAAGAAGATCTTCAAGTTTGCGCTGGTCGACGGCGAACAGGCGAATGCCTTCCGCCAGTTTATCGACGGCCATTGCGTCCTGGTTGTGCTCCCAGCGGAACTCCGCCTCCGTCATCGCTTTCGGTTTTGGCAGCACGGTTGAGGTCGGCACCAGTTTACGGATCACCGTCTCGTCGCTCTGCTGCAGCTTTTTCAGCAGGTCAGGAGAGATGGTCAGACGGTCACAGCCTGCCAGGGCGAGGATCTGCTCGGTGCGGCGGAAGCTGGCCCCCATCACGATGGTCTCGTAGCGGTGCTGTTTGTAATAGTCATAGATATTGCGGACCGACTTCACGCCGGGGTCTTCTTCCACCACGTACGGGTCCATCGGCTGTTTTGCCTGATACCAGTCGTAGATACGCCCGACGAACGGTGAGACGAGGAACACGCCCGCCTCGGCGCAGGCACGTGCCTGAGCAAAGGAGAACAGTAACGTCAGGTTGCAGTGGATCCCCTCTTTTTCCAGCACCTCGGCGGCGCGAATGCCTTCCCAGGTTGAAGCGAGCTTGATCAGAATGCGCGATTTATCAATTCCCTGCTCCTGATAAAGCTCTACCAGGCGGCGGGCTTTGTTGATGCTTTTTTCCTGGTCGAAGGAAAGGCGGGCGTCCACTTCGGTCGACACGCGTCCCGGTATGCTTTTCAGAATTTCCGCACCGATATTGACCGCCAGCTTGTCGCTGGCTTCGGCGACCTGCTGCTCCTGGGTTTTCCCGCGCTGTTTGCCATAGGCGATGGCGTCATCAATCAGATGACTGAAATGTTCAAGCCCTGCCGCTTTGAGCAACAGCGAGGGGTTGGTGGTCGCATCTTCCGGCTGATAGCTGCGGATAGACTCGATATCGCCGCTGTCCGCGACTACGGTGGTGAATTGTTTGATGCCGTCTAGCTGGTTCATAAATAATTACTCCTTGGAAATAAAAGAGTTAGTCGAGTGTGTTTGTTCACACTTCTGCGAAAATCATGATCGACTTAACAAAAAAGCATAGCAGACGGGGGAGGCATTGCTTTCTGAGACGGGTAACATCACTGTTATAAATTGATAACAATTTTTGCTCTGCAATGGTGAGAGTTTGGCAGCCTTCAAAGTTTAGTCGGCCACCTGCGGCGATACTATGCGGCACTCCAGGGTGTGCATCAGGATCGTAAACATCACCCTTTTTGATCGATACGTGAAGGAATAACAAGATGGATGATCAGTTAAAACAAAGTGCTCTCGATTTTCATGAATTCCCGGTTCCGGGCAAAATCCAGGTTTCCCCTACCAAGCCGCTGGCGACCCAGCGCGATCTGGCGCTGGCCTACTCGCCGGGCGTTGCCGCGCCGTGTCTTGAAATTGAAAAAGACCCGCTGGCAGCCTACAAATACACCGCGCGCGGTAATCTGGTGGCGGTGATCTCCAACGGCACGGCGGTACTGGGATTAGGCAATATCGGTGCGCTGGCGGGTAAGCCGGTGATGGAAGGGAAGGGCGTACTGTTCAAGAAATTTGCCGGTATCGACGTGTTTGATATCGAAGTGGACGAGCTGGACCCGGACAAATTCATCAACGTGGTGGCAGCCCTGGAGCCCACATTCGGCGGCATCAACCTGGAAGATATCAAAGCGCCGGAATGTTTCTATATCGAGCAAAAGCTGCGCGAGCGCATGAACATTCCCGTGTTCCACGATGACCAGCACGGCACGGCAATTATCAGCACCGCGGCCATTCTGAACGGCCTGCGGGTGGTGGAAAAAAATCTGTCTGACGTGCGCATGGTGGTCTCGGGGGCGGGCGCGGCGGCGATTGCCTGTATGAACCTGCTGGTGGCGCTTGGGATGCAGAAACACAACATTGTGGTCTGCGACTCCAAAGGCGTGATCTATAAAGACCGCGAGCCAAACATGGCGGAAACCAAAGCGGCGTATGCGGTGGACGATGACGGAAAACGGACCCTGGACGACGTGATCGACGGCGCGGATATCTTCCTGGGCTGCTCCGGACCGAAAGTCCTGACCCAGGAGATGGTGCAGAAGATGGCGCGCGCGCCGATGATCCTGGCGCTGGCGAACCCGGAGCCGGAAATCCTGCCGCCGCTGGCGAAAGCGGTGCGTGAAGACGCTATTATCTGTACCGGTCGTTCGGACTACCCAAACCAGGTGAACAACGTGCTGTGCTTCCCGTTCATCTTCCGCGGCGCGCTGGACGTGGGTGCGACGGCAATCAACGAAGAGATGAAGCTGGCCGCTGTTCACGCCATCGCCGAGCTGGCCCACGCCGAGCAGAGCGAAGTGGTTGCCTCAGCCTATGGCGATCAGGATCTGAGCTTTGGCCCGGACTACATCATTCCTAAACCGTTCGACCCGCGTTTGATTGTCAAAATCGCGCCAGCGGTAGCCAAAGCGGCGATGGACTCCGGCGTGGCGACGCGTCCGATTCAGGATTTCGACGCCTACGTCGATAAGCTCACCGAGTTTGTTTACAAAACCAACCTGTTCATGAAGCCGATCTTCTCCCAGGCGCGCGCCGACGCGAAGCGCGTGGTGCTGGCGGAAGGGGAGGAGGCGCGCGTGCTGCACGCGACGCAGGAGCTGATCACCTTAGGGCTGGCGAAACCGATCCTGATTGGCCGTCCGAGCGTAATCGAGATGCGTATCCAGAAGCTGGGGCTACAGATTAAGCCGGGCGTGGACTTTGAGATCGTTAACAACGAATCCGATCCGCGTTTCAAAGAGTACTGGAACGAATACTACGCGATCATGAAACGTCGCGGGATCACCCAGGAGCAGGCGCAGAAAGCCGTGATCAGCAACACCACGGTGATCGGCGCGATCATGGTTCAGCGTGGCGAAGCGGATGCGCTGATCTGCGGCACTGTCGGTGATTACCATGAGCATTTCAGCGTGGTGCAGGAGATCTTCGGCTATCGCGACGGGGTGCATACCGCCGGGGCAATGAACGCGCTGCTGCTGCCAAGCGGGAACACCTTTATTGCGGATACCTACGTCAACGACGATCCGACGCCGGAGCAGCTGGCGGAAATCACCGTGATGGCGTCGGAAACCGTGCGCCGGTTTGGTATCGAGCCGAAAGTTGCGCTGCTCTCTCATTCGAACTTTGGTTCCTCGAAATCTGCGGCGGCCTGCAAAATGCGCGAGACGCTGGAGCGGGTGCGCGAGCGTGCGCCGGAGCTGATGATCGACGGTGAGATGCACGGCGATGCCGCGCTGGTAGAGAGCATTCGCAACGAACGGATGCCGGACAGCCCGCTGAAAGGCTCGGCTAACGTGCTGATCATGCCGAACGTCGAAGCGGCGCGGATCAGCTACAACCTGCTGCGCGTGTCCAGCTCTGAAGGGGTCACCGTAGGACCGGTGCTGATGGGCATCTCGAAGCCGGTGCATGTGTTAACACCGATTGCCTCTGTGCGTCGGATTGTGAACATGGTGGCGCTGGCGGTGGTTGAGGCGCAGACGCAGCCGCTGTAAGGGCGTGGTGTCGGGTGGCGCATTCGCCTACCCGACCGACGGATTATGCAGGCCGGGCAAGCGCCGGCATTAAACCCAGTCCCGAACCCGAATAAACGCTTTCAGGGCAGCCTCAGGGCTGCCTTCTTTCGGATCAAAGTTGTACTCCCAGCGCACCAGCGGCGGCATCGACATCAGGATCGACTCCGTGCGCCCGCCGGTTTGCAGGCCAAACAGCGTGCCGCGATCCCACACCAGGTTGAACTCCACGTAGCGCCCGCGTCGATAGAGCTGGAACTCCCGTTCGCGCACGCCGTAATCGGTGTTTTTGCGCCGCTCGACGATGGGCAGGTAGGCGTCGGTAAAGCCCTGGCCTACCGCCTGCATAAAGCGAAACGCGGTGTCAAAATCCGGCGTGTTGAGATCGTCAAAGAACAGCCCGCCAATGCCGCGCTGCTCATCGCGGTGCTTGAGATAGAAATAGTCGTCGCACCACTTTTTGTAGGTCGGGTAAACGTCTTCGCCAAACGGCAGGCACAGGTCGCGCGCGGTGGTGTGCCAGTGCACGGCGTCCTCTTCAAAGCCGTAGTAGGGCGTAAGGTCGAACCCGCCGCCAAACCACCAGACCGGATCGGCCCCCGGTTTTTCCGCAATGAAAAAACGCACGTTGGCGTGGCTGGTCGGCACAAAGGGATTATGCGGATGCACCACCAGCGATACGCCCATCGCCTCGAAGCTACGGCCCGCCAGCTCCGGGCGGTGCGCGGTTGCGGAGGCGGGCATGGCATCGCCATGAACGTGGGAAAAGTTTACGCCGGCCTGCTCAAAGACGCCGCCGTTACGCAGCACGCGGCTTCGGCCACCGCCGCCCGCGTCGCGCTGCCAGCTATCTTCCTGGAATTCACCGCCGTCTTCGGCGGCCAGTTTCTGGCAAATCTCATCCTGCAGCTGCATCAGGAAGGATTTCACCCGCTGTGCATTGGGTTTCATTAACGTTTCCTGGAGTGCGCTTTTTGATTATCAAACCAGTTGAAATAACTGATGATCCCGGAGGCAATGGCATTGGCGATCTTCTGGCGAAACGCCGTGGTACCGAGCAGTCGCTCCTCTTCCGGGTTGGTGATAAACGAGGTTTCAACCAGCACTGAGGGGATCGACGGCGATTTCAGCACCACAAACGCCGCCTGCTCGGTGCCTTTACTGTGCAACCGATGCACGGGCTTGATCTTTTTCAGGATATGCGAGCCGAGCGTCAGGCTGTTTTTAATGGTGTCCGTCTGAACCAGGTCAAACAGCACCTGCTGGAGCAGGTGATCTTTGTCGGTCGCTTTCTTCCCGGCCACTTCGTCCGCCCGGTTTTCACGGTCGGAGAGGTATTTAGCCATGGCGCTACTGGCCCCACGGTTAGAGAGGGCAAACACCGATGCGCCCGCCGCGGATGGGTTGGTAAAACCGTCGGCGTGAATCGACATAAACAGATCGGCGCCGTGCTGATGGGCGATTTCAACGCGGTCGTACAGGGGAATAAAGGTGTCGCCGGTGCGCGTCAGACGCGCGTCAATGCCGTTGCTGCGTAAAATCGATCGCACATTTTTTGCAATCGCCAGCACGACGTGTTTTTCTTTCGAACCGTTTCTTCCAATGGCGCCGGTATCAATGCCCCCATGACCCGGATCCAGCATAACCAGGCGTCGTGCGCCCGCTTTTTTTGCTTTTGGCTTGCTGTGCCCATTGTGGGTTTTTAGCGTACTCTCGTCTTTTGCCTGAGCCTGCTTTGCGATGCCCGTTAACGTTAAGGCCGCCAGCCCCGCTTTGAGAACCTGACGACGCGATGTGAGTGCTTTTAATGGTTTGAATGTGCTCATGCGGCCTGAATAGTAAAAATTGGGGTCCTGGTGTTATATCGTATCGCGTTTGGTGTTACGACAGTCCTTATTGAGAATTGTTTTACTTTTCATTTCAATACGTGACAAAGTGACATTATGCCAAATTTTGGCGAGATTTTCCCCGCATATTGGCTAAACGGGGCGTTCGGGCGATAATTACTGTTTTTAAACCCAAAAAGGCGGTTAATACCATGGAGATACGCGTTTTTCGCCAGGAAGATTTCGAAGAGGTGATTACCCTTTGGGAGCGCTGCGATTTGCTGCGTCCGTGGAACGATCCGGAAATGGATATCGAACGTAAGGTCAATCACGACGTCAGCCTGTTCCTCATTGCGGAAGTGAACGGCGAGGTGGTTGGTACGGTGATGGGCGGTTACGACGGACATCGCGGCTCGGCCTATTATCTGGGCGTTCATCCGGAATACCGCGCGCGCGGCATTGCTAACGCGCTGCTTAATCGTCTGGAAAAGAAACTGATTGCTCGCGGCTGTCCGAAGATCCAGATCATGGTGCGGGAAGACAACGACGTGGTGTTGGGCATGTATGAGCGTCTGGGCTATGAGCATGCCGACGTGCTGAGTTTAGGTAAGCGTTTGATCGAAGATGAAGAGTATTGAGTTTCACCCTGCCGATTACGACACCCAGGGTCGTCTTCGTTTGCCCTTCCTGTTCTGGTGCGTGCTGCTGTTACAGGCACGCACCTGGGTACTGTTTGTGATGGCCGGCGCGTCGCGCGGGCAGGGCGACACGCTGCTGAATCTGTTCTACCCCGACCACGACGCGTTCTGGCTCGGACTGCTGCCCGGCGTGCCTGCGGTGCTGGCGTTTCTGTGCAGCGGACGGCGGCAGGTTATCCCGCGCGTCTGGAGCGCGCTGCGCGGGCTGTTGATCCTTGCGCAGGTGGTGCTGCTGGGCTGGCAACCGTGGCTCTGGCTTAACGGCGAGCCGCTGTCGGGCATCGGGGTTGCGCTGGTGGTGGCGGATATCGTCGCGCTGCTGTGGCTGCTGACCAACCCGCGTCTGCGCGCCTGTTTTACCCCCGAGAAAGATTAAGCGGCACTTTTTGCCGATGCCGCACTCCAACAAGCGTTGATTGACTAAGAAAGGACGTTTTAATGAAATCGCTGCGTTTACTTTTATGCGCTCTGCCGCTGGCGTTAACCGGCTGCTCCACGCTCTCCTCCGTTAACTGGTCTGCAGCCTATCCGTGGAACTGGTTTGGCTCTTCAACGGAAGTCACCGAGCAGGGCGTGGGTAACATCACCGCCGCCACCGCGCTGAACCAGGACGCCATTCAGGATGCGCTGGGCAGCGACTACCGCCTGCGCAGCGGTATGAAAACCGAAAACGGCACCATCGTGCGTTATTTTGAAGCCCTGAAGGATGACAAACTGGCGCTGGTGATCAACGGCGATAACGGCACCGTTAATCGCGTGGCGGTGATGGACGAGGATATTCCGACGGCGAGCGGCGTCAAGGTCGGCACGCCGTTTGGCGATCTTTATCAAAAAGCCTTTGGCCACTGCGCCAGCGTGCCGTCGGACGACCGCGTCGCGGTAGAGTGTAAGGCGGAGGGCAGCCTGCACATCAGCTATCTCTTCACCGGCGAGTGGAGCGGCCCGGAAGGGTTAATGCCGTCTGACGACACGCTGAAAACCTGGAAAGTGAGCAAGATTATCTGGAAGCAGTAATTTGCGCCTGAACAAACCGCCTCGCTGAAATCCAGGTATAATAGCCGCCATCAATGCCACGCTACCGTGGCATCTTTTTTTCAGGAGGAGCGATGTCTCAGGTTCAGAGTGGCATTTTGCCAGAACATTGCCGCGCGGCGATTTGGATTGAAGCCAACGTCAACGGGGACGTGGATGCCCTGCGTGCGGCCAGCAAAATTTTTATCGATAAACTGGCGACGTTTCAGGCGAGATTCCCGGATGCCCACCTTGGCGCGGTTGTCGCGTTTGGCAATAACGTCTGGCGCCAGCTGAGCGGCGGCGAAGGGGCGCAAGAGCTGAAAGATTTCATCCCTTACGGCAAAGGCCTGGCCCCGGCAACCCAGTACGACGTGCTGATCCATATCCTTTCCCTGCGTCATGACCTGAACTTTTCCGTGGCCCAGGCGGCGCTGGAGGCCTTTGGCGACAGCATCAAGGTGCAGGAAGAGGTGCACGGTTTCCGCTGGGTGGAAGAGCGCGATTTGAGCGGCTTCGTAGACGGAACCGAAAACCCGGCGGGTGAAGAGACGCGTCGCGACGTGGCGGTGATCAAAGACGGCGTGGATGCGGGCGGCAGCTACGTGTTCGTCCAGCGCTGGGAACATAACCTCAAGCAGCTTAACCGCATGAGCGTGCACGATCAGGAGATGATGATCGGCCGCACCAAGGACGCCAACGAAGAGATCGACGGCGACGTCCGTCCTGTGACCTCGCACCTGACTCGCGTAGACCTCAAGGAAGACGGCAAAGGGCTGAAGATTGTGCGCCAGAGCCTGCCGTACGGCACCGCCAGCGGCACGCACGGCCTTTACTTCTGTGCCTACTGCGCGCGCCTGTATAACATTGAACAGCAGCTGCTGAGCATGTTCGGCGACACCGACGGCAAGCGCGACGCCATGCTGCGCTTCACCAAACCGGTGACCGGCGGCTACTACTTTGCGCCGTCCGTGGAGCGCCTGCTCGCGCTGTAAACTGCTCCCCATACCCAGGCCGGGTAAGCGTTAGCGCCACCCGGCAATTTTCCCCGCAGCCTTATTCTCTTTTCTGCTTCTAAATCACCAAACGGTATATAAAACCGTTACTCCTTTCGTCCTCGTTATAAATATTATGACCATAAGATAGTCATCTCATTTATAAGGGTGCGTAATGGCCGCTTCTGTACTGAAAAAAGGTTCCCTGGCGCTGGCAGGTTTACTGCTGGTGGCACAGGCGCAGGCAACCGAGCTGCTGAACAGCTCGTATGATGTCTCCCGCGAGCTGTTTGCCGCCCTTAACCCGCCGTTTGAACAGCAGTGGGCCAAAGACAACAACGGTGACAAGCTGACCATTAAGCAGTCTCATGCCGGTTCGTCCAAGCAGGCGCTGGCGATCCTGCAGGGGCTGAAAGCGGACGTGGTGACGTATAACCAGGTAACGGATGTACAGATCCTGCACGACAAGGGCAAGCTGATCCCGGCGGACTGGCAGAGCCGCCTGCCGAACAACAGTTCGCCGTTCTACTCCACCATGGGCTTCCTGGTGCGCAAGGGCAACCCGAAAAATATCCACGACTGGAACGATCTCGTGCGTTCCGACGTGAAGCTTGTCTTCCCGAACCCAAAAACCTCCGGTAACGCGCGCTACACCTATCTGGCCGCGTGGGGCGCGGCGGACAAGGCGGACGGCAACGACAAAGCCAAAACCGAGCAGTTCATGACCCAGTTCCTGAAAAACGTCGAGGTGTTTGATACCGGCGGACGCGGAGCCACCACCACCTTTGCCGAGCGCGGCCTGGGTGACGTGCTGATAAGCTTCGAATCGGAAGTGAACAACATCCGCAAACAGTACGAGGCGCAGGGCTTCGAGGTGGTCATCCCGAAAACCAACATCCTGGCCGAGTTCCCGGTGGCGTGGGTGGATAAAAACGTGAAGGCCAACGGCACCGAGAAGGCGGCGAAGGCTTACCTGAACTATCTGTACAGCCCGCAGGCGCAGTCCATCATTACTGATTATTACTACCGCGTGAATAACCCGGACGTGATGAACACGCTGAAGGATAAATTCCCGCAGACCGAGTTGTTCCGCGTGGAAGATCATTTTGGCGCGTGGCCTGAGGTGATGAAGACGCACTTTGTCAGCGGCGGAGAGTTAGACAAACTGCTGGCGGCGGGGCGTAAGTAATGTTTGCAGGATCAACAAGACGCGTGCTGCCGGGCTTTACCCTGAGCCTCGGGACCAGCCTGCTGTTCGTCTGCCTGATTTTGCTGTTGCCGCTCAGCGCGCTGGTCATGCAACTCGCGCAGATGAGCTGGGCGCAGTACTGGGAGGTCATTACCAACCCGCAGGTGGTGGCGGCCTATAAGGTCACGCTGCTGTCGGCGTTTGTGGCCTCCATTTTTAACGGCGTGTTCGGCCTGCTGATGGCGTGGATCTTAACCCGCTACCGTTTCCCGGGCCGTACGCTGTTGGATGCGCTGATGGACCTGCCGTTTGCGCTGCCGACCGCGGTTGCAGGCTTAACGCTGGCGTCGCTGTTCTCCGTCAACGGGTTTTACGGCGAGTGGCTGGCGAAGTTTGATATCAAAGTGACCTATACCTGGCTTGGTATCGCAGTGGCGATGGCCTTCACCAGCATCCCGTTCGTGGTGCGTACCGTTCAGCCGGTGCTGGAAGAGTTAGGCCCGGAGTATGAAGAGGCGGCAGAAACGCTGGGCGCTACGCGCTGGCAGAGCTTTCGCAAGGTGGTGCTGCCGGAGCTGTCTCCGGCGCTGCTGGCGGGCGTGGCGCTGTCGTTTACCCGCAGCCTCGGTGAGTTCGGCGCGGTGATTTTCATCGCCGGGAATATCGCGTGGAAAACGGAAGTGACCTCGCTGATGATTTTTGTGCGTTTGCAGGAGTTTGATTATCCGGCGGCCAGTGCGATTGCCTCGGTGATCCTCGCCGCGTCGCTGCTGCTGCTGTTCTCGATTAACACTCTGCAAAGTCGCTTTGGTCGACGCGTGGTAGGTCACTGATGGCGGAAGTTACTCAATTGAAGCGCTATGACGCGCCCCGTATCAACTGGGGCAAATGGTTTCTGATTGGCACGGGCGTGCTGGTGTCGGCGTTTATTCTCGTCGTGCCGATGGTCTACATCTTTGTACAGGCGTTCAGCAAAGGGCTGATGCCTGCGCTGGAAAACCTGGCGAACCCGGATATGCTCCACGCCATCTGGCTGACCGTGCTGATTGCGCTGATCACCGTGCCGGTGAATCTGGTGTTCGGTACGTTGCTGGCCTGGCTGGTGACGCGCTTTAACTTCCCAGGCCGCCAGCTTTTACTGACCCTGCTGGATATCCCCTTTGCGGTTTCGCCGGTGGTGGCGGGCCTGGTTTACCTGCTGTTCTACGGCTCCAACGGCCCGCTGGGCGGCTGGCTGGACGAGCATAACCTGCAAATCATGTTCGCCTGGCCGGGCATGGTGCTGGTGACGGTTTTTGTCACCTGTCCGTTTGTGGTGCGCGAACTGGTTCCGGTGATGCTAAGCCAGGGCAGCCATGAAGACGAAGCGGCGGTGCTGCTGGGCGCCTCCGGCTGGCAGATGTTCCGTCGCGTCACGCTGCCGAATATCCGCTGGGCACTGCTCTATGGCGTGGTGCTGACCAACGCCCGCGCGATTGGCGAATTTGGTGCGGTGTCGGTGGTGTCCGGCTCGATCCGCGGCGAAACCCTGTCGCTGCCGTTACAGATTGAATTACTGGAACAGGACTACAACACCGTCGGTTCCTTTACTGCCGCAGCGTTGCTGACGCTGATGGCGATTTTGACCCTGTTTTTGAAGAGTGTGGTGCAGTGGCGTTTAGAGAATCAGGAAAAACGTCAGCATCAGGAGGGAAATCATGAGCATTGAGATTGCCAATATTAAGAAGTCTTTTGGTCGCACCCAGGTGCTGAATGATATCTCGCTGGATATCCCTTCCGGACAAATGGTCGCGCTGCTGGGGCCGTCTGGTTCCGGTAAAACCACGCTGCTGCGCATCATCGCCGGGCTTGAGCACCAGACCAGCGGACACATCCGCTTCCACGGTACCGACGTGAGCCGCCTGCATGCCCGCGACCGTAAGGTGGGCTTTGTGTTCCAGCACTACGCGCTGTTCCGCCACATGACCGTATTCGACAACATCGCCTTTGGCCTGACCGTGCTGCCGCGTCGCGAGCGTCCCAGTGCGGCAGCCATCAAAGCGAAAGTGACCAAACTGCTGGAGATGGTGCAGCTCGCCCATCTGGCGGATCGTTTTCCCGCCCAGCTTTCCGGCGGTCAGAAACAGCGTGTCGCCCTGGCGCGCGCGCTGGCCGTTGAGCCGCAGATCCTGCTGCTGGACGAACCGTTCGGCGCGCTGGACGCGCAGGTGCGAAAAGAGCTACGCCGCTGGCTGCGTCAGCTGCACGAAGAGCTGAAGTTTACCAGCGTCTTCGTGACCCACGATCAGGAAGAGGCGATGGAAGTCGCGGACCGCGTGGTGGTGATGAGCCAGGGGAACATTGAGCAGGTAGACGAGCCGGAACAACTCTGGCGCGAGCCGTCCACCCGCTTCGTGCTCGAATTCATGGGGGAAGTGAACCGCCTGCAGGGCACCATTCGCGGCGGCCAGTTCCATGTCGGCGCGCACCGCTGGCCGCTGGGCTACACCTCCGCCCATCAGGGGCCGGTGGATCTGTTCTTGCGTCCGTGGGAAGTGGACGTCAGCCGTCGTACCAGCCTGGATTCACCGCTGCCGGTGCAGGTTCTTGAGGCTAGCCCTAAAGGGCACTACACCCAACTGGTGGTACAACCGCTGGGCTGGTACACCGAGCCGCTGACCGTGGTGATGCGTGATGACGTGCCGCCGCACCGGGGTGAACGCCTGTTTGTGGGCCTGCAGCATGCCCGTATTTATCATGGCAACGAGCGCATTGAGACGCGCGAGGATATTGCTCTGGCGGAGTCGGCCTGATAGGTTAGGATTACGTAGTTTTGCCGGGTGGCGCTGCGCTTACCCGGCCTACAATATGACGTCTGTAGGCCCGGATCGCTGCGCGCCACCGGGCTTTTTATTGGACAGCGATCATGAATACATTAGAACACACCATCGGCAATACCCCTCTGGTCAAACTACAGCGCCTGGGGCCTGACAATGGCAGCGAAATCTGGGTCAAACTTGAAGGCAATAACCCCGCTGGATCGGTAAAAGATCGGGCGGCGCTGTCGATGATAGTCGAGGCCGAAAAACGCGGTGAAATTAAGCCCGGCGACGTATTGATTGAGGCAACCAGCGGCAACACGGGCATTGCGCTGGCGATGATTGCTGCGCTCAAAGGTTACCGGATGAAGCTTTTGATGCCGGACAACATGAGCCAGGAGCGCCGTGCGGCAATGCGTGCCTACGGCGCAGAGCTGATTCTGGTCACCAAAGAGCAGGGGATGGAAGGGGCGCGCGACCTGGCGTTAGAGATGGCCGGGCGCGGCGAAGGCAAGCTGCTCGACCAGTTCAACAATCCCGATAACCCGTACGCTCACTACACCACCACCGGGCCAGAAATCTGGCAGCAAACCGGGGGGCGCATCAGCCACTTTGTCTCCAGCATGGGCACAACCGGCACCATTACCGGCGTGTCGCGTTTTCTGAGTGAGCAGGAAAAAGCGGTCACCATCGTCGGCCTGCAGCCGGAAGAGGGAAGCAGCATCCCCGGCATTCGCCGCTGGCCCGCAGAGTACATGCCGGGCATTTTTAATGCGCAGCTGGTGGACCTGGTGCTGGATATTCGCCAGCGCGAGGCGGAGAATACCATGCGTGAGCTGGCCGTGCGTGAAGGTATCTTCTGCGGCGTCAGTTCGGGCGGCGCGGTAGCCGGTGCGATCCGGGTAGCGCAGGACAATCCGGGCGCGGTGGTGGTGGCGATAATCTGCGATCGCGGGGATCGTTATCTGTCTACCGGCGTCTTTGGTGAAGAGAGTTATTCGCAGGGGGCGGGGATTTAAGCGTCATGGAGATGATTTTATTCCGGGATAAAACCCGGGCGCAGCAAACCGACATTGTTGCCGTGCAGTCGCAGGTGGTTTACGGCAGCGTGGGTAACAGCATTGCGGTGCCGAATATCAGGACCCATCAACTGAACGTTACGGCGGTGCCAACGGTGCTGTTCAGCAATACACCCCATTACGATACGTTTTACGGCGGGGTGATCCCGGACGAGTGGTTTAGCGGCTATCTGAAGGCGCTGGAAGAGCGCGAGATTTTGCGCGAGCTGAAAGCCGTGACCACGGGCTATATGGGTAGCGCCAGCCAGATTGCGCTGCTGTCTCACTGGCTGAAAGCGATCAAAGTTAAGCATCCCGACCTGCTGGTGCTGGTTGACCCGGTTATCGGGGACATCGACAGCGGCATGTACGTGAAGCCCGATATCCCGGAAGCCTACCGCCAGCATCTGCTGCCGCTGGCGCAGGGGATTACGCCTAACGTCTTTGAACTCGAGGTGCTCAGCGGCAAACCGTGCCGCACGCCTGAAAGCGCCATCGCGGCGGCTCAGGGGTTGCTCTCAGACACGCTGAAATGGGTAGCCATCACCAGCGCGCCCGTTGCTGACGCCCCGGAAAACATCCATGTGGTGCTGGTCACCCGGGAAGGCGTTACCGTGAGCGCGCACCCACGCGTGAAGACGGACCTGAAAGGCACCGGCGATCTGTTCTGCTCTGAGCTGGTGAGCGGTATCGTTGAAGGAAAG
This sequence comes from Enterobacter sp. UPMP2052, assembly GCF_053709675.1. NCBI lineage: Bacteria > Pseudomonadati > Pseudomonadota > Gammaproteobacteria > Enterobacterales > Enterobacteriaceae > Enterobacter > Enterobacter sp. UPMP2052. The sequence continues at coordinate 147,335 of NZ_JBSKJR010000001.1, forward strand.
AGCGTTGCAGAGGCGATTCGCAGGGCGGGGGACCGCGTCACGGAGGTGATGATGTTCACGCATGAAAAAGGCTATGACGAGCTTATTCTTCCTGCATAAACAAAAATGGCGCCCGAAGGCGCCATTTTTCTGTGCGGCAAGAATTACTTCTTGATGCGGATAACCGGGGTTTCACCCACGGTCACGCTGCCAGACAGTTTGATCAGTTCTTTGATTTCATCCATGTTGGAGATAACAACCGGCGTCAGGGTAGACTTGGCTTTTTCTTCCAGCAGTGGCAGATCGAATTCAATCACCGGGTCGCCAACTTTAACGCGCTGGCCTTCTTCTGCGATACGTTTGAAGCCTTCGCCTTTCAGTTCAACGGTGTCGATACCGAAGTGAACGAACAGTTCGATACCGCTATCAGATTCGATAGAGAACGCATGGTTGGTTTCAAAAATTTTACCGATGGTGCCGTCAACTGGAGCAACCATTTTGTTGCCAGTTGGTTTGATAGCAATGCCATCACCAACGATTTTCTCAGCAAACACTACGTCCGGCACGTCTTCGATGTTGACGATCTCGCCGGAGAGCGGAGCAACAATCTCAATAGTTCCGGAGTCTTTCTTGTCATCAGAAACCAGAGATTTCAGTTTATCGAACAAACCCATGATCTTCTCCTAAGCAGTAATTGGGCCGCATCTCGTGGATTAGCAGATTGTTTTTTCTTCAATGAACTTGTTAACCAGCGTCATTAACTCGTCCGTTGTCGGTTGAGCAAGAGCCTGCTCTGCTAATACCTTCGCATCTTCGAAGTTCGTGTTACGGATAATCTTCTTAATGCGAGGGATGGAAATGGCGCTCATAGAGAATTCGTCCAGACCCATACCCAGCAACAGAAGTGTAGCACGTTCGTCGCCTGCAAGCTCACCGCACATGCCAGTCCATTTACCTTCTGCATGAGAAGCATCAATAACTTGCTTAATAAGCGTCAGTACGGACGGTGACATTGGCTGGTAGAGATGTGAAATCATATCATTACCACGGTCAACTGCCAGGGTGTACTGCGTTAAATCATTGGTACCGATACTAAAGAAATCAACTTCTTTGGCTAAATGACGCGCAATGGTCGCCGCCGCTGGTGTTTCCACCATCACGCCGATCTCAATTGACTCGTCAAAGGCTTTGCCTTCGTCGCGCAGCTCCTGTTTGTAGATTTCGATCTCTTTTTTCAGTGCACGCACTTCTTCAACAGAGATGATCATCGGGAACATAATGCGCAGCTTACCGAACGCAGAGGCACGCAGGATAGCGCGAACCTGGTCACGCAGGATCTCTTTACGATCCATGGCGATACGAACCGCACGCCAGCCCAGGAACGGGTTCTCTTCTTTCGGGAAGTTCATGTACGGCAGCTCTTTGTCGCCACCGATGTCCATGGTACGTACGATAACCGCCTGAGAGCCACAGGCTTCAGCCACCGCTTTGTAAGCAGCGAACTGCTCTTCTTCGGTTGGCAGCGCGTCGCGGTCCATGAACAGGAATTCAGTACGATACAGACCGACACCTTCCGCGCCGTTGCGCTCAGCGCCGTCGACGTCGCGGACGGTACCGATGTTAGCGCACACTTCAACCTGATGACCGTCCAGCGTAATGGCTGGCAGATCTTTCAGCTTAGCGAGTTCCGCTTTCTCGGTAGCAACCTGCTCCTGAACGGTGCGCAGCTGCTCGATCACGTCGTTGGTTGGGTTGACGTAAACCACATTGTTTACGGCATCCAGAATCAAATAGTCGTCGTTTTTCACCTGAGAGGTGACGCTACCGGTACCCACAATGGCAGGCAGTTCCAGTGAACGCGCCATGATAGAGGTGTGGGAGGTACGTCCACCCGCATCGGTGATGAAACCCAGCACCTTGTTCAGGTTCAGCTGTGCGGTTTCAGACGGGGTCAGATCGGCGGCAACCAGGATAACTTCGTCCTGAATCGCGCTCAGATCGATAATGGCCAGACCCAGGATGTTGCGCAGCAGGCGCTTACCGATGTCACGTACGTCCGCCGCACGCTCTTTCAGGTATTCATCATCCAGTTCTTCCAGGGCAGTTGCCTGACCTTCGATAACTTCATGCGCAGCTGCATCAGCCGTCATGCCTTTATCTTTAATCAGGGCTATGATTTCCTGCTCCAGCTCCTCATCTTCGAGCAGCATGATGTGCCCTTCGAAGATGGCTTCTTTTTCTTCACCGAAAGTTTCACCAGCTTTAGTTTTGATCGCTTCCAGTTGCGCAGATGCCTTGGCACGACCGCTCAGAAAACGTTCAACTTCCTGATCAACCTTGTCGGCAGAAATTTTTTTCCGGTCGATGACGATCTCGTCTTCTTTCAGCAGCAGTGCTTTGCCGAAAGCGATACCCGGGGATGCTAAAATGCCTGAAATCATAACCCTACCTTACTTGTGACTGATATATAAAAGAACCCGTAAACTTACTCGAGCTCAGCCATCAGTTTTACCAGATGCTCAACTGCTTTCTGCTCATCTTCGCCTTCTGCGGAGATGGTCACAACGGTACCCTGAGTCAGGCCCAGAGTTTGCAGTTTGAACAGGCTTTTTGCGCTGGCGCTTTTGCCGTTGGAAGTCACAGTGATTTCAGAAGTGAAGCCTTTCGCTTCTTTAACAAACTGAGCAGCAGGGCGGGTATGCAGACCGTTCGGAGCGGTAATGGTAACTTCTTGCTGGAACATTGTATTTCCCCAACTTATAGGTTTAGTGTTGTGGAACTAAAGTCTAGCCTGGCGACTTAACTTTAGCCTGTATTGTTAGCGCTGACGTTTCTACCGTCATTAAACATTATGCAGTGAAAGCAAGACTTGAACCAAATCATAAAATCGATTCAGCAAGGCGATTTCGTTGAATGATTAATTTCGCGCTTCAAAATAATTGCTGGTTTAAATACCAGACCAGACGGGGTGAATCAATGCCAGGAGGGGTAAAACTTTGAAGCAGACCACAAAAAAGCACCCGAAAAGGTGCTTTTTTACGCGTTTTTAACATGCTGGCATTACTGTTGCAGCTCTTTTTCAGTAAAGAGATCGGCAAACAGGGCAGTACTTAAGTAACGCTCACCCGAGGAGGGCAGGATAACCACAATATTCTTATTGGTAAAGGTTTCATCTTCCTGAAGCTTGAGTGCCGCCGCGACGGCTGCACCTGAAGAGATACCGGCCAGAATGCCTTCTTCGTCCATCAGACGACGTGCGGTGGAGATCGCCTCTTCGTTGGTAATAGCGACAACCTTGTCGATCAGCTTCAGATCCAGGTTACCCGGAATGAAGCCTGCGCCAATGCCCTGGATTTTATGCGGGCCTGGTTTCAGCTCTTCACCCGCCAGCGCCTGAGCAATTACTGGAGAGTCGGTTGGCTCCACGGCCACGGTGATTAAATCTTTTTTGCCTTTGGTGCCTTTAATATAGCGCGATACGCCCGTCAGGGTGCCGCCGGTACCCACGCCGGAAATGAAAACATCAACCTGGCCGTCGGTATCTTCCCAGATTTCCGGGCCGGTGGTTTTCTCATGAATCTCCGGGTTTGCCGGGTTGCTGAACTGCTGCAGCAACAGGTATTTGGCCGGGTCGCTCGCCACAATCTCTTCGGCTTTCTGGATGGCCCCTTTCATGCCTTTCGCGCCTTCGGTCAGCACCAGGTTTGCACCTAGCGCTTTCAGCAGCTTGCGACGTTCAATACTCATGGTTTCAGGCATGGTCAGCGTCAGCTTATAGCCGCGCGCGGCTGCCACGTAAGCCAGAGCAATACCGGTGTTGCCGCTGGTAGGCTCAACCAGCTCAACGCCAGGCTTCAGCACGCCACGTTTTTCGGCATCCCAAATCATGTTTGCACCGATACGGCATTTCACGCTGAAGCTCGGGTTACGAGATTCGACCTTCGCCAGGATGCGTCCATTACCGATACGGTTCAGTCGAACCAGGGGCGTATGACCGATAGTCAGCGAGTTGTCTTCATAAATCTTACTCATGGCCTGTCCTTAACTGTATGAAATTGGGATACCGACCCAGCATACCTGTAGTACAGGTAGGGGGAAGTAAGGAATTCGCATATCTATATGCTGCAAGGAAATAATGGGGATCAGTATGGAATAAGGGAGAGCATAAGCTACTCCCTCTTTACACATTTTTGCATTATTTCCATAACGCGTGCTTAGCACGGTAGCAGTCCACCCACATTGCGGTGGCACCGCACACAGCGACCGGCATGATGAACAGATTCAGGAACGGGATCATGGTGAACAGGCTGGTCAGCGCGCCGAACTGCATGTTGGCCACCTTCTGCGTTCGCAGGGCGGTGCGCATCTCTTTGAACGGCACCTTATGGTTATCGAAGGGGTAGTCGCAGTACTGGATGGCGAGCATCCACGCGCTGAACAGGAACCACAGCACCGGGGCCACCGTCTGCCCGATGCCCGGCACGAAATAGAGAATGAGCAGGACAATCGCGCGCGGCAGGTACCATGCAAACTTTTGCCACTCGCGCTTCATGATGCGCGGCACATCTTTCATGATGCCCAGTACGCCCGTGTCCGGCGGTGTCGCACCGGTCAGTCGCGCTTCCAGCTGTTCCGCCAGCAGGCCGTTAAACGGCGCGGCGATCCAGTTGGCAATCGTTGAGAAGAAATAGCCAAACACCAGCAGCACGGACACAACCGCAACCGGCCACAGCAGATAGTTCAGCCACTGTAGCCAGTCCGGCACGTAGCTCATCAGTGAGGGGATCCAGCTTTCCAGCTTCGTGAACAGCCACCAGAACGCGCCGCCCATCAGCAGGATGTTGATCAGCAGTGGCAGAATAACAAAGCGGCGAATACCCGGCAGGGAGACCAGTTTCCAGCCCTGAGAGAAATACCACACGCCGCTGCGGGGCGTTGAAGACGATGTTGAAACCATAACCAGGCTGTACTCCTTTTTACACAACCAGTGAAATTGCCCGCCTATATTATCCAGTTGCGGGCCAATGACCAGTTCGGAAATGTTCGAAAAAACAGCAAAAAGCACGTTTTAGCGCATCTTTATGCTGTGAATGCTCTGCATACACTTGCACTTGACGTAAACGGCAAATACTCTTAGTGAGTAAATGTTTGCCGTGGTGGCAAGGTGTTAGAACAACAGAGAATATAATGATGCAGGATTTGCGTCTGATATTAATCATTGTTGGCGCGATCGCCATAATCGCTTTACTGGTCCATGGTTTCTGGACCAGCCGTAAAGAGCGCTCTTCTATGTTTCGCGATCGCCCACTGAAGCGCATGAAGTCCAGTCGTGAAGACGATGACGGTGAAGACGACATCGTAGGAAGCGACGACGACGGCGTGGGTGAAGTTCGTGTTCATCGGGTCAATACTGCGCCCGGCGTAGCGCATGGGGAGCATGACGCCCCTCGTCCTGCGCAGCACCAGTATCAACCGCCGTATGCCTCTGCCCAGCCGCGCCAGCCCGCGCAGCCGCCTGTTCAGGAGCCGGTGCGTCAACCGCAACAGCCTGTTCAGCAGCAGCCTGCCGCGCCACAACCGGTGCAGCAGCAACCTGTTCACCAGCCTGCGCAGCAACCGGTACAACAACCGCAGCCGCAGCCGATGCAACAGCCGCAGCCGATGCAACAACCGCAACCGCAGCCTGAACCCGTGCAGCCCGCTCCGGCGCCGCTCGTTGAGCCAGAGCCCGTTGTTGAGCCAGAGCCGGTCGTTGAAAAACCGCAGCGTAAGGAAACGGTCATCATCATGAACGTGGCCGCGCATCACGGTAGCCACCTCAACGGTGACGTGCTGCTTAACAGCATTCAACAGGCAGGCTTCAAGTTTGGCGATATGAACATCTTCCATCGCCACCTTAGCCCGGACGGTAGCGGCCCGGCGCTGTTTAGCCTCGCCAATATGGTGAATCCTGGCACCTTTGATCCTGAAATGACCGGGGATTTCGTGACGCCGGGGATCACCATCTTTATGCAGGTACCGTCCTACGGTGACGAGCTGCAAAACTTTAAGCTGATGCTGCAGTCTGCCCAGCACATTGCCGACGAAGTGGGCGGTGTGGTGCTTGACGATCAGCGTCGGATGATGACGCCGCAAAAACTGCGCGAGTATCAGGACCGCATCCGCGACGTTAAGGAAGCGAACGCGTAATACACGCGCTCACTTCACCACCTCCTCAACCCCCGCATGTCGGGGGTTTTTTCTCATTGATGGTGCGATATGGACTCAATCGAACAACAATTCACTGAACTGCGAACCACGCTTCGCCATCATGAATATCTCTATCACGTTATGGACGCGCCGGAAGTGCCGGATGCGGAGTATGACCGCCTGATGCGTGAGCTGCGTGAATTAGAAGCGCAGCATCCCGAGCTCATTACCCCGGACTCCCCAACGCAGCGCGTCGGTGCAGAGCCGCTGGGTGCATTCAGTCAGGTGCGTCATGAAGTGCCTATGCTGTCGCTGGATAACGTCTTTGATGAAGAGAGTTTTCTGGCATTCAACAAGCGCGTGCAGGATCGGCTTAAAAGCAGCGATGCGCTGACCTGGTGCTGCGAGCTGAAGCTGGACGGCCTGGCCGTCAGCATTCTGTATGAAAACGGCGTACTGGTGCGCGCGGCGACCCGCGGCGACGGCACCACGGGTGAGGATATCACCACGAACGTTCGCACTATTCGCGCCATCCCGCTGAAGCTGCACGGCGATAACATTCCTGCGCGTCTTGAAGTGCGCGGGGAAGTGTTCCTGCCACAGGCGGGCTTTGAAAAGATTAACGAAGAGGCGCGTCGGACCGGCGGCAAAGTGTTTGCTAACCCGCGTAATGCGGCGGCGGGCTCCTTACGCCAGCTTGATCCGCGTATCACCGCGAAGCGACCGCTGACGTTCTTCTGCTACGGCGTGGGTATTCTGGAGGGCGGTGAACTGCCTGATACGCATCTGGGCCGTTTGCTGCAGTTTAAGGCCTGGGGGCTGCCGGTAAGCAACCGCGTGCAGCTCTGTGATTCCCCTGAGGCCGTGCTGGCGTTCTACCACAAGGTGGAAGAAGATCGTCCGACCCTGGGCTTTGACATCGACGGCGTGGTGATTAAGGTCAACTCGCTGGCGTTACAGGAGCAGTTAGGCTTTGTCGCACGCGCGCCGCGTTGGGCGGTGGCCTTTAAATTCCCGGCGCAGGAGCAGATGACCTTTGTTCGCGACGTGGAGTTTCAGGTCGGGCGCACCGGGGCGATCACGCCGGTGGCGCGTCTTGAGCCGGTGCAGGTGGCTGGCGTGCTCGTCAGCAATGCGACGCTGCACAATGCCGATGAAATTGCGCGCCTGGGGCTGCGCATTGGCGACAAGGTGGTGATTCGCCGTGCGGGTGATGTGATCCCGCAGGTGGTGAACGTCGTGGAGTCAGAACGCCCGGACGATACCCGTGCAATTGAGTTCCCGTCACATTGCCCGGTATGCGGTTCGGACGTTGAACGCGTTGAAGGTGAGGCCGTAACGCGCTGCACCGGCGGCTTGATCTGCGGGGCCCAGCGCAAAGAGTCGCTGAAGCACTTCGTTTCACGTCGCGCCATGGACGTCGACGGCATGGGCGACAAAATCATCGATCAGCTGGTGGAAAAAGAGTACGTCCATACGCCAGCCGATCTGTTTAAGCTGACGGCGGGTAAACTGACCGGTCTTGATCGCATGGGGCCGAAGTCGGCGCAAAATGTGGTGAACGCCCTCGAAACCGCCAAAAAGACGACCTTTGCCCGTTTCCTTTATGCGCTGGGTATTCGTGAAGTGGGCGAAGCTACGGCCGCTGGTCTGGCCGCGTATTTTGGTACCCTGGAGGCGCTGGAGAAAGCCAGTATCGACGAACTGCAAAAAGTCCCGGACGTCGGAATTGTGGTCGCGACGCATGTCTTTAACTTCTTTGCTGAAGAGAGCAACCGCGAGGTTATCGGCAAACTGCTGGCCGAGGGGATCAGCTGGCCTGCGCCGGTTGTGGTGAATGCCGAGGAAATAGACAGCCCGTTCGCCGGTAAAACGGTGGTCCTGACAGGGAGCCTGAGCCAGCTTTCACGTGATGATGCTAAAGCGCGTCTGGTGGCGTTGGGCGCAAAAGTGGCGGGCAGCGTATCGAAGAAAACCGACCTGGTGATCGCCGGGGAAGCCGCCGGTTCGAAGCTTGCTAAAGCGCAGGAGCTGGGCATTGAGGTAATCGACGAGGCGGAAATGCTGCGCCTGTTGGGAGAATAACGTGGAGAAAGAGCAGCTTATCGACATCGCCAACACGGAGATGCCGTTCGGCAAGTATAAAGGCCGCAGGCTGATTGATTTGCCGGAAGAGTATTTGCTGTGGTTTGCCCGTAAGGATGAGTTTCCCGCCGGAAGACTGGGTGAACTTATGGCTATCACGTTACTGGTTAAAACCGAGGGGCTGACACAGCTGGTTCAGCCCCTGAAACGCCCTTAAGCTTTCGCGGCGCGGGTCTCTTCCTGCGCCTGCTTTTCTGCCTGACGCTTGTAGCGACGCGCCAGCACCGCGCAGACCATCAGCTGTATCTGATGGAAAATCATCAGTGGCAGCACCATCATCCCTATCATCGAGGTTGGAAAAAGAATGTTGGCCATCGGGATACCGTTCGCCAGGCTCTTTTTCGATCCGCAGAAGACAATGGTAATTTCATCGGCTTTGTTGAAGCCGCATTTGCGTGCCACAAACACATTCACCGCAATGACTATCGCCAGCAGAACAATGCTTACCACCACGATGAAGAGCAGCGAGCCAGCACCGACTTTATGCCAGATGCCATTGACCACGGCTTCACTGAAGGCGGAGTAGACCACCAGCAGGATTGACGTCTGATCGGTTTTTGAAATCCACTTTTTGTGCTTCGTAACGAAGTTCGCCGTCCACGGACGGGAGAGATGCCCAAGCACAAACGGCAGGAGCAGCTGCAGACAGATCTTCCCGACCTGCTCCAGGTTACCTTCCGCGCCATGCATGTTCATCAGCAGCCCGACCAGCAGCGGCGAGACAAAAATGCCCAACAGGCTGGAGGCGGAAGCCGAACACACCGCCGCCGCAACGTTACCACCAGCCAGCGACGTAAACGCAATTGCGGACTGCACGGTAGCGGGCAAAATGCACAGATACAGGAAGCCGGTATAGAGCGCCGGGTCGACGTTAACCGGTGCCCACCAGGCAAAGAGGACGCCGAGAACGGGGAAGAGAATGAAGGTGCTGCACATCACCCACAGGTGCAATCGCCAGTGACTGCCGCCTGCGATGATCGCTTCACGCGACAGTTTTGCACCGTGCATAAAGAACAGCAGGGCGATGGCCGCCGTGGTCAGCCCTTCAAAAAAGGGAACGAATCCGCCGCGTGCCGGAAAGAACGAGGCCAGCAGAACGGTGACGATGAGGGTAAGCGTAAAAGGATCAAGGATACGAAAGAGTTTCATAATGACTCCTGAATGCAGATATGGCTATTGTGCTTTTTTCGATTTGAGAAATAAAATTGATTTATTGCATCCATATATGAATAAAACAGATGAATTACTCACTCCGCCAGCTACGCATTTTTGTCACCGTTGCCCATGCCCGAAGTTTTAGCCGGGCAGGGGAGATGATTGGGTTAAGCCAGTCCGCCGTTAGCCACAGCGTTAAAGAGCTGGAAAACCAGACCGGCGTGAAGCTGCTTGACCGCACCACGCGCGAAGTCGTGCTTACCGAGGCTGGGCTACAGTTGGCGACGCGGCTGGAGCGGCTGCTGGATGAATTGAACAGCACATTGCGGGATGTGGGGCGGCTCGGACAGCAGCTTTCGGGCACCGTGCGGGTGGCGGCGAGCCAGACCATCTCTGCTCACCTCATTCCGCAATGTATTGCCGAGAGCAATCGACGCTACCCGGACATAGATTTTGTTCTTCACGACCGTCCGCAGCAGTGGGTGCTTGAGAGCATACGTCAGGGGGAGGTGGATTTCGGTATCGTTATCGATCCGGGGCAGGTGAGCGATCTAGAGACGGAAATTGTGCTTTCAGAGCCTTTCCTGCTGCTGTGCCGCGACGACGATCCGCTGGCTCTGCTGCCGCATGTTGACTGGATGGCGCTGCAGGGTGCGAACCTGGTTTTGCAGGACTACGCCTCGGGAAGCCGTCCGCTGATCGATGCCGCGCTTGTTGCGCAGGGCGTGCAGGCGGAGATCGTGCAGGAGATTGGGCATCCTGCCACGCTATTTCCGATGGTGGAGGCGGGAATTGGCATCAGCGTGCTACCGGCGCTGGCCTTGCCCCTGCCGCAGGGTAGCCGTCTGGCGGTGAAGCGACTGGTTCCCTGTATTGAACGTCAGCTGATGCTGGTGCGTCGTAAAAACCGCTCGTTGTCGGGCGCGGCACAGGCTGTCTGGGAAGGGGTGCGCATTCAGGCCCGGAAGCTAACCGAGGCTCGCACGCGCGACCCGCTGTTCCACGCGCCGGAACGTCAGATATAGATGTCAATCTGACGATCGTCTGAAGGAATATTTACCCCTTCAGCGCGGGCCTGCTTCTGCTCATGTTTTTGCTGCGCCTCTTCGGCCTGCTGACGCTGAAGCTGCGCCAGCTGGGTCTGCAGCATCTTGAGCTGCATCTGAATCATCTCCTGCTCTTTTTTCTTATCTTCTACACTGCCGCTGCCGTTAGGGATCTCTTTTAACTGCTGCGTCAGTTTGACAATTTTGGCTGTGATGCGGCTAATCTGGGCCGCGATATCGTTACCGCCTGAACCGCTGCTTCCGCTGCTGCTGGTTTGCAGAGAGGGGGTTGATGTCTGAATGGTTGTCATGCTTTTTCCTCGCGCCATAAAACAGAGATATCGGCAAAAAAAGGATTAGCTTGAGGGAAATTGCTATACGGCGGAGAGGGTTAGGGGAGCTCTGATCGCCTCAATGCGTTCGGCTCGAACCTGCTGCAGGTTCGAATCATTCAAATTGCAGATAGCAAAAAGGCGCCTTTAGGGCGCCTTTTTACATTGGTGGGTCGTGCAGGATTCGAACCTGCGACCAATTGATTAAAAGTCAACTGCTCTACCAACTGAGCTAACGACCCGAAATGGTGGGCGATGACGGGCTCGAACCGCCGACCCCCTCCGTGTAAAGGAGATGCTCTACCAACTGAGCTAATCGCCCATTTCGGAACTGCTGCGATAAGGTGAGAATGGTGGGCGATGACGGGCTCGAACCGCCGACCCCCTCCGTGTAAAGGAGATGCTCTACCAACTGAGCTAATCGCCCAATCTCAATTCTTATCTACACTGCGAGCCTACCGAAGTAGATGGTGGGTGATGACGGGCTCGAACCGCCGACCCCCTCCGTGTAAAGGAGATGCTCTACCAACTGAGCTAATCACCCCCGCTGTGTGGAGTCGCATTATAGGGAGAGTTGAAAATGAGTCAACGCCTTTTCTAAAGTTTTTATTCGTTCGTCGTAAATTTAAACAAAGCGATCGCAAAATGGGCTGTGGAGCTTGAATTCTAAACAAAAACAGTAAACTCGAACCTGATGCAGGGATCGACATTGAGGAATCGCCCTACAGTGATAGAATATTGCCCATTGTTTTTTCCCCCGGGATTCGCCGGATGCCGGCACCTTTATAACGTAAGGCCAATTCATGAAAATCAAAACCCGCTTCGCGCCAAGCCCGACAGGCTATCTGCACGTCGGTGGCGCACGTACCGCGCTCTATTCCTGGCTTTTTGCACGCCATAACAAGGGCGAGTTCGTACTGCGTATTGAAGACACCGATCTCGAACGCTCCACGCCGGAAGCAATCGAAGCCATTATGGATGGGATGAACTGGCTGAATCTGGAGTGGGATGAAGGCCCGTATTTCCAGACCAAACGCTTTGACCGTTATAACGCGGTCATCGACGAGATGCTCGTGGCGGGCACGGCCTATAAATGCTACTGCTCCAAAGAACGTCTGGATGCGCTGCGCGAAGAGCAGATGGCCAATGGCGAAAAACCACGTTATGACGGCCGCTGCCGTCACGACCATAGCGAACACGCTGCCGACGAGCCGTGCGTGGTGCGTTTTGCTAACCCGCAGGACGGCTCTGTTATCTTTGATGACCAGATCCGCGGGCCGATTGAATTCAGCAACCAGGAGCTGGACGACCTGATCATCCGCCGTACGGATGGCTCCCCGACCTATAACTTCTGCGTTGTGGTTGACGACTGGGATATGGAAATCACCCATGTCATTCGTGGTGAAGACCATATCAACAACACTCCACGCCAGATCAACATCCTCAAAGCGCTGAATGCCCCTGTGCCTGTGTATGCGCACGTCTCCATGATTAATGGTGATGACGGTAAAAAGCTCTCCAAACGCCATGGCGCGGTGAGCGTTATGCAGTACCGCGATGATGGCTATCTGCCAGAAGCGCTGCTGAACTATCTGGTGCGTCTGGGCTGGGCAAGTGGTGACCAGGAGATCTTCAGCCGTGAAGAGATGATCGAGCTGTTCTCGCTTAACTCCGTGAGCAAGTCTGCCAGCGCGTTCAACACGGACAAACTGCTGTGGCTGAACCATCACTACATCAACACCATGCCGCCAGAATATGTGGCAACGTACCTGCAGTGGCATATTGAGCAGGCGAACATCGATACCCGTACCGGCCCTGAGCTGGCGGATCTGGTCAAGCTGCTGGGCGAGCGCTGCAAAACCCTCAAAGAGATCGCGGAAAGCTGCCGCTATTTCTATGAAGAGTTTGACGAGTTCGATGCCGACGCGGCGAAGAAACACCTGCGCCCGGTTGCTCGCCAGCCGCTGGAAGTGGTACGTGACAAACTGGCTGCCATCACCGACTGGACGGCTGAGAATGTCCATCACGCGATTCAGGCAACCGCCGATGAGCTGGAAGTCGGCATGGGTAAAGTCGGTATGCCACTGCGCGTTGCGGTAACCGGTGCGGGCCAGTCTCCTGCGCTGGATGTCACCGTCCACGCTATCGGTAAATCACGCAGCGTCGCGCGTATTAACAAAGCGCTGGGCTTTATTGCAGAGCGTGAAAGCCAGCAGTAATTAAGCTTTGGCTAAAAAAAAACGGCAGTTTACACTGCCGTTTTTTATGCCTGTTATTCAGCGATGCCCAGTCGCGCAAGAAAACCATGAATGCCTTCCCGAGCCAGCAAAACGTGCAAACGTTCCTGCTCGTCCTGCGTCATATTTTCCAGCGAATCGATTATTTGCGGGAGCAGGCCCGACGTGGGCGGTTGACCGTATAACGTGGGCGCTTCTGCCAGCTGGTACATCGTCTGACGGTTACGCACGGCGGGAAGGCTCATGATATGCCCCTTCACACGTCCATCAATATGTATAAGCCGCGCTCTGCCACCTTTCACACCGTTGATACCTTCCGTTTTCCAGCCTTTCTGGCGTATCCAGCGGTTCACGGTTTGTCTTGCGACCCCCAGGCTATCAGCCAGCTCTTCCGTGGTCATTTTACTGCGTATTCTTTTCATATCAGTTCTGGTCGCGAATCCCTAAACGTTGCAACAATCCGGTAATCCCTTCCCGCAGTAACAGAGATGTCATCTGCTTTTGCTCATCCGGCGTCATTTCATTCGCCAGCGTCAGAAGTAAAGTGCGAAGCGCGCCGTCCTGGCCGCCGCTTTCCGGCATTTCAGCGGTGTCTGGAGCCTTACGTGCGCTGCGGATAAATTCCCGCACTCTCTCATTCACATGTACCAGACGCGCCTTACCGCCCTGAACTCCTGGTTTTGGCGATGTAATCCAACCCTCTTTACGAACCCATTTATTGATGGTCTGGCGGCTATAGCCAGTGAGCAAGGCCAATTCTTCTGGCGTCATTCGTTCCTTGATCATGCAATTTCCTGAGTATTCGTGTGGTTACTTAGTGGTTCATCTTATAGCACCGTTTTACGTGAAAACGTGACAGGCTTAACTACTGGCTGCGAGCAGGCTCGCAAAGTGGTTCATTTGACTGATTTTTCGGCGGTTGAAAGTTAAAGGCTTATTTTGCCGTTGACACTCAGCGGCGGAATTCATATTATGCCGCCCGTCAACATGACAGCTTTACGACGGGGCTATAGCTCAGCTGGGAGAGCGCCTGCATGGCATGCAGGAGGTCAGCGGTTCGATCCCGCTTAGCTCCACCAAACTCTGAACCCAACAGAGTGCGGTAGGTAAAGTAACATGTGGGGCTATAGCTCAGCTGGGAGAGCGCTTGCATGGCATGCAAGAGGTCAGCGGTTCGATCCCGCTTAGCTCCACCAAAATTTGAACCCTCGTCGAAAGACGGGGGTTTTTTTATGCGTCTGTAACAGCTTTACGATCTTTTTGTTGCCAACTTCGCGAATTTCTATACATCAGCTCAATCTATATCAATAAAGTTGGCGCTTTATGGCGTTCAACTTGATTCGTACAATTAATAAACCTATTATCCAGATGGTCAATGAGATGAAATGTAAATAAACAGTCGAAATTAATGAAAAGAAAAACTGACAATAATGTAAAGATAATAATGCTTGCCCTGGCATTGTGTCTGGTTACGGTCCCTTTTTCCCGCTATGTTTCTCCTCGGGCGGTTGTTAACGGTTACGAGGTTTATTTGGCATGGTTGCCGTTGAGCGTAATGCTGGCCGCCGTTTTATTATTTGGCCGACGGGCGGTTATTCCGGTTCTGATAAGTATTATTGTAACAAATATTTATAATCTTCAGCTAACCGCGCTTCAGCACGTTATCTTAGTGTGTTGTCAGACTTTTCCCGTGTTTGCGGCATGCGGCCTGCTTCGGCTGGTGATCGGGCCGCGCTGGCGGCACAGCGTGCCAAATAAATATATTGGCATGCGTATTTTCTGGCTCGGCTTTATGGTGCCCGTCGGGATTAAACTCCTGATGTATCTGGCGGGCTATTTATTTGATTTCCCCGTGGCGGTCTCCACTTTCTTCGGAGAAGGCTCCGCCATTTATAACATCATTGATATTCAAAGCCTGATTTGTGCAGCGCTAATATTTACCATGATGTTCTATTACCCATTAAGAATGATAATGAATCCCGGTTATGCCAGGGTGTTCTGGCGTCGAAGCTTAAAGCCGTTTCTTTTCAATAAAAAGCCGTTATTTATCATCGTCTGGTTAACGCTGTTAGTTCTCTTTATCGCAATTTTATGTGCGCCCTTTGAGTCGCCGATTATTGCCGGCTACCTGATGCCGATCGTCTTTATCCTCTTCACGCTGGGGATAAGCCGTCTGAGCTATGCGCTGATCTCCTTGCTCTGGGCTGTATCAGCCCTGATGCTGCTGACCTACAACTACAACTTTTTGAATGGCGTAGAAACGGGCTACTCGCTCTCCTTTATCTTGTCGGTGCTGATCTCATTTGCTATCTGCCTGCTCTATATGTCGAAGATCTACCGCCGCAGCGAATGGATGAAGCAGGGCTGGCAGGAAAGGGCGCTCACCGATCCGTTGACCGGGTTACCCAACATCCGCGCACTGGAAGACTACCTGCAGGACCACCCCGACGCCAAAGTCTGTTGTCTGCGGATGGACAACCTGGAGTTCCTCAGTCGCCATTACGGCATACTGATGCGGGTACATTGCAAACGATCGGTCACCGCCACCCTTCAGCCTTATTTGCAACAAGAGGAAAAACTTTTTCAGCTACCCGGTAGCGAGCTGGTTGTGGTGTTACTTGGGCCGGAACCGTCCGAGCGGCTCCAGTACATGGTGGATCACCTGAACAGCCGGAAGATTATCTGGAACAAAACGGCGCTGGAAATCGAGTTCGGTGCAGCGTGGGGCGAAGTGGAAGGCGGTGAGCACTTGCACCCTATGCTGGGCCAGCTGAGCTGGCTTGCAGAACAATCCTGCGCCAACCACCGCGTTCTGGGGCTGACCAACAGCCTGGAGACCGTCTCGGGCCAGACAACGGATCGGGTGTTGATGCTGGGCCGCATTAAGCGGGCGCTCGAAGAAGGTGGCCTTCGTCTGTACGCGCAGCCCATCCAGAACGCGCAGGGGAAGGGGTATTACGAGATTTTGACCCGTATAGAGAGCGAGGGCGAAATCATCACACCTGACCGCTTTATCCCGCTTGTTGCCCAGTTTAACCTGAGCCATCGGTTTGATATGAGCGTGGTTGAAAGCCTTCTGGAATGGCTTAAGAACCACCCGGAACCACACGCCGAAACGCGTTTCTCCGTCAACCTGATGCCGCTGACGCTGATGCAAAAAGAGGCGGCGAGCGAGATAATTCAGCTCTTTGAGCGCTATTTTGTCAGCCCAAATGCAGTGGTCATCGAAATAACCGAAGAGCAGGCCTTCTCTAATTCCGGGGCGAGCATTAAAAATATCCAGACGCTTCGGGAGTATGGCTTCCGCATAGCAATCGATGATTTTGGCACGGGATACGCCAACTACGAGCGCCTCAAACGCCTGCAGGCTGACATCATTAAGATTGATGGCTGCTTCGTCAAAGATATCTGTAGTGACAGCATGGACGCGATGATCGTCCAGTCAATATGCAATCTGGCGAAGACGAAATCGCTCTGCGTGGTGGCTGAATATGTAGAGACACCGGAGCAGCGGGAGATGCTGCTGCGCTTCGGGGTGGATTATCTGCAGGGGTATCTCATCGGCAAACCCGCGCCGCTAAGCGAATTGCAGGCATAAAAAAACCGGGAGCCACAAGGCTCCCGGTTTTTATTTCACGGTATGGGTTACAGGACCAGCGCCGCGATAGAGGCGGAGAGCACGCTGACCAGCGTCGAACCGTACACCAGCTTCAGACCAAAGCGAGAAACCACGTTGCCCTGTTCTTCGTTCAGACCTTTAATCGCACCGGCGATAATACCGATGGATGAGAAGTTGGCGAAGGAAACCAGGAACACAGAGAGGATGCCTTCTGCGCGCGGAGAGAGCGTGCTGGCAATTTTCTGCAGATCCATCATTGCAACGAATTCGTTAGACACCAGCTTGGTGGCCATGATACTGCCGACCTGCAGCGCTTCGTGAGCCGGAACACCCATTACCCAGGCAACAGGGTAGAAGATATAGCCCAGAATGCCCTGGAAGGAGATACCGAGCACCGCCGCGAACAGGGCGTTCAGGGCTGAAATCAGGGCGATAAAGCCGATCAGCATTGCCGCAACGATAATCGCAACCTTAAAGCCCGCCAGAATGTATTCACCCAGCATTTCGAAGAAGCTCTGACCTTCATGCAGATTTGCCATCTGCAGGTTCTCTTCGCCCTCTTCAACACGGTACGGGTTGATCAGAGACAGAACGATAAAGGTGCTGAACATGTTCAGAACCAGTGCCGCAACAACGTATTTTGGCTCCAGCATGGTCATGTATGCGCCAACAATCGACATGGAAACGGTAGACATCGCCGTTGCAGCCATGGTGTACATACGATTGCGGGACATTTTGCCGAGGATGTCTTTATACGCGATAAAGTTCTCAGACTGACCGAGGATCAGGGAGCTTACGGCGTTGAAAGATTCCAGTTTGCCCATACCGTTCACTTTTGACAGCACGGTACCGATAGCGCGGATAACAACAGGCAACACGCGGATGTGCTGCAAAATACCAATCAGCGCAGAGATAAAGACGATAGGGCACAGCACTTTCAGGAAGAAGAACGCCAGGCCTTGATCGTTCATATTACCGAAGACGAAATTGGTCCCTTCGTTGGCAAAACCGAGCAGTTTTTCGAACATTTCGGAAAAGCCTTTGACGAAGCCGAGTCCCACGTTGGAGTTCAGGAAGAACCACGCGAGTAAAACTTCAATAACCAGAAGCTGAACAACAAAGCGGATGCGGATTTTTTTGCGGTCATGGCTGACCAGCAACGCAAGCGCAGTAACGACAACGAGTGCCAGGACAAAATGAAGGACGCGGTCCATATTTGCTCCAAATATGAGGCAGGTTTAATTTCCGTGCACATTCTATGTAACAAGCGCAAAGAAAACGAGATCAAGGCCACACTATAGTTACATCCTGTGACGAGTCTCAAAAATAGTGATCAACAATACATTTTTGTTATGTTAGGTAAATGAGTGAAAAGTTAAGTTTGTGTGCTACGCTTCACAAATGACTGCGCATTTTCACAATCTGTGATGTCGCACCACCTGCCCACCTATTGTTCTTAGCTATCAATGAAATCATTTTTAACCACCTAAATGGTCTTGATAATCATTCTCATTTTGATAGCATAAAACATAGCAAAGGCTATATTTCCAGAGGCAGACATGACAAACAGTCGCGTAGAGGGTAGCAGTGGCAGAGCAGCGCGCAAGTTGCGGTTCGCGTTAATGGGACCTGCGTTCATTGCTGCTATTGGCTATATCGATCCGGGTAATTTTGCGACCAACATTCAGGCCGGGGCCAGCTTCGGCTATAAGCTGCTGTGGGTGGTAGTCTGGGCCAACTTCATGGCGATGCTGATCCAGATGCTTTCGGCAAAGCTGGGTATCGCCACAGGTAAAAACCTGGCGGAGCAGATCCGCGACCACTATCCGCGTCCGGCGGTGTGGCTGTACTGGATCCAGGCGGAAATTATCGCCATGGCGACCGATCTCGCCGAATTTATCGGGGCGGCTATCGGCTTCAAGCTGATTTTAGGCGTGTCGCTGCTGCAGGGTGCCGTGCTGACCGGGATTGCGACGTTCCTGATTTTGATGCTGCAGCGTCGCGGGCAAAAACCGCTCGAAAAGGTGATTGGTGGTCTGCTGCTGTTTGTGGCCGCAGCCTATATTGTTGAGCTGGTATTTTCTCAGCCGAATCTGGTGCAGCTCGGTAAAGGGATGGCGATCCCGAGCCTGCCTAATACCGAAGCCGTATTCCTGGCGGCAGGGGTGCTGGGCGCAACCATCATGCCGCACGTTATCTATCTCCACTCTTCATTAACCCAGGATTTGCACGGCGGAACGCGTAAAGACCGTTACTCCGCCACCAAATGGGACGTGGCGATTGCCATGACCATTGCCGGATTTGTGAACCTGGCGATGATGGCAACCGCAGCTGCCGCTTTCCATTTTAATGGCCATACGGGCGTCGCCGATCTTGATCAGGCCTATCTGACTCTCGAACCCTTACTTAGCCACGCCGCGGCGACCATCTTCGGGCTTAGCCTGGTGGCTGCCGGCCTCTCCTCAACCGTGGTGGGTACGCTGGCCGGGCAGGTGGTAATGCAGGGCTTTGTGCGCTTTCATATTCCGCTCTGGGTACGTCGCGCGGTCACAATGCTGCCGTCCTTCATCGTCATTTTGATGGGGCTGGATCCCACCCGTATTCTGGTGATGAGTCAGGTCTTACTGAGTTTTGGTATCGCGCTGGCGCTGGTGCCGCTGCTGATATTTACCAGTGACAAATCGCTGATGGGGGAGTTAGTGAACACCACGCTGGTGAAAAGAGCGGGGTGGGCCATCGTGGTGGTGGTGGTGGTGCTCAACCTGTGGCTGCTGGCAGGAACGGCATTAGGGTTATAAATAAAAAAAAGCAAAAAGAAAAAGGAGCCGCGAGGCTCCTTTGTTCATTAATGATGATGGCCGTGACCATGGCCTCTGCCGTGACCTCTGCCACCGCGATGGTCGTCGCGATCGCGCCAGCCTTCACGGTAGCCGCGTTCATAGGCTTTGCGTTTGTCCCAGCCGCGATGATAGCCATTGTCGTGCTTCCACCAGCGGTTTTTACGCCATTCATAATGGTGGTGCCAGTAATCGCGGTCGCGCCAGCCACCGCCGTCCCAGTAGTTACCGTAATTATCACGATCGCCAATTTGTAATTTTACGGATGGCAACAGGGTGATTTCGCCCGCGTTAGCAACCAGCGGTGCAGCAGCCAGTAAAACGGCAGCCAGAATCAGTGACCTGAACATACTTTTCTCCTTCACGATCGGGGCCTTGTGTGGCCTGTTAACGCAATATTACGAGTTGGTAAAGACTCGTATCATCGCCTCAACTCCGAATTCGTCAACGAGAGCACGAAATGCTAAAAACGGGTTTATTCTGACCCGCTAAGGATCGCGTCAATTTTCGCCAGTTCCTCTGTCGAGAAATGCCGATTCTCGAGCATGCCTGCTGCGTCATCAATTTGCGCCGTTTTACTGGCACCAATCAGCACAGACGTCACGGCATCGTGGCGCAGGATCCAGGCCAGTGCCATCTGCGACAGCTTCTGGTTCCGGCTTTCGGCCAATGCATTCAGCTTGCGGACTTTAACCAGCTTTTCCTCGGTCAACTGATCGGGGTTGAGGAACTTGCTGCCGCTGGCGGCTCGCGAGTCTTCAGGAATGCCGTTCAAATAGCGATTGGTCAGTTGGCCGCCCGCCAGCGGGGAGAAAGGAATACATCCCACGCCTTTCTCGTTCAGTACGTCCAGCAAACCCGCCTCAGGCGCGCGC
Source organism: Enterobacter sp. UPMP2052 (assembly GCF_053709675.1). Classification (NCBI taxonomy): domain Bacteria; kingdom Pseudomonadati; phylum Pseudomonadota; class Gammaproteobacteria; order Enterobacterales; family Enterobacteriaceae; genus Enterobacter; species Enterobacter sp. UPMP2052. The sequence goes on from NZ_JBSKJR010000001.1 coordinate 167,749, forward strand.
TCGAACATGGAGTATTTCGGCTGGTGGATGAGACAGGGTGTGCCGAGATCCTCCAGGATCGTTATCGCCTGACGCGCCAGTTCGGCAGGGTAGTTGGATAATCCGACGTACAGCGCTTTGCCCTGACGCACGAGATGGTCGAGCGCTTTCATCGTCTCTGTTAACGGCGTTTCAGGATCCGGACGGTGGTGATAAAAGATGTCGACATACTCCAGCCCCATACGCCTCAGGCTTTGGTCCAGGCTCGAAATCAGGTATTTGCGTGAACCCCAGTCGCCGTAAGGGCCGTCCCACATGGTGTAGCCCGCTTTTGTAGAGATGATCAGTTCATCGCGCCACGGCAGGAAATCCTCCTGCAAAATGCGCCCAAAGTTGCGTTCTGCAGAGCCAGGTGGTGGGCCGTAGTTATTGGCAAGGTCAAAATGCGTAATGCCCAGATCGAAGGCGCGCTGTAAAAGTTGACGGCTGGTTTCGAGTAGCGTGGCGTCACCGAAGTTGTGCCAGAGGCCAAGGGAGATAGCGGGCAGCTTGAGACCACTGCGTCCACAACGGCGATACTGCATTGTCTGATAACGATTTTTGTCCGGCTGATAACCCATTTCATCACCTCAGGCGTTGAAAAGAAAAATGTGTGTATACGTTTACACTAACTCAACGAAAAGGGAAAGAACGCCGTATTTTTTGTAAAGCAATCTTTCCATGGCCTACTTATTGGCGTTTCTGGACAGTCATCGCGCTTCTCTAATACTCAGAGGGAGGTCAACGTCAGAAGGACACCTGTTATGACAACCCCATACTGCGTCGCCGATTACCTGCTGGACCGTCTTACAGATTGTGGTGCCGATCATCTGTTTGGTGTGCCGGGCGACTACAACCTGCAGTTTCTCGATCACGTAATAGACAGCCCGGACATCTGCTGGGTGGGCTGTGCCAACGAGCTGAATGCCTCTTACGCCGCCGACGGCTATGCCCGCTGCAAAGGCTTTGCCGCACTGCTGACGACATTTGGCGTGGGGGAATTAAGCGCCATGAACGGCATCGCGGGCAGCTTTGCCGAACATGTGCCGGTATTGCATATCGTAGGGGCGCCGGGCATGGCGTCACAGCAGCGCGGTGAGTTATTGCACCACACGCTGGGCGACGGGGAGTTTCGCCATTTCTATCACATGAGCGAACCGATCACTGTGGCGCAGGCGATCCTGACCGAACAAAATGCCTGCTATGAAATTGACCGCGTCCTCACGACGATGCTTCGCGAGCGCCGTCCGGGCTATCTGATGTTGCCCGCCGATGTGGCCAAAAAAGCCGCGACGCCACCTGTAAACGCTCTCACGCTGCGCGCTACCGAGGGAGATGATGCGTGCCTGCAGGCGTTTCGCGACGCCGCGCAACAGCGCCTGGCCGCCACCAGGCGCACCGCGCTGCTGGCCGATTTTTTAGTGCTTCGCCACGGGCTAAAACAGGCGCTGCAAAAATGGGTAAACGAGGTGCCGATGGCGCACGCCACCATGCTGATGGGCAAAGGCATTTTCGATGAACGTCAGGCCGGTTTTTACGGTACTTACAGCGGTTCGGCGAGTGCTGCAGCGGTGAAAGAGGCGATTGAGGGGGCCGATACGGTGTTGTGCATCGGGACCCGGTTTACCGACACCCTGACCGCCGGGTTTACCCATCAGCTCACGCCGGCGCAGACGATAGAAGTGCAGCCACATGCTTCACGCGTGGGCGACGTCTGGTATACCGGCATTACCATGCAGCAGGCGATTGAAACCCTGACGCAGCTGTGCAAACAGCATGTGCATCACGCCCGGATCTCCGGTGACGCGCACCGTGATACCCATTCCGTGCAGACAGGCTCGCTCACCCAGGAGAACTTCTGGAGCACGCTGCAAACCTTTATCCGCCCTGGCGATATTATACTTGCCGACCAGGGTACGTCGGCCTTCGGGGCCATCGATCTCCGGCTGCCGGCGGACGTGAACTTTATCGTCCAGCCGCTGTGGGGGTCGATTGGTTATACGCTGGCGGCGGCCTTCGGGGCGCAAACGGCGTGCCCGAACCGCCGGGTGATCGTGCTGACCGGGGACGGCGCAGCGCAGCTGACTATTCAGGAGCTGGGGTCAATGCTGCGTGATAAACAGCATCCCATCGTGCTGGTGCTCAATAACGAAGGATACACGGTGGAGAGGGCGATCCACGGGCCAGAGCAGCGCTATAACGATATCGCGCTGTGGAATTGGACGCAGATCCCGCAGGCGCTCAGCCTGGATCCCCAGGCGGAGTGCTGGCGCGTCAGTGAGGCGGAACAGCTGGCGGAGGTGCTGGACAAAGTGGCGCACCACGAGCGTCTGGCCCTGATTGAGGTGATGCTCCCCAAAGCCGATATCCCGCCGCTGCTGGCCGCCCTTACCAAAGCGCTGGAGGCGCGAAACAGCGCCTGATCACTTATCGTTACGCCAGGCCATCAACATCGGTTTGCCCGCCAGCAGGAGCCAGGCGGGCAACATCACGATGCAGAGCAGCGGAAGTAAGGTGGTGTCCGGCACAACCACGGCGGCCATAAACAGGCTTAGCCAGGCATCACGTGTGACCACCAGCACCAGCCCCAGAATAGAGCAGGAGACGGTAATGGCTGCCGGTACGGCATCCACGTGCTCATGCAACATCAGCCCCAGCGCCACCCCGACAAACACCGCCGGGAAAATACGGCCTCCGCGAAAACCGCATGCTGCTGCCACCACCAGCGCTGCCAGCTTAATCAGCGCGAAAAGCAGGTAATCCGAGACGCTAAATACCTGACTAAACGCCAGCTGCTGCATCTCGTCCAGCCCTTTAAACAGGGTTACCGGCCCGCCGATTGCCCCTAAAACCCCCAGAATGAGACCGCCGACGCCCAGAATCAAAACCGGATGCTTAAGTTTGTGCATCAGACGATGCAGGCGCGGCAGACACCACACCGCGACCATGCCCAGCGCAATGGCGATAGCAACCACGATTGCGCCGCTGAAGATATCGGCAAGCTGCATTTGGCCATAGTGAGGCAGCGAAAGGGAAAAATGGGGATGGAAAAACAGGCTGGTGGTGAGAGCGCCCGCTGCGGCGGCCATCAGCGGTGCAAACAGCTTATCCCACAGCGGAACATCGTTATTGCTGCTGAGCGTCTGAGAGAAGATCAGCGCGGCGGCAACGGGGGTGCCAAACAGCGCGCCGATGGTGCCTGCGGAGGCCAGGATCGTCCAGTCCAGGGCATCAACGCGCGGAAAAATACGCGACCCGAGAAACACCGCCAGAGCGATATTCACCGCCATGATCGGGTGTTCCGGGCCGAGGCTCACGCCTCCCGCCAGGCCCAGGATCAGCGCGATGATGAGCCCCGGCAGGGCCGACGGGTTAACCGGTGCCCCGATCAGCGGTTCCAGCGCCGGATCCGGCCCGGCGTGGCCTGGGCTAAAGCGGATCACCAGCCCCACGGCAATACCGGTAAGCGTCAGCATGGCGATAATCCACGCCGGGGAATCAATGTTCATCCCCAGGCTGGTCGGCAACGCTGTCCACAGCATCGTCTGCAGTACCGCGGCGACTTTCATGACGACGATAAGCACCAGGCTTGACGCTATGCCAATAATCAGCGCCGGGATGGCCAATAACAGCATGGTTCTGGCTCGCGGGTGGAGCATGATAATTTCCTTGTACAAAACGGCCTAACGTGACTTTGCGTATTCAGCATTGTGGCAATAGTGTAAAAGGTGCTGAAACGGTAAAGTTATTCTGTGACGAAGATCGATTATCCTGGGGCATTCATCTTCTGGTCGTTGTTGTTATGACGCCTTGAATTTACAGTGTCCCAAAGATTTATTCTGACTTTAGCGGAGCAGTAGAAGAATGACAAAGTATGCTTTAGTGGGTGATGTGGGCGGCACCAACGCACGGCTGGCATTGTGCGATATCAATACCGGTGAAATAACGCAAGCGAAAACCTATTCAGGGCTGGATTATCCAAGCCTGGAAGCCGTTGTGCGCGTCTACCTGGACGAGCATAACGTTCAGGTTAAAGATGGCTGCATTGCCATTGCCTGCCCGATTACCGGTGACTGGGTGGCGATGACCAACCACACGTGGGCATTCTCTATTGCCGAAATGCAAAAAAACCTCGGTTTTGCACATCTGGAAATCATCAATGACTTCACCGCCGTGTCCATGGCGATCCCGATGCTGAAGCCAGACCACCTGATACAGTTTGGCGGCACCGCGCCCGTTGAAGGCAAACCAATCGCCGTTTACGGGGCGGGCACCGGGCTGGGGGTGGCTCACCTGGTGCATGTGGATAAACGTTGGGTCAGCCTGCCGGGCGAAGGCGGTCACGTGGATTTCGCGCCTAACAGTGAAGAAGAGGGAATTATCCTTGAAGAGCTGCGGGCGGAAATTGGGCACGTCTCTGCAGAGCGCGTGCTCTCCGGGCCGGGCCTCGTGAATTTGTACCGTGCGATTGTGAAATCCGACGGTCGGCTGCCGGAAAACCTTAAACCGAAAGATGTCACTGAACGCGCGTTAGCAGACAGCTGCACCGACTGTCGTCGCGCGCTGTCGCTGTTCTGCGTGATCATGGGACGGTTCGGCGGAAACCTGGCGCTGAATCTCAACACCTTCGGCGGCGTTTATATCGCGGGCGGGATCGTCCCGCGCTTCCTCGACTTCTTTAAAGCGTCCGGTTTCCGTGGCGGGTTTGAAGATAAAGGACGTTTCAGAAGCTACATTCAGGACATTCCGGTTTACCTGATTGTGCACGATAACCCGGGTCTGCTCGGCTCTGGCGCGCATTTGCGTCAGGTACTCGGTCAGATCCTCTGACATGTTAAGCCCTCTTCACCCGAAGAGGGCTTTTTCGTTACAGATGCATTAACTGGCGAAACTCTTTTACCCTGCTGCGGCTTACCGGCACCTGAAAATCCAGATCCCTCAGGCGCAAAATATAGGTGTTGTTGAACCAAGGTTCGATCTCGCGGATCTTACTTAAATTCACGCAAAACGACCGGTGGCAGCGGAAGAAGTGCGACGCAGGCAGTTTGCTGCAAAACTCGGTGATATTCATCGCCATCACGTACGATTCGCGCCGCGTATAAACAAACGTCATTTTCTCATGCGCTTCGGCGTAATAAATATCATTGATGGGGGTTACGATGATCCGCTCATCCTTGACCAGGTTAATGGTGTCATTTTCGCGCGCGGCAGGGCTGGCGCTGACCGGCGCGGCCTGCTGCTGTTGCCAGGCCGATTCCAGCTTTTGCAGCATGCTCACAATCCGTGATTCCTGATACGGCTTAAGGATGTAGTCAAAAGCCTCAAGTTCAAAGGCTTCAACCGCATGCTCTTTCCACGCGGTGACAAACACGATAAACGGCTTATGGGCGAACTGATTGATGTTTTGCGCCAGCAGTACGCCGTCCAGGGAGGGAATGTTGATATCAAGAAACAGGGCGTCGACGCGGTTGTGCTGCAGGAATTTCAGCACGTCCAGGCCATCGTCAAACGTTCCCACGATCTCCATCTGGCTGTGGGTTTTAATCAGCCAGCTCAGCTCCTGCTGAGCCAGAATTTCATCTTCCACGATGATGACTTTCATGTATTACTCCGGCCTATGGCAGCAGTGAAGAGGGCGCATGAACGGCCGAGCGTTCATTCGGGACGTAAAAGGCGATTTCAGTGCCTGGCTCCAGGCGGCGGATATGCAAGCCATCGCCATACAGCAGCTTGACGCGGTGATGCACGTTCAGTAACCCGATTTTGTTCCCCGGCATTTCATTGGACTCCACGCGCTCAATCACCTGCGCATCAATGCCGTGGCCGGTATCACGCACCGCAATGCGTACCCGATTGCCGCTTTCCGTCACGCTGATGGTCACCACCCCTTTGCCTTTACAGGGCTGAATACCGTGAACGATCGCGTTTTCGACCAGCGGCTGGATAAGCAGGCTCGGGATCACGCAGTTCACCTCTTCATCAATATCGTAAATGACCGTGAGTTTGTCACCAAAGCGCGCCTGCTCGATCGCGATATAGTCTTTAATCTGATACAGCTCTTTTTTGATGTCGATCTGCTCGTCGTCTTTCAGCTCAATGTTGTAGCGAAGATAGCGCGACAGATTGAAGATCAGCTGACGCGCGGTGTCCGGATTAAGCCGAATGGAAGAGGAGATGGCATTCAGGGCGTTAAACAGGAAATGGGGATTTATTTTACTTTGCAGCGCGCGAAGCTCTGCCTTATTTGCCATCTCACGAAGCTGCTCCGCGCGGGAAACTTCGAGCTGCGTGGAGATAATCTGCGACAGCCCGATAGCCATCTCCTGGAGGTAGGAGGTTATCTGGTGGGCGTGGCAGTAATAAATTTTCAGCGTACCGGTGACCACCCCTTTTTCCCAAAGCGGGATCACCAGCATGGAGTGAATTTCGGGCGTCCTATGGGCCTCATCATTGTTTTTAATAATGATTTTCCCGTAGTTGATCGCTTTTCTCGTGGTCGGGCTAATGGTGTCGTCATTGTCACGATAGTTATCTTCACCCACGCCAACGTAGGCCAGCACGCGGTCGATGTTGGTGATGGCGACGGCATCGGCGTGTATATCACGCCGAATGATATCGCATACCTGGCGTAACGATTCGGCGTTTACATGGCGGAACAGCGGCAGCGTTTTGTTGGCAATATCCAGCGCAAGCTTGGCCTGACGGGCCGCGAGCGCCTCTTTTTCCCCTTCGACACTTTGTACCAGCAGCACGATAAAGCCGATGCAGACGCTACCGAGAATCATCGGAATACCGATTTTTGACACAATATCGAGACCCAGCGCCACGGTCGGTGCCCAGGCGACAACCAGGATCATCGTCAGGGTTTCGCACACCATGCCCGCGATGATCCCAACGCGCCAGTGCTGTTTTTTCGGCACGCGTCGGTTAATCAGGCCTGACAATATCCCGGCAATAATGCTGGTAATAAAGCAGGGAACGGCCGTCACGCCACCGATATCAATCAGGTAGCGGTGCGTGCCTGCAATGATGCCGGTAATCACGCCTACCCATGGGCCGAACAGGATCCCGCCCGACATCACGGCGATGATTCGCACGTTGACCAATGATCCCTCTACCGGGACGCCGGACCAGGTGCTGAACAGGGCGAACATCGAGAAAATAGCCGTAACGCCCAGCAGCTCCTTAGGCGAGTGTGCAGACTTGTGCAAAAGCTCGCGAAACAGGCGAATGCGAATGAGAAAGAACAGGCAGATCAGCATTAATGCCGCGCGGTCAAAAACCGCCAGGAGCATGTTGAATATTTCGTGCACGGGTTAACCACGGAAAGGGGAAAGCGCTATGATAAAAAACCTGCGACTCAATGACCAGCTATCCGTCCGGTTTATCAAATGGGGAAAAACCATAATTTACAAAGGGGATTGTTGTCAGGTGGCTGAAAAATCCTGCGCTCTGAGGTGGCGACAGGTATAACGTAAATACATTGATATCATGGTGTTAACCGAAAGATATCACGCAATGTTTTCCGCAGTCTGGCTTCCGCTTTTCGCAAATCCCTGCTTCCGGTTTTAAACCAGAACGTATTTTTTATTTTCCCTCTCGACAGCCGCTTTTTATTCAGGTTATTTTCTAAGCTCGCCACATCGGTGGCAGCGTCGCTCGGACGGTCCGGGCGCTCACGTTAATCTGAGGAATATATGGCTGACTCCAGTCCTGAACGCCGTTTTACGCGTATCGATCGTCTTCCCCCTTATGTCTTTAATATCACTGCTGAACTGAAAATGGCTGCGCGTCGGCGCGGCGAAGACATTATCGATTTCAGCATGGGTAACCCTGATGGCCCAACGCCTGCGCACATCGTCGAGAAACTCTGTACGGTCGCCCAGCGTCCCGACACGCATGGCTACTCGACTTCGCGTGGTATTCCCCGACTGCGCCGCGCGATCTCGCGCTGGTATCAGGAACGCTACAGCGTCGAGATCGACCCTGAGAGCGAAGCGATTGTCACCATTGGTTCAAAAGAGGGGCTGGCGCATTTGATGCTGGCCACGCTGGATCACGGCGACACCGTCCTGGTGCCGAATCCCAGCTACCCCATTCATATCTATGGTGCCGTTATTGCTGGCGCGCAGGTGCGCTCTGTGCCGCTGGTGGAAGGGGTGGATTTCTTTAACGAGCTGGAACGCGCCATTCGGGAAAGCTACCCGAAACCGAAGATGATGATCCTGGGCTTCCCGTCTAACCCGACGGCGCAGTGCGTTGAGCTGGAGTTCTTCGAGAAAGTGGTCGCCCTGGCAAAACGTTACGATGTGCTGGTGGTTCACGACTTAGCCTATGCCGATATCGTCTATGACGGCTGGAAAGCGCCTTCCATTATGCAGGTACCAGGCGCGCGTGATGTCGCGGTGGAGTTCTTTACGCTGTCGAAAAGCTACAACATGGCCGGCTGGCGCATTGGCTTTATGGTGGGCAATAAAACGCTGGTGAGTGCGCTGGCGCGGATTAAGAGCTATCACGACTACGGCACGTTCACACCGTTGCAGGTAGCCGCGATTGCGGCGCTGGAAGGCGACCAGCAGTGTGTCCAGGATATTGCTGCGCAGTATAAGCGCCGTCGCGACGTGCTGGTCAAAGGGTTGCACGAGGCGGGCTGGATGGTCGAGATGCCTAAAGCCTCAATGTACGTCTGGGCTAAAATCCCTGAACCTTACGCGGCGATGGGCTCGCTGGAGTTTGCTAAGAAGCTTCTGCAGGATGCGAAGGTCTGCGTCTCACCGGGGATTGGCTTCGGTGATTATGGCAATACCCATGTGCGCTTTGCCCTGATTGAAAACAGCGACCGTATTCGCCAGGCGGTGAGGGGCATCAAGAGTATGTTCCGGGCGGACGGGCTACTCGTGTCGAGAAACACAGCCGAGTAACCAGGCTGAAAAGTAAAAAAGGCGCCCTGGGCGCCTTTTTTATGCATGTGCTCGACTAGATCATCAGGGCAAAGGTTCCGGCCCAAACCAATACAATCACCGAAATGCCCATAAAGAAATATTTCACGTTTCATCGCTCCGCGTATCTTTTGGTACGCATTAACAAACAGAGTCCACTTGAGTATAGAGAGTGGGAATCGCACTTAAACGGAAATAAGAATTATCCCGCTACGCCGCCGACTTCCGCTCAGAATTCTGTACATTCCCATCAACAGACGGCGCTAATGTACGCCTAAATATGGGGGGTGACAAGTGAGATTTTTTTAAATACTTTCCGTGACTTACAAGTGTCGTGGAACGGCGACAGTATGATTTCGGTGAGAAATAAATTCGTATTGAGCGACGCACACTAAACCGATAACGCATCGTCATTACAGGGAATTAACAGGTTAATTTTTCTACAAAACTAACCTGTTAACCGGACTCAGATATAGAGTGAGCTTTCACCGAGCGGGCGCGTTTTGAAACGACGGTGCATCCACAGGTATTGCTCAGGCGCACGCATGATCTCTGTCTCGATGATTTTGTTGATGAACGCAGCGGCTTCGCACTCGTTTTCAGGGTAGTTCGCCATTTCCGGAGAGATATGCAGGCGATAGCCTGACTTATCCGCTTTTCTCACCATCGTTACCGTCAACATGGCGGCGCTGGAGAGGCGTGAAATCACAAAGGTGCCGTTGGTCGTCGCGACGTCTTTAACCGCGAAGAAAGGTGCAAAGCTACTGCCTTTACGCCCGTAATCCTGATCGGGCGCGAACCAGACGGCTTCGCCTTTTTTCAGTGCGCTGACCATGCCACGCAGGTTGTTGCGGCTGATCATCGCCTTATTGGAACGCATACGCCCCCGCGTCTGCACCCATTCCATCAGGGCGCTGTTGTGCGGACGATAGGTTGCCATCATCGGCTGACAAAGACCCATGACGCGGCCACCCAGCTCCAGCGACATAAAATGAACGCCAACGACCATAACGCCACGGTTTTGCAACTGCGCGCGTTTCAGGTTTTCAAGACCCTCAACGTCAAACCATTTACGGACGCGTTCATCAGGCCAGAACCAGGCCATGCCGGTTTCAAGCAATGCCATGCCGATGGATTTGAAGTTTTCAGCAATCAGCTTTTCATGCTCTTGCGCATTGTATTGCGGAAAGCAAAGCTCGAGGTTTTTACGGGCAATAGATTCACGGCGTTTAAGAAAATGGCGCGATGCGCTTCCGAGCTTTGAGCCCAGGAAACGAATGACGGGGTAAGGGAGCTGAACCAGCAGCCAAAGAACGCCAAGGCCAAACCATGTAAACCAGTAACGCGGGTGCAAAAACGCGCGTTTGAAATTGGATTGAGACAAAATAGTGGAACCTATGTAAAGCCTGTGAAAGTAGCGCCAATTCGCGATACCACGTGCCAATTAGACCGTAGAACTTGGGCAGGGTTGCAGGCTTTACCGAACTTTACGGCGTTGCCTGGCCAGTGCTGACGTTGGGTGGGCGGCATAATGTAGCACCGTTATACGCTATGTGCTATGAAACGTTTTTGATTAAAAAAGCGGCTCTTCGTGAGCCGATTGATTTCGCTGGCTTTTAATCACAAACGGAAACCATTTTAGCGCGTTATTTTCTATTACAGAATCTGATTTTTAACTATCTGACGCATCTTCCGATCGCTAACGGGTGCTGATAAAGTCAGGATTATCCGCAAAAAATTTGACCAGCAGGGGCGAAAGGTGAGCGTGCGCATCGACTATCAAATCGAAAAATACAGCTTTTCAGAAGCGAATGAACCGCCTCGCCTGAAACAACAATGGTCAGATGTCCTTAACGAGTGTCAGGCGAACAGGCTGGGCGCAGAAGAGCGATTACGTTTTGCCCTCCTGAATGTCGATTATGTCACCAGCTTTGAGCTTCCTTTTCGCCTGCTGCTTATCCGCACGCCGCAGCTGATTGCCGCCGTGCGAAATGAACTGCAGGTGAATCAGAAGAACGTCACCTTCAACGGCAAACGATTCGGCTGTGTCTGGAGCATCAAAAGCGATCTCGCCACCATACCCGATGAATTTCAGTATCACCTGACCACCCGCATCCGACGAATCGACGCAACGGGCAGCACGGAGGCGGCCTACCGGCATATTGCTCAGCAGGTCAAACTGCCGCGTGAACGGCTTAAGCTGGCGCTGGAGAGCGGGCTTGAAGTCACCGCTCTGGACGGACTTTTCTGGTTCGGCATTCAGCGGATTGCCGCTGACATTCAGAGACTAAGGAAAGCAGGGATGAGGATAGTCACATCAGAAAGGGACGTTTTCGATACGCTCACCAGCACAACGCGACGCATTCCTGTGTACCAGGCGGTGATGATCGGAGGTGAATCGGAAGTGTCCCCTGCAGGAATCGAACCTGCAACTAGCCCTTAGGAGGGGCTCGTTATATCCATTTAACTAAGGGGACGAGGCGGCACGAGTATAACGTTATTTACACTTTGCGTTAAGCGCATTGCCGCCTGACTGCTTAAAGAGTCGCCACTCAGGCCGGTTTTTTTGCCGATTTGTCCTTATTTTCCTGCGCCTTGCGCTCAGCTTTGCGTTTGTTGGACATGTCGTTACGGATCTGCGCATGGCTCAGCAGGGCAAAGATAAAGGTGCCGCCACAGATGTTTCCGGCAAGGGTAGGGAGCGCAAACGGCCAGAAGAACTCGGTCCAGTGCAGGGTGCCATTGAACACCAGATAAAGGATTTCCACGGTACCGACCACGATATGCGTAGTGTCCGCCAGCGCGATAAGCCATGTCATCAGAATGATTACCACAATTTTAGCGCTGCCTGCCGACGGGAACATCCAGACCATGGTTGCCACGATCCACCCGGAAATGATGGCATTCGAGAACATCTCTAACGGCGTGTTTTTCATAACGTCCATGCCGATTTTGACGAAGGCGTCGCGCGTGGGTTCATCGAAAATAGGCATATATTCGAATGCCCAGGCGGCGATGCCGGTGCCGATGATATTACCCAGCAACACCACGCTCCACAGGCGCATCAGTAAGCCGAAATTACTCAGGGTAGGGTTTTGCATCACCGGTAAAACGGCGGTGACGGTGTTCTCGGTAAACAGCTGCTGACGCGCCATAATCACGATGACAAAACCGAAGGTATAACCGAGGTTTTCGACTAAAAATCCGCCGGGCACGCCCTCGAGCTGAACGTGGAAAATCCCTTTAGCCAGCAGAGAAGCCCCCATCGACAGACCGGCTGCGATGGCTGACCAGAGCAGCGCCATGGCGTCGCGCTCCATCTCTTTTTCGCCGTCCTGACGAATATGCTCGTGGATCGCCATCGCGCGCGAGGGAAGGCGGTCCTCGTCAATCTCTATTTCCTCACCGCGATCTTTTTCCTCACTTTCAATCTCATGATCCTCATGACTTTCGCCTATTTTTTCTTCACCAATGTCTTTCATAACCGCTCCTTGAGGAAAACCTTTTCTTTTAAGCGTAGCGGCATTTAACAAAAACCCCGTGGGGATGCTCTTAAATTGCCGGAAATGACAACAAAGGTGATACTCCTCCTGTAAAGACAGGATAAAATTGCCAGCGAAACGAATTGTGAAAGACAGGCTATGCTGAGATCAGAGTCACGCTAACGCCTGCCCGTACGTGTGCTCGTAGACATCGGGAAACGTGCTGTTACAATCATTTGCACGTTTTCATGCGGAGCGCCACCTGCTCCGTTACGGATGGCAATCAACGATAGCCATATTGAACAGGGAGAAATTTATGAAACTTCGGCTGTCGGCGCTTGCGCTGGGCGCAACGATGCTTGTGGGCTGCGCCAGCTCTGGCGAGCAAACGGGACGCTCCGATCCTTTCGAAGGATTTAACCGCTCAATGTATAACTTCAACTACAACGTGCTGGACCCGTACGTGGTTCGCCCTGTAGCGGTAGCATGGCGCGATTATGTTCCCCAACCTGCGCGTAACGGGCTCAGTAACTTCACCAGCAACCTGGAAGAACCCGCGGTGATGGCGAACTACTTCCTGCAAGGGGATCCGTATCAGGGGATGGTGCATTTCACCCGTTTCTTCCTGAACACCCTGCTGGGGATGGGCGGCTTCATTGATGTGGCAGGCATGGCTAACCAGAAGCTGCAGCGTGAACAGCCGCACCGCTTCGGTAGCACGCTGGGTCACTATGGCGTAGGGTACGGCCCGTATGTCCATCTGCCATTCTATGGCAGCTTTACCGTGCGTGATGATGGCGGCGATATGGTGGATACGCTTTATCCGGTGCTGTCGTGGCTGACCTGGCCGCTGTCGATTGGTAAATGGACGATTGAAGGCGTCGAAACGCGTGCGCAGCTGCTGGATTCAGACGGATTGCTCCGTCAGTCCTCAGACCCGTACATCATGGTGCGTGAGGCCTACTTCCAGAATCACGACTTTATTGCCAATGGCGGCAAGCTGAAGCCGGAAGACAATCCAAACGCGAAAGCCATCGAGAACGAGCTAAAAGATATCGACTCGGAATAAATAAAAAAGGTGAGCAATGCTCACCTTTTTTTGATCTGCGCGCGATTAGAACGCGTAGTTGAAGTTCATGCCGTACAGCCAGGCTTTACCTTCAGAAGAGAACTCATACGGGCCTTCCTGGAACGACACTTTCTGACCGTGCATATAAGAGACGCCCGCATCGATAGAGGCATCTTTGTTAAAGGCATAGGTCGCACCGGCGCTCAGCCAGAAGCGGTCCTGATCCGGGATGGAGATAGAGCGCTTATCCGCTGGTACCGGGCTGTCATCGAAGGCAATACCGGTACGGAATGTCCAGTTGTCATCCATATAGTAAGTGGTCCCCAGCGCGATACGGTACGCGTCACGGAAGCTTTCATCTTTATAGAAGAGGGTATCGCCGTTGCTGTTGGTGGCCTTAAGTTCCTGGAACTGGCTCCAGCTGGTGTAGGTCAGGCTATAGTGAACGGCCCACTGCGGTGCCACTTTGTTATAACCCGACAGTTCCCACATTTCAGGTAAATGCAGGCTCAGAGAACCGCCCGTGGTGCGGCCATCGGTGCCCATTGGCAGACCGAAGCTGCCGAGGATCTGGTTATAAGCGGAAGGCAGGCTGCTCTTGTAGTCGCCATCAAAGTCAATTTTCACTTCAGAGCGGTAGGTAAAGCCGTAACGGTTATCCTTGTCGATTTCGTACAGGATACCGGCGTTCCAGCCAAAGCCCCACTCATCACCCTTCAGGTGCGCAATCTGGGTATCTGCAGGCAGTCCCGCAACCTGCTGTGCAAGGCCAGGGACGGGCGGCAGAACGCCTGAGCCTGCCACGATCTGACCGAGGTCACCCGCGTAACGTTCGATTTTCGCTCTGGCGTATACCGCATCAAAGCCAACGCCGAAGCTCCAGTGGTTGTTCAGACGGTATGCACCGCTCAGGTTCAGGTTGAGCGTTTCGAGGTCGGTTTTACCACCGTAAGCACCGGCCGCGTAGTTGTTATTAAACTCGGTCGCTAAACCGTAGTTTGAGGTGACGGATGCACCCCAGCCGAACTGATCGTTGATAGGCGCGACGAAGTGCAGGTTAGGTACCCATGCGGTAGGCGCGATGTTATCAGAGTTCAGGCTGGCGCCCGTAGGCGAGGTCCCGGTGATATCCACACCCGGATCGACAAAAATAGCGCCTGCGGAGAACATTGGGCGATCAAACATCATGATCAGTGCCGGGTTGCGGCTGGCATTGCCTGCGTCATCGGCAATTGCACCTTCCCCGGAATACGCACGGCCAAGGCCAGAGGAAGAAAATTCGTTTAACTGGAAGCCCGCTGACCAGGCGGACGTTGAGACGATTGCCACTGCAACTGCTAACGCAGTCTTTTTAAACAGGGTTTTCTGGCTCATGACCATAACCTCATTGAGTTATTTTTATTCAATATTTGTTACATACCGTAACAGGAGCGCGAAGTGTAGGGTCTGAGGTACCGCAGACAAATCAGACCAGTGGCGAGAGTATAGGTCTGACCAGCTGGAATGTTGCAAGTATGTTTATTAATATTTTCAAACATGTTTCTAGAAACGAGATCTGGTTGGCAAAAATGTGACCATAGGGCGTCGTCCGAAAAGGGGATTTTTGTTTTAGATCATTTTTTAGTGTGATATCGGTCACTTATCTCATTTTGCCTCATTAACGGCTGGAGAGAGGCTGCGCCGGGGCGTAAAATATCCTCAACGTGTTTATCTCGCGTCTTACGCGAATACAGAGGAAATTGAGCTATGAGTAAATGCAGTGCTGATGAAACCCCGGTTTGCTGCTGTATGGATGTTGGAACCATTATGGACAACACCGATTGCACCGCGTCTTACAGCCGTGTGTTCAGCAACCGTGCCGAAGCGGAAGAAACCCTGGCCGCGCTGAGCCAGCGTGCGCGCGAGGTTGAATCCGATCCGTGCGAAATCACGTCCACCTTTACTGAAGTGGATGGCGGCGTGCAGCTGGACATCGATTTTGTTTTCGCCTGCGAAGCCGAAACTCTGATTTTCCAGCTGGGTCTGCGTTAATTCCACCGGTCCGCGGCCTTCTTTTACCTGAGAGGGCAAAAACCGCAACAATGCCTCTGCTCAACAGGGGCATTTTCTTTTTCTTCTCTGTGTATTAGCTCGCATTTTTTCGTTTCCCCGATTGGCTCAATGTAAAAAAATGGTTAAGACTGTTATCAGGTCAGACCACTTTGCGCGTCAGCATAAAAATTTTACAGGGGAGTGTTATGAGTCAGGCATTACCGCTTATCACCCGACACGGTGACCGCATCGCCATTGTCAGCGGGTTACGCACGCCGTTTGCGCGCCAGGCAACCGCATTTCACGGAGTACCGGCAGTCGATCTGGGGAAAATGGTAGTGGGTGAAATGCTGGCTCGCAGCGAAATCCCCCCCGAGGTGATTGAACAGTTGGTTTTCGGCCAGGTCGTTCAGATGCCGGAAGCGCCCAATATCGCGCGCGAAATTGTTCTTGGAACGGGCATGAACGTGCACACCGATGCCTACAGCGTCAGCCGCGCCTGTGCGACCAGCTTCCAGGCGGTCGCCAACGTCGCGGAAAGCCTGATGGCGGGCACCATTCGAGCCGGGATTGCCGGCGGCGCGGATTCATCTTCAGTCCTGCCGATTGGCGTAAGTAAAAAGCTGGCGCGGATCCTGGTAGATGCCAACAAGGCGCGCACTGCCGGACAGAAACTCAAACTTTTCTCGCGTTTACGGTTACGCGATCTCATGCCGGTTCCCCCCGCCGTAGCGGAGTATTCCACCGGGCTGCGCATGGGCGACACCGCTGAACAGATGGCGAAAACCTACGGCATCACGCGTGAGCAACAGGATGCGCTGGCGCACCGCTCGCACCAGCTCGCCGCAAAAGCCTGGGCAGAAGGCAAGCTGGCCGATGAGGTCATGGCGGCCTATACGCCACCTTACCGCGAGCCGCTCGTGGAAGATAACAACATCCGTGGAGCCTCGACGCTGGCGGATTACGCAAAATTACGCCCGGCGTTTGATCGCAAGCACGGTACCGTCACGGCCGCCAACAGTACGCCGCTAACTGACGGTGCTGCGGCGGTGATCCTGATGACCGAGTCCCGCGCCAAAGAGCTGGGACTCACCCCGTTGGGATATTTACGCAGCTACGCGTTCACGGCCATCGATGTCTGGCAGGACATGCTGCTAGGCCCCGCCTGGTCAACGCCCCTGGCGCTGGAACGCGCCGGGCTGTCGCTCTCTGATTTAACCCTGATCGATATGCACGAAGCCTTTGCAGCCCAAACCCTGGCAAATCTCCAGTTGCTGGCAAGCGAACGTTTTGCCCGCGATGTGCTTGGCCGCACGCATGCGACCGGCGAGGTGGATCAGAGCAAGTTTAACGTTCTCGGCGGCTCCATCGCCTACGGTCATCCGTTTGCGGCGACGGGCGCGCGAATGATCACGCAAACGTTACATGAGCTACGCCGCCGTGGCGGTGGTTTTGGTCTGGTGACCGCCTGCGCGGCGGGCGGCCTGGGTGCGGCAATGGTTCTGGAGGCGGAATAATGGACACGACATCTGCATTTAATCTGGTTGTACGCCTCGATAACGTCGCCGTCATCACCATCGATGTGCCTGATGAAAAGATGAATACCCTGAAGGCAGAGTTTGGCGTGCAGGTGCGCGAGATGCTAAAGCACGTTCGCGAGAACAAAGCTCTGCGCGGCCTGGTTTTTATCTCCGCCAAGCCGGATAATTTTATCGCCGGAGCGGATATCAACATGATTGCCCGCGCGCAAAGCGCTCAGGAAGCCGAAGCGCTGGCGCGTCAGGGGCAGCAGGTGATGGCAGAAATTCATGCGCTGCCGATCCCCGTTATTGCGGCGATCCACGGCGCGTGCCTGGGCGGCGGGCTGGAGTTGGCGTTAGCCTGTCATAGCCGCATCTGTACCGACGATGCGAAAACCGTGCTGGGCCTGCCTGAAGTTCAGCTTGGGCTGCTACCCGGCTCCGGCGGAACGCAGCGCCTGCCGCGTCTGGTGGGGGTGAGCACCGCGCTGGAGATGATCCTCACCGGAAAACAGCTTCGCGCCCGCCAGGCGCTGAAAGCCGGCCTGGTGGATGAGGTAGTCCCGCAGGCAATCTTGCTCGACGCCGCCGTTGAACGCGCGCTAAAAGGACGACAGGCAAAACGTCCCCTGCCGGTGCGCGAGCGCATTCTGGCCGGGCCGCTGGGGCGTGCGGTGCTGTTCAAACTGGCAGGCAAGAAAACCGAGCAAAAAACACGAGGTAACTATCCGGCGGCGAAGCGGATCCTGGAGGTGATTGAAACCGGGTTATCGCAAGGTGCCAGCAGCGGTTATGCTGCCGAAGCAAAAGCCTTTGGCGAGCTGGCGATGACGCCGCAATCTCAGGCGCTGCGCAATATTTTCTTTGCCAGCACGGAGGTAAAAAAAGATCCCGGCAGCGATGCTGCACCCGCGCCGCTGCAGGCGGTTGGCGTGCTGGGGGGCGGGCTGATGGGGGGCGGCATTGCGTTTGTCACCGCCAGTAAAGGCAAATTGCCCGTACGTATCAAAGACATCAACGCGAAGGGGATAAATCACGCGCTGCAGTACAGCTGGCAGAACCTTGATCGCAAGGTCAAACGCCGCCATATCAAGGCGAGCGAGCGGGATAAAACCCTGGCGATGATTACGGGCACCACGGACTACAGCGGCTTCAGGCATCGCGATCTGGTGATTGAGGCCGTGTTTGAAGACCTGGCGCTTAAACAGCAAATGGTTGCGGATGTCGAGGCGCACTGTGCGCCGCATACCATTTTTGCGTCGAACACCTCATCCATCCCGATTGGGGAGATTGCGGCCAACGCCGCACGTCCTGAGCAGGTGATTGGGCTGCACTTCTTTAGCCCTGTCGAAAAAATGCCGCTGGTGGAAGTCATCCCGCACGCTACGACCAGCCCGCAAACGGTCGCTACGGTGGTGAAGCTGGCGAAAAAGCAGGGTAAAACGCCCATTGTGGTAGCGGATAAAGCGGGCTTCTACGTCAACCGTATCCTGGCACCGTATATCAATGAAGCGATGCGGCTGCTGACGGAGGGCGAAAAGATCGAACACGTCGACGAGGCGCTGGTTAACTTTGGCTTCCCCGTTGGTCCAATCCAACTTTTGGATGAGGTAGGAATCGACACCGGCACTAAAATTATACCTGTACTGGAAGCCGCTTACGGCGATCGGTTTAGCCCGCCTGCAAACATTGTTTCTGCAATTTTGAAGGACGATCGCAAAGGCAGAAAAAATGAACGCGGTTTCTATCTTTACGCTGCAAAAGGGCGTAAAAGCAAGAAACAGGTCGACCCTTCAGTTTATGGGCTCATTACGACCACAGGGCAGGGAAGACTGTCGGCGGCTCAGTGTGCTGAACGCTGCGTCATGATGATGCTTAACGAGGCGGCGCGCTGCTTCGGTGAGCAGGTTGTCAAAAGCGCACGCGATGGCGACATCGGTGCCGTATTTGGTATAGGTTTCCCGCCCTTCCTTGGCGGCCCGTTCCGGTACATGGATACCCTCGGTGCGGGTGAAGTAGTTGCAATTCTGCAACGTCTTGCCTCGCAGTATGGTCCGCGCTTTACACCGTGTGACGAATTATTGCAGATGGCGGAGCGGGGCCAGACATTTTGGCCTGCAAGAGAAACTGTCCTCGTAAGCTGAGGTCAAAGAAGGGTAAATCCTGTGGTGAATGAACCTGTTCTGGCGAAGTTGTAAACAGAGATTGACTATACTTACGCCAATGAGGTAAAAAACGGCGTTTCATTCACCGAATGGATCAGGCACAATGCCCGGCCATCGGGTTTTCTACCTCAAAGATGTTAGCGCAGGTAGTTAACGCTGGTGATCCTGGTTAACAAAAGCGGTGCAATATGCAAGTTTTTATCATGCGTCACGGCGACGCGGCACTCGATGCCGCCAGTGACTCAGTACGTCCTTTGACCCTCTGTGGCTGCGACGAATCTCGTCAGATGGCTACCTGGCTTAAAGGTCAAAAAGTGGACATCGAACGCGTTCTGGTAAGTCCGTTCCTGCGCGCAGAACAGACGCTGGGGGTGGTGGGGGAGTGTATGAACCTGCCGTCTGAGGTGGATGTGTTGCCCGAGCTTACCCCGTGCGGCGATGTTGGGCTGGTCAGTGCCTACCTTCAGGCGCTGTGCAACGAAGGTGTCGCGTCCGCGCTGGTGATCTCCCACCTGCCGCTGGTCGGCTACCTGGTCTCTGAGTTGTGCCCGGGCGAAACGCCGCCAATGTTCACGACCTCCGCCATTGCCAACGTCACTCTCGACGAAACGGGCAAAGGGGTGTTTAACTGGCAAATGAGTCCATGCAATCTGAAGATGGCAAAAGCTATCTGATGTGACGTGTGATGAGGCGGGGCGCAGCATGCGACGCCCGCCTGACCGTCAGGGCAGCTCCGGTGGCTGCCACTCCTCTACTTCAATCAACACCAGTAATGCTGCATCTCCGCCATACTCTTTCGGTGCCTGGTGAAAAGCCATTACGTGTGGATGTTGAGCCAGCCAAAGCGGCGTTTGTTGCTTCAGGATATGTTTCCCGTGTCCATGCATCACGCATGCGCAGAAAACGTGTTCCCGGCGGCAGGCGGCGATCAACGCCCCCAGTTCCTGCTTCGCCTGCATCTGCGTTAAGCCATGTAAATCCAGAAACAGCTCCGGCGAATAATCCCCGCGACGTAACTTTTTCAGCTCAAAGTGGCTGACGTCTTCACGCACGTACTTCACCGCGCCCTGTGTGTTCAGCAGCGGCTGAAATTCGTCTGAAAAATAGTGGCTGTTATCCGCCTGCTCCTGGAGAAGACGTTTGACCGGAACTTCAGTGACTTTTTTGCGCAGAGGTCGATGGACAATGGTGTCCTGTCTGATTTGACGCGTCCCGGTCATAAGCTGCCGGAAGAGCGTCTGATCCTCCTCGCTGAGCGATGTTTTCTTTTTCATTGGTCCGTCTCATCTCTGATTTCCCACAGTGTACCTGACTAAACGCATTTTTTAACCTCAAGCGGTACGCGTCATTGCTGATTTATCGCCGTCTTCATGGCAAACTAGCCGCCGAAAATTATGCGAGCATGCCCTGGAGGAAAGAGTGGATAAAATTTTTGTCGATGAAGCAGTAAACGAGCTGCATACCATACAGGACATGTTGCGCTGGTCGGTTAGCCGCTTCAGCGCCGCCAATATCTGGTACGGTCACGGCACCGATAACCCGTGGGATGAGGCGGTTCAGCTGGTGCTGCCGTCTCTCTACCTGCCGCTGGATATTCCTGAAGATATGCGTACCGCGCGCCTGACCTCCAGCGAAAAGCACCGCATCGTTGAGCGCGTGATCCGCCGCGTGAACGAGCGTATTCCGGTCGCCTATCTGACCAATAAAGCCTGGTTCTGTGGTCACGAGTTCTTCGTCGATGAGCGCGTGCTGGTGCCGCGCTCCCCCATTGGCGAGCTGATCAACAACCACTTTGAAGGGCTGATCCAACACCAGCCGCAGCACATTCTGGATATGTGTACCGGCAGCGGCTGCATCGCAATCGCCTGCGCCTATGCCTTCCCGGAAGCGGAAGTGGACGCTGTCGATATCTCCACCGACGCGCTGGCCGTGACCGAGCACAACATTGAAGAGCACGGTCTGATCCATCACGTCACGCCAATCCGCTCTGACCTGTTCCGCGACCTGCCAACGCTGCAGTACGATCTGATCGTCACCAATCCGCCTTACGTGGATGCGGAAGACATGTCCGATCTGCCAAACGAATATCGCCACGAGCCGGAACTCGGCCTGGCCTCAGGTTCTGACGGCCTGAAACTGACGCGTCGCATTCTGGCTTGCGCGCCGGATTACCTGACCGACGACGGCGTTCTGATTTGTGAAGTGGGCAACAGCATGGTACATCTGATAGAGCAGTACCCGGATGTGCCGTTCACCTGGCTTGAGTTCGATAACGGCGGTGACGGCGTCTTTATGCTGACCAAAGCGCAGCTTCTCGACGCGCGCGAATACTTCAGCATTTACAAAGATTAATCCAGCGGGCTTCGGCCCGTTTCACAACGCTCACACACAAATAACGACATCGGAGCCGTGATGGCAGGAAACAGTATTGGACAATTATTCCGCGTGACGACCTTTGGTGAGTCACACGGGCTGGCACTTGGCTGCATTGTTGACGGCGTTCCGCCCGGCATTGAGCTGACCGAAGCCGATTTACAGCACGACCTTGACCGCCGTCGTCCGGGAACCTCGCGCTACACCACGCAGCGTCGCGAGCCTGATAGCGTCAAAATCCTCTCCGGCGTTTTCGAAGGCCGCACCACCGGCACCAGCATTGGCCTGCTGATTGAAAATACCGATCAGCGCTCCCAGGATTACGGCGCCATCAAGGACGTCTTCCGTCCGGGTCACGCCGACTACACCTACGAGCAAAAATACGGCTTTCGCGACTATCGCGGCGGCGGACGCTCTTCGGCACGTGAAACCGCGATGCGCGTCGCGGCAGGGGCCATCGCCAAAAAATACCTGCAGCAGAAATTTGGCATCGTGATCCGCGGCTGTCTGAGCCAGATGGGTGACATTCCGCTGGCTATCAATGACTGGGCGCTGGTTGAGCAAAACCCGTTCTTCTGCGCCGATGCCGATAAGCTGGACGCGCTGGACGAGCTGATGCGCGGCCTGAAAAAAGAGGGCGACTCCATTGGGGCGAAAGTTACCGTCGTAGCCGACGGCGTGCCGCCAGGCTGGGGCGAGCCGGTATTTGACCGCCTGGACGCTGACATCGCCCACGCGCTGATGAGCATTAACGCCGTGAAAGGCGTGGAAATCGGCGATGGTTTTGATGTGGTTCAGCTGCGCGGCAGCCAGAATCGCGACGAAATCACCGCACAGGGCTTTCAGAGCAACCACGCGGGGGGCATTCTCGGCGGGATCAGCAGCGGCCAGCAGATTGTCGCCAACATTGCGCTGAAGCCAACCTCGAGCATTACGGTGCCAGGCCATACGATTAACCGCTCTGGCGAAGAAGTTGAGATGATCACCAAAGGACGTCACGATCCTTGCGTGGGGATCCGCGCCGTGCCGATCGCCGAAGCGATGCTGGCGATCGTGCTGATGGATCACTTCCTGCGCCAGCGCGCGCAGAATGCGGATGTGACGACCACACTACCACGCTGGTAAACATGAAAAAAACCGTTGTTGCTCTGCTGGCGCTGCTCGCCAGCGGAGCCAGTCTGGCCGCCACGCCGTGGCAAAAAATCACCCATCCGGTGGCGGGAAGCGCGCAGTCGATTGGGGCGTTCTCCAACGGCTGTATCGTGGGGGCGCAGGAGCTGCCCTTGCAATCCGATACGTATCAGGTGATGCGTACCGATCAGCGCCGCTACTTTGGTCACCCGGATCTGGTGCTGTTTATCCAGCGTCTGGGAAGTCAGGTGCATAACCTGGGGCTGGGGACGATGCTTATTGGCGATATGGGCATGCCTGCCGGGGGGCGCTTCAACGGCGGGCACGCCAGCCACCAGACCGGACTGGACGTTGATATCTTCCTGCAGCTGCCAAAAACGCGCTGGAGTTCGGCGCAACTGCTGAAGCCGCAGGCGCTGGATCTGGTCGCGCGCGACGGCAAAAGCGTGGTGCCCTCGCTCTGGACGCGCGACGTCTCCAGCATGATCAAGCTGGCGGCGGAAGATAACGACGTGACGCGAATTTTTGTGAACCCGGCCATCAAGCAGCAGCTCTGCCTGGATGCGGGGACGGATCGCGACTGGCTGCGCAAAGTGCGCCCGTGGTTCCAGCATCGTGCGCATATGCACGTTCGTCTGCGCTGCCCGGCGAACAGCCTGGAATGTGAAGATCAGCCGCTGCCGCCGCCTGGCGATGGCTGTGGTTACGAACTGCAAAGCTGGTTCGAACCAGCCAAGCCTGGAACCTCTAAGCCTGAGAAGAAGACACCGCCTCCGCTGCCGCCTTCCTGCCAGGCGCTACTGGATGAGCATGTACTTTAATGGATAACTTCGTCGATCTGTTTATGGTGTCACCGCTGCTCCTGGCGGTGCTCTTTTTTGTGGCGATGCTGGCCGGTTTTATCGATGCCCTGGCGGGCGGCGGTGGGTTATTAACGGTGCCCGCGCTGCTGGCAGCGGGAATGAGTCCGGCGCAGGCGCTGGCGACCAATAAACTGCAGGCCTGCGGCGGGTCGCTCTCCGCCTCGCTCTATTTTATTCGCCGCAAAGTGGTCAATCTTGCGGATCAAAAGCTCAATATTGCGATGACCTTTATTGGCTCAACCGCAGGTGCGCTGCTGGTGCAGCACGTTCAGTCTGACATCTTGCGCCAGATCCTGCCGATTCTGGTTATCTGCATTGGCCTCTATTTTTTGCTGATGCCAAAATTAGGCGAAGAAGACCGCCAGCGTCGGCTGCACGGCCTGCCGTTTGCGCTGATTGCCGGCGGCTGCGTAGGGTTTTATGACGGTTTCTTCGGTCCGGGGGCCGGCTCTTTTTACGCGCTGGCGTTTGTTACGCTCGCGGGCTTTAACCTGGCAAAATCCACCGCGCATGCAAAGGTCTTAAACGCCACCTCTAACGTCGGCGGCCTGCTGCTGTTTATTATCGGCGGCAAGGTGATTTGGGCGACCGGTTTTGTGATGATGGTAGGGCAGTTTTTAGGCGCGCGCGCAGGCTCGCGTCTGGTATTAAGCAAAGGGCAGAAGCTCATTCGTCCGATGATCGTGATTGTATCCGCGGTGATGAGCGCCAAACTTCTTTATGACAGCCACGGACAGGAGATCCTCCACTGGTTGGGGATGAACTAATGAACAGTACGCATAATTACGAACAGCTGATCGAGATTTTCGATGGCTGCTTTGCTGAAGATTTTAATACCCGTCTGATTAAAGGCGACGACGAACCGATCTATCTTCCTGCTGATGCTGAGGTTCCGTATAACCGGATTGTGTTCGCGCACGGCTTTTATGCCAGCGGGTTGCATGAAATTTCCCACTGGTGCATTGCAGGAAAAGCGCGCCGCGAGCTGGTGGACTTTGGTTACTGGTACTGCCCGGACGGGCGCGACGCCGCAACGCAGGGCAAGTTTGAAGATGTGGAAGTCAAACCCCAGGCGTTCGACTGGCTGTTTTGCGTCGCGGCAGGTTACCCGTTTAACGTCAGCTGTGACAACCTCGAAGGTGACTTCGAACCAGACCGTATTGTGTTCCAGCGCCGCGTTCACGCGCAGGTGATGGACTACCTTGAAAACGGCATTCCGGAACGTCCGGCGCGCTTTATCAAGGCTTTACAGAATTATTACCACACGCCGGAGATCACGGCGGACTGCTTCCCGTGGCCGGAAGATATTTAACAGAGGAAAGAAGATGATCGCAGAATTTGAATCACGCATTCTGGCGTTAATTGATGACATGGTGGAACACGCCAGCGATGATGAGCTGTTCGCCAGCGGTTATCTGCGTGGTCACCTGACGCTGGCCGTTGCCGAGCTGGAAGCTGGGGACGATCACTCCGCCGAGGCGGTGCATGATGAAGTCACCCGCAGCCTGGAGAAAGCGATTCAGGCCGGGGAACTCTCCCCACGCGATCAGTCTCTGGTTTTAGGCATGTGGGACAATTTGTTTCAGAAAGCCAGCCTGACATCATAAGTTAGCGTTCGGATAGGCAGGCCGGGCAAGCATATGCGCCGCCCGGCGTGAAAACGGCTCTTCTGCCTGATGCCCGGTGGCGCTGCGCTTACCGGGCCTACGATTTGACCATTTTCCCCTTCAGCAGTTTGCGCACCCATAACCGGTTCGGGTTCAGCCCTGCCAGCGTTGTCCTGTCCAGCGGCAGTGGCTCATCGCTCATTTGCGCAGCCAGCACTTCAGCCAACAGCGGGGCAGAACATAATCCCCGCGACCCCAGCCCGCCCAGCATGAAGAGTTCCGGATACACCGGCGCGCGTGCCGCCGAATCGCGGTTGTCCGCAAGTTCATGATAAACCTCAAGCGTTGCGTCATAGTCCGGCACGTTCCCGGCCATCGGCAGGTGATCGCGCGTCGCGCAGCGTACGCCGCAGCGTGCATCACCCGCGCTGACGTCAACCTCCTTTGCCCACGTTGCCTGTGGGAAGCAGTCGATCAGCCGCTGACGATTTTGCTGCTGATCCTCTTCGCTGTAGTGCATGTCGGTTTGACCGCGATGGTAGCTGGCCCCGATACAGTGCTGCCCGTTAGACGGGTTTTGTGGGGTCAGATAGCCGTCGTAACAGAGCACGTGACGCAGTTTAGCCAGCTCCGCCGTCGCGGGGATGTGGCTCACCTGTCCCCCGACCGGATAGACCGGCAGCGTTTCCGTCTGCACAAACTGGCTGATGTGATGGCCGTTAGCCAGCACTACGCTGGCATGCTGCGCCTGCTTGCCATCGTCAAAACGCACCTCCCAGTGCGTATTCCGGCTGAGCGACTCAACCTTATGGCCGTAATGCACCGTCAGGCCGCGTGACTGCGCGAGGGACAGCGCCGCTGCGGTCAGTTCGGCAGGGCACAGCCAGCCCCCGGACGGGTAGTGGATACCGTCACAGCCTGTCTCAACGCCCGCTTCGTCGGCAATGCGCTGCGCGTCTATCGCGTGGGCGATCGCATCCGGCAGGCCCAGCGACAGCATTTGCGTGATTTTTTGCTGGCTCTTTTCATCCCAGCCGAGCTGCGTGACGCCGCACCAGTCGTGGTCGAACGCCACGGGAAGCAGGTCATACAGGCGACGGGCAAAGGTGAACGCCGCCGGGAAAAACCGGAACAGCGCCGGATCGTGCGAACTCAGCAGGGGATAGAGCGCGCCCTGACGGTTGCCGGATGCCCCTGCCGCGGGCGCGCTGTCAGCGCAGTAGAGCGTCACCTGCCAGCCGCGATGGAGCAACGCGAGCGAAAGCAGGGCGCTGGCAATGCCGCCGCCGATGATGGCGGCTTCGCGCGATGCGCTGGGGCTGCGGGCAAACCACGGCGTCTCTGCGGGAAACGTCAGTGCGTGTTCCATCTCGCCGACCAGCATGTCGCGCTTGCGGCCAAACCCTTTGGTTTTGCGCATGGTAAAGCCCGCTTCCTGCAAACCACGGCGGACAAAACCGGCGGAGGTGAAGGTGGCAAGCGTTGCCCCGGGGCGGGCCAGCCGTGCCATGGCGGAAAACAGATGCGGCGTCCACATATCCGGGTTTTTGGCTGGAGCAAAACCGTCCAGGAACCATGCGTCCACCTGCTGATTCATCGAGTCATCAAGGCTATCGGTGAGCGTATTGATATCCCCCAGCCATAAGTCGAGGGTAACGCGCCCACTGTCCAGCAGCAGACGATGGCATCCGCCAATTGCCGGTGGCCACTGGGCCTGAAGCTGTTCTGCCCACGGCGCGAGTTCCGGCCAGTGCTGATGCGCCAGGGCAAGATCGCCTGCCGTAAGCGGAAATTTTTCGAAACTGATGAAATGTAATCTTTGGAGCGTAGCCTCTGGGTGGGCGGCGCGGAAACGATCAAAGGCCTGCCAGAGCGTCAGGAAGTTGAGCCCGGTACCAAACCCGCTCTCTGCCACCACAAAAAGATTACGCGGGTGACGCGGAAAACGGCTGCTGAGATGATTTCCTTCGAGGAAAACATAACGGGTTTCTTCAAGTCCGTTATCATTAGAAAAATAGACGTCACCAAAATCTCGGGAAACAGGTGTACCCTCAGCGTTAAATTCGAGGTTGGCGGGTTGTATAGCGTTTTGTTTCACGTAAGTTACTCGTCTGACAGGCAGTGGCACGATCTTAACGATGTGTGTCCATTGGTGCAAATTTCCGCAGAAATTGGCTGATCGGACTTGTTCGGCGTACAAGTGTACGCTATTGTGCGACTCGAAACTTATTATAGTGCGACTGACAGAGGTATTGAATGAAACGTGCAGTGATTACTGGCCTGGGCATCGTTTCCAGCATCGGTAATAACCAGCAGGAAGTCCTGGCATCTCTGCGTGAAGGACGCTCCGGGATCACTTTCTCTGAAGAGTTTAAAGATTCGGGAATGCGTAGCCACGTATGGGGTAACGTCAAACTGGACACCACCGGTTTGATTGACCGTAAAGTGGTTCGTTTCATGAACGATGCCTCTATCTACGCCTATCTGTCCATGCAGGAAGCGATTGCTGATGCTGGTCTGAGCGAAGACGTTTACCAGAACAACCCGCGTGTTGGCCTGATCGCCGGCTCCGGCGGTTCGTCTAAAGCTCAGGTGTTCGGTGCCGATGCCATGCGTAGCCCACGTGGGCTGAAAGCGGTGGGTCCTTACGTTGTGACCAAAGCGATGGGCTCAGCGGTTTCCGCCTGCCTCGCAACGCCGTTCAAAATCCACGGCGTGAACTACTCCATCAGCTCCGCCTGTGCGACCTCCGCACACTGTATCGGTAACGCGGTTGAGCAGATCCAGCTGGGTAAACAGGACATCGTGTTTGCAGGCGGCGGTGAAGAGCTGGGCTGGGAAATGGCCTGCGAATTCGACGCGATGGGCGCTTTGTCCACCAAATATAACGAAACCCCGGAAAAAGCGTCTCGTACCTACGACGCGCACCGTGACGGTTTCGTTATCGCTGGCGGCGGCGGTATGGTTGTGGTTGAGGAGCTGGAACACGCTCTGGCACGTGGTGCCCACATCTATGCTGAAATCGTTGGCTACGGCGCAACGTCCGACGGCGCAGACATGGTTGCACCATCCGGTGAAGGCGCGGTGCGCTGCATGAAGATGGCGATGCACGGCGTTGATACGCCAATTGACTACCTGAACTCCCACGGTACCTCCACCCCGGTTGGTGACGTGAAAGAGCTCGGTGCAATCCGTGAAGTGTTCGCTGATAAGAGCCCGGCGATCTCTGCGACCAAAGCCATGACCGGTCACTCTCTGGGTGCTGCAGGCGTGCAGGAAGCCATCTACTCCCTGCTGATGCTGGAGCACGGCTTTATTGCGCCAAGCATTAACGTTGAAGCGCTGGACGAGCAGGCTGAAGGCCTGAACATCGTGACTAAGCCAACCGATGCGACGCTGACAACCGTTATGTCCAACAGCTTCGGCTTCGGCGGTACCAACGCCACGCTGGTGATGCGTAAGCTGAAAGACTGAGTTTGACGCAGCGGTAAAAAGGAGCCTACAGGCTCCTTTTTTTATGCATTGACAAGCAGTTGAACTGGCAGGCAAAATCCACATCTCAACATTATCCTCACGATAATGCGTAAGCGTTTAACGTCAACCAACGCACCTTAATCCTGATAATCAGGTAGAGGGGGCGTGGCATTTCCCCGCCTTACTCTTCATTCTGGAGTAAAGCATGACTGCAGCAACCCAAACAGAAACATCCTCTTCAGCGAACGTCTCGCTGTTTCGTATCGCATTTGCGGTATTCCTGACCTACATGACCGTTGGCCTGCCGCTGCCGGTAATCCCGCTGTTTGTTCACCAGGAGCTGGGCTATGGCAACACCATGGTCGGCATCGCCGTGGGTATTCAGTTTTTAGCGACCGTTCTCACCCGT
Source organism: Enterobacter sp. UPMP2052 (assembly GCF_053709675.1). Taxonomy (NCBI): domain Bacteria; kingdom Pseudomonadati; phylum Pseudomonadota; class Gammaproteobacteria; order Enterobacterales; family Enterobacteriaceae; genus Enterobacter; species Enterobacter sp. UPMP2052. Next base: position 196,830 of record NZ_JBSKJR010000001.1, read on the forward strand.
GGCTACGCCGGACGCCTGGCCGACCAGCATGGCGCAAAGCGCTCGGCGCTGCAGGGGATGTTTGCCTGCGCCCTGGCGGGCGGTGCCTGGCTACTGGCGGCGCTTCTGCCGGTGGAACCGATGTACAAATTTGCGCTGCTGGTCGTCGGGCGTTTGATTCTGGGCTTTGGCGAAAGCCAGCTGCTGACCGGCACCCTGACCTGGGGGATGGGGCTGGTTGGCCCTGCGCGTTCGGGTAAAGTGATGTCCTGGAATGGCATGGCCATTTACGGCGCACTTGCCGCAGGCGCACCGTTGGGCCTGCTGATTCACAGTCAGTTTGGTTTTGCCGCGCTGGCGGCCACCACTATGGCGCTGCCGCTGTTAGCCTGGGCGTTTAACGGTTCGGTGCGCAAAGTGCCGGCGCATAAAGGTGAACGTCCCTCCCTGTGGAGCGTGGTGGGGCAAATCTGGCAGCCGGGCCTTGGGCTGGCGCTGCAGGGCGTAGGGTTCGCCGTGATCGGCACGTTTGTTTCACTGTACTTTATGAGCCGCGGCTGGGCGATGGCGGGCTTTACCCTCACCGCATTTGGCGGCGCGTTTGTCCTGATGCGTGTGCTGTTTGGCTGGATGCCGGATCGCTTCGGCGGCGTGAAGGTCGCCGTGGCGTCGCTGGTGATCGAGACCGTCGGTCTGGTGCTGCTCTGGCAGGCACCCACCGCGTCCGTTGCGTTACTGGGTGCCGCGTTAACCGGTTGCGGCTGTTCGCTGATCTTCCCGGCGCTGGGCGTTGAAGTCGTGAAACGCGTTGCGCCGCAGGTACGCGGCACGGCGCTCGGCGGCTACGCGGCGTTTCAGGATATCTCCTATGGCGTGACCGGGCCGCTGGCGGGGTTGTTAGCCACGTCGTTTGGCTATCCGTCGGTGTTCCTGGCGGGGGCAATTTCGGCAGTTGTCGGGATTGTGGTAACACTCCTGGCATTTCGCCGGGAGTAAGTTTTGCCGGGTGGCGCTGCGCTTACCGGGCCTGCAATGTGTGCCATTACAGGCCCGGTAAGGCGAAACCGCCACCCGGCGGGTTACGCGACGAGCCAGAAAAGCGCCAGCGCAATCATCAACGCGACAAACATCAGCCCGGGGCGGGCAGAGAGATGTTTAAACGTGTCCACCACCGGGGCAAACAGCGGGCTGAAAATGGGCTGGATATTGCGCACTTCCGGTACGCCGCTTTCGCGCTCGGCGCGGCGCGTGAATACCTGATTAAGTAAATCCTGAACCTGCGCGGTCGTCAGCACCGTCTGCGGCGTGGCCTGCCAGGTTTGCTGGGCGTAATCGCGAAGCGCTTCAAACTCGCGCGGCTCAAGCGGCTGTTTCAGTGCCGCCTGCAGCGTGTGCAGCGTCGGGGTCGCCTGGGTACTGAGCGTCTGGCGCGCCTGCAGCCAGGTCACCAGGTTGGTAAACTGCTTAGCCGGGATCAGCTCGCCGGTTTTGACACCCGATAACTCCAGCATCGATTGCCAGATAAGCTTCGTGGGTTCACCGGTGGCAGCGGCAAGCCGGGCCACCATCTGCTTCAGGGTGTTATGTTCCGCTGGCTGCAACGGGCGCTCGGTGGCTGGGCGCTGTTGCGGTTGCGGAATGGAAAGCTGATTGTTCTGCAGCAGCGTAAGAACCGTTTTCAGCTGGTCTGGCGTGAGCTGACTCAGCGCGGTTTGACCGAACTGTTGACGAATAAAATCACTCACCGCCTGGCGGTTATTGCCCTGGCCCAGCAGTTCGGTTAACTGTGAGACCGTCTGGCGGGTGGCGTGATTCTGCTGCGCAACGGTAATACGCTGATTCAGGTTCTGCTCGGCAGCCGGAAAATGGCGCGATTGCAGCGGCGCATCGTTCCTGACGCCTAAATCATGCTTAACCCCTGCCCACACTTCAGCGTTCTGCTGTGAGGTCAGCGCGATCAGACGCGTAATCAAACGCTCCAGCACGGTGCGCTGTTGCGTTGAGAGCGGCTGTTCGCCTGCGACGTTGGGCATTGCGGGGCCTTCACCCGGAGGGCGAGGCGGCGAACCTGAAATGGGCTGCATCGTCAAAATCCTTAAAGTCAAAACTCTGCCTAAACCGGGCAGACATATATGCCCGGCGGCGAGATTATGGCACACTTGGCAGGTTTTCTTCCTCTCAAACAGGTACTCAGACGTGAAAATCCTCGTTGATGAAAATATGCCTTACGCCCGTGAGCTGTTTAGCCGCCTGGGCGATGTTAAGGCTGTTCCTGGTCGCCCGATCCCGGTAAACGAGCTGGAGGATGCCGACGCCCTGATGGTGCGCTCGGTAACCAAAGTAAATGAGGCGTTGCTTGCCGGCAAAGCGATTAAATTTGTCGGGACGGCAACGGCCGGCACCGATCATGTGGATGACGCATGGCTCAACCAGGCGGGCATTGGCTTTTCCGCCGCGCCCGGCTGTAACGCCATCGCCGTGGTGGAATACGTCTTCTCCTCACTGCTGATGCTGGCAGAGCGCGACGGCTTCGCGTTGAAAGACCGCACCGTCGGCATTGTCGGCGTGGGCAACGTCGGGGGGCGTCTGCAAAAACGCCTCGAAGCCTTAGGCATTCGCACCCTGCTGTGTGACCCGCCGCGTAAGGATAATGGCGATGAAGGGGATTTCCGCACGCTGGACGAGCTGGTTGAGGCCTGCGACGTAATCACCTTCCACACGCCGCTCTTTAAAACGGGGCCGTATACCTCTCTGCACCTGGCGGACGAGGCGCTGATCCGCCGTCTCAAGCCTGGCACTATTCTGATTAACGCCTGCCGTGGTCCGGTGGTTGATAACGCCGCGCTGCTGAAATGCCTGGAAGAGGGGCAGGATCTGAGCGTGGTGCTGGATGTCTGGGAGCCTGAGCCAGACCTGAACGTCAGTCTGCTGAATAAATCAGACGTTGCCACCGCGCATATCGCGGGCTATACCCTTGAAGGTAAAGCGCGGGGTACCACTCAGGTCTTTGAGGCCTACAGCGCCTTTATCGGCCATCCGCAGCAGGTTGCGCTGGATACTTTGCTGCCCGCGCCCGAGTTTGGGCGTATTACCCTCCACGGCCCGCTTGATGAGCCAACGCTGAAAAGGCTGGTGCATTTGGTGTATGATGTGCGCCGCGATGACGCGCTGCTTCGTAAGGTGGCAGGGATCCCGGGTGAATTTGACGCACTGCGCAAAAATTATGTTGAGCGTCGCGAATGGTCTTCCCTGTATGTGATTTGCGATGATGCTTCAGCGGCGACGCTGCTGCACGCACTGGGTTTTAACGCGGTTCATCACCCGGCGCGTTAATGTCTTCTTCATGCTCCCTGTTGGATACTCTGACAGGGACGCTTTTTTATTTCTGGAGTAAACCACCATGTCTGAAGGCTGGAACATTGCCATTTTGGGTGCCACTGGCGCCGTGGGCGAAGCCCTGCTCGAAACCCTTGCTGAGCGTCAGTTCCCGGTGGGCGATATTTACGCGCTGGCGCGTACTGACAGCGCGGGCGAACATCTGCGTTATAACGGTAAATCCGTGAGGGTCCAGGACGCCGCTGAGTTCGACTGGACGCAGGCTCAGCTGGCATTTTTCGCCGCAGGTGCCGAAGCCACCGCATCTTACGTTGAAGACGCCACTAACGCGGGCTGCCTGGTGATTGATCTGAGCGGTCTGTTCTCACTGGAGCCAGACGTCCCACTGGTGGTGCCGGACGTGAACCCGTTTGTCCTGGCTGACTACCGTAACCGCAACGTTATTGCGGTACCGAACAGCCTCACCAGCCAACTGCTGACCGCGCTTAAGCCGTTGATTGACGACGGTGGTCTGTCGCGTATCAACGTGACCAGCCTGCTGTCAGCCTCTGCTAACGGCAAGAAAGCGGTCGATGCGCTGGCCGGGCAGAGCGCGAAACTGCTTAACGGTGTTCCGATTGACGAAGACGACTATTTTGGCCGCCAGCTGGCGTTCAACATGCTGCCACTGTTGCCGGATCGTGAAGGAAGCGTGCGTGATGAGCGTCGTATCGTCGATGAAGTGCGCAAAATCCTCCAGGATGACGGCCTGATGATCTCCGCCAGCTGTATCCAGTCACCGGTATTCTATGGCCATGCGCAGATGGTGGGCTTTGAGGCGCTGCGTCCGCTGGCGGCCGAAGAGGCGCGCGATGCGTTTGGCCGCGGTGAAGACATCGTCCTTTCTGAAGAGAGCGAATTCCCGACGCAGGTGGGTGATGCAACCGGAAGCGCGCATCTTTCAGTCGGCTGCGTGCGCAATGATTACGGCATGCCGGAGCAGGTTCAGTTCTGGTCGGTGGCGGATAACGTCCGTTTTGGCGGTGCGCTGATGGCGGTCAAAATCGCTGAGAAACTGGTGCAGGAGTATCTGTACTGATGTCAGAAGTGGAACACAAGCCGGTCCATAGAATTGCCCTCGGCATTGAGTACGATGGCAGTAAATACTATGGCTGGCAGCGTCAGAACGAAGTGCGCAGCGTGCAGGAAAAGCTGGAAAAAGCGCTTTCTCAGGTGGCGAACGAACCGATTAACGTTCTTTGCGCAGGGCGGACGGACGCCGGTGTCCACGGCACGGGGCAGGTGGTTCATTTTGAAACCACCGCCGTGCGTAAAGACGCCGCCTGGACCCTGGGCGTGAATGCGAATCTGCCTGGAGACATCGCGGTGCGTTGGGTCAAAAATGTGCCCGATGATTTTCATGCGCGTTTCAGCGCCACGGCGCGTCGTTACCGCTATGTCATCTACAATCAGCGTCTGCGTCCGGCGGTGCTCAGCCAGGGCGTGACGCATTTCTATGAACCGCTCGATGCAGAACGTATGCAGCGCGCGGCGCAGTGTCTGATTGGCGAAAATGACTTTACGTCGTTCCGTGCGGTGCAGTGCCAGTCCCGCACGCCGTGGCGTAACGTGATGCACATAAACGTCAGTCGTTATGGCGCGTATGTGGTGGTGGATATCAAAGCGAATGCCTTTGTACATCATATGGTGCGGAATATTGTGGGCAGCCTGATGGAAGTGGGTGCCGGACACCAGCCGGAGAGCTGGATTGCTGAGCTGCTGGCAGCGAAGGACAGAACGCTTGCGGCAGCAACGGCGAAAGCGGAAGGGCTGTATCTGGTTTCGGTGGATTATCCGGACCGGTTCGACCTTCCAAAACCGCCAATGGGTCCGCTGTTTTTAGCGGACTAATCAACGGTGCTATTAAGGCTTAGACAATATGGACGTAATACGTTTTCTGATTGATTTCATTCTGCATATTGATGTTCACCTGGCTGAACTGGTCGCTCAGTACGGCATTTGGGTGTATGCCATTCTGTTTTTAATCCTCTTTTGCGAAACCGGGCTGGTGGTTACCCCGTTTTTGCCGGGAGATTCGCTGCTGTTCGTGGCCGGTGCGCTCTCTGCGCTGCCCACCAACGATCTGAATGTGCATCTGATGGTGATACTGATGATTATTGCCGCCATTGTCGGCGATGCGGTCAACTACACCATTGGGCGGGTGTTCGGTGAACGATTGTTCAGCAATCCGGATTCGAAAATCTTCCGCCGCAGCTATCTGGATAAAACCCATGCGTTCTATGAACGTCATGGCGGTAAAACCATTATCCTTGCGCGTTTTGTGCCTATTGTGCGTACATTTGCACCCTTTGTGGCGGGAATGGGACATATGTCCTATCGTCACTTTGCGATGTACAACGTGGCGGGGGCGCTGCTGTGGGTCCTGCTGTTTACCTACGCGGGCTATCTATTTGGCGATCTGCCGGTGGTTCAGGAAAACCTTAAGTTACTGATTGTAGCGATTATTGTGCTTTCCGTCCTGCCTGGCGTTATCGAAATTATTCGCCATAAGCGCGCGGCGGCAAAACAAGCGAAGTAACAGCACTCTGGCGGTTCGACCACTTTTTTATCCAAAGTTTCGGGCTGTTATGTTTTAATGTGCAACATTCATGGTCTGTTGGAGGCAAAAATGGCATTATTCGCCTCTTACAGCAAAACTGGCATACGACCAGGTTCAGGCAGAAAGGTTATCAATGAGCTGGATTGAACGAATTAAAAGCAACATTACCCCAACGCGCAAAGCGAGCATTCCTGAAGGGGTATGGACGAAGTGTGATAGCTGCGGCCAGGTTCTGTATCGCGCAGAGCTGGAACGCAATCTCGAGGTGTGTCCGAAGTGTGACCACCACATGCGTATGTCGGCGCGTAACCGCCTGCATAGCCTGCTGGACGAAGGTTCCTTAGTTGAACTGGGCAGCGAACTTGAGCCAAAAGATGTGCTGAAGTTCCGCGATTCCAAAAAATACAAAGATCGTCTGGCCTCTGCACAAAAAGAGACCGGCGAGAAAGACGCGCTGATCGTCATGAAAGGCACCCTGCACGAGATGCCGGTTGTCGCCGCCGCGTTTGAGTTCGCCTTTATGGGTGGCTCAATGGGCTCTGTAGTCGGTGCGCGTTTCGTACGTGCCGTTGAGCAGGCGCTGGAAGACAACTGTCCGCTGATCTGCTTCTCTGCCTCCGGTGGCGCGCGTATGCAGGAAGCGCTGATGTCCCTGATGCAGATGGCGAAAACCTCTGCGGCGCTGGCGAAAATGCAGGAGCGCGGTCTGCCGTATATCTCCGTGCTGACCGACCCAACCATGGGTGGCGTCTCAGCCAGCTTCGCGATGCTGGGTGATTTGAACATCGCCGAGCCGAAAGCGCTGATCGGGTTTGCCGGTCCTCGCGTTATCGAACAGACCGTACGTGAAAAGCTGCCGCCGGGCTTCCAGCGCAGTGAGTTCCTCATCGAAAAAGGCGCTATCGACATGATCGTCCGCCGCCCGGAAATGCGCCTGAAACTGGCCAGCATCCTGGCGAAGCTGATGAATCTGCCAACGCCTAACCCGGATGAACCGCGTGAAGGTGTGGTTGTACCGGATCAGGTACCCGAGGCCTGATAACTGAAAAGGGCAGGGCCGGTTGGCGCTGCCCTTTTGCTTTCTAAACTGTTAATGACAACCGGGCATCATGGAAAATAAACGCATTCCCCAAGCCACGTCGCCCCTGGTCGCGTGGCTTTCTTATCTGGAAAATCTGCACGGTAAAACCATCGATATGGGGCTTGAGCGCGTAAGCCAGGTTGCCGCGCGTCTCGATGTGCTGAAACCCGCACCTTTCGTGTTTACCGTTGCCGGAACGAACGGTAAAGGCACCACCTGCCGCACGCTGGAATCCGTGCTGATGGCCGCCGGTTATAAGGTCGGCGTTTACAGCTCCCCGCATCTTGTGCGCTATACCGAGCGCGTGCGGGTGCAAAACACCGAGCTGCCGGAATCGGCCCATACGGCGTCGTTTGCTGAAATCGAAGCCGCGCGCGGTGAGACCTCATTAACCTATTTCGAATACGGTACCCTTTCGGCGCTGTGGCTGTTTAAACAGGCGCAGCTGGACGTGGTGATTCTGGAAGTGGGCCTTGGCGGGCGGCTTGATGCCACCAACATGGTGGATGCCGACGTTTCCGTGGTGACCAGCATCGCGCTGGACCATGTTGACTGGCTGGGGCCGGATCGCGAAAGCATTGGTCGCGAGAAAGCGGGCATTTTCCGCGCCGGTAAGCCTGCCGTTGTCGGTGAACCGGATATGCCGCACACCATTGCCGATGTGGCGAAAGAGAAGGGGGCCACGTTGCTTCGCCGCGACGTGGACTGGCAGTACAGTGTTGAGGATAACGGCTGGTGCTACCGCGATGCACAGGGCGCGCTGGATAACCTGCCGCTGCCGCAGGTGCCACAGCCTAACGCGGCTACCGCGCTGGCGGCACTGCGCGCAAGCGGGCTGGCAGTGAGCGAGCAGGCGATCCGCGACGGCATCAAAAATGCCATCCTGCCCGGGCGTTTCCAGATCGTCAGCGAATCGCCACGTCTGATTCTGGACGTGGCGCATAATCCGCACGCGGCGGCCTATCTCGCAGGACGTCTCAAATCGTTACCAAAAACCGGGCAGGTCCGGGCGGTTATCGGTATGCTTCATGATAAAGATATTGGCGGCACGCTGGCCTGCATGGAGAGTGTGGTCGATAGCTGGTATTGTGCTCCTCTGGAAGGGCCGCGAGGCGCCACCGCTGAACAGCTGATGGCGCATCTTGGCGAAGGCAAAGCCTACGCAAGCGTAGTGGAGGCCTGGCATGCCGCGATGGCGGATGCGAAACCAGAAGATACCGTGCTGGTGTGTGGCTCGTTCCACACGGTGGCACATGTCATGGAAGTGATGGACGCGGGGAGAACCGGTGGCGAGTAAGTTTCAGAACCGTCTGACAGGAACCATTGTGTTGGTCGCGCTCGGGGTGATTATCCTCCCGGGGCTGCTTGACGGGCAGAAAAAGCATTATCAGGATGAGTTTGCGGCGATCCCGCTGGTGCCAAAACCAGGCGATCGCGATGAGCCGGATATGCTGCCTGCGGCGACGCAGGCGCTGCCTGCTCAGCCGCCGGAAGGCGCTGCCGAAGAGGTGCGTGCGGGCGATGCGGCAGCCCCGTCGCTGGACCCGTCTCGCCTGGCGGCAAACAGCAATACCGATATCGATCCTGTGCCGGTTGAACAGCCGAAACCGGTAGTTAAACCGAAGCCGGTAGAGAAACCGCAGCCTAAACCGCAGCGTGACCAGACCGACGATCGGCTTGCCGCTGCGTCAGAAACACCGCCGCCGGCAAAACCTGCCCAGCAAGAGCCAGCCCCTGTGGGTAAAGCGTACGTTGTGCAGCTCGGCGCGCTGAAAAATGCCGATAAGGTTAATGAGGTAGTGAGTAAGCTGCGCGGCGCGGGATATCGTGTTTACACTTCACCTTCCACGCCGGTACAGGGTAAAATTACCCGTATCCTCGTCGGACCGGATGCGTCGAAAGATAAGCTCAAAGGGTCGCTCGGCGAGCTGAAGCAGATTTCCGGTCTGAGCGGTGTGGTGATGAACTACAGCGCGAACTGATAAGATCTTTCCCCTCACCCTGACCCTCTCTCCAGAGGGGCGAGGGGAGGGTTTGCTCCCTCTTCCTTGAGGGAGAGAGCCGGGGGGAGGGGCAACAGACGTTCACAGCGACGTCAAAAGGACCGTGGCGTTGAGCTTTTTTTCAGCGCCTTTTTTATTTACGCGGGGAAAGGAAATCCCTACGCAAACGTTTTCTTTTTCTGTTAGAATTCGCCCCGAACTGGATGACAGGGCGTTAAATCGTGGAACATATATGGTCTGGATTGATTACGCCATCATTGCGGTGATTGGTTTTTCCTGTCTGGTTAGCCTGATCCGTGGCTTTGTTCGTGAAGCGTTATCGCTGGTGACATGGGGTTGTGCTTTCTTTGTTGCCAGTCATTACTACACTTACCTGTCTGTCTGGTTCACGGGCTTTGAAGATGAACTGGTCCGAAACGGAATCGCCATCGCGGTGCTGTTTATCGCGACGCTGATTGTCGGCGCTATCGTCAATTACGTGATAGGTCAGCTGGTCGAGAAAACCGGTCTGTCAGGAACGGACAGGGTACTCGGGATCTGTTTTGGGGCGTTACGAGGCGTGCTGATTGTGGCCGCGATACTGTTCTTCCTGGATACCTTTACCGGGTTCTCAAAAAGCGAAGACTGGCAAAAATCGCAGCTCATTCCGGAGTTCAGCTTCATCATCAGATGGTTCTTTGACTATCTGCAAAGCTCGTCGAGTTTCTTGCCCAGAGCCTGACTGGCTCTGAGATGTGGCTTAACGAGGAAAAGACGAATGTGCGGTATTGTCGGTATCGCCGGTTTCATGCCGGTTAACCAGTCTATTTATGACGCATTATCGGTGCTTCAGCACCGTGGTCAGGATGCTGCGGGTATCATCACCATTGATGCACACAACTGCTTCCGTTTACGTAAGGCAAACGGCCTGGTAAACGATGTGTTTGAAGCCCGCCATATGCAGCGCCTGCAAGGTAATATGGGGATTGGTCACGTTCGTTATCCTACTGCTGGCAGCTCCAGCGCCTCTGAGGCTCAGCCTTTTTACGTCAACTCACCGTACGGCATCACGCTTGCCCACAATGGCAACCTGACCAATGCCCACGAGCTGCGTAAAAAGCTGTTCGAAGAAAAACGTCGCCACATTAACACCACCTCTGATTCTGAAATCCTGCTAAATATCTTTGCCAGCGAGCTGGATAACTTCCGTCACTATCCGCTGGAAGCCGATAACATCTTTGCCGCCGTGGCCGCGACCAACCGCCTGATCCGCGGCGCGTACGCCTGCGTGGCGATGATTATCGGTCACGGTATGGTGGCCTTCCGCGATCCAAACGGCATTCGCCCGCTGGTGCTCGGCAAACGCGATCTCGGCGATGGTCGTACCGAATACATGGTCGCCTCCGAAAGCGTGGCGCTTGATACCCTGGGCTTTGAATTCCTGCGCGACGTCGCGCCGGGCGAAGCGGTGTACATCACCGAGAAGGGGCAGCTGTTTACCCGCCAGTGTGCCGACAACCCGGTCAGCAACCCGTGCCTGTTCGAATACGTCTACTTCGCGCGTCCGGACTCGTTCATCGACAAGATTTCCGTGTACAGCGCCCGCGTGAACATGGGAACCAAACTGGGTGAAAAGATTGCCCGCGAGTGGGACGATCTGGATATCGACGTGGTTATCCCCATCCCGGAAACCTCCTGCGATATCGCGCTGGAAATTGCCCGTATTCTGGACAAGCCGTACCGTCAGGGTTTTGTAAAAAACCGCTACGTTGGCCGCACCTTCATCATGCCGGGCCAGCAGCTGCGCCGTAAATCCGTGCGCCGCAAGCTGAATGCCAACCGCGCCGAGTTCCGTGACAAGAACGTCCTGCTGGTGGATGACTCCATCGTGCGGGGCACGACGTCTGAGCAGATTATCGAGATGGCGCGTGAAGCCGGGGCGAAGAAAGTGTATCTGGCCTCTGCAGCCCCGGAAATTCGCTTCCCGAACGTGTACGGCATTGATATGCCAACCGCCAACGAGCTGATCGCCCATGGCCGCGAAGTGGATGAAATCCGTCAGATCATCGGGGCCGACGGCCTGATTTTCCAGGATCTCAACGATCTGATCGACGCGGTACGTGCCGAGAACCCGGATATTCAGCAGTTCGAATGCTCGGTGTTTAACGGTATCTATGTAACCAAAGACGTTGATCAGCAATATCTCGACTACCTTGATTCGCTGCGTAACGACGACGCGAAAGCCGTCCAGTTGCAAAACGATCTCGAAAGCTTAGAGATGCACAACGAAGGCTAACGCCTGAGCAGGTGAGGGCGGGTGCCCTCACTTGCAACTCCCCGTAAAATCCTGCACAGTCAGCCCTGAATTCAGCAAGGGCAAAAATCATGAAACGACTCATTATCGGGCTTAGCGGTGCCAGCGGTGCCATTTACGGCGTGCGCCTGTTGCAGGTGCTGCGTGACGTATTTGAAGTAGAAACGCATCTGGTGATGAGCCAGGCGGCGCGTCAGACCCTGTCGCTTGAAACCGATCTCTCCCTGCGTGACGTACAGTCGCTGGCTGATGTCGTGCATGATGCCCGCGATATTGCCGCCAGCATCTCCTCTGGCTCGTTTAAAACGGCGGGCATGGTGATCCTGCCGTGTTCCATCAAAACCCTCTCGGGCATTGTGAACAGTTATACCGACACGCTCGTCACCCGCGCTGCCGACGTTGTGCTGAAAGAGCGCCGTCCGCTGGTGCTGTGCGTGCGTGAAACGCCTCTGCACCTGGGCCACCTGCGGTTAATGACCGCGGCTGCGGAACTGGGTGCGGTGATCATGCCTCCGGTCCCGGCGTTCTATCATCGGCCTAAAAACCTTGACGATGTGATTAACCAGACGGTCAACCGCGTGCTGGATCAGTTTGACATTGACCTGCCTGAAGATCTCTTTACCCGCTGGCAGGGCGCGTGAGTCGCTGCACTGCCTGAGTGCATGAGAAGACAAGTTGCCCTGTTTCAGGGCAAAACTGCAACCGCGATCATATCCTCGACATTTAATTCGTTTTTTCCCTTTTTCTCTCTGCGGTTCGTTCGGCAGACCTGCTATCTTTCACCATTAAGGCAATATCGCAACGTTTTATTAACATATTTAACGTCGAAAAATTGACCCGACGTCAAAATGGCATAAGACCTGCAAGAGAAGCCCTGCACGACAACACACAACACAACCATAATAAAATCACGGTACTTGAGGGTAAATGTATGAAGAAGACGGTTCTGGCTCTGTCTTTGCTGGTGGGATTAAGCGCTGCTGTGAGCAGCTACGCAGCGCTTCCACAGACGGTACGTATCGGTACGGACGCCACCTACGCGCCATTCTCTTCGAAGGATGCGAAAGGTGAATTTGTCGGTTTTGATATCGACCTGGGAAATGAGATGTGCAAACGCATGCAGGTGAAATGCACATGGGTGGGCAGCGACTTCGACGCATTGATCCCGTCGCTGAAAGCCAAGAAAATCGACGCCATTATCTCTTCACTCTCCATTACCGAGAAACGTCAGCAGGAGATTGCTTTCTCCGAGAAGCTCTATGCGGCGGATTCTCGTCTGATTGCAGCCAAAGGCTCGCCGATCCAGCCGACGATCGACTCGCTGAAAGGCAAGCACGTGGGTGTGCTTCAGGGCTCGACGCAGGAAGGGTATGCCAATGCCAACTGGCGCGAGAAGGGCGTGGACGTGGTGCCTTATCAGAACCAGGATCTGATTTACTCGGATCTGACTGCCGGGCGTCTGGACGCTGCGTTCCAGGATGAAGTCGCTGCAAGCGAAGGCTTCCTGAAACAGCCTGCGGGCAAAGAGTACGCCTTTGCTGGCCCCTCGGTTAAAGATAAAAAATACTTTGGTGACGGGACCGGTATCGGCCTGCGTAAGGACGACACCGAGCTGAAAGCCGCCTTTGATAAAGCGTTTACCGAACTGCGCAAAGACGGCACCTACGACAAGCTGGCGAAGAAGTATTTCGACTTCAACGTATACGGTGATTAAGACGGACGGTGATGCCCCGAAACGGTGCGCTTCGGGGCGCGAATGAGCCAATATGGTGCAGTGTGTGCACCATATTGGTTCGGCTCGTGCATAGTTAAGCACTAATAATGCAAAAAATACCGCCCGAAAGGCATTAATCTTTGCCTGACAGAGGGGATTAATGGCACATTAACGGCACCCCGTCGTCGTAAAAATCCCGTATGAAGACAGTCTGTTGAGGATAGATATGAAAAAACTGGTGTTGTCCCTTTCTCTGGTGCTGGCCTTTTCCAGCGCTACCGCGGCATTCGCAGCGATCCCGCAAAAAATTCGTATCGGTACCGATCCAACCTATGCCCCCTTCGAATCGAAGAATGCGAAGGGTGAACTGGTCGGTTTTGACATCGATCTGGCGAATGAGCTGTGCAAACGCATCAAAGCGCAATGTACCTACGTTGAGAACCCGCTGGATGCGCTGATCCCGTCGCTGAAAGCGAAAAAAATCGACGTTATCATGTCTTCTCTCTCCATTACTGAAAAACGCCAGCAGGAGATTGCCTTTACGGACAAGCTGTATGCGGCAGATTCCCGACTGGTGGTGGCGAAATCCTCTGATATCCAGCCAACCCTTGACTCCCTGAAAGGCAAGCGCGTCGGCGTTCTGCAGGGCACGACGCAGGAAACCTACGGCAATGAGCACTGGGCACCGAAAGGGATTGAGATTGTCTCTTATCAGGGCCAGGAAAACATCTACGCTGACCTGACGGCAGGCCGTATCGACGCGGCGTTCCAGGATGAAGTCGCGGCGAGCGAAGGCTTCCTGAAGCAGCCGGTGGGTAAAGCCTATAAGTTCGGCGGTCCGTCTATTAAGGACGAAAAACTCTTTGGCGTCGGCACCGGTATGGGCCTGCGCAAAGAAGACAACGAACTGCGTGAAGCGCTGAACAAAGCGTTCGCGGAAATGCGTGCTGACGGCACGTACGACAAACTGGCCAAAAAATACTTCGATTTTAATGTTTACGGCGGCTAATCGCTCCGTCAAATAACGTGCGGCCCCTCCCCGTGTGGGAGGGGAAAAGACACGGTTTCACCACTCACGACACGACAGGGCAGGCGGTATGCTGTACGGATTTTCTGGCGTTATTTTACAGGGCGCGCTTGTCACCCTGGAGCTGGCTCTTAGCTCCGTGGTACTCGCCGTGCTGATAGGACTGGCGGGGGCGGGAGCAAAGCTGTCGGCAAATAAACCGCTCGCGCTGATTTTTGAAGGCTATACCACGCTGATTCGCGGCGTGCCTGATCTGGTCCTGATGCTGCTGATTTTTTACGGTCTGCAGATTGCGCTGAACGGCGTAACGGATGCCATCGGCATGGACCAGATTGATATTGACCCGATGGTGGCCGGTATCATTACTCTCGGTTTTATCTACGGGGCGTACTTCACCGAAACCTTCCGTGGCGCGTACATGGCGGTGCCGAAGGGCCATATCGAAGCGGCGACCGCATTCGGTTTCACCTCCTCACAGACGTTTCGCCGGATCATGTTCCCGGCCATGATGCGCTATGCGCTTCCGGGCATCGGTAACAACTGGCAGGTTATCCTCAAAGCCACGGCGCTGGTTTCCCTGCTCGGCCTGGAAGATGTCGTGAAAGCGACCCAGCTGGCGGGCAAGAGTACCTGGGAACCCTTCTATTTTGCCGTCGTCTGCGGTGTGATCTATCTGGTCTTTACGACCGCCTCCAACGGCGTGCTGCTTCTGCTTGAACGTCGCTACTCCGTGGGTGTGAAGAGGGCTGACCTGTGATTGAGATTATTCAGGAATACTGGAAAGCGCTGCTGTGGACAGATGGCTACCGTTTTACCGGCGTGGCGATTACGCTGTGGCTGCTGATCTCGTCGGTGGTGATGGGTGGCATTCTGGCCATTTTTCTCGCCATTGGCCGCGTGTCGAACAATAAATACATCCGCTTCCCGATCTGGCTGTTCACCTACGTGTTCCGCGGTACGCCGCTGTATGTGCAGCTGCTGGTGTTCTATTCAGGCATGTATACGCTGGAGATAGTGAAAGGCACCGAGATGCTGAACGCCTTCTTTCGCAGCGGTTTGAACTGTACGGTGCTGGCGTTAACGCTGAATACCTGCGCTTACACCACCGAGATCTTCGCTGGCGCCATCCGGTCTGTACCCTACGGTGAAATTGAGGCGGCGCGCGCGTACGGCTTTTCGTCGGTTAAGCTTTACCGCTGCATCATTCTGCCGTCGGCGCTGCGCATTGCGCTGCCTGCCTACAGCAACGAAGTGATTTTGATGCTGCACTCAACCGCGCTGGCCTTCACCGCAACGGTCCCGGACCTGCTGAAGATTGCCCGTGATATTAACTCCGCGACCTATCAGCCCTTTACCGCCTTCGGGATTGCAGCGGTGCTCTATTTAATTATTTCATACGTCCTGATTAGCCTGTTCCGCAAGGCGGAAAAACGCTGGCTGCAGCATATAAAACCTTCTTCGACGCACTGAGAATGATGATGGCTGAGAACAAATTAAACGTAATTGATTTGCACAAACGCTACGGCGAACACGAAGTGCTGAAAGGGGTATCGCTGCAGGCTGATGCAGGCGACGTAATCAGTATTATCGGCTCATCCGGTTCCGGTAAAAGTACTTTCCTGCGCTGCATTAACTTCCTCGAAAAACCGAGTGAAGGCCAGATTGTGGTGAGCGGACAGAACATTAATCTGGTCCGTGATAAAGACGGCCAGCTGAAGGTGGCGGATAAAAACCAGCTGCGGCTGCTGCGCACGCGCCTGACCATGGTATTTCAGCATTTCAATCTCTGGAGCCACATGACGGTGCTGGAGAATGTGATGGAGGCGCCGATCCAGGTGCTGGGGTTGAGCAAGCAGGAAGCGCGCGAGCGGGCGGTGAAATATCTGGCGAAAGTGGGTATTGATGAACGCCAGCAGATCAAATACCCGGTGCATCTCTCCGGCGGCCAGCAGCAGCGTGTCTCTATCGCCCGCGCGCTGGCAATGGAGCCCGAGGTGCTGCTGTTCGACGAACCCACCTCGGCGCTTGACCCTGAACTCGTTGGCGAAGTGCTGCGCATCATGCAGAAACTGGCCGAAGAGGGTAAAACGATGGTGGTGGTGACGCACGAGATGGGCTTTGCCCGTAACGTCTCGAACCACGTCATTTTCCTGCATCAGGGGAAAATTGAGGAGCAGGGACACCCGGACGAGGTGTTAGCGAACCCACAAAGCCCGCGCTTGCAGCAATTTTTGAAAGGATCGTTGAAGTAGTTTTTGCCTTTCTCCCTCTCCCCGTGGGCTGAGCAATCCCCAGAAATTTCAGCCCGGCGCAGAATACTCCCTCTTCCCGTGGGAGAGGGCCGGGGTGAGGGCATCAGGCCGCAGCGCAGTCAGTCGCCCGGTGGCGCTTCGCTTACCGGGCCTGATAAATCGGGCCCACGATACTCAAACCGCACCGCGCTCCAGCCGATATCCCCAGTCGTCATACCGCACGCCGTCAATCTCGTATGCCTTCTCAAGCACCTGCGTGCGCACAAACCCGGCTTTCTCCAGCACCCGTACCGACCCGGTGTTATCTGCCAGCACCCAGGCGTTAATCGCCTTCACGCCCGTCTGGTTAAACGCATAATCACACACCGCGCGCAGCGCTTCGCTGGCAATGCCTTTCCCCTGTGCGGCGGGGACGACGGTATAGCCGATGTCCGCTTCTTCACGGTTTTCAGGGCTAATTTGCAGGCCAATGTCGCCGAGCGGGGTGTCGTCGTCATGCAGACGAATGACAAACACATGTCCCGCCGTCAGACGCGCGGCGAAAACGCGTCGAGTCTCTTTTTCCGGGGCGATTGCGGCCATATAGCGCATAACGGAGCGGTCTTCACGCAGGCTGCGGAAGAATGCCCAGTCAGAGGGTTCGAAAGGAGTGAGTGAAAGTCGGGAGGTTGTGATGGTTGCCATTATTACGCCCGGTCAGCTGAACAGGCGTATAAATGTAACATATTCACCGCACCACATCCCCCAGTGCCTCTTCCAGGTCATGCCAGCGAAACGTAAACCCGGACGCTTCAAGCCGTTTTGGCAGCGCGCGCTGACCACCCAGCACCAGTACCGATGATTCGCCCATCAACAGCCGAATTGCGGTGGCAGGGGCGCGCAGCACCGCCGGACGATGCAGGGCATGTCCCAGCGCGTGCGCAAACTGCTCGTTACGAACCGGGTATGGCGAGACCATGTTAAACGGCCCGCGCAGGTCGTTATCCAGCAGCCAGATAATGCCGTTGACCATATCGTCGATATGGATCCAGGCGAGATACTGACGGCCATTGCCGATGGGGCCACCGAGACCGAGCTTAAAGGGAGGGACCATTTTGCCCAGAATGCCGCCTTTCGGGGCCAGGACGACGCCAGTGCGCAGCAGACAGACGCGGGTTTTGTCGCTCTGCGCGCCGCAGGCGATCTGCTCCCAGCGCGCGCAAAGTTTGTGGGTAAATTCGTTGTGTGGCGGCTCCTCTTCGGTGACCACCACTTCGCCGAGATCGCCATAATAACCTGCCGCCGAGCCGGAAATCAGCACCGACGGCGGCGTGTCGCTATTGCGGAAAAGCTCGACCAGCTTTTCGGTAATGTTCCACCGGCTGTGGCACAACCGCTGTTTCTGCTCCTGCGTCCAGCGCTTGTCGGCGATAGGCTCACCCGCGAGGTTAATGACGGCGTCAAAGCCGTCCAGATTCTGCTTATCCGCCAGCCCTTTCCAGACCTCAATGCCGCTACCGAGCACCTGACGCGCTTTCTCCGGGCTGCGCGTCACCACGGTAATTTCGTGATGCAACGCCTGCAGGCGCGGGATGAGATGACGACCAATCAGGCCGGTACCGCCGGTCAGCAGAATCTTCATATAACCTCCAGGTTTACGCGTCGCGCCGCCAGCCTAGCGTCATCGAGACGGAGTCGGCGTAGCGCAGAGCGTGAAGTTTATCGATCTCGACTTCAGCATAAGTGACCCAGTGATGTTCGCGTGCGATATCGAGCACATCCTGAGTTAATTTTTCCAGCAGGAAGAAACGGTTGTTTTCAACGTACTGGATGATCTCTTTGGTAATGGTGCGATAGTTCAGCGCATCATTAATATCTTCACTGGCGCGCGCCTTGTCCGCCGGGTAATGGATGGTCACGTTGACCACGATATCCTGACGGTTGACGATCTCTTCCTCTTTAATACCGATGAACGTGCGTAAGCGTAGATTTTTTATACGAATAATAGCGTCTTGCTGCGACATTGCAGGTCTTCTCCGTGTCAGTCATGCCTCCCCATCATACATGAGAGCCTGACCTGCGCCCAACCGGGCACAGGCCTAAATCTGCTGGATCTTTTGCATCGCGCGCTCGGTCGCAGGGCGAGTCCGGATGCGCTCAAACCAGTTATTGACGGCCGGGTAAGAGGCTAAATCGATGCGGTGGCGCACATGGGTATTCACCCACGGCCAGCAGGCGATATCGGCAATGCTGTAGTGATCGCCCCCGAGCCACGGTGATTTCTCCAGCCGACGGTTAAGCACGCCGTAGAGCCGCTGCGTTTCTACCTGATAGCGCTCAATAGCGTAAGGGATCGGCTGCGGGGCATAGGCGGTGAAATGGTGATTTTGCCCGAGCATCGGCCCCAGACCGCTCGTCTGCCAGAAAAGCCATTGCAGCGTATGGTGGCGCTCGCGCAGTTCCCCACTCAGCAGCTGGCCGGTTTTCTCCGCCAGATAAAGCAAAATCTCGCCGGATTCAAACAGGCTCAGCGGCCGCCCTCCGTCAGCGGGCAGGTTATCGATAATGGCCGGAATTTTATTGTTTGGCGAAATCGCCAGAAAAACGGGCCGGAACTGATCGCCCTTGCTGATATCCACGCGGATGATCCGGTAATCGAGTTCGGCCTCTTCGAGAAAAAGGGTGATCTTATGGCCGTTAGGGGTGGGCGCATAATAGAGATCTATCATTCTTAACTCCTGTCATTGCAAACCGTAATGCCATAAAAGGAGTATAGGTGCATGTTGAAAATCGTGAGTTTTCATCAAGTGACAGCGAAGCAAAGAGATTATATGTTGAGTGAAAACCGATCAGCCGATGAGGATGTTATGAACCAGCCCGTAATCACATTGTGGTCCGATGCGAATTTCTTTTCACCCTATGTTCTGAGCGCTTACGTGGCGCTGGCCGAAAAAGGGCTCTCTTTTACCCTTAAAACCGTCGATCTGGACGGCGGTGAGCATCTTAAACCGCAGTGGCAGGGGTACGCACAAACGCGACGTGTGCCGATGCTGGACATTGATGGCTTCACGCTGAGCGAATCCTCGGCGATCGATGAGTATCTCGAAGATCGCTTTGCACCACCGGAGTGGGAACGCATTTATCCACACGATCTGCAAAAACGTGCCCGCGCCCGCCAGATCCAGGCCTGGCTGCGCAGCGATCTGGTGCCAGTTCGCGTCGAACGTTCAACCGACGTGGTGTTTGCCGGCGTGAAAAAGCCCACGCTCAGTGAAGAGGGGCTGCTCAGCGCGCAAAAGCTGATCGATACAGCATCGTCACTGCTGGCTCATGGTAATCCTAATCTCTTTGGCGAATGGTGCATCGCCGACACCGATCTTGCCCTGATGCTCAATCGCCTGATCCTTAACGGCGATGCCGTGCCGCAGCTGCTGGTGGATTATGCGGCGTTCCAGTGGCAGCGGGCGTCAGTGCAGCGTTTTGTGGCACTCTCCGCTAAGCGCGCGGGCTGATAAGCCCTGACGCATAAGGTATGATAGGGGCAGTTTTATTTTCCTGAGGAATGACTGATGAAACTCATGTTTGCGTCGGATATCCATGGATCGCTGCCCGCGACCGAGCGTGTTCTTTCTCTGTTCGCCCAAAGCGGGGCGCAGTGGCTCATCATTCTGGGCGACGTATTGAATCACGGCCCGCGAAACGCGCTGCCGGAAGACTATGCCCCGGCGCAGGTCGCTGAAAAGCTAAATGCCTGTGCGCCGCGCATTATCGCCGTGCGCGGCAACTGCGACAGCGAAGTGGACCAGATGCTGCTGCAATTTCCCATCACCGCGCCCTGGCAGCAGGTGCTGCTGGAAAAATGCCGTCTGTTTTTAACCCACGGACACCTTTTTGGCCCGGATGCGCTTCCCGCGCTGGCGGCTGGCGATGTCCTGGTTTACGGCCATACTCATATTCCGGTCGCGGAAAAACGTGGCGAGATTTATCACTTTAACCCCGGTTCGGTTAGCATCCCAAAAGGGGGATACCCTGCAAGCTATGGCATGCTGGATGAGAATTCATTACGCGTAATCGCACTTAATGATCAGCAAGTTATTGCGCAGGTAGAGATTAATCCGTAAGTTACACCTCAACTGCAAACGCGCCGAAAGAGCGCTTAGACGAGAAGGTTTCCCGATGGTGGAGCAGAGTCATTTGGCAAGTACAGAATGGGTTGACATTGTCAGCGAAGAAAATGAAGTGATCGCGCAGGCCAGCCGCGCACAAATGCGTGCGGAGCGCCTGCGTCACCGTGCGACGTATATCGTGGTGCATGATGGTATGGGCAAAATTCTGGTCCAGCGCCGCACGGACACCAAAGATTTTCTACCCGGTATGCTGGATGCCACCGCGGGCGGCGTGGTACAGGCAGACGAAGTGCTGCTGGATTCTGCGCGCCGTGAAGCGGAAGAAGAGTTAGGGATCGCTGGCGTGCCGTTCGCCGAGCACGGTCAGTTCTATTTCGAAGACCAACATTGCCGCGTCTGGGGCGGGCTGTTCAGCTGCGTCTCCCACGGGCCGTTCGCGCTGCAGGAAGAAGAGGTGAGCGAGGTCAGCTGGATGACGCCAGAAGAGATCACCGCACGCTGTGATGAGTTCACGCCCGATTCGTTAAAAGCGCTGGCGCTGTGGATGACCCGCAACGCCAAAAATGAATCCACCCGACCGGAAAAAGAAGAAGAGGCTGAATAAGCCTTAACAACTCTCCCGCAGACACAGACTGGACGCGATGGGTTTATGCTCGCGCCAGTCTCCGTCATTCAGACGTTCCAGCAAGGCTTTCCCCGCTTCCACGCCAATTTTCCGATGCGGTACCGCCATGGTTGTCAGCGGCGGCTGACAGACGCGGCTGACGTCGCTATCCCCAAAGCCTACTACGGCCAAATCATCCGGTACTTTGATGCGTCGACGCTGACACTCGTAGAGCGCACCGCAGGCCAGTTCGTCCGACACGCAGACCAGCGCATCCAGCTCCGGCCACGCCAACAGAAATTCCGGCAGCTGCGCCGCACCCGTGGAAAAGACGGGCGGCATGGCGGCGTTAATCACCCGGTTGGGCGACATATGATGGCGAAGCATGGCCTTGTACCAGCCCTGCAGGTGCTGCTGGAAAATCCACTGCTCCTGGTTAGCGCACAGCAGGCCGATATTCTGGTAACCGCGCTGGATCACCGTTTCGGTCAGCTCATACATCGCGGCGACGTTATCAATCCCGATATTCATATCAATGGGATCGGCGCGCATGGCCCCTATCTCCATTACCGGAATCGAGGCATTTTTCAGCCAGTGGCGCACGGTGTCGCTATGCTCGACGCTCAGTAAAATCGCCGCGGCAATGTTCGACGCCAGCAGCGTTTCCAGCAATTTTTCTTCCTGCTCAAGCCGGTGCTGAGATTCCGCCAGCATGATTTGATATCCGGCAGGCTGCAGCACCTGCTGTAGCCCGGCGAACATTTCCGAGCAGCCTGCTTCGGAAAGATTTGGAACGACCATCGCAATCGTCCATGACGAGGCCGATGCCAGCGCGCTGGCAGCGAGATTGGGCATATAACCCAGTTCCTGCACAGCGGCTTCAATTTTTTCACGCAGTTTATCGGAAACTTGCTCCGGCGTGCGGAGCGCACGGGACACGGTCATTGTGCCTACACCGGCAAGCTGTGCGACATCGGCAAGTGTCACTTTACCAGTACTGCGCCGTTTTCGGGTTAGAGACATACACCTTCCTGCTGACCAGACGCGTTCTTATTGTCATCCTTCGCTTCACGTGAAACGCAGTATACGCCTTAAATCCCTTTTTTTGCTGTGATTTAACCCGATGATTACAATTTGATAGCGCTATCACACTTCTGCATGTTTGTCGTTGGTAGCGCTATCTTTGTGACCGCGATCGCAGCGAATAGCGCAGGCGTTGAATAAAGTTTGCTCATCTTTTGGGGTATGGCGGGAGGAGAAATGCTCAAAACGTGGCTAAACGAGACAACCATCACGCTCAGGGATAGCGTCGACAGCTGGTCGCAGGCGATGGCGCTTTGCGCGCAACCGCTGCTGGAGCAGCAGGTGATTTCGCCAGCATACGTGACGGCCATCATCGAGCAGCATCACGCCTTAGGGCCGTACTATGTGCTGGCACCAGGACTGGCGATGCCGCATGCGCGGCCAGAGGAAGGGGCTAACGGGCTGGGGCTGTCATTATTAAAGCTGAATCAGGGCGTCTCATTCGGCGCGGGAGAATTCGACCCGGTTGATGTGATAGTGATGCTGGCGGCACCGGACAAAAATAGCCATATCGACGCACTCTCCGCGCTGGCTGAATTATTTTCCAGCGAGGATGACATGGCCAAATTACACCGGGCGAATACGCTGGAGGAGATAAAAATTATCGTCGACCGCTTCTGATTTACTGATTTCATCCGATTCTTCACAACATTACGCACCAGCGTGATGGGGCGTACTCTACACCAAAAAAGGGGCTAACAATGAAAATCATGGCTATTTGCGGTTCTGGCCTGGGCAGCAGTTTCATGGTCGAAATGAATATTAAAAAAGTCCTTAAAAAACTGGAGATCGACGCGGAGGTAGAGCACTCCGATCTCTCTTCCGCTACGCCGGGGGCGGCCGATCTCTTTGTGATGGCAAAGGATATCGCGGCCAGCGCCAGCGTGCCGGAAAGCCAGCTGGTGGTGATCAACAACATCATCGATATCAACGAACTCGAAGCGCAACTGCGCGCCTGGTTCGACAGACAATAATCCTGATTAGGCGAGGTGGATATGTTTATCCTTGAAACGCTGAATTTCGTTGTTGATATTTTAAAAGTCCCTTCTGTGCTGGTGGGATTAATTGCGTTAATTGGTCTGGTTGCGCAGAAAAAAGCCTTTTCTGACGTCGTCAAAGGGACAATTAAAACCATTCTGGGTTTTATTGTGCTGGGCGGTGGGGCCACCGTGCTGGTGGGATCGTTAAATCCTTTAGGCGGGATGTTTGAGCACGCCTTTACCATTCAGGGCATTATTCCAAACAATGAAGCGATTGTTTCTATCGCGCTGGAAAAATACGGTGCCTCTACCGCGCTGATTATGGCCTTCGGGATGGTGGCAAATATTATTGTTGCCCGCTTTACCCGTCTGAAATACATCTTCCTGACTGGACACCACACTTTCTATATGGCGTGCATGATTGGCGTGATCCTGACGGTGGCGGGCTTCGAGGGCGTGGGGCTGGTCTTTACCGGCTCGTTGATCCTCGGCCTGGTCATGGCCTTCTTCCCGGCGATCGCCCAGCGTTATATGAAGCGGATTACCGGTACCGATGATATCGCGTTCGGCCACTTCGGCACGCTGGGATATGTGTTGTCCGGCTGGATTGGCAGCCGCTTCGGCAAAGGCTCGCGCTCGACGGAAGAGATGAACCTGCCGAAAAACCTCAGCTTCCTGCGCGACAGTTCGATCTCCATCTCGCTGACCATGATGATTATCTACCTGATCATGGCGGTAAGCGCTGGTCGTGAGTACGTTGAGGGCACCTTCAGCGGCGGCCAGAACTATCTGGTCTACGCCATCATCATGGCGATCACCTTCGCTGCCGGGGTATTTATCATCCTGCAGGGCGTGCGTCTGATTCTGGCGGAAATCGTGCCGGCCTTTACCGGCTTCTCTGAAAAACTGGTGCCTAATGCGCGCCCCGCGCTGGACTGCCCGGTGGTTTACCCCTATGCGCCCAACGCGGTACTGATTGGTTTTCTGTTTAGCTTCCTCGGCGGCCTGGTCGGGTTGTTCATCTGCGGCCAGTTCAGCTGGGTGCTGATCCTGCCGGGCGTGGTGCCGCACTTCTTCACCGGCGCAACCGCAGGCGTGTTTGGCAACGCCACGGGTGGGCGTCGCGGGGCGATGATCGGCGCGTTTGCCAACGGTCTGCTGATCACTTTCCTGCCGGTGCTGCTGTTGCCGGTGCTGGGCGCTATCGGCTTTGCCAACACCACCTTCTCCGACGCTGATTTCGGCGCGGTCGGTATTGTGCTGGGCAATCTGGCGCGCTTCCTGTCGCCGCTTGCCATCACCGGACTTGTGGTTGCGTTGTTTGCTCTGCTGGTGGCGTACAACGTGTTCGCTAAAAACAAAACCGCGGGCGAGAGCGCGCAGGAAAATACCGGAGCTAAATCATGAATGTGAAAGAAGTCACCCAACTGGCGCGTGATATCCGCCTCGAAACCCTGAAGGCGCTGACGCAGCTCGGTTTTGGGCACTACGGCGGCAGCATGTCGGTCGTCGAAACGCTGGCCGTGCTGTACGGCGCAGTGATGAAGATCGACCCGGCCGACCCGGACTGGCCTGAGCGCGACTATTTTGTGCTGTCAAAAGGCCATGCTGGCCCTGCGCTGTATAGCACTCTGGCGATTAAGGGCTACTTCCCGATAGAAGAGCTGAGCACGCTGAACCACAACGGGACGCGTTTGCCCAGCCACCCGGACCGCCTGAAAACGCGCGGCGTCGATGCCACCACCGGCTCGCTGGGGCAAGGGATCTCCATTGCTGGCGGCATGGCGCTGTCGCACAAGCTGGCGGGCAGGCCAAACCGGGTCTTCTGCATTGTTGGCGATGGTGAACTCAATGAAGGCCAGTGCTGGGAGGCGTTCCAGTTTATTGCCCATCATCGCCTGAACAACCTGACGATATTTGTGGACTGGAACAAGCAGCAGCTTGACGGTGAGCTGGATGAAATCATCTGCGCGTTTGACCTTGAAGGCAAATTCCGCGCCTTCGGGTATGACGTGGTGACGGTGAAAGGCGACGACATTCCGGCGCTGCTGGAGGTCACATCACGGGTGCCGGAGGCCAATGCGCGCCCGCGGGTGGTGATCCTCGACAGCATTAAAGGGCAGGGGGTGCCGTATCTGGAGCAGCTCGGCAATTCGCACCACCTGCGTTTAACAGAGGAGAGCAAAGCGGCGCTTAACGAGACGATCCGCCAACTGGAGGCTTCACATGATTAAGATCGCACCCGCAGGACAGAAAGATGCCGTCGAGATGCGCAAAGTCTACGCCGGTTTTATAGCCAAACAGATCGAAGCCGGAAGCGAGATCATCGCGCTGGAGGCCGACCTGATGAGTTCCATGGCGATGGACGGCGTGGCGCGCGATTATCCCCGGCATGTGATCAACTGCGGCATTATGGAGGCGAACGTGATCGGGACGGCCGCCGGGTTGTCGCTGACCGGGCGCAAGCCGTTCGTCCATACGTTTACCGCCTTCGCCAGCCGTCGCTGCTTCGACCAGCTGTTTATGTCCCTGGACTACCAGCGCAACAATGTGAAGGTTATCGCCTCGGACGCGGGCGTGACCGCCTGTCACAACGGCGGCACGCACATGTCGTTTGAGGATATGGGCATCGTGCGTGGTCTGGCCCATTCGGTGGTGCTGGAGGTGACCGACGCGGTGATGTTTGAGGATGTGCTGCGCCAGCTTATCGACCTTGAGGGGTTCTACTGGGTGCGCACCATTCGCAAGCAGGCACCGAGCGTGTATGCCCCGGGGTCAACCTTTACCCTTGGCAAAGGCAACGTGCTGCGCGAGGGGAGCGATATTACCCTGATCGCCAACGGCATTATGGTTGCAGAAGCGCTGGAGGCGGCGCGCCAGCTGGAGCAGGAGGGCGTGAGCGCGGCGGTGATAGACATGTTCACCCTCAAGCCCATCGACCGGATGCTGGTGAAAAACTACGCCGAAAAAACCGGGCGCATCGTGACCTGTGAAAACCACAGTATTCATAACGGGCTGGGATCGGCGGTGGCCGAAGTGCTGGTGGAAACCTGCCCGGTACCGATGCGGCGGGTGGGGGTGAAGGAGCGTTACGGCCAGGTGGGGACGCAGGACTTTCTGCAGAAGGAGTATGGCCTGACGGCGCATGACATTGTGTCGGCGGCGCGAGAGTTGCTGTAAATAAAAAAGGCGACCGTGAGGTCGCCTTTTTGTTGCCCGGTGGCGCTGGCGCTTACCGGGCCTACGGTCCTGCAGGCCGGATAAGCGAGGCGCCATCCGGCAAGACCTTAAGCTTACTGCTGCTGCGAAGACTGAATCGCCGTCAGCGCGATGGTGTAGACGATATCGTCTACCAGCGCACCACGGGAGAGGTCGTTCACAGGCTTGCGCATGCCTTGCAGCATCGGCCCGATGGAGATCAGGTCTGCAGAACGCTGTACCGCTTTGTAGGTGGTGTTACCGGTGTTCAGATCCGGGAAGATGAACACGGTAGCGCGACCTGCAACCGGCGAGTTCGGCGCTTTGGATTTCGCCACGTCAGCCATCACGGCCGCATCGTACTGCAGCGGGCCGTCGATCATCAGGTCAGGACGTTTTTCCTGCGCCAGACGGGTGGCTTCACGCACTTTCTCTACGTCGCTACCTGCACCAGAGGTGCCGGTGGAGTAGGAGAGCATCGCAACGCGTGGTTCGATACCGAAGGCAATCGCGGAGTCTGCGGACTGGATAGCGATTTCTGCCAGCTGCTCTGCGGTTGGGTCCGGGTTGATCGCACAGTCGCCGTAAACATAAACCTGTTCAGGCAGCAGCATGAAGAACACGGAAGAGACCAGAGAGCTGCCTGGCGCGGTTTTGATCAGCTGCAGCGGTGGACGGATGGTGTTGGCGGTGGTGTGAACAGCACCGGAAACCAGACCGTCAACTTCATCCTGCTCAAGCATCAGCGTACCCAGCACCACGTTGTCTTCCAGCTGCTCGCGCGCAACGGCTTCGGTCATGCCTTTGCTCTTACGCAGCTCAACCAGACGGGCAACGTAGCTTTCGCGAACCACTTCCGGGTCAACGATTTCGATGCCAGCACCCAGCTCAACGCCCTGAGACGCCGCAACGCGGTTGATTTCGTCTGGGTTACCCAGCAGCACACAGGTCGCGATGCCGCGTTCGGCACAGATAGCAGCCGCTTTCACGGTACGTGGTTCGTCGCCTTCTGGCAGAACCACGCGTTTGCCTGCTTTGCGTGCCAGCTCGGTCAGCTGGTAGCGGAAGGCTGGCGGAGACAGACGACGGCTGCGCTCGGAGGTCGCGGTCAGGGATTCGATCCAGTCTGCGTTGATGTAGCTTGCGACATATTCCTGAACTTTCTCAATGCGCTCGTGGTCATCAACCGGCACTTCGAGGTTGAAGCTCTGCAGGCTCAGGGAGGTCTGCCAGGTGTTGGTGTTGACCATAAATACCGGCAGGCCAGTAGCAAAGGCGCGTTCGCACAGTTTGCTCACGCGTGGGTCCATTTCGTATGCACCGGTCAGCAGGATAGCGCCAATTTCAACGCCGTTCATCGCGGCCAGACAGGCAGCAACCAGCACGTCCGGACGGTCTGCAGAGGTCACCAGCAGGGAACCAGCACGGAAGTGTTCCAGCATGTGCGGAATGCTACGCGCACAGAAGGTCACGGACTTCACGCGGCGGGTATTGATGTCGCCTTCGTTGATCACGGTTGCGTTCAGGTGACGCGCCATGTCGATTGCACGGGTCGCAATCAGATCAAAGCTCCACGGCACTACGCCCAGCACCGGCAGCGGGCTGGAGTTCTGCAGCGTAGCCGGATCAACTTTAACCACTTTCGCTTTGGAGGAGTCGTCGAAGATCTCGGACAGGTCAGGGCGAGTACGGCCCTGCTCATCAACCGGGGCGTTCAGTTTGTTAACGATAACGCCGGTGATGTTGCTGTTTTTTGCGCCGCCGAAACTGCTGCGCGTCAGTTCGATACGTTCTTTCAGCTGTTCCTGGGTGTCGGTGCCCTGAGACATCACGAAAACGATCTCAGCGTTCAGCGTTTTGGCAATTTCGAAGTTCAGCGACTGGGCAAACTGGTGTTTGCGGGTCGGGACCAGGCCTTCAACCAGCACCACTTCAGCGTCCTGCGCGTTCGCGTGGTAGTTGGCGATGATCTCTTCCATCAACACGTCTTTCTGGTTGCTGGAGAGCAGAGACTCAACGTGGCTCATCTTCAGCGGTTCAGCCGCTGGAAGATTGGAGTTTTTACGCACGATGGAGGTGGTCTGGTCTGGTGCATCGCCACCGGCACGAGGCTGGGCGATAGGTTTAAAGACGCTCAGACGAACGCCTTTGCGTTCCATAGCACGGATCACGCCAAGGCTGACGCTGGTCAGGCCGACGCTGGTTCCGGTAGGGATCAGCATAATAGTACGGGACACGGTTTATCCTCTTTCGTTACCGCCGACGTTTGGCGGGCTACAAAACAGCACCGCCAGCATGGCTGGCGGTGTGGAATCAGGCAGTCAGGCGATGCGCGTCTTGCGCAATGACCAGCTCTTCGTTAGTTGGGATAACGATAGCAGGACGGGTACCTTCTTTGTTGATGAAGCCAGACTTACCGAAGCGGGCAGCCAGGTTACGCTCGTGATCAACTTCGAAGCCCAGAACGCCCAGTTTACCCAGGGACAGTTCACGCACCATTGCCGCGTTTTCACCGATACCACCGGTGAAGATAACCGCGTCCAGACGACCGTCCATCAGCGCAGTGTAGGAGCCGATGTATTTCGCCAGACGGTGGCAGTAAACGTCCATTGCACGTTTAGCGTCTTCTTTCGCGTCGTAGTTGTCTTCAACGTAACGGCAGTCGCTGGTGACTTCGGTCAGACCCAGCAGGCCAGACTCTTTGGTCAGCATTTTGTTGATTTGATCAACGCTCATGCCCAGGTTGTCGTGCAGGAAGAAGATGATCGCCGGGTCGATGTCACCGGTACGGGTACCCATCACCAGACCTTCCAGCGGGGTCAGACCCATAGAGGTATCAACACATTCACCGTTGCGGATAGCCGAAACGGAACCACCGTTACCCAGGTGGCAGGTGATGATGTTCAGCTCTTCAACCGGCTTGTTCAGGACTTTCGCGGCTTCCTGCGTCACATAGTAGTGGCTGGTACCGTGGAAGCCGTAGCGACGTACGCCGTGCTCTTTATACAGGTTGTACGGCAGGGCGTAGAGGTAAGACTCTTCCGGCATGGTCTGATGGAACGCGGTATCGAACACGGCAACGTTCTTGTCTTTCAGATTCGGGAAGGATTTCAGCGCTTCAGTGATACCGATCAGGTGAGCAGGGTTGTGCAGTGGCGCAAACGGCGCAGCATCTTTGATACCCTGGATCACGGTGTCGTCAATGATCACGGATTTGGTGTATTTTTCGCCGCCGTGGACGATACGGTGACCAATCGCGGTCAGCTGAGCAGACAGTTCTGGTTTTTGTGCCAGAATAGTGTTAACGATAAAGTTCAGCGCTTCACTGTGAGCGGCGCCTGCACCTAAAGCCGCTTCTTGTTTGTTGCCGTCCATCTTCCACTTGATACGTGCTTCAGGCAGATGGAAACATTCGGACAAACCAGAGAGGTATTCTTCACCGTTCAGCGCATCGATGATGGCAAATTTGAGGGAAGAACTACCGCAGTTCAGAACCAGTACTAACTTACTCGACATGGAAGTACCTATTATTGATACGTGGCTAAAAAAACGTCAGTGAGTCTAAAAGCGTAACGCATGCTGACCCAGACATTTATGATTAACATCATGCCAAACGAACATTCTGGCATGACGGAAGAAATACATATGATTTTATGCCATTTTGAACATTTTTCAGGCAATGGCATAATATGCGATAATTTGACGAGTTAATGTTTCTCGTCTAAGGCCGCATCAGGCTGGCACAGAATACCTGATACTGGGTAGCGATGACAAAATATTTTGAACGTTGTCATAGCCTGTTGTGGTTTTGTACAAAAATTTTAATTTTTATACGTGAAGTTGAGGTAAAGCCATGTCGACACCCGAAATCCCATCCGTGAACTTCTTCAGTCTGTTTCGCCGGGGGCAGCATTACGCAAAGACGTGGCCAATGGAAAAGCGCCTTGCGCCAATGTTTATTGAGAATCGTACAATCCGCGCCACGCGCTACGCGATTCGCTTTATGCCGCCCGTCGCCATCTTTACCCTGTGCTGGCAAATTGCACTCGGCGGCCAGCTCGGTCCGGCCGTTGCCACGGCGCTTTTCGCGCTGAGTCTTCCGATGCAGGGGCTGTGGTGGCTCGGTAAACGATCCATTACGCCGCTCCCGCCTACAATTTTACACTGGTTTTATGAAGTCCGTGGAAAACTTGAAGAGGCCGGGCAGGCGCTGGCACCCGTCGAAGGCAAGCCAGATTATCAGGCGCTGGCCGATACCCTTAAGCGGGCTTTCAAACAACTTGATAAAACATTCCTCGATGACTTGTGATTGATCATCGAAACGACGACGAAAAGAAGGCACAGTGACAAACGTTACCGTGTCTTTTTTTTCAAGTGCCATGCGCTACAGGAGTCGAAAGATGGAAATGACCCATGCTCAACGTCTGATTTTGTCTAACCAGTACAAGATGATGACTATGCTTGATCCCGACAACGCTGAGCGCTACAGCCGCTTACAGACCATTGTCGAACGCGGGTTTGGCCTGCAGATGCGCGAGCTGGACCGCGAGTTCGGCGAGCTAAAAGAAGAAACCTGCCGCCTCGTGATCGACATTATGGAGATGTATCACGCGCTGCATGTTTCCTGGACCAACCTGAAAGACCGTGAGTCCATCGACGAGCGCCGCGTGACCTTCCTCGGATTCGATGCCGCGACGGAAGCGCGCTATCTCAGCTATGTACGCTTTATGGTGAATACCGAAGGGCGTTACACCCATTTTGATGCGGGTACGCATGGCTTTAACGCCCAGACCCCAATGTGGGATAAATATCAACGTATGCTGAGCGTATGGCACTCCTGCCCGCGCCAGTACCATTTGAGCAGCAACGAAATTCAACAAATCATTAATGCCTGACGGAGGTGCGTGTGCAGTGTAAAGGTTTTCTGTTTGATCTGGACGGTACGCTGGTAGATTCGCTGCCGGTAGTGGAGCGTTCATGGTGCCACTGGGCCGACAGGCACGGCATCGACCATCAGGACGTACTGAATTTCATCCATGGCAAACAGGCCATTACCTCATTGCGGCACTTCCTGGCCGGGCGTTCTGAGGAAGAGATCCAGGCGGAATTTCGCTACCTCGAAAAGATCGAAGCCAACGACACGAACGGGATCACCGCCTTACCCGGCGCGCGCGAGCTGCTTGAACACCTCAACGAAGCGCAGATCCCCTGGGCGATTGTGACCTCAGGTTCTGTTCCCGTTGCCCACGCGCGTCATCAGGCCGCGGGCCTGCCGAGGCCGGAGGTCTTTATTACGGCTGAACGCGTAAAGCGCGGCAAGCCTGAACCGGATGCCTTTTTACTCGGCGCTGAAATGCTGGGCCTTGCGCCAGCCGAGTGCGTGGTGGTGGAAGATGCTGCGGCGGGCGTTTTAGCCGGGCTGAATGCCGGAAGCCACGTTATCGCCGTTAACGTACCGGCGGGCTCCCCCCGACTGGACGAGGCGGACTATGTGGTTAACTCCCTGGCCGCGTTAAACGTCGCGAAGGCACCGGATGGAAGTGTAACCGTCTCGCTGAAAATGTAATCCTATGATTTAGCCCCGCATTGTCGGGGCTTTTTTTATGGCAAAATCGCGTCTTCTTCCACTGACAAGGATATGTTGTGAACGGTGAACTGATTTGGGTGCTCAGCCTGCTC
Source organism: Enterobacter sp. UPMP2052 (assembly GCF_053709675.1). Taxonomy (NCBI): domain Bacteria; kingdom Pseudomonadati; phylum Pseudomonadota; class Gammaproteobacteria; order Enterobacterales; family Enterobacteriaceae; genus Enterobacter; species Enterobacter sp. UPMP2052. Next base: position 228,764 of record NZ_JBSKJR010000001.1, read on the forward strand.
TTAATCGCCATCATTCTCTTTGCGACAGGCAAGGTGCGCATGGATGCCGTCGCCCTGTTTGTGATTGTCGCCTTTGTGCTGAGCGGTACGCTCACGCTGTCTGAGGCGTTCTCCGGTTTTAGCGATCCCAACGTTATTTTGATTGCTGCCCTGTTTATCATCGGCGATGGCCTGGTGCGCACCGGCGTGGCGACTATCATGGGCGCCTGGCTGGTAAAGGTGGCGGGCAGTAGCGAAACCAAAATGCTGATCTACCTGATGGTGACGGTGGCCGGGCTGGGCGCGTTCATGAGCTCAACGGGCGTAGTCGCCATTTTTATTCCGGTCGTGCTCAGCGTATCGATGCGGATGCAGACCTCGCCGTCACGCCTGATGATGCCCCTGAGCTTTGCCGGGCTGATCAGCGGCATGATGACGCTGGTGGCCACGCCACCGAACCTGGTCGTTAACAGCGAATTGCTCCGCGAAGGGTTGCAGGGATTTAGTTTTTTCAGCGTCACCCCGCTTGGGCTGGTGATCCTGGTGCTGGGCGTCGTCTATATGCTGCTGACGCGCTTTGCCCTGAAAGGGGAGAAGCACGACAAAAGCAAAGAGAGCTGGAAACGGCGGACGTTTCGCGACCTGATCAAAGAGTACCGTTTAACCGGACGCGCACGTCGCCTGGCTATTCGTCCCGGTTCACCACTGATCGGCCAACGGCTTGACGATCTCAAGCTGCGCGAACGCTACGGGGCAAACGTCATCGGCGTCGAGCGCTGGCGGCGCTTTCGCCGGGTGATCGTCAACGTCAACGGGGTATCGGAATTCCGCGCGCGTGACGTGCTGCTTATTGATATGTCCACGGCTGACGTCGACCTGCGAGAGTTCTGCAGCGAACAGCTGCTGGAACCGATGGTCCTGCGCGGGGAATACTTCTCCGATCAGGCGCTGGACGTGGGGATGGCAGAAGTCTCCTTGATTCCGGAATCGGAACTGCTGGGTAAAACGGTACGCGAGATGGGATTCCGCACCCGCTACGGGCTTAACGTGGTGGGCCTCAAGCGCGATGGCGTGGCGATGGAAGGTGCGGTGGTGGACGAGCCTATCCTGCTGGGGGATATCTTCCTGGTGGTCGGTAACTGGAAGCTGATTAGCCAGCTCGGTCAGATGGGGCGTGATTTCGTGGTGCTGAATATGCCCGTCGAAGAGAGCGATGCCTCTCCCGCCCACAGCCAGGCCCCGCACGCCATCTTTTGCCTGGTGCTGATGGTAGCCTTGATGCTCACCGATGAAATTCCCAACCCGGTGGCGGCGATTATTGCCTGCCTGCTGATGGGGAAATTCCGCTGTATTGATGCCGAAAGTGCCTATAAAGCCATTCACTGGCCGAGCATTATCCTGATTGTCGGAATGATGCCGTTTGCCTTAGCGCTGCAAAAAACGGGCGGAGTGGATTTGGTTGTCAAAGGGCTGATGGACATCGGCGGAGGTTATAGCCCGTATATGATGCTGGTTTGCCTGTTTGTGATGTGTGCATCGATAGGGTTATTTATCTCTAACACGGCGACCGCGGTGCTGATGGCGCCGATTGCGCTGGCGATGGCGAAGTCTATGGGCGTCTCCCCCTATCCGTTTGCCATGATGGTGGCGATGGCCGCCTCGGCTGCGTTTATGACGCCCGTTTCATCACCGGTTAACACGCTGGTGCTGGGGCCAGGGAACTATACATTTAGCGATTTCGTGAAGCTTGGGGTGCCATTCACCGTGCTGGTGATGGTGGTATGCGTGGTGTTGATCCCGGTCCTGTTCCCGTTTTAAGCGTGGGGCCAGAAACGTAGGCCGGGTAAGGCGAAGCCGCTACCCGGCAAAAAACAGGCGAAAAGTCAGAGGGGGGAATCCTGACTGATTTCATCCAGGGAGAGATGGAAGCTCGGCACGAACACTTGCATAAAGTAATCCATTTCTTCGCTGCGGCGGGATTCCAGGGTTTTTTCCAGACGCGTTTTCGCCAGTAAAAACTCATTATTGCCAGCCGACAGCTCTTCCAGACATTTCAGATAAGCGCACAGCGCATCAGCCTGCTTCACCAGCGACGTCTCTTCTTCGGTGTACTGGTGTTCGTCGATCAGCGGCTCAAAAATATCGCGCAGCTCTTCCGGCACCATCTCGATCAGTTTTTGCTGGGCGATCTTCTCAATGGCTTTATATTCCTGGGCAATCTGCGAGTTGAAATATTTCACAGGCGTAGGCAGATCCCCGGTCAGGACTTCTGACGCGTCGTGATACATCGCCAGCAGGGCGATACGTTCCGCATTCACGCGTCCGTTGAACTTACGATTCTTAATGGCCGCCAGCGCATGAGCGACCATCGCCACCTGCAGGCTGTGCTCGGACACATTCTCGGTGCGCACGTTGCGCATCAGCGGCCAGCGGTTGATGAGTTTCAGGCGGGAGAGGTGGGCAAAGAAATGACTCTGACTCATAGGTTACCTTTTGTCTTCACTGCGACAGGCTTCATTGTGGGGGGAGGGGAGGCAAGATGCAAATTTGCGGATTGTGTCTGCCGGGTCAGCATCGCGCCAACCGGCAGACAGACTACATTACTGATGATAGCCGGAGAGGAATCGCCCGAAGCGGCTGATCGCCATTTCAAGATCGTCTTCGCGCGGCAGCGTCACGATACGGACGTGATCCGGCCACGGCCAGTTAAACGCGGTACCCTGCACCAGCAGCACCTTCTCCTGTAACAGGAAATCGAGCACCATTTTCTGGTCGTCGTGAATATTAAAGCGCTTAGCGTCAATTTTCGGGAACATATAGAGCGCGCCGTTAGGCTTCACGCAGGAGACGCCGGGAATATCGTTAATCAGCTCCCAGGCGCGGTTACGCTGTTCGTACAGACGGCCACCGGGGGCAATGAATTCACTGATGCTCTGGTAGCCACCCAGCGCCGTCTGGATCGCATGCTGCGCCGGAACGTTGGCGCACAGGCGCATTGACGCCAGCATCTCCAGCCCTTCGATATAGCCTTTCGCGTGTTTCTTCGGCCCGTTAAGCACCATCCAGCCCTGACGGAAACCGGCCACGCGGTAGGTTTTTGACAGACCGTTAAAGGTGACGGTGAGCAAATCCGGCGCCAGCGCGGCGATAGAGTGATGCTGTGCGGCGTCGTAAAGAATTTTGTCGTAGATTTCGTCGGCAAAAATAATCAGGTTGTGCTGGCGGGCGATCTCAACGATCTCCATCAGCAGCTCTCTGGAATAGACGGCACCCGTCGGGTTATTCGGGTTGATGATCACGATACCGCGGGTGCGCGGCGTGATTTTGGCGCGGATATCGTCGAGGTCCGGGAACCAGTCAGACGACTCATCGCACAGGTAATGCACCGCTTTGCCGCTGGACAGAGAGACAGCCGCCGTCCACAGCGGGTAATCCGGTGCCGGTACCAGCATTTCGTCTCCGCTGTTCAGCAGCGCCTGCATCGCCTGGACGATCAGCTCAGAAACGCCGTTACCAATATAGATGTCTTCAACGGTCACATCACGCATGCCGCGCGCCTGATAATGCTGCATGATGGCTTTACGTGCAGAGTAGAGTCCTTTTGAATCGCAGTAACCTTGTGCCGTAGGCAGGTTGCGGATCACATCAACCAGGATCTCATCCGGCGCTTCAAAACCAAACGGCGCAGGGTTGCCAATGTTGAGTTTGAGAACCTTATTACCTTCCTCTTCAAGGCGTTTCGCCTCTTTAAGTACCGGGCCTCGAATGTCATAACAGACGTTATCTAGCTTGCTGGATTTTTCGATAGGGGACATGAACCTTTAACCTTTTCGCTATTATTGCCACTCCCTGCCGTGGAAGTCAGCACGGAACAATGTACTCCCCCCTCGCTGCGTTTTGAAGGGTATACAGCAGAAGATTTTGTGCAGAGGTGAATTTTGCTTTAAATTTATATTGCTGCCATGGATTGTTTTACGGTGGTTATCATCTCGTTTTTAATGCATTAAAGGGATTAATGTGCTGGTTAAAGGTAAATTAATTGAATTTTATTCTGTTAAAAATGAGGTGATTTTCCCACAGGCGTGAACAGGCGGGGGCCGTTGCTCCAGGTGACCTTTCGTAAAACCTGAATGTTAACATAAGGGTTGTACTAATATGCCTGATGGGCTAAAAGTTACTCGTGTGAATTAAATGTTAAGTGTTATTAATGTATGGCCTTATTCTAAATTAAAATTTATTTATTATTATCGACGAAAATGCAACTTCATTAATTTTAATAAAATTACAGTAGCGGTTTTTCAACGCAGTTTAATCTCCAGCTTTACAATAAGACTTATAAATATAGTGGATTTGAGTTAAGATGTCTTACGGGAAAGCAGATGACAGATAAGCTTGTTATGTCCATCTGAACCCGCTGTTCTAAATTAATCGATTGTTATTGTTAAAGTTATCTCTGGCTGGATTGTGAGGATCACATCCTGTCACGTTGACAGCGCTGCGATAAAGATGGCAGAAATATGTTTTCCCTTTAAAGGGATTTACCTACATCTGCAAACATCTAAATAACCTGAACGTTTTAGAGAATAAAAATAACGTCATGAAACCTTGTTTCTGACTGTTGGTTTAACGCAGCACAATAACTGTCTGTCAGGCAGACTGCCGGGCCGGGATGCGAGGGAAACCTTCAGAGGGAATTGCTTAACTTTTACACACAGCTTCAACCCGGGCAGCTCCGCACGAGCAACCTGAAAGTGAATAGATATGATAAATGCAAATCGTCCGATCATGAATCTCGACCTCGATCTGCTGAGAACGTTTGTTGCGGTCGCCGATCTCAACACTTTTGCAGCAGCTGCTGCCGCAGTTTGCCGAACCCAGTCTGCCGTAAGCCAACAGATGCAGAGGCTGGAGCAGCTGGTGGGTAAAGAACTCTTTGCGCGTCACGGGCGCAATAAGCTCTTAACCGAACACGGTATACAGCTACTGGGTTATGCCAGAAAAATACTTCGCTTTAATGATGAAGCATGTATGTCGTTAATGTTTAGCAACCTTCAGGGGGTACTAACGTTAGGTGCATCTGATGAGTCAGCGGACACCATATTACCGTTTCTTCTCAACCGAATTAGTTCGGTTTATCCGAAGCTTGCGTTAGATGTCAGCGTAAAACGCAATGCGTTTATGGTTGAGATGTTGAAAGAGAACGAAGTGGACCTGGTCGTCACCACCCATCGTCCAGGGGCGTTTGATTGCCTGACGCTTCGCACATCGCCCACGCACTGGTATTGTGCGGCGGAATATGTGCTGCAAAAAGGCGAGGCCATTCCTCTGGTGTTACTGGATGATCCAAGCCCGTTCCGCGATATGGTGCTTTCTGCGCTTAATGAAGCCAATATTCCGTGGCGTCTGGCCTACGTTGCTTCAACGTTGCCCGCCGTTCGCGCCGCCGTGAAAGCCGGGCTGGGTGTGACGGCCCGACCGGTGGAGATGATGAGCCCGGATCTGCGAGTATTGGGGAGAAGTGATGGCCTGCCTGTATTGCCAGATACGGAGTACATGCTGTGCCATAACGCTTCCAGCAACAACGAGCTGGCGAAAGTGGTGTTTGACGCGATGGAAAACTACCACAATCCGTGGCAGTTCGAGCATGTTACTCCAGAAGGGGGGGATAACTCCCTGATCGCTGAGGGGGATTTTGAGTGATCAACCACTCAAAATTCTCGTAACAAAATGTAAGTGTAAAAAAAGACCACTCGCGCGGTTTTCGCGTTGAGTGGTTTTTTTTCGTCAGTTATACCCACTTTCATAGAATGGGATTAAGAAATAACCATTAATTATCATTACGATAAATGTTTTTGGCTGATCTTCGAACGATTTCAGTTCTCTCCTGCTTCATCTCCCCTCCATGTTAAAAAAACAGGAAATATGTTGCTGTTTTTTTGATTGAATTAACAAAAGCGTGTCTCAGATCAAGAAAATACTCCTCTTTGGGGGGAGGAATCGTTGGCAAATCCTGTCAAAATAGGAGGGTTATTTTTTTTACTTCCAAAACGGACACGATTCAACAGCATGCATTTGACGTATAGTCATGTACCCACCAGGGTTAAAGGGCATGAAATGTTAATGAGAATCGCTCGATGTAATTTACTGTGAAGAAACCTTTGTTAAAGTTGACAAAAGGTTATAGAAAGGAGTAAAAAACCCCATCATTTTGCTGTCTATGTCTCATTTCTGACAGTTAGTGTAAGGTTATTTTGTTCCTCCCCATGAATCGATGTGATACCCATCTGCCAGCAAGAGCAGTCTCACAGGTATCACTTTTGATGAGTAAGCAATGAGTATGTCAACATCCACAGAAGTCATCGCTCATCACTGGGCATTCGCAATCTTTCTTATTGTAGCCATTGGCCTGTGCTGCCTGATGTTAGTCGGCGGCTGGTTCCTGGGCGGTCGCGCCCGCGCAAGGCACAAAAACACGCCTTTTGAATCAGGTATTGATTCAGTCGGCACCGCTCGCTTACGCCTGTCTGCCAAGTTCTATCTGGTAGCCATGTTCTTCGTCATCTTCGACGTGGAAGCGCTTTACCTTTTCGCATGGTCAACGTCCATACGCGAAAGTGGTTGGGTGGGCTTTGTCGAGGCCGCAATTTTCATTTTAGTGCTACTGGCCGGTCTGGTTTATCTGGTGCGTATTGGCGCGCTTGACTGGACGCCTGCGCGTTCACGTCGTGAACACATCAACCCGGAAAACAGTATCTCTAATCGTCAGCAGTAACAGCGAGGCAACAAGATGGATTATACGCTCACCCGCATAGATCCTAACGGTGAGAATGACCGTTACCCCCTGCAGAAACAGGAGATCGTAACAGACCCCCTGGAGCAAGAAGTCAATAAAAGCGTGTACATGGGCAAGCTCGAACATGCCATGCACGATATGGTCAACTGGGGTCGTAAGAACTCCATTTGGCCTTATAACTTTGGCCTTTCTTGCTGCTACGTTGAAATGGTGACGTCATTCACTGCGGTGCATGACGTTGCGCGTTTTGGGGCAGAGGTACTCCGTGCTTCTCCACGTCAGGCTGACCTGATGGTGGTGGCGGGCACCTGCTTCACCAAAATGGCGCCGGTTATTCAACGTCTGTATGACCAGATGCTTGAGCCAAAATGGGTTATCTCCATGGGCGCATGTGCAAACTCTGGCGGTATGTACGACATTTATTCTGTTGTGCAGGGCGTTGATAAGTTCATTCCTGTGGATGTGTACATCCCGGGCTGCCCGCCGCGTCCGGAAGCTTACATGCAGGCGCTGATGCTGCTGCAGGAGTCTATCGGTAAAGAACGTCGCCCGCTCTCGTGGGTGGTTGGCGATCAGGGCGTGTACCGCGCCAATATGCCGTCTGAGCGCGAGCGTAAACGCGGTGAACGTATTGCAGTAACCAACCTGCGTACGCCTGACGAAATTTAATTTGCGCCTGTGAGCCTGGAGAAAACCTTCGCATATCACTACTCAAATAGCGCGAAGCCAGACTTAACAGTCACCACGGACCATTTGCAATGGTGAACAATATGACCGACTTAACCGCGCAAGAAGCCGCCTGGCAGACAAGGGATCATCTTGATGACCCCGTCATTGGCGAACTGCGCAACCGTTTTGGGCCGGATGCCTTTACTGTTCAGGCCACCCGCACCGGCGTACCCGTCGTTTGGGTGAAGCGTGAACAATTACTGGAAGTGGTCGATTTCCTTAAGAAATTGCCAAAACCATACGTCATGCTGTTTGACTTACACGGCATGGATGAACGTCTGCGTACGCACCGCCAGGGTCTCCCTGCTGCGGATTTTTCCGTTTTCTACCACCTGATCTCAATAGACCGCAACACGGATATCATGCTCAAGGTGGCATTGTCTGAAAACGACATGCATCTGCCGACGATCACCAAACTTTTCCCGAACGCTAACTGGTACGAGCGTGAGACCTGGGAAATGTTCGGCATGACCTTTGACGGCCACCCGCACCTGACGCGCATCATGATGCCGCAGACCTGGACCGGCCACCCGCTGCGTAAAGACTACCCGGCGCGCGCAACTGAATTCGACCCGTTTGAGCTGACCAAAGCCAAGCAGGATCTGGAGATGGAAGCGCTGACCTTCAAGCCGGAAGACTGGGGTATGAAGCGCGGTACCGACAACGAGGACTTCATGTTCCTCAACCTCGGTCCAAACCACCCGTCTGCGCACGGTGCATTCCGTATTATTCTTCAGCTTGATGGCGAAGAGATTGTCGACTGCGTCCCCGATATCGGCTATCACCACCGTGGTGCTGAGAAGATGGGCGAGCGTCAGTCCTGGCACAGCTACATTCCGTACACCGACCGTATCGAGTACCTCGGCGGCTGCGTGAACGAAATGCCATACGTGCTGGCCGTTGAGAAACTGGCAGGCATCACCACGCCGGACCGCGTTAACGTGATCCGCGTCATGCTGTCAGAACTGTTCCGTATTAACAGCCACCTGCTGTACATCTCCACGTTCATTCAGGACGTCGGCGCAATGACCCCGGTCTTCTTCGCCTTTACCGATCGTCAGAAAATCTACGATCTGGTGGAAGCGATTACCGGTTTCCGTATGCACCCGGCCTGGTTCCGCATCGGCGGCGTGGCGCACGATCTGCCGCGCGGCTGGGACCGTCTGCTGCGCGAGTTCCTGGAGTGGATGCCGAAGCGTCTGGATTCTTACGAGAAAGCCGCGCTGCGCAACTCCATCCTCAAGGGCCGTTCACAGGGTGTCGCCGCTTACGGCGCGAAAGAAGCGCTGGAGTGGGGTACCACGGGTGCAGGTCTGCGTGCAGCAGGTATTGATTTCGACGTGCGTAAAGCCCGTCCATACTCTGGCTATGAGAACTTCGACTTTGAAGTACCGGTTGGCGGCGGGGTTTCCGACTGCTACACCCGCGTCATGCTGAAAGTGGAAGAGCTGCGCCAGAGCCTGCGCATTCTCCAGCAGTGCCTCGATAACATGCCGGAAGGCCCGTTCAAGGCGGATCACCCGCTGACCACGCCGCCACCGAAAGAGCGCACGCTGCAACATATCGAAACCCTGATCACCCACTTCCTGCAGGTTTCCTGGGGTCCGGTCATGCCGGCGCAAGAATCCTTCCAGATGGTTGAAGCGACCAAGGGTATTAACAGTTACTACCTGACCAGTGACGGCAGCACCATGAGCTACCGTACCCGCGTGCGTACGCCAAGCTTTGCGCACCTGCAGCAGATCCCGGCAGCCATTCGCGGCAGTCTGGTCTCCGACCTGATTGTGTATCTGGGTAGTATCGATTTTGTTATGTCAGATGTGGACCGCTAATTATGCACGAGAATCAACAACCACAAACCGAGGCTTTTGAGCTGAGTGAAGCAGAGCGTGCCGCCATTGAGCACGAGATGCACCACTACGAAGACCCGCGTGCGGCGTCCATTGAAGCGCTGAAAATCGTACAGAAACAGCGTGGCTGGGTGCCGGATGGCGCGATCTACGAGATCGCAAAAGTGCTGGGTATCCCGGCCAGTGATGTCGAAGGCGTCGCGACGTTCTACAGCCAGATCTTCCGTCAGCCGGTAGGCCGTCACGTGATCCGCTACTGCGACAGCGTGGTTTGCCACATCACGGGTTATCAGGGTATTCAGGCCGCCATTGAGAAGAAACTCAATATCAAGCCAGGCCAGACCACGTTCGACGGGCGTTTTACCCTGCTGCCAACCTGCTGCCTGGGTAACTGCGACAAGGGGCCGACCATGATGATTGATGAGGACACTCACAGCCATCTGACGCCGGAAGCGATTCCTGACCTGCTGGAGCAGTATAAATAATGAAAAATATTATTCTGACTCCCGAAACCCATCCGCTGACCTGGCGTCTTCGCGACGACAAGCAGCCGGTGTGGCTGGAAGAGTATCAGGCGAAGAACGGCTATGCTGGCGCGCGCAAGGCGCTCGGCGGTATGGCACCGGATGAGATCGTCAATGCGGTTAAAGACGCCGGCCTGAAAGGGCGCGGCGGCGCGGGCTTCTCCACCGGTCTGAAGTGGAGCCTGATGCCAAAAGACGAATCCATGAACATCCGTTACCTGCTGTGTAACGCCGATGAAATGGAGCCGGGCACCTATAAAGACCGCCTGCTGATGGAGCAGCTGCCGCACCTGCTGGTGGAAGGCATGCTGATCTCCGCGTTTGCGCTGAAAGCCTACCGTGGTTACATCTTCCTGCGCGGCGAATATATCGAAGCGGCAGAAAATCTGCGTCGCGCGATTGCCGAAGCGACCGAAGCCGGTCTGCTCGGTAAAAACATTCTGGGCACCGGTTTTAACTTCGAACTGTTTGTGCACACCGGCGCAGGGCGTTATATCTGCGGTGAAGAAACCGCGCTGATTAACTCCCTGGAAGGCCGCCGTGCGAACCCACGTTCCAAGCCACCGTTCCCGGCCAGCTCCGGCGTGTGGGGTAAACCGACCTGCGTTAACAACGTCGAAACCCTGTGTAACGTCCCGGCGATCCTTGCCAACGGCGTGGAGTGGTATCAGGGCATCTCTTCAAGCAAAGATGCCGGCACCAAGCTGATGGGCTTCTCCGGGCGCGTGAAGAATCCTGGCGTCTGGGAACTGCCGTTCGGTACCACCGCGCGTGAAATTCTTGAAGACTACGCGGGCGGCATGCGTGATGGCCTGAAGTTCAAAGCCTGGCAGCCGGGCGGGGCAGGAACAGACTTCCTGACCGAGGCCCACCTTGATCTGCCGATGGAATTCGAAAGCATTGGTAAAGCAGGCAGCCGTCTGGGTACGGCGCTGGCAATGGCCGTCGATCACGAAATCGGCATGGTTCCGCTGGTGCGTAACCTGGAAGAGTTCTTTGCCCGTGAGTCCTGCGGCTGGTGTACACCGTGCCGTGATGGTCTGCCGTGGAGCGTGAAGATCCTTCGCGCCCTCGAGCGTGGCGAAGGCCAGCCTGGCGATATCGAGACACTTGAGCAACTGTGTCGATTCCTGGGCCCAGGCAAAACCTTCTGCGCCCACGCACCGGGTGCGGTCGAGCCACTGCAAAGCGCGATTAAATATTTCCGCGAAGAATTCGAAGCAGGCATCAAGCAGCCGTTCAGTAATACCCATGCCATCAATGGGATTCAGCCGAACCTGCTAAAAGCACGCTGGTAATTCCCCCTCATTCCGGCCCTCTTCCTCAGGGAGAGGGGGAGGGTGAGGGCGATAAAAGAATTTTGATTAACGCTCGAAGCAATTCGAGCCAACTGGAAGCATGCTAATGGCTACGATTCATGTAGACGGCAAAGAATACGAAGTCAACGGGGCGGACAACCTGCTAGAAGCTTGTCTGTCTCTTGGCCTCGATATTCCGTACTTTTGCTGGCATCCGGCGCTGGGCAGCGTCGGTGCTTGCCGCCAGTGTGCGGTGAAGCAATATCAGAACGCGGAAGACACGCGTGGTCGCCTGGTGATGTCCTGTATGACGCCAGCCACCGAAGGCACCTTTATTTCGATTGATGACGAAGAAGCCAAACAGTTCCGCGAAAGCGTGGTGGAGTGGTTGATGACCAACCACCCGCACGACTGTCCGGTTTGTGAAGAGGGCGGTAACTGCCACCTTCAGGATATGACCGTAATGACCGGTCACAGCTTCCGTCGCTATCGCTTTACCAAGCGTACCCACCGTAACCAGGATCTGGGGCCGTTCATCTCTCACGAAATGAACCGCTGCATCGCCTGCTACCGCTGCGTGCGTTACTACAAAGACTATGCAGATGGTCAGGATCTGGGCGTGTATGGCGCGCATGACAACGTCTACTTCGGTCGTCCGGAAGATGGCGTTCTGGAAAGCGAATTCTCCGGCAACCTGGTAGAAATCTGCCCGACCGGCGTATTCACCGACAAAACGCACTCCGAGCGCTACAACCGTAAATGGGACATGCAGTTTGCGCCAAGCATCTGCCAGCAGTGCTCCCTGGGTTGTAACACCAGCCCGGGTGAACGTTATGGCGAACTGCGTCGTATCGAAAACCGTTACAACGGTACCGTTAACCACTACTTCCTTTGCGACCGCGGTCGTTTCGGCTATGGCTATGTAAACCTGAAAGACCGTCCGCGTCAGCCGGTTCAGCGCCGTGGCGATGACCTGATCACCCTGAACGCCGAGCAGGCGATGCAGGGCGCTGCGGATATTCTGCGTCAGTCGAAGAAAGTGATCGGTATCGGCTCCCCGCGTGCCAGCATCGAGAGCAACTTTGCGCTGCGCGAGCTGGTTGGGGCAGAAAACTTCTACACCGGTATCGCCCAGGGTGAGCAGGAACGTCTGCAGCTGGTGCTGAAAGTGCTGCGCGAAGGCGGTATTCATACTCCTGCGCTGCGCGAAATCGAATCTTATGATGCGGTGCTTGTGCTCGGTGAAGATCTGACCCAGACCGGCGCGCGTGCAGCTCTGGCGGTTCGTCAGGCGGTGAAAGGTAAAGCGCGTGAAATGGCAGCGGCCCAGAAAGTGGCTGACTGGCAGATTGCGGCAATCCTGAACATCGGTCAGCGCGCGAAGCATCCGCTGTTTGTGACCAACGTCGACAACACCCGTCTGGACGACATCGCCGCGTGGACCTACTGCGCACCGGTGGAAGATCAGGCGCGTCTTGGCTTCGCGATTGCTCACGCGCTGGATAACAGCTCGCCGGCGGTTGAACTGGATCGCGACCTGCAAAACAAGGTTGACGTGATTGTTCAGGCCCTGGCTGGCGCGAAAAAACCGCTGATTATTTCCGGTACCAACGCCGGTAGCGCCGAGATCGTTCAGGCGGCAGCGAACGTTGCTAAAGCCCTGAAAGGCCGCGGCGCGGACGTGGGTATCACCATGATTGCCCGTGCGGTGAACAGCATCGGTCTGGGTATGATTGGCGGCGGCTCGCTGGAAGAAGCGTTAAGTGAACTGGAATCCGGTTCTGCTGACGCCGTTGTGGTGCTGGAAAACGACCTGCATCGCCACGCCTCAGCCGCTCGCGTTGACGCAGCGCTCTCTAAAGCGCCGCTGGTGATGGTCATTGACCATCAGCGCACCGCCATTATGGACAAAGCGCACCTGGTGCTCTCTGCGGCAAGCTTCGCCGAAAGCGACGGCACGGTCATCAACAACGAAGGCCGTGCACAGCGCTTCTTCCAGGTTTATGACCCGGCGTACTATGACAGCAATACGCTGATGCTGGAAAGCTGGCGCTGGCTGCACTCCCTGCACAGCACCGTGCAGAGCCGTGAAGTGGACTGGACGCAACTCGACCACGTTATCGACGCGGTAGTGGAAAAACTGCCACAGCTGGCGGGCATCAAAGATGCAGCTCCTGACGCAAGCTTCCGCATTCGCGGCCAGAAACTGGCGCGTGAGCCGCACCGCTACAGCGGTCGTACCGCGATGCGTGCCAATATCAGCGTGCATGAACCTCGTCAGCCGCAGGATAAAGACACGATGTTCGCCTTCTCCATGGAAGGGAACAACCAGCCGTCTGCGCCACGCTCTCAGGTTCCGTTTGCATGGGCACCGGGCTGGAACTCCCCGCAGGCATGGAACAAGTTCCAGGCTGAAGTGGGCGGTTCTCTGCGCCACGGCGACCCGGGCGTGCGTCTGATTGAAGCCTCCGAAACCGGTCTGGACTTCTTCACTACCGTTCCGGAACGTTTCCAGGCTCAGGAAGGCAACTGGCGTATTGCGCCGTACTACCATCTGTTTGGTAGCGACGAAATGTCCCAGCGCTCTCCGGTCTTCCAGACCCGTATGCCGCAACCGTACATCAAGCTCAACCCGGCCGATGCCGCGAAGCTTGGCGTTAACGCGGGTGCGAACATCGCCTTTAGCTACGACGGCCAGACGATCAGCCTGCCGCTGATCATCTCTGAAGGTCTGTCCGCGGGGCAGGTGGGTCTGCCGATGGGAATGCCTGGCATCGCGCCGGTACTGGCGGGTGCGCGACTTGATAACCTGCAGGAGGCAAAAGCATGAGTTGGTTAACGCCGGATCTTATCGACATCCTGCTGAGCATTCTGAAAGCGGTTGTGATTCTGCTGGTGGTGGTCACCTGCGGTGCGTTCATGAGCTTTGGTGAACGTCGTCTGCTCGGTCTGTTCCAGAACCGTTACGGACCGAACCGCGTGGGCTGGGGTGGTTCACTCCAGCTGGTCGCGGACATGATCAAGATGTTCTTCAAAGAGGACTGGATCCCGCGCTTCTCGGATCGCGTGATCTTCACTCTGGCACCGATGATCGCCTTTACCTCGCTGCTGCTGGCATTTGCTATCGTTCCCGTCAGCCCGACCTGGGTTGTGGCTGACCTGAACATCGGCATCCTGTTCTTCCTGATGATGGCAGGCCTCGCGGTCTACGCGGTGCTGTTCGCCGGCTGGTCCAGTAACAACAAATACTCGCTGCTGGGTGCGATGCGTGCTTCCGCGCAGACGCTGAGCTACGAAGTGTTCCTGGGTCTCTCCCTGATGGGCGTGGTGGCGCAGGCCGGTTCATTCAACATGACCGACATCGTCAACAACCAGGCCGACATCTGGAACGTAATCCCGCAGTTCTTTGGTTTTGTTACCTTTGCTATCGCGGGCGTGGCGGTGTGTCACCGTCACCCGTTTGACCAGCCAGAAGCCGAACAGGAACTGGCCGACGGTTACCACATTGAATATTCCGGCATGAAGTTCGGTCTGTTCTTCGTGGGCGAGTACATCGGTATCGTCACCATTTCCGCGTTGATGGTAACGCTGTTCTTTGGTGGCTGGCATGGCCCGTTCTTACCGCCGTTCATCTGGTTCGCGCTGAAAACCGCGTTCTTCATGATGATGTTCATTTTGATTCGTGCGTCCTTACCGCGTCCGCGTTATGACCAGGTAATGTCCTTCGGCTGGAAAGTGTGCCTGCCGCTGACGCTCGTCAACTTGTTGGTAACGGCGGCTGTCATTCTCTGGCAGCAGCCATAAGGGGCTATAGACCATGACCTTAAAAGAATTACTGGTAGGCTTCGGCACCCAGGTACGCAGTATCTGGATGATCGGCCTGCACGCGTTTGCCAAACGCGAAACCCGGATGTACCCGGAAGAGCCGGTATATCTGCCGCCGCGCTACCGTGGCCGTATCGTGCTGACGCGCGATCCGGACGGTTCGGAGCGCTGCGTTGCCTGTAACCTGTGTGCGGTAGCCTGTCCGGTAGGCTGTATCTCTCTGCAGAAAGCAGAGACGGTAGACGGCCGCTGGTACCCTGAGTTTTTCCGCATTAACTTCTCACGCTGCATCTTCTGCGGTCTGTGTGAAGAAGCGTGCCCAACCACGG
Source organism: Enterobacter sp. UPMP2052 (assembly GCF_053709675.1). Taxonomy (NCBI): domain Bacteria; kingdom Pseudomonadati; phylum Pseudomonadota; class Gammaproteobacteria; order Enterobacterales; family Enterobacteriaceae; genus Enterobacter; species Enterobacter sp. UPMP2052. The sequence goes on from NZ_JBSKJR010000001.1 coordinate 244,091, forward strand.
CGATTCAGCTGACTCCAGATTTCGAACTGGGTGAGTACAAGCGTCAGGATCTGGTGTACGAGAAAGAGGATCTGCTGATTTCCGGTCCGGGCAAATACCCGGAATATAACTTCTACCGGATGGCGGGTATGGCAATCGACGGCAAAGATAAGGGCGAAGCAGAGAACGAAGCTAAGCCTATCGACGTCAAGAGCCTGTTACCGTAAGGAGAGGGCAATGGAATTCGCTTTTTATATCTGTGGCCTTATCGCCATCCTGGCTACGCTACGAGTGATTACGCACACCAACCCGGTGCATGCGCTGCTGTATTTAATCATCTCGCTGCTGGCCATTTCCGGGGTGTTCTTTGCGCTGGGCGCGCATTTCGCCGGTGCGCTGGAAATCATCGTCTACGCCGGGGCCATCATGGTGCTGTTCGTCTTCGTGGTGATGATGCTGAACCTGGGCGGCTCCGAAATTGAGCAGGAACGTCAGTGGTTAAAACCGCAGGTGTGGATTGGCCCGGCAATTTTGTCGGCCATCATGCTGGTGGTAATTGTTTACGCAATTTTGGGCGTGAACGATCAGGGCATCGACGGCACGCCGATCAGCGCCAAGGCCGTGGGTATTGCCCTGTTTGGCCCGTACGTTCTGGCGGTTGAACTGGCGTCAATGCTGCTGCTGGCGGGCCTGGTTGTTGCCTTCCACGTTGGCCGCGAAGAGCGTGTCGGCGAGGTGCTGAGCAACCGCACTGATGACCGCGCGAAAAGAAAAACGGAGGAGCGCGCATGATCCCCTTAACACATGGACTGATCCTCGCTGCGATTTTGTTCGTCCTGGGCTTAACCGGTCTGGTTATCCGCCGCAATCTGCTGTTTATGCTGATTGGGCTGGAAATCATGATTAACGCTTCGGCGCTGGCCTTCGTGGTCGCCGGGAGCTACTGGGGCCAGGCCGATGGTCAGGTGATGTACATTCTCGCCATCAGCCTCGCGGCTGCCGAAGCGAGTATTGGCCTGGCGCTGTTGCTGCAGCTCCATCGTCGCCGCCAGAACCTGAACATCGATTCAGTAAGTGAGTTGCGTGGATGAACATGCTTGCCTTAACCATTATTTTTCCGCTGATCGGCTTCGTGCTGCTGGCGTTTTCTCGTGGCCGCTGGTCTGAGAATCTGTCTGCAACCGTGGGCATCGGCTCTATCGGTTTGTCTGCGCTGGTGACAGCCTATGCGGGCATCGATTTCTTCAACAACGGACGTCAGGCCTTTAGCGTTCCACTGTGGACCTGGATGTCGGTCGGTGATTTCAACATCGGCTTTAATCTGGTGCTGGACGGACTGTCGCTGACTATGCTCTCTGTGGTCACCGGCGTGGGCTTCCTGATCCACATGTTCGCTTCCTGGTATATGCGCGGTGAAGAGGGTTACTCCCGCTTCTTCGCCTACACCAACCTGTTTATCGCCAGCATGGTTGTTCTGGTGCTGGCCGATAACCTGCTGCTGATGTATCTCGGCTGGGAAGGCGTGGGTCTGTGCTCTTACCTGCTGATCGGTTTCTACTACACCGATCCGAAGAATGGCGCAGCGGCCATGAAAGCGTTCGTCGTGACCCGCGTGGGTGACGTCTTCCTCGCCTTCGCGCTGTTCATTCTTTACAACGAACTGGGCACGCTGAACTTCCGCGAAATGGTGGAACTGGCACCGGCACACTTCGCTGCAGGCAACGACATGCTGTGGTGGGCAACGCTGATGCTGCTGGGCGGCGCCGTGGGTAAATCCGCGCAGCTTCCTCTGCAAACGTGGCTGGCCGACGCGATGGCGGGTCCAACCCCTGTCTCCGCGCTGATCCACGCCGCGACCATGGTAACCGCAGGTGTTTACCTGATTGCGCGTACCCATGGCCTGTTCCTGATGACGCCGGAAATTCTGCATCTGGTGGGTATTGTTGGTGCGGTAACGCTGGTGCTGGCAGGCTTTGCCGCGCTGGTGCAGACCGACATCAAACGCGTTCTCGCGTATTCCACCATGAGCCAGATTGGCTACATGTTCCTGGCGCTGGGCGTTCAGGCGTGGGACGCGGCCATTTTCCACCTGATGACTCACGCGTTCTTTAAAGCGCTGCTGTTCCTGTCATCCGGTTCGGTGATTCTGGCCTGCCACCACGAGCAAAACATCTTCAAGATGGGCGGACTGCGCAAGTCCATCCCGCTGGTTTATGCTTGCTTCCTGGTGGGCGGCGCGGCACTGGCGGCACTGCCGCTGATCACCGCGGGCTTCTTCAGTAAGGACGAAATCCTTGCGGGTGCCATGGCGAATGGACATATCAATCTGATGGTTGCGGGTCTGGTCGGTGCGTTTATGACCTCCCTGTATACCTTCCGTATGATTTTCATCGTATTCCACGGTAAAGAACAAATTCACGCACACGCAGGGAAGGGGATTACCCACCACCTGCCGCTGATTGTGCTGCTGGTACTCTCCACCTTCGTTGGCGCGATGATTGTGCCACCGCTGCAGGGCGTACTGCCGGCAACAACCGAGCTTGAGCACGGTCGCGTACTGACGCTTGAAATCACCTCCGGTGTGGTAGCCATTGCGGGCATCCTGATTGCTGCATGGCTGTGGCTGGGCAAACGTACGCTGGTGACTGCCGTTGCCAACAGTGCGCCAGGCCGTCTGCTGGGTACCTGGTGGTACAACGCGTGGGGCTTCGACTGGCTGTACGACATGATTTTCGTCAAGCCGTTCCTGGGCATTGCGTGGCTGCTGAAGCGCGACCCGATGAACAGCATGATGAATATCCCGGCGATCCTCTCCCGCTTTGCAGGTAAAGGCCTGCTGTACAGCGAGAACGGTTACCTGCGCTGGTATGTGGCGTCCATGAGCATCGGTGCGGTTGTCGTGCTGGCGCTGCTGATGGTGTTGCGTTGATTGTGATTTGAGATTGCGGTTTTGCCCGGTGGCGCTGCGCTTACCGGGCCTACGAGACCGTAGGTCGGGTAAGCGTTAGCGCCACCCGACACAACAAACCGCACTCAACCGTGAATGTAGTCGAATTCGTTGAAAATCGGTCCCTTAGGGACTTTAACAAGGAATAAAAATCGCCATGTTACTACCCTGGCTAATATTAATTCCCTTCATCGGCGGCTTCCTGTGCTGGCAGACTGAACGCTTTGGCGTGAAGATGCCGCGCTGGATTGCGCTGATCACCATGGGATTAACGCTCGCGCTTGGTCTGCAACTCTGGTTGCAGGGTGGCTACTCTCTGACCCAGTCTGCGGGCATTCCGCAGTGGCAGTCTGAGTTTATCCTCCCGTGGATCCCACGTTTCGGTATCACGATCCACCTGGCGATTGACGGTCTGTCGCTGCTGATGGTGGTGCTGACCGGCCTGCTCGGCGTTCTGGCGGTACTCTGCTCCTGGCGAGAAATCGAAAAATACCAGGGCTTCTTCCACCTGAACCTGATGTGGATCCTGGGCGGCGTGATCGGCGTGTTCCTGGCCATCGACATGTTCCTCTTCTTCTTCTTCTGGGAGATGATGCTGGTGCCGATGTACTTCCTGATCGCGCTGTGGGGCCATAAGGCGTCCGACGGTAAAACGCGTATCACGGCGGCAACCAAATTCTTCATCTACACCCAGGCGAGTGGTCTGGTGATGTTGATTGCGATCCTGGCGCTGGTGTTTGTGCATTACAAGGCGACCGGCGTCTGGACCTTCAACTACGAAGATCTGCTGAATACCCCAATGTCTCACGGTATTGAATACCTGCTGATGCTGGGCTTCTTCATCGCCTTTGCGGTGAAAATGCCGGTGGTTCCTCTGCACGGCTGGCTGCCGGATGCGCACTCTCAGGCGCCAACGGCGGGTTCCGTTGACCTCGCGGGTATCTTGCTGAAAACCGCGGCCTACGGTCTGCTGCGCTTCGCGCTGCCGCTGTTCCCGAACGCTTCCGCAGAGTTCGCGCCGATTGCCATGTGGCTGGGTGTGATTGGTATCTTCTACGGTGCCTGGATGGCCTTCACGCAGTACGACATCAAGCGTCTGATTGCTTACACCTCCGTTTCCCACATGGGCTTCGTGCTGATTGCTATCTACACCGGCAGCCAGCTGGCGTACCAGGGCGCGGTGATTCAGATGATTGCGCACGGTCTGTCCGCAGCCGGTCTCTTCATCCTGTGTGGTCAGCTGTATGAGCGTCTGCACACCCGCGACATGCGCATGATGGGCGGCCTGTGGGGCAAGATGAAATGGCTGCCAGCGCTCTCCATGTTCTTCGCAGTGGCGACGCTGGGTATGCCGGGTACCGGTAACTTCGTCGGCGAATTTATGATTCTGTTCGGCAGCTTCAAGGTGGTTCCGGTGATTACCGTGATCTCCACCTTTGGTCTGGTGTTCGCTTCCGTCTACTCACTGGCGATGCTGCATCGCGCCTACTTCGGTAAAGCGAAGAGCGAAATTGCTGCACAACAACTGCCGGGGATGTCGCTGCGTGAGCTGTTCATCATCCTGTTGCTGGTCGTACTGCTGGTGCTGCTGGGCTTCTATCCGCAGCCGATTCTGGATACCTCGCACTCCGCGATGGGTAACATCCAGCAGTGGTTTGTTAATTCTGCTTCTACTACAAGGCCGTAATTCGCCATGACAATAACTCCACAACAACTGATCGCGCTGCTACCGCTGCTGATCGTCGGATTGACGGTGGTGGTTGTGATGCTCTCCATTGCGTGGCGACGCAATCACTTCCTGAATGCGACCCTGTCCGTTCTGGGTCTGAACGCTGCGTTAGTGTCCCTCTGGTTTGTAGGCCAGGCGGGCGCGATGGACGTCACGCCGCTGATGCGCGTTGATGGCTATGCCATGCTGTATACCGGTCTGGTTCTGCTGGCGAGCCTGGCAACCTGCACCTTTGCGTACCCGTGGCTTGAAGGTTACAACGACAACAAAGAAGAGTTTTACCTGCTGGTACTGATTGCCGCGCTTGGCGGCATTCTGCTGGCGAATGCAAACCACCTGGCCGCGCTGTTCCTCGGTATTGAGCTGATCTCTCTGCCGCTGTTTGGCCTGATTGGTTACGCCTTCCGCCAGAAACGCTCGCTGGAAGCGGCGATCAAGTACACGATCCTGTCCGCTGCCGCGTCGTCGTTCCTGCTGTTCGGTATCGCGCTGCTGTACGCACAGACGGGTAACCTCTCCTTCCTGGCTATCGGCAAGAGCCTTGGCGACGGTATGCTGCACGAGCCGCTGCTGCTGGCGGGTCTGGGCATGATGATCGTTGGCCTTGGCTTTAAGCTCTCTCTGGTTCCGTTCCACCTGTGGACGCCAGACGTTTACCAGGGTGCTCCGGCACCGGTATCGACCTTCCTGGCGACGGCGAGCAAAATCGCTATCTTCGGTGTGGTCATGCGTCTGTTCCTGTACGCGCCGGTGGGGGATAGCGAAGCGGTTCGCGTGGTGCTGGGCATTATCGCGTTCGTCTCCATCATCTTCGGTAACCTGATGGCGCTGAGCCAGACCAACATCAAACGTCTGCTGGGCTACTCGTCTATTTCCCATCTGGGTTATCTGCTGGTGGCGCTGATTGCGCTGCAGAGCGGTGAAATGTCGATGGAAACCGTGGGCGTGTATCTGGCCGGTTATCTGTTCAGCAGCCTCGGCGCGTTCGGCGTGGTGAGCCTGATGTCCAGCCCGTACCGTGGCCCGGATGCTGACTCACTGTTCTCTTACCGTGGTCTGTTCTGGCACCGTCCGATTCTGTCTGCGGTGATGACGGTGATGATGCTGTCCCTGGCGGGTATCCCAATGACCCTGGGCTTTATCGGTAAGTTCTACGTCCTGGCTGTCGGTGTGCAGGCTGGCCTGTGGTGGCTGACCGCCGGTGTGGTTATCGGTTCCGCGATTGGTCTGTACTACTACCTGCGCGTTGCCGTGAGCCTCTACCTGAGCGCGCCTCAGCAGCTCAACCGCGATGCGCCGTCTAACTGGCAGTACAGCGCGGGCGGTATCGTGGTGCTCATCTCCGCGCTGCTGGTGCTCATCTTCGGTATCTATCCGCAGCCGCTGATTGATATCGTGCAGCATGCAATGCCGCTGATGTAAAAACAAAAACCCGCCTCGGCGGGTTTTTTTATTGCCCAGCGGCGCTACGCTTGCAGGGCCTACGGGTTTTGTAGGTCGGGTAAGCGTAGCGCCACCCGACTAAGCCAGCTGTTTCCTACTGATCAACGGTCCGTCAATCTTCTTCATCGAGCGGTCCAGCACCTCTTCAATTACCGACGACAACTCGTTCAGCTCGAACTTCGCCACGTAGCCGTCGGCTTTCACCTTGCGGATATGGTCTTCGTTGGCATTGCCCGAAAGCGATGAGTGGATCACCACCGGAATATCCTTCAGCACCGGGTCAGACTTAATCTTGCGCGTCAGCGTAAAACCGTCCATCTCCGGCATTTCGAGATCCGTCAGCACCAGCGCAATCTTATCGGTGATCGGCACACCCTCAGCCTGAGCCTGCGCGGCCAGCACGCCGATCTTCTCCCACGCGTCCTTACCGGTAATATGCAGCTGCGCCGGGATCTGCATTGCCTGCAGACCTTTCTCCAGCATTGAACGCGCCACTTTGGAATCTTCTGCGACAATCGCAACGGACCCTGGCTTGATGTTGAATTGGGTGGTTTTCAGGTCGGTAGCGTGCAGATCGTGGTTCGCCGGGGTGATGTCATACAGGATCTGCTCAACGTCCAGCACCATCGCCAGGTCGTTGGTGTCGGTCTTTTCGTCCAGGCACGCAATACTGGTGATGTAACGCCCGCTGACGGCAGTTTCAGCCGCGTGAACCTGCTTCCAGTCCAGGCGCATAATGTTCTCAACGGACTCCACGGCAAACGCCTGAACGCTGCGGGCATATTCGGTGATCAGCAGAATGTTCAGCCCGGTTGTCGGCTTACAGCCAGCCACGGCGGCGAGGTCGATGACCGGGATCACCTGATCGCGAATGTTCACCATCCCCATCAGCGGCGACTTCATTCCCGCAGGTTTGGTGAACTCCGGCATCGGCACGATCTCACGCAGCTTAAACACGTTAATGCCGAACAGCTCGGATTTGTTTTCGTTCAGCGAGGTGCCGAGCCGAAACAGCAGCAGTTCAAAACGGTTCGACAGCGTGAGATTCGCCCTGTCATCAATATCTTTCTGGAAATTATCCATTGTACCCTCAAGTAAAATGCTGACCTTTTAATCGTTATCGGCATCCTGAGGGAAAAATGAAGGACTAAACGCTGAACTGCGTAAAATCTTCGGCCAGTTCACAGTGTGCGAACGCATCCCGGCACTCCGCCAGCAGCCGCTCGCAGCCGTGGGCATCGTAGCGGGAGCTAACGTGCGTGATGATTAACTTCCCGACGCCCGCTTCACGGGCAAGCCGCGCGGCCTGACGCGTGGAGCTGTGACCGCGGCTGTTGGCCTTCTCCTCCATTGCCGCTTCGAGGGTAGCTTCATGCACCATCACGTCCACGCCCTGTGCCAGCTGCAGGGCGGAAGGGCAGGGGGCCGTGTCGCCAAAGATGGCCAGTTTTTTGCCCGGCAGAGGAGCCGAGAGATAGTGCTGCCCGTTGACGATGCGGCCATCGTCCAGCGTGACGGTTTCGCCTTGCTTCAGGCGCTGGAACAGTGGCCCTGGTTTCACGCCGTCTGCCAGCAGCGCAGCCGCGTTGAGCGCGCCGGGCTTATCATGCTCTTCAATACGGTAGCCGTAGCACGTAATGGGATGGTTAAGCGCTGTGGCAGTGACTTTATATACCCCATCATCAAAGATTAACCCTTCGGCAATCTCAACGATCTCAAGCGGATAATCCGTCCAGGAGCCGCTCAGACGCAGGGCGGTGTCAACGAATTCACGAACCCCAGCGGGGCCGTAAATCGTTAACGGGCTGGCGATCCCCGCCATCGACCGGCTGCACAGCAGGCCGGGCAGGCCAAACAGGTGGTCGCCATGCAGGTGGGTGATAAAAATCTTATCCAGCTTTCCCGGGTGATAAGGGGTGTGCAGCAGCTGATGCTGAGTCCCTTCTCCACAGTCAAACAGCCACAGCCCGCCGCGGGTAGGATGCTGCAAATCCAGCAGGATGGCCGTCACGTTTCGCGAGCGGGTTGGCACGCCAGCGGACGTCCCCAGAAAAATCAGTTCCATAACGCAGTCAGACCCTTTGCCGAACGGTAAAGTGTTTAGTATAACGTGATGAACCCCAGGAAGGAGAATGACATGATCCAGTGGCAAGATTTACACCATAGCGAGCTGACCGTTACGGCACTTTATGCCCTGCTCAAACTGCGCTGCGAAGTGTTTGTGGTAGAGCAAACCTGCCCGTATCAGGACATCGACGGCGATGATCTGGTGGGCGAAAACCGTCACATCCTCGGCTGGAAAAATAACGTCCTGGTGGCGTATGCGAGGATTCTGAAAAGCGAAGACGATGTCGAGCCGGTGGTGATTGGCCGGGTGATTGTCAGCAGCCACGCGCGGGGCGAAAAGCTGGGCTATCAGCTGATGGAAAAAACGCTCGATGCCTGTCAAAAACAGTGGCCGGACAAGGCGTTATACCTTGGCGCTCAGGCGCACCTCCAGCCATTCTATGCGCACTTTGGTTTTACCCCCGTGACGGAGGTGTACGACGAAGACGGCATTCCCCATATCGGTATGGCGCGGGAAGCGAAGCAGGCGTAATCGTCAGTCATTAGCTATAGTTAGCGAACTGGTGTACTAACATGGAGATAAATATGTCATATCAATCCCTGGATACCCGCATTGACGACGACCTGGCGTTACTGAGCGAAACGCTGGAAGAGGTGTTACGTTCATCTGGCGACCCTGCCGATCAAAAATACATCGAGCTGAAAGCGCGCGCTGAACAGGCGCTGCACGAGGTTAAAAACCGCGTCAGCCATGCCTCAGACAATTACTACTACCGTGCGAAAAAAGCGGTCTACCGTGCCGATGATTACGTGCATGAAAAACCGTGGCAAGGCATTGGCGTCGGGGCGGCGGCAGGCCTGGTGCTTGGGCTGCTTCTGGCACGTCGTTAATCGCGTGTAACCACTCCCTATACGTGGGTACTGCACTTTATCGCCAGTACCCCGTATAATGTGAGGTTTTAGCAGGGAGAGGTTCGCGTGCATTCGATGTCCATCGCGCTGGAGCGCCTGCGCAGCCAGCTTGCGCAAGCGTTACCCGCTACACCCGGTTTACGTCATTTTGACGTCTCTTTCCCGTTAAACGATGCCTTTGATCCTCTCGCCTGGCTGGGCGTGCAGGTGTGCTATCCGCAATTTTACTGGCAGCAGCGAAACGGCGACGAGGAGCTTTCCGCGCTCGGTGCCGTCATCCACTTCTCCTCTCTGGCTTCTGCCTCACAGTTTTTGCACAACCATCCTCAGCAGGCCGATACCCGGATCTGCGGCCTTAACGCCTTCAATCCTGAGCAGGGATCGTTATTTTTACCGCGCCTGCTCTGGCGACGACATGCCGGGGTTGCTACCCTGCGCCTGCAGTTGTGGAGTGATACCTCGCTTCAGGACGATGCCCGTACCGCGCTGGCGTTTTTAGATGCCCTGCGTGAGGCCAGACCGATCTCTCCGCTGTCGGTTCAGGTTCTGCATGAAACCCACCACCCGCAAAAGCCCGAGTGGTTACGTCTGGTGCAACAGGCCACCGATGCCATAGCCCAGGGCAATTTCGAAAAAGTTGTGCTCGCGCGGGCTACCGATTTGCAGTTTAACCGGCCGATTTCCGCCGTCGCGTTGATGGCAGCGAGCCGGGCGGTGAACTTACGTTGCTACCATTTTTGCATGGTGTTTGATGCCCACAACGCCTTTATCGGCTCCACGCCGGAGCGGTTATGGCGGCGGCGCGGCGCGCTGCTGCGTACCGAAGCGCTGGCGGGAACGGTCGCAGGCCATCCTGACGATCGCCAGGCGCAACGCCTGGGTGAATGGTTATTGAACGATGATAAAAACCAGCGCGAAAATATGCTGGTGGTCGAAGATATCTGCCAGCGGTTACAGCATCATACCCGGACGCTCGAGGTTCTGCCCGCGCAGGTGGTTCGCTTGCGTAAAGTCCAGCATTTGCGTCGATGCATCTGGACCGAGCTGAAACAGGCGGACGACGAACGCTGTCTGCATGTGCTACAGCCGACGGCGGCAGTCGCCGGCCTGCCGCGCCAGCCGGCGCGTGAGTTTATCGATAATAACGAACCCTTCGACAGGGAGTGGTATGCCGGGTCAGCGGGCTTTTTATCGCCCGAACGCAGCGAGTTCTGCGTGGCGCTACGCTCGGCGCGGATCCACGATGACACCCTGCGCCTGTACGCCGGTGCGGGTATTGTCAGCGGGTCGGACCCGGAGCAGGAGTGGCAGGAGATTGAAAATAAAGCTGCCGGACTGCGATCTCTGCTCCTAAGGGATTAATACTGATTCTCGCAATCCCGATTCATATCAAAATTACAACTTTCTCTATTATTTATACTGTGTCGCATTATTGATACCGGACAATCTCATGTCAGTAAGTTCTTTCAACCGACGCTGGGCGACGGTGATCCTTGAAGCCCTGACCCGCCATGGCGTCAGGCACGTGTGCATTGCACCAGGCTCTCGTTCCACTCCGCTGACCCTTGCGGCAGCAGAGAACCGGGCCTTTATTCACCATACCCATTTTGATGAACGCGGTCTGGGACATCTGGCGCTGGGCCTGGCGAAAGTCAGCAAAGCGCCTGTCGCGGTGATTGTGACCTCCGGTACGGCGGTGGCGAACCTCTACCCGGCGATTATTGAGGCCGGGCTGACGGGCGAAAAGCTGATCCTGCTCACCGCCGACCGTCCCCCTGAGCTTATTGACTGCGGTGCAAATCAGGCGATTCGTCAGCCGAATATCTTTGCGACCCATCCGTCAGAGACCCTGTCTTTACCGCGCCCGACGCAGGATATTCCGGCAGCCTGGCTGGTCTCGACCATTGACCATGCAATGGGATCGCTGCGCAGCGGCGCATTACATATCAACTGCCCGTTTGCCGAGCCGCTGTATGGCGAAATGAACGAAACGGGTCGGGTCTGGCAGCAGCAGCTTGGCGAGTGGTGGGAAAGCGAAAAACCCTGGCTGCGTGAACACACGCATCTGGAAAGCGCCAGACAGCGTGACTGGTTTTTCTGGCGGCAGAAGCGCGGCGTGGTGGTTGCCGGGCGCATGAGCGCCGCCGAGGGCAAACTGGTCGCCGACTGGGCGAAGACGCTCGGCTGGCCGCTGATTGGCGACGTGCTTTCCCAGACTGGCCAGCCGCTGCCCTGTGCCGATCTCTGGCTGGGGAACGCCAAGGCGGTGACCGAACTGGCGCAGGCGGATATCGTGGTGCAGATTGGCTCCAGCCTGACCGGTAAACGGCTCCTGCAGTGGCAGGCGACCTGCAAGCCGGAAGAGTACTGGCTGGTGGACCCGCTGGAAGGGCGGCTCGACCCGGCGCACCATCGTGGTCGCCGTCTGGTCTGCGAGATTGACGCCTGGCTTGAGCAGCATCCTGCTGAAAAACGCAAACCCTGGGCAACGGCAATCCCGGACCTTGCCCGCCAGGCGTGGGAACTTACCCAGGCGCAGTGCGAAGGGTTTGGCGAGGCGGAACTGGCGCACCGGATCCGTCAGTATCTGCCGGAGCAGGGGCAGCTGTTTGTCGGCAACAGTCTGGTGGTGCGTCTGATTGACGCCTTATCTCAGCTGCCTGCGGGCTACCCGGTGTACAGTAACCGGGGGGCCAGCGGAATTGACGGGCTGATCTCCACCGCGGCAGGCGTGCAGCGCGCCAGTGCGAAATCCACGCTTGCGATTGTTGGCGATCTTTCCGCCCTGTACGACCTCAACGCGCTGGCGCTGCTGCGTCAGGCTTCCGCGCCGTTTGTGCTGATTGTGGTGAATAACAACGGCGGACAAATTTTCTCTCTGCTTCCTACTCCGCAGAGCGAGCGCGAGCGTTTCTACCTGATGCCGCAGAACGTGCAGTTCGAGCATGCGGCAGCGATGTTCAGCCTCACGTACCATCGCCCGGAAAGCTGGGCCGATCTGGACGCGGCGTTGAGCACGGCCTGGCGTCAGCCTGGCGCTACGCTGATTGAGCTGGTGGTTAACGACTCTGACGGCGCCCAGCGGCTGCAAAATCTGCTGGCGCAGGTGAGCCAGCTGTGATCCTCGCGGGCGAGCAAAGGGCCGGGAAACCAGGTTACCCCTGGCTGGTCTTTTTGCACGGTTTTTCCGGCGATGCCCGCGAGTGGCGGGCGGTTGGGGAGCAGCTCGGCGACTACCCGCAGCTGTACCTTGACCTGCCGGGGCACGGTGGCTCTACCTGTATCTCCGTTTCGGGCTTTAATGAGGTCAGCCAGTTGCTGACCACAATGCTCATTAGTTACAACATACTCTCTTACTGGCTGGTGGGGTACTCCCTCGGCGGCCGCATTGCGATGTTTCACGCCTGCCAGCAGCCAACAGGGCTGCGCGGCGTGGTGGTCGAAGGGGGCCATCCGGGGCTGCAGGATGCGCACGCGCGCGACGCCCGGTTGGATTCCGATCGCCGCTGGGCGAAGCGTCTGCGCACGGAACCGCTCGGCACGGTTTTCGCCGACTGGTATCAGCAGCCGGTGTTCGCCTCACTCACGCAGGCGCAGCGCAGCGAGCTGATAACCCTGCGCAGCCAGAACAGCGGCGCGGCTCTGGCGGATATGCTCGAGGCGACCTCGCTCGCCGTACAGCCCGACCTCCGTTCTGCGCTCGCGGCAAATACCGTGCCTTTTTACTATCTCTATGGTGAACGTGATGAAAAATTTGGTGGCATCGCCGCCGAACTGAACGCCGTTCGCCATGCTATCCCTCATGCCGGACACAACGCCCATCGGGAAAATCCCGCTGCGGTGGCTGCGACTCTGGCGCAGATTCTGCGTCTTCCAACAAAGGACACACTATGATCTATCCTGATGAAAACATGCTCTACGCACCGGTTGAATGGCAAGACTGCTCCGAAGGCTATACCGACATTCGTTATCACAAATCGGCTGATGGGATTGCCAAAATCACCATCAACCGCCCGCAGGTGCGCAATGCGTTTCGCCCGCTGACCGTAAAAGAGATGATTCAGGCGCTGGCGGATGCACGCTATGACGACAATATCGGCGTCATCGTCCTGACCGGTGAAGGCGACAAAGCCTTCTGCTCCGGCGGTGACCAGAAAGTGCGTGGCGATTACGGCGGATACCAGGATGATGCCGGTACGCACCACCTGAACGTGCTCGATTTCCAGCGCCAGATCCGCACCTGTCCAAAACCGGTTGTTGCCATGGTCGCGGGCTACTCCATCGGCGGTGGTCACGTGCTGCACATGATGTGCGACCTGACCATTGCCGCTGAAAACGCCATCTTCGGCCAGACCGGCCCGAAAGTCGGCTCGTTCGACGGCGGCTGGGGCGCGTCCTACATGGCTCGCATTGTCGGTCAGAAAAAAGCACGCGAAATCTGGTTCCTGTGCCGTCAGTACAACGCTCAGGAAGCGCTGGACATGGGCCTGGTGAATACCGTGGTACCTGTCGCCGATCTCGAAAAAGAGACCGTCCGCTGGTGTCGCGAAATGCTGCAAAACAGCCCAATGGCGCTGCGCTGCCTGAAGGCGGCACTCAATGCCGACTGCGACGGCCAGGCGGGTCTGCAGGAGCTGGCGGGTAACGCCACCATGCTGTTCTACATGACCGAAGAGGGTCAGGAAGGACGCAACGCGTTCAATGAAAAACGTCAGCCAGACTTCAGCAAATACAAACGGAACCCGTAATGCGTCGCGCGCAGGTTTACCGCTGGCAGATACCCATGGACGCGGGCGTGGTGCTGCGTGAACGGCGGTTAAAAACCCGTGACGGGCTGTTCGTGCATCTCCGGCAGGGCGAGCGCGAAGGGTGGGGCGAGGTTTCGCCCCTTCCGGGCTTTAGCCAGGAGTCGCTGGAGGAGGCGCGGGCTGCAGTGCTTGCCTGGGCGCGCGAATGGCGCGAGGGGGCCGAACCGGCACTGCCGGACATCCCCTCCGCTGCCTTCGGTGTCAGCTGCGCGCTGGCCGAGCTTGAGGGCCGCTTGCCCAACGCGGCGAACTATCGCGCCGCGCCGCTCTGCACCGGCGATCCGGACGAGCTGTTTGCGCTGCTCTCCGCCATGCCGGGCGAAAAAGTGGCGAAAATCAAGGTCGGGCTGTACGAAGCGGTGCGCGACGGAATGGTGGCTAACCTGCTGCTTGAAGCGATCCCCGATTTGCATCTGCGTCTGGACGCCAACCGCGCCTGGACGCCGCTCAAGGCTCAGCAGTTTGCGAAGTATGTTAATCCCGCATACCGCAACCGTATCGCCTTCCTTGAAGAGCCCTGCAAAACCCGCGATGACTCCCGCGCCTTTGCCCGTGAAACGGGCATTGCGATTGCGTGGGATGAAAGCCTGCGCGAGGCGGATTTTGCATTCATCGCCGAGCCTGGCGTGAGCGCGGTGGTGATCAAACCCACGCTCACCGGCAGCCTGGATAAAGTGCGCGAGCAGGTCGCGGCGGCCCATGCCTTAGGGCTGACGGCGGTGATCAGTTCATCCATTGAATCCAGCCTCGGGCTGACCCAGCTGGCGCGCCTCGCCGCGTGGTTAACGCCCGACACCCTCCCGGGTCTCGACACGCTGAACCTGATGCAGGCGCAGCTGATCCGCACGTGGCCGGACAGTGCCCTGCCGTGCCTCGGGGTCGAGGCGCTGGAGCCGTTGTTATGATGTTTACTGACTGGCCGTGGCGACACTGGCGCGCGCAGCGTGCGGATAAACCCGCGCTGCGGTTAAACGACGACGCGCTGAGCTGGCAGCAGCTGTGCGAGCGGGTGGACAGGCTGGCGACAGGCTTCCACCGTCAGGGGCTGAGTGAGGGCGATGGCGTGATGCTGCTCGCCCATAACCATCCTCAAACGCTGCTGGCGTGGCTGGCACTGTTGCAGTGCGGCGCGCGTATTCTTCCGGTCAATCCTCAGCTTCCGCGCCCTCTGCTTGACGTCCTGCTCCCGCAGATGACGCTGCGCTTCGCGCTGCTGCTTGACGGCGCGTTTGACGGGCTTTCGCGGCTCGCGCTGGATGACCAACCCGGTGAGCATGCCGCCCCGTGGCAGCCGGAGCGTCTGGCGTCGATGACGCTCACTTCCGGCTCTACCGGCTTACCCAAGGCGGCGGTACACACCTGTGCGGCGCATCTTGCCAGCGCGGCAGGCGTGTTGTCGCTGATGCCTTACGGCGATGACGACGACTGGCTGCTCTCCCTGCCGCTGTTTCACGTCTCCGGTCAGGGGATTTTGTGGCGCTGGCTTCAGGCCGGGGCGCGTCTTACGGTGCGTGTGAAACAGCCGCTGGAGCAGGCGCTACAGGGCTGCACCCACGCCTCGCTGGTGCCAACACAGCTGTGGCGACTGCTTAATGGTGAGTGCCGCATCGCACTGAAAGCCGTGCTGCTTGGCGGGGCGGAAATCCCCGTTGAACTGACTGCGCGCGCGCGTGAGCAGGGTATTCGGACCTTCTGCGGCTACGGACTGACCGAGTTCGCCTCCACCGTCTGCGCCAAAGAGGCCGACGGCGCGCCGGATGTGGGCAGCGCGCTGCCGGGCAGAGACGTACAGGTGGTGAACGGTGAAGTCTGGATCAGGGCGCAAAGCATGGCGGCGGGCTACTGGCGAGACGGCGCACTCTTACCGCTGGTCAACGAGCAGGGCTGGTTTGCCACCCGCGATCGCGGTGAGTGGCACAACGGTCGCCTGACTATTCTGGGCCGCATGGACAATCTCTTTTTCAGTGGGGGAGAGGGGATCCAGCCGGAATCGCTGGAGCGCGTGATCGTTACCCATCCGCAGGTAAATCAGGTGTTTATCGTCCCGCTGGACGACGCTGAGTTCGGGCAGCGCCCGGTCGCAGTGGTGGAATGTGAGCCGGGCACGGACATCACGGAATTACCGGAGTGGGTTCAGGGTAAGCTGGCGCGCTTTGAGCAGCCGGTCCACTGGCTGGCGCTGCCGCCAGAGCTGAAAAATGGCGGGATAAAGATCTCCCGCCAGGCGTTAAAACAGTGGGTCAATGCCCTGCTAAGAGGGTAATCAGCCGATATCCGGCTGCGGTTTGTGCTGGCGGCGACGAACCCAGCGCAGCACCGGTGGCACGACAATCACCATAATCGCCAGCGCCAGCAGGACTTTCGTCACGCTACTCTCCCACAGAATAGCCATGTTGCCGTTGCTGATGGAGAGGGCGCGGCGCAGGTTCTGCTCCAGCATTTCACCTAATACAAACCCCAGGATCAGCGGCGACATCGGGAAGTGCATCTTGCGTAAGATGTAGCCCAGCACCCCAAGCAGCACCATCAGGACCAGGTCAAAGGTTGTGCTGTGCACCGCATACACCCCAACCGCAGAGACGGCGGCGATAGCAGGAACCAGGAACCACAGGGGAATGGTCAGCATACGCGTGAACAGGCCGATCAGCGGGATGTTCATCACCAGCAGCATCACGTTGGCGATCAGCAGGGCGGCAATCAGACCCCAGACGATATCCGGCTGTTCGGTAAACATTGCCGGACCCGGTGTTATGTTGTAGAGCGTCAGCGCGCCCATCATCACCGCCGTGGTGCCGGAGCCGGGCACACCGAGGGTCAGCATCGGGATAAACGAGCCGCAGGCCGAGGCGTTATTCGCCGCCTCTGGCGCGGCCACGCCACGGATATCGCCTTTGCCAAAGCTGTCGCTGTTACCGCTCAGCTTTTTCTCGGTCATGTAGGTGATGGCACTGGCGATGGTGGCCCCTGCGCCGGGCAGAACGCCGACGAAGAAGCCGATCACCGACGAACGTAAGGTGGCACCCACACACTGCGCCCCCTCTTTGGCATTAAAGAGCATACGTCCGGTCTTACGGACCAGCGTCTGCCCGCTGCTGGTATGTTCCAGCATCAGTAAGATTTCCGATACAGAGAACAGCCCAATCACAACGACGATAAACTGCACGCCGTCAGACAGGTGAACGCTGTCGAAGGTAAAGCGATAAACCCCGGTGTTGGCATCCACACCGACGGTGGCTAACCCTAAGCCAATCAGTGCGGACAAAAACGACTTCAGCGGATTTTGCGCCATCATGCTGCCAAGGCAGGCGATGGCAAACACCATCAGTGCAAAATATTCGGCCGGACCAAACGCCAGCGACCACTCGGCCAGCGCCGGCGCGAACAGAATGATGCCGCCAATGGCGATCAGGGAGCCAAAGAACGAACTGACGGCGGAAATCGAGAGCGCCACACCGCCGCGTCCCTGTTGCGCCATCGGGTAGCCATCCAGCGCGGTCATAATGGCGGCGGCATCGCCGGGCACGTTAAGCAGTATCGACGAAATGCGCCCGCCGTATTCGCAGCCGATATAGACCGTCGCCAGCAGGATCAGCGCCGACTCCGCGGGCAAATGCAGGGCAAAGGCCAGCGGTAACAGAATCGCCACGCCATTGATGGGGCCAAGGCCGGGCAGCAGGCCGACGATGGTCCCGACGAAACAGCCGATCAGGGCGATCACCAGGTTTTCCGGGGTCATCGCTACCGCGAACCCCTGAGAGAGATAGATCCAGGTATCCATAGCGTGCTCCGTTAGTTAAACCATGCGCCGAGGGGCAGCGTCACGTCCAGCAGACGGTCGAAGGCGTACCAGAGTAAAATGCCCAGTACGACCCCGGAGATCCCCGCCGCAGGCAGCGAGGCGTTAAATAGCATGCCAATCACCATTGTCAGAATGGCAGTGGCAATCGGGAAGCCGAGCCATTCAAAGCCCCAGGCGTACATCAGCAGGACGATCACCATGACCAGCAGCCGTTGCAGGGTGCGGCGTGGCGGCCACTCTATGGTGTCCGGGTGGCGCAGCAGCAGGGCCACCGAGCAGAGCAGCATCAGGCCGACAATGCCCACGGGAAAGGGGCGCGGCCCCACGGGTTCATAGCTGTATTCGCTGTGGATCTGCCAGGCGATGAACATCCCGCCAATGCAGAGCAGCAGCCAAATTCCGGCAAAAATACGATCGCTCATAGCGCCTCCGGTTATTTCGCCAGACCAAAGGCTTTCGCCTGCTCGCGGTAGTCATTCACCTGTTTTTTAACGTATTCGTCCAGCGGCTTACCGTTCAGATTGAACTCAAACAGCCCGCGCAGATCGCGCTGTTTTTTGAACTCGTCGGTCTGCTGGAGCTTCGCGAAGGTCTCCACCCACCACTGGTATTCGGCGTCGGTCACTTTCGGCCCGACGAAGAAGCCGCGAATGATCGGCCAGACCAGGTTATAACCCTGCTCTTTGGCGGTAGGGACGTTTGCCAGCTGGCCCGGCAGACGGTTTTCTGAGAACACCGCCAGCACGCGAATTTTGTCCCCGCTCAGGTAGGGCACCATTTCGCTGAGATCGCCCGATACCGCCTGGACGTGATTACCCATCAGCGCCGTCACCGGCTCACCGCCGCCTTCAAACGCCACGTAGCGCATCTTGTGTGGATCGACTTTCGCCTGCTGCGCCAGCAGAGCGGCTTTCATCCAGTCCTGACTGCCGATAGAGGCCCCCGCGCCAATCACTACGCTGTTGGGGTCTTTTTCCATGGCGGCCAGCAAATCGTTCAGGGATTTCCACGGGGAGTCTGCGCGTACGGCAATCATGCCGTAATCGGTGCCCACGGTGGCGAGCCAGCGCACGTCATTCACGTCATATCGGCCAAATTTTCCTTGTGCCAGGTTAAGCAGGGAGCCGCCGGAGAAGGCCACCACGGTACCCGCTTCGGCAGGGCGCTGCGCGACAATCGCGTTATAGGCCACCGCGCCTACGCCGCCGGGCATGTAGGTGACGCGCATCGGTTTTTCGATGGCCTTCGTCTCCAGCAGGCTGACCTGAATCAGCTTGCAGGTCAGATCAAAGCCGCCGCCGGGTTTGGCCGGGGCGATACATTCGGTGCGGGAGGGCGCTTCCTGCGCCTGGACAACAGAGGCACTCAACATCAATACGCTTGCAGCAAGGGTGGAAAGTAATTGTTTTTTCATCGTTTATCCTCACGCCGGAGAACCGGGAGTACGGGTACGGGTGTCTTTTTTCTGATTATGTGAACCACCTTGTAGCGGTTCCGTTGCGTGATTGTTAAAACAATAACCTTTCATTTCCCTTTCACTGCGGCACCAACTTTACAGGATGTGATATGCGTCTCTTACTGGCGGAAGATAATCGTGAGCTGGCTCACTGGCTGGAGAAAGCGCTGGTACAGAACGGTTTTGCCGTGGACTGCGTCAACGACGGACGCGCGGCAGATCACCTTCTGCAGGGCGAAAACTACGCTGTCGCTATTCTTGATATCGGCATGCCCGGCTTCGACGGGCTGGAGGTGGTCCATCGTCTGAGAAAACGCGGGCAGACGCTGCCGGTGCTGTTTCTAACCGCGCGCAGCAACGTGGCAGACAGGGTCAAAGGGCTGAATGCCGGGGCGGATGACTATCTGCCGAAGCCGTTCGAGCTGGAAGAGCTTGATGCGCGCCTGCGCGCGCTGCTGCGTCGAAGTGAAGGGCGGACCCAGGAGCGTCAGCGTCTGGGGGAGCTTGAATACGATGATGAAGGCTTTTTCCTGCTGCGCGATGAACCCCTCTCCCTGACGCCGCGCGAACTCTCTTTACTGAAGGTGCTGATGCACCGCCGGACCCGCCCCGTCTCACGACAGCAATTGTTCGACCAGGTGTTTAGCCTGAACGATGACGTCAGTCCCGAGAGCATCGACCTTTATGTTCATCGCCTGCGTAAGAAACTGACCGGTAGCGGCGTGCGGATCACCACGCTCAGAGGGCTGGGCTACGTGCTGGAGTGCGGCGATGAAGTGGCTTAAGCCGCAGTCGCTTTACCTGCAACTTTTGCTCTTTCTGGGTTTACCGCTGCTGCTGTTATGGGGGTTGTCAGCCTTTAACAGCTACGTCAGTGCACTACAGGCGGCGACGCAGGCCTATGACCGCACGCTGTTATCTTCGGCGCGCACGGTGTCGGAGCGGCTGGAGGTACACAACGGTAAGCTCCAGGTGAACGTCCCCTGGGTGGTGCTCGACAGCTTCGAGCTGAACATGAACGATCGTCTTTACTACAAGGTGGTCGATCCCGACGGTCGGGTGATCTCCGGCTATGACGATCTGCCGAAAATGCCCCCCTCCACGTCGCGCACCCGGCTCTATCCCGCGCTGGCCTGGTTTTACCATACCGAGTATCGCGGGCAGGCGATCCGCGTGGCGAAGCTGCTCCAGCCCGTAAACGAAGACAATGTGGTGGGGATGGCGGAGATCTACGTCGCCGAAACCCTCCAGTCCCGGCGTTATCTGGCGACTCAGCTTCTGTTCTCATCACTCGTGTCCCAGGGACTGTTGGTGCTGCTGACGCTGTTTTTAACCGCCTGGCTGCTGCGCCGCGTGCTGCGCCCGATGCGTCAACTCTCGTCGCTGATGGTCCGCCGTGAGCCAGGGTTGCTGGCCCCGCTGCCGGAGCTGTTGCCCTGGTCTGAAACGCGCCTGCTGATCGTGGCGTTTAACCGTTACATCGATCGGCTGCGCGGTGTGCTGTCGCGACAGGCGCGTTTCAATGCCGATGCCTCTCATCAGCTCAAAACGCCGCTGGCGGTGCTGAAAACCCAGGTTTCCGTTGCCCTGACGCGTAACGATCCGGCGCTGTGGCAGGAGAGCTTGCGGGCGATGAACGTCACCCTGGATAACACCATCGTGCTGACCGAACGGCTGTTACAGCTTTCGGTGGTGAAGCGAAAAGAGCAGGGGGAACGGCAGTTTGCCCCGGTCGATTTGGTGCAGGTGGTGCAAAACTGCTGTTTCTCCCGGCTGGCGCAGGCGCGCAGTAAGGCTATCGATCTGGGTTATGACGGCGTTCAGCAGCCGGTGATGATTGAGGGCGATGACGTGCTGCTGGGCGAACTTTGCGCCAACTTGCTGGAGAACGCGATCAAATACACGCCCGAGCACGGGATCGTGACGGTGTACCTGCGCACGGACAACGGCGCGGTTGAGCTGAGCGTGGAGGACAGCGGGCCGGGGATTGCCGACGATCTCATCCCGCAGGCGTTGCTGCCGTTTCACCGGCTGGATAACGTGGGCGACGCCGCCGGGTCCGGCATTGGGCTGGCGCTGGCAAATGATATTGCCCGCCTGCACCGTAGCCATCTTCAGCTAACGCGCAGCGAAAATCTGGGCGGGCTGAGCGTGAAAATGCGCTTTTTATTGATGGTGTAAATACCGAAATTATCAAATCGTTACAAACTAATTGCCTGACGCACGCAGAGTGCTTGATCCCAAAGACACGCAGGTTAAAATCTCGCGGTTTTGGGACATCTCTAATTATTACGTGCGGGACATGACAATGAAAAAAGTGGCATTTTTGGGCGCAGGCCTGATGTTTGTTTCAGTTGCGGCAAACGCAATTTCCTTTAACGGCTCAGCGGGTCAGGATTACACCCACCTGGGCTTTGGCCTGGGGACGGAAACCTCTGGCCTGGCGATGACGGGCGGCTGGACGCATAACGACGACGACGGCGATGCGGCAAGCCTCGGCCTTGGCCTTAACGTTCCGCTGGGGCCATTCCTGGCAACCGTGGGCGGTAAAGGTATCTACACCAACCCGAACGACGGTGACGAAGGATACGCGGCGGCCGTTGGCGGCGGACTGCAGTGGAAAATTGGCGACAGCTTCGGCCTGTTCGGCGAGTACTACTACTCTCCGGATTCGCTCTCCAGCGGTATCGACAGCTATCAGGAAGCTAACGCCGGTGCACGCTGGACCATCATGCGTCCTGTTACCATCGAAGCAGGCTACCGCTATCTGAACCTGGCCGGTAAAGACGGCAACCGCGACAACGCGCTGGCCGACGGCCCGTACGTGGGCGTGAGCGCAGGCTTCTAATCCCCCCGGCGCGGCGGCCTGCCGCGCCAGTTTATCGCTTCCCCCCTCTCCCAATTGCGCTATAGTGTTTTGACTATTAAAGCGGGAGAACACAATGATTAACGTGGAGATGTTATCCACCGGCGATGAAGTGCTGCATGGTCAAATCATCGATACCAATGCGGCCTGGCTCGCCGATTTATTCTTTGAGCAGGGATTACCGTTAACGCGCCGCAATACGGTAGGCGACAACCTTGAGTCGCTGGTGAACATTCTGCGCGAACGCAGCGAGCACGCTGACGTGCTGATTGTGAACGGCGGCCTTGGCCCAACCGGCGACGATCTTAGCGCGCTGGCCGCCGCCACGGCGAAAGGCGAAGGGCTGGTCCTCCACGAAGCGTGGCTGGCGCAGATGGAGCGCTTTTTCTCCGAGCGCGGTCGCGTCATGGCCCCCAGCAACCGCAAGCAGGCCGAAATCCCCGCTAGCGCCGAGCTGGTGGATAACCCCGTCGGTACCGCCTGTGGCTTTGCCGTTAAGCTTAACCGCTGCCTGATGTTCTTCACGCCGGGCGTGCCGTCTGAATTTAAAGTGATGGTCGAGCAGCAAATCCTGCCGCGCCTGCGCGCGCGTTTCACCCTGCCTGAGCCGCCGCTGTGTCTGCGTCTGACCACCTTTGGCCGCTCTGAAAGCGATCTTGCCCAGAGCCTCGACAGCCTGCCGCTGCCGCCGGGCGTCTCGATGGGCTACCGCTCTTCTATGCCGATTATCGAGCTGAAGCTGACCGGCCCGGCGACGCAAAAGGAGGCCATGCTGGCGCTGTGGCCTGAGGTACAGCGCGTAGCGGGAGAGAGCCTGATCTTTGAGGGAACGGAAGGGCTGCCTGCGCAGATAGCCCGCACCCTGAAGTCGCGTCAGCTGAGCGTCACGCTGAGCGAACAGTTCACCGGCGGGCTTCTGGCGCTGCAGCTTTCACGGGCGGATGCGCCGCTTCTGGCCAGTGAAGTGGTGCCGTTCCAGCAGGAAACGCTGGCGCAGACCGCGCGCTGGGCGTCGGAGCGCAGGGTTAAGCATTTCGCCGGGCTGGCGCTGGCCGTCGGCGGCGTGGAGGGCGAGCACCTTAATTTTGCCCTCGCGACGCCGGAAGGAACCCATGCGCTGCAGGTAAAAATGAGTATCACCCGCCACAGCCAGGCGGTGCGTCAGGAGGTGTGTGCCATGATGGCGCTCAACATGCTGCGACGCTGGCTGAACGGCAAACCGGTCGCCAGCGAGCATGGCTGGATCAATGTGGTTGATTCCCTGTTTGTTGAGTAACGAATGTGCCGGGGCAAACCGCCCCGGCATCGCTTAGCCCAGCGCGTTTGCCAGCAGGGTGATGGGATGGTCGCAGCGTTTGCTGGTGGACATTTCAATCTGCCATTTGCAGGTTTCGCAGTCGGTCACTACCAGGTCGGCTCCGCTCTCCTCTATCTGCCTGAACAGCGGCGCGCCAATTGCCTGCGACGTGTCGTAATTTTCACGCTTAAATCCGTAGGTGCCTGCTATCCCGCAGCAGCGCGAATCCAGCACCGTCAGCTCCAGCCCCGGGATCAGCCGCAGCAGCTCCAGGGTATATAGCGACCAGCCCATCTTTTCCATATGACACGGCGTGTGATACACCACCTTCAGCGGCAGGGTGCCCAGCGGTAAGGTCTTCCCGCTGTCCAGCATGCGCCACAAAAACCGCGTTGCCAGTTCAATATGGTCGCGCAGATCGGTGTTATCCACGTCCAGCAGGTGAGGGTACTCGTCGCGCAGGGTGAAGGTGCAGGTAGACGAGGTGGCCAGGACCGGTATGCCTTTCCCGACGATCGCGTCGCGCAGGGAGGTGACGTTGCTGCGGGCCTGCCTGCGCGCTTTATCCGTAAAGCCGTTGGCAATCAGCGGCACGCCGCAGCATTTTTCCTTGCTGAGGAGCTGCACACCCGTGCCCATCGCGTTCAGCACTTTCAGCAGGTCTTTTCCCAACTGCGGGTGGTTGTAATTCACGTAGCAGCCGTGGAAGAACGCCACCTGCTCGGCAAAGCGGGCCTGCTCTGCCGCCACCGATTTGTACCAGCGACGGAAGGTGCCGTGGGCGTATTTCGGCAGGCTGCGGTGGTGGTCAATTTTCAGCGTCGCGTCGAGCAGCCGGCGTACCGGTTTCAGGGAGGTGGCGGCATTCACCAGCGGCGCGAAGGGCGTGGAAACGCTGCCCATCAGGTCGGTATGGCTGAGGATCGCATCGCGCAGCGTCGGTTTTTGCGTGCTGTACTGCGCCCGGGCGCGCTGGATGATGTCGCCGATTTTGACGTCTGACGGACAGGCCACCTCGCAGCGCTTGCAGTTAATGCAGTATTTCAGCGCATCATCGTAGAGTGCGGCGTCTTTCAGACGCAAGCGCTCGCCGTCAGGCCCGGCCTGTTTTGGGCCGGGATAACGCGGGTTCACGCCGCTGACCGGGCAGACCGTGGTGCACACCGTGCATTTTATGCAGCTTTCGAAACGGCTATCGCTCATTGTTCTGCCTCCGTGCGTTGAATTATCTGCTCTGCGGCATGAAGCGCCGTGATCGCACACACGCCGCCGCCGCAGCCCTGGGCAATCGGATCATAGCCGCCCAGAATCGAGCCGATGGCGTAGAGGCCGTTAAGCGACCGGCCGCTGAGCTGCGGGTGCAGCTGGTTATCGACAATCACGCCAAACTGCTGCCAGGGCTGCGGCGTAAAGAAATCACTCTGATACCAGTCCGAACGGGAGGCGCTCTGCCGGACATCCAGCCCCAGAATGGCTTCGCGGATCCCCTCGCGGGTACTCAGTAAGCCGTTACTGAAGAAGCTGCCGCTGGCCAGTACCACGGCGCGTGCGCGCAGCGGAATGTCGCCGTGGTTTCGCGTCCACACCTTGCTGACATCGCTATCAGACAGCGTGATCTTTTTCACCTCGTCACCCGCCATCCACACGCCGCCCTGGGCAATAAATTTTTGCTTAAGCTGCGTGTGCAGCCGAATACCCGGTACGGAAGGGGGAAGGGTCGGCAGCAAGCCGAGCGTGCACGGCAGACGGTCCGACAGCCAGCGCCAGAGTCGATTGTCGGTGAGGCCAAAGCACGCAGGCATCAACAGGGCGTCACACTGTTCGGCGAGCGGCCTGAGCGCGTCATACAGCAGCGGCCAGTTATCGTCGTTATCCAGCAGCCGCGCGATATTCACTGCCCGAAACTCGCTGGGGTTTTCGCGCAGCACGTCCAGTTCGGGAAGGTCTATTTCCGCCGCCGTCGCGTTAATACCGCGCTGACAGAGCGAGGCCGCCGCCAGGTGCGGCTGAAAATCAAGAAAACCGCCAATCCCCACCACCATTACGCGTTCTGCGCTGAACGGGGCGACAGGAACTTCTTCCGGGCTGAGCCACGCGGAACGCAGGGTGCCGAGCGGCGTCACGCGCTGGTGATTTTTCTCAGCGCTGCCCTGCATCCGCGCGCCACAGGCGCTCAGCAGCCTTTCGGTTTCCTGCGCCAGGCGGGCAATGTTGTGCTCGCCGATCAGGCTGTAGGGATGCTCAGGCGCAAGTGCGCCGCGACAGGCATCGTCGAGGAGATCCAGCGATCCGGAAGAGAAGTGCAAAGCGCTCTGCCCGCGGGTGACGATGGCGCAGCGCAGACCACGTTGCGTGAGCGTGATCCCGCACAGCAGCCCTGCCAGCCCGCCGCCGACAATAACGGTATTAAATTTCATTATGTGGCTCCTTCTCCAGGCCGCAAAGTCCCTGATAAACCCAGCGGGTAAACTCGCTTTCGCGCAGGGCATCGCCCCAGGCAACGGGCTGAATGCCTTTCCAGCGTTCATTGAGGAAATCGCTGAGCTGGGTCAGGGACTGCGTTGAGGTGGTGGCGTGAAAGCGTTGCAGCAGCCCGGCGGCGCGACAGGCGCAAAGCTCGCCCTGACAGGTACCCATGCCGACGCGCGTGCGGCGGCGAAGATCGAGCAGCGTATTGACCGTCAGATTCTCGACGGCATATTGCACCTCGCCTGCGGTCACCGCTTCGCACTCGCACACCAGGCTGCGGCTAAGCCGCCCCTCGCCAAGCCACTGCGGGGTTCTGTCGCCGTGGCGATAAACGGCGGAGCCGCGCAGCGGAGCGGGCAGAGAGATGATTTTCTGCAGCGTTTTCTCGGTGGACTGACGCGATCCGGGCAGGGGCTGTTCTGCCGTGACGCACGGCGTTGTGTTACCGAGTTTGCGGCAGACCGCATCCGTGGCCCACTCCGCCATCAGGCGGTAGGTCATAAGCTTGCCGCCGGTAATGGTGATAAAACCCTCCATGCCGTCACGTTGGGCATGATCGAGCAGGACGATCCCCCGGCTAACGTTGCGCCCGCTTGGGTCGTTATCGCTGGCGACCAGCGGTCGCACACCCGCATAGGCGCGCAGAATGCGGGTTTGCGCCATCACCGGAGCCAGTTTCTCGCCTTCGCGCAGCAGAATATCCACCTCTTCGGCCGTTACCCGGTTAACGTCAATCTCGCTGTAATCGACGTGGGTGGAGGTGGTGCCGATAAGCGAAATGGTGTCGCCCGGCACCAGAATATCGGCGTCGGAAGGTTTACGACAGCGGTTGATGACGTGGTTGTTGATGCGATGGTCGAGGATCAGCAGCGAACCTTTTGCCGGGAACATGCGGATGGATAAGTCGGCGTATTCCGCGATGCGTTGCCCCCAGATCCCCGCTGCATTGATAACCACGGCGGCGTACAGTTCGCTGCGCTCGTTATATTGCGGGTCGAACACCCGCACGCCGCGCACTGTGTTGCCTTCGCGAATAAGCCCGGTGACCTCATGCCCGGTCAGAATGCGTGCGCCGTGTTCCCGGGCGTCCAGCATATTTGCGGCGGTCAGGCGAAACGGATCGACCGTGCCGTCGGGGACTTTCACCGCGCCGGTGAGCGCCGGGTTGACAGACGGCTCCAGCCGACGCGCCAGCGCCGGGTCGATGGCGTCGGTCTGGATCCCTGCGGCCGTGCAGGCGGAAATAAAGGTTTGCTGAAACGCGAGATCGTCTTCGGGAAGGGTAATGAACAGTCCGTTGGTTGGCTCGATGCAGTGGCGGGCGATGCGTTTCAGGATCTGATTTTCCGCAATACACTCCCGGGCTGACTCACCGTCGGTCACCGCGTACCGCGCGCCGCTGTGCAGCAGGCCGTGGTTGCGGCCTGTGGCACCTGTCGCAATATCATGGCGCTCCAGCAGGGTCACGCTCAGGCCACGCAGGGCACAGTCGCGGGCGATGCCGGCCCCGGTTGCGCCGCCGCCAATGATTATCACATCGCTGTAGCGAGGATCGAGAACCGTCATTGTCTTCCCTCTATGTTCGTTTTTTTATCATTTAGCCACACTGAAAATGTGGTTTGTTTGATTTCGAACATAAACGCGCGTTATTCGAAAGTGAAACGTGATTCCATGCGCTTTTTTGCGCATTCTGTCATATTTCTGTAACAATCTGTGCGTTGATTCACAGTAACAATCACCGTGATTTCTTAACATCGCCGCCTCTGGAATCGGGTGCGAGGCACCTTCTCATTCATTACAAGGCCACGGAGGCTGTCATGCTCAGTATCTTTAAACCTGCGCCGCATCGGGCGCGTCTGCCAGAGGCAGAGATAGATCCGCTTTACCGCCGTCTGCGTTGGCAAATCTTCCTGGGGATTTTCTTCGGGTACGCGGCGTATTATCTGGTACGTAAAAACTTCGCGCTCGCCATGCCGTATCTGGTGGAGCAGGGTTTCTCCCGCGGTGATTTAGGGTTTGCGCTCTCGGGGATCTCTATCGCCTACGGGTTTTCCAAATTCATTATGGGGTCGGTGTCGGATCGCTCGAATCCGCGCGTGTTCCTGCCAGCCGGTTTGATTCTGGCGGCTGCGGTGATGTTGTTTATGGGCTTTGTACCGTGGGCGACGTCCAGTATTGCGATTATGTTTGTGCTGCTGTTCCTCTGCGGCTGGTTCCAGGGGATGGGCTGGCCGCCGTGCGGACGCACCATGGTGCACTGGTGGTCGCAGAAAGAGCGTGGCGGAATTGTGTCGGTCTGGAACTGCGCGCATAACGTGGGCGGCGGTATTCCTCCGCTGCTGTTCCTGCTCGGGATGGCATGGTTCAACGACTGGAAAGCCGCCCTTTACATGCCGGCTTTTGGCGCGATCGTAGTGGCGATTATCGCCTTCGCCCTGATGCGCGATACGCCGCAGTCCTGCGGCCTGCCGCCAATTGAAGAGTACAAAAACGATTATCCGGACGACTACAGCGAACAGCATGAAGAGGAGCTGACGGCCAAACAGATCTTCATGAAGTACGTGCTGCCCAACAAACTGCTGTGGTACATCGCGGTAGCCAACGTTTTCGTTTACCTGCTGCGTTACGGCATCCTCGACTGGTCGCCAACCTACCTGAAAGAGGTGAAACACTTCGCGCTGGATAAATCGTCCTGGGCCTACTTCCTGTATGAATACGCGGGTATCCCGGGCACGCTGATTTGTGGCTGGATGTCGGACAAGGTCTTCCGCGGCAACCGTGGTGCAACGGGCGTGTTCTTTATGACCCTGGTGACCATCGCCACCGTCGTTTACTGGCTTAACCCGCCGGGCAACCCGGGCGTGGACATGGCCTGTATGATTGTGATCGGCTTCCTGATCTACGGTCCGGTGATGCTGATTGGCCTGCATGCCCTTGAGCTGGCACCGAAAAAAGCGGCAGGGACGGCGGCAGGCTTTACCGGCCTGTTTGGCTACCTTGGTGGCTCGGTCGCCGCAAGCGCCATTGTCGGCTATACCGTTGACTTCTTCGGCTGGGATGGCGGCTTCATGGTCATGATTGGCGGTAGCGTACTGGCGGTACTGCTGCTGATTGTTGTCATGATTGGTGAAAAACGTCATCACGCCGAAATACAGGCACGTCGTCAATAAGGAGCATTACGATGAAACTGACTCAACTCGCTACCGGCCTGCTGCTGGCCAGTGTCATGACAGGCTCGGCGCTGGCGGCAGATAAGATTGTCATTGCTCACCGTGGTGCCAGCGGCTATCTGCCCGAGCATACGCTGCCCGCGAAAGCGATGGCTTACGCGCAGGGGGCGGATTACCTTGAGCAGGATCTGGTGATGACCAGGGACGATCATCTGGTCGTCCTGCATGACCACTATCTTGACCGCGTCACAGATGTCGCCGACCGTTTTCCCGACCGTGCCCGCAAGGACGGCCGTTATTACGCCATCGACTTCACGCTTGACGAGATCCGCTCGCTGAAATTTACCGAAGGCTTCGAGATTGAAAACGGCAAGAAGGTGCAGGTCTATCCGGGGCGTTTCCCGATGGGCAAGTCCGACTTCCGCATTCATACCTTTGAAGAGGAAATCGAATTTGTTCAGGGGCTTAACCACTCTACCGGTAAAAACATAGGTATCTACCCGGAGATCAAAGCGCCGTGGTTCCATCATCAGGAAGGGAAGGACATTGCGGCGAAAACGCTGGATGTGCTGAAGCAGTACGGCTACACCAGTAAGAAGGATAAGGTCTACCTCCAGTGCTTTGATGCGGCTGAACTCAAGCGCATCAAAAACGAGCTGGAACCGAAGCGGGGGATGGATCTCAACCTGGTGCAGCTGATTGCCTATACCGACTGGAATGAAACGCAGGAGAAACAGCCGGACGGCAAGTGGGTTAACTACAACTACGACTGGATGTTTAAGCCGGGCGCGATGAAGCAGATTGCGCAGTACGCCGACGGCATCGGGCCGGATTACCACATGCTGGTGGCGGAAGGCTCCACGCCGGGGCACATCACCTTCACGGCGATGGTGAAAGAGGCGCACGCCAGCAAGATGCAGGTGCATCCTTACACGGTACGTGCAGACCAGTTGCCGGACTATGCGACGGATGTGAATCAGCTTTATGACGTGCTGTATAACCAGGCGGGCGTCGACGGGTTGTTTACGGATTTCACGGATAAAGCAGTGCAGTTCCTGCGAACGTCTCAGTAACGCGTTGCACTGACATGGACCCGCTTCGGCGGGTCTTTTTTTGTTCTTGTTTTATGAACGCCGGTTCGCGTTTGGCGCTCTGTTCAGCGCGGTTGGCCTCACATATTCTCCTTTTATACCCCGGCGTGGCTGTTTTCTGCCGGTAGCGCGACAGAGGAGAAAGAGATGAGTGCAACGACAGCCGGTATCAACGATGTTTGGGACGTGATAGTGGTCGGGGGCGGTTCAGGCGGTGCGGTGGTGGCTGCAAGGCTAAGTGAAAATCCGGACCGGCGCGTGCTGCTGCTGGAAGCGGGGCCGGCCTTTGCGCCAGATGAGTATCCCCCCGAGCTGTCGATGAGTCACCGCGTGGGCGGTGGCGACTATGTCTGGGAGCGAGGCACGGCGACCGGAACCGATCACACCGCAGAGCATCTCCGCGCAAGGGTATTGGGCGGCGGATCGGCGATCAATGCCGGGGCCTTCGTCAGGGCCCCCAGGTCTGATTTCGATCGCTGGGTAAAGCGCGGCCTGACGGACTGGTCTTTCGATAAGGTCTTACCCTGGTTCAAGGCGCTGGAGAGCGCCGATTATGGCGACGATGACTGGCACGGGCGTCACGGACCTGTACCGGTCAGGCTGCCGACGCTGGCATCGCTGAGCCCCGCCAGCCAGGCGTTTTATCACGCCTGCCGTGCACATGGTTTTGCGGAAATTGCAGACGTGAACGGGCCGCATCAGCACGGTATTGCCCTCTATCCGCTCAATGTCGTGAACGGCGTCAGGCAGAACACCGGCATGGTTTATCTCAACGCGCAGGTTCGCGCCAGGCCTAATCTGGAAATCGCAGGCATGGCGGTGGTCGACAAAGTTCTGTTGAATAAAGGCCGCGTCGAGGGCGTGCAACTGGCTGAGGGCAACCGCCTGTTTGCCGATACGGTGTTCCTGTGCGCTGGCGCGGCGGGAACGCCCGCTATACTGCTCCGCTCGGGCGTGGGGCCAGGGAGTGATTTGCGCCAGCTTGATATTCCCGTCTGCCAGGATTTACCTGTAGGGCTGAATCTGCAGGAGCAGCCGGTGAACGGTATTATGCTCGGCACGCTGCCGCCGCAGAGCGACAGCCCACCCATCGGCGCGACGCTCTGGACCCGTTCCACCCTGGCGGAACCCGGTGAGCTGGATATTTACATCAGTAATAACCATTTCGTTGATCCGGCGCTGTTTCCGCAAGGGTCAGGCTTTCAGCTGTTTTATACCGTTTCACGCCCCTGGTCGCGCGGGACGCTGACGCTCACCAGCCTTAACCCGCTGCTGAAGCCGAACATCGATCTCAATCTGCTGGACGATGAGCGGGACGTCGCGCGTATGCTGGAGGCGTTGGAACTGTCGCGCGCGCTGGTGGAGGAAACACCGTTGCGCGAGCTGGTTACCGGGGAATTTCCCGCCGTGAAGGGCGGAAAGCTGGCGGTCACGAAGTCGCAAAAGGTGAAAGAGCAGTACGCAACGGTCAAGAGCAATCTTCACCTCTCCGCCACGGCGCCGATGGGGCTGGAGAGCGATCCGCAGGCCGTTGTGGATCAGCAGGGGCGGGTGTTGGGTACCCAGGGACTTTATGTTGCCGATGCGTCAATTTTCCCGGACGTGCCCTCTCAGGCCACCAACCCGGATGTGATCATGGCAGCAGAATATATCGCCAGCCGTTTCGCCGCCTCCGCCAGTGGGCCATAGTAAAAGGACGTGCCCGAACGGAATACCTGATGAACAAATTCGTGGAGATGAGCACCTTTATCGCGGTGGTGGACGCGCTGAGCGTTGTCGGCGCGTCGCAAAAGCTGGGGACAACGAAATCGGTGGTTAGCCAGCGTATCAAGGGGCTGGAGAAGCGCCTGGGCGTAAGCCTGCTGGAGCGCGGGCCGAGCCTGAGTCTCACGGAACAGGGGCTATTGTTCTACCGCGAATGCGTACGCATTCTGGATGAGGTAAGCCTTGCGGAAGAGGCGGTGACGCCAGGGCGAACCGACGTCTGTGGCAGGCTGCGAATGACCACTTCGCACACCTTTATGTGTACGCACCTGTCGCCCATTCTGGCCGATTTCGCCGCGCGCTATCCGCAGATCGCGCTGGATATCGTCACTGAAGATCGGCATATCAATATGCATCAGCCCGGCTTTGACGTGGCGATCCGCCTTGGCACACTGCCGGATTCCACCCTGATTGCCCGGCATCTGGCGCGTAACCTGACCTATTTATGCGCCAGCCCGGCCTATCTCCAGCGTTGTGGCACGCCGCTGCATCCAGAGGAACTGGCGCACCACGACGGGCTACTGTACAGCCACCGCGCGCCGGGCGGGGTCTGGCAGCTTGTTCATCAGGGGGAGGTTCAGCCATGGCGCGTCCGCAGTCGTCTGCGTTCGGATAACGCCTTCAGCCTGCTGGCAGCTGCAAAGGCCGGATTGGGTATTATGCTGTTGCCGCTTTTTTTAGGCGCAGAGGCCGTTGAAAAAGGTGAACTGCAGGTGATACTGCCCGAGTGGCGTCCGGATGGTGGGAATATTGTTGCCCTGTATCGCAAAACGCGTCGGGATTCACCGGTGATACAGGCTTTAGTGAACTGCATTGGAGAACATCTGGGCGCGGAGCCAGAATGGGAAAGACGATTGCGCCTGAATGGACAACTGCCCTGATGCCCTCTCCCACAGGAAAAGGGTATCAGGGACGTTACATCTCGATCTCAATATCGCCTTTTGCCCGGCAGCAGCAGGGCAAAATTTCCCCTTCGCTGATAAAGGCCAGCGGTTCGGTCAGCCAGTCCACCTGGCCTGCGACCAGGCGACAGCGGCACGAGCCGCAATAGCCTTCCCGACACTGATACTCAACCTCAACCTGATGCGCCTCAAGGGCGACCAACAGGGAAGGGTGCTCTTCCCGACACAGGACTTCTGTGCCGGTAAGGCGTAGCGTCACCCGGCTCATCAGAGCTGGAAGTCGCTCAGGTCGTCGGTGTTGACTTCAGAATCAATCTGACCGACCAGGTAAGAGCTGACTTCCACTTCCTGAGGCGCGACCTGCACGTTATCGGACACCAGCCAGGTGTTGATCCACGGGATAGGGTTTGAGCGTGTCTGGAACGGCAGATCAAGACCCACCGCCTGCATACGGATGTTGGTGATGTACTCAACGTACTGACACAGGATGTCCTTGTTCAGACCAATCATGGAGCCGTCGCGGAACAGGTAATCTGCCCACTCTTTCTCCTGCTGTGCGGCCTGCACGAACAGGTCGTAGCACTCCTGTTTGCACTCTTCGGCGATAGCCGCCATTTCCGGGTCGTCCGTACCGCTGCGCAGCAGGTTCAGCATGTGCTGGGTACCGGTCAGGTGCAGGGCTTCGTCACGGGCGATCAGACGAATAATTTTGGCGTTGCCTTCCATCAGCTTGCGCTCGGCAAAGGCGAAGGAGCAGGCGAAGCTGACGTAGAAGCGGATCGCTTCCAGCGCGTTAACGCTCATCAGGCACAGATACAGCTGCTTTTTCAGCGCGCGCAGGTTCACGGTGACAGTTCTGCCGTTCACGTTGTGGGTGCCTTCGCCCAGCAGATGCCAGTAGCTGGTCATCTCAATCAGCTCGTCGTAGTAGTGCGCGATGCCTTCGGCACGCTTCTGGATCTGCTCGTTGGTGACGATATCGTCAAACACCACCGCCGGATCGTTCACGATATTGCGGATGATATGGGTGTACGAGCGGGAGTGGATCGTTTCGGAGAACGCCCAGGTCTCAACCCAGGTTTCCAGCTCCGGAATGGAGATCAGCGGCAGCAGCGCCACGTTCGGGCTACGGCCCTGAATGGAGTCCAGCAGCGTCTGATACTTCAGGTTGCTAAGGAAGATATGCTTTTCGTGTTCCGGCAGGGCCTGGAAATCGATACGGTCGCGAGAGACGTCAACTTCTTCCGGGCGCCAGAAAAAGGAGAGTTGCTTTTCAATCAGCTTTTCGAAGATGTCATATTTTTGCTGATCGTAGCGTGCCACGTTGACCGGCTGGCCGAAGAACATGGGCTCTTTGAGCTGGTCGTTTTTCGTCTGTGAAAAGGTGGTATATGCCATTGCGGTGAGTCCTGTTGAGATTTTATTGCCCGGCGGCACTGCGTTTGCCGGGCCTACAAAACCGTAGGCCGGGTAAGCGTAGCGCCACCCGGCGAAGTGCTTAGATCTTACATGCGCCGCTTTCGCAGCCATCGTCCTGAATTGACGGCACCATATCGTCCTGCGCGTCTTCTGCACCGTCACGGGTGTTGTGATAGTACAGGGTCTTCACGCCAAATTTATAGGCGGTGAGCAGGTCTTTCAGCAGTTGCTGCATCGGAACCTTGCCAGACGGGAAGCGCGTCGGGTCATAGTTGGTATTCGCCGAGATCGACTGGTCGATAAACTTCTGCATGATACCCACCAGCTGCAGGTAACCGTCGTTGTTCGGCATTTCCCACAGCAGTTCGTAGTTGTTGCCCAGCGTCTCGTAATCGGGTACGACCTGGCGCAGCACGCCGTCTTTCGACGCTTTGATGCTGACGTGGCCGCGCGGTGGCTCGATGCCGTTGGTGGCGTTAGAGATCTGCGAAGAGGTCTCGGACGGCATCAGGGCAGAGAGCGTGGAGTTACGCAGGCCGTGAGTCTTGATGGACTCGCGCAGGCCTTCCCAGTCCAGGTGCAGCGGTTCGCTGACGATCCCGTCCAGGTCTTTCTTATAAGTGTCGATCGGCAGAATGCCTTTCGCATAGGTGGTTTCGTTGAACCACGGGCACGCGCCTTGCTCTTTTGCCAGCTCGTTGGAGGCTTTCATCAGGTAATACTGAATAGCTTCAAACGTCTGGTGCGTCAGGTTGTTGGCGCTGCCGTCGGAGTAACGCTTACCGTTTTTCGCCAGCCAGTAGGCGAAGTTAATCACGCCAATCCCCAGGGTACGACGACCCATCGCGCCGCGTTTGGCCGCCGGGATTGGGTAGTCCTGATAGTCGAGCAGGGCGTCGAGTGCGCGAACCGCCAGCACCGCCAGCTCTTCCAGCTCGTCCAGGCTCTTAATCGCGCCCAGGTTGAAGGCAGACAGCGTACACAGCGCGATTTCACCGTTCTCATCGTTCACGTCATTGAGCGGTTTGGTCGGCAGGGCGATCTCCAGACACAGGTTGGACTGGCGTACCGGCGCAACAACCGGATCGAACGGGCTGTGGGTGTTGCAGTGGTCAACGTTCTGGATGTAGATACGGCCAGTAGAGGCACGTTCCTGCATCATCAGCGAGAACAGGTCGACGGCCTTCACGCGCTGCTTGCGAATGCTCTCGTCTTTTTCGTATTTGGTGTACAGACGCTCGAACTCGTCCTGATCGGCAAAGAACGCGTCGTACAGGCCCGGTACGTCGGACGGGCTGAACAGGGTGATATCTTCACCTTTCAGCAGACGGGTGTACATCAGCTTGTTGATCTGCACGCCGTAGTCCATGTGGCGCACGCGGTTGCCTTCCACGCCACGGTTGTTTTTCAGCACCAGCAGGCTTTCCACTTCCAGGTGCCACATCGGGTAGAACAGGGTGGCTGCACCGCCGCGAACGCCGCCCTGAGAGCAGGATTTCACCGCGGTCTGGAAATGCTTGTAGAACGGGATACAGCCGGTGTGGAACGCTTCACCACCGCGAATCGGGCTACCCAGCGCACGGATACGACCCGCGTTGATGCCGATACCGGCGCGCTGGGAGACGTATTTTACGATTGCGCTGGAGGTCGCGTTGATGGAATCCAGGCTGTCACCGCACTCGATCAGCACGCAG
Organism: Enterobacter sp. UPMP2052; assembly: GCF_053709675.1. NCBI lineage: Bacteria > Pseudomonadati > Pseudomonadota > Gammaproteobacteria > Enterobacterales > Enterobacteriaceae > Enterobacter > Enterobacter sp. UPMP2052. Next base: position 279,903 of record NZ_JBSKJR010000001.1, read on the forward strand.
GAGCTGAACTGGCGGGTTGGCGTACGTACGCCGGACATGATTGGCGTTGGCAGCGAAATCTTGAACGTCGAGACCGCATCGTAAAAACGCTTCACGTATTCCAGACGGGTGTCACGCGGGTAGTTAGAGAACAGGCAGGCGGCCACCAGAATGTAGAGGAACTGGGCGCTCTCATAGATTTCACCGGTCACACGGTTCTGAACCAGGTATTTGCCTTCGAGCTGCTTCACCGCCGCGTAGGAGAAGTTCATGTCGCGCCAGTGATCGATAAACCCGTTCATCTGCTCGAACTCTTCTTCCGTATAGTCTTCGAGCAGATGCGTATCGTATTTGCCCAGTTCAACCATTTTTACGACGTGATCGTACAGCTTCGGCGGCTCAAACTGGCCGTAGGCTTTTTTACGCAGATGGAAAATGGCCAGACGTGCTGCAAGGTACTGATAGTCCGGTGCGTCGCGGGAGATGAGATCTGCCGCTGCTTTAATAATGGTTTCGTGGATATCAGACGTTTTGATGCCGTCGTAGAACTGGATGTGTGAGCGCAGTTCAACCTGGGAGATAGATACGTTATTCAGCCCTTCTGCTGCCCAGTCGAGAACTCGATGGATTTTGTCCAGATTGATACGCTCGGTAGTACCGTCGCGCTTTGTCACCAGCAGACTCTGATTCATGTGGGTTTTACCTGTCCGTGAAATAAAAAAATATCCCCCGCTTATCCACAGGAGTCTGTGGATAAATACTACATATAGGGGTTTTACGATAAGATTAACGCAAGATGGTGAGTATTCTAGTAGCGAATCATTTCAGTACAAGAGTTGATTTTGAGGTTAAATTGAGGTTGTGAAAGGGTAAAAAAGCCTAAGTCCTCGTATCGTAAGGCCTGGACGACATGTCAATATTTCAGAAAAAAAATCTAAAATTTGATCGAGTGCTGATTTCTTCAACGAGTGGTCAAAATTGCGCAACGAATGTCGCGCAATCTTTATAAGAAGTTCGTATGACGTTAGCTATTTTTTGCCGTAGTGTGCAACATATAGTTAACATCCACACCCGGGGCGAGTTTGAACTTGTCGGTTAACGGGTTGTAATGCAGGCCGGTAATGTGCTGCTCCTTGAGCCACGTCTGGTCCACCCAGCCCAGCAGTTCAGCAGGCTTGATGAACTTCTTCACGTCGTGCGTGCCTTTCGGCACCATCCGCAGGACATACTCCGCGCCGACCACGGCCATCAGCCAGGCCTTGCCGTTACGGTTGATGGTGGAAAAGAACACCTGGCCGCCCGGTTTCACCAGCTTCGCACAGGCGTTGACGACCGACTGCGGATCGGGAACGTGCTCCAGCATCTCCATGCAGGTCACCACGTCGTACTGGTGCGCATGTTCTGCCGCGTGCGCTTCTACCGTTTCCTGCACATATTCTACCTGCACGCCCGATTCCAGCGCGTGCAGACGCGCCACCTGCAGTGGCTCAAAGCCCATATCGAGGCCGGTCACGGTGGCCCCTTCACGCGCCATGCTTTCTGCCAGGATCCCGCCGCCGCAGCCGACGTCGAGCACCTTTTTACCGAACAGACCGCCGGAACGCTCCGCGATATAGCCCAGACGCAGCGGGTTGATGCGATGCAGAGGTTTAAACTCACCTTCGAGATCCCACCAGCGGGACGCCACGGCTTCAAATTTGGCAATCTCTTCGTGGTCAACGTTGTGAGCTACCGGGGATTTTTCGGCATTCATGGGCGCTTTTACTCCTTATTTAGCAAGACAAAGGAGTATATCAGGCAATCCCCGTGAATAAAGCGTATTGCTTTACCTCAATCACCGTGGCTGTGTTATAATTTGCGACCTTTGAATCCGGGATACAGTAGAGGGATAGCGGTTAGATGAGCGACCTTGCGAGAGAAATTACACCGGTTAACATCGAGGAAGAGCTGAAGAGCTCCTATCTGGACTATGCGATGTCGGTCATTGTTGGCCGTGCGCTGCCGGACGTCCGCGATGGCCTGAAGCCGGTACACCGTCGCGTACTATACGCCATGAACGTATTGGGCAATGACTGGAATAAAGCCTATAAAAAATCTGCCCGTGTCGTGGGTGATGTCATCGGTAAATATCACCCGCATGGTGATACCGCCGTTTATGACACCATCGTTCGTATGGCGCAGCCATTCTCCTTGCGTTACATGCTGGTAGATGGTCAGGGTAACTTTGGTTCTGTTGACGGCGACTCCGCGGCGGCGATGCGTTATACGGAAATCCGTATGTCGAAAATCGCTCACGAGCTGATGGCCGACCTGGAAAAAGAGACCGTTGATTTCGTCGATAACTACGACGGCACTGAGCGAATCCCAGATGTTATGCCAACCAAGATCCCGAACCTGTTAGTTAACGGGTCATCCGGTATCGCGGTGGGCATGGCAACCAATATTCCGCCACACAACATCACGGAAGTGATTAACGGCTGCCTGGCCTATATCGATGATGAAGAGATCAGCATTGAAGGGCTGATGGAACACATCCCGGGGCCAGACTTCCCGACGGCAGCGATCATCAACGGCCGTCGCGGTATTGAAGAAGCGTACCGCACCGGTCGCGGCAAGATTTACATCCGTGCCCGCGCCGAAGTGGAAGCCGACGCCAAAACCGGCCGTGAAACCATCATTGTTCACGAGATCCCGTATCAGGTGAACAAGGCGCGTTTGATTGAAAAAATCGCCGAGCTGGTAAAAGAAAAACGCGTTGAAGGCATCAGCGCGCTGCGTGACGAGTCTGATAAAGACGGGATGCGCATCGTGATTGAAATCAAACGCGACGCGGTGGGTGAAGTGGTGCTGAACAACCTCTACTCCCAGACTCAGCTGCAGGTCTCCTTCGGTATCAACATGGTTGCACTGCACCATGGTCAGCCGAAGATCATGAACCTGAAAGAGATCCTGAGCGCGTTTGTGCGTCACCGTCGTGAAGTGGTGACCCGCCGTACGATCTTCGAACTGCGTAAAGCCCGCGACCGTGCGCACATCCTTGAAGCACTGGCCGTCGCGCTGGCAAACATCGACCCGATTATCGAGCTGATCCGCCGCGCACCAACCCCTGCTGAAGCGAAAGCCGCGTTAGTGGCACAGCCGTGGGCGCTGGGCAACGTGTCTGCGATGTTGGAGCGTGCCGGTGATGACGCCGCGCGTCCTGAATGGCTGGAACCTGAATTCGGCGTGCGTGACGGTCAGTACTACCTGACTGAACAGCAGGCCCAGGCGATTCTGGATCTGCGTCTGCAGAAACTGACCGGCCTTGAGCACGAAAAACTGCTCGACGAGTACAAAGAGCTGCTGGAACAGATTGCTGAGCTGCTGCACATCCTGGGCAGCGCCGATCGCCTGATGGAAGTGATCCGCGAAGAGCTGGAGCTGGTCCGCGACCAGTTTGGCGACGAGCGCCGCACCGAAATCACCGCGAACAGCTCTGATATCAACATCGAAGACCTGATCAACCGCGAAGACGTGGTGGTCACCCTGTCTCACCAGGGCTATGTGAAGTATCAGCCGCTCACCGACTACGAAGCACAGCGTCGTGGCGGTAAAGGCAAATCTGCCGCACGTATCAAAGAAGAAGACTTTATCGACCGCCTGCTGGTGGCCAACACCCATGACACCATCCTCTGCTTCTCAAGCCGGGGTCGTCTGTACTGGATGAAAGTGTATCAGCTGCCGGAAGCGAGCCGCGGCGCGCGTGGTCGTCCGATCGTCAACCTGCTGCCGCTGGAAGCGAATGAACGTATCACCGCGATCCTGCCGGTGCGCGAGTACGAAGAGGGCGTTAACGTCTTTATGGCGACCGCCAGCGGTACCGTGAAGAAAACGGCGCTGACCGAGTTCAGCCGTCCGCGTTCTGCCGGTATCATCGCCGTCAACCTCAACGAAGGCGACGAACTGATTGGCGTGGATCTGACCTCCGGTTCTGACGAAGTGATGTTGTTCTCTGCCGCCGGTAAAGTGGTGCGCTTTAAAGAGAACGCGGTGCGCGCAATGGGTCGTACCGCGACCGGCGTTCGCGGGATCAAACTGGCGGGGGAAGACGCCGTGGTTTCCCTGATCGTTCCACGTGGCGAAGGCGCAATCCTGACCGTCACGCAGAACGGTTACGGTAAGCGTACGGCAGAAAGCGAATACCCGACCAAGTCTCGCGGCACGCAGGGCGTTATCTCCATCAAAGTGACCGAGCGTAACGGTTCCGTTGTGGGCGCGGTGCAGGTAGACGATGCTGACCAGATCATGATGATCACCGATGCCGGTACGCTGGTGCGTACACGCGTGTCTGAGATCAGCGTGGTAGGGCGTAACACCCAGGGCGTTATCCTTATCCGTACTGCGGAAGATGAAAACGTGGTGGGTCTGCAGCGCGTTGCTGAGCCAGTTGATGACGAAGAGCTTGACTCTATCGACGGTACCGTAGCGGAAGGCGATGATGACATCGCGCCGGAAGCCGAGTCCGACGATGATGCTGCGGATGACGCAGACGAGTAATCATCACCTGATGTGAAGAAAAGGGCCGGTTTCCGGCCCTTTTGTTTTGCAGTTGCAGATAACTGAACGTTGCGGCATGGCGCGTTTACCGCTACCTTAACCACATTCTTTTTTGACCCCGATGGCGGAGCCTCGCCCCTTTGAAATACCTTGTCTCCTTTCGTACTACGCTGAAAGTCTCTCGTTATCTGTTTCGGGCGCTGGCACTGTTGCTGTGGCTGCTGGTGGCGTTGATCTCGGTCTTTTATATTGTTAACGCGCTTAACCAGAAAGAAGCTGAAATTCGCCAGGAGTTCAGTATCAGCTCCGATCAGGCCCAGCGTTACATTCAGCGAACGTCGGATGTAATGAAGGAGCTGAAATACATTGCTGAAAATCGCCTGACGGCGGAAAACGGCATCATGGCTATCCGTGGACGCAAAGATAAAACGGAAGTGCCCAATTTCGAGCCACTGTTCCCGGACTCAGACTGCTCCGCGATGGGTAACACCTGGCGCGGTTCACTCGAATCCCTTGCCTGGTTTATGCGCTACTGGCGCGATAATTTTTCCGCCGCCTACGATCTGAACCGCGTGTTCCTGATCGGCAGCGAAAACCTCTGCATGGCCGACTTTGGCCTGCGTGATATGCCCGTCGAACGGGATGATGCGCTGAAAAGCTTGCATGAACGAATCGTTAAGTACCGCAATGCGCCTCAGGAAGAGCGCGGCAATAACATCTTCTGGATAAGCCAGGGGCCGCGCATGGGCGTCGGCTATTTCTATGCCCTTACCCCCGTTTACCTGGCTAACCGCCTGCAGGCGCTGCTGGGAACGGAACAAACCATCCGTATGGAAAACTTCTTCACGCCGGGCAGCCTGCCGATGGGCGTGACCATTCTGGATGAAAACGGCCATACGCTGATTTCGCTGACCGGGCCGGAGAGCCGCTTAAAAATCGATCCGCACTGGATGCAGGAGCGCTCGTGGTTTGGCTACACCTCGGGCTTCCGCGAGCTGGTGCTCAAGAAAAGTTTACCGCCGTCCTCGCTCAGCATCGTCTACTCGGTGCCTGTTGATATGGTGCTTGAGCGGATCCGTATCCTGATCCTCAATGCCATCCTGCTGAACGTGCTGGTCGGCGTCGCGCTGTTCATGCTGGCGCGGATGTACGAGCGCCGGATATTTATCCCTGCCGAGAGTGATGCCCAGCGTCTGGAAGAGCACGAGCAGTTCAACCGCAAGATTGTCGCCTCTGCGCCGGTGGGGATCTGTATTCTGCGCACCCAGGATGGCACCAACATCCTCAGCAATGAGCTGGCACATAACTACCTCAACATGCTGACCCACGAAGACCGGCAGCGGCTGACGCAGATCATCTGCGGTCAGCAGGTTAACTTTGTCGACGTGCTGACCAGCACCCACACTAACCTGCAGATCAGCTTTGTGCACTCGCGCTACCGTAATGAAAACGTGGCGATCTGCGTGCTGGTGGATGTCTCTGCGCGCGTGAAAATGGAAGAGTCGTTGCAGGAGATGGCGCAGGCGGCGGAGCAGGCCAGCCAGTCGAAGTCGATGTTCCTTGCCACCGTCAGCCATGAGTTGCGCACCCCGCTTTACGGCATTATCGGTAACCTCGATCTGTTGCAGACCAAGGAGTTACCGAAAGGGGTCGACAGGCTGGTCACGGCCATGAACAACTCCTCAAGTCTGCTGTTGAAAATCATCAGCGACATTCTCGACTTCTCGAAAATTGAGTCCGAGCAGCTCAAAATCGAGCCGCGGGAGTTCTCCCCGCGCGAGGTGATGAACCACATCAGCGCGAACTACATGCCGCTGGTGGTGCGTAAACAGCTGGGGCTGTACTGCTTTATTGAGCCTGACGTGCCGCTGACGCTGCATGGCGACCCGATGCGCCTGCAGCAGGTCATCTCGAACCTGCTTAGCAACGCGATTAAATTCACCGACACGGGCTGTATTGTGCTGCATGTCTGCCTCGTTGGCGACTATTTGACCATCCGCGTGCGCGATACGGGCGTCGGGATCCCGGCGAAAGAAGTAGTGCGCCTGTTTGATCCCTTCTTCCAGGTGGGAACCGGAGTACAGCGCAACTTCCAGGGCACCGGGCTGGGGCTGGCGATTTGCGAAAAACTGATCAGCATGATGGACGGCGATATCTCCGTGGATACCGAACCGGGCATGGGGAGCCAGTTTACCATTCGTATTCCGCTCTACTCGGCGCAGTATCCGGCCAAACCGATGCTGGACGGCCTGAGCGGTAAACGCTGCTGGCTGGCCGTCAATAACGCATCGCTGAACGAATACCTCAGATCCTTGTTAAGCAGTAACGGCATCGAGGTATCTCTCTACGAAGGGCAAAACCCGGATGCGGACGACATGCTGATTGCGGATGACCCGCCGGAGCAGCCGTGGCAGGGCAGGGGCGCGGTGATCTTCTGTCGACGTCATATCGGCATACCCGTTGAGCGCGCGCCCGGCGAGTGGGTGCACAGCGTGGCTACGCCGCACGAGCTGTTAGCCTTGCTGGCGCGCATTTACAGCATCCAGCTGGACGACGGGGATAACGCATCGGCGCTGCCTTCTCCTGAGTCGCTGGCCTCGCTGAATGACGACATGATGATCCTGGTGGTGGATGACCATCCAATTAACCGTCGCCTTCTGGCTGACCAACTCGGCTCGCTGGGGTATCAGTGCAAAACGGCGAACGATGGCGTCGATGCGCTTAACGTTCTCAGCAAAAACCATATTGATATCGTGCTGAGCGACGTGAACATGCCGAATATGGACGGGTATCGCCTGACGCAGCGCATTCGTCAGCTTGGCCTGACGCTGCCAGTGGTAGGCGTGACGGCAAACGCCCTGGCGGAAGAGAAACAGCGCTGTCTTGAGTCGGGTATGGACAGCTGCCTGTCAAAACCGGTGACGCTGGACGTGCTGAAGCAGACGTTGTCGGTGTATGCAGACAGGGTCAGGAAAACGAGAGTATAAAAAAAGGCCCGTAAGGGCCTTTTTATTTGCCCGGCGGCGCTGCGCTTGCGCGGGCCTACGGGTTCTGTGTGCCGGGTAAGCGCGAGCGCCACCCGGCACAGGCAGCGGAGATCAATCCTTGTCCGACGCGCTCAGCGTAACGGAAGAGAGATAGTTCAGCAGGGCGATATCGTTATCCACACCCAGCTTCATCATCGCGGATTTTTTCTGGCTACTGATGGTTTTAATGCTGCGGTTCAGCTTCTTGGCAATCTCGGTGACCAGGAAACCTTCAGCGAACAGACGCAGAACTTCACTCTCTTTCGGTGACAGGCGTTTGTCACCGTAGCCACCCGCGCTGATTTTCTCCAGCAGACGGGATACGCTCTCAGGGGTGAACTTCTTGCCTTTCTGCAGCGCGGCGAGCGCTTTCGGCAGGTCGGTAGGCGCACCTTGCTTCAGCACAATCCCTTCAATATCCAGATCCAACACCGCGCTCAGGATAGCCGGGTTGTTGTTCATGGTCAGAACGATAATGGAGATGTCAGGGAAGTGACGTTTAATATATTTGATGAGCGTAATCCCATCACCGTATTTGTCCCCAGGCATGGAGAGATCGGTGATGAGGACGTGTGCATCAAGCTTTGGGAGGTTATTGATCAGTGCTGTAGAGTCTTCAAATTCACCGACTACATTCACCCACTCGATCTGTTCAAGCGATTTGCGAATACCGAACAGTACAATCGGATGGTCATCGGCAATAATTACGTTCATATTGTTCATGTATAAGGCTACCTTGCTACAGCAAGCTTTTGACGTAGGCGTCAATGTCGCTGATATAATTTTCAATGCCAGAGGCATCTTTCTCACGAATTAGATGTTCCAGCGTTTCACATAACTGCTTGCCGGGAACCAGATTAAGCATGGCAAACACGCCTTTAAGCCGGTGTGCTGTCTGCGCCAGCGCTGCAAAATCATTCGCAGCGGACTCAGTATACAACCGCTTAACATCATCTGGTACTGTATCAACAAACAGTGAATAGTATCCGCTGGCATGGAGTTCGGCATTTTCATCACCGCCCAACGGGGACTCCAGGATATCTTCCTGCGCCAGCTGCTCCTCGATCAGTTGTAGTACAGCCTCCTGCATCGCATTGCTCATGTTAAAGTTGACGCGCATCTGCCCAGGGCCGATTTTTCGCACGCCTGGCTCATCATCGCTTAAAAGCAAGCCGGAGGCAGTAAGATTAGACGGATTATCAGTTAAAAACAGATCAAATTCTTGACTCGCGAGCCGTTCATCGGGGGTGATACAGCTTGCGCCCCAGTTTTCCAGCTGGCGAACCACGATATTGCGGATCTCGTTTGAGGTCACATCGACCATCACCACCACATCATCCAGCAGGCGTTCTTCATCTTCTTCCCGCGGGTTGGCGGTCATTTTTACGTGCAATGAATAGCGCGTGCCGAGAGATTCACGCGCCTTGATGTTCAGGTGCCCACCCAGCTTGCGCGCCAGCTGATCGCACAGCCAGAAGGTGAGGGCATTTGCCTTGCCGTAGCGGTCGCCCTGCGTATCGTTAAGGAACGGGAAGTGCAGGTTATCAATTTCACTCACGGTGACGCCTTCGCCGGTGTCGAGGATACGGAAAGTCAGACGATCGTCCGTTGACTCGTCGGTGCTGACCTCCAGGGTGATCTTGCCGATCTGCGTGGTGGTCACCGCGTACTGGATAAGCATTAACAGGATCCGGCGCAGGGCTTCTCGATCGCCGTGGCGCTTATCGTTAGCCGGTAAGTGGTTGTTGATGAGCAGTTGCAGACCCTTGCGCTTAATCACGGGCAGCACGTCAGGCACCACTTCATCAATCAGATCCTGAATTGAGAACAGGGATGGATTGCCTTTCCAGCTGTCGCTTTCCAGCATGTTCGCAAGCTGAATTTCATCTACCAGCTGCACCAGCGAGTCAGCCTGGTCTGCAAGCTGATGGCTTTCAGGCGTGCTCAGTTCGGCAGCCTTCGCGGCAAGCGTTTTCAACGGCTGCTTGAAGGCCTCGCCAATGTTTTGCATGAACGCGGCGCGCCCCTGCTGGTTTTTTTCATACAGCCTCTGCGCCTGCTTCAGCTTTTTATTCACCAGCACTTCGCGATCCTGATCGCGAATAACAAAAATCTGCGTGCGCGATGCCACCTGGCTGCGGAACTGGCGGATCTCATAGAGTTCATTATTAATGGTGGCCTGGATTACCCCCTGATGCTGATCCGCCATGGTGGTAATGTTCTGCAGGTTCAGATGTGGCAGCAGGTGGTCGGCAATCTTGTTACTCATTACCGTGCGGTTAGCCTCCTGGTCGTGAACCAGCACACCCAATGGCAGCACGGAGACAATCTCTTCATTAAGGGCGCGCAATACGCGTAGCTCGTTACTTGTTCCAACGGAGACGGAAGAGGATTCCCCCTTCTGGCGGCCCGGCTGGAAACGGAAGGTGCTGTAGCCAAACAGCGCCAGCGCCAGCAGGCCAATGTTCAGGAGCAGCGGCAGCAGGATATTTTGCAGGGTGTCGAGCAGCAGCGTGCCGAAAGGAACCTGCCATACCAGACGCATGCCGGTTGAGTTCAGCGAGGAGGAAATTTCAATCTTCGAACCGTTAAAGGAGATCGAGACGCTCTCTGCCCCTTCTTTATCCGGCGGCGTGCGCATGTTTTGCGTGCTGTTGTCAGGATCCAGACGGAAGCTGTCCAGCGGCATATCCGGCGGGATCAGGTCATTAATGGGTAAGTCGAAGGCTACCACCGTCGCCAGATGCCCTGGCTGGTTAAAGGTGGTGCGCAAGGTAAAGTAATGCCCGTTTTGCCAGGCCAGCCGACGCAGGGAGGAGAAACTTTCGCGTTCGTCCAGGGCGTTAGCCTGCTGGAGCATTTCCGCCCGGCGGGAATCAACGATGCTGCCAACGGTAGTCTCTTTAAAGCCGGAGGAGAGATCTTTAAGCGGCAACGTCGAGACCAGAATCATGCTGTTGTCCTGGCCGTTCAGGTAATACATAGACCACGGCACGGTCTCCGCACCCCAGAGGGTATCAAGATAGCTTGAAATGCGCTGGGTCATCTCCAGCGTGGCGCTGTCGTGCGAGCCGAAAATCAGGGCTTCCGTTTTACGCTGTGGTTTTTCGAGGTAATAAACGTCCTGCTTAAGACGCGTTTCCTGTAGTCCTTCACCGGACGATGTGGCCGGGGCGGCGGCAATATTGTCGTAAATCTGCCACGTGGCGTAGCGCCAGGTATCGATTCGTTTATGGATGGCGTGGGTGATATCGACGACCTGATAGCTTTTGTCCTTAAGCCAGGTATTCACCGCGCTTTGAATCATCACCCCCATCGTGACTAACAGCACAATGATCAACAGAAGAAAGAAACGGGTGATGCTCCCGGGAAGAAGGGAAAATTTGCTCGGGGCGGTAGTTTCAGTCTGACTCATTGATATGTTTAACCCGTGGTGGCTGCGCTTTAAGGGGATAGGGCAGTATAAAGGGTAATAACCGAATTTCCAGCGCCGTCATCGGTGAAGCAGGGACTTTTTATTGCCTGAATACCCTCATCGCATAAAGCTTAAAAGATGTACAACATCATGCTGAGTGTACAAATAAGTGGCGATAAGAGGGCGAAAATAGCACTAATAAACAAGAAATTAAAAATTCATGCCAGAATGGATATTTTAGAGAGGAAAATAATCGATTTAGTTAATAGTCGTTATAATTTCACGCGGGTAGCACAAGAAAATTATATTTACGTAAAGATAGGTAAAAAAAAACCGAATGCATTGCATTCGGTCTAATCAGGGATAAACAGACATTCAAAGCTGAATGACGGTAATAAATAAAGTTAATGATGATAGCGAGAGTTATTTTAGTGAGGTTGTGCGATTTTGTTTTGTCTTTCAGTGCTGTAAAGAATTTTGATTTAACCTGTTGATCTTATTATTGACATTTTTAAGCTTGATTATACGTGCTCTATTTTTTCACTGTTTGTGCTTTGTAAAAGTTCCTCTTTATTTACAAATGGAAACATCTTTATAGAACAATGAAACATCTTCAAAGTTTTAGTATCATATTCCCATTGGATTATTCTGTAATTTTAAGGAGAATGAATCCGCCGACTGATTAAGAGGGTTGATCAGTAAGCAGTGGCAATAATAAGGCATATAACAGAGGGTTAATAAAATGAAAGTTAAAGTTCTTTCCCTCCTGGTACCAGCTCTGCTGGTAGCAGGCGCAGCAAATGCGGCTGAAATTTATAACAAAGACGGCAACAAATTAGATCTGTACGGCAAAGTAGATGGTCTGCACTATTTCTCTGATGACAAGAGCGCTGACGGCGACCAGACCTACATGCGTCTTGGCTTCAAAGGCGAAACTCAGGTTAACGACCAGCTGACCGGTTACGGCCAGTGGGAATACCAGATTCAGGGTAACACCGATGAAAGCGACAACCAGTCCTGGACGCGTGTGGCGTTCGCGGGTCTGAAATTCGCTGACGCGGGTTCTTTCGATTACGGTCGTAACTACGGCGTAATCTACGACGTGACCTCCTGGACCGACGTCCTGCCAGAGTTTGGCGGCGACACCTACGGCGCAGACAACTTCATGCAATCCCGTGCCAACGGCGTAGCAACCTACCGTAACCAGGACTTCTTCGGTCTGGTTGATGGCCTGAACTTTGCTCTGCAGTATCAGGGTAAAAACGGCAGCGTCAGCGGTGAAAACGATGCGGGTCGTAGCACCCTGAAACAGAACGGCGACGGTTACGGCGCATCCCTGTCCTACAACCTGGGCGAAGGCTTCAGCATCGGCGGTGCGATGTCCTCTTCCAAACGTACCTCTGACCAGAACAACACCGCAGCACTGGGTGATGGCGATCGCGCAGAAGTGTACACCGGTGGTCTGAAATACGACGCCAACAACATCTACCTGGCCGCGCAGTACTCTCAGACCTATAACGCAACCCGTTTCGGTAATTCCCAGAGCACCAGCGACATCTACGGTTTTGCTAACAAAGCGCAGAACTTCGAAGTGGTTGCTCAGTACCAGTTCGACTTCGGCCTGCGTCCATCCGTGGCGTACCTGCAGTCTAAAGGCAAAGACATCGAAGGTTACGGCGATCAGGATCTGCTGAAATATGTTGATGTTGGCGCGACTTACTACTTCAACAAAAACATGTCTACCTACGTTGATTACAAAATCAACCTCGTGGACGAAAACGAATTCACCCGTCAGGCGGGTATCGGTACTGATGATATCGTAGCGCTGGGTCTGGTTTACCAGTTCTAATCGCGTTTCAGTACGTTGAAGGGGCCTTTTGGCCCCTTTTTTCATGCAATGATTGGGGTCTTACAAATGCCCCCGTTTGGTGTACTCTTGCCGCCCTGGCATGAGGATAATAAGAATGGACATGACTTTTTTACGCGCCAGCTTTCTGGCTACGCTTTTACTTCTGACAGCATGCGACGCATCAACGCCTCCGGAAAAAACCACCGCGCCAGCGCCAACGGTTCTGGATGGTAAAACCATGGGCACCGTCTGGCGCGTCAGCGTGATGAACCTCGACAACGCGCGCGCCGACGAACTCCGCGAAAAAATCCAGTCGCAGCTGGATGCTGACGATCAGCTGCTGTCGACCTGGAAAAATGACTCCGCGCTGATGCGCTTTAACCTTTCCAGAAGCACCTCGCTGTGGCCGGTCAGTGAGGCGATGGCCGACATCGTGACCGAAGCAATGCGTGTGGGATACAAAACCAACGGCGCGATGGATGTCACCGTCGGGCCGCTGGTGAACCTCTGGGGCTTTGGCCCCACTAAACAGCCTGACACCACCCCCGACCAGGCGGCGATTGATGACGCCCGCGCCCGCACGGGGTTACAGCATCTGACGACGATCTATCAGTACGGTCAGCAGTATCTTCAGAAAGATATTCCCGATCTGTTTGTCGACCTTTCGACGGTAGGCGAGGGCTATGCAGCGGACCATCTTGCTAAGCTGATGGCGCAGGAAGGGATTTCACGGTATCTGGTTTCAGTGGGCGGTGCGCTGGTCAGCCGGGGCATGAACGCCAGCGGTAAACCGTGGCGGGTGGCTATCCAAAAGCCAACCGACCAGCAGAACGCGGTTCAGGCGATTGTGGATATCAACGGTCACGGCATCAGCACCTCAGGCAGCTACCGTAACTACTATGAACTTGACGGTAAACGGATTTCGCATGTGATCGACCCGCAGACGGGACGTCCAATCACGCATAACCTGGTCTCGGTCACGGTTATCGCCCCGACGGCGCTGGAGGCGGACGCCTGGGACACCGGGCTGATGGTGCTGGGTACCGAAAAAGCAAAAGAGGTTGTGCGTCAGGAAGGGCTGGCTGTTTACATGATCACCAAAGAGGCGGATGGATTCAAAACCTGGCATTCACCGCAGTTCGATAGCTTTTTGGTTAAGGAACAAAATTAAAAAGCAAGGTTGCGGGTTTTTCTTCGCTGGCGCTCGGGCAAGGTAGGGGTATGCTTGTAAGAGGAGCCGATGATGAAAAACCTGACCATGACCGATGATGAGCGCTGGCAGGCCGTGCTGGCCCGCGATCCGCTCGCCGATAACCAGTTTGTCTTTGCGGTACAGACGACCGGCATTTTCTGCCGTCCTTCCTGCCGCGCCCGCCACGCGCTGCGCCAGAATGTTCGTTTTTATCCCGATGCAAAACGCGCTGCGCAGGCTGGCTTTCGTCCTTGCAAGCGCTGCATGCCGGACAAACCCGATCCGCAGGCGCAAAAGCTGCAAAAAATTGAGCTGGCCTGCCGTCTGCTCGAGCAGGAGCTGGCCCTGAGTCTGGAGGCGCTGGCCCGGCAGGTTGCCGCCAGCCCGTTCCATTTCCATCGTCTGTTTAAATCCGTGACCGGCATGACGCCGAAGGCCTGGCAGCAGGCCGCGCGGGCGCAGCGCCTGCGTACTGCGCTTGCTCAGGGCGAGAACATTACCGATGCCGTACTGACCGCCGGTTTTCCGGACAGCAGCAGCTATTACCGCAAAGCCGATGGCGCACTGGGAATGACGGCAAAACAGTATCGCAGAGGGGATATCGCGGTGCGCTATACCCTCGTTGACTGTTCCCTGGGCCGCTGCCTGGTGGCGGAAAGCGAACGCGGGATCTGCGCGATACTGCTGGGGGATAATGACGCGGCACTTGAAGAGGAGTTGCGAACGCTGTTTCCCAACGCGGCGCGCGAGCCTATGCAGGGCGAGTTTGCCCAGCGCATCCATCAGGTTATCGCCAGTATCGACAGCCACAGGATACCGCTGACGCTGCCGCTGGATATTCGCGGCACGGCCTTCCAGCAGCAGGTCTGGCAGGCGTTACGCGCCATTCCGGCCGGTGAAACGCTAAGCTATCAGCAGGTGGCGAAGGCCATTGGCAAACCCAATGCCGTGCGTGCCGTGGCGGGAGCCTGCGCGGCGAATACGCTGGCGATTGTTATTCCTTGTCACCGCGTGGTGCGTAACGACGGGGCGCTGTCGGGCTATCGCTGGGGAACCGCCCGCAAGACGCTATTATTACAACGTGAGGCAAAAAAGCAGGAGGGCTAATGCTCGATCTTTTTGCGGAGGCTGAACCCTGGCAGGAGCCGCTGGCTCCCGGGGCGGTGATCCTGCGGCGCTTTGCGCTTACGCGCGCGAAGGCGCTGCTCGACGGGATCAACGACGTAGCGGCCATCTCGCCGTTTCGCCACATGGTGACGCCCGGCGGCTACACCATGTCTGTCGCGATGACCAACTGCGGGCCGCTGGGCTGGGCAACCAATGCCCGCGGCTATTTATACGCCCCGAAAGACCCGGTCACCGGCCACCCCTGGCCGCCCGTGCCTGCGGTTTTTGAGGCTCTGTGCCACGAGGCAGCCATCGAAGCGGGGTATCCCGAATTTCAGCCCGACGCCTGTCTGATAAACCGCTACGCCGTTGGAGCGAAGCTGTCGTTGCACCAGGATAAGGATGAACCGGACCTGCGCGCACCCATTGTTTCCGTCTCCTTAGGTCTGCCTGCCGTGTTTCAGTTTGGCGGGTTAAAACGCAGCGATCCCCTGAAACGCCTGATGCTGGAGCATGGTGACGTGGTGGTCTGGGGCCGGGAATCCCGCCTGTATTACCACGGTATTCAGCCTCTTAAGCCTGGCGTTCATCCTATGACGGGGGAATACCGTTACAACCTGACCTTCCGGCAGGCAGCGTACAGCGAATAAAAATAAGAATTATTCTTGATGTAGGCGCAAGGCAGTTTACACTGCTGGCTGTTTTTATTGTCCGGATTGCTCTGCATGCAACTACTTCTTCTTGTCTGGCGTCAGTATCGCTGGCCTTTTATTGCGGTAATGGCCCTAAGCCTTGCCAGCGCCGCGTTGGGGATTGGCCTGATTGCTTTCATCAACGTGCGTTTGATTGAAATGGTCGACACTTCACTCTCCGTTTTGCCGGAATTCCTGGGATTACTGCTGCTGCTGATGGCGGTGACGCTTGGCTCACAGTTGGCCCTGACCGCGCTTGGCCACCATTTCGTTTTCCGTCTGCGAAGCGAATTCATCAAACGGATCATGGATACCCACGTTGAGCGCATTGAGCAGCTTGGCAGCGCCTCTCTGCTGGCGGGGCTGACCAGCGACGTACGTGCCATCACCATTGCGTTTGTACGTCTGCCGGAACTGGTGCAGGGGATCATTCTGACCTTTGGCTCGGCGGCCTATCTGGCCTGGCTTTCCACCAAAATGCTGGCCGTGACCGCGCTGTGGATCGTCATTACCATCTGGGGCGGCTTCCTGCTGGTATCGCGTGTCTATAAACACATGGCAGTGCTGCGCGAAACCGAAGATAAGCTCTATAACGATTACCAGACGGTACTGGAAGGGCGCAAGGAGCTGACGCTGAACCGCGAGCGTGCCGAGCATATCTTTAATCACCTGTATACGCCCGATGCGCGCGAATACCGGCACCATATTATTCGGGCCGATACCTTCCATCTTAGCGCGGTGAACTGGTCGAACATTATGATGCTGGGGGCGATTGGCCTGGTGTTCTGGATGGCAAATAGCCTGGGCTGGGCCGATACCAACGTGGCGGCAACCTACTCGCTGACGCTGTTGTTCCTGCGCACGCCGCTGCTTTCCGCTGTCGGCGCGCTGCCCACGCTGCTGAGCGCTCAGGTGGCGTTTAACAAACTTAAAAAATTCGACCTCGCGCCGTTCAAAGCCGAGTTCCCGTGCCCGCAGGCCTTCCCGCACTGGCAAACGCTGGAACTGCGCGACGTCACCTTCCGCTATCAGGACAACGCGTTTTCCGTCGGGCCGGTAAACCTGACGATTCACCGCGGCGAGCTGCTGTTCCTGATTGGCGGCAACGGCAGCGGAAAATCGACGCTGGCGATGCTGCTGACCGGGCTGTATCAGCCGCAGTCGGGCGAAATTTTGCTTGATGGCAAAGCGCTGAACGCAGAAAAGCCGGAGGATTACCGCAAACTCTTCTCGGCGGTATTCACCGACGTCTGGCTGTTCGACCACCTGCTGGGGCCGGAAGGGCAGCAGGCGGACCCTGCGCTGGTGGACAAATGGCTTGCGCACCTGCAAATGTCGCACAAGCTGGAATTGCAGGACGGCAAGATCCTCAACCTGAAGCTCTCCAAGGGGCAGAAAAAGCGCGTGGCGCTGCTGCTGGCGCTGGCTGAAGAGCGCGACATCATCCTGCTGGACGAGTGGGCAGCCGATCAGGACCCTCACTTCCGCCGTGAGTTTTATCAGGTGCTTCTGCCGCTGATGCAGGAGATGGGCAAGACCATTTTTGCCATCAGCCATGACGATCACTACTTCATCCATGCCGATCGTCTGCTGGAGATGCGCGACGGGAAGCTCAGCGAGCTGACCGGCGAAGAGCGCGACGCGGCTTCGCGTGATGCGGTGGCCCGTACGGCCTGAGTGCGATAGTGCCGGGCGGTGGCTTCGCCTCACCCGGCATGTTTACGCCCGTGCGAAGGTAGCAACGCCGTGCACGCTGTTTTGCATGAT
This sequence comes from Enterobacter sp. UPMP2052, assembly GCF_053709675.1. NCBI lineage: Bacteria > Pseudomonadati > Pseudomonadota > Gammaproteobacteria > Enterobacterales > Enterobacteriaceae > Enterobacter > Enterobacter sp. UPMP2052. Next base: position 297,466 of record NZ_JBSKJR010000001.1, read on the forward strand.
ATGCCGCTTTTTTCTCCATCCCGCCGCGTTGTTTATTCTTATTTACATATCCCCGCGCTATGCTTAATGCCATCTCATTTCATGGATTTATGATTGATGTCGGTATTAAGCAAAAACAGCGCCAGGGTGCGCGATCAGGAACGTGCGCGTCTAATCTGGCTTCTCACGACCGATAAAGCGGTTACGTCTGCTTTACTGGGTAAACTGACCCTGGCTGAGCAATATGATGTCGGTACGTTATCCGACGATATTGCTGAGGTAGGAGCGCTGGTTGCTCACTTGCCCCCGCCCGACCTGGCGGACACCCTTGAAGCACTCCCTTCGGAAGAACGCCATGCCCTGTGGCGGCTGGTACAGGATCACGAGCGTGGTCAGGTCCTGCTTGAGGCGTCCGAAAACGTCTGGGATGACCTCATCGATGAGATGAGCGACAAGGCCATTCTGGATGCCCTGCAAACGCTCGACATCGACGAGCAGATTTACCTGGTTCAGCACCTGCCGCGAAACCTGACCGGGCGACTGCTGGCGTCCCTGCCGGCGGAGGAGCGCGCGCGGGTGCGTCAAGTGATGCACTACGAAAAAAACAGCGTCGGCGCGATCATGGAGTTTGGCGTCATCATGGTGCGCCCGGATGTGACCCTCGGGACGGTGCAGCGCTATCTGCGTCGCCTGGGCGACATGCCGGACAACACCGATAAGCTGTTTGTCACCTCACGGGATAAAACCCTGCTCGGCGAGCTGGAGCTGAAAACTATTCTGCTCAACAGCACCCAGCGGCGGGTGAGTGAGGTGATGGAGAACGAACCGATGGTCTTCTCGCCGGAAGATGACGCGGAAAAAGCCGCGCGTACCTTCGAGCGTGACAACCTCGTGAGTGCGGCAGTGGTGGATTCAGTGGGCAAGCTGATGGGGCGTCTCACCATCGACGAGATCGTCGATGTGGTTTACGAAGAGACCGATAACGATTTGCGTGCCCTCGGGGGGATCAGCGCCGAAGATGACGTTCACGCCTCCGTCGGCAAGGCTGTCAAAACGCGCTGGGCGTGGCTGGCCATCAACCTCTGTACCGCGTTCATTGCCTCGCGCGTGATTGACGGCTTTGAACATACCATTTCACAACTGGTGGCGCTGGCCTCGCTGATGCCCATTGTGGCAGGGATCGGCGGCAACACCGGTAATCAGACCATCACCATGATCGTCCGCGCGCTGGCGCTGGAAAACATTCAGCCCGGCAACTTCGCCTTTCTGATTTTCAGGGAGATGGGCGTGGCGCTGATCAACGGCCTGGTGTGGGGCGGGATCATGGGGGGCATCACCTGGTGGCTGTACGATGATATGGCGCTCGGCGGGGTGATGATGCTGGCAATGGTGTTAAACCTGCTGGTGGCCTCAATGATGGGGGTCATTATTCCGCTGACGATGACTAAGCTCAAGCGCGACCCCGCAGTGGGGTCGAGCGTGATGATCACTGCCATTACCGATACCGGCGGTTTCTTTATTTTTCTTGGGCTGGCGACGATTTTTCTTCTGTAACCCGAGGCGTGCGCTTAAGTCGGGCGGGCAGGATAACCATCATCACAATCCCGCCCAGCACGCCAATCGCCAGATTACCGGTGTAGACCGTTGCCGCCACGGTGACCAGCATCACGACCGTTTCGGCAATCGGGGCGTGTTTTAACGTCGCAGGCTGAATACTATGCCAGCTGAAGGTTTTAATGGCCACGATGGCCATGATCCCGGCCAGAACAGCCATCGGTATTTTCGCCATCACCTCGCTGAGCGCGGTGACCAGCACCAGCAGCACAATGCCCGCCGCAACGGTTGAGATGCGGCTGCGGCCTTTGCCCATCTCAACGTTGACGATGGTTTGTCCAATCATCGCACAGCCTGCAATACCGCCATACAGCCCGGCCATGATATTACCCACGCCCAGCCCGATGCTTTCCCGGCGCTTGCTTGACGGGGTGACGGTCAGCTCATCCACCAGCTTCGCCGTCAGCAGTGACTCCAGCAGACCGACAAAGGCAATACTTAGCGCGCACGGCCAGATGATGGACAGCGTGTGCAGATTCAGCGGAACAAGCAGCTGCGTCAGCCCCGGCAAGCCGCCGCTCATAGAGCCTTCATCGCCGACGGTGGGCAGGATCTGCCCGCTGGTGACGGTGAAAAGGGTTAACACCACGATGGCGATCAGCGGCGAGGGGACGCTTTTGATGTAGCGCGGAACCCATAGCACAATCAGCAGCGTCAGGACAAACAGGCCGACAATCAGCGGGCTTTTGCTCCAGAAGTGTGGAACCTGGGCGAAGAAAATCAAAATGCCGAGGGCGTTTACAAACCCGGTCATCACCGACTGGGGGATAAAGCGCATTAACCGCGCCATGCCCAGCACGCCAAACAGGATCTGGATAGCCCCGGCCATCAGGACCGCAGGCAGGATGTACTGCACGCCGTGCTGATGCACCATCGGACCAATCACCAGCGCAACGGAGCCTGCGGCAGCCGTCACCATGGCCGGGCGACCACCGAGCACGGACAGGGCCAGACAGAGAACCACGGAGGCGACCAGGCTCACTTTCGGGTCTACGCCCGCGACGACGGAAAACGAGATGACCTCGGGGATCAGCGCCAGCGCGGTAATAACGCCCGCCAGCGTTTCGCGCATCAGACTCGATGGCGATCGAAGTACGTTAGCAACGTGATTTTCTTGGGAGATGGGTAATGACATAACAATTCGCAGGTTAGGGCAGGCTTCCGTGCGCGCGATCACAAAGTGCAGCATAGTAGCCATAAAAACCGGCCATTGCCAGCGGCACGCGCAATCCCCTACAAACAATCCATCATTAAATTTCACAATTACAATAATTTCGTAACCTTTAAACAATATTTAAAAGTTGTTAACGTTCCCGCGCAGCTGTTTCACCTGCAATTTCCACGCATCACGTACTATTCAACGAAGGCATAAATTATGAAAAAAATGACTGCCATGCTCTTTTCTCTGGCTGTGGGGCTGAATACCGTCTCCCTGGCGGCGAAAGCCGACACGCCTGAAGAGCAGGAAACGGACGTCCTTTTAATTGGTGGCGGCATCATGAGCGCTACGCTGGGCACCTATCTGCACGAACTCCAGCCGGACTGGTCGATGACCATGGTCGAGCGCCTTGATGGCGTGGCGAAGGAGAGCTCTAACGGCTGGAACAACGCCGGTACCGGGCATTCGGCACTCATGGAACTGAACTACACGCCGCAGAAAAAGGACGGTTCCATTAGTATCGAGAAGGCGGTAGAGATCAACGAAGCGTTCCAGATCTCTCGTCAGTTCTGGTCTCACCAGGTTAACAGCGGCGTGCTGCAAAACCCGCACTCCTTTATCAACACCGTTCCGCACATGAGCTTCGTGTGGGGCGATCAGAACGTTAACTTCCTGCGCGCGCGCTACGCTGCCCTGCAGCAGAGCACCCTGTTCCGCGGCATGAAATACTCTGAAGATCACGCCCAAATCAAAGAGTGGGCACCGCTGGTAATGGAAGGTCGTGACCCGAACCAGAAAGTCGCGGCGACCCGTACCGAAATTGGTACCGACGTGAACTACGGTGAGATCACCCGTCAGCTGGTTGGCTCCCTGCAGAAGAAAAACAACTTCAAGCTGCAGCTTAACACCGAAGTACGCGGCTTCAAGCGCAACGCGGATAACAGCTGGAGCGTGACCGTTGCCGATCTGAAAAACAACGAAGCCGAGCACGTCATTAAAGCGAAGTTCGTCTTTATTGGTGCAGGCGGGGCAGCGCTGAAGCTGCTGCAGGAGACCGGTATTCCTGAAGCGGATGGCTATGCGGGCTTCCCGGTAGGCGGACAGTTCCTGGTATCTGAAAACCCTGAAGTGGTAAACCGTCACCTGGCGAAAGTGTACGGCCAGGCCTCTGTCGGCGCGCCGCCGATGTCCGTTCCGCACATCGATACCCGTATGCTTGACGGCAAGCGCGTGGTGCTGTTCGGGCCGTTCGCAACCTTCTCGACCAAGTTCCTGAAAAATGGTTCGCTGTGGGATCTGCTGAGCGCGACCACTACCTCTAACGTGAAGCCTATGATCGACGTCGGTCTGGATAACTTCGACCTGGTGAAATACCTGATTAGCCAGGTGATGCTCTCTGACGACGAACGCTTCGAGGCGCTGAAAGAGTACTATCCGCAGGCGAAGAAAGAGGACTGGCGTCTGTGGCAGGCGGGCCAGCGCGTGCAGATCATCAAACGCGATCCTAAAGAGGGCGGGGTACTGCGTCTGGGTACCGAAGTGGTGAGCGATAAAGACGGGACGATTGCTGCCCTGCTGGGTGCATCACCGGGCGCGTCCACCGCGGCACCGATCATGCTGCACCTGATGGAAAAAGTGTTTAAAGATAAAGTCGCCAGCCCGGAATGGCAGGCGAAGCTGAAAACCATCATTCCATCTTACGGCACGAAGCTGAACGGTAACGTTGAGGCGACGGAACAAGAGCTGGAATACACCAGCCGCGTGCTGCAGTTGCAGTACATCAAGCCGCAGGCCGCCGACGCGGCACCTAAGGCAGAGCTGAAACCTCAGCCGGAAAATAAACCGGTCGCGGATATCGCACTGTAATATAAAAAAAGCCGGGTGGCGCTAACGCTTACCCGGCTTACATTCGTTGCTGTGTTGCAGGTCGGGTAAGGCGAAGCCGTCACCCGACTTTTTTCAACGAATTACCGCTTGCCCAACGTTCTCATCCGCCTTCCAGATGCGATACTTCACATCCACATTTTCAGGCGTGTATACCACGATAGGCAGCTTGCTGTTGTAGCGCAGCAGACTGTTGTCACCCAGATACGCGGTCACAAATTTATTCTCTTTTTTGCCGTCCGGGCAGGCCATCATAGTGGAGACCGGAGAAGTCACTTTATCAAAGACGTAGTAGTCGTAACCCCAGCCTTCCAGGGTTTTGCTCTTCAGCTTGCCGCCCAGACGGTGGTGGTTACAGTCCACTTCCAGCGTCTGACCAATCAGCAACTCAACTTTGAAGTTGGCTTCATTTTCCTGGGCCGGAACCTGAATAACCTGACGCTTCATCCCTTTTTCCGCTTGCGGATAAGGGGCTACTTTTTCCAGAGGCTGATCGTTTTTGGTGTCGGTGGCGAATGCGCTGGTGCTGACGCAGGCTGCAGCCAGCAGGGCGATGGCAAATTTAGATGCGTTTTTCACAGTTATCCCTTTATGTCTATGTCAAAACGTTCGCTGCCAGATTAGCATAATTCAAATGAATGATTGGAGTGATTTACTTACATTTTCATTATGTATGGATGAATACACTGCCTTATGGCGCTATCACTGGTCTTTCGTGCTGGTGTGGAGTCGAGGGGGAGATCGTGTTATTTTAAGCGTTAAAAATGTTATTCATCTGTAAAAGGAAGAGAAAGATGGTTCGTGCAAAACTGAAAACAGCTGAAGGCCGCAAGTTTTTACTGGCATTACTGGTTGTGTTTTTGATTGCCGCTGCGTGCGTTGGCCGGGCAACCATTGTGGGCGTGATTGAGCAGTACAATATTCCGCTCTCCGCCTGGACCACCAGCATGTATGTGCTGCAGTCGGCGATGATCTTTGTCTACAGCCTGGTCTTCACCGTTCTGCTCGCCATTCCGCTGGGGATCTTCTTCCTCGGGGAGCGCGACAAGCACTAAGCCTGAGCGTCAGCCATAAAAAAACCCGCCATAAGGCGGGTTTTTTGTATTTGATTGGTCGGCACGAGAGGATTTGAACCTCCGACCCCCGACACCCCATGACGGTGCGCTACCAGGCTGCGCTACGTGCCGACGCATAAAAGGAATACTACTCGAATCCTTTTTGAATGCAAGGGGAGACCACGCTAACTGGTTTATAATTAATCAGTTAGCGATGAAGCGTTTCTCATCCGTTAGCACCTGCAGCAGCAGGCTGAGCTGCGGCTTCTGATCCTTGAGCTTCTCACCCTGAAGATTGTACGTCTGGTAGCTGCCGTTGCTGTTCAGCACCAGCGTCAGCGCCGGCGTTGTCACCGCCAGGGTGTTGCCGCCAGCTGCCGTGACCCAGTCATGTCGGCGCGTGGCGCTGAAGAGATCCTGTCCCTGCGAATATTCATTTGCTGGCGTACTGACGTGCAGCAGACGCTGCATAAGCGTGGTCATGACGTCTTTATGATCGGTCAGCATCGTGACGCGCTGAGCAGGGGTGCCCGGCCAGTGAATGACCAGTGGGACGTGCAGGTTAGGACGAGACCAGTCCATATTTTTAGTCTCATCGCCCAGCGGCACGCCGTGACCCGCAGTAATAATTACCACCGTATTGTCGAGCTTGCCAGAGTCGCGAAGTGCCTTCAGCACGCGCGCAATTTGCGCATCGACATCACCCGCAGCACGGCTGTAGCGGCGAGCAAAGCCTTTTTGATTGCTGTCATCAAGCGTGGTGCCGTTAAAGGCAACCCACGAGAACCAGCGGTTATCTTCCTGAGCATAGCGCTGCAGCCAGTTAACCCACTGGTTGGCGGTCTGCTCGTCGGACTGACTACGCGGCGCAGGCAGGGAGAAATCAGACAGCAACGCCTGGCGATACAGCGCGCTGTTAAAGCCGTCTGAGGCAAATAACCCTAACTGATATCCCTGCTGATTCAGCCCGGTGATCAGCGCCGCCGGAATACGTGCGGCCAGCACACCATCCATATAGCCTGGGGAAATGCCGTAAAACAGGCCGAAGATCCCCGCGTCGGTGGTGTTACCAGAGCTCATATGCTGCGTAAAGGTGATGTTCTGTCCGGCGAAGTCGGCCAGCGCCGGCATCTGTTTCTCGTAACGGGAATAGTTCAGACCGTCCACGGTGATCAGCAGGACGTTCTGGCCGCGACCCATATCGCGGTAGCGCAGATCGCTCAGCGGATACTGCACGCTGACCGCTTCCGGATTACCTTGCTCAACCAGACGACGTTGATACTCCTGAGCATCCAGCAGGCCGTGCTTCTCAAGGAAGCGACGCGCGGTCATCGGGTAGGAGAGCGGCAGGTTGGCGCGCTGCATGGTAATCGGGCGATAGAAGTTCGCATCCGCCCAGATATACATGATGTGCGAGCTGATAAAAGAGATGAAAAACAGCGCCGCGACCGGCTTCGCATAATGGCGACGTCGCGTCAGGCTGCGGAGTTTTTGCCAACTCCAGGTGGCGAAGAGCATCTCAATCAGGAGAATAATGGGCACGCTGATAAACATCAGCTGCCAGTCACGTGCGGTCTCGTTTTGGTCAGGGTTAATGACCAGCTCCCAGACGATGGGGTTGAGATGCAGGTGGAAACGGGTAAAGACTTCACTGTCAATAAGCAACAGCGTCATGCCCGCTGTCGCGAGGATCGCGGACAGGAAGCGCATCAGACGCTGCGACATGACGACAAACGTCAGGGGAAACAGGATCAGCAGATAGGTAGCGAACACCAAAAAGCTAAAGTGACCGACAACGCTTATCCAGGAGTAGACACGCCCGGTTAAGGTGGTGGGCCAGTCCGCGACAAACAGATAACGACAGCCAATCACCATCGCCAACAGGATGTTGAACAGGGCAAACCAGTGCCCCCAGCTAACCATCTGGGAGACTTTTTCACGGTAGCGCTGACGATTCGTCACCATAAACTGTTGTTCGTTTCCCTTAGTGGGCCTGGTCGTCGCTAACAGATGACTGCAGTGCCTGGGCGAAAGATTTGGCGATCGCCTGACGCTGAGCCGGAGCAACGCTGGTATTGATAAGGTTGGTGACCATATTTCCCAGTACCATCAGGGAGAGATCGGTCGGCGTTTTGTGTTTTTCCAGTACGTTGACCAGCTCACTGAGCAATTGTTCAACGTGTTCATCACTGTAGCGGGAATGTTGTGGCATAAATCAAAATCAGTCTGTTGATAAGAGGGCAACATATTACCGTAGCAACAGCTTTTTTTCCCCTTTTTTATCTTCTGTTGCACACATGCGTTGGTGGTTGTTGCACACATGCGTTGGTGGTGGTTGAATACCGCCCGGTCTAAAAGGAGAGTTTATCATGAGTCTGGAAATCAACCAGATTGCCTTGCACCAGCTTATCAAGCGTGATGAGCAAACCCTTGAGGTGGTGCTGCGCGATTCGTTACTTGAACCAACGCCTACCGTTGTAGAGATGATGGCGGAGTTACACCGCGTCTACAGCGCAAAAAATAAAGCCTATGGCCTGTTCAGCGAAGAGAGCGAACTGGCTGATAGCCTGCGCCTGCAGCGTCAGGGCGAAGAAGATTTCCTGGCGTTCAGCCGCGCGGCAACCGGTCGTTTGCGTGATGAACTGGCGAAATACCCGTTTGCCGACGGCGGTATCGTGCTGTTCTGCCACTACCGTTACCTGGCGGTGGAGTATTTACTGGTCACGGTGCTGAACAACTTAAGCAGCATGCGCGTCAACGAGCAGCTGGACATCAGCTCCACGCACTATCTCGATATCAATCATGCGGATATCGTCGCGCGTATCGATTTGACCGAATGGGAAACCAACCCGGAATCCACCCGTTATCTGACCTTCCTGAAAGGCCGCGTGGGCCGCAAGGTGGCCGATTTCTTCATGGACTTTCTCGGCGCGAGCGAAGGGCTGAACGCGAAAGCGCAGAACAAAGGTCTGCTGCAGGCGGTGGATGACTTCACCTCAGAAGCGCAGCTCGATAAATCCGAGCGCCAGAACGTGCGTCAGCAGGTTTATAGCTACTGTAACGAACAGCTGCAGGCGGGGGAGGAGATTGAACTGGAGTCGCTCTCTAAAGAGCTGGCGGGCGTCAGCGAAGTGAGCTTCCAGGAGTTTACCGCCGAAAAAGGCTATGAGCTTGAAGAGAGCTTCCCGGCGGATCGCAGCACGCTGCGTCAGCTGACGAAATTTGCCGGCAGCGGTGGCGGCTTAACCATCAACTTTGATGCCATGCTGCTGGGGGAACGTATCTTCTGGGATCCGGCGACCGATACGCTGACCATCAAAGGCACACCGCCGAACCTGCGCGATCAGCTGCAGCGCCGCACCTCGGGCGGTAAATAACGGCCATAAAAAAACCCCGCAGAAGCGGGGTTTTTCTCGACGAGTTTGCGATTACGCGCGAACGAAGTCGATGTGAGACAGTTTTGGCTTGAACGGGTGACGCTGAACAGCCTGAACTTTCACTTTTTCTTCTTTACCGCCAACAACGATGGTCAGAACTTCGCTGTAGAATTCAGCTTTAGTCTGCATGTTCCATACTTTGTCGTGATCCAGTTCGATTGCAACTGGAGCAGCTTCGCCACCGTAAACGATAGCCGGGAACTTGTTAGCGTTACGCAGGCGGCGGCTCGCACCCTTACCCTGCACGTTACGTACTTCTGCTTCGATAGTGAACATAGATTTCTCTCTGTATTTAAAACCCTACTACAGGCGACCCAGCAGCAGGTGAGTGTTCTGCCTCACGGATGTGAAGCGGGCGGCATTTTATACTCAAACGCCCCGCACATCAACGAAAAGTCCCGTCAGCCGCGTAATTCATTTGCCCGGCGAAAGCGGCCTTCGTAGTCAAAGACCTTTTCACGCACCTGCCAGTACTGGCCTTTTTGACGGGCAACCACGAAATCGGGATGGCGCAGAAACGCCTGCTGATGCACGATATCGGCAACCGTTATCCAGCGCAGGGGCACCCCCGGCGTGCGGGTATGTGGGCGAATAAACAGCTGCTCAAACGCCATTCGCTGGGCAGGCGTGTGTAACCTGAACCGCTCGCTGACGTCTGCGCCGTCCTCATCGTAATAGGTAATTTTTAACCATTCGCCTTTTTCGTCCGCCCCCGGCTGCAGCGCCATGCCGGAACAGCGAAGCACCAGCGCGTCTTTCAGCTTCAGCGCGGCTTTGAGCATGTCGTCCGGGTCAACCAGCACGGTGTCGCATTCCCGGCAGCGACGGGCGGCGATGTCGTTCTCCGCGTTGCACTGCGGGCAGTTTTTAAAGCGGAAGCGGAAATCGCACTGTTCGCGATGGCCGTCGTCATCTTCAAACCAGCCCTGGCAGCGCCGGCCAAAATGTTCAATCAGCGTGCCGTCAGCGGTGGTTTTGCCCCAGAAGGTGTTAGCGAATCCGCAGGCAGGACAAAAGACCTGAACCGGCACGTTGTCACTTTTGCCTTTCGGCGCGCCCACTTCCGGCGCGTAAAGATCGTGGGGGTTCCCGGCGTAGTCCAGGATCAGGCAGTCGGTTTTCCCCGGCGCCAGGCGCAGCCCGCGCCCGACGATCTGCTGATACAGGCTGACCGATTCGGTCGGGCGCAGAATGGCGATCAGGTCGACGTGCGGGGCATCAAAGCCGGTGGTCAGCACGGATACGTTGACCAGATAGCGGAACTGCTGCGCCTTGAAAGCCTCAATCAGCGCGTCACGCTCCGGGCCGGGGGTATCGCCGGTGATAAGCGCGGCATCGTCAGCGGGCAGCAGGCCGGTGATCTCTTTCGCGTGCTCGACGGTGGCGGCGAAAATCATCACCCCTTTGCGTGTCCGGGCGAACTCTTCAATCTGGCTGATGATATGCGGCGTGATCCGCTGCTGCTTTTTCAGCTCATGATTGAGGTCCGCTTCGCTGAACAATCCGTTGCTCTGCGCCTGGAGTCGGTTGAAGTCGTACTGCACCACGGGCATATCCAGCCGCTCGGGCGGCGTCAGATAGCCGTGCTTAATCATGTACCGCAGCGGAAGCTCGTAAATGCAGTCGCTGAACAGCGCTTTTTCGTCCCCGCGCACCATGCCGTGATAGTGGAAACGGTAGATCCAGCCTTTGCCCAGGCGAAAGGGGGTCGCGGTCAGCCCGAGCAGGCGAATCTGCGGGTTTACCGTTTTCAGATGCGTCAGGATCTGCTGATACTGGCTGTCGTCGTCATCGCTGATGCGGTGGCACTCGTCGACGATCAGCAGCGAAAACTCGCTGCGAAACTGCTCCAGGTTACGGGCAACCGACTGCACGCTACCAAACACCACTTTACCGTGGCTCTCTTTGCGTTTCAGCCCGGCGGCGAAGATGTCGGCGTCCAGCCCGAGCGCACAATATTTGGCGTGGTTCTGCGCCACCAGCTCTTTGACGTGCGCCAGCACCAGCACGCGCCCGCGCGCCAGACGTGCCAGCTCGGCAATCACCAGACTTTTACCCGCGCCGGTGGGGAGCACAATGGCCGCGGGCGTTGTGTGTTTTCGAAACCAGGCCAGGGTGGCGTCAACGGCTTCCTGCTGATAGGGGCGGAGTGTGAAAGTCATGAGGTCTCGGTTTAGTTATTTCGCATATAGTATGCCACGAAACTTTTTCCCTTGAGTGGCGCAACCAGACCATTATACTGAACCGTTCTTGACTGCTTCTTTTTCGGACGCGTTGTCCGACTTCCAGCACCATTAAGGCTAAAAAGATTTCATGCGACTTGATAAGTTTATCGCTCAGCAACTCGGCGTAAGCCGCGCTATTGCAGGGCGCGAGATCCGCGCCAGCCGCGTTACCGTGGATGGCGACATTGTGAAAGACTCGGCGTTCAAACTCCAGCCTGAACATCAGGTAGAGTATGACGGTAACACGCTTACCCAGCAGAACGGCCCGCGCTACTTCATGCTTCACAAGCCGGAAGGCTACGTCTGCTCAACGGACGATCCCGATCACCCGACGGTGCTCTATTTTCTGGATGAGCCGGTCGCGCACAAGCTGCACGCCGCCGGTCGTCTGGATATCGACACCACCGGTCTGGTACTGATGACCGATGACGGCCAGTGGTCGCACCGCATTACCTCTCCGCGTCACCACTGCGAGAAAACCTACCTGGTTACGCTGGAGTCGCCGGTGGCGGACGATACGGCAGAACACTTTGCGAAAGGCGTTCAGCTGCACAATGAAAAAGATCTCACCCGACCGGCAGTGCTGGAGGTTATCACCCCAACGGAAGTCCGTCTGACCATCAGCGAAGGGCGATACCACCAGGTGAAACGGATGTTTGCCGCCGTGGGCAACCGGGTGGTGGGTCTGCATCGCGAGCGCATTGGCGCCATTGAACTCGATCCGGAACTTGCGCCAGGCGAATACCGCCCGCTGACGGAAGAAGAGATCGCCAGCGTAGGCACACCTTCGCGTTAATTTCAGGAGAACCCTGTGACCACCAGGCCACACTCGTCTTTCAAAATCGTCTTCATTCTTGGCCTGCTGGCCATGCTGATGCCGCTGTCTATCGATATGTATCTGCCCGCGCTGCCGGTGATTTCCGCGCAGTTTGGCGTACCGGCGGGCAGCGCCCAGATGACGCTCAGTACCTATATTCTCGGTTTTGCCATCGGTCAGCTGCTGTACGGCCCGCTGGCAGACAGCCTCGGGCGTAAACCGGTTATCCTTGGCGGGACGTTAATCTTTGCTGGCGCAGCGGTGGCCTGTGCCCTGGCGCAGACAATCGATCACCTGATCGTCATGCGCTTTTTCCACGGCCTGGCGGCGGCTGCGGCAAGCGTGGTGATTAATGCCCTGATGCGTGATATCTACCCGAAAGAAGAGTTCTCCCGCATGATGTCGTTTGTCATGCTGGTGACCACCATTGCGCCGCTGGTTGCGCCAATGGTGGGCGGTGCGGTGCTGGTGTGGTTCAGCTGGCATGCGATTTTCTGGATTCTGGCCATTGCCGCGCTGCTGGCGTCGGCGATGATTTTCTTCTTTATTGATGAAACGCTGCCCGTTGAGCGTCGGCAGAAGTTCCACATCCGTACCACGCTCGGGAACTTCGCTTCGCTGTTCCGCCACAAGCGCGTGCTGAGCTACATGCTGGCAAGCGGCTTCAGCTTCGCCGGGATGTTTTCGTTCCTGAGCGCCGGGCCGTTTGTCTACATTGAGCTGAACCACGTCTCCCCGCAGCACTTTGGCTATTACTTCGCGCTGAACATCGTGTTCCTGTTTGTGATGACCATCATTAACAGCCGCTTCGTACGGCGCGTTGGGGCGTTGAATATGTTCCGCGCCGGGCTGTGGATCCAGTTTGTGATGGCGATATGGCTGGTGGTGAGTGCCTTCTTTGGCATCGGTTTCTGGGCGCTGGTGATAGGGGTTGCGGCGTTTGTCGGCTGTGTGTCGATGATCTCCTCCAATGCGATGGCGGTGATCCTCGACGAGTTTCCCCACATGGCAGGAACGGCATCGTCGCTGGCGGGGACCTTCCGCTTCGGCATCGGCGCGATTGTGGGGGCGCTGCTTTCGCTGGCGACCTTTAACACGGCCTGGCCGATGCTCTGGGCGATCGCTTTCTGCGCCACAAGCTCGGTTCTTTTTTACCTGTACGCCAGCCGGTCGCGAAAAGTCGCGAACTAGCGCATAAATAAGGCCCAACTCGGGCCTTTTTTTTGACACATGTCAACCAAACCCCCGTTCGTTTACCCTCTGTTTGTTTCTTTTATGTAAAATCTATTTGTGTAAAAAGTCACATCATTGTATTTAAAAAGGTTGAGTTAGATCGCAGAAACGGGTACATATAGCCCCGACGCGAGGCTGCCACTCCTATAAAAAGCGCTGAACAGTGCAGGTTAGCGATGATGTGTTACTATAAATGTAAATAAATTGTTAAGTAAATTTTGCTTCCGGGGAACGAACGTGAATACATTACAACTCTCCATTGTCCATCGCTTGCCCCAGAGCTATCGCTGGTCGGCGGGTTTTGCAGGTTCAAAAGTTGAACCGATTCCGCAAAGTGGTAAAGAGTGCGAGAATTGTCTGGTTGCGCTTAAGCTGCTAAGCCCGAGCGATGAAAACGCATGGCCGGTAATGGAACGTCTTAGCCAGGCGTTGACGGATATCGAAGTGGTCAGCTCCGTGCTGGAGTGCGAAGGCGAACCCTGCCTGTTCGTCAACAGCCAGGACGAATTTGCCGCCACTTGTCGTCTGAAAAACTTTGGCGTGGCGATTGCCGAGCCTTTCTCTGGTCACTATCCCTTCTAAGCGCTAGTCTGCCTGCAGCAGCTGGCGCGTATAGTTTTGCGTTGGCGCGGCGAAAATGCGTTGGCACTCCCCCTGCTCGACAACCTCTCCCTGCCGAAGCACAATCACCTGATGGCACAGCGCCCGCACCACCTGTAAATCATGACTGATGAAGATATAGGCAAGGCGGTGCTTTTCCTGCAAGTCTTTTAGCAGTGCCAGGATCTGCGCCTGCACCGTTCTGTCGAGTGAAGACGTTGGCTCATCAAGAATGATCAGCTCCGGTTTTAAGATAAGCGCGCGGGCTATCGCAATGCGCTGGCGCTGTCCGCCGGAAAATTCAGCCGGGTAGCGATGCCGCGTGTCGGGATCCAGGCCTACCTCCACCATCACGCGCATCACGTCGTCTTCGCGCTGCCGGGTCGTCAGTTCAGGGCGATGAACGCGCAGCCCCTCTTCGATGATTTGCAACACGCTCAGCCGTGGGTTGAGCGACGAGTTCGGATCCTGAAAAACAACCTGCATACGCGGACGCACGGGAAGCATCTGACGCCGGTTCCAGTCGTGCAGTGGCATACCGTCGAAAATAATATCCCCCCGTGAGGCAATTAAGCGCAGCAGCGCCAGGCCGGTGGTGCTTTTACCCGAGCCTGACTCGCCAACCAGCCCGAGCGATTCCCCCGGTCGCAGCGAAAAACTGACGTTTTTTAGCACGATTGTGTGGTCAACGACGCGCCGCAGTATGCCTTTGCGCACCGGAAACGAGACGGCCAGATCCTTCACCTGCAGTAACGGCACGCTGTCTGCGCTCAGGGGAACCGGGTCGCCTGACGGTTCGCTATCCAGCAGGCGCTGCGTATACGGGTGCTGTGGAGCACTGAGCAGGGCGGCGGCGCGGTTTTGCTCAACGCAGCGTCCGTTTTGCATAACGGCCACGCTGTCCGCCAGCTTTTTCACAATGCTCAGGTTGTGGGTGATAAACAGCAGGCTCATGTTCAGCTCGTCACGCAGTTCGCGCAGCAGGTGCAGGATCTGCGCCTGCACCGTGACGTCAAGAGCGGTTGTCGGCTCATCGGCAATCAGCAGTTCCGGGCGGGTGAGCAGGGCCATGGCGATCATCACGCGCTGGCGCTCACCGCCGGAGAGCTGGTGGGGATAATCGCTTAGCCGTTTGGCCGCGTGACGTATGCCGGTACGCTCAAGGCAGTCCAGGATCTCTCCTCGCGCCGCCTCTTTACGCATGCCCCGGTGCAGGGACAGCACTTCATAAAGCTGTTTTTCCAGGGTGTGCAGCGGGTTGAGCGACACCATCGGTTCCTGAAAAATCATGGCAATTTTATTGCCGCGGATCCCGCGCAGGGTCCGCTCATCGGCGTGAAGCAGCGAGCTGCCGTGAAACAGAATATCGCCCTGCGGATAACTGACCGGCGGGGATGGGAGCAGGCGCAGCACCGAGAGCGCCGAAACGCTCTTGCCGGAACCGGACTCGCCCACCAGCGCCAGGGTTTCACCGCGCTGGATCTGCAAAGACAAATCCGTGACCACCCTGCGCGTTTCGCCCTGCCTGGAAAACGCAATCGACAGGTGATCAATACTCAGAAGAGGCTGCGTCATCTTATACCGCCTTGTTAGGATCAAACGCGTCGCGCACGGCTTCGCCAATGAAGATCAGCAGCGAGAGCAATATAGCCACCGAGAGGAAGGCGGTGATGCCCAGCCACGGCGCCTGAAGATTATTCTTGCCCTGCAGCAGCAGTTCGCCGAGCGACGGGGAGCCGGGCGGTAACCCGAACCCGAGAAAATCAAGCGAGGTCAGGGTGGTAATGGAGCTGCACAAAATAAACGGCAGGAAGGTGAGGGTCGCCACCACGGCGTTGGGCAGCATATGGCGGAAGATGATCCCGCTGTCGCTCACGCCCAGAACCTGGGCGGCGCGGATGTAGTCGTAATTGCGGGTTCGCAGAAACTCCGCGCGCACCACGCCCACCAGCGCCATCCAGCCAAACAGAACGGTGATCCCCAGCAGCCACCAGAAATTCGGCTGAACCACGCTTGAAAGCAGAATGATTAAAAACAGGGTCGGCATGCCGGACCAGACCTCAATGATACGCTGGCCCCAGAGATCGACCTTGCCCCCGTAATAGCCCTGAATGGCGCCCGCCACGACGCCCATGACGCTGGAAAACAGCGTCAGCATCAGCCCAAAGAGGATCGAGATTCGTGTGCCATAGAGGATGCGCGCCAGCACATCACCGCCGTTGGCATCGGTGCCCAGCCAGTTTTGCCGGGAGGGCGGAGAAGGGAAGGGGGTCTGGGTGGCGTAATTGATGCTGTTTGCGCCAAAGCGAATCGGTGCCCACAGCGCCCAGCCGTGCTGCTCGATATGCTGACGCAGCCAGGGATCCTGATATTGCGCCGGTGTGGCAAAGGGCCCGCCAAAATCGCTTTCGCTGTAGTTAGCCAGCACGGGCACGTACCAGCGGTCGTTGAAGTGCACCAGCAAGGGTTTATCGTTGGCAATCAGCTCCGAACACATGCTCAACGCGAACAACACGGCGAAGATCCACAATGACCAATAGCCGCGGCGGTTATGACGAAAGCGCGCCCAGCGGGCCTGATTAACGGGGCTTAAGTGCGGCATCAGCGGCCCTCAAAGTCGATACGGGGATCGACCAGCGTATAGCTGATATCGCTAATGATATTCAGCAGCAGGCCAATCAGGGTGAAGATGTAGAGTGTGCCAAACATCACCGGATAATCGCGAGAGACGGTCGCTTCGTAGCCCAGCAGTCCCAGGCCATTCAGGGAGAACATCACCTCTATCAGCAGCGAACCGGTAAAAAACATGCTGATGAAGGTGGCCGGAAAGCCTGCAATCACCAGCAGCATGGCGTTGCGGAAAACGTGTTTCCACATGATCTGCTTTTCACCGACGCCCTTGGCGCGCGCGGTGACCACGTACTGTTTGCGGATCTCATCGAGAAACGCATTTTTGGTCAGCATCGTCAGCGCCGCAAAGCCGCCAATCACCGTCGCCAGCACCGGCAAAGTGATATGCCAGAAATAGTCGGTGATTTTTTTATACCACGGCAGGGTGCTGAAGTCGGCTGACACCAGCCCGCGAAGCGGGAAGATATCGAAGTAACTGCCGCCAGCGAAAAAGACAATCAGCAGCACGGCAAACAAAAACGCCGGGATCGCATAGCCCACAATGATGAACGTGCTGCTCCAGATATCAAAGCGGCTGCCGTTGTGGACCGCTTTACGGATCCCCAGCGGAATCGACACCAGGTAGATGATCAGCGTCCCCCACAGACCCAGCGTAACCGACACCGGCAGGCTCTGCTTAATTAGGGTCAGGACCGAGGCGCTGCGAAACAGGCTGTCGCCAAAATCAAAACGTACGTAGTTCCACAGCATGGTGAAATAACGCTCGTGCAGCGGCTTATCAAAGCCGTAGCGCTGGGTGATCTCGGCGATCACCTCCGGATCCAGCCCGCGCCCGCCCCGGTAATGGCTATCGCTGATATTACCCACGCCGGTTCTGGCATGGCTTGCGCCTAAACCTTCCCCGCCGCCGCCCGGTATCGCGCCGCTGTTGCCAAATTCCACCGCCGCGATCGCTTGATCCACCGGGCCGCCGGGCGCAATTTGCACGATAAAAAAGTTGATGGTGATGATGGCCCACAGCGTTGGAATAACCAGCAGCAGACGACGGATCAGATAAGCACCCATGGTTATTCCTTAGCGCCGCTCGGCAGGGAGCTTCCCGGCCTTATTCACGTCATACCACCAGGTATCAAAACCCAGTGAATAAATGGGGCGCACGGACGGCAGCGAGAATTTATCCCAGCGGGCCGTACGATCTTCACCCATGTACCACATCGGCAGCATGTAATAGTTCCAGGTTAACACCCGGTCAAGCGCCCGGCCCAGGGGCAGCAGTTTGTCTTTATCGCCCTGCGCCGCAATAATTTTGGCGATGAGGGCATCGATGGCCGGGCTTTTCACCCCTGGCGCGTTATAACTCGAGTCAATATAGCTCGAGGCCCAGGCGATCTGCAGGTCGCTGCTCGGCCAGGGCTGAGCGGACCACAGGCGCTGCATCATATCGTAATCACGGCTGCGCATGCGGTTGGTGATCTGCGCATTATCCACCTGACGAATATTCAGGGTCACGCCCAGGCGTTCAAGGTTCTGTTTAAACGGCATCACCCACTGGTTATCAGCACCCGAGGAGAGCAGTAGCTCAAAGCTCAGCGGTTTCCCGGTTTTTGCGTTGATCCGCTTTTGATTTTTAAGCGGCCAGCCCGCCGCGTCCAGCAACCGGCTGGCCTTCAGGAGGTTATCGCGATCGAAGCCATTGCCGTCCGACACCGGCGGGGTAAAGACGGAGGTAAACACCTCGGGAGGCAGTTCAGCTTTCAGCGGGGCCAGCAGGACCAGCTCGTCCGCATTGGGATAATCGCGGGCGGCATATTCCGTATTCTGGAAATAACTGTTGGCGCGGCTGTAGGCACCGTAAAAGAGCGCTTTGTTCATCCATTCAAAATCAAACGCCAGGGTTATCGCCTCGCGGACCCGTCGGTCGGCAAAGACCGGACGCTGGATATTAAACGCCAGCCAGCGCGTGTCCTGGGCAGACTCATTTTTGTGTTCGTCTTTGACGATGTACTTTTTAGCGAAGTTCTTGCCGATGTAGCGGGTCGCCCAGTTTTTGGCGCTGCTCTCGAGGCGTAAATCAAAGGCACCGGCTTTGAACGCCTCAAACGCGACGTTATCGTCCAGGTAGTAATCGTAGCGGATGGTATCGAAGTTCCAGCGCCCGCGGTTGACGGGCAGATCGGCGGCCCAGTAGTCTTTGACGCGGGAATAGACCAGATACTGACCCATCCGCCAGGCGGTGATGCGGTAGGGACCACCCGCCAGCGGCGGCACGGAGAGCGGATCGCTGAGCTTATGGTTCTTCCAGAAGGATTCCGGCATCACCGGCAAGGAGAACAGGCTCAGCATGTTCTCTTTATTCGGCTCGCTCAGTTCGATACGCACGGTAAGCGGTGCGATGGCCTTAATGGTGGTGCCTTTATACACCAGACGAAACTGCGGCACGCCCTCGGTCATAAACTTATGGAACGTGAAGGCGATGTCGCTGGCTTTTACCGGCGTGCCGTCATGAAAACGCGCGCGGGGGTTAATCGACACTTCAGCCCAGGCAAAATCATCCGCATAACGGACATTATCCGCCACCAGGGGATAGTAGCTGCCCGGTTCGTCGTCGGAGGTAACAAAAAGGGTATCGTAGAGCGATTCGGTGCGCGCAGCCGCCACGCCGCGCAGCGCGTAGCGGTTAAAGTTATCGAAGGTGCCGGTGGCGGAAAGGGTGACGTTTCCCCCTTTTGGCGCGGCGGGGTTGACGTAATCAAAGTGGGTGAAGTTAACGGCATATTTCGGCTCGCCGATGACGGCAAACGCGCTGCTCTCTTTGATTGTCTGTGCCTGAGCGGGCAGGCACAGGAATGCCATTAGCATCAGTATTACGCGCATCACCATCGGCCGCGGTCCCTCTTTGTATCGAATGGCTCAGATAAACTGAATAATAAGTGACGCCGACGCGATTGTGAAATTATTCGCGGGGTTGCGGCTTATCCGGCGTCCACTGGCTGAATTGCTCCAGCGGCATCGGACGGCTAATCCAGTAGCCCTGCAGGAAGTTCACTCCGTGCTCCCGCAGCCAGGCCGCCTGTTCGGGGGTTTCCACACCTTCCGCCACGGTGGACATGTTTAACCGCCTCGCCAGCGTCAGCACGGCGTCAAGCACGGGGGAGGTCACGGTTTCTGTCCCAATGGCGTTAACGAAGCCGCGGTCGATTTTGATGTAGTCCATGGTGAAACGCTCAAGGTAGATAAGCGCGCTGTGCCCGGTCCCGAAGTCGTCGATGGCGATCTCAAACCCTTCGTTGTGCAGCCACTCAAACAGCGTATTGGCCTGATGATGGTTGATCATATCGCGCTCGGTAATCTCCAGTACGGTCTGGAAATGATGTGGAGGCAGCAGGCTGGTAAAGGTACGCATATCGTCTTTAAAGCTGTCGGCGTGCAGGTGCCCTGGCGCGATGTTGATCCCGAGCTTCGCGCCGGGCGGTAAAAGCGTTTGTAAAACCGGCGCATCGCGAATAATCAGGTCGAAAAGATGCAGCGTCAGCGGGACGATCAGCTTCTGGGCTTCGGCAAAGTTGATAAAGGCGTCGGGCGGGATTTCGCCCATGGTGGGGTGCTTCCAGCGCATCAGCACCTCTACGCCGCGCATTTTAAGCTCTTTCGCATCCACCACCGGTTGATAGACCACGTAGAACTGACCTGCCTTGATGGCGGTTAAAATCTCTTTACCCGGGTTCTGGCGAATGGTCAGGATGTAGAAGTTAAGGGAGCCTCCCGCAATCCCGCAGACCAGGCCGAAAAACAGGGCGAAGAGCATTTCATCCGTGGTCCAGGCTTGCGCATACATTTTGATGGTGATCGGCACGGCCTTAAGCGTGGCGGTGCGGGCCGGATGTTGATTCAGGTCGTGCGCGTTGACCAGGTTCGGGGACATGGTGGATAGCGCTTTATCGCCAATGACGACGGCAATTCCCGTGAATGCGTCCTGACGTGAGGTGTAGAGCAGGTAGGGGGCCAGGTTGAGGTTCACCGAGGTAAACACGCCGCCGTCTTTCACCAGCGGATTTCGATGCCAGATGGCGATCGCCGGCTTGTTGGGGAGCATGGGCGTCCCTGGCAAAAGGGCCATATCGATCTGCTTAGTGATATTCAGGTCAGGAATGAGTTCCTGCATGGGGACCTGCATAGGCCCGGTTGCGGATGAGCAAAACGCATTGCTGTCCCGGACCAGCAAAAAGGCGCGTACGTTGATACTAAAGGCTGCGCGCGAGGTCAGCTCGCCGCTCACATCATGGCAGTTGCTCAGCGTGAGCGGCTGGAGCACATCGATAGCAGTTTTCAGCTCGCCGAAATACCCCTCCATGTACACGCTCAGGTCTGAAATTAAGGTATCAAACTTGGCCTGTCGCTTCTGATAGCTCCAAAAAAACTGTATTGAACCCATAAGCAGGGCGATGAAAAGGCCTGTCAGGATACTGAGGATCGCTATTTTGCGATTGCTGAAAAAGTAGCGGGTAAACATAGACGTCGTGCTTCCTGAATGGCCGCTGAATGTGTTCAGTGTAACGGGCAAAAAAAAACACTGCCGAAGCAGTGTCTTTCTTTATCGTATCGCCAGCCAAGGGATAACTCACGATACAACAGTTATATTAACTGCGGGTCAAAACTCGGCGCGCTTCGTTGTAGCGCTTCTTCCAGTATGGCTCGTTCATGCTGGAGATGGTCACACCGCTGCTGGTGGAGGCATGGACAAACTGATCGTTGCCGATATAGATGCCCACATGTCGGCCGGTCGATCCTGCCTTGAACAGGACTAAATCACCGGTACGCAGTTTGGTGCGTGAAATCGACTTGCCCATCACCTGCTGTTCATAGGTTGAACGCGGGAGGTCTAACCCAAATTGCTCGCGGAAGGTACGCTGTACGAAACCGGAACAATCAATGCCTTTCTTGGTGCTGCCGCCCAGACGATAACGCACGCCTTTCCAGTCAGCATACTGGTCCATAATACGGGACTTCACGTCCAGATTACGTACCATATTTTCAAATTCATCCTGAGAGGCTTGCAGTGAAGAGGAATCTTCCATTCCCACAACACGCGTCTCAGGATGCATATTCTTCGCGGTGTTCGTTGTGCTACATGCTGAAAGCAGTACCGCCACTGCAATCGCCGGGATCCCCCGCAAGATATATCTCAAAATCGGTTGAGATTTGACCATGTTGTTTATTATCCCTTGAAGTCCTTAACGAAAAAATCGTTATAAAAATGCCAAACGTGACGAGACTAATTACCTGCGCACAATCAGACAATTCTTTATGGCCAAATCTGTGGCACAGCGCACAAATTTATTCACCACAGTAATAATTATCTTTGTGGGGCAAAACGAGTCTGAGATTACCCGATTGCAAGGGCTATTGCGAGCAAAAATACCCTTTTTTTTATAAGAAAAAGTGATACAGAAAGTGAATAACTGCAATAGCGCAAAATGCCGTCAAAATTGCTGCTTAAATGCGCAATTCATTCATTTCTAACATGAATGTGATGACGAGAATATGACAGCCAGACAGGCGAAAGGGGGGAGTCGCATCAGGGATCCCAAACGATCCCTGATGGATGATGATAATTTAGGTTAGATATTTGTTTTAATTTTGTTGCTATTTCCAGGCATATAACGATCGAAAAGCGCAATTAAACGGTCGCTTAAGGGGGTCATTAAGCACCATGGTGCCCCAATGAGCACCGCCGTCAGGGAGCCAACGGCAATATCGGTAAACCAGTGCGCACCAATCATGACGCGCGGGAAGGCAAATATCACGACGATGGCCAGAGCAATGGCAAAGGCTTTTTTACCGAAATAACGCAGCATGAAGGCGGAGAAAATAAGCAGCATCATGCCGTGATCGCCAGGGAAACTGTCTTTCGACGCGTCTTTTGTCGAAATATGCAGCAATTCACTCACGCGGTAAATATTCGGGAACGACAGGGAGGGGCTTGCGCGTTTAACCGGCATCAGATGCTGCGCCAGCTGGTTGATCACCACCGCCGCCAGCAGCATCACCAGACCCATCATTATGATACGACGACGCCCTGTTTTGTCCTCTTTCAGCCAGAAGGAGAGCATTAAACAGCCCATCGCCAGCAGCGAGCAACCGTCAAAGGCACGGTTATTGGTAATCGCTACCAGCCATAAAAACGCCTTACTTTTTACCAGTTCCTGATTAAAGAAATGGAAAATGCTGGAATCCAGCGGGAACCACAGGCCGTGGTTCACCGGAAGATACCAGGATAAAAAGAGCGCCAGCCCGGCAGCGTTCAACAGTAATATCTGGGGGTATCGAGTCGTCATATTCTTCAGCATAGTGTTAAAACTGGGGCAACGTTAGCCACCCGAACTTAAACGAAGCTTCAACAGACTGGACTGGAGTGCGTTCCAGTCGGTGTTAACCGCACTAATTAACTCTATTCGGCTATCCGGCGGCGCGACGTTCTGCGTTTCGATAAAGAAGTCCTCACCCTGGCGGTTTATCCGCACCAGGCCGTCCTGCGTGCGCATCACCCCTTTTACACGCTCAACCGGGGCCAGCCTGGCCCACTCAAGGATGCCAATGGTGTCAAACTGCGTGTCGGCGTCAAAAATCCATCCGCAGGCCTGATGCCCCTGACCGCTGTTCAGGTTACGCCGCCAGCGCTGATGCTCAGGCAGGCTTAACGCCGCCAGGCCATGCTTCACGCCATGATGATGCGCGTGCTCGGGGCTGGATGGCAGTTCTGTCTGATTCAGGCGAGGAAGATCGAGCAGCGTGCCATCAATGTTTCCCTGCGTGGTCTCGACACGCTGGCGTCCGCCGCCCGCGTGTTGCCACCAGGCCGCCAGTGCCGCCTGGCTCTCGGGCGTGCTGCGGTCGGATTTATTCGCCACAATGATATCTGCCGAGGCGAGCTGGTCGCGGAAGTTCTCATTGCTCAGCGTTTTTTCATCGAGCAGCTGGCGCGGGTCGAGCAGGCAAAGCGTGGCGCGCAGATCGATCCAGGGTTCATAAACCGGTGCGGTCAGTAAATCGAGAATTTGCTTCGGATGGCCCAGCCCCGTGGGTTCAATCAGCAGACGGTCGGGTTTGCCCTGACGGAGCAGCGTGTTCAGCCCCACCTGCATCGGCAGACCATTCACACAGCACATGCAGCCGCCGGGGATCTCCTTGATCATCGCACCGCTGTTGGCCAGCAGCGCACCGTCGATACCGACTTCGCCAAATTCGTTAACCAGCACGGCCCATTTTTCGGACGGATCTTTATTTGCCAGCAAATGCAGAATGGAGGTTGTTTTGCCGCTACCGAGGAAGCCGGTGATGAGGTTGGTTTTGGTCACGTGTGCTCCGAGAGATAATCGTAATGCTAAACCGATAATCTATCATCCTGGCGAAAAAAACGGGCATTGAGAAGGGGAGGCGCGAACGGAGAGGCGCCCCGTTCGCGTTAAACGCAATAATCGCTAAATATTTAACGTTTCGATAACGGCCCGGCGCGCGCCATCGCGGACGAGGCGCTGGTAGGCCTGAACGATTGCGTCCACGAACGCCGGCGTTTGCGGCAGGTCGTGGCCGAAGATCTCGTTTAGCCCCAGCAGGGCGGTGACGCGATCGGCTTCGCTGCTGGTGCTCACAATGCCACGGATTTTCTCGCTAAGCGGATCGCGAACGTCGATTGCGTTTCCCTGGTCATCCGTGCCGCTGACGTAGCGCATCCAGCCCGCCACGCCCAGCGCCAGCAGAGGCCACGCGGTATGACGTTCAAGATGCACGCGGATGCCGTCGAGCATCCGCTGCGGCAATTTCTGGCTGCCGTCCATCGCAATCTGCCAGGTCCGGTGCTGAAGCGCCGGGTTGGCAAAACGGTCGATCAGGCTGTCGGCATAGGCGGTGAGGTCAACATCCGTAATGCGCAGGGTAGGGGCCTGTTCGTCCAGCATCAACCGGCGCGCGGCCTCGCGGAAGTGCTCATCCTCCATGCATTCATTAATATGCGCGTAGCCCGCCAGGTAGCCAAGGTAGGCCAGAAACGAGTGGCTGCCGTTCAGCATCCGCAGTTTCATCTGCTCCCAGGGCAAAACGTCCTGCACCATCTGCACGCCTGCGACCTCCCACTCTGGCCGTCCGGCGACAAAGTTATCTTCAACCACCCACTGGATAAATGGCTCACAGCTGATGGCGCAGGGATCGTCCACGCCAAGGGCCTGGGTGATTTCGGCCAGAGAGGCCTCGGTGGCGGCCGGAACAATCCGGTCGACCATGGTGCCCGGGAAGCTGACGTGCGCATCAATCCAGGCGGCAAGCTCAGGGGAGCGTTTTTGCGCCATCCCGAGCACGGCGTTTTTCACCACATGTCCGTTATTCGGGATGTTATCGCAGGAGAGAACGGTAAACGGCTGCAACCCCCGCTCGCGGCGGCGATGCAGCGCTTCGACCAGAATACCCGGCGCGGAATGCGGTTCAGACGGATTTTCAAGGTCATGGACAATGCGGGCGTTTTGCGTATCCAGCCTGCCGGTAGCCGGGTCGAGGCAATAGCCCTTTTCAGTGATGGTGAGAGAAACAATCGCCACCTGCGGTTCGCAGAATTTTTCAATGATCGCCGCCAGCGAGTCGAGTTTTGCATTCAGACATTCATGTACCGCGCCGACGATAATCGGCTGATTCCCGTCAGGCCCTTTCTCCAGCACGGTAAACAGATGGTCCTGGGCGCGCAGCTGGCTCATCAGCACGTCGCCGCTGAACAGGCTGATTTCGCAAATCCCCCAGTCACCCCCCTTTGCGTTCAGTACCCGGTCTGTTAACAATGCCTGATGCGCGCGATGAAACGCACCAAAGCCAAAATGGACGATGCGCGAGCGCAGTGACTGACGGTCGTAGTGCGGCTGTTGAACGTGGAAAGGAAGCGCGGTGGAGGCAATTGTCTTCATGAAATACACACCTGATTAACCATTAATTAACAATGCCAGTGTAAAGTTATATGACAACAAAGAGAATTGGTAAGCCGTAAATATCGCGATTATGTGAGTTTGATCAATCAATGCCGTGGGCTATATTGACCCTCATGATTAAACATGTATGGTAGTCGTCAACAAAGTCATTCATATTGGTATAACAACTTTAAGGGGTGGGACGATGGAACAAACCTGGCGTTGGTACGGACCGAACGATCCGGTTTCGCTTGATGATGTGCGTCAGGCAGGCGCGACGGGCGTCGTGACGGCACTGCACCACATTCCCAACGGCCAGGTGTGGCCGGTTGACGAAATTAAACAGCGCCAGGCGCTGCTGGCGGAAAAGGGCTTAACCTGGTCCGTGGTCGAAAGCATTCCGGTGCATGAAGAGATCAAAACCCGTTCCGGCGAGTGCGACACCTGGATTGCCAACTATCAGCAGAGCATTCGTAACCTCGCCGCCTGCGGGATTGATACCGTTTGCTATAACTTTATGCCTATTCTGGACTGGACGCGTACCGATCTGGAATACCAGATGGCAGACGGCTCTAAAGCGCTGCGCTTTGACCAGATTGCCTTTGCGGCATTTGAGCTGCACATCCTGAAACGTTCTGGTGCCCAGGCGGATTACACCGCCGAAGAGCAGGAGCAGGCGAAGCAGTGGTTTGATGCCGCCAGCGAAGCTGATATCGAAAAACTGACGCGCAATATCATTGCCGGTCTGCCGGGGGCCGAAGAGGGGTACACCCTGGATCAGTTCCGCGCGCGTCTGGCCGAGTACGGTAATATCGATAAAAACCAGCTGCGCGACAACATGGCCCACTTCCTGCGCGCCATTGTCCCGGTCGCAGAAGAGGTGAAAGTGCGTCTGGCTATCCATCCTGACGATCCTCCGCGTCCCATCCTCGGCCTGCCGCGTATTGTCTCGACAATCGAGGATATGCAGTGGCTGAAAGAGACGGTCGACAGCATCTATAACGGCTTTACCATGTGCACCGGCTCCTACGGCGTGCGCGCGGATAACGACCTGGTGCAGATGATCGAGACCTTTGGCGATCGGATCCACTTCACCCACCTTCGCGCTACCTGCCGGGAAGAGAACCCGAAAACCTTCCACGAAGCGGCGCACCTGGGCGGCGACGTGAATATGGTGGCGGTGGTGGATGCGATCCTGGCGCAGGAAGTTCGCCGTAAGCAGGCGGGCGATGTGCGTCCAATTCCGTTCCGTCCGGATCACGGGCATCAGATGCTGGATGATTTACGCAAGAAAACCAACCCGGGCTACTCGGCGATTGGTCGCCTGAAAGGGATGGCGGAAGTGCGCGGCGTTGAGCTGGCGCTGAAGATGACGAAGTATCCGGAGCTGCTGTAAGCTCTGTTGCCCGGTGGCGCTACCGCTTACCGGGCCTACAAAAAACCGGCCTGAGAGCCGGTTTTTTAGTTTTTGCAGGTCGGGTCAGGCGAAGCCGCCACCCGACAAATGCGGCAATCAGTCAGCACGACCCATATAGCGTTTTTCTTCGATATGGATGCGGATTTTCTCGCCTGCTGAGAGGTACTCAGGCACCTGAACAACCAGGCCGGTCGTCAGCGTTGCCGGTTTGTTACGGGCGCTCGCGGACGCGCCTTTGATACCCGGTGCCGTATCGACAATTTCCAGGTCGACGGTTTGCGGCAGTTCCAGCGCCAGCAGCACGCCATCCCAGGTCAGCACCTGCATGTCCGGCATCCCACCTTCAGGAATGAACAGCAGCTCTTCTTCGATCTGATCTTTGGTGAAGATATACGGCGTATAGTCTTCTTTATCCATGAACACGTATTCGTTGCCGTCGATATAGGAGAAATCAACGTAGCGACGGGTCAGGGTCACGGTATCCACGATATCGTCGCCTTTGAAGCGCTCTTCAACCTTCAGGCCGGTACGCACGTCGGCGAAACGCATCTTATACAGCGTTGCAGCACCGCGGGCGCTCGGGGCCTGAATATCGATATCTTTCACAATCAGCAGTTTGCCGTTGTAATTCAGTACCATACCTTTCTTAATTTCGTTCGCTCTTGGCATTGCAGTAATCCTGTTTACGGGAGGTAAAAAATATCGCGCCAAATTACTCGCGCGCGCCCTTTCAGGCAAGAGGAATTCGCGGCTTTTGCTATCAATACACAAAAGGTGTTACTGTGCGCCCGATGCCCGACTGCGCGGGCATTTCTACCCACAGAGAGCCTTTATGGATTGTCGTCCGGACTGTGGCGCGTGCTGTACCGCACCGTCCATCTCAAGCCCCATACCCGGCATGCCGCAGGGCAAGCCGGCAAACATGCGCTGCGTTCAGCTCTCTGAGTCCAATCTGTGCATGATCTTTAGTTCGCCTTTGCGCCCGAAGGTGTGCGCCGGGCTTCAGCCCAGTGCCGGAATGTGCGGCAGCACGCGCGAACAGGCCATGACCTGGCTGCTTGAGCTGGAGAGCCTCACCGCGCCCTAAACGTCTTTAATGCGCGTCAGACACCCGATGGTCACGACGCACATCACCAGCGCAATCCAGAACACCGTGTGATAATTCCAGATTTCCGCCACGATCCCGGCCATGGAGCCGGCAATAATCCAGCCCACGCGGGTGGTATTAGTATAAAGGGTGGTGGCTGCGCCTGCCTGTCCGGGCATCAGATCCTGGAAGTAGAGCATCCCGATGCCCGCCAGGATCCCGATGTAAATCGCGTTCAGCAGCTGTAACGCCAGCAGCAGCGCCGGGCTATGCACCGTCAGCATGCCGATATAGAACAGCAGCCCGGCGACGGCCGCAATGCGCATCAAAAAGCGCTTTCCGAAGCGCTTCGCATAATAACCGGCGATGAGCATGGTCGGGATCTCCAGACCTGCCGCGGTACCCATCATTATGCCCGCCAGTTTCTCCGGCAGGTGCAGCTCGTCAATAATAAACAGCGGCATATTAATAATGTAGAGACTGTTGGTTCCCCACATCAGCATACAAATGATGAATAACAGCAACGCGTCACGACGATTGCGGCGCGGCGCTTCCAGCACGCCGGTCGTGACTTTTGGTTCTTTGCGCATCGACGGCAGGAAAAACCATACCATTGCGCCGCACACCACAAACGCCACGGCGGCGCTCAGGTACATCACCGTAAAACCAAAACCCATCGCCAGCGCATACGCCAGCGGCGGGCCAATCACCCATGCCAGGGAGACCTGGGCACGCAGAATGGAGCTGAACATGACCGCTTCGCGCCCGGTGCGATCGGCGTGCTCGCGGGCAAGGGCGAACATCTGCGGGTTGGCGGTGGAGCCAAAGCTGCTCAGGAATACGCCGACAAACAGCAGAACGAAGTAGTTTCGGTTCCAGGCGAACAGCACGCAGGCGAACACACCCAGCAGGCAGCAGAACACAATCAGGCTTTTGCGATCGCCTTTACGGTCAGAGCGGCCAGCAAGAAACTGGCTGACGAGGATCCCGATAATGGCGCTGCCGGTAAAGAAGAAGCCAACCATCGCCGGGCGGGCATGAACCTCGTTCGTTAAAAACAGGCTCAGCGTGGGCGTTTGTAATGCCCCCGCGATACCGGTGAGGAAAGCGACAATCAGAAACGCCGTTGACGTCAAATCAAAGGGCTTTGGTGAGGCGGCAGCGGGGGTGTTATGCATGTTTTATAATCAGAGAATGACAAAACCGCGGAGTTTACGCCGCCCGTCATAAAATAAACAGTGGGTGCCGTCAATTTCGCCACAAAAAATCAAAATAGCATTTCATTTTAGTCGTTCAGCTGAAGCTGCTGACGCCGTTTGCTGAACGTCAGCAAAACGGCTCGCTGCAACAGAAATGTGCGGCATCTCTAAATTCTGTTATACGGAATGTAACTTTTCTTGCAACATTCTCAAGAAAAAGGCAAGAATTCTTGAAACGTTTCAGCGCTATCTTGTTTGAACTGACGGAGCAGGTTAGCGCATTTTTTCTCATTAAGGCTGAAACGATTCAAGTTCAGCAGGAGAGGAGAACCATGTTCCAGTTATCTGTTCAGGATATTCACCCGGGCGAACAGGCCGGGAATAAAGAAGAGGCCATTCGCCAGATTGCCGCCGCGCTCGTACAGGCAGGCAACGTCGCGGAAGGCTACGTTGATGGCATGCTGGCGCGCGAGCAGCAGACGTCTACCTTCCTCGGCAACGGCATTGCCATTCCGCACGGTACAACGGATACCCGCGACCAGGTACTGAAAACCGGCGTTCAGGTTTATCAGTTTCCGCAGGGCGTCGTCTGGGGTGACGGCCAGGTGGCTTATGTCGCCATCGGTATCGCCGCGAGCAGTGATGAACACCTGGGCTTGCTGCGTCAGCTGACGCACGTGTTAAGCGATGACGCCGTTGCTGAACAGCTGAAATCTGTTACCACCGCCGAAGAGCTGCGCGCCCTGCTGATGGGTGAAAAACAGAGCGAAGCGCTGAAGCTGGACAACGAAACGCTGACCCTGGACGTTGCCACAAGCGATCTGGTGACGCTGCAGGCGCTGAACGCCGGTCGCCTGAAAGAGGCCGGTGCCGCTGATACTGCCTTCGTGACGCGCGTCATTAACGACAAACCGCTGAATCTCGGTCAGGGCATCTGGCTGAACGACAGTGCTGAAGGCAACCTGCGCAGCGCGATTGCCGTTAGCCGCGCGGCCACCGCTTTCGAGGTAGAAGGTGAACGCGCTGCGATGCTCGTCACCGTCGCCATGGCCGATGAACAGCCGGTTTCCGTGCTGAAGCGCCTGGGCGATCTGCTCCTGAACAATAAAGCTGAAAAACTGCTGAACGCCGATGCCGCCACCGTGCTGGCGCTGCTGACCAGCGACGACGTGCCGACGGATGACGTGCTGAGCGCTGAGTTTGTGGTACGTAATGAACACGGCCTGCATGCCCGCCCGGGCACCATGCTGGTGAATACGGTGAAACAGTTCGAAAGTGACATCACCGTGACCAACCTCGACGGTTCAGGTAAACCGGCGAATGGCCGCAGCCTGATGAAAGTTGTCGCGCTGGGCGTGAAGAAAGGCCACCGCCTGCGTTTCACCGCGCAGGGTGCGGATGCTGAACAGGCGCTGAAAGCTATTGGCGACGCCATCGCGGCAGGTCTGGGGGAGGGCGCATAATGAGCAGACGTGTTGCTACGATTACCCTCAACCCGGCTTACGATCTGGTGGGCTTCTGCCCGGAAATCGAGCGCGGCGAAGTTAACCTCGTCCGCACAACGGGCCTGCATGCAGCAGGGAAAGGCATTAACGTCGCCAAGGTTCTTAAGGATCTGGGTATCGACGTCACCGTGGGCGGTTTCCTCGGTAAAGACAACCAGGACGGTTTTCAGCAGTTGTTCAGCGAACTGGGCATTGCGAACCGTTTCCAGGTCGTTCAGGGCCGTACCCGCATCAACGTTAAGCTGACGGAAAAAGACGGTGAAGTGACCGATCTGAACTTCTCCGGTTTCGAGGTTACGCCATCGGACTGGGAGCGTTTCGTTAACGATTCGCTGACCTGGCTCGGTCAGTTTGACATGGTTTGCGTCAGCGGCAGCCTGCCGTCAGGCGTCAGCCCGGAAGCCTTCACCGACTGGATGACGCGCCTGCGCAGCCAGTGTCCGTGCATTATCTTCGACAGCAGCCGTGACGCCCTGGTAGCCGGCCTCAAGGCCTCGCCATGGCTGGTGAAACCTAACCGCCGCGAGCTGGAGATCTGGGCAGGCCGCAAGCTGCCAGAATTAAAAGATGTGATTGAAGCTGCCCATGCCCTGCGTGAGCAAGGTATTGCGCACGTGGTGATCTCTCTCGGTGCGGAAGGCGCACTGTGGGTGAACGCCTCGGGCGAATGGATCGCCAAACCACCGTCGGTTGAGGTAGTCAGCACCGTCGGCGCAGGGGATTCGATGGTTGGCGGCCTGATTTACGGCCTGCTGATGCGTGAATCCAGCGAGCATACGTTACGTCTTGCCACTGCCGTTGCCGCCCTGGCCGTCAGCCAGAGCAACGTCGGCATTACCGATCGTACCCAGTTGGCCGCGATGATGGCGCGCGTTGACTTAAAACCTTTTAACTAACAGCAGGAGAGGAATAATGAAAACGCTGCTGATTATTGACTCCGGACTCGGACAGGCTCGCGCCTATATGGCGAAGACGCTGCTGGGCGCGGCGGCTCACAAAGCACATCTGGATATTATCGACAACCCGGGCGATGCCGAACTGGCGATTGTGCTGGGCGACAGCATCCCGGCGGACAGCGCGCTGAACGGCAAAAAAGTATGGCTGGGCGATATCAATCGCGCGGTGGCGCATCCTGAACTGTTCCTGAGCGAGGCAAAAAGCCACGCAACGGTGTACAGCGCACCTGTTGCTGAAGCGCCGGTTGCGGCGTCCGGCCCGAAACGTATTGTTGCCGTGACGGCCTGCCCGACGGGCGTGGCGCACACCTTTATGGCGGCTGAAGCCATTGAAACCGAAGCGAAAAAACGCGGCTGGTGGGTGAAGGTTGAAACCCGCGGTTCCGTTGGCGCGGGCAACCCTATTACGGCGGAAGAGGTGGCTGAGGCGGATCTGGTGATCGTCGCGGCGGATATCGAAGTGGATCTGGCGAAGTTCGCCGGTAAGCCGATGTACCGCACCTCGACCGGCCTGGCGCTGAAAAAGACCGCTCAGGAGTTTGATAAAGCACTGGCGGAAGCTAAGCCGTATCAGGCAACCGGCGCGGCGAAAACCGCTACAGAAGGGAAAAAAGAGTCTGCGGGCGCGTATCGCCACCTGCTGACCGGCGTCTCCTACATGCTGCCGATGGTTGTTGCGGGCGGTCTGTGTATTGCGCTTTCCTTCGCGTTTGGTATTGAAGCGTTTAAGGAGCAGGGCACCCTGGCCGCGGCGCTGATGCAGATTGGTGGCGGCTCAGCCTTCGCGCTGATGGTGCCGGTGCTGGCAGGCTTTATTGCCTTCTCCATTGCTGACCGTCCGGGTCTGACCCCAGGTCTTATCGGCGGTATGCTCGCCGTGAGCACCGGTTCCGGCTTTATCGGCGGTATCATTGCGGGCTTCCTGGCGGGTTACGTCGCGAAGCTTATCAGCTCGAAGCTGAAATTGCCGCAGAGCATGGAAGCGCTGAAACCGATCCTGATCATCCCGCTGATCTCCAGCCTGGTGGTCGGTCTGGCGATGATTTACCTGATTGGTAAACCGGTTGCGGGCATCCTGGAAGGGCTGACCCACTGGCTGCAAACCATGGGGACGGCGAACGCCGTTCTGCTGGGTGCGATCCTCGGTGGCATGATGTGTACCGACATGGGCGGTCCGGTGAACAAAGCGGCCTATGCCTTTGGCGTTGGCCTGCTGAGTACCCAGACCTACGCGCCAATGGCGGCGATCATGGCGGCAGGTATGGTGCCACCGCTGGCGCTTGGACTGGCGACAATCATCGCGCGTCGTAAGTTCGACAAAGCACAGCAGGAAGGCGGTAAAGCCGCGCTGGTGCTGGGGCTGTGCTTCATCACCGAAGGGGCGATTCCGTTCGCCGCGCGTGATCCAATGCGCGTGCTGCCTTGCTGCATCGTCGGTGGCGCGGTGACCGGCGCTATCTCAATGGCGGTGGGTGCGAAGCTGATGGCACCGCACGGCGGTCTGTTCGTGCTGCTGATCCCTGGCGCAATCACCCCGGTGCTGGGCTATCTGCTGGCGATCGTCGCCGGTACGCTGGTGGCGGGCCTCTCTTACGCCGTGCTGAAACGCCCGGAAGCTGAAGCCGTAGCCAAAGCGGCATAAGCAGTAAGATGAAAAAAAAGCCGGGTTGCATGAGCACCCGGCTTTTTTTATGCCGCCTGTTCGGCGGTTTGCTGCGCTTTCAGCCAGGCAATCTCTTCGACCCAGATATCGGGATTGATGGTTTCCAGCACCATCGGGATCCCGTCGAAGCGCGGGTCCTGCATGATAAAGCGGAACGCATCGTGACCGATGTTCCCTTCGCCCAGGCTGTGGTGACGGTCGACCCGGCTGCCGAAGGCGCTTTTGGCATCGTTTAAGTGCATGCCGCGCAGGTACTGAAAGCCGACGATGCGCTCGAACTCATCGAAGGTGTGCTGACACGCCTCGGTGGTACGCAGATCGTAACCCGCCGCAAAGGCGTGGCAGGTATCGATGCACACGCCCACGCGGGTTTTGTCTTCCACGCCGTCGATAATCGCCGCCAGATGTTCAAACTTAAAGCCAAGGTTGCTGCCCTGACCGGCGGTGTTTTCAATTACCGCCGTCACGCCCTGCGTCTTGTCCAGCGTAATGTTGATGGATTCAGCGATGCGCGCCAGACAAGCGTCTTCATCAATTTGCTTCAGATGGCTACCCGGATGGAAATTCAGCAGCGTCAGCCCGAGCTGTTCGCAGCGCTGAACTTCATCGAGGAAGGCTTCACGGGATTTCTCCAGCGCCTCTTCAACCGGATGGCCGAGGTTAATGAGGTAGCTGTCGTGGGGAAGGATCTGGCCCGGCCCGAAGTGATATTTCTCGCAGGCGGCTTTGAAATCATCAATTATTTCGGTGGTCAGCGGTGCGGCACGCCACTGGCGCTGGTTCTTGGTGAACAGGGCGAAAGCGGTCGCCTCGATTTCTGCGGCGCGAATGGCGGCATTCGCCAGGCCGCCTGCAGCGCTAACGTGCGCTCCAACATATTTCATAAGGGAATTCCTGTTAACCCGAAATGCGTATGATAACGGGTTAACAGGGGAAGGATGTAGTGGTTTATGCCATCAGGCTGTGTACCGCGAGGTTAATCGCGCCACCGCCAACAATCAGCCAGATGAACAGCACCAGCGCCATCAGCAGCGGTTTTGCCCCGGCTTTTTTCAGCGCGCTGACGTGGGTGGTAACCCCCAGCGCCGCCATCGCCATTGCCAGCAGCACGGTATCGAGCGTCACCAGCATATCCACCACGGCTTTTGGCAGCAGATGGAACGAGTTAAAGATCGCCACCACGATGAACAGGATCGCAAACCACGGGATCGTGATTTTACTCTTCTGGTTGCCATCAGCGGGCGTCAGCTGTTTAACGCGTGCGGCCAGGAAAATCAGGAACGGAGCCAGCATCATCACGCGCAGCATTTTGGCGATCACCGCAGCGTTTTCCGCATCCGGGTTAATGGCGTGACCCGCCGCGACAACCTGCGCCACTTCATGCATGGTCGAGCCGATGTAGATACCGTAGGTTTCAGGGCTAAACCAGTGCACCAGCAGCGGGTACATGGCCGGGTAAAGGAAAATCGCCAGGGTACCGAAGATCACGACCGTTGCCACCGCGACGGTGACTTTACTGGCCTCTGCTTTCACCACCGGCTCCGTTGCCAGCACCGCTGCTGCGCCGCAGATGCTGCTGCCCGCGCCAATCAGCCAGCTGGTTTGCTTATCCAGCCCGAAGATCTTCTGGCCGATAAAGCACGCCAGCAAGAAGGTGCTGCTCAGCGTCAGGACATCAATGACGATGCCGCTCACGCCCACGTCCGCAATCTGGGAAAACGTGAGGCGAAAGCCGTAGAGAATAATCCCGAGTCGCAGAAGATGCTGCTTGGCGAAAATAACCCCACCGTCGCAGGATTTCCAGATGTGCGGATAAACGGTATTCCCGACGACCATGCCAATTAAAATGGCCAGCGTTAAGGCGCTGAAGCCTGCGCCCGCCACCGCCGGAATGCTGCCGCCCCAGAGCGCCACGCCGGTAATGACGGCACTGAGCGCAAGACCCGGCACGAAGTGCCACAATGTACGATGATGCTGTAAGGTGATTTCTGACATAACCTTCTCCTTTGTCTGGCTAAAGGTTACGGCGCTCTGGCTTAAAAATAAAATTGATTATATATTTATAATCAATCTTTATAAGTGGTAAGCAACCATGCACATTACTTTGCGTCAGCTGGAAGTGTTTGCGGAAGTGCTG
Source organism: Enterobacter sp. UPMP2052 (assembly GCF_053709675.1). NCBI lineage: Bacteria > Pseudomonadati > Pseudomonadota > Gammaproteobacteria > Enterobacterales > Enterobacteriaceae > Enterobacter > Enterobacter sp. UPMP2052. Next base: position 333,009 of record NZ_JBSKJR010000001.1, read on the forward strand.
AAAAGCGGCTCGACGACGCAGGCGTCGCAAATGCTGTCGCTTTCGCAGTCTGCCGTCAGCGCTGCGTTAACCGACCTCGAAGGGCAGCTGGGCGTTCAGCTTTTCGATAGGGTAGGGAAGCGGCTGGTGGTGAACGAACACGGTCGGCTTTTATATCCGCGCGCGCTGGCGCTGCTGGAGCAGGCGACGGAAATCGAACAGCTGTTCCGCGAGGACAACGGCGCGATCCGCGTTTACGCCAGCAGCACCATCGGCAACTACATTCTGCCCGAGGTCATTGCCCGCTACCGCCGCGACTTCCCGGCCTTGCCGCTGGAGATGAGCGTCGGCAACAGTCAGGACGTGATCAACGCGGTAATCGATTTTCGCGTGGACATTGGTCTTATCGAAGGGCCGTGCCACAACGTCGACATTATTGCTGAGCCCTGGCTGGAGGATGAGCTGGTGGTGTTCGCTTCGCCAGCCTCGTCGTTATTACAGGGCGAGGTAACGCTCGAGCGCCTGGCGCAGGCCCAGTGGATCCTGCGTGAGCAGGGGTCCGGCACGCGCGAAATCGTGGATTACCTGCTGCTCTCCCATCTGCCACAGTTTCAGCTGGGGATGGAGCTGGGAAATTCCGAAGCCATTAAACATGCGGTGCGTCACGGGCTGGGCATCAGCTGTCTTTCGCGGCGGGTGATTGCTGAACAGCTTGAGGCGGGTACGCTGGTTGAAATCCCTGTTCCGCTGCCAAAACTGGTGCGCACGCTGTGGTGCATCCATCATCGTCAGAAACACCTTTCCAGTTCGTTGCAGCGTTTTTTACGCTACTGCGAGATGTAACCCTCCCCGGTGGCGCTTCGCTGACCGGGGCCAGGCGCGCTTTTATGCCCCTGTTTTTATGCTTTACTTATAATCCTGGCCGCGTCATGAAGCTCTCTTATAACTGGGTATTTCTGCCGGAAGGAACGCGGATCGTCTGCTACAATCGCGCCTCATTTAATAAATGGACAGCATTTTCACATGGTTTCAGAAAATAAAACCACAGAAGCGCCCGCGCTACGTCGCGAACTCAAGGCGCGTCACCTGACGATGATCGCCATTGGCGGCTCCATTGGTACAGGTCTTTTCGTTGCCTCTGGCGCAACGATTTCGGCAGCAGGCCCGGGCGGGGCACTCTTCTCTTATATCCTGATTGGCCTGATGGTGTACTTCCTGATGACCAGTCTGGGCGAACTGGCCGCTTACATGCCGGTCTCGGGTTCCTTCTCCACTTACGGGCAAAAGTATGTTGAAGAAGGCTTCGGCTTCGCGCTGGGCTGGAACTACTGGTACAACTGGGCGGTAACCATCGCCGTTGACCTGGTGGCATCACAGCTGGTGATGACCTGGTGGTTCCCGGACACGCCCGGCTGGATCTGGAGTGCGTTGTTCCTGGCGGTGATTTTCCTGCTGAACTACATCTCCGTTCGCGGCTTCGGTGAAGCGGAATACTGGTTCTCTCTGATCAAAGTGGCGACCGTCATCATCTTTATCGTCGTCGGTGTGGCGATGATCGTCGGCATTTTCAAAGGGACAGAGCCGGCGGGCTGGAGCAACTGGACCATAGGCGACGCGCCGTTTGCCGGGGGCTTCTCGGCAATGATTGGCGTGGCGATGATCGTCGGTTTCTCCTTCCAGGGAACCGAGCTTATCGGCATCGCGGCCGGTGAATCTGAAAATCCGGAGAAGAACATTCCGCGCGCGGTGCGCCAGGTGTTCTGGCGTATCCTGCTGTTCTATGTGTTCGCCATTTTGATTATCAGCCTGATCATTCCTTATACCGATCCGAGCCTGCTGCGTAATGACGTGAAAGACATCAGCGTTAGCCCGTTCACTCTGGTCTTCCAGCATGCTGGCCTGCTCTCGGCGGCAGCGGTGATGAACGCCGTTATCCTGACCGCGGTACTCTCTGCGGGTAACTCCGGTATGTACGCCTCTACCCGTATGCTCTACACCCTGGCCTGCGACGGTAAAGCGCCACGTATTTTCGCCAAACTCTCTCGCGGCGGCGTACCGCGTAACGCGCTGTACGCAACCACGGTAATCGCGGGCCTTTGCTTCCTGACCTCGATGTTCGGTAACCAGACCGTTTATCTGTGGCTGCTCAACACCTCGGGTATGACCGGCTTTATCGCCTGGCTGGGGATTGCCATCAGCCACTATCGTTTCCGCCGTGGTTACGTGATGCAGGGTCACGACATTAATGACCTGCCGTACCGCTCAGGGTTCTTCCCGCTGGGGCCGATTTTTGCCTTTGTTCTGTGTCTGATCATTACGCTTGGCCAGAACTATGAGGCGTTCCTGTCTGACACCATTGACTGGGGCGGCGTGATGGCGACCTACATCGGCATTCCGCTGTTCCTGGCGATCTGGTTTGGTTACAAGCTGGTGAAAGGCACACGTTTCGTTCGCTATAGCGAAATGGATTTCCCGGAACGATTCAAAAAATAACCGCAGTTCCTCTCTTTCAGCCCGCTCACTCGAGCGGGCTTTTTTATCTCCACAGTATGCAGAACGGATATAATTTTTAACAATTAAATTGATAATAGTTATCGTTTGCTTTATCGTTATCAAAAATTATAACGCGCCAGCCGACCCGCCACAGACGTGGGCGGCATGATGGGCATTGCGAGCAATAATTCATTGATTTAGTTGTGTTCACCTCATGGAGATATGGAATGTTTAGGTTGAATCCCATCGTCAGGGGAGGCCTTTGTGCGTCCGCTATGTCCCTGGCACTGCCTGTTGTAGCGGCGGAATCCGGCGACACGCTGGTTGTCACGGCCTCGGCTACTGAGCAAAACCTGAAGGATGCGCCCGCCAGTATCAGCGTGATTACCCAGGAAGATTTGAAGCGTAAGCCGGTTCAGAACCTGAAGGATGTGTTACAGGATGTGCCGGGCGTGCAGCTCACCAACGAAGGGGATAACCGTAAAGGCGTCAGCATTCGTGGGCTGGACAGCAGCTATACGCTGATCCTGATCGACGGTAAGCGCGTGAGTTCGCGTAACGCGGTGTTCCGCCATAACGATTTCGACCTGAACTGGGTGCCTGTAGACGCCATTGAGCGTATCGAAGTGGTGCGCGGGCCGATGTCCTCGCTCTACGGGTCGGATGCGCTGGGCGGCGTGGTCAACATCATCACCAAAAAGATCGGCCAGAAATGGACCGGTACCCTCAGTGCGGATTCAACGATACAGGAACATCGCGATCGCGGTGATACCTATAACGGTCAGTTCTATACCAGCGGTCCACTGGTGGACGGTGTGCTGGGGCTGAAAGCCTACGGCAGCCTGTCCAAACGCGAAAAAGACGACCAGCAATCATCTTCTACCTCTTCCACCGGTGAAACCCCGCGTATTGAAGGGTTCACCAGCCGTGATGCCAACGTCGAATTTGCCTGGACGCCGACGGAGAACCACGACTTCACCGCGGGCTACGGCTTCGACCGTCAGGATCGCGATTCCGACTCTCTCGATAAAAACCGCCTCGAGCGCCAGAACTACTCCCTGAGCCACAATGGCCGCTGGGGCGTGGGCAATAGCGAGCTGAAAGTGTATGGCGAGAAGGTGGATAACAAAAATCCCGGCAACGCCAATGCGATTACCTCCGAGAGCAACGCTGTTGACGGTAAATATGTGCTGCCGTTGGGTGAAATTAACCAGTTGCTGACCTTTGGCGGCGAGTGGCGTCACGACAAGCTGAAAGATCCGGTCAACCTCACGGGCGGCTCCAGCAGCAACACCTCAGCAAGCCAGTACGCACTCTTCCTGGAAGACGAGTGGCGCATCTTTGAGCCGCTGGCGCTGACCACCGGTATCCGTATGGATGACCACGAAACCTACGGCGACCACTGGAGCCCGCGTGCCTATCTGGTCTATAACGCAACGGATACGGTAACGGTGAAAGGCGGCTGGGCCACCGCGTTTAAAGCGCCGTCTCTGCTGCAGCTTAGCCCGGACTGGATCACCGGCTCGTGCCGCGGGGCGTGTGAGATCGTCGGTAACCCGGACCTGAAGCCTGAGACCAGCGAAAGTTTCGAACTGGGTCTCTATTATAGCGGGGAAGAGGGCTGGTTAGAGGGTGTGCAGGCGAGCATCACCACCTTCCAGAACGACGTAGACGATCGTATCAGTATCAGCCGTACGGCTAACGTCGATCAGGCACAAAGCTACCCGAATTATGTCGGTCTGAACGCCGACGGCGAGCCTATTTTCCGCTATTACAATGTTAACAAGGCGCGCATCCGGGGTGTGGAAACCGAACTGAAATTCCCGGTGGCGGAAGACTGGAAAGTCACGCTGAACTACACCTATAACGATGGCCGCGATATCAGCAACGGCGGCAACAAACCGCTGTCGGAGCTGCCGTTCCATACGGCAAACGGAACCGTTGACTGGAAAGCCACGCAGGACTGGTCATTCTATGTGCAGGGCAACTATACCGGCGAGAAACGCGCCTTAACCAGCGGTGCCGCGACGCCGGGTGGCTATGTCGTGTGGAACACGGGAGCGTCATGGCAGGCAACGAAAGCCGTTAAGCTGCGCGCGGGCGTGCAGAACCTGCTGGATAAAGACCTCAGCCGTGACGACTACAGCTACACGGAAGATGGTCGTCGCTACTTTGTGGGCGTGGATTATAAGTTCTGATGTCGCTTTAATGCCGGGTGGCGGCTGCGCCTTACCGGGCCTACATTCGAGGGATTTGTAGGCCCGGTAAGCGAAGCGCCACCGGGCAACAAAGGGCGCACTTATCCCATTAAATGCGCCGCATGGAAGCGGAGATGATCCTCAATAAAGGATGCCATAAAGTAATAGCTGTGATCGTACCCCGGCTGAATGCGCAGGGTCAGCGGCCAGTTTTTCTGACGTGCGGCCTCTGCCAGTAGCGCTGGCTGCAGCTGGCCGGCGAGGAACTGATCCGCATCGCCCTGGTCGACGAGCGTGGGGATCGCATCCGCCGAATCGCTCGCCAGCATCAGCGCACAGCTGTCCCATTCCTGCCACTGTTCAGCGTCCTCACCCAAGTAGTGCGTAAAGGCTTTTTGCCCCCACGGCACCTGAGAAGGGTTCACAATCGGCGCAAATGCCGACACGCTGGTGTATTTCCCCGGATTTTTCAGCGCCATGATCAGCGCGCCGTGGCCGCCCATCGAGTGACCGCTAATTGCACAACGCTCGCTCACCGCAAACTCTGCCTGAATCAACGCGGGCAGTTCATCGCGGATGTAATCGTACATGCGGTAATGGTTCGCCCAGGGTTGTTGGGTCGCATTGAGGTAGAAGCCTGCGCCTTTGCCTAAATCGTAGCCAGCATCGTCGGCAACCTCGTCACCGCGCGGGCTGGTGTCCGGCATGACCAGTGCAATACCCAGCTCAGCGGCGACCCGCTGCGCCCCGGCTTTGGTGGTGAAGTTTTCGTCGTTGCAGGTCAGGCCTGACAGCCAGAACAGAACGGGGGGATTTTCCGTCGGTGGCAGAAAAATGCTGAACGTCATAGCACAGTTCAGAACGGCGGAGTCGTGCCGCCAGCGCTGCTGTCGACCTTCAAAACAACGGTGCTCTTCGAGCAGTTCCATGCAGGGCTCCTTATACGAAAAACGATTCATCAAACTCATAATACAGAGTTTTCATTGACCTGTGAGTAACTTTCACTTCCGCTTCACGGCGGGATACTGCATCATAAATTTACTTTTCTTTAACAACTGGAGTGATCATGGCGCTGCGTATCGCGCTCAGCGGATTTGTGGTTCTGGTGGTTGCCATGGGCATCGGGCGGTTTGCCTTTACGCCTCAGGTGCCGCTGATGATTGCCGCCGGGCAACTCACGCTGACCAGCGCGGGGCTGGTGGCGGCGATGAACTACCTGGGTTATCTGGTAGGGGCCTGGGATGCCATGCGCGCCCATCGCTTCGTGGAAACGCGTCTCTGGTTGGGTATGACCGGCGCGGTTGCGCTGACGCTCCTTTCCGCCGCCGCGGATAATGCGCTCGTCCACGGACTGCTGCGCTTTGTTATCGGCTGCATGAGCGGCTGGTCAATGGTGCTGATTGCCGCCTGGACCAACGAGCGTCTGGGCCAGTTGGGAAAGCCGGGCCTGAGCGCGGCGGTCTTCGCCGGGCCGGGGGCGGGTATCGCCCTGAGCGGACTGCTGGCGGTCTATATTCAGGCGAAGGGGCTGTCGGCAGGGGCGGCCTGGCAAATCTATGGCGTGCTGGCGCTGGTGCTTATCGCGCTGGTGGCGCGGTATCTGCCGCGTGCGGGTCAACTCCATCGACCCGGCACGGCGCCTGAGCCACTCACGTTGACCACGGATTTGAAACGGCTGGTCTGGAGCTACAGCCTGGCGGGATTCGGTTACATCCTGCCAGCGACCTTTCTCTCGCAAATGGCGGCCGTGCGATTCCCCGGCAGCGTCTTCGCGCAGTTTGTCTGGCCGCTGTTTGGTGCGGCCGCCGTGCTGGGCATTGCGCTCAGTATCGCCCTGCGTCATTTCTCCACCTCGAACCGCAGGCTGGCCATCGTCCTGTGGCTGCAGGGTGCAGGCGTGCTGGCGGCCTGGCTGTTACCCGGACTTAGCGGACTGCTGATGGGCGGATTGCTGGTGGGCGGCGGCTTCCTGTGTGCGGTTCAGCTCTCCTTACTCTATGGACGCGAGCTGGCGCCGAACCATACGCGCTATATGGCGGGGCTGCTGACCACGGGCTATGCAATCGGTCAATTGATTGGTCCGGTCACCTCCGCTATTTCCACCTGGCTGACCCATCAGCTGGAGCCTGCGCTGGGGCTGGCCGGGGTCGCCTTGTTCATTGGCGGCGCGCTGGTGTGGAACCGTCAGGCCGAAAGGCAGCGGCAATTGCAATAATTATCATCGTGAATACTGGATTATGTGCGTCACCTCACGCACAATGAGCGCACACTTTTGCCACAACGAGGGCAGAAGGAAGCCACACCTGCAGGAGAAAAAAATGTCATCACTCAGTAAAGAAGCTGCCCTGGTCCATGAAGCCCTGGTTGCGCGCGGTCTTGAAACGCCACTGCGCCCGCCGGTTCAGGAGCTGGATAATGAAACCCGCAAACGTCTGATTTCCGGGCACATGACCGAGATCATGCAACTGCTGAATCTCGACCTGAGCGACGACAGTCTGATGGAAACGCCGCACCGCATTGCCAAGATGTATGTCGACGAGATTTTCTCCGGCCTCGATTACGCCAATTTCCCTAAAATCACCGTCATCGAAAATAAGATGAAGGTTGATGAAATGGTGACGGTGCGCGACATCACCCTGACCAGCACCTGCGAGCACCACTTCGTAACCATCGACGGCAAGGCGACCGTGGCGTACATCCCGAAAGACACGGTGATTGGTCTGTCCAAGATCAACCGCATCGTGCAGTTCTTCTCCCAGCGCCCGCAGGTGCAGGAGCGTCTGACGCAGCAGATCCTTACCGCGCTGCAGACCCTGCTGGGCACCAACAACGTGGCCGTCTCTATCGACGCGGTGCATTACTGCGTTAAGGCGCGCGGCGTACGTGACGCCACCAGCGCGACCACCACCACCTCGCTCGGTGGCCTGTTTAAATCCAGCCAGAACACCCGCCAGGAGTTTCTGCGCGCCGTGCGTCACCACAACTAATCAGGCAGGGCAGGAACCATGGAGCGAAACGTCACGCTCGATTTTGTTCGCGGCGTCGCCATTCTCGGTATCCTGCTGCTCAATATTAACGCCTTCGGTTTGCCGAAGGCGGCCTATCTTAATCCGGCCTGGTATGGCGAGATCGCTCGCAGCGATGCCTGGACCTGGGCGGTGCTCGATCTCTTCGCCCAGGTCAAATTCCTGACGCTGTTTGCCCTGCTGTTTGGCGCGGGCCTTCAGCTGTTGCTCAGGCGCGGCACGCGCTGGATCCAGGCGCGCCTGACGCTGCTGGTCATACTCGGTTTTATCCATGGGCTGTTCTTCTGGGACGGCGATATTCTGCTGGCGTACGGGCTGGTGGGGCTAATCTGCTGGCGCTTGATTCGCGATGCGCCCAGCGTCAAAAGCCTGTTTAACACCGGCGTGATGCTGTACGTCATGGGGCTGGGCGTGCTGGTGCTGCTCGGCCTTATTTCGGGCGATTCAACCAACCGCGCATGGATCCCGGACGCGGCTCACCTTCAGTACGAACATTTCTGGAAGCTTAAAGGCGGCACCGAGGCGATAAGCAATCGCGCGGATATGTTGGGCGACAATCTCATTGCGCTGGGCGCGCAGTACGGCTGGCAGCTGGCGGGAATGATGCTGATGGGCGCGTCGCTGATGCGCACCGGCTGGCTGAAAGGCGAATTCAGCCCACGTCATTATCGTCTGACAGGGGCAGGGCTGGTGCTGCTTGGCCTGCTGATCAATCTCCCGGCGGTCGTGATGCAGTGGCATCTGTCGTGGAACTACCGCTGGTGTGCCTTCCTGCTTCAGGCTCCACGTGAGCTGAGCGCGCCGTTTCAGACCATCGGCTATGCGGCGCTGATCTACGGTTTCTGGCCACAGCTTAGCCGGCTGTGGATCGTCAGCGCCGTGGCCTGCGTAGGCCGCATGGCGCTCAGCAACTACCTCCTTCAGACGCTGATTTGCACCACGCTGTTCTATCGATTTGGCCTGTTTATGAAATTCGACCGGCTGACGCTCCTGGCATTCGTTATTCCGGTCTGGGCCGTGAACCTGGCGTTTTCCGTTATCTGGCTGCGCTATTTCCGCCAGGGACCGCTGGAGTGGGGATGGCGTCAATTAACCGCACTTGCGTCGGGTGTATCATTGAGTAATACAACCAGATAACGATCTGGATCACAATCATTAACAAAACGGATGTAAGCGTTTTCATCTGTGTGACCTTCTTCACGTAGTCCCCTTCCGCTCGCTGCCAGAATAGCCTCCTTGCTAAACACAGGGGGTGTCTGTGAGTTGCTGCAATCCTTTGAAGGATGGTGAACATGATCACCATTCGTGACGTTGCCCGTCTGGCGGGCGTTTCCGTAGCGACCGTCTCTCGCGTGCTGAACAACAGTGCGCTGGTCAGCCCTGAAACGCGTGAAGCCGTTGTAAAAGCCGTCACCCAACTGGGGTACCGACCCAATGCCAATGCTCAGGCGCTCGCGACCCAGGTCAGCGACACCATTGGCGTGGTGGTGATGGATGTGTCAGATGCCTTTTTTGGCGCACTGGTCAAAGCGGTGGACGTTGTCGCGCAGCAGCATCAGAAGTACGTGCTGATTGGCAACAGCTATCATGAGGCGGAAAAAGAGCGCTATGCCATTGAGGTGTTGATCCGCCAGCGCTGTAACGCCTTAATCGTGCACTCAAAAGCGCTCAGCGATGAGGAGCTGGCCGGGTTTATGGAGCAGATCCCCGGCATGGTGCTGATCAACCGGATTGTCCCTGGCTATGCCCATCGCTGCGTCGGGCTGGATAACGTCAGCGGCGCAATGATGGCGACGCGGATGCTGATAAACAACGGCCATCAGCGCGTTGGTTACCTTGCTTCCAGCCATCACATTGAAGATGACGATATGCGCCGGGAAGGGTGGCAAAACGCGCTGAAAGAGCAGGGCATTGTCCCGCTGGACAGCTGGATCGGCACGGGTACGCCGGATATGCAGGGAGGCGAGGCCGCGATGGTCGAGCTGCTGGGACGTAATCTTCAGCTCTCTGCCGTCTTTGCCTATAACGACAGCATGGCGGCGGGGGCGCTGACCGCCCTGAAGGACAACGGTATTGCGGTGCCACAGCATTTATCGCTGATAGGATTTGATGATATCCCCATCGCGCGTTACACCGATCCGCAGCTGACAACGGTTCGCTACCCCATTGCCTCCATGGCAAAACTGGCGACGGAGCTGGCGTTACAGGGCGCAGCAGGCATGCTTGATGCGGGTGCAACCCACTGTTTCATGCCGACTTTAGTGCGTCGTCATTCGGTATCCATTCGGCAAATTGTGGCTCCGATCACTAACTGATTACACAGAGTGATGTAACCGTTTTCAATCTGTGAGTAAATTCACAGTATCTTAACAAGACGCTGACTATGATGTCAGCGTTTTAGGGGCTGAAACGCTATGTAACGGTGATTATTCACTTTGACCATAGCAAACGTGCCGTAAACATCTAAAAAAACGCATTTCTGGAGCCTTACCGATCACGGAAGAGAGAAAGTTTATAAGTGAACTTCGGCTGCCAGTAACGTTTATTTAACATCTGCCCGCCGACCGTTATTCACAAGAACTACCCTGCATAAAAAAACCGGAGATACCATGAATAAGAAGGTGTTGACTCTGTCTGCTGTAATGGCAAGCATGCTTTTTGGTGCAGCTGCACACGCTGCGGATACCCGTATTGGCGTGACCATTTATAAATACGACGACAACTTCATGTCTGTTGTGCGTAAAGCAATTGAAAAAGATGCCAAGGCAGCGCCAGATGTTCAGCTGCTGATGAATGATTCCCAGAACGACCAGTCCAAACAGAACGATCAGATTGACGTGCTGCTGGCAAAAGGCGTGAAAGCGCTGGCAATCAACCTGGTTGACCCGGCTGCAGCAGGCACGGTAATTGAAAAAGCGCGCGGCCAGAACGTGCCAATCGTCTTCTTCAACAAAGAACCTTCCCGTAAAGCGCTGGACAGCTATGACAAAGCGTTTTACGTCGGGACTGACTCCAAAGAGTCCGGTATTATCCAGGGCGACCTGATTGCTAAACACTGGGCGGCAAACCCGAACTGGGATCTGAACAAAGACGGTCAGATTCAGTTCGTTCTGCTGAAAGGCGAACCGGGCCACCCGGATGCGGAAGCACGTACCACCTACGTTATCAAAGAGCTGAACGACAAAGGTCTGAAAACCCAGCAGCTGGCGTTAGATACCGCCATGTGGGACACCGCTCAGGCGAAAGATAAGATGGACGCGTGGCTCTCTGGTCCGAACGCCAACAAAATCGAAGTGGTTATCGCCAACAACGATGCGATGGCAATGGGCGCGGTAGAAGCGCTGAAAGCACACAACAAATCTTCCATTCCGGTGTTCGGCGTGGATGCTCTGCCAGAAGCGCTGGCGCTGGTGAAATCTGGCGCGATGGCCGGTACCGTGCTGAACGATGCCAACAACCAGGCGAAAGCCACCTTCGATCTGGCGAAAAACCTGGCTGACGGTAAAGGTGCCGCTGATGGTACCAACTGGAAAATTGAAAACAAAATCGTTCGCGTACCTTACGTGGGCGTAGACCAGTCCAACCTGGCTGAGTTTCTCGGTAAATAAGTGAGTTAACCTGTCTCCACTGGGCGCAATTCGTTGCGCCCATTTATAACGCGCTATGCGAGGCCAACAAGGTATAATTATGGTCAGCACAACTACTCAGTCGTCCGGTGAATACCTGTTGGAAATGAGCGGTATCAACAAGTCATTTCCCGGCGTTAAGGCACTCGATAACGTTAATTTAAAAGTGCGTCCTCACTCTATTCATGCCCTGATGGGGGAGAACGGTGCGGGTAAATCAACGTTATTAAAATGTCTTTTTGGGATCTATCAAAAAGATTCTGGCAGCATTCTTTTTCAGGGGAAAGAGATCGATTTCCATTCGGCGAAAGAGGCGCTGGAAAACGGTATCTCAATGGTTCACCAGGAACTGAACCTGGTACTGCAACGGTCGGTTATGGATAATATGTGGCTGGGTCGCTATCCCACCAAAGGTGTATTTGTCGATCAGGATAAAATGTATCGCGACACCAAAGCCATATTCGACGAGCTGGATATTGATATCGATCCGCGCGCCCGCGTGGGAACATTATCCGTTTCCCAGATGCAGATGATCGAAATTGCGAAAGCATTCTCCTATGACGCCAAAATCGTCATTATGGACGAACCCACTTCTTCCTTAACGGAAAAAGAGGTTAACCACCTTTTTACCATTATTCGTAAGTTGAAAGACCGCGGCTGCGGTATTGTCTATATCTCGCATAAGATGGAAGAGATTTTCCAGCTGTGCGACGAAATTACCATCCTGCGCGACGGCCAGTGGATTGCCACCCAGCCGCTGGAAGGGCTGGACATGGACAAAATCATCGCCATGATGGTGGGCCGCTCCCTGAACCAGCGCTTCCCGGACAAAGGGAACACGCCGGGCGAAGTGATCCTTGAGGTGCGCAACCTCACCTCGCTGCGCCAGCCGTCGATTCGTGACGTGTCGTTCGATCTGCATAAAGGCGAAATTCTGGGGATCGCGGGCCTGGTCGGCGCCAAGCGCACCGATATTGTGGAAACGCTGTTTGGTATTCGCGAAAAATCCGGCGGCACTATTACGCTGCACGGCAAAAAAATTAATAACCACAACGCCAACGAAGCCATTAATCACGGCTTTGCGCTGGTGACGGAAGAGCGTCGCTCAACCGGCATTTATGCTTATCTGGATATTAATTTTAACTCGCTGATCTCCAATATCCGTAACTACAAAAGTAAAATCGGTCTGCTGGATAATTCCCGCATGAAAAGCGATACCCAGTGGGTTATTGACTCCATGCGCGTGAAAACGCCGGGCCACCGTACGCAAATCGGTTCGCTTTCCGGTGGTAACCAGCAGAAGGTGATTATTGGTCGTTGGTTATTGACTCAGCCAGAAATTCTGATGCTGGACGAACCCACCCGCGGTATCGATGTGGGTGCAAAGTTTGAGATTTATCAGTTGATCGCTGAGCTGGCGAAAAAGAATAAAGGGATCATTATTATTTCTTCCGAAATGCCGGAATTGTTAGGGATCACAGATCGTATTCTGGTCATGAGCAATGGTCTCGTTGCCGGAATTGTTGACACCAAAACGACAACGCAAAACGAAATTTTACGTCTTGCGTCTTTGCACCTTTAAGATCAGGGGCTCCTCATGAGTGCGTTAAATAAAAAAAGTTTTCTCACTTACCTGAAAGAAGGCGGTATTTACGTTGTTCTTTTAGTCTTGCTGGCCATTATTATTTTCCAGGACCCTACGTTCTTAAGTCTGCTGAACTTGAGTAACATTCTGACCCAGTCTTCCGTGCGTATTATCATCGCGCTGGGCGTGGCGGGTCTTATCGTCACCCAGGGGACAGACCTGTCGGCAGGGCGTCAGGTTGGCCTGGCGGCGGTTATCGCGGCAACGCTGCTGCAGTCGATGGAAAACGCCAATAAGGTCTTCCCGGAAATGGCAACCATGCCGATTTTCGTGGTGATCCTGATTGTCTGCGCCATCGGGGCAATCATCGGCCTGATTAACGGTATCATCATCGCTTACCTGAACGTGACGCCGTTTATCACCACCCTGGGTACGATGATCATCGTTTACGGTATCAACTCCCTTTATTACGACTTTGTTGGCGCTTCCCCCATTTCGGGCTTCGACAGCGGCTTCTCAACCTTCACGCAAGGGTTTATTGCGATGGGCAGCTTCCGCCTGTCGTACATCACCTTCTATGCGCTGATTGCGGTGGCCTTCGTCTGGGTGCTGTGGAATAAAACGCGCTTCGGTAAGAACATCTTCGCCATCGGCGGGAACCCGGAAGCGGCGAAAGTTTCCGGCGTGAACGTGGCGCTGAACCTGCTGATGATCTATGCCCTGTCCGGCGTTTTCTACGCGTTTGGCGGGATGTTGGAAGCGGGGCGTATCGGCTCTGCCACCAACAACCTCGGCTTTATGTATGAGCTGGATGCGATTGCGGCCTGCGTGGTCGGCGGCGTCTCCTTCAGCGGCGGTGTCGGTACCGTCATCGGCGTGGTAACCGGTGTGATCATCTTCACCGTGATCAACTACGGTCTGACCTATATCGGCGTGAACCCTTACTGGCAGTACATTATCAAGGGCGCGATTATCATCTTCGCGGTAGCGCTGGACTCCCTGAAATACGCGCGTAAGAAATAAGAGAAGTGATGTGAAAAAGCCCGCTCCTGTAGCGGGCTTTTTTTACCGGGCCTACAAAATCGCAATGGCAGGTCGGGTAAGGCGAAGCCGCCACCCCACGGGGTTTAGCGTTTCTTCTGCAACTCCAGCAGCTGTTCCGGCCGTACTGCCGGGTAACCCTGCGCATCTTCCGGCACTTCATGCATCGTTGGGATGGGCACCAGCGGGCCTAAAAAGCGCGGTTCGCGTTTAAAGATGTAGAGGTCAGCCAGAGCACCGAAGCGAGCGCCAAACTCACGCACGCGCACGCTGAGCATATCTTTTGGCGACGGTACGGCGTAGCACTGGGCCTGAATGCCCATATGCAACGCGATAAACAGCGCACGCTCGCAGTGGAAGCGCTGGGTGATGATGATGAAGTCGTTGGTGTCGAAGACTTTGCGGGTGCGCACAATAGAGTCCAGCGTGCGGAAGCCGGCATAATCGAGCACGATATCCGCCGGGTCAACGCCGCCGGCAATCAGATCCTTACGCATCGTCACCGGTTCGTTATAGCTTTGCTGGGCGTTATCCCCGCTTAGCAGCAGGTAGTTCACCTTGCCGCTGTTATAGGCGTTCAGCGCACCCTGAATACGGTAACGGTAATACTGGTTAATGACCCCGGTGCGATAGTACTTGGCTGTGCCGAGCACCACGCCGACCTGGCGATACGGGAGATCCTGTAAATCGTCAAAGATGTAGGGGGCGGTTTTCCAGCTCATCCAGCGGTCAAGGCCAAGCACGACCAACAGCAGTATGCCGACCAGGACAGACAGGCTGTAAAAAACGCGCTTTAACATGAAGATGGCTCGTACCGAAGGTGAAATTTAACTCAGGCTACTTTACCCGCCTGGTTAGCGCAAGAATCGGTGAATCAACTGAGGGGTTTTTCAGCAAACGGGCGGGCATTTCTGCCCGCCGTCAACATTACGCCAACAGTACGCGGTCGATTGTCGAGCAGCCGAGCGCCTTCAGGGTGGCGGCGGTAGCGTCCCACTGGATCAGCGGTGCATCGGCTTTTTCTGCGAGGATCGCGCGCTGGATGTCCGGGTAGTCGTAGCCGTTGAGGCTCAGGAGGTTGAGCGCGCCCTGCAACGGCGGCAGCGTCGGGTTAAACGCGGCGTTCTCTGCGTAGCTGCCGGTGAAGATGCGCCCGTCACGACACTGAAGCGCCACGCCGCTTGGCGATGTGCTGTAAGGGGTGTGGCTCATGTTAGCAGCGGCAATCGCCGCTTCGCTCAGCTCATCACCGGAGAGGGCGAAACCGTGGTTCTGCGCGTCCATCAGCAGCGTTTTGATCTCCAGATCTTTCGGGCCAAACGCATCTGGCAGGTAATCGCCCAGCGTATGCGGCTCACGGCCCGGCAGATTGATGCGCAGCTCAAGCCCGCTGTTCAGCTCGTTCATAAACTGACGGCAGTGGCCGCAGGGGGTGTAATTAACGGTGATCGCGCGCAGGCCCTTTTCACCGCGCAGCCAGGCGTGGCTGATGGCGCTCTGTTCAGCGTGAACGGTTTGCTGCATGGTGGCCCCGAGGAACTCCATGTTCCCGCCGAAGTACCAGACGCCGCTGACGCCGCGCGCGATGGCGCCAACGTTGAAGTGGGAGAGGTCAGCACGGGCGCAGGCGGCAGCCAGCGGCAGCAGTGCAAAAGCCAGTTCGTCTTCGTCCAGTCCCGTGGCTTGTTTAAGCGTCGTGACCTGCTCCGCCGTCAGCAGGGCGGGGAAATGCGTATCCGCCAGAACCGGGGCCAGGGCTGATTGCAAATTCTCTGCAAGCTGGGCGAAAGCTGTTTGAAAACGTGGGTGCATGGCGTTGCCTCATCAAGGTTAATGGATCGGTAGTGTACGGAGCCGATGGGCCTTAATATGTGATCCACTTCTCATAATGTCTGCAACTTATGAAATCAAAATGAAATTTGCGCGACGCATCGCAAAATTTTAGCCCACCACGGCCAGGATCACCGGGAAGAGGAACGGGGCAATCAGCGAGGTCATAATCCCGCAGATGACCAGCGCCAGGGAACTGAATGCGCCCTCCTGGTAATCCATTTCGGCACAGCGCGCGGTACCCAGCGCGTGTGAGGCAGTACCCATCGCCAGACCCCGCGCGGCTTTAGTATGAATTTTCATCACATTAAGCAGGGTGTGGCCAAACACCGCCCCCAGGATACCCACGAAGATCACGCACATGGCACTGATGGCCGGGATCCCACCGATGCTGCCGCCCACGGCCATGGCAATCGGCGTGGTGACGGATTTAGGCATAATGGAGGCGGCAATCTCGGGCGATGCGCCCATCAGCAGCGCCACCGATGTGCCGGTGATCATCGCCACCAGGCTGCCCAAAAAACAGATGGTAATGATGGATTTCCAGCGGGCGCGGATTTGGTGCAGCTGTTCATATAAAGGAAACGCCAGCGCCACGACGGCAGGCTGCAGCAAATCGTTTAATATTTTGCTCCCGGCAAAGTAGCGTTCGTAAGGAATGCCGGTGAGCATCAGGAAAGGAATAATCACCACCATCGCCACCAGCAGCGGGTTAAGCAGCGGCATCTTAAAACGTGCGGCCAGTTTACGCGCGGCGAAGAAGACCACCAGGGTTAACGGCAGCGACCACCAGATATTGGCTATCATTGTTTGGTTCCTTTTTGCCCGACCACTTTACGTTCGCCGTGTACCAGATGCGAACTCCAGCTCACCACCAGCAATACCACCAGCGTACTGACCGCGCAGGAGACCACAATCGGGCCGAACTGCGCTTTGAGCAAATCGAAATACTGCATCACCCCCACGCCGATAGGCACGAACAGCAGCGCCATATAGCGGATAAGTACGAAGCAACCGGGGTTGACCCACTTTGCGGGTAGCACCTGCAGCGCCAGTAGCACAAACAGGATCAGCATGCCGATAATGCTGCCGGGGATCGTGATGGGCAGCAGCGAGGCGATAAAGATCCCGGCATAGAGACAGGCGTAAATCAGGACGAATGCGCGCAGATATTGCCAGACAGTATTCAATGATTTGCTCATGGTAAAAGTCCTTGAAGAAACGCATTCATCATACAATTAAACCCAGAAGTGTGCCACGGATCACATCATGAAATTTGAGAATACCAGACATTCCGAAAGGGAACGTTGGGCATTTCACCAAATGGACAGCAGCCCGTTTGCATGCCAGTATTAGTTTCATTTATGAATCAAACGATTAACAGGCTGCGCAGGAGACGATTTATGCCGTCAATCATCATTAAAACCGCCGATGAGCTCGTCAGACAGCGCCACGCCGGGGAACTGTTGGCCTCCGTCTTTACCATGTTAGACGGATTTATCGCGCCCGGCGTGACCACCATGGCGATAAACAACCGTGTTGAGGCGTTTATCGTCGATACGCTTCAGGCCCGCCCGGCCAGTAAAGGGCAGTATGATTTCCCGTATGTGCTTAACACCTCCGTCAACGAGGTGGTCTGCCACGGCATTCCTAAAGAATCTGAACATCTGAAGTCCGGTTCAATTGTGAACGTTGATATCACCCTCGAAAAAGAGGGCCTGATTGCCGATTCCAGCAAAATGTATCTGATTGGCGATGTTTCACCGCTGGCGCGTCGGCTGGTGAAAAAAACCTACGAAGCGATGTGGAAAGGGATCAAGGCGGTGAAGCCCGGCGCGACGCTCGGGGATATCGGCCACGCTATTCAGTCGCACGTTGAAAGCAACGGCTACAGCGTGGTGCGTGAGTACTGCGGCCACGGTATCGGCAAAGAGATGCACGAGGAGCCACAGGTGCTGCATTACGGAAAACCGGGCGAAGGTGCGGTGCTGAAAGAGGGGATGGTGTTTACTATCGAGCCGATGGTCAACCAGGGCGACAGCCGCATCAAGACTAAAAAAGATGGCTGGACGGTGGTGACGCGCGATAAAAAATTGTCGGCGCAGTGGGAGCATACCATTGCGGTTACCGCAGACGGATTTGAGGTGCTCACCCTGCGTCCTGAAGAAACGATCCCGGATTAACCTCCGGGCTTCCCACTGACCCTGCGAGCAGATACCATAGCGCGTCTTTTTTCACAGGTACTCTGCATGCGTGTTTTACTGGCCCCAATGGAAGGCGTGCTCGATTCTCTCGTGCGCGAACTTCTGACCGAGGTGAACGATTACGATCTCTGCGTGACGGAGTTTTTACGCGTGGTCGATATGCTGTTGCCGGTAAAATCTTTTCACCGACTCTGCCCTGAGCTGCACAACCAGAGCCGGACCTCCTCCGGTACGCTGGTGCGCATCCAGCTGTTGGGCCAGTATCCCGAATGGCTGGCAGAAAACGCCGCTCGCGCGGTTGAGCTGGGCTCTTACGGCGTCGATCTCAACTGTGGCTGCCCGTCGAAAATGGTCAACGGCAGCGGCGGTGGGGCGACGCTGTTAAAAGATCCTGAGCTTATCTATCGCGGCGCAAAAGCCATGCGTGAAGCCGTGCCGTCGCATCTGCCGGTAACGGTTAAAGTGCGCCTGGGCTGGGACAGCGGCGCGCGCCAGTTTGAAATCGCCGATGCGGTACAGCAGGCCGGGGCAACCGAGCTGGTGGTGCATGGCCGTACCAAAGAGGATGGCTACAAAGCGGAGCGCATCAACTGGCAGGCCATCGGTGAGATCCGCCAGCGGCTCAGCATACCGGTTATCGCTAACGGTGAAATCTGGGATTACGAGAGCGCCCAGGCCTGCCTGAAAGAGACGGGCTGTGACGCGGTGATGATTGGCCGTGGAGCGCTGAACGTGCCGAACCTTAGCCGGGTGGTGAAATATAACGCGCCGCGGATGCCCTGGGCCGACGTCGTGGCGCTGCTGCAAAAATACAGCCGCCTGGAAAAGCAGGGTGACACCGGTTTATATCACGTCGCACGCATCAAGCAGTGGCTTAGCTATTTGCGTAAAGAATACGACGAGGCGCTGGGATTATTTCAGGAGATCCGTACGCTGCAAACGTCGGCGGATATCGCGCGGGTAATTCAGTCAAAATAATAAGCGTTAATTTGCTCACAATTTTTTAAATAAGAAAACATCGAAGGTTTTAAACGTGGCGCGACGGTGTTAAGGTGCCACTGTTTTCAACGCAGGATTGTTACTGGTTAACAGGCAAAACCTAAGCGTTCCGCAGCATACGCCGCTGTGGAACGCTTAGGTTTTTTTTTGCCTGTCATTTACGCAGGAGAAAAACCTGGCTTAACGCTATTCAAAGAAATTAATAAACAGATCGCGACAGGAAATTAAAAAATTTCCTGCGACCGGTTACGCACTAATACTCTTTCACAGGTGGTTATGATGGAATATAGAATTATTCCCTGCAAGCTGTGCGCGTTCGCCATATTGACGCTTTCCTCGTTGTCGATGGCGCAGGAATGGAACGGAACCGTATTAGGCTTCGAGACCCCACCGGATCCGATTCTCGGTGACATGCTCGGAATACGAAAGATCCTTAACGATAACGGGTTTACCTATAATCTGGGTTATCTGAATGAAATTGCCTCGAACGGCGGGGGGGGCTACAACCATGATACCCATGTGGCCTATATCGATCAGTTTGCGCTGACCTTCAACCAGGACCTGGCGCGATGGACCGGCATACCGGACGCGCGGATCGAAGGCAATATCGTTAACCGCAACCACAATGACGATCTCACCACTAAACGCCTGCAGGACCCGCGGGTAAACTTTAACGATCTGACCCAGGAAAGCTGGGGCGGACAGTCGATTACGCGCCTGGGCTGGCTAACCTTCGCCAGAAGCTTTGACGATCGGCGTCTTACCTGGCGGGTGGGGATGATGAACAAGGTACAGACCTTCGATCAGATCATCCCGTGTGACTTCCAGATGCTTTCCCAGTGCGGCGGAAAATCGGCCAACTCGCTCACCTGGAACAACTGGAACGTGCATACATGGGGCTCCACGCTGGAGTATAAAGTGACGCCTACCGTCACGTTGAAAGGCGGCGTGATGGAGCAAAATCCCAATGCCGCAAGCCGCAGCCACGCCTGGAGTTGGTCAACGAAGGGCAGCAAAGGGGTATTACTGCCGGTCGAGATCGACGCCCGTCCGCTGATTAACGGTCTGCCGGGCGCGTACAATTTGGGCGTGGTGTTTACCAATGCATCGCAAACCGATCTTTATCGCGGGAAATCCGGCGGGGCGGGTGCGACCGACCCGGACGGATATGATCATCACAACCGGACGTGGT
Organism: Enterobacter sp. UPMP2052; assembly: GCF_053709675.1. NCBI lineage: Bacteria > Pseudomonadati > Pseudomonadota > Gammaproteobacteria > Enterobacterales > Enterobacteriaceae > Enterobacter > Enterobacter sp. UPMP2052. Next base: position 353,182 of record NZ_JBSKJR010000001.1, read on the forward strand.
TTATGTACGCCGGTCTGAACCAGCAGCTCACGCAGCATCACGACGATCCAAACCGCGGGTTAAGTACCTCTGTCAGCATGAGCCTGGCCGATCAACGCAGCAACTATATGCATCAGGTCTATGCCGCCTCGCTGCGCTATCGTGGGCTGTTTGATGCCCGTCCGGAAGACTGGATAGGCTTTGGTTTGACCTGGATAGACATGAGCAATCAGTACGCGCGTAACCAGCGTGAGATGAATGCCCTGAACGGCGTCGCAGACTATAACGACCCGGCGTATCATCCGGTCCCCGGCCATTCCCTCAACGGTGAGTTTTACTATCGTTTCCGTCCCGTTGCCTGGCTTGAGCTTCAGCCGGGTATTCAGTACTGGCACCATCCGGGCGGCGTTTCACGTACTCAGGATGCATGGGTCACCGAGCTCAAAACCGTGGTGACCTTCTGATATCGCCCTGACAAGCACGATCTGCATCACGTTTTTACGCGTGACAGATTGAGGCTACGAATGAAACTGATAGAGTGCCAGAACTGGATTGTTACTGCTTAGGCAGGCAAAACCTGATTTTCTGGCTTCTGCCGGAGGTCAGGTTTTTTTGTTTCTGGGGTTCCGATGAAAATCGCCAAGATTCTGAATAATAATGTGGTGGTTGTTCTGGATGAGCGCGGGCGCGAACAGGTGGTGATGGGGCGTGGGCTGGCCTTTCAGAAGCGCATGGGTGACGCGCTGGATACCGCGCTGATTGAAAAAGTCTTTGCTCTGCAAAGCGACGAGCTGGTACGGCGTTTGGGTGAGTTGCTGAACCAGATTCCGCTGGAAGTTATGACCACCTGCGACCGCATCATTGGGCTGGCGGCGCAGCGGCTGGGCAAATTGCAGGACAGTTTGTATATCACCCTGACGGACCACTGCTTCTTTGCGATTGAGCGTCAGAAAAAAGGGCTGGCAATCAAAAACGTGCTGCTGTGGGACATCAGGCGGCTGTATCCAAAGGAGTTCGAACTGGGGCAGGAGGCAAGGGCCATTATTGCCAAACGCCTTAACGTTGAGCTGGCGGAGGATGAGGCCGGGTTTATCGCCCTGCACCTGGTCACCGCGCAGCTGAACAGTGAAATGCCGGAAGTGATGCACGTCACCCGGGTCATGCAGGAGATCCTGCAACTGGTGAAGTATCAGCTGCAACTGGAGTATGACGAGGAGTCGTTGAGCTATCAGCGCTTTGTCACCCATCTGAAATTTTTTGCCCAGCGGATGCTGACCCGCACCGTGGTGCAAGATGATGACGTTACGCTGCATACGGCGGTGAAGGACAACTACGCGAAAGCGTGGAAATGCGCCGAGAAAATCGCCCAGCATCTGAACAAAAGCTATCAGCGAGCGCTGACAACCGAAGAAATTATGTTCCTCGCTATTCACATTGAGCGGGTGAGAAAAGAGGGGCGTTAAGCCTCAACGCTGGATTGTTACTGCATCATGCAGGCAAAACCTGAGTGCGGCCTTCGACAGGAGGACGCCTCGGGTTTTTTTATTTTTATACTCAGTCAACAGGTGCCTGCGGGCATCGGATGTAAGGAAATTGCGATGGAATACCAGGCGTTAGCAAAGGATATTCTCAGCCACGTTGGCGGAAAAGAGAACATCGTCAGTCTTGTTCACTGCGCTACCCGGCTTCGCTTCAAACTGAAAGATAATCAAAAAGCGGATGCCGACGGGCTGAAGAAAAATCCGGGCGTCATTATGGTGGTTGAAAGCGGCGGACAGTTTCAGGTGGTGATTGGCAATCACGTTCACACAGTCTGGCAGGCGGTGCGCGATGCCGCAGGGCTAACGGATGATGCCCCCGTGGTGGACGACAAGGGTGATAAAGGTCATTTACTGGGGCGCCTGATAGATATCGTCTCTGGCATTTTCACCCCTTTTATCGGCATTCTGGCGGCCTCCGGTATCCTGAAAGGACTGCTGGCGCTGGCGCTGGTGTGCGGCTGGCTCAGTGTGGAAAGCGGGACCTATAAAATCTGGTTCGCCGCGAGCGACGCGCTGTTCTTCTTCTTCCCGCTGGTGCTGGGCTACACCGCCGGGAAAAAGTTTGGCGGCAACCCGTTTATCACCATGGTGATCGGCGGGGCGCTGACCCATCCGATGATGATTGCCGCATTTGACGCCAGCCAGCAGTCGGGCGCGGTTGCCCAGACGTTTCTCGGCCTTCCGGTCACCTGGTTTAACTACAGTTCGTCGGTGATCCCCATTATTCTCGCGGCGTGGGTAAGCTGCTGGCTGGAAAAGCGGAGCACGTCGCTTTTGCCTCCGTCGATGAAAAACTTTTTTGCGCCGCTGATCTGTTTAGCCGTCACCGTACCGCTGACGTTTCTGGTGATCGGCCCTCTCGCCACCTGGCTGAGCCAGCTGCTGGCGAACGGTTATCAGTGGATCTATGTGCTGGCTCCGTGGCTGGCGGGGGCGGCAATGGGCGCGCTGTGGCAGGTTTGCGTGATTTTCGGCCTGCACTGGGGGCTGGTGCCGCTGATGATCAATAACCTGGCGGTGCTGGGCCATGACTCGATGCTGCCGATGCTGCTTCCCGCCGTCTTTGGTCAGGTGGGCGCGGCGCTGGGGATCTTCCTGCGTACCCGCGATGCGCGCCAGAAAATGCTGGCCGGCTCCTCCGTCACGGCAGGGATTTTTGGGATCACCGAACCGGCTGTGTATGGCCTTAACCTGCCGCTGCGCCGCCCTTTTATCTTTGGCTGCGTGGCGGGTGCGATCGGCGGGGCGATTGTCGGTTTTAGCGATACACACGTCTACTCCTTTGGCTTTGCCAATATTTTTACCATCGCACAAATGATCCCTCCGGGCGGCGTAAACGCCACGCTGTGGGGCGGCATTATCGGCACGGTGGTCGCCCTGGTGCTGAGCTGTGGCCTGACGCTGGCGGCGGGCATGCCGGGGCACACAACCTCAGAGGTCGCGCCGTCAGCGGGTGAAAACGAGGTGCTCTCTCCGATGACCGGCACCGTGCTGGCGCTTGATCAGGTGCCGGATACGACCTTTGCCAGCGGCCTGCTGGGCAGCGGTGCGGCAATTATTCCCGCCACTAATCAGGTCGTTGCGCCGTTTGCCGGCGAGGTGGCCTCTCTCTTTCAGACCAAACATGCTATCGGCCTGCTCAGCAAGAGCGGTATTGAGGTGTTGATCCATGTCGGGATCGACACCGTGAAGCTCGACGGCAGGCTGTTCACCGCCCATGTGAAGGTGGGCGACAGCGTGCAGCCGGGCGACCTGCTGCTGGAATTTGACCGTCAGGCGATTATTGACGCCGGATATGACCTGACGACCCCGATTATTATCAGTAACAGCGATGAGTATCGCGACGTGGTGACCGTGGCGGCAACGTCCGTAACCGCCGGTGCGCCATTGCTCAGCGTAAGCCATCAATAACAGGAGAACGTGATGAAGACTTTCCCGGATGATTTTTTATGGGGCGGCGCGCTGGCCGCGAATCAGGTAGAGGGGGCTTATCGGGAAGATGGCAAAGGGCTGTCTACCTCTGACGTGCAGCCGCAGGGCGTGTTTGGCCCGGTGGTGGAGCGCGTGGCGGGTGACAGCGGCATCAAGGACGTCGCCATCGATTTCTACCATCGCTACCCGGAAGACATCAAACTGTTTGCCGAAATGGGCTTTAGCTGCCTGCGCGTGTCCATTGCCTGGACGCGGATCTTCCCGAACGGTGACGAGCAGCAACCAAATGAGGCGGGGCTGGCATACTATGACAGGCTATTTGACGAGCTGGCCGCGCACAACATCACCCCGCTGGTAACGCTGTCGCACTACGAAATGCCGTGGGGGCTGGTTAAGCAGTACGGCGGCTGGGGCAATCGCAAGACGATCGGCTTTTTTGAACATTACGCTCGCACCGTATTTGCGCGCTATGGGGAGAAGGTCAAGCTGTGGCTGACCTTCAATGAAATCAACATGTCGCTGCATGCGCCGATGACCGGCGTCGGCCTGCCGGAGTCCAGCAGTAAAGGCGACGTGTATCAGGCGATCCACCATCAGCTGGTGGCGAGTGCCCTGGCGGTAAAAGCCTGTCACGACATCATTCCGGACGCCAGAATTGGCAACATGCTGCTGGGCGGTTTGATGTACCCGCTGACCTGCAAACCGGAAGACGTGCTTGAAGCCTTGCAGGAGAACCGTGCCTGGCAGTTCTTCGGCGATGTGCAGTGCCGCGGTGCCTATCCGGGGTATATGCTGCGTTTCTTCCGTGACAACGGTATTGAAATAGCGATAACCGATGCTGACCGCGAGGCGCTGAAATCGACCGTTGATTTTATCTCGTTCAGTTACTACATGACGGGCTGTGTCACCACCGATGAGGCGTTGAACCAGCAGGCGCGCGGCAATATTCTGAGCATGGTTCCAAACCCGCACCTGGCAAGCTCCGAGTGGGGCTGGCAGATTGACCCTGTCGGCCTGCGTACGCTGCTGAACGTGCTGTGGGATCGCTATCAAAAGCCGCTGTTTATCGTGGAGAATGGTCTCGGCGCGAAGGATAAACCGGACGCCAGCGGCGTGGTACAGGATGATTACCGCATCAGCTACCTGAACGATCATCTGGTCCAGGTGCGCGAAGCCCTTGACGATGGCGTGGAGGTGATGGGGTATACCAGCTGGGGACCCATCGATCTGGTCAGCGCATCGAAAGCGGAACTGTCCAAACGCTACGGCTTTATTTACGTTGACCGCGATGACAGCGGAGAAGGTACGCTGGCGCGCAGCCGCAAGAAAAGTTTCTACTGGTATAAAGAGGTGATTGCCACCAACGGCGGCTCCCTCAAGGGCTGATTGAAAAAGTATTTGCCCGGCAACTCGCCGGGCAGACGCGTCAGAAAATCATCTTGAATACACCGGTGACCACCAGCAGCCCAATCAGAAATATAATTAAAATAACCCACAATAGTATTTTCATTCGCTTCTCCTGCGCATGTTTGTTTGTTCCCGGTAAGTGTAGCAGTCAATTTATAAGTGCGATGAATGCATTCATATAATTAATTACTAAGGGAAATAATTTTCTGATTATGAAAATGTATGACAAAGTGCGGATTGCCACGCGTTACTAAAAAAAGGGACGGTTTCAAGCGTAATTTGCGCCTTTATTTTTTGAGTGCATAACGTCATGAAGCGTTCTCTTATTCTTTCTCTTAATACCTCTCTGATTTTATTCCTGACCGCGTGCGCCCCGCAGCATCCCACAGTGACGGGGATAACTGCGCAACCGGTCGCCTCTGCCGTTAACGCCCACCTGTCCCGTATCGACTGGCCAAAAAGCGAATGGTGGAAAGACTTCAACGATCCGCAGCTTAACGAACTGATTGCCAAAGCCTTGCAGGACGCACCGGATATGCAGATTGCCCGGCAGCGAATCACCCTGGCCGAGGCGCAGGCCAAAGCCACGATGGCCGCCGACGGCCCGCAAATCGATTTTTCAGCCGATGCCGAGCGGCAAAAAATGTCGGCAGAAGGGCTGATGGGGCCGTTTGCCCTAACTGACCCGGCAGCGGGTACCACCGGGCCATGGTATACCAACGGCACCTTTGGCCTGACGGCGGGCTGGGATCTGGATTTGTGGGGGAAAAACCGCGCGCAGGTCGAGTCCCGTATCGGCAGGGTCAATGCTCAAAAAGCCGAACTGGAACAGACCCGCCAGCTTCTTGCCAGCAGCGTGGCGCGGCTCTACTGGGCGTGGCAAACCCAGTCTGCGGTCGCCGGGGTGCTTACCCGGATCAAGCATGAGCAGGAGAATATCATTGGCGCCGACGTTGAGTTATATCAGCACGGGATCACTTCCTCTGTGGAGGGGATAGAAACCGATATCAACGCCAGCAAAACCGATGAACACATAGCCGATGTGAACGGCAAAATGAGAACGATTGAGGCCCGGCTGGAAGCCTTGACTCATACCACGTCGCTGAAACTCACGCCTCATGCGCTGCCCGCTGTTGAAGCGTCATTGCCGACCACGCTGGGCTACGAACTGCTGGCCCGCCGGCCCGATCTGCAAGAGGCCCGCTGGTATATCGAAGCCTCCATGAGCGAGGTCGACGCCGCCAAAGCCGCTTTTTATCCGGATGTGAACGTCATGGCGTTTCTGCAACAGGATGCCCTGCACCTGAGCGATCTGTTCCGCTCGTCGGCGCAGCAGATGGGCGTGACGGCCGGGCTGACGTTACCGATTTTTGACAGCGGCAGGCTGAACGCCAGCCTGGATATTGCTCAGGCCCAAAATAATCTTTCGGTGGCGAACTACAACAAAGCCGTGGTGGAGGCCGTCAATCAGGTGGCGCGCACGGCCAGCGAAGTGGAAACCCTGACGGCGAAAAACCAGCATCAGCAGAAGGTTGAAAAAGAAGCGGCGCGCGTGGTGTCACTGGCGCAGGCGCGCTTCAGGGCGGGGATCGTGGCAGGCTCGCGCGTCAGCGAAGCCAGCATTCCGGCGCTGAAGGAGCGTATCGCCGGGTTGACGCTTCAGGGCGAGTACGTCGACGCCACGCTGCAGCTGACGTCTGCTCTGGGCGGCGGATATCGCCACGGCTAAATCCGGGCGTTATCTATACTTACCTCTCTGCACATTTTCAGGAGGTGAGTATGACCCGAGTTGCAATTGTCACCGCTTCAGATTCCGGGATAGGTAAAACCACGGCGCTGATGCTGGCTGAAAGAGGCTTTGATATCGGCGTAACCTGGCACTCCGACGAGAAAGGCGCGCTCGAAACCTGCCGTGAGGTGGAGGCGCTCGGACAGCGGGCCGAAGCCATCCATCTGGATTTGAGTACGCTCCCGGAAGGGGCAAAGGCGATTGAAACGCTTATCGCGCGTTTTGGGCGGCTGGACGTGCTGGTCAACAACGCTGGTGCGATGACCAAGGCGCCGTTTCTTGAGATGAAATATGAGGACTGGCGGGGCATTTTCACCGTGGACGTTGACGGGGCGTTTCTCTGTTCGCAGATCGCCGCCCGCCAGATGGTGAAGCAGGGGGAGGGCGGAAGGATCGTGAATATCACCTCGGTGCATGAGCATACGCCTTTACCCGATGCCAGCGCCTACACGGCGGCAAAACACGCTCTGGGCGGGCTAACCAAGTCGATGGCGCTGGAGCTGGTGGGCCACAACATTCTGGTGAATGCCGTGGCCCCCGGCGCTATCGCCACCCCGATGAACGACATGGACGACAGCGAGGTGAAGGCGGGTTCGATGCCGGCTATCCCGCTGGCGAGACCGGGGCACACCAAAGAGATTGCCAGCCTGGTGGCGTGGCTTTGCGACAATGATGCCAGCTATACCACGGGGCAATCGTTTATTGTCGACGGCGGATTTATGCTGGCGAATCCGCAGTTTAAACCTGCGGAGTAGGTTTTCCCTCACCCTGACCCTCTCCCAAATGGAGAGGGAACGTGATACCCGACGGGACGGGGGTAAGGGCATCAGGCCGCACTACTCCTCCCGCTTTTTCTCCCGGTGCTTCAGCCACAGCCTCACCGCAATCACCGCCACGACCACCAGAATTAGCCACGCCCAGTGTTTAAGATGCTGATCGAGGTTATGCAGCCACGGGCCAATCACTTCGCCACCCGCGTAGCCGAGAGTGGTAAAGATCAGCGCCCAGGCGATCGCGCCAAGGATATTCAGCGGCAGGAAAATTTTAGGGGGTAACCGGCTGGCCCCGATCAGTATCGGCCCGATGATGCGGAATCCGTACATAAAGCGGGTGCCAATGACGAAAAGATAGGGATGGCGCTGGATAAGCCTCTGCGCCCGGTTGATTTTTTTGCGGTGCTTCGAAAACCGCCTGAGCAGCGTTGGCCCAAAGCGTAACCCGAGGAAGTAGAGAAGCTGGTCGCCTATCATGCCGCCCAGCGCCACGGCGGCGACAACCAGCGGAAATTTCAGCAATCCCTGATGTGCCGCAACCCCTCCTAACAGGGTGATGGTTTCGCCTTCCGCCACGCTTCCGACAACCAGCGCAGCGTATCCATAGTGTTCAATCAGACCATTAATATCCATTAAGTAAGCGTAGTCTCCCTCAGCGTGCCTGCATTAATCATATACCCCATGAATAAATAACGCGGCAATCAAGGCAAATTTCCTGATGTACATAAAATAATCGACAGCCTGCATTATACCTAGGCTATCGCTGACGGGCCGACAACAAGGGGGCGCTATGAACCATGTCTGGGGACTCTTCTCCCATCCCGATCGTGAAATGCACGTAATCAGAAGCGAGAACGAAACGGTTGCGCATCATTACACGCACCATGTACTGCTGATGGCAGCGGTGCCGGTGATCTGCGCGTTTATTGGTACGACTCAAATCGGCTGGAACTTTGGTGATGGCACCGTGGTCCAGCTCTCCTGGTTCACCGGGCTGGGGCTTGCGGTGCTGTTCTATGGCCTGATGCTGGCCGGTGTTGCCATCATGGGACGCGTCATCTACTGGATGGCACGCAACTACCCGCAGCGTCCATCGCTGGCGAACTGCATGATCTTCGCCGGATACGTCGCGACGCCGCTGTTCTTAAGCGGCATTGTTGCGCTCTATCCGCTGGTCTGGCTGTGCGCGCTGGTCGGTACGGTCGCACTCTTTTATACCGGCTATTTGCTGTACCTGGGTATTCCCACCTTCCTGAATATCAATAAAGAAGAGGGCCTGAGCTTCTCCAGCTCAACGCTTGCCATTGGCGTACTGGTACTGGAGGCGTTACTGGCGCTGACGGTGATTCTTTGGGGCTATGGTTACCGTCTCTTCTAGGCGTATTGCATTGCTGGCGTAAATGCCAGCAATGCAGCATCTGTTCACGATTAACTGCTGGCGACAACGCACAGTGCCCGCTATGATGCCGAAGCCAGCCTGCATTTACCCATCCATGCAGGCGGTGTACGTCATTACGTGCGTGAATAATTACCAGAAGTCTCACCATGTTAAAATTCCGAGTCTCTTTACTTAGCCTGGCGCTGTTGCTGGGAGCGTCTGTTGCCGCACCGGTGATGGCCAAAACGCCCGCGGTAACCACCGCTGCGCAACCGCAAATTGCGTCCGGCAGCGCGATGATCGTGGATCTGAACACCAACAAGGTGATTTACGCCAGCCATCCGGACCTGGTGCGCCCGATCGCCTCGATAACCAAATTAATGACCGCGATGGTGGTGCTTGATGCACGACTGCCGCTGGATGAAAAGCTGAAGGTGGATATCAGCCACACGCCGGAGATGAAAGGGATCTACTCTCGCGTGCGTCTGAACAGTGAGATCAGCCGTAAAAATATGATGCTGCTGGCGCTGATGTCCTCTGAGAACCGTGCGGCGGCGAGCCTGGCGCATCATTATCCGGGCGGCTATGACGCGTTTATTCGTGCCATGAATGCCAAAGCCAAATCGCTGGGGATGACCAACACCCGCTTTGTGGAGCCTACGGGCCTGTCGATTCATAACGTCTCGACGGCGCGGGATTTGACGAAGCTGCTGGTCGCCAGCAAACGCTATCCGCAGCTCGGCCAGCTCAGCACCACGCGTGAAGATATGGCGACGTTCTCGAACCCTCCGTACACGCTGCCGTTTCGCAACACCAATCATCTGGTGTATCGCGATAACTGGAATATCCAGTTAACCAAAACGGGCTTTACCAACGCGGCGGGGCACTGCCTGGTGATGCGCACCGTGTTCAACGGCAAACCGGTGGCGCTGGTGGTGATGGATGCGTTTGGGAAATACACCCACTTCGCGGATGCCAGCCGCCTGCGTACCTGGATTGAGACCGGGAAAGTGCAGCCGGTGCCGGCTTCAGCGCTGGCGTATAAGAAGCAGAAAGCAGAACAGATGGCGACCGCACAGAACGATTGAGCCGTTTGTGAGCGCCGGGTGGCGGCTTCGCCTTACCCGGCCTACAAGGGCGTCGCATGCAGGCCCGGTAAGCGACGCCGCCCAGGGCAACAGCGACTTACTCCGGCAGCGTCCAGTCCCCGTCGTTAAGCGGGCGCTGCATAATCAACGTATCCCGCCAGTCCCCTTTCTTGTAGCCCACGCTTCGCAGTTGGCCGACGACTTCAAAGCCGTGCTTTTTATGTAAACGCAGCGACCCGGCATTGTTATTCCCGTCACCGACAACCGCAATCATCTGTCGCCATGGACCCTTTTCACAGCGCGCAATCAGCGCATCCATCAGCGCCGATCCAAAACCGCGTCCGGTGGTGCTGGCGTCGACGTAAATCGATTCTTCAAGCGTGAAACGGTAGGCGGGGCGGGGGCGGTAGTAGGTCGCATAGCAATAGCCCACCACAATCCCACGATAGAGCACAACCAGCCATGGCAGACCTTTGTCGGCAACGTTTTGCATGCGCTGACGCATTTCATCGACGGTGGGGGGAACCTCTTCAAACGACGCACGGCCGTGAAGGACATGCCATGCATAGATGGCCGAAATGGCATGCGCATCGTCAGGAAGGGCGTCGCGCACGTCGACTTCAGTTTCAGACAAAATATCAACAGCCGACATGATGTGCCTGCTCCTCAACATGGAAAGCCAGAGAAACGTTTCTCTGGCGTCAGGCACCTACTCTAGTACGTTTGAGGACTGCTTAACAATCTCTTAAATTTGGCTGTAGGAACTAATCAGAGGCTTGCGTATTGTGCGGCTCCGCGTCGGCCGACTCTTTCCAGTATTTATTCCGCGTAGTCTTACCAATGCCGGGATTCATACTGTTTGTAGGGTCATTTTCGCGATAAAACCGTTTAAGCGTCTCGGGCGCTTCGTATAAATGCCCAACGTTATGTTCCGCCGGATATTGTGCCCCGCGGGCGCGTAGCAGCGTCAGCATCTGCTCTTTCAGAGCGTGTGCATCGACCCCTTTCTTGACGATGTAATCCTGATGGAAGACGTAGCACATAAAGTGACCGTAGTAGAGCTTGTGCACCAGCTTGCTGTCGAACTCCGGCGGCAGGTGTTCAAACCATTCGGTATCGTTACGCCGCAGGGCAATATCCAGCGCCAGAATATCTTCCACCTCGTCGGAATGAACCGCCTGATAGCGAATGGCCGCGCCCGCCGCCGCGAAGCGGTGCAGGAAGGCTTTGCTGCCTTCTTCCGGCGTACAGGCAAAGAAATCCCCGTCGGCGGTTTTGAAGAACTCGGTCAGCCAGGTCTGCGCTTCGGCAATGCCATCGCCGGCCATCTTCAGCAGCAGATGATGTTCGTACCTGTCGCGCCATGTTTTCATTCTTTCAGGTAAATGCGCCGGGAAGACGTTGCCGAGTTTTTGCATGAAGCGGTCGGTAAAGTGCGGCTTAAACAGCGGCACTTTTTCCAGCATCGCGTCGGTGCGGCCCTTCATCGTAAAGAAGAACGGCATTTTGTCGGTACCGAGCTTGTCGATCATCAGGAAGGTGTCTTTACCGTAACGCTCGGCGATATCGTAGATATCGCGATGCATATACTCGCCTGCCACCGGCAGATGGGTAAAGTTGCCAAGAATGTGGCGGCGGATCTCGGTCAGTACGCCTGGCTCATTGGTGCCGATGTAGAACACCTGCTGGTTTTTTTCAGCCGGGAAAGTGTCCAGGCGCACGGCGAAGACGGCAAGCTTGCCCGCGCAGCCGGAGGATTCAAACAGACGGTCCGGGTCAGCGTTATAGCGCGCCGGGGTCTGGGCTTCAATGTCGCGCACGCGGGTTACGTAGTCATGGTCGTGAGCATGACGTCCGTCGTGCTGAACGTCTTCATCCCGCACGCGATCGTCGTCGAGCTTGCTGAGAATTTGCTCCGGCGTCACGCCCAGATCGATCCCCAGATGGTTCACCAGCGTCAGTTTGCCGTTCTCGTCGATACGGGCGAAAAGGGACATTTCGGTGTAAGCCGGGCCGCGCTGCACCAGCGAGCCGCCGGAGTTGTTGCAGATCCCGCCCACCACGGAGGCGCCGATGCAGGAGGAGCCGATGACCGAATGCGGTTCGCGTCCCAACGGCTTGAGCGCTTTTTCCAGGGAATACAGGGTGGTGCCGGGGAAGGCAAGCACCTGTTCGCCTTTATCCAGCAGGTGCAGTTTGTCGAGACGCAGCGTGCTGATAATCACGATGTCGCGATCGTAATCGTTGCCGTTCGGCGTTGAGCCTTCCGTCAGACCGGTATTGGCGGCCTGCATCAGAATAATTTTGTCGGCGGTGACGCAGGCGCTCAGTACACGCCACAGTTCCAGCAGCGTGCCGGGGAAGACCACCGCCAGGGCGTCGCCCTGTCCGGAACGAAAGCCCTTGCGGTAGCGCGCGGTTTTGGCCGGGTCGGTAAGCAGGTGAGAGGAGCCAACCAGGCGCGACAGTTCGTTAATAAATGCGGTGTTATCGTGAGATCGAACAGAAGACATCTTCCACTCCTTGTGGTGGGGCAAATTTCTCGCTGTAAAGCATAGCGCGATTAATCGTCAAGCGGTCTACTATTCATGAGAAAAATCAGAGAATAACCCTGCACGGATCAAAGGGTTTATGGCACACTGCGCTTTTCGCACGGGCTGGCCGAGGGCTGCCGGCGGTTATTGATGAGAGAGTAAAACGACATGAAATGGCTATGTTCGGTAGGTGTCGCCGTTAGCCTGGCGCTGCAACCTGCGCTGGCAGACGATTTGTTTGGTAATCATCCGCTCACGCCTGAAGCCCGTGATGCATTTGTCACCGAGCTGCTCAAGAAGATGACGGTCGATGAGAAAATTGGCCAGCTGCGTCTGATCAGCGTCGGCCCGGATAACCCGAAAGAGGCTATCCGCGACATGATCAAGGAGAGCCAGGTCGGGGCCATTTTTAACACCGTTACCCGCCAGGATATCCGCAAAATGCAGGATCAGGTGATGGAACTCAGCCGCCTGAAAATCCCTCTCTTTTTCGCCTATGACGTGTTGCACGGCCAGCGCACCGTCTTCCCAATCAGCCTCGGCTTAGCCTCCTCCTTTAACCTCGACGCGGTAAAAACCGTCGGGCGTATTTCCGCCTATGAAGCGGCGGACGACGGCCTGAACATGACCTGGGCACCGATGGTCGACGTCTCCCGCGATCCGCGCTGGGGCCGCGCGTCGGAAGGCTTCGGTGAAGACACCTACTTAACCGCCACGATGGGGAAAACCATGGTGGAAGCGATGCAGGGCAAAAGCCCGGCGGACCGCTACTCGGTAATGACCAGCGTCAAACACTTCGCGGCCTACGGCGCGGTGGAAGGCGGAAAAGAGTACAACACCGTGGACATGAGCCCGCAGCGCCTGTTCAACGACTATATGCCGCCGTATAAAGCGGGGCTGGATGCGGGTAGCGGCGCGGTGATGGTGGCGCTGAACTCCCTGAACGGCACGCCTGCAACCTCCGACGCCTGGCTGCTGAAAGACGTGTTGCGTGACCAGTGGGGCTTTAAGGGCATCACCGTCTCGGATCACGGCGCGATTAAAGAGCTGATTAAACACGGCACGGCCGCCGATCCAGAAGATGCGGTACGCGTGGCGCTTAAGTCCGGCATCAACATGAGCATGAGCGACGAGTATTACAGCAAATACCTGCCGGGGCTGGTGAAAAGCGGCAAAGTGACGATGGCCGAGCTGGACGACGCCACCCGCCACGTGCTGAACGTCAAATATGACATGGGGCTGTTTAACGATCCGTACAGCCACCTCGGGCCGAAAGATTCTGACCCGGCGGACACCAACGCCGAAAGCCGTCTGCACCGCAAAGAAGCGCGCGAAGTGGCGCGTGAAAGCCTGGTGCTGCTGAAAAACCGCCTCGACACGCTGCCGCTGAAGAAATCCGGCACCATTGCCGTGGTCGGCCCGCTGGCCGACAGCAAGCGCGACGTGATGGGCAGTTGGTCCGCCGCGGGCGTAGCCGATCAGTCCGTAACCGTGCTGACCGGCATTAAGAGCGCTGTCGGGGATAATGCGAAAGTGGTGTACGCCAAAGGGGCGAACGTCACCAACGATAAAGATATCGTCACCTTCCTCAATCAGTATGAAGAGGCCGTGAAGGTCGATCCGCGTACGCCGAAGGAGATGATCGACGAAGCGGTTAACGCCGCGAAGCAGTCCGACGTGGTGGTGGCCGTGGTTGGTGAAGCGCAGGGGATGGCGCACGAAGCCTCCAGCCGTACCGACATCACGATTCCGCAGAGCCAGCGCGATCTGATCGCCGCCCTGAAAGCGACCGGTAAGCCGCTGGTACTGGTGCTGATGAACGGTCGCCCGCTGGCGCTGGTGAAAGAAGATCAGCAGGCTGATGCGATTCTCGAAACCTGGTTCGCCGGGACCGAAGGCGGTAACGCCATCGCCGACGTGCTGTTTGGCGATTACAACCCGTCCGGCAAGCTGCCGATGTCCTTCCCGCGCTCCGTCGGGCAGATTCCGGTGTACTACAGCCATCTTAATACTGGCCGTCCGTATAACGCCGATAAGCCGAATAAGTACACCTCCCGTTACTTCGACGAAGCCAACGGCCCGCTGTATCCGTTTGGCTATGGGCTGAGCTACACCACTTTCACGGTGTCTGACGTGAAAATGTCGGCTCCGACCATGACCCGTGACGGCAGCGTCACCGCCAGCGTGGACGTGACCAACAGCGGCAAGCGTGACGGCGCAACGGTGATCCAGATGTACGTTCAGGACGTTACCGCGTCCATGAGCCGTCCGGTGAAGCAACTGCGTGGTTTTGAGAAGGTGGATCTCAAGCCTGGTGAGACCAAAACGGTGAGTTTCCCGATTGACGTCAACGCGCTGAAGTTCTGGAACCAGCAGATGAAATACGATGCTGAACCGGGCAAGTTCAACGTCTTTATCGGCGTGGATTCCGCCCGCGTGAATAAAGGCGAGTTCGAGCTGCAGTAACCCTTCCTTTCTCTGACATCCCCCGCAGGCCGGGGGATGTATCTTACCTTATGCTAAAAAGGCATTTTGACGGTTAAATCCGCCGTTTTAAGCTACGCTTTTCTCTCAAGCCTCTGAAAAAGGCGATAAAAAAATGAGGACAGCGGAATGACGAAGACAAAGGGGATTTTAGGCGCGGCGGCATTAATGGCGGCGCTGAGCCTGCCATTGCAGGCCGCCGAGCCGGTGAAGGTTGGCTCAAAGATCGATACCGAAGGGGCGTTGCTCGGCAATATCATCTTGCAGGTGCTTGAGAGCCATGGCGTGAAAACCGTCAATAAAGTGCAGCTTGGTACCACGCCGGTGGTGCGCGGCGCGATCGTCTCGGGCGAACTGGATATCTATCCTGAATACACCGGTAACGGCGCTTTCTTCTTTAAAGATGAAAACGACGCGGCATGGAAAAACGCCAAAGCCGGTTATGAGAAGGTCAAAAAGCTGGATGCGGAACAAAACAAACTGGTCTGGCTGACGCCTGCACCAGCCAACAACACCTGGACCATTGCGGTGCGCAAAGATGTTGCTGAGAAAGGCAAGCTGACGTCGCTTGAGGATCTGAGCCGCTATCTGAAAGAGAAGGGCGATATCAAGCTTGCCGCCTCTGCGGAGTTCATTGAGCGCCCCGACGCGCTTCCTGCCTTTGAAAAAGCCTACGATTTTAAACTCGACCAGTCGCAACTCCTCTCCCTGGCGGGCGGCGATACCGCAGTGACCATTAAGGCGGCCGCGCAGCAGACCTCTGGCGTGAATGCGGCGATGGCCTACGGCACCGACGGCCCGGTGGCCGCGCTGGGCCTGCAAACCTTAACCGATCCAAAAGGCGTCCAGCCGATTTATGCCCCGGCACCGGTAGTGCGTGAGGCGGTCCTCAAAGCCTATCCGCAGATTGGCGACTGGCTTAAGCCGGTCTTTGAAAAGCTGGATGAAAAAACGCTGCAGCAGCTCAATGCCAACATTGCCGTTGAAGGACTGGATGCCAAAAAAGTGGCTGCCGACTTCCTGAAACAACAAGGGCTTGTGAAGTAACAGGGAAAGGCTGTGCCAATAAAATGTCATAACCGCGTACTGCTGCTGTTGGTGTTTGTCGCCCTCGCTGCCGTCGCGCTACCCTTTGTGAACGTTGCGCCCAATCGCCTGGTCTCGGGCGAAGGGCGCGCGATCTGGACTATCTGGTCATTTACGCCAGCGCTGCTTGCCGCCGCGCTGGCTGTGCTGATCGCCTTATCCCTGTGGTCATCGCGTTTATCCCTCTGGCTGTCACTCGTGCTGTGTGAAGCGCTGTTTATTGCGCTGTTCTGGAGCGCGGGGCTGGCGGCGACGCAGATGACTTCGCTTGAAAGCCCCCTTGCGCGAACGTCGATAGGCAGCGGTCTGTGGCTGTGGCTGGCGCTGTGCCTGCTGGCCTGCAGCGATGCGATTCGCCGCCTGATGCCGATGTCCGCCTGGCGCTGGCTGCTTAACGCCCAGCTCTGGTGTATTCCGCTGGTGCTGCTGTTCAGCGGCGAGCTGAACGACCTGTCGTTATTAAAAGAGTATGCCAATCGTCAGGAGGTGTTTGACGATGCGCTCGCGCAGCACCTGACCATCCTGTTCGGTACGCTGGTGCCGGCCCTGCTGGTGGGCGTACCGCTGGGCATGTGGTGCTATCGCCATCCCTCGCGCCAGGGTGGGGTGTTTACCGTGCTTAACGTTATCCAGACCATCCCGTCCGTTGCGCTGTTCGGCCTGCTGATCGCACCGCTGGCGGGGCTGGTGCAATCCTTTCCGGCGCTTGGCTCGTTGGGCATTGCGGGAACCGGGCTTACGCCTGCGCTGATTGCCCTGGTGCTGTATGCGCTGCTGCCGCTGGTCCGTGGCGTCGTGGCCGGGCTGGGACAGGTCTCGTCTGACGTGCTGGAGAGCGCGCAGGCGATGGGCATGAGCGCCCGCCAGTGTTTCTGGAAAATCCAGCTGCCGCTTGCGCTTCCTTTGCTGGTGCGCAGCCTGCGGGTGGTGACGGTGCAAACCGTGGGCATGGCGGTGATTGCCGCGCTGATTGGTGCAGGCGGTTTCGGTGCGCTGGTGTTCCAGGGGCTGCTCAGCAGCGCGCTGGACTTAGTGCTGCTCGGGGTGATCCCTACCATCGCGCTGGCGGTCGTGCTTGATGCGCTGTTTGCCTTGTGGCTCGCGTTGCTCAGGAGAAGAGCCAATGATTGAATTTAACGATGTCAGTAAAACCTTTGCGGGCCGTCCGGCGGCAAGCCATCTGAACCTGAATTTTGCCGAGGGCGCATTTTCCGTGCTGATCGGCACCTCGGGGTCAGGTAAATCCACCACCCTGAAGATGATCAACCGCCTGGTCGAGCACGACAGCGGGCAGATCCGCTTTGCCGGGGAAGAGATTCGCAGCCTGCCGGTGCTGGAGTTGCGCCGTCGCATGGGGTACGCCATTCAGTCCATCGGCCTGTTCCCGCACTGGACGGTGGCGCAAAATATCGCCACGGTGCTACAGCTGGAAAAATGGAGCCGACGCAGCATCGACGAGCGCGTGGATGAGCTGATGGCGCTGTTAGGGTTGGAGCCTGCGCTGCGCGACCGTTATCCGCACCAGCTTTCCGGCGGGCAGCAGCAGCGGGTCGGGGTGGCGCGCGCACTGGCCGCCAACCCGCAGGTGCTGCTGATGGATGAACCTTTCGGCGCGCTCGATCCGGTTACGCGCGCGGCCCTTCAGGCAGAGATGACGCGCATCCACCGCATTCTTGGGCGCACCATCGTTCTCGTGACCCACGATATCGATGAAGCGCTGCGGCTGGCCGACCACCTGGTGTTGATGGACAACGGCGAAGTGATCCAGCAGGGGACGCCGCTGGCGCTGTTGAGCCATCCGACCAATGATTTTGTCCGCGAGTTTTTTGGCCGCAGCGAGCTGGGCGTCAGGCTGCTCTCCCTGCGCACGGTGGGCGAGTACATGCGGCGGGGCGATGCGTCGCCTGGCGGCGAACCGCTTCAGGAACAGATGAGTCTGCGCGATGCGCTTTCGGCCTTCGTGGCGCGCCAGTGCGAGGCGCTGCCGGTCTGTGATGCGCAGGGGACACTCTGCGGCGCGCTGCATTTCCGCGATCTGCTGGTGGGGGAGGTGGCGCGTGAAGTGGATGCGTGATCCGCTGCCCTGGCTGGTGGGGCTTTTTCTGGTCTTGCTGTGGGCCATGCCTTACAGCGCCGGGCTGTTTAGTACCCTGTTTCCCGGCCTGCCGCGTCCGGTTTATCAGCAGGAGAGCTTTATTAATCTTGCGCTGGCGCACGCCTGGCTGGTGATCCTCTCAAGCGTCGTGGCGATTGTGATTGGCGTGGGGGCCGGGATTGCGGTAACGCGCCCATCCGGCAAGGAGTTTCGTCCTCTGGTGGAGACGATAGCCGCTATCGGCCAGACCTTTCCGCCGGTCGCGGTGCTGGCCATTGCGGTGCCGGTGATGGGCTTTGGTCAGGTGCCGGCGATTGTCGCGCTGATCCTGTACGGCGTCTTGCCCATTCTTCAGGGCACGCTGGCGGGGATTGCCTCGGTTCCGGGGTCGGTGCTGAGCGTGGCGGAAGGGATGGGGATGAGCGCCTGGCAGCGGCTTGGCAAGGTTGAGTTGCCGCTTGCGGCACCGGTGATCGTGGCGGGGATCCGCACGTCGGTGATTATCAACATTGGCACCGCGACCATCGCCTCAACGGTGGGGGCTAATACGCTCGGAACGCCGATTATTATCGGCTTAAGCGGGTTTAATACGGCCTATATCATTCAGGGTGCACTGCTCGTCGCGCTGGCAGCTATCGTCGTCGATCGCCTGTTTGAGCGCCTGGCCGTTTATCTCAGCCGACACCGCCGCGTACAATAAATGAGTAACCCGCCAGCATCACGCCGCCGATACCGCTGAGGGCCATCAGCACGAAAAGGGTTATTACGGCCAGTTTAGTTGCCTTCATCATCTGCTCCTGTTGTTAACGGAACAATTATACGGTGAAGCGCAGCTGTTAATGAACCATTAAATGTCGTTAAGGCTCATTCGGACCAAGCGGGTAAACGGGGTAGCCATGCTCACGCCACTCCGTGAGCAGCTGCTGCTGCGAGGCGGTTGGCACTTCGCCGCACCACACCAGCAGGGTTTGTCCGTCGAAAAGGTCGGGGCGAAGCTGGGGGAGGGAATGTGCCAGTACGTCCACACGCCAGCCCCGCTGGGTGGCGATCCACGCTTCCAGCCATAGCCGGGTGGTATCGTGAACGTTCCAGCCGATAACCAGCGCATCTTTTCCACCCTTGTTTCTGGCCGATGCAAGAAAGACGGCGATGTAGTTGATGAGTACCCCGTCCAGCATGCTGAGCAGCGCCTGCAGGGTGGTTTGCTGACACTGCAGCCGTCGGCGCAGCGGGATGAAAAGGTGGGTGATCAAGGTCCGGGCGGGATAATCGCGCCCCTGCTCTTTAATCCAGGCACGCAGGCGCTGAAGGTTGCCCGCCTGCAGAAGCCGCAACAGCGTTTCCTGATGCTCGCGCCAGAGATGCTGGGTATCCGGGTCGTCCTGGCTGAGCAGATCTTTGACTTTGCCCACCTGCACGCCATTGTCGATCCAGCCTTTGATCTCGCGGATGCGGTCGATGTCTGCCTCATTGAACAGACGATGACCGCCGTCGGTTCGCTGCGGCTTCAGTAATCCATAACGTCGCTGCCACGCGCGCAGCGTGACGGGATTGATATCACAAAGGAGTGCCACTTCACCTATCGTGTAAAGCGCCATAGTTGCCCCCGGCTTGCGCGTTCCCAGCTTAACTGTAGACCCAGTTTGGCGAACCAGGAAGAATTGTCGTTTTTTTGAACGAATAATGCCCGTTATGGGGGATATTCGGCAAAAGGTGTGACAGCGGACACGAAATGCGGCTTTTTTGGAATACTTCAAAGAAAGTTTACCGCCATCAGTGTATGTTACGCGTTTTTGAAATGTGCGGTCCCTGCGTATGTACGAGTTCAATCTGGTGCTGCTGCTGCTTCAGCAGATGTGTGTGTTTCTTGTCATCGCCTGGCTGATGAGTAAAACGCGCCTGTTCATCCCGCTGATGCAAGTGACCGTTCGTCTCCCGCACAAGCTGCTTTGCTACGTCACCTTCTCCATTTTTTGCATCATGGGCACCTATTTCGGGCTGCACATTGAAGACTCCATTGCCAACACGCGCGCCATCGGCGCGGTCATGGGCGGTCTGCTCGGTGGTCCGGTCGTGGGCGGGCTGGTTGGGTTAACCGGCGGATTGCATCGCTACTCAATGGGCGGCATGACGGCGCTAAGCTGCATGATCTCGACCATTGTTGAAGGGCTGCTCGGTGGCCTGGTGCACAGCTACATGATCAAACGCGGACGCCCGGATAAAGTCTTTAGCCCGATCACCGCCGGGGCAATTACCTTCGTGGCGGAGATGGCGCAGATGGCGATTATTTTGCTGATCGCCCGGCCCTACGAAGACGCGCTGCATCTGGTGAGCAGCATTGCCGCGCCGATGATGGTGACTAACACCGTCGGGGCCGCGCTGTTTATGCGTATATTGCTCGACAAGCGCGCGATGTTTGAGAAATACACCTCGGCGTTCTCCGCAACGGCGTTAAAAGTCGCCGCGTCGACCGAAGGGATCCTGCGCCAGGGCTTTAACGAAGAAAACAGCATGAAGGTGGCGCAGGTGCTTTATCAGGAGCTGGATATCGGCGCGGTCGCGATTACCGACCGTGAACGGCTATTGGCCTTTACCGGCACCGGGGACGACCATCATCTGCCGGGCAGGCCGATCTCTTCTGCGTACACCCTGCGCGCCATCGAGACCGGTGAAGTGGTCTACGCCGACGGCAACGAAGTGCCGTACCGCTGCTCCCTGCATCCGCAGTGCAAGCTCGGCTCTACGCTGGTCATTCCGCTGCGCGGTGAAAACCAGCGGGTAATGGGCACCATCAAGCTTTATGAAGCGAAGAACCGCCTGTTCAGCTCGATCAACCGCACGCTGGGGGAGGGGATCGCCCAGCTGCTGTCGGCCCAGATTCTGGCCGGACAGTATGAACGGCAAAAAGCGCTGCTGACGCAGTCAGAGATCAAGCTTCTGCATGCTCAGGTCAACCCGCATTTCCTGTTTAACGCGCTCAACACGCTGAAGGCGGTCATTCGCCGTGACAGCGATCAGGCGGCCCAACTGGTGCAGTTCCTCTCGACGTTTTTCCGCAAGAACCTCAAGCGTCCGTCGGAGATTGTCACCCTGGCGGATGAAGTCGAGCACGTTAACGCCTATCTGCAAATTGAGCAGGCGCGTTTTCAGTCGCGACTGCAGGTGTCGCTGTCGGTGCCGGATGAGCTGGCGTACCAGCACCTTCCGGCCTTTACCCTGCAGCCTATCGTCGAGAATGCCATCAAGCACGGCACGTCGCAGCTGTTGGGGATTGGCGAGATCACGATTTCTGCCAGCCGGTTTAACCACCATCTGGTACTCGATATTGAAGATAACGCCGGGCTTTATGCGCCTACCGCATCAGGCGGTTTGGGCATGAGCCTGGTGGATAAACGCCTGCGTGCGCATTTTGGTGACGACTGCGGGATCACCGTCGCCTGCGAGCCAGACCACTTTACCCGCATTACCTTACGACTGCCGCTGGAGGAAAACGCATGCTGAGAGTGCTGATTGTGGATGATGAGCCGCTCGCACGGGAAAACCTGGGCGTTCTGTTGCAGGAGCACAGTGATATTGAGGTGGCAGGAGAGTGTGCCAATGCCATCGAGGCGATTGGCGCGGTGCACAAGTTGCGCCCGGACGTGCTGTTTCTCGACATCCAGATGCCGCGCATCAGCGGCCTGGAGATGGTGGGGATGCTCGATCCCCAGCACCGTCCCTATATCGTGTTTTTGACGGCCTTTGATGAATATGCCGTGAAAGCCTTTGAAGAACATGCGTTTGATTATCTGCTAAAGCCGATCGAGGAAAAGCGTCTGGAAAAGACGCTGACCCGCCTGCGCCAGGAGCGTGGCGTGCAGGATGTGACCCTGCTGCCGGAGAACCAGCAGCCGCTGAAGTTCATCCCCTGCACCGGACACAGCCGAATTTATCTGCTGCAAATGGATGACGTCGCCTTTGTCAGCAGCCGGCTGAGCGGCGTGTACGTCACCAGTGCCGAGGGCAACGAAGGGTTCACCGAACTGACGCTGCGCACGCTGGAGAGCCGCACCCCGCTGATCCGCTGTCACAGACAGTATCTGGTTAATATGGCGCATCTCAAGGAGATCCGTCTCGAGGATAACGGCCAGGCCGAGCTGGTGCTGCGGGCCGGACAAACGGTTCCCGTCAGTCGTCGCTACCTGAAAAGTTTGAAAGAAGCGATTGGCCTGTAAAACTGGTACACTGCGCGCCATTGCAACATCGAAAGTTAAAGGCACTCATGATTAGTAATGACATTCTTCGTAGCCTGCGCTACACCCTGAAAGCAAACAATAACGACATGGTGCGCATTCTTGCGCTGTCCGATATGGAAGCCACGTCGGCAGGTTTCGATACCTGGATGACCAAAGAAGATGAAGAGGGTTTTGTTCGCTGCCCGGACATTATTCTGTCTGGCTTCCTGAACGGCCTGATTTACGACAAGCGCGGCAAAGATGAGTCTGCGCCCGAGCTGGCGCTGGAGCGCCGCGTGAATAACAACACCGTGCTGAAAAAACTGCGCATCGCCTTCTCACTGAAAACTGACGATATTGTGGCGATCATGACCGAGCAAAAATACCGCGTATCGGTGCCGGAAGTGACCGCCATGATGCGCGCGCCGGATCATAAAAACTACCGCGAGTGCGGCGACCAGTTTCTGCGTAACTTCCTGCGCGGGCTGACCCACCGGGTGCATCACCCGAAAGCGTGATTTTAGCCGGGTGGCGGCCTGATGCCCTCACCCCGCCCCTCTCCCAGAGGGAGAAAACACATTGCAAAAAAAAGCCGGAGATCAACTCCGGCTTTTTTGTTATTTCACCTGCTGACCCGGCTTCGCGCCTTCGTCAGGGCTTAACAGGAAGATATCTTTCCCGCCAGGACCTGCCGCCATCACCATCCCTTCAGAGATGCCGAAGCGCATTTTGCGCGGCGCAAGGTTCGCAACCATCACCGTCTGGCGACCAATAAGCACCTGCGGATCGGGATAGGCAGAACGGATGCCGGAGAAGACGTTACGCTTCTCGCCACCCAGATCCAGCGTCAGGCGCAGCAGTTTGTCAGAGCCTTCGACGAATTCCGCATTTTCAATCAGCGCCACGCGCAGGTCGACTTTGGCGAAATCATCAAAGGTAATGGTCTCCTGAATCGGATCGTCTGCCAGCGGGCCGGTTACCGGCGCAGCGGCAGCCTTCACCTCTTCTTTGGAGGCCTCGACCAGGGCGTCAACCTGCTTCATTTCGATGCGGTTATACAGCGCCTTGAAGGTGTTGACCTTGTGGCCGAGCAGCGGTTGCTGGATGGCATCCCAGGTCAGCTCGGTGTTCAGGAATGCTTCAGCACGCGCAGAGAGCTGCGGCAGAACCGGCTTGAGCCAGGTCATCAGCACGCGGAACATATTCAGGCCCATGGTACAGATAGCCTGAAGGTCCGCATCGCGGCCTTCCTGCTTAGCGACAACCCACGGTGCCTGCTCGTCAACGTAGCGGTTAGCCACGTCAGCCAGCGCCATGATTTCACGAATCGCTTTACCGAATTCACGGCTTTCCCAGGCATCGCCAATCGCAGCGGCGGCGTCGGTGAAGGTTTTGTACAGCTCAGGATCGGCCAGTTCGGCAGACAGCACGCCGTCAAAACGCTTGGCGATAAAGCCCGCGTTACGGGAGGCCAGGTTCACCACCTTGTTGACGATGTCCGCGTTAACGCGCTGGACGAAATCTTCGAGGTTCAGGTCGATATCGTCGATGCGTGAAGAGAGCTTCGCGGTGTAGTAGTAGCGCAGGCTGTCCGCGTCGAAGTGGTTCAGCCAAGTGCTGGCTTTAATAAAGGTGCCGCGGGATTTAGACATCTTCGCGCCGTTCACCGTCACATAGCCGTGCACGAACAGGTTGGTTGGCTTGCGGAAGTTGCTGCCTTCCAGCATCGCCGGCCAGAACAGGCTGTGGAAGTAAACGATATCTTTGCCGATGAAGTGGTACAGCTCGGCGTCGGAATCTTTCTTCCAGTATTCATCAAAGCTGGTGGTGTCGCCGCGTTTGTCGCACAGGTTCTTGAACGAGCCCATGTAGCCGATAGGCGCATCCAGCCAGACGTAGAAATATTTGCCCGGCGCGTTCGGGATTTCGAAGCCGAAGTAAGGTGCATCGCGGGAGATATCCCACTGCTGCAGACCGGATTCGAACCACTCCTGCATTTTATTGGCGACCTGCTCCTGCAGCGCACCGCTGCGGGTCCACGCCTGCAGCATTTCGCTAAACGACGGCAGATCGAAGAAAAAGTGCTCAGAGTCGCGCATGACAGGCGTTGCGCCGGACACCACGGATTTCGGCTCGATAAGCTCGGTCGGGCTGTAGGTCGCGCCGCACACTTCGCAGTTATCGCCGTACTGATCCGGGGATTTACATTTCGGGCAGGTGCCTTTGACGAAACGGTCCGGCAGGAACATGCCTTTTTCCGGATCGTAGAGCTGAGAGATGGTGCGGTTTTTGATAAAACCGTTCTCTTTCAGACGGGTGTAGATAAGCTCAGACAGCTCGCGGTTCTCGTCGCTGTGCGTCGAGTGGTAGTTGTCATAGCTGATGTCAAAACCGGCGAAATCCGTCTGGTGCTCCTGACTCATTTCACCGATCATCTGCTCCGGGCTGATGCCGAGCTGCTGCGCTTTCAGCATGATCGGCGTGCCGTGGGCGTCGTCTGCACAGATGAAGTTGACCTCGTTGCCGCGCATTCGCTGGTAACGGACCCAGACATCAGCCTGGATATGCTCCAGCATGTGGCCGAGGTGGATTGAGCCGTTGGCGTACGGCAGTGCGCACGTTACCAGAATTTTTTTCGCGACTTGAGTCATAGTAGTCATTACTTCTTTTAACTGTGAAAAGGGTTTTTGATATTACCAAAAGGGGCATTATTAAGTAAGCACAAACCACGGCCTTTCAGGTAAACTTGTCATCTAAGGTCTTATTCACAAGAACAAAGGAGTCGGGATGAGTTCTCAATCCCAGGCCAAATCACCGGAAGCCTTACGAGCAATGGTCGCCGGGACGCTGGCTAATTTTCAGCATCCAACCCTGAAGCACAATCTCACCACGCTGAAAGCGCTTCACCACGTCGCATGGCTGGACGACACGCTGCATATTGAACTGCAGATGCCGTTCGTCTGGACCAGCGCATTTGATGTCCTCAAAGAGCAAACCAGTTCCGAACTGCTGCGCATCACCGGTGCAAAAGCGATTGACTGGAAGCTGAGCCACAGCATCGCCACACTTAAGCGCGTGAAAAACCAGCCGGGCATTAATGGCGTCAAAAATATCATTGCCGTCAGCTCTGGCAAGGGCGGGGTAGGTAAGTCCTCCACCGCGGTCAACCTGGCGCTGGCGCTGGCTGCCGAAGGGGCGAAAGTCGGTATTCTGGATGCGGATATCTACGGCCCGTCCATCCCGGCTATGCTGGGCGCAGAAAACCAGCGCCCCACCTCGCCGGACGGTACCCACATGGCACCGATTATGGCGCACGGTCTGGCAACCAACTCTATCGGTTATCTGGTTACAGACGATAACGCGATGGTCTGGCGTGGCCCGATGGCCAGCAAAGCGCTGCTGCAAATGCTGCAGGAAACGATGTGGCCGGATCTGGATTACCTGGTGCTGGATATGCCGCCGGGCACCGGTGATATTCAGCTGACGCTGGCGCAGAACATTCCCGTGACGGGCGCAGTGGTTGTGACCACACCCCAGGATATTGCCCTGATCGACGCCAAAAAAGGCATCGTGATGTTTGAGAAAGTTGACGTGCCGGTGCTGGGCATTGTCGAGAACATGAGTATGCATATCTGCAGCAACTGCGGGCATCATGAGCCTATTTTCGGCACTGGTGGCGCAGAGAAACTGGCCGCGCAGTATCACACTCAATTGCTGGGTCAGATGCCGCTGCACATTACCCTGCGTGAAGATCTGGATAGCGGAAAACCGACGGTCGTCAGCCGTCCGGACAGTGAATTTGCCGAGATGTATCGTCAACTGGCGGGGCGCGTCGCGGCGCAACTCTACTGGCAGGGCGAAATCATTCCGGGCGAAATCGCCTTCCGCGCGGTGTAATTCTTCTGCGTTGAGTGCCGGGTGATGGCTTCGCCTTCCCCGGCCTGTGAAATACGGTTTTGTAAGTCAGGTACGCGAAGCGCCACCTGACTTAACCAGGCCGATAGTGCATCAAATAATACTCGCCTTCCGGCGAATCTCCCGTCGCCTCGATGTGCCAGCCGTGACGCTGGTAAAACGCAACCGCCCGTTCATTCTTGACCAGACACTTCAGTGCGCCAGTGCTGGTGAAGGTCTTTTGCACCTGCTCCAGCAATACGCTGCCAACCCCAAGTCCCTGATGCTCCGGGCCGACGAACAGGTTGTGCAGGAAGTTATCGTTAGGCAAGACGGAGGCAAACCCCACGCGATGGCCGTTTTGCACCGCCACCCAGATCTGCTCGTCGCGGGTGACCGCGTCAAAATCCTCCAGCTGCCATTCTTCACTGTTCAGCCAGGGCCAGGCCTCGCGCCGGGCATGAAGAAACAGCGTGCGCAGGAAAGGACGATCGCTTTCCTGCCACGGACGGACGAAAACGGGATTAGCGGTGATAGAAGATATCGCCGTTGTACGCTTTGTAGATCTTGCCATCGGCATCGCCAATCAGGACGTAATTCTCGCCCATGTAAGTCCAGTGTGTGCCAGCA
The DNA here is from genome assembly GCF_053709675.1 of Enterobacter sp. UPMP2052. Classification (NCBI taxonomy): domain Bacteria; kingdom Pseudomonadati; phylum Pseudomonadota; class Gammaproteobacteria; order Enterobacterales; family Enterobacteriaceae; genus Enterobacter; species Enterobacter sp. UPMP2052. The sequence goes on from NZ_JBSKJR010000001.1 coordinate 380,006, forward strand.
TCCGGCGCCGGAAGGTTACGGAGCTGATACTGCTTGATCGTGTATTCTGGCGTTTGATACATCGCAGGTGCCGTATCGCCAATTTTGAACTTTGTGAAATCGGCAATGAACTCTTGCTCTTCATAGGCCTTGATGCCAGAAGGCGCAGACGCTGTTTGCGGGGCCGCGGACGCTGCACCCGCCAGAGACATCATTACACCCAGAAGCAGCCATTTATGCTTAGCCATTTTTTCTCCAGTTATACCGTTACTGATACTCACAGCCTGCTGTTGCGTTGACAGTGTGGCAGATAGCCTATTTTAAGTACCCCAGCAGAGGTTGTTCGAAAAAAAATGTAACAAAAATGGACGGTTTTGTGTAGGGCAAAAGGTTAATGATATATTTTTCGCGAATATAAAAACCTCAGACTAATTCATTGCTGTGATATTTTTTTTAATTAATTCTGAAAATGCATGCCAGATATAATTTTATAATAAATATGGCATGCATTTTATCAAAAGAAGTTTTAAGCTAATAAAAGCAGAGCCGTTTAAACATTGCTCGCGGATTTTTGGTAGCAATGTTAATTCTGCTCACCATTCGATGACGCATGCTTTATCTGTTTTATTTAATTCAGTTTTTAATAAAAAAGTGGTGACATCAGTATGTTGCCGTATGCGCGTCCGTCGCGTTCATGAATAAAAAATTTATACAAATGAAAAGCACAACAACATTCTCTGTAATTTTCTTAACAATATCTCAATTAACGGGTTGCGTATTTTCTCCAGGGCAGAATCTCAGCACGACCGGAAAAAATATTGTCGCATCTTCGGATGAAACTAATTTAGATAAACGCATAGACGTCTATCCTCTAACACCTTCAATTATCGAAAAACTCCGTCCTGCGGAATCGAAATCTCAGCCGAATCCTAAACTGGATGAGCAGATCAAAAACTGGGAATACCGCATCGGAGCGGGTGACATTTTGACCGTCACCGTGTGGGACCACCCTGAACTCACCACCCCGGCGGGGCAGTACCGCAGCGCAAGCGACACCGGTAACTGGGTGAATGCGGACGGTACGCTTTTCTATCCTTACGTCGGCAAGCTCAACGTGCTGGGAAAAACCGTGGCAGAGGTGCGCGAAGCGATTACCCGCAAGCTGGATAGCGTCATTGAAAGCCCGCAGGTCGATGTCAGCGTGGCCGCGTTCCGGTCGCAAAAAGCGTATGTCACCGGCGAAGTGGCTAAATCCGGCCAGCAGCCCATCACCAACATTCCCTTGACGGTGATGGATGCGGTCAATGCGGCGGGCGGGTTGTCTGTCGATGCGGACTGGCGAAACGTGGTGCTCACCCACAACGGCGAGGACTCACGCCTCTCGCTCTACGCGCTGATGCAAAAAGGCGACCTGACGCAGAATAAACTGCTTCATCCCGGCGACATTCTATTTATTCCGCGCAACGACGCCCTGAAAGTGTTCGTGATGGGCGAAGTTGTTAAGCAAAGCACCCTCAAAATGGATCGCAGCGGCATGACGCTTGCCGAAGCGCTGAGCAGTGCAGGCGGCCTGAATCAGGATATGGCGGATGCCACGGGGATCTTTGTCATTCGATCCGTTGCGAAGAAAGGCCAGCAGGACAAAATTGCCAGCATCTACCAGCTGAATGCACAGGATGCGTCTGCCATGGTGTTAGGCACGGAATTCCAGCTTGAACCCTATGACATCGTCTACGTCACGACCGCGCCGCTGTCGCGCTGGAACCGCGTGATAAGCCAGCTTGTTCCGACGATCAGCGGCGTTCACGACCTGACCGAAACGGTGCGTTACATCAGATCGTGGCCGCAATAATGTTTAATTCAATATTAGTGGTTTGCACCGGCAACATTTGTCGTTCCCCCATTGGGGAGCGGCTGTTGCGCCAGCAGTTACCCGGCAAGCAGATCTCCTCTGCTGGCGTGTGGGGGATGGAAGGATCGCCGGCGGACGAAGGCGCGCAGTATGTGGCGTTGCGTCATGGGATCTCTCTCGACGACCACAGAGCGCGCAAGCTAACGCCAGGCCTGATGCAAAAAGCCGATCTGATTCTGGTGATGGAGCCGGAACATCTTCACTTTATTTCCGCCATTGCGCCTGAAATTCGCGGGAAGTCGCTGCTGTTTGGGCAATGGCTGGAATCGCAGAGCATTCCTGACCCGTACCGTAAAAGCTATGCAGCGTTTGAATATGTTTTCGAGCAGTTAGGAAAAGCCAGCCGGGAGTGGGCTCGCCGTTTGGGTCAAAAAGGAATAACGCATTAATGACGTCTTACAGCACAGACAACTATGGTGCAGCCGCACCTCAAGCCAGTGAAGTTGATTTCGTTCGACTGCTCGGCGAAGCGATCGATCATCGCGTCAAGATCGTCTGCATCACGCTCCTGTTCACCCTTTTGGCGGGCGCGTGGGCGTTCTTTACCACACCGGTCTACCAGGCGGATGCGCTGGTACAAATTGAATCAAAACAGGAAAACGGGCTGCTTAAAAACTTAGGCCAGCTTGATTCTGGTCTGTTACCTGATGCCACGCCGGAAATATTGCTGCTCAAGTCGCGCATGATCCTTGGTGAAACGGTGGAAAATCTCGGGCTGACCCAGCAGGTTCATCAGCGCGTTTACCCGGTGATCGGGCGTTTATGGGAGCGCATTCAGGGACGCAAGCCGGGCGATATTCAGCTCGGCTGGCTGCAGATCCCCCATCAAGACGGTAAACCCCAGACGCTGGTGCTCACCGTACAGGCGCAGGGCCAGTATTCTCTGGATGGCGACAATTTTCACGCGCGAGGCGCTGTTGGCAAGCCGCTTGCGAAAGCGGGGGTCTATGTCAACGTCCAGTCGATTGACGCAGAGGTAGGGACCGAGTTCACGCTGAAAACGCTCACGAAGCTTGAGGCGATCAACGCGTTAAGCAAAAGCTTTACGGTCAAAGAAATGGCCAAGCAGAGCGGCATGCTGGCGTTAACGTTGACCGGCAAAGATCCGCAGAAAATTACGAAGGTGCTCAACGGCATCACCAGCAATTTTCTGAAGCAGAATATTGCGCGTCAGGAAGCCCAGGACACCCGCAGTCTGGCGTTTTTAGAGCGCCAGTTGCCTAAAATCAGCAGCGAGCTGGATGAGGCCGAAGAACGGCTTAATGCCTATCGTAAACAGCGGGATTCCGTCGACCTGACGCTGGAAGCGAAGTCGATTCTCGATCAGGTGGTCAACGTTGAAAATCAGCTTAACGAACTGACCTTCCGCGAGGCGGAGATCTCGCAGCTGTTTAAGAAAGATCACCCGACCTATCGCGCGCTGCGGGAAAAGCGGCAGACTCTGGAGAATGAACGCAGCCGGCTTAACCACCGCGTCTCAACCATGCCCACCACGCAGCAGGAGATCTTGCGTCTGAGCCGTGACGTTGAATCCGGTCGCACCATCTACCTCCAGCTGCTGACGCGCCAGCAGGAGCTGAATATCTCGCGTTCCAGCGCGATTGGTAACGTGCGTATCATCGATCAGGCTGAAACCCAGCCTGAGCCGATCAAACCCAAAAAAGCGCTGATTATCGTACTCGGTTTTGTGGCGGGGCTGGCTCTTTCACTGGGCTACGTCATCGCCAGCGTGGCGCTAAAACGCGGCATCATGAGTTCGGAACAGCTGGAGCCGCTGGGCGTTCCGGTTCTGGCCACGCTTCCGCGCTCGGTTTGGCTCTGGAAGAAAACGCATCTGCGCAGCAAAAGTTTGTTTGCATCACGCTGGCGGCACACCACCTCGAACGTACCGTTTTTGCCTGTCGACCGTCCCGCAGACAGCTACGTCGAAGCGGTGAGGGGCCTGCGTACCAGCCTGTACTTTACAATGATGGATGCTGCAAACCGCATTGTGATGTTCTCTGGCCCGACTCAGGACTGCGGGAAAACCCTGGTCAGTACCTCACTGTCGGCCATTGCTGCCCAGTCGGGACAAAAGGTGCTTTTTATCGATGCGGATATGCGTGAGGGCTACGTTCATAAAATCTTTGGCCTGAATAACGACTGCGGGCTGTCGAGCGTGCTTGAAGGAAAATGCGACGGCGTGCAGGCGATTCAGCGTTTCGAGAAAGCGGGCATCGACGTGATGACCAGCGGACCTGCGCCGACCCATCCGGCGGAGCTGCTGATGAATGAACGCTTCAGGACGCTGATGGCATGGGCCAACGAGCGCTACGATCTGGTTGTGATTGATACGCCGCCGGTGCTGGCCGTTACCGACGCTTCCCTGGCTGCACAAACGGCGGGAATTACACTTCTGGTGTCCCGTTATGCCAAAACCAGCGTGAAAGAGATCGAGAACAGCTTAAAACGCCTGCAGCAATCTGGCGTGGGCGTCAGCGGTATTATCCTGAACGATATTATTAAATCCGCTGCGCTGTATTACAGCGAGGGGTATAGCCAGTATGACTACGGCTACACCCCGAAGCGTAAGCAGCGCAAAGGTTAGTGCTTCACCAGCGTCGCAAAGTAGTACACCAGGGGAATGGCGAGGATCCACAGACCAACGGGGATTTCACGCCATTTCCCGGCAATTGCTTTAATCACGATGTAAAACAGCAATCCTCCCGCAATGCCCGTGCCGAAGCTGTTGGCAATCAGCGTGATCATCACCATCATCAGCACCGGCAGGCCGTCGGTGAAATTCGCCAAATCCACTTTTCTCAGCCCGCTAAACATGTTCAGGCCAATCAGAATCAACGCTGGCGCGGTGGCTTCTTTCGGGATCATCAGCGCTACCGGGGTAAAGAGCAGCATCAACAGGAACATCACGGCGGCAGCCAGTGCCGTCATGCCGGTTTTGCCCCCGGCTTCGGCAGCCGCTGAAGATTCAATCAGCGCGGTCGCCGCAGGAATGCCAACCCACGGGCCAATCGCAGCGGCAATCGAATCCACCATAAACGGACGGTTGATGTGGGGCATGTTGCCTTCCTCGTCCAGCAGGCCCGCTTCACCGCCTACTGCCAGCGTGGTCCCCATGGTGGAGAAAAATTCCGATGCGAAGAAGACGAACAGGAAAGGCAGAAAGGCAATGTTGAGCGCACCCAGCATATCGATATGGCCCAAGACCGGGGTCAGCGAGTGGGGGAGATCGAGAAAACGCACGGGCAACTTTGTTACGCCAGCCGGGATGCCAATCAGCGTGGCAAACAGGATTGCCCACAGGATCGCCCCCGGTATACGACGCGCCTGAAGGGCGATAGCCAGAAACAGGCCCGCCAGGGCGACCAGCGCGGCGGGAGAGAGAAAATCCCCCAGCATCAGCGCGTTGGTTTTGGCGTTCGCCAGCACCAGCCCGGCGTTGCGGAACCCCAGCACGGCGACGAACAGTCCGATGGAGGCCGTCAGCCCGAGCTTGATTGACTGGGGAACGGAGCGGGTCACCACTTCACGCAGGCCAAAACGCGTCAGCAGGAAAAACAGGATCCCCGACCAGCAGGCGATACCCAGGCCAATTTGCCAGCCAATGCCTTCGCTTCCCGCCAGGGTCACGCCGACCAGCACGGAACCACCAATACCTGGCCCGACGATAAACGGCAGATTGGCATAGAAAGCCATCAGCAACGTGCCCGCGACGAAGACCAGAATGGTGCCCGTTGTGGCTGCTCCCTTGTCCATACCGCCCACGGCCAGCAGCCCCGGTATCACCACCAGCAGATAGGCAGCGGCCAGAAAACCGGTGATCCCCGCCAGACACTCGGTGCGCACGGTACTGCCCCGCGCCCGCAGTGCAAAACGTCGTTCAAGCCAGCTCCCTGGTGCTGGCGAATTAACGGTGTTGTCGGCCATTATCCGGCTCTCCTTCGCAATTATGATGTAATGTCCGGGGTTTCCCGGTAAGAAATCAGCGGATCGACAATTTCGCGTGTCGATCCATCCGTCAGTCCAAGATCGGTCAGATGCGGCCCGGCGTTACAGGCGAGACAGGTTCCCTCTATCGCCTTAAAGACGCGGTAGGGCGGCTCCCAGTCGGCAATCAGGCTGCTGCGATCGCGCAGCGCCTTGAACTGGCGGGCCAGCTCATCAGCAGGCAGCTCAGAGAGCATCCCCGCAATAGGCATGGCGACATGGGCAATCACCTGGCCATGCTGGGCCAGCGCCATTCCGCCGCCGCTTTGGATAAGCGCGCGGGCGGCCAGGGCCATCTCTTCGGGATCGCGTCCCAGGACCACCAGGTTATGCGAGTCGTGAGAATAGCTGGTGGCAATAGCGCCGCGCAGTTCTCCCCAGCCTTCCAGCAGGGCCATCTGCGGTTTTGCCGCGTGCCGCGCGTGGCGATGCTGAACCCAAATCAGGCTGAAACCACTCGGGATCTGCACCTGCCCGTTGCGCACCTGAACCTCGGTTTCTCCCCAGCGGGTGAATCGCGCGCCGCTGATATGGCGCAACCGGGCAACGCCGTGGTGGGCGTTTGCGATGCGCATCTGGAAATCATCGACGCCTGGCGCGGGCAGCTGCACCGTATCGCGCGGGAGCGTCAGGGGGGTATCGGGCAGAGAAGTCAGCATCTTCCCGTTGCGGGCGATCTCTTTTCCAGCAACGTAGACCTGGCGAGCCGTGAGCTTTTGCAGCGAATCAAAGACGACCAGATCCGCACGGCGCCCGGCGGCAATCAGCCCCAGGTCGTTGCGCTGCAGGCGAATAGCCGCGTTCAGCGTGGCGAAGCGCAGTGCGTCCGTTGCCGCTAAACCGTGCCCGATGAGCAGGTTCAGCAGCGCGATAATGCCGCCTTTCTCCAGCAGGATGTCCGGCGGCACATCGTCGGTACAGACCGTGATCTGCGAGGAGAGATGCGGCAACGTTTTCAGGGCATTAACAATATCGGGCAGCAGATAAGGATGGGAGCCACGAATTTCCAGCGTCAGCCCGGCGCGCAATTTCTCCAGCGCGTCGTCTGCGGAGGTCAGCTCATGGTCTGAGGTGACACCCGCGGCCAGATAAGCCTGTAGATCGGCACCGCTAAGCCCGCGCGCATGGCCCTCAATGAGCTTACCGCTCTCCAGCCCCGCCTGCATGATCTCCAGCATGCGCGGGCTGCCGTTGAGCACACCATGCATATCCATCACTTCCGCCACGCCGCGCACGTCCGGCCAGCTCAGCAGCGTTTGCATTTCCTGTCCGGCAAAATCGGCTCCGGACATCTCGAGGCCCGGCGTGGAGGGCACGCTCGACGGCGCGGCCACCATCACCTGCAGGGGTAAATTTCGGCTGGCCTCAATGGCAAAACGGACGCCCTCAATGCCCAGCACGTTCGCCAGTTCATGCGGATCCCAAAATACCGCCGTGGTCCCCTGCGCCAGCACGATTTCGGCGTAGCGGGCGGGCAGCAGATGCGAGCTTTCCAGGTGGACGTGCGTGTCCATCAGCCCCGGCGATACGTACTGGTTGTTCAGATCCTGTATCTCATGCGCGTCGGTACGGCTGCCCCGGGGATGTACGCTGGCGATCAGTTCGCCAACGATGCCAATATCCGCCTCGCGGATCTCGCCCGTGGCCATATCAATAATGCGCGCGTGGGTGAGCAGCAGATCAAAGGGCGTTTCGCCTCGCGCGGCCTGAACGGCGCGGCGTCGGGTTTCGGAAGTCATGCAATTAACGGTTCCAGCTTTAAAACAATGGCGCTACTCTATGCACTCGGCAAACGTTTGCCCAGCTGATAAAATTTATCGCCCGATAACGGCGGGTTATTCTGTGACGTGTAGACAAAGATAATGATGATGGAACCCTGGCAGCGCTTGCCCGCGCTTTCGCTTCGACAGCTACAGTATTTTGTGACGCTGGCGCAGCTGCGTCATTTTACCGACACCGCTAATAAACTGGCAATCAGCCAGCCGGCGCTGAGCAGCGCGCTGCGGCAAATCGAGACGGTGCTGGGCGGCAAACTGGTGAACCGCACGGCCTCGGCGGTCACGCTGACGGAGCTTGGCGCTGCCATTCTGCCGCACGCCCAGCGGGTGCTCAGCGTGGCGCAACTCGCCTTCGATGATATGCAGCACATCGTGCAGGCCGGGGGCGACGGCACCGTGCGCATTGGGCTGATCCCCTCCGTGAGTTCGCTGCTGTTTCCCCGCCTTCCGCAGATCCTCGCCCAGGCTTTTCCCCGTCTGAGGGTGGAGTTTCACGATCAAACTAACGATGAGCTGGTCGCCCAGTTGCTAAAAGGGCAGATCGATTTTGGCGTGGGTGCTATCGATAATACGGTGCCCGACCGGCTGGACCTCTTTCCGCTTCAGGACGATCCTTTTGTGGCGGTGTTCCACCGCGACGACCCGCTGGCCGCGTCGGCACACATACCATGGAAGCAGCTGGCCGGGCGCGATATCGCCGTCTTTTCGAAAGGCAATATTCAGCGGCTGGTGGCGGCGCTGGCAGAAAGCCATCGTCTGTCCCTGCAGACGCGCTACCAGGTCGACTACATCGAAACCCTGTATGGTCTGGTGCGTTCCCGGCTGGCCGTGGCGATTTTACCGCAGCTGTATACCACCCATCTGCAGGACCCGCAGCTTTGCGTGGTGCACCTGCAACAGCCCGCGCTGGCCCGCACGGTGGCGCTGATGCGGGCACCTCAGACGCTCCCACCGTTTATCGAATCCTGCTTTACCCTGATGGTCGACACCCTGCGGTCATCCTGACCTCTATGCGACACTTCTTTACAGCGAGGCGGGGCAATGCTCGCTAAGATAACCCTCGTCAATAGATGAGGGCACAATGGATAACCGTAAAGTGAGTAAACTGCGCCGCTGGGTGCGGGAAGGGTGTGTTTTAATCCTGCTGGTTATGGTCGTGATGTGGGGCGTGGATCAGTTCCGCAAACCGACGTTGCCTGCCAGCTTCAGCGCGACACCCATGCAAAGCATCGACGGCAAAACGTACGATATTGCCGCGCTCAGCCAGGACCGGCCGCTGCTGATTTACGTCTGGGCGACCTGGTGCAGCATCTGCAGGTTCACTACCCCGTCCGTCAGCGCTCTGGCAGAAGAGGGCGGTAACGTCGTGAGCATTGCGCTCCGCTCCGGTGATAATGCCAAACTGCACCGCTGGGTAGAGAAGAAACAGCTCGCCATGCCGGTCATCAACGATGCCAACGGCGCGCTGTCGCAGGAATGGCAGGTGAGCGTCACGCCGACGCTGGTGATTGTGTCGAAAGGCAAAGTGGTGAGTACCACAACGGGCTGGACAAGCTACTGGGGAATGAAGGTCAGACTCTGGTGGGCGGGAATATAAAAATAACCCCTCTCCCTGACGAGAGAGGGGCTGAGATTACTTCGCCAGAACTTCCTGAGCGGTACGCTCAACCAGCGACAGCAGGACTTTCACATCTTCCAGCGTCACGGTTGGGTTCAGCAGGGTCAGCTTCAGGCAGGTGATGCCGTTATGCTCGGTCACGCCGACGTTCGCGCGGCCTGACTCCAGCAGCGCGTCGCCAATTTTCTGGTTCAGCAGGGCGATGCCCGCGTCGTCCATCTGCGTCTCTGGGCGGAAGCGGAACAGCACGCTTGCCAGCTGTGGCTGCATCACCAGTTCCAGGGCAGACTGCGCTTTCACGTAGTCCGCAACCTGCTGCGCCAGCGTCACACCGTGATCGATAATCGCCGCGTACTGCTCCTGACCCAGCGCTTCCAGGCTCATCCACAGCTTCAGCGCGTCGAAACGACGGGTTGTCTGCAAAGACTTGGACACCAGGTTTGGCACGCCTGCTTCTTCATCGAACTCAGAGTTCAGGTAGGCCGCCTGATAGCGCATCAGCTCATAGTGACGCGCTTCTTTCAGCAGGAACGCGCCGCAGCTGATGGTCTGGAAGAACTGCTTGTGGAAGTCCAGGGTAACGGAATCCACCAGCTCAATACCGTCCAGGTAGTGACGATACTGCTCGGACATCAGCAGCGCGCCGCCCCAGGCCGCATCAACGTGCACCCAGATGTTCTGCTTCGCCGCCAGTTCCGCAATCGCACGCAGCGGATCGATAGCACCGGCATCGGTGGTACCAGCCGTCGCAACAATCGCCAGGATCTGCTCGCCGTTGGCATTGCACTGCTCGATTTTCGCCGCCAGATCGTTGAGATCCATACGCGAGAATTCGTCCGTTTTCACCTGGAGTACGGACTGATAGCCGAGGCCCATCAGCGCCATGTTTTTCTGCACGGAGAAGTGCGCGTTTTCGGAGCACAGCACGCGAATTTTACGCAGATCGCCGACCAGACCGTCCTGCTGAACAGAGTGGCCCTGACGTGCGAAGAACGCATCGCGCGCCAGCATCAGGCCCATCAGGTTGCTCTGGGTACCGCCGCTGGTGAAGACACCCGCGTCGCCAGCCTGATAACCCACGCGGGTACGCAGCCATTCGATCAGCTTGATCTCAATAATGGTTGCGGACGGGCTTTGATCCCAGGAGTCCATGCTCTGGTTGGTGGCGTTGATCAGCACTTCCGCCGCCTGGCTTACCACCAGGCTTGGGCAGTGCAGGTGCGCCACGCACTGCGGGTGATGAACGGACAAACTGTCTTTCAGGAAGAACTCCACGGCGCGTTCAATCGCCGCGTCGTTGCCCAGCCCTTTCGGGTTGAAATCCAGCTGAATACGGTCGCGCAGCTCCGCGACCGTTTTGCCCTGATACATCTCAGGCTGTTTCAGCCACTGCATCACAGCCTGAGTGCTTTGTTCAATCGCCTGCTTGTAAGCATCAATGCTCTGCGCAGAGGAGAACAAAATTGGGTTTGAATCAGACATCGTAATCAACAACTCCGGTTACGCCGGGCGAACGCCCGCAGCAAGCAGCGCCTGCTCGAATTTATCCAGGAACACTTTCAGCTCTTCATCGCTGATCAGCAGTGACGGCAGCAGACGCAGCACGACGCCGTTACGGCCACCGCGCTCCAGAATCAGGCCCGCTTCGAAGCACTTCTTCTGGATCAGCGCTGACAGCTCGCCGTCGCCAGGGAAGCAGCCCATGTGGTCAGCGGCTTCGTCTGGCTTGACGATCTCAATACCGATCATCATGCCCAGACCGCGAACGTGGCCGATCACCGGATAGCGTTTCGCCATCTCTTTCAGCTGGCCTTTCAGCCATTCGCCCTGTGCAGCCACTTTGTCTGCAATGTTCTGGTCTTTCAGGATTTTCAGCGTCGTCAGACCGGTTGCCATCGCCAGCTGGTTGCCGCGGAAGGTGCCGGTGTGGTGGCCTGGTGCCCATGCATCGAACTGCTTTTTGATACCCAGCACAGCCAGTGGCAGACCGCCGCCAACCGCTTTGGACATCACGATGATGTCTGGCTCAATGCCCGCGTGCTCGAAGGCGAAGAATTTACCGGTACGGGCAAAACCTGCCTGCACTTCGTCGAGGATCAGCAGAATGCCGTGTTCCTGAGTCACTTTACGGATGCGCTGCAGCCACTCAGCCGGAGCCGGGTTCACGCCGCCTTCACCCTGAACGGCTTCAAGGATCACCGCCGCAGGTTTACGCACGCCGCTTTCAACGTCGTTAATCAGGTTGTCGAAGTAGTAGGTCAGCGCTTTCACGCCCGCTTCACCACCGATACCCAGCGGGCAGCGGTACTGATGCGGATAAGGCATGAACTGCACTTCCGGCATCATGCCGTCCACGGCTTCTTTCGGAGACAGGTTGCCGGTCACGGACAGCGCGCCGTGGGTCATGCCGTGGTAACCACCCGAGAAGCTGATGATCCCGCTACGGCCGGTGACTTTTTTCGCCAGCTTCAGCGCCGCTTCAACGGCGTCAGCACCGGACGGGCCGGTAAACTGCAGGCAGTATTCTTTGCCCTGACCTGGCAGCAGGGAGAGCAGGTATTCTGAAAACGCGTCTTTCAACGGCGTAGTCAGATCCAGGGTATGTAACGGCAAGCCGCTGGTAATGACATTTTGGATGCTTTTCAGCACATCAGGATGATTGTGACCAAGCGCAAGGGTGCCCGCGCCAGCTAAACAATCAAGGTATTCTTTATTATCTGCATCGGTGATCCACACGCCTTCTGCTTTAGTGATCGCTAAAGGCAGCTTGCGCGGATAACTGCGGACGTTAGATTCGAACTCGGCCTGACGGGCCAGATAGGTTTCGTTGCTTTTAGGGGCATCTGCGGTGTCAATACGGACTTTATCCGTCATCATATCTCTCCTACAACCGCGGCTTCGTTATGCGCCACGATTGAATAAATAGTTTTAAAAAATAGATGGGGCCTGAAAAAACGCCGCCAATATAGAGCCTTTTGACACGTGGCTCAATCGATAATTTGCTTACCGTTTTGTTACATGGCGAACAGGGCGGGTTTTATCCCAAATTTAACCCACGAGGCGGTGGTTTTTATTCAGGCAGAACAAGGGGTTTCACGTGTTTAATGAGGACTGCAAATGTACGTCAAAGAGTGTTACAAATCGTGCCTTTTTTTAAGGGATAAGGAGGCTTTACGCCTCCTTTAACCGCTTATTGTTGCGTCACCTGTAAAACACCGTGCTCGCGACCGGTCGTTTTATTCCAGGACGCATCCGTAATACCGTTGTCATCAAGCACAATCGATATAACGTACCCCGCGCCGTGGATTTCATAGAAATGGGCATTCAGACGCTTAACGGTCGCCTTTTTGCCATTGACCGTCGCGCTAAAAAAGCCGTTTGAAATGGTGGCGTTAAGCCCGTTTGCCGAGAAAGAGGCTTCCCGCATCGGGTCGTGGATTTGTGCTGCCTTCTCGGGCTGCGCCGCGTTTTCCGCTTTGCTTTTGTTAATATCGCACGAGCCATCGCTGGCGCTTATTTCAGTACATCCCGAGCGTTCTAACTGAGCGCGATAGTGCGCGTTGATGGCGTAAGCCGGCGCGGTGGCGACGGAGAACAGCAATGCGATAAGGGCTAATTTCGTTTTCATATTCCTGCCTCAAGGATGTTTCGTATGTTCAGGATGCGTCTCTGTCGCCCGGGCCGCGTTTGCATAAGCCGCGGAGAGGGACGCATTGGTAATGCTTTGCTGCCTTTGTTGCTCAGAGAGATAACATGTATCGTAGCTCACCCCTTTCGCGGTGCAATTCGCGATCCGCTGTTCAGGCGAGACACATCCCGCAAGCATGGCCGTGCTTATGACTATCATCATCAACTTCTTCATGTTATTGCCTTATAACCTACACAGATAATAAGAAACGTACATCACGCCAATCCAGATCCCGAGAGTAATAAGCATCATGTAGAGGGCGGCAGAGAGAAATATATATTTAGACATGTTGGTGACTGTTTTCGTTATTATTGCTAACGAACTAAAGGTTAATATAATCGTGTTTATACGAACCCGCGCATGGGGTTTCATAAAAGTGAAAAAGATAACTGGGGTGAACTATCCAGTAAGGTGACGTTTAAAACTTTGATTAAGATCACGTTAAGCACGAATTGCAACAGTGAGAGTGAGTGTAAAATATTAATGTAAACATTAACTTATGTGTTTTTTATGGCGTTCTGAAGATAAGTCGTTGATTGCACATGCGTTAATTGGAGTAATGTTTTCAAGGTTATTATGTAGAGGTGTAATTGCACAGTTTCAGGTTATTATTTCGAATGAAACTCACTGGGTATTACGTGAAAATGCCTTTCTTAAAAGTCAAAAAAATAGATTAAACAAAGGGCGCTAATTCGTTATACTGGTGTCTCTTTGACTCGGGGTGCCCTTCTTAAATGAAGGCTGAGAAATACCCGTATTACCTGATCTGGATAATGCCAGCGTAGGGAAGTCAGATGCCTTCCCGGTCATCGCTTCTTCACGCAAGGCAGGAGCGAAACCATGCAGCCTGACCTGCTCGATTTACACGTTTTACATCAATTCCGCACCCGTTCCCCGCTCACGCACTGTATGACCAACGACGTCGTGCAGACCTTTACCGCCAACGTGCTACTGGCGCTGGGCGCATCGCCCGCCATGGTGATTGAAGCAGAAGAGGCTGAACAGTTTGCCGCGCTTGCTGATGCACTGCTGATTAACGTCGGCACGCTCACTTCACCGCGCGCGCAGTCGATGCGCCGCGCCATTGAGCGCGCCGTGGCGGCAGGAAAGCCCTGGACGCTTGACCCGGTTGCTGTAGGCGCGCTGGCGTTCCGCAGCCGTTTTTGCCATCAAATCCTCACCCTTAGCCCCGCCGCCATTCGTGGCAATGCCTCGGAAATCCTCGCGCTGGCCGGCATGAGCGCGGGCGGACGCGGGGTAGACACCACCGATACCGCCGCCAGCGCGGTACCTGCTGCACAGGCACTGACACGGCAAACCAATGCGATAGTGGTGGTGACGGGTGAGGTGGATTACATCACCGACGGACAGCGTACCCGCACGGTGGCCGGGGGCGATCCGCTGATGACCCGGGTAGTGGGCACCGGCTGTGCGCTCTCGGCGGTGGTTGCGGCCAGCTGCTCGCTTCCCGGCGACAGGCTGGATAACGTCACGGCCGCCTGCGGATTTATGAAGCGTGCCGGCACGCTTGCCGCGTCGCAAAGCCGTGGTCCGGGCAGTTTTGCCAGCGCCTTCCTCGACGCGCTGTACACGCTGGAGGTGCAGGCATGAAACGCATCAACGCACTGACTATCGCAGGCACAGATCCGAGCGGTGGCGCGGGGATCCAGGCCGATTTGAAAACCTTCTCGGCGCTTGGGGCGTACGGCTGCTCCGTCATTACCGCGCTGGTGGCGCAAAACACGCGCGGCGTGCAGTCGGTCTATCGCATTGAGCCGGATTTTGTCGCGGCGCAGCTCGATTCCGTTTTCAGCGACGTGCGCATTGATACCACCAAAATCGGCATGCTGGCCGAGACTGATATCGTTGAAGCGGTGGCGGAACGGCTTAACCGCTACCAGGTGCAAAACGTGGTGCTTGATACCGTGATGCTGGCCAAAAGCGGCGATCCGCTGCTTTCCGCGTCGGCCGTTGAGACGCTGCGTAAAAAGCTCCTGCCGCAGGTGGCGCTGATCACGCCGAATCTGCCGGAAGCCGCCGCGCTGCTGAACGCGTGTCACGCGCAAAATGAGCGGGAGATGAAAGAGCAGGGGGCCGCGCTGCTGGCGATGGGCTGCGGTGCGGTACTGATGAAAGGCGGACATCTGGATGATGCACAAAGCCCGGACTGGCTGTTCACGCGGGACGGCGCGCAACGTTTTACCGCTCCGCGCGTGCAGACCAAAAACACCCACGGGACGGGCTGCACGCTCTCTGCCGCGCTGGCGGCGCTGCGTCCGCGCCATACGAACTGGGCCGATACGGTGCAGGAGGCCAAAGTCTGGCTCTCACACGCGCTGGCAAAAGCCGATTCTCTGGAAGTGGGTCACGGTATTGGCCCTGTTCACCATTTTCATGCATGGTGGTAAGCCGTATACTGACAGAATACACCTCGCCTGAGAAAAACAGAGATGGAACAAGCGCATACCCGGTTGATCGCCCAACTCAATGAACGGATCGCCGCGCCCGATAATACGCCGCTGTACCTGAAATTTGCCGAAACGGTTAAAAACGCAGTACGCAGCGGCGTGCTGGCACACGGGAATATCCTGCCGGGCGAACGTGACCTGAGTCAGCTGACCGGGGTGTCACGCATCACCGTGCGTAAAGCGATGCAGGCGCTGGAGGAGGAGGGCGTGGTCACGCGCGCCCGCGGCTACGGCACACAAATCAACAATATCTTCGAATATTCGCTCAAGGAAGCGCGCGGGTTTTCTCAGCAGGTGGTGCTACGCGGCCAAAAGCCTAACACCCTGTGGGTCAACAAGCGGGTGGTGACCTGCCCGGAAGAGGTGGCTAACCATCTTTCCCTTCCGCCGGACAGCCAGGTTTTTTTGCTCAAACGCATCCGCTATGTGGATGACGATGCGGTGTCGATTGAGGAATCCTGGGTGCCGGTCGGGCTGATCCCCGATCCCGATGCCATCGGTGTTTCGCTGTACGACTATTTCCGCAGCCAGAATATCTACCCCCAGCGCACCCGCTCCCGCGTCAGCGCGCGGATGCCGGACGCTGAATTCCAGACCCACATTAAGATGGACGAAAAAATACCGGTGCTGGTGATCAAGCAAGTTGCGCTTGACCAACAGCACCGGCCGATTGAGTACAGTATTAGCTACTGTCGCAGCGATTTATACGTCTTTGTGTGCGAGGAGTAGCGCCTCGCGCGTGGGGGCACAGTCACCGCCGCGGTGGCTGACCACCCACGCGGCGACCGCATTTCCCAGCCGTACCGCATCCGCCAGACTCCAGCCCGCCGCCAGGCCGGCAAGCGTGCCGCCCGCGTGGCTGTCGCCCGCGCCAATGGTGTCCACCACCGTTGCTGAAAACGCTGGCACGTAGCCCGAGGCGTCGCCGTCGTACCATGCAGCACCGTCTTTATCGTGCCGTACGATCAATGGCGCGGTGAAACGCTGCTGCCACTGCGCGCCGAGGGTGTCGACATGCATACCCGCTCGTTCAGCGGCAATATCCGCCTCCTGGCGATTAAGCGACACAATCGGTTTGCAGGCCATGATCCGCGCCATCAGCGCGTCGGGGATATCGACAATGCGCGGGCCGAAGTCGATAAACGCGGTGACGTCCCGCAGTCCTTCCAGCCAGCGCGTCAGCCGTTCACCGCTCGGCGAGGCCAGCTGATACCCGGACAACGAGACCAGGCTCCCTGGCGGCACGTTCAGCGCATCCAGCCAGCTCTGCTGCCACTGGTTTTCCACGCCGCTAAATGACATAAACGTGCGTTCGCCGTCGGGCTCGACCAGCGCCAGGCACCAGCCGTTATCGCCGGATTCGGCCTCGATGGCGCTGTGCAGATCCTGCTTCGCCATGGCGTTACGAATGATATCCGCCCACACGCCGTGCCCGACGGGCAGGGCATTTTGCGTCTCGATCCCAAGGCGTTTCAGGGCAATGGCGATGTTCAGCGCGCAGCCGCCAATGTTCACCCCCTGCTGCTTTAGCTCGATATCACATCCGCGCCACGGCAGGGCGTAGGCATCGGCGATCACGTCAATGACCGCCGCGCCCAGCACCGTTACCGGACGCGTGGCCGTAAGCGTGGCAAGGCTGTGGGCAAATGAACTCATACGCCCTCCCTTTGCTCCCGGTAGTGCAGCAGTTTTTCGCAGTAGTGGCCGAAATCAAGCTGGTTAATGGCGTCTAGCTCGGCCTTAAGCGCCGGGTCAATCGCCTGCACGCCGTGAAGCGCGCCGCAGATTGCCGTTGCCATCGCACCGATGGTGTCCGTGTCACCGCCCAGATTGGCGCACAGGATCGCGCAGCGGTTCGGGTCGGTCCCGGCCAGTTCAACCATCGCGATAGCCGCAGGTACGGACTCAATGGTGCTGGTTCCCGCCCCGATAAGCTGATAAATCTGCTCGCTGGCGGATTCTGTCCCGTTTGCGTTGCGCACGGTTTTCAGCGCCAGCTCAATGCGTGCCGCAAGCGAAGCGCTAAAGGTGGTGGATTTCGCCTCCTGCGCCGCGCGGGCGATCCCCGGCAGGGCATCGACGATGTTCTGCCAGGACTCACCGTCGATGGCGCGCGTAATCGCCCAGGCAATCACGACCGCGCCGGCAACGGCCAGATCGGATTTATGCGTTGGGCTGGAGGCCAGCGCCACCTGCTCAACAAAATGCGCCAGACGCGTGGCGGGAAGCAGGCAGCCCAGCGGGGAAGCGCGCATCGCCGCACCGTTGGTGACGCCGTTGTTCTCCAGCTCGCTGACCGGTTTGCCGTCGCGGATGGCGTTAAGGGCAATTTTGGAGGTTGGCCCTAACACGTTCTTATTAAACGCGTCGAAGTCCAGCGCCCAGCGCAGAATATGCTTGCCGATAACGTCGGCGTTGATCTCCCCCTCGCACTCGATAATGGCGTCGGCCAGGCACAGCGCCATTGACGTATCGTCGGTGAATTCGGCGCGGTTGAAATAGCAGGCCGCATTATTTTCTGCCGGGCCGGGTAAGAAGTGGTCAATCCAGCCGAAGTGCGCTTTGACGCGCGTTCGTGGCCACAGCTCCGACGGCATGCCCATCGCATCCCCTAACGCCTGCCCGTAAAGAGCACCGAGAATACGTTCTCGTTTCATTTAACTTCCCCTCGTGTCAGCGCGGTATCGCCATCAACCACCTCAATTGCGGTGATCTCTTTATCCGATTCGCGGAAAAACAGCATAAACAGCACGGCGATCACGGCAATCATGATCCCGCCAAACGTCCACATCCCGGCCCAGTTGAAGGTCAAGCCATTCACCGGCTCTTTATATGCGAACATTTTTTCCATCATCACGCCGCCCAGGCGGTAACCCAGCAAGCTACCAAAGCCCTGACAGCACAGCGTAATCAGGCCCTGCGCCGCGGTGCGCATGTGCGCGGGCGCTTTTTTGTCCACGTAGATGTACGCGGTTACGTAATAGAAGTCGTAGCTCACCCCGTGCAGCAGAATGCCGAGGAACAGCAGGGCATAGGTGAAGTACTGTTCCGCGCCGCCGTAAACAAAGAAGCCATAGCGGATGGCGGCGGTGATCAGGCCCAGTAACAAGACCTTCTTAATACCAAAGCGTTTGGTGAAGAACGGCAGGGCCAGCATAAAGAAGATTTCGGAGAACTGGCCGAGCGTCATCCAGCCGGTGGCGTTTTTCATGCCCACTTCGGTGAGATAGCCGTTGGCGAAGATGTAGTAGAAGGCCAGCGGCATGGCGAACAGGAACGAACAGATAAAGAACACCAGGAAGTTTTTATCGCGCAGCAGGATCAGCGCGTCCAGCCCCAGCATCACTTTGACGTCCAGCTTGCCGGTACTTTTCGGCGGGGTGTTTGGCAGGAACAGCGCGAACACGCCGAGCAGCGCGGAGCTGGCTGCGGTCATCAGCAGCGGAATATTGGTATCTGAAATATCGTTATAGCCCAGCATCTGCGGCAGGAAACCGCACGCCAGCCCGGAGGCGATCCAGCCGATGGTGCCCATCACGCGGATGCGCGGGAAATCGGCTTCGACATCATCCACGTTGGCAAAGGCGATGCTGTTGGTCAGCGCAATGGTCGGCATGTAGGTTAATGAGTAGGCCAGCAGCAGTGGGAAGAAGGTGCTGAACTGGGTTTGCTGTGCAGCGAAGTACATCAGCACCGCCCCGGCGAACATCAGCACTGCCAGCACTTTCTGGGCGGCAAAGAAACGGTCGGTCAGCGAGCCGACGAGGATCGGCGAGACGATCGCGGCGATGGCGGTACAGGCGTAAGACCAGCCAATTTCCCCTGCGGTAAAACCGCTTTTGCTGAGCCATAGCCACAGTGGCACAAACCATGCGCCCCAGATAAACCATTCAACAAACATCATGAATGACAGTTGGACTTTCGTTTTCATTGTTTAATCCTGCATGTCAGAGAGGGTACGCCTTTAACATACCATCTAATAATACCTTTTAAATACCTTTAAGGCGATTGTTTGATCGGTGTAACAAAATTGTTGTAACCGAAACGAGCCAGCAGATTGTGCTTAAAAAAGTTGCAGATGGTGGAAAATCTGTTAAGTCGGTACCAGGCTTAGTCTGCCCACAACACGGTGGGACTGGATAACACACGCCGACATCACGTCGGACTTACGGGAGCATCACTATGACTGATATTGCGCAGTTGCTTGGCAAAGACGCCGACAGCCTTTTACAGCATCGTTGTATGACCATTCCAGCCGACCAGCTTTACCTGCCTGGTCACGACTACGTAGATCGCGTAATGGTGGACAACAACCGTCCACCGGCGGTACTGCGAAATATGCAGACGCTCTACAACACCGGACGACTGGCCGGCACGGGTTACCTCTCTATTTTACCTGTAGATCAGGGCGTTGAGCACTCCGCAGGGGCATCCTTTGCGGCTAACCCGCTTTACTTCGACCCAAAAAACATTGTTGAGCTGGCGATTGAAGCCGGCTGTAACTGCGTGGCCTCCACCTATGGCGTGCTGGCCTCGGTGTCGCGCCGCTATGCGCACCGCATTCCGTTCCTCGTTAAACTCAACCACAACGAAACCCTGAGCTACCCGACGGAATACGACCAGACGCTCTACGCGAGCGTTGAGCAGGCGTTCAACATGGGCGCGGTCGCGGTCGGCGCGACCATCTACTTCGGCTCCGAACAGTCGCGTCGCCAGATTGAGGAGATTTCTGCGGCGTTTGAACGCGCGCATGAGCTGGGTATGGTGACAGTGCTGTGGGCCTATCTGCGTAACAACGCGTTCAAAAAAGACGGGGTGGATTACCATGTTTCCGCCGACCTCACCGGCCAGGCGAACCATCTGGCGGCCACCATCGGCGCGGATATCGTCAAGCAGAAGATGGCCGAGAATAACGGCGGCTACAAGGCGGTGAACTATGGTTACACCGATGACCGCGTGTACAGCAAGCTGACCAGCGAAAACCCGATCGATCTGGTGCGCTACCAGCTGGCGAACTGCTACATGGGTCGCGCCGGGCTGATTAACTCCGGCGGTGCGGCGGGCGGTGATACCGACCTCACTGACGCGGTGCGTACGGCGGTGATCAACAAACGCGCGGGCGGCATGGGGCTGATCCTTGGTCGTAAGGCTTTCAAGAAAACCATGGCCGACGGCGTGAAGCTGATCAATGCGGTGCAGAATGTCTATCTGGATAGCAAAGTGACGATCGCGTAACGTTTTGCCCCTCACCCTGACCCTCTCCCGGTGGGAGAGGGAATCGGGCGGAGTTGCCTTGTAGCCTCGTCCTTCATGAGGGAGGGCGTCGCACGGGACTGTTTTTCCTCCCTCCTACAGGGAGAGCGAGACTTGTAGGCCGGGTAAGGCGTAGCCGCCACCCGGCAAAAACATCAGCGCAGAAGCGGGCAGTCCGGCGGCAACCGGCACTGCAGCGCGCCCGGGACAACTTCGATGCGGAACCGATCGCCGCTCAACGGCTCGCCATCAAGGTTAAAGGTCATACCGTTTGGGGCGACCACCTCAAACCACGCGGATTTTCCGTCGATAATATTCGGGCTTTCTGCTGGCTGGGTCAGGGTGGTAAATAGCGCGGGTAGCAGCCCGTCGCCGGTGAAGATCCGCAGCTGTAGCTGCCCATCATTAATCAACGCCTCCGGGCAGAGCTGCTGTCCGCCGCCCGCCTGGCGACCGTTGCCAATGCCGATCACCAGCGCATCGCCCTGCCAGTGGAAATTCTCACCGCTGATTTCACAGCTGTCCGGCTTAAGGGTGTCCATACGCATCAGGCCGTGAATCAAATAGGAGACGCCGCCGAGTGCGGCCTTCAGCTTTTCCGGCGTTTCGCTGGTGATGCGCGTGCCGAATCCGCCGGTAGCCATATTGATAAAGCAGGTCTGATCGTTCACCTGTGCAATGTCGACGGCGGTGGCTTTACCGAGGATCGCCAGCTGTAGCGCTTTCATAAAATCCTCGGGGATGCCGGCGCTGGTGGCAAAATCGTTGGCGGTGCCAAGGGGCAGAATGCCCATCACCGGGCGGTCCGCCGGGTTGAGGTCGATCAGCGCCCCGGCGATTTCGTTAATAGTACCGTCGCCGCCGCCGGAAATAATCGTATCAACGCCGAGGTGTCTCCCTTCATCGATATAGCGCGCCGCGTCGCCTTTTTCCCACGTCACCCGGACGTGAATTGATGCGCCGTCTTCACGCAGTTCGTCGATCGCCTGACGCAGCAAATCATTGCCTGCACTTTTACCATTAAGAATCAATAAACTGTCTGGATAGGTTGCCATCCACGTTGCTCCCTTTTCTTGGTCTACCAAGAGTGTATCTCAGGGAGGGGAAAAGCGGGTAAGAACAGGACGAAAGGCAAAAAATAAGGCTAACACTAAAGCTACCCAGGTTACGCAGAGGCGTTAAACCACGTTAGCCCATGCGTGTACTTTGGGCGGAAGGGTTATGGCAGCAGGAGGCGATATCAGTCATCCGCAATTTAAGGTATCAAGCCCGGCCAAAATTCCGAAATTCCCGGATAATATCTCACAGGCACAGACCCAATAAACGTAATGCTACCGGGGCTGAAACGTGTTTGAAGGGCAGGCGGCGTTAAACAACGAGCAATACGCGCGAGGCGTAAGCTGATGAATCATTATTGACCGTGCATCTAATGGATAATAACCTCGGTTTTAACTGCTTAATGATAAAAGGGAGTTTATATGCAAACCCAGGATGGGCTTACCGTTACGATATCTCCGGTACAGATGGCCGCTATATTACGTGGTAAAACTGTCAGCGAAGGAGAAACAATGAGTAACCGTTTATGGGGCGGTCTGGGCGTTGTAAGCGGCGTTGTAGAAATGTTCGGTGCAGGCGTTTTGTGCGTGGTTCCTGAACCCACAATGTTATCTAAAGCAGGATGTGTTGTTGTTGGCTCCCATAGTCTCGATACCCTAACGGCGTCATTTAAGCAGGTGATTACGGGCAGACAGGCTGCTACAGCAACCGCTCAACTGGCAGAGTTTGCAGCTACCGGATTGGGTGCAAGTCCTGATGTTGCCTATAAAGTCGGTGTTACAGTTGATCTCGCTGTTCCGTTTGCATTCGCAAGTGCAGCCGGTGCCGCTAGAGTTGGCTCAGTGTATTCTGGCCGTATTCGTTTGCTGGCGCATGAAGGCGGTACGTTCGGGCATACAATTGCGCGGCATATTGGTCAAACTCCAGAGCAAATGATTACACGTCTCACAACAACGAGACTTTCTCGGGTGAGTAGCTTTAATAGTATAAAACAAGCAGAGTTATTGATATCAGAAGTTCTTTCAGTAAAACGTGGTCAATTAACCGGCGCATTAAAATATATGCAGCCCGAAGCTAAATTACCTCTGGAGCATAGCTTTCCTTACCCGGTTGGAAGGTATGTTGATAGAGGATCTACGGAAGTCAAAAAAGCGTATACTGTTCGGGTGATAATTAAAGCCAGACGCTATGGTGATAAAACCTACTTCATTTTGACAGCATATCCGGCACCATAAGGTACTTATGAATACTGATTCCAGCAAACCATGCGAACTTGATACATTAGTTGTTGTTTACTTCGGGCAAGATTGCGATCTTATTGTTGAAGATTGTGATTTTAATAAGCTTCTTGACGAGTACTTGACTACTTCCACAGAATTTAATTTACGGATGCTTCTTGCTAATATTAACGAAATAGAAAACCAATCTGATGGGTATGAAGTGCTTATTGCTCGTTACAAAGGTGAGTTTGCTCCTGACCTTTGGAATATGACAGCGCAGGAATGGCTCAGTACTGTTAAAGCCCGACTGATAAGCTACATGACAGCCAAAGGTTACTCAACAGAGTTGTCGCATTTCTAGTATACAGCTGGCGAGCTCTACGCACTCTGATCCAGACCGAGCGGTCGTGAAACCGGCGTCAAACAATGTCCGGTGGTTTGACGCAAAAAAATAAGCCCGCGTAAGGGAGATTACGCAGGCTAAGGAGGTGGTTCCTGGTACAGCTAGCATTTATGGGTTATGTTTTTCAGCGGGGGGATAATACCCGTAACGAGCGAAGCGGTATGTGATCCGTTTCTAAGAATTATCCCAGCGTGAAAAAATTTCCCTAATCAACTATTTTGCGTGCGGATTGCGGGTGTTTTCACCGTCAAAGTTGCGCATCAGCAGCGCAAACTCCAGCTCCACCTCTTCCGGAACCGGCAGCCATACGGTATGACCGTCGCCCGGTGCGACCTCAATCGCCTCGCCTTTGCCGTTTTCCAGATGCTCCAGCGTGAAGTTCATGTTGCCCTGCGGGGTCATCAGCTCCAGGCTGTCGCCTTTGGTGAATTTGTTTTTCACCGCGACGGCTGCCAGCGGGCCTTTACGCTCGCCGGTGAAATCGCCGACAAACTGCTGGCGTTCAGAAATGGAGTAGCCGTGCTCGTAGTTCTGATAGTCGTCATGGGTGTGACGGCGCAGGAAACCTTCGGTGTACCCGCGATGCGCCAGCCCTTCCAGCGTTTCCAGCAGGGTGGTGTCGAATGGTTTACCGGCTGCTGCATCGTCGATCGCCTTGCGATAAACCTGTGCGGTGCGTGCGCAGTAGTAATAAGACTTGGTGCGACCCTCGATTTTCAGCGAATGCACGCCCATCTGGGTTAAACGCTCGACGTGCGCGATGGCGCGCAGATCTTTGGAGTTCATGATGTAGGTGCCGTGCTCGTCTTCAAAGGCAGTCATGTACTCGCCCGGACGTTTAGCCTCTTCAATCATAAACACGCTGTCGGTCGGCGCGCCGATGCCGAGCGTCGGTTCCACGTTAGTCACCGGGATCGGTTCGTGCTTGTGCACGATGTTACCGATGTCGTCCTCTTTGCCTTCCTGAACGTTGTACTCCCAGCGGCAGGCGTTGGTGCAGGTGCCCTGGTTAGGATCGCGTTTGTTGATATACCCCGAGAGCAGGCAGCGGCCGGAGTAGGCCATGCACAGCGCGCCGTGGACGAAGATCTCAATTTCCATGTCCGGCACCTGAGTGCGGATCTCTTCAATCTCTTCGAGGGACAGTTCACGAGACAGAATGACGCGGGTCAGCCCCATCTGTTTCCAGAATTTCACCGTCGCCCAGTTAACGGCGTTAGCCTGAACGGAGAGGTGAATGTCCATTTCCGGGAAGTTCTCCCGAATCAGCATGATTAAACCCGGGTCCGACATGATCAGCGCGTCCGGTCCCATTTCCACCACCGGCTTCAGGTCACGGATGAACGTTTTCAGCTTGGCGTTGTGCGGCGCGATATTGACCACCACGTAGAATTTTTTGCCCAGGGCATGCGCTTCGTTGATGCCGAGCTGCAGGTTCTCGTGGTTGAATTCGTTGTTGCGCACGCGCAGCGAGTAGCGCGGCTGGCCCGCGTAAACGGCATCGGCACCATAGGCAAAGGCGTAACGCATATTTTGCAGCGTTCCCGCCGGGGAAAGGAGTTCCGGTTTAAACATGTTTGTTCTCATTCTGATGACAGGTCAGATCCGCGAGCACCAGGTGACGCGGTAGGGGGAGTTCCCATACTTTAAGGGCGGGCATTGTAGCGCTGCGGGGCGGGGAGGTAAAGCCTTTGCCCCACCCGAACGGGCGAGGGTGAAAGAGGGCTCTGTACAGTCCCCTCTCCCAGGGGAGAGGGTCAGGGTGAGGGGAGTAACCTCACATTATCCTGCACGCATCCGCTTCCCAGCGATACCCGACACCGTACACCGCGCGGATAAACGACTGGTCAGCGTCGAGCGCTTCCAGCTTGCGGCGCAGGTTTTTGATATGGCTGTCGATGGTGCGGTCGGTCACCACGCGGTAATCATCGTACAGGTGGTTCAACAGCTGTTCGCGGGAGAAAACCTTCCCCGGCTCGTGAGAGAGGGTTTTCAGCAGGCGAAACTCGGCAGGGGTAAGGTCCAGAAGCTTGCTGCGCCAGCTGGCCTGGAAACGGCTTTCGTCGACAATCAGCGGGCTTTCCGCGTCCAGCACCTGCAGCTCGCGCTGCGGCCTGCAGCGGCGCAGGATAGTTTTCACGCGGGCAACCACTTCGCGTGGGCTGTAGGGTTTGCAGATGTAATCGTCAGCGCCAATTTCGAGACCCAGCAGGCGATCGATCTCTTCGATTTTGGCGGTCACCATGACGATGGGCACGTCTGAAAAGCGGCGGATTTCCCGGCACAGGGTCAGGCCGTCGGTGCCCGGCAACATCAGGTCCAGCAGGATCAGGTCCGGCGGAGTCTGGCGCACATAGGGGAGCACCTGGTCGCCATGATTAATCAGCGTGGGGGCATAGCCTGCGGCGCGTAAATAATCGATAAGCAGTTGCCCAAGCTTAGGCTCGTCTTCCACGATAAGAATGCGCGGTGTGTTTTCGTCAATCGGTAATTCGGTCATGCTTCTCTCGATAAATCCCGTTCCAGAGGTAACTCTACTGTAATGCTAACCCCGCCAAATGGCGAATGGGCGGCGCGGATCGTGCCGTTGTGGGCTTCGACGATGTTAACGCAGATCGCCAGCCCCAGCCCGGAGCCGCCGCTGGCGCGGTTGCGCGAGCCTTCGGTGCGGTAAAAGCGCTCGAATAATTTTTCCAGCTGCGCGTCCTGCACGCCGGGGGCGGAATCGGCAAAGGTCAGGGCGAAGCGTCCGTTCTCTTGTTTGCCAGAGATAAGTAGCCCGCCACCGCTGTCGGTATAGCGCAGGCTGTTTTCCAGCAGGTTATTGAACAACTGCATCAGGCGGTCGGGGTCGCCAAACACCACGGCGCTGTCCGGTAGCGAGAGGTCAATTTTCAGGTTGCGGCTGGCAAAGCGTTCCCGGAATGCGCCGCTGACCACTTCAAGAATGTTAATCACGTCCACTGGCGCTTTTTGGTAGGCCAGCGCGCCCTCGTCGGACATTGAGAGCTGGTGCAGGTCGTCCACCAGCTTGGTGAGCGTCCCGACCTCGGCCTGTAATGACGCCACCGATTCAGGCGTAAACTGGCGCACGCCGTCCTGAATCGCCTCCAGCTCGCCGCGCAGCACCGCCAGCGGGGTGCGCAGTTCGTGGGAAATGTCGGCCATAAAATCGCGGCGCATCTGCTGGTTTTTCTCCAGCGTGCTGGCGAGCTGGTTGAAGTCCTGGGCCAGCTTGCCCAGCTCATCCTGGCTGCGGGTATCCACGCGGGTGGAGAAATCCCCGGCGGCCAGCTTGTGGGTGCCTTCTACCAGACGTTTTACCGGCGCAAGCAGGCCGCGCGCCAGCGGGAAGGTGGCAAGTGCGGCCAGCAGGGTGGAGAGGGCGACAATCAGCCAGCTGGTCTGGCGCTGCTGGCGGTCAAAGTTGATATCCGTGTTGCGCGTCAGACGCTCGACCGGGGAGGCGATGACCCAGCCGACGGTCTCATTGTTAACCCTGATGGCGCGCTTTGAGCCGTCGGGCGGAACCGGCGCGCGCGGGCCAACCAGCACGCGCATCTCCTGGTCAATCACCCAGAACTGGGTGCGCCAGCCGTGCGGCGGCATGCCGGGGCCGGGGCGGTCGTCATCGTTATCGTGCTCCAGCGAACGCAGGATCTGAAACACGAAGCGGTCGTTATTGCGCAGAAAACGCCAGTTCCCGTGCAGGGCGTACTGCTCGCCAAGCGCATCGCCTAAGCCCTGCAGGCGTTGCTCGTTGCCGTGCTTGATGTAGTCGATAAAGCCGCGCTCGAAGCTGACCCGCACCGCCCAGTGCATGGTGATCAGCAGAACGATACAGGTGGCAAAAATCGCGACAAACAGCTTGCCGGTGATGCCCGGACGCCAGAATTTCATGGTGCACTCCTTTTGCCGCGTCGGATCACGACATTCTTACGGGTATCGTTCGGGACTCTGGCGAAGATAAAGGCGGGCAGGGCGATAATCACCGCCATGCTGAGATAGGTATATAAAAACACCTGATGCGCGCCCGGGGTGTCAACGCTGAGATGCTGCTGGCCGTACATGCCGAGCAGGATGCCCGCCATGGTCACGCCCACGCTCATTGAGAGCTGCATAATCATCGACAGCAGGCTGTTACCGCTGCTTGCCAGCTCGTCCGGCAGGTCTTTCAGCGTCAGGGTATTCATCGACGAGAAGCGCATGGAGTTAATGATGCCCTGGCAGAACAGCACCAACGGCAGCGCGTAATACCAGCCCATCAGCGCCACGGCCATAAACAGCAGGCTTACCAGCGCCAGCCCAAGCGTGGCGGCGACCAACACCCGGCGGTAGCCGAAGCGGTTGACCACCTGCACCACGATGCGCTTCATGCCCATGCTGCCGAGCACCATCGGGATCATCATCAGGCCCGCGTGGAACGGCGAAAAGCCCAGTCCAATCTGCAAAAAGACCGGCGTCATAAACGGCAGCATGCCGCTGCCGATGCGCCCGGCGAAGCTGCCGAACAGGCCAAGGCGGTAGGTGGGGTTTTTAAACAGATGAAGGCTAAACAGCGCTTTGTCGTTCCCTCTGGCATGCCACAGATACCACAGAATGGCGGTGATGCCGAGGGCGACCAGTATCCCCAGGGTCAGAGAGGAAATCCCCAGCCCTTTCTGCCCGTCGAGCGCCAGCGTCAGCGTGGCCATCCCGGCGGCCAGCAGGATAAAGCCAAAGACGTCGAAGCGCCGGGTTTGCATGGTGTAGTTCGGCATCAGCATCAGGGTGGCGATCGCCCCCACGATGCCGACCGGCAGGTTGATCAAGAAGATCCAGTGCCACGAGGCGTACTCCACCAGAATCCCGCCCAGCGCCGGGCCGAGCAGCGGCCCCACCTGGCCGGGGAGCGTCACGAAGGTCATCGCCGCCATATACTGCTCGCGCGGGACTATTTTCATTACCGTTAGCCGCCCCACAGGCACCATCATCGCGCCGCCAACGCCCTGTAAGACGCGGGCCATAATTAGCTGATCGAGCGTGTTCGCCTGGGCGCAAAACAGCGATCCCACGGTAAACAGCACGATGGCGGTGAAAAAGATATTTCTCACCCCGACTTTATCCGCCAGCCAGCCGCTGGCGGGGAGCATTACTGCCACCGTCAGCACATAGGAGACGATCACCATATGCATGTGCAGCGGGCTTTCCCCCAGGCTTTTCGCCATGGAGGGGAGGGCGGTATTCACGATGGTGGTGTCCAGCGACTGCATGAAGAAGCCGAACGCCACTATCCATAGCTGCCAGCGAACCTGACGGGGAAGATCGGTCATTTACTCGGTCACCGTTGTTCTGTTTTTACGTGAAAAACGCAGCCGCAGACGGTCGAAAAACAGATAGACCACCGGCGTGGTGTAGAGCGTCAACAGCTGGCTCATCACCAGCCCGCCAACAATGGTGATCCCCAGCGGCTGGCGCAGTTCGGACCCGTCGCCACCGGAAATGACCAGCGGCAGCGCGCCAAACAGCGCCGCCAGCGTGGTCATCATGATCGGGCGAAAACGCAGCAGGCAGGCCTGGAATATGGCCTCTTCCGGCGTCAGGTTGCCGTTGCGCTGGGCGTCCAGCGCGAAGTCGACCATCATGATCGCGTTTTTCTTCACAATGCCTATTAATAGCATGATACCAATCAGCGCGATGAGGCTGAACGGCGCGCCGAACAATTCCAGCGCCAGCAGCGCCCCCACGCCCGCCGACGGTAACGTCGAGAGGATGGTCAGCGGATGGACGTAGCTCTCATACAACACGCCGAGCACGATATAGACCGTCGCAATCGCCGCGAGGATCAGGATCACCTGCGAGTTCATCGTGTCCTGGAATACCTGCGCGGTACCGGCAAAGCTGCCGCGCACCGTAGAGGGCACGCCAAGCTGGATCATGGTGCGGTTAATGGCATCGCTCGCTTCAGACAGCGACGAGCCGGTCGGCAGGTTGAAGGAGACCGTCGATGCCGCCGACAGCCCCTGATGGTTCACCGACAGCGGCGCGTTCGCGGGCTGCCAGCTGGCAAAGTAGGAGAGCGGGATCGCCTTGCCGTCGCTGTTAATCACAAACATTTTGTCCAGCGCGCTGATGTCCTGGGTGTAGCGCGGATCGACCTCCATCACCACCTTGTACTGGTTCATCGGCTGGTAGATGGTGGAGATTTCACGCTGACCAAAGGCGTTGTTCAGCAGGCTGTTGGCCGCCGCCACGTCAATACCCAGCCGCGACATGGTTTCGCGATCGTAGGTCAGGTTCATCTCCGCGCCGTTGTTTTGGCTGTCGGAGTTCACGTCGGCCAACTGCGGCAGAGCAGCCAGGGCCTTGCGGATCTTCGGCTCCCACTCGCGCAGCGCGGCTAAATCATCCGAGAGCAGGGTGTACTGATAGCTGGCGTTGGCCTGACGTCCGCCGACGCGGATATCCTGAACGGCCATCAAAAACAGGTTTGCACCCGGCTCTTTGGCGAGCTTGACCCGCAGCCGGTCGATCACCTGCTGCGCGGTTTCGTTACGCTCATCCCGCGATTTCAGGGTGATAAACATCATCCCGCTGTTCACGCGCGACCCGCCGGTAAAACCGGTGACGTTATCCACGGCTTTGTCTTCACGAATAATCTTCATAAAGTCCTGCAGCTTGCCGCGCATCGCCTGGAAGGAGATGCTCTGGTCGGCCTGAATACCGCCCATCAGCACCCCGGTATCCTGTTCCGGGAAGAAGGTTTTCGGGATGGAGATATACATCCAGACGTTCAGCGCGATGGTGCCCACCAGCACCAGCCCGACGATGCGGGTGTGGTTCAGCACCCATTTCAGCGATTTGCCGTAGCCTTCCTGCATCGCCATCAGCACGCGGCCAAAGCCATTACGGCGCGGCTGGGTGTGTGGTTTGCTGCGTTTGAGCATCCAGCCGCACATCATCGGCGTGAGGGTGAGTGAGATCACCAGCGAGATACCAATCGCGACGGAAAGCGTGACGGCAAATTCGCGAAGCAGGCGGCCAGGAAGCCCGCCCATCAGCAGCAGCGGCAGGAATACCGCTACCAGCGACAGGCTCATGGAGAGCACCGTAAAGCCGACCTCGCGCGTGCCCTGCAGCGCCGCCTGCAGCGGCTTCATGCCCGCTTCGAGGTGGCGTGAGATGTTTTCCAGCACCACTATCGCATCATCCACCACGAAGCCGGTGGCGATGGTCAGCGCCATCAGCGACAGGTTGTTGAGGCTGAAGCCGCACAGGTACATGGCAGCAAAGGTGCCGATTAGCGACACGGGTACGGCAACGGCCGGGATCAGCGTCGCGCGGCCCGAGCGCAGGAACAGGAAGACCACCAGGATCACCAGCGCGACGGAGATGATCAGCGTCTGCTCAACCTCTTCAAGCGAGGCGCGGATCGTCGGGGAACGATCCTGGGCAATCTGCAGGTCTATCGCTGCCGGAATGGTCTCCTGCAGCTCCGGCAGTCGCGCGCGAATGCTGTTCACCGTCTGGATAATGTTGGCTTCCGGCAGCTTGCGGATCATCAGCAGAATCGCCGGTTTGGCATTGGTCATCCCGGCGTTGCGCACGTCCTGCACCGAATCGGTCACGCTGGCGATATCGCTCAGACGCACCGCCGCGCCGTTGTTGTAGTGAATAATCAGCGGCTGGTATTCCGCGGCGGTTTTGAGTTCATCGTTTGTCTGGATCTGCCAGCGGTGGCTGCTGTCTTCAATCGCCCCCTGCGGTTTGCGCACGTTAGCGTTGCTGATGGCGGAACGCACGTCGTCCAGCGACACGCCCTGGTTGAACAGCGCCTGCGGGTTGAGCCCCACGCGCACGGCGGGCAGGGAGCTACCGCCCACGTCCACGTCGCCCACGCCGTCGATCTGGGCGATGGTCTGCGCGAGTTGGGTAGAGGCAAAGTCATACAGCTCGCCCTGGGAATAGGTGTCCGAGGTGAGCGTTAAGATCATGATTGGCGCGTCGGACGGGTTGGCTTTGCGATAGGTCGGCCTGCTCGGCATACCGCTCGGCAGCAGGCTCTGCGCGGCGTTGATCGCTGCCTGCACGTCGCGCGCTGCGCCGTTGATATCCCGGTCGAAGTTGAACTCAAGGATAATACGCGTGCTGCCCAGCGAACTGCTGGAGGTCATTTCGTTGACCCCCGCAATGCGCCCGAGTGACCGCTCCAGCGGCGTGGCGACCGACGAGGCCATGGTTTCCGGCGACGCACCAGGCAGCGAGGCGCTGACCATGATCACCGGGAAGTCCACCTGCGGCAGCGGGGCTACCGGCAACAGCCGGAAGCCGAGTACGCCGCACAGGGTGATGGCGAGCGAAATCAATATCGTCGCCACCGGGCGGTAAATGAAGAGCGCGAAAAACTTCACTTACGCCTCCTCTTCACGTTTCGGGAAGCGGCTTTTGGTCCACAGGGCCAGACGGTCAAACAGCAGGTAGATCACCGGCGTGGTAAACAGCGTCAGCACCTGGCTGACCAGCAGACCGCCGACCATACCGATCCCTAAAGGACGCCGCAGCTCGGCCCCGACGCCGGTACTTAGCATCAGCGGCAGCGCGCCTAACAGGGCGGCGAGGGTGGTCATCAGGATCGGACGAAAACGCAGCAGACAGGCCTGGAAGATCGCATCGCGCGGCGACATTCCCTGTTCGCGCTCGGCGGCAAGGGCGAAGTCGATCATCATGATGGCGTTTTTCTTGACGATACCGATGAGCAGAATGATGCCGATAATCGCAATCACGTCCAGCTCGCTGCCCGCCAGCATCAGCGCTAACAGCGCCCCGACGCCCGCCGTCGGCAGGGTGGAGAGGATGGTGATCGGGTGAATAAAGCTTTCATACAGTACGCCCAGCACGATGTACATTGCCACCACGGCGGCCACGATCAGCCAGATGGTGCTGCCCAGCGCCGCCTGGAACGCCAGCGTGCTCCCCTGGAGCTGGGTCTGTATATCCGTCGGGAAGCCGAGGTTTTTTTCGGCGTGCTGGATCGCTTCCACCGCCTCGCCCAGCGAGTATCCGTCCGGGACGTTAAACGAAATGGTGGTCGACGGGAACTGATCCAGATGGTTGATGGTCAGCGGGGTGTGGCGCTCCTCCACGCTGGCAATGGCGCTGAGCGGCACGATGCCGCCGTCCTTACTGGTCAGGCGTACGGTGTCCAGCGCGGCAAGCCCGGGCGTGTTCCCGGTGTTGTGCTCCAGCACCACGCGGTACTGGTTCGCCTGCGTATAAATAGTGGAGATCAGGCGCTGGCCAAAGGCGTTGTACAGTGCGTTATCCACGTCCGCCATGGAAATGCCCAGACGGCTGGCGGTGTCACGGTTGACGTTAACGTAGGCCGCCAGCCCTTTATCCTGCCAGTCGCTGCTGACGTCGGAGAGCTGCGGGAGGCCGCGCAGAGTATCAACCAGCTGCGGCACCCAGGTACTGAGCGCCTCCAGGCTGGTGGTCTGCAGAGTAAACTGGTACTGAGTGCGGCTCACCTGGGTATCAATGGTTAAATCCTGAATCGGCTGCAGGTAGAGTTCGATGCCCGGCACCTTCGCCACCGCGTTTTGCAGGCGCTGGATCACCGTGTTGATGCGATCGTCGCGGTCATCAAGCGGTTTGAGGTTGATCTGCAGGCGCGCGCTGTTCAGCGACGGGTTAGTGCCGTCGACGCCCACGTAGGCGGTGAGGCTTTCCACCGCCGGATCTTTCATGATGATCTCCGACACCTGCTGCTGGCGCTGTGCCATGTTGGCGAACGATACGGTCTGCGGGGCCTGTAACGTACCCTGAATAATGCCGTTGTCCTGAATCGGGAAGAAGCCTTTCGGGATGAAAATCCACAGCATCACGCTGAGCGCCAGCGTACCCAGGGCAACACCAAGCGTCGCCCACGGGTGGTTCAGCACCTTCGCCAGCACGTGGCCGTAGGCGGCGATGATGCGTTCGAACATCCGCTCTGAGGCGCGCGAGAAACGGTTTTGCTTGCGCAGGGACTCCACGCTCAGCATGCGGGCGCACATCATCGGGGTCAGCGTCAGCGACACCACGGCGGAGATCAGGATCGCCACCGCCAGGGTGACGGCAAACTCCCGGAACAGCCGTCCGACGATATCGCCCATAAACAGCAGCGGGATCAGCACCGCAATCAGCGAGAAGGTGAGGGAGATAATGGTAAAGCCGATCTCGCCCGCCCCCTTCAGCGCGGCGGCGAGGGGCTTCTCGCCTTTCTCGATGTAGCGCGAAATGTTCTCGATCACCACGATGGCGTCATCCACCACGAATCCGGTGGCGATGGTCAGGGCCATCAGCGTCAGGTTGTTGATCGAGAAATCAAGGAACACCATCACCGCAAAGGTTCCGACCAGCGAGAGCGGTACGGCAACGGCGGGAATAATGGTGGCCGGCACGTTGCGCAGGAACAGGTAGATAATCATGACCACCAGCGCAATCGCCAGCATCAGCTCGAACTGGGTGTCGGTAACGGAGGCGCGAATGTTGGTGGTGCGGTCGGAAAGCACCTTCACGCTGACCGATTTCGGCAGGCTTTCAATCAGTTGCGGCAGCATGGCACGAATGCTGTC
Organism: Enterobacter sp. UPMP2052; assembly: GCF_053709675.1. NCBI lineage: Bacteria > Pseudomonadati > Pseudomonadota > Gammaproteobacteria > Enterobacterales > Enterobacteriaceae > Enterobacter > Enterobacter sp. UPMP2052. Next base: position 413,963 of record NZ_JBSKJR010000001.1, read on the forward strand.
GGCGGTCTCGATGATGTTCGCACCCGGCTGGCGCTGAACGTTCATGACAATCGCCTGCTGCTTGTTGGCCCACGCGCCAAGCCAGCTGTTTTCCGCGCCTTGTTCTACGGTCGCCACGTCGCCGAGGCGAATTGGCGCGCCATTCTGGTAGGCGACAATCAGCTGGCGATACTCATCGGCTGACTGCATCTGATCGTTGGCCGAAAGCGTGACCGCGCGGGTTGGCCCGTCCAGCGAGCCTTTGGCCGAGTTGACGTTGGCGCTGGTGATGGCGGTACGAATGGTTTCGCTGGTTAACCCCAGCGCGGCAATCGCCTGCGCGTTAAGCTTCACGCGCACGGCAGGACGTTGTCCGCCCGCCAGGGTCACCAGACCGACGCCCGTTACCTGTGAAATCTTCTGTGCCACGCGGGTTTCAACCATATCTTCCACCTGCGTCATCGGCATGGCGGAGGAGGTGACGGCCAGCGTCATGATTGGCGGATCGGCCGGGTTGACCTTGCTGTAGACCGGCGGATTAGGCAGGTCAGACGGCAGCAGGTTGGTGGCGGCGTTGATCGCGGCCTGCACCTCCTGCTCGGCAACGTCCAGCGAGAGCGTCAGCTGAAATTGCAGCGTCACCACCGATGCCCCCCCAGAGCTTTGCGAGGACATCTGCTTCAGGCCGGACATCTGCCCAAACTGGCGCTCCAGCGGCGCGGTAATGGCCGACGTCACCACGTCCGGGCTGGCGCCAGGGTAGAGCGTGACCACCTGAATCGTAGGGTAATCCACTTCCGGCAGCGCCGACACGGGCAGAAAGCGATAACCAATTATCCCGGCCAGCAAAATGGCCACCATCAACAGCGTGGTGGCGACGGGGCGCATAATAAACAGGCGTGATGGCCCACCTGTCGCGCTCGGTGGCATGACCTGCATCAGGCGCTGGCTCCCTGTTTAGCGTGCTCGCGTTTCGCCGGCTGTTCGCTGGTGGTCGTGCCATGCGCCTCGACCACTTCGACGCGCGCCCCTTCAGTGAGACGGTCGATGCCGTCGGTCACTACCCGATCGCCTGCGGAGAGCCCGGCGCTAATCACCACCGTCTGACTATCCTGAATCCCGGTTTTCACCAGATGCTTGCTGACCTGGTTGTCATCGTTCAGCACCCAGACGAAGTTGCCTTCGTTACCCATCTGCAGCGCTGCCGTTGGGATCACTACCGCGTTTTCTTCGGTAGAGACCAGCATGCGCGCATTAACGAACTGATTCGGGAAAAGCGCATCATCCTGATTGCTAAAGCGTGCTTTCAGCTTGATGGTACCGGTGGTGGTATCAATCTGGTTATCGAGGCTCAGCAGAGCTCCTTCGCTGAGTTTCTGTTTGTTGGTGCGGTCCCAGGCTTCAACCACCAGCCCTTTACCGGCTTTTTGCGCCTGCACCACGGTGGCGATGTCGCTCTCCGGCAGGGTAAAGACTAAATCGATGGGGTGAGTCTGGGTAATGACCACGATGCCCGTGGTATCGCCGCTGGAGATCTGGTTACCGATATCAACCTGCTTCAGGCCGACGCGTCCGTCAATCGGCGCGGTAATGCGGCTCCAGTCGAGCTGCAGCTGGGCGCTGGCGACCGCTGCTTCGTCTGCTTTGATCGTGCCTCGGGTTTCACTGACCAGCGACTGCTGAGTGTCCAGTTCCTGACGCGACACCAGGTTGGTTTTCACCAGTTGCTGATAGCGGGCGAGATCGCGCTGGGCGTTGGCTAAGGTGGCTTTGTCTTTGGCAAGCTGCCCCTGCGCCTGAGCGAGCGAGACTTTGAACTGGCTTGGGTCGATCTCTGCCAGTAAATCACCGGCCTTAACCTGCTGGCCTTCCTGGAAGTGAAGCGCCATCAGCTGCCCCTCTACCCGGCTGCGCACGGTGACGGTATTGGCCGCAGTAATGGTGCCAAGCCCGGTGAGATAACGCGGAACGGCTTTGTTGACGGCGGTCGCTGCCTGCACGGGGGCCAGCGCCGCGCCGCGCATACCGTGGCGGCCACCACCCGCCGCGCGCGGAGATGAGCTGCTCGCCCCCGAGGATGCAGGGGTCTTCGCGGATTGACTGTGCCAGTACCAGGCGGCGGCAAGGACCACCACAATGATGCCAGCGGCGATAGCCCAGCGGGATTTGTTACTGCCTTTCATCGTTTTACGTTCTCATCCTGAAACACTTCGGGGAATGATACTAGTTTAGTCAGGCTACCCGGCAGAAAAATGGAGGAAATGTGGAACACTGTCTGGAATTGTCTGAATGGTGTCCATGGCTGGAGATCTTATCAGTTTCGTTAATTGACCCGCTCGTTGGTCATATCGGTTTGGCTTTGTTGTCCTGCTTTGGCGTCAGAACTTGACTGATGCCGAAGTCGTATTTCCTTAATGTTCTTACATTCGGTTAAAAGGAAAAGCAGGGGCCTTGTTTTTTAAGAGTGAATGCAGATGTGTGAGTAATTATATAAATAATTTGTATGCCTACGGGTCTGTTTATTTATCTCCTCCATTATATATCTGATGCTGCGATTTCCCTGCCTAAGATCAGACATTTACAATAAATTTGGGTTATGTAACCATTTCATTTTAACCCTTCATTAATTCAGGTCTTTGTTATGGATAACTGGCTGGCGCTTTTTGACGGACAGACCCGCTATTTTCTGGATATCAACGACAGCCCGGTAAAGCCGGACGTCCTGTGCTTTCGCGGCAGGGAAGCGCTGAGCGAGCCGTTCAGGTGGGACATTGAGTTCACCACGCCGCAGGGCAATATCGCTCCGGAAGAGGTGCTGATGAAGTATGCGTCGTTCCGGATGCGCAACGGCAAAAACGTTCACGGTATCGTCACCCGCCTGGAGTGGCTCTCCACCACCGCCGACCAGTCCCACTACCGGCTCAGGCTCAGCTCCCGCCTGGCGCTGCTGGGATACACCCGCCAGTGCCGTGTTTTTCAGAACCAGTCGGTGCCGGAGGTGGTGGAGCAGGTGCTGCGCGGCCGCGGGCTGGAGGGGCCGGACTTTGAGCTCCGGCTGGAACGGACTTACCCGGCGCGTGAAATTATCACCCAGTGGCGGGAAACGGACCTGGAATTCATTCAGCGCATTCTGTCCGAGGCGGGCATTTACTGGCGCACGGAGATGGACGACGTGCGCGGGCTGGACGTGTATATACTGGCCGACAGCCAGCTTCACTACCGGTTCGATGTGCGCCTGCCGTACCGTGAGCCGTCGGGCCTGTTCGACGGCGCGGCGGAATCGGTCTGGGACGTGCGGACCTGGCACAGGGTTGTCACGGGCTCCGTCGCGACGCGGGATTACAACTACCGTACGGCCACCACGCCGATGGACGCTGCGGTCAGCGTGCGAAGCGATGCTGTCACCACCGGGGAGCACTACCGGTACGCCGCCCCGTACCGCAAGGCGGGTGACGACACTGACCCGGAGCCGGAAACCGAATCCGGGGCGTTTTATGCGCGAATCCATCACGAGCGGGAGCTGAACAAATCGGCCCGCGTGCACCTGTTCAGCAATGCCTCTGGTCTCACCCCCGGGCAGGTGCTGGAGCCGCAGGGGGATGTCATTGCTGCCCTGAAAGAGGGCGTCATTCTCACGCTGGTGACCTTCCGGGGCGCTCGTGATTCCCGTCTGCACGTGTCGGTTTGGGGCCAGCCTTACACCGAGCGCTGGTGCTTCCGCCCGACTGAAATCCCGCGTCCTGAAATCCACGGCACCCTGCCTGCCCGCGTTGAGAGCCGGGAGATGAACGACATTTACGCCCACCTGGATGACCAGGGGCGCCACCGGGTCAGGCTGGACTTTGACCGGGAAGGGACGGCACCGGGCTACGGCTACCTGTGGCTGCGGATGGCGAAGCCTTACGCCGGTGACACATTGGGCTGGCACACGCCGCTCACCGACGGCACCGAAGTGGAGGTTGCGTACAGCAATGGAGATATTGACCTGCCATACATCGCGTATGCCCTGCATGACTCGGAGCACCCGGACCATGTAAATCGTGACAACCACACCCGCAACGTTCTGCGCACCCCGGCGAACAACAAGCTGCGGATGGAAGACCAGCGCGGGAAGGAGCACATTAAGCTCGCCACGGAATACGGTAAGACGCAGCTCAACAGCGGACATCTGGTGGACGCGAAGGGGCAGCGTCGCGGTCAGGGTGCAGAGCTGCGCACCGATGAACACGGGGTTATCCGCGCCGGAAAGGGGCTGTTTGTCAGCGCGGATGCTCAGCCAAAGGCGCAGGGTGAGGCGCTGGACATGAGCACTGCCCTGAAGGAAATCGACCGGCTTAATCAGCAGCTGCAGCAGCTGGAAATGGCGGCAGAACAGGCGCAGGCCCTGAAGGCGGACGTTGACAGTCAGATAGCGATGTTTGAGCAGCGGCTGAAACCGCTCAATGAGGCGCTGCTGATGTCGGCCCCGGAAGGGATGGCCCTGACCAGCGGGGAGCACCTGCAAATGGCCGCGAAGAAAAACGTCGCCATTAACGCCGCAGGGGATATCAGCGCAGGCGTCATGGGCAACATGACCGCGCTGGCGGGAGAAAAGCTCGGCCTGTTTGCCCGCACCGGCCAGCTGAGCCTGAAGGCCAGTGAAGGCCAGGTGGAGGTCCAGGCGCAGAACGCCAGCCTGCGGTTGTTTGCAGAGAAGAAGCTGACGATGAGCTCGGCGAGTGACATCTCCTTTGCCGGTAAAAAACGCATCACGCTGATTGGCGGCGGGAGCTACCTGCGCCTGGAGGCCGGAAAAATCGAGTACGGCACGACGGCGATGTACCTGCGGCGGGTGAAAAGGACGATGGCGGCGGGGGCTGCGTCACAGCAGCCTGAAATGCCCTGGCTTGCCGATCCGGTTAAATCCTCTGCCAGTGCGCTGATGCAGTATCTGTATCACGACGATGTTCCGGTAGTGGGCTCGTCTTTCAAAGCGACTCTCGCTGATGGCACTGTCCGGGAAGGTAACCTTGACGGTGAGGGATATTTGCATCTCGAAGACGTCCCGCCGGGGAGTGTGCAGGTGGAGTTCGGACCGGATACCCGGAATTATTTACGTAAAAATAAGACCGATAATCAGTCGTTTGTTGGGACATCGCTCAGCGAGGCAGACATTGACTCACTGATAGCGAAGCACAGCGGAGGTGTGGAATGAGTGGGGTGAGCGTTGCCTGGTTTAAGGAAACCAGCCTGGAAACCGGACAGTGGATCTGGGGTACGCTTCAGGGGGCATTTAATGAAAAACAGACCATCGGGCAGATCATCGTTGATGCGGCGATCGGCATGATCCCACTGGTCGGCGATGTAACGGCAGTGCGCGATCTTATTGCCGTTTCGATAGGACTGGCAAAAGAACCGAAGAAACGGGAAAGCGTGACTGAATGGGTATTTCTGGTGATCCTGCTGTTTGCACTAATCCCGGTAATTGGTGGCGTGATAAAAGGCGTCGGACGTCTGGCCCTGCGTGTGACAACAAAAGCGGCAGAGAATGTGGAAACCCTTGGCGCTGTGATTAAGTTTCTGAACCGTACCGGCGAAGGCGATGCGGTGAAGTGGCTGAATAAGCTGAATGTCGTTGAATATCAGGCGCAGTTGATAGAAAAGATGAGTGATTTCTGCAACACGATGATCACCACCATCAATCAAATCCTGAAAGCCCGGGTCGGGCGGATGCTGCCGGAGAAATGGCAGGCGGACTTGCTCCGGGTACGGGATGGTTTTGCGGCGCTGCAACAACTGGCGTCGAGAATGATCCCGCAGGCGCTGAAAGAGCTGGATGCGAAACTGCGGATGTTACAGGCGCTGGTGTATAAAGGCGAAATTCATACGATAGCAACGGGAACAGGACGGGCTGAAGTCCGGCGTGAGGCTGAGGCGTATTTGATTGAACGTCCGCTGCAGGAAGCGCCGAAGCAGGGGACGCGGTATCCGAGTATTCATGCGGAGGAATTGTATAAAACGACATTGCGTCGAAAATATTCAAAAGCCGGATATCCAGATTTGATGAGAAGTAAAGGGAAAAGTCCTGCTTTTGGTAATAAGCCAGTATTTACATCCATCGCTTCATTTAGTGGTGACATCACGGCTAAAAGCGCCCGTGATATGGCGGGAAGCACTATTTTTCGTGCCTTTGGTAATCCCACAGATTTAGCTCCTAATGGTTCGTGGGCTGCTGGTGGATTCTGGGGGTATCAAAAAGTGCCGGGCAGTGCCGAAGAGTGGCGCCAGTTATCGGCGGTACTGGATGAGTGGAACAGCAACGGTTTTCTGGTGGTGCTGCATTTGCCGGAAGACCCGGCAACTCGTATGCCGGGTAGCAATGCCTGGTACGGAAAAATAGCCGAACAGTTCGGGAACGAAATTCCAGCTCAATATCTGAAAGGTGGTGGCGAGCAGGTGATTATTAATCTGGATGAGATGTTTAAACAAGAGGTTAACCGTATTGGGGAACAGGTCAAAGCTACCGGACAGGCTGCCAGTGTTGAAATTAATGGCGTAAAGGCTGAGTTTTATCCCACAAACTGGCAGGATGCTAACGGCGTGCATGGCTACAGTAAACCAGAAGGAATAGAGCCACCCTATGCCACGACCACAAGAGAGTTACATGATGATGAACTGCGCAGCAAAGTGACAGACCGGGCGATACTTAATGCAGCACGCATTGAACACCAGATGACCACAGGGAGTGAGCAATGATTACGATTGAAAAGACAAAATATCCAATGAGTGATGACCTGGTGAGACGCAAATTGTTCTGGCTGTTACAGCGACTGAGCAGCTATACCGTGTGGCAGCGCAAGCGGAATGCATGGGCCTATTTTGTGCAGCAATATGAAGAAGCGTTGAAGACATGGCCGGAAGATAAATCAGATGGCTTTCATCCGAAAAACATTATCTGGGCTTACGATGCACTGCGTCTCTATGACGAAGGGCTCGCTGAACTGGCTATGGGAAATCGACAGGTGTGGCAGCGTCAGACAGGAGCATTTCATCAATTAGCCCGTCCGGTTGGATTGATCGAAAGCTTTTTTTACCCTCTTTGTCATGAACGAGGCTCTCAGCAGGAACCTTACCCGCCAGATATAGAAAAGCTTAATAAGCTGAAGATTGCAGCAAAAATACATGGTGACTATATCATGTATCCACCACATGACAATGTATGCAACTTTTTCGATGCTGCATATCTATTAGAATTAGATAATTATGAATGTAATTTTAATAAGTTAGCGTATCCGGCTTTCCCAGAAAATCTTCCTCCTGTTCCAGAACGCAGCGATTTTATTATTAAAACCGATGACCCGGTGCCCTGCGATGGTATCTGGGAACCGGTAAAAATTCATTACAACCATAAGCTATTAATTATTAAAGATGGCATCAGTGGGTTTAAAAATCTCGGCGCTTATAATTATTTTATTCGTGGAATGAATGCTCCCCGACAGGTGTATTACGACGTATTAATTGAAAGTGACACAGAAATGGTTATCCCTGACGATCCAATCCGTTACCGGGATGTTCACTGGCGTCTGGTCTGGGAAGACACGCGCTACTGTGACGGCATTATTCCCGATGAATCAGAATACTTTCTGGATGACGCGCCAGGCAAACGCATTACCTGCCCGAGCGGGGAGGTTTGCCCGCATTCAGGCCACTGGGCGACCATAGCCGGAGGGCATCAGCAGTTTATTGATGTTCAGGCCGGGCAGTTGATGCCGGAAGCAACCCGATATCAGAGTGATATATACGCACCAGTGATAAGACTCCCCGCGATGTGGAGTCTGTTGCGCCGGGATGATGACGGTGGTGTTTTTATCAAATCTAATTTTATTAAACCCATTAAAAAATAGATAAAAATGGGCTGATTCACGGCCTGCGCAATTTTCAATAATTGATCCCGTTAGCCGCGAACCACCGCCAGAACATCCTGCGAACCGCGGCGGAAAAACGGCGCGGAAAAGAACCTATCGCCCTGACTACGCCTTACGGGGCGACACAGCTTAATCAGGGGGATATTACCGGCCCGCAGGAAAAACCCCGTGGTAAAGGCTTTGAGCTCAAAACCGATAAACACGGCGTAATTCGCGTCGATAAGGGGCTGTTTATCACCGCTGGTGGGCAGCAGAAGGCGACGGGCGAGGTGCTGGATATGGCGACGGCGCTACGGGGGATCGATGTCTGCCTGCAGCAGCCCCGGCAGTTGGAAATGGCCGCAGACGTGGTTTGTTCATGATCTGCAGACGGTGGACATAGGTGCGGGTATCTCGCAGGATTTTTTGTTATCCACTCGATGGAAATACCTGAAGCCTGAGTGATGGAGGTGACAGAATTTAACTACTGTTTCAAAGAGTTCCAGTATCGTTTCTCTATGTTGCTTGCCTGATTTAACGTCACATAAAATCAGATTTTATGGTGGCTATCACCCACGGTGCCGAATAGCTCCGTGGGTGATAGCCAGGCCACACCCGTGTTAGCTAAACATCACCTGCGCCCAGCGCGCCAGCCCTGCGGTTACGGAGCCAAAATCATCGCCACCGGCAATCGGTATGCCCGGCAGTTGTTCCGCCAGCGCTTTCTTAATCAGCGGCGAACGGGCGCTACCCCCGGTTAAATAAATCACGTCCGGCTGCTCTCTGCCATTATCCAGCGCCAGCTGTACCTGTTCGAGAATGCGCTGCAGCGGCTGCGACAGGGCCGTTTCAAGCCCTTCCTGCGAGATACTCGTTGCCAGTTCATCGCTGATAAACGGCAGGGTGACCGCATGTTCCGGGCGATCTGAGAGCGCAATTTTGCTCTCTTCGGCGGTGCACACCACGCGGTAGCTCAGGCGCTGACGCCAGACCTTGTGGAGCAGCGCGACTTTGTCGGCATCCTGCGCATCGCGTATCAGATCGTTGAGAAAACGACCGTTTGCGGTGCTGTAAAAATCACTCTGCGCAGGCACATCGTTGATCGCAATGGCATTCCACCATGGCAGAACCGGCAGGGCGATCCCTTTTTCGGTTTGTCCGCCCATGCCCAGCAGCGGCATCAGGCTCTTAAAGGCGAGGGCAATATCCAGATCGTTACCGCCAACGCGGCAGCCGCTGTGCCCCAGCAGGCTGTTTTCACGATCGCGACGCTGATGCCACTGCGGTCCCATCAGCAGCAGCGAGCAGTCCGTCGTTCCGCCGCCGATATCCACCACCAGCACACGTTTTTCTGCCGTCAACGTGGCTTCAAAATCCAGTCCCGCCGCTACCGGCTCGTACTGGAACACCACGTCGCGAAAACCTGCACGGTGCGCCGCGCGCGCCAGAATACCCTGCGCCTGCTGGTTGGCCTCATCGCCCCCCAGGCCCTGGAAGTTTATCGGACGGCCAATCACCGCCTGGTCGATGGTTTCCGTGACCTGCGTTTGCGCCTGATTGCGGATGTGCAGCATCATGGCGCAGACCAGATCCTCAAATAACGCGACCTGCTGCGGCTTCAGGCCGCTGGCCCCGAGGAATGACTTCGGTGATTTAACGAAGTAAACCTCCTCCGGATCCTCAATGTACTGCCCGAGCGACGACAGGCCGAACTGTACGCTGGCAGGCGTAACGTCGATGTCCTCGTCGCGGTTATAGCTCACGGCGCGGCGCAGCAGAGCCTGCGTTTCCGCCGCGGTGGCCGGAACCTGGTGATGGCGGAAAAGCCATTCGCTTACCGCTTCACGGGTTGGCGCGCAGAGCATTGACGGCAGCAGCGTGCTCTCTTTTTCCATTTTCAGGAGCTGTGGTTGCCCGTTGTGCATTACCGCAACCGAGCAGTTTGCCGTACCGTAATCGAATCCAATAAACACGTAGAAATCCCCATGCCGGTGAGAAGGGGCGAGACTTTAACGAAATGTCTCTTCCGCGACAACTGGAATATGAAAGCAAGGCGAAACAAGGCCTTTCGGTTTATGCTGAGGAGAACATGACAGGAGCAACGATGTTTACCTTGAACTGGCAACCCCCCTACGACTGGCAGTGGATGTTTGGCTTTCTGGGCGCGCGTGCCGTGACGGGCGTGGAAACCGTGACCGAGGACGACTACGAGCGCAGTTTTGCCTGTGACGGGCACCGGGGCATTTTTCGCGTCACACCAGACCTTGCCTCCCACACCCTCAACGTCACGCTCAGCCCGGGTCTAATGCCGGTGGCGGCAGGCTGTCTGGACCGCATCGCACGGCTGTTCGATCTTGACTGCGATCCGCAGCAGATTGCCCGGACGCTCGGCGAGTTGGGTGCTGCGCGGCCCGGGCTGCGTTTGCCTGGCGCAATGGATGCTTACGAGCAGGGCGTGCGGGCGATCCTCGGGCAACTGGTGAGCGTGGCGATGGCGGCGAAACTTACCGGACGGGTGGTGGCGCTGTACGGTGAGGCGGTTGAAGATGCGCCAGATTATCTCTGTTTTCCCACCCCGCAGGCGCTGGCCGCCGCCGATCCGCTGGCATTGAAAGCGCTCGGGATGCCGGTAAAAAGGGCGGAATCGTTGATTCATCTCGCCCGGTCGGTGGTGGACGGTGACTTTCCTCTCGTTCCGCCGGTGGACATCGACGCGGGCATGAAAGCGTTGCAGCAGCGGCCCGGCATTGGCCGCTGGACGGCAAACTATTTAGCGCTGCGGGGATGGCAGGCCAAAGATGTGTTTCTGCCGGATGATTATCTGATTAAACAGCGCTTCGCTGGCATGACGCCCGCGCAAATCCGCCGTTACGCCGAACGCTGGCAGCCGTGGCGCTCCTATGCGCTGTTGCACATCTGGTATACCGACGGCTGGACGCCCTCAGTTGATGGCGAAATAGCTGGTGTTGAGCAGTAGTTCCAGCGGCTGCGGTTCGCCGATGGTGTCGCCATAGATAAAGTCGATGCCGATGCCCGAGAGGGTATCCATCATGATTGGCTGGTTGCAGGGGCCTGCCAGGGTTTTCATTCCCAGCCGCTGGGCGTGGCCCTGAATGATGGTCACCATCATTTCATCCATCAGGTTTCCGTGAACGTTTGACACCACGTCCGGATCGAGCATCAGATAGTCGGCCATGTTAGCGCTGAGATGGCTAAAGAGGCTCATGTCGCGCCCCACCTGGCTTAACACCACCCGGCAACCTGCGTGTCGCAGTTTTTGCAGACCCTGCTGCAGGTTCTCATCCGTATTGCGCAGTACCTCTGCGGAGATGATCAGGTGCAGCAGGCGGCCCGGGAATGGGCCTTTCTCCAGCAGTTCAATCAGCTCGTCTACCAGGGTGACGCTGGATAACCCGGCTTGCGAAAGCGGTAGCGCAACCCCCATCCCTTTGGCCGCTACCTGGGCAGCGTATGCGCGGAAGAACTCGCTGAAGATACGCCGGTCGAGGGCGTGAAGCAGCTCAGGCTCGGCGAGACCAGAGCGGAACGCCTGCTCCTCCTGTACTTCACCCTGGCTGGTCCACAGGCGCAGCGAGATGAGCCAGAAGTTGCTGCTCTCCGGTATGCGCGGGGAGGCGACGCTGCGGGCAATCATCAGCAGGTGATTATCTTTGATCATGTGCCACTGCTCATCGAGCGACATCATGCTGCGCGCGCTGTGGATCCGCTCCTGCTGCGGTTCGTAAACGGTCACCACCCCACGCCCGCTGTTTTTAGACGCATAGCAGGCGATATCGGCCTGGGACATCACCTCTGCCGCCTGATGGTTGGTCTCATCAATCAGGGTAATGCCCGCGCTGGCGCCGATACGGTGCAGGCGGCCTTCCCACATAAAGTGATAGTTATTGATGGCGTGGATCAGCCGCCCGGTAATGTAGCGTGCGCTTTCGATATTGCAGTCCGGCAGCAGCAGACCAAACTCATCGCCCCCCAGACGGGCAAGAACGTCGCTGGAGCGAAGCATGGTCAGCATTAAGGATGACAGCTCACGAAGCAGGGCGTCGCCCGCGGCATGGCCTGCGGTATCGTTGACGGCTTTGAAGCGGTCAAGATCGATGAAAATCAGGGCATGGCGCTGGCGCGTCTCCTGCACGGTCTGGATCAGGCGCTTCAGATGGGTTTCGAAACTGACGCGGTTAGCCAGATGCGTGAGCGCGTCATGGGAGGCGCTGTAGCTCAGCTGGCGCAGCATTTTGCGTGATTCGGTCACATCCTGAATAACCAGCACCGAGCCAATGGCCTGCCCGTCCAGCGTGCTGAGGGGCGTGATGCTGTAGTGGATATCGAAGCTGCCGCCGTTGCGGCAGTTGAGTACCACGTCCTGCTCGATATCGGAACGGGACATATCGCCGCTGTGGATGTTTTCCATCAGCGGTCCTTTCTCACCAAAGGTGATGTGCAGCACGTTCAGAATCGGCTGCCCGATGGCCTCGGACTGGGGCCAGCCGCTCATCTTCTCGGCCACCGGGTTCATAAAGGTCACGTTCATGTCGACGTCGGTGCAGAGCACGGCCTCGCCGATAGAGTCGAGCGTAATGTGCAGACGCTCTTTTTCCTGGAATAGCGCCTCGTTAAGCTGCTTGACCTCGGTCATGTCCATGTTGATGCCGAGCAGACGCTCCACTTCACCCTGCTTGTTCAGTACCCGGTTGGCCAGGGAGCGAATATGGCGCACCCCCTCTTTGACACGAATACGGAATTCGAGCTTAAACGGCATGCGCGCCTTCAGGGAGTCGCGGATCACCTGTTCCGCATGGGCGCGGTCCTCAGGCACAATCGACGCATTCCACAGTTGCCAGGTGGGCTTGATGTGGGGCGGGATCTCATACAGTTCGAACATCCGCTTATCCCAGCTGATGACGTCCGGCTGCAAATCCCATTCCCAGATCCCAATTCCGCCCGCTTCATTCGCCAGGGTAATACGCTCCATCAGGCGCTTATTGACCCATTCGGTATGCTTGAGATCGTTAATGTCTTCAATCTGGGCGATAAAGTAGAGCGGGGTGCCGTCGGCGTGGCGTACGACAGAGACGGCAAGTAGCGCCCAGACCACTTCCCCGTCGCGGGTGTAGTAACGCTTCTCGAGGCTGTAGTTGTTGATATCCCCGTTGACCAGCTGATCGAGCTGTTCGATATCAGAGTGTAAATCCTCCGGCCAGGTGAGCTGCTGGAACGTCATCGACTGAAGCTCCGTCTGGCTGTAGCCAAGAAAGTTGCACAGCGCCTTATTGGCCTGCAGCCACTGGCCGTCGATGCCCACCAGCGCCATGCCGATGGCGGAGTACTCCATCGCATTACGAAAACGTTCTTCACTCTCGGTAATGTGCTTGCGCTCGGCGCGGAAGGCATACATCACCATTGTCATCACGTTGGCAGGCAGTAACATCATCAGAAACGGCAGCCACGGCGCGTTGAGCATGGCGCTGGCGTTCGGCGTTGCTACCGGGGTGGGGTTTTGCGCCATCATCAGGGAGACCATCATGACGGTGACCAGGAACACCAGAAACGCTTCCACGCGCGGAAGGCGGACCGCGCTCCACATCAGCAGGACAATCACGCAGGTAAAGGGCCACGGCAGCCAGTTCATGGCAGCCCAGCTCAGAACCAGCGTTACCGCCATGGTGACCAGAGTTTCCAGCAGCAGCTGCGGGTCGCGGTGGCGCAGGAGATAGTGCGGTTTGAACAGCAGCCCTAATGGCACCAGCGCCAGCGCGCCGATTGATTCGGAAACCACCCACACCAGAAAATTACGCAGCGGCTCAGGTCCGGGCGCCAGAAAATGGATTAACACGCCCCCTGTCAGCGGCGGGATCAGGGCGCTGCCTATCGCCAGACGCACCCAGTCATTCAAGTTTTGTAGCGGGTTATACCACGGCAGCAGCTTACGCAGCAGCAGTGCGCCGATGCAGGCCTCAATAATATTGACGGAGGTATAAATGAAGCTAACGGATCCCCACGAAAAGAGCATCCATGAGGCCAGGACATTCCCGAATGAACAGGCGAGGGCAATACCCGGCCACATCTTCCCGGCATGACGATAAAACGCCACCGTCATAATAGAGGTAGGGAACCATAACGGCGCGAGCAGGGTGCCGAAACGGGTGAGTTCCAGGGAAAATAGGGTAAAAATAAACGTGACCAGACCCAGACAGACAAGTCGCAGTAAAGGATGTTGGGTGGTAATCAAAACCCGCTGGTATTGTTTATTCATTACCGCTTTATCCCGAGACGCCAGGTCGCCAGGAGCGATGTCCGGACGCGAGAAATTAAGAATTTGGTTTATGCTAGTACAAACAATTTACAATTCATATGCTGACTGCTCAGATTTTGACATCATAGACTTATTAAATAGTTACTCGCCAAAAAATTCCCGTTAAACGATCAAAAAGTGGTCATTTAAATTTCACTCAGGGAGAAAAAGCGACTTTGGAGGCTCTCTCGCATTACCTGCGGTTTCGACTGGTATCACGCCTGCGAAATCCCTATAATTGCCGCGTTTGACGCTCCGGCGTCGTCCTTCCTTAACATCCAGGTTAATCAGGTCGCTAAATTTATGACTGATAAGTCTCATCAGTGCGTCATTATAGGCATCGCCGGCGCATCGGCTTCAGGTAAAAGTCTTATTGCCAGTACGCTGTATCGCGAACTGCGTGAACAGGTTGGTGATGAGCATATCGGCGTCATTCCCGAAGATTGCTATTACAAAGATCAATCCCATCTGTCGATGGAAGAGCGCGTAAAGACTAACTACGACCACCCTAATGCCATGGATCACAGCCTGCTGTTCCAGCACTTAGAAGCGCTGAAAAGCGGCAAGGCTATTGAATTGCCTGTTTACAGCTACGTAGAACATACCCGCTTAAAAGAGACCGTTCGCATTGAGCCGAAGAAGGTCATCATCCTTGAAGGGATCCTGCTGTTAACGGACGCGCGGCTGCGCGAGTCGATGAACTTCTCTATTTTTGTCGATACCCCGCTGGACATCTGCCTGATGCGCCGCATTAAGCGTGACGTCAACGAGCGCGGGCGTTCTATGGACTCCGTGATGGCACAGTATCAGAAAACCGTGCGTCCGATGTTCCTGCAGTTTATCGACCCATCCAAGCAATACGCCGATATTATCGTGCCTCGTGGCGGTAAAAATCGTATTGCCATTGATATCTTAAAAGCGAAAATCAGTCAGTTTTTTGAATAAGCCGCGCGAATTGTGTACCGTTCAGAGATAACCTGGTTTGCCCTGAGCCGATAGCGCCTCAGGGTACGATGCACGAAAGGAGAAAGTGCCATGCGTCTTTGTGACCGCGATATAGAAGCCTGGCTGGATGAAGGCCGCCTGTCTATCACCCCGCGTCCGCCGGTTGAGCGCATTAACGGCGTGACGGTCGATGTGCGTCTGGGGAATAAGTTTCGCACCTTTAGCGGCCACACGGCGCCGTTTATCGACCTGAGCGGGCCGAAAGACGAGGTGAGCGCGGCGCTGGACCGCGTGATGAGCGACGAAATTGTCCTCGACGAGGGTGAGGCGTTTTATCTGCATCCGGGTGAACTGGCGCTGGCCGTGACGTTTGAATCGGTCACGCTGCCTGCCGATCTGGTGGGCTGGCTCGATGGCCGCTCCTCGCTGGCGCGTCTGGGTTTGATGGTCCACGTAACGGCGCACCGCATCGATCCGGGCTGGTCAGGCCGTATTGTGCTGGAGTTCTTCAATGCGGGTAAACTCCCGCTCGCGCTGCGTCCGGGCATGATGATCGGTGCGCTGAGCTTTGAACCGCTGACAGGCCCGGCGGATCGTCCTTATAATCGCCGTCAGGATGCAAAATATCGCGACCAGCAGGGTGCGGTTGCCAGTCGTATTGATAAAGACTGATTGTTAGACCATTGAGGATGCCATGAGAAGAGTTCTGACAACGCTGATGATTTTGCTGGTGGTTCTGGTTGCTGGCCTTTCGGCGTTGGTACTGCTGGTTAACCCGAATGACTTCCGTGCCTATATGGTGCGTCAGGTCGAAGCGCGCAGTGGTTACGAACTTAAGCTGGACGGGCCGCTGCGCTGGCACGTCTGGCCGCAGCTGAGCATTCTCTCCGGGCGCATGTCGCTGACTGCGCCAGGGGCATCACAGCCGCTGGTGGCGGCCGACAACATGCGTCTTGATGTCGCGCTGATCCCGCTTTTCTCCCATCAGCTTCAGGTTGATCGGGTGATGCTGAAAGGGGCGGTGATCCAGCTTACGCCGCAAAGCGAAGCGGTTCGCCAGCCGGACGCGCCGGTTGCCCCGCACGAAAATACCTTGCCCGACGTGCCGTCCGATGCCGGCTGGTCATTTGACATCGCCAACCTGAAAATTGCCGACAGCGTGCTGGTTTTTCAGCATGAAGACGATGAGCAGGTTACCGTGCGCAACATCAGCCTGACGATGGAGCAGGACGCGAACCACATTGCGACCATGGCGTTTTCCGGGCGTATCAACCGCGACCAGCGCGATCTGACGTTGTCGATGGATGCCAACGTAAACGCGTCGGACTATCCGCACCAGTTGACTGCCGATATCCGCCAGTTGAACTGGCAGCTCACCGGCGCCGACCTGCCGACCAAAGGCATTGCCGGCCAGGGGACCTTGCAGGCCATCTGGCAGGAAGAACACAAACAGCTGCAGCTCAATAACCTTAACCTGCAGGCCAATGACAGCAGCATGAAAGGGCAGGCGAGCGTGACCCTGGCTGAGGAGCCGAAGTGGGTTCTGGATTTGCAGTTCGACACGCTGAATCTTGAAAACCTGCTTCCAACACAGCCCGCCAGCACGGCTGATGCCGGTGCGGCGCAAAACGGTCAGAGCCAGGCGATGAAGCCGCGGCCAGTGATTTCATCTAATCTCGATCAGCCTGACTATAACGGCCTGCGCGGTTTTACCGCCGATATTCTGCTAAAAGCTAACCGGCTGCGCTGGCGCGGCATTGAGTTTACCGACGTCAGTAGCCAGATGTTCAATCACAATGGATTGCTCGTCATCTCCGAGCTGGGCGGCAAGATGGGGGCAGGGCATCTGTCGCTGCCGGGTACGCTGGATGTGCGTAAAGACACGGCCAGCGCTGCCTTCCAGCCGCGCCTGGATAATGTCGAAATCGGCACCATTCTGAACGCCTTTAACTACCCGATTTCACTGACCGGACAGATGTCGCTGGCGGGGGATTTCGCCGGCACGAAAATTGACGCCGACGCGTTCCGCCATAACTGGCAGGGCCAGGCGCACGTTGAGCTGAAAGACACCCGCATGGAAGGCCTCAACTTCCAGCAGCTGGTCCAGCAGGCGGTTGAGCGCAGCAGTAACGTTAAGGCGAATGAAAACTACGACAGCGCGACACGTCTTGATAACTTCACCAGCGATCTGACCCTGGATAACGGGCAGCTTTCGCTGAATCAGATGCAGGGCACCTCGTCGATGCTGGCGCTCACCGGTGAGGGCAAGATGGATCTGGTGAAAGAGACGGCTGACACCCGGTTTAACGTCCGCGTGCTTTCCGGCTGGGAAGGCGAGGGTGAACTGATTGATTTCCTCAAAGCGACGCCAGTCCCGCTGCACGTCTACGGAAAATGGCAGGCGCTGAATTACAGCCTGCAGGTTGATCAAATTCTGCGTAAGCACCTTCAGGATGAAGCAAAACGTCGGCTGAACGACTGGGCGGATCGCAACAAGGATTCGCAAAACGGTAAGGACGTGAAAAAGCTGTTAGATAAGCTTTGAGAGTGTTAGTGCCGGGTGGCGGCTACGCCTTACCCGGCCTGTAAAATCCGTAAATCGCAGGCCGGGTAAGCGAAGCGCTACCCGGCTTTTTTATACCTCAAAATCCAGCTCATCCTCGCTACGTAGCGGTATCAGCTGCACCTTCTGCACGCGATGGCTTTCAACCTGAAGCGTTTTGATCAAGTAATCTCCTACCTGCACCTCTTCGCCTGGCGTCGGAATGCGCTGGAGATACTCCATCAACAGCCCTGCAATGGTGTGGTATTCACGCTTCTCATCCAGCGGCAGCGGAACAAACTGCACCAGGTCCTCAAGCGGCATATGGCCGTTTGCCGTCCAGGTGCCGTCGGCATTCTTCTGGATATCGTGGCGCGCATCGATTTCATCGACTTCGTTAGGCAGATTGCCGGCGATCGTTTCCATCACGTCGCTCAGCGTCACTAAACCTTCAACGGACCCAAACTCATCCACCACAAAGGCAAAGTGAGTGCGCGCGTTGCGGAACTGCTCAAGGGCGGACAGTAACGGCAGCGCCTCCGGGAACACCAGCGGCTGGCGGACCAGAACACGCAGGTTGAGCGGCTCGCCGTGCAACTGCTGTTGCAGCAGGTCGATGATGTGTACCACGCCGAGCAGCTCTTCTTCCTCGTCGCCCCCGGTCACCACCACGCGGGTGTGCTGATTTTTATCCAGCAGGGCGCGGATCTGCTCTTCCGGGGCCGTCAGGTCGACATGTTCGATGTCATGACGGGAGGTCATGATGCTGCTGACCGAGCGCTGGTTAAGGTTCAGCACGCGCTCAATCATGCGCCGTTCCTGCGGGTTAAAGATCTGCCCGTCGCTGTGGTCGGCAAGCAGCGCGGCGGACTCGGCGTCCAGTTCTGCATCCTCTTTTCGCCCGCTGAGCAGGCGCATCACCGTATCGGCGGTGCGCTGACGCAGGGTCTGATTAGCGGAGAGAAAGCGGCGACGGTTGAAAATCGCCAGCTGGTTAAGGGATTCGATCATCACCGAGAACCCGATTGCGGCGTACAGATACCCCTTCGGAATATGGAAGCCAAAGCCGTCGGCCACCAGGCTAAAGCCGATCATCAGCAGGAAGCTCAGGCAGAGAATAACGATGGTCGGGTGGCTGTTCACAAAGCGGGTCAGCGCCTTGCTTGCCATGATCATCAGCGTAATAGCAATGATTACCGCGGCCATCATCACCGCGAGGTGGTCTACCATGCCGACGGCGGTAATGACCGAGTCCAGCGAGAAGACGGCATCCAGTACCACGATTTGCGCCACCACCGGCCAGAATTTTGCCCCGCGACGCTGGGTCGGGTTGTCATGGTCTTTCCCTTCAAGCCGCTCGTTAAGCTCGACGGTGGCTTTGAACAGCAGGAACAGCCCGCCGAACAGCATGATCAGATCGCGGGCGCTGAAGCTCAGGCCGTAAACCGTAAACAGCGGCGTGGTGAGAGTGACCAGCCAGGAGATGGAGGCCAGCAGCAGCAAACGCATCACCATCGCCAGCACCAGCCCCGTGACGCGCGCACGGTCGCGCTGCGAAGGCGGTAATTTTTCGGCAAGGATGGCGATAAAGACCAGATTATCAATACCGAGCACTAATTCGATGACGACCAGCGTAACCAGCCCGGCCCAGATTGACGGATCGGCAATCCATTCCATAGTAATAGCAATACCTTCTGTTATATGACTAATGTCACATTGCGATCATGGATAAAGCTGACCAAAAATGCAATGGCAGGCTGAGATTTCTCTTAATCGATAACCAAAAAAATGAACAACATGCGGGAGGGTGTAAATAAGTATAGTGCGAGGTTTTGATTATCGGAGACGTTATTTAGGATATATCGCACTGAGTGGTTTTATTCGATATTTTGTCAATATAAAGAAATTCCTAAAACCTTAAAAATTTGCTCTTAATATTAATCTTAAAAACTGTTATTCAGACGGTTGTCTCCTTGCCTGCTATTAGGTTAGCTGCAACAATTCTCCCAGCATCAAATGTTAAAACTTCTTGCTGCTATTTTTGTTTCGGTATTCAGGGAATGAAAATGTTTATCCGTCATGGGTTTTTCATGGCCGATATATTTTCCCTGAAGCCATGTCCAAGAGGGTGTCTATCCATAACATATTGTTTAGTCAGTGGATTGGTAACTGAAAGCCAAGGGCGGTAGCGTGCCTGAAGGCGTGTAAAACAGCCTCAATTATTCTGTCAATAGCCAATGGATGAATACGGTTTTTTTAGGACAGATGCCAGTTATATTTCAAATTGATTAACTGCATGCTGAATGCCAAAACGACCCGCGCTTATTTAATTTGCACAGGATAATTACTCTGCCAAAGTGATAAATAATCAATGATGAAATCCAAAATGAAATTGATGCCATTATTGGTGTCTGTGACCTTGATGAGTGGTTGCACGGTCTTTCCCGGCAGCAATATGTCCACATCGGGCAAGGATGTGATTAAACAACAGGATGCCGATTTCGATCTCGACAAAATGGTCAATGTTTATCCCCTGACCCCGCGTCTGGTCGAACAATTACGTCCGCGTCCGAATGTTGCCCAGCCGAATATGTCTCTGGACCAGGAAATCGCCAATTATGAGTATCGCGTGGGGCCGGGTGACGTGATTAGCGTTACCGTCTGGGATCACCCTGAACTCACCACCCCGGCGGGCCAGTACCGCAGCTCAAGCGATACCGGGAACTGGGTCCAGTCCGATGGCACCATGTTCTATCCGTACATTGGCAAAGTGCATGTTGTCGGCAAAACGCTTGCCGAGATCCGTAGTGATATTACCAGCCGCTTAGCGCAGTACATTGCTGACCCGCAGGTGGACGTTAATATCGCCGCATTCCGCTCGCAGAAAGCCTACATCTCCGGCCAGGTGAACAAATCCGGCCAGCAGGCCATCACCAACGTACCGCTCACCGTTCTGGATGCCATCAATGCCGCGGGCGGCTTAACCGATGGCGCCGACTGGCGCAACGTCGTGCTGACCCACGAAGGCAAAGAGCAGCGCATTTCGCTGCAGGCGCTGATGCAAAACGGCGACCTGACCCAGAACCGCCTGCTTTATCCAGGCGATATTCTGTACGTGCCGCGTAACGACGATCTGAAAGTCTTCGTCATGGGTGAAGTGAAGAAACAGAGCACCCTCAAAATGGACTTCAGCGGCATGACCCTGACCGAAGCGCTGGGCAATGCGGAAGGCATCGATCTGACCTCCTCCAACGCCAGCGGCATCTTCGTGATCCGTCCGCTGAAGGGCGAGGGCAGCGCGAAAGGCAAGATTGCCAATATCTACCAGCTGGATATGTCCGATGCGACATCGCTGGTCATGGCCACCGAGTTCCGCCTCCAGCCATACGATGTGGTCTATGTCACCACCGCGCCGGTTGCCCGCTGGAACCGTCTGATCAACCAGTTGCTGCCAACCATCAGTGGCGTTCGCTACATGACGGATACGGCGCGCGACATTCACACCTGGTAATCCGCGATGTTTAACAAAATTTTAGTGGTGTGTGTGGGGAACATTTGCCGTTCCCCCACGGCTGAACGCCTGCTGAAACAGTATCAGCCTGATCTCACGGTGGAGTCCGCAGGGCTGGGTGCGCTGGTCGGTAAAGGGGCCGACGAACGTGCCACCCACGTTGCCCTGGATCATAACCTCTCCCTCGACGGGCATATCGCCCGTCAGGTCACGGGCCGGATGTGCCGCGAGTATGACCTGATCCTCGCGATGGAAAAACGCCATATTCATGCGCTGTGCGACATCGCCCCGGAGATGCGCGGCAAGGTGATGCTGTTTGGTCACTGGGACAATGAACGCGAGATCCCCGATCCGTATCGCAAGAGCCGTGAGGCATTTGAGGCGGTGTACACCTTACTTGACCAGTCTGCCCGTCAGTGGGCGCAGGCACTGAAAGCTCAGCAGGGATAACAATGACAGAAAAAACAAAAACATCTGCCGCCCCGATCTCGGGCAGTGATGAAATTGATATTGGTCGTCTTGTCGGCACCGTGGTTGAAGCGAAGTGGTGGGTGCTCGGCATCACCGCCGTGTTCGCCGTTGGGGCGTTTATCTATACGCTGTTTGCGACGCCAATCTACAGCGCCGACGCGCTGGTCCAGATTGAACAGAATACCGGCAACTCGCTGGTACAGGACATCGGCTCCGCGCTGGCAAATAAGCCACCGGCGTCGGATGCGGAAATTCAGCTGATCCAGTCGCGTCTTGTACTCGGCAAAACGGTGCACGATTTGGGGCTGGATATTTCGGTCACTAAAAACACCTTCCCGGTGTTTGGCGCGGGCTGGGATCGCCTGATGGGCCGCAGCAATGATACGGTGAAAGTCACCGACTTTGTGCTGCCGAAAGGGGCCGGAGATCAAACCTTTACCCTGGAGGTTCTCGGGCCAAACCAGTATCAGCTTACCAGTGACGCCGGTTTTAGCGCGCGTGGTGAAGTCGGGAAGATGCTCTCCAAAGACGGCGTCAGCATGATGGTCAGCGCCATTCACGCGCAGGAAGGCGGTGAGTTCACGGTCACCAAATTCTCCACGCTCGGGATGATCAATAACCTGCAAAACAACCTGACCGTGACCGAAAACGGCAAGGACACTGGTGTTCTGAGCATGACCTTTACCGGTGAAGATAAAGATCAGATCCGCGACATCCTCAACAGCATCACCCGCAACTACCTTGAGCAGAACGTTGAGCGCAAGTCGGCGGAAGCAGCAAAAAGTCTGGCTTTCCTCGCTAAACAGCTGCCGGAAGTGCGTTCGCGCCTGGATGACGCCGAGAACAAGCTGAACGCTTATCGCCAGGATAAAGACTCCGTCGACCTGCCGCTGGAAGCGAAATCGGTGCTGGATTCGATGGTTAACATCGACGCGCAGCTCAACGAACTGACCTTCAAAGAGGCGGAAATCTCCAAGCTTTATACCAAACGCCACCCGGCCTACCGCACGCTGCTGGAAAAACGCCGTACCCTGGAAGACGAGAAGGCGAAGCTGAATAACCGCGTCACCGCAATGCCAAAAACCCAGCAGGAGATTGTGCGTCTGACCCGCGACGTGGAATCTGGCCAGCAGGTGTACATGCAGCTGCTGAATAAACAGCAGGAGCTGAAGATCACCGAAGCCAGTACCGTTGGCGACGTGCGCATCGTTGACCCGGCCATCACGCAGCCTGGCGTGCTGAAGCCGAAGAAGGCGCTGATTATTCTCGGCAGCATTATTCTCGGCCTGATGCTCTCCATCGTGGGCGTGCTGCTGCGCTCCTTGTTCAACCGCGGTATCGAAAGCCCGCAGGTGCTGGAAGAAAATGGCATCAGCGTTTACGCCAGCATCCCGCTCTCTGAGTGGCAGAAATCGCGCGACAGCGTGAAAACCGTCAAGGGCGTGAAGCGTTACAAGCAGAGCCAGCTGCTGGCCGTGGGTAACCCGACCGACCTCGCGATTGAAGCCGTGCGCAGCCTGCGTACCAGCCTTCACTTCGCCATGATGCAGGCCAAAAACAACGTCCTGATGATGACCGGGGTCAGCCCGTCGATTGGTAAGACGTTCGTCTGTGCCAACCTCGCGGCAGTGGTGAGCCAGACCAACAAACGCGTGCTGCTGATCGACTGCGATATGCGTAAGGGCTACACCCACGAGCTGCTGGGGACCAACAACGTCAACGGTCTGTCTGAAATCCTGCTCGGCAAAGGGGAGATCGCCGATAGCGCGAAACCGACCTCGATTCCGAAGTTTGACCTGATCCCACGCGGCCAGGTACCGCCTAACCCGTCTGAACTGCTGATGAGCGAGCGCTTTACCCAGCTTATCGAGTGGGCGAGCAAGCACTACGACCTGGTACTGATCGATACCCCGCCAATCCTCGCCGTGACCGATGCCGCAGTGGTGGGTCGCCATGCGGGGACCACGCTGATGGTGGCGCGCTACGCGGTGAACACGCTCAAGGAAGTGGAAACCAGCCTGAGCCGCTTCGAGCAGAACGGCATTGAGGTGAAAGGGGTGATCCTCAACTCCATCTTCCGCCGCGCGACCGGGTATCAGGATTACGGCTATTACGAGTACGAATATAAGTCTGACAGTAAATAACCAGTTTCCCTCACCCTGACCCTCTCCCTGAGGGAGAGGGAATGTTATCCCCCTCTTCTTTGGGAGAGGGCGGGGGTGAGGGCATCGAATTTATCCGGGGAAGACCATGACCACACAACGCCCTTTGATTTCTATCTATATGCCGACATGGAATCGTCAGCAGCTGGCGATCCGCGCGATTAAATCGGTCCTGCGTCAGGATTACGATAACTGGGAACTGATCATCGTCGATGACTGTTCCTCCTCGTTTGAGCAACTGCA
The DNA here is from genome assembly GCF_053709675.1 of Enterobacter sp. UPMP2052. NCBI lineage: Bacteria > Pseudomonadati > Pseudomonadota > Gammaproteobacteria > Enterobacterales > Enterobacteriaceae > Enterobacter > Enterobacter sp. UPMP2052. The sequence continues at coordinate 438,009 of NZ_JBSKJR010000001.1, forward strand.
AAAATTTGTTGAAGACCTGAACGACCCGCGCGTGATGTACACGCATAACCCCATCAATTCCGGGGCGTGTGCGGTGCGTAATCAGGCGATTATGCAGGCGAAAGGGCAGTATCTGACCGGGATCGACGATGATGACGAATGGACGCCAAACCGTCTGTCGATCTTCCTGTCGCACAAAGCGCAGCTGGTGACGCACGCGTTCCTGTATGCCAACGACTATGTTTGCCAGGGCGAAGTTTATTCGCAGCCGGCGAGCCTGCCGCTGTACCCGAAATCACCGTACTCCCGTCGCCTGTTTTACAAGCGCAACATTATCGGTAATCAGGTGTTTACCTGGGCACAACGCTTTAAAGCCTGTCTGTTTGATACCGAACTGAAGGCCGCGCAGGACTACGACATTTTCCTGCGGATGGTGGTGGAGTACGGCGAGCCGTGGAAGGTGGAAGAGGCCACGCAGATCCTGCACATCAATCATGGCGAGATGCAAATCACCTCGTCGCCAAAGAAATTCTCGGGCTATTTCCACTTTTACCGCAAGCACAAAGAAAAATTCGACCGTGCCAGCCGTAAGTATCAGCTTTTTACCCTCTACCAGATCCGCAACAAGCGCATGAACTGGCGCACGCTGCTCACGCTGCTTTCCGTACGTAACGGCAAGCGTCTGGCCGATGGACTTCGGGGGAAATAATGTTTCTGGAAGATTGCCGCGCAAACGGCTGGAGCCTGCGCCCGTGCTGCATGGTGCTTGCCTACCGCATCGCGCATTTTTGCTCGGTGTGGCGCAAAAAAAATGTGCTCAACAATCTTTGGGCGGCACCGGTGCTGGTGCTGTACCGCATCATCACTGAATGTTTCTTCGGCTATGAAATTCAGGCTGCGGCCACCATTGGCCGTCGCTTTACCATTCATCATGGCTATGCGGTGGTGATCAATAAGTTCGTGGTGGCAGGGGATGATTTCACCATCCGTCACGCGGTCACTATTGGCAATCGCGGGCCGGAAAGCCTGGCCTGCCCGGTTATCGGCAATAACGTCGAGCTGGGCGCTAACGTGGTGATGATTGGTGATATTACCGTGGGCAATAACGTCACCATTGGTGCCGGTAGCGTAGTGCTGGACAGCATCCCGGACAACGCGCTGGTGGTCGGTGAGAAAGCCCGCGTGAAGGTGATCAAATGAATATTTTGCAATTTAACGTGCGCCTGGCGGAAGGCGGCGCGGCAGGCGTGGCGCTGGATCTGCACCAGCGCGCGCTGGAAAAAGGACTACAGTCCCGTTTCGTCTACGGTTACGGCAAGGGCGGCAAGAAAAGCGTCAGCCACGATAACTATCCGCACGTTCTGAAGCAGACGCCGCGCCTGACGTCGGTGGCGAACATTGCGCTGTTCCGCCTGTTTAACCGCGATCTGTTTGGCAATCTGAATAATCTCTATCGCACCGTGACCCGTACCTCCGGGCCGGTTGTTCTGCATTTTCACGTCCTGCACAGTTACTGGCTGAACCTGGAAGAGGTGGTGGCGTTTTGCGAAAACGTGCAGGCCCACAAGCCGGACACGCGATTCGTCTGGACGCTGCACGATCACTGGAGCGTGACCGGGCGCTGCGCGTTTACCGACGGCTGCGAAGGCTGGAAAACCGACTGCCAGAAATGCCCGACCCTGAGTAACTATCCGCCGGTTAAAGTGGATCGCGCGCACCAGTTAGTTGAGGGCAAGCGCCAGCTGTTCCGCGCCATGCTTTCGCTCGGCTGCATCTTTATCTCGCCAAGTCAGCACGTCGCGGATGCGTTCAACAGCCTGTACGGGGCAGAGCAGTGCAAGATCGTCAACAACGGGATCGACGTGGCAACGGAAGAGATCCTGGCCGAACTGACGCCGGTTGCCGTAACGGCAGGTCAGCCGAAAATTGCCGTGGTGGCGCACGATCTGCGTTACGACGGCAAAACCAACCAGCAGCTGGTGCGCGACATTATGGCGCTGGGGAACAAGATTGAGCTGCATACCTTCGGCAAATTCTCCCCGTTTGAGGGGCCGAATGTGATTAACCACGGGTTTGAAACCGACAAACGCAAACTGATGAGTGCGCTCAACGGTATGGACGCCCTGGTGTTTAGCTCCCGCGTGGACAACTACCCGCTGATCCTGTGCGAAGCGCTCTCTATCGGCGTGCCGGTGATTGCCACCCACAGCGACGCCGCGCGCGAAGTGCTGGATAAATCGGGCGGAAAGACCTTTGCAGAGAGTGAGGTTCTGCCTCTGGTGCAGCTGCCGAAGGCGGAGATTGCGCAGGCCGTTTTTGGCACTGACCTGGAATCGTTCCGCAACCGCAGCCGCAAGGCCTACAGTGGACAACAGATGCTGGAGGAGTATGTCTCGTTCTATCAGAATCTGTAGTTATCTGCTGCTGCCGCTGATCTACCTGCTGGTCAACGTCAAGATTGCCCAGCTGGGAGAGAGCTTCCCGATCACTATCGTCACCTTCTTGCCGGTCCTGCTTTTGCTCTACGTTGAGAAAATCAGCCTCAAGAAACTGATGATTGCGCTGGGGCTGGGGTTTGGCTTAACGGCCTTTAACTACCTGTTTGGTCAGTCGCTGGATGCCAGCAAATACGTCACCTCAACCATGCTGTTTGTGTATATCGTCATTATTATTGGCATGGTGTGGAGTATTCGCTTTAAAACTATTTCTCCGCACAATTATAGGAAAATCCTCAGGTTCTTTTATATTGTCGTCGGGCTGGTTGTTATGCTTGCGGCCATGGAGATGGCGCAAATTATTTTGACCGGCGGCAGTAGCCTGATGGAAATAATTTCGAAATATCTCATTTACAGTAACAGCTATGTACTGAACTTTATTAAGTTTGGTGGTAAACGTACCACTGCCCTCTATTTTGAACCCGCGTTTTTTGCTCTGGCATTAATCTCAATTTGGCTCAGCATCAAACAGTTCGGTATCAAAACCCCTAAGACCGATGCTATGATTCTTGCAGGAATCGTTCTGTCCGGATCGTTCTCAGGGGTAATGACATTTATCCTGTTTTACCTGCTGGAGTGGGTGTTTCAGTATCTGAACAAAGAAGCGATTAAGAAAAAGCTGCCGCTGGCGATAATCTCCCTGACGGTATTTCTGGTGGGCGTAATATTTGCGTTTCCGTACATCTCCGAACGTCTTGGTGATTTGGGAACCGAAGGCTCGTCGTCCTATTATCGCATCATTGGTCCGCTGGTGATGGTGGGGTATTCATTAACCCACATTGATGGCGTAGTAAGATTCGGCTCACTTTACGAATATGTTGCATCATTCGGAATCTTTAACGGTGCGGACGTCGGAAAAACAATAGACAATGGCCTGTATCTGTTAATTATTTATTTTTCCTGGTTCGCCGTACTGTTGACGCTGTGGTATCTGTTTAAAGTTTTCAAAATGATGATCAACGCGTTTGGTGATAACCAGAACTTTCGCGTACAGCTTTATCTTTTTACGCCAGTGTCGCTGTTTTTTACGGGGTCAATATTTAGCCCGGAATATGCATTCTTGATTGTCTGTCCGTTTATTTTGCGCAAGGCGCTTAATATTACGCGCGTATGACGAAATGAGGTGATTTATGTTTCTTAGTGTGGTTACCGTCGCCTTTCGCAACTACGAAGGCGTGGTAAAAACCTGGCGCTCGCTGCGCAACCTGGCGCGCGATCCGAGTATCACCTTTGAGTGGATCGTGGTCGACGGCGGCTCGAACGACGGCACGGCGGAGTTTCTGGAAAAACTCAACGGTGAGTTCAACTTACGTTACATCAGCGAGAAAGATAAAGGCATCTACGACGCCATGAACAAGGGGATCGCCATGGCGCAAGGGCGCTATGCCATCTTCCTCAATTCCGGCGATACCTTCCACGATGATGTGGCGCTTTTTGCCCGTCAGCTGGCGCGTCAGAAAGAGGACGCGATGTTTATCGGCGATGCGCTGCTCGATTTCGGTGATGGTAACAGGGTACTGCGTAGCGCAAAACCGGGCTGGTATATCTATCACAGCCTGCCCGCCAGCCATCAGGCCATTTTCTACCCGGTCAGCGGGCTGAAAAAACAGCCTTATGATTTGCAGTATAAAGTGTCATCAGATTATGCCCTGACGGCCAGTTTGTATAAAGCCGGTTATCCGTTCCGTCGAATTAAAGGGCTGGTGTCCGAATTTTCGATGGGGGGCGTGTCAACCTCTAATAATCTGGAACTATGCCAGGACGCGAAAAACGTTCAGCGTAAAATATTACGCGTGCCGGGCTTCTGGGCAGAATTGTCTTATTTCTTCCGTCTTAAAACGACGGGTAAAGCGAAAGCCTTATATAACAAAGCCTGAAATATAAGGAAACGTAATGCAGGAACTTAACGGATTCTCCGTGCCGAAAGGTTTTCGGGGCGGGAACGGTATTAAGGTGCAGTTGTGGTGGGCGGTTCAGGCAACGTTATTTGCCTGGTCTCCGCAAATACTGTACCGCTGGCGAGCATTTTTATTGCGCCTGTTTGGTGCAAAAATCGGAAAAAACGTAGTTATTCGTCCATCGGTAAAAATTACGTACCCCTGGAAATTAACGCTTGGGGATTACGCCTGGGTCGGGGATGACGCGGTGCTATATACCCTTGGCGATATTACGATTGGTGCCAACTCGGTGATTTCACAGAAATGTTATTTGTGCACCGGCAGCCATGATTTTATGAGCCCGCATTTTGATATTACCGCCACGCCTGTTGTGATTGGTGAAAAATGCTGGCTAGCAACGGACGTTTTCGTTGCACCCGGTGTTTCTGTTGGCGACGGCACGGTTATTGGTGCCCGCAGCAGTGTTTTTAAATCGCTACCGGCAAATAAAATTTGCCGTGGCAATCCCGCAGTGGTGATACGCGAACGCGTTGAAACTGAAAAACTTTGATAAGTACAGAGGAATATAAACATGTCTAAAGTCGCTCTCATCACCGGCGTTACCGGACAGGATGGTTCTTACCTGGCAGAATTGCTGCTGGAAAAAGGTTATGAAGTTCACGGTATTAAACGTCGTGCATCGTCTTTCAACACCGAGCGTGTGGACCATATCTATCAGGATCCCCATGCCGCGAACCCGAAATTCCACCTGCACTACGGCGACCTGACCGATACCTCCAACCTGACCCGCATCCTGCAGGAAGTGCAGCCGGATGAAGTGTATAACCTGGGCGCGATGAGCCACGTCGCCGTTTCTTTCGAATCCCCGGAATACACCGCTGACGTTGATGCCATGGGTACCCTGCGTCTGCTGGAAGCGATTCGCTTCCTCGGTCTTGAGAAGAAAACCCGCTTCTATCAGGCGTCCACCTCTGAGCTGTACGGCCTGGTGCAGGAGATCCCGCAGAAAGAGACCACGCCGTTCTACCCTCGTTCACCGTATGCGGTGGCAAAACTGTACGCCTACTGGATCACCGTGAACTACCGTGAATCCTACGGCATGTACGCCTGTAACGGCATTCTGTTCAACCACGAATCCCCGCGCCGCGGCGAGACCTTCGTAACCCGCAAAATCACCCGCGCGATCGCCAACATCGCTCAGGGCCTGGAGTCTTGCCTGCACCTCGGCAACATGGATTCCCTGCGTGACTGGGGCCATGCGAAGGACTACGTGAAAATGCAGTGGATGATGCTGCAGCAGGACAAGCCAGAAGACTTCGTGATTGCGACCGGCGTGCAGTACTCCGTGCGTCAGTTCGTGGAAATGGCCGCGGCACAACTGGGCATCAAACTGCGCTTTGAAGGCACCGGCGTGGAAGAGAAGGGCATTGTGGTCTCCGTGACCGGCCATGACGCACCGGGCGTGAAGCCGGGCGACGTGATTGTCCAGGTTGACCCGCGTTACTTCCGTCCTGCGGAAGTGGAAACCCTGCTCGGCGACCCAACCAAAGCGCACGAAACCCTGGGCTGGAAACCAGAAACCACGCTGCAGGAGATGGTCTCAGAGATGGTAGCTAAAGATCTTGAAGCGGCGAAAAAACACTCACTGCTGAAGTCCCATGGCTACGAGGTTGCCATCGCGCTGGAGTCCTGAGAATGACCAAACAACGTATTTTTGTCGCCGGTCATCGCGGAATGGTGGGTTCCGCGATTGTCCGACAGCTTGAACAGCGCGGCGACGTCGAGGTGATTGTCCGCACGCGCGACGAGCTGAACCTGCTCGACAGCCGCGCAGTGCAGGCGTTCTTTGAGAACGAACGCATTGACCAGGTGTATCTGGCGGCGGCAAAGGTGGGCGGTATCGTCGCCAACAACACCTACCCGGCGGATTTCATCTACGAAAACATGATGATTGAGAGCAACATCATTCACGCGGCGCACCTGCACAACGTGAACAAGTTGTTGTTCCTCGGTTCATCCTGTATTTACCCGAAAATGGCGAAGCAGCCGATCGCCGAGAGCGAACTGCTGCAGGGGACGCTGGAAGCGACCAACGAGCCGTACGCGATTGCCAAAATTGCCGGGATTAAGCTGTGTGAGTCCTACAACCGTCAGTACAACCGCGACTATCGCTCGGTGATGCCGACCAACCTGTACGGGCCGCACGATAACTTCCACCCGAGCAACTCGCACGTGATCCCGGCGCTGCTGCGCCGCTTCCACGAGGCGACCGCCGAGAATGCACCGGATGTGGTGGTGTGGGGGAGCGGCACGCCGATGCGTGAGTTCCTGCACGTGGACGACATGGCTGCGGCCAGCATTCACGTTATGGAGCTGGATCGCGAGGTCTGGCAGGAAAACACCGAGCCAATGCTGTCGCACATCAACGTTGGCACCGGTGTGGACTGCACGATCCGCGAGCTGGCGCAGACCATCGCGCAGGTGGTGGGCTACAGAGGCCGCGTGGTGTTTGACGCCACGAAACCGGACGGTACGCCGCGCAAGCTGCTCGACGTGACCCGCCTGCATCAGCTGGGCTGGTATCACGAGGTGTCACTGGAGCAGGGGCTGGCAAGTACCTACCAGTGGTTCCTTGAAAATCAGCACCGCTTCCGGGGGTAACCATGTTTTTGAGTCAGGAAGATTTTGCCACGATCGTTCGTTCCACACCGCTCATCTCAATGGATTTGATTGTGGAGAACGAACGCGGCGAGTTCTTGCTGGGGAAACGAACCAATCGTCCTGCACAGGGCTTCTGGTTCGTGCCCGGCGGGCGCGTGCAGAAGGATGAGCGGCTTACCGATGCGTTTGAACGTCTCACTCTGGCGGAACTGGGCCTGCAACTGCCGATGGCATCGGGCCAGTTTTACGGGGTCTGGCAGCACTTCTATGACGATAACTTTTCCGGTAGCGACTTCACCACGCACTACATCGTGCTGGGGTTCCGCCTGAAAGTGAGTGAGGCAGACCTGCGTCTGCCTGATTCTCAACATGACGACTACCGCTGGCAAACGCCAGAGGCGCTGCTTGCCAGTGACAATGTGCACGACAACAGTCGTGCCTATTTTCTGGCAGATCGTCAGGCCGGAGTGCCGGGCTTATGAGAATCCTTGTTTACGGAATCAACTACTCGCCGGAGCTGACCGGCATCGGAAAATATACCGGTGAAATGGTGGAGTGGATGGCGAGCCAGGGCCACGAGGTGCGGGTCATTACCGCACCGCCGTATTACCCGGAGTGGAAGGTAGGCGAGCGTTACTCGGGCTGGCGCTATCGCCGCGAACAGGGGGCCGCCACCGTCTGGCGCTGCCCGCTGTACGTGCCGAAGCAGCCGTCAACCCTGAAACGCTTGCTCCATCTCGGCAGCTTTGCCCTGAGCAGTTTCTTCCCGCTGATGGCGCAGCGTCGCTGGAAGCCGGATCGCATTATCGGCGTGGTGCCGACGCTATTTTGCACGCCGGGCATGCGCCTGCTGGGGAAACTCTCCGGCGCACGCACCCTGCTGCACATTCAGGATTATGAAGTCGATGCGATGCTCGGTCTGGGCATGGCCGGTAAAGGCAAGGGTGGCCGTGTTGCCAGACTCGCCAGCGCCTTTGAGCGCAGCGGCCTGCACAACGTGGATTACGTGTCGACCATCTCGCGCTCAATGATGAACAAAGCGCAGGAGAAGGGCGTCGCGCAGGAGAAAGTGATCTTTTTCCCGAACTGGTCCGAAGTGGCGCGCTTTCGTGACGTAACGGAAATTGATGCCCGGGCGTTACGCACTCAGCTCGGTTTGCCTGATGACCAAAAAATCATTCTTTATTCAGGCAACATCGGTGAAAAGCAGGGGCTGGAAAGCGTTATCGAGGCGGCGCATCAGTTAAGCAAACATTCATGGATGTTTGTGATTGTCGGGCAGGGTGGCGGTAAAGCGCGCCTGGAAAAAATGGCAAGCGAACGCGGCCTGACCAACGTGAAATTTTTCCCGCTTCAGTCTTACGAGGCCTTGCCTGCGTTGCTGAAGATGGGCGACTGCCATCTGGTGGTGCAAAAGCGCGGCGCGGCGGATGCGGTATTGCCGTCGAAGCTCACCAACATTCTGGCGGTCGGCGGCAACGCGGTCATCACCGCTGAGCCGGAGACCGAGTTAGGCCAGCTGTGCGAGAACTATCCGGGGATCGCCGTTTGCGTCGAGCCGGAGTCGGTGTCCGCCCTGGTCGCTGGCATTGAGCACGCGCTTGCCATGCCAAAAGTCAACACGGTGGCACGTGAATATGCCGAACGCACGCTCGAAAAAGAGAACGTGCTGAGCCAATTTATTGCAGATATACGGGGATAAATCATGAGTCAAAGCAAATTGTTTCCGGTCGTGATGGCTGGTGGCTCTGGTAGCCGGTTGTGGCCGCTGTCCCGCGTGCTCTATCCAAAACAGTTCCTCTGCCTGAAAGGGGAGCTCACCATGCTGCAAACGACGGTCAACCGTCTGCAGGGCGTGGAGTGTGAAAGCCCGGTGGTGATCTGCAACGAGCAGCACCGCTTTATCGTTGCCGAGCAGCTGCGCCAGCTGAACAAACTCACAGAAAATATCATTCTGGAGCCTGCCGGACGTAATACCGCACCCGCTATCGCCCTGGCGGCGCTGGCGGCGAAACGCAGCAGCCCGGAATGTGACCCGCTGATGCTGGTCCTGGCCGCTGATCACGTCATTCAGCAGGAAGAGACGTTCCGCGACGCGGTACGGGCCGCCATTCCTTACGCCGAGAGCGGCAAGCTGGTGACCTTTGGCATCGTTCCGGATCTGCCGGAAACCGGTTATGGCTATATCCGCCGCGGCACGGTCACGGCTGGCGAAGGTGACAGCGTGGCGTTCGATGTGGCGCAGTTCGTTGAAAAACCCAATCTTGAAACCGCGCAGGCCTACGTAGCCAGCGGGGAATATTACTGGAACAGCGGCATGTTCCTGTTCCGCGCCGGGCGTTATCTGGAAGAGCTGGAAAAGTATCGTCCGGATATCTTACGCGCCTGCGAAAAAGCCATGGCCGTGGTTGACCCGGATCTTGATTTCATCCGTGTCGATGAAGCCTCTTTCCTCGCCTGTCCTGAAGAGTCCATCGACTACGCGGTGATGGAACGCACGGCGGATGCCGTGGTCGTGCCAATGGATGCCGGCTGGAGCGACGTCGGCTCCTGGTCCTCTCTGTGGGAGATCAGCGCCCATACGCCGGAGGGAAACGTTCATCACGGTGACGTGATCAGTCACAAAACAGAAAACAGCTACGTTTACGCCGAGTCCGGCCTGGTCACCACGGTGGGGGTAAAGGATCTGGTGGTCGTTCAGACCAAAGACGCGGTGCTGATCGCTGACCGTAACGCGGTGCAGGACGTGAAGAAAGTCGTCGAGCAGATTAAGGCCGACGGTCGTCACGAGCATCATATCCACCGTGAAGTGTACCGTCCGTGGGGTAAATATGACTCCATCGACGCGGGCGATCGCTATCAGGTGAAGCGTATTACCGTAAAGCCGGGCGAAGGGCTGTCAGTACAGATGCACCACCACCGCGCCGAGCACTGGGTGGTGGTGGCGGGGACCGCCAAAGTCACCATCGACGGTGAAATCAAGCTGCTGGGTGAGAACGAGTCTATTTACATCCCCCTGGGGGCGACCCACTGCCTGGAAAACCCGGGGAAAATTCCGCTCGACTTAATTGAAGTGCGCTCCGGTTCCTATCTGGAAGAGGACGACATCGTGCGCTTCCAGGACCGTTACGGGCGGGTATAGCGCCTTTGCACCTCGCCCGGTGGCGCTGCGCTAACCGGGCCTACGAATGAAAAAAATAAATTTGGCCATTACGTGGTCAGGGCCAACTGTTGCCTGAAAAAGGGGTCATCATGGAAAAATTAACCTGTTTTAAAGCCTACGATATTCGCGGCAAGCTGGGCGAAGAGCTGAATGAAGACATTGCGTGGCGCATTGGCCGTGCATATGGCGAATATTTAAAGCCCCAAACAATCGTGCTGGGCGGCGACGTGCGCCTGACCAGCGAATCCCTCAAGCTGGCGCTGGCGAAAGGGCTGCAGGACGCGGGCGTAGACGTGCTGGATATCGGCCTTTCCGGCACAGAAGAGATCTATTTTGCCACTTTCCACCTGGGCGTGGACGGCGGTATCGAAGTGACCGCCAGCCATAACCCGATGGACTACAACGGCATGAAGCTGGTGCGCAAGGGCGCGCGTCCGATCAGCGGTGATACCGGCCTGCGCGACGTGCAGCGCCTGGCGGAAGCGAATGACTTCCCGCCGGTGGATGAAGCGAAACGCGGCAGCTATCAGCAGATCACCCTGCAAAAAGAGTATATCGACCACCTGCTGGGCTACATCAACGTGGCGAACCTCAAGCCGCTGAAGCTGGTGATTAACTCCGGTAACGGCGCGGCGGGTCCGGTTATTGATGCGCTGGAAGCGCGCTTTAAGGCGCTGGACGTGCCGGTGACCTTCATCAAGGTGCATAACACCCCGGACGGTACCTTCCCGAACGGTATTCCGAACCCGCTGCTGCCCGAGTGCCGGGACGACACCCGCAACGCGGTGATTGAGCACGGCGCGGATATGGGCATTGCCTTTGACGGCGATTTTGACCGCTGCTTCCTGTTCGATGAAAAGGGCCAGTTTATCGAAGGCTATTACATTGTCGGCCTGCTGGCGGAAGCCTTCCTTGAGAAGAACCCGGGGGCGAAGATCATTCACGATCCGCGTCTCTCCTGGAACACCGTCGACGTGGTAAGCGCGGCGGGCGGCGAGCCGGTGATGTCCAAAACCGGCCATGCGTTCATTAAGGAGCGCATGCGCGAAGAGGACGCCATCTACGGCGGCGAAATGAGCGCGCATCACTATTTCCGCGATTTTGCCTACTGCGACAGCGGGATGATCCCGTGGCTGCTGGTAACCGAGCTGCTGTGCCTGAAAGGGCAAACGCTGGGCGAACTGGTGCGTGACCGCATGGCCGCCTTCCCGGCAAGCGGGGAAATCAACAGCACGCTGGCGCAGCCTGCCGAGGCCATTGCCCGCGTGGAGCATCACTTCGCGATCCATGCACTTGAAATCGACCGCACCGACGGGATCAGCATGTCGTTCCCGCAGTGGCGTTTTAACCTGCGCTCCTCCAACACCGAACCGGTGGTGCGCCTGAACGTGGAATCACGGGCCGATACGGGGCTGATGGAAGCGCGAACGAAGGACATTCTGGCGCTGTTGAATCAGTAATACGAAAACCTACCCCTCACCCTAACCCTCTCCCCAAAGGGGAGAGGGAACCTGAACATCCTCTCCCCTTTGGGGAGAGGGCGGGGTGAGGGGAAAGGTAACTAAAGGAACAACGATGACGAATCTAAAAAAGCGCGACCGAGCGAGAACGAATGCATCGTTAATCTCTATGGTGCAGCGATTTTCTGATATCACCATCATGGTCGGCGGATTGTGGGTGGTGTGTCAGATCAGCGGGCAGTCGTTCTTATATATGCATCTGCTGATGGCCCTGATCGCGCTGGTGGTGTTCCAGATGATCGGCGGAATGACCGATTTTTATCGCTCGTGGCGCGGCGTGAAAATAACCACCGAGCTGATGCTTCTCCTGCAAAACTGGACCCTGAGCCTGATCTTCAGCGCCGGGCTGGTGGCTTTCAGCCAGGATTTCGATAACCGTCTGGTAACCTATCTGGCCTGGTATCTGCTGACCAGCGTAGGCATGGTGGTGTGCCGATCCTTGATCCGCTTTGGCGCAGGCTGGCTGCGTAACCGGGGCTATAACACCCGCTATGTGGCCGTTGCCGGTGATTTGCCGGTAGGTCAGGTGCTGCTTAACTCCTTCCGCAAAGAGCCGTGGTTAGGTTTCGACGTGGTTGGGATTTATCACGATGCTAAGCCGGGCGGTGTGTCGTCGGACTGGGCGGGAAACTACGAACAGCTGGTCGAGGACGCAAAAGCTGGCAAGATCCACAACGTCTACATCGCCATGCAGATGAAAGATGAATCCTGCATCAAAACGCTGGTGCGTGACCTGGCGGACACCACCTGTTCGGTAATCCTCATTCCGGACGTCTTTACCTTTAACATTCTCCACTCCCGTATTGAAGAAGTGAACGGCGTTCCGGTGGTTCCGCTGTACGACACGCCGCTGTCCGGTATTAACCGCGTGCTGAAACGCCTCGAAGATATCGTGCTCTCGTCGCTGATTTTGCTGCTGATTTCCCCGGTGCTGTGCTGTATTGCGCTGGCCGTAAAGATCAGCTCGCCCGGCCCGGTTATCTTCCGCCAGACCCGCTACGGCATGGACGGTAAGCCGATTATGGTGTGGAAATTCCGCTCCATGAAGGTGATGGAAAACGACAGCGTGGTAACGCAGGCGACGCAAAACGATCCGCGCGTGACCCGCGTTGGCAACTTCCTGCGCCGGACCTCGCTGGACGAACTGCCGCAGTTTATCAACGTCTTTACCGGCGGCATGTCGATTGTGGGGCCTCGTCCGCACGCCGTCGCCCATAACGAGCAGTACCGCACCCTGATCGAAGGCTACATGCTGCGCCACAAAGTGAAGCCAGGCATTACCGGCTGGGCGCAAATCAACGGCTGGCGCGGCGAGACCGACACGCTGGAAAAAATGGAAAAACGCATTGAGTTCGATCTGGAGTACATCCGCGAGTGGAGCGTCTGGTTCGATATCAAGATTGTCTTTCTGACTATCTTCAAAGGTTTCGTGAACAAAGCGGCGTACTAAGATGAGCTTACGAGAAAAAACCATCAGTGGCGCCAAGTGGTCAGCAATGGCGACCATCGTCATCATTGGCCTTGGGCTGGTGCAGATGACGGTGCTGGCGCGTATTATCGATAATCACCAGTTCGGTCTTCTGACCGTGTCGCTGGTGATTATCGCCCTCGCCGATACGCTGTCTGACTTTGGTATTGCCAACTCGATTATCCAGCGCAAGGAGATTAGCCATCTGGAGCTGACCACGCTCTACTGGCTGAACGTTGGGCTTGGGATCGTCGTGTTTGTGCTGGTATTCCTGCTGAGCGACACCATCGCCCGCGTGCTGCATAACCCGGACCTGGCACCGCTGATGCGCACGCTCTCCTTTGCGTTTGTGCTGATCCCCCACGGGCAGCAGTTTCGCGCGCTGATGCAAAAGGAGCTGGAGTTCAACAAAATCGGCATGATCGAAACCAGCGCCGTGCTGGCGGGCTTCACCTTTACCGTGGTCAGCGCCCATTTCTGGCCGCTGGCGATGACCGCTATTCTGGGCTATCTGGTCAATTCTGCCGTGCGTACGCTGCTGTTTGGCTACTTTGGCCGCAAAATTTATCGCCCGGGGCTGCACTTCTCGCTGGCGTCGGTCTCCTCTAACCTGCGCTTTGGTGCATGGCTGACCGCCGACAGTATCATTAACTACGTCAATACCAATCTCTCCACGCTGGTGCTGGCGCGTATTCTCGGCGCGAGTGTCGCAGGGGGATACAACCTGGCTTACAACGTCGCGGTTGTTCCGCCGATGAAGCTGAACCCGATTATCACCCGCGTGCTGTTCCCGGCGTTCGCCAAAATCCAGGACGACACGGAGAAGCTGCGCGTCAACTTCTACAAGCTGCTCTCCGTGGTCGGCATTATCAACTTCCCGGTGCTGCTGGGGCTGATGGTGGTCTCCAGCAACTTCGTCCCGCTGGTGTTTGGCGATAAGTGGGTCAGCATCGTGCCGATCCTGCAGCTGCTTTGCGTGGTCGGGCTGTTGCGCTCGGTGGGGAACCCGATTGGTTCGCTGCTGATGGCGAAAGCCCGCGTTGATATCAGCTTCAAATTCAACGTCTTCAAAACCTTTCTGTTTATTCCGGCGATCGTTGTCGGCGGCCACATGGCCGGCGCCCTCGGCGTGACGCTCGGCTTCCTGCTGGTGCAAATCATCAATACCGTGCTGAGCTACTTCGTGATGATTAAGCCGGTGCTCGGCTCCAGCTACCGCCAGTACATCCTGAGCCTGTGGCTGCCGTTTTACCTCTCATTGCCGACCCTTGTCGTGAGCTACGGGCTGGGCGTGGTGCTCAACGGGCAGCTGCCGCTCGCCGCGCTGCTGGCCGTGCAGGTGGCGGCGGGCGCGCTGGCGTTCGGGGTGATGATTGTGCTGTCGCGTAATGCGCTGGTGGTTGAGATGAAACGTCAGTTTTGCCGTAACGAAAAAATGAAAACGCTGCTTCGCGCAGGCTAATTTTAAGAGGCCATTATGAAATTACTTATTCTTGGCAACCATACCTGCGGCAACCGTGGCGACAGCGCCATTCTGCGCGGTTTACTGGATGCGATTAACACCCTTGAGCCTGAGACGGAAGTCGACGTGATGAGCCGTTACCCGGTCAGCTCCTCCTGGCTTTTAAACCGCCCGGTAATGGGCGATCCGCTGTACAGCCAGATGAAACAACATAATAACGCCGCGGGCGTGATGGGCCGCGTGAAGAAAGTGCTGCGCCGTCGCTATCAGCATCAGGTGTTGCTCTCCCGCGTGACCGATACCGGCAAGCTGCGCAATATTGCCATCGCGCAGGGCTTTACCGATTTTGTCCGTCTGCTGTCGGGCTATGACGCCATTATCCAGGTGGGCGGATCGTTCTTTGTCGACCTGTACGGTGTGCCGCAGTTCGAACACGCGCTTTGCACCTTTATGGCGAAAAAACCGCTGTTCATGATCGGCCACAGCGTGGGGCCATTCCAGGATCCGCAGTTTAACCAGCTGGCGAACTACGTGTTTGGCCACTGCGACGCGCTGATCCTGCGTGAATCGGTGAGCCTCGATATGATGAAGCGCAGCGAAATTGATACCACAAAAGTCGAACACGGCGTGGATACCGCCTGGCTGGTGGACCATCAGGACGCCACTTTCCAGGCAAGCTATGCCGTGCAGCACTGGCTGGATGTGACCGCGAAACAGAAAACCGTTGCCATTACCCTGCGCGAGCTGGCGCCGTTTGATAAACGTCTTGGCACCACCCAGGCGGCGTATGAGAAAGCCTTCGCCGAGGTGGTTAACCGGGTGCTCGACAGCGGGTATCAGGTGCTGGCGCTCTCAACCTGTACCGGTATCGACAGCTATAACAAAGACGACCGCATGGTGGCCCTGAACCTGCGTGGGCTGGTCAATGACCCTTCGCGTTACCATGTGGTGATGGATGAACTGAACGACCTGGAGATGGGCAAGATCCTCTCCGCCTGTGACCTGACCGTGGGCACCCGTCTGCACTCGGCGATTATCTCCATGAACTTCGGTACGCCCGCTATCGCGATCAACTACGAGCACAAATCTGCCGGCATTATGCAGCAGCTCGGCATGCCCGAAATGGCGGTCGATATACGTCATCTGCTGGACGGCTCCCTCGGGGCCATGGTCGGCGACACGCTGGGACAGTTGCCTGCTATCAATGAACGGCTGGCTGCGGCGGTGAAAGCCGAGCGCGAGAAAGGGATTGGGATGGTGAAATCGGTTCTCGACCGCGTCGGGGAGGGGAAATGAAGGTTGGTTTCTTCTTACTGAAATTTCCTTTGTCGTCTGAAACCTTTGTGCTGAACCAGATCACCGCGTTTATCGATATGGGATATGACGTGGAGATTGTCGCCCTGCAAAAGGGCGACACGCAGAACACCCATGCGGCGTATACCCAGTATGGGCTGGAGGCGAAAACCCGCTGGCTGCAGGATGAACCGAGCGGGCGAATGAATAAGCTGCGCTACCGTGCAGGCCAGACGCTGCGGGGACTCCACCGCGCGTCAACGTGGCGGGCGCTGAACGTGTCACGCTACGGGGCCGAATCCCGCAATTTGATCCTCTCGGCTATTTGCGGGCAAACGGCGCAGCCGTATCGTGCCGATGTGTTTATCGCCCACTTCGGCCCGGCGGGCGTGACCGCCGCGAAACTGCGTGAGCTTGGCGTGATTGAGGGCAAGATCGCCACCATCTTCCACGGAATCGACATCTCGAGTCGCGAGGTGCTCAACCACTACACGCCTGAGTATCAGCAGCTTTTCCGCCGGGGCGACATGATGCTGCCCATCAGCGAGCTGTGGGCCGGACGGCTCAAAACCATGGGCTGCCCGAGCGAAAAAATCACCGTATCACGGATGGGCGTGGACATGGCGCGATTCACCCAGCGTCCGGTAAAAGCGCCGGGTACACCCTTGCAGATTATCTCCGTGGCCCGTCTGACCGAGAAGAAGGGGCTGCATGTGGCTATCGAAGCCTGTCGTCAGCTTAAAGCGCGCGGCGTGGACTTCCATTACCGCATCCTGGGGATTGGGCCGTGGGAGCGCCGTTTACGAACGCTAATCGAACAGTATCAGCTTGAAGGTTATGTCGAGATGCCGGGCTTTAAGCCGAGCCACGAGGTGAAGGCCATGCTCGATGAGGCGGACGTGTTCCTGCTGCCTTCGGTGACAGGAGCGGACGGCGACATGGAAGGGATCCCGGTGGCGCTGATGGAGGCGATGGCGGTGGGCATTCCCGTCGTGTCTACGTTGCACAGCGGTATTCCCGAGTTGATTACGTCGGAGCATTCCGGCTGGCTGGTGCCTGAAAACAATGCCTTAGCGCTGGCCGATCGTCTCGCCGCCTTTTGCGATATTGACCCGCAGGATCTGGTGTCGATATTGCGCAATGCGCGCGGAAAAGTGGAAGCCGAATTTAACCAGCAGGCGATCAATCGCCAGTTAGCAAGCCTGCTGCAAACGTTGTAACGCCGAGGTTGTATGCTGAAAAAGATTACCCGACGCCGCTTTGTTTCATCTTTATCGCTTCTGGCCGCTGCGCCACTGCTCTCGTCCCGACCGGCGCGGGCAGCTGGCGGGTCGACGGTCAGTATCGATCGCTACAATCATAACGACTGGATTGCGGCCTTTAAGCAGGCATTTAGCGAAGCCGATACCGTTGTGGTGCCCGCCGGGCTCACCTGCGAGAACATCAATACCGGCATTTTTATTCCGGACGGTAAAACGCTGCTCGTTCGCGGCGCGCTGAAAGGTAACGGACGCGGGCGGTTTGTGCTTCAGGAAGGTTGTAAAGTTATCGGTGAGGGAAAAGGGCGCACCCACAACATCACCCTGGACGTTCGCGGGTCCGACTGCGTGATTAAGGGCCTGGCGATGAGCGGCTTCGGGCCGGTCACGCAGATTTATATTGGCGGAAAGAAACCGCGCGTGATGCGCAATCTGCTGATTGATGGCCTCAGCGTGAGCCAGGCCAATTACGCCATTCTGCGCCAGGGGTTTCATAACCAGGTTGACGGCGCGCGGATCATCAATTGTCAATTCAGCCATTTGCAGGGTGATGCAATCGAGTGGAACGTGGCGATTAATGACCGCAATATCCTGATTTCCGACCACGTGATTGACACGATCAACTGCACCAACGGCAAGACGAACTGGGGTATCGGCATTGGCCTTGCCGGGAGCACCTATGACAATGACTACCCTGAAAAGCAAACGGTGAAGAACTTCGTTGTCGCCAATATTACGGGCAGCAACTGTCGGCAATTAGTCCACGTCGAAAACGGCAAACACTTCATTATCCGTAATGTAAAAGCCACCAATATCACACCGGATTTCAGTAAAAAGGCGGGGATTGATAATGCCACGGTAGCTATTTATGGCTGTGATAATTTCATCATTGATAATATCGATATGGTCAATAGTGCCGGAATGTTAATCGGGTACGGGGTGATCAAGGGGGATTATTTGTCGATCCCGCAGAACTTCAGGCTTAACGATATTCGCCTGGATAATCGCCAGCTTGCGTATAAACTGCGCGGAATACAGATTTCATCGGGCAATGCGACCTCCTTTGTCGCCATCACAAACCTCGACCTCAAGCGTGCTACACTTGAACTGCACAACAAGCCTCAGCATCTCTTCCTGCGCAATATCAACGTCATGCAGGAGGCGGCCACAGGCCCGGCGCTGAAGATGAATTTTGACCTGCGCAAAGATGTGCGCGGGAAGTTCATGGCCAAAGATGAGACCTTGCTCTCGCTGGCAAACATCAAGGCTGTGAATGAAAAAGGGCAGAGCTCGGTGGATATTGACCGGGTCGACCAACAAACGGTGAATACAGAACGGCTGAATTTTGCGCTGCCTCACAGATAAGCACATTTGGCAATTTTACGACTATTCCTGGTAGATAAGCGTTTACTATTCAGATTACAACTACTGTAATTTGTGGTGCGGTGGCGTAACATTCTATGAGATTTACGGCAAATCATACTGGCGAAAACAGGTTTAAAAGCTATAATTCGTCAACCATTTTAAGGTGGAAGGTATAATGATTAATTTGAAAGCAGTCATTCCGGTAGCGGGTCTGGGCATGCATATGCTGCCAGCCACAAAGGCAATTCCAAAAGAGATGCTGCCGATTGTCGACAAGCCGATGATTCAGTACATCGTCGACGAGATTGTGGCTGCAGGGATCAAAGAAATCGTCCTGGTCACGCATTCCTCCAAGAATGCCGTTGAAAACCACTTCGACACCTCCTACGAACTCGAGGCGTTGCTTGAGCAGCGCGTCAAACGCCAGCTGCTGGCCGAAGTGCAGTCTATCTGTCCTCCTGGCGTAACCATCATGAACGTGCGTCAGGCACAGCCGCTGGGTCTGGGCCACTCAATTCTGTGCGCACGCCCGGTGGTGGGTGATAATCCATTTATCGTTGTGCTGCCCGATATCATCATTGACAATGCCTCTGCCGATCCTCTGCGTTACAACCTGGCGGCGATGGTTGCACGCTTCAATGAAACGGGCCGCAGCCAGGTTCTGGCGAAACGCATGAAAGGCGATCTGTCTGAGTACTCTGTTATCCAGACAAAAGAAGCGCTGGAGACGGAAGGGCAGGTGAGCCGCATCGTCGAGTTCATTGAGAAGCCGGATCAGCCGCAGACGCTGGATTCCGACCTGATGGCAGTAGGCCGCTATGTGCTGAATGCAGATATCTGGGCCGAGCTGGAAAAAACCGAGCCGGGTGCCTGGGACCGTATCCAGCTGACCGATGCGATTGCTGAGCTGGCGAAGAAGCAGTCAGTTGATGCCATGCTGATGACGGGCGACAGCTATGACTGCGGTAAGAAAATGGGGTATATGCAGGCGTTTGTGAAGTATGGCCTGCGTAACCTGAAGGAAGGTCAGAAGTTCAGAAGCCGGATTGAGACGTTGCTGTCAAAATAAACCGCAGTGGAGCTTGGTTTAACTCTAAGTCTTTACATAACGGCAGGTTATTGTGATTGATAAACATCTCTAATCACAATATCTGCCTTTTTTTATAAAAAATTTATAAAATTCCGAAAAGAACAATTTTCGGTTAAAACATCAGTTTTATCCTTGTTTTACGAAGAGATTGCACCCAAAATAGTGGGTCAAATATACTGATGGATCTTGTTGTAACTGGATAGCTCGTAAAATGAGCTTATGAAGGTAGAATTTTTATGCAGTGCACTGGTAGCTGTTGAGCCAGGGGCGGTAGCTTACTTATTGCGAGAGAACGATGAAGAGAATCATAACATTTGGTACATTTGACGTTTTTCATGTTGGTCATGTAAATATCCTTGAGCGGGCAGCTTCTTTAGGTGATCAACTGATAGTTGGTGTTAGTTCAGATAAATTAAACTTCAGTAAAAAAGGGCGTTACCCTATCTATAATCAGGAAGATCGCTGCCGAATTATAAGCTCTCTCAGAGTGGTGAATGAGGTATTTGTTGAAGAGTCGTTGGAACTTAAAAAAGAGTATATAAAGCACTACAATGCAGATGTTCTGGTTATGGGTGATGATTGGGCTGGTCGATTTGATTGGGTGAATGATATTTGTAAAGTTATATATTTACCAAGGACGCCATCAGTATCTACTACAGAAATTATTGAAGTTGTGAAGACGCTCAGATGATAAATTTTAAAAAATCATTTAGAAAAATACTCAGTAGAACACTATCATTGCTAAATTATTTTATTCCAAAGACAAAAAATAGAATATTTTTTAAAAGCAAACCAGACTACTCCGGTAATTGTAAAGCTTTAAGCGATTATATTATAGAAAATAACCTTCCCTATCAAATCGTTTGGTCCCTAAAAAAAGCTATTAAGCAGCCAAATTTCACCAAGGTTACGACTGGAACCTTAAAAGAATATTATTATTATTTCACCAGTAAATATATAATTACGACACATAATGAAATGATAGGTCCTGTTGCCAGAAATCAACGCTACATTAGCTTGTGGCACGGGATGCCTTTTAAGAAAATTTGTTACCTCGGTGAGAATGATCATCAAGGAATGATCGATTTCTCAGCAACCAGGATTGCCACTTCAGAAGTAATGCGTTCTATAATATCAGCAAGTTTTCGTGAGAAAGCTAATAATGTTTATATTACAGGGCAACCGCGTAATGATTTTTTATTCAAACCAATTGATTTAGCAGATGTTGGTATTGAATCATGCAAGGATAAAAACATAATTATGCTTGCACCTACTTTTCGAATGAATAATGAAGATAAAAGATACTCTGATGGTGCGGAGATTACTGATAATAATTTCCTTAGAGTAAATGATTTCTCTTTAGAAGAAATAGATACTTATTTAGAAAAAACTAAAACGCATCTAATATTAAAACTTCATCCATATGAAGAAGAATATTTTCGAGGGATCGCAACATTAAGTTCTAATATTACAATCATAAGCTCTGAAGAACTTACCCAAAAAAATATCGATTTGAATCAGTTGCTTTCCTTAGTTGATATTTTAATAACAGATTATTCATCAATTTATTTAGATTATTTGATTTTAAATAAACCTCTTATTTTCCTAGTGCCAGATGTTGATGCTTATAGTTCTTCACGAGGTGGGTTTACTTTAGAGCCGTTTGATTTTTGGACTCCTGGAGATAAGGTCAACAGTCAGAAGACATTATTAGATTCTGTTGACAAAATTATCTCCGGCAAAGATGAATATATTGAGAGACGCAGCCAGGTGAATAGCATAATAAACAAATATAATGATGCTAACAGTAGCCAGAGAGTTGTTGAATTGATGAAGAGTTTGTCATGAAACTATATGTTTTCTTAGGTGATTTGAGTTCCAAAGGTGGAATAGAACGTGTTTCTGTAGCTTTAGCCAATGGATTGGCTAAATGTTATGATGTCACTATCATTAGTTTATATCGTTCTACTAAGTATTTAACATTCATTCCAAGTGATAAGGTCAACGTAATATACTTACATGATGATTTTGAAAAAAGTATGTATAATCGTAACCTGAAAGGGATTTCAGGATTGAAATTTGATTTCATGTACATGATGAGAAAACTCAAGCAACTTAAGAAGATAAATTTAAATTTAAGTAAAAATGATGTGCTTTTATCGTGTGATATTAAAATGTCACTATTGTTAGCTTTGTTTGCAAGAAAAAGTAAAATTATAGCAATTGAGCATTTTGAACACGATATCGGTAACGCAGTGTTAAGAAAAATTAGGGGGAAATTATATCCCAAGTTTTCAGCAGTGGTATCGCAAACACTTGAAGATCAAAGTAAATATTTAAAATGGCTACCACAAAATAAACATAAAATTATTCCAAATATTGTAAGCTTTGAGGCTATTGAAAGCTCCGGGAATGAAATTAAGCAAAAGATTGTGCTTGCAGTAGGGCGATTAACTTATCAAAAGGGGTTTGATCTTCTTCTCCAGGCTTGGGCTGAAGCCGACACAAATGATTGGAGCTTAAAGATCGTCGGAGATGGAGAAGAGTCTGATAATTTAAACTCACTTATTACTAAGTTAAAAATATCTAACGCGGAAATAGTGCCCTTTCAGACCAATATTCAGTATTTATATTGCTCCTCCGAAATATTCGTTCTTTCTTCTCGATTTGAAGGCCTGGGAATGGTGCTTATAGAAGCACTTACCTGTGGTTTAGCATGTATCAGCTTCGACTGTCCTGCAGGCCCCAAAACCATAATCACAAGCGATAATGGAGTGTTAGTTCCCACAGGTGACATAAAAAAATTATCGCAGTCGATCTCATTCTTAATAAACAATGAAGACGAAAGGAAAAGATTACAAAAAAAATCCGCGGCTTCTGTAGATAGATTTAAAGAAACAAACGTAATTGCTAAATGGCGAGAATTATTGAATGAAATCCAATAGGAAAGAATATGATGCAGTATTTCTTACTAATGTGCCTGCTTTCTATAAAGTCAATTTATTTAATGAAATAAGCAAGTATAAAAAAATATTAGTTATATTCGTTTCAAATGAGTCAAAAATACGCAACGATGATTTTTATTCATTCGATTTTAACTTTGAACACTTTTATTTAAATAAAGGCAATTTTGAAGAGCGAAGTAAAGTTTCAACTTTATTTAATTTGGTAAAAAAGTTACGAACGATTTCATACAAGAAAATTGTATTTTCAGGATGGGAAGTTAAAGAGGTTACCTTAGCAGCGTTCTTTAATAAGCGGAAAAAAAATGCGATAGTAATCGAAAGCAGTATAATCGAAACAAAGAAAGGTGGTTTGTCTTGGTTTCTTAAAAAATTAGCTATCGGGCGTATGTCGTTAGCATATCCTTCCGGGCACTTGCAAAAAGCGATTTTGGAAGCTTTATCCTTCAAAGGGCAGATTGTTATTACTCATGGTGTCGGTCTCTCAAATTTTAATGAAACCGAATTGCATGAAAAAAAATCTCTAAGGAATAATCCGCTTCGGTTTATCTACATTGGAAGAATTTCACCTGAAAAGAATATTGAATTCATTGTCAATATATTCAAATCCCTCCCTTATGAATTAATTCTTGTTGGAGATGGTGCTTTAAAAAAGCAGCTTGAAGATGATAGATGCAAAAACATCAGATTCTTAGGCTATATTGAAAATAAAAAGTTATCTAACGAATTACTTATAAGTGACTGCTTTGTTCTTCCTTCTTTATCTGAACCATGGGGATTAGTTGTGGAAGAAGCTTTAACATTAGGCCTTCCTGTAATAGTTAGCAATCATGTGGGTTGTCATAGCGATTTAATCAATGATAGAAATGGTATTGTTTTCGATGTAAACAATAAGCAATCCTTTATTGATGCTTTAAAGACAATGGATGAAAATTACGAACACTATGCCTGTGGCGCTAGCCAATATAATGCAAAAGAAATAGCAAAAGCACAGGTAGATGCTTATATAGGTAGCATCTAATGAGTAATAAAAACAAAACATTTAAAGATTTTTTAAATTATTTTTTAGGTGATCTTTTCGTTAAAGGGTTTATGTTCATCTCGCTACCATTGCTTTCTAGGATAATGTCCCCGGAAGATTATGGGCGGATGTCTCTTATAAATTCTGCTGTTATGATTTTATATGTTTTCATTAGTTTGAATCTTCAAAATGCAGTTATCAATGCCTATATGAAAAATGATGTTGATTTTCCTGTATATCTTGGAACCATATTATGGGGACTAACAGCGGCCCAGCTAATATTAGTAGCTATATGTATATACTTTGCTGCACCACTTGGAGTTTTACTAAGCATTAGCAAATTCGATGTTTATTGGGTTGTCACCATATGTATCTTATTAAGTTACATATATATATATACAAGTTACCTGCAAGGGGCTCGACTTAGCTCTGGTTTCGTTAAACTAAATATAGTGAGTAAAGTATCTGAAGTTTTGGTTATTTTTGTTTTTGCATGGTTCTTAACTAAAGATAAATATCTTGCAAAAGTATATGCTCAGTTGGTTGTTAGTATAATTCTATTAATTTATGTTGTGATGCAACTGAAAAAAATAGCAATTTTTAAGTTTAATATTAGATATTTTGTTTCTGCTTTAGCATTTAGTTCTCCTTTAATTATACATGTTCTTTCAAATGCGCTGCTTTCTCAAGTCGACAGATTGTTTATTGCAAAAATGTTAGGTGAAGCGCAAGCTGGTATCTATTCTTTTGCATATAATATCGGGATGTGTGTATTGGTTGTCGTTATGGCCTGGAATTCTTCATGGCAACCTAAATTATATAAATTGCTCGATGCAAATGATAATGAAAAAATAATTAAAATTATAAATAAAAGTTCGATATTAATGCTTGTAATATCTTTTTTGACTATTCTTTTTTCAAAGTATATGGTCGAAATATTGGCTGATGATCGCTATAGAGAAAGTATAACTGTAGTTCCGATCATATTAATTGGAAACTCTTTTATACATATATATCTAAGCTATGTAAACTTTACCTTTTATAAAAAGAAAACGGTACTAGTTTCAATCGGAACATTGCTTGCCGTAACAATTAACATTTCACTCAATTATCTTCTTATACCTAAGTATGGGATTCATGGCGCCGCATGGGCTACTGTGATTGCATATTTGATGCTCGCATTTTTCCATTATCTTATAGCGACAAAAATATTAAAGTCTAATCCAGTTTCATGTTTCCTGCTGTTATGGTATTCAGCGATATTGTTGGCTTCATATTTCTTTGTGATTTATCTTGATTCGTTACCTTTGTGGTTTTCCTTAGTCTCAAAGGCAATAATTTGTATTGTTATCTTCATTATAGTAATGAAGACTAGAATTCATAATGAATTGAAGGAATGATAGTGTCAATATATCATCTATTTATCTCTTTCGTATTCCTGCTCATATTTTTGGATGTTTTCATTGTTGCAGATACTAAGATACGTGTTGTTCTCAATACAATATTATTTACGCTAATCGTAGTGTTCATAGGTTTAAGGTATCAGACTGGACTTGACTGGTTATTTTATACTGATCTCTATAATGGAGAGTCTTTTTCATTAGCGATAGAACCAGGATATTATTTACTTTCCTATGTTTCATCCTTTCTGATGGGATACTGGATTTATCAAGCATTTATTACTGCTTTTCTTTTAATATGTCTACACAATTACTTCAAAGAACATACTAAAAATTATATATTTTGTATTGGGATTTTTTTCTTATATCAGTTCATATTTGTAACGGAAGCATTACGGCAGATAATCGCTTTGTCAATTATTTTAATAGCATATAAAAAACTATATCAAAAAAGGAATTTTCAATTTTATGTGCTTTCTACACTAGCTGTTATTTTTCATGTGTCTGCTATTATCGTATTCGCGATCATTCCATTTTTAAGACGTGGAAATGTGAGGGTATTAAAGATCCTGACAATAATCGGTATTCCTCTCGCTGTATTAAATATTTATCCGATCGAGTATATTATTAAATTAATTTCAGCACTACCAGCTGGCGGTTATATAGAAAAAATAAAATGGTATAGCCAAGATGATTATGCCGGGACGGTACTGACATTTTCATTGATATTTAAACTTATTACTGCGTTTTTATTTGATTATAGATTTAATTATATTAAATCTAATGAAGTTAGTATTACTAACGCAAGAATGTATCATATAATTTATACCTCTGTGTTCTTGATGTTATTTTTCGACGTTTACCTTGGCCGATTCGGCACGATCAGCACAAGGATAGATGTTTATTTCATACCATGCTTTTTAGTCGCTTTGAGTTATTTATTTAATGAATTCAAGCAAGGTATAAGTCGTTTCGCCTTCTTTTGCGTTATCATGATTTATTTCGCTGTGAATTATTTCAGCATAATGAATGGATATTATTTCGAAACTTTTTATAGTCCTTATCAAAACTACATATATGAATTTCTAAATCCAGGTAGTTATAATGACAGAGGATGGGATGTGAAATATTATTTCAGCAATAAGGAATTGTTGCAGTGAAGCTTTTGATTAATGCGAGTAATCTGTATGTTGGAGGGGGGGTGCAGGTAGCTGTTTCTGTGTTGGAAGAGCTATCTGATTCAGCAGTTGATTTTATTGCGGCTGTTTCTCCTGTAGTTTATTCACAATTAAGTAAAAATGCCTTGTTACATTGTATTTTGATAGGATCTTCACCATCAAAATTACTTAATCTCAAAGTAAGAAAAAAGCTTGATAATATAGTCACTGAAAACAATATTTCCGTAGTTTTCACAATATTTGGTCCTAGTTATTGGTCTCCCAAAAATGTTAAACATGCCGTTGGCTTTGCTCTTCCATGGTTGATTTATGATATAAAATATATTTTTAAAAAATTAGATGTAAAAGCTCAATTAAAATTCAGTATCTTGAGGTTTCTGCAACCATATTTCTTTAAGAAAAATGCTGATTTAATTTTTACCGAAACTGATGACGTTAATAAACGTGTAGCGAAGCTACTTAGCTTTGACAAAGAGAAAGTATATACTGTCTCGAATACGCTGAATGGATTGTTTACTGATTCAAGCGGTTATGATTATAGCATCTTAGATAAATTGCCTAAAAAAAATGTTAATGACATATGGCTAGTTACTATATCGCATAACTATCCACATAAGAATCTTGGCGTTATTAGTGAACTAGTAAAAATTCTGCCTTCTCATTATAAGTTTGTTTTAACAGTTTCAAGTGATTTTCTGCAAGTAGTTCCTAAAGAATTTAAAGAACGAATCATAACAATAGGTAATGTCACTATTGGTCAGTGTGCTCCATTGTATGAAGTAAGTGATGGATTATTCATGCCAACTTTATTAGAATGCTTTAGTGCATCTTATCTGGAGGCGATGTACATGAAAAAGATTATCTTCACATCTGATCTACCATTTGCTCATACAGTTTGCCAGGATGCAGCATTTTATTTTTGTCCTCATGATGTCAAAAATATAAGGGATACCCTTGTCAATGGCTTTCAAAATAAAGAAGCTCTTGCCCATAAAGTCTCTATGGGGGCCATCATTTATGAACAATTCCCTTCTGCGAAAGCAAGAGCATTACGGTATATGGATATTATAAAATCCAATTTGCTATAATTTATTTGATATTGAGGTGTTGAACATGTTTAAAGATAAAGTTTTACTTATTACTGGCGGGACCGGCTCTTTTGGTAACGCTGTGCTTAACCGTTTTCTTGAAACAGATATAAAAGAAATACGAATTTTTTCCCGCGATGAAAAAAAACAAGACGACATGCGGAAAAAATACAATAACTCAAAGTTGAAATTTTATATTGGTGATGTAAGGGATTATTCCAGTATCCTGAGTGCTGCGCGAGGCGTCGATTTTATCTATCATGCAGCTGCATTAAAACAAGTTCCTTCATGTGAATTTCATCCACTGGAAGCAGTAAAAACAAACGTACTAGGTACAGAAAATGTTCTTGAAGCAGCAATCGCCAACCAAGTTAAACGTGTCGTTTGCTTAAGCACTGATAAAGCAGTTTATCCTATCAATGCTATGGGTATTTCGAAGGCAATGATGGAAAAAGTGATGGTCGCAAAATCACGTAATGTTAATAGCGACAAAACTGTGATTTGCGGTACTCGTTACGGCAACGTGATGGCTTCCCGTGGTTCTGTCATTCCCTTGTTCGTAGATCTGATCAAAGCGGGTAAAGCGCTAACGATCACTGACCCAAATATGACTCGTTTCATGATGACGCTTGAAGATGCTGTCGATTTGGTCCTATATGCGTTTGAGCATGGCAATAATGGCGATATTTTTGTTCAAAAAGCGCCAGCCGCAACGATTGAAACATTAGCTATTGCTCTGAAAGAGCTTCTTAACGTTGAGCAACATCCTGTCAATGTCATCGGAACGCGCCATGGTGAGAAGCTTTATGAAGCGCTGCTTAGCCGTGAAGAGATGATTGCCGCCATCGACATGGGGGATTATTACCGTGTTCCACCTGACCTGCGCGATCTTAACTATGGGAAATATGTTGAACAAGGTGATAGCCGTATCTCTGTTGTAGAGGATTATAACTCGCACAATACGCAGAGACTGGATGTTGAAGGGATGAAAACACTTCTTCTGAAATTACCTTTTATTCGCGCACTGCGCGCGGGTGAACATTACGATCTGGACGCCTGACATGAAAATCCTGATTACTGGAGCTGATGGCTTTATCGGACGTAACCTGTGCTTACGCCTTCAGGAAGCAGGGTACAGTGACCTTGTAAAGATTGACCGCGATTCAAATGCGGCTGAGCTGGAAAATGGCCTGCAAGAAGCTGAATTTGTCTATCATCTCGCGGGTATCAATCGACCTAAAAACGTCGAAGAGTTTGCCGAGGGGAATAGCAATCTAACTCAACAGATAGTGGATTCTCTTTTAGCCAAGCATAAAAGTATACCCATTATGATCAGTTCTTCCATTCAGGCTGAATTGGATAATGCTTATGGTCAAAGTAAAGCTGCAGCTGAAAAACAAATTGAACGCTATGCAGCTGAAAGCGGTGCAGCATACTTTATTTATCGTTACCCGAATGTTTTTGGCAAATGGTGTAAGCCAAATTACAATTCGTTCGTGGCAACCTTCTGCCATAATATTGCCAACAACATCGATATTACTATCAATGATTCTTCCGCGCCTGTTAATCTTGTATATATTGATGATGTCTGTACTGATGCGATAAAGCTCTTGTCTGAAAAGGTTGAAAGCGGGTACAAAACTGTTGAGCCAGTATATTCGACGACAGTAGGTGAGGTGGCTGAATTACTATATCGCTTCAAAGAAAGCCGTACCACTCTTGTCACTGAGGCTGTAGGTACAGGGTTCTCCCGTGCGCTTTATTCGACGTGGTTAAGTTATCTCCCTGCCGATATGTTTGCGTACTCAGTTCCCTCCTATGGGGACGCCCGAGGGGTCTTTTGCGAGATGTTAAAAACCCCTTCAGCGGGGCAGTTTTCATTTTTCACCGCACATCCCGGCATTACACGTGGTGGTCATTATCATCACACCAAAAATGAAAAGTTTCTGGTCATTCGGGGCCAGGCATGCTTCAAGTTTGAACATGTGATTACCGGTGAGCGATATGAGCTGAATGTTTCATCAGATGATTTCAAAATCGTTGAAACAGTCCCCGGCTGGACGCATGATGTTACAAATATTGGAAATGATGAGTTGATAGTCATGCTCTGGGCAAACGAAATTTTCAATCGTGATGAGCCTGATACTATTGCGAGACCTCTGTAATGAAAAAATTAAAAATTATGTCTGTTGTTGGTACGCGCCCTGAGATTATCCGTCTGTCACGCGTTCTCGCAAAGCTTGATGAACACTGCGAACATATTCTTGTCCATACTGGTCAAAACTATGATTATGAGCTAAACGAAGTGTTCTTTAATGACCTTGGTGTACGAAAACCCGATTACTTTTTAAATGCTGCCGGGAAAAATGCTGCAGAAACTATCGGTCAGGTTATCATCAAAGTTGATGAGGTACTCGAATCCGAAAAGCCTGAAGCAATGTTGGTGCTAGGTGATACTAACTCCTGTATTTCTGCTATCCCGGCCAAGCGCCGTAAAGTGCCTATCTTCCATATGGAAGCCGGCAACCGTTGTTTCGATCAGCGAGTCCCGGAAGAGACCAATCGACGTATCGTCGACCATACCGCTGACATCAATATGACCTATAGTGATATTGCACGTGAATATCTTCTGGCTGAAGGCCTCCCCGCAGACCGAATTATCAAAACCGGTAGCCCAATGTTTGAGGTACTTACGCATTACATGCCTCAAATCGATAATTCGGATGTACTCTCGCGACTGAACCTGCGTCCGGGCGGATTTTTCGTCGTCAGCGCGCATCGTGAAGAGAATGTTGATTCTCCCAAACAGCTTGTCAAGCTTGCGACCATTCTCAATACTATTGCTGAAAAATATGATTTGCCGGTTATTGTATCCACTCATCCGCGGACACGTAACCGTATTAATGAGCAAGGGATTGAATTCCATCCAAATATTAATCTGCTGAAACCGTTAGGTTTCCATGATTACAATCATTTGCAGAAAAACTCACGCGCTGTGCTGTCTGACAGCGGTACGATCACTGAAGAATCCTCCATTATGAATTTCCCGGCGGTAAATATTCGGGAAGCACATGAGCGTCCAGAGGGCTTTGAAGAAGCCTCTGTCATGATGGTGGGTCTGGAGTGTGAACGCGTTCTACAGGCACTGGATATTCTGGCAACACAGCCTCGTGGCGAAAACCGTCTTTTACGACAAGTCAGTGACTACAGCATGCCTAATGTGTCGGATAAAGTCGTCAGAATCGTTCACTCTTATACCGATTATGTCAAGCGAGTCGTCTGGAAAGAATACTGATGAAACTTGCTTTAATCATAGATGATTACCTGCCCAATAGTACTCGAGTTGGTGCAAAAATGTTTCATGAGTTGGCTCAGGAATTTATTCGCCGTGGGCATGATGTTACGGTAATTACACCTGATACCCGTCTCCAGGAAGATGTGTCTTTTGACACCTTCCAAGGGGTCAAAACATGGCGTTTCAAAAGCGGGCCTCTCAAGGATGTGAGTAAAATTCAACGTGCCATTAATGAAACGTTTCTTTCATTTCGGGCCTGGAACTCCATTAAAGGCCAGATAAAAAAAGAAACTTTCGATGGGGTCGTTTATTACTCACCCTCCATTTTCTGGGGGCACTTAGTTAAGAAAATTAAATTCCGTTGCCAGTGTCCGGCTTACCTGATTTTGAGAGATATGTTTCCGCAATGGGTGATAGACGCTGGAATGTTAAAAGCCGGTTCTCTCATCGAACGTTATTTCCGTCTTTTCGAAAGAATGTCTTATCGTCAGGCAAACCGTATCGGGCTGATGTCAGATAAGAATCTTGACGTCTTTCGGATGACCAATAAAGGTTATCCTTGTGAGGTTTTGCGTAACTGGGCTTCTCTCACGCCGACGGTACTACCCCAGGGTTATATACCATTGCGTCAGCGTCTTGGCCTTGAAGATAAAGTTATTTTCTTCTATGGAGGGAATATCGGTCATGCGCAGGATATGGGGAATCTGATGCGTCTTGCCCGAAAAATGGCTGAGCATCCCCAGGCTCACTTTTTATTTGTCGGGCAGGGAGATGAGGTTGAATTAATCAATTCTTTGGCTGCCGAGTGGGCTTTGCCTAACTTCACGTATATGGCCTCTGTCAATCAGGATGAATTCAAATTTATCCTGTCGGAAATGGATGTTGGCCTTTTTTCGCTTTCTGCCAGACACTCATCTCACAATTTTCCTGGGAAATTGTTAGGATATATGGTTCAGTCCTTACCTATATTAGGCAGTGTGAATGCTGGTAATGATTTGCTTGATGTCGTTAATCAAAATAATGCCGGATTAATTCATATAAATGGTGAGGATGATAAACTTCATGAGTCCGCACTGCTAATGCTTAAAGATGTTGCCGCGCGTCGCCAATTCGGCTTAGGTGCGAATGTATTGTTGAAAGAAAAATTCTCAGTCGAGTCTGCGGCACAGACTATCGAAATGAGGTTAGAGGCATGTAATGCGACTAATTGATACTCATCAGCTTGAAGCCTTATACGAACAAGCCGAGCATTCTGCACGCTTGCGCGCTCACCTTCTAATGCATAATTCGCACCAGGATAAAGTGCAGAGGTTGCTCATTGCTCTGGTTAAGGGCAGTTATGTCGACCCGCATTTCCACGAACTCCCTCATCAATGGGAGATGTTCATCGTTATGCAAGGGCAAGTGCAGGTTTGCTTGTATGGCAAAGATGGCGGAATCATTAATCAATTTGTCGCAGGAGAGAATACCGCAATAAACGTAGTCGAGTTTTCTCCGGGTGATATACACAGTGTCGAATGTCTCTCTCCGAGAGCACTAATGATGGAAGTGAAAGAGGGGCCTTTTGATCCTTCCTTTGCCAAGGCGTTCATCTAACGCCCCTCTGAATCGCATCTTCCGCTATCTACTCAGGCTCATCCTGAGTTAACATCTAAGCCACATTTCAAGCCGCGCATAGTCGCGGCGACCACACCTGACAGGAGTATGTAATGTCCAAGCAACAGATCGGCGTTGTCGGTATGGCAGTGATGGGGCGCAACCTGGCGCTCAACATCGAAAGCCGTGGTTATACCGTCTCCGTTTTCAACCGCTCCCGTGAAAAAACCGAAGAAGTGATTGCCGAGAACCCAGGCAAGAAACTGGTTCCTTTCTATACGGTTAAAGAGTTTGTTGAGTCTCTCGAAACGCCACGTCGTATCCTGTTAATGGTAAAAGCGGGCGCGGGTACCGATGCTGCAATCGACTCCCTGAAGCCTTATCTGGATAAAGGCGACATCATCATTGATGGCGGTAACACCTTCTTCCAGGACACCATTCGTCGTAACCGTGAATTGTCAGCTGAAGGCTTCAACTTCATCGGTACCGGTGTGTCCGGTGGTGAAGAGGGTGCCCTGAAAGGCCCATCTATCATGCCGGGTGGCCAGAAAGAAGCGTATGAGCTGGTTGCTCCAATTCTGACCAAAATTGCAGCTGTCGCCGAAGATGGTGAGCCATGCGTGACCTATATCGGTGCTGACGGTGCGGGCCACTATGTGAAGATGGTTCACAACGGCATCGAATATGGCGACATGCAGCTTATTGCTGAAGCGTACTCCTTGTTGAAAGGCGGCCTGAACCTCTCCAATGAAGAGCTGGCTGAGACCTTTACCGAGTGGAATAAAGGCGAGCTGAACAGCTACCTGATCGACATCACCAAAGATATCTTCACTAAGAAAGATGAAGAAGGTAAATACCTGGTCGATGTGATTCTGGATGAAGCTGCTAACAAAGGTACCGGTAAGTGGACCAGCCAGAGCTCGCTGGATCTGGGCGAGCCGCTGTCCCTGATCACCGAGTCCGTCTTCGCGCGTTACATCTCTTCTCTGAAAGAGCAGCGCGTTGCAGCATCTAAAGTGCTGTCTGGCCCGCAGGCGAAACCCGCCGGTGATAAAGCCGAGTTCGTTGAGAAAGTTCGTCGTGCGTTGTATCTCGGTAAAATCGTCTCTTATGCACAAGGCTTCTCGCAGCTGCGCGCCGCTTCAGACGAAAATAACTGGGATCTGAACTACGGCGAAATCGCGAAGATCTTCCGCGCTGGCTGCATCATTCGCGCCCAGTTCCTGCAGAAAATCACCGATGCCTATTCTGAAAATGCGGGTATCGCAAACCTACTGTTGGCGCCGTACTTCAAGAAAATTGCCGACGAATACCAGCAGGCGCTGCGTGACGTGGTTGCTTATGCCGTGCAGAACGGCATTCCGGTACCTACCTTCTCTGCTGCTGTCGCATATTACGATAGCTATCGTGCAGCCGTACTGCCTGCGAACCTGATTCAGGCGCAGCGCGACTATTTCGGCGCGCACACCTATAAGCGCACTGATAAAGAAGGTGTGTTCCACACCGAATGGCTGGATTAATCTGAATCTTCCATTCCATCAAGCCCGGTAGCGATACCGGGCTTTTTTATCTTGTACACTCCACTCAACTCACTTTAACGGAATAGATTGCGTGAAAATTCTTGTTACTGGCGGTGCCGGTTTTATTGGTTCTGCGGTTATACGACATATTATTGGCAATACACAGGATAGCGTTGTTAACGTTGATAAATTGACCTATGCCGGAAATCTCGAATCATTGAGTGAAGTGAGCACCAGCGAGCGCTATTTTTTTGAACACGCAGATATCTGCGATAAAGCCACAATAGAGCGCATTTTTGCGACCCACCAACCGGATGCAGTAATGCATCTTGCTGCAGAAAGCCATGTTGATCGTTCAATTACTGGCCCCGCAGCGTTTATTGAAACCAATATTGTTGGCACCTATGTTCTGCTGGAGACGTGCCGTGCGTACTGGTCTTCGATGGATGAGATGTCTAAATCCGTGTTTCGTTTCCACCATATTTCAACAGATGAAGTTTATGGTGATTTGCCTCATCCAGACGAATCAGAAGGGGGAAGAGCGTTACCGCTCTTCACGGAGGAAACGGCCTACGCACCAAGCAGTCCTTATTCCGCGTCAAAAGCATCGAGTGATCATTTAGTTCGTGCCTGGATACGTACGTATGGGTTGCCGGGAATCGTGACCAACTGTTCGAATAACTACGGGCCTTACCACTTTCCTGAAAAACTTATTCCGCTTGTCATCTTAAATGCGCTGGAAAATAAGCCACTGCCAATTTACGGTAAAGGTGATCAGATTCGTGACTGGCTCTATGTTGAAGATCATGCCCGCGCGCTTTATACCGTCTTAACGACAGGGCAGGTCGGGGAAACCTATAATATTGGTGGGTTTAACGAGAAAAAGAACATTGAAGTTGTTCACTCCATCTGCGATCTGCTTGATGAGATTGTACCCAAAGCCGGTTCCTATCGTGAACAAATCACCTATGTAGCCGACCGCCCAGGACATGACCGCCGCTATGCAATAGATTCCCGTAAGATCAGTAGCCAATTAGGATGGAAACCGCTAGAGACCTTCGAGAGTGGAATACGTAAAACTGTCGAGTGGTATTTGAACAATGCGGAGTGGGTCTCTCATGTTAAAAGTGGTGCCTATAAAAGTTGGATTGAGCAGAATTATGGGGAGCGTAATTAATGACCAAGCGTAAGGGTATTATACTGGCGGGGGGGTCGGGAACACGCCTTTACCCCGTAACGATGGCTGTTAGCAAGCAACTGCTGCCGATTTACGATAAGCCCATGATCTATTATCCGCTCTCTACGCTAATGCTAGCAGGGATAAGAGATATCCTGATCATTAGCACACCGCAGGACACGCCTCGTTTTGAACAGTTGCTTGGTGATGGTAGCCAGTGGGGGCTGCGCCTGCAATATAAAGTGCAACCAAGCCCTGATGGCCTGGCGCAGGCCTTTATTCTGGGGGAAGAATTTATCGGTGAGGACAACTGTGCCCTTGTGCTTGGGGATAACATTTTCTACGGACACGATTTGCCGAGGCTGCTCGAAAGCGCAGCCTGCCAGGAAGATGGGGCGACGGTTTTCGCTTACCATGTGAGCGATCCTGAACGCTACGGCGTTGTTGAGTTTGACAAAGAGGGGACCGCGATTGGACTTGAAGAGAAACCAAAGCAGCCCAAGAGCAACTATGCTATTACCGGTCTCTATTTTTACGATAACGATGTGATCGCGATGGCGAAAAGTTTGCGCCCATCTGAACGCGGAGAATTGGAAATCACCGATATAAATCGCCTCTATATGGAGCAGGGCCGATTGTCCGTGGCGATGATGAGACGCGGTTATGCATGGCTGGATACCGGAACGCACCAGAGTATGATTGAGGCGAGTAATTTCATTGCCACGATTGAAGAACGCCAGGGGTTAAAAGTTTCCTGCCCTGAAGAGATTGCATACCGCAGAAACTTTATTGATGCAGAGCAGCTTAGAAAACTGGCTGAGCCACTGAACAAGACGGGTTACGGTCAATATTTGTTAAATCTAACCAAGGGATTAGTCTGATTTGATCCTCGACAGTACGGGTTCTTTTCGTTTCACTTTTTTTATGAAACGCATGTTAAGGGCCCGTTTTGTCGTGTATCGGGGGTCGATCCACCATTCTGTTACCTTGATTCGACCCAGGACACCTCTTCGCCCCTTCAGGCATTCACCTTGACACTCCATCCGTATTAGCGATAAAAAATCCCCAGCTCTCATTTTGGTGACTCTGAAAGAGCACCAGACACTCAAACTGCAAGAAGTGAACGAATGAAAATAACAATCTCCGGAACCGGCTACGTTGGCCTATCAAACGGTATTCTGATTGCGCAGAACCACGAAGTGGTAGCGCTTGATATCGTCCAGTCTAAAGTGGACATGCTTAATCAGAAGAAGTCCCCGATTGTTGATACAGAGATCCAGGATTACCTG
The DNA here is from genome assembly GCF_053709675.1 of Enterobacter sp. UPMP2052. NCBI lineage: Bacteria > Pseudomonadati > Pseudomonadota > Gammaproteobacteria > Enterobacterales > Enterobacteriaceae > Enterobacter > Enterobacter sp. UPMP2052. The sequence goes on from NZ_JBSKJR010000001.1 coordinate 474,189, forward strand.
GCGAACAAACCGCTGAACTTCCGCGCCACCACGGACAAAGAGGATGCCTACCGCGACGCGGATTATGTCATCATCGCGACGCCAACGGATTACGATCCTAAAACGAACTATTTCAACACCTCTACCGTTGAAGCCGTTATCAAGGACGTCATCTCAATCAACCCTAACGCCGTGATGATCATCAAGTCGACCATTCCTGTCGGCTTTACCAAATCTATCAAAGAAGAGTTGGGTATTGATAATGTCTTCTTCTCGCCAGAGTTCCTGCGTGAGGGCAGGGCGTTATACGATAACCTGCACCCCTCCCGTATCGTGATTGGTGAGCGCTCTGAGCGTGCGGAGCGTTTTGCTGCGTTGCTCCAGGAAGGCGCAATCAAGAAGGATATCCCGGTTCTGTTTACGGACTCCACCGAAGCAGAAGCGATTAAGCTGTTCGCGAATACCTATCTGGCTATGCGCGTAGCGTACTTCAACGAGTTAGACAGCTATGCAGAGAGCCTGGGCCTGAATACGCGCCAGATTATCGAAGGCGTGTGCCTCGACCCGCGCATTGGCAACCACTACAACAACCCGTCGTTTGGCTATGGTGGCTACTGCTTGCCAAAAGATACCAAGCAGTTGCTGGCTAACTATCAGGCGGTGCCGAACAACCTGATCTCTGCCATCGTTGATGCCAACCGCACGCGTAAAGACTTCATCTCCGATTCGATCCTTGCGCGTCAGCCGAAGGTGGTGGGTGTCTATCGTCTGATCATGAAGAGCGGGTCTGATAACTTCCGCGCGTCTTCCATTCAGGGGATCATGAAGCGTATTAAGGCTAAAGGCGTTCAGGTTATTATCTATGAACCTGCGATGCAGGAAGATGAGTTCTTCCACTCACGCGTGATTCGCGATCTGGATGCCTTTAAGAAAGAAGCGGATGTGATTATCTCGAACCGTATGGCGGAAGAGTTGGCGGATGTAGAGGATAAGGTTTATACCCGCGATCTGTTCGGAAGCGACTGAGTTTTACTTTGTTGCCCAATAAAAAAACCGGCTATTACGCCGGGTTTTCTGTTTTAAACCTGATAGAAATTTCGGTACCAGTCGACAAAGTTCTTCACCCCATCTTTCACTGACGTCTGTGGTTTAAAACCAATTACCTCATACAGCGCCTGAGTATCGGCGCTGGTTTCCAGCACGTCACCCGGCTGGATTGGCATCATATTTTTCTCGGCCTCTTTCCCGAGCGCATCTTCCAGCGCGGTAATGTAATCCATCAGTTCAACAGGAGAGCTGTTGCCGATGTTATAGACGCGATACGGTGCAGAGCTGGTCGCTGGCGAACCGCTTTCAACGGTCCATTGCGCATTGGCTTGAGGGATAACGTCCTGCAGGCGGATGATGGCTTCGGCGATATCATCGATATAGGTGAAGTCTCGTTTCATCTTACCGTAGTTGTAAACATCAATCGGGTTACCTTCGATCATCGCTTTGGTAAATTTGAACAAGGCCATGTCCGGGCGTCCCCACGGGCCGTACACGGTAAAGAAGCGCAGGCCGGTCGTTGGCAGGTTGTACAAATGAGAGTAGGTATGCGACATCAGCTCATTGGCCTTTTTGGTTGCCGCGTACAGCGAAACAGGGTGATCCACTGAATCGTCCGTAGAGAAAGGCATCTTACGGTTGAGCCCATAAACGGAGCTGGAAGAGGCATAAAGCAGGTGTTGAACCTTATTGTGGCGACAGCCTTCCAGCACGTTAAGATGACCCACCAGGTTGGCATCCGCATAAGCATGGGGATTATCCAGCGAGTAGCGAACCCCTGCCTGAGCGGCCAGGTGGATCACACGGTCAAACTTCTCATCGGCGAAGAGCGCAGCCATTCCTTCACGGTCGGCTAAATCCAGTTTATGGAAAGAGAAATTGTCGGATTTGAGCAGATCCAGACGCGCCAGCTTAAGGTTAACGTCATAGTAGTCATTCAGGTTATCAATACCTACGACCTGATGGCCAGCATCCAGAAGTCGCTTGCTGACATGCGAACCGATAAAACCTGCTGCGCCCGTTACCAAAAATTTCATATCTTTCCTCGTTAACGCTTCGTTCTTGTTGATGCTCAGGGCACCAGAATGTGTCTATGATAACGCGTTGCTGGTAAGTTACATAACGCATCTTTACGATATAACTCATCGAATTCCTATAGAAAAATCCGCAGTAACAGATAAACTACATAAACATATTTTTTTTGCCCTTTTATCTGTTAGGGATTGTATGACGCAAAACAACAATAGCCTGGTCACGCGCAGTACGGACCCGGAGCAAATTGATTTACTTGATTTAGTGCTGCAACTTTGGCGCGGAAAGTGGGTAATCGGGGCATTTATCGCTGTTTTTATCGTTTTAGCTGGCGTATATATCACGGTCGCAAAAGAGAAATGGACCTCATCCGCCATCATTGCCCAGCCTGATGCGGCACAAATCGCCACGTACACTAATGCGTTGAATATCCTTTACGGCGGCGCAGCGCCGTCAATGCTCGATATTCAGACTCGCGCGATCGGTCGATTCAACTCCTCCTTCTCCGCGTTATCTCAGGCGCTTGAAAATCAGGACCAACCTGAAAAACTGACCATTGAGCCGACGGTTAAAGGGCAAGCCCTGCCTTTGACGGTAAGTTATGAGGGTGAGTCTGCGGAAGCCGCACAAAAGCAGCTAGCCCAGTACATTCAGCAGGTTGATGAGCAGACCGCAAAAGAGCTGACCGTCGACCTTAAAGACAACATCAAGCAGCAGATCACCACCCTGAACGACTCTCTGGAAAACCAGGAGAAGGTTTCTCAGGAGCAGAAAGATCTGCGCATCAAACAGATCTCTGAGGCGCTTAAAAACGCTGAAGCGGCGAAAATTACCACCCCGCAAATTCAGCAAACTCAGGATGTCACTCAGGAAACGATGTTCCTGCTGGGCAGCGAAGCGCTGAAATCCATGATTGATAACGAAGCCTCGCGTCCGCTGGTCTTCTCTGGTGCTTACTACCAGACTAAACAGAACTTGCTGGATATTCAGAACCTCAATGTGAATCCAGACAGCATTCACGTTTATCGCTACGTTATGAAGCCTAACCTGCCCGTCCGTCGCGATAGCCCGAAAAAAGCCATCACCCTGATCCTCGCCGTACTGCTTGGCGGGATTATCGGTTCAGCAGTAGTACTGGGCCGCAACGCGCTGCGAAACTACAAACCAAAAGCCTGATTCACAGGCAAAAAAAAGACCGGGTCTCCCCGGTCTTTTTTATTTATGTCTCTTGCGGAGATTCTCTATCACCGCCGTTAAATCCAGCTCTTGATCCTGTAGTAGGACCAGCAGGTGATACATCAAATCAGACGCCTCGTTGGTCAGCTCATCCCGGTCATGCACCGTCGCGGCCAGCGCGGTCTCAACGCCTTCTTCGCCCACCTTCTGCGCAATACGCTTGGTTCCGCTCGCGTAAAGCTTCGCCGTGTAGGAACTTTCAGGATCGGCCGTTTTACGCTCGGCGAGCAATTGCTCCAGCTGGTATAAGAACAACCACTGGTGGCTCGCTTCGCCGAAGCAGCTGCTGGTGCCTTTATGGCAGGTCGGGCCAATCGGGTTTACCAGCACCAGCAGCGTGTCGTTATCGCAGTCCGGCGTGATGCTGACAACATTGAGGAAATGACCGGAGGTTTCCCCTTTGGTCCACAGGCGCTGTTTTGTCCGTGAGAAAAAGGTCACTTTTCCGCTGTCGATGGTTTTCGCCAGCGCGTCCTTGTTCATATAGCCCAGCATCAACACTTCGCCTGATACGGCATGCTGCACAACTACGGGCAGTAAGCCATCCGTTTTTTCCCAGTCCAGCTGTTTCTGTTGTTGTTCTGTTAACATACCCTGATCTCCACGCCCTGAGCTGCCAGGTACGCTTTTAACTCACCAATATTGATAATCTGTTTGTGGAACACGGAGGCAGCCAGCGCGCCGTCGACGTTCGCCACGCGGAAGGCGTCCAGGAAGTGCTCCTGAGTTCCCGCGCCGCCGGAGGCAATCAGCGGGACGTTGCATACCGCACGCACCTTTTTGAGCTGCTCCAGATCGTAGCCGTTACGCACGCCGTCCTGGTTCATCATGTTGAGCACGATCTCGCCCGCGCCACGTCTCTGCACTTCTTCCACCCAGTCCAGCGTTTCCCATTGGGTGATGCGGGTCCGGCTTTCGTCACCGGTGTACTGGTTGACGTGATATTTGCCCGTTGCATCGTCGTACCAGGTGTCGATCCCTACCACAATACACTGCACGCCAAAGCGGTCAGCCAGGCGGGTAATGAGGTCCGGGTCAGCCAGAGCGGGGGAGTTGATTGAAATCTTGTCAGCGCCGAAAGAGAGAGTTTTGGCCGCATCGTCCGCGGATTTAATCCCGCCCGCCACGCAGAAGGGAATATCAATCACTTCCGCCACGCGTGCCACCCAGCTTTTGTCGACGACGCGTCCATCGCTGGAGGCGGTGATATCGTAAAAGACCAGTTCGTCTGCGCCTTCTTCGGCGTAGCGTTTTGCCAGCGGCACGATGTCGCCGATGATCTCGTGATTGCGGAACTGCACGCCTTTTACCACCTGGCCGTTACGCACGTCCAGGCAGGGGATTATCCGTTTTGCCAGCATTGAATTGCCTCCGTCACCGTAAACTTACCTTCCAGTAAAGCGCGTCCTACAATCACGCCCTGCACGCCGGTGCCGCGCAGGGCGGCAACGTCACCGATATCACCGATACCGCCAGAAGACTGGAACGCGACCTGCGGATAACGGGCGCAGACCTCTTCATATAACCCGACGTTGGAGCCTGCCAGCGTCCCGTCGCGGGAAATATCCGTACACAACACGTGCTTCAGGCCAACAGGGAGATATGTCTCGACCAGCGCCTCCAGCGTTACGCCGGAGTTTTCCTGCCAGCCGCTGACGGCAACCTGTTTATTGCCTTCTGCATCGATACGCACGTCCAGCGCCAGCACCAGCGCATCCGCGCCAAAGCGGCGGAACCAGCCTTTGACGGTTTCAGGATCTTTCACTGCGGTTGAACCCACCACCACGCGCGCCACGCCCGCGTCCAGCAAGGCCGCAACGTCCTCTTCCGTACGCACGCCGCCGCCAACCTGCACCGGGACAGCCACACCGGCGACCAGTTTCTTGAGCAAGGGTATCTGACGCTTGTCCGGATCTTTTGCGCCGGTCAGATCGACGAGGTGTAAAACTTCAGCCCCCTGGGTCGCATAATCCTGCAGGCGCGGCAGCGGGTCGTTACCGTAGTCGCGCTGCTGGCCGTAATCGCCCTGGTGGAGACGCACAACCGTGCCGTCAATCAAATCTAAAGCGGGAATAATCATCACATCTCCAGGAAGTTTTTCAGCAGCTGCGCGCCTGCAGCGCCGGAGCGCTCCGGATGAAACTGCACGCCAAAGAAGTTATCTTTTTGCACCGCGGCGGTGAACGCCTCGCCGTAGCTGCACTGGGCGATGGTGTACGTATTTACCGGCATGGCATAGCTGTGCACGAAGTAAAAGTACGCGCCGTCGTCGATACCGCGAAACAGCCGATCGCCCGCTTTTGGATAGACGCGGTTCCAGCCCATGTGCGGCAAGGGCAGACCGTGGTCGGTCATCTTAGGCACATCCTCTTCAATAATGCCCAGCAGGTCGACACCGTTCGACTCATCGCTGCGACGCCCGAGAAGCTGCATACCCAGGCAAATCCCCAGTACCGGCTGAGTACAGGCTTTGATCAGGTCCGCGAGTTCACGCTCGTGGATTTGGTCCATCGCCGCCTGCGCGGTCCCCACGCCCGGCAGGAAAAGTTTGTCTGCGCGTAACACCACTTCAGGATCGCGGCTGACCTGCGGCTCGTAGTCGTGGCGCATAATTGCCGATTTCACCGAGTTCAGGTTGGCGCATCCGGTATCCAGAATCACCACGTTCATTACAACACTCCTTTCGACGAGGGCAGTGCATCGCCGTCGACACGAATGGCCTGGCGCAGCGTGCGGCCAAAGGCTTTGAACAGGCTTTCCACGCGGTGATGGTCGTTCTTGCCTTTGGTTTTAAGGTGCAGCGTCAGACCCATGGTGTAGGTGAGCGAGCGGAAGAAGTGCTCAACCATCTCAGTGCTCAGATCGCCGACGCGCTGATAGGTAAAGTCTGCTTTATATTCCAGATGCGGGCGACCGGAGATATCCATCGCACAGCGCGCCAGACATTCGTCCATCGGCAGGACAAAACCAAAGCGATTAATGCCGCGCTTGTCACCCAGCGCCAGCTTCAGCGCTTCGCCCAGCGCCAGGCCGGTATCTTCCACGGTGTGGTGATCGTCGATGTACAGGTCACCTTTGACGGTGATTTCCATGCGAAAGCCGCCATGGGTCGCAATCTGATCCAGCATATGATCGAAGAAACCCACGCCGGTGTGGATCTTGCTGCCGCCTTCGCGATCGAGCCAGACCTTTACGTCAATCTGGGTTTCTTTGGTGTTGCGTTCCACGTGCGAGTAGCGGTCACGTTGGGTTAACTGCTCGCCAATCGTTGCCCAGTTGAGGCTGGCGCGGTCGTAGCGCAGCCCCGTAATACCCATGTTTTCGGCCAGTGTGATGTCGGTGATGCGGTCGCCGATCACATAGCTGTTGGCCTTATCCAGCGCCTCTTCGGCAAGATAACGTTCAACCAGCTTCACTTTAGGCTTACGGCAGTCGCATTCGTCGGCAGGCAGGTGCGGACAGATGAGTACTTCATCAAACGCCACGCCCTGCGAGGTCAGGATCTGCATCATCAGGTTATGCGGGCCATCAAAGTCTGCCTGCGGGAAGCTGTCGGTACCCAGACCGTCCTGGTTCGTGATCATCACCAGCTTAAAGCCCGCTTTTTGCAGCCGGAGCAGAACCGGGATGACGTCGGGTTCAAAAGCCAGCTTGTCGAAACGATCGACCTGAAAATCGGCAGGGGGTTCCGAGATAAGGGTCCCGTCTCGATCGATAAAGAGATACTTCTGGCTCATACTGTCTCCGCTTTCAGGGCGTCAATAACGCGCTGGCTCTCTTCACGGGTCCCCACGGTAATACGCAGGCAGCCGCTTAAGGAGGGTTGTTTGTTTTGGTCACGTAAGATAATGCCCTGATCCCATAAAGATTTAAATACGGCACTTGAGGCGGTAAAGCGGGCCAGGATGTAATTGGTTTCGGAGTCGAACACCTGCTCTACGCATGGAATAGCCTTCAGGGCCGTCATCAGGTACTGACGTTCTTCAAGGATCTGCGCCACGCGCTCACGCATGGCGTTGATGCCCTGCGGGGTCAGCGCCTGAGCGGCGATATCCGCCACCGGCGTAGAAAGCGGATAGGGGGCGATGACTTTCAGCAGCAGGTCGATCACCTCTTTGTTGGCCAGCGTAAAGCCGCAGCGCAGGCCGGCCAGGGCGAAGGCTTTCGACAGCGTACGCAGCACTACCAGGTGTGGATACTCTGCAAGCCAGCCGGCCAGCGTCGCCTGCGGGCAAAACTCAATGTAAGCTTCATCGGCCACCACCAGCGCTTTGCCGCGGGTCAACTCAAGCAGGGTGCGGATATCCTGAGGATTGATAATTTGCCCGGTTGGGTTATTGGGGCTGCAAACAAAGACCACCTTCACGCCCTCAAGATTATCGGCGATGCCCTGCAGATCCAACTGCCAGTCGTCCAGCGCCTGCACGTTGCGGCACGCCACGCCAAAGGTTTCCGCGCTTACGCTGTACATGCCGTAGGTAGGCTGACAAAACATCACCGCATCGTTGCCCGGCTCGCAGAAGGCGCGGATCAGCAGTTCAATCCCTTCATCGGCCCCGCGGCTGACCAGCACCTGCTCGGGCTTGACGCCTGCGTACTGAGCGTAGTTCTCAATCACCGCTTTGGGCTGACACTCCGGGTAGCGGTTCAGCGTCTGCTGAGACAGCTCGAAGGCGACCGCCGTCGGAAATTCGTTGGCGTTTAGCCAGACGTCACCTTTGCCGCCCAGACGACGCGCGGACTGATAGGGCGTCAGTCGACGGACATTTTCACGGGCTAAATCTTCAATGTTCATGCTTGCTCCTTCAGGGCGGCCACGCGTAGCGTAACGGCGTTTTTGTGGGCGGTCAGGCGCTCGGCGGCAGCCAGCGTCTCAATGGTCGAGGCCAGCGAGGCAAAGCCCTCGCGGGAAAGCTCCTGCACGGTCATACGTTTCTGAAAATCTGCCAGGCCGAGGCTGGAGCAGGTTGCGGTATAGCCGTACGTCGGCAGCACGTGGTTGGTTCCTGACGCATAATCACCCGCGGATTCCGGGGACCAGTCGCCGAGGAAGACCGAGCCGGCGCTGGTAATGCTGTCGACCAGCTCGCGCGCGTTGCGGGTCTGAACGATCAGGTGCTCAGGGCCGTACTGGTTAGAAATGGCAATACACTGTTCAACATCGCGGGCCACAATCAGGCGGCTGGCGGATAACGCCTGGCGGGCCGTTTCGGCGCGGGGCAGATCGGCAAGCTGGCGATCAACGGCTTCACCCACGCGTTTTGCCATATCGGCATCCGGCGTCAGCAAAATCACCTGCGAATCCGGGCCGTGTTCCGCCTGAGACAACAAGTCAGAGGCAACAAAATCCGGCGTGGCCCCGCTGTCGGCAATCACCAGCACTTCTGATGGACCCGCAGGCATATCAATGGCCGCGCCGTCGAAACGCTGGCTCACCTGACGCTTGGCTTCGGTGACGTACGCATTTCCTGGCCCGAAAATTTTATCGACCCGGGGAACGGATTGCGTACCAAACGCCAGGGCCGAGATGGCCTGCGCACCGCCCACTTTAAACACTTCCTGCACGCCGCAGAGCTTAGCGGCATACAGAATTTCATCGGCAATCGGAGGTGGGGAGCAGAGCACCACTTTCTGACAACCGGCGATACGCGCCGGGGTAGCCAGCATTAATACGGTGGAAAACAGCGGGGCGGAGCCGCCAGGAATATAGAGGCCAACCGAGGCAACCGGACGCGTAACCTGCTGGCAACGAACGCCTGGCAGCGTTTCTACGTCCACCGTCTGCAGTTTTTGCGCGGTGTGGAAGGTGTCGATGTTTTTTACCGCCACCGCCATCGCCTGTTTAATCTCGTCGCCGAGGCGCTTTTCCGCCTCGGCGATTTCCTGTTCGGTCACCTTTAACGCGCCAACCTCGGTTTTGTCGAACTTTGCGCTGTATTCGCGCAGCGCGTCGTCACCACGGGTTTTGACGTTGTTGAGGATCTCCGCGACGGTGCGGGTGATACCCTCAGAGGCAGAAATAGCCGGGCGCATCAGTAATTCACTTTGCTGCTCTTCAGTGCAGCTATTCCAGTCGATAATGGTATTAAAGCTCATGGCCGTTACTCCATCATCTTCTCAATGGGCAGCACCAGAATGGAGCTTGCCCCCAGCGCCTTGAGTTTTTCCATGGTTTCCCAGAACAGGGTTTCGCTGCTGACCATGTGCATGGCGACGCGTTGCTGATCCCCCGCCAGCGGCAGAATGGTTGGGCGTTCAGCGCCCGGCAGCAGAGCAATGACTTCATCCAGGCGTTCGGTTGGTGCATGCATCATGATGTATTTTGATTCTCGGGCCTGAATCACTCCCTGAATACGGGTTAACAGGCGGTCGATGAGCTGCTGCTTGGCATCGTCCATCTCGCCGTCACGCTGGATCAAGCAGGCTTTGGAGCGGTAAATCACTTCCACTTCACGCAGGCCGTTTGCTTCAAGGGTTGCGCCGGTAGAGACGAGGTCACAGATGGCGTCTGCCAGGCCCGCACGCGGGGCGACTTCAACGGAGCCATTCAGCAGGCAGGATTTAAACTGCACGCCTTTCTGGTCGAGGTAACGCTTGAGCAGGTGCGGGTAAGAGGTGGCGATACGTTTGCCATTAAGCGCGGCCGGGCCGTCCCAGGCTTCGTCCGCCGGTGTAGCCAGCGACAGGCGGCAACCACCGAAATCGAGGCGGCGGAGCGTGAAATAGCGTGGATCTTCGCCCTGCGCGCGGCGGGTCAGCAGTTCTTCCTCCAGCACGTTTTCACCAATGATACCGAGGTCAACCACGCCATCCATTACCAGCCCGGGAATATCGTCATCACGTACGCGCAGAATATCGATAGGCATATTTTCAGCCAGAGCAATCAGACGCTGGGTGTGTAAATTGATTTTAATTCCGCAGCGAGCCAGCAGTTCGCGTGAATCGTCGCTCAAACGGCCTGATTTTTGAATAGCTATGCGTAAACGTGAGTTATCTAACATTCTTTATTCCTCGTTAACCTGTCCGAATTTGGTCCAAAAAAAAGCCCCCGGAAGAGGATCTTCCGGGGGCTTTTTATTGCGTTCATGCACCACTGGAAGATCCAAACGTCTTCCAGCACACATCGCCTGAAAGACTAGTCAGGATGATGGTGATGATGGTGGTGTTTAAATTGAACGCGTGTCATGTAATTTCTCTATGAATGCTTATTCATGTAATGTCTTTTAACCTAAACCACTTATACGCTGCTTTGCAAGGGCTTTTTTTAATCATTAATTCATTTCATATTGATGCTATGAATTGTGTGATCAGCGGTGCTGGCGTAGCCTTAATAGAAACGTGAGTAAGCCTGGAGAATGGACATGAAAAAGGTCGCAATTGTCGGTTTAGGGTGGTTGGGAATGCCGCTGGCGATGTCATTAGCCGCGAAAGGCTGGCAGGTGACCGGCAGTAAAACCACGCTGGATGGGGTGGAAGCTGCCAGAATGTGCGGGATAGAGGGCGTCGAGTTGCGCCTTGAACCGGAGTTGATCTGTGATACCGATGATCTGGACGCCCTGATGAACGTCGACGCGCTGGTGATCACCTTACCGGCGCGCCGCAGTGGGCCTGGAGAGACCTTTTACCGCCAGGCGGTACAGGAGATTGTCGATAGCGCGCTCGCGCATCATATTCCGCGCATTCTGTTTACCAGCTCGACCTCCGTTTACGGGAACATCGACGGGACGGCGAAGGAGACCACAGAACGTCATCCTGTCACCGCCAGTGGTCAGGTGCTGAAGGAGCTGGAAGACTGGCTGCATAACCTGCCGGGCACCCAGGTCGATATTTTGCGCCTTGCCGGGCTGGTGGGGCCGGGACGTCACCCGGGCCGTTTCTTTGCCGGAAAATCAGCCCCGGACGGGCAGCAGGGCGTCAATCTGGTGCATCTTGATGACGTTATTGGCGCAATCGAACTGTTGTTACAGGCTCCAAAAGGCGGTCACATCTATAATATATGTGCGCCTTCTCATCCGGCGCGTCAGACATTTTATCCGCTCATGGCTCGCCAGCTTGGCCTGGCGCCCCCGGTCTTCAGCAGTGAAGGGGGAGAAGGGAAAGGCAAAATCATTGATGGCAACCGTATATGCCATGAACTGGGGTTTGAGTATCAGTACCCCGACCCGATGGTTATGCCCATGGAGTAATGCCATCAGCGGGGTTACTCGCACACCGCAAGGGGGCGAACATGAAACCGCTGCTGGATGTTCTCATTATTCTGGACGCGCTGGAAAAAGAGGGGAGCTTCGCTGCGGCGTCAGCGAAGCTCTTTAAAACGCCTTCTGCGCTGAGTTACACCGTTCACAAGCTGGAGAGCGATCTCAATATCCAGATTCTCGACCGCTCCGGTCACCGCGCGCGTTTTACCCGTACGGGGCAAATGCTGCTGGAGAAGGGGCGCGACGTGCTCCATACCGTTCGCGAGCTTGAAAAGCAGGCGATTAAACTGCATCAGGGCTGGGAAAATGAGCTGGTCATTGGCGTTGATGATACCTTTCCGTTTTCTCTTCTGAACCCGCTTATCGAAGCGTTCTATGAACGCCATAGCGTGACGCGGCTGGTATTTATAAACGGCGTGCTGGGCGGCTCCTGGGATGCGTTAACCCAGGGCAGGGCGGATATCATCGTCGGAGCGCTGCATGAACCTCCCCAGCTCAGCGATTTCGGTTTTGCCCGTCTGGGCGTGCTCGACCAGGTGTTTGTCGTCGCACCGCATCACCCGCTGGCGAACGAACCTGACCCCATCAACCGACGGGTGATTAAAGGATTCCGCGCTATCGTGGTTGGGGACAGCTCCCGTGCGGAGTGCGCTATATCGTCGCAGCTGCTGGACGAGCAGGAGGCAATCACCGTGTTTGATTTTAAAACCAAGCTCGAGCTGCAAATTAGCGGCCTGGGTTGCGGATACCTCCCGCGCTATCTCGCGCAGCGGTTTATCGAAAGCGGGGCGCTGGTTGAGAAGCAGGTTATCGCCCAAAACAGTAATGAGTCGGTGTGGGTTGGCTGGAATGAACAAACCGCCGGGCTGGCGAGCGCCTGGTGGCGGGATGAAATTTTAGCAAATAGTGCTATTGCTGCCGTTTACACTCAGCCTGAGTAAGGTAATTCAAGCAATTAGTTAAATTATTTTATTGATGGGTTTCTCAATCTATTGCCTTTTGCCTCTTGAATAGGGCAAAATGCCGCCGCTGCAAACAAATGAATAATCGACGATATAAAAGGCGTCGGTTATTTTTTTTTGCATGTACGAAACGAAACTAAAAACCAAGAGGCCGGGCTTCGTACCGGATAGATATTTACTAAAATCCGACAGTTGTTGTCGCTGAGGAATACAGAAAATGGGGCAATCATTCGCTTACGCGGCGGGTATCACCATTAAGGAGACATCCAATGTCGCATAATGCAACTCCAAACACCTCTCGCGTGGAATTACGTAAGACGCTTACGCTATTTCCGGTTGTTATGATGGGCCTTGCCTATATGCAACCAATGACGCTGTTCGATACATTTGGTATCGTTTCAGGCCTCACAGACGGTCACGTTCCGACGGCTTACGCCTTCGCGCTGATCGCGATCCTGTTTACCGCGCTGAGCTACGGTAAGCTGGTGCGTCGCTATCCGTCTGCCGGTTCCGCCTACACCTATGCCCAGAAATCCATTAGCCCGACCGTTGGCTTTATGGTGGGTTGGTCTTCGCTGCTCGACTATCTGTTCGCACCGATGATCAACATCTTACTGGCAAAAATTTATTTTGAAGCCCTGGTGCCATCGATACCTTCGTGGGTATTCGTGATTGCGCTGGTGGCCTTTATGACCGCTTTTAACCTGCGTAGCATCAAGTCTGTTGCCAACTTTAACTCTGTTATCGTGGTGCTTCAGGTAGTGCTGATTGCCGTTATTCTCGGTATGGTGATCTATGGCGTCTTCCACGGTGAAGGTGCGGGAACCCTGGCGAGCAGCAAACCGTTCTGGTCTGGTGATGCGCATGTCATTCCGATGATTACCGGGGCGACGATCCTGTGCTTCTCCTTTACCGGATTTGACGGCATCAGCAACCTGTCGGAAGAGACGAAAGACGCAGAGCGTGTTATTCCGCGCGCTATCTTCCTGACCGCGCTGATCGGTGGACTGATCTTTATCTTCGCCACCTATTTCCTGCAGCTGTACTTCCCGGATATCTCGCGCTTTAAGGATCCGGATGCGTCTCAGCCGGAAATCATGCTCTACGTGGCGGGTAAAGTGTTCCAGGTCGGGGCGCTGATTTTCTCTACCATCACCGTTCTGGCGTCGGGCATGGCTGCACATGCGGGCGTTGCGCGTCTGATGTACGTAATGGGCCGTGACGGCGTGTTCCCGAAAAGCTTCTTTGGCTATGTCCACCCGACATGGCGCACGCCAGCAATGAACATCATTCTGGTTGGGGCTATCGCGCTGTTAGCGATTAACTTCGACCTCGTGATGGCGACGGCGCTGATCAACTTCGGGGCACTGGTGGCGTTTACCTTTGTAAACCTCTCCGTGATTTCGCAGTTCTGGATCCGCGAGAAGCGTAACAAGACGCTGAAAGACCACTTCCAGTACCTGTTCCTGCCAATGTGCGGCGCGCTGACCGTGGGTGCGCTGTGGGTGAACCTGGAAGAGAGCTCAATGGTTCTGGGTCTGATTTGGGCGGCTATTGGTTTAATCTACCTGGCCTGCGTAACCAAAAGCTTCCGTAATCCCGTACCTCAGTACGAAGACGTTGCCTGATACGTAACCCATAAAAAAAACCGGAGACCATTGCCTCCGGTTTTTTTATGCCTGCATTTCCTCAGACAATTTCCTGCACATACTGATACAGCGCTTTCAGCTGCGCCTGTTTTTCAGCATCCCCGTTATAGTGGCTGTACAGCATCTCCAGCTCTTCTGCGTAGCGTTGCAGGAATTCCGGCGTGAAGATATTACGACGATGCTGCAACCAGCGTTCCTGCTCTGCCTCATCCAGCGTGCCAGGGTAATTACGCGCCCGATAGTTAAACATCAGTTTCTCGATGCGCTTGTCAGCGAAGGTAATATCCAGCGCCGGCAGATTACGCGGCTCGGTTTGCAAAACAATGTTCATTGCTGCACGGTCAGCATCGCTGAAGAAGCCGTTATAGAGCTGCGCATCCACGTTTTCAGACGGCACGAACGGCTCTGCCTCGGCAAAGATGGCGACGACTTTCTCGCGCACCTGCGGGTTATCGCGCAGCACTTTCAAATTATCCAGGCAGTGCTGGCGATTAATGCCCAGCCTGTCGGCGTCTTCCGGGCGCAGCGTATTGGCCTGTGCCAGCACCGGGCATTTATTAATATGCACCAGTTTCACCGGAACGGCGGGCACGTCACCCAACGCGTCTTTCGGGGTATACAGCCGTTCGCGCAATGTATCGCTGTTGAGTTCCAGCAGCGGAGAAATATCGCCCGCCAGATCGACCATAATGACCGCATTTCGGTTATCGGGATGCCATGCCAGCGGAGCGACCCAGCTGGTATTCCCCCGCCATGCGCCAAACATGCCGGAAATGTGGACCAGCGGTTTCATCTGCGGCACATCAATCAGGGTGATGAGTTTCTGCTTGCTGCGATGGCTCAGCAGATAGTCAAACAGACGCGGCTGCGCCGTTTTTACCAGCTTCGCCATGGCAATCGTGGCATAAACATCGGCCATGGCGTCGTGGGCATTGCTGTGTTCAATGCCGTTTGCGCGCGTCAGGTGTTCCAGCCTGAAGCTGGTTAACCCTTCTTCATTTTCTGGCCAGGTGATCCCCTCGGGGCGCAGCGCATGGCAGGCACGCATGATATCCAGTAAATCCCAGCGCGAGTTGCGATTCTGCCAGCTCCAGGCGTAGGGATCGTAGAAGTTGCGATAGAAGATATTGCGCGTCACTTCGTCATCGAAACGGATGTTGTTATAGCCCACCACGCAGGTATTCGGAACGGTGAAAAGGGCGTGAATACGGCGAGCAAATTCGGCCTCGTTAACCCCTTTGTCCCGCGCTTCCTGGGGCGTAATGCCGGTCACCATCACCGCGCCAGGCTGTGGCAGGTAGTCATCGGCGGGCTTGCAGTAAAAGACCTCCGGCTCGCCGATGATGTTGAAATCCTCATCGGTGCGGATGGCGGCGAACTGCGCCGGGCGGTCAAGCGCCGGGTGCGTGCCGAAGGTTTCGTAGTCGTGGAATAAAAAAGTAGGGCGCGCGTCAGAGTCAGACACCAGTGATACCATCCTGTTAAAAATTGACGTCTCTATGGTAAACGATCGCAGGGGAGAGGCCGAATAAAAAGCGCCGTCAGGGATGAAATTTGCGAGCGGGCCTGAGGAAAAATATGCTCTCTGTCACATTTTTTTGCAATTAAGGCAAGTAACGACATCAGAACTCCCGTAAAAAGGTCAACGATTTTTAATGACCTGAGGATATACCGTTGAAACGCCGTCTGTTTATTGCTGTTTCTTTGCTCGCTTCGAGCATTTCATCTGCGCTGGCTGCCGATCCGCTGGATTTTTCGCCGCAGCCTCCCGCCATTCAGGCCGGGTCCTGGGTATTGATGGATTACACCACGGGTCAGATTTTAACGGCAGGCAATGAACACCAGCAGCGCAACCCGGCGAGCCTGACCAAGCTGATGACGGGATATGTCGTCGATCGCGCCATTGATAGCCATCGTATTACGCCTGATGACATCGTTACCGTGGGCCGTGACGCGTGGGCGAAGGGTAACCCGGTGTTTGACGGCTCCTCGCTGATGTTCCTGAAACCCGGTGATCGCGTCACGGTGCGTGACTTAAGCCGCGGGCTGATCGTGGATTCCGGTAACGACGCCTGCGTCGCGCTGGCGGATCACGTCGCGGGCGGTCAGCCGCAGTTCGTGAACATGATGAACGACTACGTGCAAAAGCTAAACCTGCGCGATACCCACTTCGAAACGGTGCATGGGCTGGATGCCCCCGGCCAGCACAGCTCAGCGTACGACCTTGCCGTGCTTTCCCGGGCCATCATTCACGGCGAGCCTGAGTTCTACCATATGTACAGCGAAAAGAGCCTGACCTGGAACGGCATTACCCAGCAGAATCGTAACGGCCTGCTGTGGGATAAAACCATGAACGTCGACGGCCTGAAAACAGGGCATACGTCCGGAGCAGGCTTTAACCTGATCGCCTCGGCGGTGGACGGTCAGCGCCGTCTTATTGCGGTCATCATGGGGGCCGACAGCCCAAAAGGGCGTGAAGATCAGGCGCGTAAATTGCTGCACTGGGGCCAGCAAAATTTCGATACGGTGCAGATCCTGCATAACGGAAAAAAAGTCGGGACCGAGCGCATCTGGTACGGAGATAAAGAGCAGGTGGAGCTGGGAACGGATCAGGATTTCTGGCTGGCCCTGCCGAAGACGGAAGTGCCTAACATCAAGGCCAAATACGTCCTGGACAAAAAAGAGCTGGAGGCTCCGCTTGCGGCCCATCAGCGGGTAGGGGAGATCCAACTGTACGATCGTGACAAAGTGGTGGCCCACTGGCCATTAGTAACGCTGGAGCCGGTGAATAAAGGCGGATTCTTCTCCCGTTTAGGGGATTACCTGCACCACACGCTTTAACCCCACACCGAACGTCCCCCGGGCAGACTGGCAGGGTTGCGAGTCTGCTCGCATAATAAACACTCCGTGTTTGTCGAAAACAGGCCATTTGCTTTACAGTGTATGAATATACAGTGAAACCGGAGGCGGCATGGACTACAGCATCACGCAGCAGCAGAAACGTAAAATCGCGGGCTTTCACCTGGTGGGGCCATGGGAGAAAACCGTTAAGCAGGGCTTTGAGCAGTTAGGCATGTGGGTCGAGGGGCGTCAAATCCAGCCGCTCGAGTGGGTGGCCGTGTACTATGACAATCCGGACGAAGTCCCGGCGGAAAAACTGCGATGCGACACGGCCGTTACGGTGCCGGAGGCGTTCGTCATTCCTGACAACAGTGAAGGGGTGATGCTGACCGAAATCGCCGCCGGGGACTACGCGGTGGCAAGCGCCCGCGTTGAGGAGCATGATTTCGCGACGCCCTGGTACCAGTTCTTCAATTCTCTTTTGCAGGATCGTCACTACCAAATTGCACCCAAACCCTGTTTTGAACGTTACCTGAACGATGGCAACGCGGATGGCTACTGGGACATCGAAATGTATGTCCCGGTAGAGCACAAGGCGGGTTGACCCAGTAAACGCAGGGTTTTTTCAGCCGGGGGCGTTTCGCCCGGCTGAAAACACAGTACAATCGCGGTTTGCCGTTTAGCTGGAGAGCGGGTGTGCGTCCCGACAAATCTTTAACGCCTTTTGAAATTCGCTTGTACAAACATTACCGCGTGGTGCATGGCCTTCGTATCGCGCTGGCGTTTATTCTGACCTTTGTGCTGGTGCGTTTGTTGGATGTTCCGGAAGGGACATGGCCGCTGATTACGCTGGTGGTTATCATGGGGCCTATCTCCTTCTGGGGGAACGTGGTACCACGCGCGTTTGAACGTATTGGCGGCACGGTTCTTGGTTCTGCGCTGGGACTTATCGCGCTCAAACTGGAGCTGATCTCCTTCCCCGTTATGCTGCTGTGGTGTGCCGCGGCGATGTTTCTTTGCGGCTGGCTGGCGTTGGGGAAAAAACCATATCAGGCACTGCTAATCGGTATAACCCTTTCGGTGGTTGTCGGTGCGCCGGCAGGTGACATGACGACCGCACTGTGGCGAAGCGGAGATGTCATCCTCGGGTCACTTCTGGCTATGCTGTTTACCGGTATCTGGCCGCAGCGCGCCTTTCTTCACTGGCGTATCCAGATGGCCAACTACGTTACCGCGTTCAACCGGGTGTATCAGGCGGGGTTTTCCCCCAACCTGGTCGAGCGTCCGCGTCTGGAAAAACATCTGCAAAAAATCCTGAATGACGTGGTTAAGATGCGCGGCCTGATTACGCCTGCCAGCAAAGAAACCCATATTCAGAAAGCCATTTTCGAAGCTATCCAGACGGTGAGCCGCAACCTGGTGTGCATGCTCGAACTGCAAATCAATGCCCACTGGGCGTCGCGTCCCAGCCATCTGCTGATGCTCAACGCACACACACTGAGAGAGACGCAGCAGATGACCCAGCAAACGCTGCTCACCATCGCTCATGCGCTTTACGAAGGGAATCCGCAGCCGATTCTGGCGAACAGCGAGCGCCTGAATGAGATCGTGGCCGAGCTGAAGGTGCTGATGAACGAGCGGCAGGGGGACAACGTGGCAGAAACGCCGATTCATGGCTATGTCTGGCTCAGCATGGAACTGGCGCGGCAGCTGGAGTTGCTCTCGCATCTTATCTGCCGGGCACTGCGCAAATAAAAAGCAGCCATCGCCATATGCGATGCCTGCTGCTTCGATTCAGCATCAATTGGGGTTATGATAGTCTTAAACGATATACTCATTGTCATTCGCCGTCGCTGTCTGTTACAACGGTGGCATTAACGAATCCGACTCTCACATTATCAGGGGTGTAAAAATGGAAACTACCAAGCCTTCGTTCCAGGATGTTCTGGAATTCGTCCGCCTGTTCCGCCGCAAAAACAAACTGCAGCGTGAAATCCAGGACGTTGAGAAGAAGATCCGTGACAACCAAAAACGCGTACTGCTGCTGGACAACCTGAGCGACTACATCAAGCCAGGCATGAGCGTGGAAGCCATTCAGGGCATCATCGCCAGCATGAAAAGCGATTACGAAGACCGTGTTGATGACTACATCATCAAAAATGCTGAGATCTCAAAAGAACGTCGTGAGATCTCTAAAAAGCTGAAAGCGATGGGTGAAATGAAAAACCCTGAAGTTAAAAGCGAGTAATCCCTGACAGGTGTTAAAAAGGCTCTCTGGTGACAGAGGGCCTTTTTTATTTCCCCTGTGCATGGGGTGATGCCCGGTGGCGCGATGCTTACCCGACAATGTAACCGAACGCAGAAAAGCAAAAAGCCTGCTTTAAAAGCAGGCTTTTCAGAATGTGGCTCCTCTGACTGGACTCGAACCAGTGACATACGGATTAACAGTCCGCCGTTCTACCGACTGAACTACAGAGGAATCGTTGTGGAGGCACATATTAACGGCGAAAAAACTTTTGTCAAACCTGTTCTTTGCAAACCGCGGTTGATTGCTGATTCTGTCGTCAGTTAGTTGTAAATTCAAACAAATTTTTTATGGAAAATACTTTGCAGGATAGCCTTTTCTGCCTCATCATTTGAAATGGAGTTTCAACTTTCTCGCTAAGGTCCATTTTGAACGTCACCGCCCCCCTACGCCAGGCGATCATGCGTACGCCATGGTATGCAAAACGTAAAAGTTATCGTGTTCTGTTCTGGCGAGAAATCACCCCCCTTGCCGTTCCCATTTTCCTGGAAAATACCTGCGTTCTGCTGATGGGCGTGCTGAGCACCTTCCTGGTGAGCTGGTTAGGCAAAGAGGCGATGGCAGGGGTCGGCCTGGCAGACAGCTTCAATATGGTGGTGATGTCCTTTTTTGCCGCTATCGATCTGGGTACCACGGTTGTCGTGGCCTTCAGCCTCGGCAAGCTCGATCCGAAGCGCGCCCGCGAGGCGGCCCGGCAGTCGCTGATGATCATGACCCTGTTTTCGATAATTCTGGCGGCGGTGATCCACTATTACGGCAAGGAAATTATCGATATCGTCGCAGGCGAGGCGACAAACGAGGTTAAGGAGCTCGCGCTCACCTACCTGGAAATGACGGTCTTAAGCTACCCGGCTGCCGCTATCGCCTTAATCGGCAGCGGTGCGCTGCGCGGGGCGGGCAACACCAAAATTCCGCTGCTGATCAATGGCGGGATGAACATCCTGAATATCATCATCAGTAGCGTACTTATCTACGGGATTTTCTCCTGGGACGGGCTGGGCTTCGTCGGTGCCGGACTGGGGCTGACGATTTCACGCTATATCGGCGCGGCGGCGATCGTCGGTGTGCTGATGACCGGCATTACGCCGTCGCTGCGCCTGACGCTCAAAAGCTATTTTCGTCCGCTCAATTTCGCCATTATCTGGGAAGTGATGGGGATTGGGATCCCGGCCAGCATCGAGTCGGTGCTGTTCAACGGCGGTAAGTTGCTGACCCAGATGTTTGTTGCGGGCATGGGCACCGATGTGATCGCCGGTAACTTTATCGCGTTCTCCATCGCCTCGCTCATTAACCTGCCGGGTAACGCCCTGGGCTCCGCGTCGACCATCATTACCGGGAAACGGCTCGGAAAAGGGCAAATTGCGCAGGCGGAACGGCAGCTGCGACACGTTTTTTGGCTCTCTACCATCGGCCTGACGGCGATAGCCTGGGGGACCGCGCCTTTCGCCGGACTCATGGCCTCGTTTTACACCCATGAAAATGATGTCAAAGAGGTCGTGAAGATCCTGATTTGGCTCAACGCCGCGTTTATGCCTATCTGGGCGGCATCCTGGGTGCTGCCCGCCGGGCTGAAAGGCGCACGCGATGCCCGCTTTGCGATGTGGGTCTCGATGCTCGGGATGTGGGGCTGTCGCGTGGTGGCGGGTTACACGCTCGGGATTGTGCTCGGCATGGGCGTGGTCGGCGTCTGGCTGGGGATGTTCCTCGACTGGGCGGTGCGCGGCGCGCTGTTTTACTGGCGGATGGTAAGCGGGCGCTGGTTGTGGAAATACCCGCGCAAAAAAGCAGAGCGTGCTCTCTCAGAGCCTGAAGAACGTCTGACAAATGCACGAAGTGGAGAATAAATCGGCAAACGATCGGAAATCTGCATTCTGCCTTTGACATCATCGGGGAGCATCGATAATATGCGCCCCGTTCACACGATTCCTCTGTAGTTCAGTCGGTAGAACGGCGGACTGTTAATCCGTATGTCACTGGTTCGAGTCCAGTCAGAGGAGCCAAATTTAAAAAGCCTGCTTTTAAAGCAGGCTTTTTGCTTTTCTGCGCTCGGTGATATCGTCGGGTAAGCGTCGCGCCACCGGGCAACAAACCGCGCTAGCGGTTCACCCGAATCGGTGCTGTTGCTTCAAACAGCCACGGTCGTGCATCACTCTCCACGAGCGGGGAGAGCGCCTCCCGAACCTGCTGGTGATACTCATCCAGCCACTCTTTCTCCTGCTCGGTTAACAACTGCAGTTCAACCTGGTTCAGGTCAATCGGGATCAGCGTCAGCGAGGCAAATTGACAGAAACCCGGACGGCTTTCTGTGATTTCCACCTGATTCTCAATGCGTATCCCATGGCTTTCAGCCAGATAGTACCCTGGCTCAATGGTCATAATGTTGCCCGCCACCAGCGGCCACGGGTTGACCTTTTTCGCGATACGGTGCGGGTTTTCATGGATCAACAACTGGTGCCCCACGCCGTGCCCGGTCCCGTGATCGTAATCCAGCCCCATTTCCCACAGCGGACGGCGCGCAAATGCATCCAGCTGGTGCCCGTGGCTGCCGGATGGGAATTGCAGCGTCATCAGCGATAAAAAGCCTCTGAGTACGGCGGTATAGTGCAGGCGCTGTTGCGGCTCCACGTTGCCCCATGCCAGGGTGCGCGTGGCGTCTGTAGTGCCGTTGTGGTACTGACCGCCGGAATCATTCAGATAAAAATGGTTATGGCCAATCGGCTTGTTGCTGGCTTCGCTCGCGTGGTAATGGCACATCGCCGCGTTGCTGGCGGAGGCTGAGATCGTCGCAAAGCTCGGCTCAACAAACCCCGGCTGCTGCTTGCGAAAAGCGAGTTGCTTTGCCTGAACTTCCCGTTCGGTCAGCGGTTGGCCGCACGCGGCGCGCTCAGGCACTTCGCGGCTCAGCCAGGCCAGGAAGTTCACCCACGCCGCACCGTCCTGATGATGACACTCCCGATATCCCGCCAGCTCAATCGGGTTTTTATGGGCTTTCATCAGGGTGATAGGATCGGTCAGCCAGATAATCTCTCCCTGCGGCTCGATGGCGTAACGCAGGGCGACCGGAGCGGTGTCAGGGTCGACGATGACCCGCTTGCCCTGAGCGAGCTGCTGGCAGCGATCGATAAAGGTATCCTGCGGTGAAACGCTAAACGCGTCACGTACCGGGGCCGGTAATCCGCTGAGCTTAACGTCATCGACAAACCACTCAACCGAGCCGTCACGGCTCTGCAGGGCAAACGACAGCGGAACCGGGCTGGTCGGAATGTCGGACCCGCGGACGTTCAGCAGCCAGGCGATGTTATCCGGCAAGGTCACCGCCAGATAATCGGCCTCGTTGTCGGCAAGAACAGCTGCGACGCGCTGGCGTTTGTCGGCGCTGCTTTCGCCGCTGACCGCCAGCGGCATCTCGCGGATTGGCCCTGCGGGGGCGGCAGGGCGGTCGGTCCAGAGCGTATCGAACGGCGAGCTGCTCAGCGGCACCAGCTCACACGCGGTGGCCGACAGTTGAGTAACGTCTGCGTGGGTCATCAGCATCGCCTCAAACCCGATGCGTGTGCCCGCAGCCACGTTTTCCGCCAGCCACCCGGCCAGCGGTTCGTTGTGCAGGTGGTGGATCTCCACCTCGTCCATATTGACCTGAACCCGCGCCTGCACCTGATAACGGCCATCAACGAACAGCAGCGCTCTGTCTTTCAACACCAGCGCCAGCCCGGCGGAACCGTCGAAGCCCGTCAGCCAGGCCAGCTTTTCATCGTAGGGCGCGCAGTATTCGCTTTGCCAGGCATCGGCGCGCGGGACGATCATCCCGTCGAGATGGTTTTCCTGTAGCCACTGCCGCAGGGCAGAGAGCGGAGAGGGTGTGTGCATGGTTTTTCCTTATCGTTCTTAGCGGAACGGCGGTTCGTTGAAAGTGCGCAGCTTACGGGAGTGCAGCTTATCGCCTTCCGCACGCAGCAAATCGATGGCACGGATGCCGATTTGCAAATGCTCCGAAATCGCCCCTTCGTAGAAACGGTTGGCCTGGCCCGGGAGCTTGATTTCACCATGCAGAGGTTTATCCGAGACGCACAGCAGCGTGCCGTAAGGCACGCGGAAGCGGTATCCCTGCGCGGCAATGGTGGCGCTCTCCATATCGATGGCGACCGCACGGCTCAGGTTAAAACGCAGCGCAGAGGCGGAGTAGCGCAGCTCCCAGTTGCGATCGTCGGTGGTGACCACCGTCCCGGTGCGCAGGCGCTGCTTCACCTCTTCGCCCGGCATGCCGCTCACCTCTTTAGTCGCGTCGTATAGCGCGCGCTGAACCTCGGCAATGCTCGGGATCGGGATATCCGGCGGCAGCACTGCGTCAAGCACGTGGTCGTCACGCAGATACGCATGGGCGAGCACATAGTCCCCAATCAGCTGGCTTTCACGCAGGCCGCCGCAGTGGCCGATCATCAGCCAGACGTCCGGGCGAAGCACTGCCAGGTGATCGCAGATCGTTTTCGCGTTGGACGGCCCCACGCCAATGTTAATCAGCGTAATGCCCTGGCCGTCAGCCGTGATCAGGTGCCAGGCAGGCATCTGGTGCTTTTTCCACGCCAGGTCTGAAATGGCCTGCTCCGGCGCTTCGGTTTCGGCGGTGATCCAGATACCGCCCGCGCAGGAGAGGGCGATGTACGGGCTGTCGGGGTCGAGGATCTGGCTACAGCCCCAGCGGACAAACTCGTCAACGTAGCGGGTGTAGTTGGTGAACAGCACGAAAGGCTGGAAATGCTCTGCGGGCGTGCCGGTGTAGTGACGCAGGCGCGCCAGCGAGAAATCGACGCGGCGGGCATCGAAATGCGACAGCGGGGAAAACTCGGCGGGGTGATAGATCCCGTCAGCCGTCTCGTCGCCAATCTGAGATAGCTCAGTCGTCGGGAAGTGGCGCGTCAGCCCCGCGCTCATGGATCGGTCAAGCGTCAGCTCGGAGCCGTCGATCACGTACGGATAGGGGATCTCATGCCGCGACGGTTCCACCGAAATGTGCGCGCCGTAATCCTGATACAGCAGCGTAAGCTGTTCTTCCAGGTAGGGGCGAAACAGCCCCGGGCGGGTGACGGTTGTGCTGTAACAACCGGCGTGGGTAAAGCGGGCGTAAGCGCGAGTTTTCGGGGTGGAGCTGGCGCTACCGTCCCAGGTCACGGAGATCGATGGATAAACAAAAAGGCCCTCACTTCTGGCCTTTTCGTCGGGCAGTTTGCCGCTTTCAATATAGTCGCTAATGGCGCTGCGCAGCGCGTTAACGGATTGCTCATACAGCGCGTCGAGTGTGTCCAGCGCCTGAGCCGGGGTCAGGCTGGAGCCCTTATTATGCATGTCTGTCTCCTTGTTCCACAGGTGTGCGGCATTCACCGATAGTATGTCACACGATTGTGAAACAAAAGACAGCCATGCAGTTTAGGACAAACGCTGCTGATTAATGCGGCTTCGGCTCTTTCATCAGCAGTGCGGTGAGGGCCGAGAGCAAGCAGCCTGCCAGCAGATAGATCGCCACGCTGTGCCAGTTGCCGCCGGAGAAGGTCACCAGCGCGGCGGCTATAAACGGCGTGAATCCGCCGCCCACCACGCTCGCCACCTGATACCCCACGCCAGCGCCGCTGTAGCGATAGCTCGCGCCGAACAGTTCGGTAAACATCGGTTGCTGGACGCACACCACCATGTCGTGAGCAATGTTTGCCAGCATGATGGCGAAGAAGACAATCCAGAAGACGGATTGCGCCTCCAGGGCCATAAAGAACGGCCAGGCGCTAAGAGTGCCAACCAGCGCACCGGTGATGTAGACCCGTCGGCGCCCAAACCTGTCTGCCAGCCAGGCAAAGCAGGGGATAGTCAGACAGCTTATGCCGCCGACCAGCAGGCCGATATTCAGAAACAGCTCGCGCGGCAGGCCGAGGTTTTGCGTCGAATAGTTCAGGGCGAAGGCGGTCACGATATACATCGTCAGAAGTTCGCACAGCCGCAGGGCGATGATCTTCAAAAACGCCCCCGGATGCTGTATCAGCGCCTCCATCACCGGCAGCCGTTTTTTTGCCTCCGGCTTTTCGCGCCGCTGTTGTTCAAACTCGGCGGATTCTTCCATGCCGTTTCGAACCCACAGGGCGGCAATCACCAGCACAATGCTGAAGATAAACGGAATGCGCCAGCCCCAGCTCAGGAACTGTTCGTCGGTGGTGAGTTGGCTAATCAGCGACACCAGCCCGGTGGAGAGCAACAGGCCGACGCCATACCCCACCTGTACGCCGCTGCTGTAGAAGGCTTTGCGGTTTTTCGGCGCGCTTTCAACGGAGAGCAGCGCCGCGCCGCCCCATTCGCCGCCGACGGCAAAGCCCTGCACCGCGCGAAGCGTCACCAGCAGGACGGGTGCCCACCAGCCGATGGTGGCAAACGACGGCAAAATACCAATCAGCGCCGTGGCAATGCCCATCATCCACACGGTCAGCATCAGCATGCGTTTGCGCCCCAGACGGTCGCCAAAGTGGCCGAAGATCACGCCGCCGAGGGGGCGAAACAGGAAGCCGACACCAAAGGTTGCAAAGGCGGCGAGCGTGCCCATCGCCGGGCTTATCTGGGGGAAGAACTCGCGGTTAAACACCAGCGCGGCGGTGATGCCATAAAGCAGAAAGTCATACCAGTCGACGACGGCCCCGGCAAAGCTGCCCAGAGCGGCGCGGCGGGCGCGGTTAAGCGAAGGGGTCTCCTCGTCGGGACGATCGGAGATGAGGGTGGAGTCCATAGTTGTCCTGTCTGTACTGATTTTTAATTATTGGTATAAGAAAAGGTCACTCACATTGCCTCCGTCCTGTGACGGAACGTATGAGACTACCGCGACATGAAAGCGGAGAAAACGTTTTTATCTTTCCTGAAGGCTCTGAATAAGCAAATTTCATCTCACCGGGTGCTACATAAATCCGCGCGTTTGGCTGCGGTTATGAATGGATGGATTACAGTATTACTAACCCTGCGTGAATGATGCTGAGGAATTTACTATGCAACGCCTTTTTCCGGCACTCTGGATGGCCCTGTTTATCATCGCATTTCCCCTTCGAGCTGAACCCACCGTCTACGGTGAACAACGCATCAGCCGCTGGTGGGATGCCGTGACGGACGATATTTCCCAAACGTGGGAACAGCCAGAACGCTACGATCTCTATCTGCCGTTTCTGAGCTGGCACGCTCGCTTTATGTACGACAAGGAAAAAACCGACAAGTATAACGAAATGCCGTGGGGCGGTGGGCTGGGTATTTCCCGCTATAACGAGGAGGGCAACTGGAGCGCGCTCTTCGCCATGATGTTTAAAGATTCCCATAACGAGTGGCAACCCGCGATGGGCTATGGCTGGGAGAAGGGCTGGTATCTCGATAACGCCAAAGATTTTCGCCTGGGTCTGGGGGCGGCAGCAGGGATCACCGCGCGAGACGATTTTGCCAACTACGTGCCGCTGCCGTTTATCTTCCCGCTATTCTCGGCGGGCTATAAGCGCGCCACCGTCCAGTTCACCTACATTCCCGGCACCTACAATAACGGTAACGTGCTGTTCGCCTGGCTGCGCCTGGGCTTCTAAAGCGTAATGACCTTTTTCGCCACCGGGTTCGCCAGAACCAGCAGGGAAAAGAGCACGGAGGTGATAAAGGTCAGCACTATCAGCATCAGTTTTGTGCTGAGCGATGTCACCGGTATCAGCGCCGTGAGCAGATGAAAAACGGAATAGTGCAGAATATACACCCCGGTCATCGTTTTGCTGATCGCGGCGAGAATAGCCTCTTTAAATTCGACGTTGCGACGAAAACGCACGCCGTTAGCCGCAATCACCAGCGCGACAATCAGGATATAGATCTGCGAGCCGGTCAGAATAAAAGCGTTTCTGTCCGCTTTGAACAGCGCAAAAAAGAAGTGCCGCTCATAAAACCAGGTGAACAGGTAAATAAACGGGATCGCCACAAGCGCTGCTCTGACCACGTTTCTGCGGGCGATCCACGCGGCGATCTGCGGATCGCAAAACAGCTGCCCCGTCAGATAAAAGAGCAGCCACGTCCACAGGCGATACTGGGGAGAGAGCGAGAAGACATGGATTTGTGGGTACAGCACTGACAGTAAATCGTACCCGTAGGAAAAGAGCAGCAGGCCTGCGATAAGGGTGCAAAAAAGCGTCCGACGCTGGCTTAACCACTCTATCACCGGGTGGAAGGTATAGATGACAATGAACGCAAAGACGAACCATGGCTGAATTAAATAGCCGCGCTGATAGGGTTCCCACAGGTAATAAAGGGTTACCCAGAACAGAAACACCGTGACCAGACTTTTGATTTTATCCAGCTGCCAGCGGGGGCCGTGTCGGGATTGCCCGTCAAGATAGCCCGCGACCACAAAGAAAAGCGGCGTGGCGATGGTCGATATAAAGGTCAAAAACCCGAGGATCCAGTGATAGTCATAGTCGTAGCGATCCCAGGTATTGTAGATAGTGAAGAACGTCACCGCCGTCATACACCCCAGCGTTTTAATGATATTCAGTCCTGTGGCATTCATTGTTGTTCAGCTTTGTCCTTACGATGGAAACACGCATAAATTACCGGGAGAACCAGCAGCGTCAGGATTGTAGCAAATCCCAGTCCAAACATAATGACAACAGCCATGCTCTGGAAGAAAACATCCAGAAGTAGCGGAGCCAGCCCGAGCACGGTGGTGAAGGCGGTCAACAAAATTGGGCGCAGACGCGAGGTGGCCGCATACATAATGGCATCATGCTGATTTTTCAGCCCCTTCTGCTGCTCAATCTCTTCGACCAGCACAATGCCGTTGCGGATCAACATCCCGCTCAGGCTCAGCAGGCCAATCAGCGCCATAAAGCCAAACGGGATCCCGGTGATTAAAAAACCGGGGGTGACGCCAATAAGGGCCAGCGGCACGGTCAGCCAGATAGCCACGGCATTTTTCACCGAGCTGAACATCAGCACGGTTATCACAAACATCACCAGGTATCCCAGCGGCAGGGTGGTAAACACCCCTTGCTGTGCTTCGCTGGCGTTCTCCGCGTCTCCGCCCCACTCAATGCTGTAGCCTGCGGGAAGGGGGAGGGCGTCGATTTTCGGCTGCACGCGGGCAAGGATGTCGCCGGACGTTTGTTGGCTCTGCGGGGTCGGGTCGGTCTGCACGGTGAGCACGCGCATGCGGTCGCGGCGCAGGATCAGCGGATCTTCCCACTCCAGCGCAAATCCGCTTACCACGTTGCTCAGCGGGATGTACTGCTGACGGGTCTGGCTCCACACCAGCACATTATTAAGATGATTCGCGTCCTGACGTTCACTCTCCGGCGGCCGGACGATCACCGGCAGCAGGTCGCTGCCTTCCCGGTACAGCCCCGCGCGGCTGCCGGAGAAGTTCATCTCCAGCGCGTTATCGACATCCTGTTTATCCACGCCCAGTTCACGGCCAAGGGCAGGCACATACTGGGGACGGATCACTTTGCTGCGGTTCTGCCAGTCGTTTCTGACGCTGTCGGTGGCCGGGTCGCGGCTGAGGATATCGTCAACCTGGCTGGCAATCAGACGGAGCCTGTCCGGGTCTGGCCCTTTGATACGCACCTCAATTGCACTGTCGCCGGAGGGACCAAACGCCACGCGTTTCGTGCTGGCATTGACCTGGGGATAATTTCGCGCGATGTACTCCTCAACGTGACGCGTCAGCGGCGCGATGCTGCGCCGATCGTCCATCCTGACCATGATTTGCGCGTAGTTGCTGTACTGGCGCTGCCCGCTGTAGGTCAGGATGAAACGCATACTCCCCTGCCCAATGGTGGAGACGGTGGTTTCCACGCCCGGCTGGTCGTTGAGGGTTTTTTCGATATCGCTGGTCATTTTTTCGGTCCAGTTAATATCGGTACCGTAGGGTAACCAGAGGTCGACAAAGAAAATCGGGGTATTGGACGACGGAAAGAAGTTCTGGCGTACCGAGCCAAACCCCCAGATAGCCGCCGCCAGCAGCGCGGCCATCACGATAAGCGTGGGCGCTTTGCGCCGTAACAGGGCGTTGAGCAGACGCTGGTAAAGCCGGTAAAACGCTTTGTCGTAGGGATCGGCCGCCTGCGTTTTTTCCGGCGCGCTGTCGTGTTTGAACAACCACCACGTGATCAGTACCGGCGTGATGGTGAGTGCGGAAAACCAGCTCAGCATCAGCGAAATGAGCAGCACCTGGAACAGCGATTTGCAGTATTCACCGGTGGAGTCCTGCGACAGGCCAATCGGTGCAAAAGCCAGAATGGCGATCACCGTCGCTCCCAGCAGGGGGAGGGCCGAGCGGCGGATAATGTAGTTAATCGCCGTTAACAGCGGGGAGCCCTGCTGCCGGGCGATCAGGACCCCTTCAACAATCACGATGGCGTTATCCACCAGCATGCTAAGGGCAATAATCAGCGCCCCGAGCGAGATACGCTGCAGCTCAATGCCCCACAGGTACATGATAAGCAGGGTGCCCAGCACGTTGAGCGCCAGGGAGAAGGCGATGATAATCCCGCTGCGCACGCCCATAAAAATCAGCAGCACCCCGATGACAATCGCCAGCGCCATCAGGAAGTTCACAATAAACCCGTTAACCGAATGGCCGACTTCCGCCGCCTGATCGTAAAAGAGATCGAGATGGATACCCGCGGGTTTTTCTGCCGACATCCGCTCCAGCTTCGCTTCCAGCGCGTGACCGACGTCAATGACGTTTACGCCAGGGATAAAGGAGACGCCCATGGTGACGGCTTTTCGGCCATTAGCATGGTAAATGCTGGCCGGGGATTCATTCAGCCCGCGCGACAGCGTGGCGATGTCGCGCAGACGCGTCGCGGCTCCCGTGCCGGACGGGGTGACGATCAGGTCGGCCAGCTCGTCGATATTCTCAAACTCACCTGTAGGATGCAGGCGGATGGACTCGGTGCCTGCGGTGATTTCACCGGCGCTGGAAACCACGTTAAGCCGGCTGAGCAGGGCAGAAAGCTGGTTCAGCGTAATGCCGCGTGCCGCCATTTTGGTCAACGAGATATCAATGTTGATCTGCGGGCTAATCACCCCGCCGATGGCGACCTTGCCGACACCGGGCACCAGCACCAGCTCGCGGCGAAGCTGCTCGGCATACTGCACCAGTTCCGGGTTGCTGAACGCATCTCCGGAAATGGCAAAGAAGAAGCCGAAGACATCGCCGAAATCATCGTTGACGAACGGAGTCACTACGCCTGGCGGAAACTGCCGCGCGGCGTCACCCACGCGGCGGCGCAGCTCATCCCAGATTTGCGGAAGCTCGCTCGAGTGGTAGCGCGACGCAATATTGACGGTAATTTGGGACAGTCCGTTCGATGAGATTGAGCTGACGTTATCGAGATAGGGGAGTTGCTGAAGCGCATTTTCCAGCGGCAGTGTCACCTCTTCTTCGACCTGCTGGGCCGATGCGCCGGGGTAATGGGTGATCACCACCGCGGTTTTAATGGTGAATGCGGGGTCTTCCAGCCGACCAATGTTCAGCAGGGCGAAAATCCCCCCCACGCCCAGCAGGAGTATCGTCAGCCAGACGCGAATAGGGTTATTGATAAACTGGCGTGAGATATCCATTACAGCCCCCGCTCACGCGTCCAGATGCGTACCGGCTGCCCGGCGTGAAGTTCATTTACGCCTGCCGTGACCACACGCTCACCCGCAGTGAGACCGCTGACGATTGCAACGCCTTCGTTACCGACCTGCCCGACGCTGACCTTTCGGTCCTCCAGATGCAGGTCATCGCCTTTGCCCGCCACCACCCAGACGTGCGGCTCGTTGCGCGGGCTGTTGTCCGGGTTAAAGACTGCTTCAACCGGCACCACCAGCACGCTGTCACCCGCCCCGGCGGGCAAATTCGCCAGGTTGACGGTTACCGTTCCGCTCACGCCGCCGACGGCAGGAAAGTCGGCCGGGCGCGGCATGGTGAGTATCACCTGCCAGGTGAGCGTATTGCTGTCGCTGCTTCCCGAATGTTCTTTATAAACGGCGGTAAATTCCCGGTCAGGGAAGGCGTTAATTTTAACGATGGGCTGATACCGGGCGTTGCGCATATCCAGCGCCTTAAACAGGTTTTCCGGGATGCTAAAGACGACATCCAGCAGATCGCTGCGGGTTAACGTCGCAATGGGCTGGCCCGCTGAAACGACCTGATGGTTACGCACGTGGACGCTCGCTACCGTGCCGCTGAACGGGGCGACAAGCGTCATCTGGTTCAGCTCTTCCCGGGCAATCTGGAGCGCGGCATTTGCCGAATCGCGGTTTGCGCGCTGAACGTCCATCTCGGCTTTTGAAATCGCCTGACGGCCTGCCAGCGTCTGAAAGCGGTCAAACTGGCGTTGCGCCAGTGTAGCTGCCGCCTGCCTGTCGTTCAGGCGCTGCCGGGCGTCGCGGGCATTAAGCCTGGCAAGCTGCTGGCCCTGCTTGATGGTCGCGCCCTGGCGAATGTCCAGGGCTTCTATTTGTCCCGGGCGTTTGAAGGCGAGGTCGGTTGCGTCACCGGATTCAATCCGTGCCGGGAAAACGCGCTGGCGGGCAGTGCCTGCTGCTTTCACCTCGGTAACTTTCACCATGCGGGGCAGCGGCGTATTTTCCTCAGCCTTGCGATCGCAGGCCGCGAGCGTGAAAATCACCCACGGCAATAAAAAGAGGTAGCGGTTCACGGTATTCCCCTAATAAATAATTGTTTTATTTATTCCCTCGCCATAACCGGGGCAACGCTATTCTGCGAAAGTCGACACCACAATATAGGTGAATAAACCGATCGCGGTGCTGGCAATAATGGCGAGCGCAATATAAAAACCAAGACGAATCAGGCTATAACCGAACATTCTCTTCTCCATGGGCCGGGAAAAGGCGATAGCGTCAATGAAACCAACGCAATGGATGCACTCACTGAGCATAGACGCAGATAAAACAAATGTTAAATAACCGACTTCGGTGGGCCGGGCGCGTGTTGAGCCCCGCAGGGCTGAGGGGGTGAATGCGCAAAGCAACATCATGATAATTCATAAAATTAACAATCAAAGGTTAATTCTGATATTCCTGTGCTACGTTTTATACATTCCCTCCTGATTCATATGCTGGCGTTTGGGGTAATAAAACAAACACGGAAGCTTGCTATGTATAACCCTGTCCCGAGTTTCCCGTGCGTCTGTTTCTTTTATTTATCGGTTAATTGCATGAGTACCAAGGTGATTTCTGAAAGAACCTGAGGAAGGAACAATGAAAACAGAGAAACCTGGCCGTCCGTTTTATCAGCAAAGCGTTGAAGAGTCGCTGGCTGCAAACCATTCCACGGTGGATGGACTGAGCAGTACCGAGGCAGCCGCCCGACTACAGCAATACGGTGAGAACGCCTTACCGCAAAAACCGGGTAAGCCTGCCTGGCTGCGCTTTCTGGCCCATTTCAACGACGTCCTAATTTATGTTCTGCTGGTGGCCGCGCTGCTTAAGCTGATCATGGGCCACTGGGTTGATATGTTCGTGATCCTCGGGGTCGCCATCATTAACGCCCTGATTGGTCATATCCAGGAAAGTAATGCCGAAAAATCGCTGCAAAGCATTCGCAATATGCTCTCCAGTGAAGCCGTGGTAATACGGCAGGGCAACCATGAAACCATCCCCACCACGGCGCTGGTGCCCGGCGATATCGTGGTGATCCGCGCCGGGGATCGCATTCCTGCCGATCTGCGCGTGATTGAGGCCCATAACCTGCGCGTCGAAGAGGCGATTCTCACCGGGGAATCCACCGTTGTTGAAAAGAACACCGACGCGTTGAGCGGCGAACTGCCGCTCGGCGACCGCTATAACTTGCTTTACTCCGGCACCACCGTGAGCGCCGGCGGCGGAAAAGGGCTGGTGGTCGCGACCGGGGGCGAGACCGAGCTCGGTCACATCAACCAGATGATGTCGGACATCGAAAAACACCGCACGCCGCTGATGGTGCAGATGGACAAGCTCGGTAAAACCATCTTTATCACCATCCTGGTGATGATGGTGGTGCTGTTTGTCTTCAGCCTCCTGTTCCGCGACATGCCGGTTTCTGAGCTGGTGCTGTCGTTGATAAGCCTTGCGGTGGCGGCGGTGCCCGAAGGGCTGCCGGCCATTATCTCTATTATCCTTTCGCTTGGCGTACAGGCGATGGCCCGCCGGAAGGCGATTATTCGTAAACTGCCTACCGTCGAAACACTGGGCGCAATGACGGTGATCTGCTCGGATAAAACCGGCACCCTGACCATGAACGAAATGACGGTCAAAGCGGTGATCACCGCCGAGACGACCTACCGCGTGGAGGGAGACAGCTACGAGCCGGTAGGCAATATTCATCCGATTGACGACCCAACGCCCGTCACCGTCACCCCTGGCTCGCTGCTGGAGCGCTATCTGCGCACCATCGATCTGTGTAACGACAGCCAGCTGATGAAGGATGAGCAGGGCCTGTGGAAAATCACCGGCGGGCCGACCGAAGGTGCGCTGAAGGTGCTGGCGGCGAAAATACCGCTCCCGGCGCTGGATACGGAAATGCGCAGTAAAATCCCGTTCGATTCGCAATACAAATACATGTCCACGCTGTACCGCCTGGGCGATGAAGAGGCGATCCTCATTACCGGTGCGCCAGACGTGCTGTTCCGCCTCTGCCAGTATCAGCAGACGGAGACCGGGCTGCAGCCGTTCGATCAACCCTACTGGGAAGGGAAGATTGAAGAATACGCCCGTGAGGGGCTGCGCATGGTGGCTGCCGCCTGGAAGCCCGCCGCCGACGGCCAGCGCGAGCTGGATCATGCAGATTTACAGGACGGAGTTATCCTGCTCGGGATTGCCGGCATGATGGATCCCCCGCGGCCGGAAGCGATTACCGCCATTGCCGACTGCCTGCAGGCCGGAATTCGGGTGAAGATGATCACCGGCGATCACCCGCAAACGGCGATGAGCATTGGCCAGATGCTGGGGATCGGCAATGCCGCCAGCGCTATTACAGGACGCGAACTGGAGGCGATGGACGATCCGCAGCTGAGCGAAGCCGCGCAAAAATACGATATCTTCGCGCGAACCAGCCCGGAAGATAAATTCCGCCTGGTGCAGGCGCTGCAAAGCCGACAGGAAGTGGTGGGGATGACCGGAGACGGCGTGAACGATGCTCCGGCGCTGAAGCGCGCTGACGTCGGTATCGCCATGGGGATCAAAGGCACCGAGGTGACCAAGGAGGCGGCCGACATGGTGTTAACGGATGATAACTTTGCCACCATCGCCAGAGCGGTGCACGAGGGGCGGCGAGTTTATGACAACCTGAAAAAGACCATTTTGTTCATCATCCCGAGCAACATTGCCCAGGCGTTACTGATCATCATTGCGCTGCTGGCGGGCAACCTGATCCCGTTAACGCCGGTGCTGATCCTGTGGATGAACATGGCGACGTCGGCCACTCTGTCGTTTGGCCTGGCATTTGAAGCGGGTGAGCGGGACATCATGAACCGGCCACCGCGCAAGTCTAACCTGCACGTTATGGACGGTTTCGCCATCTGGCGCGTGGTGTTTGTCGGGCTGATGATTGCCATCAGCGCCTTCGTGCTGGAGGCCTGGCTGCAGCCGCGCGGCTACTCGCCGGAGTTTATCCGCACCGTGCTGCTGCAAATGCTGGTGACCGCGCAGTGGTTCTACATGCTGAACTGCCGCGTAACGGATGGTTTCTCGCTGAGCAAAGGGCTGCTGGCGAACAAGGGGATCTGGATTGTGAGCGCTGTGCTGCTGATCCTCCAATTGCTGATCATCTATGCGCCGTTTATGCAAATGCTGTTCGGCACCGAGGCGCTGCCGTTCCGTTACTGGGTCATTACCTTCCTGATTGGTTTCGCAATGTTCCTGATCGTTGAAGTGGAAAAACCGTTGACCCGCAGATGGCGCAAAAAGTAAGGCAACATTGAGAAAAGCCTTTATAACAGCAGGCTTTTCTCACGAAATGGCTGGCAGGGGTTATAGTTACTCTGTGCTCAACATCGTTAATTATAGGGACATTATGATCCGAACCCGCTTGCTGGCGTTAGCGCTGGCCGCCGTGACCCAAAGTGCATGGGCTGTAACTTATCCGCTTCCGCCTGAGGGCAGCCGCCTGGTTGGCGCGCCGATAACCATCACCGTGCCGGAAGGGAACACCCTGCCGCTGGAAGCCTTTGCCGCGCAGTATGGGCAAGGGTTGAGCAACATGCTTGAAGCCAACCCGGGTGTCGATCCCTTTTTGCCTAAAGCAGGAACGCAACTCGTGGTGCCGCAACAGCTGATCCTGCCCTCCACCGTGCGGGAGGGCATTGTGGTGAACGTGGCGGAAATGCGCCTCTACTATTACCCGCCGGGTAGCAATACCGTGGAGGTACTGCCGATCGGGATCGGTCAGGCCGGACGTGAAACCCCGCGTAACTGGGTTACTGCCGTGGAGCGCAAGCAGGATGGGCCAACCTGGACGCCTACGCCAAACACGCGCCGCGAATACGCAAAAGAGGGGAAAACCCTGCCGGCGTTTGTGCCTGCCGGGCCGGATAACCCCATGGGCCTCTACGCCATCTATATTGGCAGGCTGTACGCCATTCACGGCACTAACTCGAATTTTGGTATCGGGCTGCGCGTAAGCCAGGGCTGTATTCGTCTGCGAAACGCGGATATCAAATATCTTTTCGATAACGTCCCGGTCGGCACGCGCGTCGAACTTATCGATCGCCCGGTTAAAATGTCCACGGAGCCGGACGGCAGCCGCTGGGTAGAAGTCCACGAGCCGCTGTCGCGTAACCGTGCCGAGTTTGAATCGACAAAGAAAGTGCCACTGCCCATTTCCGCCACGCAGCGAACGCAGCTGATAAACGAGGGGGCGGGCGCTGAACTGGAACGTCGGTCAGGGATGCCGGTTAAGGTCGGCAACGGAGGCATTGTCGCCGGGTGACGGCTGCGGTCCAATGAAATTTGTCGGTCGGGTAAGGCGAAGCCGCCACCCGACAATGTAACCGAGCGCAGAAAAGCAAAAAGCCTGCTTTAAAAGCAGGCTTTTTAAATTTGGCTCCTCTGACTGGACTCGAACCAGTGACATACGGATTAACAGTCCGCCGTTCTACCGACTGAACTACAGAGGAATCGTGTGAACGGGGCGCATATTATCGACGTCGGCTGTGGTTGTCAAAGGGTGTATCAGACGATTTTGTTCGTTTGCTGACAAATTCAGCAAAGTGGTGCTTTTGGCAACGCTTTGCACCGTCATTGTGCAGATATACCCCTTATGGGGCAGATCATAAACCGCTGTTTCACTCATAAAGTCACCAGCGATGATTAGATTTCCTTATTTTCAGGGCGTTAGGCATGGATCTACTCAGGTTTAAAAAGTGGCATTCATATTGCAATACCTGTTCAACACTCGAAGCCGTTAAAGGCACAGTTATTTGTTACAGGGGGCAATATGAATTTCAGACGACTCAAATACTTCGTAAAAATCGTCGATATCGGCAGCCTGACTCAGGCAGCGGAAGTGTTGCATATTGCGCAGCCCGCGCTGAGCCAGCAGGTTGCCACGCTTGAAGGGGAGCTGGATCAACAGTTGCTGATCCGCACCAAGCGCGGCGTGACGCCAACCGAAGCCGGGAAAATTCTTTATACCCATGCCCGCACCATTTTGCGCCAGTGCGAACAGGCGCAGCTGGCGGTCAATAACGTCGGCCAGACGCTGAGCGGCACGGTCTCTATCGGCCTTGCACCGGGGACCGCCGCATCATCCATTACCATGCCGCTGCTGCAGGCGGTACGTGCCGAGCTGCCCGACGTGCTGGTTTACCTGCATGAGAACAGCGGTTCCGTGCTGAATGATAAACTGCTCAACGGGCAGCTGGACATGGCGGTGCTGTACGACCGCTCGCCCATCGCCGGGATCACCAGCCAGCCGCTGCTGAAAGAAGATCTCTATCTGGTCGGTACGCGCGACTGTCCGGGTCAAAGCGTTGACCTGACGGCCGTCGCCGAGATGAACCTGTTCCTGCCGCGTGATTACAGCGCCGTGCGCGTGCGGGTGGACGAAGCGTTTTCCCTGCGTCGCCTGACGGCCAAAATCATCGGCGAGATCGACTCTATCTCCACGCTGACCGCCGCGATTGCCAGCGGGATGGGGGTCACCGTGCTGCCGGAGTCTGCGGCACGCTCGCTGTGCAGCGCGGCAAACGGCTGGATGGCGCGGATCACCACGCCGTCCATGAGCTTACCGCTGTCGCTCAATATGTCTGCACGCGGCTCGCTCACGCCGCAGGCGCAGGCGGTGAAAGAGATCCTGATGTCGCTGGTAAGCAAACCATCGCTGGAGAACCGCGAGCTGCAGCTGGTCAGCTGATATTCCATAAAAGCATAAGTTGCTGGTTTTTATTATTTGTTCTGTAGCCCCGCTGACTCTAACAATAGCGTTATGTCAGACAGGCCGGAGCGAAACGTGAATTTCCAGCAACTTAAAATTATCCGTGAGGCGGCCAGGCGGGACTACAACCTGACCGAGGTCGCCAACATGCTGTATACCTCCCAGTCGGGCGTCAGTCGCCATATTCGCGAGCTGGAAGAAGAGCTGGGTATTGAGATTTTCATACGTCGCGGCAAGCGTCTGCTCGGGATGACCGAGCCGGGAAAAGCGCTGCTGGCCATTGCGGAGCGGATCCTCAACGAAGCCAGCAACGTTCGCCGTCTTGCGGACCTCTTTACCAACGATGCTTCCGGCGTGCTCACCATCGCGACGACCCACACCCAGGCGCGTTACAGCCTGCCGCCGGTCATTAAAGCCTTCCGTGAACTCTTCCCGGATGTGCGGCTGGAGCTGATCCAGGGAACGCCGCAGGAGATCGACGTGCTGTTGCAAAACGGCGGGGCGGATATCGGTATCGCCAGTGAACGCCTCAGTACCGACCCGCTGCTGGTGGCTTTCCCGTGGTTCCGCTGGCACCACAGTCTGCTTCTGCCGGACGATCACCCCCTCAACCAGGTGTCACCGCTTACGCTTGACGATATCGTTAAGTGGCCGCTGATCACCTACCGCCAGGGCATTACCGGGCGTTCACGTATCGATGAAGCCTTTAGCCGCAAGGGGCTGACGCCGGATGTGGTCCTCAGCGCGCAGGATTCCGACGTGATTAAAACCTACGTTGAGCTTGGGCTGGGCATTGGTCTGGTGGCGGAACAGTCGGGCGGTGAGCGCGAGGAGGGCAATCTTGTGCGGCTTGATACCCGCCATCTGTTCGATGCCAATACCGTATGGCTGGGTCTCAAGCGCGGGCAACTGCAGCGCAACTACGTATGGCGGTTTATCGAACTGTGTAATGCCGGGCTGTCGGTGGATGAGATTAAGCGCCACGTGATGGAGCCAGAAGACGTGGCGATTGATTATCAGATTTGAACTGCGACGACGGATAAGCGAGAAGCCTGCAGATGATGAGATGCAGGCATTGGATACACACTAGTTTGATAATCAGATAAGAGCATTAGCAAATAAGCAAGTTTTTCAGCACCCAAAAGATAAAGCCAAAAGCACCGATAGAAGAAAGAAAACATCTAAAACCGCATACGAGAAGAATTGAAAGTAAGTTATTATGCCTTTCCACCTACCAGTTACTTCCCGCTTGTGGCGACATTACATATGCAGATAATAAATGTCTTAGTTACGCGCATTCACAATCTAAATAATTGACCGCATAGCGAGCAATGCTAACATAACCCCTTAGCATTGTGAGGGATCTACATGCACGATTTCAGATTATTGATGGTATGGGATGCAGCAAAAGAGCTTAGCCCGGAAGATTTCCAATACATACTGAGGCCAGAAGTAGCTTTTGAAAGAGCAAGAATTTACTACGATCTTGATTCTGACAACTACTCTCACTTTAGCCTCCAACAAATGCCAAAGCGGAAGAGCGGATTTATCTCCCCCTTTTCAACTAAGTATGATCGCTAACGTAAGGGTATGTATGACGGTGCTTATGATCATACACAGCATAATATAGATATCGGCTGGTTTATTGGAATAGAGGAATGTGAACAATGGGATTACTTTAAGCATCCATTCTATTTTGATGAGAAAGGTGATCTTATCTATGATTGCTTTATGAGTCATTGGCATGAATGGTTTGAGATGGAAGTTAGAGGTGCTTACCGAAAGTGTTTAGACAGCCATCAGGGAAGGAAACCAGCACCAACACAAAAGATTCATTATTCAGATGCTCCTATAAAACACGCTCAAGCCGCCAAAACGATTAACAGTGAAGCAGCAGGACGTTTGTTAGCTGCTGGCGGTGTTTATAATGGAAACATTGAAGGATTCAGGAAAACGGCAGAGCAATTAGACGGTGACGCTGTTGAGGGTTATGACCAGGTATTAAATGAAAAAACAGCAGGTACAGTGATAGCAGCGGCTTCAATCCTTTTTGCTAAAAGACCTAATACTAAACTATTTGAAGATATGAATAGTTATTTAGGAAAGTTAAGAGGTGAAATTAAGTTGCTTGATGGATTAGAAATTAAGCAAATTAACTATATTAAGCGCGATCCTGCTGAAGCAGCAGCTTTAAGACGCGAGTTTAATTGCTCTATCAGGAAGAGATTCCTTAAAGATATAGCTGGTACACCGGAAGCTGCAAGCAAGTTTAATCCGACCGATTTATTGCGTATGTCAGAAGGTGGTGTACCTGGCGGTTGGAGCGTTCACCACAAGTTACCGTTAGATGATGGTGGTACTAACGCTTTTGATAACCTGTCATTGATTGAAAATGAACCATTCCATAAAGTGCTTACCAATATGCAATCATCCGTAACAAGAGATATGATAGCAGGTGAGAGCAAAGTAACACCGTGGGCTGTGCCAACTGGTTCAATTTATCCGCTAAAATAATTATTAGGAATTAAAAATGAGTAATAATATTAGTGAAATTCTGAATGATTTAAAAAGCAAAATGACTAATTGGAATTATCCAATAGAGGAGCCTATCACAGACCAATACATAGAGAGTATAACCAGGCGAAAATCAACTTCTAGCTTAAGCCCAATGCTTGAAAAGCTAGGTGATGAAGTTTGTCTATTATTCGTAAATCAGCCTGATTATGTTACTTTCTTAGAAACAATGGATGGATTTGAATTTGATGGGCTGATCTTGTTTAGTCTATCCATACCAGAGCCATTAGTAAGAAACTTGTTTGTGATGAATGATTTTTACAGGAATAATAATGATTACATCAATCCTGATTTAAGTGAGCGATTAGTTATTGGCAATGACAGCATTTCTGTATTTACCTACGACAGTAAAACAAATCTGTTTGAAATTAGAGATAATGTAGGTACTGAAAATGTCTTTGGTTCATTTTCGAACTTTACAGATTTTCTATCAGAAATATTAGATACAGTAGCTTAAATTACGGAGGGGCTAGAATGCCCCATTTTATTTATTAATTTTGTAGCTAAGGAGTCGTTTTGTTAATCACAAAGAATGAACCAGATGAGTTCGGTACGTTAGCAGATCAATTCATTATAAACAGCGATCATGTGTCGTTAGCTACGCTCGTTGAGAGGTTTACTAAACAGGATTTCGAGTTCCCACATCCAATATACGAAGCACATTATCTATATTGCTTAGGTAACTATTATTCCGATTCTCTTTTCCATCGATGCGGTACTTGATGTACCAGAGCTTTTAGCCGTTGGGTTTGATCAGCAGGTACAGTCCTGAACTGTCTGCCAGTTTGAAGGATTTATGAGAGGGTATGATCTTGCGGATGGCGGTATCAGTGAGTGACATAGCGGGGGGCTCCGTTCGTTCAACGAACCGTGAGGCCCCCGATTAAGCCCCCAAAAACTATGGGTATCAAGAAACCCAGTAATCCTTTGCAGGACAACCGGTTAAAAATAACTTCTTGTTTTTTAAACGTCTCCGGACTCGCTGGGATGTCCTGAAACTAAAATTTGGCTCCTCTGACTGGACTCGAACCAGTGACATACGGATTAACAGTCCGCCGTTCTACCGACTGAACTACAGAGGAATCGTGTGAACGAGGCGCATGTTAATGGCCTCGCTAAAATGTGTCAACACTAAATTTAAGGTGCTGATTCAATTGATTAATTAAGCTGCAAACTGCTGTTTTAGTGAACGTGCGCGGTGGCATACTCGCCGCTGTCGCCATTCTTACGTAAACGCTGAAGCGGGTCCTGCTGGTAGAACTGGCAAAAACGCTGCCACAACGCCGGGAAGCGGGGTGCGAACAGCTCCGGCGCGCTAAAGAAATATTCCGACAGAACCGCAAAACATTCGGCTGGATCGGTAGCAGCATAGGCGTCGATGCTCGCGGCGCTTTCACCGACAAGATCAATTTCATCCTGAATGTTGTCCATGGCCGCATGCAGATCGTGCTCCCATCCGGCCACTTCGCGCAGCGGGATGAGCGGCACGCCGCTGGCGCGATCGCCGTTGCGGGTATCAAGCTTGTGCGCCACTTCATGGATAATCAGGTTGAAGCCGGAGGCATCAAACGAATCCTGAATATCCAGCCAGTTGAGCACAATAGGCCCCTGTTGCCAGCTCTGCCCGGACTGCACAACGCGCTGGCTGTGCACCAGACCGATGTCATCTTCCCATTCGTCATCCACCACGAACGGGGCAGGGTAGATAAGCACTTCGTGAAAGCCGTCCAGCCATTCAATGCCGAGCGCCAAAACGGGCAGGCAGAACAGCAGGGCAATACGCGTATTTTTAAGGGGATCGAGTTCGAAACCCTGTAACGGAACCAGACGTTTTTGCTGCAGAAAACGGTCCGCCAGTTGAATCAGCACTCGCTGTTCATCCGGCTCGAGGTTAGCCAGAACCGGGATCGCCAGCGCCTCTTCCCATGGCTGTGCCATATTTCGACCAGCGTCATTCGATTTCCAGGGCCACTTAATCATCGCTTTGCTCGCAAACTCGTCACGTGAACAAAATTGAAAGGTCAGGCTAACATGCCAAAGAACCCGGCATGAAAGCAACTACAAAACGTTGAGATGTCGGAATGGCAGAAAAGGCCAGCCTCTCTGCCATTATTCAACCACTTATCCCGTTTCCTTTCAGTGACAAAACTCCCATTGATAAAACCCCGCTGAAGACCGGGCTTGAGATAACTCGCTGCCCTGAGCGTCAGGTTGAAACGTTAAGGGACTGTTAAAATGTGCGTCTACCCGTCATGATGACCGTCAACAAAACGGAGAAATGTCGATACTATGCCCGTAAATTTTGACCTTAACGATCTTTATGCTTTCAGAGCGTTAGTGGAATACGGCAACTTTCGGGTTGCTGCTGAATCTATCTGTTTGTCCCCGTCAGCACTGAGCCGCAGGATTGAAAAACTGGAGGCGGCGCTGGGAACAAAGCTGTTTGACCGGACCACCCGCCACGTGGCTCTGACGTTGTACGGGCAGAACTTTGCTGAACGCTCAGCGCAGTTGCTTGATAACGTTGAGTCCATGCTGGCGGATATCGATAAAGTGAGCGAAGAGCGCACCGGGCTGGTTACCGTCGCTACGGTACCGTCTGCAGCCTGTTACTTTATGCCGGATGTTATACGTCGTTTTCAGTCCCGCTACCCGCGTGTCC
Source organism: Enterobacter sp. UPMP2052 (assembly GCF_053709675.1). NCBI lineage: Bacteria > Pseudomonadati > Pseudomonadota > Gammaproteobacteria > Enterobacterales > Enterobacteriaceae > Enterobacter > Enterobacter sp. UPMP2052. The sequence continues at coordinate 517,080 of NZ_JBSKJR010000001.1, forward strand.
GGATTAAGCTCATCGACAGCAGCGCAGGGAATGTCCTTGACGCTGTTGCCCGTAGCCAGGCGGATTTCGGGATCTGTTTCGCCGGGAGTTTGCCCTCTGAAATAGAGTTTTTCCCGCTTGTGGAAGATAGCTATGTCGCCGCATGCAGGCGCGATGACCCTCTGGCAAAAAAAACGCACCTGACATGGCAGGCGTTTTATGAGCAGGACTATATCATCCTCGACAAAACGTCAGGTAACCGTAACCTGCTCGACCGGTTGTTGGGGGACAGGGTTCCTGCGCGTCCCAGCGTCTGCGAAACGCGCCATGTGACCACGATGCTCGGCATGGTAGAGGCGGGGATCGGCATTGCTGCCGTTCCCGCCATGTCGATGCCAACGTCAGAGCACTCGCTGTTGACATCTGTCCCGCTGGTGGCGCCGGAAGTGAAACGCACTGTGGGGCTTATCCGACGCCGGGGGCGCATCCAGTCTTACATTGCGGCTGAACTGGAAAAACACATTACTGAGCAGTACCGCGGGACGTGACGGGGCTCAATCCCGTGTCGCGGATCACGGCACTGGACTGTGTCGATGAAAGGTAACTCAGCAGCGCTTTCCCTTCGCCAGGATGGTCGGCGTGGCGGGTCACGGCGCCAGCAAAGCGGGTGATGTATTGCAGGTTGTCCGGGAGTTTGCCGATAAACGTAACCCCCGGAACCGGCAACAGTTCGCTGACCTGCTGGAAACCCACCGCGTATTTCCCTTTCGCCACTTCTTCGGCGACGGGGGTGCGCTCAACCTTCGTTGCTTTACCCATCACCTCTTTTTCAATCCCCAGCGTTTTGAACAGCTTCTGGCTGACGTATCTGCCGCTGGCGCTGTCGGAGTAGGCGATAGATCCGGCCTGAAGCAGCGTGTGGCGAAGTTTCGCCTCATTACCGATATCCGGGACGTCAGCGCCTTTTTTTACCACCATACCGACAGGGGAGTCAGCAAGTTCCGTGCGTGAGCCAGGCTGAGTCAGGTTGTCCTTTTCGAGCGTTGCCAGCGCATCGCCCACCATGATTACCACGTCGGCTTTTTCCCCGCGCGCAAGTCGGTTAGGAATTGCCTGCGGAGTCGTCCCCATAGACGGGCCGGGAACGAGCACAATGTTATCTCCGGTCTGGCGTTCATATTCCGGTGCCAGCTTTTCAAGGGCGGCTTTAAAACCGCCTGAGATCATGACCGTCACCTCTTTTGCGGAGGCGCAGAAGCTCAGGGCGGTCATTATCAACGCGCTGGTGGTCAGTCGAGGGATCGGTCTCATGCCGCCCCCTCTGATTTCACGGTATTTTGCAGCGTCACTGCACGACGACGATACAGGTAGAGTGTGGCCAGCAGGGCACACACTGCGGCGAAACTCATCCAGTATCCGGGAGAGGCTTTATCCCCGGTATATTCAATCAGCGCGGTAGACATCACCGGGGTGAATCCCCCAAATACCGCCGTTGCAAGACTGTAGGCCAGAGAGAACCCCGCCACCCGAACTTCAGAAGGCATGATCTCCGTGAGTGCCGGGATCATCGCACCATTGTAAAGGCCATAGAGGAAAGAGAGCCACAGCAGGACGCTTAGCATCATTGAGAAGCTCGGTGCCTGCGCCAGCAGCGTCAGCGCCGGGTAGCTTGTCGCCAGTGCCAGCAGCGTCATGGCGATAAGCACCGGTTTACGCCCAAAGCGGTCCGACAGCGCTCCGCCCACCGGCAGCCAGATAAAGTTAGAAATTGCCACCAGAAGCGTGACCAGCAGGCTGTCCGAGGCGCTGAGCATCAGTACTTTTTTCCCGAAAGTCGGCGCGTAAACGGTGATCAGATAAAAGGCCGTAGTGGTCATCGCCACCATCAGCATGCCGGCAATGACCACCTGCCAGTTACCGAGCAGGGTTCTAAAGACCTGATGCATCTCCAGATGATGGCGGCGCGCGCTGAACTCCTCTGTCTCCTCCAGCTTGCGGCGCAGGAAAAAGATAAAGGGTACGATTAAACAGCCGACCAGGAACGGAATACGCCAGCCCCATTCACGAATGGCGCTCTCTGCCATTAGCGCGTTCAGGGCAAACCCCATGGCTGCCGCAACCATAATCGCGACCTGCTGGCTGCCGGACTGCCAGCTGGTGTAGAAACCTTTGCGGCCGGGTGTGGCAATTTCAGCCAGATAGACCGACACGCCACCCAGCTCCGCTCCGGCAGAAAACCCCTGCAATAGTCGGCCTGACAGCACCAGTAACGGTGCCCACAGACCTATGCTGTGATAAGACGGAATAAGCACGATCAGGAAGGTTCCCGCCGCCATAATCGACAGGGTCACGATCAATCCTTTTCTTCGTCCAACCTTGTCGATATAGGCACCCAGTACGATTGCCCCGATGGGACGCATTAAAAAACCCGCGCCGAAGACGGCGAACGTCATCATCAGGGAAGCAAATTCACTGCTCGCCGGGAAAAAGGTATGCGCGATGTAGGTCGCATAAAAGCCGAAGAGAAAGAAGTCGAATTGCTCGAGAAAGTTGCCGGACGTAACGCGAAATATCGCGCCTGCTTTCGTGCGAAGGGCTGCAGGTGAGGTTGAGGAAAACATGGTTATCTCCAGTTTATTGTTGACGTTTTGCTCGTCTGTTTCTGAAAACTGGATCAACTACCCCAAATTTATAAGCGCAATTAATACAAGGACTGATGCATTTGACGCATCAATGGTGAAGAGCCGATCGGGAGGGATTGTCGTAACAACAACTTAACAATTAATTGATTTTTTATTCACCAATTTGGGCGCGCCCCTGATAATGCTGTTTTGTGACATCGCGCAGAGGCGACATGGGCAGCAAAGAAGACAAAAGCCAGGCGATGCCTGACTTTTTACCATAACTTATCGCAATGCGTTGGCAATCGCACTGAACATCAGGGATGCCTCAAGCGGCTGCGCGCTGAACGACGGTTCCGCCTGCGGCCAGGTTGACCATTGAACGATCACCAGATTCTCCGTTGGGTTCACCATGATCATCTGACCGAAGATCCCCAGCGCCCACAGAGAGCCTTTCAGTGAATCCTGAACCGCAGAGCTGACGTGTTGGGCATTGGCGGGAACCTCATTGTTCCACCACTGGTAGCCGTAAAGGCCGTCTGGATGGGCGTCAGATACCGAGCCTTTCGCGTGCGTCCAGTCGGACGAGTGCTGAACCCAGTTGTCCGGCAGGATCTGTTTGCCGTCTGGCAGGGTGCCGTTGTGCAGGATAAACTCCCCGAAGCGACCCCAGTCTTCCAGCGTGGCGTTAAAGCCATGCGCGCCGACGTCGTGCTGGCCCTTACTGTAGGCGTGCCACACGCCGTCGCTCGCCATGCCGTATGGTTGCCAGATGCTTTTCTCGAGGTACGCCGCCAGCGTCATGCCGGTGGCGCGCTCAAGGACATCCCCCAGCAGCCATGCGCCGCCGGATGAGTAAGACCAGTTTTCCCCGGCAGGGTGTTCACGATGTAAACCGGAGACCAGCTTACGCACGCAGTCATAGGTGCCAGGTTTGGCTTCGCATTCGGTGAGCTGGGCGAAATCCGATTTCGGGTTGGTGTAATCCTCGTTCCACGCCACGCCGGAGGTATGGGTGATCAGCTGTTTTAACGTCACGCCGTCCCAGGCGGTGCCTTTTAAATCCGGTTCGTACTGCGTAACAAGATCGTCGAGCGAGTGGATCTTGCCTTCTTTAATCGCCACGCCTACCAGCGCCGAAACGACCGATTTCCCTACAGAACGAGACGTCCAGAGCGTGGAGTCGGTATTGCCTTCACCCAGATATTTCCACGCCACTTTGCCGTCTTTCAGCACCAGCATACCGCTGACGTTCTGGCGCTTAAGGTAATCCTGAAGATTGTAGGTTTTGCCATTCACCTGATAGCTGGCGTCTTTCAGCGGTTTTTCTGCGGCCAGCAGCGGGGTGGCATTACCGTGACGGAACACGTCGCCCGCGTAGTTGCGGTAGTCATTGCGAAAGCCGACAACGCGATCGCTTTGGCTCCAGGTGAGCATGCTATGCGTGTCAGGCAGTTTTGCGTCAAACGGGGCCGGACAGGTCGCCAGGTCGGTGCCTTCACAGGCCGCCATGGCGACAGGAGAGAGCAGGCTGGTGAAGACAAGGCCCGCGAGCAGTGTGAAATTTAACGATTTATTTTTCATGGTTTTCTCGTATGGGTTAAGAATGCCTTCAGTTTAAGAACCTGCGGCCTATAATAAAAAGCGCGTAATGGGGGAAAATCCCCCGTATTTTTGATAAGGATGCAACGTGGCGACGTTACTCTATTCCTTTGCTCAACTGGAGGCGTTCACCGCCGTGGCGGAGCACGGGAGCCTGATGAAGGCGGCGGGCAAACTGGGTAAAGACCGGACGACCCTGCGCGATCTGATTGATTTTCTCGAAGATGGGCTGGGCTACACGCTCTTCGAGCGGGAAGGGCGCACGCTGCGGTTAACCCCGGAAGGGGAGCAACTCCGACGGCAGGCGCACCTGCTGATGCGCCAGGTAAAAGCCTTTGAGGCCTTTGCGAAAGAGGTGCCTGAAAGCGCCACGCAGGAAATTTCCCTTGTCTACGATCCCTTTACGCCCAGGGCGTTTTTGCAGGCACTGATAGGCGTGATGGCCGGGCAAAACGTCCGGTTGAGCCTGAAGAGTGCCTCGCGGGATGAGGCCGAGGCGATGCTGGCCAGCGGCCAGGCCGATCTGGGGATCTGCCAGGCGCGCAACCGCAGCGTGGGCAGTGACATGGAGTGGCGCGCTCTGGGCGCAATCGATATGGATTTCTATGCCTCGAAGGGGCGTTTTGCGTCGGCCTCGCCGCCGCTTTCGCTGCTTGACCTCTCTCTTGTGCCGCAGATCGTGATGCACGACGCCTCTGACGAACCGGTGGCACGTCGCCTGCAAATCTCCGGGCATACGATTTTTACCAATGAACTGGAGATGCTTCGCGGCCTGCTGGAGCAGGGATGCGGCTGGGGATTTTTGCCGACGCACCTGCAGGCGACACAGTGGAAAAACGTCAAAAGGCTGCACACCGAAGTGGGCAGCCAGGGAATCAGCCAGACGATGGTCACCATCTGGAAACCGGGCAGCGACAAGCGCGGGACTATTGATCGTACGCTGTCGCTGCTGCCGACGCTGTGGCAAAAAAGCATGCGCCAGGCCGGGTAAGCGCGGCGCTACCCGGCATTATGCTCAGCGCTGTGAACAACCTTTGCACTGTTGGTTCTGGATCTGCTGGAAGAAGTCGTTGCCTTTGTCATCCACAAGGATAAACGCCGGGAAGTTCTCGACCTCAATTTTCCAGATAGCCTCCATACCCAGTTCAGGATACGCCACGCACTCCAGGCTTTTGATGCTGTTTTGCGCCAGCACCGCCGCCGGGCCGCCGATGCTGCCCAGGTAGAACCCGCCGTGCTGGTGGCAGGCATCCGTCACCTGCTGGCTGCGGTTGCCTTTCGCCAGCATGATCATGCTCGCGCCGTGGGATTGCAGTAAATCCACATACGAGTCCATACGGCCTGCGGTCGTTGGTCCAAGCGAGCCTGACGCGTAGCCTTCCGGCGTTTTGGCCGGGCCCGCGTAGTAGATCGGGTGATCTTTCACGTACTGCGGCAGTTCTTCACCGTTGTCGAGCAGCTCTTTCAGCTTCGCGTGGGCGATGTCGCGCGCCACAATAATGGTACCGCTCAGCGACAGGCGGGTTGAAACCGGATGAGCCGAGAGCTGCGCGAGGATCTCAGCCATCGGCTTGTTCAGATCGATGCTGACCACGTCGCCTTCACCCTGCTGGCGCAGCGATTCAGGAATATACTGGCCCGGATTATGTTCCAGCTTCTCGATCCAAATCCCGTCGCGGTTGATTTTCGCCTTGATGTTGCGATCTGCCGAACAGGAAACGCCCATGCCGATCGGGCAGGATGCGCCGTGGCGCGGCAGGCGGATCACGCGGATATCGTGGGCGAAGTATTTCCCGCCGAACTGCGCGCCAAGGCCGAGGTTTTGGGCTTCCTGAAGCAGTTCCTGTTCAAGCTGAACGTCGCGGAACGCCTGACCGTGCGCGTTCCCTTCGACAGGCAGACCGTCGTAGTAGCGGGTTGAGGCCAGTTTGACGGTTTTCAGCGTGCTTTCCGCCGACGTGCCGCCAATCACGAACGCAATGTGGTAAGGCGGGCAGGCCGCCGTGCCCAGGGTCCGCATTTTCTCAACCAGGTAGTTTTTCAGCTTCGCCGGGGTAATCAGCGCCTTGGTTTCCTGATAAAGGTAGGTTTTGTTGGCTGAACCGCCGCCTTTCGCCATGCACAGGAATTTATACTCGTCGCCATCGACGCTATACAGATCGATCTGCGCTGGCAGGTTAGTGCCGGTGTTGACCTCCTGATACATATCCAGCGCCGCGTTCTGGGAATAGCGCAGGTTATCCTCGATGTAGGTGTTGTAGACGCCCTGGCTCAGCGCGGCTTCATCGCCGCCTCCGGTCCACACGCGCTGGCCTTTTTTCCCCATGATGATGGCGGTGCCGGTGTCCTGACAGGTTGGCAGCACGCCTTTGGCCGCGATTTCAGAATTGCGCAGGAACTGCAGGGCGACGTATTTGTCGTTTTCGCTGGCCTCAGGGTCGTTAAGAATGGCCGCGACCTGCCGCTGGTGCGACGGACGCAGCATGAACGCGGCATCGTGGAAGGCGTGTTGCGCCAGCAGCGTAAGCGCCTGCGGCTCAACTTTCAGGATCTCCTGACCCTCAAAGTCGGCCACGGAGACATACTCTTTGGTCAGCAGATAGTATTCGGTGTCGTCGTGAGACAGCGGGAAGGGGTTTTGGTACACAAAGGGCTTATTCGACATACTCAACTCCAAAATCTGTTTTTGACTGATGGCGCTTCGCTTATCAGGCCTACAACATCAAAGCATGATGAGAACGGATAGGCCCGGTATGCTTGCGCCACCGGGCATTGTTCTTAGAACATCATGGACATCCACGGATAACCAATCAGCAGCAGGGCCGCCAGGAAGATGGCACCGAAGATGGTGCCCAGACGCCAGTAGTCTTTGGTTGGCAGGTAGCCGCTACCGTAGTAAATCGGGCTTGGGCCCGTACCGTATGGGGTAATGATCCCCATCACGCCCAGGGAGGTGACCATCAGCAGGACAAACACTTCCATATTCATGCCCGGGATGGTGGAGGCGATAGTCAGCATTGCAGGCAGCAGCGCCGTGGTATGGGCGGTGGTGCTGGCAAACAGATAGTGCAGCAGGTAGAACGCCAGCAGCAGAACGATGGTCGCCACGCCCGGTGAAATACCGCTCATCAGCATGCCGCCTTCTTTGCCCAGCCAGCTGATAAAGCCGGTAGAGGAGAGGCCATCTGCCAGCGCCACCAGGGTAGCGAACCAGACGAAGGTGTTCCATGCCGCTTTGTTGCCGGTGATGTCGTTCCACTCCAGCACGCCTGTCCACAGCATCAGGCCGACGATTAACAGAGCCGCCATAGCCGGTTCAATCCACGCCGCCGCGAAGATCCACATCATCAGCGCACAGCAGACGAACACCAGCAGCAGGATTTCGTTGCGCGACAGTTTGCCCAGTTTTTCCAGTTCACGGGTCGCCCACAGCGGCACTTCGTTGTTCACTTTCACTTCTGGCGGGTAGAACCAGTAGGCCAGCAGCGGCATGGTCAGGATCAGCAGGATACCCAGCGGCAGGAAGGCGAGGAACCAGGACCCCCAGGAGATATCAATACCCACCGTACTTTTCACCAGGGCCAGTGCCAGCAGGTTGGGTGCCAGCGCGGAAAGGAACATGGAACTGGTGATACAGGCCGCAGTAATGGCAACCCACATCAGGTACGAGCCGATCTTGCGCGCGCTCGGGTCGTTTGGTTTTGAACCATACAGCGGTGGCAGGTTAGCGATAATCGGGTAGATGGTCCCGCCGCTGCGCGCGGTATTGGACGGCGTGAACGGGGCCAGCAGCAGGTCTGCGAAGGTAATGGCGTAACCGAGCGTCAGGCTGCGGCGGCCAAGATACTTCACCAGAATCAGCGCCAGACGGCGGCCAAAGCGGGTTTTGTCGTAGCCCGCGGCGAACATAAAGGCGCCGAAAATCAGCCACACGGTAGAGTTACCAAACCCGCTCACCGCCCACTTAAAGGAGGCACCCGCCAGTTTGAATTTCGGGTCCGCCAGCTGTTCCGGACTGAACAGTACCCACTGGCTGCATAGCGCAATCGCCACTACGCCAGTCAGGCCAATAACCGCGCCCGGCAGGGGCTCGAAGATTAACCCGACAATCACGCCGACGAAGATGGCGAAGTAGTGCCAGGCATAAGGAGGCAACCCGTCAGGGACGGGAACAAACAGCAGAAGTATGGCGACCACGATCGGCAGCGCCATCATCAGCAGACGTTTTGCCTTTCCGTCAGATGCTTTACTCGCCGCAGGAGGCGTTACAGCAGTTTTTGTATTCATAGTGTCACGTCTTAAGTTGTAAAAAATTCGGCTCAGGGTGAATACACACTTCCGCGCTCTTTTCGTGGTTCGCTTTTTTTTAGTTATTTAAGGTGCGGTTTGTCTATTCAGTAATAGCGATTTAACGCATTTCTGAATGCGCTAAATTAAAAAATGATGATATTTATATATTGCGCCTTTAGAGTCCAATTCTATTGATCGCGATCAAATAAATGGAATTGAGGGAGTATTTTTAAACTTTTTAAAATAACCACTCCGGCTTATGTGGGTATTATTTGTTTTTGAGGATAAATTTATCATATTGATAACAAAATTTTGTGTGGTCTGTTTTATGTTGTTGATTTTAGTGTTTTTTTATTGATTGTGGGTTAATGGTAAGGCCATTTGTAGCTTAACATGTTTTAAATAATTGTGAATGACTGAAACAATGTTACTAACACCAATGTATTACGAATGTTATTTCAGGGATTAAATAGTTTTATAACTAACGTAATAGCTTTAGTAACTAAAAAAATCTTTATATTAGTATTATGACATCGGCATAAAAAACGAAATAAAACCGCGCCCGATAACGAATTCTTAATTTCTAAAGTTTGGAGTTTTTATTATGAACACTAACGAACGCATGTTGAGTCCTTTCACTCTGCCGAATGGTACCGAACTGAAAAACCGTTTGTTAATGGCGCCAATGACCACCTGCACCGGCTATTACGATGGTTCCGTGACCAGCGAGCTGGTGGAGTACTACCGGGCGCGGTCAGGAAGCATCGGCACAATCATCGTTGAGTGCTGTTTTGTCGACGATCTGGGCCTCGCTTTCCCCGGCGCGATTGGTATCGATAACGACGAAAAAATTGCCGGGCTGGCAAAAATTGCGGAGGCCATCAAATCCAAAGGCTCCAGAGCGTTACTGCAGATCTACCACGGCGGCCGCATGGTCGACCCGAAGCTGATTGGTGGCCGCACGCCGGTTGGGCCGAGCGCTGTTGCCGCGCCGCGTGAGGGGGCCGCAACGCCGGTTGCCCTGACCACCGAAGAAGTGGAAGGGATGATCGTTAAGTTTGGCGACGCGGTGCGTCGCGCGATTCAGGCCGGCTTTGACGGCGTCGAGATCCACGGTGCCAACACCTACCTGATTCAACAGTTCTATTCCCCTAACTCTAACCAGCGTGACGACGAGTGGGGCGGCAGCCGCGATAAGCGCGCCAGATTCCCGCTGGCGGTGCTGGACATCACCCATAAAATGGTGCGCCAGTACGCGGACGATGCTTTCATCATTGGCTACCGTTTCTCACCCGAAGAGATGGAAGTGCCCGGGATCCGCTTCGACGACACCCTGTACCTGCTGGAAAAACTGGCGGCGCGCGGCGTGGATTACCTGCACTTCTCCGTCGGCGCAACCCTGCGTCCGTCCATCGTGGATACCCAGGACCCAACGCCGCTTATCGAAAAATATCTCGCGATGCGCTCTGACACTCTGGCTCAGGTGCCGGTGATGGGCGTGGGTGGCGTGGTGAACGCGTCTGACGTCAATGAAGCGCTGGACCACGGCTACGATCTGATTGCCGTAGGCCGTGCGACCATCGCCTACCCGGACTGGACCGACCGCATTGCCGCGGGCGAAAACCTTGAGCTGTTTATGGACAGCACACAGCGTGAAGCGTTGAACATCCCGGAACCGCTGTGGCGTTTCTCGCTGGTGGAAGCCATGATCCGCGACATGAGCATGGGCGAATCCAAATTCAAACCGGGCACGTTTGTTGAGAAAGTCCAGGATGACACCAACGAGCTGGTAATCAACGTTAGCCTTGAGACCGACCGCATTGCCGATATCGAACTGGCCTCCGGCCCGGAGGACAACGTTGAGTTTGTCACCAGCTTCGAAGAGATCCGCACCCGCATCCTTGATGCTAACACCCCGCACGTCGATGCCATTACCGGCGCGACCAGCCAGAGCGAAGCGGTGAAAAAAGCCGTTTCCAAAGCGATGCTGAAATCCAGTAAAGCGCTGGCGGCAGAGGAGGGGGCGGACCCGAACGAAACCAAATCCTTTGATGTTGTCGTGATCGGCAGCGGCGGTGCGGGGCTGGCAGCGGCCATTCAGGCCCACGATGAAGGCGCGAGCGTGCTGATCGTCGAGAAAATGCCGACCATTGGCGGTAATACCATCAAAGCCTCCGCCGGGATGAACGCGGCAGAAACCCGCTTCCAGCGTGTAAAAGGGATCCAGGACAGCAAAGCGCTGTTCTACAAGGAGACCCTGAAAGGCGGCGGCAACAAGAACAACCCGGAACTGCTGCATCGCTTCGTTGAGAACGCGCCTGAGGCCATCGAATGGCTGGCAACGCGCGGTATCATGCTGAACGACATCACTACCACCGGCGGGATGAGCATCGACCGCACCCACCGTCCAAAAGACGGCTCCGCGGTGGGGGGTTATCTGATCAGCGGCCTGGTGCGCAATATCAACAAACGCAATATCGACGTGATGCTCGACACCTCCGTCAGCGACATCCTGTTTGAAAACGGTGAAGTGACCGGCGTACGGCTGACCACCGAAGAGAACGAAACCTTCACCGTCGATGCGAAAAGCGTCATTGTGGCGACCGGTGGCTTTAGCGCCAACAGCCAGATGGTGGTCAAATACCGTCCTGACCTCGACGGGTTTGTGACCACCAACCATAAAGGGGCCACCGGCGGCGGCATCGCCCTGCTGGAACGTATTGGCGCGGGCACCGTGGATATGGGTGAAATTCAGATCCACCCAACCGTTGAGCAGAACACCTCATACCTGATTTCTGAATCCATTCGCGGTGGCGGGGCGATTCTGGTAAGCCAGCAGGGTAACCGCTTCTTCAACGAAATGGAGACCCGTGATAAAGTCTCCGCGCAGATTATTGCCCTGCCGGAGAAATACGCTTACATCGTCTTTGACGAGCATGTTCGCACCAAAAACAAAGCGGCGGATGAGTATATCGCTAAAGGCTTTGTCACCAGCGCCAGCTCGCCTGAGGCGCTGGCCGAGAAGCTGGGAATGAACAGCGAGGCCTTCCTGACGACGCTGGCGCGTTACAACGGTTTTGTCGAAAAACAGCATGACGATGATTTTGGCCGGACCACCGCGCTGCGTGCGCCAATCAACGAAGGGCCGTTCTACGCCATTCAGATTGCACCGGGCGTGCACCACACCATGGGCGGCGTGACCATTAACACCGAAACCTGCGTGCTGGATACTCACCACAACGTGCTGCCTGGGGCGTTTGCGGCGGGTGAAGTGGTCGGCGGGATCCACGGGGGTAACCGTATCGGCGGTAACGCCGTGGCAGATATCATTATTTTTGGTACCCTTTCCGGACATCAGGCGGCGATGCGCGCGAAAAATGCCTAAGGTATCTGTGTTGCAGGCCGGATAAGCGCAGCGCCATCCGGCATTTTCCCCGGCGGCGCGGTGCTTGCCGGGGCGACATCGAGGAGACATGCTATGCCCGACGGCCATCGCGTCTACAGCTATTCCGCCGTTCTGATGGGGTCACCCATCCTCCTGAAACTCTTCTCCCATGACGAAGCGCTCGCCTCCCGCGTTTTTCGCCTGATCCGCCACTATGAAGATCTGTTTACCGTCAACCGCGCTCAGTCAGAGGTGATGGCGATCAATCATGCTGCCGGCCAACATCCGGTTACCGTTAGCCGCCCGGTGTTTGAGCTGATCCGCTGTGCGCGGGCGGCAAGCCTGCTTAAAAACAGCGCGTTCAACCTCGCGATTGGTCCCCTGGTCAAGCGCTGGAAGATCGGCTTTAAGGGCGACAGCGTACCGCCTGCCGATGATATTGCCGCGCTGCTGGCTATCACCCGCCCGCAAGAGGTGGTGCTCGATGAAACTGACTCCAGCGTATTTCTGACCAAAGCCGGAATGGAGATCGACCTGGGAGCCATTGCCAAGGGCTACATTGCCGATCGCGTGCGTGATTATCTGCAAAGAGAGGGCGCTGAACGGGGGTTGATTAACCTCGGCGGCAATATCCAGACGCTCGGCTCGCCGGAGGGGGGCTGGAGCGTGGGGCTGAAAAAACCGTTCAGTACCGATGCACTGATTGGTGCCATTGTGGTGGAGAACCGGTCAGTGGTGACTTCAGGAACTTACGAACGCTATTTTGAACAAAACGGCAAACGCTATCACCACATTCTTGACCCGCGTACCGGCTACCCGCTGGACAACGCGCTGGACAGCGTCACCGTGGTGTCGAAAGATTCCCTGGATGGCGATCTCTGGACCACGCTGTTATACGGGATGGGTGCAGAAAAAGGCTGCGAGGCGCTGTGTGCGCGCCCGGACATTGAGGCCATCTTTGTGACCAAAAGCAAAGACGTGGTGATCTCGTCGATGCACCACTTCCGCTTCACCTTACTGGATAACGCCTACCGCGTTACTGACAATACTGTTTAAGCAGCCCGATCTGCTCGGGTTGCAGACGGTAGCGATAAACCGGACGCCCGGTCGCACCGTAATGAATACTGGTGAACAGGATGTTGATCTGCGCCAGCCAAATCAGATACTTGCGGCAGGAGACGCGGGAAATATTGACCGCGTTGGCCAGATCGTCGGTGGAGAACTCCGTCTCGGGATGTTCGTCAATCCACTGGCAAATGGTGCGCAGCGTTTGCGGCGTCAGCCCCTTCGGTAATTTTTTACTGTCCGCCAGCTCAGGCGCGCCGCCGTGCAGCAGCCTGTCCACATCCGCCTGCTCATAGTACTGATGTGAACCCATCAGGTTGTGCTTCGCCTTCCAGCCGTTCAACGCCTCTTCAAAGCGCGGGAACTGGAACGGTTTGATCAGGTAATCCACCACGCCGTAATGCATGGAGGTCTGAATGGTGGCGGCATCGGACGCAGAAGAGATCATAATCACGTCAATCGGGCGGCCGGACGCGCGGATCACGGGCAGCAGATCCAGGCCGTTATCCTGCTGCATATAGACGTCGAGCAGCACCAGATCGACAGGCTGGTCGGGATTGTTGATGATGGCCTCGGCCTGGTTGAGCGTGGAGGCGACGCCGCAGCAGCTAAACCCGTCAACACGATTGACATACAGACGGTTGAGGTCGGCTACCATGGCGTCATCATCGACAATTAATACATTTATCACGCGATATTCCTCTCGCTATCCCAGGGGATGTGAACAAAAAATTGAGTAAATACGCCCGGCTCAGACTCGACGGTAATGTCACCGCCCAGATTCTGGATCTGCTGGCGTGCAAGGAATAGCCCAACGCCGCGGTTTTCACCTTTCGTTGAGTACCCTTTGGTAAAAACGTCCTCCAGATGGAGGGGATCGATACCGGGACCGTCGTCGCTGACTTCACAGCTTAGCCAGCCGCCCTGATAGTGCAATAAAAGGCCAATCTCGCCCTCTGGCTGATCGTGCATGGCATCCAGCGCGTTTTCAATCAGGTTGCCGAGCACGGTGACCAGCACTGCGGCCTGTTCTTCGTTAGCCGTATCGGGCAGGTGACAGTCTTCGGCCAGCGTCAGGGTAACCCCGGCCTCCTTGGCGCGATTGATTTTGCCAAACAGGAAGCCCGCAATGACCGGTGATTTGATTTTGCGCTGGATCGCGCCGATATCGGTCTGGTAATTATTCGCGGTCTGGAGGATATACTCCTCCAGCTTGTCATAGCGTTTCATGTGCAGCAGACCCAGGATCACGTGCAGCTTGTTCATAAACTCATGGGTATGGGCGCGCAGGGCGTCCACGTAGTTCACCATGCCGTCGATACGCTGCATGAGCTGGCTGACCTCTGTTTTATCACGGAACGTGCTGATCGCACCGATAACCCGGTTCTGGCTTTTCACCGGCACCATGTTACACAGCAGAAGCCTGCCGTTGCAGCCGATCTCCCGCTCCTGACGCGCCACGCCGGTTTTCGCCACCTCGCGCAGGCTTGCCAGCAGCGGTTCGCTGGCGTTCTCCGACTGTTGGCCCGACGGCAACAGCAAAATTTCTCGCGCGGCGTGGTTCACCATCGTCACGCGACCATGGGTATCCACAGCGATAACCCCTTCGCGCAGCGACTGAAGCATCGCCTGCCGCTGTTCAAACAGGGCCGAAATTTCATACGGCTCCAGCCCAAACAGGATCCGTTTCAGCACCCGGACCAGGCCCCAGATCGCCAGCGAACTCATTAATATGCTGAACAGGATCGTCCAGACCGCGTTCAGCCTTCCGCGCGTGATCTGATCCTCAACCTTTTTCAGGGAGATCCCCACGATCACCACGCCAATCTGATCGTGCTGGCTATCGTAGACGGGGGTAAACACGCGCAGCGCTTCGGCGAGCGCGCCCCGGTTGACGGAGACGTTCTCTTTCCCCTCCAGCGCGGGCGTCAGATCGTCACCAATAAAATGCAGCCCCAGCAGCGCTTCGTTTGGGTGCGAGTAGCGGATACCGCGCATATCGGTCACAACGGTGAACAGCAGATCGTTGCGCCGGGTGACGGCCTGCGCGATGGGCTGAATAATATTATCCTGAGGCGATGCCATTAAACCGCGCCGGACGTCCGGGCTGTCGGCAAAGGTGCGCGCAATGCCGAGGGCGGTGTCTTTGACATCGTCTCGCGTGGCGCGGGTGATTTGCATGGAGTAGAGCGCAAATACCAGCAGCAGAACGGAGCCGATGATGGCGCATACCATGAGCGTGACCAGAGTGTAGAGTTTCATCGGACGCTTGCGCGACGGAGAAAGTTGCTGCAAATCGCTCATTACCGCTCCGCGATGATCGAGAAAGGGGGTAATTATCACCGATGATGGGCATTTCTTAAAGCCGTGTAAATCTGGCCGTTGCGCCGCTTTCGTGACCCTCCTCGCAGGTCATCCATATAAAACACTTTATAGTGTGTGGGAACTCATAATAAGGAGGCTGTTTATGAGCATTATGCTTACCGGTTCGGTCAAGGAAAGACGGCACGCCAGCACGATGAATATCGACCGATTGTCCACGCTGGACATGCTGAACGTCATTCACCAGGATGATGCCCACATCTCACAAGCCATTACTCCCTTTTTACCTCTCATTGCCCGCGTGGTCGATAACGCCGCCGCCACGCTAAGCCATGGCGGTCGCCTGGTGATCGTGGGCGCTGGCCCTTCCGGGCGAATAGCGGAACAGGCGGCGGCGGAGTATGCGCCGGGTAAACACCCTGTCCTGGCCATTACGGCGGGAGAGGAGGCCAACAGCTACGAGCAGGGCGTGGCCGATCTTCAGGCGATCACATTCGGCGAGCATGACATGATGCTGGCCCTCACCGTCAGCGGCAAAACGCCCTGGGTCTGGGGGGCAATGCGCCACGCCTGGTCGCTGGGGGCTGTTGTCGCGGTTATTACGGGCGACGCCCAAAGCGAAGCGGCGCAGCTGGCAGGCATGGTGATCGCCCCTGAACTGGGTCCGGACGTGGTGGCCGGGTATGGCAATACCAAAGCCGGAATTGCCCAAAAGATGATCCTCAATCAGGTGACGACCGGACTGGCCGTTCGTACCGGGCGGGTCTACAGCAATCTGCGCGTTGATATCGAGGCGAAAAATACCCGATGGGCGGAGCGGCAAATCGCCATTGTGATGGCGGCGGCGGGCTGCACCCGGGCGGTGGCGAAAGCGGCCCTGGAGGGCGGTAACCAGAATTGCAAAACGGCGGTCTTAATGGTGCTGACAGGGCTGGATGCCTGGCAGGCGCATGAGCTGCTGGCGCAAAATAACGGGTTTATCCGGGTGGCGTTGCAGGAAGCGCCATAACAAAAAAAAGCCCGCATACGCGGGCTTTATCATTTATCAGGATTAGAACTGATAGGTCATGCCAACGCCAACGATGTCGTCGGTAGAAATACCGTATGCATTGTACAGGCCTTCGTCTTCATCCAGCATGTTGATTTTGTAGTCAACATAAGTAGAGAAGTTTTTATTGAAGCTGTAGGTCATGCCCAGGTCAACGTAGTTAACCAGGTCTTTGCTGAAGCCCTGACCATCCAGGTCTTTGCCTTTTGAGTAAACCCACGCCAGAGAAGGACGCAGGCCGAAGTCGAACTGGTACTGAGCTACCGCTTCGAAGTTCTGAGTCTTGTTCGCGATACCGATATCACCGAATGGCGTCATGTTGCGGGTTTCTGCATACATCATGGCCAGATAGATGCTGTTCGCGTCGTATTTCGCGCCAACGGTCCATGCTTCAGCACGCTCGCCAGCAGCTACACCAACGCTTTCGTAGCTTTTCCCTTTACCTACCTGTTTGTTGGTACGATCGGAAGAAGAGTAGGCCGCGCCCAGGCTCAGGCCTTCGAGATCGCCCGCGAAGTCATAAGAGGTAGACATGCCGTAGCCGTCGCCGTTCTGGAACTGAATGTCGTTGTGGCCATTTTTCGTGCCTTCCTGGTCTTCTTCAGCGTTAGCGCCTTCGTTCGCACCCTGATACTGCAGCGCAAAGTTCAGGCCATCAACCAGACCGAAGAAATCATTGTTGCGGTAGGTTGCAAGGCCATTGGCACGGCCAACCATGAAGTTGTCGGTCCAGGTGTAAGAATCACCACCGAATACCGGCAGCATATCGGTCCAGGCTTCAACGTCATACACCACGCCATAATTACGGCCATAGTCGAATGAACCGTATTCGCCATATTTCAGACCGGCATACGCCAGACGGTTATAGGATTTATTGGCGCCTTCGGTGTCGTTGGCGAAGATCTTATATTCCCACTGGCCGTAGCCGGTCAGGTCGTTAGTGATCTGCGTTTCGCCTTTGAAACCAACCTGCATGTAGGTTTCGTCACCATCATCGCCTGGGTTATCAGAGAAGGTATGACGCGCGTCGACTTTGCCGTACAGGTCAACTTTGTTGCCGTTCTTGTTGTACATTTCAGCCGCGTTTGCTGCGCCTGCCATTAATAATGCGGGTACCAGAATTGCCAGAACTTTTCTTTTCATTATATATTCCCTTTAAAGATAATTTATATGAATATATGTAATCACTCTCCGCAATTACAGGGTCGATACTATTCTAAGGATTGTTTTTTTGGTTCAAAAATAAATGTAATTAATCTGGTATAAATATTACAAAATATTTCTATTCATCTCTTTATTTTTCATGTGAATGCATTTCCTTGCTGCATAAGGACTAATTATTATTAAGTATTTCTATTTTGTATTATTCGTGATGTTTAATTTTTGATGCTTATATATTCCGTACGCCTTCAGGTAATAAATGGATGAGGGGAATGTGTACCTCGTAAGGGAAGGGTGCTGGTTGCAGGGAAAATTGCTATGGTTAGCGTTTAAAAAAGGATAAGACCATGGAACTTGCACCCTGGCAGCGCTGCTTCGAAGCGTGGCTGACCAAAAACCACACTTCGGATGACGCCGCCCATGATATGTCGCACTTTCGCCGCGTCTGGATGACGGCACAAAAACTGATGGCGGGCCAGCCGGTCAATCCGCTGGTGGTCCTCACCGCATGCTATTTTCATGACATTGTCAGCCTGCCGAAAAATCATCCTGAACGCGGTCAGTCGTCGCAGCTGGCGGCACGTAAAACGCGGGACATTCTGCAGCGCGATTTCCCCGACTTCCCGGCGCAGCATTACGCCGCCGTGGAACATGCTATCGAAGCGCACAGCTTCAGCGCCGGAATTGCGCCGCAAAGCCTGGAGGCAAAAATCGTTCAGGATGCTGACCGGCTGGAAGCATTAGGAGCCATTGGCCTGGCGCGCGTCTTTGCGGTCTCCGGCGCGCTGGGCGCGGCACTCTTTAATCCAGAGGACCCTTTCGCCGAAGCCCGAACCTTAGATGACAAAGCCTGGGCGCTCGATCACTTCCAGACCAAGCTGCTCCGTTTACCTGACACAATGCAAACCGCAGCCGGGCGCGAATTCGCGCGGCATAACGCCGATTTCCTGATAGATTTTATGGCGAAACTCAGCGCTGAACTACAGGGTGATTGCCTGGGGCGTGATAGCCAGGTGCAGAACCGCTTCCGTCGCAGTTTGTGATCCTGAACTGTGGTAATCTGTTCCCCGTCTTTATTGTCCGGTTAAAATAATGCAGGAAAATCAATTCGTCACTGAGCCCGCGCCCGAGCGGGTTGAGAAATCAACGGCAGCGGTGCAGGCGTTACTGCGCCAGCTGCTGGATATCTATGATGCAAAAACCCTGGCAAACCAGCTGGAGAACCACGGCGGGAGCCACTGGAGCCCGGCAATCGTTAAAAGACTGCTCATCAGCGACCGGGCAGGCCAGCGCCTGAGCGACGATGAGTTCCGCTACCTGCAAAATTTGCTCCCGCGTCCCTCTGCCGCGCACCCGAACTATGCGTTCCGCTTTATCGATCTCTTTGCGGGCATCGGCGGCATTCGCCACGGTTTTGAAGCGATTGGCGGCCAGTGCGTGTTTACCAGCGAGTGGAATAAACATGCGGTGCGCACCTACAAAGCCAACTGGTATTGCGATCCCGACGAACATCATTTCAATGCAGATATCCGCGACGTCACCCTGAGCCACAAAAGCGGCGTGACCGATGAAGAGGCCGCCCACCATATTCGCCAGGCTATCCCGGCGCACGATGTGCTGCTGGCGGGCTTTCCGTGTCAGCCTTTCTCTCTGGCAGGGGTCTCGAAAAAGAACGCGCTGGGGCGCGCCCACGGTTTCGCCTGTGATACCCAAGGAACGCTGTTTTTCGACGTAGTACGCATTATTGACGCCCGCCGCCCGGCTATTTTTGTGCTGGAAAACGTCAAGAATTTGAAAAGTCACGACGGCGGGAAAACCTTCCGCATCATCATGCAAACCCTGGACGAACTGGGCTATGACGTGGCGGATTCGAAGGACATGGGGGCCGACGACCCGAAAATTATCGACGGCAAACATTTCCTGCCGCAGCACCGCGAGCGTATTGTGCTGGTGGGCTTCCGCCGCGATCTCAACCTGATGGGGGATTTCACGCTGCGCAATCTTCCCGCCCTCTATCCGGCTCGCCGTCCCACCATTGCGGACCTGCTGGAACCCGCTGTGGACGCAAAATTTATTCTGACCCCGGTGCTGTGGAAATATTTGTACCGCTATGCCAAAAAACATCAGGCCAAGGGTAACGGCTTTGGTTTTGGCATGGTGAATCCGAACGATCCGCACAGCGTTACCCGGACATTATCGGCGCGCTATTACAAAGACGGTGCCGAGATCCTTATCGACAGAGGCTGGGATAAAGCGCTGGGAGAAAAAGATTTCGACGATCCGATCAACCAGCAGCACCGCCCGCGTCGCCTGACCCCGCGTGAATGTGCCCGTCTGATGGGGTTTGAAACGCCACAGGGCTACAGTTTCCGCATTCCTGTGTCGGACACCCAGGCCTATCGTCAGTTCGGCAATTCAGTGGTCGTCCCGGCGTTTGCTGCGGTCGCGAAGCTGCTGCTTCCTCGTATTCAGCAGGCCGTTGCGCGACGTCAGAGCGAGGCCGTCAATGACGGATGTTCACAATAAGGCCACCCGCAGTAAAAACATGCGGGCCATCGGCACGCGTGATACCGCCATTGAAAAACGGCTGGCCGGCCTGCTGACCGAGGCTGGCTTCGACTTTCGCGTGCAGGACGCGGCGCTTCCCGGGCGTCCTGATTTCGTTATCGCTGATTACACGTGCATCATTTTTACCCACGGCTGCTTCTGGCATCACCACGACTGCTATCTGTTTAAAGTCCCGGCCACGCGGACTGACTTCTGGCTGGATAAAATCGGCAAGAACGTGTTGCGCGATCGTCGCGATATCGCCGCGCTTATCGCGCAGGACTGGCGGGTATTGGTGGTCTGGGAGTGTGCACTGCGCGGCAGGTTGAAGCTGAAGGATGCGGAGCTGAGCGAACGGCTGGAAGAGTGGATCTGCGGCGGCGGTCAGGCCGCGCAGATCGATACCCAGGGGATCCGCCCGCTTACGGTTTCTCCCCCTCACACGCCACGACCACCGGCTTAGCGGGCAGCAGGTATTTGCCCAGCGTCACCAGCACCACAGCAAATACAATTACCCCAAGCGCCAGCCACTCGATGGTGGACAGCGTTTCGCCGCCAAAACCGGTTCCCAGCAGCACCGCAACCACCGGGTTCACATAGGCATAGCTGGTGGCGACGGCGGGGGAGACGTTGCGGATCAGGAACATATAGGCGTTGATCGCAATAATGGAGCCGAAAAGCGCCAGATAACCCACGGCAAGGAAGCCCGAAAGCGGCGGCATCGCCGTCAGCTTCTCGCCGGTTAACAGCGAGGCGATAAGCAGCACAATGCCTGCCGCCAGCATCTCAATGGCCCCTGCCATCATCCCGGTCGGCAGCGCAATGCGCGAGCCGTACACGGACCCAAACGCCCAGCTCATCGAGCCGATCAGAATAATCACCGCGCCCCATGGGTTGCCGCTCAGGTTGCCGCCGCTGTTCAGCATCACGATCCCGGCAAGCCCAATAGCAATGCCCAGCCACTCCAGTTTGCGGGTACGAATGCCAAACAGGCGGCTAAAGCAGAGCGTAAACAGCGGCACGGTCGCCACAACTACCGCCGCAATGCCGGAGGGTACGTTACGGTGTTCCGCAATGGTGACGAACCCATTGCCCACCGCCAGAAGCAGTAAGCCAATCAGGGCGGCGTTGAGCATTGGGCGCAGCGGTGGAAGCTTGTGGCCGCGCAGCAGCAGAAAGGCCAACAGCAGAACGCCAGCCGACAGGAAACGAACGCCGGCCATCAGCAGCGGCGGCCAGCTTTCGACGCCAATTCGAATCACAAAATAGGTGGAACCCCAGATGATATACAGCGAAAAAAGCGCCCCAATGAGCGGTAATAAGTGCCGGAAACGCATAATCCCTCACGACGACATAAAAAGTTCGCTCATAGTAAACGCCAAAACTATCCCGCAGGCGAGCGCTTTAATTGTGTTATAGATGTGAAATAATTGTTGACTTGAAGTGCCTGTTTCAGGGTTTTCGCTTTTGCTCCATACTATTTACTTAATTACCAAAAAAAGAAGGATAGAAATTTTGGCAGGAAGTAGCTTATTAACATTGCTGGACGATATCGCCACCTTGCTGGATGACATTTCGGTCATGGGAAAACTGGCAGCGAAAAAGACGGCCGGCGTGCTGGGAGATGATTTATCGCTAAATGCCCAGCAGGTCAGCGGGGTCAGGGCGAACCGGGAGCTGCCCGTCGTATGGGGTGTGGCGAAAGGATCTTTTCTCAACAAGGTTATTCTTGTACCGCTGGCGCTGTTGATCAGCGCATTTATCCCCTGGGCGATCACGCCGCTGCTGATGATTGGCGGGGCTTTTCTCTGTTTCGAAGGGGCAGAAAAAATACTGCACTCGTTTGCATCGCGTAAAGAGAACGACACGCCGGAGGTGCGCCAGCAGCGTCTGGAGGCTCTGGCCGCGCAGGATCCGAAAACCTTCGAGCGCGATAAGGTAAAAGGCGCTATCCGTACCGACTTCATTCTGTCGGCGGAAATTGTGGCGATCACCCTTGGGATTGTCTCCGACGCGCCGCTGCTCAATCAGGTGCTTATCCTGTCCGGCATCGCTATCCTGGTGACGGTGGGCGTGTATGGCCTGGTGGGGCTTATCGTGAAGCTGGATGACATTGGCTACTGGCTTGAAGAGAAGTCGAGTGCGGTCGCGAGAGGCATTGGTAAAGGCCTGCTGGTGCTTGCGCCCTGGCTAATGAAAAGCCTGTCCATCGTGGGTACCCTGGCGATGTTCCTCGTCGGCGGCGGGATCGTGGTCCACGGCATTGCGCCGCTGCATCATGCGATCGAGCATTTTGCGTCAGCGCAGGGGTCACTCGTGGCGACCATACTGCCTACGCTGCTTAACCTGGTTATCGGGTTTATCATTGGCGTCGTTGTGGTTCTTGTGGTTAAGATGGTGGGCAAAGTGCGCGGCACCTCGCATTAATTGTTACGCGCGCCAGGATGCAAAAAGGCCGGTCCTCGTCTAAATTGAAACAGTTTCACCCTGATAAGGAGGCGGGTATGGTCTTTTTGGTCAGTGATGAAGTTAAGCCAAAAAATGGCGGCCCGCGCATGATTGTCACCGGGTATTCCAGCGGAATGGTGGAGTGTCGATGGCATGATGGTTACGGCATTAAGCGGGAGGCGTTTCGTGAAGACGAGCTTCTCCCCGGTGACCGACGCCAGCAGCGCGATAAGGCTTGATCACGTAACGCCCGGCCTGGCCGGGCGTTTTTACTGGGCTTAATGTAGTAGATAAAGAGTGGCAATCAGGGAGTGTGTGTGCAACGCGATACCTTTGTTGTAAGACGGTCTTTTCTGCACGGGTTACGCACGCGTAGCAATCCAGGCCTGATTGTAAATGTCTGTTTTCTGGTGGTACTGATCTTTTCTACGCTGCTGACGTGGCGTGAGGTGGTGGTGCTGGAGGAGGCGTATGTCTCAAGCCAGCGAAACCATCTGGAAATCGTGGCGAATGCGCTGGACCGGCAGCTGCAGTTTAGCGTGGATAAGCTGCTTTTTTTTCGCAAAAGCATGAACGAGGCGCTGAGCACCCCGCTGGCGTTTGGCGTTCTGCAGGATGCCGTTTCGCGCTTTAACGCACTGCGGACAAAACCCTTCTGGCAACTGGCCGTCGATAAATCCCGAACCTTGCCCGTAAACGGCGTCTCCGACGTTTTTGTTGAAAAAACCACGCTGCTGAACCGGGATAACGCGCTGCTTAACCATGAAATCTCGGCCGCGCTTGAGGTGGGGTATTTACTGCGCCTGGCCTCCTCTTCGTCCCACCGGGAATCGCGGGCGATGTACGTTTCACGCGCCGGATTCTGGCTCGCCACCGACGCACCGGCGAAAATCACTGACGCCATTTCTCGTTACTACGCGTTCGTGACCCAGCCGTGGTTCGCCGGGCAGTCCGAACGCGAAAACCGCGCGGGCGCAGTGCGCTGGTTTTACGCTTCTACCCCGTCAGCCGTCGAGCCACACTCAACGATCACCGCCAGTGTGCCGGTCTATCACGATCGCTACTGGTATGGCGTCATTGCCCTGGAATTTACCCAGGCAACCCTGCGGCGTTTGCTGATGGAGGCGGTAGATGACCGCACGGAAGGGGAGTATCAGCTGTACGACACCCGCCTAAAGCTGATTGCCTCCTCTGAGCTTTCGTCAGCCACCGTTAATCAGTTCGACGCCGCTGAACTTGCGCAGATTGCGAAGGCGATTGAGGGCGATACGGAAGGGGGGCTGCGCATGGGCAGTCGCTATGTGAGCTGGGTCAGGCTGGGACATTTCGACGGCGTAATGCTGCGGGTCCACACGCTTGATGAAGGCGTGCGTGGCGAATTCGGCAGCATCAGTATCGTGCTGGCGCTCCTGTGGGCGCTGTTCAGCGCCATGCTGCTGATCTCCTGGCTGCTTATTCGGCGGATGGTCAGCAACATGTACACCCTTCAGCACTCATTGCAGTGGCAGGCCTGGCATGACCCGCTGACCCGGCTCCACAACCGCGGAGCGCTGTTTGAGCGTGCCAACAGGCTTGCCAGAGAGTGTCAGGCGCAGTCCCGGCCGTTTTCGGTTATCCAGATCGATCTTGACCACTTCAAGAACATCAATGACCGCTTCGGGCATCAGGCCGGGGATAAAGTGCTCTCTCACGCCGCAGGGCTGATTGCGGGCGGGTTGCGGCCCTGCGACGTCGCCGGACGCGTGGGCGGGGAAGAGTTCTGCGTGGTACTGCCAGGTCTTGCCCTTCCGCAAGCGGCCGCCATTGCCGAGCGCATTCGCTCGCGCATCGACAGCAAAGAGATCCTGTTGAAAAAGAGTACGACGCTGCGCATCAGCGCCTCGTTTGGCGTGAGCTGCGCCCATGAGAAGGGGAACTACAATTTTGATCAGCTGCAGTCAATCGCCGACCTGCGCCTTTACCAGGCGAAACAGCGCGGACGCAATCAGGTGGTGTGGCAGGATCACGACAAGAAGTGATCCAGCCCCTCGCGCCAGCCTTCCGGGCCCGCGTGTTGCGTATGATAAACCCGCTCCGGCGAGTCGTTCACAAGCGTAATGCCCTGGCGGTTGATGCCTTTAATGACCACCGCATAATCAACGTTTTCCAGCAGCGGGGCGTCGTTGGGGCCATCCCCGAGGCCTAACGTCGTGGGTTCGATATTCTCATGCTGGCGGTACTGCTCAACCAGCCAGCGGGCCGCCACGTCTTTACCGCAGCGAACGTCCAGGACGTGCCAGAAGCGTGCCCCCTGCACCAGCTTAAGGCCGTGCTGGGCCAGTTCTTCTTCAAATTGCGCCATCTGTGCGTCGCTGTCGCGCCAGATTAAGGTCACGGACGCCTCATGCTTGCAGGCGAGGGTGGCGCGAAGGCGGGTAAGCCCCGTCCATTCGCCAATGGTCTGAACATCCACATCGTCAAACGTCGTGAATTTGTATTGCCTGCTGGCACGTATCCGGGCAAGACACTGCGCAATGTCCTGGTGCGCCATTCCGCTGAGGCTTCGCGAGGTGTCTTCCCAGCGAACGTCAGGCTGAATAACCGCGCCGTTTTCGGCAATCAACGGCAGGCCATCCAGACCCAGCTCTCGCTGGATGTCCGTCATCTCTGCGGCGGTCTTGCTGCTGCACAGAACCACGGGGATTTGACGGTCGCGCAGCGTCTCCAGCCATGGCTTTGCAGGCTGCCAGTCATAGGTGTGAATATCAAGGAGCGTTCCATCCAGATCGGTGATGATGACCAGCGTCTCCTGCAGTGAAATCATAACTACTCCTGATTAAAGGTTGATGGCGCTCTAAGAATTTTCCTAAAAAAATTCTGAAAATTAGTGCACTGTTTTGGAACCGATCCCGCGCAAGCCACAGAAGACGCTAGTTGTACACTCATAACCAAAAAGTACAGACATAAAATATAATATGCGCCATAAGAATATATGCTTGTCATGCAAATACGTTGAGGATAGTGTTTCTCCTACATCAGATTTCCTGGTGTAACGAATTTTCAAGTGCTTCTTGCAAAAGCAAGTTTGATCCCGGTCATCCCCATGACCGGGATTTTTTTCGCCCTAGCGGTTCGCCTCCGACACGCTAAAGTCATGAATATCCAGCTCGAACGCTTCGGCCAGCTCGCGGTAGGTATGGTAATCCCTCCCGTTTACCATCACCCTTTCGGAATCATCCTCTGCACGACGTACTTCGGACTCACTGATCTCATTGATGGCGGCCAGCAGGGCATCGACATCCACTTCGACTTCGCGTTTGATGGTGTCGCTATACTCTTTGTTGGTCTTCATTACGGGGTACCTCATATAAACGTGTCCACAGTTAAGTATAGACCGCACACAAAAACGGCATTCGCATCCGCCAGCGATGTCAGCTTATGCGTTTTGTTCTACACTGGCTCAAAACCACAGGAGGAATGTATGAAGGTCAACGATCGGGTAACCGTCAAAACGGACGGTGGGCCGCGCCGCCCGGGTGTGGTGCTGGCGATAGAGGAGTTCAACGAAGGCACCATGTACCTGGTGTCACTGGAAGACTACCCGCTCGGCATCTGGTTCTTTAATGAACTGGGTCATCCGGATGGCATCTTTGTGGAAACGGCAGAATAACGCGGCGTCGGGCAACGCGCCCGACTTTGCTGCTTTAACGCAAAAATCTCTGGCCAGGCCAGAGATCGAAGGTAGGGTACAGTAGATGTTGAAAGGGGTTAGCGCATATTGACGAAAATTCCATTTGTCACATTATCCGTCAGGCGTACGACGTGATAGATCACTTGCTTATTATGCGTTTTAATCTTCCTTTTAATATTTCCCTTATGTGACGAAACGGTTTTGGCTTTGATATTCATCTGGTCTGAGATTTGAATTGTCCCTTGCCCAGCCATCCACATTCTTAACATGCTCGATTCAGTTCTGCTTAATGAAAGCGTGGGTAAGTTAACCGCGCCTACATCTTTTACTTCTTTATTCAAATAGTCACCCAAAATGTCATCCAGCGACTCGGGTTTAATTGACTTAGAACTGATCAATAAATTTTTTCGAACCAACAAATATTCGTCGAAGTGAATATTCGCGATCGCCATAAAAACAATAAACAGAGTCTTAGGATGCTGATTAATGATTAGCTTAATTTTCTGACTGTTGGCTGGATCGTGTATGAAACAGTCCTCATTAATAAACACCACGCCGGGCCTGTGTTGGTCACAAGCGGCTGCAAGGTCGTCAACGGTGTGTGCATCGTTGATGTCTCTCTTTCTTACCCCTCTGCTTGCCAGATACCCGGTTAACCCTAGCCGGGTGTAACTGCATAAATCCATAATGATCGTTGACATGGCATACCCTCACTCAATGCGTAACGATAATTCACCATCTGCCTGAGAGCTCATAAACAGCCATACGGGATGGAAAAAACGTAATAAAACCTGTGAGCATCACAAAGACTTTCAGGCGGACTCACTATCCCGTAAAGTTACGTATAATTTGCCAGGAATCTTCTTAAAGTAAAGTAAATATTAAGTATTGTGAGGTGGTTAGAAACAATTAAACCGCGTCAGATATATCCTGGTAGATGTTTTTCGAGTTTTATTTTAGGAATATCCTCAGAAAGACATTGCGGTTAGGCGGGTTATTACTTTCGTGGCAATTCGCTGACAATATCCGCTAACAGGTTGAATAGTTCGCTGAATAAATGTTCGCAGAACGGAGCGATAAGTGGCATTAGCAATGACATTAATAAAATACCGACGGTCAGGGTCACCGGAAAACCAATCACAAATACGGAGAGCTGCGGGGCCATTCTGTTGAGTAACCCCAGCGAAAGGTTGACGGTCAGCAGCAGGGTGATGATCGGCAGCGCCAGCATCAGCCCGTTAAGGAAGATCAGGCCCGCTGCCCGCGTGAGCGCCAGAAACGCGTTGCTGTTGACGGGATTATCGCCTATCGGCAGCGTGTGAAAGGTGTCGACCAGCATGGAGATCAACCACAGATGGCCGTTGAAGGTGAGGAACAGCAGCATCGCCAGCATATCGATAATGCGCGCCAGCACCGGCATATTCAGATGGGAGCCGGGGTCGATGAAGGTCGCGAAAGAGAGCCCCATCTGCAGGCCAATCAGCTCACCGGCGGTACGCACGGCGGCAAACGCCAGTTGCATGGTAAACCCGACGGCCACGCCAATCATGATCTGCTGCAGCGCCACCCAGACTGCTTTTGCGGAAAAAATCGGGATATCAACCGGCGGCAGCGAAGGGGCAATAATAATGGTGATAATAATGCCCAGCCCGACCTTTACGCGCTTGGGAATGGTGCGTTCGCTGAGGATAGGGGCGGTGGAAATCAGCGCCAGAACGCGCAGCATCGGCCAAAAATAGAGGCCAAGCCACTGCATCCACTGGTCGCTGGTAAAGTGCAGCATCCTGTTATCAGCCGATGATGTAGGGAAGGTTGGTAAACAGGGTGCGCATGTAATCCAGCAGCAGATTCAGCATCCACGGCCCGGCCACGATGATCGCCACAAATACCGCGATGATTTTCGGGATAAAGGACAGCGTCATTTCGTTAATCTGCGTCGCGGCCTGCAGGATACTGATGACCAGACCGGTGACCAGCGCCACCAGCAGCAGCGGCGCGGCTACGGCAATCGCCACGCGCATTGCCTCCGTGCCCATCATCATGACCGATTCTGGCGTCATTGCGCGATCCTCAACTGTAGAAACTTTGCGCGAGGGAACTGACCAGCAACTGCCAGCCGTCGACCAGGACAAAAAGCATGATTTTGAAGGGCAGGGCAATGGTAGCGGGGGGAACCATCATCATACCCAGCGCCATCAGCACGCTGGCGATCACCAGGTCGATGATCAGGAACGGAATGAAGATCGTAAAGCCAATCTGGAATGCCGTTTTCAGCTCGCTGGTCACGTACGCTGGCAGCAGAATGCGCATTGGAACGGCTTCCGGCCCCTGCAATTCGCCGGTGTTGGCCAGGCGGGCGAACAGTGCCAGATCCGCTTCACGCGTCTGGCGCAGCATAAATTCGCGCAATGGCTGAGCGCCTTTTTCCAGCGCGACCTCCATCGAGATCTTATCTTCGCTGAACGGCTGATAGGCGTCGGTGTAAATTTTATCGATCACCGGCGACATAATGAAAAAGGTCAGGAACAGCGCCAGCCCGAGCAGCACCTGGTTAGGCGGTGCGGACGGCGTGCCGAGGGCGTTTCGCAGCAGACCAAAGACGATGATGATTCGGGTGAAGCTGGTCATCATCAGCAGGATTGCAGGAATAAACGTCAGCGAGGTGATAAACACCAGCGTCTGCACCGGCAGGGACCAGCTTTGTCCGCCACCCGCCATCGGGGTGGAGATCAGGCCCGGCAGCTGGGCGTAAACGGCAGGGGCAAACAGGCCAAGGCCAGCAAGCGTAAGGGATAACAAACGGCGCATCAGGATCTCCCGGAACGCTTAAGCAAACTCTTCATGATGGACTGAAAATCCGCCGGGGCGTCTGTCGTCACGTCATCTGCGACGGGCGCAGGAGGCAGTTTATGGAGCACGTTGATCGTCGTGGCGGTCACGCCAAGAACCAGGCGCGCATCTTCAACGTCAACAATGACCACGCGCTCGCGTGGCCCAAGCGTGGTGCTGGCACTGACCTTCAGACCGCGTCCGGCGGCGGTTTTACCCGCCACGCCAAAGCGCTTTGCCAGCCATGCGGCAATAAGAATAAAGGCAATAATACCGAACAGGGCGCCGCTCACCTGAAGCAGCGGCGAACCCGGTACCGCTGTGGGTTGGGATACTGTTGCCTGGGTTTTCATCGTTAGCGGCTCAGACGACGCATACGTTCGGACGGGGTAATGATGTCGGTAATACGCACGCCGTATTTATCCGCCACGACCACCACTTCCCCCTGGGCAATCAGATAACCGTTAATCAGAATATCCAGCGGCTCGCCGGCCAGGCCGTCAAGGGCAACAACCGAACCCTGCGTCAGGCGCAGCAGCTCTTTAATGGTCATCCGGGTGCGTCCCAGCTCCACGGTCAGTTTGACCGGGATATCCATGATCAGGTCGATATCCTGCAGCGTACCGCTGACGTCACCGCCGCCTAACTGCTGGAACACGGCATCCGCCGCGCTTTTGCCCGGGGTGGTTTTTTGCTCGTTCAACGCATCAGCCCACAGATCGTCCAGTGCTCCGCTGTTTTCATCGGACGGATTGTTCATGTCACTCATTTGGGCTGTTCCTCATTCAGCGAATTCAAAATCGGGTTGATCAAGTGCTCAACGCGTAGCGCATACTGGCCGTTTATCGTGCCGTACTGGCTTGTCAGCACGGGTACGCCATCCACATGGGCAATAATGCGGTCGGGTTTGTCTATCGGCAGAACATCGCCGGGTTGTAATTTCAGGATCTGGGATAAGCGCATCGACACGTCGGCGAAGTTAGCCACCAGCTCCAGCTGCGAATGCTGAACCTGACGCACCAGATTTTCGCGCCAGTTCTGATCTTCATGGCGTGAGTTTTCCAGCGGCGGGTTGACCAGCAGCTCGCGAAGCGGCTCGATCATGCTGAACGGCAGGCAGATATTGAACTCGCCGGTCAGGTTGCCAATTTCCACATGGAACGGGGTATTCACCACGATATCGTTCGGCGAGGTGGTGATGTTGGTGAACTTCACCTGCATCTCGGAACGCACGTACTCCACTTCCAGCGGGTTAATCGCTTTCCACGCGTCGCTGTAGGATTCCAGCGCCAGCTTCAGCATGCGGTTGATTACGCGCTGCTCGGTGTGGGTAAATTCACGACCTTCCACCTTCGTCGGGAAGCGGCCATCGCCGCCAAACAGGTTATCAACCGCGATAAACACCAGGCTTGGCGAAAACACCACCAGACCGGTACCGCGCAGCGGCTTGAGGTGGATCAGGTTAAGGTTGGTCGGCACCGGCAGGTTGCGGGCAAACTCATGATAGGGCTGAATGCGGATCGCGCCAACGGTGATGTCCGGGCTACGACGCAGCAGGTTGAACAGCCCCATACGGAACTGACGCGCAAAACGTTCGTTGATGATCTCCAGCGCCTGAAGACGCTCGCGCACCACGCGACGCTGGGTATTCGGGTCGTAGGGACGAATGTTATCGTCACCGGCCAGACCCGGCTTTGGCTCATCGTTTTTATCGCTATCGCCGTTAAGCAGCGCGTCGATTTCTGCCTGAGAAAGAATGCTATCGCCCATGTCGTTACCGCAAAATGAAAGCTGTATACAGAACGTCGGTGACTTCCTGCTTAGGTTGACCATGGACCAGCGGTGTCGCCAGCGTCTGCTTGATGGCATCGACCAGCTTTTGCTTGCCGTCATCGGAGGCCAGCGCCGAGGCGTCCTGACGCGAGAACAGCAGCAGCAGGCGGCTGCGCACTTCAGGCAGATAATCGTTGAGACGGGCGCGCGTGGCTTCGTCTTTCAGGCGCAGCGTAATGCCGATGTACAGCACGCGGTCCGCATCGCCCAGGTTCACGGTAAACGTATCCAGCGGGAAGAAGACCGGTGCCGGTGGCGGCGGTGCTTCTGCTTTGGCGGCAGCGCCGGTCGGTTCCTGCTGCATACGCCAGTAACTGTAGCCTGCGGTGGCGCAGGCGGCGAGCGTGATCAACACCAGCAGCGGGATCCAGATGGAACGCTTACTTTTTTTGGTGATAGCGGAGTCAGTCATCTGATACGAGCTTCCTGTTTCGGTACAGCTTAATACGGTGATTATCCCGTGTCCGGCTTAGGTCAAAGCGTGGAAAAGACGGGGATAATCACGTTACCTCTGGCGTTTAGGCGAAGATGTCTACCGCGCCGTTACCGCGCGCGGCGGATTGCAGGGACGCGGGAGCAATAAGCAGGTCGTCACTCTCTTCATTGAAGCCCCCCTGCTGGCCGGAGCGGGAGGCATGCTGTTGCTGCTCAGAGGAAGACTGTTGCTGCCCGGCAAAACTCTCGCTGCTGACGCTGCTCTGGGAAAGCTGAATACCGTTTTCAGCAAGCTGGGTGCGCAGCATTGGCAGCGCGGCTTCCAGCGCCGCGCGAACGTGGCTGTGCGGCGACACCAGCTGCAGCTGCGCCTGGTTATCATCGAGCTTAAGGGAAATCTGTACCTGACCGAGATCTTCCGGATGCAGACGCAGCTCCGCTGACTGTTGTCCCTGCTTCGTGAACAGCGTGATGTGCTGGCTCAGCGTTTGCTGCCATTCCGGTGTACCGAGCGGCTGGCTCAACACCGGGGCCGTCGCAACGGTTGCCGCAGGCTGTGAAGGCGCAGGGGTAGTCACCATCGGCGCAAGCGTGGCGGTTGGCGCGGTGGCGGTAGACGTCGAGGCCGCCGCGATATCCTGTTTCTCCGCTACGCCGTTCGCGACCGGCGCGACGGGCACAGAGGCGTCAGCACCTTGCGCAAGGGGCTGGTATGGCGAGGCGGTTTTGCCCTCATCGCGACCCGGCAGGTCAGCGGTCAACGCGTGCCGCCCGGCAGTGGACGGCGTCAGGGCGGCGGAGGGAAGGGACGCGCGGGCGCTCAGGCCTTCGGCGCTCTTCGGTTGCGCGGCAACCGCCGTCTGCTGGTGCGGCAGCATGGCCATTAACGCGCTAAGCCCGGCCAGCTCCTCGTCAGTGAGCGAGGTTTTCGTCTCTTCTTTCGCTGCCGCCGTGGTTAACGACTTCAGCGCGTCACCGTGGGCCGCAGGCGCAAGACCGGCCACCAGGGTTTGCAACGCGGTAGCGTGCGGCGCGTCCTCCTCGACCAGAGTCTCCTGGCGGGCAAGAAGGTCGGCAAGTTTTGCCTGTAGCGGGGTGTTATCCCCTTTCGCCGCGTCTTTCGACAGCGTGCTGCCGGCGGCATTCAGGTCTGCCAGGGTTAGCGGCGCATCTTTGCCCTGACCGCCGGTTTCCGTCAGCGCGCCCGCCAGCAGGGAGAGAAAATCCTGTGCACCCTCGGTGCCTTTCCCCGTCTGCGTGCCGCCTGACAGGTCGCTGTCGGTCATCAGCAGTTGTTGCAGTGTGATCATTCCGGTTTCCTCATTGATGCGCGCTGGGCAAACTCATCCATTTTTTTCTGATCCAGACGGTTCTCCGCCAGGGTCGATGCGGCGATCTGCCGGTCCTGTAAGGTTTGCCAGGCCTGCAGTCGTTGTTTTTTCTCGCGCCAGAAGTTGAGCGCGATGTCGACTTTTTCCGTCCACTGAAAAAGCTGCTGACGATGCTGTTCAATCGCTTTTTCCAGGGTCTGAATAAACTGCTGGTAGTTGATCCAGCGCTGGCTGCCGATGCCCTGCGTCATGTCGGTATTAAGGTTGGTGCGATACTCGTGCTGATAGTCGATTAACATCTTCAACTGTTCTTCAGCCTGCTGACATCCGCGCCGCATTGCGCCAAGCTGCAGTGCGGCATCATCAACTTCTTTTTCAGCCAGATCTTTTAGCGTTGATAACGCGCTGTTTTGCGCCATGACCTTCGCCCTCCACCTGTGTTACACCTGCGGGAAAATCAGCTCCAGAGCCTGAAGCGAGTCTTCCCAGTCGGCGCGTTCAAAAATACCTTGTTGCAGAAACGCCTCCAGCTGTGGCCAGAGGGTAATCGCTTTATCGAGCATCGGGTCGCTGCCTTTGGCATACGCCCCGACGCTGACCAGATCGCGGTTACGCTGGAAGCTGGAGAGCAGTTGTTTGAAGTTACGCACGCGGGCGTAGTGCTTCTCGGTTATCAGGGCCGTCATTGCACGGCTGATGGATGCTTCAATATCGATAGCCGGATAGTGCCCGGCTTCGGCGAGACGGCGCGATAACACAATGTGGCCGTCGAGGATCGCGCGCGCGGAGTCGGCAATCGGATCCTGCTGGTCATCGCCTTCGGTCAGCACCGTATAAAACGCGGTAATGGAGCCGCCGCCCGTAATTCCGTTCCCCGCGCGTTCAACCAGCGCGGGCAGTTTGGCAAACACCGAGGGCGGGTAGCCCTTGGTCGCCGGGGGTTCACCGATGGCCAGCGCGATTTCACGCTGCGCCATGGCATAACGGGTCAGGGAGTCCATGATCAGCAGGACGTGCTGCCCGCGGTCGCGAAAATCTTCCGCAATGCGGGTGGCATACGCGGCACCCTGCATACGCAGCAGCGGGGAGACATCCGCCGGGGCGGCAATCACCACCGAGCGCGCGCGGCCCTCTGCGCCGAGGATGTTCTCGATGAAGTCTTTGACCTCGCGACCACGTTCGCCGATCAGGCCCACCACGATCACGTCGGCCTGGGTATAGCGCGCCATCATGCCGAGCAGGACCGATTTCCCCACGCCGGAACCGGCGAAAAGCCCCATACGCTGACCGCGACCGACGGTCAGCAGGGCGTTGATGGGGCGAACGCCCGTATCGAGAACATGTTCAATGGCGGTACGTTGCAGGGGGTTAAACGGCTGGGTGATCAGCGCGCCGGTTTCCGTGGTATCCGGGGAGGGGAGGCCGTCGAGCGGTTTGCCGCCGCCGTCCAGCACGCGGCCCAGCAGCGCCGGGCCAAGCGGCAGCTGTTTGCCGCTCTGTAATCCGTCGCCGCTCATATTTTTGGCGTAAACCCGCGCGCCGGGCAGAATGCCTTCCACCTCTTCAAGCGGCATCAGGAACAGGCGCTGGCCGTTGAAGCCGACCACTTCGCTTTCCACTTCACGCATCTCCGGCCCGTCCTGACGCTCAATCACGCAGGTGGCACCGAGCGGAAGCTGCAGGCCCGTTGCCTCAAGCACTAGTCCGGTGGCGCGCGTTAAGCGGCCATAGCGACGCACCGAGGGGAGTTGCGTCATCTTTGTCTCGAAGTTATCGAGCGTGTTCAGCCAGCGGGTGAGGCGTGCGGTCATCAGACGACTCCCGGTGCCGCCAGACGGCACAGTTCCTGCCAGCGCGTCGCCACGCTGGCATCCAGATCGCCTTCATCTGCAGAGACTTTGCAGCCCCCGTGATGCAGGGAAGGGTCGCCGCGCAGACGCCAGCCGTGCAGGCTGAGGGTCGCGCCGAGGCTCTCTTCAACGCGCTGTAAATCATCGGGGTGTACGCGCAGCTGCGGTTTGCCGCTGAACAATGGCTCCTGCTGGAGCAGACCCTGGATCTGTTTAATCAGCGCCGAGTTATCCACCACCGGCGTCTGGCCAATGACCTGGCGGGCGGCTTCCAGCGCCATCTGCATCAGGCGCGAGGCGATCACGCTGTCCAGTGCGTCCAGGGTGTGCTGGAACTCGCTTACCAGCTGCTGCATCCGGGCATGAAGCGGCGCCTGCTGCTGGCGCGCCTGCTCCTGACCTGCTTCCAGGCCTTTCGCCAGCCCTTCCTGGTAGCCCTGTTCGTGGCCTTTCTGTCGGCCTTCGTTCATGCCCGCGTTAAAACCCTGTTCGTGCGCCTGCATTTGCAGCTGGGCCAGCATTTGCGCCCGCTGCTCTTCTTCGCTCAGTTCC
Source organism: Enterobacter sp. UPMP2052 (assembly GCF_053709675.1). Classification (NCBI taxonomy): domain Bacteria; kingdom Pseudomonadati; phylum Pseudomonadota; class Gammaproteobacteria; order Enterobacterales; family Enterobacteriaceae; genus Enterobacter; species Enterobacter sp. UPMP2052. Next base: position 552,048 of record NZ_JBSKJR010000001.1, read on the forward strand.
GGGACATCTGCCCCGGCATCATCCTCGTCGGGCGCGGCCATAGCGGGTCTGAACTCCGCCACAGGCGGGGCCAGATCGTCTGGCGTCCAGGGCTTCCACGACAGCTCATTAGACATAGGTGTCGTCTCCGCTGCCGATCACCATCTCGCCGGTCTCTGCCAGACGGCGAACGATAAGCAGGATGGCTTTCTGTTCGTTTTCCACCTGAGACAGACGGACCGGGCCACGGTTGGCCAGATCGTCGCGCAGGATATCGGCTGCACGCTGCGACATGTTGCGCAGGAACTTCTCGCGCAGCGGCTGTTCGGCACCCTTGAGGGCGATAAGCAGCGATTCGGAGTCCACTTCCTGAAGCAGGCGCTGGATGCTGCGATCGTCCACTTCGACCAGGTTTTCGAACAGGAACATCTCGTCGATGATCTTTTGCGCCAGCTCGCCATCGAACTCGCGAACCGCGGTAATGACCGCCTCTTCCTGCTGGGTTTTCATCAGGTTGATGATCTCGGCTGCGGTTCTCACGCCGCCCATTTTGCTGCGCTTGAGGTTCTGACCGTCGAGCAGGTTGTTCAGCACTTCCGTCAGTTCCGCCAGCGCGGCAGGCTGCACGCCGCCGAAGGTGGCGATACGCAGCATCACGTCGTGGCGCAGACGTTCGTCGAACAGCGCCAGAATATCGGCTGCCTGACCCCGTTTGAGGTGTACCAGGATGGTGGCGATAATCTGCGGGTGCTCGTCGCGAATAAGGTCGGCGGCACTCTGCGGCTCCATAAAGTTGAGCGTCTCGATGCCGCTGGCGGTATCGCGGGTTTCAAGAATATCTTCCAGCAGGCTGGCGGCACGCTCTTCGCCGAGCGCTTTAACCAGCACGGAGCGCAGGTAATCGTTGGCGTTGATGTTGAGCGCCGCAAACTGCTCGGCTTCCTGCTCAAACTCCGCCAGCACTTCGGTCAGCTGCTTGTTGGAGATCTGACGCACGTTCGCCATCGCGGCGCTGAGGATCTGCACTTCGCGCTGGGAGAGGTGTTTAAACACCTCCGCCGCGCGGTCTTCGCCAATGGTCATCAGCAGGATGACGCTTTTATCGGTGCCCGTAAGCGTATTACTCATGTTCGTTACCCATCCACTGACGGATGACCAGCGCGACGACGCGCGGATCGTTGTCTGACATTTCGCGAATGCGCTGGCTCATCACCTCGGCACCCATACGCTGATTAGCGCGACGCTGCTGGATCTGTTCGTCTTTGCTGAGGCGAACTTCAACGGCTTCTTCCGTATCCTGACGCGTGACCTGCTGCTCTTGCGCGGCCTTCTCGGCTTCTGCACGGCGCTGGAGCTGTGGACGCACGCCCTTACGCCACAGCAGCCAGGCGACAATCAGCACCAGCAGCCAGCGGCCTGCGGACATCAGCTGGTCGATAAACGCCTGCTGTTGCCAGAACGGCAGTTCACCACCGGTTTCATCCACCGAGCTGAACGGCGAGTTCACCACGTTGAGGGTGTCGCCACGCTTCTCTGAATACCCCATGGCTTCACGGGTCAGATCTTCAATCTGCTTCATTTGCTCGGTGGTGAGCGGCAGCGGCTTGCCGTCCGGCAGCGTTTTATAGTTCACCACCACGGCAACCGACAGGCGCTGCACATCGCCCACGTTCAGCTTGGTGTGGCGGATAGTACGGTCGACTTCATAGTTGGTGGTTTCGTTACGGCTGCTGGTGCGCGGGCCTGAACTGGCCGCCGTTGAGGTGGTTTGCGCGTTGTTTTGCTGGCCGTTCTGCTGGTTCGCCGCAGGCGTAGTAATCGGCGCTGCGTTAGCCGGTGCAGGCTGGTTTGAGAGTGCGCCCGGCACGCCGCCAGGGTAAGGTCCGCCGACCTGCTCATTCTCATTAACCTGGCGCGAACGCATCACCGCCTGAGACGGGTTACCGTTCGGGCTGTACTGCTCTTCGGTCTGTTCTTTATTGGCGAAGTCGATCTGCGCGGTGACCTGAGCGTGCACGTTGCTGCTGCCCACAACCGGGCCAAGGATCGCTTCGATACGACGCTGGAGGCGGCCTTCGACGTCCGCGGCGTATTTCAGCTGCGCGTCGTTCAGATCGCGACCGGCGCTATTGGACTGGGTCAGCAGGTGGCCGCTCTGATCGACCAGAGTAACGTTACCCGGCGGCAGACCGGCAACCGCGCTGGACACCAGGTGGGTCACGGCGCTGATTTGTCCTTCGTCGAGCGCGCGGCCCGGCTCGAGATTAACGGTCACGGAAGCGGAAGGGGACTTTTGTTCACGCACGAACAGGGACGGTTTCGGCATCGCCAGGTGCACGCGGGCACTCTTGACCGGACCTAAGGTTTCAATGGTGCGGGCCAGTTCGCCTTCCAGCGCGCGCTGGTAGTTCACCTGCTCGCTGAACTGACTGATACCGAATTTTTCCTGGTCCAGCAGTTCAAAACCGACCGCGCCGCCTTTCGGCAGCCCTTGCTGCGCCAGACGCAGACGAAGCTCATGCACCTTATCTGCGGGCACTTCCAGCGCGCCGCCGTTATCGGCAAAGCGATAAGGGATATTCATCTGGGTAAGCTGGGTGACGATGGCACCGCCATCCTGATCGGAAAGGTTACTGTAAAGGGTGCGGTAATCCGGGCTTTTCGCCCATAAGACCATTGCTACCAGGATCGCAATTGCGGCAGCGCCTGCCACGATCAACGGGATTTTAGGGTTCGCGCGAAGGCGGTTCATCCACTCAAGTGATTTATTTTGTGGCGCTGTCGATGCTGCTGCACTCATTGCGCACCTCTTAAATCCTGGTGGTTTACGTTATTCGTGTAGAGAAACAAAACTGACTCCCGGGTCGGCAAACACGACAAAAGTTCCATATTGATGGCACTGCCATTATTTGATGATTCGGGATTTTCTATGCGTCAAATAACCTGGTTTTTTCACGTTATTTACCGCCATTATCTTATTGACAAGCTGTTAGTCTTGACCCCGTAAAAAACCATCCAGGGGAGAGTCATGGCTATTCAGGGCATTGAAGGGGTACTCAGTCAACTGCAGGCGACGGCGGTGTCGGCACGCAGTCAGAACGTGGCGGAACAACAGCCGGGCATCAGTTTTGCGGGGCAACTGCACGCCGCGCTTGACCGCATCAGCGAGACCCAGACGGCGGCGCGTACCCAGGCCGAGAAATTTAGCCTCGGCGAGCCGGGCGTGGCGCTGAACGATGTGATGACCGATTTGCAAAAAGCATCGGTCTCCCTGCAGATGGGGATCCAGGTACGTAACAAGCTGATCTCGGCCTATCAGGACGTCATGTCGATGCAGGTGTAGCACCAACGCATCTTACGCTGGCGGCCTCAACGCTTTAATGCCACAATATTTTTTTCTTCGCACGCGGGAAAGATGATGAAAAAAATAGCATTTGCTGGCGCACTGCTGGCGTTGACCGGATGTGTACAGGTCGAGAATTACCAGGACGTGATTAAGCATCCTGCTCCGGCGCAGCTGACGGGGTACTGGCAGTCAAAAGGGCCGCAAAGCAGCATGGTAAGCCCGGAGGCGATTGCCACGCTGGTGGTGACGCAGGAGGGCGATACGCTGGATTGCCGCCAGTGGCAGCGCGTTCTGGCGGTGCCGGGCAAACTGATGCTCCGTTCGGATGACTACTATAACGTGACCCAAAAGCGCGATGTGTATCCGCTTGAGCTTGACGATGGCGTGCTGGAGTATGACGGCATGGAGCTTCACCGGGTTGACCGTCCAACGGTCGAGTGCGCTGACTTCCTCAGCAAACATCCGCTGGAGAGTCAGCTTCCTTAGCGTTTTTAGCCGGGTGGCGGCTGCGCCTTACCCGGCCCACAAAACCCTTGCCCGGAAGGTCTTAGCGCCACCTGGCAAGCATTTACAACGCGTCCTCAATCACCCACACGCTGACGCTTCCGCCATTGCAGGTAAAGGTGCCTTCACCATCCGCTGCGGTAGTCACCGTCTCTTCCCGATTGCCAAGAAAATCACGCCAGGTTTTGTTGCCGTAGTTCTCGCCAAGGCAGATCGTCTTCTCGCCGTCATCGCCATTGGAAAGGACCACCACGCAGCCGGGGTCGTCTTCGGTTCCACTGCGGCTAAACGCAATGCAGTTGGGATGATCGAAGAACAGGGTTTGTACCCCGTGGGCAAAACGCTGGCGGGCGAGGATCAGCTCGTGAAGCTGTTCAATGACCGGCATCTCAATGTGATACGTCTCGCCGTCACCGCCGGTGTCGTCGTAGGTCGCACCGAACAAATCGGGATAGAACACGCTCGGAACGCCGTTCTCGCGCAGCAGAATAAGCGCATACGCCAGCGGTTTGAACCAGGCTTCTACCGGCGCTTCCAGCGCCTGCAGCGGCTGGGTGTCGTGGTTAGCCACCAGGGTGACGGCGTGGAACGGATCCGTTTCAACCAGGGTGCCGGTAAAGATCTGGCTCATGTCATACTCGCGGCCCATGCGCGACGCTTCGTGGAATTTCATCTGCAGCGGGGCATCGAATAGCATGGTTTTGCCTTCGACCTGATCGATATAGTTCTTCAGCGCGTCGACGTCGTGTGACCAGTATTCTGCCACCACGAACAGCGGTTTTTCCGACACTTCCTGAACGTGTTCAATCCAGTCTTTATAGAACCAGGCGGGAATGTGCTTAACCGCATCCAGACGGAAGCCATCGCACTGCGTCTGTTCCATCACCCAGCGTGCCCAGTATTTGATCTCTTCGGTAACGGCACGATTGCGAAAATCGATGTTTTCGCCCATCAGGTAGTCGAAATTACCCATCTCATTATCGACCTGATCGTTCCAGCCATCGCCGGTGTAATCGTTAACGATTTTAAAGATGCCGTCTTCGTTGGGGTTTTCGATATGGTCAATGCCGCTGAAACATTTATAGTCCCAGACGAACTGCGAATACTGCCCCGCGCGAACGGGGAAGCTGTAGCGGGTCCAGGCCTCACACTCGATGATTTCATCGTCAATCTGCGTGCGATCCTCCTGATTCACGCGCTGCACGCGAACAGGCTCTTTCTCGTCCGCCCCCATTTTGTGGTTAACCACCACGTCCAGCAGCACCGCAATGTCGTTGCTTTTCAGGGCGCTGATGGCCTCAAGCAGCTGGGCCTTGTCACCATATTTCGTGGCCACGCTGCCTTTCTGGTCAAACTCGCCAAGGTCGAACAGATCATACGAGTCGTAGCCCACGGAATAGCCGCCGGATGCGCCTTTATACGCCGGAGGCAGCCAGACCATATTGATGCCAATTTCATTCAGATTTGGGGCTAACGCCGTGACCTCGGGCCATAACTCGCCGCCAGTAGGGTAGTACCAGTGAAAACATTGTAATAGGGTGGGGTTTTTCATCGTCCGTGCTCCAGAAGCCGTTTGGCTGACTTCTGGAGTATGGATGAAGAAATCATAATTGTGTGTCGCGGGTCAAACTTTCCGGATAAAGAATATTCCCTGATAGCTTTCCATAGGTTGATGTTATGGATTGCTGTTTGCCTGTCTGGCCGATGAGATTGCGCAGTTCATCCATTCGGGACTGAAGCAGTGCTTTAAGTTCGTTCTCATTTTCGAGGATCTTTTTCAACAGGAAACGCGCTTGCTCTACTTGAGCAGGAGGGCACGACGTAATGGGATTACTGGAAATACTTTCCACCAGTTGAACGTAATGCATCTCTTGCTCAATGAGCTCATCCCACTTACCGGTATGAGCAAGATTTAGCATCGCTATGCTTTGAGCATGTAAAGCGTGCCAGTGACTAAGCGCTGCGCTGGGAATATTCATTAAAATTATCCTGAGATAGAGGACGCATTGGGGCCAATTTGCTTCCACGCATCCGCAATATTGTTTAACAGGTTTTCAACCTCAACAATTGCCTCAACGTCGTTATGCAAATTCGCAATTAATAACCGCCGAACCATATATTCATATAAAGACGCCAGATTATCTGACAGTTCTCCCCCCGCCTCCATGTTCAGCGCTGCTTTCAATCCGTTGTCGATGATATTGATTGCTTTTGAAAGCGCCAGGCCTTTCTCTGCAAGCTGTCCTGCATCAAGAAACAAGCGCGCTCGGACAAGGGCGCTGTGCGCCCCATCGAAGAGCATGACAATCAACTGGTGAGGGCTGGCATTCATCACCGCGCTTTCCACTCCTATATTTTGATAGGACTGGACACCAGAGGTGTTATACATACTTACTCCTGTATTTATGATGATTTCGTGAACTGCTGAGTCAGATAGTTCGCCGTATTGGTCATTTTCGTCATCAGTACGTCCAGCTGGGTAAACTGGGTTTTGTATCGCGCCATCGTTGCATCGATAGACGCTTCCATATCATCGTAGCGCTCACTCAGACTCTTAAGTGTTTTATTGATACCGTCTTTGGCATTCTGGATGACCCCGGTTTTACCGGCACTGGTACTCAGCATAGAATCCAGCGTGCTGCTCATTTGGGTGGCGAGCCCGGTGGTTTTTCCGTCGCCGATAAAGTATTGCTGTACGCCGGCAGGGTTGTCTGTAAGTGCTTTTTTCAGTTTATCACTGTCAATTTTCAGGTTACCCATGGTGCCATCGCTACCTTTCGCCGGGTCCTGAGTAATACCTAACTGCGCCATAATCTGTACGGAGCCGCTCTGAACATCCGTCAACATGCTACGCAGCTGCGCCTGGATCCCACGGACATTACCGTCACCCACTAACGCCCCGTTGCTGGCAGACTGATCTTCACCCGCTTCTACAGCCACATATTTGGTAACGCTGTTGATGGTGGACTGCAGCGAGTTATACGCCGTTACCCAGTCAGAGATTGCTTTCTGGTTTGCATCGGTTGCACGGGTAATATCCAGCGTTTCGTCTGCTTTACTCTCCGCTTTGACCGTAAAGGTCACGCCCGGCAGCGCATCCGAAATCGTGTTGCTCTGACGCTCGATGGTGATGTCATTCACCACCAGGACGGCGTTTTGCGCTTTCGTCTGTACGGTCAGTGCACCCGTAGCGCTTGCAGAGTCATAACCGATCGCGGCCTGTAAGGTATCGTCGCCGGTGACATTAATGCTCATCTGGCCGTCGGTACCCGTTGATTTCGACGTCAGCATCAGACGGTAATCGCCATCTTTAGCTTTGATGACGCTGGCGGTGACGTTGCCGTTCGCTTTGTTAATCGCGCTGGCGATACCGCTCAGGGACGTGTCTGCGTCAGAGAGCTCAACTTCCAGCGGCTTTTTCGTACCAGGCTGGGTAATCGTAATGGTACGTTTAGCCCCCGTTACTTCACCCAATTTTTCAGTATTACTGGAAATAGAGCCGCTGGTCAGGACCTGCGCTTTGGCCATTTGGTTCACGTTGACTGTAAACGTGCCGGTAGACGCTTCGGTCGAGGTTGTCGCCGTAAACGCGGTATTCGTACTGCTGACAGATGTGGAGTTCCAGGTCGCAGGTTTAGCCAGCGCAGCCGTCGCAGTTTGCAGATTTGTCATGGCGCTCTGCAGCTTACCGTACGCACTTAATTGCGCGTTATAGGTCGTCTGCTGGGTTGTAATGGTTTTCAGCTTCGTTCTTTCTGCTGTATCTAACTGATTATACAAATCCCCGAGTCCTGCAGAACCTATCCCGAGGTTAGTGATAGTAGCCATAACTGTTTTCCTTAAATGCGTTGGTAGATCAGGACTCTTTATCGGCGCATTGGTGGAAAAGTTTACGCCAGAGACAAAAAAATAATCCCTGGAATAGCCACCAGAGGCGTGGGCTAATAGCTGGATTACACATTGAGGTAAATAAAAGGGCTACTTACGGCCATGAAAGAGAAGGCGTAAATAAGCACTGACAGAGGAGGGGATTTGCTTTTGGGAGGCGTCACTGTAAAGCAGGTTTGATAAATAATTGCTTATAAATCAATAAAATGATTTTTTTTCTAAATTGATTCTAAAGTCTTTTTGGGACGCGTCGATAACCTTGATGACGGTGAGAGACGCCGTGAGTGTTAGGCACCGAAACCTAAACCCATTTTTGAAGGAATTAAAATTATGGCAGTTATCAATACTAACCTGTTGTCCCTGACTACTCAGAACAACCTGAACAAATCTCAGTCTTCCCTGGGAACTGCGATCGAGCGTCTGTCCTCTGGTCTGCGTATCAACAGCGCGAAAGATGACGCTGCTGGCCAGGCGATTGCCAACCGTATGACTGCACAAGTTAAAGGTCTGACTCAGGCAGCACGTAACGCAAACGACGGTATCTCTGTTGCACAGACTACTGAAGGCGCACTGAACGAAATCAACACCAACTTACAGCGTATCCGTGAACTGACCGTACAGGCTCAGAACGGTACTAACTCTGCGGATGACCTGGTTTCCATCAACAACGAAGTTGTTGACCGTATGAAAGAGATCAACCGTGTTGCTGGCCAGACTAGCTTCAACGGCGTGAAGGTTCTGTCTACCGCTCAGACTCTGAACATCCAGGTTGGCGCGAACGATTCCGAAACTATCGGCATCTCCCTGAAGAAAATTGACTCTTCTACCCTGTTCGCTGGCAACGCCAAAATGTCTGGTATCACCGAAGGTACCACCGGTAAAGGTTCCGTTGGTATCCTGGCATCTTACTCTGCAGGTACTGCTGCAAGCGGCGCGACTGCTGCTACCGCTGCGACTGCAACCGTTGCTTCTGGCCTGCTGGCTGAAATCGACAAAGCGATCTCTGACGTTGACTCCCTGCGTTCAAGCCTGGGTGCGAGCCAGAACCGTTTCGAATCTACCGTTAACAACCTGAACAGCACCGTGACCAACATCACCGCTGCGAAGAGCCGCATTGAAGATGCTGACTACGCGACCGAAGTATCCAACATGAGCCGCGCACAGATCCTGCAGCAGGCTGGTACTTCTGTACTGTCTCAGGCTAACCAGGTTCCTCAGACCGTTCTGTCCCTGCTGCGTTAATCGCTCAGTTACAATCTGTCTAATTAAGCTAAAAAATAACGGGTATTTCACCCGTTATTTTTTTTTGTGCTTTTTATACTGAATGCCCAATCTCAGCCAGACGGTTAAACCTGGATTAATGTGCTTTTATGAAAAAATCACCCGCCAAGTCTTTTCAGAACAGTCAGCAACCCATTGATCATTCGATCAAAGAAAAAATGCGTCTTGCTGTTGAATGGCTGTCTACTCAGCCAGAAAAATCACTCAATGTAGCTAACGAATTACTCGTTGAAAACGCTACTAACTACCTGCTCTGGGTTATTGCTGCACGCGCACATCAGAGGTTGGGACAGTTTTTCCAGGCTGGCGAATGCGTTGATAAAGCGCTTAAAATTGATTCAAATAACGTTGAAGCCATCTACGCGAAATCGGACCTTTTATATCGCAGCGACCGTTTAGCAGAAGCAGAAGAATATCTGTCCACGGCGATTCATCAGGTTGAAAAAAACGCGGCCAATCCGCTGCGACTTCTTCTTGCTACGGTCTTACAGAAATCGAAAAAATATGAAGAGGCGCAGGCGCTTTATAAACAGTTAACCGCTGAAATGCCAGGTAACTGGCTCTACTGGAATAATCTGGGGATGGTCCAACAAGACCTGAGCCAGTTCAACGAGATGGATGAGGCGTACCAGCACAGCTGTGAAGTCTCAAAAGATAACCCTACGCCCTATTTTAACCGTATCGTTGGTGCGCACTATAATCCGGAGCGCAGCGCCGAAGACATTCTTAAACTGTGTAAAAGCTGGCAGGAAAATTTCCCCCCGCGCTCGGTTAAGCGTGCGGTTGCCAAAAATAAAGCACCAGACAAGTGCCTGCGTATTGGTCTTGTCTCGGATGGCTTGCGCTTGCATCCGGTCGGGCAGATGATTGTGATGGGGCTGGAGCACATTCCCGCCTCACAGATTGAATTCTACGCCTACAGCACCAACTACCAGGAAGATCACCTGACTCACCGCTTAAAGCGCATGTGTGCCAGCTGGCGGGTCGTTGAGCATATTGGCGCTGCTGAGCTTGATAAGATTGTCCGCGAAGACGAGATTGATATTCTGTTCGACCTCTGCGGCTATAACGCCAACAGCCGTATGCAAACCTTCCAGCTGCAGCCCGCGCCGATTCAAATCAAGTGGGTAGGGGGGTTAATCAGCAGCACCGGGTTGGCCGGCATGGACTACCTGCTCAGCGACGCCATCGAAACGCCTGAATGGGCGGACTCGCTGTATACCGAAAAGTTGATCCGTATGCCGGATGACTATATTTGCTACGATCCGCCGTTCTACCTCCCGGCGGTGAGCGAAATGCCGGTTAAAACCAAAGGCTACTTCACCTTCGGCTGTTTTAATAACGCCTCTAAAATCAATGATTTTTTATTAAACCAGTGGGCGGTGCTATTGCACAGCGTGCCGGATTCCAGGCTGTTCCTGAAAAGCTTCAACTTTGATAACGAGAACTTAAAAGAGCGTGTATTGACGACCCTGGAAGGCCACGGCATCGCGCGCGAACGCGTGCGTATCGAAGGGATGGCACCGCATCAGGAGCTACTGGCCTGCTATAACGAGGTTGATATTGCCCTCGATCCCTGGCCGTACTCCGGTGGGCTGACCACCTGTGAAGCCCTGGCGATGGGCGTGCCTGTCGTGACCTTGCCGGGCCCAACCTTTGCGGGGCGTCACTCCGCCTCTCACCTGGTTAACGCGGGCCTGCAGGAACTGGTGGCCCGCGACTGGCAGAACTTTATTGATATTACCGTCGGCCTGACTCAGGACCTCAACAGCCTGGAGATTATCCGCGGCAACATGCGCGAGATTTTACTGGCCTCGCCGGTATGCGACGGCCAGCGCTTTGCGAAACATTTCTCGCAGGCAATGCGCGCCGTCTGGCAGCGTTATTGTGAAGGTAAAAAACCCGAAGCGCTGACCCTGCGCTGCGACGAGGCGCCTTATTTCCTGGATGATAACCAGCCGGTCGAACTGAAGATGCCGGCAGAGGTTGACGTTGCCGCGAAGCGAATCGAAAGTGAAGACTTCTCCTTCGCACTGGCGGGTAAGGTCATCACCATGGACTTTGGCGGCAGCTTCACAACGGGTAAGAAATTTATCAGCCTGACCGAGCTGGATTCATTCTTCTTTATCATTATGGATACCCTCGGGATCGTCGAAGACAAACACCTGCCGCCGCGCAAAAAATCGATGCAGCACATCAAACTGCACACCTTAGGCAACGGCGAACTCACGCCGGTGTATATGTGTTTGGATAATCGGCTGAGCAGTACGCTAAAACCTCTGAACACGATGAACGCCGCTGGCGCAGAAGTTCTCGTCGAGCTGAAATCTCAGTCATCGCAGCTTGATAATATTCATGGGCTGGAAAAGGTCGATCTGTTGGTGCTGGACAACAAATTCGATCTGGCACCCGTCTTCCAGTATGGGTCGCGCATTCTGCAAGAGTGTCTGACCGTCGAAGTCAAAATTACCTTTGCGAATACTCATCAGGGCCAGATGTCCCTGGACGCGATTGGCAGCGTACTCGCGCACTCCGGCTTTAACTTCCACAGCTTTACGGACGTTGAGTACGGTGCGCCAAAAGTCTTTGCTAACGCTGAGCCTCTGGCCTCAACGCAGATGGTGTCGGCTAAAGCGATATTTATTCCGGGCGAGCACAGGCTGTGCAATCTCAGTAGTGCGCAGCATGAAAAATTAGCCTTTATTATGCATGTGGTTTATGGCCTGCATGACGTTGCGGCCACGCTGTTGCAGGCGCACTCGTCCGGGCGTGCAGAGGCTTATATTAATGAGATTTTATTTCCCCACCAGCTCACTACTGCAAAACAGCGGAAACACGGTTTACCGCAAAAGCTTGTTGTCAGCTTAACCTCCTGGCATAAGCGTTTTGCTACGCTGCAATACACCCTTCAACGTTTATTGAAACAGACCGTTAAAGCGGATCGTATTATTTTGTGGCTTGCCGAGTCGGAGCGCCATCTCGTTCCAGAAAACGTCCTTGCCTTTGCGTCTAAGGGTATTGAGATAAAATATTGCGACGATATTCGCTCTTACAAGAAAATTGTCCCGACGTTAATTGAGGAACCGAATGCCTTCATCGTGACGGCCGATGATGATTTAGCCTATCAGCCGCAATGGCTGGAAAAACTTATTGCCGGTTGGGATGGGGATTATAAAACGGTGGTTGCGCACCGGGCACATAAAATCCGTCTTGGCAGCGATAACACACCTGTTCCTTATAAAGAGTGGAAATGGAATTACTCCGTCACCGCGGATCTTTCTAACCTTATTTTTCCGACCACGGGATTCGGTGCGCTTTATCCACCAAAATGCTTCCATGCTGATGTGCTCAAAAAAGAGATTTTTGTGAAATTAGCGCCTGGCGCTGACGATGTCTGGCTGTTCTGGATGTGTCGTATGAACGGAGTGAAATTTAACGTTGTTCCTGAACATATGGAATCCGAGGAATGGAAAGGAACCTCAGAAGATGGTCTGTGGCAAACTAACCTGCTGCAGGGTGAGAACGACAAGTATATTAAGAACATGATTGCCCATTATGGCTTTGCGCCGGAGGCGAAAGCGGTTATCGATCGTTCTGCGACGAAGTCCGCTGATAACCGCGACTCTCAGAAAGAATCCCTGGCCTTCCGTCAGTCGGGCCAGTACTGGGACGATCGTTACCGCTTAAAAGGCAACTCCGGAGCGGGCTCTTATGGTCGCCTGGCTGACTTTAAGGCCGAGGTTATTAACGCGTTCGTGAAAGAGGAGCAGGTGAGTTCTGTGATGGAGTTCGGCTGCGGTGATGGTAACCAGTTGTCTCTCGCTGACTATCCTCGCTATACGGGTTTTGATGTTTCTGACCATGCGATACAGCTCTGCCGGAATCGGTTTAGCAACGACCCGACAAAAGATTTTTATCCGGTAGGTGACTGGACAGGGCAGCAGGCAGAATTAACCCTCTCCCTGGACGTGATTTATCATCTCATTGAAGATGAAATTTTTGAAAAGTATATGCAGACGCTTTTCTCTGCGGCATCGAGATTTGTCATCGTTTATGCCTCGAACAATGAGGAATATAACGTTTCTATCTCGAAATATGCCCAGCACGTGTATCATCGAAAATTCACGGATTGGGTCTTGAAAAACAGAGGCGAATCCTGGGAGTTACATAAGTACATACCTAATAAATATCAGTTTGATGCTAACGATCAAAACAATACGTCGTTTGCTGATTTCTATATTTTCCGTCGAGTTGATAGCTAAGACGGGGTGTTAGCGCATTTACCAGGCCTGTTAAATGCGCTGCAATGTGTTTTGAGCGTTCCTGGCGTGCAGCGAAAATCTGCACGCGAAGGACACACTATTTCGTTCGGGTCAGACGGAACGGCTTGAGTTTTAGTCCTGCTCATATGCTGCCATGTTTTATGTTAATGGCAATTTAACCCCCGCTTTTTTAGATGGTTAGCCCCGAATTGTCTGGCGCTTACCCTGGCGTTAGCCAAATAACCCACTTTTTGTTCCCTTATTCACCCGATTAAAACCCCTCCAGAATCGGATAATCATGCCGATAACTCAACTAACGCAGGGCTGTTTATCGTGAATTCACTCTATACCGCTGAAGGTGTAATGGATAAACACTCGCTGTGGCAGCGTTATGTCCCGCTGGTGCGTCACGAAGCATTGCGCCTCCAGGTGCGGTTGCCGGCGAGCGTGGAACTGGACGATCTGCTACAGGCGGGCGGTATCGGGTTATTAAATGCAGTTGACCGATACGACGCTCTGCAAGGAACGGCATTTACGACTTACGCAGTTCAGCGTATTCGTGGTGCGATGCTGGACGAGTTGCGCAGCCGCGATTGGGTGCCGCGCAGCGTTCGCCGCAACGCGCGCGAAGTGGCTCATGCAATGGGACAGCTGGAACAGGAACTGGGGCGCAACGCGACGGAAACGGAAGTGGCGGAGCGTCTGGGGATTGCTGTTGAAGACTATCGTCAGATGTTGCTCGATACCAATAATAGCCAACTCTTCTCTTACGACGAGTGGCGCGAAGAGCATGGCGACAGTATCGAGCTGGTGACGGATGAGCATCAGCAAGAAAACCCGTTACACCATTTAATGGAAGGTAACTTACGCCAGCGCGTGATGGAAGCGATTGAAGCGTTACCAGAACGTGAACAGCTGGTGTTGACCCTTTATTACCAGGAAGAGCTTAATCTCAAGGAGATTGGCGCGGTGCTGGAAGTAGGGGAGTCGCGGGTTAGCCAGCTGCACAGCCAGGCCATAAAACGCTTACGGACAAAACTGGGTAAGTTGTAGGTGATTCATTCACCTGAAAATGCCGCACAACGTATTGACAACCAGGAGTTATCATGACGGTGCAGCACGCTAAAAGACGGCCTCTAAGCCGCTACCTGAAAGACTTTAAACACAGCCAGACGCATTGCGCCCACTGTAACAAGCTACTCGACCGTATCACGCTGGTACGTCGCGGTGAAATCGTGAATAAAATTGCGATCTCTCGCCTCGATACCTTACTGGATGAAGCCGCCTGGCGCGAAGAGCAAAAAGAGTGGGTAGCGCTTTGCCGTTTCTGTGGCGATCTCCATTGCAAAGAGCAAAGCGACTTCTTTGATATCATCGGCTTCAAACAGTTCCTGTTTGAGCAGACCGAGATGAGCCACGGCACCGTGCGTGAATATGTGGTGCGCCTGCGCCGTCTTGGTCAGCATCTCACTCTGCAGAACCTTTCCCCTGATCTGCTGAAGACCGGTTATCTGGATGAGAATCTGGAACCATGGTTGCCTGCCACCAGCACCAACAACTACCGCATTGCGCTGCGCAAGTACGCGCAATATAAGGTACAAATGCCGGTGGCGTTACAGCAGAAAGTCCACGCCGAGACAACTTCTGATATATATTAAAAATGAATAAGATGTAGCGCAGTCGCCTTTGACCTTGCAGGCGATTTCTCTACACTACTCAAAAATTCCACTGTATCGGGGTATATATGAAATTAGCACTTCTGGGTCGTCAGGCGCTGATGGGTGTGATGGCCGTTGCGCTGGTCGCAGGGATGAGCGTGAAAACGTTCGCGGCGGAAAATCTGCTGAATAAAGTCAAAGAGCGCGGCACGCTGCTGGTTGGGCTGGAAGGGACCTATCCTCCGTTCAGCTTCCAGGGTGACGACGGTAAACTGACCGGTTTTGAAGTCGAGTTTGCCGAAGAGCTGGCGAAGCACCTGGGCGTCAAAGCCTCCCTCAAGCCAACCAAATGGGACGGGATGCTGGCCTCGCTGGACTCTAAACGCATCGATGTGGTGATCAATCAGGTGACCATTTCTGATGAGCGTAAGAAGAAATATGATTTCTCCACGCCGTACACCGTGTCGGGTATCCAGGCGCTGGTGAAGAAGGGCAACGAAGGGACCATCAAGTCCGCGGCTGACCTGAAAGGGAAAAAAGTCGGCGTCGGTCTGGGGACCAACTACGAAGAGTGGCTGCGTCAGAACGTTCAGGGCGTGGATATCCGTACCTATGATGACGATCCGACGAAATATCAGGATCTCCGCGTAGGCCGTATCGATGCCATTCTGGTAGACCGTCTGGCCGCGCTGGATCTGGTGAAGAAAACCAACAATACCCTGGCCGTTGCGGGTGATGCGTTCTCTCGTCAGGAGTCTGGTG
Organism: Enterobacter sp. UPMP2052; assembly: GCF_053709675.1. Taxonomy (NCBI): domain Bacteria; kingdom Pseudomonadati; phylum Pseudomonadota; class Gammaproteobacteria; order Enterobacterales; family Enterobacteriaceae; genus Enterobacter; species Enterobacter sp. UPMP2052. The sequence goes on from NZ_JBSKJR010000001.1 coordinate 567,728, forward strand.
TGGCGGTGCGTAAAGGTAACGACGATCTGCTGAAAGCCATCGATGGCGCGATTTCAGAGATGCAAAAAGACGGCAGCCTGAAGGCGCTGTCTGAGAAGTGGTTCGGCGCCGACGTGACCAAATAAGCTTTGTGTGACAAAAAAAGGCGCTTTTAAAAGCGCCTTTTTTATTTATGACGTGACTACGTGCATAATAAAAATATCAAATCTTGTATGCGTTAACGGAGAACCCATGTCACTGCAGAATGTAACGCGCTTCCCCCGCCTGGAATTTATTGGGGCACCCACGCCGCTGGAGTACCTGCCGCGTTTTTCTGACTATTTAGGACGCGATATTTTCATCAAACGGGATGACGTGACGCCAATGGCGATGGGCGGCAACAAGCTGCGCAAGCTGGAATTCCTCGCCGCCGATGCCCTGCGCGAAGGGGCGGATACGCTGATCACCGCCGGGGCCATTCAGTCGAACCACGTTCGCCAGACGGCCGCAGTGGCGGCGAAGCTGGGGCTGCACTGCGTGGCACTGCTGGAAAATCCTATCGGAACGCAGGCGGAAAACTACCTGACCAACGGCAACCGGCTGCTGCTGGATCTGTTCAACGTGCAGGTTGAAATGGTCGATGCGTTGAACGATCCGAATGCGCAGCTCGAGGAACTGGCCACGCGGCTGGAAGCTCAGGGGTTTCGGCCCTATGTGATCCCGGTCGGCGGTTCGAATGCGCTGGGGGCGCTGGGTTATGTGGAGAGCGCGCTGGAAATCGCGCAGCAGTGTGAAGGCGCAGTGAGCTTATCCTCGGTGGTGGTTGCCTCCGGCAGCGCGGGCACGCATGCCGGGCTGGCGGTCGGGCTTGAACAACTGATGCCGGACGTTGAACTGATTGGCGTGACGGTGTCCCGTAGCGTGGCCGAGCAAAAACCGAAGGTCGTCACATTACAGCAGGCGGTGGCTGAGCAGCTAGAGCTGAAGGCAAAAGCCGAGATCCTGCTGTGGGATGACTATTTTGCACCGGGCTATGGCACGCCAAACGAAGAGGGTATGGAAGCGGTCAAACTGCTGGCGCGTCTGGAAGGTATCCTGCTTGACCCGGTCTACACGGGCAAGGCGATGGCAGGCCTGATTGACGGCATTACCCGCAAGCGCTTTAAGGATGAAGGCCCGATTTTATTCGTACACACGGGCGGAGCGCCCGCGCTGTTTGCCTATCATCCGCATGTTTAAAAATCAGGTCGAAAAATAATAATGCAAGAAAGTATTCAACTGGTTATTGATTCACTGCCCTTTCTGCTGAAGGGGGCGGTGTTTACCCTCCAGCTCAGCATCGGCGGGATGTTCTTCGGCCTGGTGCTCGGGTTTGTGCTGGCATTGATGCGCATGTCTCATGTCCTGCCGATTCGCTGGCTGGCACGGTTCTACATCTCCGTGTTTCGCGGTACGCCGCTTATCGCGCAGCTGTTTATGATTTACTACGGTTTGCCCCAGTTCGGTATCGAGCTTGATCCGATCCCCGCAGCGATGATTGGCCTGTCGCTTAACACTGCGGCATACACCTCCGAAACCCTGCGGGCGGCCATCTCGTCCATCGATAAAGGACAGTGGGAAGCCGCTGCCAGTATCGGGATGACGCCCTGGCAGACGCTGCGAAGGGCGATCCTACCGCAGGCGGCGCGGGTGGCCTTGCCTCCGCTCAGCAACAGTTTTATCAGCCTGGTAAAAGATACTTCGCTTGCCGCGACGATCCAGGTGCCGGAACTGTTTCGTCAGGCGCAGCTCATTACGTCGCGCACGCTGGAGGTCTTCACCATGTATCTTGCGGCCTCGCTGATTTACTGGGTGATGGCGACCGTGCTCTCCGCGCTGCAGAACTACTTTGAAAACCAGCTTAACCGCCAGGAGCGAGATCCGAAATGAGTGCTATCGACGTTAAAAACCTGGTGAAAAAATTCCACGGTCAGACGGTGCTTCATGGCATCGACCTGGAAGTGGAGGAGGGTGAAGTGGTGGCGTTCGTCGGCCCCAGCGGTTCAGGGAAAACCACGCTGTTGCGCAGTATTAATTTACTCGAACAGCCGGAAGGGGGGACGATCCGCGTGGGTGATATCACCATCGATACCGGGAAATCTTTTGCGCAGCAGAAAGGGTTGATCCGCCGTTTGCGACAGCATGTGGGTTTTGTGTTTCAAAGCTTCAATCTTTTCCCGCACCGCACGGTGCTGGAGAACATCATTGAAGGCCCGGTCATTGTGAAGGGCGAGCCGAAGGAAGAAGCCATAGCCCGCGCGCGTGAGCTGCTGGCAAAAGTGGGGCTGGCAGGAAAAGAGACCAGCTACCCGCGACGTTTGTCCGGCGGACAACAGCAGCGCGTGGCCATTGCCCGTGCGCTGGCGATGCGCCCTGAGGTGATATTATTCGACGAACCTACTTCCGCGCTCGACCCGGAACTGGTGGGGGAGGTGCTGAATACTATCCGTCAGCTGGCACAAGAGAAGCGCACAATGGTGATCGTTACGCATGAAATGAGCTTTGCGCGTGACGTAGCCGACCGGGCCATCTTTATGGATCAGGGCCGCATCGTTGAGCAGGGGCCAGCTAAGCGCTTATTTGCTGACCCTCAGCAGCCGCGAACCCGGCAGTTCCTGGAAAAGTTCCTCATGCAGTAGCATATTGCACTAATTTGCTCCAGAATTTTCCGCTGGAGCAAATTATTCTCCACTGACCTCTCCCGGCAAACTTTTTTATACCATTCAGTTCGGTTAAACCGTATTAAAGCTGAAGGTAATTGCGAATTTGCCGATATTTTGCAGTTATAAATAAGATTTATGTGGTAGTTTATATTCACCATAAGAATGATTATCTTTATCAGGGGCTTCATTAAGTAAGTATGAGGGATTCAGACTTTTTCACGTGGCGACGGAAATGCTTCCTTCGCTTTCAGGAGTTGACCTGTGCTGACGAGGTTTATCAAGAACTTCAGCAGCAAACACAGGCGCTCGAATTTGATTACTTCTCACTCTGCGTTCGACATCCGGTGCCGTTTACGCGCCCGAAGATTTCTGTACATTCCAGTTATCCCGATCGGTGGATGGCGCAATATAAGTCTGAGAATTATTTCGCGGTCGATCCGGTGCTTAAACCGGAGAACTTTATCCAGGGCCATTTACCCTGGACCGATGAATTATTCGCGGATGCCCAGGAATTATGGGGCGGGGCGCAGGACCACGGCATTCGCAAAGGCATAACGCAATGTCTGATGCTGCCGAATCATGCGCTCGGGTTCCTTTCGGTCTCCCGAACCAGCCTGCGCGAAAATGCGATCCACCATGAAGAGATCGAACTGCGACTGCAAATGCTGGTGCAAATGGCGCTGACGTCGTTGCTGAGGTTCGAACATGAGACGGTCATGCCGCCCGAAATGAAATTCAGCAAGCGCGAGCGTGAAATCCTGAAGTGGACAGCGGAAGGGAAAACCTCGGCGGAAATAGCCATCATTCTCTCGATTTCGGAGAACACGGTTAATTTCCATCAAAAGAACATGCAGAAGAAATTCAACGCGCCGAACAAAACGCAGATTGCTTGCTACGCGGCGGCGACAGGACTGATTTGACTGAAAAAACGTTCTGCGTGGCAGACAAGACAACGGCTGAATGCTTTGCATCCAGCCGTTTTTTATTACTGACGGTAAGCCTGTTTGATCTGCTTAACCGTATTGGCAAACACCTCTGACTCTGCCTGATCTTCCATCTGCGCGATCTGTTTTTCCATTTTAATGATCACACGTCCCGCGTCCGCCTGACCCATGGCCTGTAGCATAAGCGTCAGCAGCGATTTCAGACAGTTTACTTCCTGTGCCAGTTCCTGGTTATTCTCCGCAGTGGCAAATTCAGGTGTGCTCATTTATTTTCCTCAATATAAAACAGCGCGCGAGCGCGACGATGAAAGTTATGGCGCCGGAGTATATCACAAGCTGAGACAAAAAAAGCAGTGGTTGTTTTTTGTACTTTTCCGCATTTTGTTTATTTGCGTAAACAGAACGTCGCAGTAATCTGGCCATCCGCGTAAGACAATTAATTGTTTAGCGCCGGTTCGACTGTCGTTAATTGTTGTTACAAAAAGTTAAGAACTGTTTTTGGGCGAAAGTTATTCACGAATTTTTTGTAACCTTTTGAATACAGATGCTTAAAAATAGTCTTAAAAGCCCATTCCATGCGGGTTCGCTTTCCACGTGCTGTACAAGCTAATTTCCAAAAACGAGAGCGTAATCGAATAGCCGCTTTTTTAACGATTTAATCTTGCGAGGAAAACCGTTAATATAAAGGCAATAAGCAGTCAGTAGCGTTATCCCTATTCTGGAGACATTTCCTTTGATCAACGTCCTTCTTGTTGATGACCACGAACTGGTGCGCGCAGGGATACGACGCATTCTTGAAGATATAAAAGGCATCAAAGTGGCCGGTGAGGCCTGCTGTGGCGAAGACGCGGTAAAATGGTGCCGCGCTAACTCGGCAGACGTTGTGCTGATGGATATGAACATGCCCGGTATCGGTGGGCTTGAGGCCACGCGCAAAATTGCCCGCACCTTTGTTGATACCAAAGTCATCATGCTGACCGTGCATACGGAAAACCCGCTTCCTGCCAAAGTGATGCAGGCGGGAGCTGCCGGATACCTGAGTAAAGGCGCCGCACCTCAGGAAGTGGTCAATGCTATCCGTTCTGTTTATGCCGGGCAGCGTTACATCGCGTCGGACATTGCACAACAAATGGCGTTGAGTCAGATTGAACCGGAAAAAACGGCATCGCCCTTTGCCTGTTTGTCTGAGCGCGAATTGCAGATTATGCTAATGATCACTAAAGGTCAGAAGGTGAATGAGATTTCCGAGCAACTGAATCTCAGCCCGAAAACGGTCAACAGCTACCGCTATAGAATGTTCAGTAAACTGAACATTCATGGTGATGTCGAATTGACTCACCTGGCCATTCGTCATGGTCTGTGCAATGCGGAGTCGTTAGTAAGTCAGTGAATGAAGCGTTCGATTCAAAATCATTTCTAAAAACCGTTACGAGCCAGCCTGGCGTCTATCGTATGTATGACGCTGGCGGCACGGTTATTTATGTGGGTAAGGCAAAAGACCTCAAAAAACGCCTTTCCAGCTACTTTCGAAGCAATCTTGCCTCCCGTAAGACCGAAGCGCTGGTCGCATTAATACATAATATTGATGTCACCGTGACCCATACGGAGACCGAAGCGCTGCTGCTTGAACACAACTACATTAAGCTTTATCAGCCGCGCTATAACGTCCTGCTGCGCGATGATAAGTCCTATCCGTTTATCTTCCTGAGCGGAGACACTCACCCACGTCTGGCGATGCACCGTGGTGCCAAACATGCGAAGGGTGAATATTTTGGGCCATTTCCTAACGGCTATGCGGTGCGCGAAACGCTGGCACTGCTGCAAAAAATCTTCCCTATCCGCCAGTGTGAGAACAGCGTCTACCGTAACCGTTCGCGCCCGTGCCTGCAGTACCAGATTGGTCGCTGCCTGGGGCCGTGCGTTGAGGGGCTGGTCAGTGAAGAAGAGTATGCCCAGCAGGTTGAATACGTACGTCTGTTTTTAGCCGGGAAGGACGATCAGGTTCTGACGCAGCTTATTGCGCGCATGGAAAAAGCCAGCGGCGCGCTGGAGTTTGAAGAGGCGGGGCGCATCCGCGATCAAATTCAGGCCGTACGCCGCGTCACCGAGAAACAGTTTGTCTCCAACACCGGTGACGACCTCGACGTGATTGGCGTTGCTTATGATGCCGGTCTGGCCTGCGTGCACGTGCTCTTTATACGTCAGGGTAAAGTGCTGGGCAGCCGAAGCTATTTCCCGAAGGTACCGGGCGGTACAGAGATGGGGGAAGTGGTCGAGACGTTTGTTGGTCAGTTCTACCTGCAGGGAAGTCAGATGCGAACGCTGCCCTCGGAGATCCTGCTCGACTTTAACCTGGACGATAAAACGCTGCTCTCAGAGTCGCTTTCCAGTCTCGCCGGACGTCGGGTTAACGTTCAGACCAGGCCGCGCGGCGACCGTGCGCGTTATCTGAAGCTCGCCCGAACCAATGCGGCCACCGCCCTGACGACCAAACTTTCTCAGCAGTCGACGGTTCATCAGCGTTTAACCGCGCTGGCGACGCAGTTGAAGCTGCCGGAAATCAAACGTATGGAGTGTTTCGATATCAGCCATACGATGGGTGAACAGACGGTCGCCTCCTGCGTGGTATTTGATGCAAATGGTCCGCTGCGGGCAGAGTATCGCCGCTATAATATTACCGGGATCACCCCGGGCGATGACTATGCGGCGATGAACCAGGTACTGCGTCGGCGCTACGGCAAAGCCATCGAAGAGAGCAAAATCCCGGACGTTATTCTGATCGACGGCGGGAAAGGGCAGCTCGGCCAGGCGAAGGCGGTATTTGAATCGCTCGATGTGGAGTGGGACAAAAACCATCCGCTGCTGTTGGGCGTGGCGAAAGGGGCGGACCGCAAAGCCGGGCTGGAGACGCTGTTCTTTGAGCCTGAAGGAGAGGGCTTCAGCCTGCCGCCGGATTCTCCTGCGCTGCACGTGATCCAGCATATCCGCGATGAATCACACGATCACGCGATCAGCGGGCACCGTAAGAAAAGAGCGAAGGTTAAAAACACCAGTACCCTTGAAACCATTGAGGGCGTTGGGCCAAAGCGTCGTCAGATGCTGCTGAAGTATATGGGCGGATTGCAAGGATTACTCAATGCCAGCATGGAAGAAATTGCAAAAGTGCCGGGTATTTCGCAAGGGCTGGCAGAAAAGATCTACTACTCGTTGAAACATTGAGGGCTCTGTAGCAACATAGAGCTAAATTTTACTGACAACAGACAGTTACCGTCATTATGCGATTTAATATCCCTACGTTGCTCACCCTTTTTCGCGTCGTACTTATCCCGTTCTTTGTGCTGGCATTTTACCTGCCGGTGGTATGGGCACCGTTTGCCTGTGCGCTCATCTTCCTCGTGGCGGCGGTCACGGACTGGTTTGACGGTTATCTGGCGCGTCGCTGGAACCAGAGCACGCGGTTTGGCGCCTTCCTCGATCCGGTCGCCGATAAAGTGATGGTTGCAATCGCGATGGTGCTGGTGGCTGAGCATTATCACACCTGGTGGGTAACGCTGCCGGCGGCAACAATGATTGGCCGCGAGATCATCATCTCCGCGCTGCGCGAGTGGATGGCGGAATTGGGTAAACGCAGCAGCGTGGCGGTCTCCTGGATCGGTAAAGTCAAAACCACTGCGCAAATGGCTGCGCTGGTATGGATGTTGTGGCGTCCGAATGCCTGGGTTGAGTGGGCAGGAATCGGTCTGCTGTGGGTTGCAGCTGTGCTGACGCTGTGGTCGATGCTGCAATATCTGAACGCTGCACGCGGTGATTTGCTTGAACAGTGATCGTTTCGGCGCAATTTTCAGCAAACGATCCTGAGATGCAAAAATAACGTTGACTCACCACGTCATATCAGTAGAATGCAACGCATCGAACGGCGGCACGGTTTGCCGGACGATAATGAAATCAAGTGGTTAGATATCAACTTGATGACATGCGGGAATAGCTCAGTTGGTAGAGCACGACCTTGCCAAGGTCGGGGTCGCGAGTTCGAGTCTCGTTTCCCGCTCCAGATAAAATGCATCGGCAATCGCGGGTGCAGGTCGAAAGACAGAAGATTTACGGCGCGTTAGCAAAGCGGTTATGTAGCGGATTGCAAATCCGTCTAGTCCGGTTCGACTCCGGAACGCGCCTCCACTTTCTTCCCTGGCCGGATGGTGGAATCGGTAGACACAAGGGATTTAAAATCCCTCGGCGTTCGCGCTGTGTGGGTTCAAGTCCCACTCCGGCTACCATGGGAAAAAGCAGAATAATCAAAGCAATAAGCAGTGTCGTGAAACCACCTACGGGTGGTTTTTTTGTGCCTGAAATTCACGCCCTGTGCATATCCTGTGCTCACGGGGTGCAATGAGCTGCAATCTCCAGCCTGGCAATGCCGAATCGAACGTGTCGCCTCCAGCATAGAGAACCAGGCCGCTTTGCCTGTTTTCCGGTACTCTTCCGGGAAGGGGGCCTGCTGAGCAAGCTGTAATGCTCTAGCCGCCCTTACTACAAAGTTGCTTAATTCGTGCAACCACCTCATCTCTGTACTTCTGGTGTCCGTGCATAGCTCTTGGATGGGCAATTCTGAAACAGATTGTATTACCTGTTTTGAACTCCCACAGCTTCCCCGGAATGACTGAAGAAGTCTCATAGCCGCCTAGCTCAGTAAGCACCTGTTTTATGATGTAGTCTGTTCTCCGGGCTCCGGATGCAAAGATGATGAAATCAGGCTCAAGGTGTTTAATTTGTACCGCCAGCAGCTTTAGCGAGGCTAATATGACTTCCTGCACTTCATTTTGAGGGCGATTGAGAGGGGTCAGTCCGTCGTAATCCCACGCCAGTAGATTAGCATACACGATTGCCTGGGGAGGAATATTAAGCTCCCGGGCCAGCCTGAAATGATATTGCGTGAAGCGGCTACGTGATTTGAGGTTGGTGGTGCCATAATTTTGTACCGGAAGATGTTTCCTGTAACGATCTACAGCTTCTTCAACCACTTGCCCGATGGTGACGTCAGGCATAAGTCCCAACACCCGTGATATCGTATTCTTACCATTCAGCGTATTCCAGCCTGCGGTTTCACGTCCAACCAGCATGATTTTTATCGGTGAATGCCAGTATTCTTCAAACGGCACGGGTAAAAAGACGCCTGAGTATTTATCTTCATTCAGGTTAAATGACCGGGCGTCAACTTCCTGTAATATCCGTTTGTACGCGTCTAATAGCCTTTCCATTCTTCAATCCTGCCCCGTAATAAAAACACCTTCAGATATATATTATTTTCATGATATCAATCAGATATATGAGGATAAATATGCAAAAATCCTTCCGATTCACCAATTCATCCATCAAAGCCCTTCCGGCAAACACAGATACCCGATCTACAGAGCTTGAGGTATCTGATACCGAGGTCATTGGCCTCAAATGCCTCTCAGGTCGAACGGGTAACAAACGTTTCCTCCTGCGCTACACATTCCACGGTACCAAAAAAAGTATCAGTATTGGCAGATTCCCTGAAATTGATGTGGGGACAGCTCGCCAGATAGCTCGCCGTCATAAGGAGGCGATTGCACTGGGAAATGACCCTAAGGCAGAGCGCGATAATTATCGTGCGATGCCAACGCTTAGTGAGTTTTTTCACCTGACCTATGTTCCGTTCATCAAGCGCCATAAAAAGTCCTGGGATAAGGATGTTCAGCGTTTCACGCAATACATTGAACCTCGTCTGGGAAAGATACGTTACTGCGACCTTCGGGCCCGGGAAATCCAGCAGGTGCTTTTCGACATGCTTGAGGGTCGTATTCATGGCCAGCAGTATGCACCGTCTACCTGTAACAGGGCACTGGCTATTCTGAAAACTATGGGGCGTTATGCGCTACGACAGGATGTCCTGGAGAAGAATGAAGCCGATAAGATACCTTTACTTAAGGAGAATAATCAGCGGACGCGCTTTTTTGACGCCGATGAGATCAGAAGGATCCTCGACGCTGCGGCACGATACCCCAATAAGGCAGCCGGGGGACTGATAGCCATGCTGCTGTTAACCGGTACACGCAAATCAGAAATGCTGAACGTCATGCACAAACATATTGATCGGGATAACAGGTCGTTATTCATTCCTTATACTAAGAATGGTCGCAGCAGAACTGTGTATCTCAGTGATGTTGCATTATCCATTATTAATTCGATCCCACGGGCTGGCAGCAACCCCTATCTGTTTGCCGTAAAAGATAATGGAAAACCGATATCAGAACCCCGGTGGGCCTATGAAAAAATACTGGCAGAATGCGGGATAGATAAAAGTGAAGTCTGTTTCCACACCACGCGCCATTCCGTCGCATCATTACTTGTCTCCAGCGGACAGTACAGTCTGTATGACGTTAAAGCCCAGCTGGCGCATGCCAGTATTCAGAGTACGGAGCGCTACGCAAAACTGACACCAGAGCGAATGCGTCAGACCGGGCAGGGTGTTACCGACCTTCTTTTAACCCCTGTAGCTACCAGTAAAGAACAGTGATTTTTGCATCTCTTAAACGTGGAGAATGATTATGCCGTTAAAGTGCCCTAAGTGCGGCAGTCGGAATACAGTCACAGAAACTGCCGGAAATATAGCAAAGGTGGCTCGCGATGACCGGTTTCTGACATCAACATCCGGTTATATTAGCCCGGATCAATTACCAGAATTGCTTAAAGAAATCATCAGGGCGATACAGCGTCTCTTTGGATTCCTTGAACAGCGTGAAAGGAATAATGCTCCAGTGCTTATCTGCAAGGATTGTGGATATTATGAAAGAATATAGATGACCACTGAAGGCAATTCCAGATTCTTTACCCTGTCTATGTAACCCCGATACTTAAAACGTATCGGGTTTTTTGTTTATGAGGATTATTCAATGAAATTTATCTCGAACTGGCAAGACCTGCCGTCGCTCCTTCTTCCCGATTCAGTTATGACTGTCTTGAGAAAAGAACTGATACTTCCATTTGATGATGAACTTGCCGCAATGAATTTTTGGGGAGAGGTGGGTGTAACATTAATGTACATTGAGCCCGGTGATGTACCCGAAGATATTAAACGACACGTACTGGATGTAATTCTTCGTTTAATTGCAAACCCTGAGTTCGTGGTCCATCTGACAGATGAATATTACTTGATGCTATCAATTACAGAAGATAATGGAAATGGTATTTATCTGTTGTTTCATCCCAATTGTCCTCTGGGTGGGATTGATAAATTAATGTCTATGTCGGAATTCCGTCTGTAAATCAGATTAAAATCAGGAGATGAAAATGAGAAAATCAAAGTCAGGAAAAAATAATAATGAACACGAGGCGCTGGAGTTAAATAATGATTTAAGTGATATTGAAAAAGGTATCACTGAAGATGGGCAAATATTACCTGAAGATAGTTATAAGCTGCTCATTGAATCAGGTCAGGCGGAAAAAATCAGCCCTAAAGCCAGTGGCATGCTGACATGGCAACTGGCAAAATCTGAAGCAGATAATGAGCTTTATCTCCGACTGATTGCAAATGGCAGCGGAGGGTTATTCTCAAAAGACTGGGTACCAATTACGAAGATTGAAAGTGTACTGGAAAATCAACCTGCAACGGGTTTCACTTCTGGAGTATTCAAATCGCTCTTCAAAGGGGCAAGTGCCAATAACGCAGGTTTTCTGGCTGCAGTTTTACGTTCCCCGGATATATGTTTGCTGGAGGGACATCCGGATAAGTTATTTACGCATGTTTTATATTCTGACTGGCGGGATCGTCTGAATAAACTCAGTGCAATCGATATTCAGGAAACGATTACGGAGGATTAATTCTTTACTAGAGCTGCTATACAACCAGAAACTGCAACACATCTCTACTCACCTTTTACAGGAAAATCCATTATGCAAACCCAGGATGTCTTAAAACAGGCAGGATTAACGCTGCCTGTAACAAAACAATTTCAGCAGCACATTGCGACTCTTCTGTCAGAGCACGCGCTGAAAACGAAGGTAAGGGCGGTGGTCATTAATTTCCGTGATCCGGATTACAGCGTAGAATCCGGTGGCTTTCATCCTGTTGAAATGAGGTTCATCCACAAGGATGACGAATGGTATTTCGATTATGTCACAGACTTTAGTTTCATGGGGAGAGTCTACCCGGAACTGGAAAAGGAAATAGACTTTTGCTGGTCGGGTCATTATGTCTTTCATTATCTCGCTGGAGATATTTCACTTGCAGCAGAGAAGAATGAACTCTGGTCATTGTGGGAGAGTAATTTTATGGAATATCTCTCTATGGATATTTACCGGATAACGGTAACAGAGGAAAGTTGTTGACCCGTTATGAACAGGAAGAAAGCAGGTATCTTTGTAATCCACTTCATGAGCAGCACATCACAGCATGAGGATGATGCCGTTTTTTCCGGGCTGTTCGCATAAACATGTGCAGACACGGGGGATCTCAGATCCCTCGTGGTTTTTGCCCCCTATGGAGCATTCTCCTGTAGCAGGGTGATAACGGTTAATCCATTACCCCAACGACAGTATTACACCGGTAATAAATGTTCATGAATACAGTCAGTTATGTGGGTTTTGAGGTGGGCTATGTCATCGTTGACGATAACTGAAGGTTTTACAGATGTATAAAACTCGCGGTGAAAGGATCGCAGAAAGGCTGTGCTGGATATTACTTCAACTGTATACCGGTAATACGGTATCGGTTAATGATATATGTCAGCGTTTCGCGGTCAGTCGCCGAACCGGACAGCGTGATTTGTTGAGAGTTGAAACTGTAACGGAAACTATTTCACCTGGAAGGGTAAGGCTGGCAAGTTTGATAAGGGAACGAGTTAGACGAAATTTTTAATCGAATCCATATCAATACTATAAAATATGAAAATTAACGGGAGTAAATATATACTCCCGTTATAATGCAACCTTTTTTTAACTACTCAAATGATATTAATTTAGGTATGACAGTGTTTTTATGATGTGTTGAATTTGCAAGATTAATAATATCATGAAATGATTTCATGTCGTCGTCAGTGATTTCTACGGCTGGATCAGCTAAATCGGCACAGGTAACACTTAACCAGTGTGTTAATGAATCAATCCTGTTTGAAGTAATATATTCAGTGTGACCAACATCCCACTTCCAGTTGATTGTCCGAGCAGGTCTGAATCTCACCTCCCGAACCCCAATTGGTGTTACTGACTCAACGAGAGGGTATATCGTGTTAAGTACTTTATCATGTTCACTGTAGATATTTAAATGCCCCATTTTTGAACCGTAAGCCATTTTCATTATGTTCTCTGTATAACTTGTTATTGGGGTGGCTCCGGCCATAGAGATTGTTAAGAGAATATTATCATTCTTAATATAGGGTAATGTATTGTTTATTAATCGAGTCCCTAAAGAATGACCCATTATGATCACATTACGCTTTTCGTTAACGTATATCTCGTTTATTACGCGTGCTAATTTTTCTCTGTTATTAACTGCTGCTTTGGTTGCATTATACCAGGCTTGACGCGCTTTAAATGGGATGGAGATTGATGACAATAAAGGAGATGTTCTCAGGGGGAGGAGAGTATATAACCCCCACTTGTTCGCTATGTCAGTACTTAATATGGATAGTAGATTTGCCGATTCCCATTTATAGTATCTGACATCAAGGCCACACCCTGCTTTAATTCGGTTAAACCATGACATATCATTTTCGGTCAGAAACCCTGATACAACAAGAAGAACCGGGCATTTTTTCATGGTAACTCCATTTTTTTAGCTTACAAAAATAGCACTCAATGAAAATTATATTATCCGTGTCATTACGGGGCGTTACCTGGCTGGGTGTAACGTTTAAGTGCGGATTGTATATCTTCAGCAAGTTGTTGACGGATTGAGGCTGGTTGTATTACTTCGACATCCGGTATCCAGTATTTCATTAAAGGCATTATCTGATCTGTGTGTGTTACACGTGATATCACCAGTAAATCGCCAGACCGGGAAGTATGAATTATTTCCTGTCCTGGCAATAGATGACGGTGGGTAAACCACGGAGCAACATGTGCGGAAACTGAAATGAGAACTTCGATAAGGTCTTCGCTATACCAGATACCATCTGTCTTTTCTATTTTTTCATTAATTTCGGGGGTTATCCTGAAAGCGATATTACTCATGCAAACGTCTTTGACAGATGAGATAACAAAGCTTTTTAATGTACTGTCATGGGCGGCTGCGAGATACCACAATCCGTTGTCATTAACCAGCCTGTATGGCTCAACAGCCCGAAACTCTTTATCGTTGTAAATGAAATTTATTCTCTTCTGTGACAGGATTGCGTCGGATAATACATTCAGAATTGACATGAATGATCCGCAGTTTTCGTATGGGCGTTGTTTTATCAGAAACGGATTGTTTTTCGTGTTGCCTAACAAAATACTCAGTAGTCTGTCATCCCAGCGAGGGAACAGCCCTTCAATACCCAGGATGCGCGTGAAATGACGTAAATCAGCATTGCTGCGTTGACCGAGAACACCGTCAGACAGGCGATAGCGACCATTTTGTCGAATCAGACTAAGGTAGGACAGGCGCTGAGTAAGATCACGACGGATAGTTTTTTCGCAAACGTTAAATTCCTCAGATAGCTCCCGGACGGCTAGTGACTCACCATTGTTCAGGCGAGTTAATATCAATCCGAGTCGATATCCAAGTTTATCATGCTTACCCATTCGTTTATCCGGTTAATGCCAGCGAAGAGGATATTTTCAGCAAAGTAACGGACAGGATGAGTCCACTTTTACTGTGACGGAGAAAAAAATTAACTCATTAATTATCAATATATTAAAACATTGCTGGAATTATCGAATAACATGTGGACTCATCCTGTCCATGTGTATTTTTACGTTCAGGGTGATAATTATCATCCTGACCTGTACATGACCTGTTTTTGCTGCATATTTGACCATGCACTTTGCCATCAAGTTGGAGAGGCAGGGGGGAACGTAAGATACGAAGGTTAGAGAGGTTATCAGCAATTACAATGATGATTAATATTTTCATAATATCGGAGAACATCATTTTAGTTGAAATAACATAAAGGCGGTTCTATGTATTTACATATCAGAAAGTATCAACTCGTAAATGCGAGATGGCGTGATGTCATTGATCTGACAGATTATGAAGAAACAATCAGGCAGGTTGTCGGTACATTATTTGGAAATGATTTTATTGAGGTCAGCGTTGAAACAAATTGTTTTACTCTGACAGTAAACAGTACAAGCAGTAAAATACCACACGGCATACTGGTGAATATGGGGAAAAGGCTGGCGGCGAATCTCCAGAGTATCACCTGTCATGCCATGCGGATCTATCATGTAAATGGTCATCCTGACGCGCGGCAGTTATTTCACTGTTTTGATGCCGATTGCCTGTGATTAAGCCCCCAACTTCTGTTAAAGGAGTTGGGGGAGATTTAACGGTTATCAGACTGGAAGACAGAATGTCGGATATTTACGGGCTATGATATCCATCAGTGACTTCATTCGCGGTGTTACAGAACTAAATTTCATTTGGGGTATTTTTGCTCTTACCGCATTTTTTACATCAGTCACCGTTACTGAATAGCCTTCTGACGTCAGCCATTCAGCAACCTCTTTACAGGAATAACTTTTTTTATCTTTCAGCATAAGCCCCCATTGGCACTGAGTCAGCGCCCGGAGAAATAGTCTGACTAAAATATCATCACTACGTTTGCTTCCGACTTTTAGTTTCATATCAGAAAACACCGTCCGGCAATAGAGAAAATCACACCAGTCATCCCAGTCAGCCAGGGTCTTCAGTGTATGCGTTTGCCGCCAGTCGTCGAAAAGAGAGCGTTGCTGCAGAGCCTCTTCCATATTATCCCACGGGCGGGAAAACATCAGTAAATGCCCTTCATTCATGGCGGGCTGTACGGGCTGGCGTTTGAAATCGAATTCCAGATTAAGACGGATATCCTGTTCCCGGGATACCAGATCGCTTTCCGACAGCCACATCTCACGCGTTGATATCAACGTACTTCGGGATAACGTCTGACCGGGTAAACGATTAAGGTAAAGATCTACCATATAGTCGTTATAGTCACTGCGTGGAATATCGGCAGGAGGTTTGACGCCAGCCCTGGCATGAACAACAGGTTTTCCCTGAATAGCTCTATAGGTTAACTGCCCCCGGGTTTTCATGGCGATAAGCTGGCTGACCTCATGCTTACATGTCAACATTGATGAACCCGGATCAACAATATCGCACAGCGACTGGAAGCGGGAAGACAGTGGACCGCTCATGTTTATCTTGTCAAGTGGGCAATTTGTCAAAAAGCCATCGGTTGTGACGCTGACAACCGATGAATCAGAAGGCAAAGCATTCATGAGTTCCCCGACAACGGCGCGGATAAATCCCGTCACATGCGCAGCAAAGAATGGCTGAGTAACCGATGATGGTGGGAGGGATCTGTTTAATCCACGGGCAGTATCAAAGGCGGTTTTGGCGCGAAGGCCCTGAGCAAGTTTGCCATAAAGCGAGTTGCCAATTTCTTTCCAGAATTTCTCCTCCAGAGAACCTTTAATATGGCGATTACGGTTCTCACGGACCTGTTGAACAAAGGGAAGAAACACCGATGTTGATTCGCTGTTATGTGGGGAGGTGTCACAGATCCAGGGGACGATGATCCCATTATGGATCGTCATCTCTGCCCCGAGCGACAGAGCAAGTTCGATTTCAGGTGCCGTTGCCCATGATTCGCCACTTAATGGAAAGAATAACCCATATTGATCGGTCCGAACCGGCAGGCTGGGATAGGGAACTGATTCCGGGAACCGAAATGTGACAAGCGCAAATCCCATTACATGCCCACAGTAATCGTCAGGATTTTTACTGAGGCGGATGTTCCCGTAATCGGGTGTGAGGATATCTAATAGCCCGGTGGTATACGCTCCAGCCAGATCGTAGTCATACCAGTGATCTGACGGTGTAACCCCCATCATAAAACACTCATTGCGTCCGCCGTGGTAACAGTTGATCGGGAACGTTTCAAACAGCTCTCTTGAAGGAACACTGGCGGGGTTTTTAATCGTCCGGAATGCCTGTTTCTCCGTGAGCCAGAGTTCACGGGTTTTAATGTGTGTCCCAAGGCAGACTTCAGGAGACATATTGTTTTCTTTAAGTGTTTTGGTGAACCGTGAAACTGCCATCGCCCCGATGGTGGCGGGGACACGATCAATCATCAGCTCCCGGGCGCAAAAATTGCGAACCTGTAAAGCATAACGAACCGCAATCTCGGCATCCCGCAGAGCATAGGCTTCAAACCCTGCTCTGTCGCCCAGAAGATATTCACGCATATTGGTTATGGAATAAGGTGCAGGAATGGTGAGTTTGGGAAGACCCAGTAATTCACCACATTCAGCCAGACCCATACCCCCGGGAGTGATAAGCAGTGTATCGATGAAAGCTACGTTACTGCAACGCGGAGGGGAAGTTCGTTTGTCAAACATTATCTGTTCAGTCTTTACGCGACGTTCCTGCTGTTCATCAAAATCGATACCGTAACGATTTTTGAAGCTGCTGACAGTACCGCGTATTCCTTTCAGAAGAATTTTGTAGTCTGACCAGAAATTGGCAAAGGAGGCGATATCCGCACGAATGAAATGCGCATATATATTAATAATACCGGGCCATTTTGTAATCACACCCGTTTCAAGAAGCGGTGTAATCGTTTGAAAGAGAAATTCCTTAAAAGACAGCCGGGATTTTTTCTGTGAGTCAGGTGGATAGATAATGTTCGATATACCTGTATTATCGGGTAAGACAACATAACTCTGATATGACAGAATATCATTCTGTTGTGTTTCAGGATTGAAAACATATTCGGTATCAAAACCGATATGGAGCGTCAGGTCGTTTGAAATCACAGACACGTTTTTTGATGCAGGTGGCATCACAGGATAATCATCAAGCGTTTTAGGTCTTTTACGATTGAGCGCTGGCTCTGAAGTCACGGACTGATACCCCGAGGCGGCAGCGAGGATATCCTGCAAATTATGGCTCATAGTTAACTCCGAAAAAATGCCGGGAGCTGTGTCCCGGCATAAAGAATCAAGATTTAATAACATTTACTACAGCTTTGAAAATATCGATTTTGTGTGATTCATCATCTGCATGGATAAATGAAACGAGGTTCCTGCCTGCTTTAATCAGGATGCCACGTTGCGTCTTTTCCACAGACGGGGTAACGTGTGCAGATAACAGACAATGTTCATGTAAATGAAGAAACTTTTTTGAGGCGTAGCCGCCATGTAATCGGGCTTGAATGTCAAGATACATATCATCAAGAGAACCGGGTTCTCCTGATTCACTCAATACCGGATAACCCTTCTTATCAAAGAGGTTAAGGATAGATTTACTATCATGTTCGAACAGGGTAACACCGTAAATGTATTTCATTCGAAAGGTGAGGGAATCGGTGGTGTAGACCTCCTCCTGACGATTGAAATTTTTGAGACGCCTGGCTAATTCATTAAAAACAGCACGAGCAGTAGCCGTGTCCTGCAGGGTGTAGGTATAAAGTACGAAGCCATCTGTGCCGATGAGCTTTACTAAGTTGCCCATAATCGTGATAGCGAGAACTAATGCAAAGGACAGATATTTTTCATCGTTGTCTACAGCTGTGCTTGCTGATTCGGGAATAATGTTCAGTGCATTATTAGCGTTATTTTCCGTGTTCTTAGTAACCATTTATATCACCTTTAAGTTTGTTTTGACGATGTGCATTTTCCCACTCAACAATATCGTCAAGAGAGAATCGTATAGCCCGCCCAATTCTGATGAAGGGCGGGAGTTTTCCGGGGTTGCGCGATATATCTGACGCAACCGTGGATGCAGAAAGATTAAATCTTTCTGCGAACTGCTTAATGGTTAAATACATAAACCTCCGGTTTCAGAGAATAAGAAGCCACGCGGATTTAATATCAATCCACATTCTGTGATGACTTAATGCAGGGCCCTGCAGAAGCATGCAATGACAATACCGTCCTTAAACGAGTGTTGCATCAATCACGAATCACAGATCATAGGTTCATTTTGTGTCATAACTTTCTATGACCTGAGAAACCACTGCGTGTGATGTCGCTGCATTGTGAAAAGCGTAGCGACGGGTCGCCGTGAGTGAATGGTGATTTAGCAGATGGGAAGCGATTGCAATATCCCCGGTCGCCTGTAGTACCCGGGTGGCAAAGGTACGGCGCAGGTCATGCATCCGCAGGTTATCAATGTTGGCATCCCGACAAATACGGGCAAAGGTTGCACGCGGATATGCCAGAGGGCGGGCATTGTCGGTTAGTTGTGGAAAAATGTAAGTTTTGCTGAGCATCAGGTCCTGCTGGCACTGGACAACTGCAATGGCTGGAGGTGCAAGTGGGCAGGTGAAAGGGTGTCCGGACTTTGTATCAGGCAGTATGAGTTGATGCATATCCGGGTGCCAGTACTCCCATTTCAGGGTACATACCTCACCAATACGCATCCCCGTATAAAGAGCAAGCAATATAGAATCAGCTGCCGGTGTTTGCAGCGCTGTTGCCGCGTCAATAAAGCGCGGGATTTCTGTCGCTGACAGTGTGCGATAGCGAATGTTATTTTCTTTCAGATAGCGGACATGTGACATCGGGGAATGCGTGATCCATCCAGCACGTACTGCCAGAGAGCATATTTTGGACAATATTGCGAGGATACGGTTTACTGTTGACGGACGTAATTTTTCCCGTAAGCCAGCAGCATATTGTTCTAGTTCTCCTGCCGTGATGTCGCGAAGTTGCCGCTTGCCCCAGAACGGGCGAACGTAGAGGTTGAGTTTTGACAACTCTGACTGAGGACTCTTTTTATACAACTGCAAATCCGGTAGCCACAGGTCATTGATGGCCTGTTCCACAGTGAATCGACGGGACTGAACCGCAAGACGATTTTTATCAGCAAGCAGTTTCATCACATGCTGACGGGCATCCTCAACGCAGAGCTGAGGGAATTCACCCAGTGTTTCATATATACGTTGATTGTTGATGGTGGCGCGAAAGGCCAGCGTGATCCGTTTTGGATATACCAGTGCACGCAGGTTTTGGCACTGAATATCACGGTATTCCTGACAACCCGTGAGGGGATGTGGAAGTTGGTGAAGTGATTTGTTGCTGAAACGCAGATCCAGAATAGGCATCGTATTTCTCCTGTAAAATAACACAGAAAAAATACGGTGCGAGATTACTGTCTGCCAGTCTCAGTTTTCACAGTTCATCAGGTGAAAAATGCTGATTCGGATATAATGGCAACACAATTCCATGTCGCCATTATATTAAGAAACTACAGTTTCATGATCTTGTTCGCTATTTTTTCGAAGTAAACCTCATTCTTAAGAAGAGTGATATTGTTAGTTTGAACACCCAGACCACTGGACGTTGACTGGAAATTCATTGAACCACTTATCACTGTGGACTTTCCTGATAAAAAGGAAATCAACTCCTTGGAAGATGGTGCCCACTCAGGGTTTAAGAGTAATGCAATATAGATATATGTCTTACGAAGCAATTGTTCTATATCTTTTTTATGCCCTGTAGTGTTTTGCTTACCTTTAATGCAAATAGATTTGATTATGAACTCATCAGGGCTGGTTAAAGGCGTTTTAAACTTATTCAGTGATCCATCGTTATGAATGACTTCATAAGGCAGCATAGATAAAATGATCAATGCAATCATTTTAGGATGATAAAGGTAGTTATCACGAATGATTTTTCCTGTCTTCATTGTATTGAGTGTTGTTTGAATAAATACAAAAAGATATTCAGAGCAAAAGTAACAAAACACAAGCCAGGATAGGTCAATGGCTGGAATATTAATATCCTTAGGTAGTTTGTTTAGCCAGTATTCAGACTTCAAAAAGGTCCTGATTTCAACAGTATATTCATGCATTTTTGCGCTGAAATCAAGCATTGCTACTTGACCAGATTGTTCCGTAACTGTGTGGTCTATAAATGTTAGTGTATTGCACATTTTATCCAGCGTGTTTTGAAAACAAGAAAGGAGTTCGGCATTATTATTACCATTAACCGCAGATGAAAGTTCAGTTTCAATAAATGCATCCAGTAGCATACAGATTTCTTTCGGAATTACATTTTTACGGGATTGCTGTGAATAGAAATGTACTGCCAGTAAATTAAAGGCAGTGCACTCCTTTTTTAACCATTGTTCGAGCACTGGGACGTGCTGAAAAAAATTGATATGCTTAGCAGTAGATGCTGATGGAGATAGTACATGAAGAATATCTACAGCAGGCTTCATTTGCAATATTTGATCGGATTCGGTAGTCGTCATTAGTTCCAGTAATTGCTGTTCAGAAAATAGTTTAGACAGGTGATCAATGTCTTTTTGGTATTGATTAATTTTGGTTAAATTCCCCGGCATACGGGTTACACTGTTTTTCATTTTCTCGAACATAATTTTATCCTCGTTTGAATTATTACACTGATTTAAAAAGTAGCATGTCGTGTTAGCGAGGTAATCCTAAAACGTGAATGGCAGCAGGGGCAAGCTTGAATCTGCGTAAGGATATGGCTTGAATTTAATGGTGTAATCAGTGAGTTAGAGGCTTATAGCTATTTAAATACAATAAGTTATGACGGTGTGTGGCGGGTGTAAATCGGTTAGTTTTTATGGTTAAAATATGAGCACTATGAGGTTTCAGAGATGGTGGTGTTTAAATTACATAAAACCAAGGCCTGATAATCAGTATCAATACCGGAACGATGTCATATGATTAACACTGTCTATGGCATTGATAATGATCTATGCAAGGCTGAAATTAGCTCTGCTTCACGATGATATAGTGTTCTCTAAAGATTAAAAGGAAATAAACAGAGCCTTTCGCCGATGAATCAATGTGCTGATTTCCCTCAAATCAACCTCAATACTACCAACATCACCAAAGACTTCACCTCTAATCTCACTTCGATTTTTCATGAAATTGGTGCTTAATAAGCTTTCTTTTTTTAATGCCATTAATTTTGGTTTTATATCGTTATAGAAATGCTTACGGCTTACCCTGATGCTATGAATCGAGTAGTAAACTGTTTTATACATCAAAAATATAAGTAACTGGCCTAGAAGATATTCTTTTTCAATGTATTTATATTGAGAGGATTTTTCGCGTTTCGCCAGGTAGAAAACATGAGGTGCGATGATGGTGGGGATGAAATCCAGTGCTGGAGAAGTTTTTGTTTTTTCTGTTTTTCTTCCGGATTGAAGATGTTGAAGTACAGAGTAAACAATGCTTAAAATTATGGCGTTACTTATATTATTAATTGCAGTTGGATAAATATGCAGGTTGCTTATCAATTCTGAAAGGCAAAGTAAAACACCAGTGATGTTAGGTTTTCTGCCAGAGATTGTGGTGGTGTTGAAAATGTGCCGATTCTTACGACTTATATTGACAAATTTATGAGTGCAGAATTCTATATGTTCGACGATTTTATCTTGACTATTTTTAATGTATTTTGAAATATTAGTGATCCGGCCATTCAACGTTAGTTCATCAAGCAATATATCATTTTTAATATTGCGAATTTCATCGCAATGTTTAGATTCAAAAACTATCTCATGTAATACATAACTCGACGTATTGCGGGGTGACGCTGATATGTAATCTAAAATAGAAGGCTCGATTTTGATTTTTTGTTTGTATTTTTTAATGCACTGTTTGATTGTTTTTTGTAGAGTATTTGAGATGTGTTTTTTATATTCTTTTAGAAAATCTTGCTCTAAAAAGAGTGAGGAGAAGATCAACTGCTGGCGAGATAATTTAATCTCAGGCTTGATCAATTTAATCCGGAAAACTCTTCCCTCCAACTCATAGCTGAACATGGAAGATAAGTCATAGTGGGGTGATAAATGTTCGAGTAACGAGATTCGTGTATTCACTAGCCGCTTGAATTTATGGTCAGCATACATGAGTGTTTTTTTTATTTGCTCATCGTAAAGTGGGCCGATAACGCAATTAGCAATACTCATACTATCCGGAGACCTCCAGTCAACAAGGGAATCACATTGACGGCCACTATTACAATCAAAGGGCATCAACGTTGCCGATTATGGATCATGTCAGCTTCACACACCAGAACGGGTGATATATGGATCATCATTACCCCAACGGCAGTTTTACACCATGGCTAATATGGATGTTATCTTACTAAGATAATTGGTTTTTTGCGAGTGGCGAGACAGGTTGTGTCAGTTTGTGGCATGTCGATATGATGGGGACGATGCCAACCGGAATGCTGCGATATTGGCGTGTCAGGAGAGGCATCTTACGGTATCATTTACCGCAATTTTTAAGATGCAAAGCCCTGCATCGCTAGCTTTTTCTTTAGACCAGGATGATTCATGAACGACAAAATCAGTCAGGACACGATCAACAAAGCCCTGTGGGCCGCGTGTGATACGTTCCGTGGCACCATCAGTGCTGATACTTACAAAGACTTTATCCTTACCATGCTGTTCCTCAAGTACATTTCGGATGTCTGGCAAGATCACTACGACGAATATAAAGAGCAATATGGTGATGCGCCGGAACTGATTGAAGCCATGATGGCGAACGAGCGTTTTGTGCTGCCGAAAAGCGCCAGTTTCTATGCGCTGTATGAGCGCCGTCATGAGCCGGGCAACGGCGAGCGGATCGATCAGGCGCTGCATGCGATTGAAGAAGCCAACGGCACCAAACTGAAAGATGCCGGGAAAAGCGTGTTCCAGGATATTTCGTTTAACACCGATCGCTTGGGTGAAGAAAAACAGAAGAACACCATCCTGCGCCAGTTACTGGAAGACTTTGCGGGTGAAGATCTTAACCTGAAGCCGAGCCGTGTAGGTACGCTGGACGTTATCGGTAATGCCTACGAATATCTGATCAAAAACTTTGCTGCCAGCGGTGGGCAGAAAGCCGGGGAATTCTATACCCCGCCGGAAGTTTCGGACCTGATTGCTGAACTGCTTGATCCGCAACCGGGTGATACCATCTGCGATCCGGCCTGTGGTTCGGGTTCATTGTTGATGAAGTGCGGGCGTAAAATCGTCTCCGGGCATGACAGCCGTAACTATGCTTTGTTCGGTCAGGAAGCGATTGGCTCCACGTGGTCGCTGGCGAAAATGAACATGTTCCTGCACGGCGAAGACAACCACAAAATCGAGTGGGGCGATACCATTCGTAACCCGAAACTGCTCGATAAAAACGGCGACCTGATGCTGTTTGATATCGTGACCGCTAACCCTCCTTTCAGCCTCGATAAGTGGGGCCATGACGAGGCCGAGAACGATAAATTTGGTCGTTTCCGTCGCGGTGTACCGCCGAAAACTAAAGGGGATTACGCCTTTATCTCGCATATGATCGAAACCCTGAAACCGGGAACGGGTCGTATGGGCGTGGTGGTTCCACACGGTGTGCTGTTCCGTGGCTCCAGCGAAGGTAAAATTCGCCAGAAACTGATCGATGAAAATCTGTTGGATGCCGTCATTGGCCTGCCGGAAAAACTGTTCTACGGTACAGGTATTCCCGCTGCGATTTTGATTTTCAAAAAGCAGAAAGTGGATGACAAGGTGCTGTTTATCGACGCCAGCCGTGAATTTAAGGCTGGAAAAAACCAGAACCAGCTCAGCGCAGAAAACATCGAGAAAATCGTCAAGACCTATCGTGATGGCGATAACGTCGATAAATACGCCTATCTTGCCAGCCTGAAAGAGATTCAGGACAACGATTACAACCTTAATATTCCACGTTATGTTGATACTTTCGAGGAAGAAGACGAGATTGATTTACTGGTCGTGCGTGCTGAACGTGAGCAACTGAAGGTGGAACTGGCGAATCTGGAAACGGAGATGGCGGGTTATCTGAAGGAGTTGGGTTATGGTGCCTAAGGGGTGGAGTGAAAGTTATCTTGGTGAAGTGGTTACATATAAAAAAGGCTATGCATTTAATTCATCATTATATGCAGAGGAAGGGATACGGATTGTTCGAATTTCGGACACAACTAGGGACTCCATCCATTCTGACAACCCTGTTTTTATTGCTGGCGGGAATGTCGAAGGTTTAGAGCAATACAGTCTTTTCGAAAACGATATAATACTCTCTACTGTGGGATCTCGACCACATTTACTGGACTCCATGGTTGGTAAAGCTGTAAAGGTTCCGCGCAGTGCACATAATAGCTTGCTTAATCAGAATCTTGTTAAACTCATACCGAAGAAAACAAAAATAACAAATGAGTATCTTTTTAGCATGCTTAAAAAAAAGGAATTTATACAATTCATCTCAAACTTGGTTCGTGGTAATGCAAACCAAGTCTCTATAACTTTGGCTGATCTTTTTAAATATAAATTCATCTTACCTTCCCTCCCCGAACAAAAGAAAATCGCCCAAATCCTGTCAACCTGGGATAAGGCGATTTCGGTGACGGAAAAGCTTCTCACCAACAGTCAGCAGCAGAAAAAAGCCCTGATGCAGCAATTGCTTACCGGGAAAAAACGCTTGCTAGATGATAATGGCGTGAGGTTTAGTGGGAAGTGGGAGGTTGTTCGGTTAAAGCAATTAATACATGAAGAAAAAAAACGTAATAGAGATAACCACATTCAGCGAGTTCTTAGTGTAACGAACCACAGCGGTTTTGTTTTACCTGAGGAGCAGTTCTCAAAGCGAGTAGCTAGCGAAGATGTTAGTACGTACAAAATAGTGAAAAAAAATCAGTATGGCTATAACCCCTCTCGTTTAAACGTTGGTTCTTTCGCCCGTTTAGACAATTATGATGAAGGTGTGCTAAGCCCAATGTACGTCGTTTTTAGTATTAACCATGAACGGCTAAATAGCGATTATTTCCTGAACTGGATGAGCTCTAATGAAGCTAAGCAGCGTATAGCAGGTAGCACTCAAGGTTCTGTGCGAGACTCAGTCGGATTTGACGCGCTATGTAGCTTCTCATTTTCATTACCTACACTAATGGAACAACAAAAAATAGCCGCAGTCCTGTCCGCAGCCGATGCCGAAATGTCCATGTTGGAGAAAAAACTCGCTTGCCTGAAAGATGAGAAAAAAGCCCTGATGCAGCAATTACTGACCGGAAAGCGTCGTGTCAAAGTAGAAGCTGAAGAAGCCGTGAGTGCTTAACGCTAAGAACAAGGAAAGCTAATGAACCAGACGTACACGCCAAAATTTCAGGAAGAATACAGTGCCAAAATTCCGGCGCTGACATTACTAACCAGCCTTGGTTGGACGTTTTTATCCCCGAAACAGATTATGGGTTATCGGGGTTATAAACAGGATGAGGTAGTGCTGCGTCCGGTTCTGCGTGAAGTGTTGTCGAAGCGTTCATTTATGGCGGGTGGCAAAACCTGCCAGTTATCGGAAAAAGCACTGGATAACCTGATATCACAGGTCTGTTCTCCGGCGCTGAATGAAGGGCTGCTCAAAGCCAATGAACGGATGTATAACCATCTGCTCTACGGTATCGCCGTCACGGAGTTTGTCGATGGCAAGAAGGTGAACCCCACCATTGCGCTGATTGACTGGGAACATCCGGAAAATAACCAGTTCCATTTTACTGAAGAATTTACGGTATTGCGGTCAGGTGGTGTTGAAACCCGGAGGCCAGATATTGTCTGCTTTGTTAATGGTATCCCGCTGGCTGTTATTGAAGCGAAAAGCCCGGCTGGTCATGGCAAGAAAGGGCCAACCATTGACGAGGGGATATCCCAGAGTATCCGCAACCAGTTCAACGATGAAATCCCGCAGCTGTTTGTCTATAGCCAGTTATTACTTTCAATTAACGGGCATGACGGACGCTATGGTACCTGTCATACACCAATGAAATTCTGGGCGGCATGGCGCGAAGAGGATATAACCGATCCTCAGATGTATGCTCTGCGCAACCATCAGTTATCGACGGAACAAATTCATGCGTTGTTTGATCATCGTCCTTCAGCCGATCTCGACTGGTACCAGCAGTTAATCGCCGCTGGTGAACTGGCTGTCAGTGGACAGGATAAGTTGCTTATCAGCCTGCTTTCGCCGGAACGTCTGCTGGAGATGACCCGCTTCTTCACCCTGTTTGATAAAAAGACAGGGAAGATAGTCGCTCGCTATCAGCAGGTGTTCGGCATAAAAAGACTGCTGGAACGCATCAGTACTCGCAGACCGGATGGGGGCAGGGAAGGTGGGGTGATCTGGCATACCACGGGGTCAGGTAAATCGTACACCATGGTGTTCCTCAGCAAGGCGCTGATCCTTCATGACAGCCTGAAGCAGTGTCGTATTGTGGTGGTGACGGACCGCGTGGACCTTGAAGGGCAGCTCAGCGGCACTTTTGTCTCTGGTGGCGAACTGGCAGGGAAGGATGATAAGGCCAAAGCGTTGGCGACCTCAGGTCAGAAGCTGGCACAGCAGATTGGCTCTGGTAAAGAACGTATAATCTTTACCCTTATCCAGAAATTTAACTCAGCGACAAAATTGCCTGAATGCGTCAATACCAGCCCCGACATCATCGTTCTGATTGATGAAGGACACCGGAGCCAGGGGGGGGAGAACCATGTGCGAATGAAACTGGCCCTGCCGAATGCCGCCTTTGTGGCATTTACCGGTACGCCATTGCTGAAAGAAGATAAGACCACCAATAAATTCGGGCCGATTGTCCACGCTTATACCATGCAGCGGGCGGTAGAAGATCAGGCCGTGACGCCTCTGCTCTATGAGGAACGTATTCCTGATCTTGAGGTAAACGACCGGGCAATAGATGCCTGGTTTGACCGTATTACCGATGGATTAAGCGAAGCGCAAAGAGCCGACCTTAAGCGTAAATATGCCCGAAAGGGTGAGGTTTACAGTGCAGATGACCGCATCCGGCTGATCGCACTCGATATCGCCACACACTTCTCGAAGAATATTGATGAGGGGCTGAAAGGCCAGCTTGCCTGCGACAGCAAGATTTCCGCCATCAAATATAAAAAGTATCTTGATGAAGCCGGGTTGTTTGAGTCGGCTGTAGTTATCAGCCCGCCGGATACCCGGGAAGGGAATACCGAGGTTGATGAAAGTAAACTGCCGGAAGTGACGAAGTGGTGGAAGGATAATGTCGGCACGCAGGATGAGTCCGTGTATACCCGCAATATCATTAGCCGTTTCGATACAGATGATAAGCTCAAAATGCTGATTGTCGTTGATAAACTGCTCACCGGGTTTGATGAACCGAAGAATACCGTGCTGTATATCGACAAGCCGCTTAAATCCCATAATCTTATCCAGGCGATTGCCCGGGTAAACCGACTGCATCCACTTAAAAAGTTTGGCCTGCTGATTGATTATCGCGGCATTCTGGCTGAACTGGACACGACGATCGGCAAATATCAGGATCTCGCCTCCCGAACTCAGGGAGGATACGACATCAAGGATATTGACGGGCTGTACAGCGCCATGAGTTCTGAATACAAACGTCTGCCGCATCTGCATAACCAGTTGTGGGCCATTTTTGCCGGTGTTAAAAACAAGAATGATACTGAGCAGTTGCGTGCGGTTCTGGTGCCTAAAATGGAAGAGCGTGACGGAGAGATGGTCGATATCCATCAGAAAACCCGCGATGATTTCTTCGAGGCGTTAACGGCCTTTGCCGGATGCCTGAAAGTGGCATTGCAGTCCGCCACCTTCTTCACCGACAAGAGTTTTACGGAACAAGACCGAAATCTCTATAAAGAAACCGTAAAACAGATGTCCAGCCTGCGCCAGTGGACAATGCAGGTCAGTGGCGAGCAGGTCAACTATGACGACTACGCTGAGCAGGTGAAAAAACTGCTGGATAAGCATGTCACCGGCGTTGAGGTGCGTGAACCGGATGGCGTGTATGAAGTCGGTAAAATGGGCAAGAGCGAAAAGCCCGAAGAGTGGGACAACAATAAAACCCGCAATGAAACCGACATCATTAAAACCCGCGTGACGAAGATGATTGAGCAGGAGCTGCGTGATGATCCGTATGCTCAGGAGGCCTTTTCCAAACTCCTGCGTATGGCAATCGAAGAGGCTGAAAAACTGTTCGACCATCCATTGAAGCAGTACCTCTTGTTCCGTGAGTTTGAAGAACAGGTTGAAGCCCGTAAGCTCAGCGATATCCCGGATGCACTGGCGGTAAACAAACATGCTCAGGCGTATTACGGTGTTTTTAAAAAAGAGCTACCGGAGGTTTTTGCGGTAAACGACGTTCAGGTGCAGGAGAAGTGGACGAAGCTGGCCTTTGAGGTGGACAGCATTATCGTCAAAGCAGTGGCAGAAAATTCCCTGAACCCTCAGGACATTGAGAAAGTCGTTAAGACAAGTCTGCTACCACTGCTGTTTACGGCCTGCCGGGAAATTGGTGCCGGAATGAATCAGGTTAACCGTATTGTGGAAACTATCATCCAGATACTGCGCGTTGGTTTGATGAAATCATGAGTGAAAAAGAATCGCCAGCAATGAAAGCGTTACGCATTGTCTATGGTGATGAGGTCATCGTCGTACAGTGTGTTTCGCGTCAGGTCGTAAAGGGCAGAGTACTCATCAAGGTACATCCCGACTGTCGGGTTGTGGCCTCTGTACCGCCAGAAACACCGGAGCACGAGGTGTTGTCTGCGCTGAAAAAACGAGGGCGCTGGATCTATCAGCAACTGCGTGATTTCAGGGAGCAGCAGACACACATTGTTCTGCGCCAGTATGTCAGCGGAGAAAGCCATTACTATCTTGGCAAGCAATATCAGTTGAAAGTGACAGAAGACGCTACTGTACCGCAACGAGTGAAAATGCTGCGTGGGCGTCTGGAAGTGACTGTCAGACACAAATCGGCAGAAAAGGTAAAAGTGTTGCTGGCCGAATGGTATCGGGAACGCGCCAGAGATGTCTTTCAACGCAGGCTTGATTTATTGATACCACAGACCCTTTGGGTCAGTGAGCGTCCGCCGATACGTCTGCGGGCGATGCAAACGCAATGGGGTAACTGTTCTGCAAAAGGCTGTCTGACCCTGAATCCATGGCTGGTGAAAGCGTCCTCAGAATGCATCGATTATGTCTTGCTGCATGAGCTATGCCATGTGGCTGAGCACAACCACAGCGAGGAGTTTTACCGCTTGATGGGGCAGGTTATGCCGGGGTGGGAAAAGGTCAAGAAACGACTGGATGGGATGGCTGGGATGTTGTTGGCTGATATGTAACTTATCAATATGAGTTCTTAAGGGTTTGGTCAGTCTCGTTAATGCAGGGAGTATAATAATGAGTAAGTTAGATAATAAAATTGAAGCACGCCATCGTAATTTGTTTGATGTTCTAAATGCGCAAAAATATACCGTTGATTACTTTCAGCGCGAGTATAGCTGGGGTGAGAAACATATTGAAGAGTTGGTTACAGACTTAACATCTGCGTTTCTCAATGAATACACAGTCGGTGATTCTCGGGAGCAGGGTGAAAACTACAATAATTATTACTTAGGACCATTTGTTGTGAGTAGTAAAGATGGGAAACGGAGTATTATTGATGGTCAGCAACGACTGACTTCATTAACTTTATTTCTAATTTACCTCCATAACCTTCAGAAAGAACTTAAATATGAAGAGAAAATAGAATCAATGATTTTCTCCGAGCTACGTGGCAGCAAATCATTCAATATAGTAGTTGAAGACAGAATTCCTTGCATGGAAGCATTGTTTAATTTTGGTAGCTATAGTTTAGTTGATGGGGATGATGAGTCAACCCATAACATGGTGGAGAGATATCAGAATATCACAGATGCTTTTCCTGATGAGTTA
The DNA here is from genome assembly GCF_053709675.1 of Enterobacter sp. UPMP2052. NCBI lineage: Bacteria > Pseudomonadati > Pseudomonadota > Gammaproteobacteria > Enterobacterales > Enterobacteriaceae > Enterobacter > Enterobacter sp. UPMP2052. The sequence continues at coordinate 598,235 of NZ_JBSKJR010000001.1, forward strand.
AAAGGTCAGGCTTTTCCTTTTTTTATCGACTGGCTTAAGTATAACGTTATTATGGTTGAGATAGTTGCCTATTCAGATGAAAACGCATATACCATCTTTGAGACTATGAATGACCGAGGATTGAATCTTACTCCGTCCGAAATGCTTAAAGGTTTTTTACTTTCACGCTTTCATCAGGGAGATAAACGCCAAAAGGCAAATGAACTCTGGAAAAAAGCGATGATGGATTTAAAAAACTATGACAAAGATGAAGACCAACGTTTTTTCCAGTCATGGTTGCGAGCTCAATATGCTGATACAATACGCCCGGGTAAAGCTGGTTCAAAAAATGAAGACTTTGAAAAAATAGGTACGCGTTTTCATAGTTGGGTTAGAGATAATCTTCAGGCGGTGGGATTGGACCCAGATAATGGAGAGACATTTGAACGATTTATACAAAAAAACTTTTTGTTTTATTTAAATGCTTATACACAAATACTGAATGCTGAGAGAGCATTAACGCATCAACTGGAATATGTATTTTATATCCACCATTGGGGTATTGCACCTACTTTAAGTTTCCCTTTGATGTTGGCTCCATTAAATGTTGGTGACAGTTCTGAAGTTGCGAGAGCCAAAATAAACCTGGTGGCTCGCTATATTGAAACGTTTGTTGTTCGCCGTTCTGTCAATTTCCGTAAATTCTCTGCCAGTTCTATTCGTTACACAATGTACAGTCTTGTTAAAGAGATTCGTGGTAAAAGTTTTGAAGAATTAAAAGATTTATTATCTAAGAAGTTATCCGAAATGCCAGATACTTTTGCAGGAATGGAAGAGTTTCGTCTCCATGGTCAAAACTATCGTTTTGTGAAGTTTTTGCTTTCTCGTACAACTGCGTGGGTTGAGCAGCAAGCTGGAATGAGTACAACCTTCATTACATATTATCAGCCAGAACACGGTAAGCCATTTGAAGTCGAGCATATTTGGGCCGATAAATATGAACGTTACTCTGATGAGTTTGAACAAGAGCACGAATTTAACAATTACAGAAATCGCTTAGGTGATTTGGTTTTATTACCTAGAGGCTCAAACCAGTCATATGGTGATTTGTGTTACGATCAAAAGCAACCTCATTACATCAAAGAGAATCTCTTGGCTAAATCGTTATGCCCATTGGCATATATGAATAACCCTAATTTCAATCAGTTGAGAAATGTATTCGGATTGCCTTTCAAACCACATGATTCATTTAAAAAACAAGATGTCGATGAACGACAGTCTTTGTATAAAATAATTTGTGAGAATATTTGGGACCATAATTTATAGCAAAGTTAGGGTGTTAATTAATCTGTAATGGCATCATGATTTTTAAAAGGAGGTTGAATTGCGTTCTGAAACGTTTTTTGTCAAATTTATTGAACAACTGAAAGGCATTTCGGTTGAGGATGATGTTGAATTCAATTTTTTTGAATTGGGTGGTTCCGGATATCTCGAAAATCCAACTACGGATTTGATGGCTTTGTTTATGGGAGCCCAGAAAATGGTGCCGCCATGGTTGCTCAAAGCATTGCTATGTTGTCTGGATGATTCCCTCGATGTTGATGAAATTGATTTCACTTCTCTGGAGCTAATGAGAGAGGCCCGAACAGAAGATGGGAAATATATTGATATTCTTATCAGACATGATGAATTCATTATAGGTATTGAGCATAAAGTTCTGGCTGATACATATAATCCTTTTCCCAGCTATGTAAGTCTCATTGATAGTTACGGCGGCAACAATCAAAAACTATTTCGCTGTATATTAAAGCCTGACGGTAACAGCGCTAAAGGCGTAGACGGTTGGCAACTGATCAATTATTCACTGCTGCTGGAAACCGCCATTCGACGTCTGGGGTTAGAGATGATGAATCAAGAGTTCAGCAAGTGGACTTTTTTTTATCAGGAGTTTTTAAGTCATCTTAAAAAATTGAGTGAGGTTAGTATGGATAAGGTTTCTGATAAAAATGTGGAGTTTGTCACTGAAAATTTCACAGCTTTGATAAAATCGGTTCAATTGCTGGAAATGTACCAAAATGCTATCACCGAGGAAGCTAAATCGGTTGTCTCAGAGGTCTTGCCTGATATTCATATTGCAACAGGTATTAATAACTGGAAGGGTTACTATAAAGCAATTCATCTGATGCCGGGATGCTGGGGACAAGGTAAAACAGGAATTACGTTAGTTTATCGCCCTTCAGTGGATGGACGAGATGAAGCGGAGTTCTACGTATATGGCTGGATACATTCAGATGATTACCCTGAAGTTAATGTACTAAAAGAAGAAATAAGAGTTGCTTTAAGTGCTGGAGATTTCATTCCAACAGCTAGCCCTGAGGACTACGAAGTATCAATTACTGGGAAGGGGAAAGTGCTTGAACTGAGTTTTTGGGGGAATACGAGAAGCAAAAAAGATGCACTGGTTCTTCTGAAGGATATGACTAAGTGGATGGACTCAAAAATAAGAACATAAAGTAATATGACTGAGCGATGACGATCTTTTTTATATTGTGGATTATTAGGCTGGTAATTGAAGCGCCGAATAGACAGATATTGGAATAAAAGGAGAATATTCAAATGATTTATCAGTGTGATACTTGCAGTAGAACGACCTTTGAGATTCATTGTCCATGGTGTAGTGGAGTTTCGCCTGTAAAAACGTCTGCATGGGGTTCAGCATCATCGACCTCACAAGCAATAGATATACAACGTATGACACCATTGAATCCATCGTTTTATCCCGAATTTCAGTATCGTTCAAAGGGGGTTCTGAAAGATCTATTTGGGAAAAAGAAAGAACAAACGCAGCTTAATCAATTGCTTGAAAATGTTCTCGAAAAATACTCCAATTTAAAAGATCCATATTTTACTAACTTCATTTACACTTCCAGATTCTCACATAATAATAAATCGGAAGCAGATTTCTCAACAGATAATGGCACATACTCCGAATTACAACTTTTCCGTGAGGTGTTGGTCAGAAAAGGGTTCAATGAGCTTGAGGAGTTACCTGAGCTATTAGATAAATTACTCCTTACCACGTCATTTAACGCTCTTTATTATGGTTTCGCTAAGGAAGTTAAACGGCATATTAAATCTACACTTACTGAATCCTTGAAGTCATGGATTGAGGAAGCGGGCACCACTTTTCGGGCAGATCTTTCATTATTTCTATTCTATATATGGAGTAATAAGATAGAGTTCTCATCAGTAGAATTCAATGAAAAAGCGGAGGCCACGCCTGGTGTCCCTTTGGTTTTATTTGATGAAGTTAAAAAATACTTGGCTGTGTGCGAACGTATTTATTTTGATATTCTGGTTGATAGATTAGCTACACGCCTTGAGCATTTTAACCCTAATAAATTCGTCACCATGTATTTAGTTGATGCAATGGACGGTTTCCAGTTCGAAGATTTCCTTGTGGAAATATTCCAGACTATGGGTTACGACGTCAAAGAAACCAAGAGAACGCAAGATCAGGGTGCAGATCTTTTCGTCACTCGATTTGGTAAGGATATGGTTATTCAGGCGAAAAATTATTCTGGTTCTGTAGGTAACTCGGCGGTGCAGCAGGTGATCTCTGCTAAAACGTTCTATGGTTGTGATGAGGCGATGGTTGTGACTAATTCCTACTTCACACGCTCTGCTAAAGAGTTAGCTGAGTCAGCCTTGGTACGTCTGATCGACAGGGATGAACTGCAAAAGTATCTGGATGATTACAATCAGAAGATAATCGAAGATTTCCAGTCAAACTCGTAACTTTGCAGTCATATAGATATAGCAAAGGACAGGTAGGCCTCCGTGAGAGGGGGACTTACCTGTGCAGATTCTGTGCTCAGCGTTATCCAATTCTATCTATTTACTGCTAATTACAGTAAAGTAGAGGGACAATTACAGCAAAGTTTCGCAATGCACTGCTATGTAACTCATTGATCCTGCGTAGAATTTAAAATCCCTCGGCGTTCGCGCTGTGTGGGTTCAAGTCCCACTCCGGCTACCATGGGAAAGCAAAGAATAATCAAAGCAATAAGCAGTGTCGTGAAACCGCCCCTAAGGCGGTTTTTTTATATCTTTTTTTCCACCGCTTTAATTAACTGCACCGCTTTACGTCCTCCCCCAAACCTTATTCCCTTCACCAATAAAAATCCCTGACGCTGAAACATCTCATAATACATATTGTTGATTTATAAACATTTGATTAATCATAACTTGGATGAATGTCAAAAAACGCTCTCGGGCAAACTGATACGCTTTCTGCTCCGATAGTAAGGGAAGTGTATGTATGTTATTGACTAAACATAAATTAAAAGATGATATCGCTGTAACATTACGCCGCCCCGCTGATTCTGTTAAGGCTCCGGTTGTGATCCTTTGCCATGGATTTTGCGGTATTCAGGAAATTTTACTGCCACGCTATGCTGAGGCGTTTACTCAGGCGGGCTTTGCCACCATCACCTTCGATTATCGGGGCTTTGGTGAAAGCGGAGGGGAACGCGGAAGGCTGGTTCCTGCGCTGCAAATCGAAGACATTTGTTCGGTTATCGACTGGGCTGAGGCGCAGTCAGAGATCGACGGGCACCGCATAGCGCTGTGGGGCACTTCGCTGGGCGCCTGCCATGTCTTCGCCGCTGCGGTTGAACGCCCCCGGATCAAAGGCATCATCAGTCAGATGGGCTTTGCGGATGGCGAGGCCATCGTCACTGGCAAGATGGACGAGCAGGAGAAGCAAGGATTTGTCGCAACGCTCGACAAGATGGTGGAAAAACGCGAGCGTCTGGGCAAGGAAATGTTCGTTGCCATTACCAAAGTGCTGGGGGATGAAGAGTCGAAAGCCTTCTTTGAGGCCAATAAAGAGCGCTATCCATCGATGGATATCAAAATCCCGTTCCTCACGGTGTATGAAACGCTCAATTATAAACCGTACCAGAATGCCGAAAAGGTTAACTGCCCAACGCTGGTGGTTGTAGCCGGCAACGATACGGTAAATGAACCGCAGCAGGGCGTGGCGTTATATGACTCTGTGAAAGCTGATGATAAAACCTTATACGTTGAAGATGGCGCTAAGCATTACGATTTGTATGATGGCAAGCACTTCGACAATGTGATCAACCAGCAGCTGGCATGGCTCAAAGGCCGCCTGTAAGCGGAGCCAGCCGTTTAATTCAGCCCCGCAACGGCGGGGCTTTCCGCTACCCAAACCGCGTTATGCCCCGCCCAGATACGCCTTCCTGACCTCCTGGTTCCCCAATAACTCTGCGCCGCTGCCGCTTAAACGAATTTGCCCGTTCACCATGACATACCCCCGGTCCGAAAGGGTTAACGCATGGTGGGCGTTCTGCTCGACCAGAAAAATGGTCATCCCGTTACGGGCCAACTCCCGAAGCGTCTGGAAAATCTGCTTCACGACGATGGGGGCCAGCCCCAGGCTTGGTTCATCCAGCAGCAACAGTCTGGGGCGGCTCATCAGGGCGCGGGCGATGGCTAGCATCTGCTGCTCGCCGCCGGACAGGGTCATCGCCCGCTGGTTGCGCCGCTCCTTAAGACGCGGGAACAGCTCAAACATGCTTTGCATATCCTGGGCGGCATACTGATTGCCGACAGGGATCGTGCCCATGAGCAGGTTCTCTTCAACGGTCATATCCGGGAAGATGCGCCGTCCCTCAGGTGCCTGCGCAATGCCGCCGGAGGCAACGTAGTGCGTGGACTTGTGGCTAATGTCCTCATTGCAAAAAAGGATCTGCCCGTGACGAATACGCGGCTGCCCGAAGATGGACATCAGAAGGGTGGATTTCCCCGCGCCGTTGGCTCCGATCAGCGCCACGGTCTCGCCCTTATGAACCTCAAGAGAAACCTGCTTTAGCGCCTGGATCACGCCGTAATAGACATCGACATTGCGAAACTCCAGCATCGGCTCACTCACAGGCTGACCTCACTTTCGTCGGTGCCGAGGTAGGCGGCAATGACCTTTTCATCATGCTGAATGTGCTCCGGTTTCCCCTGGGCAATCACGTCGCCGTGATCGAGCACAATAATCTCATCGGATATCTCCATCACCATGCCCATGTCATGCTCGATCAGCAATACGGTGATGTCATGATGGTCGCGCAGGAAGCGAATGATATCGCTCAGCTTGTGCGTTTCAACCGGGTTTAACCCGGCGGCCGGTTCGTCCAGACAGATCATTTCCGGGCCGGTACACATCGCCCGCGCGATTTCGAGGCGGCGCTGCTGGCCGTAAGACATCTCGCCGGCAAGGCGGTTGGCACAATCCACCAGATCCACCACTTCCAGCCAGTAAAAGGCCCGGTCCAGCGCGTCGCTTTCTGCCCGTCTGTAGGCGGGCGTGTTCAGTATCCCGGCCAGAAGATGGCGGTTAACGCGCATATGCTGGGCAACAAGAAGGTTCTCAACCACCGACATTTCACGAAAAAGACGGATGTTCTGAAACGTGCGCGCCAGCCCGGCACGGTTGACCAGATGCGTACCGCCGAACATCTTATAAAACAGCCGCTGTCCGAACTGCGCCGGGTTTATCCAGTCGCCGGGCTGAAATTTCTGGCCGAGCACCTGAATGACGTTGGTGGTCTTATGCCGCGTGCTGAACAGAATGTTCCCCCCTGATGCCTTATAAAATCCGGTCAGGCAGTTAAACACCGTCGTTTTTCCCGCCCCGTTTGGCCCAATCAGGGCGGTGATGGACCCGCGCTGAATAGAAAGGCTGACATCGTTGAGCGCCTTAATTCCGCCAAAATGCATCATCAGGTGTTCCACGCTCAGTATCGTCTCCTTCATGGTGCGACTCCTTTGCGTACCGCATACCCACTGCGGTTAATGCGGATTAAACCGCGAGGCCGCCAGATCATCATGACCACCATCAGCATGCCAAACAGCAGCACGCGGTACTCGGCAAAGCTGCGCAGCAGCTCCGGAGTGACGGTGAGAACAAAGGCCGCCAGCACCACGCCCACCGTGGAACCCATTCCGCCCAGCACCACAATGGCGAGGATCAGCGCGGATTCAAAGAAGGTGAAAGAGGTGGGGTTCACGAAGCCCTGGTAGGTGGCGAAAAACACCCCGGCGATACCGGCAGTCGATGCCCCCAGCGTAAAGGCCGACAGCTTGACCAGCACGTGATTCAGCCCCATCGACCGGCAGGCGATCTCATCCTCGCGCAGCGCTTCCCACGCCCGGCCAATCGGCATTCGCGTCAGGCGATGCTTGATATACAGCACCAGCAGCACGACAAGAAAAAGCACCGCGTAAATAAAGATGAATTTCATGTTGGGGTTGTAGGTCAGGCCAAAAAATTCGTGGAACGGCACGCCGCCTTCTTTCGCCCGCCGTCCAAATTCAAGGCCGAAAAAGGTGGGAGGAGGGGCAGAAACGCCGTTTGGGCCGCCGGTGAACGTCAGCCAGTTATTAAGAACCAGGCGAATAATCTCTCCGAACCCGAGCGTCACGATCGCCAGGTAGTCGCCGTGCATGCGCAGCACCGGGAATCCCAGCAGCGCGCCCGCGGCGGCGGCCATCAGGGCGGCCAAAGGCAGCATCGTCCAGAACCCCAGCCCCAGATACTGATAACCGAGGGCCAGACCATAGGCACCGATGGCATAAAAGGCGACATACCCGAGATCTAACAGCCCGGCCAGCCCGACCACGATGTTCAGCCCAAGGCCGAGCAGCACGTAGATAAGCCCGAGGATCGCCACCGTCAGCACGTATTTGGTCGCGACAAAGGGAAAGCAGATCGCCAGGGCGATAATCAGGGGAATGATCCAGCGCATCCGGCTTTTGTATTCCGGGGGACGAACGTACACCCCCGCGCTGTCGGCCTCAAAGCGTGCCTGAAAACGTCTGCCGGGGGATGTCCCTAAAAAAACGCTCAGTACAAACCGCCCGAGCATCACGATAGCGACAATCCACACCAGCCGCTGCCATTCGAAGTTGAAGCTGTAGCCGTCCAGCACAACGCCCGCGATGGGGCCGAAAATGATAAGCGCCACAAGGCCAGAGAAGATGGCATCAAGGACGCAGCGTTTAAGGGAAAAACCGTCAGAGGCAACCGTGAGTGTCGTCATTGCTTTCTCTCTTACACTTTGGCTACGACAGGGCGGCCCAGCAGCCCCTGAGGACGGAAAATCAGGATCACCACCAGTAATCCAAACGAGAACACATCTTTATAATCCGAGTTCACCATCCCGGAGAATTGCGCTTCGGCGACCCCCAGGATCAGCCCGCCCAGCATCGCTCCGGGTAACGAGCCAATGCCGCCGAGCACCGCTGCCGTAAAGGCCTTAATGCCAATCACAAAGCCGACGTAGAAATCAAAGGTGCCGTAGTTCATGGTGATCAACACCCCGGCCAGCCCGGCCATCGCGGCGCCAATCACAAACACCAGCGAGATAATGCGGTCGGTGTTTATCCCGAGGATGGAGGCCATTTTGCGATCCTGCTGTACCGCCCGGCACATCCGCCCCAGGCGCGTGCTGCTGATTATCCAGGTGAGCAGCAGCATGCCCGCGAACGACGCGATCAGAATGAACACCTTGGTGTAAGTGATCTGAACAAAGCCATCGCCCAGATGAAACCGCAGCACACCATCCAGCATCGTCGGCACGCCCTGCTGGCGTGGCCCCTGACTGAGCTGGGCGTAGTTTTGCAGAATAAGGGACATCCCGATGGCGGAGATCAGCGGCGCGAGGCGCGTGGAGTTGCGCAGCGGCCTGTAGGCTATCCGCTCGATGGTCCAGCCGTACACGCCGGTGACGACGATGGTGAAGACCAGCGTGCCGAGGATCAGCAAAGGGAACGACTGCAAGCCGAAGAACGACAGCAGCGCGAGGCCGATGGCGCAAAGGTAAGCCGAGATCATATAGACTTCGCCGTGCGCGAAATTAATCATGCCGATGATGCCATAAACCATGGTATAGCCGATGGCGATGAGTCCGTAGACGGAACCGAGGGTTAATCCGTTAATTAACTGCTGCAGGAAGAATGTGCTCATCATTGCGCGCTCGTGTAATAGGCCAGCGCAGCTGGCGCAGCCTGATGTGTCGTTGGCGCCAGCAGGCAGGCCCGCTGGCGTTGAGCGTGACTCCGTCCCGTTACTGAACTTCCTTATATTTTCCTTTGTCATCCCACTGATAAACCACGTAGTCAGAGACCTTCAGGTCGCCTTTGCTATCCCAGGCTTTTTTGCCCATCACCGTCTCCACGGCGTTGGCTTTCAGCCATTCGCTGGCTTTGGCGGAATCGGTCCCTTTTGTGGCGTTGAATGCGGCGGCAATGGCCTGAATGGAGGCATAGGCGTAGAGGGTATAGCCTTCGGGTTCAAACTTACCGGCGCGGAATTTGTCGATAACGGCTTTGCCGTCCGGGATGAGGCGGGGGTCTTTACCAAAGGTCATGTAGATGCCGTTGGTGTACTTCGCTCCTCCGGCCGCCGTAACCATCTCTTCGTTGACGATGCAGTCCCCGGAGAAGAAACTGGCCTGTACGCCTTGCTCACGCATCTGGCGCACCAGCGGACCGGCTTCAGGATGGCATCCGCCGAAGAACACCACGTCCGGTTTTTGCGCACCGATCTTGGTCACCAGCGCGTTAAAGTCTTTTTCGCCGCGCGACAGCCCTTCATACATCACGTCCTTAACGCCGCGTTTTGCCAGCGCCGCTTTGGTCGCATCCGCCAGCCCCTGGCCGTAGGTATCTTTATCGTGGATGATGACCACGCGTTTCGCTTTCAGCTTGTCGATAATGAAATCGCTGGCGACCTGGCCCTGCTGGTCATCGCGCCCGCACATGCGGAACATATCGCTCATGCCGCGTTCAGTAATCAGCGGGTTGGTCGAGCCGGGGGTGATAGAAAGAATGCCCGCGTCACTGTATACCTCTGAGGCGGGCATGGTTGACGAGGAGCAGAAGTGCCCGACAACGGCGTTGACTTTATCCTGGTCAACCAGGCGGTTGGCGACGGCGACTGCCTGTTTTGGCTCGCATGCATCATCGCCCTGAACCAGTTTAATTTTCTCACCGTTGATGCCACCGGCGGCGTTAATATCTTCCGCGGCCTGCGTCGCACCGTGCCAGTATTGATCGCCATAGGTTGCGTTTGGCCCGGTGAACGGGCCAGCAACCCCAATCACGACATCGGCCTGTGCGGAAAATGCCGTCACCAGACAGCCGGCCAGCACGAGAGAAAGGGGACTTCTGATAAATTTCAGCGACATTATGATGTTCCTTAGCATAGAGGTTTTTGCATCAGGTATTAACCCGAACGCCTGATGACGTCGTTAATCCAAAAACAAAAGCAAGAACAAAACGCACGAAATCCAGGCAACACAGCGCGTAATACGGCGAGGTTTCGTTGTGCCAGTTAGCACGCAGAACATTAAGCAAAAACGTTGCCAGAATGGTTAGTCCCTTGACCGGGTTGTGACATGTTGAGTATAGAGTGCCGTTTTATCCCGCCTTGCGGGATGAGGTGAAATTACAGCGGAGATCACATCTCGTTAACACTAAAGCCCATAAGTTGTGCAAGCGTCACGATTTGCACGTTTTTGCAGCAATAAAGGCCTAAACTTCATATAGGCACGGGCGGCGATATGTGTCAGGATCTTTTCCTTTTTTGATCAGGAGTGTCAGCGATGACTGAAGGCCCATTAAATGAAAGCGAAATGACATGGCTTGAAGAGACCTTAATGTCTTACGGCCATGACGATGCGTCGGTCATTGACGTGTCTGAACTGGACGGTATGCTTACCGCCGTGCTTTCCGGCCCCGTTGTACCTGAACCCGACACCTGGCTGGTGGCGGTATGGGGCGGCGAGAAGTACATTCCGCGCTGGAAAAACGATCGCGAAATGAACCGGTTCATCGATCTCTGCTTTAAGCATATGAACGACATTGCCGAGCGCCTGAGCGAGTACCCGGATCAGTTTGAGCCAATGTTTGGCTTTAACGACGTGGACGGGCAGAGCTTCACCGTGGTTGAAGAGTGGTGTTATGGCTATATGCGCGGTGTGGCCTTAACCGACTGGTCGGCGTTACCTGAAGAGCTAAAAGCCGATCTGGACGTTATCGCACTGCACGGAACGGAAGAGAACAGCGAGAAGCTGGATGAACTGACCGAAGAGGCGTATTTCGCCAGCATCGAGCGCATTCAGCCTGCGGCGCTGCGCTTGTACAACTACTGGATGGCGAACCCGCAAGAGCCGGAGGCGAAAAAGCCGATCGTCAACGGCACCAAAGTCGGACGTAACGATCCTTGTCCTTGCGGAAGCGGGAAGAAGTTTAAAAGCTGCTGTCTGCATTAATCAAAAAAGGGGCTCACATTGAGCCCCTTTCGTTATCCAACTTCCGGAAGTAGCCCTGCAACGATCAGGAACTGCACCAGAATAATCGTTACGCCACAGGCAAACACCAGACACAGCAGCGGTTTACCGCCCGCCACGCGGTAGCCCTGTTGAGGATGCTGCTCCCGGCTTTTCCAGGCGAGTAGCGACGGCAGCAGCAGGGCCAGGACGGATAACGCGACGCCTGCATACCCCAGCGCCATAACAAACCCGCGCGGGTAGAACAGCGCGAAGGCCAGCGGTGGCAGGAAGGTGATCGCCCCCGTCTGCAAACGTCCGGCAACGCTATTTCGGCGCTGGAACAGATCCGCCAGATAATCGAACAGGCCGAGGGCGACGCCGAGGAATGAGGTCGCCAGCGCCAGGTCGGCGAAAAGATGCACCGCCAGCTCGACGTGTGAAGAGGTCACGACGTTACGCAGAGCCACCAGCAACCCGTTCAGCCCGGCGTGTTCGGCCATCATGCCCATAAAGGTTGAGGAATCGATGCTCCCCAGCGTCACCAGCTGCCAGAAAATGTAGGCGATCAGCGGTATGGCACTGCCGATAATAAACACGCGGCGCAGCTTACGGATATCGCCCTGCATATAGCTAACAATGCTGGGCACGCTGCCGTGGAAGCCGAACGAGGTGAAAATGACCGGGATGGCGGACAAGGCCAGCCCTTTTTCAAGAGGTAACGTCAGCAGGTTAACCTTGTGGATATGCGGTGCCAGCAGCACCAGCATGGCAATCAGAAAGAGAATTTTGGCGCTGAACAGAAAGCGATTGAACAGATCGACCAGCGATGTCCCCACGCACACCACGCCGCCGCCGATAAGGGTAAAGAAGATCACACCGGTTGCGGGTGAAATGTTGAAACCGAACGCGTCGTTAATGCTGGAGGCAATCAGCTCTCCGGCCCCGCTGATGTAGGCGGCGGTCAGGGCATACATCAGGAACATCATGCTAACGCCTGCGATCCACTGACCGTATCGCCCAAGGTAGCGGGCAGCCAGCGAACCCAGACCCGTGTCGGCAGGCACATGCTGATAAACCTCCAGCAGCAGCAGAGCGGTATAGCACATCAGCGCCCAAAGCCCGACCAACAGCAGTAGCGTCACGCTGAATCCCACACCGGCCGCCGCCAGCGGCATCGCCAACATTCCTGCGCCAATTGTGGTTCCGGCGACGATAAAAATACTTCCCAGGGTTCTGTTCTTCACACTTTCCTCTACAGCCATTCGATATCGCGACCCAATCTGCGGCGCAGAGTAAGGGAAAAGCGCTGGCTCGTCAAATCCACGTTACAAGGTGTGTAAAGCATTAATTACAGTGTGAGGCGTTAAGCGAAACCTGAGCCAGCGCAAGGCGCGCGTGACGTAGTAAGGGTAGTCTCGCGGTTTCTTTTGAGGAGGTTAAGATGTCAATTCACGGGCACGACGTACTCACGATGATGATTGAGTCAGGTGAGCAGTATTCTGAGAAGAGTCTGATTGAGGCTATTCATGCGCGCTTTGGTGAAGCTGCGCGTTTTCATACCTGTTCGGCATCGGATATGACGGCGTCGGAGTTAGTCGCATTTCTCGCGGCCAGGGGTAAATTTATTCCCGTTGCTGAGGGCTTCTCAACGCACGAAAGTAAAATCTGCCGCCATTAAAAAAACGGTGCTGAAGGATCAGCACCGTTTGTGGAATTAATTCTGGGTATCAAGCGTGGAAAGTTCTTTATCAATAAAGTAGAGACCTTCACCCGATTTACCGGCCAGGGATAATTTATCCAGCACCGATTTAAACAGCTTCTCTTCTTCATGCTGCTCAGCAACGTACCACTGCAGGAAATTAAAGGTTGGATAATCCTGACTGGTCATGGCGGCGTGCGCCAGTTCGTTAATTTTCTGCGTGATCAGCTGCTCGTGCTCGTACGTGGCGCGGAACAGTTCATCCAGCGAGCCGTATTCCGCGACCGGCGAGGCCACCGTATCAATACGCGGCAGGCTGCCCGTATCGGTCAGATAGTCAAACAGGCGCTGCATGTGCGTCATCTCTTCCTGCGCGTGGCGACGCAGAAACGCGGCGGCACCTTCGAAACTGTGATAGCTGCACCAGGCGCTCATCTGTTGATAAAGCAGGGAGGAATAAAGCTCGAGGTTCATTTGGGTATTGAGCTTGTCGATCATTTCAGGTTTAAGCACGGTGCCGCTCCACGTTATTATTTCGGGTTCAGGATGAGCGTCACTATAATTTGTTATTTAAATATTTGCAAAAAGTAAAATAAATAGATTTTTATTAAAAATACGAATGGGAATAACACGCATTGGCACTCCATTAATTTATATTAATGAGAATTGTTTTTGTTCCTGATAAAAGAGTCTGCCAGCGGTCACTGGCAGCAGGAATTAATACCACGGATTAGTGACGCCAGGGTTAATCGCATAGCCCATGCATTTGTACTGAATGGTCACTGTTTCATTCAAACACAGGGAGCCGCCGATCAGCGTACAGGTTTTAATGGGCTGGCCATAGGCGGAGGCGGCGGAATATCCCATGCTTTGACAGGCTTTGGTCGCCGTGCCGTGAGTGACATACTCGTCATAATGGGCGTTCTGCAACGGCGCCTGACCGTAGTCCAGACGAACGACGCCGTTTGGCGCGTCCAGGCTGCTTACCTGGGCCTGACGGGTTACGCTGCATCCCGCAAGAAGCAAAACTGTACCGGCAACGAAAAGTCTTTTCATGGTTCGCTCTACATGACTGTAAAGAGGTTATCGTACCGATTGATGACCACAGCAATGCCAGGAATAGCCAGCCAAACAGCGCTTTCTCTTTGCAACGAAGGGTATTAGTCGGCCATTTCGTCAAAAATCGTCCTGAACCGCTCATGATGCAGACGGAACAGCGCGACAAGCTGCGGATCGAAATGCCGCCCGGCCCCCTTGAAGATCACCTCGCACGCCTCTTCGTGAGAAAAACTCGGCTTATAGACCCGCTTTTGCCGCAGGGCGTCATACACGTCGGCCAGAGCGAGGATCCGCGCTTCAAGTGGGATTTGCTCCCCGCGCAGCCCCTCCGGGTAACCGCTGCCGTCCCATTTTTCGTGGTGAAAATGGATAAGATTCTCCGCCACCGCGCCCAGTTCAAGCCCCTGAATAATACGCCAGCCTTTCAGCGTATGGAGCTTCATTTCGGCAAACTCCTCGGCGGTTAGCGGGCCTTGCTTGCGCAGGATGCGGTCCGGCACCGCGATTTTTCCCACGTCGTGTAAAGAAGCAAAGTGCTCAATGTCGCGCACCGTCTGGCCTGAAAGCCCCAATTCCCGGGCCATTAGCCCGCAGTATTTTGCCACCCGCTGAATATGGCTGCCGGTTTCGTCGTCGTGGGCGCGGTTGACCCTCTCCAGAGCCTGCACCATGTTCCGGTTAACGATACGGCTTTTGCGGATATGGCGGCGCATCATTATCAGCATGCCGAGGCTGAAAAGTGCGGCGATCAGCAAAATCACGCTGATGATTTTAAGCGTGTTTTTCGTCAGGCTCGGGAAGGGGCTATCGTCCGCACGCCGTTCAATCTGCGTTCGGAACTCCGACAGACGATGGATTTGGGTCAGAAGGTGAAACAGTGGATGATCGGGGTCGACCCACGGACCGATGATATATTCTGAGCGGGTCACGCCCGCCACCTTTAATACCCCACGAAACAGCTCATTCCCGCGAAGTGTCGTTTCAAGCGAGCTAAGATCGCCGAGGATAAAATCGATTTTGTTATCCTCAATCGCATCGATCAGCTCGTCAATGCTGCGGCGCGTCACCACGATCGCATCGCTGCCAAACCGCTGCGGCAGATAGGTGGCGGCGAAAGATCCCTCCAGCACCCCGACGCGCTGGCTGCGAATGCTCTCCTCATCCCATAAAAACGGCCTGCCGATGGCATTGTAGTAGACGTTGTGCCAGACAATGTCCGGGCCAATGCGCCCCCGGGCATGTTCAGCATCGTCACGCTCCGAAATATCCACCAGACGTACCGGCCACGCCTCGCGGGGCAGGTTGCTGGCATAGTTATCGATAAAGGTAACGTCGACCTTAAGACCCAGCAGGTCACGCATGTCATTGATTAAGTCAATCGCCGTCCCGTGGTAGCCCCGTCGGTCCTTCCAGATAAGCGGCGCGTAATTCTCATTCCCGGGCAGCGTAATCGCTAAGCGGTGATGGTCAATCCACGCCCGTTCGCTGTCGGAGACCACAATGCGGCTGAGCAGATAGTTTCGTTTGCTCTCCTCAAGCGTTCTTTGCAGTTCACCGCTGCGATACGCTTCCCCGATGAACGCGTTAATCTGCTCACGCAAGGGAAGCAGTTCCGGGCTGAACCCCAGCACCACCGGAATACGTAGTTCGGGAAAAGGGTGCGAGATCAGGTAGTGCCGCTGGGTGTTTTCCATCTCTGACGCATCGTTGATATAGAAATCGGCCTGATGTTCGCCGAGCAGTCGGAACGCCTCCTCGCTGGTCTCGACCAGGCGCAGGGAGCGGAACCGCAGGTCCGGGTAGCGTTGCTTCACCCCTTCGAGGGTGGCATCGTCCCGGCGAAACAGCACGCGGGTGTGGTTCAGCTGATCGGCATGGGTGACCGTCATCGACGCGCTGGCCGCAACCACTTCATTATCAAACAACCGCGCGGAGAGGATTTTTGTCCGGGCGCGTTTTTCGGTGCGTAACACCCCGGCGTAGACGCCGTACTGATTGCTGGCGAAACGCTGTCCAATCTCGCTCCCGGAAAGCGGCTTTAGCACCAGATTAATTTCCAGCCTGCGGTTAATGGCCTGGATCAGGGAGGGATAAAAACCGCGCAGCTCGCCCTGCGGTGTCCGCCAGGATTCAAAATTATTGGCGTCATAGATCCAGACAGGCACCGGCTCTGCGGCCAGCAGGGCAGTGGGAGTCCCCCAGGAAAAGGCGATGAGCAATAATAAGACGATGCGTGGCGTCCGGCAGCGCAGGTGCACAGGTGATCCCCATGTGGTTTTTATTGTCTTTTGCTGAAGTCTAGCTAACGGCGTGGGGATGGAGTAGGGATTTTTTAACTTTCTGTTAACGCTGCGCAGGGCAGCCGGGCAGTCTGAAATTGTGAGCGCATCTTTGTTTTTTAAAACAAGTTTTCACTTAATTTGAAAGCGTGTTTGTTTGATAGTAAGGTGAAGATGAAACGCTACCCACTGCGGGAAGACCCGCCACGTATTCAGGAGAGAAAAGATGAAAATTGCACTGATGATGGAAAACAGCCAGGCAGCCAAGAATCCCATCATCCTCAATGAGCTAAAGGCCGTCGCGGACGAAAAAGGCTTCCCTGTCTATAACGTGGGGATGAGCGATGAGAACGATCACCACCTTACCTATATTCACCTGGGCATTATGGCGAGTATTTTGCTCAATTCCAAAGCCGTCGATTTCGTCGTGACGGGCTGCGGTACCGGTCAGGGTGCGCTGATGTCGCTCAACATTCATCCCGGCGTGGTTTGCGGCTACTGCATTGATCCGGCTGATGCCTTCCTCTTTGCCCAGATCAACAACGGCAACGCCCTTGCACTGCCGTTCGCCAAAGGGTTTGGCTGGGGTGCCGAGCTGAACGTGCGTTTCATCTTTGAGAAAGCCTTCACCGGTCGCAACGGCGAAGGGTATCCGCCAGAACGTAAAGAGCCTCAGGTACGCAACGCCGGGATCCTCAACCAGGTGAAAGCGGCCGTGGTGAAAGAGAACTACCTTGATACGCTGCGCGCGATTGACCCTGAGCTGGTGAAAACCGCCGTATCCGGCCAGCGCTTCCAGCAGTGCTTCTTTGAAAACTGCCAGGACAAAGAGATTGAAGCTTTCGTCCGTGGCATTGTGGGCTAACGGTGCTTTACCGGGCGGCGCAACGCTCGCCCGGTTTTCATGACGACGGCTTCGCCGAAACCGCGCTGCCTGCATCTTTTGCCAGGCGCAGCGTGTCAAACATGCCTGCCAGACAAATCACCGCGATAACGACAAACGCAAGCCGAAAGCTGATGCCGGGAACGGCTGCGAGTCCGAAAGCATCGCCGATCTTCTCTCCGAGACGAATGCCAATGGCCCCCAGGGTGATACCTAATCCCACCGCAAGCTGCGTGGCGGTTGAAAACAGCGTATTGGCATAGCTCATCTGTGCGGAAGGCACATCGGCAAAAGCGAGGGTGCTTACCGCAGTAAACTGAATGGAGCGGAAGACGCCGCCGAGATAGAGGATCAGCATGATGAGCCAGACGGGGGTTGTGGGGGTAATAAACGCGCAGGCCAGCAGCGCCAGCACGTTCAGCGCGCCGTTGATCAGCAGTAACCGCTTAAACCCGAGGCCGCGAATAAGCGGCGTGGTCGCCGGTTTAATGGTGAGATTGCCGACGAACACCGCCAGCACCAGCAGGCCTGCATGAAAGGCGTCCATCCCGAACCCCACCTGAAACATCAGCGGCAGCAGAAAGGGAACGGCGCTGATCGAGGCGCGAAACAGCGAGCCGCCGTACATCGTGACGCGAAAAGTGGCAACCTGCATCGCATCGAGTCTTATCATCGGCCACGCGGCGCGGCGGAAATGGCGCAGCGCAACGCCCAGTGCCACTCCGCCCACGATGAACAAACATACCGTCAGTCCCATCCTGACGTGCTCCCCGCCCATCAGTTCCATGGCGTAAACCAGGCTCACCATGGCAACAGTGGTGGCTATAAACCCCGGTGTATCGAACGGACGACGGCTCTCATCCCGCAGATCGGGAATAATTCGCAACGCCAGAAGAATAGCCGCAATGCCTAACGGGACGTTGATGAAGAAAATCCAGCGCCAGTCAGCAAAGTGGGTGATAAACCCGCCCATCGGCGGGCCAATAATCGGGGCAACCAGTGCCGGCCAGGTGAGGGTGGCGATGGCGGCGATCAGCTGGTGTTTTGGCGTGGTGCGCAGTACGGCCAGGCGTCCGACGGGAACCATCAGCGCGCCGCCCATCCCCTGAAGCACCCGCATCGCCACAAACGTGTCAACGGTTGTCGACAGACCGCAAAAAACCGAGGCCAGGGTGAAGATCGCCAGCGCGAGGGCAAAGACCTTGCGCGCACCGAAACGGTCCGCAATCCAGCCGCTGGCGGGGATCAGCACCGCCAGGGTAATAAGGTATGCGCTGATCCCGATATTCAGATCCACGGCCTGCACGCCGAAGCTTTTTGCCATGTCCGGCAGGGCGGTGGCAATGACCGTGCCGTCAAGAAACTCCATAAAGAACGCGCCGGCAACTAAAAGCGCCGCAGGCGATAAGCCTCGGTTCGCTTTCCCGGTAATGTTTTCACTCATCCTGTCCTGCCGTATCAAAAAAAATGATAAAAATTTACTGGAATTTATAGAACCATAACTCACGGATTTACCGATGCTTTTTTAACAATACAGCAGCATTGCGCCCGTTTTTGACTGTGATACGCATCACAAAATCATTGATTTTTGTGATGGTGGTCATATTATAAGCGCAGTGAAAATAACACCTGCATAACACGTTACTGGAGCATCAAATGAAACTGCGTAAAATCCTGAAAAGCATGTGGGCAAACTACTGCAACACCTTCAAAGACGTCCCACCGGGTGCGATGTTCTGATAAAAACCTGCTTCGGCAGGTTTTTTTATGTCTGCTGGCGACGAGAGGGAGATGAAAGGGCGTACGTTTTGCTACTATGGCGGCCTTTAAAAAAGGAGAAACCCCATGTCACAAAACCTGAGCGCCGATCAGGAACTGGTATCTGACGTCGTCGCATGCCAGTTGGTTATCAAACAAATCCTTGATGTGATTGACGTTATCGCGCCGGTAGAAGTGCGCGAGAAGATGTCCACCCAACTGAAAAACATCGATTTCACCAGCCATCCTGCTGCGGCCGATCCGGTCACGCTTCGCGCGATCCAAAAAGCCATCGCGCTGATCGAGTTGCGTTTCACGCCGCAGGGTGAGTCTCACTAAAATAAACCGATGTTTTGAATTTAGAAACCGTTTTCTGCTCAAACGGCGAAGGGCGACGCTGAACGTCGCCCGGAGAAGGATTCAGAAGAACGTTTGTACCAGCAGATAGCTGGCCGCACACGCGCAGCTCACGCCGATAAGTCCAGGCAGAATAAAACTGTGGTTGATGATGAATTTGCCGATGCGAGTCGTTCCTGACCTGTCGAACCCGATGCAGGCCAGATCGCTCGGGTAGGTTGGCAGCACGAAGTAACCATAGGAGGCCGGGAAGAAGGCGATCAGCATTTTCGGATCGATGCCCAGCATCAGCCCCATCGGGGCGACGGCGGTGAGTGCCGCCGCCTGGCTGTTCACCAGCTTCGACACCAGAAACAGGACGATGGCGTAGGTCCACGGATGGCTTTTGACCACCCCCTCCAGCGCCATTTTCAGCTCATCAAGATGCGCCTGAAAGAAGGTGTCGCTCATCCACGCAACGCCAAACACCGAGAAAATGGCGACCATCCCCGCTTTAAAGACCGCACCGTTCGAAATGGCAGAGGCGTTGACCTTGCAGGCTATCAGCATCACCGCCCCGGCAATCAGCATCATCATCTGGATGACGAGGTTCATCGACAGGGCGGTTAATTTGCCTTTTACCTCGAAGGCCGGCCGCAGTTCTGGCAGCGCACCCAGCAGGACAACCACCGCGATCCCGGCAAAGAAGATCCATGTCGACCAGTAGGCCTGTTTTGGAAAACGCTGATTCATCAACGTTTCCGTTCCGCCGTAGATAAACTCGCGCTGTTTCGTATCGCTTAACTTTTTCTGAAACTCGGCGTCATCCGCCAAATCTTTACCGCGACGCAGGCTCCACAGGGCCGCGACGGCTACTCCGAACAGCGATGCGGGAACGGACACCGCCAGGATTTCGAGGATCCCCCACGCGTGCCCAATCCCGTGCTGGGCGCCGAGGATCGACACCAGTGAAACGACGGCTACCGAAACGGGGGAGGCGGTGATCGCCATTTGAGAGGCAACCGATGCCACGGCCATCGGGCGCTCTGGCCGTATCCCTTTTTTCAGCGCGATATCGGCCACAATCGGAAACATGGTGTACACCACATGCCCGGTGCCGCAGAGAAACGTCAGCGTCCAGGTGGTAAAGGGCGCGAGGAGGGTAATGTGCTGCGGGTGTTTGCGCAAAAGCCGCTCGGCGAACTGCATCATCACGTTCAGGCCGCCCGCAGTTTGCAGCGTGGCGGCGCAGCCGATAACGGCCAGAATGGTCAGCATCACGTCGACCGGCGGTTTGCCGGGCTGAAGCCCAAACACGAAACTGAGAATAAACAGGCCAATCCCGCTTATCAGCCCAAGCCCCATCCCGCCGAAGCGGGTGCCGACCAGCAGGCAGAGGATAATGACAACAAACTCAATGGTGATCATGATGCTCCCTCGTCAATGATAAAGTCTCTGGCTAAATCATTACATGAAGCAGGGTTATTCATTGGGAGCGGGATCGGATTTGTTAAATCTTAAAGAAAGCAGGGAGTTGCTGTGAGAGGGGAGCCTGCCCCTATTGCGGGGGCAGGCAATGACGACTCAGTGCTGTTGGCAGGTAACAATGTCGAGCAGGTGACGATCGGTTTGTTCGAGGCACAGACCTTCACGTTTGGCGTTGCGAATCTCATCCGCCAGCGCCTTCAGCAGCATGCCGTCCTGCTGCTGCTCTTTGTTCATGTCGCGCAGGAAATTCAGCGTGGTGCTGTCCTGCTGCGCCTTCGCTTCTTCCGCCAGTTTGCTTAAGGTGTCGCAACGCTGCTCATATTCCTGCAGCGTTTTCTGGAAGAGTTCTTCGAGGGAGGCGTAGTGTTCTTCCGTCATTGCGCGCGCGGTGACGATGGGATTTGCCCCGACATCCTTCATAAAGTCGAAGACGCGCATCATATGGGTGACGTTATTCTGCGCCTGGCTACGGAAAAAGGTAGCCGTACCATTGAGGCTTTTTTCAGAACACCACTCGCTCAGATGAAGATGCAGATTAGAGGCATAAAACTCGAGGTTCATCTGGGCATTCAGTTTTTGAATCATCGTTTGGGTAGCCATACTCATATCCTTATTGATGCTGGGACATAACGTCCGCTGCTTAACCTGACCCGGCAGGTTGTGATACAGACCAAAGAGATCTTATTTTCAGAAACAGGTTTTCTGCTGTGGCGCGTACTGACCGAATGTTCACTTCCTGTGTTCGATATAAAAAGCATAGCCCTGTCGCTGGATTAAGAAAACTCTTAATCACGTGGTGTTAACCTAACATTACAAAGTTTAATATAGTTCAAATTTTTAAACGTGACGGGAAAATTTTAATTTAATAAGTTATTGATATATAAAGATTTTAAAAAATATGGTGGAGATTGTGCTAATTAATAATTTATCTCAGGTTAAAGGGCGCTTTTTTTGAAACCTTATCCAGGTTAATTCTTGAGAATATATTGAGCTTGTTCTTATTGAGTCAGATCAGTTTTGTCGCGTTCACCTGAACTGTGATCGTCGCGGAAGTTTGTTCTTGCCAGATGTGGGAAAGTGAAACAATGTTTTAATTGTGAAAGCTACAGAGGTTTGACATGGCAAGAGTTGCAGTTCTGCTGGCACCCGGTTTTGAAGAAGCGGAAGCCATCATCACCATTGATATTCTGCGCCGTTTGGCAATCGACGTCGACACCCTGGCGTGTGCAGAGTCCCGCGCGGTCGTGAGTTACCACAACATTCCCATGGTGGCCGACAGCACGCTGTCTGAGCGGCGTGACACCCTGTATGACGCCGTGGTGATCCCCGGCGGGCCGCAGGGCAGCGTGAACCTTGCGGCCGATCGCGAGGTTATCCGTTTCATTTCCCTGCACGATGAGTGTGGAAAGTGGATTTGCCCTCTCTGTTCGGCAGCCGCGCGCGTGCTGGGCGGCAACGGGCTGCTGAAGGGCCGCCGCTACGTCTGCTCTGGCGATTTATGGCAATCGGTTGAAGACGGTGAATACGTTGATGCGCCGGTGGTGGAAGATAAAAATCTGCTGAGCGGCAAAGGTCTGGGCCATGCGTTCGACTTTGCGCTAACGCTGTCTGCTCGCCTGCTGGGCGACGAGGCGCCCGTTCGCGATCACGCTGAACACATCTACTACACCTGGTAATGTCCGTGCCGGATGCTAAGGGCATCCGGCCTACAGGGACTTCTGAGCTGGTCTTATGGATTATTCTGCTTAACCCCTTCCGATTTGTCAGACAATTCCTGCCGTTTTTATGTCTTTTTTCGCTGAATTTATGTACGCAATTACTGTAATTCTGCGGTGTGATATTGCTCTCTTATGGATGATTAATTTCCCGCTAAAACTATCTGCAGCACGACCGCTTATGACGAGGTAAGCGCTAATGTCTTGTTTTATGTCCGATTAAATAAAAAGCACGCTGTTAATCCCTACAGAAAAGAATATTAAAGCTGGAGTTTACCATGCACAAATTTACTAAAGCGCTGGCGGCCATCGGCCTGGCTGCCGTTATGTCACAATCCGCTATGGCAGAAAATGTAAAACTCGGTTTTCTGGTTAAACAACCTGAAGAACCCTGGTTCCAAACCGAGTGGAAATTCGCCGATAAAGCCGGGAAAGATTTAGGCTTTGAGGTGATCAAAATCGCCGTGCCGGACGGTGAAAAAACGCTGAACGCTATCGACAGCCTGGCGGCCAGCGGCGCGAAAGGGTTCGTTATCTGCACGCCCGATCCTAAGCTTGGGTCCGCGATTGTCGCCAAGGCGCGCGGGTACGACATGAAGGTGATTGCGGTTGATGACCAGTTCGTCAATGCCAAAGGCAAACCGATGGATACCGTCCCGCTGGTGATGATGGCCGCGACTAAAATCGGCGAGCGCCAGGGCCAGGAATTATATAAAGAGATGCAAAAACGCGGCTGGGACGTTAAAGAGACCGGCGTAATGGCCATTACCGCCGACGAGCTGGATACCGCGCGTCGTCGTACTACCGGCTCTATGGATGCCCTGAAGGCCGCCGGCTTCCCGGAAAAACAGATCTACAAAGTGCCCACCAAATCTAACGATATCCCGGGCGCATTCGATGCGGCGAACTCAATGCTGGTGCAGCATCCGGAGGTTAAACACTGGCTGGTGGTCGGCATGAACGACAACACCGTGTTGGGTGGCGTGCGTGCAACCGAAGGCCAGGGCTTTAAAGCGCCTGACGTGATCGGCATTGGTATCAACGGTGTCGATGCCGTCAGCGAACTGTCGAAAGCGCAGGCGACGGGCTTCTACGGTTCTCTGCTGCCAAGCCCGGACGTTCACGGCTACAAATCCAGCGAGATGCTCTACAACTGGGTGACCAAAGGGGCTGAGCCGCCGAAATTCACCGAAGTGACCGACGTGGTGCTGATCACCCGCGATAACTTCAAAGAGGAGCTGGCGAAAAAAGGACTGGGCGGTAAATAACAGGCTGTGATTGTGCCCCTTACTTGCCGTAAGGGGCCTGACGTACACACAACAGGTATCACGGAGTCGTTATGCAACAGTCCTTACCGTATCTCTCTTTTCGCGGCATCGGTAAAACCTTCCCCGGTGTAAACGCGCTGACCGATATCAGCTTCGACTGCTATCCCGGCCAGGTTCACGCCCTGATGGGGGAGAACGGCGCGGGAAAATCCACGCTGCTCAAAATTCTCAGCGGTAACTACACGCCCACCACCGGCACGCTGGCTATTCGCGGCGAAGAGGTCACCTTTGCCGACACCACGGCGGCGCTCAACGCGGGCGTTGCCATCATCTATCAGGAGCTGCACCTTATTCCTGAGATGACCGTGGCGGAAAACATCTATTTAGGCCAGTTGCCGCATAAAAGCGGCGTGGTCAATCGCTCGCTGCTGAACTATGAAGCGGGCCTGCAGTTAAAACACCTCGGGCTGGACGTCGATCCGCAAACGCCCCTGAAGTATCTCTCCATCGGCCAGTGGCAGATGGTGGAAATCGCCAAAGCGCTGGCGCGTAACGCCAAAATCATTGCCTTTGACGAGCCAACCAGTTCGTTATCCGCGCGGGAAATCGACAATCTTTTCCGGGTGATCCGCGAGCTGCGCAAAGAAGGCCGCATCATTTTGTACGTGTCTCACCGCATGGAGGAGATTTTCGCCTTAAGCGATGCCATCACGGTATTCAAAGATGGCCGCTACGTGCGCACCTTCACCGATATGCAGCAGGTCAACCATGACCAGCTGGTACAGGCGATGGTCGGGCGCGATCTCGGGGATATCTACCACTGGAAACCGCGCGAGTACGGGCCGGAACGCCTGCGTCTGGACACGGTGAAAGCGCCCGGCGTGCGCACGCCCATTTCGCTTTCGGTGCGCAGCGGTGAAATTGTCGGGCTGTTTGGCCTGGTGGGGGCAGGGCGCAGCGAGCTGCTGAAAGGGCTGTTTGGCGGTACGCGCATTACCCAGGGGCAGATTCTGGTCGACGGGAAAAAAGTCGATATTCAGAAGCCTGCCCACGCCATCACCGCCGGCATCATGCTCTGCCCGGAAGATCGCAAGGCTGAAGGGATTATTCCGGTGCACTCGGTTCGCGACAACATCAATATCTCTGCTCGCCGCAAGTTTATCCGCGCCGGATGCCTGATCAACGACGGCTGGGAGTCGAGCAACGCCGAACACCACATCCGTTCGCTGAATATCAAAACGCCGGGTGCCGAACAGCTGATCATGAACCTTTCAGGCGGAAACCAGCAGAAGGCGATCCTGGGCCGCTGGCTGTCGGAAGACATGAAGGTGATTATGCTCGACGAGCCGACGCGCGGCATCGACGTGGGGGCGAAGCACGAAATCTATAACGTCATTTATGAGCTGGCAAAACGGGGCGTGGCGGTGCTATTCGCCTCAAGCGATCTGCCAGAGGTCCTCGGCGTTGCCGATCGCATCGTTGTGATGCGTGAAGGGGAAATCGCCGGTGAATTGCTGCATGAACAGGCGAACGAACAACTGGCGTTGAGTCTCGCCATGCCTAAAGTTAGCCAGGCTGTCGCCTGAGTAAGGAGTCAATGATGTCCTCTGTTACTACATCCGGAGCGCCGAAGACGGCATTCAGTTTTGGGCGCATCTGGGATCAGTACGGCATGCTGGTGGTCTTTGCCGTGCTGTTCCTCGCCTGCGCCATATTCGTTCCAAACTTCGCTACCTTCATCAATATGAAGGGACTCGGGCTGGCTATCTCAATGTCCGGTATGGTGGCCTGCGGGATGCTGTTTTGTCTGGCCTCCGGCGATTTTGACCTGTCTGTGGCCTCGGTCATTGCCTGTGCGGGGGTGACCGCCGCGGTGGTGATCAACCTGACCGAAAGCCTGTGGATCGGCGTGCTGGCAGGGCTGATGCTGGGTGTGTTGAGCGGTCTGGTGAACGGGTTTGTTATCGCCCGGCTGAAGATCAACGCGCTGATCACCACCCTTGCCACCATGCAGATCGTTCGCGGCCTGGCCTACATTATCTCTGACGGTAAAGCTGTCGGGATTGAAGACGAGCGTTTCTTCACCCTGGGCTATGCCAACTGGCTGGGCCTGCCTGCGCCCATCTGGCTGACCGTTGCCTGCCTGATCCTGTTTGGTTTCCTGCTGAACCGCACCACCTTTGGCCGCAATACCCTGGCGATTGGCGGTAATGAAGAGGCGGCGCGTCTGGCGGGCGTACCTGTGGTGCGCACCAAAATCATCATCTTCGTGCTCTCGGGGCTGGTCTCGGCGGCGGCGGGGATTATTCTGGCCTCGCGCATGACCAGCGGCCAGCCAATGACCTCCATCGGTTATGAGCTGATTGTCATCTCAGCCTGCGTGTTGGGCGGGGTTTCGCTGAAAGGAGGCATCGGAAAAATCTCATATGTGGTGGCGGGGATATTGATTTTGGGGACGGTGGAGAACGCCATGAACCTGTTGAATATTTCACCGTTCTCGCAGTATGTGGTGCGTGGCCTGATCCTGCTGGCAGCCGTGATATTCGACCGTTACAAGCAAAAAGCGAAGCGCACGGTCTGAGTTTTTTCCTGGCGTAAACCTGCTCAACTATTAACCATAGTTGAGCCTCCTGCCGCCCCGCCAGTTTTGCTGGCGGGGCGGTTGCTAAATGGCGAGCGACGTCACACTGTCTATACTTACATGGCTATGAAAGGGGGAAAGGCGTTTGCCCCTCGTCAACTGTAAGGAGGAAAAGGGTGGCTGACTTGTTAACTGCACCGCCTGTACTACCCGGTAAATATGCCTGGTTTTTTGATCTCGACGGCACGCTCGCCGGGATCCAGCCGCATCCTGACGATGTCGTGGTCCCGGATACGGTGTTAGAGGATTTGCATCAGCTCTCGCAGATGAACGCTGGAGCACTGGCATTGATTTCAGGGCGCTCTATGGCTGAGCTGGATATGCTCGCCGGGCCTTACCACTTTCCGCTGGCTGGAGTACACGGAGCGGAGCGCCGCGACATCCATGATCAATTGCATATTGTCTCGCTTCCTGAGGCGTTGATTAACACGCTGCATGCGGAGCTTATCGCGTCGCTGGCACAGCTTCCGGGCACCGAACTGGAAGCCAAAGGCATGGCCTTTGCGCTGCACTATCGCCAGGCACCTCACCATGAAGCTGCGATATTTTCCATTGCCCGCAGCCTGGCTGATGCACACCCTCAGCTTGCGCTCCAGCCGGGTAAATGCGTGGTAGAAATCAAACCTGAAGGGATAAATAAAGGCGCCGCCATTGCTGCATTTATGGCTGAGCCCCCTTTTAAAGGCAGGACGCCGGTATTTTTTGGGGATGACCTGACCGATGAGGCCGGGTTCAGTGTGGTAAACCAGGCCGGAGGAATGTCTGTCAAAGTCGGTCCTGGTGAAACACGTGCCAAATGGCGGCTGGAAAGTGTCGCCAGCGTCTGGCAGTGGATATCTGACGTCGCTAACCAGCAACAACAACAAATAGCGCAAAACAACGGGAGAAATCATTATGGGTCGCTTAGTCGTCGTCTCTAATCGCATCGCACCGCCGGATGATAAAAAAGCCAGCGCAGGTGGCCTGGCGGTAGGGGTGTTAGGTGCCCTGAAAGCCGCCGGTGGCCTCTGGTTCGGCTGGAGTGGGGATATCAGTAATGAAGAGAAACCGCTGAAGAAAGTCACGCGCGGCAACATCACCTGGGCCTCGTTCGCCCTGAACGAAAAAGACTATGACGAGTACTACTCGGAGTTTTCCAACGCCGTGCTGTGGCCCGCTTTTCACTATCGTCTGGATCTCGTTAAGTTTCAGCGCGAGGGCTTTGAAGGCTATATGCGGGTGAACGCCCTGCTGGCGGATAAACTGCTGCCTTTAATCGAGGAAGACGATATTTTATGGATCCACGATTATCATCTTCTGCCCTTTGCCAGAGAGCTGCGTAAACGGGGCGTCAATAACCGGATTGGCTTCTTCCTGCATATCCCGTTCCCGACGCCGGAAATCTTCACCGCGCTGCCTCAGCACGACGAGATCCTTGAGGCACTGGCGGATTACGATCTGCTCGGCTTCCAGACCGAAAACGACAGGCTGGCCTTCCTCGACAGCATCTCGGGTAAAACGCGTCTGGTGACCCATGAGGGCAAATCCCACACCGCGTGGGGCAAAGCCTTCCACACCGAGGTGTATCCTATCGGAATTGAGCCTGACGAGATTGCCGAACAGGCGTCAGGGCCGCTGCCGCCAAAACTGGCGCAGCTGAAGAACGAACTCAAGCACGTGAAAAACATCTTTTCGGTAGAGCGCCTGGATTACTCCAAAGGGCTGCCGGAGCGTTTCCTGGCCTACGAGACCCTGCTGGAAAAATTCCCGCAGCACCACGGTAAGATCCGCTATACGCAGATTGCGCCAACCTCGCGCGGGGAAGTGCAGGCCTATCAGGATATTCGTCACCAGTTAGAAACCGAAGCCGGACGGATTAACGGCCGCTACGGGCAACTGGGCTGGACGCCGCTGTTCTATCTCAATCAGCACTTCGATCGTAAGATCCTGATGAAGGTCTTCCGCTATGCGGATGTCGGCCTGGTCACGCCGCTGCGTGACGGGATGAATCTGGTGGCAAAAGAGTATGTCGCAGCACAAGATCCTGCCGACCCTGGCGTGCTGGTGCTGTCGCAATTTGCCGGTGCGGCCAATGAGCTCACCTCTGCGCTTATCGTCAACCCTTACGACCGGGATGACGTCGCCAACGCGCTGGATCGCGCTCTGACCATGCCGCTGACGGAACGTATTTCACGCCACGCTGAGATGATGGAAACCATTCGCAAGAATGATATCAATCACTGGCAGGCGCGGTTCATTGAGGATTTACGCGCCATTACCCCGCAGGACAGCGAGGGACATCTGCAAAAAAAGATCGCGACCTTCCCTAAACTGGCGTGATTATTCTCGGGGGCATTAACTGCCCCCGAGAGGCACCAGCAAAACATCTACCAGACTTGAGCCAACAATCGATTTCGCCGAGCAGGCTGCCCGGGAAAAAAAGCTCTGGTTATGATTCCCGCAAATCACCAAATCAATATTTTGATGACGACACATGCTCAGTATGTGTTCGTTTAATTCGCCTGTGGCAATGACGGTTTCATGAACCGGATAATTCGCTTTCTCTACCAGCTCCCGCAGAAAGGCTTTTGTTTCTTCCTGCAGCACGTCGCGAATATCTTCGAGCATCGGGGCGGCCATCTGGTTGTACATTTCCGGCTCGGCGGCAAGGGTAATCAGGCTGATGCGGGCGTTGTTAGGCCGGGCGATAGAGACCGCACGGGCAACAAGCTGGTGGCTTTCCGGGGAAACAGCAACGGAAACAAGAAGATGGGAGTAACTCATCACACACTCCTTTGGCGTCTGAGAAACGGTATACGTTCAGCATTACCGCGAAACTCCCGAGTCTGCAAGAGGGGACCATGTCATTAGTGTGACGCTTATCATAATTATTCATTAATTATTCTTATAAGAAGAATAACTGAAAAGTATGTCTAAATGAAAAAAATTAACAACTTAATACAAATCACAAAATTAAATGCTTGTGCGGCTGAATCATTCTGAAGCGTTATTAACGCATGGGTGATAATTGCCTGATGATATTACCTGTAGAGCGTAGATGTGTAAGTTACTGATTAACAGTAATAAACAATAATACCTGTGAGGGGGTAGACGTTTTTAACATTAATGCAACTTTAACAGCACTAAAAAGCCCTTCCACATACCCATTTGTTCACACTTCTGCATGAGTATTCGATCATAAAGAATATAAAACAGTGTGATTTGCTCAATTATTAACCAACTTACAAGTCTCGCTGATGGGTTTATGGAGTATATTCACTCAATTTATGTGACGCAGATCACATTTTTTTAAAATTCGGGGGAGGCTGGATTGTATGTGGCAAAACTGACGAGTAGAGTTTGCGTCGAATTAGGAAAAATCTTAGTTATTTGTAAGAAATGATAAAAGGCGTAAGCGATGCGTAAAGACGTGTCGGGGTCACTGCGCGTTTTACTGCATAAGCATACAAATCTTAATTCAACTATGCATTTGGCCTTTTCTTTTATACCGGGTGATTTCCCGGCGACATCACGGGGTGCGGTCTGTCCGCATAAAAATAATAGTTGGTTATTCGGGATGGGGAAAATGCATACATCCGAGTTGCTAAAACATATCTATGACATCAACTTGTCGTATTTATTGCTGGCACAGCGTTTGATTAGTCAGGACAAAGCATCCGCAATGTTTCGTCTGGGTATTAACGAAGAGATGGCCACCATGTTGGGCGGATTAACGCTCCCGCAAATGGTAAAACTGGCAGAGACCAATCAGCTTGTTTGCCAGTTCCGCTTTGACAGTCCGCAGACCATTACGCGTCTGACCCAGGATTCCCGCGTAGACGATCTCCAGCAGATCCACACCGGTATTCTCCTTTCCACCCGCTTGCTCACCGAAATCAGCCAGCCTGATGACGCTGCCCGTAAGAAAAGGGCATAAAAAATGAGCGAGAAAAGCATTGTTCAGGAAGCCCGTGACATACAGCTGGCAATGGAACTCATTACGCTGGGTGCGCGTTTACAGATGCTGGAAAGCGAAACGCAGCTGAGCCGTGGCCGTCTTATTAAACTGTATAAAGAGTTACGTGGTAGCCCACCGCCGAAAGGCATGCTGCCGTTTTCGACCGACTGGTTTATGACCTGGGAGCAGAACATTCATGCGTCTATGTTCTGCAACGCATGGCAGTATCTTCTGAAGACGGGGCTGTGCACCGGCGTCGACGCCGTGATCAAAGCCTATAAGCTTTACCTTGAGCAATGCCCACAGCAGGAAGAAGGTCCTCTGCTGGCGTTAACCCGCGCATGGACGCTGGTGCGTTTTGTTGAAAGCGGAATGCTGCAACTGTCGCGCTGCAACTGCTGCGACGGCAATTTTATCACCCATGCACATCAGCCCGTAGGCAGCTTTGCCTGCAGTTTATGTCAGCCGCCTTCCAGGGCAGTAAAAAGACGTAAACTTTCCCGGGATGCTGCCGATATTATTCCACAACTGCTGGATGAACAGATCGAACAGGCTGTTTAACCCGACCTTGTGGGCAAGATTCCAGCAGCGGTAAGTCATTACCGCTGCTTTTTTTTACCCGCATTTTGGGCACACTGTCGAAATGAACGTCCTGCCATAGTCACTAGCGGAAGGATGATGTCGTGCTTATCTTATTAGGTTACCTGGTAGTTCTCGGTACAGTTTTCGGCGGTTACATGATGACCGGCGGGCACCTTGGAGCACTCTATCAACCGGCTGAACTTATTATCATCGGCGGCGCAGGGGTAGGGGCTTTTATCGTTGGCAACAACGGTAAATCGATCAAGGGGACGCTGAAAGCTATTCCACTGCTGTTCCGTCGCTCGAAATACACCAAAAGCATGTACATGGACCTGCTGGCACTGCTCTATCGCCTGATGGCGAAGTCGCGTCAGCAGGGGATGTTCTCGCTGGAGCGTGATATCGAAAACCCGAAAGAGAGCGAAATCTTCGCCAGCTACCCGCGTATTCTGGCCGATGCCATGATGCTGGATTTCATCGTCGATTACCTGCGCCTGATCATCAGCGGCAACATGAACACCTTCGAAATCGAAGCGCTGATGGACGAAGAGATCGAAACCCACGAAAGTGAATCCGAAGTGCCGGCGAACAGCCTGGCGCTGGTGGGTGACTCGCTGCCTGCATTCGGTATCGTCGCGGCGGTAATGGGCGTGGTTCACGCGCTGGCCTCGGCGGATCGCCCGGCGGCAGAGCTGGGGGCGCTGATTGCCCACGCTATGGTGGGCACTTTCCTCGGTATTTTACTGGCGTACGGTTTTATCTCCCCGCTGGCCAGCGTGCTGCGCCAGAAAAGCGCCGAAACCACCAAAATGATGCAGTGCGTGAAGATAACCTTGCTCTCCAACCTCAACGGTTACGCGCCGCCTATCGCCGTGGAATTCGGACGTAAAACCCTGTACTCCAGCGAACGTCCGTCGTTCATCGAGCTGGAAGAACATGTGCGCGCGGTGAAAAATCCAAACCAACAGACGACCACTGAGGACGCATGAAAAACCAGTCCCATCCGATCGTCATCGTAAAAAAGCGCAAGCATAAGGGGCACGGGCACGGCTCGCACGGCTCCTGGAAAATTGCTTACGCCGATTTTATGACCGCCATGATGGCCTTCTTTCTGGTGATGTGGCTGATCTCCATCTCCAGCCCGAAAGAGCTGATTCAGATTGCGGAATATTTCAGAACACCGCTGGCGACGGCAGTGACCGGTGGGCAGCGTATTTCTAATAGTGATAGCCCCATTCCGGGCGGCGGCGATGATTACACCCAGCAAAAGGGTGAGGTAAAAAAAGAGCCGAACATCGACGAGCTGAAAAAACGGATGGAGCAGGCGCGCCTGAAAAAAGTGCGCGGGGATCTGGATCAACTGATTGAAGCCGATCCGAAGCTGCGCGCGTTACGTCCGCACCTGAAGATTGACCTGGTGCAGGAAGGGCTGCGCATTCAGATCATCGACAGCCAGAACCGCCCGATGTTTAAAACCGGCAGCGCGGAAGTGGAACCCTATATGCGCGACATTCTGCGGGCGATTGCGCCAGTGCTGAACGGCATCCCTAACCGGGTCAGCCTCTCCGGGCACACGGATGATTTCCCCTATGCCAATGGCGAGAAAGGGTACAGCAACTGGGAGCTTTCTGCCGATCGTGCCAACGCCTCGCGTCGCGAGCTGGTGGCGGGTGGGCTTGATGATGGCAAGGTCCTGCGCGTGGTCGGCATGGCAGCAACCATGCGCCTCACCGACCGCGGGCCGGATGACGCCATCAACCGTCGTATCAGTCTTTTAGTGCTGAACCAGCAGGCGGAGCAGGCCATCCTGCATGAAAACGCCGAAAGTCAGAATGAGTCACTGGACGATTTAAAACAGCCTGGGGCCGTCCCTTCGGCTGCCGTTCCAACATCGCCACCAGCCAATCCGAGGTGATAGCGTGAGCATGGATATTAGCGATTTTTACCAGACATTCTTTGATGAAGCCGACGAGTTGTTGGCTGATATGGAGCAACACCTACTGGATCTGGTGCCTGAAGCACCGGATTCAGAGCAGCTGAATGCCATCTTCCGGGCAGCGCACTCCATTAAAGGCGGCGCCGGAACCTTTGGTTTTACCATCCTGCAGGAAACGACCCATTTAATGGAAAACCTGCTCGATGAAGCACGACGCGGTGAGATGCAGCTCAATACCGATATTATCAACCTGTTTTTGGAAACCAAAGATATTATGCAGGAACAGCTCGACGCCTATAAAAGTTCGACAGAGCCTGATGCAGCAAGCTTTGAATACATCTGCAATGCGCTTCGCCAGCTTGCGCTGGAAGCAAAAGGCGAGGCCGCCGCGCCTGCCGTCCCTGCTGCGAAACTGAGCGTTGTCGATGCGGTTTCGCCAGCCGATGCCACGCCTGCCGCCGGGCAGCCCGCAAAACTGCGCGTGGTTCTCTCTCGTCTGAAAGAGAATGAAGTCAATCTGCTGGAAGAAGAGCTGGGTAACCTGGCGACCTTAAGCAACGTAGTGAAAGGCAAAGACAGCCTGGCGGCGACGCTGGACGACGGGATCGGCCAGGACGACATCGTGGCGGTCCTGTGTTTTGTTATCGAAGCCGACCAGATCGCCTTTGAAACCGAAACGCCCGTTGCTGACGCCCCGGCGCCAGTGGAAGAGGGTGTTGCTGAGGTCGCTGCGCCTGCAGTAGTGCCTGCAGCGCCTGCGCTGAAAGCCGTGCCGAAAGAGCCGGCTGCGCCTGGCCGCGGTGAAAAACCGGCGGCGCGCTCCAGCGAATCCACCAGCATCCGCGTGGCCGTTGAGAAGGTCGACCAGCTGATTAACCTCGTGGGCGAACTGGTGATCACCCAGTCTATGCTGGCCCAGCGCTCTAACGAGCTGGACCCGGTCACCCACGGCGATCTCATTACCAGCATGGGCCAGTTACAACGTAACGCCCGCGATCTGCAGGAATCGGTGATGTCCATTCGTATGATGCCGATGGAATATGTCTTCAGCCGCTTCCCGCGCCTGGTGCGCGATCTGGCCGGTAAGCTTAACAAGCAGATTGAGCTGACGCTGATGGGCAGCTCAACCGAACTGGATAAGAGCCTGATCGAACGCATTATCGATCCGCTGACGCACCTGGTGCGTAACAGCCTTGACCACGGTATTGAACTGCCGGAAAACCGCATCGCAGCGGGGAAATCCCCGGTGGGCAACCTGATTCTCTCTGCGGAACACCAGGGCGGTAACATCTGCATCGAAGTGACCGACGACGGTGCCGGTCTGAACCGTGAGCGTATCCTGGCGAAAGCGGTATCGCAGGGCATGGCGGTGAACGAAAACATGACCGATGAAGAGGTCGGCATGCTGATCTTCGCGCCGGGCTTTTCTACCGCCGAGCAGGTGACGGATGTCTCCGGGCGTGGCGTGGGCATGGACGTGGTGAAACGTAACATCCAGGAGATGGGCGGCCACGTCGAGATCAAGTCTAAGCAGGGGGCCGGCACCACCATCCGCATCCTGCTGCCGCTGACGCTGGCGATCCTCGACGGCATGTCCGTTAAGGTGGCCGACGAGGTCTTTATTCTACCGCTGAACGCGGTGATGGAGTCGCTGCAGCCGCGCGAAGAAGATCTGCATCCGCTGGCGGGCGGCGAGCGCGTGCTCGAAGTGCGCGGGGAGTACCTGCCGCTGGTCGAGCTGTGGAAAGTATTTGAAGTGGACGGTGCAAAAACCGAGGCCACGCAGGGTATCGTGGTGATTTTGCAAAGCGCCGGTCGCCGCTATGCTCTGCTGGTCGATCAGCTGATTGGTCAGCACCAGGTGGTGGTGAAGAACCTCGAAAGCAACTATCGCAAAGTGCCAGGCATTTCTGCTGCCACCATTCTCGGGGATGGCAGCGTGGCGCTGATCGTCGATGTGTCGGCGCTTCAGGGATTAAATCGTGAACAACGTGTGGCGTACACAGCCGCCTGATTAAGTAGAAGGTAAAAACATGACCGGTATGAGTAATGTAACGAAACTGGCGGGCGAGCCATCAGGACAGGAATTCCTGGTTTTCACGTTAGGTGATGAAGAGTACGGTATCGACATCCTTAAGGTGCAGGAGATCCGCGGTTACGATCAGGTTACGCGCATTGCCAACACGCCTGCTTTTATCAAGGGCGTGACTAACCTGCGCGGCGTCATCGTGCCTATCGTTGACCTGCGCGTGAAGTTCAGCCAGGGCGACGTAGAATACAACGATAATACCGTGGTGATTGTGCTGAACCTCGGCCAGCGCGTGGTGGGGATTGTGGTTGATGGTGTGTCCGATGTACTGTCGCTCACCGCCGATCAAATCCGTCCGGCACCGGAGTTTGCGGTCACGCTGTCCACCGAATACCTGACGGGGCTGGGCGCGCTCGGCGAACGTATGCTGATTCTGGTGAACATTGAGAAGCTGCTGAACAGCGATGAGATGGCGCTGCTGGATATCGCGGCGAGCCACCCGGCCTATATGTTCGAGCCATTTGTAGGCCGGGTAAGGCGAAGCCGCCACCCGGCTTTTTTACACCCTTACGCTTCCTGTTCCACCAGCTCAGCTTCCGCTTCCCGCGCACCTTCGTTTTGCGACAGCATCGCCGTAGCAATCCCGTTCCCCAGCACGTTAATGGCTGAACGCCCCATATCGAGGAAGTGATCGATACCCATCAGCAGCAGAATACCGGCAACCGGAATATTGAAGCTCGGGATCGTTGCGGCCAGCACCACCAGCGAAGAACGCGGTACGCCCGCGATCCCTTTTGAGGCCAGCATCAGGGTCAGCATCAGCACCGTCACTTCCGTAAAGCTCAGGTGAATATTGTAAGCCTGGGCGATAAACATTGAGGCAAATGAGCAGTACACCATCGATCCCACCAGGTTAAAGGAGTAACCGATCGGCAGGACGAACGAGGCAATATTGCGCGAGCAGCCAAAACGTTCCAGCTGTTCCAGCGTTTTAGGGTATGCCGCTTCAGAACTGCTGGTGGTAAACGCCACCAGCACCGGATCTTTCAGCATGCTGACCAGGCGGAATATCTCTTTTTTCAGCACCATATAGCCCACCGCCAGCAGCACCAGGCAGGTGAGGAGGATAGCCACATAGTAGCCGCCGATGAACGAGGCATAGTTCAGCAGGATCCCAAGCCCCTGGGTGGCAATCACCGACGAGATAGCCGCAAAAATAGCCAGCGGGGCGACGTACATGACGTAGCCGGTGACCTTCAGCATGATATGGGAGACCACATCAAGCGCGGCAACCAGCGGAGCGTTGAATTTTTGCCCCAGCGACGCGCCACCAATGCCGAAGAACAGCGAGAACACGACAATTTGCAGGATCTCGTTATCCGCCATCGCCCCGGCGATGCTGGTCGGGATGGTGTGGGAGAGAAACGCTTTCAGCGTCATGCCGCCCACCGCCAGACCAGTATCCACCGCTTCTGTCGGAATGGTGAGATTGAGGCCGCTGCCGGGATGTTCCAGGGTCACGATAAATAACCCCACCAGAATAGACAGCACGGAGGAGCTGATAAACCAGACCATCGCTTTACCGCCGACGCGCCCGATGGTTGAGGTTTCGCCGAGCTTCATGATCCCTACCGTTAAGGTGCTGAACACCAGCGGCGCAATCACCATTTTAATCAGCCGCAGGAAAATATCGGTCAGCAGCGTAATGTTCTCCGACCAGGCTTTTACCGCCTCCGCTGGCGCATATTCATGAATAACCGCCCCTGAAAGAATACCCGCCAGCATGAATATCACGATGAAGAGCGTGAGTTTGTTTGCACTTGCCACGAAAAGACCCTCTGTGTGCTTAAGGTTTCACCGGCGCTTATGCATATGAATTTTTTATTTAAGCGCAGGAAAAGATTCGGCACATAAATTGGATTAAAGCGGAGGGAGTTACAACTCCTTTTTAATTTTTATTAAATTAGTTGTGCAACGCCTGACGATATATTGTGACGTACATCACACTGTAGGCGATATATCCTCGGGAAATGACTATAAAAACTCTGCATAGAGAAGGTAATCGTTTGTATTTAAATGAAATAGTCTGTCAATACGGCAAAGGTATGGGGGTAAATGGCAAAAGTGGTTGAAGCGAACGCCATAAACTAAATTCTCCATAACCCCCTCGGTGGAATGTTAAGCGGGGCTAACATATTGAGTGCATTAAATAAAATGTGGAAAGCGAATGGCGACATCTTCTGGAGGGTGGTCAATGAAAAGAATACGCCTTTTAATCTGTGCAGGTACGCTGCTGTCAATTATCCCGGCCCATCAGGCGCTGGCGGTCACCAGTAACGGGACTATCGGTGCGACGCTGACACTCACGAATGGCTGTCTGATTAACGGCTCGCCAACGCAAAACGGCATTAACTTCGGGACCCTGGATTTTGGGACCCATCCCGCAACGTTTTCCACGCTCACCACGCAGCTGACCGGTGCCAGCGGGGGAAACACCTTTACCATTCAGTGTACGACCGCCAGCTATACGGTGGCGATTACCGGTAATACCAACTCCACCGCGCCCGGCACCGTTGTGGGGACGCCAGGCACGCCTGCGCGCTACCTGATCAACTCCGCGAATGCGGCGCAGGGCGTGGCCTACAGCCTCTACAGCGACAGCGGTTTCAATAACGTTATTGCCAACAATGCGGCGTTGCCCGTCGCCTCAACGGCAAACGGGATCGACAGCTATACCCTGTACGGGCGGATCACCGGCGGGGGCAACAGCGTGACCGTCGTGCCGGGCACCTATACCGACACCATTAACGTTAGCGTAACTTACTAGTCTAACGCAGCCATGAGGGCATCCTTGCTGTGTCTGCGCCCGCGCGCAGAGGGGATCGTGCAGCCGTTTTTTGCGCTCCTGGTGGGTGTGCTGGCGGTGCCTTCTGCCGGGGCAGTCACGTCACAATCGTTCAGGGTGAGCGCGACGATTGTGCCGGGCTGCTCGGTGACCACCGGCACGGGCGGGGTGTTAGGCCGGCTCGATTTCGGCACGCACACCGGCGTTGAGCGTGCGCCGGTGAACACCAGCTTCGTCCCCAATGGCGCGTTGTCGATTGCCTGCACGCCAGGGGTGGCGCTGAGCATGAGCATCAACGGCGGGCAAAACTACGCCTCGGTGCGACGGATGACGCGCAGCGGCGGAACCGATGTGGTGGCCTATCGCCTCTACAGCAGCAGCTCTCTGGCCGCGAACAGTGAAATAGGGGTCAACCAGGCGATTCCGGTGACCTATACCAACAGCAATAACATTGCGCTGCCGCTTTTTGGCGTGGCGCTTCTGACCGGGTTTAGCCCGGCAGGTACGTATTCAGATCAACTCACCGTGACCTTGTCATGGTGAAAAGGGAGAACGTTCGATGAAGCCATTTTTCAGGCAACTTTGCCTGGTGAGTATGTTTGGGATGTCGGCCGTTGCGACGGGGCAGGCTCACGCCGCAGCGACGATTCTGTTATGGCCCATCGACCCCTGGCTTCCCGCCGACGCCAACGCAACGGAACTGTGGATCCAGAATCAGGGTAACAGCGCCACGACAATGCAGGTGCGCATTGTGCGCTGGAAACAGGAGGGCGGATACGAACGCTATACCGCCCAGCAGGAGGTGGTCGCCAGCCCGCCGATTGTCACCATTGGCAAGGGCAGTAAGCAGCTTATCCGCCTGATTAAACAGGGCACTATCCCGTTGGGCGTCGAGCAAGCCTACCGGATCATCGTGGACGAAATCCCCCAGTCTGGCGCCAAAGCCGAACCGACCATCGGGCTAAAACTGCAGATGCGCTATTCCATTCCGCTGTTCGTGTACGGGCAGGGGATCCCGACTATCAAAGAGGGCGCACACCATGCACTGGTGGATACCCGAAACCTGAGCTGGCGCATCAGGCAGGACGGGGGCCAGCCCGAGCTTGAGGTCCGTAATCGGGGGGATGTACACGTCAGGCTAAGCCAGGTCGCACTGGAGCAGGGCGGCCAGAAACGTACGGTTGCGGACGGGCTGCTGGGCTATGTCCTGCCGAACAGCACGCGTAGCTGGCCGATCCCGGCGGGAATACGCCAGCCGAACCAGATGAGTGCGCAAATTAATGCCAGGGATACGCAATGGCAGTCGACGCCCGTCAACTGAAACCGACGATGATGATCCTGCTTTGCGTCAGTACCAGCGTCTGGGCCGAACCCGGCGATGACAGTTTACCGCCTCCTCCTGAAGCACAGGCGATAAACAGCGAGGCGGTATTCCAGCTCTCTCTCGTGTTGAACCACTACGACACGGGACTGGTGGTGCCCGTCACGCAGCGGGAAGGGGCGTTGTATATTTCCAGCGCCGATTTGCTGCGCGCCGGTCTTCCGCCGGAGCATGTCCCCACGGGTGAAGTGAATCTTTCCACGCTCTCGCAGGTGCGGGTGGAGTACGACAGCGCCGCACAGCGTCTTTTATTGTCAGTACCCCGCGACTGGGTTGCGGCGCGCGTGACCTCTTTTGGCGGAGGTAACGCCCGGAGCAAGCCCCACTATGGCCGCGGGGCGCTGCTGAACTACGACTTTTACACCAACCACACGGGCAACATCGGCGGCCAGGCCTCGATATGGCACGAATTTCGTTACTTCGATGAGAACGGCTCGTTCTCTTCTACGGGCTATGCGCGGGAAGATTTCAGCGGTAATAACGGACAGCAGGAGGGGTACGTCCGCTACGACACCACGCTGCTCGTCACCAATGAAGATGAAGCCACCACCTGGAGCGTGGGGGATGTGATCAGCGATGCCCTGAGCTGGAGCACCAGCGTGCGCATGGGCGGCATTAGCTATGGCCGGGATTTCTCACTGCGCCCGGATCTGGTGACCTGGCCGCTACCGGCGTTCTCGGGGGAAGCGGCGGTGCCCACCTCCGTCGATCTGTTTATCAACGGCTACCGCTCCGGCTCCACGCAGCTGCAGCCGGGGCCGTTTACCCTGACCAATCTGCCTTATATCAACGGCGCGGGCGACGCGGTGCTGATCACCACCGATGCGCTGGGCCGCCAGGTGAGCACCACGCTGCCGTTTTACGTCACCAGCGATTTACTCAAGCAGGGGCTGAGCGACGGCGCGGTCACGCTGGGCAGCCTGCGACGCAACTACGGAATTAAGAATTTTGACTATGGCCCGGCTGCGGGAAGCGGCTCATATCGCTATGGTCTGACGGACTGGTTAACCCTGGAAGGCCATGGCGAAGCGGCAGAAGATCTGGCGCTCACCGGCGCGGGAACCGTGCTTAAGCTGGGGCGTTTTGGCGTGGTGAACTCGTCATATACCCGCAGCCGAATGCGTGGGGACAGCGGCGGGCAAGTTGGCTGGGGGTACCAGTACAGCACCAGCGCATTCAGCGTGGCGACCCAGCACTCCCGGCGTGACCAGAAATTTGGCAACCTGGCGCTGTATGACCAGCCCACCGTCTACGATACAAATGACAAACCCATCGCCAGCTTCAGCCGCAATACCGATCAGTATTCATTGACCTTCAACATGGGGCAATACGGCAATATCGGCGCCGCATGGATAGGCGTCGAGAGCTTCGACAATCAAAAAACCGAGCTGCTGAACCTCTCCTGGAGCCGCAACCTGTGGGGCGCCAGCAGTATCTATCTGGCTGCCAGCCGCGACCAGCAGCAGGGAGACTGGACCTTTGCGCTGTCGTTTCAGGTGCCGCTGGGCGAGCGGGACAGCGCCGCCGTCACCTTCGAGAAAACGCCCGATTCGGGCAGTACGCAGCGCATCAACTATAACCATTCCATGCCGTCCGACGGTGGATTTGGCTGGAACATGGCGTGGGCCAACCAGTCGCAGTCCAGAAGCTATCAGCAGGCGACGCTGGGCTGGCGCAACAATAACATCGAGCTGCAGGGCG
Source organism: Enterobacter sp. UPMP2052 (assembly GCF_053709675.1). Lineage (NCBI taxonomy): Bacteria > Pseudomonadati > Pseudomonadota > Gammaproteobacteria > Enterobacterales > Enterobacteriaceae > Enterobacter > Enterobacter sp. UPMP2052. Next base: position 639,102 of record NZ_JBSKJR010000001.1, read on the forward strand.
GCGGTTACGGTGAGAAAGATATGATGACCTGGTGGGGCGAGGCGATGGGCTCGCTGGTGCTGATGGACGGCGAGCTGTTTGCGGCCAATAAAATCAACGATGCGTTCGTGGTGATCAGTACCGATGGTCATCCGGACGTGCCGGTAAACTATGAAAACCAGCCGGTAGGCAAAACCAATAACAATGGTTATCTGCTGGTGAGCGGCGTGTCGGCCTACTATCCGGCCAGCTACAGCATCGATACCCTGAACCTTCCGGCCGATACCCGGCTGAAAGAAACCGAGCGTCGCATCGCTATCCGCCGCCACAGCGGCTATCTGGTGGACTTCCCGATGGAGCAGGAGCGGGTGGCGAGCGTCATTCTGCACGATGCGCGGGGCCAGGCGATCCCGGTGGGAAGCCAGGTGAGACGCGCGTCGCGCAGTAGCGCCGTGGTGGGATACGACGGCATTGCCTGGCTTGAGAACCTCAGCGATGTGAACGCGCTCGACGTGATCCTGCCTGACGGAAAACAGTGCACCGCCACGTTGACCGTCGGCGCGAACCCGCAACACAAGCTGCAAACCTACGGCCCGCTGGTCTGCCGGGAGGCACCGTGATGCGCCTGCTGCTGGGGCTCCTGCTGCTGTTTTCCGGCGGCAGCTGGGCCGCCTGTACCGTTAGCACGGTCAATGCCTCTTTTGGCAGCGTCACCTCGTTTGCCCTTAGCGGGACGGGGGAAGTGCAAACTACCGGTACGCTGGTGGTCGCCTGCGATGCGGTGCTTAATTTGCTGACTAACGATTCAGTGACGCTGAACTACACCACCGCCTCGGTCTCCGGCAGCAGTCGGGCTACCATGAAGCGCACCGACAACGCCACCATCACCGATGTGATCCCCACGCGCCTGTGTGGCCTGTCCGGCTGCGCGACCAGCAGTGAAGTGCAGATCGGCAAAGCCTACACCTGGAGCGGCAACTCGCTGCTCAGCCTGTTGGGGGCGAAGCAGTACAATATTCCGCTCTATTTCCGCACGGTGCCCGGGCAAAACGTCTCGGCAGGGCCGTATCAGGTTCTGCTTACCTTCAGCATCAACTACAACGTCTGCTCGGTTGGCGCTGTTGGACTCTGCCTGACGCCGCAAACCGGCACGGCGACGACCAGCATTTTGCTCAACATGAACGTCACCAATGACTGCAGCACGATGTCCACGCCGGACGTCAGTTTCAACAGCGCGCCGCTGGTGCAAAATTTCCCGACCGTCTCGCAGGCCATCGCGGTCACCTGCACAAAAGGCAGCACGTATACCATCGGCATTAACAATGGTGCAAACGCCCTGAACAACGTGCGCAGGATGGTCAGCGGCAGCAACTATATGAGTTATGACATCTACAAAGAGGCCACCACCAATCGCTGGGGCGGCAGCGGGACCGAGCGCTGGGCCAGCGCGGCTTCCTCGCAGGTCAGCTCCGATGGGCTTCTGCGTACCTATAACTACACTGCAAAAGTGCTCACCAACCAGGCAACACCCCCTGCCGGAACCTACAGCGACACCCTGATCGTTGACGTCGCCTTCTGAGTCCCGCTTTTCCCTTTCGCAAATGTAAAGTTCCTGCGGCCTGTGCCGATAACACCGTTAATAAATCTAAGAGAAGGTGTTGTATGTTGAACCGTATCCGCGTTGTCACACTGCTGATGATGGTGCTGGTCATTTTCGCACTTCTTCAGCTCGTTTCTGGTGGGCTATTTTTTTCGTCGTTAAAACAGAATCAGGCGAGTTTTGCCGCCTCGAATGACCTGCGCATGCAGCAAAGTGAGCTCACCTCGACCTGGGATTTAATGCTGCAAACGCGCATCAACCTGAGCCGCTCGTCTGCACGTATGATGATGGACCCCACCAACCAGCAGAGCAGCGCGAAAACGGATCTGCTGAAGAACGCGCGTACCACCCTTGCCGACGCCGCGAAACACTACGAAGCCTTTAAACAGATTGCGCCGCAGCCTGCGATGGAGCAGGTGAGCCAGAATATTGATGAAAAATACGCGGCCTACTTTGCCGGGCTAACCGAACTGGTGCAGTTCCTGGAGAACGGCAACATGGACGCCTATTTTGCGCAGCCTACCCAGGGTATGCAAAACGCCCTTGGTGCGGCGCTCGGCGAGTATGCCAAAGCCAGCAGCGAGCTGTATCACACGGCGTTTACCGAAAGTCAGAACGACTACCGCTTTGCCAAAGCACAGATGGCGGTGCTGGCCCTGGCGCTGGCGATCGTGCTGGTGGCGGTGTGGTACGGCATCCGACACATCCTGCTTAACCCGCTGAGCCGCGTGATTAGCCATATTCGCGACATCGCCGGCGGCGACCTGACTAAAACGCTGACCGTTTCCGGGCGCAATGAGATCGGCGAGTTGGCCAGCAGCGTCGACCATATGCAGCGCTCGTTAATCGATACCGTCGCCAACGTGCGCGAAGGTTCCGAGGCGATTTACACCGGTACCAGCGAAATCGCGACGGGCAACAATGACCTCTCTTCCCGCACCGAACAGCAGGCGTCCGCCCTCGAAGAGACGGCGGCCAGCATGGAACAACTCACCGCCACCGTGAAGCAGAATGCGGATAACGCCCGTCAGGCCTCTAAGCTTGCCGAAAGCGCCTCCGAAACGGCGCAGCGCGGCGGACGCGTGGTGGATGGCGTCGTGAAAACGATGCACGACATCGCCGACAGCTCGAAGAAAATCGCCGATATCACCAGCGTTATCGACAGCATCGCCTTCCAGACCAACATCCTGGCGCTTAACGCGGCGGTAGAAGCGGCGCGTGCGGGCGAGCAGGGCCGCGGTTTTGCGGTGGTGGCAGGCGAAGTGCGCAACCTGGCGAGCCGCAGCGCCAACGCCGCGAAAGAGATCAAAGCGTTAATTGAAGATTCAGTCTCCCGCGTGGATACCGGCTCGGTGCTGGTGGAAAGCGCGGGTGAGACCATGAATGACATCGTGAATGCCGTCACCCGCGTGACGGACATCATGGGTGAAATCGCCTCTGCATCGGATGAGCAGAGTCGGGGTATTGACCAGGTCGCCCTGGCGGTATCGGAAATGGATCGTGTGACACAGCAAAACGCCGCGCTGGTGCAGGAGTCCGCCGCGGCGGCCGCTGCGCTGGAGGACCAGGCGAGCCGTCTCAAGATGGCCGTCTCGGCGTTTCGTCTTACTTCCAAAACACAACACCCGGCCAGCTCGCGTGCGTTGCTTAGCGAGTCAGCCCCTGTGACGGTGGCGTCTCGCCCTCGCGCAGCGGTAGCCGGACAAGATGAAAACTGGGAAACATTTTGACTGACAATTGAACCGCGGCTGCTGGCCGCTTGATGGGAGCGTGGATGTTAAATCGTATTCGTATCTCGACCACTCTGTTTTTGATTCTGATCCTCAGTGGTGTTTTGCAGGTTGGCAGTAACGGGTTGTCTTTTTGGGCGTTTCGCGATGGTTATCAGAATTTACAGGAAGTCGAGACGAGTAATCAGCAGCGCTCCGCACTGGCACAAACGCGTGCCGTGCTTTTGCAGGCAAGTACGGCGCTGAACAAGGCGGGAACCTTAACGGCGCTGAGCTATCCGCCGGATGATATCAAAGCGCTGATGGTGACGGCGCGCGACAGCCTTAAACAGGCCAACGCGCAGTTTAGCGCCTTCACCTCGCAGGAGACGGTCAGTCAGAAAGGCAAGGCGCTGAAGGCCGCGATGCAGAAGAACTTCACCGCGTGGCATACGGATCTGGAGCATCAGGCGACCTGGCTTGAGAACAACCAGCTTTCTGACTTCCTGACCGCGCCGGTGCAGGAGTCGCAGGCGGCGTTTGACGGCAGCTTTAACGCCTGGCAGCAGGACATTAACCAGTTTGTTGAACGTGCCGGAACCGGCAGCCGTAAAAGCTACCACATGTCGGGGGCCATTTTTGCCGCGGTGGTGATCCTGGCGGCACTTCTGACCGGCGGCGCGCTGCTCTGGTCGCGCCGGATGATTGTGCAACCGCTGGCGATCATCAGCAGCCACTTTGACAGCATTGCGAAGGGCAACCTGGCGCGCCCGGTGGCGGTGTACGGGAAGAACGAGATTTCAGCGATTTTTGCCAGCCTCAAGGCCATGCAAGGGGCGCTGCGGGAAACGGTTAGCGAGGTGCGGCAGGGCAGTTACGCCATGCACACCGGGATCTCAGAGATAGCGGCGGGCAACAACGATCTCTCTTCCCGTACCGAGCAGCAGGCGGCCTCGCTGGCGCAGACGGCGGCCAGCATGGAGCAACTGACCGCGACGGTAAGCCAGAACGCCGACAACGCGCGTCAGGCGTCGGATCTGTCAAAACAGGCGGCAACCACGGCGAAGAAAGGGGGCGATCAGGCATCTCACGTTGCCAGCACCATGCAGGAGATTGCCGCCAGCTCACAAAAGATTGGCGACATTATCAGCGTTATCGATGGCATCGCCTTCCAGACCAATATCCTGGCGCTCAACGCCGCCGTAGAGGCTGCGCGGGCAGGCGAGCAGGGGCGTGGGTTTGCCGTGGTCGCCGGCGAAGTACGCAACCTGGCGAGCCGCAGTGCGAACGCGGCGAAAGAGATCAAGGGGCTGATTGAAGAGTCGGTCTCACGCGTTCAGCAAGGCTCCGCGCTGGTGGATACGGCGGCGCAGACCATGAACGAGATCGTCACCTCCGTCACCCGGGTGAACGACATCATGGGCGAAATTGCCTCCGCGTCCGATGAACAACGTCGTGGCATTGAGCAGGTTGCCCAGGCGGTGAGTCAGATGGATCAGGTGACGCAGCAGAACGCCTCGCTGGTAGAAGAAGCGGCCGCCGCCACCGATCAGCTGGCCAATCAGGCAGATCATCTGACCGGGCTGGTGGCGGTATTTACGGTTAAAGAGCACGTTGAAACAGAAGCAGAAACAGATGTCGGACGGTCGCAGGCCGTACCGGTTGTATCCTGAAAGTAATATAGAAGGCGCTATGACATCACCCATGCCCTCAGGGCAAACGTCATTATTGCAGCAGATGACACAGCGCCTCGCGCTGTCCGACGCGCATTTTCGTCGGATATGTCAGTTGATCTACCAGCGTGCGGGAATTGTGCTTGCGGATCATAAGCGAGACATGGTTTACAACCGACTGGTGCGGCGCTTGCGCACGCTCGGGCTGGATGATTTTGGTCGCTATCTGAGCATGCTCGAAGCGAACCAGAACAGCGCTGAATGGCAGGCTTTTATTAACTCATTAACCACCAACCTGACCGCGTTTTTCCGCGAAGCGCATCACTTCCCGGTGCTGGCGGAGCACGCGCGCCGTCGTACCGGGGAGTACCGCGTCTGGAGTGCGGCGGCGTCTACCGGCGAGGAGCCGTATTCGCTGGCGATCACCCTGGCCGATACGCTCGGCATGGCGCCGGGGCGCTGGAAAGTGTACGCCAGTGACATCGACACCGAGGTGCTGGAAAAAGCGCGCAACGGCGTCTATCGCCAGGACGAACTGAAAACCCTGTCACCGCAGCAGTTACAGCGCTACTTCATGCGCGGTACCGGCCCGCACGAAGGGCTGGTGCGCGTTCGTCAGGAGCTGGCGAACTGCGTTGAGTTTGCGCCGGTCAACCTGCTGGACAAGCAGTACAACGTGCCGGGGCCGTTTGACGCCATCTTTTGCCGTAATGTGATGATTTATTTTGATAAAACGACGCAACAGGAGATTCTGCGTCGCTTTGTTCCGTTGCTCAAGCCTGACGGTTTACTGTTTGCCGGGCACTCGGAAAACTTTAGCAACCTCGCGCGCGAGTTTAGCCTCCGTGGGCAGACGGTTTATGCGCTGAGTAAGGAAAAAGCATGAGTAAAATCAGGGTATTGTCCGTTGATGATTCGGCGCTGATGCGCCAGATCATGACGGAAATCATCAATAGCCACAGCGATATGGAAATGGTGGCGACAGCGCCCGATCCGCTGGTCGCGCGGGATTTAATCAAAAAATATAACCCCGACGTGCTAACGCTGGATGTCGAAATGCCGCGCATGGACGGCATCGATTTTCTGGAAAAACTGATGCGCCTGCGCCCGATGCCGGTGGTGATGGTCTCGTCCCTGACGGGAAAAGGCTCAGAGATCACCCTGCGTGCGCTGGAGTTGGGAGCGGTGGACTTTGTCACCAAGCCGCAGCTGGGTATCCGCGAAGGGATGCTGGCGTACAGCGAGCTGATTGCGGAAAAAATTCGCACCGCGTCGCGCGCGAAGCTGGCCGCCCATAAACCGATGGCGGCCCCGGTGACCCTGAAAGCAGGCCCGCTACTCAGCTCGGAAAAACTGCTGGTGATTGGCGCGTCAACCGGGGGAACAGAGGCAATTCGCCATGTACTCCAGCCATTGCCGCTCTCAAGCCCGGGTATTCTGATTACCCAGCACATGCCGCCAGGCTTTACCCGCTCGTTCGCAGAACGCCTGAACAAGCTGTGTCAAATCAGCGTGAAAGAGGCGGAAGACGGCGAGCGCGTGCTGCCGGGCCATGCGTACATTGCCCCGGGGGATAAGCATATGGAGCTGGCGCGCAGTGGCGCGAACTATCAAATCAAAATTCATGACGGGCCGCCGGTTAACCGGCACCGTCCGTCGGTGGATGTGCTGTTTCATTCGGTGGCGAAACATGCGGGGCGCAACGCCGTTGGGGTGATCCTGACGGGGATGGGCAACGACGGTGCCGCCGGAATGCTTGCGATGCACCAGGCAGGTGCCTGGACCATCGCGCAGAATGAAGCAAGTTGTGTGGTGTTCGGCATGCCGCGCGAGGCCATCAATATGGGTGGCGTGAGCGAAGTGGTCGATCTTAGCCAGGTAAGCCAGCAGATGCTGGCGAAAATCAGTGCCGGACAGGCAATACGTATTTAATGAGGAGTGTAGTTTTATGGCGGACAAAGAGCTCAGATTTTTGGTTGTGGATGACTTTTCCACCATGCGTCGCATCGTGCGCAACCTGCTGAAAGAGCTGGGCTTCAACAACGTTGAAGAAGCAGAAGACGGCGTGGATGCGCTGAACAAACTGCAGGCTGGCGGGTTTGGTTTTGTTATTTCCGACTGGAACATGCCTAATATGGATGGTCTGGAACTGCTGAAAACGATCCGCGCGGACGCCGCTATGGCCTCTCTGCCCGTATTGATGGTGACCGCAGAAGCCAAGAAAGAGAACATCATTGCTGCGGCACAGGCAGGCGCAAGCGGCTATGTGGTGAAACCGTTCACCGCTGCAACCCTGGAAGAGAAGCTCGGCAAGATCTTCGAGAAACTCGGCATGTGAGGTGATGGTTATGATGCAACCTGCTATGAAACCCGTTGAAGAACATTCGCCCAGCGACATCATTGCCCGCATCGGCAGCCTGACGCGCATGCTGCGCGACAGCCTGCGTGAACTGGGGCTGGATCAGGCCATTGCCGAAGCGGCGGAAGCGATTCCGGACGCGCGCGATCGTCTGGACTATGTGGTGCAGATGACTGCTCAGGCGGCAGAACGTGCGCTGAACAGCGTTGAAGCGTCACAGCCGCATCAGGATGCGATGGAGAAGGGCGCGAAAGCGCTGACCAAACGTTGGGATGAATGGTTCGAGAACCCTATCGAACTGGCGGATGCCCGTGAACTGGTGACCGATACCCGCCAGTATCTGGGGGATGTGCCGGGCCACACCAGCTTCACCAACGCCCAGCTTCTGGACATCATGATGGCACAGGATTTCCAGGACCTTACCGGTCAGGTGATCAAACGCATGATGGATGTGATTCAGGAGATTGAGCGTCAGCTGCTGATGGTGCTGCTGGAGAACATGCCAGAACCGGCTGCGCGTCCAAAGCGCGACAATGAAAGCCTGCTTAACGGCCCACAGCTCGACGCAACCAAAGCGGGCGTGGTGGCGAGCCAGGATCAGGTCGACGACCTGCTGGACAGCCTCGGCTTCTGATCTAAAGACACCACCTCCCGGAGGTGGTGTCTTCCATGATTTAAAGCCGAATGGTGATATCGAATCCGGATTTGGAATGACAGAGATTTTCCTTCAGACGCCGGAGATCCTCGTCGTTAAAAGAACAGCAGCGGTAGCTTGCGTATTCATACTGTCTTAGCTGGTCGAAACTGTGTTTATGCAGTGCCTGTAAGAGAAAGTCGGTAAGCTGAGGTCCAAGGACCCGAACGCGCTTGTTGTAAATTGTGCGCAGAATTTTGATAACAGAACCGACCTCATTGGGTGTTTTTTGAAGAACCAGTTCAAGACGACGATGATGCAGATCGTGCAGATAGTTATCAGAACTGATGACATGCCTGGTCTTAACGTCGTATAAAACCGAATCCCATGACATCAACGTTGTGTTCAGTAAGCTGGAAGTGTCTTTAAACTCAACGATTCTGTTTTTGAAGGCCCAGGTATCATTGATGCTCCAGATATCAAAATCAAGGCTCATAAAATGGAAGCGAACCCCGCCCAGCTTATTCACACGCATACGCTCAATGTTTAATGACTTTAAGGTCTGAATCAGATCGTCCCGCGAAAGATCGATAACCAAATCGATATCCGATGTGAACCCGCCACGACCATAAAGACCTATGTCCCGAATCATTCCACCAAAAATCCACGCGTGCGTTCGCTCGGCCAGAGCATCAATAAGTGCTCTGGCTTGCTTCCGCTCTTCGCTGGTGTCGAAAAAATCTTCGATTCTGAGCCTAAGGCGTTGATGGCTGGACACGACTTTCATATTCATAAAGCGATTTTAGCTCATCGTGAAGGCGTATCAAATAACTGTCTGTCATCCCTGAAATGGCGTCAGCTAAAAGCTGTGCCTCTTTATATAGCGGGGGCAACTGATTATCCGGATCCTCAAATACGCGTCGATATTTCTCTGAAATCCGCCCATAAGCATAACGACCGAAGGGGGTATCCCATGACTGACTTCCACTACTACGACCTTTAATGCCCACCCAAAGCATATCCATCAATCCCTGGATGTAATTGGATCCCTTTAGTTCGAGCTCCAGTACTGTGCGATGCCGATAGCCACGGGTCTGATCGAATTTTTTCAATGCTGAACAGAGTGCGTTACCGGCGCTTATGCTAATGAGATCTTTGATGGCAGCCGTTTTTTCACAAAGTTGTTTATGACATTCACGAAAGGCTTCAACGACGCTTTTAATAAGAACGTTTGTGGCGTACACGCGAAACATCTGCATACTCATATCATTGATTTCAGCAGGGGATAAATCTTGTTTGCGCGGTTCCCACTCTTTATTTTTGCGTTCCACATCATTGATTAACCTGTTAATTACAGGATCCTGCCCCTCTCCCCAACCCGCAAGGAAACTGATGAGATCCTGATAGGACGCCAGCCCTTTTTTTATGGTGTCTTCTGCATCAAGTATTGAATAGGCAATGTCATCACACGCTTCCATAAGGTAGGTGAAGGGGTGTCTGATACCCTCAGAAAGACCTGTTTCCTCCCAGATATCATGTACAACCTGCTCTTCGGAATATAAGTAACCGTGTTTGTTCCAGCGCCTGTTTTCTGACCAGGACGAGTGAGGATATTTGATCATGGCGGCAAGCGTGGCATAGGTAAGATTCAAACCATAATTATCATTAATGATCTGAAGTCGCGTGACCAGGCGTAGCGTCTGAGAGTTTCCGTCAAACTGCAGAAAATCATTAAATACAGGTTTAAGGGAGGTATCGGTCACACTGTTCACCAACGGTTCCAGATTACGCCTGAACCAGGTGCGCATAGCAGCTTCTCCCTGATGCCCAAAGGGCGGATTACCTAAATCATGTGCAAGACCTATTGTCGCAAGCAATGCCGGCACATCACGCTCAAGAACAAGGTGTTCGCAGCCTGTACCGAAAATCTCATCCTTCATCTCAAAGGCGAGACGCATCCCAATTCCGCGAGCAAAGTTTGCTACCTCATGTGAATGGGTCAAGCGCGTCCTGACGCTATCATTGAGATCCAGCGGGAAGACCTGTGTTTTGTCTGCCAGTCGGCGCGTGGGTGCAGCGAAGAGTAAACGATCATAATCCCGCTCTATTTCCTGCCGGCCATAGGCAAGATCTGAAGTGTGTTTCTCTGTCGATTTTTTCTTATCTTTCCGCCTGCCGCTGTTTAATAACTTATGCCATTCCATTTGAAATCCTTTTGGTTTCGGTCTTTTAGATAAACTACCAAACCCTTTCTGGCATGGCGATATTGTATCTGCTCATGAGTTAAAAATTGGAAGACAGTACGCAACAAATGTCAGGCGAAAGCACAAACATTGTCGTTAAGGGGATAATTCACCCCTTTTTGATGGCTTAATTACACGATTGTAATTAAGAATCTTGGGCATGATACCCGTGACTTAATGGGCTGCGAGCAGGCACTGTGGCAGAAGATAACGACGACAAAACGGAAGCCCCCACACCCCACCGACTTGAAAAAGCGCGTGAGGAAGGGCAGGTCCCCCGATCCCGAGAACTGACATCCCTGCTGATACTGGTGGTGGGCGTGTGCATTATCTGGTGGGGAGGGGAGTCGTTCGCCCGCAGGCTGGCGGGGATGCTCTCTGCCGGATTACGTTTTGACCACAGCATGGTTAACGATCCCAACCTGATCCTGAGCCAAATTATTCTGCTGGTGAAAAATGCCATGATTGCGCTGCTTCCGCTGATTTCCGGGGTTGTGCTGGTGGCGCTGGTCTCGCCGGTGATGCTTGGCGGGCTGGTCTTTAGCGGCAAATCGCTGCAACCCAAATTTTCCAAGCTCAACCCGCTGCCCGGGATCGCCAAAATGTTTTCTGCCCAGACGGGCGCGGAGCTGGTAAAGGCGATCCTGAAATCGGCCCTGATGGGCAGTACCGCCGGGTTTTTCCTTTGGCACCACTGGCCTGAAATGATGCGCCTTATCAGTGAATCCCCCTTCAACGCCATGAACAATGCGATGAACCTGGTGGGATTGTGCGCCCTGCTGGTGGTGCTCAGCATCATTCCGATGGTGGGGTTTGACGTCATCTTCCAGATGTACAGCCACTTCAAAAAACTGCGCATGTCGCGCCAGGATATCCGCGACGAATACAAACAGATGGAAGGCGACCCGCACGTTAAGGGGCGTATCCGCCAGATGCAGCGCGCGGCTGCCCGTCGCCGCATGATGGAAGACGTCCCGAAAGCCGATGTCATTGTGACCAACCCGACCCACTACTCGGTGGCGCTGCGCTATGACGAAAACAAAATGAGCGCGCCCAAGGTGGTGGCAAAGGGGGCGGGCCTGATTGCGCTGCGTATACGTGAAATCGGCACGGAAAACCGTGTTCCCATTCTTGAAGCGCCTCCGCTGGCGCGTGCGTTGTACCGTCATGCGGAGATTGGACAACAGATCCCCGGCCAACTCTACGCCGCTGTCGCGGAAGTGCTGGCCTGGGTATGGCAGCTGAAGCGCTGGCGTTTAGCCGGTGGTCAGCGGCCTGTGAAACCTGAGAACCTACCGGTGCCTGAAGCGCTGGATTTTTTGAACGAGAAGGACACTGATGGCTAATCTGGTGGCAATGTTGCGCCTGCCCGGCAACCTGAAATCGACCCAATGGCAGATCCTTGCCGGACCGATTCTGATCCTGCTAATTCTGTCGATGATGGTGCTGCCGCTGCCGGCATTTATCCTCGATCTGCTGTTCACATTCAACATTGCGTTGTCCATCATGGTGCTGCTGGTGGCGATGTTCACCCAGCGCACCCTGGAGTTCGCGGCGTTCCCGACCATTCTGCTGTTTACCACGCTGCTGCGCCTGGCGCTGAACGTGGCATCCACCCGTATTATCCTGATGGAAGGGCATACCGGCGCGGCGGCGGCGGGTAAGGTCGTTGAGGCGTTCGGCCACTTCCTCGTGGGCGGCAATTTCGCCATCGGTATTGTGGTGTTCGTCATTCTGGTGATCATCAACTTTATGGTCATCACCAAAGGTGCCGGGCGTATTGCAGAAGTGGGCGCGCGTTTCGTCCTGGACGGGATGCCGGGCAAACAGATGGCGATCGACGCCGACCTGAACGCCGGACTGATCGCCGAAGATGAGGCCAAAAAGCGCCGCTCGGAGGTGACGCAGGAGGCGGACTTCTACGGCTCGATGGACGGTGCGAGTAAGTTCGTGCGCGGAGATGCCATCGCCGGCATCCTGATCATGGTGATTAACGTCGTGGGCGGCCTGCTGGTGGGCGTTTTGCAGCACGGCATGGACATGGGCCACGCGGCAGAAAGCTACACGCTGCTGACCATCGGTGACGGCCTGGTTGCGCAGATCCCGGCGCTGGTGATCTCAACCGCAGCGGGCGTTATCGTCACTCGCGTCAGCACCGATCAGGACGTGGGCGAGCAGATGGTGGGGCAGTTGTTCAGCAACCCGCGCGTAATGCTGCTGGCTGCTGCGGTACTGGGCCTCCTGGGCCTGGTGCCGGGAATGCCGAACCTGGTGTTCCTGCTGTTTACCGCCGCGCTGCTGGGCCTGGCCTGGTGGATGCGCGGGCGTGAAATGACGCCTGCCGCCGAACCTGCGCCGGTCAAAATGCCGGAAAATACGCAGGCGGTGGAGGCAACCTGGAACGACGTGCAGCTGGAAGATTCGCTGGGCATGGAGGTGGGTTATCGCCTGATCCCGATGGTCGATTTCCAGCAGGACGGCGAGCTGCTTGGCCGCATTCGCAGTATTCGTAAGAAATTCGCTCAGGACATGGGCTTCCTGCCGCCGGTTGTTCATATTCGTGACAACATGGATCTTCCGCCTGCGCGCTATCGCATCCTGATGAAAGGGGTGGAGATTGGCAGCGGGGATGCCTACCCTGGCCGCTGGCTGGCGATCAACCCCGGCACGGCGGCGGGCACGCTGCCCGGAGAGCAGACGATCGACCCGGCCTTCGGGCTGGCGGCAATCTGGATCGAGAGCGCGCTGAAAGAGCAGGCGCAGATCCAGGGCTACACGGTGGTGGAAGCCAGTACCGTGGTGGCGACCCATCTTAACCATCTTATCGGCCAGTTCTCCGCCGAACTGTTTGGCCGTCAGGAGGCGCAGCAGCTGCTGGATCGCGTTACCCAGGAGATGCCGAAGCTGACCGAAGACCTGGTGCCTGGCGTGCTGACGCTGACAACCCTGCACAAGGTGCTGCAAAACCTGCTCGACGAAAAGGTGCCGATCCGCGACATGCGTACCATTCTGGAAACCCTGGCCGAGCATGCGCCGCTTCAGAGCGACCCGCACGAGCTGACGGCAGTGGTGCGTGTGGCGCTGGGCCGCGCAATTACCCAGCAGTGGTTCCCGGGCACTGGCGAAGTGCAGGTCATCGGCCTCGATACGCCGCTTGAACGTCTGCTGCTGCAGGCCCTGCAGGGCGGTGGCGGGCTGGAGCCGGGTCTCGCCGACCGTCTGCTGGCCCAGACGCAGGAGGCGCTGGCGCGCCAGGAGATGCTGGGTGCGCCGCCGGTTCTGCTGGTTAACCACGCGCTGCGTCCGCTGCTGTCTCGCTTCCTGCGTCGTAGCCTGAATCAGCTGGTCGTGCTGTCAAACCTTGAGCTGTCGGACAATCGCCATATTCGCATGACGGCGACCATAGGAGGGAACTGATGGGTAAGTGGCTATGGATCATGCTTTTCCCGCTGGTGGCGCAGGCCGCTGGCGAAGGGTCGTGGCAGGCCAGCAGCGTTGGCGTGACGCTGAACCATCGCGGGGAGGCGATGTCCTCACGTCCGCTGGCACCCCCTGAACCGGCCTCCGGCCTGATGACCCTGGTGGTGTGGGATTACTCGCTGATCGGCCCAACGCCTGCCGGGCTGCGGGTGCGTCTGTGCTCCCAGACGCGCTGTACCGAAATCGACGGTGAAAATGGCACGACCCAGGCGTTCAACGGCATACCGGCGGTGGAACCGTTACGCTTTATCTGGGAAGTGCCGGGCGGTGGGCGTTTAATCCCGGCGCTGAAGATTCAGCGTACGTCAGTCATCGTTAACTACCGCTAACTGCCTGTCTTTTAGCCAGCCATGGCGCGATTCTGATGGCTGGCTCGCAAAAATGACCTCGCCTTTTGATGCAATAGAAACGCTGTTTTATAAATCAGTGACACGCGTGACGACACTCTTTGCATTTTTGCCATCCGCGACGAAGCGATGGCAGAAACAGAAAGGTTTCAACAGGTCGATACTTTTACTGTAGCCGTGTAAAAACTCCCGGACGAGGTTTGCTTACAGGGAGTCTCCTAAAACTGATTAGGGCTGACGGCAATGAAAACACGTAAAATCGGACTCGCAAATTATCTTGCTTATGGGTCAGGTGATTTCCTCGGGGCAGGGACGACTGCGCTGACGGCTGCCTGGCTTTTATATTTTTATACGACCTTCTGCGGACTTTCCCCTATCGAGGCGACCTTTATCTTTGCTGCGGCAAGGGTGCTGGACGCCGTTGTCAGCCCGCTGATGGGCTTTATGACCGATAACTTTGGCACCACCTGGCTTGGCAAACGCTTTGGCCGCCGTAAGTTCTTTATCCTGCTGGGTATTCCGTGCGTGTTCAGCTACTCCCTGATGTGGATCGGGGATATGAGCTTCTGGTACTACCTGCTGACCTACCTGGTGTTTGATATTGTCTACACCATGATCCTGGTGCCGTACGAAACGCTGGTGCCGGAAATGACCGATGACTTCAAACAGAAAACCAAGTTCTCCGGCGCGCGTATCTCTATGGCGCAGATGTCCGCCATTCTGGCCTCCTTCCTGCCGGGTATTCTGCTGACCCACTTCGGTAAAGACAACGCCGTCTCCTTCTTCTATGCAAGCCTGGTCTTCTCCGTGCTGTGCGCGCTGATGCTGATTTTCGTCTGGTTCTTTACCTGGGAGCGCCCGCGTGAGGAGTGGTCAGAAGCGGCACTGCGCGCCGAAGAAGAGAAGAAAAAGCTGACGCTCGGGCAGAGCCTCAACCGCCTTTTCGTCGAGTTAAGTTCGACCCTGCGCATCAAAATTTTCCGCCAGCATCTGGGGATGTATCTGGGCGGCTACATCGCCCAGGACGTGTTCAACGCCGTCTTCACCTATTACGTGGTGTTCGTGCTGATGCAGGAGGCGTCAATGGCCTCTAACCTGCTGGGCACCATGGCGATTTTCCAGTTTATCGCCGTGATAGCGATGATCCCGCTGTGCATCCGTTTTGGTCCTGCGCCGTCTTACCGGATGGTGGTGGTGCTCTTTGGGCTGGCCTCGCTCTCCTACGCGATGCTCTATTACGCCGGGCTGAGCGATATCTACTCGCTGCTGTTGCTGGTTTCAGCCGTGGCCGGTCTGGGGCGCGGGGGCATCAATTACGTTCCGTGGAACACTTACACCTACATTGCTGACGTGGATGAAGTGATCACCGGCCAGCGCCGTGAGGGGATTTTTGCCGGGATCATGACCCTGACCCGTAAAGCCTCCCAGGCCGGTGCGGTGATGCTGGTGGGTATCGTGATGCAGATGTCCGGCTTTGTGAGCGGGCAGAAGGTGCAACCTGCCGAAGTGAGCCACACCATTCTGATGATCCTGAGCGTGGGAACCATTCTGGTGCTGTTCTGCGGCTTCCTGGTTTCCCTGCGCTTCAGACTGAATTTGCAGACGCACAGCACGCTGCGCGAAGAGACCGCCAAAATGCGCGAGACGGGGCGCGCCATGCCGGAGACGGCCACGCCGCAGGCCCGCGCAACCGTCGAGATGCTGGCCGGTATGCCGTACGAATCGCTGTGGGGCAATAACAACATCGGTTATCTGAATCGCAATAAGCCGGCGGCGCCTTCGCTGAAGGATCGCGCGGTACTGAATTCGACATACAACAGAGGTTAAGATGATGAAAGTTTGGCCTGTCAAACATAGCCCATTACTGTGTCAGCCAGCGCGTTTTATCGCGCGGGATGAACTGAAATCGTTGATTCACAAGGTGACCCATAACCTGGTGAACATCCACGACAAAACCGGCGAGTTTCTGCTGCGGCTGGACGACGGGCGCGTGATCGATACCAAAGGCTGGGCAGGCTGGGAGTGGACGCACGGCGTGGGGCTGTACGGAATCTGGCAGTACTACTGCCAGACCGGCGACGAGACGATGCGCGACATTATTGACGGCTGGTTTGACGCGCGTTTTGCCGAAGGCGCGACCACCAAAAACGTCAATACCATGTCGCCGTTTCTGACCCTGGCCTACCGCTATGAAGAGACGCGCAATCCGGCCTGGCTGCCGTGGCTGGAGAGCTGGGCGGAGTGGGCGATGAATGAGATGCCACGTACCAAGCATGGCGGTATGCAGCACATCACGCTGGCGGAAGAGAACCACCAGCAGATGTGGGACGACACGCTGATGATGACGGTGCTACCACTGGCGAAAATCGGCAAGCTGCTCAACAAACCGGAGTACGTGGAAGAGGCGGTGTATCAGTTCCTGCTGCACGTCCAGAACCTGATGGACAGGGAAACCGGCCTGTGGTTCCACGGCTGGAACTACGACGGCAACCACAACTTTGCCCGTGCCCGCTGGGCGCGCGGCAACAGCTGGCTGACAATCGTCATCCCGGACTTCCTTGAGCTGGTCGATCTGCCTGAAAACAACGCTGTGCGTCGGTATCTGGTGCAGGTGCTGAATGCACAAATTGCGGCGCTGGCGAAATGTCAGGACGACAGCGGGCTGTGGCATACGCTGCTCGACGATCCTGACTCGTATCTGGAGGCGTCGGCCACGGCAGGGTTTGCCTACGGGATCCTTAAAGCGGTGCGTAAGCGCTATGTCGGAGCGGAGTATGCGGAGGTCGCCGATAAAGCGATTCGCGGTATCGTGAACAATATCTCGCCGGAAGGGGAGCTGCTGCAAACGTCGTTCGGGACGGGGATGGGCAGCGATCTTGAGTTCTACCGGCAGATCCCGCTGACGTCGATGCCGTACGGGCAGGCGATGGCGATTTTGTGTTTAACGGAATATTTGCGAAAGTACTTCTGATAATAAAAAACCCGGCCATGGCCTAATGCTGGTCACTTAAGGTGACCAGCATTTTTTCTCGCCGGATATTTCTGGGCTTTTGTTCTTATTTCCCGGGGGTAACTTCGGTCTCTTCTTCCCGGTAATACCAGCCATTTTGCTTTTTCATACAACGTCCTTAACTCGCCCGGCATCTTACCCGGTGAAGCCCAGGGTAACGTTATCAGCAGCCTGGTGATTTCACTTACTGAGCCGCTAAAGCTCAGCTGATAAGGCAGATAATCGCCTTTCAGTTCGAACGCCATCCTTACCATCTGGTACCTCACCAGATTGTAAGTCAGCAGCACACCCCATAACTCCTGCCGCACCAGCTCCGGCAACCTGCTCCGTAACGTCCAGCGGCTGTCCAGCATCCCCTGTTTCGCTTCCCGGTAACCCAGTTCAATTTCCCACCGGTGGCGATATAACTCACTGATATCATTGCCCGGATAGCGATTCTGGTCTGTCAGGGATGTCAGGACCTGTCTTTCCCTGCCGTCAACCGTTCGGGTCAGCAACCTTGCCGTGAACCGTTCGGGGAGCGCAGGCCACTGTTTCCGGGCCTGCGGGCTGGTTCTCAGTTCCACAAGTTCGTCGCCACGTCCCAGTTTGCGCACGACTTCATATTGTGTGTTTTTTTTCAGCGGCAGAAGCCAGTGGCGTTTTTCTCCTGACATCTGCCAGTGATGAAGCAGTCCCGGGGAGTAAAATCCTTTATCAAACAGTGTGATACTTGTATCCGGTGCTTTCTCTGCCAGCTGCGCTGCCAGCCGCATTTCGCTGACGTTTTCGCTGTCAAAGGCGCTGGCGTTAATCAGATGACTGCTGAGCTCCATCAGGCAGACCATCCGGACCTGCGGATAGCCACCGGGACCGTTGCTCCCGGCAGGTCTGCTGAAGGCTGCGCTGTTTTCCGGCGTGTCTGGTGTACGCCAGACGACACCATCCACGGCAAACAGGTTCAGGCCGTGCCATTTCGGATGGGCCGCCTGTTCATTCCAGTGCTGCTGCGTAATGCTGAACAACTCCCGCACGGCATCTTCCCCGAGTGTTTTTCGGCGCTGAATGACTGAGCTGCGGGCGGTGAAGGGTTCACCGGTCCTGTCAGTGATATCCATCAGATTCACGATTTCGGTCATGGGACGATTGCAGAAGATGGACATGCCAACGACAAGCCAGATCAGGGATTCAAGAGGCAGTTTGCGTTTACGGAGCGTGACAGTATCAGTCAGCGTTAACGCCTTCTGAATGAATTCAGCGGGAATGAGATCAGAGAGGCTGCGTGCGTGCTCAGGGGAGGTGACATTAATAATGCCGAGTGCCTGTGAAAGTTCCATTTAAAAAGGGTCCATGCAGAAACATGAACCCTTTTTACACCAGCCACCGGATCGGTCAACCGATCCTTAAATGATCGGCATTAGGCCATGGCCGGGTTTCTTTTTTTACATACGTTCTGCTTTTACATCCGTTCTACGGTTTCGATACCCAGGGTATCCAGACCCAGCTTCAGGGTCTTCGCCGTAAGCTGCGCCAGCTTTAGGCGGCTGTTGCGCACCGAGTCGCTCTCTGCCGACAGGATAGGGCAGTGCTCGTAGAAGCCAGAGAACAGGCCTGCGAGATCGTACAGATAGGAACACATCACGTGCGGGGTGCCGTCACGCGCGACAACCGCCAGCGTCTCTTCGAACTGCAGCAGACGCGCGGCCAACTGCGCTTCACGATCTTCCGTGATGGCGACCGTGGCGTTAGCCAGCGCGCTTTCGTCGATATTGGCTTTGCGGAACACCGAGAGCACGCGGGTGTAAGCGTACTGCATGTACGGTGCCGTGTTACCTTCAAACGCCAGCATGTTATCCCAGTCGAAGATGTAGTCGGTGGTGCGGTTCTTGGAGAGATCCGCGTATTTCACCGCACCGATACCGACGGCGTTCGCCAGTTTTTCCAGCTCATCGGCAGGCATGTCCGGGTTCTTCTCGGCCACCAGACGGCGGGCGCGTTCCAGCGCTTCGTCCAGCAGGTCTGAAAGCTTAACCGTGCCACCGGCGCGGGTTTTGAACGGCTTGCCGTCTTTGCCCAGCATCATGCCGAACATGTGGTGTTCCAGCGGAACGGAATCAGGCACGTAGCCCGCTTTACGCACGATAGTCCACGCCTGCATCAGGTGCTGGTGCTGACGGGAATCGATGTAGTACAGCACGCGGTCGGCGTGCAGGGTTTCGTAGCGGTATTTTGCGCAGGCGATATCGGTAGTAGTGTAGAGGTAGCCGCCATCCTTTTTCTGGATGATCACGCCCATCGGTTCGCCTTCCTTGTTTTTGTACTCATCAAGGAACACCACCGTTGCGCCTTCGCTCTCAACCGCCAGGTTTTTGGCTTTCAGATCCGCCACAATACCCGGCAGCATTGGGTTGTACAGGCTTTCACCCATCACGTCGTCACGGGTCAGCGTGACGTTCAGGCGGTTGTAGGTGAGCTGGTTCTGGGACATGGTGATATCCACCAGCTTGCGCCACATCTCGAGGAAGTACTGATCGCCGCCCTGCAGTTTTACTACGTAGCTGCGCGCGCGCTCGGCGAAGGCTTCGTCTTCATCGTAGTGTTTTTTGGCTTCACGGTAGAACCCTTCCAGGTCTGCCAGCGCCATTTCACCCGCGTTTTCCTGCTGCTGTTTTTCCAGGTAAGCAATCAGCATGCCGAACTGTGTACCCCAGTCGCCCACGTGGTTCGCACGGATCACCTTGTGGCCGAGGAACTCGTTGGTGCGCACGGCGGCATCACCGATGATGGTGGAGCGCAGGTGGCCCACGTGCATCTCTTTCGCCACGTTCGGGGCGGAGTAGTCGATCACGATGGTCTGCGGCTCTGGCTGGGAAACACCCAGACGGTCAGATTTCAGCGCCGCGTCAACGTGGCTTGCCAGGAACGCAGGCTCCAGGAAGATGTTGATAAAGCCGGGGCCGGCAATTTCGGTATTGCTGGCAATGCCGGTGAGATCCAGATGCGTCAGTACCTGCTCAGCGAGCTGTCGCGGTGGCATGCCCAGTTTTTTAGCCACTGCCATCACGCCGTTAGCCTGATAGTCGCCAAACTGTACTTTTGCTGACTGACGAACCTGCGGTTCGCAATCCGCAGGCGCACCTGCGGCAATCAGTGCCTGACTGACTTTTTCTGAGAGAAGAGCCTGAATATTCACCTGGATACCTTACGTTTTTGCTGCGGGTTAACATCCACCCACACCAGTTAAAGAATTTAGGGCGCGAGTATACTGCAAATGCCCGCGTGCGTCAGCCCTGCGGGGGCTGAAGATTGCTCAGAATCCAGGCTAAGAAGGTGTGCATAATCATGCAGTAATAAAAACCCCGAATCTGCGGTTGGTTGACGGCGGGCAACAGAGTAAATTAGCGGCTTTGCGACCCGAAAAGAGACTGACGTATGGCGAACTGGCACTCCATTGACGAACTGCATGATATTTCCGCAGATTTACCGCGCTTCACCCAGGCGTTCACAGAACTTGCCACCCGCCTCGGTCTGGATATTGCACCGCTTGAGGCCGATCACATCTCTTTACGCTGCCATCAAAACGCGACGGCCGAGCGCTGGCGTCGTGGATTTGAACAGTGCGGCGAGTTGCTTTCTGAAAACATCATTAACGGGCGGCCAATTTGTCTGTTCAAACTGCATGAACCGGTCTGTGTGGCGCACTGGCGCTTCACGGTGGTGGAACTGCCCTGGCCGGGTGAAAAACGCTATCCGCACGAAGGCTGGGAGCATATCGAAATTGTTCTGCCGGGCGATCCTGACGGCCTGAATGCCCGTGCGCTGGCGCTGTTATCTGACGAAGGCTTAAGCAAGCCGGGGATCTTTGTCAAAACGAGTTCCCCGAAAGGCGAACGCGAGCGTTTGCCTAACCCGACGCTGGCGGTCACCGACGGGCAGGTGACGGTGAAGTTTCATCCGTGGACGATAGAGCAGATTGTCGCCAGCGAAGCATCAGAGTTGTGACGCTACGCGAAGACCCCGTGCGGTGAGCGTGTCACGATAGCGTGTTGAATCGATTTTAGGGAGGAAAAGATGGCGCTGCTGGAGATTTGTTGTTACAGCGTGGAGTGTGCCGTTACGGCGCAAAAGCACGGGGCCGATCGCATTGAACTCTGTGCGGCACCGAAAGAGGGCGGGCTGACGCCGTCGTACGGCGTGCTGAAATCTGCCCGCCGGGACGTCACGATCCCGGTACACCCGATCGTCCGCCCGCGCGGCGGTGATTTTTGTTACACAGCGGGTGAATTCAGTGCCATGCTTGATGATATCGCCCTCGTGCGCGACCTGGGCTTCCCTGGGCTGGTGACCGGCCTGCTTGATGAAGACGGCAATGTCGATCTTCCCCGCATGCGCCAGGTGATGGCGGCCGCAAAGGGGATGGCCGTCACCTTTCATCGCGCGTTTGATATGTGTAAAGCACCTCTTCAAGCCTTTGATACGCTGGCGGAACTTGGCGTGGCCCGCGTCCTGACGTCCGGCCAGCAAGCATCCGCTGAAAAAGGACTGCAATTAATTACGGAACTAAAAGCACATTCCGGTGTTCCAATCATTATGGCGGGCGCAGGAGTACGCGCCAGCAATCTGGAACTGTTTTTAAACGCAGGGGTAGAAGAGCTTCACAGCTCAGCGGGGAAATGGATACCGTCACCCATGCGTTATCGCAATACAGGGTTGTCTATGTCGACGGATGCTGAAGCGGATGAGTACTCGCGCTACGGTGTAGATGGAGAGTCGGTTGCGGTAATGAAATCGCTGATTGAACGTCATCACGTGTAGCAACGTACCGATTTTTACCGCGCATCATGTCGCCCAATATGATGCTTGCTTGTACCAGGCCCCTGCAATTTCAACAGGGGCCTTTTTTTATCCCCCTCACCCTAACCCTCTCCCCAAAGAGGAGAGGGGACTGTACGGTGCGGTCTTTTCTCCCTCGCCCCTTTGGGGAGAGGGCCGGGGTGAGGGGGCAAAATCTACGGCTTTGTCGCTATCAACACCGCGCGCATCGGTGCCGGATAGCCTTCGACGGTCTTGCTGTGGTCGTCCGGGTCGAGGAACTGCTCCAGCGATTCGGTGATCATCCAGTCGGTGCGGCGCTGCTCTTCGATGGAGGTCACGCAGACATCCGCAATACGGACATCCACAAACCCGCACTTCTCGAGCCAGTTTTTCAGCGCCAGCGCGGACGGAATAAAGTAGACGTTTCGCATCTGCGCATAACGATCGCCCGGAACCAGCACGGTGTGCTCGTCGCCTTCCACCACCAGCGTTTCCAGCACCAGTTCGCCGCCGCTGACCAGCTGATCCTTCAGCTGCCACAGGTGCTCCAGCGGGGAGCGACGGTGATACAGCACGCCCATGGAGAACACCGTGTCGAACGCTTTCAGGGCAGGGAGTTGCTCAATGCCCAGCGGCAGCAGGTGGGCGCGCTGGTCGTTGCCCAGCAGTTTACGCACCGCTTCGAACTGGCACAGGAACAGCTGCATCGGGTCGATACCCACCGCCAGGTGCGCGCCTGCGCCAATCATGCGCCACATGTGGTAGCCGCTGCCACAGCCGACGTCCAGGATCGTGCGCCCGGTGAGGTCCGACAGGTGGGGCAGAACGCGATCCCATTTCCAGTCAGAACGCCATTCGGTATTGATGTTCACGCCATACAGCGAGAACGGCCCTTTGCGCCACGGCATCAGGTTACGCATCAGCGTTTCAATACGGTTTCGTTGCCCCTCGGACAGCGGTGCATCGCTTTCCGCGGTGACGCTGTGCAGCAGGTCCAGACGGTGCGGGGTCAGCTCCGGCAGAAACTCCACCGCGTTAGACCACTGCTTCAGCAGGCCGTGCTGCTGGTCCCGCTGCCAGGTAGCGATCTGCGCAGGCAGGGTTTCCAGCCAGTGGGAGAGATGATTTTTCGCAATCAGCTGATAGAAATTGCCGAACTCGATCATGCGACATCCTCAGCTTTCAGGGCGACCAGCGAGCCAAAGTTAAAGCACTGGAACCACAGTTCGCTGTGCTCAAACCCTGACTGACGCAGTCGGGCTTTGTGTGTTTCAACGGAATCCGTGAGCATGACGTTTTCGAGCATGCTGCGCTTCTGGCTGATCTCCAGCTCGCTGTAGCCGTTTGCACGTTTGAAATCGTGGTGCATATTGAACAGCAGCTCGCCTACGTCCTTGTCTTCAAAGCTAAACTTCTCAGAGAGCACCAGCGCGCCGCCCGGATTCAGACCCTGATAAATTTTATCCAGCAACAGCTGGCGGTCTTCAGGCACCAGGAACTGCAGGGTAAAATTCAGTACCACCATCGACGCATTCGAGATGTCGATATCGCGAATATCACCTTCCACAACCTCTACCGGTGTCGGGGCTTTATAGGCGTCGATGTGTCGGCGGCAGCGTTCCACCATGGCAGGCGAGTTGTCGACGGCAATGATTTTGCATCCGTCATGGCGAACGTTACGACGTACCGACAGCGTTGCCGCGCCGAGCGAACAGCCCAGGTCATAGACCTGCGTGCCGGGTTGAACGAAGCGTTCAGCCAGCATGCCGATCATCGAGATGATATTGGAATATCCGGGAACAGAGCGCTGGATCATATCCGGGAAGACTTCGGCTACCCGTTCATCAAAGGTCCAGTCGCCCAGGCTGGCGATAGGCGCGGAAAAAAGCGTGTCGCGATCTGACATAACGTAAAAATCCGGGAAAAATAAAGGGGCGTATTGTGCGCTAACGCAAGGAGAAAACCAACTCCCACGGCATATACCAAAGGTTAGCCAGCACCATCAGCAAAAGCGAGGCCCATGTCGCGCTCATGCCGGAACGACGCCAGCGGAACAGGCGCTGGTGGAAGCCGTAGTAGTGCATCAACCGGCCCGCAATTAGCAGTAAACCACAGACGTGAACCATCCAGGTCTCCGCACCGTTCATCTCCATAAACAGCAGCATAATTAATGCTACGGGGATGTACTCGACCGCATTGCCGTGAATGCGGATGGCACTTTGCAGTTCAGAGAACCCACCGTCACCGTAGGAGACGCGGTATTGCATTCTCAGGCGCACAACATCAAATGAAAACTTAATCAGCAGTAATGCACCTAACACCGCATACAGCGCGCTGACCATACTAACTCCCTGTTTTTGGCAGATGGTACGTCTCTATGATAGGGGGTGATTTCAGAAAAGAGAAGATTGTTGTGGAATGGCGGGGGCGCTGCCGACAGACGGAACCGCAGCCTGCAAGGCCTGCCAGAGAGCATCGACCAGTTCAGGGGCCTGGGCGATATCGGGGGTGTGTAAAAACAGATACGGCGTGGTGGTTTGCTCCCATTTCGGCAACGTTTGCAGCCAGACGCTAAACAATTCACGATTTTGCTGCATGTTATCGCTGCCGATAAACCGGACCATCGGGTTAGCGGCGGTCAGCACCGCATGCACCGGGACTTTGGGCTTTTTACGCTGGGCGTCAATAATGGCTTCACTGTGGGGGATCGCGCTGTGTACCGGTCTGGAATCGAGAATGACGCGGTTAATGCCCCGGTCGTGCAGCCCGCGGTTCAGCGCTTTCTCCGCCTCGCCTTTGGCAAAGAACTCGGGATGCCTGACCTCTACACCGTAGGTGAATTCCCGGGGCAGGGCATCAAGAAACTGCCACAGCGCAGGCAGATCGCGCGGGCCAAAGACCGCGGGAAGCTGGAGCCAGTACTGCCCGATGCGGTTAGCCAGCGGCGACATCCGGGTGAAAAACTCTTCGGTTAAATCACCGCAGTTGCGCAGGGCGGCGGTGTGCGAGATGGTTGCCGGGAATTTAAAGCAGAAGCGAAACGCGTCGGTGGTCTGCTCGCGCCAGCGCGCGACAATTTCGGCGCGAGGCAGGGCATAAAGCGTGGTATTTCCCTCCACGCAGTTGAAGTGTCGGGCATACTCTTCAAGGCTGGTGATGCCAAGGCGCACCCACTTCGGGTGCGACCACTGAGGCAGGCCCACGTACATCATAGCGCGTTTAAAATCTCGTCCGTGCTGCGCACGCGGCCAATGCGCGGGAAGATGTGGGTCATGCTGCCCTGATGCTGTTCAGAAGAGGCGGCGCTACAGGCATCCTCAGCGATGACCAGGTTAAAACCCAGTTCCCAGGCGTTGCGCGCGGTGGATTCCACGCCGATATTGGTGGAGATCCCGCACAGGATGATGGTGTCGATCCCGCGGCGGCGCAGCTGCAGCTCAAGATCGGTACCGTAGAACGCGCCCCACTGGCGTTTGGTCACTTCAAGGTCGCTGTCGCGTTTACCGAGAGACTCTGGATAGGTCCACCAGTTTTCCGGCAGCGCGTGCGCCGGGGCCTGCGCGTCGACAGGCTGCTTCAGCGCTTCGGCGAAGTCGGCTGACCAGCCTACGCGCACCATGACCACGGGCGCACCGCTGGCGCGGCATTTTTCCGCCAGGCGAGCGGCACGGCTCACCACCTCGTCAGCAGTATGCGGACCACCGGCAAAAGGGAGGATCCCTTCCTGCAAATCAATGACGACAAGTGCAGTTTTGGTGGCATCAAGTGTGAACATAGTAACTCCAGTTAAATGAATCGCTTTGGTTACACCTTACGACGTTATTCCCTGTTATCGGGCGGATAATTTTGTTAATTTTTGTGAGAATGCGCAATTAGAGCGCAGCAAACCACCGTCAGACCGTGCTTCGCTCTTATCGTCGGGCGGAATTTCCAGTATAATAGCCGCCTTTTTTCATCCAGTTGTGACATACAGAAAGCTGCGACATAGTAGCCTGTACATCAGGCAACATTTAGCCTGCGGCTAATTAAGGGATATCTCATGCGTACAGAATATTGCGGGCAGCTGCGTCAGTCCCACGTCGGGCAGCAGGTTACCCTGTGTGGTTGGGTCAATCGCCGTCGCGATCTCGGTAGCCTTATCTTTATCGATATGCGCGACCGCGAAGGCATTGTTCAGGTGTTCTTCGATCCCGATCGCGCAGAGGCGTTGAAGCTGGCGTCTGAGCTGCGTAATGAGTTCTGCATCCAGGTAACCGGCACCGTGCGTGCGCGTGACGAGAAAAACGTCAATGCAGAGATGGCGACGGGCGCAGTTGAAGTGCTGGCCTCCGATCTGGTCATCATCAACCGTGCCGAAGCGCTGCCGCTGGACTCCAACCACGTCAACACCGAAGAAGCACGCCTGAAATACCGCTACCTGGATCTGCGTCGCCCGGAAATGGCTCAGCGCCTGAAGACCCGTGCGAAAATCACCAGCCTGGTGCGCCGCTTTATGGATGACCACGGTTTTCTGGATATCGAAACCCCGATGCTGACCAAAGCCACGCCGGAAGGCGCGCGCGATTACCTGGTCCCGTCCCGCGTTCATAAAGGCAAGTTCTACGCGCTGCCGCAGTCTCCTCAGCTGTTCAAACAGCTGCTGATGATGTCCGGCTTCGATCGATACTATCAGATTGTAAAATGCTTCCGCGACGAAGACCTGCGTGCTGACCGTCAGCCAGAATTTACCCAGATCGATGTGGAAACCTCCTTCATGACCGCCGAGCAGGTGCGTGAAGTGATGGAAGCGCTGGTGCGCGGCCTGTGGAACGACGTCAAAGGCGTTGAGCTGGGCGACTTCCCTGTCATGACCTTCGCCGAAGCCGAGCGTCGCTACGGCTCCGACAAACCAGACCTGCGTAACCCGATGGAGCTGGTGGACGTGGCGGACCTGGTGAAATCCGTTGAGTTCGCGGTCTTTGCTGGCCCGGCTAATGATGCCAAAGGCCGTGTGGCTGCCCTGCGCGTACCGGGCGGTGCCAGCTTAAGCCGTAAGCAGATTGACGACTACGGCAATTTCATCAAAATCTACGGCGCGAAAGGCCTGGCCTATATTAAAGTGACCGAACGCGCGAAAGGCCTGGACGGTATCACCAGCCCGGTGGCGAAGTTCCTGAACGCGGACATTGTAGAAGCGATCCTTGAGCGCACCGGCGCGCAGGACGGCGATATGATCTTCTTCGGCGCAGACAACAAAAAAGTCGTTGCGGATGCGATGGGCGCGCTGCGTCTGAAGCTCGGCAAAGACCTGAGTCTGACCGACGAAACCAAATGGGCACCGCTGTGGGTTATCGACTTCCCGATGTTTGAAGACGACGGCGAAGGCGGCCTGACCGCAATGCACCACCCGTTCACCTCGCCAAAAGACATGACGGCGGCAGAGCTGAAAGCGGCCCCTGAAGAGGCGGTAGCGAACGCCTATGACATGGTCATCAACGGCTACGAAGTGGGCGGGGGTTCCGTGCGTATTCACAGCGGCGAGATGCAGCAGACCGTGTTCGGTATTCTGGGCATTAACGAGCAGGAGCAGCGCGAGAAGTTCGGCTTCCTGCTGGACGCCCTGAAATACGGTACGCCGCCGCACGCGGGTCTGGCATTCGGTCTTGACCGTCTGACCATGCTGCTGACCGGCACCGACAACATTCGCGATGTTATCGCCTTCCCGAAAACCACGGCTGCTGCGTGTCTGATGACCGAAGCACCAAGCTTTGCTAACCCGGCTTCACTGGCTGAGTTAGGCATTGAAGTGGTGAAGAAGGACGAGAAAAACTGATATGGCATATAAGCGTCCCGTTTCTGTTCTGGTGGTCATTTATGCAGAAGATACGAAGCGGGTGCTGATGTTGCAGCGGCGTGACGACCCTGATTTCTGGCAGTCGGTTACCGGCAGCCTGGAAGAGGGGGAGACCGCGTCGCAGGCCGCCGCGCGTGAAGTAAAGGAAGAGGTCACGATTGACGTTGCCAGTGAGCAACTGACCCTGAAGGACTGTCAGCGCACGGTGGAGTTTGAAATTTTTAGCCATTTACGTCATCGCTATGCGCCGGGGATTGAGCGCAATACGGAATCGTGGTTCTGTCTCGCGCTCCCCCACGAACGGGAGATCGTGTTCACGGAACACCTGACCTACCGCTGGGTGAACGCGACGGATGCCGCCGCGCTGACCAAGTCGTGGAGCAACCGGCAGGCGATTGAAGAATTTGTAATTAACGCTGCCTGAGAAGGCGCGATTTTTGGAGAACTTTTTATGGCAGGTCATAGTAAGTGGGCCAACACCAAACACCGCAAAGCGGCACAGGATGCCAAGCGCGGTAAAATCTTTACCAAAATCATTCGTGAGCTGGTAACGGCAGCACGTCTGGGCGGCGGCGATCCGGCGTCTAACCCTCGCCTGCGCGCAGCGGTTGATAAAGCGCTGTCCAACAACATGACGCGTGACACCCTGAACCGTGCTATCGCACGCGGCGTGGGCGGTGATGAAGACGCGAACATGGAAACCATCATTTATGAAGGTTACGGCCCTGGCGGTACTGCGGTCATGGTGGAATGCCTGTCCGACAACCGTAACCGTACCGTTGCCGAAGTGCGCCATGCGTTCACCAAAACCGGTGGCAACCTGGGTACCGACGGCTCCGTGGCTTACCTGTTCAGCAAAAAAGGCGTGATCTCGTTTGAGAAAGGCGATGAAGATGTGATCATGGAAGCTGCGCTGGAAGCGGGTGCGGAAGACGTGGTGACCTACGACGACGGCGCTATCGACGTGTATACCGCGT
The DNA here is from genome assembly GCF_053709675.1 of Enterobacter sp. UPMP2052. Classification (NCBI taxonomy): domain Bacteria; kingdom Pseudomonadati; phylum Pseudomonadota; class Gammaproteobacteria; order Enterobacterales; family Enterobacteriaceae; genus Enterobacter; species Enterobacter sp. UPMP2052. Next base: position 667,740 of record NZ_JBSKJR010000001.1, read on the forward strand.
GGGAAGAGATGGGTGCCGTGCGTGACGCGCTGGAAGCGGCGGGCCTGAAAGCGGACAACGCTGAAGTCTCTATGATCCCGTCTACCAAAGCAGACATGGATGCTGAAACGGCACCAAAACTGCTGCGTCTGATCGACATGCTTGAAGATTGCGACGACGTGCAGGAAGTGTACCACAACGGTGAAATCTCTGATGAGGTGGCGGCAACGCTGTAATGGCGTGGCTTAACCTTGTCGTAAGTGGAGACGCGCGATGTCGATAATCCTTGGGATTGACCCCGGCTCGCGCATCACCGGTTATGGCGTCATCCGTCAGGTTGGACGCCAGTTAACCTATCTGGGCAGCGGCTGCATTCGCACAAAGGTCGACGATTTGCCGTCACGCCTGAAGCTGATTTATGCAGGCGTGTCGGAGATTATCACCCAGTTCCAGCCTGACTATTTCGCCATCGAGCAGGTCTTTATGGCGAAAAACGCCGATTCAGCACTCAAGCTGGGCCAGGCGCGCGGTGTGGCAATTGTTGCCGCCGTGAACCAGGATTTGCCCGTGTTCGAGTATGCGGCAAGACAGGTCAAGCAGACGGTGGTCGGCATAGGTAGCGCGGAAAAAAGCCAGGTGCAGCACATGGTGCGTACCTTGCTGAAGCTTCCCGCTAACCCGCAGGCCGATGCCGCCGATGCGCTGGCGATTGCAATAACCCATTGCCACGTCAGCCAGAATGCGATGCAGATGAGCGAGTCGCGGCTTAATCTGGCGAGAGGCAGGTTACGATAATAGTAAATCAGGCTGGATAAACATCCAGCCTTTTTTTATTATACCCGTCATACTTCAAGTTGTATGTGCGTTGGCTGCACTCGTTCACCCCAGTCACTTACTCATGTAAGCTCCTGGGGATTCACTCCCTTGCCGCCTTCCTACAACTCGAATTATTTAGGGTATATGTCCAGCAAACATTTTCCAGAACGCAGGAGCGTCATGTGATAGGCAGACTCAGAGGCATCATCCTTGAAAAACAACCCCCGTTAGTGCTGCTGGAAGTGGGTGGCGTGGGCTATGAAGTCCATATGCCGATGACCTGCTTCTATGAGCTGCCTGACGCAGGTAAAGAGGCGATAGTTTTTACGCAGTTCGTGGTGCGTGAAGATGCTCAGCTGCTCTATGGCTTCAACAACAAACAAGAGCGGATGCTGTTCCGTGAGTTAATTAAAACCAACGGCGTGGGCCCAAAACTGGCGCTGGCGATCCTGTCCGGGATGTCTGCGCCGCAGTTTGTGAATGCCGTTGAGCGTGAAGATCCCGCCGCGCTGATTAAGCTGCCGGGTATCGGTAAAAAAACCGCAGAACGCCTGATTGTCGAAATGAAAGACCGCTTCAAAGGCCTGCATGGCGATCTGTTTACCCCTGCCGCTGACCTGGTACTCACCTCGCCGGGCGCGCCGTCATCGGATGATGCGGAACAGGAAGCAGTTGCCGCGCTGGTGGCGCTGGGCTATAAACCTCAGGAAGCCAGCCGTATGGTAAGTAAAGTGGCCAAACCGGATGCCGGCAGTGAAACTCTGATTCGTGAAGCGCTGCGCGCTGCATTGTGAGGTAAAGGATGATTGAAGCAGACCGTCTGGTATCGGCCGTCAGCAGTATGCCAGAAGATGTGGTGGACCGCGCGATCCGCCCCAAATTGCTGGATGAATATATCGGCCAGCCGCAGGTTCGCTCTCAGATGGAAATCTTCATCCAGGCGGCCAAACTGCGCGGCGACGCGCTCGATCACCTGCTGATTTTTGGCCCGCCGGGGTTAGGGAAAACCACGCTGGCGAACATCGTCGCCAACGAAATGGGCGTCAACCTGCGCACCACCTCCGGCCCGGTGCTGGAGAAAGCGGGCGATCTCGCGGCGATGCTCACCAACCTCGAACCGCACGACGTCTTGTTTATCGATGAGATCCACCGTCTGTCACCGGTGGTGGAAGAGGTGCTCTATCCGGCGATGGAAGATTATCAGCTGGATATCATGATCGGCGAAGGCCCGGCGGCGCGCTCAATCAAGATTGACCTGCCGCCGTTCACCCTGATTGGCGCAACCACCCGCGCCGGCTCCCTGACGTCGCCCCTGCGTGACCGCTTCGGCATTGTTCAGCGTCTGGAGTTTTACCAGGTGCCGGATCTCCAGCACATCGTGGGGCGCAGCGCGCGTTTTATGGGGCTGGAGATGAGCGAAGAAGGGGCTTACGAGGTGGCGAAACGCTCCCGTGGCACGCCGCGAATCGCTAACCGTCTGCTGCGTCGTGTGCGTGATTTCGCCGAAGTGAAGCACGATGGTTCGATCTCAGCCGATATTGCAGCCCAGGCGCTGGATATGCTGAATGTCGATGCAGAAGGCTTTGACTACATGGACCGCAAGCTGCTGCTGGCGATCCTGGATAAATTCTTCGGTGGGCCGGTGGGGCTGGATAACCTTGCCGCGGCAATCGGGGAAGAGCGTGAAACGATTGAGGACGTGCTCGAGCCGTATCTGATCCAGCAGGGGTTCTTACAGCGCACCCCGCGCGGGCGAATGGCGACGGTGCGGGCGTGGGATCATTTCGGGATTACGCCGCCGACAATGCCATAAATCATGCCGGATGGCGGCTTCGCCTTATCCGGCTTACGGGTATTCTGTTGATTTTGTCGCCCCGGTAAACGAAGCGTCACCGGGGAAACACTGATTACTGTGCGGTTTTCTTCATCATACTGAAGACAAACAGCACTGCCGCACTTAATACCACAGAAGGGCCTGCTGGCGTGTCGTAGAACGCCGAGAAGGTTAACCCGCCCGTTACCGCAATCATCCCGATAATCACCGCAATGCCTGCCATCTGCTCCGGCGTACGGGCAAAACGACGCGCGGTGGCGGCGGGGATAATCAGCAGGGACGTAATGATCAACGCACCAACAAACTTCATGGCCACGCCGATGGTTAACGCCGTGACCAGCATCAGCAGCAGCTTCACGCGCTGGAGCTTCACTCCATCGACGAAGGCCAGATCCGGGCTGATGGTCATCGCCAGAAGATTGCGCCACTGCCAGAAGAGGATCCCCAGCACAACCACCACGCCAATGGCGATCGAGATCAGGTCTTCCGGCGTCACCGCGAGGAGATCGCCGAACAGGTAGGCCATCAAATCCACGCGGATGTTTGACATCAGGCTCACGACGACCAGACCTAGCGACAGGGCGCTGTGCGCCATAATGCCGAGCAGCGTATCAATAGCGAGGTGAGGGCGTTTTTCCAGCCAGACCAGCCCGGCGGCCAGCAGCAGCGTGACCACTATCACGGCGTAAAACGGATTGATATTCAGCAGCAAGCCAAAGGCCACGCCTAGCAACGAGGCGTGTGCCAGGGTATCGCCGAAGTAAGACATTCTGCGCCAGACAACAAATGAGCCTAAAGGCCCGGCGGCGCAGGCAAGCATAACCCCGGCCAGCCAGCCGGGCAGTAACAGTTCAATCATGAGTGTCCATTTCCCCGACGCAGGACAATTCGTCCCTGTAAATCATGGCGGTGGTTGTGATTATGGCGATAAATGCCCAGCTGTTCGGCACCCCGGTGTCCAAACATTGAGATAAACTCCGGGTGCATTGAAACGACCTCTGGCGTGCCGGAGCAGCAGATGTGATGGTTCAGACACAGCACTTCGTCGGTCTTCGCCATGACCAGATGCAGATCGTGCGATACCATGAGTACCGCGCAGTTTAGCTCGCGGCGCAGCTGGTCGATCAGATCGTAGAGGGCAACCTGGCCATTGACGTCAACACCCTGCGTCGGTTCATCAAGCACCAGCAGCTGTGGGCTGCTTAACAATGCCCGCGCCAGCAAGACACGCTGGGTTTCGCCACCCGAGAGTTTTTGCAGGGGGGCGTCAATCAGATGACCGGCCTGGACACGTTTGAGCGCAGGCAGAATATCGTCTTTACGCGTACCGGGCCGAAGGCGCAAAAAGCGGCTGACCGTCAGCGGCAGGGTCGCGTCCAGGTGTAATTTCTGCGGCACATAGCCAATACGCAGCTGTCCGTCGCGCTTGATAACCCCTTCATCAGGTGCTATCAGGCCGAGCACCACGCGCACAAGCGTCGATTTACCCGCGCCGTTGGGGCCGAGCAGCGTTAAAATTTTACCGGGCTTCAGGTCAAGCGACACGTCAGAGAGGACGCGGCGCTGACCAAAGGAGACCGAAATTTTTTCGAGAGAAACCAAAGTCGTCATGTCAATTTACGCTTGCAGAAGTCGTGAAATGTTATAATATCACATTCCCCGCATTCATTACGATGATTAGTCGCATTATGTTACAGAAAAATACGCTTCTTTTCGCAGCATTATCCGCTGCCCTTTGGGGTACAACAGCACAAGATGTTAACGCCGCTGTTGTCGCTTCGCTTAAACCGCTTGGATTCATCGCCTCCGCCGTTGCTGATGGTGTCACGGAGACGCAGGTTTTACTGCCTGACGGTGCCTCTGAGCATGACTATTCTTTGCGTCCTTCTGATGTAAAACGCTTACAAAACGCGGACTTAGTTGTGTGGATTGGTCCCGAGATGGAAGCCTTCATGCAGAAGACGGCTAAACAGGTGCCTGCGCAGAAACAGGTCACCATTGCTGAACTTGCTGGCGTGAAACCGTTACTCATGAAAGGGTCTGACGACGATGGCGACGAACACGGTCACGATCATGCTCACGGCGAAAAAGGTGACGGCGATCACCATCATGGTGAATACAACATGCACCTGTGGCTTTCCCCTGAGATAGCGCGCCTGTCCGCGGTTGCAATCCACGACAAATTAGTGGAACTTATGCCGCAAAGTCGAGCCAAACTTGACGCCAACCTGAAGGATTTTGAGGCACAATTAGCCGCAACCGATAAACAGGTGGGTAACGAGCTCGCGCCGCTGAAAGGAAAAGGGTATTTCGTTTTTCATGACGCCTACGGCTATTACGAAAAACACTACGGTCTGACCCCGCTGGGGCATTTCACCGTTAACCCGGAAATTCAGCCTGGTGCGCAGCGTTTACATGAAATCAGAACACAGTTGGTTGAGCAAAAAGCGACATGCGTTTTTGCTGAGCCACAGTTCAGGCCAGCGGTCGTAGAAGCCGTGGCCAGGGGAACATCCGTGCGCATGGGTACCCTTGACCCGCTAGGAACGAACATCCAGTTGAGCAAAGCGAGCTATTCGCAGTTCCTCAGCCAACTGGCGAACCAGTATGCGAGCTGCCTGAAAGGAGATTAACGAGGAAGTGAATACGTGCAACAGATAGCCCGCTCTGTCGCCCTGGCATTTAACAATTTGCCTCGACCCCATCGCGTTATGCTGGGGTCGCTTACGGTTCTCACCTTAGCGGTCGCCGTCTGGCGGCCCTATGTTTACCACCCGAGTTCTGCCCCTATCATCAAAACCATCGAGCTTGAAAAGAGTGAAATTCGTTCTCTTCTGCCTGAAGCCAGTGAACCTATCGATCAGGCTGCGCAGGAAGATGAAGCGATCCCTCAGGATGAGCTGGATGATAAAATCGCCAATGAAGCGGGCATTCACGAATATGTCGTGTCGACGGGCGATACGCTGAGCAGCGTGCTCAACCAGTACGGCATCGATATGGGTGATATCAGCCGGCTCGCGGCCTCGGATAAAGAGTTACGCAACCTCAAGATTGGTCAACAGCTCTCCTGGACGCTAACCGCAGACGGTGATTTACAGCGCCTGACGTGGGAAATGTCGCGCCGGGAAACCCGCACCTACGATCGCACTGCAAACGGTTTCAAGATGACCAGCGAAATGCAGCAGGGCGACTGGGTCAACAGCGTGATGAAAGGCACCGTTGGGGGGAGCTTCGTCTCTGCGGCACGGGATGCGGGCCTGACCAGCGCTGAAATCAGCTCGGTTATCAAAGCCATGCAGTGGCAGATGGACTTCCGCAAACTGAAAAAAGGCGATGAGTTCTCCGTGCTGATGTCTCGCGAGATGCTTGACGGCAAACGCGAACAGAGCCAGCTGCTTGGCGTGCGTCTGCGTTCTGCGGGCAAAGATTATTATGCTATTCGCGCCGAAGACGGTAAGTTCTACGACCGTAACGGGACAGGCCTTGCGAAAGGTTTCCTGCGTTTCCCGACCGCGAAACAGTTCCGCGTCTCCTCCAACTTTAACCCGCGTCGTCTGAACCCGGTCACGGGCCGCATTGCGCCGCACCGTGGCGTGGACTTCGCGATGCCGCAGGGCACGCCGGTACTGGCTGTGGGCGACGGTGAGGTCGTTATGGCCAAACGCAGCGGCGCTGCCGGCTATTACGTGGCGGTTCGTCATGGTCGTACCTACACCACACGCTATATGCACCTGCGTAAGCTGCTGGTCAAACCGGGTCAGAAAGTGAAGCGCGGAGACCGCATTGCGCTTTCGGGCAATACCGGGCGTTCAACCGGGCCGCATCTGCACTATGAAGTGTGGATCAACCAGCAGGCGGTGAATCCGCTGACGGCGAAACTGCCGCGCACGGAAGGCCTGACGGGTAAAGATCGTACCGACTACCTGGCGCAGGTCAAAGAGGTGATGCCACAGCTGCGCTTCGACTAAGCCCTCTGATTTACTGCAAAGCCGGCTCCCTGTGCGCCGGCTTTTTCTTTTGTGCGCGGGCCGCAGCCTCGCTACACTATCTGAATAATTTTTTGCGTCACCCGACCCTGGAATCAGCATGGAAACTAAAAAAAACAATATTGAATACATTCCTGAGTATGAAAAATCTTTCCGCCATCCGCGAAACTGGGGAGCCTGGCTTGGCGTTTATGCGTTTGCGGGGATAGCGTTGCTCCCGGCATCCGTGCGGGACCCGTTCCTGGGTACGGTCGGTCGCCTGGCTGGTCGCATGGGCAAAAGCGCGCGTCGCCGTGCGCAGATTAATCTTCTGTACTGTTTCCCTGAAAAGAGCGAGGCCGAGCGCGAGGCAATCATTGATGCCATGTATACCACCGCGCCGCAGGCGATGGCGATGATGGCCGAGCTGGCGCTGAAAGGGCCGGAGAAGGTCCTGCCGCGCGTCGACTGGAAAGGGATGGACATCATCGAGGAAATGCGTCGCAACGACGAGAAGGTGATTTTCCTGGTGCCTCACGGCTGGGGAGTGGACATTCCCGCGATGCTGATGGCTTCTCAGGGGCAGAAGATGGCGGCCATGTTCCACAACCAGGGCAATAAGATTTTTGATTTTGTCTGGAACACCGTGCGTCGCCGCTTTGGGGGTCGCCTGCATGCGCGTAACGACGGTATCAAGCCGTTTATCCAGTCCGTGCGTCAGGGCTACTGGGGTTACTATCTGCCGGATCAGGATCATGGACCCGAGCATAGCGAGTTCGTGGATTTCTTCGCCACCTATAAAGCGACATTACCGGCGATTGGTCGCCTGATGAAAGTGTGCCGCGCGCGTGTGATCCCGCTGTTCCCCGTTTATGACGGCAAAACGCATCGTCTGAGTATTGAAGTACGTCCGCCGATGGATGACTTACTGACCGCCGACGACACGACCATTGCGCGCCGCATGAACGAAGAGGTGGAGCTGCTGGTGGGGCCGCATAAAGAACAGTACACGTGGATCCTCAAGCTGCTCAAAACGCGTAAGCCTGGGGAAATCGAGCCGTATAAACGCAAAGAGCTTTTCCCTAAGAAGTAAATTACCCTTCGCATTGACCCTCTCCCCGCAGGGAGAGGGTTTCGTCCTTGCCGTCGCGATTACTCGACCGTCATAACGCGGGTGGTGTTAGTGGAGCCGATGGTGCTCATGACATCACCCTGGGTCACGATCACGATATCGCCGGACACCAGATAGCCTTTATCGCGCAGCAGGTTCACCGCATCGTTAGCCGCCGCAACGCCGTCGTTGGCGCTGTCGAAGTGCACCGGCGTAACGCCGCGATAGAGCGCCGTGAGGTTCAGCGTGCGCTCGTGGCGAGACATCGCAAAGATAGGCAAGCCGGAGCTGATACGGGAGGTCATCAGTGCGGTACGGCCAGACTCCGTCATGGTGATGATCGCGGTCACCCCTTTCAGGTGGTTGGCGGCATACATCGCGGACATCGCAATCGCTTCTTCCACGTTGTCGAACTGAATATCCAGACGGTGTTTGGAGACATTGATGCTTGGGATTTTTTCAGCACCCAGGCAGACGCGTGCCATGGCGGCCACGGTTTCAGCAGGATACTGACCTGCAGCGGTTTCCGCTGACAGCATAACCGCATCGGTACCGTCGAGCACGGCGTTCGCCACGTCCATCACTTCCGCACGAGTCGGCATTGGGTTAGTGATCATCGACTCCATCATCTGGGTCGCGGTGATCACCGCACGGTTCAGCTGGCGCGCACGGCGGATCAGCGCTTTCTGGATACCGACGAGTTCAGGGTCGCCAATTTCCACGCCCAGGTCGCCACGGGCAACCATCACCACGTCAGAGGCCAGAATGACATCGTCCATCGCATCCTGGTCGCACACCGCTTCAGCGCGTTCGACTTTAGCCACGATCTTAGCGTCGCAGCCCGCATCGCGTGCCAGACGACGCGCGTAGTTCAGATCTTCGCCGCAGCGCGGGAAGGAGACGGCCAGATAGTCAACGCCAATCTGCGCGGCTGTCACGATATCGGCTTTGTCTTTTTCGGTCAGCGCTTCCGCAGAAAGGCCGCCGCCGAGCTTGTTGATGCCTTTGTTGTTGGAGAGTGGGCCGCCAACGGTGACTTCGGTAAACACCTTCATGCCCTGAACTTCCAGCACTTTAAGCTGCACGCGACCGTCGTCGAGCAGCAGGATGTCGCCAGGCACCACGTCTGCAGGCAGGCCTTTGTAATCGATACCGACTTTCTCTTTGTCGCCTTCGCCTTTGCTCAGGTTGGCATCAAGCAGGAACTTATCGCCAATATTGAGGAAGACTTTCCCTTCTTTGAAGGTGGATACGCGAATTTTTGGACCCTGCAGGTCACCGAGGATGGCAACGTGACGGCCCAGTTTAGCCGCGATTTCGCGGACTTTGTCAGCACGTAGTTTATGGTCTTCTGGTGTACCGTGAGAGAAGTTCATACGCACCACGTTGGCACCTGCGGCAATAATTTTTTCGAGGTTATTGTCGCGATCGGTGGCCGGGCCTAAGGTGGTTACGATCTTGGTTCTGCGAAGCCTTCTGGACATGTAATACTCCGTTGACTGAAACAACTTTGGTGTTGCGTGAACAATAAATCGGCCTTCATTCTGCTGCAAAGCATCAGAGAACTGACCGGTTGCCGTGAATCGTACAACGTCATTTTTGACTTTTAAGGGGTGTTACTCTTTATAAGCAATTCTTTATCAAAACGCGATTCCTTCAGCGCTTCCTTGACCCGCTTCAAGTTATCCCTGAATTTTGCCCCCCGGCGGAGGGTAAAACCGGTCGCCAGCACGTCAATTACCGTCAGTTGAGCCAGGCGAGAGACCATCGGCATGTACATGTCGGTGTCTTCTGGTACATCAAGGGTAATGGCAAGCGTGGCCTCACGCGCCAGCGGCGTGCCCGCCGTCGTCAGCGCAATCACCATGGCATCGTTTTCACGTGCCAGCTGTGCCAGCTCGACCTGGCTTTTTGTGCGTCCGGTGTGTGAGATGAGAACCACGACATCATCTTCGCTACAATTCATACAGCTCATGCGTTGCAACACAATGTCATCGGAATAGATAACCGGCACGTTGAAGCGGAAAAACTTGTTCATCGCGTCGTGCGCCACGGCGGCGGAAGAGCCCAGCCCGAAAAAGGCGATGCGCTTGGCCTGCGTCAGTAAATCCACCGCGCGATTCACCGAAGCCATCTCTAACGACTGACGGACGTGGTCCAGCGTGGCCATTGCCGACTCGAAAATTTTTGCTGTATACGCATCAACGCTGTCGTCTTCATCCACATTGCGATTAACATACGGGGTGCCGTTTGCCAGACTTTGGGCGAGATGCAGTTTAAAATCAGGGAAGCCGCGCGTTTCCAGGCTACGGCAGAATCGGTTAACCGTCGGTTCGCTGACGCCCGATTCCTGTGCCAGAGCGGCGATGCTTGAATGAATCGCCTGAGCGGGCGAAGCGAGAATGACTTCAGCCACTTTTCGCTCGGATTTGCTAAGGTGTTCCAGTTGGAACTGGATTTTTTCCAGCATGTTCATTATTAACAAGACGCTCGTGAGGGCAGAAACGATTTCATTAATCGATGAAATCACGAATCGATTTCGTCGATATTACCCCTGTGACCTCCCTAAAGGGTAACAGTCGATAAGAAATGATGTTGTTTTTTTTCATTACTTGATCGCTGTCGGGTTTTACAGCGGTCAATGAGTACAAAGAATCAACGGTTTTCGCACCATTACTGCGTCACCTGCCGCAGACTGGCGAAAAATCGCGGTATCGCACGCGACGTTAAGCGCTAATGGTTTCGGGAATGACGTAAAAGCAGTACAGTGCATTGTAATAAAATTACAACGATACCTGGCAGAAGCACCGGGTATTCCAACTGAGGAGAATGACATGGCGGTAACGCAAACAGCCCAGGCATGTGACCTGGTCATTTTCGGCGCGAAAGGCGATCTTGCACGCCGTAAATTGCTGCCTTCCCTGTATCAACTGGAGAAAGCGGGCCAACTTCACCCGGATACCCGTATCCTGGGCGTGGGGCGCGCCGACTGGGACAAGGACGCTTATACCAAAGTCGTGCGTGAAGCGCTCGAAACGTTCATGAAAGAGAAAGTCGACGAACGTTTGTGGGATACGCTGAGCGGACGCCTTGATTTCTGCAACCTGGACGTGAATGACGTGAGCGCGTTTACCCGTTTAGGTGAGATGCTGGACCAGGAAAACCGCGTCACCATCAACTATTTCGCGATGCCGCCAAGCACCTTCGGCGCTATCTGCCGCGGTCTGGGCGAGGCAAACCTCAATGCCAAGCCTGCGCGCGTGGTAATGGAAAAACCGCTGGGCACGTCACTGGCTACCTCTCGTGAGATCAACGATCAGGTGGGAGAGTATTTCGAAGAGTGCCAGGTTTACCGTATCGACCACTATCTGGGTAAAGAAACCGTTCTGAACCTGCTGGCGCTGCGTTTCGCCAACTCACTGTTTGTGAACAACTGGGATAACCGCACCATCGACCACGTGGAGATCACCGTGGCTGAAGAGGTGGGTATCGAAGGGCGCTGGGGTTACTTTGACCAGGCCGGCCAGATGCGCGACATGATCCAGAACCACCTGCTGCAGATCCTCTGCATGATCGCCATGTCGCCGCCGTCTGACCTGACGGCTGACAGCATCCGCGATGCCAAAGTAAAAGTGCTCAAATCACTGCGTCGCATTGACCGCTCCAACGTGCGTGAGAAAACCGTTCGCGGTCAGTACACCGCAGGCTTTGCGCAGGGCAAAAAAGTGCCTGGCTACCTGGAAGAAGAGGGGGCGAACAAAGCCAGTAACACCGAAACGTTTGTGGCGATCCGCGTTGATATTGATGACTGGCGCTGGGCTGGGGTGCCGTTCTACCTGCGTACCGGTAAACGTCTGCCGACGAAATGCTCTGAAGTAGTGGTGTATTTCAAGAACCCGGAACTGAACCTGTTCAAAGAGTCCTGGCAGGAGCTGCCGCAGAACAAGCTGACCATTCGTCTGCAGCCAGACGAGGGCGTGGATATCCAGATCCTCAATAAAGTCCCGGGGCTGGATCACAAGCATAACCTGCAGACCACCAAGCTGGACCTGAGCTACTCCGAAACCTTCAACGAAACGCACCTTGCGGATGCTTACGAACGCCTGCTGCTGGAAACCATGCGTGGTATCCAGGCGCTGTTCGTGCGTCGTGATGAGGTTGAAGAGGCGTGGAAATGGGTCGACTCCATCACCGAAGCCTGGGCTGCCGATCAGGATGCGCCAAAACCGTATCAGGCGGGCACCTGGGGCCCGGTTGCCTCCGTTGCGATGATCACCCGCGATGGTCGTTCCTGGAACGAGTTTGAGTAAGATTTCCTCTAACCCAGAGGTGTTATTTTACCGGTAACATGATCTAACACAGTTAGTGGCACAATTTTTAATCTTTTAAGCTCCGCGTGGATTCACCCGCGGAGCTTTTTTTATTACACTGCCGGAAGTGATTTTGCCCCTGAGCTCCGGACACCAAGCGTTTCAGCGCTGTTAACAGCCGCAAGAGATAGTGCAAACTCCCGAGCCCGGCCAGATAAATTAGAGGAGCTTTTATGAATCCGACATTGTTACGCGTAACACAGCGCATTACCGAGCGCTCGAAAGAGACCCGTTCGGCCTACCTCGCCCGCATTCAACAGGCCAAAAGTAACACCGTACATCGCTCTCAGCTCGCCTGCGGCAATCTGGCCCACGGTTTTGCGGCGTGTCAGCCTGACGATAAAGACTCGCTGAAAAGCATGCTGCGTAACAATATCGCCATCATTACCTCCTATAACGACATGCTGTCTGCGCACCAGCCGTATGAGGTCTACCCAAATATCATTCGTAAGGCGCTGCACAGCGTCAACGCGGTGGGGCAGGTGGCTGGTGGTGTACCGGCAATGTGCGATGGCGTCACACAGGGCCAGGATGGGATGGAGCTGTCCCTGTTGAGCCGCGAAGTGATCGCCATGTCGGCGGCCGTCGGCTTATCCCATAACATGTTTGATGGCGCGCTCTACCTCGGCGTGTGTGACAAAATCGTCCCGGGCCTGGCGATGGCGGCGCTGTCCTTCGGTCATCTGCCTGCGATCTTCGTGCCGTCAGGCCCAATGGCGAGCGGCCTGCCGAACAAAGAAAAAGTGCGTATTCGCCAGCTCTATGCCGAGGGCAAAGCCGATCGTCAGGCGCTGCTCGAAGCCGAGGCCGCCTCCTATCACGCCCCTGGAACCTGCACCTTCTACGGAACGGCCAACACCAACCAGATGGTGGTGGAGTTTATGGGCATGCAGCTTCCGGGATCGTCCTTCATTCAGCCGGATGCACCGCTGCGTCAGGCGCTGACCGAAGCCGCGGCACGCCAGGTAACGCGCCTGACCGGAAACGGCAACGAATGGATGCCGCTGGGCAAAATGGTTGACGAGAAGGTTATCGTTAATGGGATCGTTGCGCTGCTGGCCACTGGCGGCTCGACCAACCACACCATGCACCTGGTGGCGATGGCGCGCGCGGCGGGCATTCTGATTAACTGGGATGATTTCTCTGACATCTCTTCCGTCGTGCCGCTGATGGCGCGCCTGTACCCGAATGGCCCGGCGGATATCAACCACTTCCAGGCTGCCGGTGGTGTACCTGTTTTGATGCGCGAGTTGCTGAAGGGCGGGCTGCTACATGAAGACGTGAACACGGTAGCAGGCTTTGGTTTGCAGCGTTACACTCTGGAGCCTTGGCTGAACAACGGCGAGCTGGACTGGCGCGAAGGGGCGACGGCTTCTCTCGACGCGAACGTCATCGCGACGTTTGAACAGCCATTCTCGCCACACGGCGGCACCAAAGTGCTGAGCGGCAACCTGGGCCGCGCGGTGATGAAGACCTCCGCCGTACCGGAAGAGAACCAGATTATCGAAGCGCCAGCCGTGGTGTTTGAAAGCCAGCATGACGTATTGCCTGCTTTCGATGCCGGTCTTCTGGATAAGGATTGCGTCGTGGTGGTCCGTCATCAGGGGCCAAAAGCGAACGGCATGCCAGAATTGCATAAACTTATGCCGCCGCTTGGTGTATTATTGGACCGCCGTTTCAAAATTGCGTTAGTGACCGATGGACGCCTCTCCGGGGCATCAGGTAAAGTACCTTCAGCGATCCACGTGACCCCGGAAGCCTACGACGGCGGCCTGCTGGCGAAGGTCCGTGATGGCGACATCATTCGCGTTAACGGCCAGACGGGTGAGTTAACCCTGCTGGTGGATGAGGCCGAGCTGGCGGCACGTAAGCCGCATATTCCTGACCTGAGCGCGTCGCGCGTGGGCACCGGGCGTGAAATGTTTGGCGCGCTGCGTGAGAAACTTTCCGGCGCGGAGCAGGGCGCAACCTGTATTACGTTTTAAGACGACTTGATTTTAACGATCTGGCGAGAGAAGACTCTGATGAAAAACTGGAAAACAAGTGCAGAAGCAATCCTGACAACAGGCCCGGTAGTGCCGGTTATCGTGGTGAACAAACTGGAGCACGCCGTTCCGATGGCGAAAGCGCTGGTTGCAGGCGGTGTTCGTGTTCTGGAAGTGACGCTGCGTACCGCATGTGCGATGGACGCGATCCGCGCTATCGCCAAAGAGGTGCCGGATGCCATCATTGGCGCGGGTACCGTGCTGAACGCGCAGCAGCTGGCGGACGTTACCGAAGCGGGCGCACAGTTTGCCATCAGCCCGGGCCTGACTGAGCCACTGCTGAAAGCGGCAACCGAAGGCACCATCCCACTGATCCCGGGCATCAGCACCGTTTCTGAACTGATGCTGGGCATGGACTACGGTCTGAAAGAGTTTAAATTCTTCCCGGCGGAAGCCAACGGCGGCACCAAAGCGCTGCAGGCAATTGCAGGCCCATTCTCACAGGTTCGCTTCTGCCCGACCGGCGGTATCTCACCGGCGAACTACCGTGACTACCTGGCGCTGAAAAGCGTGCTGTGCATCGGCGGTTCCTGGCTGGTTCCGGCGGATGCGCTGGAAGCAGGAGACTGGGATCGCATCACGAAGCTTGCTCGCGAAGCGGTTGAAGGCGCGAAGCAGTAAACTATCCGCCGTAAGAAAAACGGGCCAGATGGCCCGTTTTTTTATCCCGTCACCTTCACGTTAGCTGCGGCTGTTTTCGCTCTCGCGACCGCATCCTCCACGTCCTGACCGGTGGCTAACGCCACGCCTAACCGACGCGTTCCGTCGATGTCTGGCTTACCAAACAGGCGCACCTGCAAACCGGCACCCACAGCGTTCTCGACGTTATCAAACGTGACGTTCTGGCTGGTTAACTGCGGCAGGATCACCGCTGACGCGGCCGGGCCGTACTGACGGATGCCGCCAACCGGCAGGCCGAGGAAAGCCCGCACGTGCAGGGCGAATTCGGAAAGATCCTGTGAAATCAGGGTTACCATCCCGGTATCGTGCGGACGCGGGGAGACTTCACTGAAAATCACCTCGTCACCGCAGACGAACAGTTCCACGCCAAACAGCCCGTATCCGCCGAGCGCCAGCACCGTCTTGCGGGCGATCTCCTGCGCGCGTTCCAGCGCCAGAGCGCTCATTCGCTGCGGCTGCCAGGATTCACGGTAATCGCCATCTTCCTGGCGATGACCGATCGGATCGCAGAAGTGTACACCGTCTGCGGCACTGATGGTCAGCAGGGTGATCTCGAAATCAAACTTCACCACGCCCTCGACAATCACGCGTCCGGCCCCTGCGCGGCCACCCTGTTGCGCATAATCCCAGGCGCTATCCAGCTGTAAGCTGTCACGGATAAAACTCTGACCTTTCCCTGAGGAGCTCATCACCGGCTTAATGATGCACGGGTAGCCAATCTCCTCAACGGCCTGCAGAAAACCGGCTTTGTCGCCAGCAAAACGGTAGCTGGAGGTGGGGAGTTGCAACTCTTCTGCCGCCAGGCGACGAATGCCCTCGCGGTTCATGGTCAGTTTCGCGGCGTTTGCGCTGGGTACGACGCGCTGGCCTTCCTGCTCAAGCGCGACCAGCGTATCGGTGGCGATGGCTTCGATTTCAGGCACCACATAATGCGGTTCTTCTTTGGCAATCAGCGCGCGCAGGGCCTCGCCGTCCAGCATGTTAATCACATAAGAACGATGCGCGACATGCATGGCCGGCGCGTCCGGATAACGATCAACAGCAATCACCTCAACGCCTAAACGCTGGCACTCGATGGCGACTTCTTTACCCAGTTCACCCGATCCCAGCAGCATTACGCGCGTCGCTGCCGGACGCAGCGCGGTTCCTAAACGTGTCATAACTATCCCCCTGAAAAAGTTGCGCGCAGTATAAACGAAAACGTTTGCGTCTGTCTTGTCAGGGGCAAAGGTGACAGGCAAGAAATTTGCGCTTCTTTAGTGCCAACAGACATTTCCTGACGTCCACTCGCTTAGGCTGTGAAGCATGTTCACCATTAAGCGAGAGAAATCATGTCAGGTTGGTTGAATCAATTGCAATCCATGCTGGGTCAAAAAACGTCCTCTTCGGGGACGGGCGAGCAGGGGCTCAGTAAACTTCTGGTTCCCGGTGCGCTGGGCGGGCTGGCAGGGCTACTGGTCGCGAACAAATCCTCGCGCAAGCTGCTGACCAAATACGGCACTGGCGCGCTGCTTGCGGGCGGCGGGGCCATCGCCGGCTCCGTGCTGTGGAACAAATACAAAGATAAGGTGCGTACCGCGCATAACGATGAGCCGCACTATGGTGAGCATACCTCGCCGCTGGATATTCGTACGGAACGGCTGATTCTGGCGCTGGTGTTCGCCGCGAAGAGCGACGGACATATCGACGACCAGGAGCGCACGGCAATTGAACAACAGCTGAGCGAGGCGGGCGTCGAAGCACAGGGCAGGGCGCTGGTGGCGAAGGCCATCGAACAGCCGCTTGACCCGCAGCGACTGGCCCAGAGCGTTAAAAATGAAGAGGAGGCGCTTGAACTCTATTTCCTGAGCTGCGCGGCTATCGATATCGATCACTTTATGGAGCGGAGCTACCTTAATGCGCTGGGCGATGCCCTGAAGATCCCTCAGGACGTGCGGGAAGGCATCGAGAAGGATATTCAGCAGCAAAAACAGGCCCTGGCGGGCTAATGCTTTCCTAAACTGGCCATGTTTCGCTTGCATCATGCGTGTGTTTTGCCAACCTTATAGGGTGTAAAACTCAAAAGTAAAACGAACATGCCACCGAAAGCCCGACGCACTGCTTACGCGATCACCACGCATGGAGATACGCGTATTGACCACTATTACTGGCTGCGGGACGATACGCGCTCGCAGCCGGATGTCCTCGACTATCTGCACGAGGAAAATGACTATGGCCGTAAGGTCATGGCCAGCCAGCAGGCGCTGCAGGATCGTTTGCTGAACGAAATGGTGCAACGTGTCCCGCAGCGCGATATTTCCGCGCCCTGGACTAAAAATGGCTATCGCTATCGCCATGTCTATGAGCCTGGCAACGAGTATGCTATCTACCAGCGTCAGTCCGTGCTCAGCGCCGAGTGGGATGAGTGGGACATCTTGCTGGATGCCAACAAGCGTGCGGCCCACAGCGAGTTTTATACATTAGGCGGCATGTCCATCTCGCCGGATAACGCCATTATGGCGCTGGCGGAAGATTATCTCTCGCGCCGTCAGTACGGCCTGCGCTTTCGCAATCTGGAAACCGGAAACTGGTATCCGGAAATGCTGGACAACGTCTCGCCGGACTTTGTCTGGGCGAACGATTCCGAAACGGTCTACTACGTAAAAAAACATGCCTCCACGCTGCTGCCTTACCAGGTCTGGCGGCATACGGTGGGCACCTCGTCTGCCGACGACGAACTGGTGTATGAAGAAAAAGATGAGACGTATTATGTCAGCCTGCATAAAACATCGTCCCGCCACTATGTGATCATCTACCTGGCCAGTGCGACCACCTCGGAAGTACTCTTGCTTGATGCGGAACTTCCCGACGCGCAGCCGCTTTGCTTCCTGCCTCGCCGCAAAGATCACGAATACAGCCTCGATCATTTCCAGCACAGCTTTTACCTCCGCTCCAACCGTGAAGGTAAGAACTTCGGGTTGTATAAAACCAAGGTGCGCGACGAGCGCAAATGGGAAGTGCTTATTCCCGCGCGTGAACAGGTCATGCTCGAGGGCTTTACCCTGTTTACCGACTGGCTGGTGGTGGAGGAGCGCCAGCGCGGGCTGACCAGCATCCGGCAGATCAACCGTAAAACGCGGGAAGTGGTGGGTATCGCCTTTGACGATCCGGCCTATGTGACCTGGATTGGTTTTAACCCTGAACCTGAATCGTCGCGGCTGCGCTATGGGTATTCGTCAATGACCACCCCTGATACGCTGTTTGAGCTGGACATGGACACCGGGCAGCGTCAGGTGATCAAGCAGGCCGAGGTGAAAGGCTTCGACTCTGACAATTACCGCAGCGAGCACCTGTGGGTGACCGCGCGGGACGGTGCGGAAGTGCCCGTGTCGCTGGTCTATCACAAGGCGCATTTCAGTAAGGGTAAAAACCCGCTCCTGGTTTACGGCTATGGTTCGTACGGATCCAGCATGGACGCCGACTTTAGCAGCAGCAGGCTGAGCCTGCTCGACCGGGGTTTTGTCTATGCCATCGCCCATATTCGCGGCGGCGGCGAGCTGGGTCAGCAGTGGTACGAAGACGGTAAGTTCCTGAAAAAGAAAAACACCTTCTACGACTATCTGGACGTGTGCGATGCGCTGGTGGAGCAGGGTTATGGCCATCCCGATCTCTGCTTCGGCATGGGCGGCAGCGCCGGTGGCATGCTGATGGGGGCGGTGATCAACCTGCGCCCCGATCGCTTCAAGGGCGTTATCGCCCAGGTGCCGTTCGTGGACGTGGTGACCACCATGCTGGATGAATCTATCCCGCTGACCACCGGGGAGTTCGAAGAGTGGGGAAATCCGCAGGATGAAACCTATTATCGCTACATGAAAGAGTACAGCCCGTACGACAACGTTGAGGCGAAAGCCTATCCGCATATGCTGGTGACGACGGGCCTGCATGATTCGCAGGTGCAGTACTGGGAGCCGGCGAAATGGGTGGCGAAACTGCGCGAGCTAAAAACCGACGATAATCTGCTGTTGCTCTGCACCGACATGGATTCCGGGCACGGCGGGAAATCGGGGCGCTTCAAATCCTATGAAGGGGTGGCGCTGGAGTATGCGTTTCTGATTGGTCTGGCGCAGGATACGTTGCCAGGCCGTGCAGAACGTTAGGCTTCGCCGAGATAGTGCTTCAGCGTTAAGCGCAGCTCCGGGCTCATTCTGTCGAGGTTGTTATACAGCCAGCGCAGATAGCCCGGATCGTTGTCCGCGACTTCGGCTACCGCTTTGCCGCGGTATTTGCCGAAGGTGAAGGTGGTTAACAGCGCAGGGCGACCGGTTATGGTCGCCATATCTTCCGGCGTCCAGCCTGACGTATTCATAATATCAATCAGCAGCGCGGCGGTGATATAGCAGTCATACAGCGCGCGGTGGTGATGCAGCCCCTCCGGCGTTTGGACGCTGAGCTTGCGGGATTTATACAGCGCCATATTGCTGTATTTGATCCCCGGCCACAGGCGGCGCGCGAGCTTCATGGTGCAGATCCACTCCCCGGGCATCTCCGGCAGCACGCGACGGTCGAAGCTGGCGTTATGCGCCACATACCAGGGGCTACCGTGATAGTGAGGGATAACCTCCTCAATCCAGGGTTTATCCGCCACCATCGATTCCGTGATGCGATGGATAGCCATCGCCTGCGTGCTGATCGGGCGATCGGGGCGAACCAGATGACTCATTGGGTTGACTATCTGTCCGTCGACAACGTCGACAGAGGCCACTTCCACAATCCCGCCCTGAAGATCGCAAGTTTCGGTATCGATGACGCGCAGCATTGAATGCTCCTGACCAAAAATGCTTAGCCTAATGGAATGATATCCCCTTGCCAACCCCGTCTGTCCAGTGAGCCGGTTAACAGCAGTTCCCCTTTATCGGCGCGAACGATGAGCTGCCCTCTCTCATCCCACAGTGCGCTGCCGCTGCGCGCGTTAGCCATTAAGACCGCAATGGCATATTTATGGGCAAAACGCTGTAACGTGCCGATGGACTGACGCCAGCGGTTATCCCCCACGTCCTGACTGCTGGTAAAGAGCGTCGCCTGAGGATCGAGATCGAGGGCGTCTGCCGGGGTTTCGATAATGGTTAACCGCTTTTCGCCCGGCGTCAGGCTCGCACCGCTGCCCTGAGGGTAGCGCAGGATCGACTCGCGGTAGGGTGCGAAAAGGGCAAGCCCCTTGTGGCGCTGCCCATGCTTTTCGAGCGGAAGCCCGGCAACAATGGTGATGCCGTAGGTCTGGGCGGCAAGGAGGAGAGGGGCGAGTTGGGTATCGTCCGGCGGCGGGGGAAGCGTCGCCGTGCCGGGGCCAGTGAGCGAGAGCTCCGGGAACACCAGCAGATCGCATTGCAAACGAACCGCCCGATCGACGAAGCGGAGGTGATGTTCAACATGATCGTCAACACTGCCGTGCTGTCGGGCATACTGTGCCGCAGCAATATTCCATCGTGACATCGTGATTTCCTTATACACTGAGTCGCTGTGATCTAAGAATACACCTATTTCTATAAGGTTTTTCTTATCCTGCCACAATGCGCGTAAGGAAGTGTAACGAGTCTTTAATGTTATTTAACTTTAGGCTCGTACGGCAGACGGGAAAGGTTTACGGAGGCGAGACGGTGCGCAATTAAGCGCTCACGGAACCAGTCGCGCAGGTGTGCGGGCTGTTCACGCTCAACCACCTCTGCCACGATGGGCATGTTATAGCGCTCTTTGAACGCGACGCCAGCGGCGGCGAGGTCGACGTTTACTTTGTCCATCTCCTCCTGAGGAAGGGCAGCCAGATTAGTCTTCATTTCCTTCTCCTTTGTTATGCGGCGGCAACGTTACCGCGATTACACGATGATGACAAGTCAGCGCAGGATGTTCCTCGACTCGGATATTATACAGCGTTATCCTTTGCCATACAGGCATAACAAAAAGGAATGATAAGATGAATGTTTCCTCTTCACGTGCAGTACAGGCGCTGGCTTTCCTGGTCGCGTCCGTTGTGGCACCGTCCGCGCTGGCTCATGCTCATCTTCAGCAACAGACCCCGGCCGCGAACGCCCAGGTTGCGGCACCGCAGCTCCTGACGCTGAGTTTTTCTGAGGGTATCGAACCGCAGTTCAGCGGCGTGGTCGTAACCGATGAGCAGCAGAAAGCGGTTAAAACGGGCGCGGTGAAGCGCGATGAGAAAAACAAGGCGCAGCTTATTGTTCCGCTTGAGCAACCGCTGACGGCGGGTACCTATCAGGTCGACTGGCATGTGGTGTCGGTAGATGGCCACAAAACGAAAGGCAGCTATCACTTTAGCGTGAAATAGTATGCTGGCGTCGCTCTACGTTGCGCTGCGCTTTATCCATTTTGGCGCGCTGATGCTGATTTTTGGCAACGCGCTTTACAGCGTCTGGTTTGCCCCTTCCTCCCTGCATCGTCTGATGTCGAGACGCTTTCAGTCTCAGCAGCAGCGTGCCGCCGTCATCAGCCTGACGGCTGCGCTTTTAATGTTTGCGGTTCAGGGGGGACTGATGGCCAACGGCTGGCCCGATGTGGTCAACCCGGATATCTGGCACAGCGTACTCACCACGCAGTTTGGCGGCGTCTGGCTGTGGCAGATGATCCTTGCCGTTGTCACCGTGGGTGTTGCCTGGCTTGTGCCGCAGAAAGGCTCAAGGCTGTTACTGCTCGCCATGGGGCAATACGTGCTGCTGGCAGGCGTCGGGCATGCAACCATGAACGAGGGGCTTGCAGGCGCATTGCACCGGCTTAACCATGCCGTACATCTGTTATGCGCTGCCACCTGGGTTGGGGGGCTGCTCCCGCTGCTGTTTTGTATGCAACTGGCGAAAGGGCGTTGGCGGGTTGCTGCGATCTACACCATGATGCGCTTTTCCCGGGTGGGACATTATGCCGTGGCGGGTGTCCTGCTGACTGGGATAGTCAACGCGCTCTTTATTCTGGGATGGGAGCTGCCATGGCGTTCGGCGTACGGACAGCTTTTGTTGTTCAAATGTGCGCTGGTGGCGATGATGGTGGTAATTGCGCTGGCGAATCGGTATTTTCTGGTGCCACGCTTTCGTTCGGATGCCGGGCGAGAACAACAGATTTTTATCAGGATGACACAGGCAGAGGTTGTTCTGGGTGCGCTGGTGCTGGCTACGGTCAGCCTGTTTGCCACCTGGGAACCTTACTGACAAGGTTAAGACTTATGAAAAAAACAGTGCTTTCTTTTTTACTGCTGGCCTGCACCGGGAGTGCGCTGGCGGCGCCGCAGGTTATTACCGTCAGCCGTTTTGAGGTGGGTAAGGATAAGTGGGCATTTAATCGCGAAGAGGTGATGCTGACCTGCCGTCCAGGCCACGCTTTGTATGCAATTAACCCCAGCACGCTGGTACAGTACCCGTTGAACGATACTGCTAAGCAGCAGGTTGCCAGCGGGAAGAGCAACGGCCAGCCCATCAGCGTGATTCAAATTGATGACCCGGCAAATCCAGGACAAAAGATGAGCCTTGCGCCGTTTATCGCACGCGCTGAAACGCTCTGCTAGCCCTCGGGTTTCCAATAAAAAAAACCGCAGACGCTGATGCAGCACTGCGGTTTTCTTGTATTTAATGATGCTCTGACGCTTTTTTTCAGGCCACTTTTGCTGTGGACTGGAAAACCTGGCGTCGTCATCTATTCTTAAAGTGCAAGGCGATTGAGCCTGCATTAATGCCAACTTTTAGCGCACGGCTCTCTCCCAAGAGCCATTTCCCTGGACCGAATACAGGAATCGTGTTCGGTCTCTTTTTATCTGTAAGAAAGTAAACGATAAAATTCCATAACCGCCTTTCACAGAAAGGACACGTCAACCGTGCCTGCTTCAACCATACCACAACACGGCAGGCGGAAGTCCAGCCCTTTTTAGCTGTTTTGTTAAATTTTTGTGTGTGGCTGGTGAAAGCGGGCGGCAACCTAAAAGCGCGCGTTTACCGCGGCGTCGATCTGATCCAGCAGCTCGAAGCGGCGCCGGTATTCGGCCCGTTTTTTACTTGCAATGTCGTCCAGCGATTTGCGCTTGATCGCCAGCGGTAGCTGCCAGCAGAAAGGTGACACCTTTTTAGCATCCAGACTTTCCCAGAATTCGTCGTAGCTGGCGTGGAAATGTCGCCCTTTACTCAGCCGGTAACGCAACGCCCGGAACACATGCCCCTCATCGCTGACGGCAAAAATGGCGGTGATACGTGTCTGCTTAGCCAGCGTCAGCAGGGCTTCCATCAGCACGCGTTTCGGGAACAGGCCGTGACAGGCGCGGGTGGCTTGTTTGATCACGTCGCGGGAAACGTGGCGACGAGGCCCCTGCAGGCCGCCAATGACTATCACCGGTTGGCCCTTACTGCGGGCCACGCTGAAGGTCAGGCTGGCGAGCAGCGTGTTGTCGTTGTCGCGCAACCACAGCGTGCTTTCACCCTCACGCTCGGCGCTCAGGGCAGACGAAGCGTTAAGGGTATAAACGGCAGCATTTTTCGCCTGAAACTGCGCGATGGTCTGCTCTTTCGGGCTACTCAGCGCATGGGCAAGCGTGGGATCGCTCAGCCCATCGATCCAGTGATAGTGGCTTATCACCGCGTCGGCGCGATCGCTGGCGTTAAGGCCGCGCATCAGATACTGGCGATGCGTCTTGCTGGGTAACGTAATCTGGGAAGCGAGAAGTCTGTCAAAATCATCCCGGCTGGATAATGCTTCCAGCATGCGATGGGTGGATGACCAGAAAAGGAGCGAGCGCAAAAAGAACTTGAGCCGGTATTCGCGTTTTTGCCAGATGGGGCCGGGGACGAGTTTTCCTTTCACCAGTTCGGAGATGATATGAGTACGATGTGGATAAAGCACATCGTTTTGCAGGTGGATGTTTGACACGTGATGACCTCTCGTTTTATTCGCTTCCTATTCTAGAGGGGGGATATAAAGGGATTAATAGCGCGCGGATCTTTATTTCCGTTTGGTTTACGGTTTGTTGGGATTTGTCAATCTCAGGCTTATCTGATGCTATTTTCTGAGGCGGCTATACTTTCTTTGAGGGGGCATTATGTATCAGCGAAGAAACGGTGAGGAGTGGCGTCACGTCTGGGTAGCGGGTGACATTCATGGCTGCTATCAGACACTTATGGACGAACTCAAGCGCCGCCATTTTAATCCTTATGAAGATTTACTCATCTCCGTGGGCGATATTATCGATCGCGGTCCGGACAGCCTGAAATGCCTCCAGCTGCTGCATGAAAAATGGTTCTGCGCGGTGCGGGGTAATCATGAGCAAATGGCCCTCGACAGTCTGGAAAATAATGATTTTTCACTCTGGACGCTGAACGGGGGAATGTGGTTTTCGCGGCTCGATAAAGCTTCGCAAAATCTGGCCATCACGTTATTTGAAGCGTGTCGAACGCTGCCGTATATTATTGAGATACCCTGCGCGAATGGCCTGAACGTTGTCGCTCATGCAGACTATCCGGCAAAAGAATATGTCTGGAACCAACCCGTCAGCGCGCAACGCATAGTGTGGGATCGGGACCGGCTGATGGGGTTTATGGCAGGCAAAGGGCAGGGCATTAGCGGCGCGGACCATTTTTGGTTCGGGCATACGCCTGTTGATCGACGCTATGATTTTCACAATCTGCATTACATCGACACGGGAGCGGTCTTCGACGGCTACTTAACGCTGGTGCAGTTGCAGTAATAAATAACCCGCCTTCGGGCGGGTTCTCTTTAGGTCAGGCAAGACGCAGGACCCAGGCATCGGTTTTACTGTCGTAGTGCTCGCGGTAAAGGACGGAATGTTCGCCATCAAGAATGGCCGGCACGCTGGTGTCGGCGTCCCAGGCGTCGAGTTGCATACACAGATCCGGGTCGGATTTGCAGGGGATACTTAACGTTCGATCGCCTTGTGCTTCGCCGCGCAACTCTGCGTCGTCGATTTCGAAAGCGCCAATACGCACGCTGGTTTTCGTCATAGTGCTCTCCGGGTTTGGGTTAAAAATCTGGTATGACCAGTACAGTCACCCAGTTTTTAGCGTAGCCAAGGAGAGCAAAATCGCCAGTAAAAAATGCGCTTTTTTTAGTCGGTGCGATCGTTACCGGTAAACAAACGCCCGTCGCGCACCAGCTCACGCGGGTAGCTGTTCTTCAGCCGCGAGCCGACTTTTTTTGCCAGCCCCAGCGGATAGCCCTGATAAGTCACGATGACCTCATCGCGCGCCGGAGTGTTTTCCGGGTAAACGTCACGTCCGCGGTACCACTCTTCAGCTTCCTGATGCGTCAGGGCAAAGGTATTCTCGTCTCCGGCAAGAGCGATCACCGCTTCGTGCTGCCAGCGATAGCCTTTGTTGTGAACTTCCGCCAGGCGAATACCGAGGCGGGAGAAACGCACTTTGCCAATCAGCGGCTCAATGTTGGCCGGGAAAAGCCAAATCTCTTTGTCGCGCGACCAGAGGTGCAGGCTCTCGTCCCAGACCAGGCCAACCTGGCTTGCCGCCTCCTTAAGCTGCGCGGTTTCACGGCCCTTAAGCGGGGCGAACGGAAATTTCCCCACCTTGAACGACGGCGCAGGCAACGGAGGAACGGCGTGAGTTTTGCGTAACCGTGCGACGAAGAAGCCTTCACAGTCGTAAATCTGTGGGAAGACGTGGAGGAAGCCTTCCGGCGTTGCGGACTCTTTTGCCGCGTTAAACAGATCATTGAGCGGGAGAAACTCCACAGCATCGGGATACTGAGCTTTCAGCCACAGGCAGACGTCTTCATTTTCGTCGCGGTTAAGCGTACAGGTGGAGTACACCAGCGTTCCGCCGGGGCGCAGAGCGTGGAAGGCGCTGTCGATCAGCTCCCGCTGCGTGGCGGCAATGTCCAGATTGCTCTCCACTGACCAGTTTTTTAAGGCATCGGGATCTTTACGCACGACGCCTTCGCCGGAGCAGGGGGCATCGAGCAGGATCGCATCAAAGGTTTCAGGCAGGGCAGCGCCAAATACGCGGCCGTCGAAGTGGGTCAGCGCGACGTTATGGATCCCGCAGCGGCTGATATTGGCGTGCAGAACTTTTACGCGGCTGGCGGAGAATTCATTGGCAAGAATGGCCCCCTGATTGCCCATCCGCGCCGCTATCTGGGTGGTTTTGGAACCCGGCGCAGCGGCGACGTCCATCACGCGAGCAGGCGAATTACCGTCGGCAAAGAGCGCGGCAACCGGCAGCATGGAGCTGGCTTCCTGAATATAAAACAGACCGCTCAGATGCTCGGCAGTGCTGCCCAGCGGCAGGGCCTCTTCGTCATCGCGCTCGATCCAGAACCCCTCTTCGCACCACGGAACCGGCGTCAACTGCCAGCGGTAGGGCGAAACCAGTTCAAGAAAGGCCTCGACGCTGATTTTCAGGGTATTGACGCGAATGCTGCGGCGCAGCGGACGCTGGCAGGCAGCGATAAAATCGTCAAAGGAGAGATGAGCAGGAAGCGCCTCGCGCATCTGCGCGAGGAATTGTTCAGGAAGAAATACGGAGTTTTGAGCCACGGGCACACCACAGGGAATCATTCAGGCGCGCAGTGTAACATAAAGGCTCCGGCGCGTTGACACCGGAGCCTGCAGGATTAACGCGGCAGAGCGGTTCCCCATTCGCGCCACTCTTTCGGTTCACTCTCCAGCAGCAGGAAGTGTTTACCCGGCTGCGCTTTCGGTGCCAGTGGCGTGCCTGGCGGAGTCGCAAAGGCAATACCGCCACGAATGAACTGGTTGAAGGTGCCGGTTTTCACCACGCCGCCCGTCAGCCCGAAGTCCAGCGAATAGCCTGAGGCCAGCCAGAACACCGAGTTGTTGCGCACCAGATGCTGATAACGTTCGCTGATGCGCAGCGTCACCATCACGCGATCGGCAAGCGAGCCGAGCGTCAGGCCGGTCACGGTGCCTACCTCCATGCCGCGGAACAGGACCGGGGTACCGATGTTCAGCGATCCGGCCTCCGGCACCTCAACCACGATACTCAGCCCGTCAAGGTAGCGGGAGTCCGTGATGGTGGCTTCCTGCAGCTCAAAATCGCGACGCGCGTTGCCACGCCCCGGTTCGACGTTGATGTACGGCTGCAAAATGGTGTCGAGATGTTCAACGCCCGCCGCCGAGATTTGCGGTGTTACCACGGAGAAACGCGTACCGGTTCGGGCAAAGGTCTGCACGTATTCCGGATAGAGTACGGCGGTTGCCTGTACTTCATTTCGCGCCGTAATTAGCGTCAGCTTCTGGATCTGCCCGATATCGATGCCGAGATAGCGGATCGGCATGCCTTCGGCAAGCTTGCCCGCATCAAAGGCGTGAAGCGTAATCTGGCCCCCAACCGCGCGCGCAGCCGTTTCGGACGGGAAGAGAATACGTTTGTCACCTTTGCGTAAATTGCCCCCGGCACCCGTCAGATTGTCGAAACTGATTGCCCCGCGCAGCGCACGCGAAAGAGGGGAGGCCTGAACGGTCAGCCCGCTGCCGTTAAGCTGCACCTTAGCCCCGCCTTCGGCCCAGAACACGCTGTTTGGTGTCAGCAGTTTGCGGTACTCGGGCTTGATGTGCAGTTCAATATCAAAGGTTTCGGCGCGGGGACGTACGGTAATGACCTCGCCCACTTCAAACTTACGGTAAAGCACCACTGAGCCGGCCTGCACGTCTGGCAGGGTTTCCGCCGTTAAGGTCAGCGTGGTAGTCGGCAGATCGCTCAGGCTGTTTTCAATGGCTTTATCCAGGTTGGCATACAGAGGATAACTGTCGCGCAGCGGCCCTTTGTTACCCGGCAGTATCCGGACCCCGCCGTTAACCCATTCGCTGGCGCTGGCGCCAAGGAACTCAACGCCGTCGAGGCCGACCTTCACGTCCACGCGGCTGTTAACGACAAACTTGCTGTCACCGTGCACCAGGTCGCTGTACTTCGGATCGATGGCGGCAGAGAACGAGACGCCTTTTTCGGTAAGCTTGCGCTCCAGGACCTGTCCGACCTGCACGCCGTGTAAAATCAACGGCTGGCCCGCTTCGATCCCGTAGCTTTCCGGAGCGGTCAGCGTCACCGTCACCACGCCCGGTTTTTGCAGAAGGGCTTTATCCGCAGGAGCGATAACAAAGTTATTGCTCGGCTGGCCTTCACCCGGGATCAGCTCAAAGGTATTGCCCGTCAGCAGGCTGCTGAGGCTGGCATCGTTCAGGGACAGTTTGGGGCTGCGCATTTCGATACGGGTTTTCTCCCGCAGGAGATCGACCACGCTTGGGTCGACGGTCATCTCGCCAGTGACAGAGCCACCCGGGTTGAGCGTCATTTTGGTGAGCTGGCCCACCTCCAGCCCCTGATACATCAGCGGAGTGGAACCGGCTTTCAGTCCTTTAGCGTCCGGCAGGGCGAGCTTGACGATCACCCCGCGTTGGCTGTGGGCGAGGTCCGCATACAGGCCAAAGGTGTCATCGGCGGCGGCAGGGCTTGAGTTTTCCGGCGAATCAAAGGCGATCGCGCCATTGACCAGCGCCGCCAGACTCTCGAGTTTGACCTTCGCGCCGCTCAGGCTCAGATCTGCATCCACACCAGAGACGTTCCAGAAGCGGCTGCCTTTTTTAACCAGATTGGTAAAGCGCCGCTCAATCAGCACATCAATGGTGACGCCCTGTTTGTTGGGGTTAATCGCGTAATCGTAAACGCGGCCCACGGGGATCTTGCGGAAATAGACCAGCGAGCCGCTGTTCAGCGAACCCAAATCCGGGGATTGCAGGTGGATCATCAAATCGCCGTTGTTGAGCCGGTATTTCGGCTGCGTGTCCAGCGCGACGAAGTGATCCTGCGGTTCCCCTTTGCCTGGCATCATGCCGATGTAGTTCCCGCCAACGAGCGCATCCAGGCCGGATACGCCGGCCAACGACGCTTTCGGCGTGACAAGCCAGAACTGGGTTTCGCTGCGCAGGGCATCCTTCATATCGGACTTGATGCTGGCGCTGACCTGAATTTTATTCAGCCCCTTACCGAGCCTGACATCCTGAACGGTTCCGACTTCCACCCCCTGGAAGCGCACCGGGGTGCGCCCGGCCACGATGCCGTCAGCGGACTGGAAATCAATGGTGATGGTATTGCCGCGATCTTCATAGCTCGTCCAGATGAGCCAGCCTGCAATCATCAACGCGATGACGGGCAGCAGCCAGAAGGGCGAAATACGGCGTTTTGTTTTAATTCTCGCTTCAGTCTGCGAAGCGGGCGTTTCCTGACTCATGTGCGTCCCAAAGTAAGCGGCTGTCCAGCCATTCCACTGCAAGAATAGTCAATATCACCGCAGAGCCGAAATAAAAAGCTGCGGGTCCCATAGTAAAAGCAAGGAGCTGATCGCGATTGATGAGCGACATCATCAACGAAATCACAAACAGATCCAACATCGACCAGCGGCCAATCCAGGTAACGAAACGCAGAAGCAAGATGCGCGTACGTAATCCTTGTTCACATTTGAAGTGAATGCTGATGAGTAGCGTAAACATCACCATCACCTTGATAAACGGCACCAGAATACTGGCGATAAAGACTATCGCCGCCACCCCGACGTTGCTGTGGCCGAGAGAGATAATACCGGAAAGGATAGTATCTTCCTGACGGGCACCGTTCACATAAATCACGGAGATAGGCAGCATATTGGCCGGGATCAAAAACACGATCGAGGCAATCAGCGCCGCCCAGCATTTTTGCAGGCTGTTGTTGCGCCGCAGCCTCAACGGAATGTGGCAGCGAGGACAACGACCGCGCGCATCCGGCAGGCCGGTGTAATGACAGCCCAGACAGACGCGCAGATTTTCATCAGCCCGTGTTGCGGGGCGCTGGGGATAAAATCGTTCCCACAGCTGCTCAACGTTGAGATGGATCAGGGTCAGAATGCTCAGCAGTACCAGCGAGATAAAGGCGAAAAGCCCAATGCCGGGCTGCAGAAACGCGTAATCCTGCACCTTGATGGAAGCAACGCCTATGCCGACCAGGTAAATGTCCAGCATCACCCACTCTTTCAGCTTGTCCAGCATGAGCAACACGGGCCGCAGATTCATGCCGAGAATGTTGCCGAACCACAGATACGCAATAGCGGCCACCAGCACCAGTGGGGCGCCTATGGTGCAAAACAGCACCATCGCTGCGGTGAGCGGGTCGCCCTCACGTGTCATCTGCCAGATACCCTGCACCACGTTTGCATCGATACGCACGCCGAGAAGGTACAGTTTCAGCAGCGGCTCGCTCCAGGCAAACGGCATCAGCAGCAGCATGGCCGTCGCCATTGCCGCGAGTCGGGTTAACGACCAGTCGCGCCCGTCACGGATTTTGGCATCGCAGCGAGGGCAAAAAGCACTTTGATGCGATTTCATCTTCGGCAGCATAAAAAGCGTATCGCACTGGGGGCAACGCTGATAATGTGCACGAGGCAAAGCTTCGCTTACCGTATGGACGGTGATCTTTCTTGTCGGCGTAATCCTGGGTATTTTTATGGCCATCTGTCGCGCACGGATAAGTATTGTTGAACGTTATATTAACTCATGATTTGATTCATCTTGAGCATGAGCGCATTTAATGCTTATTTTAATAGCCTATGCGGTAAATTTGTAAGACAACTAAGTGATTGAATAATGAACAAATCAGAATTCTACGCGGATCTTAATCGCGATTTTCAGGCATTGATGGCAGGTGAAACCAGCTTCTTAGCCACTCTGGCAAATACTAGTGCATTACTGTTTGAACGTCTCTCTGGCGTGAACTGGGCCGGTTTTTATCTTCTTGAAGATAACACGCTGGTGCTGGGTCCCTTCCAGGGAAAAATCGCCTGTGTGCGTATTCCGGTTGGCCGTGGCGTATGCGGGACGGCGGTCGCGACAAACCAGGTCCAGCGCGTAGAAGATGTCCATGCTTTTGATGGCCACATTGCCTGCGATGCTGCCAGTAATTCTGAAATCGTCCTTCCGCTGGTCGTGAAGGGGCAGATTATGGGTGTCCTGGACATCGACAGTACCGACTTTGGCCGCTTTAGCGCTGAGGACGAGCAGGGGCTGCGCGAGCTGGTCGCGAACCTGGAAAAAGTGTTGGCAACAACCGATTATCAAAAATTCTTTGCGAGCGTCGCAGGATAATCAACGGATAACGTAGCATTTACTGATAGCGTCATTATAATGACGCCTGTTCATGCCTGCGCTTGTTGGCAACGTCCGTTGTAATCAGGAAATTTCATGGAAAATCAACCTAAGTTGAATAGCAGTAAAGAAGTTATCGCATTTCTGGCAGAGCGTTTCCCACAGTGCTTCAGCGCTGAAGGTGAAGCTCGCCCCCTGAAAGTCGGTATTTTTCAGGATTTAGTCGCGCGCGTTGAGGGTGAGATGAATCTCAGCAAAACCCAGCTTCGCTCTGCCTTACGTCTTTATACTTCGAGCTGGCGTTACCTGTACGGTATCAAAGCGGGCGCTACACGTGTCGACCTCGACGGCAACCCTTGCGGTGAGCTGGACGAGCAGCACGTAGAACACGCGCGTAAACAGCTGGAAGAAGCGAAAGCTCGCGTTCAGGCACAGCGTGCTGAGCAGCAAGCGAAAAAACGCGAAGCCGCCGCGGCAAACGGCCAGGAAGAAGCGCCTCGTCGTGAGCGTAAACCGCGTCCGGCACCGCGTCGCAATGATAATAACGATCGCAAACCGCGTGCTGATAAACCAGCAGCTAAAGCCCCGCGTGCACCTCGCGAAGAGCCGCGCCACACTCCGGTTTCGGACATCAACGCGCTGAGCGTGGGTCAGGCACTGAAAGTGAAAGCGGGTAACAATGCAATGGATGCCACCGTTCTGGAAATCACCAAAGATGGCGTTCGTGTGCAGCTGACTTCTGGTATGTCAATGATTGTACGCGCAGAACACTTGTTGTTCTGAAACGGAGGCCAAGCCTGGCATGAACACTTTTTTTAAGCTCACCGCGTTAGCGGGCCTGTTTGTTATAGCAGGCCACGCTTTCGCAGTGGACGATATTACGCGTGCTGATCAAATTCCGGTGTTGAAGGAAGAGACGCAGCACGCGACGGTGAGTGAGCGCGTGACGTCGCGCTTCACTCGGTCGCACTATCGTCAGTTCGATCTCGATCAGGCCTTTTCGGCCAAAATTTTCGACCGCTATCTGAACTTGCTGGATTACAGCCATAACGTGCTGCTGGCCAGCGACATCGAAAAGTTTGCCAAACGTAAATCCGAAGTGGGTGATGAACTGCGTTCCGGCAAGCTGGACCTGTTTTACGATCTGTATAATCTGTCGCAGCAGCGCCGTTTTGAACGCTATCAATACGCGTTAAAAGTGCTGGAACGTCCGATGGATTTTACCGGCAACGACACCTTTAATCTGGACCGCAGCAAAGCGCCATGGCCGAAAGACGAAGCCGAGCTGAATGCGCTGTGGGACGGTAAAGTCAAATACGACGAACTGAGCCTCAAACTCACGGGCAAAGACGAGAAAGAGATTCGTGAGACGTTAAACCGTCGCTATAAATTTGCTATCCGTCGTCTTGCGCAGACCAACAGTGAAGATGTGTTCTCACTGGCGATGACCGCGTTTGCCCATGAAATCGATCCGCATACCAACTATCTCTCCCCGCGTAATACCGAGCAGTTCAATACCGAAATGAGCCTGTCTCTGGAAGGTATCGGCGCGGTGCTGCAGATGGACGATGATTACACCATGATCAACTCCATGGTGGCGGGCGGCCCTGCAGCGAAGAGCAAAGCCATTAGCGTTGGCGATCGCATCGTGGGCGTGGGTCAAACCGGACAAAAAATGGTTGATGTGATCGGCTGGCGTCTTGATGACGTCGTCGCGTTGATCAAGGGACCGAAAGGCAGCAAAGTGCGCCTTGAGATCCTGCCTGCCGGGAAAGGCACCAAAACCCGTATCGTTACCCTGACCCGCGAGCGCATCCGTCTGGAAGACCGCGCGGTGAAAATGTCGGTGAAAACCGTCGGGAAAGAGAAGGTGGGCGTGCTTGATATCCCGGGCTTCTATGTTGGGCTGACCGATGATGTGAAAGTGCAGCTGCAGAAGCTTGAGAAGCAGAATGTCAGCAGCGTCATCATCGACCTGCGCAGCAATGGCGGTGGGGCGCTGACCGAAGCCGTTTCACTGTCTGGCCTGTTCATTCCGTCTGGTCCGGTGGTTCAGGTGCGCGATAACAACGGTAAAGTGCGTGAAGACGCCGATACCGATGGCGTGGTGTACTACAAAGGCCCGCTGGTGGTCTTAGTGGATCGCTTCAGTGCCTCTGCATCTGAAATCTTTGCCGCTGCGATGCAGGATTATGGCCGCGCGCTGATTGTGGGTGAACCGACCTTCGGGAAAGGCACCGTACAGCAGTACCGTTCTCTCAACCGTATTTACGACCAAATGCTGCGCCCGGAATGGCCTGCACTGGGGTCGGTTCAATACACCATCCAGAAGTTCTACCGTGTGAATGGCGGCAGTACGCAGCGTAAAGGCGTTACGCCGGACATTCTGATGCCAACAGGTACGGAAGAGACGGAAACGGGTGAGAAGTTTGAGGATAACGCGCTGCCGTGGGATAGCATCAACGCTGCCACCTTCGTCAAGTCTGGCGACATGACGCAGTTTGGCCCGGCCTTGCTTAAGGACCATCAGGAACGCATCGCCAAAGATCCGGAATTCCAGTACATCATGAAGGACATTGCGCGCTTCAATGCCCTGAAAGAAAAACGGAATATTGTCTCTCTGAACTACGCTCAGCGTGAGAAAGAGAACAACGAGGATGACGCGACGCGTCTGGCGCGGGTTAACGATCGCTTCAAGCGAGAAGGCAAACCGCTGCTTAAGAAACTGGACGATCTGCCGAAAGATTACCAGGAGCCGGATCCGTATCTGGACGAGACGGTGCATATCGCGCTCGACCTGGCGAATCTGGAAAAAGGCAAGCCAGCACTGCAGCCGACACCGGCGAAATAAATACCCAACAGGCACAAGAAATTGTGCCTGTTTTTTTTAGTTCTGCAACCTCCCGTCAAACTGACCTTCAATTGTGTAAAGTTGTGTCTTTCTGGTGACTTACGCCCCCCGAATCCTTGAAAATAGCCACAATACCCATACGATGTGGGTAATCGCATAGTGCGCTTTGTTAAACTGAGGTTAAAAGAAAATTATGATGCGAATCGCGCTCTTCCTGCTCACCAACCTGGCGGTGATGGTGGTATTCGGGCTTGTGCTAAGCCTGACAGGAATTCAGTCGAGCAGCGTTCAAGGCTTGTTGATCATGGCGCTGCTGTTTGGTTTTGGTGGCTCCTTTATATCTCTGCTGATGTCGAAGTGGATGGCGCTCAAATCCGTGGGTGGCGAGGTCATCGAACAACCGCGTAACGACATGGAACGCTGGTTGATGAACACCGTGGCCCAACAGTCACAGCAGGCGGGCATCGCTATGCCGCAGGTGGCTATCTACCACGCGCCTGATATCAACGCGTTTGCAACGGGCGCGCGTCGTGACGCTTCCCTGGTTGCCGTCAGTACCGGTCTGTTGCAGAACATGAGCCGCGATGAAGCCGAAGCGGTTATCGCCCATGAGATCAGCCACATCGCTAACGGCGACATGGTGACGATGACGCTGATTCAGGGGGTGGTGAACACCTTCGTGATCTTCATTTCCCGTATTCTGGCGCAAATTGCGGCAGGATTTATGGGCGGCAACCGTGACGAAGGTGAAGAGAGCAACGGTAACCCGCTGATCTATTTTGCGGTGTCGATGGTACTGGAGTTGGTGTTCGGTATTCTGGCGAGCATCATTACCATGTGGTTCTCCCGTCACCGTGAATTCCACGCGGATGCCGGCTCGGCAAAACTGGTGGGGCGCGAGAAGATGATTGCCGCCCTGCAGCGTCTGAAAACCAGCTATGAGCCGCAGGAAGCGAACAGCATGATGGCCTTCTGCATTAACGGTAAATCAAAATCGCTGAGCGAGCTGTTTATGTCTCACCCGCCGCTGGATAAGCGTATCGAAGCACTGCGCAGCGGGGAATACCTGAAGTAACGCAGAGCGTTTAAAGATAAACCGGGCGGGGTAAACCTCCGCCCGGTTTTTTTATGCCTGCGCGCGGGGTTGCGTGATCCGCAATCCGCTGACAATGGCCGCAGTCGTCGCCAGTGTTCCGGCCGTAAGCAGCGCAACGTGGGTGCCGTTCTGCCCGGCAAGGTTGAACATCAGCGCAACCAGCGCGGCACCGGTACTTTGCCCTAACAGACGCGCCGTTCCCAGCATGCCGCTGGCTCCGCCGCTGCGATGGCGTGGGGCAGCGGTCATAATGGTATGGTTATTGGGTGACTGGAACAGACCAAAACCGGCTCCGCACAGGACCATTCTCCAGATGATATCCATGTCGGAAGGCGTGGAGGGGAGCAGCGCCAGCGCAAACAGGCCGCTCGCCATCACTACCAGCCCTAACGCACCCAGCAGCCCCGCATGGACCCGTTCAATTAAATAGCCTGCCAGCGGGGCCATCACCATGGTTGCCAGCGGCCATGGCGTCAGCAGCAGCCCTGTCTCCACCTCGGAACGACCCACGATGCTCTGCAAAAAGAACGGCAACGCGACCAGCGCCAGCATCTGGGCGCAAAACGAACAGATTGAGGTGCAAATAGAAAGCGAAAAAAGCGGAATACGCAGCAGGTCAACCGGCAGCAACGGCACCGGCAGCGCCAGCTGGCGACGGACAAAGAAGAAACCCACGATCAGCATGGCGGCGACTTCTGCCGCGATAAGCGTCAGAGATTGCCCTTGCGCGAAGCCACTCAGGGCCGTGATGAGCAGACCGAAGGTTAGCGCATTCATCACCGCGCTGGGTAAGTCGAAGCGCGGCTTGTTGCTTTTGGGGCCATTAGCCGGGAGATAACGCAGTGCGAAGAAAATAGCCACAATTCCGAGCGGCACATTTATCGCAAAAAGCCACTTCCATGAAGCAACAGACAGGATCGCGGCAGCAATCGTGGGGCCTGCCGCCGAGGAAACCGCCACAATAAACGAGTTGATGCCCATCCCCCGGCCTAGCTGGCGCTGGGGATAGATAAGCCGTATCAATGCCGTATTCACGCTCATCAGAGCCGCGCCGCCGAAGCCCTGAGCAATACGGGCCAGCGTCAGGGTATGCAGTGAGTCCGACAGGGCGCAAAAAAGCGAGGTCAGCGTGAAAACCACCAGGCCGCACTGATAGATCCGCCGGTAGCCAAACATATCCCCCAGAAAAGAGAGCGAAAGTAAGGAGATCACAATCGCGATTTGATACGCATTCACAATCCAGATGGAGCTGGCGGGGGAGGCGTTGAGGTCGCTGGCGATTGTGGGCAATGCGACGTTGGCAATCGCGCCGTCGAGGACGGCCATCGAAATACCAATAATAATGGTGGCGATAGCACCATACCGCTGGGGCAACGGCAGGCCATCGGAAGCGTGTTTTTCCATGGGAAATGAAATGCTCAGGATGAAATTATTCTCAGGGTAACTATTTTAGCATCGTTATTTCGGTTTTATGTCGCAGATTTGTAACGAAGTAAACGCAGATTGATTGCAGGCAGCATGACTCGAATTTATAATAAAAACCGGTTCTGATTTTTATAAAACACTCTGTATGAGGTGATAAATGGCAATCGCAGATTTGGATAAGCAGCCAGATTCTGTTTCTTCCGTGCTGAAGGTGTTTGGCATCTTGCAGGCGCTCGGAGAAGAGCGTGAAATTGGTATTACAGAATTGTCGCAGCGCGTGATGATGTCGAAAAGCACCGTTTATCGCTTTTTGCAGACCATGAAGTCTCTGGGCTATGTCGCTCAGGAAGGCGAGTCTGAGAAATACTCTCTCACGCTGAAGCTGTTCGAGCTGGGTGCCCGCGCGTTACAAAACGTGGATCTTATTCGCAGCGCAGATATTCAGATGCGTGAACTGTCACGCCTGACGAAAGAGACGGTCCACCTGGGCGCGCTGGATGAAGACAGTATCGTTTACATCCACAAAATCGACTCGATGTATAACCTGCGTATGTACTCGCGTATCGGACGTCGTAACCCGCTGTACAGTACGGCAATCGGTAAAGTGCTGCTGGCCTGGCGCGATCGCGAAGAGGTGAAGCAAATTCTGGACGGCGTGGAGTATAAACGCAGCACCGACCGCACCATCACCAGTACCGATGAGCTGCTTAAGGTACTCGATACCGTTCGCGAGCAGGGCTACGGGGAAGATAACGAAGAGCAGGAAGAGGGGCTGCGCTG
The DNA here is from genome assembly GCF_053709675.1 of Enterobacter sp. UPMP2052. Classification (NCBI taxonomy): domain Bacteria; kingdom Pseudomonadati; phylum Pseudomonadota; class Gammaproteobacteria; order Enterobacterales; family Enterobacteriaceae; genus Enterobacter; species Enterobacter sp. UPMP2052. Next base: position 704,813 of record NZ_JBSKJR010000001.1, read on the forward strand.
CATTGGCGTACCTGTTTTCGATCGCTTTGGCGTCGTGATTGCGGGCCTGAGTATCTCATTCCCGACGCTGCGCTTCTCGGAAGAACGCCTGCATGAGTATGTTGCTATCCTGCACACTGCGGCGCGTAAAATCTCTGAGCAGATGGGTTACAACGACTACCCGTTCTGAATGCTGTCAGGCATAAAAAACGCCGCATCGTCTGCGGCGTTTTTTTATATTGTTAAACGGTTAGCCGTTATCAATGACCACGGACGTTTTACGCAGTACCGGGCAGTTGGTTAATCCAATGATACCGCTGTCGGAGTGCAGATACTGGGCGGTACTCATACCCTGTGCCGTGACGTACTTACACTGAATGCCTAATCCCGCTGCATTTTCGGTGCTCCCCACAAGCACTCCATATCCGGTTAATAAAAGGCCAATCCACACAACGGCCAGTGCAATAGTTGTTCGAATGATAAAATGCATCATTACCTCTTTATCTTTGTTGTCATGCACTAAGCCTAAACGGTTTACGGTGTGAAACAAGTGAACTATTCCGAAAAGGATTTGATGCGGTTACAGTTAGCCGCTGTTTAAGATTAGCGTGCTAACCTGGTAACATATGGTCATAAGACGGAGTGTGGAGTGAAAAAAATACGCTGGGTGATTCTGATTATTGTGCTGATAGCATGCGTCGTATTGTGGACGCAGACTATCAATGTGATGTGCGATCAGGATGTACAGTTTTTTAGCGGCGTTTGCGCAATCAATAAGTTTATCCCGTGGTAGACCGCATTTTTTCTCAATGTGATGCCCTTCCTTCGCGCCAGTGGTAAAATAGCCGTTTTTATTGAGGTGGTGAAATGGGTGAGTTACTGAATTCAGGGCTACTAAGCCTGGCGTCCCTGGCAGTCTCGTTGATTGTTATGGTGGTAGGGCTTCTCATATGGTTTTTCGTCAACCGTGCCAGCTCCCGGACTAACGAGCAGATTGAGCTGCTGGAAGCGATGCTCGATCTGCAAAAGCGTCAGAATGCGCTGCTGCGTCGTTTGTGTGAAGCCAACGAGCCTGAAGAGAAAGCGGTAGCGAAAGAGAGTGCGCCAGACGCTAAAGACGATGAAGACGATTTCATTCGTCTGGTGGCCGAACGCTAGGTTGCAATGATGGGAGGTGGCCGTGGTCTGGAAAAATCCCTGGTATGACCCCTCCCTGAAACACCACACGCCGGATGGTTTTCGCAATACCCATTCCACAGGACATCAGCCCGGCGATGTCGATCGCTGGCAGAAAGAGCGTAAAGCCGCTGGCCTGCCGAAGCCCCCGTCTTCAGGATACGACGCCTTTATCCAGACCTGGTGGCAGCCTGTTGAACTCAACGCGCGCCCGGAGGATGGGGCATGGTGGCTTGGGCATGCCAGCGTGTTATTACGCATGGACGGCAGGTATCTCCTGACCGATCCGGTTTTTTCCCATCGCGCATCTCCCGTGCCCTTTCTTGGACCACAGCGAAAAACCCCGCCCGCTATCACCGTCGAAAGCCTTCCGACACTGGATGCGTTGCTGATTTCCCATAATCATTATGATCATCTTGATGCCTCAACGGTGCGAAAGCTCTTGCGGCGCTTTCCGGGCCTGACCGTGTTTGTTCCCCTGGGGCTGGGGAACTGGTTCCGCCGGCGGGGAGCGAAAAATGTGGTTGAACTCGACTGGTGGCAGAACGCTAACTGGCAGGGAATAACCCTGACCGCCGTACCGGCGCAGCACTGGAGCATGCGTACGCCGTGGAATCGTAATCGGTCATTATGGTGCGGCTGGGTTGTCGAGGGGCGACAGCATCGGTTCTGGTTTAGCGGGGATACCGGGTATTCGCCGGAACTGCTGTTAATCCCGGAGCGGCTTGGCGCAATTGATTTTGCCGCACTGCCGATTGGCGCATATGCACCCGAATGGTTCATGGCAGTGCACCATATGGACCCCCATTCTGCCGTGGCGCTCTGGCAAGGCCTGGGGTGTCCGACTGCTTTTCCCATTCATTGGGGCGTGTTCGAACTGGCCGATGAATCTCTTGATGAACCCGTGCAGGCGTTACGAAGGGCGCTTGATAATGTAGCACCCGTTAATACTTCATTCAGGATACTGAAAATTGGCGAATATTTATCCGTATAAAGCGTGCGCCGGTTCGTTATCTATATTCGGTATGGAGCATCGCCCGGGAATGTTTTAATTATATCGAAACGTTTTGCTTGCCTTCTTTTGATGCAGCGTCATAAATATTTCATTATTTTAGTGCAACGTATTTTTATTAAGCGGTGGTTTTTAATACAGTTTGCCAAAGGCAATTAAAACTGTTTTTGAAATGTTACTTTTCAGGCACCTTGCAATCATTTCGGCATAACTTTTCACAATAAGTTCTAACTCAATCATTGCAATGAAGAAAAACAGGCTGAAATCTGGACGTATCGAAACGCGTGAACTATGTTAAAAAAGTCTTTGATTACAGCGGTTGTGAATACAACGGCGCGGTAGTATAGGCTGGCAACATTGTCCATAGCCGGACGCATATTTTTGCAGAATGGCCAGGGACAGAGCCAGAATTTGTGCGGCGGATCGAGACGCGTTTAAAAATGGCTTGCCATATTAAACGTTGTATGTGATAACACGGTTTGGGTCAAACGAGGTACAGTTCTGTTTATGTGTGGCATTTTCAGTATAGAAGTCCTGAGTAAACACGTTGTCGTTGAATACCGCTTCTCTGCCGAACCTTATATTAGTGCCTCATGCAGTAATGTCTCAGTTTTATCTAGGTAATGCCCGCGGGCAAAGAAAACACTCTAAGGAATTTTGCAAATGGCAAAGATTAAAGGTCAAGTTAAGTGGTTCAACGAGTCTAAAGGTTTTGGTTTCATTACTCCTGCTGACGGCAGCAAAGACGTGTTCGTACACTTCTCTGCAATCCAGGGTAATGGCTTCAAAACTCTGGCTGAAGGCCAGAACGTTGAGTTCGAAATTCAGGACGGCCAGAAAGGCCCAGCTGCAGTTAACGTAACTGCTATCTGATCGAACCACTGCTGACAGAAGTGCTATCGCGCTTCACCATCAGACATAAAGCCTCGCACCGTGCGGGGCTTTTTTACGCCGTTTCTTTCAGAATATGACTGACGGCGACCTTGTTCGCAACTTGTTGCAAAGCTTCGACATTATTAGCATTGTTTTTCCCCCTCACGACAAAGTTTTCCCGTTAAATCAGGGCGTTGATTCATTGCCCTGGGGTTCAGGTGAAAAAGAAAACCATAATGACCACCGGAAACTTCACGCCGGTGCGTTTTGTTCTGCTGTGTCTCGCCATTCTGGGTAGTCTCGTTTTTCTGCTGGGCCGCGTGGCCTGGCTGCAAATTATCAAACCCGATAATCTGGTTAAGCAGGAAGATATGCGCTCCCTGCGACAGCTCGCGATCGACGCGCCGCGTGGCATGATTGTCGATCGCGAAGGACGGCCCCTTGCCGTGAGCGTGCCTGTCAGAGCCGTGTGGGCCGATCCGAAAACGGTGCTGGCAAAAGGCGGCGTCGGGTTCGATGAACGCTGGCAGGCGCTGGCGAAAGCGCTGCATCTGTCTCTCGAAACGCTTGCCTCCCGAATTAACAGCAATCCTCATGGGCGGTTTATCTATCTCGCCCGCCAGGTGGACCCGTCTCAGGCGCAGTGGATCGATAAGCTCAATTTACCGGGTATTAACCTGCGTGATGAGTCGCGGCGTTTTTATCCCGCCGGGCACGTCGCGGCGAATCTTATCGGTTTTACCAATATTGATGGTCAGGGTATTGAAGGCGTAGAAAAAAGCTTCAATGCGCAACTGACGGGCAAGCCCGGTGTCCGGCAGGTGCGGGAAGACCGCTACGGCCATGTTATCGAAAATCTCACGGAAGTCGCGCCAGTGCCCGCGCATAACATCCAGCTGAGTATTGATGAGCGTTTGCAAACCATCACTGAAGATGCGCTGGACAACGCCGTCGCCTGGAACAAAGCCGAATCGGGCGCTTCGGTGCTAATTAATATCCAGACCGGCGAAATTCTGGCGATGGCGAATTTCCCGGACTTCAACCCCAACAACCGCGAGGGGGCGACGCTGAATGATTTCCGCAATCGCGCCATCAGCGACACCTTTGAACCCGGCTCGACCGTCAAGCCGCTGGTGCTCATGACCGCCCTCCAGCAGGGGCTGGTTCAGCCGGACAGCGTGATCGACACCCACCCCTACACGCTGGACGGCCACCGTATCCGCGACGTGGGTTATTACCCGGAGCTGACCATGACCGGGATCCTGCAAAAGTCCAGCGATACCGGCGTATCCCGCCTGTCGCTGGCGATGCCTATTCAGCGGTTGCTTGATACCTACAAAAACTTTGGCTTTGGCACCAGCACCGGCCTTGGCTTAACCGGCGAGAGTTCCGGCCTTCTGCCAAATCGCAAGTACTGGAGCCAGCTCGATCGCGCGACGTTTGCCTTTGGCTATGGATTGATGGTCACGCCGCTGCAGCTGGCCCATGTTTATGCCACTATCGGAAGTTACGGACTTGAACGCCCGCTGTCGATCACCCGCATCGACCCGCCCGTTATCGGCAAACGGGTGATGCCGGAAGAGATTGCCCATGAAGTCGAGCATATGATGGAGAGCGTTGCGCTTCCGGGCGGAGGCGGCGTGAAGGCGGCGGTACGCGACTACCGCGTGGCGGTGAAAACCGGCACGGCGAAGAAAATTGATGAAAGCGGTAAATATGTCGATAAATACGTTGCCTACACCGCAGGCGTCGCCCCCGCCAGCAATCCGCGTTTTGCGCTGGTCGTTGTGATTAACGATCCTCAAAATGGCGCTTATTACGGCGGGGCGGTTTCAGCCCCGGTGTTTAGCGAAATCATGGGCAATGTCCTGCGCCTCGAAAACGTCAAACCGGATGGCCTGGCGGCAGATTCTGACCATCTGATCGTCATGCGTTAACCCAGCCGTTTTCTACAAGGGCGAATAGCGGTACACTTTCGCCCTTTAATGAATGCCCCCCGGAGTCACCATGTCTTTCAGCTGTCCCCTTTGCCACGCACCGCTGACACGCTCAGCGAAAAGTTTTGCCTGTCCGCAGGGACACCAATTTGATATGGCAAAAGAAGGGTATGTGAATCTTCTTCCGGTGCAGCACAAACGCTCCCGCGATCCGGGTGATAGCGCGGAGATGATGCAGGCCCGCCGTGCATTCCTTGATGCCGGACACTATCAGCCGCTGCGCGATACCGTTTCACAGCTGCTGGCAGCAAACCTGATGCAGGGCGCAACGGCCGTGCTGGATATTGGCTGCGGGGAAGGGTATTACACGACGGCGTTTGCGGACGTTGCTAAGGCAAAAGGGGCAGAAACCTGGGGGCTGGATGTCTCAAAGGTGGCGATTCGGGCCGCGGCGAAGCGCTATACGGCCGTGACGTTTTGCGTAGCATCAAGCCATCGCCTGCCGTTTGAAAATGCGAGTATGGATGCCGTGGTGCGCATCTACGCGCCCTGTAAGGCGGAGGAGCTGGCGCGCGTAGTGAAACCGGGGGGATGGGTGATAACCGTCACGCCTGGCCCGCGTCATCTCATGGAATTAAAGGGACTCATCTATGACGACGTGCGCCTGCATGCGCCGCACTCGGAGCAGCTGGGTGGCTTTACGCTCAAAGACGAGCACGCGGTAGCGTATGAGATGAACCTGAACGGGGAAGAGGCTGTGGCGTTACTGCAGATGACGCCGTTTGCCTGGCGAGCAAAGCCGGATGTGTGGGAAAAATTAGCGCAACAGACGACCTTTTGCTGCCAGACGGACTTCAGTATCCACTGCTGGCAGCGCGAAGATTAACCCGCGAAGTGTGCCCAGAGGATTTGGGCACCAATGCCGATCAACACGATCCCGCCCAAAATTTCGGCTCGCTTGCCCAGCAGCGGGCCAATAAACCGACCAACCATCATGCCCAGGGTAGACATAATGAGCGTCGCACAGCCGATAGCCAGCGCGGTGGCAATGATATTCACCTGCAGGAAGGCCAGACCCACCCCGACCGCCATTGCATCAAGGCTGGTGGCAATCGCGGTGGTGACTAACAGCCAAAAACCGTGGCGGTGCTGAGGCTCTGCGTCGTCGCTGTTTCCGCGCACGCCTTCGATCACCATGCGTCCACCCAGAAAGACCAGCAGGACAAAGGCAATCCAGTGGCTCCACTCCAGCACGAACTGGCTGGCAAGCATACCCAGCCCCCAGCCTATTAGCGGCGTGAGCGCTTCGATAGCACCAAAAATCAGACCCGTGCGCAGTGCTTCAGAGAATTTAGGTTTGTGGAGCGTGGCACCTTTGCTGATGGAAACCGCAAATGCGTCCATAGACATGCCGAAAGCGAGAAGAATTGTGGCGGAGATATTCATGACAGCATCCAGACCGGGGATATCCATATGACACATCACTGCCCCCAGTAAACAGCAGTTGATGTATCTATGGTCTCGCCTGACCGTGACGCACGTAAACCGTGCTACAAACGATCCGTACGCGCCACGTTTTTCAACGAGTATGTTGACACGTACATTTTCTGAAAACAGAAAATTAGCTACTCCCCAACGACGGGCGCAACCTTAACATAATTTGAGAATATAAAACAACAACGGCGCGCTATTAATTTAATAACTTGTTGATAACGATTTTCATTTAGGTTTATTAGTGAATTTATCGTTAATAAATATAAGGGAAATAACGCGATGAATATAGCTTTGGCTATATTTACGTCCTGAAATAAAGACAGGATATAGCCATGGCTATATAGTTAACTTACTGAGTTTTAAGGAGTAATTGATATATTCTTTCCAGGTCGTCAATATTCTTCACGCGAATAAGCAGGCGGCGCTGTTCTAATTGCATCACCAGTACGCCGTCTTCGGATAAATTCATCTCTTTAATACGGTTATATTCTATCCATACATTGGCGAAGAAAAAACCACTGCGTTTGAAGATGATTTTTGGCGTACGGATCCAGAAAAGATAAATGGCCATCAATGCCAGCGCACATAATAACCATGTGGTTAATAATGCACCGTGGCTCATGACGTTGTTGTAAATAAGAATGACGATAAGGCCCGCGAAAATAAACGCATCAACGCGTCCACGGCGCAGAAGGGGTAGGGCAAGCAGCGTCTCGCCGTGACGGCGAGGCATGATGAATTCGTCATAGATCGCGTAAGCCAGAAGGGCAACAATAAACAAAACCAGTACGATGTCCGTGACAGTCATTCATCCTCCAGATAAAAAAACCGGGGGCAAGCCCCCGGCTTATAACACGTTCTTACAGACCCAGCAGGCCGACCGCGTAGCCCGCGATACCGATGACAAAGAAGCCAACGATGATCCACAGCGGGTTAACTTTTTTGCGCAGCAGCCACATACAGGCGAAGGTCAACAGCAGCGGTACCAGGCCCGGCATCAGCTGGTCCAGGATAGTCTGCACGGTGGTCACGCGAGTCTGTCCATCCTGGCCTGTGATGGTTGAGACCACCAGCGGGATGTTCACGTGCGTCCATTTGTTAACCAATGCCCCCATGACAAACAGGCCGAGAATAGACGCCCCCTCGGTCAGTTTCTGCAGGAAGCCGCCGCCCATGTCCTTCACGATATCCACGCCCTTGCGGTAGCCGTAAGCCACACCGTAGTAACGGGTCAGCAGACGGACGGCATTGAACAGGATGAAGAACAGCAGAGGGCCGAGCAGGCTACCGCTCATCGCGATCCCGGCACCCAGCGCCGCAAAGACCGGACGCACGGTTCCCCAGAAGATAGGGTCACCCACGCCTGCCAGCGGCCCCATCAGACCAACTTTGATACCGTTGATGGCACCATCGTCAATCTCTGCACCGTTTGCACGCTGCTCTTCCATCGCCAGCGTCACGCCCAGTACCGGGGCGGCGACGTAAGGATGGGTGTTGAAGAATTCCAGGTGACGCTTTATCGCCTGACGGCGCGCTTCGTTGTTTTCAGGGTAGAGGCGTTTGATCGCCGGTACCATGGAGAAGCAGAAGCCCAGCGCCTGCATACGTTCGAAGTTCCATGAACCCTGAAACAGGTTAGAACGGATGAACACGCCACGAATATCACCCGGAGTCAGTTTCTTCTCAGGGGTAGTTTTTGTCATATCAACCATGTCGCTCACCTGCTAGTCCAGTTCGTTATCGAGATCGTTATTACCAGCGGCCTGCACCGGCGCACCCGCAACGCGGTTATATTTCGGGCTCAGCTGGATATAGAGAATCGCCATGACGGCACCAATCACACCCAGTGCAACCAGGTTGAAGTTGGTGAAGGCCGCAGTCACGAAGCCGAGGTAGAAGAACGGCATCAGGTAGCCCGCACGCATCATGTTGATAACCATCGCATAACCGACCACAACGATCATGCCGCCTGCGATGTTCAGACCACCGGTGACCACTTCTGGAATGGCGTTCAGCATGCTCTGCACTTCGCTGGTACCGACGGAGATAGCAACGATAACCGCCGGGATCGCGATACGCATAGCCTGCAGGAACAGGGACGAAACGTGGATCCAGGAGAGCGCCGTCAGGTTGCCATTATCCGCCGCCTTATCCGCTGCGTGCTGGAAGGCCACGGTGATAGTACGAACGATGATGGTCAGTACCTGGCCTGCTGCTGCCAGTGGGATCGCAAGGGCAATACCCGCACCGATGCTCTGATGACCGGCAATAACCAGAACGGTTGAGATGATAGAGGCCAGCGCGGCATCAGGCGCAACGGCGGCACCGATGTTCATCCAGCCGAGGGCGATCATCTCCAGGGTACCCCCGATGATGATACCGGTTTTCATATCACCGAGAACGGCACCAATCAGCGTACAGGCCACCAGTGGGCGGTGGAACTGAAATTCATCAAGTACGGATTCCATACCCGCAATACATGCGACGACGAACACCAGCACAATCTGAAGAGTGGTAATCTCCATTGTACTTCTCCTATTACATAAGCTTTATGTGAAAAACCGGCGCGGGTTATTTCCCGACTTTGCCGATCAAATTCATCATCTTCAGTTTCTGGTCAGTGGAAACTTTACGGGCTTCCAGCTCAATACCGCGCGCATTCAGTTTGTTGAACGCCTCGATATCTTTCTCATCGACTGAAATCGCGTTGTTGACCTGCGTTTTGCCCTGGCGGAAAGCCATGCCACCGATGTTAACGGAGGTAATTTTCACGCCGCCTTCAACAATGCGCTCGACGTCTGTCGGGTTAGTAAACAGAAGCATCACGCGTTCGCCCGCGTATTTCGGGTTGTTATAAACACGGATCATTTTGGCAACATCCACCACGTGGGCGGTGACGCCCGGCGGAGCTACCTGGGTGAGAAGGGTTTTACGAACGGTGTCCGCGGCCACTTCGTCGCTGACAACGATAATGCGCTTAACGTTGGTCTCTTTGGTCCAGCGCGTCGCGACCTGGCCGTGGATTAAGCGGTCATCGATACGCGCAAGGCCGATGACCATGTAATCGTTAGCCCCCATCGGTTTCACCGGTGCGGCAGCTTTAGGGGCTGCGGCAACAGGCGCGGGTTTTTCAACCGGCTGCGCTTTCAGTGCTTTCACACCTTCGCGGCCGGTTTCAACCGCCAGCGCGACCAGCTCGTCAAAATCAGGGTTGTCGTCGCGCGCCATGAAGGTTTCCACCAGCATCGGGATATTTACCCCGGCGACAACTTCATAATGCTCTTTATCGACGACAATGCGGCTGGCAGCATTAAACGGGCTGCCGCCCCATGTATCAACGAGAAACAGCACGCCTTTGCTGGTATCCAGCTTCTCAAGCTGAGCAGTATATTTCTCGATCAGCGTTTCGGCGTTTTCACCGGGAACGAAATCGATCCAGCCTACGTTTTCCTGCTCACCCAACAGCATTTCTGCCGTTTTGAGTAGCTGCTCTGCAGCCCAACCATGTGTGCCTATGACAATAGCAATGGTCACTTGCTACCTCCTTTTATTATCATTGATACGCCCACGGTGCAGGCGTACTGAGAATCGTCTTACGTGTACCGAATCGATTCAGATAAGGGTTAGAGTTAAATTAACTAAGACTTCCGCGATTTATTTTAGACAGTGAAAAAATAATTTATGTGATGAAGATCCGTAATTTAGCTTTCGAAAAAGAGAAATTACGCGTCGAAAATTTAGTCGTAACACCTTTTTGCAAAAGAAAGTAAATCTTTGCCAAAATCTTATTGTCTCTGATATGTTTAGCCTCCGTTTAATCGATCAGGAGTATAGGGCAGCAGCCCACTATATGGACCGTCACCGACGTCAGTCATCCTCCAGGCCACATTGCGCCTGTTACACCGGCAATCCTTGCCACGCACCGACTCTGTCTGCCTTTGATTTGCCCACGTTGAGTGGGGCACCGTTTCGTCATTCCTTTAGCAGGAGCTTGTCATGGAATTCTTAATGGACCCGTCAATCTGGGTAGGATTACTCACGCTTGTCGTGCTCGAAATCGTTCTTGGTATTGATAACCTGGTGTTTATCGCCATCCTTGCCGACAAGCTGCCGCCTAAGCAGCGCGATAAGGCACGTCTGATAGGCCTCTCGCTGGCGCTGATCATGCGTTTGGGCCTGCTGTCCGTGATCTCGTGGATGGTCACGCTGACCAAACCGCTGTTCTCGGTGATGGACTACACCTTCTCCGGGCGTGATTTGATTATGCTCATCGGGGGTATCTTCCTGCTCTTCAAAGCGACTACCGAGCTTCACGAACGGCTGGAGAATCGCCAGCACGACGATGGTCACGGTAAAGGCTATGCCAGCTTCTGGGTCGTGGTGTTGCAGATTGTGGTGCTGGATGCGGTCTTCTCCCTGGATGCGGTGATCACGGCGGTCGGCATGGTGAACCACCTGCCGGTGATGATGGCGGCGGTTGTTATTGCTATGGCGGTCATGCTGCTGGCGTCTAAACCGCTGACGCGTTTCGTCAACCAGCATCCGACGGTGGTGGTCCTGTGTCTGAGCTTCCTGCTGATGATTGGTCTCAGCCTGGTGGCAGAAGGTTTTGGCTTCCATATTCCGAAAGGTTACCTGTACGCCGCGATTGGTTTCTCGATCATTATCGAGCTGTTTAACCAGATTGCGCGCCGGAACTTTATCAAGCAGCAGTCGAACCTGCCGCTGCGCGCCCGCACCGCCGACGCCATTCTGCGTCTGATGGGCGGTCGTCGCCAGGTGAACGTGCAGTCTGACAGCGAAAACCGTAACCCGGTGCCGGTCCCGGAAGGGGCGTTTGTTGAAGAAGAGCGCTACATGATCAACGGCGTGCTCTCGCTGGCCTCCCGCTCTCTGCGCGGTATTATGACGCCGCGCGGTGAAATCAGCTGGGTGGATGCCAACCTGAGCGTCGACGAAATTCGCCAGCAGCTGCTCTCTTCGCCACACAGTCTGTTCCCGGTGTGCCGTGGTGAACTGGATGAAATTATCGGCGTTGTGCGAGCAAAAGAGATGCTGGTGGCGCTGGAAGATGGGGTTAACGTTGAAGCGGTGGCTGCCGCCTCCCCGGCGATCGTGGTGCCGGAAACGCTGGATCCGATCAACCTGCTGGGCGTACTGCGTCGCGCACGCGGCAGCTTTGTCATCGTCACCAACGAGTTTGGTGTGGTGCAGGGGCTGGTCACGCCGCTTGACGTGCTGGAAGCGATTGCTGGTGAATTCCCGGATGCGGATGAAACGCCGGAGATCGTGAACGACGGCGAAGGCTGGCTGGTCAAAGGGACCACCGATCTGCATACGCTCTCGCACATGCTGGGCGTTGAAAACGTGGTCAACGACGAGGAAGATTCTGCAACGGTTGCCGGGCTGGTGATTGCCGTTAACGGGCAAATCCCGCGCGTCGGTGACGTTATCGAGCTGCCGCCGCTGCATATCACCATTGTCGAAGCCAACGACTATCGTGTGGATATGGTGCGTATTGTTAAAGAGCAGTCCGCGCATGACGAAGAAGAGTAAGGCTGTTTAACGCATCGGCATCAGGGGCACAATGTGCCCGTTATGCTGCGCTGGCGGGGGGCTACTCCCCGCCAGCCACGTCGGAAACTCCCGCAGCGGCATTGGCCGCGCATAAAGATACCCCTGCAAAATATGCACCCCGTGACGGCGCAGATACCGCGACTGTTCTTCTGTCTCAACCCCTTCCGCAACCAGTTCAATGTTCAGCCTCTGGCCCAGCGCGATAATAATATCCGTCACCGTCGAATTTACGGCGTCAGTGCCGATGGCGGTGGTGAACGACTTATCAATTTTCAGCACGTCCGGGTGAAGTTTTTCCAGCCATGACAGCGAGCTACTGCCGGTACCAAAATCATCAATCGCCAGCTTAATACCCTTGCGGTGGAGTTCGCGCACGATGCGGTAATCAACATCCAGCAGAGCGTCGCGCTCCGTTAGCTCGATCACCAGCTGCTGAATGGGGTGCGAATGGAACCACAAGCGGTTGAGATCCTGTAGCAGGATGCCCCGGCGGAAATGGCTGGCAGCCACGTTAATGCCGATGTGAAAACCGGGCGTCGCCGGGAAATAACCGAGCTGGCGCACGGTTTCAAAAATGACGTAGCGGGTGAGCGGGGCAATCAGGTTGTGCTCCTCGGCCAGGGGAATAAACACGTCGGGCGAAATCCAGCCCTGACGCGGGTTATTCCAGCGCAGCAGGATCTCAACGCCCACGCACTCCTGCGTTCTGGCATTGACCAGCGGCTGGCAGAACAGCTCAAATTCACGCGCCGCCAGCCCCATATTGATCTCCCAGGTAAAGCTCATCCGGCGGGCGGTGGCAAGCCAGGCGATGTACCCCACCAGCAGGCTCAACATCAACGCCAGCGGAAGCTGGGTGGGGAGGTTTTTCAACGCCATGACACCGGGGCCGGGGCCGCTCACGGTGATGCTGAAAGGGTAGCGAGCTGAATTTTGCGTCAGCAGCACGTCGCTATCATCAAATGTCAGCGAATCGGTCACCTGTTGGCCGTAACGCAATGACTGGTCGCCTACGGTCAGCACCACGTCAGTGATCAGCGGGCGCTGGGGCTCCAGAAGCATTCGGGTGAGCAGTTCAATATTGACGACTTCCATCAGCCCGTTTTCACCGTTTTCAGAAACCGGGTACCACTGGATCAGGATCGGGCTGCCGAGCAGCAGCCAGCGGTCGGTGGATAAAATCAGCCTGGGTTCGCTGGCCGGCAGCATCGGCTGAACCTCGCGCACGGGGAGGTTTCGGCTGCCAAAAATACTGGAGCAATAGACCACCCCGTCCTGAACAAGGGCGATGGAGCGAACGGTCTGAAGCATCGCAGCCTGCTTGCGCAGCACCAGATGGGCCTGCGGACAGGGTTCGCCTACCAGGGATTGCAGCACCTCACGGTGATTGTCCAGGGCTATCAGGATGTTATCGAGAGAGACGACGGTATGGCGGGTAAAGTCCAGAATGCGTTCCTGATTGACGTTCCGCTGGGAAATAAACCGGATGCCCAGCGTCAGGATGAGCGTAAGGAGCGCAACCGTTACACAGACGATAACGCGTTTTCGGCGATAGTCTTTAATGATCGTCTGTGCAGTTTGCATGAACGGTCGCCCGATACGCTGCCAGCCCCAAAAGCCGGAAGCAACAGAGAAAGTGTAGTGGGGATTGCGGGAGGAGACGAGACGGGAGACAAAAATTCGCCCATCTGTTGCAGATGGGCGATAGGGAGTATTAGTCGCACTGAACCTTGATGGCCAGGCCGCCGCGGGAGGTCTCGCGGTACTTCGCGTTCATATCTTTGCCGGTCTCGTACATGGTTTCGATAACCTTATCCAGCGATACGCGCGGTTCGCTGGTACGGCGCATCGCCATGCGCGAGGCGTTGATCGCTTTCACCGAGGCAATCGCGTTACGCTCAATGCACGGTACCTGAACCTGGCCTGCAACCGGGTCGCAGGTCAGACCGAGGTTGTGCTCCATGCCGATTTCTGCCGCCACGCACACCTGCTCAGGGCTTGCGCCCAGCAGCTCTGCAAGACCGGCAGCGGCCATCGAGCAGGCCACGCCCACTTCACCCTGACAACCCACTTCAGCACCGGAAATCGAGGCGTTCATCTTATACAGCGCGCCAATCGCACCCGAGGCGAGGAAGTAACGGATGTAAATATCCGGCGTGACCGGCTCGATGAAGTGATCGTAGTAAGCCAGAACGGCAGGCACGATACCGCAGGCACCGTTAGTTGGCGCCGTCACCACGCGGCCACCGGCGGCGTTCTCTTCGTTTACCGCGAGGGCAAACATGTTCACCCAGTCCACGACGTTCATCGGGTCATTGGAGAACTTGTCGGTGGTAACCAGCATGCGGCGCAGGGCAGAGGCGCGACGCGGAACGCGCAGCGGGCCAGGAAGCACCCCTTCGGTATTCATCCCGCGATCGATACAGGCGCGCATGGTTTGCCAGACGTTAGCAAAATAGTCTTCAATCTCTTTCTTGCTGTGCAGCGCCAGTTCGTTCTGCATCACCATGCCGGAGAGCGACAGGCCGGTCTCTTTGCAAAAGCCCAGCATCTCCGTGGCTGACTTGAACGGATACGGCACGTTCACGTCGCCAGCGGTATCTTTACCGAAATGCTCTTCATCCACGATGAAACCACCGCCGATGGAGTAATAGGTTTTGCTGTAAATCTCTTTTTCACCGCTCCAGGCGTGAATGGTCATGCCATTTTCATGCAGCGGCAGGTTGTCGCTGCGAAAACGCATGCCGTCGTTTTGCGGGAAATCCACTTCCTGCTGACCATTGGCCAGCAGCAGGCGACCGCGCGTTTCCACGTCGCGGATAAATGCCGGAATGGCATCAATATCTACGGTGTCCGGCATGTTACCTGCCAGACCCATAATAATGGCGATATCGGTGTGGTGGCCTTTACCCGTTAATGACAGTGAACCGTAAACATCCACGGCGACACGGGTAACGCTTTCCAGTAATCCTTTTTCGACCAGATCATCGACGAACTGTTTACCGGCCTTCATCGGCCCTACAGTGTGGGAAGAAGAAGGACCAATTCCCACTTTGAACATGTCGAATATACTAATCACGTTTACACTCCTGACAGGGTTACCGGGTCTCCAGTAACGATGTTATAACTGCGCATAGTGTATGAGGGAACGTCGGTGTCGGCTTAACTATTCACATGAATTAAACTAATGCTTAACCTCTGAATTACTAATGCTGAGACGCGCCTCGCAAACCGTCACCGTTTCCAGGAATGTAAAGTATAGTCAAGGCTTCAGGCCGATTTGCAGAGCCAGCTCACGAATGATGCCTGCGGTCATGCCCCAGACAAAATAATGCTGGTACCAGGATAACCACACCCGATGTTCGTGCCCACGGCGCTGAATATCCAGAGGGTGATAGCGGCTAAGACGCAGCGCTTCTTCCAGCGGCATTTCGAACACCGCGGCTACCTCGTCGACGCTGGCGTGATACTGAAGGTCGGGCGGGATAATGCCGACGACGGGGGTGACCTGAAATCCGGTGACGCTGTCAACGGGCGGGAGCACGCCGATGATTTCTACGGCCTCAGGCGGGATGGCGACCTCTTCGTGCGCTTCGCGCAGCGCAGCGGCAATCAGCGAGGCGTCGGTACTGTCGACGGCCCCGCCGGGGAACGCGACCTGACCGGCATGTTTACGCATATGCGGCGAGCGCTGGGTCAGCAGAAGACCGGGTTGTTCGCGACGCACCACCGGGATCAGCACCGCGGCCTGACGTTGATTCAGTGTTTCGCGGCTCACCTGCGGGCGCAAAAGCTGAAAGCGTGACATAAACGCATCGAGCGTCAGGTTCTCATTCTTCACCCGTTACTTCTCCAGTTGCTTCAGGATACGGTTAACTTTATCAAAGGTTTCCTGATATTCCGACTGTACCTCACTGTCTGCAACAATGCCGCCGCCCGCGGAGCAGTATAGGCTGCCGTCCCAGGCGGTCACGGTGCGGATGGTGATGCTGGTGTCCATGGTGCCGCACAGGCTGATGTAGCCAATGCTGCCACACCAGGCGTTGCGGCGGTGCGGCTCCAGCTCGTCGATGATTTCCATCGCCCGGACTTTTGGTGCGCCGGTAATCGACCCGCCGGGGAATGCGGCGCGCAGCAGGTCGCAGGCGGTGCGTGAAGCGGGCAGTCGTGCAGTGATGGTGCTCACCAGATGGTGAACGGCCGGGAATGCTTCAACCACAAACAGCTCAGGCACGCGCACGCTGCCCGGCTCGGCCACGCGACCAATGTCGTTGCGCATCAAATCGACAATCATCAAATTTTCGGCGCGGTCCTTCGGGGATGACGCCAGTTTCTCCGCCTGCTGGCGGTCGGCAGCCGGGTCGGCAACGCGCGGCAGCGTGCCTTTGATGGGGCGGGTCTGAATAGTCCGATCGGCCAGATGAATAAAACGCTCCGGCGAAAGGCTCAGGATCGCCCCTTCGTCCAGGCGGATAAAGGCGCTAAAGGGCGCTTTATTGCTGGCATTAAGATGGCAAAACGCCTGCCACTCGTCGCCCTCATAGGTCGCCTGGAACCGCTGGGCAAGGTTAACCTGATAGCAATCGCCGCTTTGCAGCCAGGCCTGAACGCGGGCGAACTTCTCGGCATACGCCGGGGCGGTCATGTTGGACCGCCAGCCTGAGGTCAGGCTGAAAGGCTGTGGTGTTGCGGGTGTCTGCGCCTCAAGCCAGGCGAGCCGGGCGTGGACGTCTGCATGGCTCAGGAGCGAGACGCGCTGCCGGTGGTGATCGACAATCAGCGCCCAGTCGTACAACCCTACCGCCATATCCGGAATGGCAATATCCCGCTGCGCGATGTCAGGCAGCGTTTCATACCGACGCCCGAGATCGTAGCCAAACAGCCCGAGCGCGCCGCCCTGGAAGGGCAGGTCAGGATGGGGCGAAGCAGATAAGCCAAGGGCATCGAGGCGCTGCTGGAGCAGGGTGAGCGGATCGTCGGTGGATTCCAGCCCTCCCACCGTGGTGAGGTTTCCCCGCGTGACCAGAGTTTCCAGAGGGTCAGAGACCAGGATATCAAACCGACTATAAGGATGGTCAGCATGGCCGGAGTGCAGCAGCATGGCGTACGGACGGTGGCTCAGGCGGGCAAACCAGAATTCGGCGGCGTCAGCACGCCAGGGCAGGGTAATAACAGTGGGCAAGCGCGTGTTCATGTGTGGCATACTACCGGCAGCGTGAAATAATGAGCGCGAATAATTTAGCAGGAGTTGACGATGTTTGCAGGTTTACCTTCTCTGAGCCACGACCAGCAGCAGAAAGCGGTTGAGCGAATTCAGGAGCTGATGTCCCAGGGGATGAGCAGCGGACAGGCTATTTCTCAGGTGGCAGAAGAACTTCGCGCCACCCATACCGGTGAGCGGATCGTGGCGCGTTTTGAGGATGAAGACGAAGAGTAATCGGGCTTAAACCGCCGCGATAATCTTAATCTCAACCTTATATTCCGGTTTCATCAGCGTGGCCTGTACGGTGCAACGTACAGGCGCGTGACCCGCCACAACCCACGCATCCCAGGCTTTGTTCATCGCCGCAAAATCTTCTTTATTCGCCAGGAAAATAGTGGCATCCAGAATGCGGGATTTGTCGCTTCCCTGTTTCTCCAGCACGGCATCAATTTGTGCCAGGGTGTTAGCCGTCTGCTCAAAGGCATCTGCGTCCAGGTTGGCCGGCACGCCGGTGTAGTAGAGCGTCTGGTTATGGATCACAACGTCAGACCAGCGGGCTTCGGCATCAATGCGCAAAATTGACATAAACGTTTCCTCGTTATTTTTCATATCAGGCGGCAAGACTGCCATATTGTTCCTCCTTCGTCACTATTTGGGGTGGCACAGGAAGGGATGGGCTGACATAATCCCTGTGCAAAAATACAGTGAGAGAGCACCGTGGCAGACGATTTTTCCCCAGAAGGCCAGTTAGCAAAGGCCATTCCCGGCTTTAACCCGCGTGAACCTCAGCGGCAGATGGCGCACGCCGTCGCAAAGGCAATTGAACAGGCGCAGCCGCTGGTGGTTGAGGCCGGTACCGGCACGGGGAAAACCTACGCTTACCTCGCACCTGCGCTGCGTGCAAAGAAGAAGGTGATCGTCTCGACCGGGTCGAAAGCGCTGCAGGACCAGCTCTACAGCCGCGATTTGCCGACGGTGGCAAAAGCGCTGAAATACAAAGGGCGGCTGGCCTTGTTGAAAGGGCGCTCAAACTACCTCTGCCTCGAGCGGCTTGAGCAGCAGGCGCTGGCGGGGGGCGATCTGCCGGTACAGACCCTGAGCGATGTCATTATTCTCCGCGCCTGGGCGAACCAGACCGAGGAGGGGGATATCAGCACCTGCGCGAGCGTGCCGGAAGATTCCCCGGCCTGGCCGCTGGTAACCAGCACCAACGATAACTGCCTTGGCAGCGATTGCCCGCTGTATAAAGAGTGTTTTGTGGTCAAGGCGCGTAAAACCGCGATGGACGCAGACGTGGTAGTGGTCAACCATCATCTGTTCCTGGCCGATATGGTGGTGAAAGACAGCGGCTTCGGTGAACTCATCCCTGAAGCCGAGGTGATGATTTTCGATGAAGCCCACCAGCTGCCGGATATTGCCAGCCAGTATTTCGGCCAGTCGCTCTCCAGCCGCCAGTTGCAGGATCTGGCAAAAGATTTCACCATTGCCTACCGCACCGAACTGAAAGATACCCAGCAGCTGCAAAAATGTGCCGATCGACTGGCGCAAAGCGCCCAGGATTTCCGCCTGCAGCTGGGTGAGCCGGGCTATCGCGGCAACCTGCGTGAACTGCTGGCGGACAGCAATATTCAGCGTGCGCTGCTGCTGCTCGATGATGCGCTGGAGCTGTGCTACGACGTCGCGAAGCTGTCGCTGGGCCGCTCTGCGCTGCTGGATGCCGCCTTTGAGCGCGCGACGGTCTATCGTACACGGCTCAAAAGACTCAAAGAGATCAACCAGCCGGGATACAGCTACTGGTACGAATGCACTTCGCGTCACTTCACTCTGGCCCTGACGCCGCTGACCGTGGCGGACAAGTTCAAAGAGGTGATGGCGCAAAAGCCGGGCAGCTGGATTTTTACCTCGGCAACCTTGTCGGTGAATGACGAGCTGCACCACTTCACTGAACGCCTGGGCATTGAGCAGGCCGAATCTCTGCTGTTACCCAGCCCGTTTGATTACCAAAAACAGGCGCTGCTCTGTGTGCCGCGTAACCTGCCGCTCCCCAACCAGCCGGGGGCGGCCCGTCATCTGGCGGCGATGTTAAAACCGATGATCGAGGCCAATAATGGCCGCTGCTTTATGCTCTGCACATCCCACGCGATGATGCGCGATCTGGCGGAGCAGTTCCGCGCCACCATGACGTTGCCGGTACTGTTGCAGGGCGAGACCAGCAAAGGGCAGCTTTTGCAGCAGTTTGTCAGCGCGGGTAACGCCCTGCTGGTGGCGACCAGCAGCTTCTGGGAAGGGGTGGACGTGCGCGGTGATACGCTTTCGCTGGTCATTATCGACAAGCTGCCGTTTACCTCGCCGGACGATCCGCTGCTCAAGGCGCGAATGGAAGATTGCCGCCTTCGCGGGGGCGATCCGTTCGATGACGTTCAGCTCCCGGATGCGGTCATCACGCTGAAGCAGGGGGTAGGGCGTTTGATCCGCGACGTCTCCGATCGCGGCGTGCTGGTGATTTGCGACAATCGCCTTGTTATGCGCCCTTACGGCGCGACCTTCCTCGCCAGCCTGCCGCCCGCACCCCGAACGCGGGATATTAAACGCGCGGTTCGCTTCCTGGCGAACCCGACGGCGGAGTAATTCGCCCCGAAGTATGGTAAAATGCGCGCCATTTTGTGACTGACCCTTGCGAGAGCGCGACGACTAATGCGAATTCTGGCTATTGATACGGCAACAGAAGCCTGTTCTGTTGCCCTGTGGAACGATGGCGCGATCGGTGCCCATTTCGAAGAGTGCCCACGAGAGCACACCCAACGTATTCTTCCTCTGGTTAAGGCGATCCTGAACCAAGGACACACCGCCTTAACCGATCTTGATGCGCTGGCCTATGGCCGTGGGCCGGGCAGTTTTACCGGCGTGCGTATCGGGATTGGTATTGCCCAGGGCCTGGCGCTGGGTGCAGAACTGCCGATGATTGGCGTCTCCACGCTGATGACCATGGCGCAGGGCGCATACCGTATGACCGGCGCAACGCGCGTGCTGGCAGCCATTGATGCCCGCATGGGCGAAGTCTACTGGGCTGAATACACCCGCGACGAGCAGGGCGTGTGGCACGGCGAAGAGACGGAGGCGGTGCTTAAGCCCGAGGCCGTGACCGAGCGCCTGACGCAGCTCTCCGGCGAGTGGGCAACGGTCGGCACGGGCTGGGCCGCCTGGCCGGAGATGGCAAGCAATACGGGCATCACGCTGGTCGAGGGCAACATGCTGCTGCCTGCTGCAGAAGACATGCTGCCCATCGCCTGTCAGCTTCTCGCGGCGGGAAAAACCGTGGCCGTTGAGCATGCAGAACCTGTTTATTTACGAAACACCGTCGCGTGGAAGAAACTTCCTGGCCGCGAGTGAATCTCAGTAACAGGAACTGAGAAAAAAGGAGTCGCATCATGGCGGTTCAGAGTAACGTAGTACGCCTTTTACTGGCAGGCGCGGTTGCCATAGCACTGAGCGGTTGCGTAACCGTTCCTGATGCGATCAAAGGCAGCAGCCCGGTGCCTCAGCAAGATCTGGTGCGCGTAATGAATGCCCCTGAGCTGTACGTGGGACAGGAAGCGCGCTTCGGTGGCAAGGTGGTTGAGATGGTGAACCAGCAGGGTAAAACCCGCCTGGAAATTGCCACCGTGCCACTGGACAGCGGCGCACGTCCGATTTTAGGTGAGCCTTCTCGTGGACGCATCTACGCTGACGTTAGCGGCTTCCTCGACCCGGTCGACTTCCGCGGGCAGCTGGTGACGGTGGTGGGGCCGATTACCGGCACGGTTGAGGGTAAAATCGGCAGCACGCCGTACAAATTTATGACCATGCAGGTAACCGGCTATAAACGCTGGCGCATTGTCCAACAGGTTGTCATGCCTCCGCAGCCGATCGATCCGTGGATGTGGGGTCCACATCCTTACCGCTATGGCTACGGCGGCTGGGGCTGGTACAACCCAGGTCCGGCACAGGTTCAAACGATCGTAACTGAGTAACTTACTGTTTTAATTATGAAAGAGACAGCGGCTCAGCCGCTGTCTCTGTTTTTTTACGGATAAAACGAAAAAAAAGAGTGACGCGCTTCGCAACCTTAAATCTGGGTAATTAATAAACTGGTACGCTGAGTTAATATAATGTTAACGAACTGTTTATTATCGGGGTTGTGATGACGACGAACGCTCATTTCAGAGGTGATGCATTGAAAAAGGTTTGGCTAAACCGTTATCCCGCGGATGTTCCTGCGGAGATCAATCCTGACCGTTATCATTCCCTGGTTGAATTATTTGAACACTCGGTACGGCGTTACGCCGACCAGCCCGCCTTTGTGAACATGGGCGAGGTCATGACCTTCCGCAAACTGGAAGAGCGTAGCCGGGCGTTTGCTGCTTATCTGCAGGAAGGGTTAGGGCTGCAAAAAGGGGACCGCGTCGCGCTGATGATGCCGAACCTGCTGCAATATCCTGTGGCGCTGTTCGGTATTCTGCGCGCCGGGATGATCGTGGTGAACGTCAACCCGCTGTATACCCCGCGCGAGCTGGAGCACCAGCTGAACGACAGCGGTGCAGCGGCAATCGTCATCGTATCGAACTTTGCCCACACGCTCGAAAAAGTGGTCGAGCGTACGCAGGTTAAGCACGTCATTCTTACGCGAATGGGCGATCAGCTTTCGACGGCCAAAGGCACGCTGGTGAACTTCGTGGTGAAGTACGTGAAGCGTCTGGTGCCGAAGTATCACCTGCCGGATGCCATCTCCTTCCGGCGTGCGCTCCATGCGGGCTACCGTATGCAGTATGTCAAACCGGAAGTGGTGGCAGACGATCTCGCCTTCCTGCAATACACCGGCGGCACCACCGGCGTGGCCAAAGGGGCGATGCTGACGCACCGCAACATGCTGGCTAACCTTGAGCAGGTTAACGCGACCTACGGGCCGCTGCTGCATCCGGGTAAAGAGCTGGTGGTCACGGCGCTGCCGCTGTACCACATTTTCGCCCTGACCATGAACTGCCTGCTGTTTATTGAGCTGGGCGGGCAAAACCTGCTGATCACCAACCCGCGAGATATTCCGGGCCTGGTGAAAGAGCTGGCGAAATACCCCTTCACCGCCATGACGGGCGTGAATACCCTGTTCAATGCGTTGTTAAATAACAAAGAGTTCCAGCAGCTTGATTTTTCCACGCTGCACCTCTCTGCCGGCGGCGGCATGCCCGTCCAGCAGGCGGTCGCCGAGCGCTGGGTAAAACTGACGGGCCAGTATTTACTGGAAGGCTACGGCCTGACGGAGTGCGCGCCGCTGGTGAGCGTTAACCCGCACGATATTGACTACCACAGCGGAAGCATCGGCCTGCCGGTGCCGTCGACGGAAGCCAAACTGGTCGATGATGAGGATAAGGAAGTGGCTCACGGCGAGCCGGGCGAGCTGTGTGTGAAAGGGCCGCAGGTAATGCTGGGCTACTGGCAGCGGCCGGACGCCACCGATGAAATCATCAAAGACGGCTGGCTGCATACCGGCGATATCGCGGTGATGGATGACGAAGGCTTCCTGCGGATTGTCGATCGCAAAAAAGACATGATCCTCGTCTCCGGCTTTAACGTCTATCCGAATGAAATCGAAGACGTCGTGATGCAGCACAGCGGCGTGCTGGAGGTGGCGGCCGTGGGCGTTCCTTCCGGCAGCAGCGGTGAAGCGGTGAAGATATTTGTGGTTAAGAAAGATGCGTCGCTGACTGACGAAGAGCTTATTACCTTCTGCCGTCGCCAGCTTACCGGGTATAAAGTGCCTAAGCTGGTTGAATTCCGCGATGAACTGCCAAAATCCAATGTCGGGAAGATATTACGACGAGAATTACGTGACGAAGCCCGTGCCAAAGTGGACAATAAGGCCTGAGCTTCACGCTAATCGCCCAGACGCCGGTTAAGCCGGCGTTTTTTATGGGCGCAAACAAAAGAGAAACTGCTTTGAATTACCAGATGATCACGACCAACGACGAGCTGGCTTCGCTGTGCGAAGTGACGCGCGATTTCCCTGCTATCGCCCTGGATACCGAGTTTGTCCGCACGCGGACCTACTACCCGCAGCTGGGGCTGATTCAGATGTACGACGGCAAACGCGTCTCGCTGATTGACCCGCTCGGCATTACCGACTGGACGCCAATGCGCGACCTGCTGCTTGATACCGCCGTCACGAAATACCTGCATGCGGGCAGTGAAGATCTGGAAGTGTTTCTCAACACCTTTGGCATCATGCCGCAGCCGCTGATTGACACGCAGATCCTTGCCGCGTTCAGCAACCGCCCGCTCTCGTGGGGATTTGCGGCGATGGTCGAAGAGTATACTGGCCTGGCGCTGGACAAGAGCGAGTCGCGCACGGACTGGCTGGCCCGGCCATTGACCGCTCGCCAGCTTGAGTATGCGGCAGCAGACGTGTTTTATCTGCTGCCGATTGCCGGACAGCTGATGAAAGAGGCGGAAGCCTCAGGCTGGCTCTCTGCCGCGCTGGACGAGTGCCGCATGGCACAGCAGCGTCGTCAGGAAGTGGTCGACCCGAAAGAAGCCTGGCGCGATATCAGCAACGCCTGGCAGCTTCGCACCCGTCAGCTGGCCTGTTTGCAGCTGCTCGCCGACTGGCGTCTGCGTAAAGCGCGTGAGCGCGATCTGGCCGTTAACTTTGTGGTGCGCGAAGAGCATCTCTGGGCGGTAGCACGCTACATGCCGGGCAGCCTGGGCGAGCTGGACAGCATTGGGCTTTCGGGCAGTGAAATTCGCTTCCACGGCAAGACGCTGCTGGCGCTGGTGGAAAAAGCGCAGCACATACCGGACGACGCACTGCCGGAGCCGTTGCTCAATTTGATGGACATGCCGGGCTATCGTAAGGCGTTCAAAGATATCAAAGCCCTGGTGCAGACGGTGGCGAGCGAAAGCAAGCTGAGTGCAGAACTGCTGGCGTCCCGTCGTCAGATTAACCAGTTGCTGAACTGGCACTGGAAGCTGAAACAGCAGAATGGTTTACCCGAAATGGTGTCGGGCTGGCGTGGGGAACTGATGGCCGAACGTCTGAAGACGCTGCTGGAAGGTTATCCGCGCTAAGAAATGTAGCCCCGGTAAGCGCAGCGCCACCGGGGAACGTGCCGGGCGGCGCGATGCGTGCCCGGCCTACAAAACCACAAATGAATTAACGTGACTCTTCCGCTTCCGGCAGCGTCACGTTCAGCTCCAGAATCGAAATATCCCCGTCTTTCTGCTCAAGTTGTACCGTGACCATTTCCGGGTCAATCTGCACGTATTTACAGATCACTTCCAGAATGTCCTTGCGCAGCTGCGGCAGGTAGTGTGGCTCGGCGTCGCTACGACGACGCTCCGCAACGATAATTTGCAGACGCTCTTTAGCGATGTTGGCGGTGCTTTTTTTCCGCGAGAGAAAAAAGTCCAGTAATGCCATAACTTATCCTCCGAACAGGCGTTTGAGGAAACCTTTCTTCTCTTCTTCAATGAAGCGGAAAGGACGTTCTTCTCCCAGCAGACGGTCAACGGTATCGGCGTAAGCTTTACCTGCATCTGCCGTTGCATCCAGAATGACTGGCTCACCCTGGTTAGACGCGCGTAATACGGACTGATCTTCCGGAATAACGCCAACCAGTTTGATGCGCAGAATTTCCAGTACGTCTTCCATGCTCAGCATATCACCTTTGCTCACACGGCCCGGATTGTATCGGGTCAGCAACAGGTGTTCTTTAATCGGCTCCTGACCATTTTCCGCGCGGCGGGATTTGGAAGCAAGAATGCCCAGAATGCGGTCAGAATCTCGCACGGAAGAGACTTCAGGGTTGGTGGTGATGATCGCTTCATCCGCAAAGTAGAGCGCCATCAGGGCACCGGTTTCGATACCGGCAGGGGAGTCACAGACTACAAAGTCGAATTCCATTTTTTTCAGTTCGTCGAGAACCTTCTCAACGCCTTCACGGGTCAGGGCATCTTTATCACGGGTCTGAGATGCCGGGAGAATGTAAAGGTTCTCGGTGCGCTTGTCTTTAATCAGCGCTTGGTTAAGCGTGGCATCGCCCTGAATGACGTTAACGAAGTCATACACGACGCGACGCTCACAACCCATGATCAGGTCCAGATTACGCAGGCCGATATCGAAGTCGATAACGACGGTTTTCTTTCCCTTCTGGGCCAAACCTGTAGCGATGGCCGCGCTGGAGGTGGTCTTGCCAACGCCTCCTTTACCCGAAGTCACAACAATAATGCGTGCCATAGAAATTCCTTGTTAAAAAGGGATCAATTCAACGGTTGAACAGTCAAAGCGTCTTCTGCCAGGAGCAGGCGGGCCGCTTTGCCATAAAATTCGGCTGGGATCTTGTCGCTCAGCCAATATTCCCCTGCGATGGAAACCAGCTCCGCCGTCAGGTGAGTACAAAAGATTTGTGCGTTCCTGTCGCCACTTGCGCCCGCGAGCGCGCGTCCTCGCATCATACCGTAGACGTGAATGTTGCCATCGGCAATCAGTTCAGCGCCCGCACTGACGTGACTTGTAACAATCAGATCACAGTTTGGCGCATAAATGCGCTGACCGGAACGAACCGGCACATCAATCAATCGCGTTTTTGTGACAGGCGTTTCGTTCTGAGCGGCTGGCGGAGGCGTTGGCACGGCTTCCGGAGCTGGACGGGGGGCTTTTTCTTTGCCTTCGTTCAGAAGCGGCAGTCCTGCCCGATCAATTTCGGCTTTCAGCGTCGCGTCTTTACATCCGCTGATACCCACGATACGCAGCCCGGTTGAAGCAACGGCCTGCTGGAGCAGTTTCCAGTTCACCGGCGCTTCAAGGTCGCTCACATTGACGACAACGGGGGCATGTTTCAGAAACGCAGGAGCCTGCGCAATTTTGTCTTCTAACGCCTGACGAATAACCTCGGGTTTTGCATCATGCAAATGAACCACTGATAAGGTGAAGCTACTGCCTTTAAGCTCGATGGGCGTGTTTGACATCCTGGCCTTACTCAATTTGCTATTAACCGCAACACCGCCGTTGCGATATTCCGAAGAGTATCAGGCATGTTATAGTCAGGAGTATATTGAGGCAAGCAACCACCCATTAATTCAGAGTAAAAACATGTTTTGTGTGATCTACAGAAGTTCAAGTCGTGACCAGACTTACCTTTATGTCGAAAAGAAAGACGATTTTTCCCGCGTACCGGAAGAATTAATGAAAAGTTTTGGCCGCCCGCAGTTGGCTATGCTGCTGCCGCTGGATGGACGTAAGACGCTGGTTAATGCGGATCTGGAAAAAGTGAAAACAGCATTAACCGAGCAGGGCTATTATTTACAACTTCCACCCCCACCCGAGAATTTATTAAAACAGCATCTTGAGGTGAACGGAAAGAAATAATCCCGAAGGCATTCGGGAACAACACATCAACCGTTTAGGGAGCGACCATGTATCAACATCATAACTGGCAAGGTGCATTACTGGATTATCCCGTGAGCAAAGTGGTCTGCGTGGGCAGCAACTATGCTAAACACATTCAGGAAATGGGCAGCGCCACGCCAGAAGAACCGGTGCTGTTTATTAAGCCTGAAACCGCGCTGTGCGACATTCGTCAGCCGCTGGCGCTGCCCCAGGGGCTGGGGTCGGTGCATCACGAAGTGGAGCTGGCCGTGCTGATTGGCGCAACGCTGCGTCAGGCTTCCGAAGCGCATGTGGAGCAGGCGATTGCCGGTTACGGCGTGGCGCTCGATCTGACCCTGCGCGACGTACAGGGCAAGATGAAGAAAGCGGGGCAGCCGTGGGAAAAAGCCAAGGGCTTTGATAACGCCTGTCCGATATCCGGTTTTGTCCCGGTAAGCGAATTCACCGACGATCCGCAGAACACGCCGCTTAGCCTGAAGGTAAACGGCGAAATCCGCCAGCAGGGTACCACCGCAGATATGATCCACAAGATCGTTCCACTGATCGCCTACATGAGCCGCTTTTTCACCCTGAAGCCGGGCGATGTGATCCTCACCGGCACGCCGGAAGGCGTTGGCCCGTTGAACGGTGGGGATGAGCTCGAGGTCAGTTTTAACGGCCTGTCACTGAAAACCCGCGTACTGTAAAAGCCTCTTGCCGCCTCAAAAGGGCGGCAAAACTTGCATCAACGTGCCAGACTCGTTATAAGGTGCGCTTTCTTTTGACGTGTGGACATCCTGATGAACGACATCCCTTTCTGGCAAACTAAAACGCTCGACGACATGACCGACGCAGAGTGGGAGTCGCTGTGTGACGGCTGCGGGCAGTGCTGCCTGCACAAGCTGATGGATGAGGATTCCGACGAAATTTACTTCACCAACGTCGCCTGTAGGCAGCTAAACATCAAAACCTGCCAGTGCCGCAACTACGAGCGCCGCTTCGAGTATGAGCCGGACTGCATCAAGTTAACCCGTGAAAACCTGCCCACCTTTGAGTGGCTGCCGCACACCTGCGCGTATCGCCTGCTGGCGGAAGGTCATGACCTGCCCAAATGGCATCCTTTACTGACCGGGTCGAAAGCGGCGATGCACGGCGAGCGTATCTCCGTGCGGCACATTGCGGTGAAAGAGTCCGAGGTGCGCGACTGGGAAGACCACATTATGAATCATCCTAACCGTTGACATTAAAAAACCCGCTGAGGCGGGTTTTTTAATGTGCGCGGGTGTGTCGGGTGGCGCTGCGCTTACACGACCTACAGAACTGCAGGGCCGCGCAAGCGAAACGCCGCCGGGCAAATTAGCGCCCAAAGAGATCGCGTTTTTTAGGCTTGAACGGCTGTGCAATCAGCACCAGCAGCGCAACCACGAAGTAGGCGACAAAAATGCCCACCAGCCACTGCGGCATCTCCAGCGTCAGGAACTCCCACTGACGAACGGAGCAGTCACCGGACGCCACAAACACCTGCGGCAGCCATTTATCCAGCGGCAGCCAGCTCGGGAAGCGGGCGGCAAAATCACAGGTCATAAACGGTGATGGGTGCAGCTGCATCACGGTGTGCTGCCAGGAAAGCTCAATCCCTTTCCAGGCACTGTACAGCCAGATGGCGATCCCGACATAGCGCAGCGGCGTTTTCGGGGCAATCGCACCCACCAGGCCTGCGCCCATAATGCCGAACAGCGCGCAGCGTTCGTAGATGCACAGCACGCAGGGTTTAAGCCCCATGACGTGCTGGAACCACAGCGCGACCATTTCCAGCGCAAAGGCGGTCAGGGCCATCAGTAACCACGCTCCGCGACCGCGAGAGCACTGGTTTAAAAATCTCAACATAATCATTTCCCTGGGACATGCTTAGAAAGCGCAGTGTAAACGAATTCGTTTCATGCGCCACCTGTACCTGACGAAATAAAACGTAATTGGATGTTTATCATGCGAAAAGGTAAACGGGCAGCGCGCTGCCCGTTAAAACCTGCTTAGTGCGCGGCCAGTATACCCGCTTGTATTAACCACTGCGTATAGGGAATGAGGGTAATTTTGACGCACAGCAACCCGACAAGCGTCAGCACCAGCGTGTAAGGCAGCGCCATCCACACCATTCGGCCATACGAAAGTCGTATGAGTGGGGCGAGGGCGGAGGTCAGCAGGAACAGGAATGCGGCCTGCCCGTTAGGGGTTGCTACCGACGGCAGGTTGGTGCCGGTATTGATGGCCACGGCCAGCAGTTCGAACTGTTCAGCGTTAATGGCCCCGTGTTGCAGCGCTGCTTTTGCCTCATTGATGTACACCGTCCCGACAAACACGTTATCGGAGATGGACGAGAGTAGCCCGTTGAACAGGTAGAACAAGGTCAATTGCGCATCCGCTTCTGCCCTCAGAACGTAGGCGATAATCGGGGAGAACAATTCCTGATCGATAATCACCGCCACGACCGCAAAAAATACGGTCAGCAGGGCGGTGAACGGCAGCGCCTCGGTAAAGGCTTTGCCGATAGCATGCTCGTCGGTGACGCCGGTGAAGGTGGTCGCCAGAATAATCACCGACAAACCGATCAAGCCGACTTCCGCAAGATGGAACGCCAGTGCGGCGATAAGCCAAAGGCCGATAATCCCTTGTGCCACAAGGCGCAATTTATCCTGACGCGTGCGCTGGCTGCGGCTTTGCTGGTCAAATTTTTGCAGCTCGCGGCGAACCGGCTCAGGAAGCTGGGCGCCATAGCCAAAGACGCGGAACTTCTCCACCAGTATGCAGGTGACAAAACCGCAGACCAGTACCGGGACGCTCACCGGGGCCATTCGCAGGAAGAATTCGCTGAAATTCCAGCCCGCCGCTTTGGCGATAATCAGGTTTTGCGGTTCGCCCACCATGGTCATCACGCCGCCTAATGCTGTCCCGACGCCCGCGTGCATCATCAGGCTGCGCAGAAACGCGCGGAACTGCTCCAGCACTTCGCGCTTCTGGGCATCAACGTCGCTGTCATCGTGCAGGTCGCCTTCCGGTTGTGAAGAGGCCACGCGGTGATAAATACCGTAAAAGCCGACGGCGACGCTAATCACCACCGCGACGACCGTAAGGGCATCCAGGAAGGCGGACAGGAAGGCCGCCGCGAAGCAAAAGGCCAACGAAAGGACCATTTTGGATGAGATGCTCAACAGCAGTCGGGTGAAAATAAACAGCAGAAGCTGTTTCATAAAGTAGATCCCGGCCACCATAAACATCAGCAGGAGGAGCACCTCCAGGTTGGATGCGAGTTCTTCTTTAACGTGTTCAGCGCTGGTCATGCCGATGATGACGGCTTCAAAGGCCAGCAGGCCACCCGGCAGAAGCGGGTAGCATTTCAGCGCCATCGCCAGAGTGAAAATAAACTCGGCCACCAGCAACCACCCGGCTACGAACGGGTCCACCAGAAACACAACAGGATTAACAACCAGAAATACCAGCAGCGTGAGTTTGTACCAGTCAGGCGACTGGCCTAAAAAATTGCGCCACAACGCGCGGCCATAAGAGATTTCCACGACAGACGTCCTTCCCCGTCAATTAATTTAAGTGACCAGTATACGCATAATTAGCCCGAAAGGCGGCGTAAAGAGGGGAATGTAAATTTCATTAAAATGAAACGGCGATCCCTCTTTTCTCACTTTGACGCGCTATCTGCCTCTGCACGCCTCTGGTATGATGAGTGCAATTTGCAAAAGCTGTGTAATGGAAATCTCACTATGGTCATTAAGGCGCAGAGCCCGGCGGGTTTCGCGGAAGAGTACATCATTGAAAGCATCTGGAATAATCGTTTCCCTGCGGGGTCCATTCTACCTGCTGAACGCGAACTCTCTGAACTGATTGGCGTCACCCGCACCACGCTGCGAGAAGTGCTTCAGCGACTGGCGCGCGATGGCTGGTTGACAATTCAGCACGGCAAACCCACCAAAGTGAATAACTTCTGGGAAACGTCCGGTCTGAATATTCTTGAAACGCTGGCGCGTCTCGACCACGAAAGCGTTCCGCAGCTGATTGATAATCTGCTTTCCGTGCGTACCAACATCGCCACCATCTTTATTCGGACCGCGTTCCGTCAGCATCCTGAAGACGCGCTTGCGGTCCTGGCCAGCGCTAACGCGGTGGAAGACCACGCCGATGCCTTTGCGACGCTCGACTACAACATCTTCCGCGGTCTGGCATTTGCCTCCGGTAACCCAATCTATGGGTTGATTCTCAACGGTATGAAAGGGCTGTATACCCGCATTGGTCGTCACTACTTTGCGAACCCAGAAGCGCGCAGCCTGGCGCTCGGTTTTTATCACAAGCTGAGCGAGTTGTGTTCTACCGCGCAGCACGACCAGGTGTATGAGACGGTGCGTCGTTATGGCCGGGATTCCGGGGAGATCTGGCACCGTATGCAGAAAACCCTGCCGGGTGATTTAGCGATTCAGTCGCGCTAAAAGAAAAACCTCTCAGATGAGAGGTTTTTTTTCGTCGGGTGGCGGTTTCGCCTGACACGACCTGTGGGGTTTGCAGGCCCGGTAAGCGCAGCGCCACCGGGCAAAAAGGCTGCATCAGAGCGTATTCAACCGCGTCGGGCAGCGTTCCAGCAGCTCCACGCTGCCATCTTCATTCTGCTGCTCCATTATGACGTCGAACCCCCACAGGCGATGCACATGCTTCAGCACCTCTTTACGCCCTTTATCCAGGGGCGCGCGGTTGTGCGGAATATAGCGCAGCGTCAGGGAGCGGTCACCGCGAAGATCCACGTTCCAGACCTGAATGTTCGGCTCCAGGTTGCTCAGGTTGTACTGAGAGGAGAGGCGCGAGCGAATCTCGCGGTAGCCCTCTTCGTTGTGGATCGCCGAAATCTCGAGGTAGTTATTCCTGTCGTCATCCAGCACGGTAAAGAAGCGGAAGTCGCGCATAATCTTCGGTGACATGAACTGGCTGATGAAGCTCTCGTCCTTAAAGTCGCGCATCGCAAAATGCAGCGTCTCCAGCCAGTCAGACCCGGCGATATCCGGGAACCAGTATTTATCTTCTTCCGTTGGCGACTGGCAGATGCGTTTAATATCCTGGAACATCGCAAAACCGAGCGCATACGGGTTGATCCCGCTGTACCACGGGCTGTTGTAGGCAGGCTGGAACACCACGTTGGTGTGGCTGTGCAGGAACTCCATCATAAATCGCTCGGTGACTTTGCCTTCGTCATACAGATGGTTAAGGATGGTGTAGTGCCAGAACGTCGCCCAGCCTTCGTTCATCACCTGCGTCTGCTTTTGCGGATAGAAATACTGGCTCACCTTGCGCACAATGCGCAGGATCTCACGCTGCCACGGCTCCAGCAGCGGGGCGTTTTTCTCCATAAAGTACAGCAGGTTTTCCTGCGGCTCAGAAGGGTAGCGCCGCGCCTCGGCCACGGTTTTCTCCTCCTCACGCTTCGGCAGCGTGCGCCACAGCATATTCACCTGGCTTTGCAGATACTCCTCGCGGCTTTTCTGCCGGGCTTTCTCCTCCTGCAACGAGATTTTTTGCGGACGCTTGTAGCGGTCGACGCCGTAGTTCATCAGCGCATGGCAGGAGTCGAGGAGCTTCTCTACCTCATCCACGCCGTAACGCTCCTCGCAGTCGGTAATGTATTTGCGGGCAAAGATCAGGTAATCGACGATCGAGCTGGCATCCGTCCAGCTGCGGAACAGGTAGTTATTCTTGAAGAAGGAGTTATGCCCGTAGCAGGCATGCGCCATCACCAGCGCCTGCATGGTAATGGTGTTCTCTTCCATCAAATAGGCGATACACGGGTTGGAGTTAATGACGATCTCATACGCCAGCCCCTGCTGACCGTGTTTATAGAGCCGCTCGGTTTCAATGAACTTTTTACCGAACGACCAGTGAGGATAATTGATTGGCATCCCGACGCTGGAGTAAGCATCCATCATCTGTTCGGACGTAATGACTTCAATCTGATGCGGATAGGTGTCCAGACGATAGAGTTTCGCTACCCGGTCTATCTCGGCGAGGTAGACATCCAGCAGCTCGAAGGTCCAGTCGGGTCCATCGCTGAGACGTGTGCTGTTCCTGGACATGGAATCAATAGTAGCCATTAGCGCGCCCTCATTGTTGGTGCTCTCTCTGGCTGGAGAGCCTCCTTTCAAGCATAGATCACCGTGTTAAAAAGCGTGCTGATGGAGAAATTTTTTCTTTGCGATTTCTTCTTTTCAATAAGGTAAAAAATGCGGCCCTTGCAGCATTTTATGCTGGTTAAAAATAGCGCGCAGCAGGAGATCCCAAATAAGCGCCATCCCCACGGGCAGGGGAAGATGTGAGGCAAGTCACCATAAAAAAGTCGTATGTTGAATAATATTTTCAACTAGGTTATCAATCTGTAATCAGATGATTGTTCTTTTGCACATAATGGAGTGGCTATGCGTGTTGTCATACTGGGAAGTGGTGTGGTTGGCGTAACCAGCGCCTGGTATTTAAGTCAGGCAGGGCATGAGGTTACGGTTATCGATCGTGAATCCGGCCCGGCCCTGGAGACCAGCGCGGCGAACGCCGGCCAAATCTCCCCGGGCTATGCGGCACCGTGGGCAGCACCCGGCGTCCCGCTGAAGGCGATTAAATGGATGTTCCAGCGCCACGCGCCGCTGGCGATCGGCCTTGACGGCACGCCGTTCCAGCTCAAGTGGATGTGGCAGATGCTGCGCAACTGCGACACGCGCCACTACATGGAAAACAAAGGGCGCATGGTGCGCCTGGCAGAATACAGCCGCGACTGCCTGAAAGCTTTACGCGCCTCGACCGGCATTGAGTACGAAGGGCGGCAGGGCGGCACGCTGCAGCTGTTCCGCACCGCGCAGCAGTATGAAAACGCCACCCGCGATATCGCCGTGCTGGAAGACGCGGGCGTACCTTATCAGCTGCTGGAGGCCAGCCAGCTGGGGCAGGTCGAGCCTGCCCTGGCGGAAGTGGCGCACAAGCTTACGGGCGGGTTACGTCTGCCAAACGACGAAACCGGCGACTGCCAGCTCTTTACCCAGCGTCTGGCGCAGATGTGCGAGCAGGCAGGGGTGACATTCCGCTTCAATACGTCGGTCGATAAGCTGTTGTCGGAAGGCGAAAAAATTTACGGCGTAAAGTGCGGCGAAGAGGTGATTAAAGCGGATGCTTACGTCATGGCGTTTGGTTCCTACTCCACCGCGATGCTCAAGGGCATTCTCGACATTCCTGTTTACCCGCTTAAAGGCTACTCCCTGACCATTCCGGTGAAAGAGGACAGCGGCGCGCCGGTCTCTACCATTCTTGATGAAACCTACAAAATCGCCATCACCCGCTTTGATAACCGGATCCGCGTCGGCGGCATGGCGGAAATTGTGGGCTTTAATACCGAGCTGCTTAAACCGCGTCGTGAAACGCTGGAGATGGTGGTCGGCGATCTCTTCCCGCGCGGCGGGTTTATTGAACAGGCGACCTTCTGGACCGGTCTGCGCCCTATGACGCCGGACGGCACGCCGATTGTGGGTCGTACGCCTTATAAAAACCTGTGGACCAACACCGGGCACGGGACGCTGGGCTGGACGATGGCCTGCGGATCGGGCCAGCTGTTGAGCGACCTGCTTTCTGGCCGCACCCCGGCGATTCCGTTTGACGACCTGAGTGTGGCACGCTATCAATCAGGGTTTACCCCATCGCGTCCACAGCATCTTCACGGCGCGCATCAATAAGGAGTTGCCATGTCACGTCCTGTTCTGGCGCAGCTCGATTTGCAGGCCCTGAAGGATAACCTGCAAATTGTCCGTCGTGCTGCGCCGGGTTCACGCGTCTGGTCGGTTGTCAAAGCGAACGCCTACGGGCACGGTATTGACCGTATCTGGGGCGCGCTTGGCGCGACCGACGGCTTTGCCTTACTGAACCTTGATGAGGCCATTCTTCTTCGCGAACGCGGCTGGAAGGGGCCAATTTTACTGCTGGAAGGTTTTTTCCACGCCGACGATCTGCCCCTGCTGGATAAATACCGCCTGACCACCAGTCTCCACAGCAACTGGCAGATCAAAGCCCTGCAGGATGCGAAGCTGCATGCTCCGCTGGATATCTATCTTAAGGTAAACAGCGGCATGAACCGCCTGGGCTTCCAGCCTGAGCGCGTACACACGGTCTGGCAGCAGCTGCGTAATCTGAAAAACGTTGGCGAAATGACGCTGATGGCGCACTTTGCCGACGCCGAAAAACCGGACGGCATTGCTGATGCGATGGTGCGCGTTGAGCAGGCGGCGGAAGGGCTGGATTGCCCGCGCTCCCTGTCAAACTCGGCGGCGACGCTCTGGCATCCTGAAGCGCATTTCGACTGGGTTCGCCCGGGCATTATCCTCTACGGTGCCTCACCGTCCGGCCAGTGGCAGGATATTGCCAACAGTGGCCTTAAGCCGGTCATGACGCTGCGCAGTGAAATCATCGGTGTCCAGACGCTGAAAGCGGGCGATACCGTAGGCTACGGCAGCCGATACCGTGCGACGGGGGAGCAGCGTATCGGGATTGTCGCGTGCGGCTATGCCGACGGTTACCCGCGCATTGCCCCCAGCGGTACGCCCGTGTGGGTGGATGGCGTGCGCACCGGAACCGTTGGCACGGTCTCGATGGATATGATGGCGATTGACTTAATGCCTTGCCCGCAGGCAGGCATTGGAACCCCGGTTGAGCTGTGGGGTAACGAGGTCAAAATCGACGATGTTGCCTCTGCGGCGGGCACCGTGGGCTATGAGCTGATGTGTGCGTTAGCGCCGCGCGTACCGGTCGTGACGCTGTAACCTTCCACGCTGTAACAGGCCGGGTGAGGTGAAGGCATCACCCGGCAAATCCTTACTCCGATTCTTCTTCCATCGGCCTGACGCCGACCTTGCGTACCGCGTTATCCTCTTTCTCAGCCACCGTCCAGATCATGCCGGCGAATTCCACCTGGTCACCGACCACTGGCGCTGCGCCCAGCAGTTTCTGGATAATGTCCCCGAGCGTCTGCTGGTTGTCGCGATTTTCCAGCCCGTCTTCCAGGCCGTAAATCAGCGCAACATCGGCAAACCGGGCGCTGGCTTCAAGAATAAAATCGCCGAAGAAGCGCTGGTCGAGCGCAACGGGCGGCGACTGGCTAAACAGCTTGCCGAGAGCGGGGAGATCGCGCTCGCGACCAATCACGCAGAGAATATCGCCTTCACGCAGGCGCGTGCTGCCCGTGGGGTGGAGCAGGACATTGTCGCGGAACATGGCGGCAATGCGCGTTTCGGAGGGCATATGCAGATCGCGCAGCGATGCCCCGACGCACCATTTGTCGGCGCTGAGCTGGTAGACAAACTGCTCCCACGGATTTTCCGGGTGAAGATCCAGCCCGACGCGGGATACCGGCCAGCCGACCGGCGGCACCACCACTTTGGCCCTTTTCGCCGCCCATCCCAGCGAGGTACCCTGGAACAACAGCGACACCAGCACGACGAAGAAGGCGACGTTGAAGAACAGCCGCGCGTTATCCAGGCCTGCCATCATCGGGAACACGGCGAGGATAATCGGCACCGCGCCGCGCAAACCGACCCAACTGATAAAGATCCGCTCGCGCAGGTTAAACCCGCGAAACGGCAGCAGGCCGGCAAACACTGACAGCGGGCGGGCAAAGAAAATCATCCAGGCCGACAGGAGCAGGGCCGGAACGGCAATCGGCAGCAGGTCCGACGGCGTCACCAGCAGACCAAGCACCAGGAACATGCCGATTTGCGCCAGCCACGCCAGACCGTCAAAGTTCTGCAAAATGGCATAGCGGTTGCGGATGGGGCGGTTGCCGAGTAAAAAGCCGCACAGGTAAACGGCGAGGATCCCGCTTCCGTCCAGCGCCGTCGTCACGGCAAAAATCAGAATGCCGCCGCTCAGCGCCAGCAGCGGGTAAAGGCCCGCCGGGAGCGAAATCCGGTTAATCATCTGCTGCAGGAGATAACCACCGGCCAGGCCGAGGATGATCCCAAGACCGAACTGCTGAATGATATGCCAGGCAAACATCCAGCTCAGGCTGCTCTCATGCTGCTGGATCATCTCAATCAGCGTGATGGTGAGAAACACCGCCATCGGGTCGTTGCTGCCGGATTCAATCTCAAGCGTGGAGCCGACGCGTTCGTTAAGCCCCTTGCCGCCGAGCAGCGAAAATACGGCTGCCGCATCGGTGGAACCGACAATGGCGCCGATCAGCAGCCCTTCCATCATATTCAGGTGAAACAGCCATGCCGCCATCATCCCGGTTAAGCCGGAGGTGATCAGCACGCCAACGGTCGCCAGCGACAGCGCCGGGCCTAATGCAACGCGAAACGAACTGGCCTGGGTACGCATCCCGCCGTCAAGCAGGATCACCGCCAGGGCCAGGTTGCTCACCATGTAGGCGAAAGGGTAGTTATCGAATGGAATACCGCCGATGCCATCGATGCCAGCCAGCATGCCGATGGCAAGAAAAATAACAAGAATAGGTATGCCAAGACGCGATGAAAATGAACTCAATAAAATACTGCAGGTTACAAGGACCGAACCCAGAATGAAAAGGCTGATTATCGCTGTGGCATCCAATGTTCTCTTACTCCCACCTCAATGTTGTTGTCTCTGTTAAAACCCTAACATATTAACGGCAGAGACAACGTTTAATTAAGGCGGTATCACCGCTTTTTTATGCTTTTATAACCGGATGGCCGCCCATTGTTAACTGACTGCCCGAATCTCCATGAATCAGCTGCGCATGCGCCCCCAGCGGCAGGGTGACCGTCTGCTGTTCGTGGCCGAACGGAAGACCTGTGATCACCGGAATATCCAGCCGCGAACGGATAAAGTCGACCATGGTTTCAAGCGTATAGCCCGCATCGTAATCATTGGGCTGTGCGCCGCTAAAACTGCCCAACACGATAGCGGACTGGCGGGCAAGAATTCCGGCATGATAAAGCTGCAATAACATGCGCTCGACGCGGAACGGATGCTCGTTAATATCCTCCAGCACCAGAATGCCATCTTCGATCTGCGGCAGCCACGGGGTGCCAATCAGCGACACTAGCATGGCCAGGTTGCCGCCCCACAGCTGACCCTCGCACGACCAGTGCGGCCCGTTACCCTGCCACTCCACGCTGAAGGTGGGGTTTTCCAGCGCCCGCCAGAAGTGTTCCTGGGTGTAAGCATCGAGTTCCGGCGCGCCAAAATTACCGGCCAGCATCGGGCCGCTGAAGGTGACGACGTTATGCAGGGCAAGCAGGCCAAGCTGGATCGCCGTGAAATCGCTGTGTCCGCAAATCAGCAGCGGATCCTGCTGCTGGCGTTTGGCCAGCCCCGCCCAGTCGAGGCTCTCCAGCAACCGGCTCGCACCGTAACCGCCGCGCACCGCCAGCACGATGTTATTGCTGCCATGCAGGTTCACCAGGCCGTTGATATCGTTCAGCCTTTGCGCCTCGGTGCCGGCGAAACGCTGCGACCGACGGGGGATAATTGTCTGATTTTCTACCCGATAGCCGGATTCCAGTAAGCGCTGAACCCCGCGCTGTGCCGCGTCCTGGTTGATGCAGTAGCCGGAAGGGGCAATGAGATGAAACTGTGGCATGGCAATTCCTTGCTGAATGAGACGCTAATTGTCTATATGATGCCGCTTATCCGCTGCCCGCTTCAAGGGGCAGCGTATCCGCGAAGACCGGCTATAAGGATAGAAGACGTGAAATTGAGATGGTTTGCTTTTTTGATTGTGTTGCTTGCTGGCTGTAGTTCAAAACATGACTATCAAAATCCACCCTGGAACCCTGAAGTGCCCGTGAAACGGGCGATGCAGTGGATGCCGATCAGCGAACAAGCCGGTAAGGCATGGGGCGTCAGCCCGCGCCTGGTCACGGCGATTATTGCAGTGGAATCCGGCGGGAACCCGACGCTGGTCAGTAAATCAAATGCGGTTGGGCTGATGCAGCTGAAGGCCTCTACGGCCGGGCGAGAAGTGTATCGCTATATGGGCTGGAGCGGTCAGCCATCAACCAGCGAGCTGAAAAACCCGGAGCGCAATATCTCCATGGGGACAGCTTATCTGAGCATTCTGGAACACGGCATACTGAAAGGTATCGAGGATCCGGAAGTGATGCAGTATGCGCTGGTGGTGTCGTACGTTAACGGCGCGGGCGCGCTGCTGAGAACCTTCTCCTCCGATCGCAAAGAAGCCATTGAAGAGATCAACGACATGGACAAAGACGAGTTCTTTGAACATGTGGTGAAAAACCATCCGGCCCCGCAGGCGCCGCGTTATATCTGGAAAGTTCAGAAAGCGATGGATGCCATGTAAGACGAGTGTCGGGCGGCGCTGCTGCCCGACGCGTGTTACAACACTTTATTTGCCCGCTCCCGCGCTTCGCGCTCCAGGGAGAAGATAATGCGCTGCAATTCACGTTCCGCCCCCGGGCCAACGTTGAGAAAGCGAAAGCTAAGACGCGGCGTGCTCACGGTTTCGTTTTTACTGTCCACCACCGTCCGCTCGCCGATCGCAATTAACTGTGCATCAAACCAGAAACGGCCCCAGCCGCCCATATCCAGCTCAATCTGAGAGAAACGCATCCCTTCGACCAGCCCGTCAGGCGCAGGGGTATCCATCAACGCGCCCATGCCGCCCAGTGACAGATCGAACAGACGGAAGCGGAACTCTTTTTTGTCCGGCATTTTGGCTTTGCAAAAATAGGCGGGATGGAGCGGGGCGTGGATACGAAAGTATTCCCGGCGCTGCACAAACCAGAGGTTATCCGGAATCGAAGAGACAAACGCGGGCAGGCCCTGATACTCGCTCAGCTCAAGACGCGGTAAAACAAACTCCACCTTCGCGCCCTGGGTTTCAGCCAGCACCGAGACCTTTTCCGCGCGCAGTGCGGCACGGTTCTCGTACTCCTGGCTGCCCAGATCGACCACCAGGCGTTCTGCCGACGCGTCCAGAATATTGCTAATGAACTGACCGGAAGGCCAACTGATGCGCAGCGGCACCTTTCCTTTTTGCAGGTCGCGTAATATCCCTAACACAGCCAGCGGATTTTGTTTCAGGAACTGCTCACTGTAATTACTCACGCCAGATGGCTCCTCGATGTGTGACAGACTGTCTGTGGGTTATCGGCAGCCTGGGGTGAAACTTAATACAAACCGATGAGATTTTTTCACTGTAAGGGCAATTTAAGTCGGTGAGATGAAAACGGTTTTATGACGGTGACCTATAATCAGGATAGCTGCGCGGAGGGTTTTCTGCGCGTGCGTTAAACCTGAAAGAGGGTATCGCTATGGGTATCATCGCCTGGATTATTTTTGGTCTTATTGCTGGTGCAATCGCTAAGCTGCTCATGCCGGGTAACGATGGTGGCGGCTTTATTCTGACCTGCGTGCTCGGGGTCATCGGCGCGGTTGTGGGCGGCTGGCTGGCGACGATGTTTGGCCTGGGTGGCAGCATCAGCGGTTTTAACCTGCACAGTTTCCTGGTGGCCGTCGTGGGCACCATTGTCGTGCTCGTGGTCTTCAGATTGCTCAGACGGGCATAATCCTGTTAAACACGGCTCTCTTCGGAGGGCCGTTTTTTTTGCGGTCATCTTGATTTGCGAATTGAAATGATAATAATTGTCGTTCCTAATAACATTTATAATAATGAAGACACTATGAACACCTCACGTTTCGCGTTTTGTGCGTTGGCAGGAGCCGTAGCGCTGGCATTGCAGGGACCGGCATTTGCCGAAGAGTCAACGATAGTCGTGACCGGGACAGAAGAGGGAAGTTCCCTTCCGGCCTGGACCAACAGTGCGACCAAATCTGCGGTCGCTGAAAGCAAAACGCCGCAGGTGATTAACACCCTTTCCGCCGAGGAGATCGCGCAGCGTCATGCCAACTCGGTAAACGAAATCCTGCGCTATGCCCCGGGCGTGTCGACTGAAGTGCGCGGAAACACCTCGTACATGAGCGAATACAAGATCCGCGGCTTTACGGTTGAGCAGGAGTTTTATAATGGCCTGCAGCTGCCATACAACGTGACCGGGAATACCAAGGCACGCATCGACCCCCTGTTGATTGAGAGTGTCGACATTCTCAAAGGCCCCTCATCCGTGCTTTACGGCGGCGGATCGCCAGGTGGGCTGGTGAATATCCAGAGCAAAAAACCGCAGAAAGCGGCGAAAACCGAGCTGGGTTTCAACACCGGAAACCGCAACCTGAAAGAGAGCTACCTTGACTCGACCGGGCAAATCGCCGACAGCGACTGGAACTACCGTCTGCTGGGCAAAGCCACGGAAAACGATGACCAGCCGCACACCACGCGCTATGAAAACTATCTGGTCGCCCCTTCCGTCACCTGGCAGCCCGACAGCAAAACGCGCCTTACGCTGGATGCGATCGCGCAAAATACCCCGAGCCTCTCACCTTCTAACCCGCTACCGCTGTCGTTCCTGCGCTCGAAATACGCCGATCGCCGGGCCTATGCGGGTGATGAATGGGCGGGATTCAAACAGCGCCAGTGGATGCTGGGCTACAGTTTCGAACATGAGTTTGATAGCGGCTGGGGGGTCAACCAGAAAGCCCGCTACTTTGACGTCGACACCCATCAGCGCAGCGTCTACGCCACGGGCACCGGCAGCGAAGTTTATCAACTCAACCGCTTCGCCTATACCACGGACGAAGATCTGCAAAGTGTTAACATCGACAACCAGGTAACCAAAACCGTTGCCCTTGGCGAGTGGAAACATCACCTGCTGGCGGGCTTTGACTACCAGAAGCTGAACTCACACTTCCACTATCGTTACGCCTCGGCCACGCCGGGCATCGACATGCGCAACCCTGACTATGCGCAGATCGGTAAGGATGCGCTGGGGCTGTATACCGCGCAGAAAAACCGCCTGAGCTATCAGCAGAACGGCTATTACCTGCAGGACCAGGTGGAATTTGGCGGGTTAAATCTGCTCGGCAGCCTGCGCTATGACGACTACCGGTCGGTCAATACCAACTACATGCAAAACGGCGACAAGGCCTGGGTATCTCAGGACCGTGTGACCAAACGTCTGGGCGCGCTCTACGCCTTTGAAAACGGTCTCTCGCCGTTCATCAGCTATTCGGAAGGCTTTGCGCCGGTGTCGCCGCAGGGCACGCTCCTGGCCAAAGACGTTAAGCCGACCACCAGTAAGCAGGTGGAAGGTGGGGTGAAATACCTTCTGGCAGAATATGCCACCACCTTTACTGCCTCGGTGTTTAACATCCGTCAGAAAAATGTCGTCACCAGCGATCCGGGCTTCCTGAACTATCGCCAGACCGGTGAAGTGGAATCGAAGGGGGCGGAGCTTTCCGCCATCAGCCGTCCGACGGATAACCTGACGCTGATTGCCAACTATGCCTACACCCATGCCATCAATACCGAAGATGATAAATTCCAGGGCAAACGCCCGACGCAGGTTCCGGAGAATGCGTTCAATCTGTGGGGTGATTATACCCTCGACAGTTCGCCGCTGAGAGGGCTGACGCTGGGGGCCGGGGCACGCTATACCGGACCGATGGAAATCTCCCAAAGTAACGATGCGGGCAAACTGGGGGGCACCACGCAGTACGATCTTGCCGCGTCGTATCGCATGGGTGAGGCGTTTCCGTCGCTGGCGGGGTTAACCCTGAAAGCCAGCGCGCAGAACATTACCAATAAAGAGACCTTAACCTGCTACGACGCGACCAACTGCTGGATTGGCCGTGACCGTACCTGGCAGGTAGGGGCGAGCTACAGCTTCTGAAAAAAGCCCGGTGGCGCGAGGGCGCTTCCCGGGCCAACAGATTCAACGAAAGCCGGGTCAGGCGTAGCCGCCACCCGGCAATGCTCACTTACTGTGCGGACGCCTTCACCGGCGTCACATCATCATTTGCCGCAGGGCGATTCTCCGGCACGCTATCGCAAGGCTTCTCTTTCGGGCACACCAGATCCAGCATCTTCAGCGTCACGCCGTTGCTCCAGCCAAAGCCATCCTGCAGCGGATATTCCCCGCCGCCGCCGCCCGTGCCGGTAGAGGAGACATCATATTTCTCGACCAGCTTCTGCTCACGATCGTAGGTGTGCTGCACGTTTTTCAGGAAGCGCCAGGTCACGTCCATCGCCACCTTATCCTGACCGTAGTTCTGTAAACCCTCAACGGCAACCCACTGGAGCGGCGCCCAGCCGTTCGGCGCGTCCCACTGCTGGCCGCTGTTGATGGTGGTGGTGGAGATACCGCCCGGTTTCAGCAGGCGCGATGAGGCCGCTGCTGCAACCTTGTCGGCGCGATCCTGTGCTGCGGCTTTAACATACAGCGGGAAGAGCGCTGCCGCCGTCAGCTGATTACGGACCTTTTTGGTTTTCAGATCGTAATCCGCGTACCACCCCTCTTTTTCATTCCAGAGGTGGCTTTCCATCGCTTTTTGCCGGGCGTTAGCCAGGGCGTCATATTTGCTGGCGCCGGCGGTATCGCCGTCCT
The DNA here is from genome assembly GCF_053709675.1 of Enterobacter sp. UPMP2052. Taxonomy (NCBI): domain Bacteria; kingdom Pseudomonadati; phylum Pseudomonadota; class Gammaproteobacteria; order Enterobacterales; family Enterobacteriaceae; genus Enterobacter; species Enterobacter sp. UPMP2052. The sequence goes on from NZ_JBSKJR010000001.1 coordinate 747,975, forward strand.
CCTGGCTTGCCCGGGCCAGCAGTTTTTCCATTTTGAACATCAGTGCGTTCAGGTCAACCGGCACAATGCTGGTGGTACGGATCGTGCCAAGTTTTTTCGGATCGTCCATCCAGCGGGAGCTGAAATCCCAGCCTGAGGCAGCGGCGGAACGCAGATCGCGGTAGATCTCGGTGGCCGGGCGGTCAGGATTGTTTTTGGCGGTGGTCACGTCATCCAGCCAGGATTCCGGGCGTGGCGTATCGTTATCGTCCCAGTAGCGGTTGAGGATCGCCCCATCATCCAGTTTTACTACCCGCTTGTTGGCGCTGCCCGGTTGCAGGGCATCCACCCCCTCCATCCAGTAGGCATACTCTTTTTCCATCTGTGGGCGATACTTCTTCAGCGCGTCGCTGTCATGGGTCGCCAGGAGTTCAACCATCAGTGAGAAGAAGGGCGGCTGGGAGCGGCTCAGATAGTAGCTGCGGTTGCCGTTCGGGATATGGCCCCATGTGTCGATTTCGTAAGCGAAATTGTCCACCATGTCGCTGATTTTGTCCCAGTGGCCGCTCTCCGCCAGGCCAAGCATGGTGAAATAGCTGTCCCAGTAGTAAACCTCACGGAAACGTCCGCCGGGCACGACGTAGGGCTTTGGCAGCGGGAGAAGGGAATCCCATTGACTGGCCTTATCGGTGGTGCGGGTCAGCACCGACCACAGGCCATCAATATGCTCACGTAAATTTTGACCAGCAGGCGGAACATACTTTTCACCTTCCTTCGGCAGGGTAAAGTTCATCTCCACAAAGTGGCGCAGATCGAACCCGGACTGGGTGTGTTGCATCCGGTAGTCCGCCAGGATCATCAGCGGGTCGCTTTTTGGCACCGCATCGGCAAAGGTCTTTTGATCGGGGAACAGTTTTGCGCTTTGCACATCGTTAAAAAGGGGGCCAAGCATGACATCGGGGGAGCTTTTTTCATGTGTGATTTGCTCCTCTGCATAGCCGCTCACGGTAAAACCGAGTAGCGCGGCGCCCAATGTCAGGGGCAAAAGCGCAGGGTGTAAAGTACGAGGTCTTATCATCGGTGCATCTCCTGTATTCGCTGTGCATCGTGTCCACTGCCGTCAATCACTTGAAAACCTTAGACGAATATTGCCCGCTTCGCGTGTTGGATATCCCATTTTTCGCACAACCAGACAATTTACCGCACCGTTCAGCCCCGCCCGGGCGTTTTAATATTAAATTGGTGAATGAATAATTATTATTTATAGGTTTATTTAGTGATATACAAAAGAGTACGAAATATAAATCAGACTTATAGAAATTAATGCGGATAATAATGTGAGTTGACAGGCTTTTTCACCGTTAATAAGGACGGAAACGCTCAGTGACGATCACATAAACTAAAAATCATAATAACAAAACCAAAAAACATAATAGCGTTACCCGGGGTATTTGTTCGAAATGTGGAGGCTCAACCTTTTGGGTATTCACTTTTATTATCAGGATGGATTCTATGAGATTAAAAAAACGGGTTATCCTCATGGGCGCGCTTTATTCAGGCTCATTGTTCGCGGCGCAGCCGACAACAAGTATTGAAGACAAACTGGCGCAGCTGGAAGCGCAAATTCAGGAGCTTAAGCAACAGCAGCAGGCGGCGGCATCCCAGGCCACCCGCGTGGTCGTGCAATCCGAAGAACCCGTAAACAAGGCGGAACCGCCAAAACTGACGTTATCTGGCTACGGCGATATTAAATTTTACGGTGACGTCGAACTTAATATGGATGCCGCCAGTAAAACCGGCAGTCTGACCTCTATTAGACGTAGCGCGAATAGTGACTGGGCGCCCGGTAATAATGAGCGATGGGATATTAATGGCCGTATTTTACTCGGCTTTGACGGCTACCGGAAAATGGATAACGGAAATTACGCGGGCTTTTCCGTTCAGCCTCTCGGTGATTTAGCCGGGCAAATGTACCTCGATGATGCCGCGTTTTACTTTGGTCAGCAAAATGACTGGGAGATAAAAGTCGGGCGTTTTGAAGCCTACGATATGTTCCCGCTCAATCAGGATACCTTCGTTGAATATTCAGGCAACACCGCAGACGATCTCTACAGTGACGGATACGGCTATATCTACATGCTGAAAGAGGGGCGTGGGCGTGCCGACAGCGGCGGTAATTTCATGCTGAGCAAGACCCAGGATAACTGGTATTTCGAGCTCAACACGCTACTGAAAGACGGCAGCGATCTGTTTGTCGACCAGCGTTATCACGGGGCCGAGATTGAAAACGACAAAAACGTGGCCTACATCCGCCCGGTTATCGCCTGGCAGAACGGTCCATTCTCAACTGCGATAGCCATGGAATCTAACCTGGTGAATAACGCCTATGGCTATCGCGACAGCAGCGGTCAATGGGTCGATCAATCCGATCGTACCGGTTACGGTTTTACAATGACCTGGGATGGGCTCAAAACGGATGCGGAAAACGGCGTTGTGGTCAACCTCAACACGGCCTACCTGGATGCTGCGGACGAAACAGATTTCACCAGCGCCATCAACGGGCTGTGGCGTAACGTTGAGCTGGGCTACATCTATGCACACAATGAGATCGACCAATTCAACACCTCAACGTTCGACGCCGAGTGCGAGAACGACTGCTGGATCACCGATCCGGGAGAATATGACATTCATACCATCCATGCGTCATATCTGATCCCTAACGTGATGAAGATGAAGAATTTCAATATCTACCTCGGGGCCTATGCGTCATGGGTGAACGCCAGTCCGAAAGAGGGCGACGCCAATAACGATGAGCGCTACGGCGGTCGCGTTCGCTTCAAATACTACTTCTGATAATGCCTGCGGTCAGGCTTCTTCCGGGGCCTGACTGCTCTCCCGCAGCGTGCCCGGCGCATGGCCGACAATCCGCTTAAATGCCCGGCTAAATGCTGCCAGCGAGCCGTAACCAAGACGCAGCGCCACCGTTTCAATGGGCTGATGTTCGTGGCGGATGTACTGAATCGCCAGCCGCATTCTCAGCTCGCTCAGGTATTTCGCCGGGGTCGTTCCCGTGGCGGCCAGGAAACGTTCCGCAAATACCGAGCGGGACGTTCCGGCCTCTTTTGCCAGCTCCGCCACGCTCCAGTTCACGCCGGGCTGCTGATGCATGGCGTAAATCGCCCGGCTCAGACGCGGATCCCGTAAGACCTGCACCCAGCCGGTGGCCTTTCCGCATCCGGCTTCAACCCAGCCGCGCACGATCAGCGCCGCTACCACGTCGGCAAGGCGCGCGAGGATCCCGGCGAAACCGACCTGCCGGGTCATGGATTCACGCTCCATGGCCGCCAGCAGCGGGTGGATCTCCGGCCAGGTCGACATCAACCGGCTCACCATCATCACCTCCGGCATCGCTTTGATCAGCGGCTGCATCCCGCCCAGCTCAAAATCCATGCATCCGCTGAAGATGATGGTGTGCTCACTTTCCGGACAGGGTTGGCAGGTGATGGCGCACACCGAATTGCAGATAGGCTCGCTTGGGAAGGCGCTCACCGGCGTGATGGTTGCCTGCTCGTCCGAGAGAAGGGCATGTGCGTTGCCGTTGGGGATAAACAGCGCATCGCCGCCGCTCAGCGCAAAGCTCGCGCCGCTTTCCATCCGTAACAGGGCTTTGCCGTGGCTGACGAAATGGAACTGGGCTTTACCAGGAGCCTGATGAAAGGCCACGCCAAACGGCGCGCTGGCCTCAATGCGGCGGTACTTCACCCCGGACAGGCGCATACCGCGCAACAACTCGCTGATCAAATCGGGTGACTGAACGGTCATCGGCACAACTCCGGACGCATAATCAATAAGTGGGGATTATATGTCATAGATCGTCCAGGGGGAACGCTCTATGCTTTTGCGACATTAGTCACATTTTTATAACGGGAGTACAACAGATGAGTGCATGTGTCGCGGCGAGAGAGGCGCAGGCCCCCGCAAAACCGGCCTGGCGAGCCGTCTGGTCACTGGGGTTAGGGGTGTTTGGCTTGATTACGGCAGAGTTCCTGCCGGCCAGCCTGCTGACACCCATGGCCGCGAGCCTGAGTGTTACGGAGGGGATGGCCGGACAAGCGGTGACCGCAACGGCGATTGTTGCGCTGGTCACAGGGCTGCTGATTACCCCGGCCACCAAAAATATCGACCGGCGTTGGGTGCTGATGTTCTTCTCGGTGCTGCAAATTATCTCCAGCCTGCTGGTGGCCTTCGCGCCCACGCTGAACGTCATGCTGATGGGGCGTCTGCTGTTGGGCATTGCTATCGGCGGATTCTGGGCAATGTCCACCGCCACGGCGATGCGGCTGGTGCCTGCGGAGCACGTGCCGAAGGCGCTGGCGGTGATTTTCTCCAGCGTCTCGGTGGCGACGGTGGTTGCCGCGCCGCTCGGCAGCTATCTCGGCAGCCTGATTGGCTGGCGCAACGTGTTTATCCTCTGCATTCTGCCGAGCATGCTGGCGCTGCTGTGGCAGCTTTGGGTACTGCCATCAATGAAGCCGGAGAGCAGCGGCAGTCTGGCGACGTTGTTCCGCGTGCTGCGCCGCCCGGGGATGGTCGGTGGGATGCTGGCGACCATTCTTATTTTCAGCGGCCATTTTGCCTTCTTCACCTACCTGCGCCCGTTCCTTGAAACGGTCGGCCAGGCGAGCGTTGAGAGCGTTTCCCTGATCCTGCTGGGCTTTGGGCTTGCCAATTTTGTCGGGACATCGATTGCCGGGCATCTGCTGGCGCGCAACCTGCGGCTCACGCTGGCGCTGGTGCCTTTCGTCATGGGCGTGCTGGCGCTCACGATGGTGGCATTTGGACATCTGGCGATGCTGGACGGGCTGCTGGTTGCGCTGTGGGGCTTTGCCTTCGGTCTGGTGCCGGTTGGCTGGTCAACCTGGCTTGCCACAACGGTGCCTGACGAAGCCGAAAGCGCCGGGGGGCTGCTGGTGGCATCCATTCAGTTTGCCATTGGCGCAGGTGCCGCGGGCGGTGGGGCGATCTTCGATCTCAACGGGGCCAGCGGCGTCTTCGCCGGAAGCGGCCTGCTGCTGGTGAGCGCGATGGTGATTGTGCTGATGGCCGTCAACGTGGTAGATAAGCGTGCCTGACGCCGGGGCGCGATAAACACCGCGCGATTCTGGCAAAGCAAAGCGATTTAAGTTCGTTGTTATTTCAGGCGCTATCCCGGATTGTCAGCGCAGTGTGCCACTGTCGGGATAGCGTCTGAAGCCATGGGAAACTACTTACACGCGCAGCAGCGAAAGCATATTGACCATCTTGCCAGTCGCTGGCTGTGGCGAAGCGAGCTGCCGACCTGGATACTGATTATCGTCATTTACGGCGGCTGGTTTGCGACGCTGACGTTCTGGCGCACGCTGGGTTTAATACCGGCCACGCTGCTGCTGATTGGCTTTACCGCCTGGTATATGTCGCTCCAGCATGAGCTGATCCACGGACATCCCACGCGCTTTGCCCGGCTCAACCAGCTTTTCGGCACGCTGCCGCTGGCGGTGTGGTTTCCCTACGGCCTGTATCGCGATTCCCACCTTGCTCACCATCGTAACGATCGCCTGACCGTGCCTGTCGACGATCCGGAGTCTTACTACTTCACCGACCGGAGCTGGGCGCGCCTTTTGCCGTGGCAGAAAAAAATCATTCTTGTACGCAATACCTTCACGGGCAGATTGCTGCTGGGGCCGCTGCTGGATATTACCCTGACGCTGAACGGTGCGGCGAGGGCGTTTGGTCAACGCCACTGGCGCTCAATCATGATGTGGCTGGTGCACGGCGTACTGCTGGCTGTGCTCTTTACCTGGATGGCGCAGCGCGATTTCTCCCCCGTCTGGTTCGTACTGGCGGTCAGCTATCCGGCGCTGGCCCTGACGAAGGTTCGTTCTTTCTTAGAACATCGCGCGGCGCACGATCCTTTGGCACGTTCGGTGATCAACGAGGCCGGCGGGTTCTGGCGGGTGCTGTTTCTCAATCTCAACTACCATTCAGTACATCACGATTTGCCGGGCGTGCCCTGGTATGGCCTCAGAGCGATCTACGCGCACAGTCGTGACGAGTACCAGCAGCGCAATCAGGGTTTTGTGGTCAAGGGCTATGGTCAGTGGTTGCGCCAGTTCTGGAACACGCCGGTGGATGTCACCGTCCATCCGGGAAACCAAAAAGAGGATCGTTATGAGTCGTCCTGTCGCGTTTCCGATGTATGACATCGATCGGGACAATACCGAGGCCCTGACGCGGGCGGTCATTGCGCTTTTACAGGAACGCGGCGTCGCGACAGGCGATGTCACGCCAGAACCGCCGCCTGATGACCTGCTGGCCCACTGGCAACAGCCGGGTCTGCTCCTGAGCCAGACCTGCGGATATCCCCTGATGACGGCGCTGCCGCAGGTGCAGGTCGTCGGCTGTTTTCACTATGCGGCACCGGGCTGCGAAGGCCTGCACTACCGTAGCTTTCTGGTGGTACGCGACGAAGATAAACACTGCCAGCTTGCGGATTATCGCCATCGCCGGGCGGTATATAACTCTGCGGACTCGCAGTCTGGCTACAATGCGCTGATGAAAAGGGTGGCCCCTCTCGCGGTTAACGGCCATTTTTTCTCAGACGCGACCGCCAGCGGCAGCCACCGCCAGTCGCTTATCAGGCTAAAGCAAGGGGCAGGGGATATTGCCGCCATCGACTGCGTAACCTGGGCGCTGTTGCAACGCCATGAACCGCAGCTGCTGGCGGGGCTGTCCATTTTCGACCACACCCCGTTGACGCCGGGTTTACCCCTTATCACGGGGCGCGACACCCCAGCCGACAGGCTATTCGCTATCCGCGATGCGCTGCATACGCTGGTGAGCGCCGAACACTATCGGGCGATCTGCGAGGGGGCGCTCATCCAGGGTTTTAGCACCGTTACGCGCCAGCCGTATCACGCGCTACTCGGCTGGCGTGAGGACGCGGCAGCGTCAGGCGTTATTTTGCGTTAAAGGCCGAATCTCCTTTGAGCGCAGCGTGACGCGAATGGGCACCGACTTATAGGACGGCGTGCCGCTGTCCTTATCGAGATAGTCCAGCGGGACCAGCACGTTGGCCTCCGGGTAGTAGGCCCCGACGGAACCGCTGGCGATGCTATAAGCCACCACGGTGATATCCTCCAGGCGCTGCTGATTGCCGGGAAGTGCGGTGGTGATATCCACGCGGTCGCCGTGCTCAAGTCCCCGCTTTTCCATATCCTCTTCGTTCATAAATAACACGTCGCGGCGTCCGAACACGCCCCGGTAGCGGTCGTCGAGGGCATAGATGGTGGTGTTGTACTGGTCGTGGCTGCGAAGCGTAATCAGGCGCAGGACGTTATCCCCTTCGCCTTTGGCATTCTCGTCGACGCCGTCAAACACCGAGAACATCGCCTTGCCGGTTGCGGTCGGCCAGACGCGCTCGGTGGGCGGCAGCGGCATACGAAAACCGCCCGGAATGCGGATACGGGCGTTGTACTGTTCAAAGCCGGGGATGGTCCGCTCGATCAGATCCCGAATTCTGTCGTAGTCAGCCACCAGGTCAGCCCACCCGACCTGACTGTCAGGCAGCGTGGCGCTGGCCATGCCTGCCACAATTGCCGGTTCGGAGAGCAGATGCGGCGAGGCGGGTTTCAGCTTGCCGGACGACGCATGCACCATCGACATTGAATCTTCCACGGTGATCGACTGCCGCCCGGTGCGCTGCATGTCCAGCTCCGTGCGTCCGAGGCACGGCAGGATCCAGGTCTCTTTCGCGACCAGCAGGTGGGTGCGGTTGAGCTTGGTGCCAACGTGAACGCTAAGTTCCAGCTTCTGCATGGCGGGAAAGGCCTGCTGATGGTCGGGCATGGCCACGGCAAAATTGCCGCCGAGGCAGATCAGCGCTTTGGCTTCCCCGGCGATCATTGCCTGCGTCGCCATTACCGCGTCGTGCCCATGTTTCGCGGGGGGCGTAAAACCAAATTCCGCCTCCAGGCGTGAAAGAAACGCGGCCGTCGGCTTCTCGGTAATGCCCACGGTACGATTTCCCTGCACGTTGGAGTGCCCGCGCAGGGGACAAATGCCAGCGCCGGGCTTACCGATATTGCCGCGCATCAGCAGCAGGTCGGCAATGAGGCGCACGTTGGCGGTGCCTTTGTTGTGCTGGGTAATGCCCATGCCGTAGGTAATGATGGTGGCGTTGGATTTGGCGTAGGCCTGCGCCACGCCCAGCAGATCCTGACGATCTAAGCCTGATTCCAGCTCAATGGCCTCCCAGCTTGTCGCCTGAATATCGGCGGCGAATGCCTCAAAACCCTGGGTATGCGTGTCGATAAATTCCCGGTCGAGCACGCCGCCTTGCTCTGCTTCAATGTGCAGGAGATGTTTTGCTATGCCCTTAAGCGCCGCTGCATCGCCTCCGGCTTTCACCTGGAAGTAGGTTGATGCAATGTCCGTTGAACCGTACGTCGCCATCTCGACCACGCTTTGCGGATCGGCAAAGCGCTCCAGCGCCCGCTCGCGAAGCGGGTTAAACACAATAATCGGCACGCCGCGGCGGGAGAGTTCGTGCAGAGTGCCCATCATCCGCGGGTGGTTGGTGCCCGGATTATGGCCCATCGAGATAACCAGTTCGGTGTTATCAAAATCGTCGAGCGAAACGGTGCCTTTGCCAATCCCAATGGAACGCGGCAGACCGGTGCTGGTGGCTTCGTGGCACATGTTGGAACAATCCGGGAAATTATTGGTTCCCAGTTCACGGGCAAAAAGCTGAAGTAAATAAGCAGCCTCATTCGACGCGCGCCCCGAGGTATAAAACTCAACGGCGTTTGGATCGAGCGCGCGCAGTTTCTCACCAATCTTCGCAAAAGCCTGCTGCCACTCTACGGGGCGGAACGTATCACTCCCCCGGTCGTAAACCAGCGGATGCGTCAGGCGACCGTAGCCTTCCAGTTCGTAATCGCTTTTCGCCAGCAGCGAGCTGACGGTATTAGCGGCAAAGAATTCGGGCGTCACGCGTTTGTTTGTCGCTTCCCAGGTGACGGCTTTAGCGCCATTTTCACAGAACTGGAAGGTGGACTTGTGCTCTTTATCCGGCCACGCGCAGCCGGGGCAGTCAAAGCCGTCGGGCTGGTTGGTGCGAAGCAGGGTGGCAGGCGCTTCCAGGGTGTCCATTTGTGTGCGCACGGCAATCGCCGTCGCTTTCAGCGCGCCCCAGCCGCCGGCAGGACCGTTGTAGTGGCGAATGCCGGGAACCGGGCGGTATTTCTTGTTCATCAGGACTCCTGCGGTGCGGTATGTCATTCAATTCTACACCTCGTTTATTAACCTAATGACAACAAAAAAACATCATTTAACGAGAAACGAGGCAAGCACAAGGGGGTTGTTAATTGTTATGTTATAACATATATTTCTCGACGCGTTTTAAACTGGCTTTTCGTTGAAGTAAAAGGATCACCCCATGTCCGTTTCCGTCCATCGCCTGTCATCAGGCAGTGTTGATAACGTGCTCGACGTCACCATCCAGGCGTTATCCAGCCCTGGCGGCACGACGCTGCTGTCAGACGTCTGTTTTGAAGCCAGAGCCGGAGAGTGCCTGGCCGTCATCGGCCCTAACGGCAGCGGAAAAACCTCGCTGCTACGGGCGATCGGAAGCGAGCTGACGCACCTGAAAGGTGACATCCGCCTGATGGGGCGCACCGTGACTGCGTTGACTCGCCAGCAGCGGGCAAAACAGGTTGCCGTGCTCTCCCAGCACGACGCGCCGGATTTGAGGCTCTCGGTTGAGGATTACGTCGCCCTTGGACGTATACCGCATGTGGGCGATGCCCCGCGACATATCCATGACGCCATCGTCGACGATGCCATCCGCGAAACCGGGCTGCAGCGGATGCGTGAACGATCGCTGTTTGCGCTTTCGGGCGGTGAACGCCAGCGCGCGGCGCTGGCGCGAGTGCTTGCCCAGACGCCAAAACTGGTGCTGCTGGATGAGCCGACCAACCATCTTGATCCTCCGGGGCGGGTGGAACTGCTGTCGCTGGTGAAAAGCAAGGGCATCACCGTTGTGGCGGTTCTGCATGATTTGACCCTGGCGGAGTCTTTTGCCGACCGCATTCTTCTGCTGTCCCGGGGGCGGTCGGTGGTCTGTGACGTGCCTGAAAAGGTGCTTGTGTCTGAGCATCTCTATCCCATATTTGGGCTAACCAGCTTTACCGTAGCGCATCCGCATACCGGGAAATCGCTGCGTATTTTTGACGTTCCACGCTGTGCGTGAACCCTGTGTTGAGAACCTGCTATGAAAAGCTTTGTAATCGCGCTGACGCTGATGGCGTCGGCTCACGCCGCGAGTGCCGCGGATTTTCCCGTTACCGTTGAAAGCTGCGGAACACCGGTCACCTTCTCCGCGCCGCCGAAGCGGGCAATCATTAACGATCTCTATATGGCGGAAATGGCCTTTGCGCTGCATCTGCAGGATCGCATCGTCGGGCTGACCGGTATCAGCGGCTGGTACAAAATGACCCCGCACTTCCGGCAGGCGATGGGGGCGATCCCCGAGCTGGCGCCGAAATACCCGTCCCTGGAAACTCTGCTGGCCGCCGAGCCTGATTTCTTCTTTGCCGGCTGGAACTACGGCATGAAGGTCGGCGGGGAAGTGACGCCCGCGACGCTGGCGAAATACGGCGTGAAGACTTTTGTGCTGAGTGAAAGCTGCGTCTTTACCGCAGCCCACAAAAAGAAGGCCACCATGGACCTGCTCTATGGCGACGTCCTGACGCTGGGACGTATTTTCGGCAAGCGAAATGAAGCGCAAACGCTGGTCGAGGGCTGGAAACAGCGGCTGAGCGCATTGCCGAAACCGGCAACGGGCGCGCGGCCCCTGAAGGTCTTTGTCTATGATTCCGGGGAGGACAAGCCGTTTACCAGCGGACAATACGCGATGCCAACGGCGATTATCGAGGCGGCGGGCGGCAAAAACGCGATGGAGGCGCTGGATATCAGCTGGGGCACCACCTCCTGGGAAAACGTCGCGGCAAGCGAGCCGGACGTTATTATTTTGCTGGACTACCAGACCGGAAGCGGGGCGGACGCGCTGCGCCGCGTGCTGGAAAACCATCCGCTTATGAAACTGACGCCGGCGGTAAAACAGGGGCGCTACCTTAAACTTCAGTACGCTGAGCTGACCCCGGGACCGGCGAATATCGCGGCGGTTGAAAAACTGGCCCGGACGCTCTACCCGCAGGCCAGGAAGTAATGCGCATCCCGTACCGCTACCACTGGGCGCTGGGGAGCGCCATGCTGGTGCTGCTCGGGCTGATGGCGCTCAGCGTGGCAACCGGCACCGTTTCACTCACGCTGGGGCAGGTTCTGGGTGCCCTGGGGCTGGCGGATGTCCCGGTATCGGAGATGGTGACCCGCATTGTGGTTGACCTTAGGCTGCCCAGAACGCTCCTCGCCGCCCTGACGGGCGCGGGGCTGGCCATGGTCGGCGCGCTACTGCAGACCACAACGCGCAATGATTTGGCCGATCCGTTTTTGTTCGGGCTTTCCTCCGGCGCGTCGGCAGGCGCGGTGCTGGTGATCACCCGCTTTGGCGACCGGCTGGGCGCGTTGACGCTCCCCGCATCGGCTTTCGCCGGGGGCATCTGTTCGGCGGTTGCCGTCATGCTGTTGTTTCACTTCAAAAAGCAGCGTGGGGCGGAACATCTGGTGCTTTGCGGGCTGGCGATCTCTTTTCTCTTTGGCGCGCTGACCAGCTATCTCATTTTTTCTGGCGATCAGCGTGCGGCCAGCTCGGTGCTGTTCTGGTCGCTGGGCGGGCTGGGGCTGGCGTCGTGGAGCAACCTGCCTTTCGCTGTCTTGAGCGTGCTGCTGCTGGGCGGGTTCGTCCTGCTGCGATGGCGCGCGCTGGACGGCATTCTGGCCGGGGAGCAAACGGCGCTCTCCCTTGGGATCAACGTCAGCCGCCTGCGGGGCGAGATTTTCCTTTGCTGCGCTCTGGCGACCTCTTTTCTGGTGGCACTGACCGGGGTGATCGGCTTTGTCGGCCTGATGGTGCCGCACCTGTGCCGCCACGTGGCGGGCGTAAGACATTTGCTGCTGCTTCCCCTGTGCGGGGTGTGGGGGGCGGTGCTGTTGTGCGGGGGAGATATCGCCAGCCGGACGGTACTGGCCCCGCAGGAGTTGCCGATCGGCATTATCACCGCCGGGATAGGCGGGGCGTTTATTATTGTGCTGCTGGCGCGCAATACGCCGCGATAAAAAAAAATCCACGCCGTGGCGTGGATTTTCTCGTGAAGCAGTAACGTCAGACGTTAAACCATAAGTTTGAGTGTATCTCATTGATATTTCATTTTTATTTAAAAATGAACCTTCATAATACTCATTCTTATACTCATTTTTTAGTTGGCATTGCTTTCGTAAGGCGAAGGTCGAAGGTTCTACTCCTATTATCGCACCAATCAAGCATCTCTCAAAGTCTATTCCAGTTCACGAAAACCCTTATAATCAGTATCTTCCAGCTCTCGCTTGTATTCTGACGTCTACTAACACCCCCAAAAACTACATGCATATGGGGTACATTTGGGGTATGTGCTGTTCGGTCTTATGGAGATTCCCCCAGTGAAACTTAACGTCCGTCAGGTTGATACCGCAAATCCAAAAGATGAACCTTCAAACTCTCTGATGGTGAGGGACTTTACCTTTTGATTATTGGCGGCTTAAGTACCGTGTTGCTGGCAAGGAGAAGTTGCTTGCTCTCGGGGTTTATCCCGACGTAACTTTGGCTGAAGCTCGTAGTAAACGTGAAGAGGCTAAAAGGGGCATTGCTGTTTGGATTGCCCCCAATGTTGCGAAGATAGAAGATAGAAGATAGAAGATAGAAGAGAGAAGATAGAAGAGAGAAGAGAAACTAGCCGATGCCCTCATTGCCGATCAGCCTACCGAGAATTTTTGCAGAGAGATTCGACGCTGCTAACCAATCAGAGACAAAAGGAACAGGAAGAAATCCGTGCTCAAGAAGTTGAACGTCACCAGCGTAGGAATTTTATACAGAAACTTGCTGTGTGGTTTGTTCGTGTCACTAGAGCATGAAATGCATTCTGCACGGTTCGCCATCGGTGAGCTCATTTCCCGTTAGCAGAGTCAGTTCTGAGAGCAAATAGATAAGGATAATTGCCGCCAGCTCTGCATCCATGTAACAGCTACACGTATGTTTATGCAGAACCAATTCAACTTCATTCTGATGCGAATGACCCACAAGCATTCGCATGCCTTCAAAATTTCTGCTTGAAAAGCATGCTTAATCAATAAATTAATTTTGATTGCATTTTGGTTTGAACCCTTGCGATTTAGACGTATTATTTTGAGATTAATTCACTGGCCAGTCTTCATTGCTGCTTGTGAGTGTGCGTGAATAATGATTTTAAGGTTATATATCATGGAGTTATTGAAGTTTCTGGCGGCGATTTTAGTAATTTACTTGTTGTTTTTTAGAAAGAAAAAACGTAAATCTCCAAAGTCTTATGCTTCAAGCCCCGTGAAAGCACCGCCAAAAGAATGGCTCGCTGACATCAAGAAAAAAGAGGCGGTTGTGCGAAACGATGATAGTGAAGACGATAATCTTGCAACTTTTACATTGAGCGATGGCCGGGGTGTTGAACTTCGGGTGACAACCAATCATTACCGGAACACCTCAAAGTCAGCAGGTGCACTAGCTCGATGGGTATTTCCGGGTGAGATGATAACTGTAGCTGGTGTAGCAATTAGCGGTGGCCACATTTACGTGGGGCAACGTATGAAGCCCTCCGGTCAGGAATCAGGCGGCTATTATGATGATGGAAGTGAGGCATCATTAATTGATGACACATGTAAGATAAAACCTACTGCTTATCTTTACGAGGACAGTTCATTAGGATACTGGCCCAGTTTTTCCTCTCTTTCCCCAGAAGCACGCGGTGCGTATGTCAGTTGGCTCGCCAGCGATAGGTCTGATCCATCGTGTCCTATCGGCTATGTTTTTATCTACCTCTACGGCCTGGAAAGAAAAGCGCTCGTAGATTCCACTGACCCAAAATTCCCTGATGCTGAGTTCCGTAATCTGTTCAATGAAGTCGCTCGGTTAAGATCGGTATTCATTGAGAATCGCTCATTCCGCGGATATTCGACCCAATTACTCGAAGCCATGTCTATTCTGCGCCCGAACATGGGCTTAGCCACTGAGCTCGATAGCAATTCAGGTTTCAGCAACAGCATGCAATTTAAGCTGGCTCTGGCAAAAACTGTACATGAAGGAGTTCCTGTATCAGCTGAACTGGCGTTGAACTGGGTAATAAATCACACCGAGTATTCGCTGCGTACCCCGGCTCGCCGCTGTGCTAAAGAGTTTGCTGCGCTTTTCAAACGGCGTTACACCCTCAAATATGGTGAAGGGATGGTCGTTAAGGCGAATAAAACGCGCTTACGTTTAGATTACACACCTGCAAGTCCTAGTTTACGAGGCGTCCGACTTCCTGTTCCCGACCTGCCTGATCCAATTGCATTGAAGGGACCTGTCCAGAAAATTATTACTATTGCCGACATATGTACGGATGAACTTGATGCTTACAGTCGCTACCTTGGTAGGAAAGATACGTCAGTCAATGATACTGCTGCATTTATGTTGCTCCCTTCAGAGATCGTTAATGAAAGCGCAGAAAAAATATTAAGCTCATTCAAACATTGGGCCGATGAAGCGATCCTCAATAAGGGTGGCTTCGTCTCGGTTGCTGACTATTGGTCACATATGAATTCCAACTGTCCGGCGAAGATCAATAAAAAAGAGGCCGACTTGATGCAGGCCTTTGCACAGAAGATGGGCTACAGTCTGGCTCCTGACCCGTATTATCACCATGTTAAGGCGGATGTTGATGGGACACTTGTTCTATTCCCTGCCGCCGAAGGTGGACGCTTCTCACCTTCTCCTGAATTTATCTCAGCTGTAATGACGCTTAGATTAGGGGCTATGGTCGCCTTGATTGACGATTCTCTTGATCAAGCTGAACAGAAAGTGCTTGAGAATGCCATCAACAACAATGCTGGCTTCACCGATGATGAAAAACGCTCTTTACATTCGTATTTAACGTGGCAACTTCATACCCCAGTTAATATGACAGGAATGAAAAGCAGGATTGAGTTGAAGGGGGCCGCGGAAAAAGCTGCTGTGGGTAAAGTTATCGTTAGTGTTGCCTGTTCGGATGGGACAATAGCGCCTGCCGAAATCAAACAGCTTGAGAAGATTTATTCAAGTTTGGGGCTGGATCCCTCATCTGTCTCGAGCAATATCCATCAGCATTCCGCAACTGAACATGATCTCGTCTCGTCTGTACCAACTGCTCAGTCAGCAGCAGGGTTCATACTGGATGCTAATGTACTTGCCCGCCACGAATCTGCCACGGATGATGTTCGTAAATTGCTGAACACAATTTTCACCGAAGAAGAACCGGAAGAGCCAGAAAGCGCTCCAGCCTCATTAACGGAGGCGGGGGGGCTTGACTCCGCACATAGCCAGCTTTATCGCAGTTTGCTGGAGAAAGAACAGTGGTCCCGAAAAGAGGCGACAGAATTGTGCGGAAATTTGAATTTGATGCTGGGCGGTGCGCTTGAGGTGATCAATGACTGGTCCTATGCGGTGGTTGATGCTCCAGTACTGGACGATGCCGATGATGATATCTGGGTTGACCTGGAAATTGCCAAAGAATTAGAAGGATAGTGAATGTCTGTAACACGTATAAGAGTGAAAGAACGTGACGCTATTATTCAGTCACTTAAGTCAGGTGTAACGCCAAGGATAGGCATTCAGCATATCCAGGTTGGCCGCGTGAATGAGATCACCGCTCTCCACCAGGATATTGAGAGGATTGCTGACGGTGGTGCAAGCTTCAGACTTATCATCGGTGAATATGGTTCTGGTAAAACGTTCTTTCTGAGTGTTGTGCGCTCTATTGCGCTAGAGAAGAAGCTGGTATCAGTCAGTGCAGACCTTTCCCCTGACAGACGCATTCACTCATCGGGAGGTCAGGCTCGTAATCTCTATTCTGAGCTTATGAAAAACATGTCCACCAGAAACAAGCCGGATGGTAATGCGTTACTTAGCGTTGTTGAAAGATTCGTTACGGAGGCAAGGAAGGAAGCGGACACGGACGGCTCCGAGGTTTCATCAGTTATTCATAAACGCCTGGCAGCTCTGTCAGATATGGTGGGTGGATATGACTTTGCGAAGGTCATTGATGCATTCTGGCGCGGGCATGAGCAGGATAACGAAACGCTAAAATCCAATGCTATTCGCTGGTTGCGGGGAGAGTACACCACCAAAACTGATGCCCGTAACGATCTCGACGTTCGGACTATTATCTCAGACGCTTCATTCTATGATTCTTTGAAACTGATGAGCCTTTTTGTCCGCCAGGCAGGCTATGCCGGTCTTTTGGTCAGCCTCGACGAAATGGTGAACCTCTTTAAGCTGAATAATACGCAAGCAAGAACAGCGAACTACGAACAGATTTTGCGGATCCTGAATGACTGCCTGCAAGGCTCAGCCGAGAACATTGGTTTTATCCTCGGGGGTACGCCAGAGTTTCTTTTCGATCCGCGTAAAGGTCTTTACAGCTATGAGGCCCTCCAGTCGCGTCTGGCGGAAAACCGGTTCGCGCAAAAAGCAGGAGTGATTGACTACTCATCCCCCACTTTGCATCTTGCCAGCCTCACCCCTGAGGAACTGTATATTTTGCTGAGAAATCTTCGTCATGTTTATGCAGGCGGAGATCCAGAGAATTATCTGGTACCAGATGAGGCACTGACTGGATTCCTGCATCACTGTAGTAAAACCATTGGAGACGCTTACTTCCGTACCCCCCGTAATACCATAAAAGGCTTCCTGGACATGCTGGCTGTACTCGAACAAAACAGAACGATGAACTGGCAAACATTAATTGAGGGTGTGGCGATTGAAGTGGACAGACCTAGCGATATGGATGACGCCATTATGGAGGAAAGCGATGACGACGACGGACTGGCGAACTTCAAACTATGAGCAGTGCCTACGATAGCCTCGATCCCCGCGTCCGTAAGTGGGTTTACAAGCAGGGGTGGTCTACATTAAGGCCCTTGCAGGAGAGTTCTATCCCGGCAATTTTAGCCCGTGATCGAGACGTGCTAATCAGTGCAGGTACAGCAGCGGGTAAAACAGAGGCTTTCTTTCTTCCTGCCTGTTCGGCAGTTGCAGATCTCACGAATGGATTTGGCATCGTCTATATCAGTCCGTTGAAGGCATTGATTAACGATCAGTACCGTCGTCTTGAGAGCCTTGGAGATGCATTGGAAATGCCAGTGACTCCCTGGCACGGGGATGTACCACAAAGCAAAAAGAAGAAGGCTCGGACGAACACTGCTGGCATTTTACTGATTACACCTGAGTCACTTGAGTCTTTGCTCATAAATTCAATGGGCTGGCTCAAACAGGCATTTTCTTCAGTCGCATACATCGTTATTGATGAGTTTCATGCTTTTATTGGCTCAGAGCGTGGTGTACAGCTGCTTTCTCTGCTCAATAGAATTGACCATGTGCTAGGTCGCCAGGTAAATCCAATTCCCCGCGTTGCGTTGAGTGCTACGCTGGGTGAACTGGAGAAAGTGCCCGAAATGTTGCGCCCGGACAAACGACTCCCCTGCGTAACTGTTATAGATAGTAATAGCACGGCCACTCTTCAGGTACAGGTCAAAGGGTACCTGGAGCGAGTGATCCAAAAAGAGGAAGAACTTCAGAGTTCAGCTGAACATGACGTTTGCTCTGACATTTTCAGACTTTGCCGTGGCGATTCTCATTTGGTCTTTGCAAACAGCCGAAAGCGCACTGAAAGCATTGCGGCAAAGCTGAGCGACATGTGTGAGGAACAAATTGTTCCGAATGAATTTTTCCCCCACCATGGTTCCCTTGCCAAGGAATTACGTGAGGCACTTGAATCTCGTCTTCAGAAAGGAAATTTGCCCACTACAGCTGTTTGTACAATGACGCTTGAGTTGGGAATTGATATCGGTAAGGTTAAGTCGGTTATCCAAGTTACGCCTCCGCATTCTGTTTCCAGTTTGCGCCAACGTATGGGGCGTTCTGGGCGACGCGATTCCCCATCAATACTCAGAATGCTAATTACAGAAAATGAGCTTACTGTGAGTAGCAGTATCGTTGATCGCCTACGACTCCAGTTGGTGCAGTCGATGGCAATGATCAGGTTGATGATCTCTAAACAATGGTTTGAGCCTGCCGATTCCCGGCAGATGCATTACTCCACGCTGCTACACCAGATTCTTGCAATTACCGCACAGTGGGGTGGAGTTCGTGCCGACCAGCTCTGGACACAACTATGCCAGACAGGGCCATTCAGAAATGTAGATTTAAACGATTTCAAAAGCCTGCTTAAACATATGGGAGCATGTGGCCTACTCACTCAACTTGCTAGCGGCGAAATGGTTGTTGGGGCAGAGGGGGAGAAACTGACTAACCATTACACTTTTTATGCTGTGTTCAATACTCCAGAAGAGTTCCGCATTGTCACCGGAAACAGAACCCTTGGAACAGTGCCTGTGGACTCCCCATTGCTACCAGACCAACATATCATCTTCGGTGGGCGGCGCTGGAAAGTGACAGAGATCGAGACAGAGAAAAAAGTTATCTATGTAGAGGCAACCAAAGGCGGTCAGCCACCACAATTTAGTGGGGGAGGTATGTCTGTTCATGATGCCGTTCGTCAGGAAATGCTCGCTATCTATAGGGAAGGTGATTACCGCATAGCGATAGGTAGCAAGAGAATAGATTATGGCGATGCTGCCGCCAGAAACCTATTTACGGAAGGCTGTAGTAACTTTCAGCGTTATAACCTGCGAAATGAATGTTTTATTACGAGTGGGCAACACTGTTACGTAATTCCCTGGATGGGGGATAAAGTTGTGAATACGATTACAGCCTTGCTCATACGTTGTGGTTTTAAAGCTAATTCTTTGGCTGGTGTTATCGAGATTGATAATGCAAGTGTAGCAACTGTCCAACAGACGCTTAAAAAAATGCTGTTGTCAGGCTTACCATCTGCATTTGATCTTGCCGAAGATGTTCCAGAAAAGTACTTGGATAAATATGACGAATATTTACCTGAGTCCCTGCTGGCTAAGGGATTTGGGCAAAAAGCGTATGACATTGAAGGTACTTGTATTTGGTTGAACCGGCATCTTAAGTAAACTAGTTAAGCGATAAGGGCGATCTGCTCTCCCGTAGATCGAGTCCGATTGATGTTAGCAATGTTCACTCTTGACTCGAATCTGCCAGAAATCGAGGTCACAAGGTCTGCTTTGAGTGAGGAGCGCAAATGGATAAAGCCCTTATGAGTTCTTGTTCAATGACCTTACTTTTGAGAGTCACTGGGTTAGAACATGTTTCATGTTTGCAATAAAATATATATTTCAACTTAGGTTTATAACTTAAGTGTTAGTTTCTGATCTAAACCAGATTATTAATCTCTCCTAGAGTGAAATGAGTTAAGCCAAGAGTTGATAAAATGAACAGGTTTTTTTACAATATCCGGATGTTCGCTAGCGAACAGGTATCTAAAATAACTTTTCTGAGCTAAATTTACAATTCAAATTGTACCGAGGATAAAATGCAAGTACAACATCATTCTGAAACAAACTTGAAGCATGAGATTGTGGCTTTATTTAAGGCTTCTCAATTGATACCTTTTTTTGGCAGTGGATTTACTAGAGATATTAGAGCAAAAAATGGTAAAGTTCCTGATGCTATTAAACTTACGGAGTTGATTAGGAATATAGCAGCAGAAAAAGAAGGGTTAACACAAACAGAAATAGATGAAATTCTAAGGATCAGCCAGCTTAAAAAAGCGTTTGGACTTCTAAGTATGGAGGAATATATACCCAAGCGAAAATCGAAGGCATTATTAGGTAACATTTTTTCAGAGTGTAAACTCTCTGATCACGAAAAGACAAAAATAATAAATTTAGATTGGCCTCACATTTTCACGTTTAATATTGATGATGCTATAGAGAACGTTAATAGAAAATACAAAATTCTGCATCCAAATCGAGCAGTTCAGAGAGAATACATATCTGCTAATAAATGTCTATTCAAAATTCATGGCGATATTACTGAATATATTAAATACGAAGATCAAAATCTGATATTTACTTGGCGTGAATATGCACACAGTATAGAAGAGAATAAATCCATGCTATCCTTTTTATCTGAGGAGGCCAAAAACTCAGCTTTCCTTTTCATCGGTTGCAGTCTTGATGGCGAGCTTGATTTAATGCATTTATCAAGAAGTACACCATTTAAGAAATCAATTTATTTGAAGAAAGGACATTTAAATTTAGAAGAAAAAATAGCTCTTTCGGAGTACGGCATCGAAAAAGTAATTACCTTTGACACTTACGATCAGATATATCAATGGTTAAATAACATACTTCAGAATGTTGAGCGGAAATCCCCCACAAGAAGTTTCGAACTCGATGATTCCAAGTTAATGAAAGAAGAAGCTATAAATTTATTTGCTAATGGAGGCCCTGTAACTAAAATAGTGGGTAACAAAAGAATTCTTCGAAATTCTATAACTTTTTCTCAGCGAGATGTCTGTGATGATGCAATTAAAGCTCTACGGGATCATGACTATATCCTAATTACAGGTCGACGTTTCAGCGGAAAATCTGTACTTTTATTTCAAATCATTGAGGCAAAAAAAGAATATAATGCCTCTTATTACTCTTCGACTGATACATTCGATCCTTCCATTAAAAATTCATTGATGAAATTCGAGAATCATATATTCG
This sequence comes from Enterobacter sp. UPMP2052, assembly GCF_053709675.1. NCBI lineage: Bacteria > Pseudomonadati > Pseudomonadota > Gammaproteobacteria > Enterobacterales > Enterobacteriaceae > Enterobacter > Enterobacter sp. UPMP2052. Next base: position 768,831 of record NZ_JBSKJR010000001.1, read on the forward strand.
TTTTCGACTCTAATTTCTTTAATGCACAAAGCATTGATGAGATTTTAACCATAAGGGTGCATCCTAGTAACAAAATTGTTTTATGCTCGAGTTTTGGTGACGCAGAGTTATATAGATTCAAGTTAAAGGACAGAAAGATATTACATACCGAAATTCAGATAAAAAATAACTTGATTAATGAAGAAGGTAACTATCTCAACGATAAGCTTTCTTTTGAGGGACTACCACTTTATAAATCTTCAGAGACGTTGTTGAATTTTGCTTATCGATACTATAGCGAGTATAAAAATAGACTAAGTGGTTCTAATTTATTTAATAAGCAATTTGATGAAGATTCTATATTTGTTTTGATTTTAATTGCGGCTTTTAATAAAGCCACATATGGTCATATCATCAGTCACAATAAATACTTTGATATTCAGAGTTTTATTTCACAAAATGATAGGTTATTTGAATTGGAGTCAACTAACACAGAACCAAGTGGAGTTATAATCTGCAATTCACCATCCTGGCTTTTAAGAGTTATCAGTGATTATATTGATAAAAACCCTGCATCTTATAAAACAGTATCTGAGTTGATAATATCTCTTGCGTCAAAAGGATTTCTTGCAGCATCAAGGAATCTTATAAGCTTTGATAAACTAAATGAACTTGGGAATGGAAATAATGTCCATAAATTTATCAGGGATATATATAAGGAGATTGCACATACCTATCGTGAAGATATGCACTACTGGTTACAAAGGGCTAAGTCAGAATTAATATCGGCACATACAATTGATGACCTCATCGAAGGAATGAGTTATGCAAGCAAAGTAAGACTTGATAGTGCCGAGCTTAAAAATCAAACTTATTACAGTGCCACATTAGTATTAGCGCAGTTGTCTGCAAGGGCTCTATCTATAAATAATGATAAAATATATGCGCTGAGCTTCTTTGAAAGTAGCCTAGAATCCATCCGAAATTATAATAATAACTCAAGGCACATAAACAAAATGATGGATAAAAATGATGGTGGCTTTAGATATGCAATACAATATCTTAAGAATAATCCATTAATAGAGCTCCTTCCTCGTAAAGAAGAAGTCAATGAATTAATCAACTTCTATGAGAGCCGTAAGAAATAATCATTCTTAAATTAATAAATGGCAAGTGACTCATTCCCTTGTCATTTATTAAACTCTTAAAAAATTATCCCACAAAGTATTAAACTGAGCTAATAGGATTGTGTTTTGGCTTGTGACTAAGCCTTTTAATAATAGAACTGTAAAACAATCACTCTGATTTTTTGAAATTTATCTCAATGTTAAATTTTTCCTCTTTTGGCACTAAGCGGGCTAAAGTGGACATATTTGACGGGATAAGGGCATAGATGAATTCTCCATACCCTTGAACGATTACTTCCCAGTTGACTTGCTCGGTTTCAGTCCCGGGGTATTGCCGGGTGTATCCTTATTATCACGTCTGCGTTGATCGGGTTTTCCTGTTGATTTTGCAATTGGTTTTGGACCAGGTTTAAGCCCCATAATAGTATTCCTTAGCCTTGTCAGAGGTTATTCCTCAGTGTGGGTATAAGGGGAGCGGTAAGAATTATCAAGCTTGGATGGGCGATGGAGAGTGACTACTAGGCTATTATGTGAGCAATGTCAGCTTTTGACACATAGGGGCCAGCCCATTACTGAAGTAAGCCAAAAATGAGTCGCGATGCGGCCTCAACAGTGAGGGCCACCTTGGAGATTGTTAGCCTGATTGCGCCAATTGCCGATGCAGGACCTGCAGACTAGTTCCCGCCCCTGCCCATGCAGCAACCGAGCCGACCACATACAGGTTTTGCTTGGCGCGTGAGACGGCTACATTGATTATGTTTGGCGGGCTTGCCGCCCACTGACGCGCCCTTTGCTGACTCGCTTTCGGCGCACCCAGCAACAGGATTACCGTGTCTGCCTCTCGGCCCTGGAACGTGTGGATCGTGCCAACTCGCTCACGGCACCACTCATCCAACTTTACGCCGAACGCCCGCAGCAGATCAGTTTCACTGTCGAGACGCCGACGCATGTTCTGCTCTACGATTTTGAATGGTGTAATGATAAATACGTCCGGATTTGTAATGCCCGATGCTGCCAGCTCTTTGAGCATTCGTACAATCGCTTCGCCCTCCTCGGGACACCACTTCGTCTCAGCATCGCCATTGATATCCACCCAGTGAGAGCTCCCCAAAGCCGAGCCGATAGATCCAGGTTTTTTAGGCCCGACAGCATGGACCATCTGCCCAGCATAGGCGATGGAGTTAGAAACATCGAACATTGGGTTCTGGCAACGCCTGTGAACGAGCAGTGGCAGCCCGACTTCTCGATCACCTACATCCATGACGAAGGTGGATTTGAAGCGCGATGCCTGATCAGCAAGGGTCTGCGTAGATGCTGCGGGGGCAGACCATTCGATCTGGTCAATGTTGAAAAACTTGCAGATTTCAGCGTTCAGCTTCTCTGGTAGCGATACCACAGGTGGGATTTGCAACGGGTCACCTACCACTATGGAGCGCTTTGCCCGCATGATTGCTCCAACTGCCGCTTGAGGAACGGCCTGGCCCGCTTCATCAATCAGAAGCCAGCCAATACTCTCTGGTGGCAGATCTCCGAACATCGTCCGAACAGAGGCGAATGTCGTGGACACGGTCGGCACAACCATGAAAAGGCTCGACCAAAGGTCGGGGAGAAGTTCACGGTGCGCGGAAGACTGGAAGGCACCAGCCACCATGCCCGACATCAATAGCCCAAGATTGTGTTGCAAGCGGCTGGCCGAAGCATCGATGAACGTTTTATGCACAGTCAGGGCAGCGGCGAAAAGATCCTCACGCAGGCGATGAACCTCATCGGGAAGCCATGGCGCAGTCAGGTGGATAGCCTCGTGCTTGCGCTTGAAGAATCTCTCATCAACGACCCTGTCTCCCATGCGGTTTCGTGCCTCTGCCTCGCTTGCCTTCAATTTCGAGACAGCCTGACATTTGCTGGAAATTTCCTGGTCGAGTTGCTGTAACTGGGACTCAGTATTGCTCCACTCAGTCCTTGCAAGCTCCAGGGCCCTGTCTGTCTCCTGCGCCCGTAAGACTGATTGCTGCAAGGTCGCCGAGAGTTTCTGCAGTGTCGATCTCCACGACTTCCAGGCAGCAGTCGCGAACAAACGGGAGAAGAAACCTGGACGGCCAGCAAGATGGCTGTCGAGCATGATCTTATCCTGCTCGATCTGCGATTTTGCCTTCTCATGCTCCCGTTGGCAGGATTCAGCAATCTGGCGTGCCTCTTCGACGGCTTCATTCAGACTCGGTCGACGCTCTTCAGCCCTTTGAAGTTCGGTGATCGCTCCCTTGAGCGCCTGGATATCCCGTCGCATCTCTTCGATGCTGGCGATTTCGGCGTCTACCGTTGCCTTGAGTTTAAGAAATGCGGTTCGCGCTTTCAGCCAGGCCGCAGCAGCATCCGCTTCGTTGGTGCTGGGCCGCTCATTGACAACCACGCTGGGCATTACGCGATCGATGATTTCGCCTGTTCGTTCGTCCTTGATCTCACGCATGACATTTATGCCGCGAGCTGCTTTCAGGTAGGTAAGGAAACCACCATCTTCATTCCACCAGAAACCTTGCTGGAACGCGCCTCGGTTGCTGCTCTTGCCGAGAGCAGCGGCGATCAGCCCCCAGGTTTCGACTGGGTCGGAGGGGATGTCCCCCTCGGCCTCGGCTTCGAAATAGCCGACGCGTTTGGGGTTCGCAATCAGGTCGCTGATGGACCGAAAATAGGCGATTTGTTCATGACGACCATTGGCTTCCTTGAGAGGAAGCTCTTTACTGACGTTCTCGACCGCTTTGTTATTGGAGGACGCTACAACGATCTCATGGCCCTTTAAGGATGCATGTAACTTGTAGAAGTGCAGGAATGCATTGGAGCCGAATGCCAGCTTCTCGCCTGTTGTGGAAAAGGCATCCTGCGGTTTATTGAAGCCGCACATCGCCGTGGCCCGATCAAGAATGCACCCAACGACAATATCTCGCAGAAGAGTGGTCTTTCCGGTTCCCGGAGGCCCATTGACGCCGATGATACCTGGAGCATCATTCAGCTCAGCACGCGCCGCATTCACGGCAGCCTGTTGAAGCAGCACCAGTGGATGGCCGCCTTTCGAAGGCCAACGAGCCTGCGGCATGAGCGAGGGGGCGACGAATGGCTCAACTGCGGAAATGGGCGATAGCACGTCGATTTTCTGTTCAGGCCTGCCAATTCCCATGTAGCGGCGCAAACTGGCTCCGGCTTTGCCCGTCTCGAGCAATTTGGTTGCTTCACCGAGATCTTCAAGATAGAAGGAATTCAGTAACGAAGGTTCAGGCGGCGCCTTGGCCTTGAAATGATGAAACACCTTAATCGCGAATGTGGGTCGCTCAACCAAATGTTCGGGTACACCGAACTGAGACACAAGCCATCTATAAGCGTTAAGAACGACATCCAAATCGATCGGTATGGGTTCTCCATCCTCGTTGTGGCGGCGAACCATTCGATCCAAATGCTCGATAATGCGCGGCTCAACATTCGGCCAGTTCCCTAAGCTCCCAAGCTTCAGGTCGAGAGCCGGCTTGAGTGCCCAGGCAAAACTGGAAACGGCAACGCCTTTGTCCTCAAGAACATAGCCTTCTTTGTCGATCAGGATCGAGCCGATGGCCGCTTTTTTACCGTCCGGGCGTGAACGCTCCTCATCTTCGCCAAAAACCTTGACCAGCTCGTCCGTCGCCTTGTCGAGAGCGATGGAGCCGAGGACGACCTCGAAATAAAGCTTATAACAGGGCTTACTGCGGGCATTTGGTCCCCATGGAACACCTCGCTCCAATAGAGCAACCCTGGAGCGGTCGCCGGTTGCCATATCCTCTGGGCGTTTATAACCTTGAGGCGATAGTGCTTCGAGGGCTGTCCATGCTGCCAGTATTGCTCGCGCATCATTTGCTTTATCTGACGGAGAGAAAGACGGCAGTGGACCTAGATCGATTTGGCCTTTGTCGAATTGCTGTCGCATGGCAGTGTCTGGGATAGCCTTCGGTTGCAGTTGCTCTGCAGTTGCAGGTGCATTGTGGGGCACTGCTTGAGAAAATTGTATGGACGCCGAATCGAGATTACATGTTGATGGGCTGGAAGCCGACATGGCGACCTCGCTGCGGTCGCTAATTGCAGTTAGAGATTGCTGGATTTTAGACGTCAGAGTCCGCGCCCTGGCAGTGTTGCGAAAAGTCAGCTCGCTCAACAGCTGTTCAAGTTCACTAACATTGTTGCGGGACTGTTCGAAGATTGCTTCCAGATCGAAGATTGATTTTTGCGCATACTGCCGTGTCTTCATTTATTTCTGCGGCTCCATATCCCTTCAGTTAAGAGATATTATGCTAATTAGCTTGATTTCTAAAACTATTAACTTGCGCTCATGACGTAGATCAAGATCCCGGTGAGATGCTTATCTTCGATTACATTGAAGTGCTCTACAATCGGGCCCGGCGCCACAGTCATCTCGGCGGCGTCAGTCCGGAGGCCTTCGATTTTGAAAAAGGCATCATTCATTTACCATCTGCGAGAAGCCAAAACAGGGATAGAGCGCTACGTATAGTTATCTGATCAGGCAATCGACTTTCTCAAAGTACTACGGTTTACCTCCGACAAATATCTGTTTCCTTCGCAAGCCACTAACTAGCCAATCCAGCAGAATTATCTAACTGAAAACTCATGGCGTTTACGTGAAAGCGATCAACTGCTTGATATACCTCATTGGAAGCCGCACGATCTGCGTCTTACAGTACGAACGGGGTTGTCTCATTTGTAGTGTCCCAATGAGATTGCTGAGGCCGCATTGGGGCATACACGTGGCAGTGTTGAGGGGATTTATAATTATGATGCTGAGTGCCGAAAGTAGTTGCAGGTGTGGATTGATTATTTGATTTAGGAGATAGAATTCGTGTCAGGGCAAAGACAAAGTAAAAATCATCATTACATTCCAAAATGTTATTTAAGATCTTTCTCTCCGGATAGCTCTGATAGTGTGTTTTATATCGACTTGATTGGTAAGGAGAAAAAGGACTCAAACATTCCAAAATATATTCCGCCCAAAGCATGTGCCTTAAGAAATGTTGAGAAATTTGGCTTTGAGTTGCTTAGAAATACTGTTTTAGACTTGGAGATAGAAAGGAACGACACAAGACTGATTGAGGATTTATTTGGTAAGGTTGAAGAAATTTACCCTGAAATTATGGAGTGCATTCATAATGTTATAATTGATGATTCATCCATAAATGAAGTTGATGATGATGATTTGATTCGAATGATAAATATCCTCTGCTCAATAATGTTATCTAGATTGCCTACTGTGGATGCTAGATTTATGAATTTAAATAATGAACTACATGAATGCATGGGTTATTTAAATGAACATGATGAAATCCCTTATCATTACATGGGCGATTCGGAGAGTTTCTCTCCCCTTTTAGTTGATGAGAATGTCTTAGAACTGGTAGAATTCCTTTCTACTGATGCTGATGCTGATGCTGATGCTGATGCTGATGCTGATGCTGATGCTGATGCTGATGCTGATGCCATTCGGGATTTTATAAGTAAGTTAGTAGTGAAGCTAGTTAAAAGGGCTGCTAGTTTTATGCCTATATTAAATGAGATGGAAATGGATGGGTTCAAGACGTATATATTAAAGTCAGATTCATCATTGCCATTCATTACCGGTGATTTTCCATTTGTGATTAATGGCGATAAAAATACTTTATCGAATGGTTTTATCTTTGTCTTATCACCTTCATTAGCTTTGTGTCGTTCAATTAATCCTCTTAAAGATTATAACTCTTTGAGTTTTGCAAGATATATTAATGATGAGATTAGATCGTCAGCTAAACGGTTTTTGATATCAAATAATAAAGATGTTCTTGATTAAGTTATCATGGAATGGCATTTGGATAATCCATTATCCTAACTGAAAAAACAAGCGAGTTCAGGAATGGCGCTCTTATTAAGAGAGCGTCATGAAAAAATTATGTCAACTAAGTTAATGTTTTTTGAACTTGGACCTGTAATAATGATATTAGTATTATGTCATGGCAGCCATGAAAGGGGGAGTTAGTTTCTTAGAAAGGATTTCCTTTAGGAATAAAGCATGAGTTACTTTACCCAAAAGGAACCTTCAGCTAAGGTGATTATAAGCCTGATACGTTTATATAGAACTGACCTTTACCTTCATCAGTTTTCTGAATCCGATAGGTGATTGGTCGGGAATTTTGCAGGTCAGGTTTTGCGAACGTTAAATCAGCCGCACACTGATAAACATCAAGCTCTGATTCATGGCTTATTGTTCTGACATTTTCAACAGAAATCAGCACATCCTTATCCAGTGTCATGCGCTTCTCGATTGTTTTTCTGGCAATGTCCACGACCAGATTTTTTGCATCATCACTACTACATTTTGGTGTTTTCTCGCCGCAGCCAGCCAGTAAACCAGCCGCTATTAATACCAGAAACATTATTCTTTTCATCTAAGATTCCTTCGTAAATTAATGATACTTTTATTTCTTATTAAATAGGCCATCCATTGCACCTGCCGCAGAAGCCCCGCAGTATCCCTCGCAACCACGAGTCATAACGCTGGCCTTACCGTTTTTCAGTTCACTAATTACAGCAACACACTGGCTGGTTTTGTCATTCCAGACCCAGCGACGCATCTGGTTTTCTCCAGCAGCTATTTGCTGTACCTTACCATCCATATTGCATACGCCCGAACCATCCCGCGTTGAGGCATTAATGTTGAAATCAGCATTGCTCTTTCCCGGAATCAGGGTTAGAACCGCTCCAGGTTTTACGTACTGTGTTGCTGCTACAGGTAGCGTTATGGCTGCCATCAATAAGGCCAACAGTTTTCTGTTCATTAATTAATTCCCTGTTAAGTGATACGGATGTTTTTGGTGATTTTTCCCAGTGCCAGCAGTCTGCGTTTTTCCACAAAGAAATACACTACGTTGAAAGCTGATTTACGGTGATTCCCACGCCCCAGGGAGGGCCAGTTGCGGAAGGATTCAATCTGTTCTTCTGAATAGGGCGTGTCAGAGAAGTCAAACAGCACAAGCAAGGCTTTGCTGTCATGCTTCATCAATTTCTTTACTTCTGTACTGCTGACGGTCGCGGAGACATTGGAACGTGCCGCAGTTGGTTTACGTGCTGCAAACTCAACGGCTAAATCATCAATGACAAAATCAATGTAACCTTGCCCGGATACAGTTCCTGGCAGTTTGCTTTTTACTTCCGGTGAGACGTTATCTGCAAACCAACCCAGCAAATAGCAACGTGCCAGAGGCAGTAATTCCCGCTCGCTACATTCGTTCAGACGCAGTGTTTTGACAAATTCTCGCCGGTAAAGAGAGCTAAAAAAGTACTCAAAGCAATCCGTTATCTCAGTAATGGTGGTTGCCACAATGTTCTCCTTTTTGCCACCTTTGATCTGCTGCTCAACTGAGCGGGCTTTCAATCCAGCTTAGTTGCTCGGTTGCAGCTATCTTTGTCTATAAATGATGTAATGGTTGATTTTATGTCCATTAGTGATGTTCATGCAAGAGTAAAAAAGCCCCAGAATTCCTCTTATGGATGTTCTGGAGATGTAGTGATGGTTAAACTGATGGCAGATTCAGCTGATAAGCTGGTAGGGCAGCGTATTCAGACCAGACGTAAAGAAGCAGGGCTAACTGCTGCCGATCTTGCAGAGACTATCGATATCTCTCAACAACAACTTTCCCGTTATGAACGCGGAACGAATAAGATCAATATTGCTCATTTAGTCAAAATTGCTGTTGCTTTAAAAACTCCAATAAGCTGGTTCTTTATTGATTGTATGGAGGATTTAAATGTTACTGATATCCCGATTAACTATGCCACTGGGCTTGACGTTGAATTAAAACAACGACTCGAGCAAGTCTGGAATAAGCTGGATAACCCCAAGAGGAAAAGCTTAATTATGTTTTTAGATGAGTTTATAAAATAATAACAAAAATAGTTTCCGTGGGAAACTATTTGCATTAAAAGCATGGCACTGGTAAAATAACATTGCTGGATAGTTTCATATTGTCCAGTAGCTGATACAAACTGATTGCAACTTAGCATTTCATTTTATTATCCCATCCTGATGGGAGGACGTCTATCGTCTGAAGAGTCAGTATGGGCAATTATTAGTTTGTATCATCAATTCAAATGCATATTTACCGGAATAAAAACGATGAGTGTTATCCGTCAGGAAGGGCTTAATATGCCCGTCGATCAGGAATTAATTAACGTCATATTGAAAGAGATGAGAAATCCCCCACCGCATAAAGCCAAAATTACAGCCGTCAGTCTGTTATTTAAAGACCTGAGTTACAGCGCTGAAAAAGGCGGTTGCCATCCTGTCGAAACACGGCTTATTTCTCGTAATGATGAATGGTATTTCGATTACATCACCGACTTCAGTTATATGGGTATGGTTTACCCCGAACTGGAAAAGGAAATTGATTTTAGCTGGAGTCAGCAATATGTCTTTCTGGCTCATGTTGGTGACCTGCCTGTTAACGCCGGAAGGGAGTTATTTGAACTCTGGCAATCCAACTTTATTCAGTATCACGCCATGAACGTCTACACCATTACCGTCCTGTGGGAAAGCTAATCCCGCCGCACTAATTATCACTACTTTATGGGGAATTATCTGTGACGACTGACAGAGGGATACGTGCGTCTCAACAGGGCGAACTGGATTGTCTATGCGGTGCTTACTGTGTGGTTAACATGCTGAGCTGGTTGTATGATGGCAGGGTGAAACGACGTCCGTTAATGAACCGGCTTCTCCAGGCGTATCAGCAACGATGGCCATTGCATGAATGGTTGACCGAAGGGATTGATGAAAAACGGCTCGACATACTGATTAAGCAGGTACTGCAGAAAGGGCACTACCATCGTCTTTTCCCGGTTGAAATAACTAAACCTTTTGAGGGTAAGCGGGGTGTGCCAGACGGGCGGCTTTTCAGAGAAATGCAGCGGTTTCTTGACGTTACTGACCACTCCCGCCTGATTATGCTCAGCGACCAGTTTCACTGGTCCCTTCTGGTCAAAATGGATGAGGAAACGCTCTGTTTCTTCGACAGCAACGGGCGAACCACCATGCCCCGTAAAGCTTTCTCCCTGCGTACTGGCGTAACCCGCCGCCAGCTGTTTCCCGACGCCATTTACTTCATTGAACGGGAGTTCTGACATGACCATGTTTACCCAGCGTGAAAACCGTATCCTTGACCAGGCGCGTGAAATTATCAGCCGGTACTATCAGCGTGGGGTTCAGCTCTGCTCCCCTGATGATGTCCGACAGTGCGTGATGGTTGAGCTGGCACCGCTTGAACATGAAGAGTTTGGCATCAGCCTGCTCAATAATCAGAATCAGCTGCTGCACCGCGAAATCCTGTTCAGGGGTACGCTAAACACGGTCGGCGTTCACCCCCGTGAAGTTATCAAACGCGTGCTGAAACATAACGCCGCCGCAGCCATCCTTGTCCACAACCACCCCAGCGGCGAGCCTGAACCCAGCCGTTGCGATATCAGGTTGACTAAAAAACTACAGGAGTTGCTGGAAATGCTGGATGTCCGGTTGCTTGACCACTTTATCGTGGCCGGGACTGAAACGGTGTCGATGGCTGAGCGGGGGCTCGTGTGATGCTGAAAGTTACCTGGTTTAATGTACGTTATTGCGGGTTAGGCGCATGAGCAGGACTGCGTTACGTCAGGTCGTGCCTATGGTACAAACAACCGTGTTTGATGCGTATATTGGCGGTCTGGCTCCCTCGGGGCGGAGAGGTGTCACCAGCCTGTTAAACCGCAGTGCTGGCATACTTAAACGCGGTGCGTGTGCAGATAACTACCCGTGGGAACAACTTAACTACGCCGCCGTCGCTAAAGTACGTGCGGCACTGCTGGATGACGGTTACGCCGTGTCGTCGGTGAACATGGCGCTGTCAGCACTGCGGGGCGTGGCACAGACGGCCTTTAACCTCAATTGTATGGATGCCGAAGCGCTGGCACGTATCCGGTCAGTGAAGCGTGTGAGCGGCGATATCCAGCGTAAGGGAAGGGCGCTGGACAAGCAGGAAATCCGGGCACTGATTCAGGCTGCAAAACAGCATCCGCAACTGGTACGGCGCTACCGTGATGCCGCTATTGTGCTGATGCTTTGCGGAACGGGCCTGCGGGCCGGGGAACTGGTTAAACTTGAGCGCCGGGACTATGACAACGGCATCCTGACAGTGAGGCAAGGGAAGGGGCGTAAATACCGCGAAATTCACGTGGCGGATGCAGTGGATAAGGCTATCCGCGCGTGGCTGAAAGTTGGCGCAGAGGAGGCTGAAAGCGCACTGTTCAGCCGTATCCAGCGCAATGGTAAGGTCGCCAGTCAGCCTCTGACAACAACCGGGTTAACGGGTATCCTGGCTGAGTTACAGCAGACGTCAGGTATTGCACGTTTCACCCCGCATGACATGCGGCGCACCTTCATTACCCGCTTACTGGAGCAGGGTGTGGATATCAACACCGTACGCCAATTGGCAGGCCACAGCGACATATCCACAACGACGCGCTATGACTATCGTGGTGAGGGTATAAAAGCCAAAGCATCACAGAGTTTACGGTGCTGGTGATGATTAAAGAGGTAAATCCCGTTCTGCAACACCTTGTTCAATCAGCTCATGTCGACGAAGCGCAATTTCATCTAAGTCGTCACTATCGACGTTACTTTCTGTCAAGTAAACCACGAATTCCCAGCGAGGTGGTGCATTATGCAAGATGATCGACATCCCACCTTCTCTTAACAAGGATGCCACCATTGAGGCGGCCTGCCTTGTTCCTCCAAACCAGTAACGCCCAATTTTTCCGATAGACTCAACAGCAGGAACATAATGCTGTTTGAATACTGAGGCCCGAAGTGCGTCATAGTCGATATCAAATGTCATTGTTTATCTCCCCGTTAGTCGCTGTTGCAGTAACATTACACGTTCTGAGGCAATCCACCACCAGTCACTTTTCAGAATCACTCAGATTATCCACGGCAGCAGGCTGGATAGGGGGATGATGAATCTCTTTCTCATTAAGCTTCTTGATTTCATCGTTTACCCACTGAATGCTCAGCAGATCATCAACCTGAGAAACATTCCAAGGTAATGGCGTTTTGCGTGAACCCCGTCGACTGGCAATGATATTGGCAGGAAACTGGTATCTGTCGTGTTCCATCTCAATGGCAATCATTTGATGGGGCATACCAGACAATGCCCTGTGGGTAACGGCCTGGTACAGGTCGTACAGCTCCTGTGCGCGCGGTGTTTTTGCAGGAAGAATGTCAGGCAATGCCCCCTTTTTTTTCTGCAAATACATTTCTTTATAGAACTTACTCACGCAGTAGCTGACGACTTTGCTGAGGGCATCCAGATCTTTACGGGTTTCATTCAGTTCATAGCCCCGATGATCCCGGTAGATTTCCTCCAGCTTTTGCATGACATCCTGCCCGACACGCAGCTTTAGCGTTGTGAACCCCGATTTCTCATGAATTGACTCCGTTTTACTCTTGTAGCGGGCGTTTCGGGACTTTCTTGTCTTCTTGGTGTGAGTGGTATTAGACGGATCTTCTGAATTTTTAGCATAACTAACTGATGTTCTGTTTTTATTAGTGTCAGAATTGTTGTTTTCCATTTAAAACTCCGTGATTATTAATTTTACCAGATTAAAATAAATTATTGTTTTTGTGTTTGCGTGAAAAACATCCATGTGTTTCTCACATAAATAATCCATCTTCCAATTTAAAGCAATCATTATTCACTTTCAGAAAAAAAAGTGAGAAGCACATATATTTTCGCACTAGGTAGGCATATTGTCACCGAAATTCAATCCGCTATTATGTTCTCAACGAAACGCAGGAGGACTAATGAATAAGGGTCGGTTAATTAAAATAGATGAAGTAACGAGGTTGTGTGCAATGTCCCGCGCGACATTATACAGGATGCTCGCCAGCAACAATTTTCCTCCTCAGGTATCAGTAACAGGGGGCCGTGCTGTTGCATGGTATGAGGCCGATATTTATAAATGGATTAATGAGAGGCCATCAAAAAAAGAGGAATAATGTTGATATTGAATAAGCGAATCCCGTTGGCCGGTCTGTCTCCGGAGCTTGAAATGTTGGCGTTATCTATACCGGGCTTTGAAACACCAGAGCAGGCAAGGAAGGAAAGGGTGTTCAGGATTGCCAGTTTATCCACATATACCGGAGCATGTTACAAAGCGCTCTGTGAAAAATTAACGGAATGCCACCCGAAATACCCCTGTAACAGCGCAGCATACCCGGAATGCCATAGGCGATACCGGCTACAGATGACAAGGGAAGTCCTGCGATTATGCAACAAGACACATAAATGGCGCAGTGTGACCTTGATTTTCTACCAGGATGAGTTCACAGATGCAGAAGCACCCATATGGTCGCCAGATGCACTGATTTCACGTCTCCGGCGGTGGTTAAAAGAATGTGGATTCAAGTATATGGTGATTGGTGGTTTCGAAATGGATTACCACATAGACACTGGATTGTGGCTACCTCATTTTCACTTAATCACTTTCAATGAAGAGGATGCATTAAATAAACTTCGGAACAGAATGAAAAACAAGCGCAATATGTTGGCCAGAAAGAGTGTCATTTCCAGACCAATGTTTGATACAGGAATAGACAACCCGGAGAAACAAATAAGTTACTTGTTCAAGGCTATATGGTGGCGCGTTGAATCGTATAAAGAAAACAAACCTTTACTTATCAACAATAGGAGTATTAAGCCTAAGCGCCGAACTAAGAAGTTCAGATTACGCCCAAAACAGCATGCTCATTCTTTAGTTATGATGGATAAGCAGGGAATACAGACATTAACCTTTATGTATAAAGTAAGGAAGTATGGTGACCATTTGATATTAAAATAATGTATGTTCTATTAGCGATATGTACCAGCTGTAAACTATTTCTGCAATTTTAAATAAAATAATAGTGTTGTGTGAAAAGTCATACAAGGGAACTCTCACGCCTTAATTCTGATGTTTATTACTGCAAGTATGATGTGATCTTTAAATACGATAAGGAACTATAAATGAAAGAATATAAAGAGATATTGAATAATAAAAAAGTAGAGCTATTTGTTACATTGTTGGCTCGTACAAAAATTTCAGAATTGTGTCCAGTTGCATAACGACTTATTAAAATCACTGATTTTCAAGAGATGGAGTCGACCCGTGTGCTTGTACCAGCCAAGGCACTTGTCAGTGTATTGGAGTTAAAAAAAACGTTATTAACGTGCGGGCATAAACCCAATGTGACTAAAGAATACTGGATTCAAGCTCATCAAGAAGTAATTAAGGAAACCGATAAGATAATCACACTGTGCTATAAGCCAGGTTTTTATGATGATATTTATTTGCGTGTTAACGATATAGTTATTGGCAAAGTTAAAGGGGATAAGCCTGTACTGCATCCTGGTGCTAAAAATCATTTACCAGTCGAGGATAAACAGGAGATATTAAATTATGGAAAATGAATGTCGCTCCATATGCACTATATAGCTCGCGTATTATGTTGGCTCTGTGCTGCGGATTTTCAGGTTTTCTCCTTAAGCTTTCAGGTATGGAAGGGGGTGGGTTTCATTTGTGGGGGATGAGTAGTATAGGAAAAACGTCCAGTGCCTACATGCTGGCATCATTAGCAGGATCACCTAAAGATGTTGTCGTACTGTGGAACAATACGGATAAAGGGCTTGAGGAGATTGCCGTGGCCCATAACGACAGCTACCTAGTACTCGATGAGTCGAAGCTGTTAGATAAAGACGTACTGGCAGCTGCTAAGATTATGCAAAAACGTGTGTATACGCTTTCCGGAGGGAAAGGGAAAACACGCTCTGCAATGTATGAGAACAAAGTTGCTGAATGGCAGGTAAGTATTTTCAGTACGGGTGAGTGCAGTCTTCAACAACTTGCTGCTTCCGGGAACGTTGAGCGCCTTGAAGGCGAAAATGTGCGTGTAATCGACGTTAATGCAGATGCTGGTGCTGAAATGGGGATCTTCGAATCACTGCCAGATGATGTCAATTCCAGTAACGAACTTGTTCATGCGATCAAGGATGCAACTCACCGTTATTATGGCAGTGCCAAACCTGCCTTTCTCAAGCGCCTGGTGGCTGATATTCAGGACGATCGTGAAAACGTGAAGCGGAAGCTTGAAAAAGGGATCGACTTCTTTCTGGATAAGCACAAGGTAGATCGTAACTCCGGCATTCAGGTGCGTATCGCCAAACGTTTTGCAATCGCTTATGTAGCAGGTTCCATTGCTGTGAAATATGGTGTTTTGCCCTTTACAAAGCAGGAGATCATGAAAGGGATCTCAACCTGCTACCAGGATTCTCTTAAGGCAGTTTTGTCTGAACCTGAAATAACCAAACCCCTAATGGGTAACTCGTTGAATGCAATTATTGATTTTTGCAAAAAGGGTGATCTTTTAAATCTGATTGGAAATGATCGCGTAACCCAAACGGCGATTAAAAAGTCATCGGTCATTATCCACAAAGTTAAAGGTCGGGCCGTATATGCAGTTGATAAGGATCTGTTACATAACTGCTTACCGAAATCTCAGCGCAAAGGCATCCTGATGCTATTAACAAAGCAAGGGGTATTATTATCCGATGCGAATAAGGAGTACAGCACTATTCAGATTGTCTATAAGCGTAAGCAAGTTGGTCGTCGCTACTGTTTTATCTGCAAAAAGCTTGATAAGCTTATTGAAGAATAATTTTACAATATGGTAAGGGCTTAAAGGAGTGGCTTATAACCACTCCTTTTTTACCTCAAAGCATTTCTTCGCCATCACGCAAAGCTACGATCCCCAGATACAGGCAAATTGGCACGGTTTTGCGATAGGCTGGACCTTGCAGATCATAAGCAATCCATGCTCCAGATATAGCCCATAGAATGGGTCCTAAGCTATTAATCCATGGGTTACGCTTGAGTAACTCTTTGACTAGTTGTTTCGCCGCCTCCCTTCCAATCATCTGAGCGATGAGACTGACGATAATGGTTTCTACGATCCCAAGTGCAATTTTGGGACCAAGGATCTGAAATACAATAGGCAAAATTGCCACTTTGCCATTCTTTTTGATATGGGAGATTATCTCCTCTCTGTCAATATCACCTACTCCCAGCTCATTGAAACATTTTGATAATTCTTCTGGCGTCTTGCTTAATAGTTCCTTCTCAACAACGGAGAGCACCAACTTTTCAAGTTTTGATTCTATCGAGCCGCCGACTTTAACATTGACCTTTAGTTTTTTGCATACATCATCAATGATCTCCGTGGCTGGAATAGAACCTTCCCCATTAATTAAATGCCTCTTTAGATAAGCCAAATCGGAAGAACCGAAGTATTTTATTTGTGTGTCAATAAGTGATATTAATTCAGCATGCAATGCTGGGTTGTTTTGATAAGCAGATAATAGTGTTTTTCTGCGCTTATCGTTTGTGAAAGATACATAGCTATCCAGAGTGGCTGATATATAGTTAAAGTCTTCCACAGTACATTTCTCTAAAACTCCCTTCATATTTGCTCGCTTTTTAAGTTAAAAATCTTTCAGGTTGATATCGAAATATGGCGTCAATATCAACTCTTCAAATAAGTCATATTCGTGGTGCGGAACCTTAACAAAGGTAGAGTTGTGATTAGGTGTCCACCATTTCTCGACGCCATAATACGCCTCTCTGGCATTGGCTTTGTGGATCAGCCGGAATGGTCTGTCCATCCAGCCATCGCTGTGTTTAGTGAAGTAGTTAACCGGGCCAGTGAACTGACCAAGTAGGTATACACCCTGATTTCCGTGAGTCAGGTAGAAGTAATCACCAATCGGAGCGTTTACAAACTCCTCTGCCTGGCTGACGGAAGACTGCCCTTTACCAGCAGTCGTGCGGTGAATGTAGACGAGCTTTTCATCAATACATTCGACCATATCCAGGAATGAGAACTCCTTCCAGCCATGTGACAGCTTCCAGAAATTGGGCATCAAATCGGTATTCATAGGCCTCTTAACCTTACGTTGTAAGTGATCGCAATCTATTGAAATGCGGATCGATTGTGATGACTATTCTGTCGCTGAATACCCATAATCGCAACAAGGTTTGTTGATGAGCTTTTCGCTGAAATCGTTCAAAGAGGATATCGGGAGGGTATGTAGATGCGTTAACTCGCCCAGTTGCTGAAAATGGGTGATCAACACTACTCAGCATTGGTAGGCTAAGCATGATGAAAACATTTGGTGCTTTGAAAAAAGTGATTGAGTGATTTAGTGATTGCGGCTTTTTAGGTGAGCCTGGTCTCTGACTGTGCAATTCTGCATTCAGCACTGAGCAGGATTGCGGTTCTTCAACAGCAATTCGGCCATAAACAAGGGGGCTGTATTGCGCTTCGTCATCAGTCTGTTGTATGGCGACCAGTCCGGCAGATTCACAGGCCAGTTACTTCGCTGATTGATTGGCTAACAGGCAGAGCCGAAATGAGTGATCTGCAAAAAAACACCCTTCCAGACCGCCCAACGTTGCTGGATTTTGGCATGACAGACCGGCTAACTACCGGTGTAGTTTTGTGCCAGATCTGCACCTCGTACAATGGTAGGGGTAAATCGCCGATGGTTTTCCCTGACTCTGACAATTGCAAGGATTGGCGGTTTAGAGCAAATTCGAGGTTTCAAAAGAATAAAATTCAGAAAATAACATGTATCAACAACCGCTGTGGAATAGTACCGAGAGGAAGTTGCACCGCTTAATAACCGTTAACGTTTTACATACCCGCTAATCCCATTCTGGCTGAACTGATATTTATTCGCTATTCGCTTCTACAAGGTATACAGACGTATCTATTATACTCTGTATACACTCTATCTCTATATTACTGTATATATGTCATTACATACTATAGCCATTATCCAGTATCAGCTATCATGAGGCTCCAGCCTCCAATATTATGATCACTATCCAGCATCTGAACCTTGTTGGGTTCACACAAGATTTGCGTAATTCAGTTGTAAATAAATGGGGTCAGGGCATGGTGCTTTGATCTCAATATACAGGTGGATTATGAAACCATACATTACCCATAACAATATCCTTGTGACAGATTCAACGCTGGATTATTTTAAGTCGGTCATTTTCAGTATTCCTTATAATGGTGTGCCAAGGCTGCGGCGTCCCTTTTATCTTAATATAGCAGTATTCCTTCAGCATGTAATTTGTGTCGCTACCTGTAGTCGTAAGAACAAGAAGAAAGCAAAGATTAAGGCGAATAAAAAATGGTCTTATTCTGTGCCAGTACCATTTGAATTGGGGCGGGAGAAACTTCCTGGCGTATTTAAGAAAAGTGGGCCAACGTATGAACGTGCAATGGAAGCACTGGCAAGCGCGGGAATTATCAAGCTAACCGGGTATTCCAATATTCAAAGTTCATGCCGCGAATACGCTGTTTCTCAACGTTTTCTGCGTAAGTTGTTTGGCAATGATAGGGAGGCATACCTTAGCCGTAAGGATCGCTACCATTATCTGACGGATATTTTCACCAAGCGTAAAAGTTACGCATTTGATGAGTTGATTGGGATTGCCATTGATCGTGGGCAGCATGCTAAACACAAGCAGTCTAAACGCAATATCCCTAACGCTGCTTTCAGAGAGTTGGTAGTGGAGGTCTGGAACAATCTTGAGCCGCTTGAAATCAATCTGGATGCACTACTGGAGTATCACCGTGAACATCCCACTAAAAAGAACAAAATATTCATTTTCAATTTCCTGTCGAGACTGGCTGAAACAGGCGTGGATCTGGTGAAAGAGTCACCGTTGACGGTTTCTTACAGGCAATCGTATAAAACAGCGTACATTGGCGGAAGATCCTTTGAGGTTGGCACCGGCTTTCAGAGCTTGCCCTCTGGTATGAAATGGGCGTGTCTGGCACGTGGTGTGAACTATGACATCAAGGGATGCCAGCTTGAGATACTACGACATGAGCTGTTGAGTATTGGCATTTCGGACAAATCGCTGGAAAAGCTGGAAACTCAATATATCTGCCGGGTATTGCGTGTCGCGGAGGAGTTGGTAAAGCAATTCAGGTTTTCCAGTGTATTCAATGCAGGAGTCGTTACCCTATCACTTAAATCCAGTACCCGACGCTTGTTGAACCGTGAGTTAGGTAAAGCAGAGGCTGAAAGAGTGTTGAAACGCTGGAAGCACCTTCTAAAACCCCTGAGACGAGATCTGGCTTTACTGCTGGATCATTACGAAGGCATAGCAAAAACCAATCGTTACGGTAAATGCGTTACTAACGCGGTAGGGCAACCGTTTAACATTACCTATAAAGATGTGGCGGCGCGTAAACGCAGGAAGTCAGATGTGATGCGCCGAAAGCTGCTGTCGCACATGTTACAGGGGCTGGAAAGTCAGGCTGTATACGATTACGTTGCCAGCCATAAAGGTGTTTGCGCACTGGAGCACGATGGGTTTGTTTCTTATGAAAGGTCACTGACTGGTCCCATCCATACCTTTTGATAGAGAAAAAGCATTAAGGGGAGCCACTCAGTCAATGAAAGCTTATCCTAGTTGAAGGTATCGAACTGACCGACAGCCAGATCGCAGCACTGGCGCACCAAGCCAGCGATGACTGGGTCTGCCACCCATTAGGGTTATCTAGACTCAGAGGATACATTCCACATGGGGAATGTGAAAGACATCGTATGTATTTATCAACCGGTAGTTGTCGATACCTACTCGAATGTTGCGTACTGCAAGCTGTATGCGAGTTGCTACTTAAAAAGTTACTGAGCGAGTTTTAACAGGCGACGTTCCGTAAAAAACTGTATGGCAATCTTGAAACATTGCAGTCTGCTCCTTGATGAATGGCCTAGCTCACTATAATAAGCAAACCCATCAGGAAAAACTGCTATGGTCGGATGCAGATAAAAACTTCGCTTGATGGAAAACCCATCTTGGTTGAGAGAAATTTAAACCAGATGTAATCTGACAGATACCTGTATAAATAACCGGTAACTGTCAGACCAGGTCTGAGCTAATACTGCTAAGGCGTTTTTTTGATATCTTTAAATATTTTATTTATATAATCTTTCCTTTTCGATTCAATTTCCTTCATCTCTTTTATAATGCTTGGCATCGATTTGAAAAAATCCTTAGATTTCTCTGGAGACAATTTCTTTCCATTGATTTTTTCTAAAAATTTCATAATGGCGGAGTTGTTAATTCTGTCGGTTTTTTCTTTTTTTATTTCATCTGTGATGAAATTCCAAAACTCCTCACTTCTAAAATATCCCTTAATGAGGTTTTCTTTTTCATCTAGATTATAAAAACTTGGGGTTTTTATTTCTATGTAGTCGATATATTCCATTAATGGTTTGAAATCACTTAGTGTGATTTTGTTTGTTAATTTTATTTTTTTTATTATGGGGATATCTTCAGATGTAGCTAGTTCACAAACAGGAAGCAAATCTAGCATCAACATAATGGCCGTTTGCTCGATATCGCCTGCGATTAACTTTCCATGTGCAACTATGTTTCGTATTATTGGGAATTTAAATGAGTAATACTCAAAGTAGATAAAATGATTTATGTGAGATTGTATTATTCTTAGTTTTTCGTTGATTGATGCAATATCAAGCCTGGATTCATCAATGCCAATTTCTAAGCAGATGTCATGAAATATACCTTCTATTTGCATAGGGAGCATATTGATTACAGAAATGAAATCCCTGCCTTTATAATGATTGATAATAGTAAGTAAGATTTCCTTTCTATTAGCAATGATGTGATTTGTTTGAATAAGGTTTTCAATTTTGTCAAATAGCCCATTATTCTCAGAGAAACCAACTGAAATATATTCTTTTGCTATGGCATAGAAATCATCTTTATTATTTTTAAACAGTCCCTTTATTTCTTGATAAGCATTCGAAGGTAAGTCCAAGAATTTATTAGATAACTCCGTTAGGTTTTTTACATTATATACATCAAATTCTTGACGGGCAATAAGGCCCCGAGAGTATAGATATGGCATATCCCCAGAGAAAAAACTCATAATAAAACCCATGCCGTCATTTATTCGCTTGCGACAATGTGAGAGTGTGAAGAAGTCAATGTCATTTGATATGAAGTTTAAAATTTCTTCTTTAGCAGAGATATTTTTATCTTTATAGTAATCTAATAAATTTCTATAGTATCTATCATCTCCATCAAGCCAGCCGTTAGCTTTCTTCTTGTCCTCAAGTTGTTTAAGGCTTTTATTTATATAAGCTAAATGGCTGTCAATTTCAGATATGTCATCCTTTGCCTTGTATAAGAAAAACAACATCTTTTCTCTAGGTTCTTCAGTTAAGTCTAGGTAGTATTCAGATATATACTTATAAAACTCATCTTCATTTTGGCTTATGTTGGGATTACTGGTTTCGGATATGTATTTTTGTCTGATTTCATTAAAGTTAAATTTGCACACATGTATATTCCAGACGTATGATAAGAATATCCTCCCTATTTGAGATAAGGTCATTCTACTTTTGTTTTTCCCTTTAAATGCTAAAAAATCCAGCTCTATAATTTGATGAGTGGTTAAATCTTTAAGTTTTATGGTTGAAATTTTGTTGTCCATTTTTAATCCTAAATAGCTACGGCTTTTAGAGGGATCTCCGCCCGAGGTGTTATCTCTAATCGATTGGCAAACCAACCAAAACCACCAACTGGATTGAGTTAAGCCTATCATATCACCAAACCCCCGAAATGAATGACGTCAGATGTAGAAAACCATCCATAAAAAGCCGGATAAAAATAATACTCGCAAGCTTATGTTATGCTGATGTTGCACTTTGGGGGGGCAGCGTCGTCGTAAGAACATTCGGCTGCGCCTTTTTATCCGTCGAACGTAGAGGCACTGTCGGGTGTTGAAGGCCTGAAATCATTACCCTCATTGTAAGTACACCCGTTTTAGTTTCACGCACTTATTGCAATTTCCGGAGTTTCAGTCATCAGCTAGTACTCTTCCGGCGTCAGATTATTCAGCGATTCATGGAGCACTCGCTGTTTTATTCATCCAGCCAGCGCTCTGTAATTTTAGACTGGCCCCATGAATTTCAATACAGCCAGTATCACTTAAGTTTGTGATAGTCTTAATACTGTTTTTAGGCTAGTCGTTGGAGTCTGGATGACCGATATTTTAGGTCCAGAGAAGCGTAGACGGCGAAGTGTTCAGGAAAAAACACCAACGCGCCAGCGTTTACGAAACATCAACACTGATGTCGGTGCTGCTTACCCATCCATCAAGCTTATCCGCCCATTCCTGCATCATCACTTTACGCTCATCAAGATAAGTTGCATGGTTGTATGTGCGACGAACATTGTTGGTATCAGCGTGCGCAAGTTGGGCCTCAATAGCATCAGGTCGATAGCCCATCTCGTTTAACCGTGTGCTGCCTGTAGTTCGGGTTGCATGTGGGCTGTAAGTTCCACTCCAGCCGAGGCTTTTAAGTAGCTGGCGCAGCGAGTGCGATGTCATAGGACCTAACGGATTATCCCTGCCCGGAAAAAGGTGCTGCCGATGCCTGGTTAATCCCTGTAGTGTTCTGAGCATTTTGACAGCTTGGAAGGGTAGGGGAATAACGTGTTCTCGGCGGGCTTTCATTCGCGCTGCCGGAATGGTCCACAGGGCGTTATCAAGATCGAATTCTGTCCATTCTGCCTCGGTGGCTTCTGCAGGACGCGACAATGTCCACCACATAAGCCACATGCAATAGTTAACCTGGTACGAACCACGACTATTGTCAAAACAGCTTAATAACTTCCCGATTTGCTGAGGATTCAGTGCTTGTTTGTGCTGTGTCTTATTGGCCGGAAGGGCCTTGCGCACAGGCCAGACAGGATCGCTATCAGCTCTAAGCGTCGCTACTGCCAGTTCAAAAACGGATGAAATGGTTCGACGGGCTTCAGCGGCAACGGTCGGAGCTCCGCGCTTAGCCGTTTCCTGAAGAATTTTAAGAATGTGATGCGGAGTGATTTCCCTGATAGGAAGTTTGCCGATGACGGGGAAAACTACACGCTCAAGCATATCAAGGCGGCGAGTTTTGGTGATTTCGGCCCAGTCTTTCAGCTGCAACCACTCTTTGGCAATCAGCTCAAAGGTGTTGGATGCGTCGTTGACCTTGCGGATCTTATCTAACTGGCGAGCCTGTGTCGGGCTAACTCCATCCGCGACTTGTTTACGCGCTTGCTCACATTTCTCGCGAGCTTCGGCAAGTTTGACCGTCGGGTACTCACCCAACGCGAACATGCTGGATTTGCCGTTGAGTTTAAACCGATAGCGCCAGGCCTTTTTGCCGTTGGGTTTCACTTCGAGGTAGAGGCCATTGAAGTCATTGAGTCGATAGAGTTTTTCTTTCGGCTTTGCAGTGCGGCATTGCGTATCGGTGAGCATAACGGGGCCTTGTTTATTTATTATACCGTTATTGTACTCACTTAAAATGAAGATGGAAGAATGTTGTACTCATCCATGTACTCATTTTTGACAGCGTTGTTATGAGATGAATTGAGACATTGTGAAATGAAAAATCCACGCAATCGCGTGGATTTAATAGGGTTTTACCGTTGTCACGAGATTCAGCGAATCTTCATGAGACAACAAATTTTATTTAGACGTTGAACAGGAAGTTCATCACGTCGCCATCTTTCACGATGTAGTCTTTACCTTCCGCACGCATCTTACCGGCTTCTTTCGCGCCTTGCTCACCCTTGTAGGTGATGAAGTCTTCAAACGCGATAGTCTGTGCGCGGATAAAGCCTTTCTCGAAGTCGGTGTGGATCTTACCTGCCGCCTGCGGAGCCGTTGCACCAACAGGGATGGTCCAGGCACGCACTTCTTTCACGCCAGCGGTGAAGTAGGTTTGCAGGTTCAGCAGCTCGTAGCCCGCGCGGATCACGCGGTTCAGGCCCGGCTCTTCCAGACCCAGCTCGGCCATGAACTCGTCACGGTCGGCATCGTCCAGTTCTGCAATATCAGATTCAACGGCTGCACACACGGCAACCACCACAGAGCCTTCCGCCGCGGCGATTTCGCGCACTTTGTCCAGGTATGGGTTGTTCTCGAAACCGTCTTCGTTGACGTTAGCGATATACATGGTTGGCTTCAGGGTCAGGAAGCTCAGGTATTTGATTGCCGCCTTATCTTCTTCCGTCAGGTTTTTCAGCGCGCGCAGCATGCCAGCATTTTCCAGCTGTGGCAGGCATTTTTCCAGCGCGGCCAGCTCGGCCTTCGCGTCTTTATCGCCGCCTTTGGCTTTTTTCTGCACGCGGTGAATCGCGCGCTCGCAGGTGTCGAGGTCAGACAGCGCCAGCTCGGTGTTGATCACGTCGATGTCGTCAGCCGGATCCACTTTATTGTTAACGTGGATGATGTTGTCGTTTTCAAAGCAACGCACAACGTGGCCGATCGCTTCGGTTTCGCGGATGTTGGTCAGGAACTGGTTACCCAGGCCTTCGCCTTTGGACGCCCCTTTCACCAGGCCCGCGATGTCCACGAATTCCATGGTGGTAGGCAGAATGCGCTGCGGCTTAACGATTTCCGCAAGCTGATCGAGACGCGGGTCGGGCATTGGAACGACGCCGGTGTTGGGTTCGATGGTACAGAACGGGAAGTTCGCCGCTTCGATACCCGCTTTGGTAAGCGCATTAAACAGGGTGGATTTGCCCACGTTTGGCAGACCGACGATACCGCATTTGAATCCCATTTCTAAATCACCTTAATATCTTGATAATCAATCCGTTAGCGTTAACCGATTGAAGAAAAGTAAATAACTACGCCTATTATACACGTAACCCGCACGGTGCGCGGTAAAAATGCCAAACGGCGCGGATTATTGCGCTTTAAAGGCGTGAAGACGGTTCGTTGCCTTTGTTAAGCCATCCTGCAGCCAGATCTCGGTGCAACGCACGGCTTCGTCTACCGCCTCGTCAATTAATTTTTGCTCTGAAACCGGGGGTTTACCGAGCACAAACCCAACAACTTTGTTTTTATCGCCCGGATGGCCGATTCCCACGCGCAAACGGTGGAAATTGGGATTATTGCCCAGCTTGCTGATAATGTCTTTCAGACCATTATGGCCGCCGTGACCGCCGCCGAGTTTGAACTTTGCCACGCCCGGCGGCAGATCCAGCTCATCGTGGGCAACCAGAATTTCATCCGGATTGATGCGATAAAACGTCGCCATCGCCGCGACCGCTTTTCCGCTCAGGTTCATAAAGGTGGTAGGCACCAGCAGACGCACGTCCGCACCGGCAAGGTTGATGCGCGAGGTGTAGCCGTAGAATTTCGGCTCTTCTCGAAGGGGAGCACGTAATCGTTCAGCCAGCAGGTCGACGTACCAGGCACCCGCATTATGACGGGTGGCCGCATACTCTGCGCCTGGGTTAGCAAGGCCGACAATCAGTTTAATCGTCACGATTCATTTCCTAATGGGTTCTGGATCCGGGGCGTAGTTTACTGTTTGGCGAGGCGCTTGACAAAGTTCTGCGCCAGGAACGCCAAAAGATGAATAATTGCGGATCTGAACCATTAGAATTTCAAACTGTTCAGGGGCTTATTTGTAAACTTTTGTCTGGGCATGTTCCGTAAATGTGATCATTCACTCAACTCATATAAGCCCTGTTGTCTATACTTTACACACAAGGAATAGGGACTTATTCCCTACAACCCAAGGTTCCGGAGGTGACACATGAAACGCAAAAACGCTTCGTTACTCGGTAACGTGCTGATGGGGTTGGGACTGTTCGTGATGGTAGCCGGTGTGGGTTATTCTATTTTAAACCAATTGCCGCAGCTTGACCTCCCGCAATACTTCGCGCACGGCGCGGTGCTGAGCATTTTCCTCGGTGCGGTGTTGTGGCTGGCAGGTGCTCGCGTCAGCGGCCATGAGCAGGTGAGCGACCGATACTGGTGGGTGCGCCATTATGATAAACGCTGCCGCCGCGACCAGCATAAGCACAGCTAACAGAACGGATTTAAGAATATGCGAACGACTCCTTTCGGAGTCGTTTTTTTATGGATTACAGATCGGCTAATGCGGCGTCACGGTTAGGATAAAAGGCGAGGCGGCCAGGGATCGGCTGTACGCCCGCGCGCGCCATGGTGCGCAGCGGCTGAAACTCAAGGTTGCTAATCCGCAGCTCGCAGCCTTCCGGCAGACGGGCAACAAAGCGCTGGAAGGCATCAAGGCCGCCAGCATCCAGTACCGGGACGGCATCCCACTTCAGCACCACAATGCGTTTGCCCGCGATGCGCGATTCCAGCTCGCTGAACAGCCCTTCTGCGGCGGCAAAGAACAGCGGGCCGATCACGCGCAGCACCAGCACATCGTCAGGCACTTCAACGTTAACCGCTGAAAGGCGCGTCATCTGCGCGATGCGGCGCATAAACAGCAGCGAGGCCAGCACAATGCCAACGCTGATGGCGATCACCATATCGAACAGCACGGTCAGCGACATACAGATCAGCATGACGATGATGTCGTCTTTCGGCGCACGACGCAGCAGGTTCACGACCTTATGCGCCTCACTCATGTTCCAGGCGACCATCAGCAGCAGGGCGGCCATGGCGGAAAGCGGCAGCCAGGAGAGCAGCGGGGCGAGGATCAGCAGGGCCATGATCACAAGCACAGAGTGAATGACCGCTGAAACCGGTGACGTTGCACCTGCGCGGACGTTCGCGGCAGAACGGGCAATCGCCGCCGTAGCGGTAATGCCCCCGAAGAACGGCGCAATGATATTGCCCAGGCCCTGACCGACCAGTTCGCTGTTCGCTTTATGTTTGGTGCCGGTCATGCCATCCAGCACGACGGCGCACAGCAGCGATTCAATCGCCCCCAGCATCGCCATCGAGAACGCGGCAGGCAGCAGCGCTTGCAGAGAATCCCAGCTCAGGGTAAAGCTCGAGCCGGGCATGTCCCACGGCAGCACCAGCTGCGGCAACAGTTGTGGGATGCCGTTACCCTGTGAGCCGTCTGCCAGAATATAGTGGAACTGCGAGCCGATGGTCGCGACGTGGCCGCCGAGCAGATTCACGACGCCCATCACCGCGCAGCCCAACAGCAGGGCAGGCAGATGCCCCGGAAGGCGAATCCCCAAACGCGGCCAGACGATCAGCGTGCCGAGGGTCACAATCCCGATGGCGGCGTCGCCCAAATTAGCCGTTGGCAGCGCCATAAACAGCGCGCCCACTTTCTGCAAATAGTGTTCCGGGACATGCGCCATCTGCAGGCCGAGGAAATCCTTGATCTGCATGGTCCCGATGGTGATACCAATCCCTGAGGTGAACCCCAGCGTCACGGAAAGGGGAATATATTCAATCAGGCGGCCAAAGCGGGCCAGACCGAACAGAATGAGAAAGACGCCGGACATCAGGGTGGCGACCAGCAGCCCTGCCAGACCAAACTGCTGAGAAACCGGATAGAGGATCACCACAAAGGCGGCGGTGGGACCAGACACGCTAAAGCGCGACCCGCCGGTCAGGGCAATCACAATCCCGGCAACGGCCGAGGTGTACAGCCCGTACTGCGGCGCGACGCCGCTACCAATCGCCAGCGCCATTGCCAGCGGGATGGCAATAATGCCGACGGTAATCCCGGCAATCAGGTCACGGACAAAGCGTGACGAGGTGTATTTCTCTTTCCAACAGGCGTCGATGAGGGCGCGAAAGGGAAGAACATGTGAGGAAGTGACGTTTTTCACAATTATCTATCATCCGTGTGCGCATCATCTGTCATATAAATGGCAGGTGAAGGAGGCATTAGTCATACAAATAAAACACAGAGACAAAAAAACCCGCCGCAGCGGGTTTTTCGGCCGTGTTCGATTAGTGTTCGAACATTGCAGAGATGGATTCTTCGTTGCTGATACGACGAATCGCTTCTGCCAGCATCCCGGACAGAGTCAAGGTGCGCACGTTTGGCAGCGCTTTGATCTCGTCGCTCAGTGGGATGGTATCGCACACCACAACTTCGTCGATAACGGAGTTGCGGAGATTATTCACCGCATTACCGGAGAAGATCGGGTGAGTCGCGTAGGCGAATACGCGTTTAGCACCACGCTCTTTCAGCGCTTCCGCCGCTTTACACAGCGTACCGCCGGTATCGATCATGTCATCAACCAGCACGCAGTCGCGACCAGCAACGTCACCGATGATGTGCATCACCTGAGAAACGTTAGCGCGCGGACGACGCTTGTCGATGATCGCCATGTCGGTATCGTTCAGCAGCTTGGCGATGGCACGGGCACGTACCACACCGCCGATGTCCGGCGAAACCACGATTGGGTTGTCCAGGTTCAGCTGCAGCATGTCTTCCAGCAGGATTGGGCTGCCGAATACGTTATCAACCGGAACATCGAAGAAGCCCTGAATCTGCTCTGCGTGCAGGTCAACGGTCAGAACGCGGTCAACGCCCACGCTTGAGAGGAAGTCAGCAACCACTTTTGCGGTGATAGGTACACGCGCGGAACGGACGCGACGGTCCTGGCGAGCATAGCCGAAGTAAGGGATTACAGCAGTGATACGTCCTGCAGAAGCACGGCGCAGGGCATCGACCATAACAACCAGTTCCATCAGGTTGTCGTTGGTTGGAGCACAGGTGGACTGGATGATGAAAATATCACCACCGCGTACATTTTCATTGATTTGTACGCTGACTTCGCCGTCGCTAAAGCGACCTACAGCGGCGTCGCCGAGGGAAGTGTACAGGCGGTTGGCAATACGTTGTGCTAGTTCCGGGGTGGCGTTACCAGCAAAAAGCTTCATATCAGGCACGAGATAACCTCAGGCATGCGTCCAGTGGTGGATAGCTTCGCCGCAAACTGCGGGGCCTAAGCGAAAGCTATCCAGGCGGTGTATTAAAGAGCGCGATGCAACGTCTGGAACAGGGTGACGTTGTCACCGAAACTCAGTCTGCGCCAGAATGGCATGCTGTAGCGGGGAGGTATTCATCCCGCGCGCTACAAAACCATGCAGCCAAACTGGCGCTTGCTCAAGCACCTGACGAGCGGCGGACTCGGTGTCAAATTCAGCAAAGACACAAGCCCCTGTGCCAGTCAGGCGCGACGGCGCGTATTCTAACAGCCAGGAAAGCACGGCATCAACCTCGCGAAAACGTTTTCTTGCGATAACCTCGCAATCGTTGCTGAATTCACATTTTAATAACGTTTCTATTGACCGTGTCGGGGTATTTCGCGGCAGGTCCGGATCGTTGAAGATGACGGGCGTGGGAATGCTCACGCCAGGATGGGCAATCAGATACCACTTTTCCGGCGGCTCTACCGGCGAGAGCACTTCGCCCACGCCTTCTGCAAATGCGGCATGGCCCCGCACAAACACCGGGACATCTGCGCCCAGCGTCAACCCCAGAGTCGCCAGTTCGTCTTTCGACAGGCCACAGCCCCAGAGATGATTTAACGCCACCAGAATCGTTGCCGCGTTGGAAGACCCACCCCCCAGGCCGCCGCCCATGGGCAGACGCTTCACAATGCTAATATCTGCTCCGCTTCCGGCAGGTAAACGCCCTGTGTCGTGCGCTGCCTTCATCAGCAGACGCGCGGCGCGCACAATCAGGTTATCTTCCTGTTCCACGCCGTCCAACGGCGTGAGCAGGCAGATCTGCCCGTCCTGGCGCAGGTCGATGGTGATCGTGTCGCCGTAATCGACAAACTGAAACAGCGTTTGCAGGGTGTGATACCCGTCAACTCGCCGCCCGGTAATGTATAAAAACAGGTTCAGTTTTGCTGGAGAGGGCCACTGGGTCATCATTTCACGATCCAGTTGTCCATTTTCAGCTTGATGCGCTGGCTCCCCTGCGTCAGCTCCATATTTGACGGCAGTGACGGCTGCGTTTTGCTGTCATAGGCGCTGTACACCACTTTCCAGCTTTTGCCGTTTTGGGTGTAGTTCACCTGGCTCAGACGGTATTGATCGTCAAGGGTGTAATCCGTCGCCTCGCCCGGCAGGCCCAGGATCCACTGGCGCAGGCTGTTGAGCGGGATCGGCATCCCGGTCAGCTTGCCAATCATCTCTTCAGCATCGGTTGCGGTGTAATGCTGGCCTTTGTTGTCGGTGATCTGCGCTTCACCCGGTTTAGCAATAAGCTCCAGCTCGGTGCTGCCAAGCGGGTTCAGCAGCAGCAGGCGATAGTGATCCTGCCCAGTTTGCTGCCAGAAGAAGCGTGCATACACTTTTTGATCGTCGGAGAGATAGGCAAACGCACCGCGCGTCTGGTACTGACTCAGTTTCAGCACGTCCTGCTGGTGCTGACGCCACTGCGGTGAGTCAGGGCTTTTGCCCGGCCCTTTAGGAGGGGTGATAGAACACGCGGTCAGAACCAGGGCCGCCAGAGGCAGCAGGCGAATCAGTCGGGTCATAATGATGACAAATCCTTGAGATAAGTTGCAGTTATAACTGTTAATGCTAGCGTCCCGCAGTGGCAGCGTCTACGTTCAAATTGTCTCAAAGCGCGTTGTAAGCTATTACTCCGAAAGGATGCGGTCTCTTTTATTGATCTCGCGCATCCTGTATGATGCGACCTGCTAACCTTATTAACGCTGGTACTACTCCCGCTCACATGACCCTATTAGCACTCGGCATTAACCACAAAACGGCCCCGGTTTCGCTGCGAGAACGCGTTACGTTTTCGCCGGATACGCTCGACCTGGCGCTGGACAGCCTGCTTGCACAGCCGATGGTGCAGGGGGGCGTGGTACTCTCGACGTGCAACCGTACCGAGCTTTATCTGAGCGTAGAAGAGCAGGACAACCTGCATGAAGCGCTGATCCGCTGGCTTTGCGACTACCACAACCTTAACGAAGAAGAGCTGCGCAACAGTTTGTACTGGCATCAGGACAACGACGCGGTCAGCCACCTGATGCGCGTGGCCAGCGGTCTCGATTCGCTGGTGTTGGGCGAGCCACAGATCCTCGGTCAGGTGAAAAAAGCGTTTGCGGATTCACATAAAGGGCATCTTAAGGCCAGCGAACTGGAACGCATGTTCCAGAAATCATTCTCCGTGGCGAAGCGTGTGCGAACCGAAACCGACATTGGTGCCAGTGCGGTTTCTGTTGCTTTCGCCGCCTGTACCCTGGCGCGCCAAATCTTTGAGTCGTTATCGACCGTGACGGTGCTGCTGGTGGGCGCGGGTGAAACCATAGAACTTGTGGCGCGACACCTTCGCGAACACAAAGTGAAAAAGATGATTATTGCCAACCGCACCCGTGAACGCGCGCAGGTTCTGGCGGAAGAAGTGGGTGCCGAGGTGATTGCGCTGAGCGACATCGATGAACGCCTGAAAGAGGCAGACATCATCATCAGTTCTACCGCCAGCCCGCTGCCGATCATTGGCAAGGGGATGGTGGAACGCGCGCTGAAATCCCGCCGTAATCAGCCGATGCTGCTGGTG
This sequence comes from Enterobacter sp. UPMP2052, assembly GCF_053709675.1. NCBI lineage: Bacteria > Pseudomonadati > Pseudomonadota > Gammaproteobacteria > Enterobacterales > Enterobacteriaceae > Enterobacter > Enterobacter sp. UPMP2052. The sequence continues at coordinate 800,419 of NZ_JBSKJR010000001.1, forward strand.
GACATCGCCGTCCCGCGCGATGTCGAACCTGAAGTCGGCAAACTGGCAAACGCCTATCTCTACAGCGTGGACGATCTGCAAAGCATCATTTCGCACAACCTCGCCCAGCGTAAAGCGGCGGCGGTGCAGGCGGAAACCATTGTTGAGCAGGAAACCAGCGAGTTTATGGCCTGGCTGCGCGCGCAAAGCGTCAGCGAGACCATCCGCGACTATCGCGGACAGGCCGAACAGGTGCGTGATGACCTGACGGCTAAAGCGTTGGCTGCCCTTGAACAGGGCGGAGACGCAAGCGCTATCATGCAGGATCTGGCCTGGAAACTGACCAACCGCCTGATCCATGCACCAACCAAATCACTTCAGCAGGCCGCCCGGGACGGGGATGATGAACGCCTGACTATTCTGCGCAACAGCCTCGGGCTGGAATAGCGCCCTATACCCATTTTCCATTACAAGGTGCACTTACGCCTATGAAGCCTTCTATCGTCGCCAAACTGGAAGCTCTGCACGAGCGCCATGAAGAAGTCCAGGCGCTGCTCGGCGATGCCGGGACCATTGCAGACCAGGAACGTTTTCGCGCGCTGTCGCGGGAATACGCGCAGTTAAGTGATGTATCAAAATGCTATACCGACTGGCGACAGGTCCAGGACGATATTGAAACCGCGCAGATGATGCTCGACGACCCTGAAATGCGTGAAATGGCGCAGGAAGAGTTGCAGGACGCCAAAGCGCGTTCTGAAGAGATGGAGCAGCAGCTCCAGGTGCTTTTACTGCCAAAAGATCCGGATGATGAACGTAACGCCTTTGTTGAAGTGCGCGCCGGAACCGGCGGTGACGAGGCGGCGCTGTTTGCCGGTGACCTGTTCCGCATGTACTGCCGCTATGCTGAAGCGCGTCGCTGGCGCGTCGAGATCCTGAGCGCCAACGAAGGCGAACACGGTGGTTTTAAAGAAGTTATCGCCAAGATCAGCGGCGACGGCGTGTACGGGCGTCTGAAGTTTGAATCGGGCGGCCATCGCGTGCAGCGCGTACCGGCAACGGAATCCCAGGGGCGTATCCACACCTCGGCCTGTACCGTTGCGGTGATGCCTGAGCTGCCGGAAGCCGAACTGCCGGACATTAACCCGGCGGATCTGCGTATCGACACCTTCCGCTCCTCGGGCGCGGGCGGTCAGCACGTTAACACCACTGACTCCGCGATCCGTATTACCCACCTGCCGACTGGCATCGTGGTGGAGTGTCAGGACGAGCGTTCCCAGCACAAGAACAAAGCCAAAGCCTTGTCCGTACTGGGCGCACGTATCCGTGCCGCCGAAGTGGCGAAGCGCCAGCAGGCGGAAGCCTCTACCCGTCGCAACCTGCTGGGCAGCGGCGATCGCAGCGATCGTAACCGCACCTACAACTTCCCGCAGGGGCGCGTGACCGATCACCGCATCAACCTGACGCTCTACCGCCTGGATGAAACCATGGAAGGCAAGCTCGATATGCTGATTGAGCCTATCGTACAGGAATACCAGGCCGACCAGTTGGCGGCCTTGTCCGAGCAGGAATAATGGATTTTCAACACTGGTTACGCCACGCCGCCAGTGCGCTTTCAGAGAGTGAAAGCCCTAAACGCGACGCCGAAATTTTGCTGGAGCATGTGACGGGGAAAACCCGTACCTGGCTGCTTGCCTTCGGCGAGACGGCGCTGACCGCTGAACAGGAAGCGGCGCTTTCGGCGCTGCTTGCCCGCCGTAAGACCGGTGAGCCGGTGGCGCACCTGGTCGGCGAGCGCGAGTTCTGGTCGCTGCCGCTGTATGTCTCTGCCGCTACGCTGATCCCCCGCCCGGACACCGAGTGTCTGGTCGAACAGGCGCTGGCCCGTCTGCCGGAGCAGGGCACGGCAATCCTCGATCTGGGTACCGGCACCGGCGCGATTGCCCTGGCGCTTGCCAGCGAGCGTCCTGATTGCAGCGTAACGGCCGTCGATCTGATGCCTGATGCGGTCGCGCTGGCGCAGCGTAACGTCCAGCGCCTTGAGCTGTGCAACGTGACGGTGCTTCAAAGCAGCTGGTTCAGCGCGCTTGAGGCGCGCAGCTTTGGGATGATTGTCAGTAATCCCCCCTACATCGACGAAAATGACCCCCATCTGGCGCAGGGTGACGTCCGCTTTGAGCCGCGCACGGCGCTGGTGGCGTCCGGTGAGGGGCTTGCCGATCTCGATCACATTGTGACAACGTCACGACAACATTTGCTTCACGGCGGCTGGCTGCTGGTGGAACATGGCTGGACCCAGGGCGAGGCGGTGCGTGATCTGTTCACCCGCGCGGGCTACACGGGCGTCGAAACCTGTCGTGATTATGGCGGCAACGAACGCCTGACGCTGGGTCAATGGGCATGAGTCTTTTTACCGTGCTGATTACCGTCCACCTTGTGTGTGTCGCGTTGACGATAGCGTTCTTTATCGTCCGCTACGCGTGGCGTTACAGCAATAATCCATTGATTGACGCCCGCTGGGTGCGTATTGCGCCGCACTGTATCGACACGCTGCTGTTCCTTTCCGGGGCCGGGTTGATGTGGAAAACGGGCTATCTGCCATTTACTGATAAAGGCGCATGGCTGACTGAAAAGCTGTTTGGCGTTATCATCTACATCGTTTTGGGTTTTATCGCGCTTGGGCGTCGTCGTCCGCGCAGCCAGCAGACCGGGTTTATCGCCTTTCTGCTGGGTTTGGTGGTGCTGTACATCATCATTAAACTCGCCACCACAAGAATACCGATACTGGGGTAAGTCATGAGGTCCTTAGCCGATTTCGAATTTAATAAAGTGCCGCTCTGCGATGGCATGATCCTGATTTCAGAGATGATCCGCGACGACTTTACGTCGCAGTTCGTTTACGCGGAGCTGGAGAAGCTGGTCAGCCTGGCGCGTGAGGAGATCAATCAGGCGCGTCCGCAGGACTGGCAGCTTGAAAAGCTGGTGGAGCTTTTCTACGGCGAATGGGGTTTTTGCGACACGCGTGGCGTGTATCGCCTGTCTGACGCCTTATGGCTGGATCAGGTTCTGAAAAATCGTCAGGGTAGCGCCGTCGCGCTGGGCGCTATTTTACTGTGGGTCGCCCATCGTCTGGATATTCCGCTGGTGCCGGTCATCTTCCCGACGCAGATGATCCTGCGGGCGGAGTGGCTGGACGGTGAGATGTGGTTAATCAATCCGTTTAACGGCGACACGCTGGATGAACACACGCTGGACGTCTGGCTTAAAGGCAACATCAGCCCGGTCGCCGAGTTGTTTAACGAAGATCTCGACGAAGCGGATAACGCAGAAGTGATCCGCAAGCTGCTCGATACGCTGAAGTCCGCGCTGATGGAAGAGCGGCAGATGGAGCTGGCCTTACGCGCAAGCGAGGTGCTGCTGCAGTTTAACCCGGAAGATCCGTATGAAATTCGCGACCGCGGGCTTATTTATGCCCAGCTCGACTGCGAGCATGTGGCGCTGAATGATTTGAGTTATTTCGTTGAACAGTGCCCGGAAGATCCGATTAGCGAAATGATCCGCGCGCAGATTAACGCGATCTCGCACAAACAAATTACACTGCATTAATCTTAATTCCGATTCACACCTGAATAAGGCGATCCTATGAAACAAAAAGTGGTTAGCATTGGTGATATCAACGTGGCAAACGACCTGCCGTTCGTGCTGTTTGGCGGTATGAACGTGCTGGAATCCCGTGATCTCGCGATGCGTATCTGCGAGCACTACGTGACCGTGACCCAGAAACTGGGCATCCCGTACGTGTTCAAAGCCTCTTTTGATAAAGCCAACCGCTCCTCCATCAACTCTTACCGTGGCCCGGGCCTGGAAGAGGGGATGAAAATTTTCCAGGAGCTGAAGCAGACCTTTGGCGTTAAAGTGATCACCGACGTGCATGAAGCCTCACAGGCGCAGCCTGTGGCAGACGTGGTAGACGTTATCCAGCTGCCTGCGTTCCTGGCGCGCCAGACCGACCTGGTGGAGGCGATGGCGAAAACCGGTGCCGTTATCAACGTGAAGAAGCCGCAGTTCGTGAGCCCAGGGCAGATGGGCAACATCGTGGATAAGTTTATCGAAGGCGGTAACGACCAAGTTATCCTGTGCGATCGCGGAGCCAACTTCGGCTATGACAACCTGGTGGTTGATATGCTGGGCTTTAGCGTGATGAAGAACGTCTCTAACCAGTCTCCGGTGATTTTCGACGTAACCCACGCCCTGCAGTGCCGCGACCCGTTTGGTGCGGCGTCCGGCGGCCGTCGTGCTCAGGTTACCGAACTGGCGCGCGCCGGTATGGCGACAGGTCTGGCGGGCTTGTTCATTGAGGCGCACCCGGATCCCGCCAACGCCAAGTGCGATGGCCCGTCCGCATTGCCGCTGGACAAACTGGAACCCTTCCTGAAACAGATCAAAGCGATTGACGATCTGGTGAAGAGCTTCGACGAGCTGGATACCAGCAACTAATAAAAAAACCCGCTTCGGCGGGTTTTTTTATGGCGTTTATTGCCGGGTGGCGCTGCGCTTACCCGGCAAACACGCTACGCAAATATCGTCATCAAATACGCAATAAACAGCGCCATGTGCGCCGCACCGTTCAGCACGTTGGTGCGCCCGGTCGAGAACGAAATCTGGCATAGCAGCAGGGAGGCCAGCATCACAATCATCTCCGGCGCGCCCAGCGCAAACTGCAGGTCATTACCCGTCATAAAGGCAATTAAGGTCACCACCGGCACGGTGAGGGAGATCGTTGCCAGCACCGAACCGAAGAACAAGTTCATGGCGCGCTGCACCTGATTGTTCAGCACCGCTTTCAGCGCGCCCAGCCCTTCCGGAGAGAGAATCAACAGCGCTACCAGGAAGCCGGTAAAGGCAACCGGGGCATTCAGCTCGGTTAACAGCGTTTCAAGCGGGTTTGCGTTCATCTTGGTCACGGCGATAACTGCAACCAGATGCACGATCAGCCAGACGGTGTGCCACGCGCTGCTGTGGGCCGAGGGTTTGCCGTGATGCGGATCATCGTCGTCGCCGTCATCTTCATGCTCATAGACAAACAGGCTCTGGTGCGTTTTGGTCTGGATCAGCAGGAACACGCCGTACATGGCTGCGGAAATCAGGGCAACCAGCAGCGCCTGCCCGGTGGTAAAGTTCGCCCCCGGCAGCGCCATCGGGAAGACCAGCACAATGATTGCCAGCGGGAAAAGGGCGATCAGGTACTGTTTAATGCCAAACAGATTCATATATTGGGTTGCGAATTTACGCCCGCCCAGTAACAGCGAAAAGCCCACCAGACCGCCGGTCACAATCATGATGATGGAATACAGGGTGTCGCGCATCAGCGTAGGCGCGGCGTCGCCCGTTGCCATCAGGGCGGAGATCAGGCTGACTTCGAGAATAACGACCGAAAGGCTTAAGATTAAAGAGCCGTACGGTTCGCCCAGGCGGTGGGCTAATACGTCGGCATGGCGGACTACGCTAAAGGCGCTGGTTAAGATCCCGACCAGCGCAAGGATATTGATACCAACCACCACTGGCAGTGACTGACTGCTTCCCCAGAAGAGCAGCACAGCCAGTGCCAGAACCGGGAAAATGAGTGACGTCTCCTTGTGGCGGGTCTTAACCGCCTCGTGTGCTGCTGTCATGTGCTTCTCCATCAATGCAGGTGTTGTCATTATAGATAGAATTTTAAGGTCAATAAACTAACAGAATTCTGCTATTTCCCCTTTATTTTTTACTTAATTTTACCCTTTTAGCAGAAATTTAAGGATGATGGTCAAAAAGATCATTTTTAGGAGAATACTTCATAAATAACAGCTAATTAATCTTTGTGTGAATCCAAATTACTCATCGGCGTGGCAACCTGTGGCATCGTCGTCCACACTTAACCTTTTACACAAAAGTGAGGTAAACCATGCCCTATAAATCGAAAAGCGAACTGCCCGATAGCGTACAGCACGTCCTGCCAGCCCATGCCCAGGATATCTACAAAGAAGCGTTTAACAGCGCCTGGGATCAGTATAAAGATAAAGACGACCGCCGGGATGATGCCAGCCGGGAAGAGACCGCTCATAAAGTCGCCTGGGCGGCAGTGAAAAATGATTACGAGAAAGGAGACGATGATAAATGGCATAAAAAGAAATAGCCGCGAAACCCTTACCTGGCCCGGTTTTGACTTTTAAGGCGGTTGAACTTCCGTTGTATTGCAACTGGCCCGCGAATTGCTTATCGTTAATCCCCTGCTGGTAAAATGACCAGTAGATAATGTCGGGAAGGCGAATTACAGCGGTCGCAAGGAAGCATGCAGTGGCGGAGGTATAAAGTGTTAACGCGTGATTTCTTGATGAAAGCGGATTGTAAGACGGCATTTGGTGCTATTGAGGAATCGCTTCTCTGGTCGGCTGAACAACGTGCGGCGTCGCTCGCTGCCACGCTTTCCTGCCGTCCTGATGATGGCCCGGTATGGATCTTTGGCTATGGTTCGCTGATGTGGAACCCGGCCCTCGAATTTGTCGAATCGGCGACGGGCACGCTCCCCGGATGGCATCGCGCGTTTTGCCTGCGCCTGACCGCGGGTCGCGGCAGTGCCTGTCAGCCAGGGCGCATGCTTGCACTGAAAGAGGGCGGGCGCACCACGGGCGTGGCCTACCGCCTGCCGGATGCCACGCTGCAGGAGGAGCTGACGCTGCTCTGGAAGCGCGAGATGATCACCGGGTGCTACATGCCCAGCTGGTGCAAGCTGGAACTCGACGACGGCCGCACCGTCAACGCGCTGGTGTTTATCATGGACCCACGCCATCCACTGTATGAAGCCGATACCCGCACGCAGGTGATTGCTCCGCTGATCGCGGCCGCCAGCGGCCCGCTGGGCACTAACGCGCAGTACCTTTTCTCCCTCGATCAGGAGCTGACCCGCCTTGGCATGAAGGATGACTGCCTGAATGAGCTGGTGGTGAAGGTAAAAGCGCTGCTGGGAGGAAATGCGCCGGGGCTGTGCCTGACCCCGGCGGGCGCGCGTTAACGCCTTCGCGCGCCAGAACGATTAAATGCGGAAATGCCCGGCCGTTTCCGCCAGATCGCCCGCCTGGCTCTGCAGGGCGCTGGCCGCAGCGGCCGACTCGACCACCAGTTCCGCGTTCTGCTGCACCATCCGATCCAGATGCGTCACCGCGTGGTTTATCTCGTGAATACCTTTCATCTGCTCACTGGTGGCGATGGATATTTCGCGCATGATGCCCGAGACGCTGCCGATGCTGGCCCGGATCTCATTCATGCTGTCACCCGCCAGATGCACATAGCGCGATCCGGTTGCCACGCTGTCGGTGGTGGAGTCGATAAGCGATTTGATCTCTTTCGCCGCCTGCGCACTGCGGCTGGCAAGGTTACGCACTTCCCCGGCCACCACGGCAAACCCACGTCCTTGCTCGCCGGCGCGCGCCGCTTCGACCGAGGCATTCAGCGCCAGAATGTTGGTCTGGAAGGCAATACCGTCAATCACGCTGGTGATATCGCCAATTTTTGCCGACGCCACCTCAATCGACTGCATGGTACTGATGGCCTGAGAAACCACCTCGCCCCCGCGTGAGGCGGCGGCGGAGGCCTTGCTCGCCTGATCGTTGGCTTGCGCCGCTGACGCATTGGACTGGGTCACCGACGCGGTGATCTGCTCTACGGCGCTGGCCGTCTCACGCAGGCTGGAGGCAGCCTGCTCGGTGCGCCCCGAAAGATCCTGGTTGCCTGCGGCAATCTCCTTCGCCGCATTTTTTACGGATGCGCTGGCATCGCGCAGCTGCACCATCACCACCGAGAGTTTGTCGCTGAAGGCGTTAAACGCCTGGGCGATTTGCGCTACCTCATCGTCGCCGTTGTCCGGCAGACGCTGCGACAGGTCGTTGGTACCGTTGGCGATGCTGTGCATCGCGTCGCGGATATCCGACAGCCTTTTCAGCAGACGGGCAATGGCAATGTGAACCACCGCGCCGCTCAGCAAGACCAGGATCACCAGCGACAGCGCAGAGGCCTTCAGCAGCGCGCGCATGCCGGAAGTAGCATCATTGTTGTCCAGCGCTACAATCAGCATCCAGTGCGTGCCGGGAATGGCCGTCGCCACAAAGGTTTTCGCTATGCCGTTAAACGTGCCGTCGACGGGCGCACCGTTTTTCAGGGCGGCAAAATCAATCCCTTTAACGGATTCACCGAGCGGTTTGAGCGTGAGCGCCGCGTCGTTGGCGGCAATCACGGTGCCATCGCTGTCGACCAAAAGCCCGCTGCTCTCAGGCGTAGGATGAATACCGCGCACGTTCGCCACCACGCTGTCCATGGCTACATCACCGGCAACAACCGCTTTCAGCACGCCATTCTCTTTCACCGGGACGGCAAACGTCACCACCAGCTTACCGGTGCCGGCGTCGACGTACGGGGCGGTAACCACAGGCGCGTCGGCGCTGACCACCTGCTGATACCACGGGCGGATGGTCGGGTCGTAATCCGCCGGAACCCCCGCAGGATCCGAGAACTTTGCCGTTTTGCTGGCATAGCCAACGTAGACGTTTGTAAATCCACCCGCCTGCGCGAGTTGCTTAAAGGTCGGAACCGGATCGTCGCTCAGCGCCACGCTCTGCGCGGAAGCGATCACGGTCATTTTACCCTTTACCCACTCCGCAATGGCCATATTATGGCTGGCGCTGGTGCTGGCGAGGATATCCCGCTGCGACTGCTGGTTATCCTGACGCGTGACCTGAAAGTTGATGATGGTGTTGAGAAGAAGGGCGACGACGAGACAACCCGTCGTCGCGGCGATAATGCGAGCGCGAATGGATCTGAACATAAGTGAAATACCTGCTGTGTTGTTTCCATGCCTATCGGCAATGTGGCAGGCAAACTTGATGCTGAAACCGCGTCCATTAGAAAATAATATTAAACCGGGTTTATTATTAAAAAGTTAATACTTTATCGGCGGACAGAGTCCAGTCTGCCAGCTCAGCAAGCGTGCCAATTTCCACCCCGTCAATCAGCGGCAGCCCGGTGATGCCGCGCCCGTCGGTGCAGGTTTTACACAGCTTAACCGGCACGTTTTGCGCCGTCAGGATCTCGAGCATCTGCTGAATGTTGTACCCCTCGGCAGGTTTTTGCCCCTTCAGCCCGGCGGTGACCGCATCCGACATCAAAAAGAGGCGCAGTTCAGGGCGATGCTCTTTCTCGCACAGGGCGATTGCCAGGCGCAGGCTGTTAAAAAGGGATTCACTGCCGTAGGCCGCTCCGTTGGCGACAATCGTAATCTTCTGCATGGAAACTCCTGTTCGGTTAAAAGGCATGAATATTGCTTAGCTCTACGGGGAATAGGGAACCGGAGAGCGAGTATGACGATAAAGGCTGACAGTTTATCGGGCGCAAATGAATGGCTTCATCGTGCCACGGTGATGCGCCGCGAGCAGCTTAATACCCTGGCGGTTCTGGGGGCGCTGGTCAACGGCATCAGCCGACTGGTGCATATGCTACAGTGCGAGCGCGGGGCGTCAAACGTCTGGCTCTGCTCCCGGGGGCAGCTCTACGGCCCGGAATGTCGGGCCAGCAAGGCGCTGGTCGATGAAAATCTGACGGCGTTCAACCGTCAGCTTAACCTGCAAACGCCGATGCCCGGCAGCGCGGTGTGCGAACGCATTGCCGGTGCGCTTCACGCGCTGGCGTCGCTTCCGGCGCTGCGTGACGACGTCGAACGGCAAAACGTGACGGCCCCGCAGGCGATGGAACGCTACAGCCGGATACTTCGCCATCTGCTCAGTATCATTCCTCAGCTCAATGACAGCATTGACGATCCGCAAATCGCGGGCCGGTTTGTCGCACTTTATAGCCTGATGCAGGGCAAAGAGTGGGTAGGGCAGGAGCGTGCGCTGGGCGCAACGGGCTTCACGCAGGGCTTTTTTGATGATGAAACCCGCCAGCGGCTGGTGGACCGTATCGACGGGCAGCAGGCCTGCTTCGAGGTTTTTTTGTCTTACAGCCGGGCCGACGTGCAGGAGACGTTTGCGCTTAACTGTATGCCGGACCTCGAAACAGAGCAGCTCAGGCGCGTGGCCTGTACCCGTCAGCCGGCGGCGGACAAGGGAAACACCGCCCTGAGGTGGTTTGCGTTGCAGACGGCACGCCTGGAACACCTTCGCACGCTGGAGGAGTTAGCCATCGCCGATCTCATGGCGATGGTGGATGAACGTATTCACGGGGCGAATGAACGCACGCTGCGGGTCTGCGAGGACAACGAGGCGTTTACCCATTTCCCGGATAAACCTCTGCTGCCGCTGGTGCGCGAGCAGGCACGTGAGATCGACAGTCTTTCCCGTCAGTTGGCCTCCCTGCGCGAAACGCTGGAGGAGCGCAAGACCATCGACAAAGCCAAAAGCATCCTGATGACGCATCACGCTATGAGCGAAGAGCAGGCGTGGACAACGCTGCGCAAAATGGCGATGGACAAAAATCAGCGCATGGTGGATATCGCCCATGCGCTGCTCACCGTGAAGAACCTCTGGCAGCCCGCGCCGAAGGCGTAGTTGCACAATCAGCGGGCATGTCATGCCTGATTGAGGTGCGCCGTGAGAGGGCTACGGGCGGGGAAGCCCTGAAAACAACAGCTTAAAACCTGGCATCCCCTTTGCATTATCAGATTAACAAAGATTGACGGTGCGCCAACGGCGGCGCATGCGTTTTCAGGATAAAGGCGTCCAGCGGTGCTCCGGCACCGACGGGCGCTTTTTTTTGGCTTTTTTTCGGGAGTGGTTATGGCGGATTTGTCGAGACGGCGGTTTTTGCAGGCCAGCATGCTGGCGAGCGGCGCAATGCTGTTACCCGGCATCATGCAGGCCGCGTGGGCGGCGGGGTCGGACAGGCCGGAGCAGCAGACGGTGCGGATCGGGTTTATCCCGCTCACCGACTGCGCGCCGGTGGTTATCGCGGCGCTGAAAGGGTTTGATAAAAAGTACGGCATCACCATCGTGCCGACCAAAGAGGCGAGCTGGGCGGCTGTACGCGACAAACTGGTTGCCGGTGAACTGGATGCCGCACACATTCTTTACGGTCTGCTGTATGGGCTTGAGCTGGGCATCGCCGGCAAGCCGCAGGAGATGGCAAACCTGATGACCCTTAACCAGAACGGCCAGGCGATCACGCTCTCAAGCGATCTGGCAGAGAAGGGCGTGCGCGATCTCGACGGGCTGAAAAAGCGGGTCGCTCAGCAGCCTCCCGGCACTTACACCTTTGCCCACACCTTCCCGACGGGCACCCACGCCATGTGGCTGTACTACTGGCTGGCAAGCGCCGGGATCAATCCGTTTGACGATGTGCGTACCGTAGTCGTGCCGCCCCCGCAAATGGTGATGAACATGCGCATTGGCAACATGGTCGGTTTTTGCGTCGGTGAGCCGTGGAACGCGCGCGCCATTAATGACCGCATCGGGTTTACCGCCGCCACCTCCCAGTCCATCTGGGCCGATCACCCGGAAAAAATCCTCGGCACCCGCCGCGCCTGGGTGGAGAAGAACCCGCATACCGCACGGGCGCTGGTGAGCGCGGTGCTGGAAGCCGCCCGCTGGATAGACGCCTCGCCGGAAAACAAACGCGAAACCGCGCAGATCCTCTCCCGTCGGGCATGGCTTAACTGCAAAGAGCAGTATCTCACCGGGCGAATGCTGGGCGAGTACGACAACGGTCTGGGGCAGCGCTGGCAGGATGACCACCCGATTCGCTTCTTCAATGACGGGGCCGTCAGCTACCCGTATCTCTCCGACGGTACCTGGTTCTTAACCCAGTTCCGCCGCTGGGGCTTGCTAAAGACCGCCCCGGACTATAACGCCATCGCGCAACGCATCAACCAGACCGCGGTCTGGCAGGACGCGGCAACCGCCGTCGGCGGCATCTCCACGCCGTCATCACCGCTTCGCAGCAGCACGCTGATGGACGGTACCGTCTGGAACGGCACCGATCCGGACGGTTACGCCAACCGCTTCGCTATTCACCGTAAAGGGGCCTGATTATGTCGCATCTGCAAAATACACAGCCACAAGAGACGCCGGTCAGCGCTGAGGTGATCGCGCTGCCACCGGTGCCGGTTCGCCGCCGTGGACCGGGGTTTACGCGCCGGATGAATGACCTCCTGCAACGTATTATCCCGGCTTTTCTCGGTCTCGGGCTGATGGTGGTGCTCTGGCAGCTCGCCGCCATTAACAGTAAAGGCTTTCCGACGCCGCTCAGCACCCTGGATTCAGCGTTAACCCTGTTTGCCGATCCCTTCTACCGCGACGGACCGAATGATATGGGCATCGGCTGGAACGTGCTGGCCTCGCTCCAGCGCGTGGCGGTGGGCTTTGGCCTGGCGGCGATAGCCGGTATTCCGCTGGGCTTTCTGATTGGCCGCTTCACCTTTTTCTCGCGCATGTTCAACCCGCTGATTGCGCTGCTGCGCCCCGTCAGCCCGCTGGCCTGGCTGCCCATCGGCCTGCTGCTGTTCCAGAAAGCGGAGCCGGCCTCCAGCTGGACCATTTTCATCTGCTCCATCTGGCCGATGGTGATCAACACCGCCGAAGGGGTGCGCCGGATCCCGCAGGATTACCTTAACGTTGCCCGCGTGCTGCAGCTTTCCGAATGGACCATCCTGCGCCGCATTCTTTTCCCGGCGGTATTGCCTGCGGTACTGACCGGGGTGCGTCTGTCGATAGGGATCGCCTGGCTGGTGATCGTCGCCGCCGAAATGCTGACCGGTGGCGTCGGGATCGGCTTCTGGATCTGGAACGAGTGGAACAACCTCAACGTTGAAAACATTCTCATCGCCATCGTCATCATTGGTGTGGTCGGGCTGATGCTGGAGCAGGGGCTGATGCTGATCGCCCGCCGTTTTAGCTGGCAGGAAAAATAAGGAGTGACTATGAAACCGTTAATTCAGGTGCAGGCCGTGAGCCAGCGTTTTTCCACCGCCAGCGGTGAGTTTCTGGCGCTGCAAAACGTCTCGTTTGATATCCATGAAGGGGAAACCGTCAGCCTGATTGGTCACTCCGGGTGCGGTAAATCCACGCTGCTGAACCTTATCGCCGGGATCGCATTGCCGACGGAGGGCGGGATTATCTGCGATAACCGTGAAATCGCCGGGCCGGGGCCAGAGCGGGCGGTGGTGTTTCAGAACCATTCGCTGCTGCCGTGGCTCACCTGCTTCGACAACGTGGCGCTGGCGGTGGACCAGGTGTTTCGCCGCACCATGAGTAAGGCCGAGCGCAGGGAGTGGATCGAACACAATCTCGATCGCGTGCAGATGGGCCATGCGCTGCACAAGCGTCCGTCGGAGATCTCCGGTGGGATGAAACAGCGCGTCGGCATCGCCCGCGCGCTGGCGATGAAGCCCAAAGTGTTGCTGATGGATGAGCCTTTCGGCGCGCTGGATGCCCTGACCCGCGCGCACCTTCAGGACTCGGTGATGAAAATTCAGCAGGCGCTGAACACCACCATCGTGCTTATCACCCATGATGTCGACGAGGCGGTGCTGCTCTCTGACCGTGTGCTGATGATGACCAACGGCCCGGCGGCCACCGTCGGGGAGATCCTCCAGGTTGACCTGCCGCGTCCGCGAAACCGGGTGCAGCTGGCTGACGACAGCCGCTATCACCACATGCGCCAGCAGATCCTGCATTTCCTCTATGAAAAACAGCCTAAGGCGGCGTAACGAGGAGGCCACGATGCGACTGGTGATTATCGGTAATGGAATGGCAGCAACGCGGCTGATTGCCTCCCTGACCGAGCGCGCGCCCGGTCGCTTTGCCATCACGGTCATTGGCGACGAGCCTGAACACGCCTACAACCGCATCCAGCTTTCGCCGGTGCTTGGCGGGGAAAAACAGGCGGCGACCCTTCGCCTGCAGGACGATGACTGGTATCGCCAGCGCGGCGTCACCGTCCTCAGAGGGGAAAAGGCAATTGCAGTGGACAGGGTGCGGCGGGAAGTGCACACCCGGCACCAGACCCTGCGTTGGGATGAACTGGTCTTTGCCACCGGATCACAGCCCATTGTTCCGCCGATACCCGGGCTTGAGGCACCGCACGTCTTCACGTTTCGCACCCTAGAGGATACCCGCGCGATTCTCGCCACGGACGGTCCTTCGGTGGTGTTGGGCGGCGGCGTGCTGGGCGTCGAGGCGGCTGCCGCGCTGGCGCGAACCGGTGACAACGTCACGCTGGTGCATCGCGGGCCGTGGCTGATGGATCAGCAGCTTGACCAGCAGGCAGGGCTGTTGCTGGAAGAGGCGCTGGCGGCGCGCGGCGTTCGCTGCGAACTCTCAACCGGGATCGTAGCCGTGGCGACCGACTCGGTCACGTTGCTTAACCAGCGGCGACTTGATGCCGCTCGCGTTGTTCTCGCTACCGGCGTTCAGCCCGACGTCGCCCTGGCAAAGGCCAGCGGTCTGCGCTGCGCCCGGGGCATTGTGGTTAACCATCAGATGCAAACCTCCGTCCCGCAGGTGAGCGCCATAGGCGAATGCTGCGAAATTGACGGGCAGACGTTTGGCCTGGTCGCCCCCTGTCTTGCCCAGGCGGATATCCTCGCCGCCCGGCTTGCCGGAGAGGTGGCGTCACCCTTTGCGCTGACCGACGGCGGCATGCGTCTCAAGGTTACCGGCGTGGAGTTGTTCACCGCCGGACGCGCGGCCATGCAGCCTGACGATGTGGTCTGGAGCACGTGGGACCCGCTGACCCGGCACTACCGGCGTTTACTGATCCATCGCGGCGCGCTGGCAGGGGTGCTGCTGATGGGGGACTGCCGCAGCGCGGCGACATTTACCGATTTACTGGCTACGGCTGCTCCCGCACGCGTGGACTGGCTGTTCGATCAATTCACGACGACGCAACCGCAGGTTGCAGGACACAACGCTATGACAAAACCTACGCTGGTGGTGGTTGGACACGGTATGGTCGGCCATCATTTCCTTGAAGAGTGCGTTAACCGTAACGTGCACACGGCTTATCAGATTGTGGTCCTTGGCGAAGAGCGCCATGCCGCTTACGACCGCGTCCACCTGTCAGAGTATTTTGGCGGGCGCAGCGCCGACTCCCTCTCGCTGGTCGAAGGCGATTTCTTTGCCGATAACGGCATTGAGCTGCGCCTGTCGCAGCAGGTGGTGGCTATCGATCGCGACGCACGCGTAGTGCGAACCGCCAGCGGGCACGAAACCCACTGGGACAAACTGGTGCTCGCCACCGGCTCGTATCCGTTCGTTCCGCCGGTGCCGGGCAACGATCTGCCGGGCTGCTTTGTCTACCGCACCCTCGACGACCTCGATAGCATTGCCGCACGGGCTAAGCATGCGCGTCGTGGTGTGGTGATCGGCGGCGGCCTGCTGGGGCTGGAGGCCGCCAACGCCCTCAGGCAGCTTGGGCTTAAGACCGACGTGGTGGAGTTCGCGCCCAATCTGATGGCGGTGCAGCTCGATAACGACGGCGCGGCAATGCTGCGTAAGAAAATTGAGGCGCTCGGCGTAGGGGTCCACACCGGGAAAGCCACCACTGAGATTGCGCGCACCGATGATGGTCTGGTTCTGCGTTTCGCCGACGGTGGCACGCTTGAAACGGATATCGTGGTCTTTTCCGCCGGGATCCGCCCGCAGGATGCGCTGGCGCGCACCAGCGGCCTGACGACAGGCGAGCGCGGAGGGATTGGCATTAATGACCAGTGCCGGACATCCGATCCTGACGTGTTCGCCGTCGGGGAGTGCGCGCTGTGGGAAGGTAAAATCTTCGGCCTGGTGGCACCAGGATACCAGATGGCGCGCGTCGCGGCGGCGGCGCTGGCAGGAGAAGAAACACAGTTTACGGGTGCCGACATGAGCACCAAACTGAAGCTGCTCGGCGTGGACGTGGCCTCGTTTGGCGATGCCCATGGCCGTACGCCGGGGGCGTTAAGCTACCAGTGGACCCACGGCCCGCAGCAAGTCTATAAAAAAATTGTGGTCAGCCACGACGGGAAAACCCTGCTCGGAGGCGTGCTGGTGGGCGATGCCAGTGAATATGCCACCCTGGTGCAGATGATGCTCAACGGGATTAGCCTGCCGAAAGAGCCGGAAACGCTGATTCTGCCTGCGTTGTCCGGCAGTGCGCCAAAAGCGCTGGGCGTCGCGGCGCTGCCGGAAAACGCGCAGATCTGTTCCTGCCATAACGTCAGCAAAGGCGATATCTGCCGGGCCGTAAGCGACGGGGCGATGGATATGGGAGCCATTAAACAGTGCACCAAAGCGGCTACGGGCTGCGGCGGCTGTAGTGCCCTGGTTAAACAGGTGATGGAGTTCCAGCTTGCCGGGCAGGGCGTAGAGGTGAAAAAGGATATCTGCGAACACTTCCCGTACTCGCGTCAGGAGATCTACCACCTCGTTCGCGTGAATCATATACGCACCTTCGAACAGCTGATTGGTCGCTATGGTCACGGGCACGGGTGTGAAATTTGCAAACCGCTGGTTGGCTCGGTGCTGGCCTCGTGCTGGAACGAGTATCTGCTTAAACCGGCACATCTGCCGCTGCAGGACACCAACGACCGCTACTTTGCCAACATCCAGAAAGACGGTACCTACTCCATCGTGCCGCGTATGCCTGCCGGGGAGGTCTCTGCCGACGGGCTGATTGCCATCGGCCAGATTGCGAAGCGCTACAGCCTGTACAGTAAGATCACCGGCGGGCAGCGTATCGACCTGTTTGGCGCGACGCTCGACCAGCTGCCGGCGATCTGGCAGGCGCTGGTGGAGGCCGGGTTTGAGACCGGGCACGCCTACGGTAAGTCGCTGCGCACGGTGAAATCCTGCGTGGGGTCCACCTGGTGTCGCTACGGCGTGCAGGACTCCACGGGTCTCGCGGTAAAACTGGAGCACCGCTACAAAGGCCTGCGGGCACCGCATAAGATAAAAATGGCGGTTTCCGGCTGTACCCGCGAGTGCGCCGAGGCGCAGAGCAAAGATGTCGGGGTGATCGCCACGGACAAAGGCTGGAATCTCTACCTTTGCGGCAACGGCGGGATGAAACCGCGCCACGCGGATCTCTTCGCCAGCGACCTGGATGAAGAGACGCTGATCCGCACCGTCGACCGCTTCCTGATGTTCTATATCCGCACGGCGGATCGCCTGCAGCGCACCAGCACCTGGATGGACAATCTTGAGGGCGGCCTCGACTATCTGCGCCAGGTCATTCTTGATGACAGCCTGGGTATTGCGCACGAACTGGAGCAGGAGATGGCCCGGGTGGTGGACACCTACCAGTGCGAATGGCAAACCACGCTCAGCGATCCAAACCGCCTGGCGCTGTTCCGCACCGAAGTGAACAGTCAGCCCACGGATGAAAACAAACGCTGGCAGGCGATCTGCGGACTGGAGGATATTCCCGAGCAGGCGGGGATCGGCGCGCGCCTGGGGCGGAAATCGATCGCGCTGTTCCGCTTTGGTCAGTCGGTTTATGCCCTTGATGACCGCGAGCCAGGCAGCCGCGCCAACGTGCTCTCGCGCGGTATTCTGGGCGATGCGGGCGGCGAACCCGTGGTGATCTCGCCCCTGTATAAGCTGCGTATTCGCCTGCGCGACGGGCGTCAGTTTGACAGCGGCGAGCCTGCCGTGCGCGCGTGGCCGGTAAAAATTGAGAATGGCAAAGTGTGGGTGGGCAACGAAGAGCTGGTTATGCGCGCGGAGGCATCATGAACGAGACCCGGACCACGTGCCCCTACTGCGGGGTGGGCTGCGGGGTGATCGCCCGAACGGAAGGTGAGAAGGTTACCGTGCGCGGCGACGAGCGCCATCCTGCCAACTATGGCAGGCTCTGCGTGAAAGGCTCGGCGTTAGGGGAAACCACCGGCCTGCAGGGGCGCTTATTGCGGCCCGTCGTCGACGGTCAGGAGGCTGACTGGCCGCAGGCGGTGCACACCGCGAGCGAGCGGCTGCGGGACATTATCGACCGCTATGGCCCTCAGGCGGTGGCCTTTTACGCCTCCGGCCAGTTGCTCACCGAGGATTACTACGCGGCCAACAAGCTGATGAAGGGGTTTATCGGCGCGGCCAATATCGATACCAACTCCCGGCTGTGTATGTCCTCCGCCGTCGTGGGCTACAAGCGGGCGTTTGGCGAAGACGTGGTGCCGTGCAGCTACGAGGACATCGAAAACAGCGATCTGGTGGTGCTGGTCGGGTCGAACGCAGCCTGGACGCATCCGGTGCTGTATCAGCGGCTGGTGCAGGCGCGCCAGAGTCATCCGGCGATGAAGGTGGTGGTGATCGACCCGCGTAAAACCGCCACCTGCGATATTGCCGACCTGCATCTGGCGCTCAGACCCGGCAGCGACGCCGGGCTGTTCGTCGGCCTGCTCAATCGCATCCAGGGAACCGCTGACTGGCCGGCTGAGCGGGTAGCGGAATTTTGCGATCTTTCAGCCGCAGCGATTAACCAGTTTTACGACATGTTTATCACCGCACCCCGCGCCATCACGCTTTACACCATGGGGATCAACCAGTCGGCCAGCGGCAGTGATAAATGTAACGCCATCATTAACGTGCATCTCGCCAGCGGTAAATTCGCCCGGCAGGGCTGCGGCCCGTTTTCTCTGACCGGTCAGCCAAATGCCATGGGGGGCCGGGAAGTCGGCGGGCTGGCGAATCAGCTCGCGGCACATATGCATTTCGAGCCGGACGATCTCGCGCGGGTCGCCCGCTTCTGGGGAACGGAAAGGCTGGCGCAAACGCCGGGGCTGATGGCGGTGGAGTTATTCGACGCCATCGCGCGAGGGGAGGTGAAAGCGGTGTGGATCATGGGCACCAACCCTGCGGTGTCGATGCCGGACAGCCACGCCGTGTGTCAGGCGCTGGCAGCCTGCCCGCTGGTGATCGTCTCTGAGGTCATGCAGGAGACAGATACCAGCCGGTTGGCCCACATTCGCTTCCCGGCGCTGGGATGGGGAGAGAAAAACGGAACGGTGACCAACTCGGAGCGTCGCATCTCGCGCCAGCGTTCCTTTCTGCCCGCACCCGGCGAGGCGAAAGCGGACTGGTGGATTATCGCGCAGGTGGCCACGGCCCTCGGCTACAGCGCGGCGTTTGGCTGGGAACATCCCCATGAGATTTTTTGCGAGCATGCCGCGCTGACCGCCTTTGAGAACAACGGCGAGCGGGCGCTAAACCTGCACGCGCTTGCCGCCCTGACGCGCGAGGCGTGGGATGACCTGGAACCGTACCAGTGGCCGACAGGGGCGTTCCCGCGCCGGGACATCGTACCGGTAGAGCCTCAGCCGCACGGCGCAACGCCGGATGTGCTCTATCCGCTGGTGCTGAACACCGGACGCATCCGCGATCAGTGGCATACCATGACCCGCACGGGCTACGTTCCCAGGCTGATGCAGCACATTGCCGAGCCGCAGGTTGAGGTGTGTCCGACCGACGCGTTGCGTTTTGCCCTGCACGACGGCGGGTTGGCGCGGATCAGCTCGCCGCGCGGCGTGATGGTCGCCAGAGTGTGCATCACTACCCACCCGCGCGAAGGGGAACTGTTTGCCCCGATGCACTGGAACAACCAGTTTGCCCGGCAGGGCAAGGTGAACGCCCTGGTTGCCGGGCGTTGCGACCCGTTATCCGGCCAGCCGGAGAGCAAGCAAACCGCCGTGCGGATCGCGCCCTGGCAGCCCGCCTGGCAGGGCGAGTTGTATGCCCGCGAAATGCCCGCGCTGCCACCTTTCGTACACGGGTGGCGCAAGGCGACACGGCTGACGGTCGCGGGAGATAAGCCGCTGCTGGCGTGGGCTATTGATTACAGCACCGCGCAGGGCTGGCAGGTACAAATTGCCCGTGCCGGTGAGCGGGGGAGCGTACTGGCCTGGCACGACGGGGCGCTGATGCTCGGCTTCTGGGAAAGCTCCGGTTTGCCGGAACTGGCGCACGGGTTTATCGAAGAGGCGTTCCGCGCCGCCCCCGTTCAGCTGGCGGAACGTCATGCGTTGCTCCACGGCCAGCCGCCCGGCGCACGCCTGGATCCGGGGCGCATCATCTGTAGCTGTTTTAACGTCGGCGAAAACACCATTCGCGAGGCGATTGCCGGTGGCTGCGATTCCGCTGCGGCGCTGGGGGTAAAGCTGCGCTGTGGGACCAACTGCGGATCCTGCGTGCCGGAGCTGAAAGGCTTCTTTGGGGTGAAGGCGTAAAGGCGGTGGGCGTTTCAGGTTATTCCTGAAATTCGCGTTCAGGCTGTATTTCTTCGCCCGGGACGTTAAGCTATAACCGTCTTCTTACTCAAACAGGCGCTTATCACGACGTTGATGGTTGTATCGCCCCGCATTCGTTCGCTGTTTTTCCTTCCTCTCCTGTCGGCCGGAGCCGTTTACGGTGCGCCGAATTCCTTTGTCCAGCAGGCGCAAAATCCGTTTGATAACAACGGAGATTCGCTGCCGGACCTCGGACTTGCCAAACCCACCTCAGAAGGCGAAAAGCACCTCGCCGAAATGGCAAAGGCGTTTGGCGAGGCCAGCATGACCGATAACGGCTTGACGACGGGCGAGCAGGCCCGGCAGTTTGCGTTTGGCAAGGTGCGTGATGCGGTGAGCGGCGAGGTGAATGAGCAGATTGAATCCTGGCTTTCGCCCTGGGGCAACGCCAGCGTCAATGTGCGGGTGGACGATAACGGAACCTTCAATGGCAGCAGCGGGAGCTGGTTTATCCCCTGGAACGATAACAACCGCTATCTGAACTGGAGTCAGCTTGGCCTGACGCAGCAAACCGACGGGCTGGTAAGCAACGCCGGGGTCGGCCAGCGCTGGGTCGCCGGAAACTGGCTGCTGGGCTACAACACCTTTTATGACAACCTGCTGGACGAAAATCTTCAGCGCGCCGGGCTGGGGGCAGAGGCCTGGGGGCAAAACCTGCGGCTTTCCGCCAACTATTATCAGCCGTTTGCCGGCTGGCGAGACGATTCAGACGTGCAGGAGCAGCGTATGGCCCGCGGGTACGACGTCACGGCTAAAGCCTGGCTGCCGTGGTTCCATCATCTGAATACCAGCGTCAGCTTCGAGCAGTATTTTGGCGACAGCGTGGATCTCTTTAACAGCGGAACCGGCTATCACAATCCGATGGCGGTCAATCTGGGACTGGACTACACCCCCGTGCCGCTGGTGACAATCTCTGCCGCCCACAAGCAGGGGGAGAGCGGGGTCAGCCAGAACAACCTTGGGCTGAAGCTCAACTATCGGTTTGGCGTACCGCTGGCGAAGCAGCTGTCTGCCGGAGAAGTGGCGGCAACGCGATCGCTTCGGGGCAGCCGCTATGATCCCGCCGAACGAAACAGCCTGCCGGTAATGGAGTTCCGCCAGCGCAAAACGCTGTCGGTCTACCTGGCGACGCCGCCGTGGGATTTAAAAGGTGGCGAAACGGTGATGCTCAAGCTGCAGATCCGCAGCACGCACGGTATTCGTCAGCTTCACTGGCAGGGAGATACGCAGGCGCTGAGCCTGACGTCGCCGGCCAACAGTACCAGCAGCGACGGCTGGAGCATTATTATCCCGGCATGGGACGCGCGCGAAGGGGCGACCAACCGCTGGCGGCTGTCGGTAGTGGCGGAAGATAAAGACGGGCAGCGCGTCTCTTCCAATGAGATCACGCTAACGGTGGTGCAGCCGCTTGTGGTCATGCCTGACGACGACCCGCGGTGGAAGCTGCTGCCGGATGACTGAAATTAAAAAATACGCTCCTGATGAACCCACACGGCGGCTTCAACGCGGGATTTTAACTTCATTTTTTTCAGCATGTGCTTCACATGCACTTTAACCGTGCTTTCGGTGATGTCGAGGCGACGAGCGATCATCTTGTTCGGCAGCCCCTGGGCAATCAGCTTGAGGATGTCGCGCTCGCGCGGGGTAAGCTGGCTGACGTCGCGGTCAGAGGTGGCGCGGTTCGCGCGTAAGCTGGCGGCCAGCACCGGGGTTAACGCTTCGCTCAGAACCATTTCACCGGCGGCGGCCTGCTGCAGCGCCTTGAGCAGATCTTCTGGTTCCATATCTTTCAGCAGATAACCGTCCGCGCCGCGCTTCAGCGCCGTGACCACGTCTTCTTCATGGTTCGACACGCTGAACACCACCACGCGGCCTGAAAGCGATTTTTCACGCAGCTTGTCGAGCGTCTCCAGACCGTTCATGCCTGGCATATTAAGATCGAGCAGGATCAAATCAGGATCGAGCGATTCGGCAAGCTCAATACCCTGTTCGCCGTTGCTGGCTTCGCCGACGACGGTAATATCCGGTGCCATGCTGACGAGCTGTTTCACGCCGGTACGCAGCATCGGATGATCGTCGATCAACAGGATAGAGGCCGGTTCCTGATTAGTCATGGTTTTCTCCTTGAGAAGTGATAAGGGACTTTTCGGGTATAAAAGTGACCACTACTTCGGTACCACCAGACTCTCCCCGGCGAACCTGGCAATCACCGCGCAGGCTTTGCGCGCGGTCTCGCATGATGATTAAACCATAGTGGTTAGTTCTCTCGGCATTTTCCGGCACGCCGCAGCCGTTATCCTGAACCGTGAGCCTGACTTGATTATCATGCGGGCTGACGGTGACGGTGACGGTGACCGCCGTCGCGTTAGCATGTTTGAGCACGTTGCTCAGCGCTTCACGGGCGATTTGCAGTAAATGGATGGCCTGATGGGATGGCACAAACCGCGGCGGCAGCTGGTAATCCAGCTTCACCGGGAACCCCAGTCGGGCGCTAAATTCCTGGCAGCTGGACTCCAGCGCGGGGCGCAGGCCAGGCTCGGTAAGTTGCAGGCGGAACGTGGTAAGCAGTTCTCGCAACTGCACCCAGGAGGTGTTCAGCTCGTTGCGGATCTGGCTCAGCAGCTGTTTGTTGCTCTCGGGCATACCGGTGTCCTGCATCTGCAGACAGCTTACCTGCATTTTCATGCAGGAGAGAGACTGGGCGATAGAGTCGTGCAACTCGCGGGCGATGGTGGCACGTTCCTCCATTACGATCAGCTGCTGCTGTTTCTCCTGATGCCGGTCAAGTGCCAGGGTGGCCGTCAGCTGTTCCACCAGCGTATCAACCAGCTGCTGCTGATCGTGGCTGAGATGTCGGCCTGCCGGCAGCGTAGCCAGTAAGATCCCGTATTGCGTATGGCTGTCGGTCAGACGCCACTTCAGCGTGGTCCCGCTGGTGGAGAGCGGCGGCAGACCGCGCGGGCAGAGGTGACACCCTTTCTCATCGCAGGAGAGATCGGACTGGCAGGTGAACTCCTGATGGTTTTCTTCGTCTTCCACGTCGTAAACGCGCAGTTCGAGGTCGTGGAGCATCGTCAGGTTTTGCAGGCCGTTAAGCACCGGGGAGAGCCGCTCGCACAGCGGAACCTGCATATGCAGGCGACGGTTTGCCTGCCACAGAAACGAGAGGATTTCGTTTTTCTGCTCAAGCCCGGCTGTTTTTTCCTGCACGCGCTGCTCCAGCACGGCGTAACTCTCGGACAGCTCCTCGGACATGGTGTTGAGGGCCTGTCCCAGCATCGCCATTTCGTTACGGCCACTGATGTGGGCGCGCTGGGAAAAATCGCGCTCGGCAACCGCCCGGGCCATCGCCAGCAGCTGTTTCCAGGGATTCAGCAGGCGCGCGCGCAGCCAGACGATGGTGAAGATCAGCAGCAGGCCCATAAATGCCGCCATCGCCCGGTGGACCATGACCACCCGGTCAATACGCAGTTCGGTCGTTTGATCAAAAGAGGAGACTAGCTTATCAATGCGCGAGACAAAACCGGCCACGTCCTGGGCCACGGTTTCGGGGCTTTTTGCCCGCTTTAACCCTGGCTCCAGCTGGGAGTGCCAGTAGTGTTGTAAGGATTTCAACTGCGGCTCTTGCCCGTCGCGGATCGCGGCTTTTTCCAGTTCAGGGCTAAAGGCCGTGCGCTCCATGTCGTCGAGCAGCGTCTGGTGCGCAGGCGTCAGCGGCACCGAGGCCAGCAGACGGTAACTCTGCATGCGTAGCGAGCCTGCCTCGTTGATGGCATGCGCATTACCCTGTACCCCCTGTACCAGCCAGCCAGAGATAGCCATGCCGGTCACGCCAATGGCGGTAGACAGCAAAACGATAAGCGCAAGCTGGTTGACCAGCGTCAGCGGGGATAAACATCTTTTTAACATAGGCTTGCCGGGCTCCTGACGTGACCTGACTGCAGGAATGGCGCTATTCTGTTCCATACCCTGGAGTATACCCATACCAATAAAGGATTACCCCTAAATTGCCAACGGAGTAAGGGCAGGGAGGAGGGGATGAACGTAAAACGTCATTACCGTGAAAAACCACACCTTTTTTGCCGAAAACCTCTACTCACTAAGGGTAATGACTTTTTTTTCGCCGCAAATCCACCCACTTTTCCTTTGATTTATATCAACTTACCGCCGCCCTAAAACCCTAATGTTTGCAGCATCATTCGAGAATCAGAGGTGTCTATGAGTCACTCATCCGCTCCCGAAAGGGAAACCGGTGCCGTCATTACTGAATGGCGTCCGGAGGATCCGGCGTTCTGGCAACAGCGCGGCCATCGTATTGCAAGCCGAAATCTGTGGATTTCCGTTCCGTGTCTGCTGTTAGCATTTTGCGTATGGATGTTGTTCAGTGCTGTGGCGGTTAACCTGCCGAAAGTCGGCTTTACGTTTACCACCGATCAGCTGTTTATGTTAACCGCGCTGCCGTCGCTCTCCGGCGCGTTGCTGCGTGTGCCTTACGCCTTTATGGTTCCTGTTTTTGGCGGTCGTCGCTGGACGGCATTCAGCACCGGCATCATGATCGTTCCCTGCGTCTGGCTCGGCTTTGCGGTGCAGGATACGTCCACGCCGTTTAGCGTCTTCGTGATCATCTCTCTGCTGTGCGGCTTTGCTGGCGCAAACTTTGCTTCCAGTATGGCAAACATCAGCTTCTTCTTCCCGAAAGCGAAGCAGGGCGGCGCGCTGGGTATTAACGGCGGTCTGGGCAACATGGGCGTGAGCGTCATGCAGCTGATCGCGCCGCTGGCGATCTCCGTTTCCATCTTCGCGGCCTTCGGCGGCGGTGGCGTAACGCAGCCGGACGGCTCATCGCTGTTCCTACAGAACGCGGCCTGGGTCTGGGTACCGTTCCTGGTGATCTTCACCCTGGCGGCCTGGTTCTTTATGAACGACCTGTCCGCGTCTAAAGCATCGCTGAGCGAGCAGCTGCCGGTGCTGAAGCGCGGCCACCTGTGGGTGATGGCGCTGCTGTATCTGGCAACCTTCGGTTCATTCATCGGTTTCTCCGCGGGCTTTGCGATGCTGTCCAAGACCCAGTTCCCGGATATTCAGATCCTGCAGTTCGCCTTCTTCGGTCCGTTCGTTGGTGCCCTGGCACGTTCTGTCGGCGGGATGATTTCCGACCGTCTGGGCGGGACGCGCGTGACGCTGGTGAACTTTGTGGTGATGGCGGTCTTCTGTGCGCTGCTGTTCCTGACGCTGCCAACTGATGGTCAGGGCGGGAACTTTACTGCCTTCTTCGGCGTGTTCATGGTGCTGTTCCTGACGGCCGGGCTGGGCAGTGCGTCCACCTTCCAGATGATCTCCGTTATCTTCCGTAAGCTGACGATGGATCGTGTGAAAGCGCAGGGCGGAAGCGAAGAGCAGGCCATGCGTGAAGCCGCAACCGACACCGCCGCCGCGCTGGGCTTTATCTCTGCGATTGGCGCGATTGGTGGCTTCTTTATTCCGAAGGCGTTCGGTATCTCTCTGGATCTGACCGGGTCGCCAGCGGGCGCAATGAAAGTATTCCTCGTGTTCTATATCGCCTGCGTGGCTATCACGTGGCTGGTATACGGCCGTAATACTAAGAAAAATAAGTAAGTTTGATTATCCGTTAACGCGGCCAGCGTGCCGCGTTTTTTTTGACCAGTCATTAGTTACAACATACTTACCAGGTCTCATAGATATGCCCAGGGTAATACCGCGATCGCCATCACTTTGCAGGAGTGTCTACCCCCTAATACCTAAGATGTTAAAAAATGCCAGGGGAAGCAGAGGATAAAAGTATTTTTATCTTAATAATCAGTTACATAAAAAACAAAAAATCCTACCGCTTTGGTGGTAGTTGGTCTAATACCACCCCCGGAAGACCCCGCCTGCCTTGATCGTTATCAATTCTTGTCATCTATCAGAGCGTTACCTTCGCTGCAAATCAGCAATGTCGATTTAGAGAGCCACAGGCTCCACACAGGAGATACCCGATGAGCAAATTTTTGGACCGGTTTCGCTACTTCAAACAGAAGGGTGAAACTTTTGCCGATGGGCACGGCCAGGTTCTGGAGACTAACCGGGACTGGGAAGACGGTTACCGTCAGCGCTGGCAGCATGACAAAGTCGTGCGTTCTACCCACGGCGTAAACTGCACAGGTTCATGTAGCTGGAAGATTTTCGTCAAAAATGGTCTGGTGACCTGGGAAGTTCAGCAAACCGATTATCCACGCACGCGTCCTGACCTGCCGAACCATGAACCGCGCGGCTGTCCACGTGGTGCCAGCTACTCCTGGTACCTCTACAGCGCTAACCGCCTGAAATACCCGCTGATGCGTAAACGCCTGATGAAAATGTGGCGTGAGGCGAAGGTTCAGCACAGCGATCCCGTTGCGGCGTGGGCGTCCATTATTGAAGACGCAGATAAAGCGAAAAGCTTTAAGCAGGCGCGTGGTCGCGGCGGCTTCGTGCGTTCCTCCTGGAAAGAAGTCAACGAGCTGATTGCCGCCTCTAACGTCTATACCGTTAAGACCTACGGCCCGGACCGCGTGGCAGGCTTCTCGCCGATCCCGGCGATGTCGATGGTCTCTTACGCGTCCGGCGCGCGCTATCTCTCCCTGATTGGCGGTACCTGTCTGAGCTTCTACGACTGGTACTGCGATTTACCGCCAGCGTCTCCGCAGACCTGGGGTGAGCAGACTGACGTTCCTGAATCCGCAGACTGGTACAACTCCAGCTACATCCTCGCGTGGGGGTCAAACGTACCGCAGACCCGTACCCCGGATGCCCACTTCTTTACCGAAGTGCGTTACAAAGGCACCAAAACCGTTGCCATCACCCCGGACTACGCTGAAATCGCCAAGCTGTGCGACCTGTGGCTGGCACCGAAGCAGGGTACCGATGCCGCGATGGCGCTGGCGATGGGCCACGTCATGCTGCGTGAGTTCCACCTCGATAAACCGAGCCAGTACTTCACCGACTACGTGCGTCGCTACACCGATTTCCCGATGCTGGTCATGCTCGAAGAGCGTGATGGCTACTATGCCGCGGGCCGCATGCTGCGCGCCGCCGATCTGGTGGATGCTCTCGGTCAGGAAAATAACCCTGAGTGGAAAACCGTTGCCTGCAATAGCAATGGCGAGCTGGTTGCGCCAAACGGCTCTATCGGCTTCCGCTGGGGCGAAAAAGGCAAGTGGAACCTGGAGCAGCGCGACGGCACGTCCGGCGAAGAAACCGAGCTGCGTCTCAGCATGCTGGGTAGCCAGGATGAGATCGCTGACGTTGGCTTCCCGTACTTCGGCGGCGAAGGCACCGAGCACTTCAACAAGGTTGCGTTGCAGGACGTGCTGATGCACAAACTGCCGGTGAAACGCCTGCAGCTGGCGGATGGCTCCACCGCGCTGGTCACGACCGTATACGACCTGACCATGGCGAACTACGGTCTGGAACGCGGTCTGAACGATGAAAACTGCGCAACCAGCTATGACGACGTGAAAGCGTACACCCCGGCCTGGGCTGAGCAGATCACCGGCGTTCCGCGCGCGCAAATCACCCGCATCGCCCGTGAGTTTGCGGAGAATGCGGATAAGACCCACGGTCGTTCAATGATTATCGTTGGCGCAGGTCTGAACCACTGGTACCACCTCGATATGAACTATCGTGGTCTTATCAACATGCTGATCTTCTGTGGCTGTGTAGGCCAGAGCGGCGGCGGTTGGGCACACTATGTTGGTCAGGAAAAACTGCGTCCGCAGACCGGATGGCAGCCGCTGGCGTTTGCGCTTGACTGGCAGCGTCCGGCTCGCCACATGAACAGCACCTCCTACTTCTATAACCACTCCAGCCAGTGGCGCTACGAGACGGTGACCGCACAGGAACTGCTGTCGCCAATGGCGGATAAATCCCGCTACAGCGGCCATCTGATTGACTTCAACGTGCGCGCCGAGCGTATGGGCTGGCTGCCGTCTGCGCCACAGCTGGGTACCAACCCGCTGCGTATCGCAGAAGAGGCGAAAAAAGCGGGTATGTCGCCGGTAGATTACACCGTCAAATCCCTGAAAGAAGGCTCCATTCGCTTCGCGGCGGAACAGCCTGAAAACGGTAAAAACCATCCGCGTAACCTGTTTATCTGGCGCTCCAACCTGCTGGGCTCTTCCGGTAAAGGTCACGAGTTCATGCTGAAATACCTGCTCGGTACCGACCACGGTATCCAGGGCAAGGATCTCGGCAAGCAGGGCGGCGTGAAGCCTGAAGAAGTTGAATGGAAAGATAACGGTCTGGACGGCAAACTGGATCTGGTGGTGACGCTGGACTTCCGTCTGTCGAGCACCTGCCTGTATTCCGATATCGTTCTGCCAACCGCGACCTGGTACGAAAAAGACGACATGAATACGTCGGATATGCATCCGTTTATTCATCCGCTGTCTGCCGCCGTTGACCCGGCATGGGAATCGAAAAGCGACTGGGAAATCTACAAAGGCATCGCCGAGAAGTTCTCTGAAGTGTGCGTGGGTCACCTGGGTAAAGAGACCGACGTGGTTACGCTGCCAATTCAGCACGACTCCGCAGCCGAACTGGCGCAGCCGCTGGACGTGAAGGACTGGAAAAAAGGCGAGTGTGACCTGATCCCGGGCGTCACCGCGCCGCACATCATTCCGGTTGAACGTGACTACCCGGCTACCTACGAACGCTTTACCTCTATCGGCCCGCTGATGGAGAAGATCGGTAACGGCGGTAAAGGGATCGCCTGGAACACCCAGAGCGAAATGGATCTGCTGCGTAAGCTCAATTACACCAAAGCAGACGGCCCGGCCAAAGGCCAGCCCATGCTGAACACTGCCATTGATGCCGCAGAGATGATCCTGACGCTGGCACCGGAAACGAACGGTCAGGTTGCCGTGAAGGCCTGGGCTGCGCTCAGCGAGTTCACCGGTCGCGACCATAAGCACCTGGCGCTGAACAAAGAAGACGAAAAAATCCGCTTCCGCGATATTCAGGCCCAGCCGCGCAAAATCATCTCCAGCCCGACCTGGTCAGGCCTTGAAGATGAGCATGTTTCTTACAACGCGGGTTACACCAACGTTCACGAGCTGATCCCATGGCGCACACTGACCGGACGTCAGTCCCTGTATCAGGATCACCAGTGGATGCGCGACTTCGGTGAAAGCCTGCTGGTTTACCGTCCGCCAATCGACACCCGTTCGGTGAAAGCGGTGATGGGTGAGAAATCCAACGGTAACCCTGAGAAAGCGCTGAACTTCCTGACGCCGCACCAGAAATGGGGTATCCACTCCACCTACAGCGACAACCTGCTGATGCTGACGCTGGGTCGTGGTGGGCCAATTGTGTGGATGAGCGAAGCGGATGCCAAAGATCTGGGCATTAAAGATAACGACTGGATCGAGGTGTTTAACAGCAACGGTTCATTAACCGCCCGTGCGGTAGTGAGCCAGCGTGTACCCGCAGGTATGACCATGATGTACCACGCGCAGGAACGTATCGTGAACATTCCTGGCTCAGAAATTACCGAGCAGCGCGGCGGTATTCATAACTCCGTCACCCGTATTACGCCGAAGCCAACCCACATGATCGGTGGCTATGCGCAGCTGGCCTACGGCTTTAACTACTACGGCACGGTAGGGTCTAACCGCGATGAGTTCGTGGTGGTTCGTAAGATGAAGAATATTAACTGGTTAGATGGCGAAGGTAATGACCAGGTACAGGAGAGCGTAAAATGAAAATTCGTTCACAAGTCGGCATGGTGCTGAATCTGGATAAATGCATCGGCTGTCATACCTGCTCAGTCACCTGTAAAAACGTCTGGACCAGCCGTGAAGGTACGGAATATGCCTGGTTCAACAACGTTGAAACCAAGCCAGGCACCGGTTTCCCGACCAACTGGGAAGACCAGGAAAAATACAAGGGCGGCTGGATCCGCAAAATCAACGGCAAAATTCAACCGCGCATGGGTAACCGTGCCATGCTTCTGGGAAAAATCTTCGCTAACCCGCATCTGCCGGGCATCGACGATTACTACGAGCCGTTTGATTTTGACTATCAGAACCTGCATAACGCCGCAGAAGGTAAACATCAGCCGATTGCGCGCCCTCGCTCCCTGATCACCGGGCAGCGCATGGATAAGATCGAGAAAGGCCCGAACTGGGAAGACGATCTGGGCGGTGAGTTCGAGAAGCTGTCGAAAGACAAAAACTTCGAGAACATGCAGAAGGCGATGTACGGCCAGTTTGAAAACACCTTCATGATGTACCTGCCGCGTCTGTGTGAACACTGCCTGAACCCGGCATGTGTGGCGACCTGTCCGAGCGGTGCTATCTACAAGCGTGAAGAAGACGGCATAGTGCTGATTGACCAGGACAAGTGCCGCGGCTGGCGTATGTGTATCACCGGCTGCCCGTACAAGAAAATCTACTTCAACTGGAAGAGCGGTAAGTCCGAGAAGTGCATCTTCTGCTATCCGCGTATTGAAGCCGGTATGCCGACGGTCTGTTCCGAAAGCTGCGTGGGCCGTATCCGTTACCTCGGCGTGCTGCTGTACGACGCGGACGCGATTGAAACCGCAGCCAGCACCGAAAACGAAAAAGATCTGTATCAGCGCCAGCTGGACGTGTTCCTCGATCCGAACGATCCGAAAGTGATCGAGCAAGCGCTGAAAGACGGCGTACCGCAGAGCGTGATCGACGCGGCGCAGCAATCTCCGGTGTACAAAATGGCGATGGACTGGAAGCTGGCACTGCCGCTGCATCCGGAATACCGCACGCTGCCGATGGTCTGGTATGTGCCGCCTCTGTCTCCGATTCAGTCTGCGGCTGACGCAGGTGAACTGGGCAGCAATGGCATCCTGCCGGACGTGGAAAGCCTGCGTATCCCGGTTCAGTACCTGGCGAACCTGCTCACCGCAGGGGATACCCAGCCGGTCCTGCTGGCGCTGAAACGTATGCTGGCGATGCGTCACTTCAAACGCGCTGAAACCGTTGACGGCGTAACGGATACCCGTGCGCTGGAAGAGGTGGGTCTGACGGAAGCGCAGGCGCAGGAGATGTACCGCTATCTGGCGATTGCGAACTACGAAGACCGTTTCGTGGTACCAAGCAGCCACCGTGAGCAGGCTCGCGAAGCCTTCCCGGAAAAAAGCGGATGTGGCTTTACCTTTGGCGACGGTTGCCACGGGTCTGACACCAAATTCAACCTGTTCAACAGCCGCCGCATCGATGCTATGGATGTGACCAGCAAAACGGAGCCGCACCAATGATTGAACTCGTCATTGTTTCGCGTCTGCTCGAGTACCCGGATGCTGCGCTTGCGCAGCATCAACAGGAACTCTTTGATGCACTCGCGTCATCTGAAAACCTGGATAAAGAGGATGCCCAGAAGCTGGGCGTTTTCCTGCGCGATCTGCTTGCGCGCGATCTGCTTGATGCGCAGGCAGACTACAGCCAGTTGTTTGACCGTGGCCGCGCAACGTCGCTGCTGCTGTTCGAACACGTACACGGTGAATCCCGCGACCGCGGTCAGGCGATGGTAGACCTGATGGCGCAGTACGAGCAGCATGGCCTGCAGCTCGACAGCCGCGAGCTGCCGGATCATCTGCCGCTGTATCTGGAGTATCTGGCGCAGCTGCCGAAGGAAGAGGCGCTGGGCGGCCTGCAGGATATCGCTCCGATTCTGGCGCTGCTGAACGCGCGTCTGCAACAGCGTGAAAGCGCTTATGCCGTTCTGTTCGAACTGCTGGTGAAACTGGCAAAAGCGGCTATCGACACGGAAAAAGTGGCGGAAAAAATCGCGGAAGAAGCCCGCGATGACACCCCACAGGCGCTGGATGCCGTCTGGGAAGAAGAGCAGGTGAAATTCTTCGCTGACCAGAGCTGCGGTGAGTCAGAAATCTCTGCTCACCAGCGTCGTTTCGCCGGAGCAGTTGCCCCGCAATATTTGAATATCTCTAACGGAGGACGGCAATAATGCACTTCCTGAATATGTTCTTCTTTGACATTTACCCGTACATTGCGGGCACCGTGTTCCTGGTGGGAAGCTGGCTGCGCTATGACTATGGTCAGTACACCTGGCGTGCGGCCTCCAGCCAGATGCTGGATCGCAAGGGGATGAACCTGGCCTCGAACCTGTTCCACATCGGTATTCTCGGGGTGATCGCCGGGCATGCCTTCGGGATGCTGACGCCACACTGGGTGTATGAATCCTGGCTGCCGCTGGACGTGAAACAGAAGATGGCGATGTTTGGTGGCGGTGCTGCGGGCCTGATGTGCCTGGTGGGCGGCTTGCTGCTGCTGAGACGCCGCCTCTTCAGCCCGCGCATCCGTGCGACGACAACCGCAGCCGATATTCTGGTGATGTCGGTGCTGGTTATCCAGTGCGCGCTGGGCCTGATGACCATTCCGTTCTCTGCGCAGCACATGGACGGCAGCGAGATGATGAAGCTGGTCGGCTGGGCGCAGTCTGTGGTGACTTTCCACGGCGGTGCGTCTGAGCATCTCGACGGCGTAGCGTTTATCTTCCGCATGCACCTGGTGCTGGGGATGACCCTGTTTGTGCTGTTCCCGTTCTCCCGCCTGGTCCATATCTGGAGCGTGCCGGTAGAGTACCTGACGCGCAAATACCAGGTTGTCCGCGCGCGTCGCTAATCCGCACATTGACTATCAACCCCGCACTCGCGGGGTTTTTTTACACCCCAACCCAGGTTATTACCTGCCGCCGCAAACAGGATCAGCGCGCCGCCTGCCAGCTGTATCGCGTTCAGCGCATGGCCGAACACCACGGTATCGACCAGAATTGCCACCACCGGGTAGATGAACGACAGTGAGCCGATAATGGGCGTAGGCAGTTTCTGAATGGCGCTGTAGAGCAACTGGTACATGATCCCGGTATGAACAACCCCGAGCGTCAGCAAAATGGTCCACGGGAACTCGCCCGAGAGCGCGGGCATCTGCGCCATCGGCAGAAGTATGACAACGCCAACCAGCACCTGAATGAAGGCAATGTGTTGTGGCGTAAGGGAGGAGAGCTTACGGGTAATCATCGCCGTGAGTGCATAGAAGAAGGCCGCGCCCAACGCCAGCCCGATACCCGTAAGCCATTCGGCGCTATGGCCACCGGCGAGTTCGCTGGAGAGCAAAATGACCACGCCCGCAAAGGCAAGAAGCAGCCAGCCCCATTTCACCATGCTGACGCGCTCTCCTGAAAACATCCCCATCATCACCAGCATGAACGGCTGAGTGTTATACACCACGGTCGACAGGCCGATTGAGATACGCGAATAGGCCGCGAAAAGCAGTAACCAGTTCACCACCAGGGCAACCCCGCCGATCACCGCCAGCGCCAGAGTAGCACGGGTAAGCGCGCTGAATGGCTTTTTGCTGAACCGAATAAAAGCAAAGAGCGTAACGGCGCCGATTGCGCAGCGCCAGAAAACGATATCCGTCACCGGCAGGCCTGAAAGCAGCACAAACGCCCCGATGGAGCCTGAAATGAGCATCGCCAGACCCATCTGCCAGACGCCTTTATGAATATCTTGCATCGCACACCTCCTGAATGAGGCTCTATTGTCGAAAAAGTCTGATATGTTTTACAGAGAGAAAATAAGGCGAATCAGGTTAAATGCTTTTATAAATAAGGTGAAAATGATGGAAAGCCTTCTTGATGAAATCGATCGGCAAATACTGGCTTGTCTTGTTGAAGATGCCCGCATGTCGTTGAAGGTGCTCAGCAGTCGGGTTGGTCTGACATCGCCCAGCACGGCTGAGCGTCTGAAGCGGCTCGAAGAGCGTGGCGTGATTCAGGGTTATGGCGCGCGCGTGGATCTCGCGGCGTTGGGATATACCTTGCAGGCGCTGGTGCGCGTTCGGCCGTTGCCAGGGTTACTGCACAAGGTCGATAAGTATATTCAGGCCATGCCTGAGTGCATTGAAAGCGATAAGGTCACGGGGGAGGATTGCTTTGTGATCAGGCTGGTGGTGCGCTCTATCGGGCAGCTCGATACGCTGCTGGACGGTCTGGCAGAACATGCCCAGTGCAATACGTCGATTGTGAAGAGTTCGCCGGTGACGCGAAGATTGCCGCCGATGTAGGTTTCTGTCGCCGGGTGGCGGCTGCGCCTTACCCGGCCTACGAAGGCTGGATTGGCTTTAAGGTGATGGTGGTGGGGGAAGGATAACTCCGCGCGTTGCGCCTCGCCCTTCGGGTCGTTGCCTGCGGCAACGCTTTCTCGCTTCGCTCGAATCGAACCTTGGTCGACGCTTCTCATCCTTCCCGTTTCGGAGAATATGAAGTACTGAACCAGAAGAAAGTTTGTAGCGATAGGGAAGTGATGGTGGTGGGGGAAGGATTCGAACCTTCGAAGTCGATGACGGCAGATTTACAGTCTGCTCCCTTTGGCCGCTCGGGAACCCCACCAGGGGTAATACTATTTTGAGGTACAGCGTGTAGATGGTGGTGGGGGAAGGATTCGAACCTTCGAAGTCGATGACGGCAGATTTACAGTCTGCTCCCTTTGGCCGCTCGGGAACCCCACCACGGGGTAATGCTATTACTGGCCTGCTTCCTGTTGGAAGCGGGGCGCATCATATCAAATGAGACGCCCCTGTAAAGCATTCCTTTAGGTAAATGCCGTTGTTTGGCTGCTTTTTATCCGTAAAGGTGCAAAGCTAATCAATTCATTTTCCGAAGGATTAAAGAATAATCGTTCTGTTACCGTAGACAAACACGCGCTGCGCCAGCACCTGATACAGCGCGCGGCTTAAAACGTTTTTCTCTACGTCGCGTCCGGCACGCATCATATCTTCTGCCGTGTAGGTGTGGTCCACATGGATGACGTTCTGCATGATGATTGGGCCTTCATCCAGGTTATCGTTCACATAGTGCGCGGTCGCACCGATGATCTTCACGCCACGCTCATAGGCCTGATGATACGGACGTGCGCCGATGAAGGCTGGCAGGAACGAGTGGTGAATATTGATGATCTTGTTCGGGAAGCGCGACACGAAGGATGGCGTCAGCACGCGCATGTATTTAGCCAGCACCACGTAATCCGGGTTATGCGCATCAATGGCCTGTGCCATCAGATTATCGTGCTCCTCGCGGGTGTGACCTTCATGGCTGACCAGCTCAAACGGAATATCAAAACGCTCAACCAGCGTACGCAGCGTGTCGTGGTTGCCAATGACGGCGGCGATCTCGACATCCAGTCCGCCATAGTTGGCTTTCATCAGTAAGTCACCCAGGCAGTGGGCCTCTTTAGTGACCAGAATAACGATGCGGCGGCGACCCGCAGGCGTTAACTCACGCACAGAACCGTCGGGCAGGGCGCTATCAAGATCGGCCAGCAGGGTCGTATCGTTGAAAATACCTTCAAGCTCAGTGCGCATAAAGAAGCGGCCCGTACGGTGATCGACGAACTCGTTGTTCTGCACGATATTCAGTTCATGCTTGTAGCAAATGTTGGTAATTCGTGCGATTAGCCCTTTCTGGTCGGGACAAATGGTGCGCAGAACTTTACGTTGTAGTGATTGCATCGCCGGAAATCCTGTTTATGTATTTGCGAAGTCTCGGTTGTCAGGCGTTACTGCCCGCAACACTTTTTAAATTTTTTACCTGAACCGCAGGGGCAGGGATCGTTACGACCGAATTGAGGGCGTGTTCCGTCAATATAATACCATTGCCCGCTTTCTTTTAAGAACCGGGAACGCTCGATGATCGCGCCGGGTTTGCCTTGCTCTGTAAAACGCGCCACAAAGCTGACGTAACCTTCGTTATCATCACGGCCTGGCGCGGCATCATTAACGGTCAGGCCGAGCCACTGAGTGTGAGCAAAGCCCGTTTCAATATCCTGGCGAAATTCAGCTGCATGACAGGACGGATGCCAGGTCCTGATAAGATAGTCTGCGTCTTTGATCACAAAAGCAGTATACCGCGAACGCATTAGGTGTGACGGGTCTGGTGCAACCTGCTCGCCAGAAAGATATCGCTGGCAACATAGGCTATACTCCAGAGCGCTACCGCAGGGGCAGAGTTGAGACACGATTCTCTTCCTGGAAAAAAATTAAGGGCGTAAAACGCTTAGGGTAGCACCATGTTAACTGAGCAGTTGCGTTGACGCTATGTCGGGAATCCAGGGGAAGTAAAACAGGGCTAATGAGAAAGGTAAAAATTGGACTGGCGTTGGGCTCAGGTGCCGCCCGGGGCTGGTCGCATATCGGTGTCATCAATGCGTTAAAAAAGATGGGGATAGACATCGATATTGTTGCAGGATGTTCAATTGGTTCGCTGGTTGGGGCGGCCTGTGCCTGCGATAAGTTGCCGGAGCTGGAAGGGTGGGTTCGTTCCTTCAGCTACTGGGATGTACTGCGCCTGATGGACCTCTCCTGGCAACGAGGCGGATTGCTGCGCGGCGAACGCGTATTTAATCAGTTCCGCCAGATAATGCCCCTCAACGACTTTAGCCATTGCAAGATGCCTTTTGGTGCCGTCGCGACGAACCTCAGCACGGGGCGAGAGCTATGGCTGACCGAAGGCGACCTCCATCTCGCCGTTCGCGCCTCGTGCAGTATGCCGGGATTAATGGCACCCGTACCGCATAACGGCTATTGGCTGGTCGATGGCGGCGTGGTGAACCCGGTCCCCATCTCGCTTACCCGTGCAATGGGAGCCGATATTGTGATCGCCGTGGATTTACAACACGACGCCCACCTGATGCAGCACGACCTTATGCCTGTTAATCTTCACAGCGATGATGCGAAAAGTGAGAAGCTCGCCTGGCATGCGCGTTTACGCGGTAAAATAGGGCGTATCGCCGCGCGTCGCTCGGTTGCCGCACCTACCGCCATGGAGATCATGACCACCTCGATACAGGTGCTTGAGAACCGCCTGAAACGCAACCGTATGGCCGGCGATCCACCGGATATCTTGATCCAACCGTATTGCCCACAAATTTCGACCCTCGATTTCCATCGGGCAGAAGCCGCTATTGCAGCAGGCTCGTTAGCCGTCGAAAAGAAAATAGATGAACTGTTACCTTTTGTGCGAACAGCACATTGAGAACCTTTTTAAGCACACTTCAGCAAAATCTGACAGGCGATAGTGTCGATACCATGCCACTATTAGTCATTGTCAGCCAGGGGAGGAACCATGACGCAGCCATTGGCCGGAAAACACATTTTAATCGTTGAAGACGAGCCCGTTTTCCGCTCGCTGCTGGATTCCTGGTTATCTTCACTAGGAGCAGCCACTTCACTCGCCGAAGACGGCATTGATGCTATTGAGAAAATGGCATCTGCCACACCGGATCTGATGATCTGCGATCTCGAAATGCCCCGAATGAATGGCCTTAAGCTGGTCGAGCATTTGCGCAATGAGGGCAACCAAACCCCCATTCTGGTGATTTCAGCGACCGAAAACATGGCGGATATCGCTAAAGCGCTGCGTCTCGGCGTCCAGGATATCTTGCTGAAACCCGTAAAAGATCTTAACCGGCTGCGTGAAACGGTGCTGGCCTGCCTCTATCCCAATATGTTCAATTCCCGCGTGGAAGAGGAAGAGCGTTTATTCCAGGACTGGGATGCGTTAGTCAGCAACCCGCTTGCCGCGGCAAAATTGCTTCAGGAGCTTCAGCCGCCGGTGCAGCAATCCATTTCACATTGTCGCGTCAATTATCGTCAACTCGTTGCGGCCGATCAGCCGGGGTTAGTGCTGGATATTGCGCCACTCTCTGATGCCGATCTCGCATTTTATTGTCTGGATGTTACACGCGCAGGGGATAATGGCGTTTTAGCCGCGTTATTACTTCGTGCGCTTTTTAATGGGCTGCTTCAGGAACAGTTATCCCATCAGGGGCAACGTTTGCCGGAGTTGGGCAGTTTACTTAAACAAGTGAATCAACTTTTCCGTCAGGCCAATTTACCGGGCCAGTTCCCGCTTCTGGTTGGATATTATCACAGCGGCTTGAACAATCTTATCCTGGTATCCGCAGGGTTAAATGCCACCTTGAATACCGGTGAGCATCATATACAGGTGAGCAACGGTGTCCCGCTAGGCACATTAGGAACAGCTTACCTTAATCAAATTAGCCACCGTTGCTCCTCATGGCAGTGCCAAATTTGGGGAAGCGGGGGACGACTGCGTTTAATGTTGTCCACGGAATAAGCAGTTGGATTTTAAACGACACATTGCTTTACCAGTGTTATGCAGGCAGTGCTACTATCACTGCCAGAATCATACGTAT
Organism: Enterobacter sp. UPMP2052; assembly: GCF_053709675.1. Lineage (NCBI taxonomy): Bacteria > Pseudomonadati > Pseudomonadota > Gammaproteobacteria > Enterobacterales > Enterobacteriaceae > Enterobacter > Enterobacter sp. UPMP2052. The sequence goes on from NZ_JBSKJR010000001.1 coordinate 838,914, forward strand.
TAATCCTAATTGATCGGTAACGCGCGCTTTTCAGACCCGCCCTTCAGGATGTGGCTGATATACTTAACGCGTTAATTAATGCATAAAAGTTCAAAACTTGAACAGTTCAGGAGAATTTCAATGGCTGCCCTAAATTCGAAAGTGAGAAAGGCCGTTATCCCGGTAGCGGGATTGGGGACCAGGATGTTGCCAGCGACAAAGGCAATCCCTAAAGAGATGCTGCCTTTGGTTGATAAGCCATTAATCCAGTATGTCGTCAATGAATGCATTGCTGCAGGAATTACGGAAATTGTGCTGGTCACGCATTCCTCAAAAAACTCTATCGAAAACCATTTCGATACAAGTTTTGAACTCGAAGCGATGCTGGAAAAACGTGTTAAACGCCAGCTGCTGGCCGAGGTTCAGTCTATTTGTCCGCCGCACGTGACTATTATGCAGGTGCGTCAGGGTCTGGCTAAAGGTCTGGGTCATGCCGTTCTGTGCGCGCATCCTGTTGTGGGTAATGAGCCTGTTGCCGTCATCCTGCCTGACGTTATTCTGGATGAATACGAATCCGATCTCTCCCAGGATAACCTGGCAGAGATGATTAAGCGCTTCGACGAAACCGGCAGCAGCCAGATCATGGTTGAACCTGTTGAAGACGTTACCGCCTACGGCGTAGTTGACTGCAAAGGCGTTAACCTTGAGCCGGGCGAAAGCGTGCCTATGGTTGGCGTCGTAGAGAAGCCTAAAGCGGATATCGCGCCTTCAAACCTCGCTGTAGTAGGCCGCTACGTCCTGAGTGCAGAGATTTGGCCGCTGCTGGCGAAAACGCCTCCAGGCGCGGGCGATGAGATCCAGCTGACTGACGCCATCGACATGCTGATCGAGAAAGAAACGGTTGAAGCTTACCACATGAAGGGCAAGAGCCATGACTGCGGTAATAAGCTCGGTTATATGCAGGCGTTTGTCGAATACGGCATTCGTCATAATACGCTGGGTGAAGAATTTAAAGGCTGGCTCAAAGAAAGCATGGGTATTAAGTAATATTCTGAATTTCATGCGAACAAAACCGGCGAGGCGATGCCCACCGGTTTTTTTATACCGCAAAAACAACCCTGCCGGGAAAAGGGTTTGTCAGGTAGCTTAAATAAGCCTCTGTCGCGATATGACAGTCTGTAAGGGGATGTTTGCGGGGAATTACAGGCATAAAAAATCCCGCATATAGCGGGATTTTCGAAACAGGGTCCAGATTAATCCTTGATCAGGAAGTCATCCAGTTGTTTACCCTGCTCGTCCATTGCTTTCTTGATTACAGCTGGAGTACGACCCTGGCCGGTCCAGGTTTTAGACTCGCCGTTTTCATCAATGTAGCTGTATTTAGCAGGACGCGCAGCGCGTTTAGCTTTGGTACCGGTTTTCGCTGCAGCCATGCTGTTCAGCAATTCATTTGGATCGATACCATCAGCAATCAGCATTTCACGGTATTGCTGCAGTTTACGCGTACGTTCTTCGATTTCAGCAGCAGCTACGCTTTCTTCTTCACGACGTTCGTTAACTACAACTTCTAATTTTTCCAGCATTTCTTCAAGCGTTTCAAGGGTACATTCTCTTGCCTGCGCACGAAGAGTACGGATGTTGTTCAGAATTTTAAGTGCTTCGCTCATTGTAGTAATCTCAAACTTATAATGGGGGTGGTTTGTTGTCCTAATAATAGAGCGATAAATTGAGTTGTGCAATAGGTGGGAATGTAAGGAATTCAAAAAATACTAAATACTCGCCGCTATTATTAATTACGCTAACTTAAATTCCACAGCGTATCTGGCTGATACGTTATCACACCCAGGCGGCAAAAACGGCCCGTTGCGTCTTTTTTTTGTGACATTTCCCTCAGGAATTATAGTTGCGGCGGATAAATATCAGCCTTTTGTATTACTTTGCAAAAGAGAGGATAAGGCAAAAATAGTTAATAAATAGTGAATGTTAATGTCCGTTCATTCCAGTATAAAAAGAAGTGTTATGCCGGGTCTGGGGCCTCTCATAAGGAGGGTGCTAAAAGCGTTTACTCTCTGTTTTAACGTATTATTTTTGCAACCCGACCGTGGCTGGCCTTCCTCCAGGCACCTGGGGCTGTGAGGTGTAACGCTGATGATAAGGCAAAATATGGTACAATGACTCATCGGGAATATTACACATTGATTAGGGTTTAACGGCCAATGGCACAGCTTTATTTCTACTATTCGGCAATGAATGCAGGGAAATCCACAGCGTTACTGCAGTCCTCTTACAATTATCAGGAACGGGGCATGCGAACCGTTGTTTATACTGCCGAGATCGACGACAGATTTGGTGCCGGTAAGGTCAGTTCGAGAATCGGCCTCTCGTCGCCTGCCAGGCTCTACAACACCGAGACCGACCTGCTGGAAGATATTCGCTCAGAACACGCTAAAAAGCCCATACACTGCGTGCTGGTGGACGAAAGTCAGTTTCTCACCCGCGAACAGGTTCATGCGTTATCTGAGGTTGTAGACAATCTGGATATCCCGGTCCTTTGCTACGGGCTGCGTACCGATTTCCGGGGGGAGTTGTTTGCCGGCAGCCAATATTTGCTCGCCTGGTCAGATAAGCTCGTTGAGCTAAAAACGATCTGTTTCTGTGGACGTAAAGCCAGCATGGTGCTTCGTCTCGACCAGTCCGGAAAACCCTTCGCAGACGGCGAACAGGTAGTGATAGGGGGTAATGAGCGCTATGTCTCCGTGTGCCGTAAACATTATAAAGAAGCGCTCGCCCTGGGTTCTCTGGCTGTGCTTCAGGATGAAAACCGCAAATAGCCTTGCTTAGTGTTTAAAACCATCAGACATAAAAAAACCCGCCATTGGCGGGTTTTTTCTTAGGCTGTCAATCAGGCGTTTTTCTTCGCTTTTTTGTCAGCTTTTACTACCGGCGCTGCAACTTGTGCAGTGTCAGCTTCGCCTTCTTTGTACTCACGTCCGTAGAAGGTATCCAGCAGGATCTGTTTCAGCTCGGCAATCAGTGGGTAACGTGGGTTAGCACCGGTACACTGGTCATCGAAGGCATCTTCAGACAGCTTATCAACGTGAGCGAGGAAGTCAGCTTCCTGAACGCCTGCTTCGCGGATAGATTTAGGAATGCCCAGCTCAGCTTTGATGCTGTCCAGCCATGCCAGCAGTTTCTCAATCTTCGCCGCGGTGCGATCGCCCGGAGCGGACAGACCCAGGTGGTCAGCGATTTCAGCATAGCGACGACGCGCTTGCGGACGGTCGTACTGGCTGAAAGCAGTCTGCTTGGTTGGGTTGTCGTTCGCGTTATAGCGGATAACGTTGCTGATCAACAGGGCGTTCGCCAGACCGTGAGGAATGTGGAACTGGGAGCCCAGTTTGTGCGCCATTGAGTGACACACGCCCAGGAAGGCGTTCGCAAACGCGATACCCGCGATGGTCGCAGCACTGTGTACACGCTCACGCGCTACCGGATTTTTAGAGCCTTCGTTGTAAGATGCTGGCAGGTTTTCTTTCAGCAACTTCAGCGCCTGCAGAGCCTGACCGTCGGAGAACTCAGATGCCAGTACGGAAACGTAAGCTTCCAGGGCGTGAGTGACCGCATCAAGACCACCAAACGCACACAGTGACTTCGGCATATCCATGACCAGGTTGGCATCAACGATAGCCATATCCGGCGTAAGCGCGTAGTCAGCCAGTGGGTATTTCTGGCCGGTTGCATCGTCAGTGACCACAGCAAACGGCGTCACTTCTGAACCGGTACCGGAAGTGGTGGTAACCGCGATCATTTTCGCTTTTACGCCCATTTTCGGGAACTTGTAGATACGTTTACGGATGTCCATAAAGCGCAGCGCCAGTTCTTCGAAGTGAGTTTCAGGATGTTCGTACATCACCCACATGATTTTCGCGGCATCCATTGGGGAACCACCGCCCAGTGCGATAATCACATCTGGTTTGAAGGAGTTTGCCAGCTCGGCACCTTTGCGAACCACGCTCAGCGTTGGGTCAGCTTCAACTTCAAAGAAGACTTCAGTTTCTACACCAGACGCTTTCAGAACAGAGGTGATCTGGTCTGCATAGCCGTTGTTGAACAGGAAACGGTCAGTCACGATGAGCGCACGTTTGTGGCCATCAGTAATCACTTCATCCAGCGCGATTGGCAGAGAGCCGCGGCGGAAGTAGATAGATTTCGGAAGTTTATGCCACAACATGTTTTCAGCTCGCTTAGCAACGGTTTTCTTGTTGATCAGGTGTTTTGGACCAACGTTTTCAGAGATGGAGTTACCACCCCAGGAACCACAACCCAGAGTCAGGGAAGGTGCGAGTTTGAAGTTATACAGGTCGCCGATACCACCCTGAGAAGCAGGGGTGTTAATCAGAATACGGGCAGTTTTCATCATCTGACCGAAGTGGGCAACACGTTCTGGCTGGTTATCCTGGTCGGTGTACAGGCAAGAGGTGTGACCGATACCGCCCATCGCAACCAGTTTCTCCGCTTTTTCTACCGCGTCTTCGAAATCTTTCGCGCGGTACATTGCAAGCGTAGGAGACAGTTTTTCGTGTGCAAACGGTTCGCTTTCATCAACAACAGTGACTTCACCGATCAGAATCTTGGTGTTTGCCGGCACGGTAAAGCCTGCAAGTTCAGCGATTTTGTAAGCAGGCTGGCCTACGATAGCAGCGTTGAGTGCGCCATTTTTCAGAATGATGTTCTGAACCGCTTTCAGTTCCTGGCCCTGCAGCATGTAGCCGCCATGGCTGGCGAAACGTTCACGAACGGCGTCATAAACGGAATCCACCACAACAACAGACTGTTCAGAAGCACAGATAACGCCGTTGTCGAAGGTTTTGGACATCAGTACGGAAGCCACAGCACGTTTGATATCTGCGGTTTCATCGATAACAACAGGGGTGTTGCCTGCGCCAACGCCGATAGCCGGTTTACCGGAGCTGTATGCCGCTTTAACCATGCCTGGACCACCGGTCGCCAGAATCAGGTTAATGTCCGGGTGATGCATCAGCGCGTTGGACAGTTCAACGGAAGGTTGGTCAATCCAGCCAATAAGATCTTTTGGCGCACCCGCGGCGATTGCTGCTTGCAGGACGATGTCAGCTGCTTTGTTGGTGGCGTCTTTCGCACGTGGGTGCGGGGAGAAGATGATTGCGTTACGGGTCTTCAGGCTGATAAGAGATTTGAAGATTGCGGTAGACGTTGGGTTGGTGGTTGGAACGATACCGCAAATGATGCCGATAGGTTCTGCGATGGTAATCGTACCGAAGGTGTCGTCTTCAGACAGCACGCCGCAGGTTTTCTCATCTTTATAGGCGTTGTAGATATACTCAGAAGCAAAGTGGTTTTTGATCACTTTATCTTCAACAATACCCATGCCGGATTCGGCAACGGCCATTTTAGCGAGAGGGATTCGAGCATCTGCAGCAGCCAGAGCGGCCGCGCGGAAGATTTTATCAACCTGTTCTTGGGTGAAATTGGCATATTCACGCTGGGCTTTTTTCACGCGCTCGACGAGGGCGTTCAGTTCAGCGATATTGGTAACAGCCATAATGCTCTCCTGATAATGTTTAAACTCTTTTAGTAAACCAGCGCTCGATACGTCACACAGTATAGTCAGAGCCGTTCATGCTTGCGTAACACACAATAAAACAAAGGGTTACTGACCGCCTGAACGCACTAATTTACTAAAAGAGCCTTACCTTAGCATCATCCCTTTTTGATAGGTGATATCCCTGGGGGCGTAATCAAGATTACTCACTTCTGAGTACGAAAATCATGATCTGCGTCAATTTTTCCCTAAGCTGATACCTTTCAGCAGGGGTATTTTGTCGACATTATTCTACTGTTAAATAATTAAGTAACTATTGAAAGCGAAGCTATCATAGATAATACAAATAATTAACATTATGAAATGCTATTATTTTGCCGCAGATTTCTGATGAAGAATGCGTATAAAAAGCGTATCTTCAGCGCGGTTTTATCAGGATCCCTTTTCAGCCCAGGCTATGCGCATTAGCGGAGCACCACGTGATTCAAACGCTCTTTGATTTCCCTACATATTTTAAGTTTTTTATTGGTTTGTTTGCCCTCGTGAACCCGGTGGGGATCATTCCTGTCTTCATTAGCATGACCAGCTACCAGACGGCGGCCGCCAGAAATAAGACTAACCTCACTGCAAACCTGTCAGTTGCCATTATTTTGCTGACCTCCCTTTATCTGGGAGACGCCATTCTGCAGTTGTTTGGTATCTCGATTGATTCCTTCAGAATTGCAGGCGGGATCCTGGTCGTTACCATCGCCATGTCGATGATCAGCGGTAAGCTCGGTGAAGATAAGCAGAATAAACAGGAGAAGTCAGAGACCGCTATCCGCGAAAGCATCGGCGTGGTGCCGCTGGCGCTGCCTTTGATGGCCGGACCGGGCGCGATCAGCTCAACGATCGTATGGGGTACGCGCTACCACAACGTGATGCACCTGATTGGGTTTTCGGTGGCGATAGCCCTGTTTGCGCTTTGCTGCTGGGGCGTATTCCGTATGGCACCGTGGCTGGTTCGTTTACTGGGTCAGACGGGCATTAACGTCATAACGCGTATTATGGGTCTTTTGCTGATGGCGCTGGGCATTGAGTTTATCGTCACCGGCATTAAAAGCATTTTCCCCGGATTGTTGCATTAACAGTTTCATATGAAAGAACGGTGCCGGTGGCACCGTTTTTTTTACATCGTTATCAGTAAAAAATATAAATAAAGTTGAAATGCGCACACGTCATAATAAATTCTACTAATAATCTCCACTTTATACATTTCAATGAGTTAGATGTTGACTCTCATCACCTCTGCACATAAATCCTGCAATCGATCTGTTATTTTTCTCACATGATACTCTGGGGCTTGCTGAGAGATAACCGAAATGATATTAGTAATTTCAACGTTCCCCCAGAGGAATGTGCTAAATAATAATCAATTGTTAATTTTTTGTACAAAACCAGTCGAACGAAGCGCAGCGACGCGCTCGCAGAAGTATATTTCTGTATCGCATTGAATAGCAGGGCGTTTCCCTGATGTTTGATCTCAGGCAAGGCAGCCCCCTAAAAGACGGTCTCTACCGTAAAAGAGAATTGCTTAACAAATTTGCAAAATGTATTGGCGAGAGCTGACGCCATTTGGTACTTTCCGGCCTTATATTTTGCAGCTGTAAACAAGTAGATGAGAATTATTTTCATATAGTTTTCTTCTCAGATATCTCAGGCACGTCGCGGACAGGGCGGCGTACCCGGAATCGACGCAAGACCGCCACACGAGCGGTCAGTAATAAAGAAGTCGGTGATAGCAAGAAGTAAAAAAAAGAACCTGACAGCAGCAAAAAAAACTCCTGCGCTGTACAGGCCCCAGAAGGGGATTACACAACTGGCGAAGGCCGGTCATTATAATGAGTGGAGTACCAACACAATGTCCATCATCACAAAAAAAAGTCTGGTCGCGGCGGGAATTTTAACTGCGCTAATCGCGGGCAACGCTGCAATGGCTGCAGACGTGCCGGCAGGGGTTCAACTGGCTGAGAAGCAAACGCTGGTTCGTAATAACGGCGCTGAAGTTCAGTCTCTCGATCCGCACAAAATCGAAGGTGTTCCTGAGTCAAACGTAAACCGCGACCTGTTTGAAGGTCTGCTGGTGACCGACGTTGACGGCCACCCGGCTCCGGGTGTTGCTGAAAAATGGGAAAATAAAGATTTCAAAGTCTGGACCTTCCATCTGCGTAAAGATGCAAAATGGTCTGACGGTACACCAGTAACCGCTGAAGATTTCGTTTATAGCTGGCAGCGTCTGGCAAATCCTAATACCGCCTCTCCGTATGCGAGCTATCTGCAGTATGGTCACATCGCCAATATTGATGACATCATTACGGGTAAAAAACCGGTGACTGACCTCGGCGTAAAAGCCATTGATGCAAACACATTTGAAGTGACGTTGAGCGAGCCTGTTCCGTACTTCTACAAACTGCTGGTTCACCCGTCCGTTTCCCCGGTTCCAAAAGCGGCCATCGAGAAGTTTGGTGAGAAATGGACCCAGCCTGCGAATATCGTCACCAACGGCGCTTATAAGCTGAAAGACTGGGTGGTCAACGAACGTTTGGTGCTAGAGCGTAACACCAATTACTGGGATAACGCGAAGACCGTCATTAACCAGGTGACCTATCTGCCAATCGCTTCTGAAGTGACGGACGTTAACCGCTACCGCAGCGGTGAAATCGATATGACCTATAACAACATGCCGATTGAACTGTTCCAGAAGCTGAAAAAAGAAATTCCGAAAGAAGTACATGTCGATCCTTACCTCTGCACTTACTACTATGAAATTAACAACCAAAAAGCACCGTTTACCGACGTGCGCGTTCGTACCGCACTGAAGCTGGCGCTGGACCGCGATATCATTGTTAACAAAGTGAAGAACCAGGGCGACCTGCCAGCATACAGCTATACCCCTCCGTACACCGATGGCGCGAAACTGACCGAGCCAGAGTGGTTCAAAATGACGCAGGAACAGCGTAACGCCGAAGCGAAAAAACTGCTGGCCGAAGCCGGGTATACCGCTGACAAGCCGCTGACCTTCAGCCTGCTGTACAACACCTCGGATCTGCATAAAAAACTGGCTATCGCCGTCGCATCCATCTGGAAGAAGAACCTGGGCGCAAACGTGAAGCTGGAAAATCAGGAGTGGAAGACCTTCCTCGACACGCGTCATCAGGGCACCTTTGACGTTGCGCGCGCAGGCTGGTGTGCGGACTATAACGAACCGACGTCCTTCCTGAATACCATGCTGAGCGACAGTTCCAACAACACCGCGCACTATAAGAGCCCGGCGTTTGACAAGCTGATTGGCGATACGCTGAAAACCACTGACGACGCGCAGCGCGCTGAACTCTATTCAAAAGCGGAGCAGCAGCTGGATAAAGATTCCGCGATTGTGCCGGTTTACTACTACGTGAACGCCCGTCTGGTTAAGCCATGGGTTGGGGGTTACACAGGTAAAGACCCGATGGATAATATCTCTGTCAAAAACTTGTATATTATCAAGCATTAATGGCAATGAGTGGGGCGGGTATACTCGCCCCACGGTGTCTAATCATCATCACATAAAGGCACACGCCAGAAGGTACGGGCAATGTTGAAATTTATCCTGCGTCGCTGTTTAGAAGCGATTCCAACGCTATTTATTCTTATTACAATTTCCTTCTTTATGATGCGTTTGGCCCCGGGCAGTCCTTTTACCGGTGAGCGCACGCTGCCGCCAGAAGTCATGGCCAACATCGAAGCGAAATATCATTTAAACGATCCTATCACCACCCAATACTTCAATTATCTGAAGCAGCTGGCGCACGGGGATTTTGGGCCGTCATTCAAATATAAAGACTATTCCGTTAACGACCTGGTGGCCTCCAGCTTCCCGGTATCGGCGAAATTAGGCGCGGCGGCATTTATTCTGGCCGTGGTTCTCGGCGTCACGGCGGGCGTTATCGCCGCGTTGAAACAAAATACCCGATGGGATTACGCCGTGATGGGGGTGGCAATGACCGGGGTGGTCATACCCAGCTTCGTTGTCGCGCCATTATTGGTCATGATATTCGCGATCACGCTGAAATGGCTGCCCGGGGGCGGCTGGAACGGTGGGGCAATACAATTTATGATTTTGCCGATGGTGGCGCTCTCGCTGGCCTACATCGCCAGCATCGCGCGTATCACCCGTGGTTCGATGATTGAAGTATTGCACTCAAACTTCATCCGTACCGCGCGCGCAAAAGGGCTGCCGATGCGCCGCATCATCTTCCGCCATGCGCTTAAACCTGCGCTGTTACCGGTGCTGTCGTACATGGGCCCGGCCTTCGTGGGGATCATCACCGGTTCAATGGTTATAGAAACCATTTATGGCTTGCCGGGTATTGGTCAGCTGTTTGTTAACGGTGCACTTAACCGTGACTATTCACTCGTTCTCAGCCTCACCATCCTTGTGGGGGCACTGACAATTCTCTTTAACGCCGTTGTCGATGTGCTGTATGCCGTTATCGACCCGAAAATCCGTTACTAACTGGAGCTCGCCATGATGTTGAGTAAGAAAAACAGCGAGGCGCTGGAAAACTTCAGTGAAAAACTGGAAGTCGAAGGTCGTAGCCTCTGGCAGGACGCCCGGCGGCGTTTTATGCATAACCGTGCAGCGGTTGCCAGCCTGATTGTGCTGGTGATTATTGCGCTGTTTGTCACCCTGGCACCCATGCTGTCGCAGTTCAGCTATTTCGATACTGACTGGGGCATGATGTCGAGCGCGCCGGATATGGAATCCGGCCACTATTTCGGTACCGACTCCTCAGGGCGTGACCTGCTGGTCCGCGTGGCTATCGGTGGGCGCATTTCGCTGATGGTCGGGATCGCCGCCGCGCTGGTGGCCGTGATCCTGGGCACGCTTTACGGTTCGCTTTCCGGCTACCTGGGCGGCAAAGTGGATTCCGTGATGATGCGTCTGCTTGAGATCCTTAACTCCTTCCCGTTCATGTTCTTCGTTATTCTGCTGGTGACCTTCTTTGGTCAAAATATCCTACTGATCTTCGTGGCCATCGGGATGGTCTCCTGGCTGGACATGGCGCGTATTGTGCGTGGGCAAACGCTTAGCCTGAAGCGAAAAGAGTTTATCGAAGCCGCCCAGGTGGGTGGGGTTTCCACCGGGAACATCGTGGTTCGCCACATCGTTCCAAACGTGCTGGGCGTCGTTGTGGTCTATGCCTCGCTGCTGGTGCCAAGCATGATCCTGTTTGAATCTTTCCTGAGCTTCCTGGGGCTGGGTACGCAAGAGCCACTGAGCAGCTGGGGTGCGCTGCTGAGCGATGGGGCAAACTCAATGGAAGTCTCTCCATGGCTGCTGCTGTATCCGGCGGGCTTCCTGGTTGTCACCCTGTTCTGTTTCAACTTTATCGGCGATGGCCTGCGTGATGCCCTCGACCCGAAAGACCGTTAAGGAGCGCCGTCATGACAATTATTGAAACGGCATCTGTGCCGCAGGCGCAACAGCAGGAAAGCATTCTGCTGGACGTCAAAGATCTCCGCGTGACGTTTAACACGCCAGACGGCGATGTTACCGCCGTTAACGATCTGAACTTCAGCCTGCGGGCCGGTGAAACCCTCGGTATTGTGGGCGAGTCCGGTTCAGGTAAATCGCAAACGGCGTTTGCGCTGATGGGCCTGCTGGCGCAAAACGGGCGTATCGGGGGATCTGCCACCTTCAACGGAAAAGAGATCCTCAACCTGCCGGAGCAACAGCTGAACACGCTGCGCGCCGAGCAAATCTCAATGATTTTTCAGGACCCGATGACCTCCCTGAACCCGTATATGCGCGTGGGTGAACAGCTGATGGAAGTGCTGATGCTGCATAAAGGGCTGGGTAAAGCGGAAGCGTTTGAAGAGTCCGTAAAAATGCTCGATGCGGTAAAAATGCCGGAAGCGCGCAAGCGTATGCGCATGTTCCCGCACGAGTTCTCCGGCGGCATGCGCCAGCGCGTAATGATCGCCATGGCGCTGCTGTGCAGGCCCAAGCTGCTGATTGCCGATGAACCTACCACCGCGCTGGACGTGACCGTTCAGGCGCAGATCATGACTCTGTTGAATGAGCTTAAGCGTGAATTTAACACTGCCATTATCATGATCACCCACGACTTGGGCGTCGTCGCGGGCATCTGCGATAAAGTGCTGGTGATGTACGCAGGGCGTACTATGGAGTACGGCAAGGCGCGAGACGTGTTCTACCAGCCAGCCCATCCGTATTCGATTGGCCTGCTGAACGCCGTTCCGCGTCTTGATGCGGAAGGGGAATCTCTGCTGACCATTCCAGGTAACCCGCCGAACCTGCTGCGTTTACCGAAAGGTTGTCCGTTCCAGCCGCGCTGCCCGCACGCGATGGAAATCTGTAACAGCGCGCCGCCGCTGGAAGCGTTTGCCCCGGGCCGACTGCGCGCCTGCTATAAGCCGCTGGAGGAGCTGGTATGAACGCCATAGATGAAAAAAGAAACGTGCTGCTCGAAATCGCCGACCTCAAGGTTCATTTCGATATCAAAGATGGCAAACAGTGGTTCTGGCAGCCCTCTAAAACCCTTAAGGCGGTTGATGGCGTAACGCTTCGTCTGTACGAAGGGGAAACGCTGGGCGTGGTGGGTGAGTCCGGCTGCGGCAAATCCACCTTTGCGCGCGCGATTATCGGTCTGGTGAAAGCGACCGACGGCAAAGTAGCGTGGCTGGGCAAAGATCTGCTGGGTATGAAGCCGAATGAATGGCGCGCGGTACGCAGCGACATCCAGATGATTTTCCAGGATCCGCTGGCATCGCTGAACCCGCGTATGACCATCGGGGAGATCATCGCCGAGCCGCTGCGTACTTACCATCCTAAAATGTCGCGTCAGGAAGCGCGCGACCGCGTCAAGGCGATGATGATGAAGGTGGGTCTGCTGCCTAACCTCATCAACCGTTATCCGCACGAGTTCTCCGGCGGCCAGTGCCAGCGTATCGGCATTGCGCGTGCGCTGATCCTCGAGCCGAAGCTGATTATCTGCGATGAGCCTGTCTCCGCGCTGGACGTGTCTATCCAGGCGCAGGTGGTGAACCTGCTGCAAAAGCTGCAGCGTGAAATGGGCCTGTCGCTGATTTTCATCGCGCATGACCTGGCGGTCGTGAAGCACATCTCCGACCGCGTTCTGGTGATGTACCTGGGTCACGCCGTTGAGCTAGGCACGTACGATGAGGTGTACCATAACCCGTTGCACCCGTACACCAAAGCGCTGATGTCCGCGGTGCCTGTTCCGGATCCCGATCTGGAAAAGAATAAAACCATCCAGCTTCTGGAGGGTGAACTGCCGTCGCCCATTAACCCGCCATCGGGCTGCGTTTTCCGTACGCGCTGTCCTATTGCCGGGCCGGAATGTGCAAAAACGAGGCCGGTTCTGGAAGGCAGTTTCCGACATGCGGTTTCCTGCCTGAAAGTAGACCCGTTATAATCGCAAGGGCTGACATGATGTCAGCCCTTATTATTTGCGAGGTTAATGTGTCGCGATTATTCACGTCGGCCCGTCAGCGGCTGTATCACCTGTTATTCGATCCCCATACGGTGTCCGGGCGGCGCTTTGAGGGGCTGTGCGGATTATTTGCGCTGATAAGCGTGATCATTATCTTTGTCGAATCCGGCGCCGGAACGCAATATCACCTGACCTTTGATGAATGGCACGTCTTTGTCTGGCTGGAACTGATCGTCACCCTGGTCTTTACCCTTGAGTTTATTTTACGCGTCGCCTGCTGGCCTAATCCGGCAAAATACGTTTTCAGCTTCTGGGGCTTTATTGATTTAGCCACCATCCTGCCGCTGTACGTTATGTGGCTTTGGCCGGAAATCAGCCTGAACTATGTGTTTGCCTGGCGAGCCATGCGCGCCATTCGCGTGCTGCGTATTTTAAAACTACTGCGGTTTATGCCGTCGCTGAGGGTATTTTGGGTGGCGATCCTCAGCGCGCGACATCAGCTTATTCTCTTTTATTCGTTTATCGCGATTGTGATGATTGTCTTCGGATCGCTGATGTATTTAATTGAGGGGCCAAAATACGGCTTCACCACGCTGAATGCGTCGGTGTACTGGGCCATCGTGACGGTCACCACCGTGGGCTACGGCGATATTACCCCGCACACGCCGCTGGGGCGCATTGTGGCATCGGTGCTCATTCTGATTGGCTATTCGGTGATTGCGATCCCGACGGGGCTTATTACCACGCACATGAGCAGCGCATTTCAAAGTCGCCAGCAGCAGAGGAAGTGCCCGAATTGTCAGCAGGGGAGTCATGAGCACAGCGCACGGTTTTGTCACCGCTGTGGAAGTCACTTACCGGAGTAAATAAAAAAGGCTGCCATCGCAGCCTTTTTTATCACTCGCGCCATAAAATATGGCACAGCTTGTGGTCTTTCTCGCGACAGAGCAGTACGCGGGCGAAGATATCGTTAATTTCACCGCCATCTTCATCGGCAAGACCAATCACCACCTCGGCGAAGAAATCTGGATTGAGATCGAAATCGACATGTTCGGCCCAGTCTTCGGCCGGGTCGAACAGTTCGGCGCCGCCGCGCTCTTCGAACTGCAGATTAAAGAGGATCACGTCGGCCGGGTCGAGATTATCCACCGCCAGTTCGAGAAAAATGTCATAGGCCTGCTCGAGCGTTTCGTCTTCGGTCAGGCGATTATTCAGATCCATTTCCATGATGACTACCTGTTTAACATCGTTGGGCACGTTTTACAGCAACGGACTAAAGAAGTAAAACAGTCGTTCGGCAATTCGCTGCCACAACGGACGTTTCACCCACAGCCTGGCGTCCAGCAGGCGCGAGCGCGAGATGTAATCATCCTGAACCGCCGCCAGATCGCCGCCAAAACCGGCGTCATCAATCACCAGTGTGATCTCAAAGTTGAGCCACAGGCTGCGCATATCGAGGTTCACGGTTCCCACGAGACTCAGTTCGCCATCAACCAGCACGCTCTTGGTATGTAACAATCCGCCTTCAAACTGATAGATTTTCACGCCTGCGGCAAGCAGTTCGCTGAAGAACGCGCGGCTTGCCCAGCCCACCAGCAGCGAGTCATTCTTACGCGGCATAATAATGCTGACGTCCACGCCACGCTGCGCGGCGGTACAGATCGCATGCAGCAGATCGTCACTCGGGACGAAGTAGGGGGTCGTCATGATCAAATACTCACGTGCGGAATAGGTCGCGGTGAGCAGCGCCTGATGGATCAGATCCTCCGGGAAACCCGGGCCAGACGCGATGGTGTGGATGGTGTGGCCGCTGGCCTCTTCAAACGGCATGATATTCCCGTCTGGCGGTGGCGGCAGGATGCGTTTGCCCGTCTCAATTTCCCAGTCACAGGAATAAACGATCCCCATCGACGTCGCCACCGGGCCTTCCATACGCGCCATCAGGTCGATCCATTGTCCGACCCCGGAATCTTGTTTGAAGAAGCGGGGGTCAACCATGTTCATGCTGCCGGTGTAGGCAATATAGTTATCAATCAGGATCATCTTACGGTGCTGGCGCAGATCCATGCGTCGCAGGAAAACACGCAGCAGGTTAACCTTGAGCGCCTCCACCACTTCGATACCCGCATTGCGCATCATACCGGCCCAGGGGCTGCGGAAAAACGCGACGCTCCCTGCGGAGTCGAGCATAAGGCGGCAGTGGATCCCACGCCGCGCGGCCGCCATCAGCGACTCGGCAACCTGGTCCGCCATCCCGCCTGGCTGCCAGATGTAAAACACCATCTCGATGTTGTGGCGTGCAAGCTGAATGTCACGGATCAGCGCCTGCATCACATCATCGGAGGTGGTCATCAGCTGCAGCTGGTTCCCCTTGACGCCGCCAATTCCCTGGCGCCGCTCGCACAGCTGAAACAGCGATGCCGCGACGCTGCTATTTTCTTCCGCAAAGATATGTTTGCAGGCTTTAAGATCGTTAAGCCACTTTGCTGTCGATGGCCACATCGCGCGGGCGCGCTCTGCACGCCGTTTACCCAAATGGAGTTCGCCAAAAGAGAGATAGGCGATGATGCCCACCAGCGGCAGAATATAGATAATCAGAAGCCAGGCCATGGCAGAGGGTACAGCTCTGCGCTTCATCAGGATACGTAATGTCACCCCCGCGATTAACAGCCAGTATCCCAGAATGACCAGCCAACTCACCACGGTGTAGAAGGTTGTCATAGTTAAAAAATCCTTTTGAAAGCGTATTGTTATGAGTGTACGCATCAGGATTCATCTGGCAAATAAAAACGGCAGATAAAAGCGCTGGTTTGCCGCCAGGTTGGGTTTATAATGGCCTTTCTTATAAAGAAAGAGTTGTAGACATGAAGCGCAGTAGAAATGAAGTAGGGCGCTGGCGCATGTTGCGACAGGTGAGTCGTCGTAAGGCTCGTTGGCTGGAAGCACAATCCCGCCGCAATATGCGTATTCACGCCATCAGGAAATGTGGGCTTAGCCGACACCGTAATGCATTACTGTTCGCGGTCCAGGACATCTGATCCCCACAGGGCACCGTCACGGTGCCCACAATGCCGCCAAAATCTATCATTATTTGCAGTCCCCGACAGCAGGCTTCCGCGGTATACTTTGCGCGCCTAATCTTATGAAATTACGAGAATGAATCCCTATTTGTGGGTCTTTATTGTGCTTTTAGCGCTGGACGCGCTCAGGGAAGAATTACAGCTGCCGACATTCTCTTCGCTGGCAGTATATATATACGCCTGGGCCACGCAGTGGAATGTTTAAAAGGAAAATGGAATGAACGGAAAACATATCGCGTTATTTCTCGGGATTGCGCTGCTCGGCGGGTGTACGAATACAAAAACGTCACCCGAACGCCATGCGTATTATTTCGTCTCGCATAAATCCAGTTTTGTCGGGGGCAACTACACCTCGAGCGTTTCACAAAATTACCGACTGAACGTACCACAGTTCCGTGAACTGTATGCCCGCGGCAAAGCGGACCGCGCCGCAGGCCGAACACAGGAGGAAGCGTCTGCCTATGCGCAGAGTATCCGCGACCAGCTTAAACAAGATGCGAGTACCGATCACTCGTTCAACGGCAACGCCAGTGACACATGGACCTCCGGGATGGAGGAAAAAGACGCCATCCTGTTTGGCAATGAACTGGCCGCGTCTTATTTTGACGGCTATAACGGCGTACAATAGCCGGGCGTTTTGGGAATATCGTCGTTGCAGCGATATTCTCGTCATTTTAAGCAAAAGGAGGGAGAGGTGTTTGCGGAGTTTGGTGTACTGAATTTTTGGACGTACGTTGTCGGCGCATTTTTTATTGTTCTGGTTCCAGGTCCGAATACCTTGTTTGTGCTGAAAACAGGGATTGGCCACGGTGTTAAAAAAGGTTATCTGGCCGCCACCGGGGTATTTATCGGCGACGCGGTACTGATGTTCCTGGCCTGGGCAGGTGTCGCTGCGCTTATCCAGACGACGCCGGTGTTATTCAATATTGTTCGTTATCTGGGCGCATTTTATCTGTTGTGGCTCGGGGGAAAAATACTCTGGTCAGTGGCTACCCGGCAAAATAACGGCCAACAGAGCGGTACAGAACCCGCCAGCATGATCATGAAGCGCTCGCTGGTGTTAAGCCTGACGAACCCGAAAGCGATTCTTTTCTACGTCTCGTTTTTTGTACAGTTCATTGATGTGCGGGCTGAAAATACAGGTACCTCTTTCCTGATCCTTGCTACAACGCTCGAGCTAATCAGCTTTATGTATATGAGCTTCCTGATCTTCTCCGGCGCGTTTGTCACGCGCTACCTGAAAACCAAAAAGAAACTGGCGACGCTGGGAAATGGTTTGATAGGGCTGCTGTTTGTGGGCTTTGCGGCGAGGCTGGCATCACTGCACTGAGTAAAATCAGTCGAAAAAAGGCTCCTTAGGGAGCCTTTCTTATATCAAAATACTTTCTTGTAAGGCCGCACGGTTACCTTTGCATACACGCCCGCCGCGACGTACGGATCCGCGTCAGCCCAGGCCTGCGCGGCTTCCAGTGATTCGAATTCAGCAATGACCGTCGAGCCTGAAAAACCCGCCGCACCCGGATCGTTGCTGTCTACGGCAGGCATTGGGCCTGCGGTCAATAATTTGCCTTCATCCTGAAGCAGCTGCAGGCGAGCCAGGTGCGCAGGGCGTACAGAGAGGCGTTTTTCCAGGGAGTCGGCGTTATCTTCGGCGTAAATCACATAAAGCACGGGGGTAGCTCCTTAACCAGTAAAAGTGTCAATTACGTTATGTGAAAGGGCAACTGACTGCAATGTAAAGATAAAAACAATGTTAATACCCTGATCTGAGTGCGCTTTTTTTGGGGTTTCTTGCGCTTAAATTGCCCCGCATCAAAGTGACTTGTTGAATATGATTGCTATTTGCATTTAAAATCGAGGTCCGGTTTTTAAACGTTGATGATTATGACTTCGATGACCCTAGATTTACCTCGCCGCTTTCCATGGCCGACGCTGCTTTCCGTGGTTATCCACGGCGCTGTCGTGGCGGGTCTGCTCTATACCTCGGTTCATCAGGTTATTGAAATGCCAGCGCCCGCGCAGCCTATTTCTGTGACCATGGTATCGCCTGCGGATCTTGAGCCGCCGCAGGTTGCGCCACCGCCACAGCCCGTCGCTGAGCCAGAACCGGAGCCAGAGCCTGAACCCGTTCCGGAGCCGCCGAAAGAAGCGCCCGTGGTGATCCACAAGCCGGAGCCAAAACCCAAACCTAAACCGAAGCCAAAGCCGGTGAAGAAGGTGGAAGAGCGTCCGAAACGTGAAACGCGTCCGGTTGAGCCACGCGCAACGCAGACGGTCGAAAACGCTGCGCCGTCGCGACCGCTAATGAATAGCGCGCCTGCTGCGGCAAAACCAACGGTATCCGCGCCTGCGGGGCCTCGCGCCCTCAGCCGTAACCAACCGCAATATCCCGCACGTGCTCAGGCCCTGCGTATTGAAGGGCGTGTGCGGGTCAAATTTGACGTAACCTCTGATGGCCGCGTCGAGAACGTAGAGGTCCTGTCTGCACAGCCTTCTAATATGTTCGAGCGTGAGGTGAAGTCAGCCATGAGAAAATGGCGTTATGAAGCCGGCAAGCCGGGTCGTGGGTTGATTGTGAATATTGTGTTCCGCCTGAACGGCGGGGCACAGATGGAATAAAAGAAAAAGCCTCCGGACCGGAGGCTTTTTTTTGTCGGAATATCAGCCCTGCGGCAGTGGCCGGGGTTTGCCCGCGTTATCTACCGCCACGTAGATAAACAGCGCTTCCGTTGCTTTATAACGCTGCCCAATCGGCTCAGAAGAGACTTTTTTCACCCACACTTCAATATTGATAGAAATAGACGTATTGCCGCGCTTAACACAGCGCGCGTAACAGCAGACAACGTCACCCACAGCCACTGGTCGAAGGAAGGTCATGCCGTCTACCCGGACGGTTACAACCCGCCCGTGTGCAATCTCTTTTGCCAGGATCGCGCCGCCCATATCCATTTGCGACATAAGCCAGCCGCCAAAAATATCGCCGTTAGCATTGGTGTCTGCGGGCATTGCCAGCGTGCGCAATACCAGTTCGCCCTGAGGGGCGTCATTTTTTGTCATTGTTTTTACTCGTAACTGAAGACTTCAGGCGGGATGCTACTATGATTTCGGGCTGGAGAGAATAGACCGGAGCGCATGTAATTTGCGCTCCGGTTATGTTTATTAGTGCTTCTCGTCCTGAGGCATATGACGATAGATATACACCCCGCTTAACAGGGTGAAGATCAGCGTTAACGCCGTCAGGCCAAAGACCTTGAAGTTGACCCAAATATTCTGTGGCAGCCAGAAGGCGATATAGATATTGGCGAGGCCACATAAAATAAAGAACACCGCCCAGGCGATATTCAGGCGGGACCAGACGTGCTGCGGCAGCGTCAGCTCTTTACCCAGCATACGCTGGATCAGCGGCTTTTTCATGATCCACTGGCTAATCAGCAATGCACCGGCGAACAGGCCATAAATGACGGTCACCTTCCATTTGATAAACTCATCATTATGGAAGAACAGGGTTAACCCGCCAAAGACCGCAACCAGGACAAACGTCACCAGCGCCATTTTTTCAACTTTACGATAGCGAACCCAGCTGTAAATCAGCACGATGGCTGTGGCGATAATCAGTGCCGTGGTCGCAGCATAGATGTCGTACAGCTTATAAAAGGCAAAAAAGACGACCAGCGGTAAAAAATCCAGAAACTGCTTCATTCTACAATCCCATCCTCTGAGTGGGGCTAGACACAGCGATGTGCCCGGCCATCAGGACTACTGACGAATTAACATATACAGGCGGAACAGGTAGACCAGCAGCACGGCTGAAATCAGGTTGCTCAGCGTATTAGCGACTACCGCACCCACATTGGGCGTTAACACGGCAAAGTTCGGTGCAAACAGCAGTAACAGCGTTTTAGCAAGCAGCCAGCCGATGACAGCCGGTGCGACCAGGCGCATATTCGACCAGGCCAGTCGGATGCTGCTGCGCATCGCAGTGAAGATCCCCATTTTATCCTGGACCACCATCACCGGCGCGAAGGAGAGCACGATAGCCAGCAGCACGCCCGGAACTACGATCAGCATAATCCCCATCTGTACTAGCAGGGTGGTCAGAAAAATGAGGATAAACAGTTTCGGCAGAACAGGGGCGCTGGCACCGATGGCACGCAGGGCGCTGACGCGTTGTCCGGCTGAAACCAGTTGGATCATCAGCAGCACACCACCTGCGAGGATAGCATTGCCAATCAGGCCCGAGAAGGTGGACGCAGCCGATGCCCGCAGCAGGATTTGCTGCTGTTCAGGCGTCATGTTCTGCACCAGGTCAAACAGCCCCACGCTCCCTGCAAGGTGATCTCCCTGGCTGAGGCTGGCAATTTGTTCATCACTGGGTGAGAACGCATGACCCAGCACCACCGTGATAAAAGCGCACAACAACGCAATCAGTAAAAAGGTAATGAACTGATTGCGGAAAAAATTTCCCGTGTCACGGTAGACAGACTTCGCCGTGATAGACATGCACTCTCCTTGAGTATTGCAGGTGTTAATTAGCCGGCAATTGTACACCGGATAACGCCGATGTGGCAGCATCAAGGGGTGTATGGAAAAGCATATCTTTGTAAAGCAGCGGTAAGAGTCAACTTTCCCGTCTTCAACGCCAGAATCTGATCCTCTCGTTTAGCGATGCTTAATGACAATTACCTGGCCTGCATATCCTTGAAATTTGATATAGATACGCATTCGCCCCTCCAGAATTGACCTTAAAAATTAACCCAGATCAATGAATGTTAAAGTATTGGTTTTAATGTGATCTGTGTTAGATCACTTATTACTCATTTGTGAGTATATTCACCACCGCTATGAAAACCACATCGATGGAGCGGATATGAAAAAATTAGCGGTGGCAGCCCTTATCTTAAGCAGTCTCTCTGGCGGCGCGTACGCGCACGAAGCAGGCGAATTCTTTATACGAGCCGGTTCAGCAACGGTCCGTCCAACCGAAGGATCGGATAACGTTCTGGGTCTGGGAGGCTTTAACGTTAGCAACAATACCCAACTGGGCTTAACGTTCACCTATATGGCAACGGATAACATTGGCGTTGAATTACTGGCGGCCACGCCTTTCCGCCATCGCGTGGGGACGGGGCCAACCGGGGATATCGCTACGGTGCACCATTTGCCGCCTACGCTGATGGCGCAGTGGTATTTTGGTGACTCAAGCAGCAAGGTGCGCCCGTATATCGGGGCAGGCGTGAATTACACCACTTTCTTTGATGAGAAATTTAACGATACCGGGAAAGCGGCAGGCCTTTCCGATCTCAGCCTGAAGGATTCCTGGGGCGTGGCGGGGCAGGTGGGTCTCGATTATCTGATTAACCGCGACTGGCTGATTAACGCCTCAGTCTGGTATATGGATATCGATACCGATGTTCGTTTCAAGGCCGGGGGTGAACAGCAGAGCATCAGCACTCGCCTCGACCCATGGGTATTTATGTTCTCGGCGGGCTATCGATTCTGACGGACGCGTTCAGCTGGCCGCGGCGCGGCCAGCCTCTTCAGAATGAGGGATAGACGGGCCGTTCATCCAGCTTAGCGCAGCGTTTAAGGCGCGTTTCGCCGTCATATAAATAGCTGAATGCATCGCTGGAGATGGAATGGAACAGAATATCACCGTTCGCAAACGGAATAATTTCGGTATCGCCGGAGCGCTTGTGACCAGCGCCGGTTTCAAAATTTCCCTGCCACTTTTCCTGGGTATGGCCATAGGCGTGAAGGATAACCTCAACCAACCCCCGGTCCGGGCAATTGAGCCGTAAAAGCGTAGAGGAGAAATTGAGAGACGAAGCGTGACATGACACAAATAAAGAAATAAACAAAAGCGATCTTAAAAACATTAATCCATTAAAGCCTTACTCAAACCAGACTTAAGATTTTACTTAAGTCAAGCCACTTAACTTTGCCATGGATCAACATGACTTAGTTTTCAAGGGAATAGCGAATGCTATTGGCGGCTGGCTGGTAAAAAAGGACGATATATCCCTGTTGATCTAATAATTCATGTAGTCTGGTTACTCCACATAACTGGCTGGAGGGGATATCCCCGACATAAAATTTGAATGTCCGGTTTGTGCGGGTACCCGCTTTTATTTTACCAGGTTTAACCCGGCAGCAAACCAACCCCACGGTGCAGTCTGTTCCGTTTGCGCGACACGACTCACCACACATTCATGCCTACCAAAGCTTAAACGACGGCGATGGCCTAAGCCCGTCACCTGAATAAAGGCCTCGCTGAGGCCTTTTTAGACAGTGGTATTATTTCTGAATTAAATAACGAATAGTCGGACCATCCTGCTGAATATCCAGAACGGTATACCCGTGGTTTTTGGCATCCAGAGGGATATTATTGATCGACTGAGGGCAATCGCTTACCACTTCCAGTATCTCACCTTTTTTAAGTTGTGGCAGCGCTTCAAGCGTGGCGACGGCCGGATATGGGCAAGGCTCGCCGACCATATCGAGACGATAGTCAGGCACGATATCTTTCATGCGATATTCTCCTGTCTTTCAGTGCTGACAGGGCTGCGGCGGAAGAAGCGTTTTTCCTGCGCCACGACGAGTAAAAATGCGATTAACAGCAGGGCGTAGGTCACTAACAGGCCGCCGAGCGGGCCAAACGTCGCGAGCAGATTAACCTTATCCCAGTTGGTCGCCAGCACCGGGGAGAGATCATCCCAGAAATACGCCAGAATCGTTGAGCCAATCACGTTACCCAGACCGACCCACCAGTAATGCACCTGACCTTCCACGGCCCGGTACATCCAGCCCGTTTCGCAGCCGCCGGCCAGCACAATACCAAAACCAAACAGCAGGCCGCCAATCACGGCGTTTGGACCTGCCCACATGATTTTTGGCTCAACGCCAAGCTGCACATAGCTGAAGATACCAATGGCGCTCACCGCCATCCCGGCAATAATCGCTTTTGCCATCATCGTGCGCCCGGTGATCCACATATCGCGAAACGCGCTGGTAAAGCAGATCTGAGCGCGTTCAATCAGCAGCCCAAAGCCGACGCCGAAAAGCATAGCCAGCCCCAGTTTCGGCTGGTTTAACGCGGTGCAAAGTGCCCACGCAACCATCGCGAAAAAGATCAACATCCCAAGGCGGAAGCGACGACGGGCCTGTGCGGGCTTTTGGGTCAGCGGCGATGCCGCGCCCACTTTGACCATCTTCACGGGAATGCGAAACAGCGGGAGCAGGGTGAATTTAGCGCCAAAGTACGAGCCAATGGCCGTCGCCACGGCAAAGAACCAGGCGTGCAGAGAAAACTGAGGAATACCGGTAAAGAAAGCGGCAAGGTTACAGCCCATTGCCAGTCGTGCACCAAACCCGGCAATGATCCCGCCAACAACGGCCTGCATAATACGAATGCGGCTTTTTGGCATGCGGATCTTAACGTTGTTTGCCCACAGCGCTGCCGCAAAGCAGCCGCCGAACATACCGATAATCATCATCCCGTCGATGCGGGTCAGCGGCGTGCCGTCCAGATGAATCAGTTTGAAGTAGCCCCACTCTTCGGCATGCACCCCGGCCAGCTGTAACAGCTGTCCACCCCAGCGGGTAAACTCGCCGGTGACTGCCCAGAAGGTGCCGGTAATGCCAAAATAGTAAGTCGAAAGGATACCGGCTGCGATAACTGCCGGAACGGGTGACCAGAACTTAACCAGGTAAGTCTGCTTGAATTGCTGCCATGTCATGAAGTTGCCTCTGAACTCAGAAGGTGTATGTGAAAACAACGGCCCGGAATATATACCTTTTTTCCTTTCTCCAAAACCTCTGCAAAACGTTCCTCAACTATTCTTCGCTTTTTTATGACCTTCATCATTAATCCGCGCTGGTGATGTCCTGGTCTGCTCTGTGCCATAAGCAGACTTTATTATCCAAAAGGGGGCTAGATTTCAGCCCGGATTACTTCAGTTATTTTCTGGCAGACAGCAGTCTGAATTTCCAGCGTCCTTCTATGTCCAGTAAAGCCGTACCGGCCTGAGAAATCCGCCCCAGCGTAGTGCTACCGGGAGCCACTTATCCTCACCGAAAACGGCAATGGCGGCAGATGCGGCAAAAATCATCGGGACGCTTGATATCAGCCCCTTTGCGAAAAAGGTGAAGTGAATGGTGCAGATCACCGTTGTTATGACGAAAACCTGTAACGTTGCGGCAACGAGCCCGGCAAGGCCTGCCCTATGGAGCACGGCAGTTGCGGTGTTATACAGGCAGCCCCACGCCACACCCGCAAGCGCGCTTGAGATATAGTGCCAGTAGCCGCTGCGCGGCGCGCCCATGGTGAAATAAACCGGCATAGCCATAAACGAGGCCGCCATAACGCCGCTGCCATACAGCGGGCTGAGCATATAGCCTGCCACGTAAAGGGCGCAGGCAGCTGAAATCCAGATGCTCCAGTTAAAGGCGTAGCGTAAAGACATTCTATCTCCCGGCGGGCACAAAGCCGCCTTACTAATTGGGTATATACAGGAATAACCAGCGCGACCGGTAACGCCGCTTTACCGTCTCTTTGCAGTCAGGGTTTTCATCAGGACAAGCAGCGCGGCACAGGCGACTATCCACGGCATGAGCATCAGGTTCATACGCTCCCATCCGGCGGTGCACAGGAGACGACCTGCCGCAAGCGAACAGAGCAGAACACAGACCGCCACGCTCATGTCGTTAAACGCCTGACCAAACCCCTTTTCAGGCTCGCTTATCGCCGTGGACAGCAGGGTCGTGCCGCCGATGTAGAGAAAATTCCAGCCGATACCGACCGCGATAAGTGCAGCATTGAACGTGCTATAGCCCTGCCCGGAGACGGAAAGCACGGCGTACAGCAGCAGAAACCCCGCGCCGGCCAGCATGACGTTCAGCACGCCATACCGCGCTATCAACCTGCCGGTAATAAAGGACGGCAGAAACATACCCAGCACGTGCAACTGGATCACCGTGGTGCTCTGCAGCAGCGTATAACCATGGTGCTGCATGGCGAGCGGCGTGGCTGTCATTGCCAGCACCATGATGCCGAAGCCGGTGGCGGCAGAGAACAGCGCGGTCAGGTAAGCCGGCCGCGCTATAATCTGGTACCAGGCCTGGCGGACCTTTTTATCCCGTGCCCTGTGCGTACCGGGGGGAAAGGTCAGGCCTGTCATCAGAAGCAGTCCCGCGAGTGCCACCATGCCCAGCAGGAAAAAAGAACCCATGAACGGTACCGTAAACAGCGCGCTTCCGGCCCGCGCAAGCCAGGGTCCCGCCACGCCCGCGACAACGCCGCCGGCCAGCACCAGTGAAATGGCCGCTGAACCGGCGCTGCTGCCGGCCACTTCCACGGCGGCGAAGCGGTAATACTGCGCAAAGGCCTGATAAATTCCGATGAGAAACGTGGCCGCACAGAGCAGCATAAAGGAGTGCAGGTACAGGCCGGCTGTTGCCGACATGCCGGCAACAACCCCCGCCGCCGTTCCCGTAAGAAACCCGGCCCGGCGTCCGGCGCGACTCATCCACAGCGAGGCCGGAAAAATTGTCAGAAGCGTTCCCAGCCCCGCCGCCGCAATTGGCAGCGTGGCCAGCTCCGGCGAGGGAGCGAGCATCTGTCCGGCAAGACCGCCGACCGCCATCATCATGATCGAAACGGTCTGAAAAAGCGCCTGAGAGCCTGACAGGATATACACCTGCACTGGCATACGTTTCATGTGTGTGTCCTGAATTTTGCGCGCAGCAGCCCCGGCCTGGTTCAGCGAAGCAGGCTGATGCGAAAGTAATAAAGCGATAATGAGCCGGAAGCGGTGCGCAGCAGTACCGGCTGCCGGCCCGGATCTATATCAGACCGGGGCCACGGAAGGTCCGGCGCCACTCGCTGGGGCTGACGTTAAAGCGGGCCTTGAAGCTCTGCCGGAACGAGACCGGTGACTGATATCCCGCCAGCGACGACACGGTTTCAATGCTGTGATCGGTGGTTTCCAGCAGCTCCTGGCTGCGCTGCAGGCGCTGGGCGCTGAGCCAGTCCCCCACGGTCATACCTGTTGCCTTTAGGAAGTGTCGTGTCAGCGTGCGCCGGCTCATGCCTGAGAAGCCCGCAATCGAGTCAATATCGTGTCGCTTGTCCAGGTTGCGACGCAGATAGTCGATAAGATCGTTTATCTGTTCATCGCGCGTCGTCTCCGGCACCGCATGTTCAATAAACTGAGCCTGCCCGCCTTCCCGGTACGGGGGAATAACCATCCGTCGGGCTACACGGTTAGCCAGCGCGGTTCCGTAATGTTCCCGCACGATGTTCAGGCAGCAGTCGATACCCGCCGCCGTCCCGGCCGACGTCACCAGGCGATCGTCGCTTGTATAGAGCGCGTTGCTGTCAAGCCGCACCGCCGGAAAACGTGCGGCGAAATCCTGCTCAAACTCCCAGTGCGTGGACGCCCTGCGGTTATTCAGCAGGCCTGCGTAGGCCAGCACGTACGCCCCGAGGCACAGCCCCACGACTTCGGCCCCGCGCTGCCAGGCGCTGCGCAGCGCCTCCAGTAACGCCGCATCAGGGCGCGTTTCAGGATGCTCCCAGAACGGCACAATGATGATATCCGCCACATCGAGCCGCTCCAGCCCGTGCTCCACATTAATTGAGATACCGATGTCGGACGCCACGACGCCGGGCTGTTCGGCGCAGATATCCACGCTGAACAGGCCCGGCTCCGGCATCGCCTTGTCAAAGACCATGGACGGCACGGAAAAGTGAAACGGGCTGAAGCCCGGCGTGGCGATAACGACAACGTGCAGCGTGGACATAATTCTGTACCCTTACTGATGTAAACCGCGATGATTATCCTGCTTTGTTCGGACTGACGGGCGGCAGACCGTAGTCTGCCGCCCTGGCGCTTGTGCGTCAGAAATTCAGCGTCTCGCCGTCTTCCGGCACCAGTACCCGGTCCTGAATACCATTTTCCGCTGCAAAGGCGCGCAGTTCGTCCCGGCTCAGCAGGCAGTGGTTAACGGCCTCCAGGTGCGATGCCACCACCGTGGCCGAAGGCAGCACCTCAAGCGTGCGCAGCGCGTCCTGTTTACCCATGATGATGGCACCAATTCCGTCTACCGTCGCCAGGCCCATGTTAAGCACTACAACGTCAGGCGCGTATTTTTCCAGGCTCTCTGCGTACGGCGGGACCCAGATGGTGTCACCGGCCACGTACAGCGTCTTTTCACCCTCTGCAGAAAAGACCAGGCCGCACGCGTCGCCCAGGCGCTCGGCTACCTCGGGGATGGCGTACGCCTCGTCGCTGCCGTGCTGGCCGTCGGTTTTTGCAACGCTGATGCCCGCAATGACGTTGGTGTCTGCCAGCACGCTGACCGCCGTGAAGCCCTGCGAGCGCAGCAGTGCCGCATCGCTCTCATTCTGCGTATAAATCACCCGGTCCTTCGGGATCAACTGCTGCGCCGCCTCGTCCCAGTGATCCTGATGCGTGTGCGTCACGATGATCACGTCCACCTCCAGCAGCTCTTCAACAGAGACCGGCAGCGAGACCATGGGGTTGCGCAGGTGCGAACGCGCGGTACCGGGAAAACCGGGCCAGGCTTCTTTGTCAGAAAGCATCGGATCGATGAGGAAGCGGACGCCGGCATAGTCGAGCTTCAGCGTGGCGTTACGTATTTGAGTCAGTTGCATTCATTACTCCTTCAGAGAAACCGCAGCCGTGCGGTCTGTGCGTTGAGCAGGCAGTATAAAAAGGCTGCGGGCCGGGCGTGAGCCGCGCCCAGGCCAACATTCGATGGAATAGGGTCAATGATAAATTTCCGGAAAACTTACGCTTCTTGTCGTGCAGGCCGCAGCGCTTATATCCGGCACAGCCGCCAGCAGATACCGTAAGACCTTATTCGTGCGTTCCTCATAACCTACCGGGCACCCTTAACTTGACCCGAAACCATCGAATTATGACTTTCCTGCCTCTCACGGAGTGCGCCGCACACTCTTTATACTTTCATGACGGTTAACAAATGAGGAATGAAGAATGTCTTACGCAACTACAGATGACGGCATTGAGATTTATTTTGACGCAAAGGGCCAGGGCATGCCGGTTGTTTTTGTCGCCGGGTACTTTGGTATCAGTGATATCTGGCAGGCGCAGACTGACGCACTATCTGCAAAATTCCACACGGTTGCGTACGACAGCCGCGGCTACGGGCGCTCGGCCAAACCGCTGCAGCCGGAGGCTTACAGCATTCCCCGCCACGCTGAAGATTTAAAAGCCGTGATTGATGCTGCCGGCATCAAGGGGCCGGTCGTGCTTGTGTCTCACTCCATCGGCTGCAACATCATTTCCACGTTTGCGGTGAAATATCCGCAGCAGGTTGCCGGGCTGGTGTACACCGCCTGCTACGTGGATGGGAAGCAGATGCGTGACGCGGGTATGACGGTCGATATGGTCTGCGAGGCGGTATCAACGCCTTCCGGTGCCGTGGCGTTTTATAAGCCGTTTGGGGTTACTGAAAGCGTGGGCGCAGAGGCTGCTAAATGGCCGGCGCACTCGATGCAGGCCAATGCCGCTGCGTTCCTGAACCATGAAATGGCCGATCAGTATGATGCAATCACCGCGCCTGCGCTGATTCTTCAGGGTGAAAATGACGCGCCTAACCCGCTTCCGTTTGCAGCGGCGCTGCAGCAGGTGCTGGGCGGCGGCGCGGAGCTGAAAATCCTTAAAGGCGTGAACCACTTCCCGCCGCTTGAAGCGCCGGAAGCCGTCACGGCGTTCGTGGAAGAGCATGCAAGGAAGTGTTTTGCTGAATAACCTTTTATAACGTAAAGGTTCACTGAACAGGCCACCTGACAGGGGGGCCTTTTTTATTTAAATATGGCGGCGTTTGCCGCTAAGAGCGGTCGGCCAACGTCCGCTGTTCGCTCATATGGGACAACCATAATCACATCTCCTAACCCAAAGGAGATTGAGCATGACAACATCCCCCTGAAACAAGGGCCGTATTATTGGCCAGAAACGGCCTCTTCAGATCTCTCATATCTGGGGAATCCGTATCAGACTTGAGCTGGAAGGAAAAGTACGCGATTTAGCTCTATTTAACATGGCTCTGGACAGTAAACTTCGGGGCTGTGATCTGGTTAAGCTAAAAGTTTCTGATGTGGCCTATGGGAACTCTGTTTCGGGCAGAGCGACAGTGCTGCAGCAAAAAACGGGAAGCCCCGTTCAGTTTGAACTGACTAAAGGAACAAGAGAGTCTGTAGCAGCGTGGATCAAAATGGCTCATCTACGTAGTAGCGACTATCTGTTCCAGTCCCGCGTCGGT
Organism: Enterobacter sp. UPMP2052; assembly: GCF_053709675.1. Lineage (NCBI taxonomy): Bacteria > Pseudomonadati > Pseudomonadota > Gammaproteobacteria > Enterobacterales > Enterobacteriaceae > Enterobacter > Enterobacter sp. UPMP2052. The sequence goes on from NZ_JBSKJR010000001.1 coordinate 868,358, forward strand.
TCTTCACAGCATATCTCAACAAGGCAATATAACCGTATTTTTCATGGATGGATTGATAAGCTGGGTCTCGACGAGGCTCTGTACAGCACGCATTCTATGCGAAGAACCAAGCCATATCTGATCTATAAAAAAACGAAGAATCTTCGAGTGATCCAGCTACTTTTAGGTCACAAGAAACTCGAAAGTACCGTCCGTTATCTCGGTATTGAAGTGGATGATGCCCTAGAGATATCTGAGTCTATTGAAGTTTAATTTATGAGGGCTGCAACAGCAGCCCTGTGTCAAAAGCGGACATTGATCTCTTCCGGTAAAGCTGAATAACAGTTCTGGTATTTATGCTTCTGCAAATCAATTCCTAGTGATTATTGCTATTTCGCCATAAAAGCATTCTGAATTCGATTAAAGTCAAACATGACAGTGCGCACTACAATACCTTTCTTGTTAATACAAGCATTCAGGCTATGCCTTTCTGACTGAGCCATTCCCGGCAGGGGATAGCTTCAGAAGCCGTTGCGGAAATACATTAAGGAGAAAGCTATGTCTCGTATCGTTGTCATTGGTGGCAGTGGCCACGTGGGCTCTTATCTCGTGCCAATGCTGGTTGAACTGGGTCACCAGGTGGTAAACGTCAGCCGGGGCGCAGCAAAGCCTTATCGCCCTCATTACGCATGGTCTCTCATCGAAAACGTTGTTATTGACCGGCTGGAAGAAGAAAAGAAAGGAACCTTTGGTCAACGTATTGCTGAGCTTCAGGCCGATATTGTCATCGACATGATTGCATTTGATCTCGGCAGTACGCAGCAGATTGTTGAAGCGCTTCGCGGCAGGATTGAGCATTATATTTTCTGCAGTTCAATCTGGGTTTACGGTCGTTATGTGTCAGTCCCCTCTCTGGAAACAGATCCTGTCAGCCCGATTGATGCTTACGGACAGGGTAAAGCAGAAAGCGAAGCCTGGCTGATGCGTGAAGCGCGGCTGTCTGGCTTCCCGGCTACTTGTTTCCGTCCGGGACATATTGTCGGCGAAGGATGGGTACCGACCACGCCTCAGGGGAATTCGAATCCTGAAGTGTATTCGCGTATTGCCCGTGGTGAAACGCTGGCACTGCCTAATCTCGGAAGTGAAACGGTACATCATGTTCATGCTGTTGATGTCGCACAGCTTATCATTAAGGCTATTGAAAACCGTTCTGCTTCAGTAGGTGAAATTTTCAATGCGGTATCCGGCCAGGCCATCACGCTCAGGGGTTACGCTGAAGCCGTTTTCCGCTGGTTTGGCAGGGAACCGTCCCTGAAGTTCCAGCCTTTTGACGAGTGGCTTGCCGGGCTTGAACCTGAGTTTGCTGAAAACTCCAGAGGGCATGTGGTGCGAAGTTCTTCACATTCCATTGAGAAAGCCCGCGTCAGGCTGGGTTACCAGCCCCGTTACAGCAGCCTGGAAGCGATCCATGAGTCCGTTCAGGCACTGATAGCCCAGGGGCAGGTAGAGTCACCTTCACGCTGATCACGACGCAGATACGTTTTTAACCTTTGTTCAGGCGGGGCAGATTGAAATCGCTGCTCCGCCGTCATCCTGCTTTTTTTATCTGACTGCAGGCTGTGAGCCTGTGGTAACTGTTCACCATCATCTTTAGAAATTATCTATGAATAAACCGCTTAATGCGGGCGGCTTCAGTGCGCCCGAAATGACGTCTGCCTGGAGTGCAGTCATCAGCATGGCTCTGCTGTGCTTCGTCCTCGTTTCATCAGAATTTATGCCGGTCAGTCTGCTGACCCCAATTGCAAATGATCTGTCGGTCACGGAAGGCCAGGCGGGTCAGGCCATTGCCTTTTCCGGGCTGTTTGCGGTGATTACGAGCCTGTTTGGTAACACATTGCTTGCCCGCTTCGACCGGCGTACAGCAGTGATTTTCTATACCCTTGTGATGGTGATTTCCGGGGTCATCGTCACATCTGCTCACGGCTACGGCATGTTTATGTTCGGGCGTGCGTTGATTGGTATATCTATTGGGGGATTCTGGTCGCTTTCTACGGCCATTCTGGTACGGGTTGTGCGTCCCGTGAGTGTCCCTAAAGCTATCGCCATTCTGCAGGGCGGGACCGCACAGGCGTTCGTGGTGGCGCCACCGCTGGGAAGCTTTCTGGGCAGCCTCATCGGCTGGCGGGGTGCATTCTTTACCGTGGTACCTGCGGGCGTGATCTGCCTGATATGGCAGATGGTCGTCATACCGAAACTGCCGCCGCAACGTGATACCAGCATAAGACAGATAGCATCCCTGTTACGCAGCCGGACATTCGCCCTGGGCATGATTGCCGTGACGCTTGCCTTCATGGGACAGTTCTCGCTGTCCACTTACCTGCGTCCTTTCCTCGAAAGCGTCACTGGACTGGGCATCAACATGATTTCCCTGTTCCTGCTGGGCGTAGGCATCGCAGGTCTGACGGGAACGCTGATCTCAGGTTTTTTTGTCAGGGATAATCTGCTGCCAGCTCTCACCGGTTTACCGGCGGGCCTGGCGATCGTCGCAGGTCTGCTCACGGGGCTGGGACACATACCCGCCGCCACAGGAGCATTGCTTCTGGTATGGGGCATACTTGTGACTCCCATTCCTGTCGTATGGAATACCTGGATGACCCGGATTATTCCGGATGAACTGGAGGCTGGCGGTGCCCTGATGGTCGCCCTGATTCAGTTCGCCATTACAATGGGCGCATTCACTGGCGGCGAATTATTTGATCACCAGGGCAGGGTCAGCACCTTCATGCTCGCCACCGCCCTGCTGGTAGCCTCTGCCATTATTGCCGTCCTGCCCGGGCGTCGCTCACTGACAGGAAAATGAATGCCAGACAGGCCGCCTAACCCGCCGAAGGGATGCGTAAGGCATCAATAATAACTTTCAGTGCCGGCGACATCTGTCGCCGGCTGGGATAATAAAGATGATAGCCCTTGAAAACAGGGCTCCAATCCTCAAGCACTCTCTCCCACTTCCCCTGCTTTATCCCGGGTTCGGCCAGATTATCCGGAACATATGCCAGTCCATACCCACCCTCAACAGACGTGAGCATCGGATAAACACTGCTGTATATCAGCTGACCCTGAACTTTCATGTTCAGTTTCTCATCCCCTTTTTCAAACTCCCATGCGTACAGCTGTCCGGCACCGGAGTGTCTGACATTGATGCAGTTATGACCAGCCAGTTCTGAAGGGTGTGAAGGTTTACCGGCTCTGGCAAAGTAGTCCGGAGATCCAATTACGGCAGGCCGCCAGTCAGCCCCAATCCTGACAGCTATCATATCCTTGACCACATCATCGCCTAACCGAACTCCCGCATCAAAGCGCCCCTCAACAATATCGATAAAGCCGTTTTGCTGAGACAGTTCGACCTGAATATCAGGATAATGTTTAAGGATCGGGGCCAGAGCCGGCCAGATGTACTCATGCAGCATGTGATCTGAAACCGTGAGCCTTACCGTTCCCGCAGGTGTGTCGCGATAACGAAGCAGGTCAGAGATATCTGTTTCTATGGCGTTGAGGCGCGGTTCAAGCGCGGCCATAAGTTTTTCACCGATATCGGTGGGTGCCACTTTGCGCGTTGTACGCATCAGTAGCCGCATACCGAGCCTTTCCTCAAGACGTCTGATAATGTGAGACAGCGTTGATTGAGAAATATTCAGCCGTGCAGCAGCTCTGGTAAAACTCCGTTCCTGCGCGACAGCAAGGAACGCAAGATAATCATTAAAATCTTCGCGCATGAACGTTTTCCGTATAATGAACAAACCTTTCAGCTTTAGCTTTTTCCTGAATGATTTTACAGTCATCCTCTTTGAAAGTCCGTTGTTCGCTCAAAGCAGACGTTTAGCCCAGTTAGCTTGTCCGCTGCGTACCAGGAGCGGACTTCTAAGCCTGTTCGGTGAATGAGGTGCTGAGGAAGCCTTCAAGTAGGTTAATTATCAAATCGAGTGGGAAGATGATTTCATTGGTTTGTCTGAGCTCTTCTAAGCTCCACCAGTAGTGATCGCGTATAACTTCTCTTTCATTGTTACTCCAACCTGAACGGTCAATATCTGATTTATCTGCATTTATAATAAAGAAACGTTCTTCAGCAAGAACGGTCTCACCACTGGGCAGCATCATCGGGAAGGTCCTCGAGGCTATTTGTGGCCCCGCAGTGCTTCTTGCCAGGCCTGTTTCTTCAAATAATTCACGTAGCGCTGCCTGCTCAAAAGACTCATTGTGCTCAAGTCCTCCGCCTGGCGTAGCCCAGTATGTTTTTCCCTTTAGAGCATCATCTTTATGGCAGAATCTAAAGAGCAGTACATGATGTTCAGGTGAAAGGACTAACAATCGGGAGGCTGGACGAGTACGCATATATTCCCTCTTCAATAAAATTCACACCCACATTTCGGATTTTCATATAAGCCTGGATACATTACTCACATCTGTGTGTCCTGATTAACCCAGAGATGCACATCAACGCCTTGCATCGTCTCAGTCGTTTACGAATCCAGATAAATTTCTCAATATTCTGCGTATAGCGTGCGGCTCTTAACCAGAGTCTGCAAGCATAGAAATAGTCACCATTACACTCATAGCTTGATGCCAATTCTATATTTATGTCATCTCTTTCCATACTCGGCCTGTGTATGCTCATTAATCAGCACGCCAGTGTCATTCTGATTATTAATTGATATAAGGGTCAGTCCGCTGGTCGGGGCTCCGCCGGGCAGGTATCGCTGATCTTTATAAATTTGTCGTTATAGATCAGATAATGATGACCCGACAGACGCAGCGCCGGCTGACGAACCACATCACCGGGACGCAGATACCACGCGTCGCCCTCATCTTCGGTCGAATCACATCCCGGTTTGATCAGCAATTTAAACCAGGTGTTACCGGTATTGCTCACCGTCCCGGCCACCTTGTCGAAGGTCCATTGAAACTGAACCTTACGCGGGCGAACGACCAGAATGGTATCCATCACCACCACCGGCTCCATGCTGACCTCACCGCCTGTCGGGCTCTGCCTCGTCAGGTTGCGGGTGGGGATCTCGCGAAATGAAACCCGGTAGTAGCGTTCGCGGTTATCTCGGGGGCCATGATAATAAAATTTGAAATACTCGCTTTCTCCGGCCTGTAACGTGAGCTGTCGGGGGGCGAACAACAGTTCGCCATCCACCGGTCGGGAGCGCACTTCACCGCCACCAGGGCGATCGATGGCGCTAACAGCAATGCGGTACAGCCGCGCGCTTTTGTTGTTGTTCACTACCCGTTTGCTGGCGAAATCCATCTCAGCCGGCAGGGAGAAGGTGAGGTTACCGACCGAAATAGCCTGTGTCTGAGAAGCTGCCAGAAGCAAGCCCAGGGCCAGCAGGGCTTTAATTAATGTTACGCCACGTCGCCTGAACATGAATTTCTCCTGAAGCGCTGACTTCGCCAAACCAGCCATTATCGTCCACCGTACGTAGTGAAATGGTGTTATCCATCGGAATCGAAAATTTCACCGTCGTTTTATCCAATTGCCCGACTTCGCCGGAGATATCGGTCCAGGGCGTAGTCAACCAAAGCGCCTCGGACATATCCCGCCAGCTGTCATCACACCCGGCATCGTAGGACTGCTCCGTCCCGTTGCGGGTAATAAATGAGAGCGTGGCCGGAAACGGCACTTTTGCGGTACCGTCATCGGAGCTGAAGAGACAGTAGGAACGCCCGCCAATCATCTGTGACGGTCCGGTCACCTTGATGAGTACTTCATCGGCGGCCGTTTTACCGCTGGTGGTGACAATGTAGCCGAAATCAAGTGCCGGTTCGTCGCTGCCAACAAATCCCTCCCGTGATGGCGACGACGTATATTCGTCGGAGATAATGCTGATGCTAAAATCACGGGGCTTGATAATCAGCGTATTGGAGGTGGAAAACTCGTACCATCCCGACTCCGGCGAGGTGATGTTCTGGAAGCGAAAGTTAAACAGATCCTTGGTGTTAATATCGCTGATCCCGAGATTAACCATCTGCTTAAAAAAGTTGCTTGAAAAGAAAACATAGATCGAATCTGCGCTCTTCATCTCGTTGAAGTTATAGAAATAGGCAGTATTGCTTACTGGCTTCCACGAACTGCCATTCAGGCTGAATTGCATATCGTATATACCGACGGCAGAGGCAAGCGACGAATTGGCAATTGCCGGGAAAATACGGATCGAGGTGTTACTTAACCCGTTTGTCTGCAAGGTATAGCTGACCATTTTGCAGCTTAATCCTGATAAGCTGCCGATGGTTTGCGTCCGGCAGTCGGCATTTCCCTCACCCAGAGTCGGTACACCATCACTGTTGATAAATACCTCCGCCAGGGAATTGGTATTGATCAACCGCAGATTTGCGGCTTTGGTATGGGTGACGTTGCGGACATACCAGTTGCCGGAGGACTGATCCTTACAGCGGGCACCGCTGCTGGCGTCATAGGTCGCAGAGGTCTGGCAGGCATTGATGGTCATCGTAAAGCTGCCGCCGACGGGCATCTGCTGCAGATACTGATAGAACGCGTCGGACATCATGCCATGCATCCACTTTGCGCCCCCGCTGGCCACTGTTGCGCCATAAAATCCGCTGGCATCGGTGGTTTGCGGCAGGATTAGGCTGGTAGCCATATCGCAACCGGCGTACCAGTTGATGCATCGAAGGCCGGTCAAGGGGTGCGACACCGGCGAATTTTCAAGCCACATATCAAACTTCCAGTTGGCGTTAAGCACGGTGTTGTAGCCGTTATCGATATAGCCGAGGCTCTGCTGATAAATGGTGCCTGAGCCTGTGTATTTCAAACCGGTCCAGCGGTTGGCACCGGTCAGGCGTGGGTCCAGTACCCCGCCCGGTGTGACGAAAAAGTTATCGTCGGAGTTGTTTTCAACGAACACAAACTCACGCGCCGGTGCATCCGGCCACGTGGTTTTGGTCACGGCGGCCCTGAGCACAGTCACTGGCCAGAGTAGCGCGAGGATCGCCAGCGCTATCAGTGGGTTAACTTTCATTCTTATCTCCTGTCTGTTGTACTGCCGCCCATGATGAGAGGCCGCTACAGACCACATCCCCAACCCAGACGGCACCACGCGCGTTGCTGAGATCCAGCGCTACTTCGCAGGTCTTATTGCCGCCATAGCTAAAATCGATAGTGGGATAACCCTTGTCCACGTCCATGACAAATTCGCCGCTTTCATCGGTTCGGGTCCGGCCGATATGGTTGTTAATTCGTGCATTAGCCATCACCGTGCCGTCTTCCGCGCGGATACGACCTGAGACGGTAACCATTTGTTTCACCTCTGGTTCAATCACTGCGACGTTGCCGGGATAGAGCGTCAGATGACTCTTGCGTCCGCTGACGATGTCGTAGCTGTCGAGCGAATTTTTACTGTTCTGCAGTTCCACCTCATACCTGCCATAGGGAGAGAGGGGCAGATAGTTACGCTTGCCGCTCAGTGGGAAAATTCGCCCGTTTACTTTGGCGCTTATCTGCCCGTCATCATCCAGTCCGGTGTTGAATATCACACCGGCGTTGCCGTCGGTGCGTCCGCTGGCGGCGAGGTTTTTGCCCTGCCAGCCGACACTGCCGCTGGCAGTCAGGTTGGTATTAACGTAGCCGTCCGCTGCGCTATTGACATTCAACGTGCCACTGGCGTAGCGGGCATCAAACTGGGCATAGGCTCCACCGCTGAGTGTCTTGTCATCCCCGGTATCCCCGGAGATGGCCCGCGACAGATTGGTGCCGATGGTGCGAATTGTTCCTTCATCAAACTGTTTACGCGCCGACAGGTTAGCCATGGTGTAGCCGTTCTGATGGGTCATCCCGGCACTGAACCAGTTCCCTAAAGGCAGCGACAGGTCGAGGGCAATATATTTCCCTGTATTGGCGCTGCTGTTGCCATTGTTAAAGCGCTGGATCCCCGCCCGCAGGCCAAGAGAGCCAAAGGTGCCACTGTAAACCGTCTGATAATAATCCGCCGTGTAGTAATGGCTGTTGTAGCGCCGGTCATCGTTGTAGCTGATGCTAAAGGTGCCCAGCTTCGACCATAATGCGTTGAGGTTTAAGGTTCCACCGATGGCCCGGTTGTCAGCATCGCTGCGCCGTAATTGATCGCCAATGCGTGTTTTCTCCTGGTTGACCCAAAGCGAACTGAAGCCCCCAGGCAACGTGGCGCTGATACTACCGACGCCACTCCATGAGCTATCGCTGGCCAGCATACTTTGCAGATTAACGTTGACCGACTCACCCAGTGGCAGTGTCAGACGGGTTTCGCCCACCGCCTGATTGTCATAGCCGTATCCGGTTGCAGCCCAACTCAACGTGTCGAGCGAGCCGGACGCCGAGAGGCCGGCCAGCCAGCTCTCTTTTGCCGGTCGCGTCTTTTTCCCGTTTTCTGACCAGCGATCCATATGAAAGCTGCCGCCCCATACCTGCCACGCCAGTGGCGCACCCACGCCGCGTCCCCGGCTGAACAACTTATTGACTCGCTGAGTGCGTTTACTGACCACGCGACCGTTGACGATCACTTCCACTTCCACATCATAAATACCGTACGGTAGTCCGCGGGTATCCACTTCATAGCTACCCATAGCGAAGTTCTGAACGCTCAGCAGTCGCCCGTCACGGATAAGATGCACTTCTCCCGCTGCGGGTAAAAAAGCGATCACTGGCGTAGTCGACTGACTACTGTCGAAAATGGTGGAGCTGGCCTGATTTCCCCAGGAAAGACCGTAAATCTTCCCGGCCGAAATGGCGGTCATTGGTCCCAGCGACTGCAGGTTCCAGGTATCAAGCATCCCGCCCGCAAAACGGTGGCCGGCGAAATCGCGTTCATACATTGCCTTATATAATTCGCTGTCTTGTTGACCGCTGCCGATACCGTACAGCGAGCCATCCAGCGCCACATGGTGCTCCCGAAGGGCGGTGACGTTGTTCAGCGACAGGTAACTGGAGGTATTGCTTCCTCCATCACGCATCTGGTTGTTATAGACGCCGAGGTTATAGGTCAGGTTGCTGCTAACGGCGTTGACGCTGGACTGGCCAATATCATCGCTGCGCGCGCGCAGCACAGTACCCAGCGCCTCGCGTTTGACCACCAGCTGCAGCAGCAACTGGCGCAGGCTAAGATCCAGTTGTGCATTGTCTGTCAGGGTAATGGTGAGTGCCTCGCTGAACGGGACGTCGGCGAGGCTGTTCAGCTGCTGCCGGGTCTTCTCGCTCACGCTGGCGTTATCTTCTCTCTCTTCCAGCTGGATCTGCCTTATACGCAGTTGGTTACCATCCAGCCAGATAAAGGCACTGCCGATCCGCTGGTCGTCCCGCGTATCCTGGCTGCCGGCGAGATGAATATAGAGCGGGACGCTCATGCCGTCCTGCAACGCCTGACTGAAGGCCTGCGGAATCATCACGCCGCCAATCTGCTGCGCACCGATGCCAGCAGCGCTTGCATCAGGCTGAACGAACAAAAATAGTATGCTGAAGGCAAACCGCGTCTTCAGTTCTTGGGAAATCCGTCGTAGAGGCATCGTCGTTATCCATCTGCACAGCTGTCTATTTCACAGGAACAAACTGCTCACCCTGCCAAAGCGCAACACGTCCTTTTTTATCCGCCGTATCCACACGCGTAAAACGACGTGATTTACCCGGCATCAGGTAGTAATTCTCCTTACACTCCTTACCGTCGGCGGCCTTTATGCAGGGGCCATAGGCAAGGATCCGCAGCGTTGCATTCCCGGAATTAGTAAGCTCGCCGTTGGCGTACTGAAAGCGGTAGTTCACCTGACGGGGTGCCACTACCAGGATGGTGCCGATGCGTGCAGAGGCGGTAGCCACCGCGCTGCGGTTGGCTTTATCCCGCTGGAGGTCACTGAGAGCCTGATCGAACCAGACAATGCGGTAATAGCGCTCTTTGTCATCTGATGGCCCTTTGTAGAAGAAACGAATTACATCGCTGGCCTGGGCGGGCAACAGCAGGCTGGCAGGGGTGAGCAGCACCTCATCGGGTTTGTCCATTGGGATAACCTTCCCGTCATCCAGCGGTGAGGAGAGTCGTTCGAGATGAATATTGATCAGGCGGCCGCTGTCGGTACTATTTTTGATCGTCTTGCTCAGCGTGCTGCTGCCGCTGTTCATAAATGAGGAAATATCGCCGACATCCAGCGCCTGCGCCGGCGCCCCCCCGATGAGCAGCAGCCCGAGTGCCAGAAGGCGTTTTTTCATAACAATTCCGTCCGTGAATAAAAGCAGGGGAGGGCCCCTGCTTGTGCATCAAGTGGTTTAGCTGGTCCAGGTGGCATCAAACTGTACGCTGACGTCGCCGCTCCAGACCCCTTCCGGCAGGGTGCTGAAATCGGTCACTGCGGTAGTACCGTTGGTGGTGCCACTGATGATGGAGAAGGTGAATCCATCCTGCGCGGTGGTACGGCCGCTGGCGTTGTAGCCGTTAGCGAGCGCGCTGAGGTTGCCGCCCAGTACACCGTTTGCGGTATCGATCATTACGGTATCGGCAGCTTTTTCGACTGCCGCACCGTTGTAATCCACGCCCACGCTCAGTGTGGAGCCGGAGGTATCCAACTGTGTTAAGGTATTGGTGATAAGACGCGAGGTCAGCTTAAAGGCGGTAGCCGTTGAGTCACCCTCAATCGCCACGTCAAACAGCCCTTTTTGTGAGTTAAAACCTTTGACGCCTTCGGCATACTGAAACGCCAGGCTGCCGAGGGGGGTCACCACAAGCTTGCTGGTCGTGTCCTTTTTGGCAGTCGCAGACCAGGTCGCTACAGCCTGAGCTGTTACGTCAGCAGCCTGAGCCACACCCATACCGGTAAACGCCGTTACCAGAGCTATTGCCAAGACCTTTTTTTTCATCGCTTTTCATCCTGAGTTAAATTAAGGACATGATGTCCCGGTGAATCATCTTAAAAACGTTATTCGACGGTTATTAAACCAGCTTATATATTTTGGAATACAGTTTTGCCTCAGCGTTACGCCGATGGGTATATACTGTCTTTACGCTACAATTTTCTATTCTTGCGATCGATTTGGGTTGCATGCCCTGGGCTGTTAAACGAATTATTTTCATTTCCCGGTCAGTGATTTTATCTTTTTTAATATCTTTGCGAAGAAACCTGCCATTGATTGCATAGGCCAACTCTTTACGAATGTCACGACACAAAGCAACGTATACAATGCCTCTGATATTGCTATTGTAATACCAGTAATTCGCCAGAGCTTCTGACTTTCTGGCCGCAATCAGTATGACCTGCTTCCCCTTTACCGCAGCCAGCCATTCGCTATCGCGCGTGATAAACTCGGTTAAAGAAGCCGTATTAAGATTGATGAATACAAAATCTCTTTTTATTTTCTCCAGTGACAGGTAGATTAATTCATCGATATCCGCAATCAGTTCGTATAGTCCTTTACAGAAGAAGGAGTCATGGGCAGACCAAATGTATTTATCGGAGCAGTATTTATATTCCATATGGTTTCGCACCTCATAGTCCTTGAAGTTATCATTTTGTTTGTCAGGGCTGTAAAACTACAGGGGTATTGGGTTGCTTGAATTATTCTCCATCAAATGAGGTTCTTTTTTGCCCACCAGAATTGGATGGGCAAATTTAATTTTTGATAATTATTTTGCTTGGAAGTGAATTTAAGTTTTTTCCTAATGAGTGTCAACGCGGGCGTAGAAATGAGATTCTGTGTCTGGGGCAATATTTACACAAAATTAAAATATTGATTTTTTGAGGTGAGGAAAAAGGCATTTATTTTCATATGGTTATTTATAACAAGGCATTAAATTCTTAACAGTGCTTTATATTAACCAGGATCTTCACCTAACTGTGTTAGGAATAGTCTCAGTGACAGGTGTGGGAAACTTGTGAGATAACCTGAAAATAATAATAAAAATAGACAATTAAACCATATAATAAAGAAAATCAGGGTGATTTGCTTGCCCATAAGGTAAATTTGCGGTTTTATATGCCGCACAAAATAGTTATATATATGTTAATAATGCTGGGTAATTGAAACAGAGCAAAGGTTTATAACCATCCACTCGGGAATAGAGGCTCCAATTGTAAGATTTACCGGCTAGTGCCGAATTTTGCCTGCATTTACAGGCGCCCATTTCTATTTCTTACCGAGAAGCTTAGCTGTTTTTTTGCACTTGACCAGCGGCCAGCCAGGTATTGCCTTCGTCTCTTTAAGTACTTTCTTAAGAACACTTTTTGTATGGAGTACGATAACAAGCCTGACGCTGCCGTTCCTGAAGTGGAGAGAGAGGGGCATGGACGTGGTGTGTAAACGGAAGCTATGCCACTTTGCCCGATGGTTTAGTAAAAATTCTCCTGGCGGGTCTGCGCGAATGTACTACTTTCAGTAAAGTGACGATTACAGGGAGGGCCAATGAAACCACTATCGCTTTTATTATTGTCGAGCCTGACTTTAGTGGGGTGCGGCGCGAACAATACCCCTTCAAATACTCCTGTTCCGGGTGTAAAAACCTCCGCCGGCATGAGCACGCTGGAAGCCGGTGCTCAGCTTATCCAGTCCCGTCCGCCCGTTGATGCAATGAGTGCCTATCTTGACGGTTTCCATTTTTATAGCGGTGATAAAAATGGCCAGATGGAAGCCCATCATTATGTAACAGTGTTGAATGATGAGGTGATGCAGGCGGTGATCTACGACGGTAACACCAAAGATGCCCGTTTAATGGGCGTTGAGTACATCATTAGTGAGCGTTTGTTTAACACGCTGCCGCCGGAAGAAAAAAAATTGTGGCATAGCCATCAATATGAAGTGAAATCCGGCAGTCTGATTGCCCCGGGTTTACCTGCAGTGGCAGACAAAGCGTTGATGAGCAAAATTGTGAATACCTACGGGAAGACCTGGCATACCTGGCACACCGACCGCGATAAAACGCTGCCGCTCGGCATTCCGACACTGATGATGGGCTTTACCGGGGAAGGGCAGTTAGACCCCAAACTGCTGGCGGACAGAGATCGGCGCTTTAACGTCAGCACGCAGGCTATCAAACAAGAACGTAAGGATATTGTGGCGCACCCGGTTGCTAAAGGCGCTGATGCCTGGCAGCGTGGTGAGGTGATCCAGCTTAAGCGGGTTGAAGGTTCAGGTGAGCATGGTCACGGAGACACAAGCCATTTCTGATACCATAAAAAAGTGAATGTAACCTGTCGGAATCCCCCGGCAACGCCGGGGGAACGGTGAATTAATTTACGATCAGCCGTATTATTTTCTCATTCTCAGACATCAGAAACGCCAGGTAGCTGAAAGATTACCTGCGATCGCGTTATAGCCAGAACGAAACATTTCGCTTTCAACCCCGATGCCCAATTCGACATCAGTGTTGATTTTATAGCGCATTCCCGCCTTTACACCCAGAGTGTCACGGCCAGCCACCTGATTCCTGGAACTAAACGATGTGCTGCGATAGTTGGCGAAAGAGGCTTGTTGCTCTACATTGCCATCCAGAAGTTCATGATCCCAGGTAAGCTGCAAATCAGCTGCGATAGACGCCCCTGAAGCGAGCGGTACATTCCAGTTACCATTCACCCCGATACTTGATCTCAGAGAATCGAAGGTCTCCGAATCCAGCATCAGCCGGCTGCCGTCATTGCCGCTTTCCTTCACGCCAGGTCGATGTAATGAGGTGTAATTTAATGACGTTACCGGTCCGGCGCTCACATTATCATTCAGCGCCCATCGATAGCCCCCGCCGGCCGTAACAGAGCCTGTCAGTCCGGTCCAGGTGGCATGGTGGTTTGCTCCGTAAGTTTCTACATGAATGTTTCTATCCATCCAGCTGTCTTCAATACCCAATCGGCCTGTGCCGAATAAATACATCCCTTCGGACCTTTCAGCGCCGTAACGGGCATGAATACCCAGATCGAAAGCAGTGGTTTTCCCGGTCGCGGTTTCTGGTGATTTCACCGTCACCGACTGGCCGCTGACCGCACCATGAAAGCCATAAATCCAGTTGTGATTCCGATCGTTTTGTTTTTCAGCACCGAACACCATGCCATAACTGTTGGCGTCGTACCCTACACTGTCCCCCTGGCGCTGTTGCCAGAAGCCGCCGCCAAAGGGGATGGCAAAGCTGCGCCATTCGCCTTCCGCCAGTTGTTTCGACATTACAGCAGGATGAGGCCCGCCAATGATCCGCGCTATCTGTTGTTCACGTTGAAGGGAACTTGCGAACATGGCGCTGTAGGCGCCCGCAGAAAGCTGCGGCAGGGCATGGCTGATACTCCCGCCATCAGCGGCTGAGAAATCCAGAGTACGGTACAGCGGCTGTATATCCGACTTAGCATCTGCCACAATTTTATCCAGCGCTTGCCCTACCTGCCGCGCATTGGCGTCTTGCGCATACCGGCTGTATGCGTTTGAAGCGCGTAGCATGGAGAGCTGCCAGCCATTATTTCCCTGAGGCGTTGTCTGCAGCGTTAGCGTGGGAGAGCGGAGCACGCTGTTCACCGCACTGAACTTGCCGCTGTAAGAGTCTGTTTTTAGCAAATCTCGCGAATTCAGACGCCAGTTTGTCGCGTACCAGTCCGGTTGCGGCGCAAACGTCAGTTGACCGTCAAATTGTGCGTGGCCGTCCACTCGCAAAGTATCATGCCTGCCACGCCCGTCGACTTCCAACACCAGCTGCCCGGTATCCCCCTGTTGATAAGCACCTGAGATAGTGATTTGCCCAAGTGAATTACCCGGCGCAAGGATCCCGTTGTTTACAAAGCGGCCTTCCTCATTAAGGGTGTAGCTGCCGTTGCCGGATAGGGTGGCACCTGGCGCGATAATCATGCTGTAGATCTGAAAATCGCCATTTAGCGAGGTTTTCCCTCCGCGCGCGTCCAGTGCCAGATTATTAATACCTTCAATGTTTCCGCGATAAGCAAAGCGGAAAGCAGAATCAGCAGCTTCCGTCGCCTGCCCATACGCATTGGCCTTCCGACCGAAGGTAAGCTGTGTTAACCGCTGTTGGCCATAGGCGTCCTGCTCGGCGTAGTCCGAATAAATATCGCCTTCCAGCCGGGCACCCGATAATATATTTATATTACCGACCAGCGCATTTGGTGAAATATAAATTGCCGCGCCTTTACCGGCAACCCGCCCGCTGATGTCGGCATTATCCACCAGGGCTCCCTGCAGCTCGGGTAATAATGCATCGTAATATCCGTCCACGATATGGAGCCAGGATCCACGATAGTCAACTTCATTACCCAGCAGGTTATTGCCAAAATCAAAACTAATAGCGACGCCACTGGTGCCCAGTGCCTGAACATCGCCGCGTTGAATAAGGTTGTGCTCTTTACCGTAGGCAAACATCACCCCACGGCCATTTACGCCATCGGCGTATACCCGTATTCCGGGTTCGATGCTCAGGGTGTTATTTTGCCCATCTATACGGATACCCGCGCCGCCAGCCCCTGATGTCAACAGGTCCGCTTGCTGAAAGATATGGTTATTACTGCCATATACATGCAGGCCAACCCCCAGATTAGCGGTATTATATTGCCCAGCCAGATAGCCATCCGCCTGCTGATTACGCTGAAAATATCCATTGCGGTTAACAAGAGTTTGCCCGTTGCCATACAGCGAAAAACCGAAAAAGTTACGTCGGTCAATCTGATATCCCATGTCCTGCAACAACGCCAGTTCCGCTTCCATAAAGGTCGTGTAATTACGGTAGTTCTGATGGCTCATCATGCTGTTCTTCAGCTCGATATGGCTCATGTAATCATCATCGACCCAACCGTCGTCTGCTAACATTTTCACCGGCACGCCAGGCATGGCGCCTGCAAGCACTTCATTTACGTGCTCGCCGGTGAAATAGCCTTTATCGAGCCGGACATCAAAGCCTTGCGGATCCCATCTGTTATTGCATCCATTGCACAATATGACTTGCCCTGGTCGGGCAGGATTGCCACGGTCATCGCGCAGATGGCTGGTCCAGGATCCAAAAGGTCTGTTTTCGAAAGCGGGCGTGAATGTGCCACTTCCGTGCAGATCGGTAACCATATTGGATATTCCCAGGCCATGGGCCAACTCATGAACAGCGACGCTGACCAGATCAACCTTTCCAGTGCGCGGCAATTGCGCAGGCACATAGGGAACATTGTCAAAATCCATTTTGCCCATGATGAACTGGGCGTGGGAGCCGAAGGTCAGCTCTCCGGTATCAATGCCGTTCAACGCTCCCTGCAACCGCGTCAGACTGATAATGCCATTGGTAACTGAATCGCTGGAACCAGCGGCATTCTCGTCATTAAACGTCCCCACATTGATAATGGCGGGCAGTTGCCCTGGTCTGGGGGTAATGACTTCAGCCCAGTAACGCATGGCATCGAGTATTTTTTCTTTTTGTTGCTGGCCAAGATCCCACGTTGATTCAGCCGCGCTCGGCCAGTTCGGCATAAAGGGGCCGTCGCCAACATTAAAGAAACGCACTTCAAATACCGCAATATTTTGTGGGTTATAGACCAGATAGCTTTCTCCTGCATACGAATTATTACTGACAAATAAACCCGTTAGTGCAGCCGTCATAAAAAACCTTTTCATATAAACCATCCTTGTGTAAAAAAGTTATTGTCTACGTCCGTGACTATAAGTTCACACCTGAGCTCAATAAATCATCAACAAATATAATAATTATCGATATGACTTGATAATTTATAATAAAGTTCAAACTTGCCCTGTGATAGCCTCATCTTTCAGCATTTTATAAAGGGTGGAGCGACTGATGATGGTCGCCGTTTATTGTGGAAACCCTGAAAAAGGGACCAGTGGTTTTAGCTTATCAGTGCGGTATTACGTACATTCTTCTTTGCTATTTAATCCCTTCATAGCCATCTATCGTTTCACGCCAAATCAAACATAGCCGTGCGATTTCACACACAGATATCGCTCCCTGATATCTGTGTGTGATCTCTTTATTCCTGATGTTCAGGGATTCGGGCAATAACCTTTATCTCAAAATCAAAGCCTGCCAGCCAGTTCACGCCCACCGCTGTCCAGTTCGGATAGGGGGGCTTCGGGAAAAGGGTTTGTTTCACCTGCATAATGGTTGGGAACTGATTCTCTGGATCGGTATGAAAGGTTGTCACATCAATAAGATCGTCGAACGTACAGCCTGCAGCATTAAGCGTGGCCTTGAGATTATCGAAGGCACGTTCTACCTGCGCGGCAAAATCCGGCTCGGGTGTGCCATCTTCCCGGCTCCCCACCTGCCCGGACACAAACAATAAATCACCAGAGCGGATCGCTGCGGAATAACCATGCTTTTCATAGAGCGCATGGCGATTTGCAGGGAAAACGGGTTTCGGTTGGTTCATAACGTATCCTTTATTTGGGTGGACGACAGCGGATGCGCGGCATAGATAAATGACTTAATATACGCGGCGTATGTAAAATTAATCACACATACGCCGCGTATGTCAAACTTCCTGCGCGGCGTTTATTGCAAGGAGTCCGTATGGCTGCCAAACGCCGCGCCGAAACGATGGAAGAAACCCGCATAAAGTTGATTGCTGCTGCACGAAAAGCCTTCGCCGAAAAAGGGTTTGCCGCAGCATCAATGGATGATTTGACCGCCAGCGTTGGCCTGACGCGTGGGGCCCTTTACCACCATTTTGGGGACAAAAAAGGGTTACTTGCCGCTGTGGTTACCCAGGTGGATTCTGAAATGGCGCAAAGTGCCAAAGATGCCGCGGCACATTACGGTGATGACCAGCAAAAGCTTCTGGCTGAAGGGATCGCCTATATCAGGATGGCGCTTGATGAAGAGGTCCGGCGCATCGTTCTGCTTGATGGCCCGGCTTTTCTCGGGGACCCTACAAAATGGCCGAGTCAGAATAACTGCCTCGATGCCACGCGGGAGCGCATTTCAGATCTGATTGAACGCGGCTTAATCAAGCCGGTAGATGTCGATGCCACTGCCTGGCTGCTAAACGGGGCCGCACTGAATGCCGCGCAGTGGGTGGCTGCAAGCGAAAATCCGCAGGATGCATTACCAAAAGCGATTCAGGTTTTTACCCTGTTGGTAAATGGCCTACTGGAAGGTGCCACGCTTTCATAACGCCGAAAATATCATTGCCTGTTTCACAGGGAATAAGAGGAACCGTCTGGTCCAGTGACCAGACGGTGGCAGGATCAGGCTTTGCGGGTTGCCGCTTTCATTTCGCTAACAAATGTTTTCAGCTCAGCCAGCATCTGGTCGGGCTTATCAAGATTTTTCTCGATGATTTTAACAATCGCAGAGCCGGAAATCGCGCCCGCGGCTTTTGCATCTATTGCCGCTGCAACCTGATCCGGTGAAGAGATACCAAAGCCCTGCAGCGGCGGAGCCGCGTGATACTCGGCCAGTTTCTCCACCAGATGATGCAGAGGCAGCGCCGCTTTGTTTTCAGCGCCAGTCACACCCGCACGGGAGAGCAGGTAGGTATACCCCCGTCCGTAAGAAGCAATCTGACGCAGCAGTTCGTCATCTGCGTTTGGCGGACAGATGAAAATCGGTGCAACGTTGTGACGCATCGCCGCCTGGCGGAACGGTGCAGACTCTTCAACCGGCACATCGGCCACCAGCACAGAGTCAACGCCGACGCGAGCGCACTCGGCATAAAACTCATCAATGCCGCGGTTAAAGACCAGGTTGGCGTACATCAGCAGGCCAATCGGGATGGTCGGGTGTTTCTGACGGATTGCCGCCAGCATCTCGAAACATTGAGTTGGGGTAACGCCGGAGGCAAAAGCGCGCAGGGTGGCATCCTGAATGGTTGGGCCATCCGCCAGTGGGTCAGAGAAAGGGATGCCCAACTCCAGCGCATCCGCACCGCCTTCAATCAGGGCATCGATAATTTTAAGCGACTGCTCAGGTCCCGGGTCGCCCAGAGTGACGAAGGGGACAAACGCGCCTTCCTGGCGGGCCTTCAGCTGTGCAAATGCGTTATCATAGCGTTCCATCAGATTTCCCCTCGTGCTTTCAGAATATCGTGAACGGTGAAGATATCTTTGTCACCGCGACCGGAAAGGTTGACCACCAGCAGCTGCTCTTTCTCCGGGTTCTCTTTGATCATTTTCAGAGCGTGCGCCAGGGCGTGGGAAGATTCCAGCGCCGGGATGATCCCTTCGTTACGACACAGGGTCTTGAACGCCTCCAGCGCTTCGTCATCGGTAATCGAGACGTATTCAGCGCGCCCAATGCTGTTCAGGTGAGCGTGCTGAGGCCCTACTGACGGGAAATCCAGTCCGGCGGAGATGGAGTAAGACTCTTCAATCTGGCCTTCATCGGTCTGCATCATAGGAGACTTCATACCGAAGTAGATCCCAACCCGACCATGCTTCAGCGGCGCGCCGTGTTCACCCGATTCGATTCCGTGACCGGCAGGCTCTACTCCAACCAGACCAACGCGAGGTTCATCGATGAAATCAGCGAACATCCCGATGGCGTTTGAGCCGCCGCCCACGCAGGCGATAACCGCATCCGGCAGACGCCCCTCTTTTTCGAGGATCTGCGCTTTCGTTTCTTCCCCAATCATGCGCTGGAATTCGCGCACGATGGTCGGGAACGGGTGCGGACCTGCGGCGGTGCCAAGCATATAGTGCGCGGTGTCGTAGCTGCCGGACCAGTCGCGCAGCGCTTCGTTACAGGCATCTTTCAGCGTGGCGGATCCGCTGTGAACCGGGATCACCTCAGCCCCCATCAGGCGCATACGGAAGACGTTTGGCGACTGACGCTCGACATCTTTCGCGCCCATGTAAATACGGCATTTCAGGCCGAGCAGGGCGCTGGCGAGGGCAGATGCCACACCGTGTTGGCCTGCGCCGGTCTCGGCGATGATTTCGGTTTTGCCCATGCGTTTTGCGAGCAGCGCCTGGCCAAGGACCTGGTTGGTTTTATGCGCACCGCCGTGGAGCAAATCTTCACGCTTGAGATACAGCGTGGTTTTGCTGCCTTCGGTCAGGTTGCGGCATTTTGTCAGGGCCGTAGGACGCCCCGCGTAGTTTTTCAGCAGATCGGTAAACTCGGCCTGGAACGCCGGGTCTTTTTGCGCGCTGACAAAGGCTTCTTCCAGCTGGCGCAGAGCGGGCATCAGGATCTGTGGCACGTACATACCACCGAACTCACCAAAATACGGGTTTAGTAATGTCGTCATTGTTTATTCCTTAATATGCACGCAGAGTTTTAAATACCGAGGCCAGCTTGCTGGCATCTTTTATGCCCGGCTGGGACTCTACGCCTGAATTGAAATCGAGACCGGCGCAGCCGGCTTTGGCCGCTTCTACACAGTTATCCGGGCTGAGACCGCCCGCGAGCAGGACATTGTCCAGCGCTTCGTCTTTCAGCAAGGACCAGTCAAAGCGCTGGCCCGAGCCGCCCTGGCCGTTGTCGAGCACGTATTTATCGACATGATTCAGATTACGCGCCGGTAACGTATCGCCCACGCTTTGCGCTTTCCAGATTTGCACCCGAGGCGCCAGCGCGGCGCGCAGCGCATCGATATACGCCTGATCTTCATTGCCGTGCAGCTGTACCGCACTCAGGGATAACGCCTCGGCTTTTGCTGCTACGTCGGCAATATCGGCATTGCGGAACACGCCCACGTAGCTGAGCGGGGCCGCCGCAATAACGTTACGGGCCTGGTCTTCACTCACCACCCGGGGCGATGAGTCCACGAAAATCAGCCCGCCATAAATAGCGCCCGCTTCATACGCGGCCTTGGCATCCTGCTCGCGCGTTAATCCACACACTTTGTTTTCACCCAGCAACACGCGGCGGACCGCCGCGTTGAGATCGTCATGTTCCATCATCGCGGAGCCGATCAAGAAACCGTTGGCAAAGTGGCTCAGTTCACGCACCTGGGCGTAGCTGTTGATGCCGGATTCGCTGATGACCGTCACGCCCGCCCCCAGGCGTGGTGCAAGCTGGCGCGTACGGTTAAGGTCGATTGACAGGTCGCGCAGGTCGCGGTTGTTAATGCCAACCACTTTTGCCTCAAGGGCGATGGCGCGCTCCAGCTCCTCTTCGTTGCTCACTTCGGTCAGCACGCCCATGTTCAGACTGTGGGCCACCGCAGAGAGCTGGCGGTACTGCTCGTCATCAAGTACCGAGAGCATCAGCAGGCAGGCGTCGGCCTGGTAGAAACGCGCGAGCCAGATCTGATACGGATCGATAATAAAGTCTTTGCAGAGGATCGGCTGCGGCGCAATGCCGCTGACGATGGGCAGGAAATCAAAGCTGCCCTGAAAATATTTCTCATCCGTCAGCACCGAGATGGCGGACGCATGGTGTTTGTAAATTCCGGCAATGCGCGCCGGGTCGAAATCGTCACGGATGACGCCTTTGGACGGAGACGCCTTTTTGCACTCCAGAATAAACGCGGTGCGCGCGCCCTGCAGGGCATCATAAAAGCGGCGCGTGCTGGGTACGACGTCATTCTGAAAGCTGGCGAGCGGTTGCTGCGCCTTGCGTGCTTCAACCCAGATGGCCTTATCGGCGACGATTTTCGCTAAAACGGTCTGCATTCTTTACCCTCTTGCCGCAAGTGCGGTAACGCGATCGTAAGCTGCACCGGAGCGCAGTACGTCCAGAACTTTTTGCGCGTTGGCCTTCAGATCTTCCTCACCGTGCAAACGCATCAGCATGGCGACGTTGGCAGCAACGGCGGCCTCATGAGCGACTTCACCTTTACCTTGTAATAAGCGCGTGAGAATGTCACGGTTTTCTTCCGGCGTGCCGCCTGCCAGCGCCTCCTGATGATACGGCGTTAAACCGAAGTCAGCCGCGTCGAGCTGATAGCTCAGAATTTCACCGTTGCGCAGTTCAGCGACAAGCGTTGGCGCGTGTAACGAAACCTCATCCATACCACCGCTATGAACGACAGCGGCACGCTGATAACCCAGCACGCGCAGCGTCTCGGCAATTGGCAATACCAGCTCAGGGCTGTAAACGCCAATCAGCGCCAGCGGCGGATGGGCCGGGTTGATCAACGGGCCTAAAACGTTAAACAGCGTGCGCGTTTTAAGCTGCTGACGAACCGGCATCGCGTGGCGGAAACCGGTGTGGTATTTCGGCGCGAACAGGAAGCAAACGCCGAGGTCGTCCAGCGCTTCACGCGAGCGTTCGGCCTGCATGTCGAGGTTAATCCCAAATGCCGCCAGCAGGTCGGATGAACCGGACCGGCTGGACACGCTGCGGTTGCCATGTTTTGCCACTTTCAAACCACAGGCAGCCGCCACGAAGGCGCTGGCGGTGGATATATTAATGCTGTTGCTGCCGTCACCGCCGGTACCGACGATATCGGCAAACTGATAGTCGGGACGCGGGAACGGGGCGGCGTTTTCCAGCAGGGCCGTTGCCGCACCGGCAATCTCCTGCGGGCTTTCGCCGCGCACCTTCATGCTGACCAGCGCGGCCGCCAGTTGCTCAGGTTTCAGCTCGCCACGCACCACCGCGGAGAAGAGCTGGTGGCTCTCCTGCTGGCTCAGGGTTTGCGCCTGGTACAGTTTTTCAAGGATCGGCTGCAGCGTGTTGGTCTGCTCCAGCTTCTGCAGCGCCCAGTTCAGCGTTTGCTCAAGCAGGCGCGCGCCGTTAGAGGTCAGAATCGATTCCGGGTGGAACTGCAGTCCGCATACGCGGTCCGCATCGTGACGCACGGCCATCACCATACCTTCAAACGAGGCGTTGATGGTCAAACCGGCCGGGATATTGCTGCCTACCAGCGAGTGATAGCGCGCCACCGGCAGCGGATTTGGCAGCCCGGCAAACATGGCCTGGCCGTCGTGTTCAATGCTGGATGCTTTACCGTGCAGAATTTCACCCGCCTGGCCGACGTAACCGCCGTACGCTTCCACAATCGCCTGATGACCCAGGCAGATGCCGACGATCGGCAGCTTGCCGCGCATCCGGGTCAGCAGTTCAGGCATGCAGCCCGCTTCGCTCGGTGCGCCGGGCCCCGGAGAGAGCATCAGCACCGGGTTTTGCATGGTACCCAGACGGTCAATCAGCGTTTGCGCCGGAACATGGTTACGGTAGATAACAACGTTATGACCGTTTGCACGCAGCTGATCTGCCAGGTTGTAGGTAAAGGAGTCGATATTATCGAGCAGCAGAATGTCAGCCATCAGAAAATCTCCTGTGCATGATGGGCGGTCGCAATGGCGCGCAGTACCGCGCGGGCCTTACTGCGCGTTTCGTCAGCCTCAGACTGCGGAACAGAATCAAGAACAATCCCTGCGCCCGCCTGAACGGTGGCGATCCCGTCCTCGACATACGCGGAGCGGATCACGATGCAGGTGTCCAGGTCACCGTGCGCGGTGAAATACCCCACCGCGCCGCCGTAGCTGCCGCGTCGACGGCCTTCGGCTTCGGCGATCAACTGCATTGCACGGACTTTCGGCGCGCCGCTCAGGGTGCCCATGTTCATGCAGGCACGGTAGGCGTGCAGCACGTCGAGGTCGCTACGTAGTTCGCCAACCACGCGGGAGACGAGGTGCATCACAAACGAGTAGCGGTCAACTTTGGTCAGGTCTGCCACGTAGCGGCTGCCGGGGGTGCAGATACGTGCCAGATCGTTGCGCGCCAGGTCTACGAGCATCAGGTGCTCGGACAGCTCTTTGTGATCGGTGCGCATCTCCAGCTCGATACGGCTGTCGAGATCGCGATCGAGCGTGCCATCAGCACGGCGTCCACGCGGGCGCGTGCCGGCAATCGGGTAGATCTCAATCTGGCGGCTGGTGGCATCGTACTTCAGGGAGCTTTCCGGCGACGCGCCGAACAGCGTGAAATCGTTATCCTGCATAAAGAACATGTACGGACTTGGGTTGCTCTTTTTCAGCACGTCATAGGCCGCCAGCGGCGACGGGCAGGGCAGTGAGAAGCGGCGAGACGGCACCACCTGAAAAATTTCCCCGGCGCGGATCGCTTTCTGCATCTGACGAACCACCGCACCGTATTGATCGTCGGTCTGGTTTACGTCACAGGCCATTTTTTCCACGCGCTGCACCGGCAGTGCAGGTGGCTCTTGTGTCATCTGCTGTTGCAACTGAGCGATGCGGTGCTCAAGGCGGTTTCTCTCTGCGGCAGAAGGCGTAAACAGGCTGGCCTGTATACGGGTGTATTTTTTCTGATGGTCGATCACCAACAAGGTTTCGGCCAGATAGAAGCAGTAGTCCGGGCAACGGTTGCCTTGCTCGGTTTCCGGCAGCGTTTCGAAACCGGCGACCAGATCGTAGGCAAACAGTCCACCGAAGAACATGGCTTCACGCTCGTCTTCCGGCACCGAGACCAGATTCTGCAGCAGGCGGAAAGCATCAAATACAGACAGGGAGCAAAGGCGTGCATCTTCGTCCAGCAGCTGGCTGACCGGCGGGAAGCGCAGAATGCGCATTTCCGGATGGCGTTCGTTGTCGATGCCTGACGGCAGAGCCGCGTCCAGCAGGGGCAGCAGCGACGCGCCATTTTCTGATAAGGCCTTAATAGTGACGACGTCACCTAATGCAGTAATGCGCAGCGCGCTGTCGACCAGCAGCAGGCTTTTCAGATCGTCTTTGCTGTCGATATCCGCCGATTCCAGCAGCAGGGTGGCCGGGCGCGCGCCGCACACCTGGTGAAACAGCGCGGTCGGATTATGGCGATAGGCCGCCTCGCAGGTCAGCAGTTCGAGGTTGGGTTTGGCTGTTTGCATGGTTGTGTTCTCATCATATTTTGTTCAAAAAAAAGCCCGCTTGGGAGCGGGCCGGGTATCTGTTTGCTTGTCGCAGACGCGTGACACCGCCCGATAATCAGGAAGTGCGCCACCAACCGTGCAAAGCGAAATGTGCTGTCATTTTCAGATACCTTTCTCGTGTGAACTTGCGTACTAGTTAACTAGTTCAATGGCGTATTGTCAACCCTTGATTTCATAATTTCTCGCAAGGCCGTTATCATAGGGTTTTAGAAGGTTTGTAACCTGTAACGGGAAGTGCTTTGAGCGATACCACATACGCCATAATTTACGATTTACACAGTCATACACAGGCCTCTGATGGCTTGCTGACGCCCGAGGCGTTGGTCCATCGCGCCGCAGAAATGCGGGTCGGCACCCTGGCGATAACCGATCACGATACCACCGATGCGATCCCGGCGGCGCGCGCCGAAATTGCCCGTAGCGGATTAGCGCTCAACCTGATTGCCGGCGTCGAAATTTCGACCCTCTGGGAAAACCATGAAATTCATATCGTTGGCCTGAACATCGATATAGACCATCCGGCAATGCGCGCGTTTTTGCAAGAACAAAAAGTCCGCCGCAACCAGCGTGCCGAGATGATTGGCGAGCGGCTGGAAAAGGCACATATCCCCGGGGCGCTGGAAGGCGCGCAAAAACTGGCGAAGGGCGGGGCGGTGACGCGCGGTCATTTTGCCCGTTTTCTGGTTGAGGCGGGCAAGGCCACGACGATGGCCGACGTCTTTAAAAAATATCTGGCGCGTGGGAAAACAGGATACGTTCCGCCACAGTGGTGTACAATAAAACAAGCTATTGATGTCATTCATCATTCTGGCGGTAAGGCGGTGCTGGCCCATCCCGGGCGGTATAATCTTTCTGCTAAATGGCTGAAAAGACTGCTGGCACACTTTGCCGAAAACGGCGGTGAGGCGATGGAAGTTGCCCAGTGCCAGCAGGCGCCCAATGAGCGATCCCAGCTCGCGACCTATGCACAACAGTTTGGCCTTCTTGGCTCACAGGGCTCTGATTTTCATCAACCCTGCGCGTGGATTGAACTGGGGCGTAAGCTCTGGCTTCCTGCAGGCGTAGAGCCTGTCTGGACGCTCTGGGAACAGCCACAGCATATTGAAGAGAGGGAAGTATGAGTCAGTTTTTCTATATTCATCCGGATAACCCGCAGGCGCGTCTGATTAATCAGGCCGTGGAGATTGTTCGTAAGGGCGGCGTGATCGTCTACCCGACCGATTCGGGCTACGCGCTGGGCTGCAAAATTGAAGACAAAGGCGCAATGGAGCGCATCTGCCGCATTCGCCAGCTCCCGGACGGGCATAACTTTACCCTGATGTGTCGGGATCTGTCTGAACTGTCGACCTATGCCTACGTCGACAACGTGGCGTTTCGCCTGATCAAAAACAACACGCCCGGCAATTACACCTTCATCCTGAAAGGGACTAAAGAGGTGCCGCGCCGTCTGTTGCAGGAAAAACGCAAAACCATTGGGATGCGCGTACCCTCTAACCCGATTGCGCAGGCGCTGCTGGAAACCCTGGGCGAGCCAATGCTCTCAACGTCGCTGATGCTGCCCGGCAGCGAATTTACCGAGTCAGATCCGGAAGAGATCAAAGATCGCCTGGAGAAGGTGGTAGAGCTGATCATTCATGGCGGCTACCTCGGCCAGCAGCCGACAACAGTGATAGATCTTACCGAAGATGCGCCGGAAGTGATTCGTGAGGGCGTAGGTGACGTTAAACCTTTCTTGTAAATAAGGTTTTTAATGCCTGAAATTAAGGAAAGAGCGGAGGCTGGATTTCTCCAGCCTTTGTCAGTCATCTCACCTTCTTGAAAATGAGCAGGATCAGAGGGACACAAATCGCAAATCCGTAAATTGCTGCATCGAAAACTATACCTGTAGCTTGAAGGATAGAATCAATCGAAGCATGGTATTCATTCAACGGTATAGGGTTAGAAAATTGCATACTTTCATTCTCGCTGAAAGCAGAAAATGAGAATGTCGCTAGCGCCAACCCAATAAAGTAGCAAAGCGATACAATGCAGATTCCGCCCCATCGGAAAAGAGTTTTAGTTTTAGTTGTCATCGCCATAAGAACCTCCTAATACACCGTCAACAGTGCCGCCTGAATATGGAGACAATGAATCTCCAATAGCCGCACCATCTGCAACGATATGCTGAAATTTCCCACCGGGAGTTTCCTGGAATGGCTGCAAATTGTCTGAATTAGGGTAATGCTCTTTAAATGCGCTTGTCATCTCAACTACAAGCATTGAGGACATGTCTCCACCTTTCCCGATGAGAAATCTTTGCAGTGATACAGGAATGGTAAAATCCTCCTCGGCATCGATAGTTAGCTGTGTCGTCGTCGATGTATAACCATGTTCGAATACTCTTGAGCCTGCAAACTTGATCCCTTCGACTGAATGCGTGGTGCAGTTTCTGCCAGTCACATCATACCTATCAATGGCGCGGCCTCTTCTCCTCGTGGTTGCTTTCATGTTTGACGTTTGGAGCGATGGTTTACTGCTGTTCCATCGGTCTTCGAAGAACTCTCTTGTTAGCTCTGGATCGGCATCATCTATGCGGAAGACGCGAGCACTCATTTCATACAGCTCAGAACGATAGTACACCCTTGCGTCTTCATCTTGCAGGAAGTTAAGAATGCCATCACCCGTAAACCCCCAAGGATTGGTTCTACCATAGCGCCCGTATGTATAAAGGTAGACATGGTTATTCTCATGCACAGAAACGAAAGCGTGACCTGCGTTTTTGGTTTCAGTCCAGATGTAAACGCCATTCAATAAAGGGTTATCTTCTGGCTTGCAGAAGTCAGCAAAGCTGTTTTGCTTCTGCGATAACTGGGCGTGTTGTTCCGGTGCTGACTCAATAGACCCTGGAAGTATAGGCATCTCGACGAGGTGAGATAGCTCGGT
The DNA here is from genome assembly GCF_053709675.1 of Enterobacter sp. UPMP2052. NCBI lineage: Bacteria > Pseudomonadati > Pseudomonadota > Gammaproteobacteria > Enterobacterales > Enterobacteriaceae > Enterobacter > Enterobacter sp. UPMP2052. The sequence goes on from NZ_JBSKJR010000001.1 coordinate 896,030, forward strand.
GTGCGTTACTGTTGGTTCACCACCAAGCTCGTAATTATCCTCCCAGTTTGATGGAACGAATTTCGATTTGCATGGGCAGGAGCTATAGCTGTGCAGCGTTCCGGCAATCCTTTTACCATGTATAACGTCGGTAACAAGACCGCCACAGATACGGTAACGACCGGGATGTTTACCACAGGTCACTTGATGGCCTTCACAGGCCATGTCTTTACCGAAAAACTGGTGATCACTCCATCCTTCAATAATCCGACCGCCGCATACCGTCTTATCACCCCTGAACAGAAAGTAACCATTGTCTGCCATTAGCGCTTACTCCCTGGCATCGTGAAGAATCCTTTCGAGAATGTGTCACCTTCATGGAAAACCAGTCTGCTGTCGGATTGTGGTGTTGAGATTATTTCGTCTCCATTGTCAACCGTACTTACAACCAGTGCCGCAGATGCGCCCTGCATAATACGCGCTCCACCTGTACTGGAAATAATAGTGGCTTCACTGCTCTCAGCGTAGACAACTTTGACAACTTTATCTCCCACTCGTGCAATCCTGTACCCTCCAGCCGTACAGCCTCCTGAAGCATTGCGGATCACTCCGCCGTTGCGGGTTACGCATCCCACTACAGCGAATCGAAAAATATAAGTTACTGGGCGACTAACTTGCTTGTTAAAATCTTCAAACACTTCGCGTGTCTTGCTGTCACAGCCCGCAAAGAAATCTTCGTCGTAGGGTGGCTGTGAGGAGGATTCTCGAAATTCAGGCATGATCCCATTAGCATATTGCTGCATAAGTCCGTTTGCTTATGATAGAAATAATTACAGCGGTCATTTTACAAACAATAACCACATACGCAATAAGCATTAGGCTTAAGCAAAACTGTGTTTCGTAACCCAGAATCTTCCTTTTGAACTCCTCAATGTCCTTTTCCCCATTTTGAACGAATGGGTTGTGCAGGTGGATCTGACCCATGATCACTTTCGCTTGTATTTGGCGGTCAGTACCTGGAGCCAGATGCAAAAAACTTGTTGAATCATTTAGTCTAAAGTTAGTGTAGTATGTGCGCCCACGAATCATTGTGTGTGACAGCGTGTGTGACATATTGTTTGCCATGCTGTGTACCATGAAATAGTTATATATCAGTGAGTTAAGTTGTTATTGGTGCTAACTCGTTGTTTTTGAAAGTACACCAGACGCCTGTGAAGGCGACACCTGAGGAAGCTCAATGAGCGAGAAGTTACAGAAAGTGCTGGCGCGCGCCGGCCACGGCTCACGCCGTGAAATTGAAGCCATTATTGAAGCGGGCCGCGTGAGTGTGGACGGTAAAATCGCCACGCTGGGTGACCGCGTTGAAATCGTGCCGGGGTTGAAGATCCGTATTGACGGTCATCTTATCTCGGTTAAAGAGTCCGCTGAACAAATTTGTCGCGTGCTGGCTTACTACAAGCCAGAGGGCGAGCTGTGTACCCGTAATGACCCGGAAGGGCGACCAACGGTCTTCGACCGTTTGCCTAAACTGCGTGGCGCTCGCTGGATTGCCGTAGGCCGTCTGGACGTGAACACCTGCGGTCTGCTGCTGTTCACCACCGATGGTGAGCTGGCAAACCGTCTGATGCACCCAAGCCGTGAAGTGGAACGCGAATACGCCGTGCGCGTTTTCGGCCAGGTTGATGAGAACAAACTGCGCGATCTGTCGCGTGGCGTACAGCTTGAAGACGGTCCTGCGGCGTTCAAAACCATCAAGTTTACCGGTGGCGAAGGGATCAACCAGTGGTATAACGTTACCCTGACCGAAGGCCGTAACCGCGAGGTTCGTCGTCTGTGGGAAGCGGTGGGCGTGCAGGTGAGCCGTCTGATCCGCGTACGCTACGGCGATATCCTGCTGCCGAAAGGCCTGCCGCGCGGCGGGTATACCGAGCTGGACCTGGCGCAAACCAACTACCTGCGTGAACTGGTTGAACTCACCCCGGAAACCTCCTCTAAAGTGGCCGTGGAGAAAGATCGCCGTCGCATGAAGGCGAACCAGATCCGTCGTGCGGTGAAACGTCACAGCCAGGTGAGCAGCAATCGCCGCTCTGGCAGCCGTAACAACAACGGTTAAAACGAAAAGCCCGGTTAACGCAACCGGGCTTTTTTCTTAGTAATCAATGCCAATTTGCGCTTTGATGCCTGCATCAAAGGCGTGCTTAACCGGCCGCAACTCGCTGACCGTATCCGCCAGGTCCAGAATATCCCGATGACAGCCACGCCCCGTGACGATCACCGTCTGGTGCGCAGGGCGATTCTTCAATGCGTCCAGCACGCTTTCCAGCGACAGATAGTCATAAGCCACCATATAGGTGATCTCATCCAGCACCACCATGTTCAGCGTCGGGTCAGCCAGCATCCGTTTGGCATGCTCCCAAACGGCAAGGCAGGCAGCGGTGTCCGTTTCCCGGTTTTGGGTATCCCAGGTGAAGCCGGTTGCCATAACCTGAAACTCCACGCCGTGAGGCTCCAGTAAATTACGCTCGCCGTTGGGCCATTCGCCTTTGATAAACTGAATGACACCCACTTTATGCCCGTGCCCGACGGCACGGGTGACGGTGCCAAAAGCGGCGGTGGTTTTACCTTTGCCGTTGCCGGTAAACACAATAATGATACCGCGCTCTTCCTGGGCCGCTGCCACCCGGGCATCGACCTGGTCTTTAAGACGCTGCTGGCGCTGCTGATGACGTTCGTCACTCATTGTGAAATTCCCGGTTTACGACCCGGCTGGGCATCAAAGGTCATGCCCGTTTTGCGACGGCTGTCGTCGCCCATCAGCCAAAGGTACAGCGGCATGATATCCGCCGGGGTTTTGAGCTTGTGCGGATCTTCCGTCGGGAAGGCGCTGGCGCGCATTTTGGTACGCGTACCGCCAGGGTTAATACAGTTTACGCGCAGATGGCGGTTTTGATACTCCTCAGCCAGCACCTGCATCATACCTTCGGTCGCGAATTTCGACGCCGCATAGGCACCCCAGTTTGCCCGCCCTTCACGGCCCACACTGGAGGAGGTAAAGACCAGCGAGCCGGAATCCGAATTCAGTAATAAAGGAAGCAGTGCCTGAGTCAGGAAGAAGGTGCCGTTGACGTTGACCTGCATCACCTGCTGCCAGATGTCGGGGTCCTGCTCGTCCATCGGACGGACTTCACCCAGCAGCCCCGCGTTGTGCAATACGCCGTCCAGGCGCGGGTAATGGGCGGAAATACGCTGGGCAAGTTCCTTACACGTTGCCGGCGTACAGGTCAGCAGATCGAGCGTATACCAGGGCGTGGACGTGCCGCCAGCACGTTCAATTTCCTGCGCCACGGCTTTAAGTTTCTCCTCGTTACGGCCCACGAGGATGACGCTTGCGCCGTATTCTGAATAGGTGAGTGCGGCCTCGCGGCCGATCCCGTCGCTGGCACCGGTGACAAGAATAATTCGGTTCTGCAGCAGATTTTTTTGCGGTTGATAGTGCACGGTGACTCCTCGGGCGCACAGAGCGTTAAACGCGCCTTCTTTATATGACTTTTCGGCTTTATGCCCGAAATAGCATGAGAATTCAATCAGTCTACAGGACAGAATGCTGAGAAATTAACAATTTGCAACTATTTAAAGAGAAACGCGGGAATTCCTGAAGGCGACTCGCAGAGGTCTTGTCACAGGCGAGACGCCCGCGCCGCGCTGATGTACACTGGCGTGGAAGAATCGTGGTCAAATCAAGGTGGAACGCGTGGAATTACTTTCTCAATATGGGCTGTTTTTGGCAAAAATCGCAACGGTGGTGATTGCTATTGCGGTGATAGCCGTTTTGATTGTCAACCTGACGCAGCGCAAGCGTCAGCGTGGTGAGTTACGCATTACCCGCCTGAGTGAGCAATATAAAGAGATGCAGGAAGACATGTCGTTGTCCCTGCTCGATAGCCATCAACAGAAGTTGTGGCACAAGGCGCAGAAGAAAAAGCACAAGCAGGAGGCAAAAGCGGCAAAAGCCAAAGCAAAATTGAACCTCCCTCAGGATGCAGGCAAACCGCGGGTTTACGTGCTGGATTTTAAAGGCAGTATGGATGCCCATGAAGTCTCTTCCCTGCGCGAAGAGGTAACAGCCGTTCTGGCCGTCGCGAAACCGCAGGATCAGGTAGTCGTACGTCTGGAGAGCCCTGGTGGTGTGGTTCATGGCTATGGTCTGGCGGCCTCCCAGCTACAGCGTCTGCGCGAAAAACAGATCCCGCTGACTGTGGCCGTCGACAAGGTTGCGGCGAGCGGGGGCTATATGATGGCCTGCGTGGCGGATAAAATTGTTGCTGCGCCGTTCTCCATCATTGGGTCCATCGGCGTCGTGGCGCAAATTCCTAACTTTAACCGCTTCCTGAAAAACAAAGAGATCGACATTGAGCTGCATACCGCAGGCCAGTACAAGCGTACCCTGACGCTGTTGGGTGAAAACACGGAAGAAGGGCGTCAGAAATTCCGCGAAGATCTCAACGAAACGCACCACCTGTTTAAAGACTTTGTGCACCGCATGCGTCCAACGCTTGATATTGATAGTGTCGCGACGGGCGAGCACTGGTACGGCATTCAGGCACAGGAGAAGGGGCTGGTGGATGACGTGGGGACCAGTGACGACCTGCTGCTGAACCTGATGGAGGGGCACGAGCTGGTAGGCGTGCGCTTTACCCAGCGTAAGCGTCTGCTTGACCGCTTCACCAACAGCGCAGCGGAAAGCGCCGATCGCCTGCTGTTACGCTGGCTGCAGCGCGGACAGAAACCGCTGCTGTAAACAAAAACGCGAGGCCTTTGCCTCGCGTTTTACTTTAGTCGACCAGGTGATAGCGCTCTGAGAGCGTGTGCGCCAGGTATTTAAACATGTTAAATACCGCCGTGCTCTTCGGCGTAGGTAACCCCTGTTCATCAAGGAAGTATTCGCCGCTAAAGACTAACACGCCGTTCCGTTGCTCCACGCCCGTCGCTTCAATGCCCGCCAGAGTATCTTCATGTTCGCGAATAAGCCGGTTTGCTTCGATAAGCAGAGAGGCTCGGTCGATAGGTTGGGTCGTATTCTGCATATTCTACTCCTTAAAACAGTGGCAGTAGTTTACGCCGAGGGGGCGTCAGGGGCAAATTTTCCCTGTTATCTGAGGGGGTAAGCACACCGGCCCCGGCTGGCGCAATCTGTTATTGCATGCTAATAAAGTTGCGTAACGAATTTTATCAGGTACAGTGTGCGCTTTCGTCATTCTGGCAACAGAATTGCTTGACATTCAACCGGGAATTCGTCACGAATTGTCCTTGATGTGAGAAAAATACCCGAAAACTCAATGGCCTGGATGTCGCCTTTCTGACGTTCGGTAAGACTAAGGGGTTGATATCCCCTGGCGCAGTCGCAATATCATTGGCTCGTCGTCAGCGGAAGGGATATCAACGTGCGGCGTATTCCTGGAAGAATTAAATTAGGTAAAGGTGAATATGGGTAAAGCTCTCGTCATCGTTGAGTCCCCGGCAAAAGCCAAAACGATCAATAAGTATCTGGGTAATGACTACGTGGTTAAGTCCAGCGTTGGTCATATCCGCGATTTGCCGACCAGTGGCTCAGCCAGCAAAAAGAGCGCAGACTCTACCTCCACCAAAGGGGCTAAAAAGCCTAAAAAGGATGAACGTAGCGCGCTTGTCAACCGCATGGGTGTTAACCCGTGGCATAACTGGGATGCACAATATGAAGTGCTGCCCGGCAAAGAAAAAGTCGTTAACGAGCTGAAGCAGCTTGCTGAAAAAGCAGACCACATCTATCTCGCAACCGACCTTGACCGCGAAGGGGAGGCCATTGCATGGCACCTGCGGGAAGTGATCGGGGGGGACGACAAACGCTACAGCCGTGTGGTGTTTAACGAAATTACCAAGAATGCGATTCGCCAGGCATTTGAAAAGCCGGGTGAACTGAATATCGACCGTGTAAACGCTCAGCAGGCGCGCCGCTTTATGGACCGCGTAGTGGGCTATATGGTCTCGCCACTGCTGTGGAAAAAAATTGCCCGCGGCCTGTCTGCCGGTCGAGTGCAGTCGGTTGCGGTCCGTCTCGTGGTTGAGCGTGAGCGTGAAATCAAAGCGTTCGTACCGGAAGAGTTCTGGGAAGTCGATGCCAATGTCACCACGCCAGGCGGCGATGCGCTGCCATTGCAGGTGAGCCACCAGAACGACAAGCCGTTCCGTCCCGTTAACCGTGACCAGACCATGGCGGCGGTGGCGCTGCTGGAGAAGGCGCGTTATCAGGTTCTGGATCGCGAAGACAAACCGACCAGCAGCAAGCCTGGCGCACCGTTTATTACCTCCACGCTGCAACAGGCGGCAAGCACGCGTCTGGGTTACGGCGTGAAAAAAACCATGATGATGGCGCAGCGCTTGTATGAAGCGGGCTATATCACTTATATGCGTACTGACTCAACCAACCTGAGCCAGGACGCGGTAAACATGGTTCGCGGTTATATCAGCGACAATTTCGGCAAGAAATATCTGCCGGAAAATGCCAATCAGTACACCAGCAAAGAGAACTCGCAGGAAGCGCACGAAGCGATTCGTCCTTCCGATGTCTCTGTATTAGCCGAGTCGCTGAAAGACATGGAAGCGGATGCACAAAAACTGTATCAGCTGATCTGGCGCCAGTTTGTGGCCTGCCAGATGACGCCTGCGAAGTATGATTCCACGACCCTGACGGTCGGCGCAGGTGATTTCCGTCTCAAAGCTCGTGGGCGTATTCTGCGCTTCGACGGCTGGACTAAGGTGATGCCTGCGTTGCGTAAAGGCGACGAAGACAAAACGTTGCCTGCGGTGAATAAGGGTGATGAACTGTCGCTGGTGGATCTGGTTCCGGCTCAGCACTTCACCAAGCCACCGGCACGTTTCAGCGAAGCTTCGCTGGTGAAAGAGCTTGAAAAACGCGGTATCGGTCGCCCGTCGACCTATGCGTCGATCATCTCGACAATTCAGGATCGTGGTTACGTTCGTGCTGAAAACCGTCGTTTCTATGCCGAGAAAATGGGTGAAATTGTTACCGACCGTCTGGAAGCTAACTTCCGCGAGTTGATGAACTACGATTTCACCGCGCAGATGGAAGACAGCCTCGATCAGGTTGCCAGCCATCAGGCAGAATGGAAAAAAGTGCTTGATAGCTTCTTCAGTGACTTTACCAACCAGCTTGAAAAAGCGGAGAAAGATCCTGAAGAGGGCGGCATGCTGCCAAACCAGATGGTATTGACCAGCATCGACTGCCCAACCTGTGGGCGCAAAATGGGGATCCGTACCGCCACAACGGGCGTCTTCCTCGGCTGTTCCGGCTATGCGCTGTCGCCAAAAGAGCGCTGCAAAACCACCATCAACCTGGTGCCTGAGAACGAAGTTCTCAATGTGCTGGAAGGTGATGATGCAGAGACCAACGCCCTGCGTGCGAAACGCCGCTGCCAGAAATGCGGCACGGCCATGGACAGCTACCTGATCGATCCGAAACGTAAGCTGCACGTCTGTGGTAATAACCCGACCTGCGATGGCTACGAGATCGAAGAGGGTGAGTTCCGTATTAAAGGCTATGACGGCCCGATCGTTGAATGCGAGAAATGTGGTTCTGAAATGCACCTGAAGATGGGGCGCTTCGGCAAGTACATGGCCTGCACCAACGACGAGTGTAAGAACACGCGTAAAATTCTGCGCAATGGCGAAGTGGCGCCGCCGAAGGAAGATCCGGTCCCGCTGCCAGAACTGCCGTGTGAGAAGTCTGATGCTTACTTCGTGCTGCGTGACGGTGCAGCTGGCGTGTTCCTCGCGGCCAACACCTTCCCGAAATCTCGCGAAACCCGTGCGCCGCTGGTGGAAGAGCTGTATCGCTTCCGCGATCGCCTCCCGGAGAAACTGCGTTATCTGGCCGATGCGCCTCAGCAGGATCCCGAAGGCAACAAAACCGTTGTGCGTTTCAGTCGTAAAACGAAGCAGCAGTACGTTGCTGCGGAGAAAGAGGGCAAAGCGACCGGCTGGTCAGCCTTCTTTGTTGACGGGAAATGGGTTGAAGGCAAGAAATAACCCTCGCAACGCGTAGCTTTCCTGTTTAAGGGCCGGTTCTCCGGCCCTTTTTATTACGTCGTTATTATTTTTTGTTCCGTACTATACAGTCAGGCTATAAATGATATAGTGGTTATAGTTAACTCGTTTCTTATTATTAAATCGTCTTAAGCGATTGACCCGTGCGCTAAATCGGATGGTCTGGCATGAAATTACAGCAGCTTCGCTATATTGTTGAGGTCGTCAATCATAACCTCAACGTCTCCTCGACCGCAGAAGGACTCTACACTTCGCAACCCGGCATCAGTAAGCAGGTCCGTATGCTGGAGGACGAATTAGGTATTCAGATTTTTGCCCGCAGCGGTAAACACCTGACGCAGGTCACGCCTGCGGGGCAGGAGATCATTCGCATTGCCCGGGAAGTGCTTTCGAAAGTCGACGCCATTAAATCGGTCGCCGGAGAACATACCTGGCCGGATAAAGGCTCGCTCTATATAGCCACGACGCACACCCAGGCGCGTTACGCCCTGCCAGGGGTCATTAAAGGGTTTATCGAGCGTTATCCGCGCGTTTCCCTGCATATGCACCAGGGTTCCCCGACGCAGATTGCTGAAGCCGTTTCCAAGGGCAACGCGGACTTTGCCATTGCGACAGAAGCGCTTCACCTGTATGACGATCTGGTGATGCTGCCTTGCTACCACTGGAACCGCTCAATTGTCGTTACGCCAGATCACCCGCTTGCGGGGAAAGGCTCGGTGACTATAGAAGAATTGGCCCAGTATCCCCTGGTGACCTATACCTTCGGCTTTACCGGCCGTTCTGAGCTGGATACGGCGTTTAACCGTGCGGGACTTACACCCCGCATTGTCTTCACCGCAACGGATGCGGACGTCATTAAGACCTACGTGCGTTTAGGGCTGGGCGTTGGGGTGATTGCCAGCATGGCGGTTGACCCGGTTTCTGACCCGGACCTGGTTCGTCTTGATGCCCATGACATCTTCAGCCACAGCACGACTAAAATTGGCTTCCGTCGTAGCACCTTCCTGCGCAGCTATATGTATGATTTCATTCAGCGCTTTGCCCCGCATCTCACACGTGACGTGGTAGATACCGCCGTAGCATTACGCTCCAATGAAGATATTGAAGAGATGTTTAAAGACATTAAGCTCCCTGCCAAATAATCACTTCCGGTATCTTTCCCCGGCGGAAAGATACCGATTAATCTTCTTAAAACTAAATCAGAATTATCATCATCTGCACTTAGCGACCATATAAAGCCCTAATCCATTTTACTTGTGGGGTTTTACTGTCGCGAAATTGCGACAAAAGTAGAAAGTAATTTACCGCTACGCAAATAATTCCTTTCAAATATTTATTTCTGGTCAAAAGAATGAATATTTCCCATGCCTGGATACGTAAATTCACTGGCTTTTCAGCTAAAGTTTCTTTAGGATTTATCTCAACCGATGATTAATTGTACCAATTGTTTGGTCTCAAAATGATAAGCGATATCGATTGTATGAGGTTAGCAATGCCTGCAGGAAGTGAAGAACCGCAAAGGGATCCCGCGCTTAAGCGTAAAGCCTGGCTGGCGGTCTTTCTGGTCTCAGCCCTGTTCTGGCTGGTCGTTGCTCTTCTTGCCTGGAAATATTGGGGTTGAATATGGCAGTGACGGTACGTACAGAAACGGTTAAACAGATGTGTCAACATCGTGACAGTAGCCACAAGGGCCGTAAAGCGCCGGCTACCAGTGTGCCAGCATCCTGGCGGCTGACGCCGCAGCAGCAGGCTTTTATTGATGTGTTCGCAGAAGACGAACCCAGAAAACAATAATTTACTTTTTGCGTAGCAATGCAAATAGACTGAATAAAGTCTCTGCGCTTTTGTACTCTTTAATAAATACACATCGGCAATATAGAACTGAGGGCAAACCTCGGAACCTTAATTAATAAAGCCTGGTGCCCCTATGATGAATAACATGACAACGCTCAAATACTGGTCATGGATCGGCGTTTTCTCCGTGTCGATTCTGTTCTGGTGCCAGCTCCTCTGGCTGGCCGTCAACTGATCCAAAACCTCGCTTCGGCGGGGTTTTTCATTTTCCGAACCTGATGGACCATTCCTAAATTTATCAATTTGGGTTGTTATCAAAACGTTACGACATCTTTGTGTTATCTTTAATTACAGCCCTGATGATTGTCAGGACATCTCTGGAATTAAGGAGGAGCTTATGTCGTTAACCCTACGCGAAGCCAGTAAGGACACGTTACAGGCAGAAAATAAAACCTGGAATTACTATAGCTTACCGCTGGCAGCTAGGACCCTTGGGGACATTTCGCGGTTACCCAAGTCGTTGAAAGTGTTGATGGAAAACCTCTTACGCTGGCAGGATGGTGATTCTGTTACCGAGGAGGATATACAGGCGCTGGCGGGGTGGCTTAAGCATGCTCATGCTGACAGAGAAATCGCCTACCGCCCGGCGAGGGTGCTGATGCAGGATTTTACCGGCGTGCCTGCCGTGGTCGATCTGGCCGCCATGCGCGAAGCCGTCAAGCGGCTCGGCGGCGATACGGCAAAAGTTAACCCGCTGTCACCTGTAGACCTTGTTATTGACCACTCCGTGACCGTTGACCACTTCGGTGACGATGATGCCTTCGGCGAAAATGTGCGCCTTGAGATGGAGCGCAACCACGAACGCTACGTGTTCCTGAAATGGGGCCAACAGGCGTTCAGCCGGTTTAGCGTTGTGCCGCCAGGCACCGGTATTTGCCACCAGGTAAACCTGGAATATCTCGGTAAAGCCGTCTGGAGCGAGCTTCAGGATAAAGAGTGGCTGGCCTACCCGGATACGCTGGTGGGAACCGATTCCCATACCACCATGATTAACGGTCTGGGCGTGCTGGGCTGGGGCGTGGGCGGCATAGAAGCGGAAGCCGCAATGCTCGGCCAGCCGGTCTCTATGCTGATCCCTGATGTTGTCGGCTTTAAGCTTACCGGAAAACTCTCTGAAGGCATTACGGCTACTGACCTGGTGCTGACCGTGACCCAAATGCTGCGTAAGCATGGCGTGGTGGGTAAATTCGTCGAGTTCTACGGTGACGGGCTGGATTCATTGCCGCTGGCGGATCGTGCAACCATTGCCAACATGGCGCCCGAATATGGCGCAACCTGCGGCTTTTTCCCAATTGATGGCGTGACGCTGGAGTATATGCGTCTCAGCGGACGCAGCGAAGAACAGGTCGCACTGGTAGAGGCCTACACCAAAGCGCAGGGCATGTGGCGCAATCCCGGTGATGAACCCGTGTTTACCAGCACGCTAGAGCTGGATATGGGCACCGTTGAGGCCAGCCTCGCCGGACCAAAACGTCCTCAGGATCGCGTCGCGCTGAACAACGTGCCAAAAGCCTTTGCCGCCAGCAACGAACTGGAAGTTAATGCTTCGCAAAAAGATCGTCACGCGGTGGATTACGTCATGAATGGCCACCCATACTCACTGCCGGACGGTGCCGTGGTCATCGCCGCGATCACCTCCTGTACCAATACCTCGAACCCCAGCGTTCTGATGGCAGCCGGTCTGTTGGCGAAAAAAGCGGTGGAGCTGGGCCTCAAGCCTCAGCCGTGGGTAAAAGCCTCTCTGGCACCCGGCTCGAAGGTGGTCTCCGATTATCTCGCTCAGGCAAGGCTGACGCCGTACCTCGATGAACTTGGATTTAACCTGGTCGGCTACGGTTGTACGACCTGTATCGGCAACTCCGGTCCGCTTCCTGAGCCTATTGAAGTGGCGATTAAGCAGGGCGATCTGACCGTTGGTGCCGTGCTTTCCGGTAACCGAAACTTTGAGGGGCGTATTCATCCGCTGGTGAAAACGAACTGGCTGGCGTCACCGCCGCTGGTCGTGGCCTATGCGCTGGCCGGAAACATGAATATCAACCTCGTGACCGACCCGATTGGTCACGATCGCAAGAATGAACCTGTTTATCTCAAAGACATCTGGCCATCGTCGCGTGAAATCGCCCGGGCGGTGGAAAAGGTTTCCACCGAGATGTTCCGGAAAGAGTACGCCGAGGTCTTCGAAGGGACGCCGGAATGGAAGGAGATCAATGTCGTCGGCTCGGATACCTACGCGTGGCAGAATGACTCTACCTATATTCGTCTTTCACCGTTCTTTGATGAGATGCAGGCTCAGCCCGATCCGCTTAAGGACATCCACGGCGCCCGCATTCTGGCGATGCTGGGCGATTCGGTCACCACGGACCATATCTCCCCGGCGGGCAGCATTAAGGCCGACAGCCCGGCCGGACGTTATCTGCAGGGGCGTGGCGTCGAGCGTCGCGACTTTAACTCCTATGGTTCACGCCGTGGTAACCATGAAGTGATGATGCGCGGTACATTTGCCAACATCCGCATTCGTAACGAAATGGTGCCCGGCGTGGAAGGGGGCATGACGCGCCATCTGCCGGGTACCGAAGTGGTGTCGATTTACGATGCTGCCGTTAAATATCAGCAGGAAGGTACGCCGCTGGCGGTCATTGCCGGGAAAGAGTACGGTTCTGGCTCAAGTCGTGACTGGGCTGCGAAGGGACCGCGACTGCTGGGCGTTCGCGTGGTGATTGCCGAATCCTTTGAACGTATTCACCGTTCGAATCTGATCGGGATGGGGATCCTGCCGCTTGAGTTCCCGCAGGGTGTGACCCGCAAAACGCTGGGCCTGACCGGAGAAGAGAAAATCGACATCAGCGGCCTGCAAAACCTGGAGCCAGGGAAAACCGTGCCGGTAAAATTAACGCGCAGCGACGGTAAAACGGAAATCCTTGACTGCCGGTGTCGCATTGATACCGCCACGGAGCTGACCTATTATCAGAACGACGGCATCCTGCACTATGTAATCCGTAAGATGTTGAACTGACGGGTTATGCCCGGCTAAATGCCGGGCATACGCGAATTACTCGCTCAGCAGATGGCCCATTTTGGCCGCTTTGGTATCGAGGTAGTGCGCATTTTTCGGGTTGCGGCCGACGATCAGCGGCACGCGCTCGACGATATTGATCCCGGCTTCGGTCAGAATTTCGACTTTTTTCGGGTTGTTGGTCAGCAGACGCACTTCGTCCACGCCCAGCAGCTTGAACATATCCGCGCAGAGGGTGAAATCGCGCTCGTCAGCGGCAAAGCCGAGCTGATGGTTGGCCTCAACGGTATCGTACCCCTGATCCTGCAGCGCGTAGGCGCGGATTTTATTCAGCAGGCCGATGTTACGACCCTCCTGACGGTGATAAAGCAGTACGCCGCGGCCTTCTTCGGCAATGTGGCTCAGGGCCGCTTCCAGCTGGAAGCCGCAGTCGCAGCGCAGGCTGAACAGGGCATCGCCGGTCAGACACTCGGAATGCACGCGAGAGAGCACCGGTGTCTGTCCTGAAATGTCTCCAAACACCAGGGCGACGTGATCCTGTCCGGTTGCCAGTTCTTCAAATCCCACCATCAGGAAATCGCCCCATGGGGTTGGCAGTTTGGCTTCTGCCACACGTTTAAGCTGCATGTGATTCTCCAGAGTAGGCTGACACGTTTCGTGCCTTACGCCTGTTTGGCTTTCTGTATGAGGTTATTTTGCCACAAGCTCAGCGCGTTCGCCTAATGGCCGCCATGCTATACGAACGTTAAACGCACGATCCGACATATCCACCTTTCGGATGGAATTCAGTTATGATTGTGACGCTTAGCGAAAAAAGGAGACGAAATGCTTTCAATCGCCAGACGTACGGCAGCAGGTGCGGCCATTCTGTTGATCATGCCCGTGGCCGTGTGGATCTCCGGCTGGATGTGGGAGCCAGGACATAATACCGCCTGGCTGAAAAGCCTGTACTGGGTCACGGAGACGGTTACGCAGCCGTGGGGGATCATCACCCACATCCTGATTTTTGGCTGGTTTCTCTGGTGCCTGCGCTTTCGTTTGCGCCCGGCAATCATGCTGTTTGCGATCCTTGGCGCGGCCATTTTGGTTGGGCAGGGTGTAAAGTCCTGGGTAAAAGATCGTGTGCAGGAGCCGCGGCCTTTCGTGGTGTGGCTGGAAAAAACGCACCATGTTCCGGTGGATGAGTTCTACACTTTAAAGCGTAAAGATCGCGCCGCGCTGGTGAAAGAGCAGCTGGTGGAACAAAAGGATATCCCCGCATTTTTGCGTAAGCACTGGCAGAAAGAGACGGGATTTGCGTTTCCTTCCGGGCATACCATGTTTGCCGCCAGTTGGGCACTGCTTGGCGTTGGGCTGCTGTGGCCGCGCCGGCGGACGGTAACCATTGCGATTTTACTGGTCTGGGCCACCGGTGTGATGGGCAGTCGATTACTGCTTGGCATGCACTGGCCGCGGGATCTGGTGGTGGCGACGCTTATCTCGTGGTTGCTGGTGACGTTGGCCACCTGGCTTGCCCAACGCTTCTGTGGGCCGCTTACGCCACCGCCGCAAGAGAAGCAAGAAATCGCCGAAAGGGAGCAAAGCGGGGTCTGAAGCTTGATATTACCCCTTTTGCCCATAAATCCATGATGGGCGCGTCACTTTTTCCGTTTCGCGCCCGTCACTAAAATGGTAGTTTATAAGGCTGATTGCGGTGAGTTGAACATACTTTATTCGCTTGAACCACATAACGGGAAGTCATGTGAAATATTTACTCATTTTCTTACTGGTGTTGGCGATTTTTGTCATTTCAGTCACATTGGGTGCACAAAACGATCAGCAGGTTACCTTCAACTATCTGCTGGCGCAGGGCGAGTACCGCGTATCAAGCCTGCTGGCCGTGTTATTCGCCGCAGGTTTTTTCATCGGCTGGCTGGTGTGTGGCCTGTTCTGGCTCAAAGTTCGTGTTTCTCTGGCGCGCGCTGAACGTAAAATTAAACGACTTGAACATCAAATCGCGCCCATGACCGACATTCCGGAAAGCGCGGGTGTGCCGGTCGTCAAGGAATAATCGAATATGCTGGAGTTGTTGTTTCTGCTTTTGCCTGTAGCCGCAGCCTATGGCTGGTATATGGGCCGCAGAAGTGCGCAACAAACAAAACAGGATGAAGCAAACCGACTCTCCCGCGACTACGTTGCGGGGGTGAACTTCCTGCTGAGCAATCAACAGGACAAAGCGGTAGATCTGTTCCTCGACATGCTCAAAGAGGATACCGGCACCGTAGAAGCGCATCTCACCCTGGGTAACCTTTTCCGCTCTCGCGGGGAAGTAGACCGTGCTATTCGTATTCACCAGACCTTAATGGAAAGCGCCTCGCTGACCTATGACCAGCGTTTGCTGGCGGTTCAGCAGTTAGGCCGGGACTACATGGCGGCAGGGTTGTACGATCGTGCTGAAGACATGTTTATGCAGCTGGTGGACGAAACCGATTTTCGCATCAGCGCGCTTCAACAGCTGCTGCAGATTTATCAGGCCACCAGCGACTGGCAGAAAGCCATCGACACCGCCGAGCGTCTGGTTAAGCTGGGTAAAGACAAGCAGCGCGTGGAAATCGCCCATTTCTATTGCGAGCTTGCGCTCCAGCAGATGGGTAACGACGACATGGATAAAGCCATGGCGTTGCTGAAGAAAGGCGCGGCAGCGGATCGCAACAGCGCGCGTATCTCCATCATGATGGGCCGCGTGTTTATGGCGAGCGGCGATTACGCCAAAGCCGTGGAGAGCCTGCTGCGAGTGATCGATCAGGATAAAGAACTCGTCAGCGAAACGCTTGAAATGCTCCAGACATGCTACCAGCAGCTGGGCAAGCAGGATGAATGGGTGACCTTCCTGCGTCGCTGCGTGGAGGAAAATACCGGGGCGACGGCGGAGCTGATGCTTTCCGACATCGTCGAGCAGCATGAGGGCAGCGATACCGCGCAGGTGTACATCACGCGTCAGTTACAGCGCCATCCAACCATGCGCGTCTTCCACAAGCTGATGGACTACCACCTCAATGACGCAGAAGAAGGGCGCGCGAAAGAGAGCCTGATGGTGCTGCGTGACATGGTCGGCGAGCAGGTGCGCAGTAAACCGCGCTATCGCTGTCAAAAATGCGGGTTTACCGCCTACACGCTCTACTGGCATTGTCCTTCCTGCCGGGCCTGGTCAACCATCAAACCGATTCGCGGTCTTGACGGGCAGTGATTTTTAAAAAGCCTGTATTTTAGTTACAACATACTAATGACTTTTACACCCATTCAGGCAGCAGTGCGGTCTGTGTTCGGGCAGGGTAAAAATCGCTCCTGTCATTTTTGGCCGCTGGCAGGTAGAATGCTCGCCGTTTATCTGTCCCGCGCCGCTGGGCGCCCATAGACGAAAAGGGCTGGTCATGACGTCTGTTAGTTCCTCTACTTCCCGCGTAGTTACTGATTCTCCTGTTGTAATTGCCCTGGATTACAACAACCGTGATGCCGCGCTGGCCTTTGTCGACGGTATCGATCCCCACGACTGTCGCCTGAAAGTCGGCAAAGAAATGTTTACGCTGTTTGGCCCGCAAATTGTGCGAGACCTGCAACAGCGCGGCTTCGATATCTTCCTCGACCTGAAATTCCACGATATCCCGAACACAACTGCCCACGCCGTAGCCGCTGCCGCTGAACTGGGCGTATGGATGGTGAATGTCCATGCATCAGGCGGGGCGCGGATGATGACGGCTGCACGCGAAGCGCTGCTCCCGTTTGGCAAAGACGCGCCGCTGCTGATTGCCGTAACCGTACTGACCAGTATGGACGCATCAGACCTGCGCGACCTGGGTGTGACGTTGTCACCTGCTGAGCACGCGGAACGCCTTGCGCGCCTGACGCAACGCTGTGGGCTTGATGGCGTCGTGTGCTCGGCGCAGGAAGCCGTGTGCTTTAAATCCGAGCTGGGACGTGAATTTAAGCTGGTTACACCGGGTATCCGTCCTGCGGGAAGTGAGGCAGGGGATCAGCGCCGCATCATGACGCCTGAACAGGCGCAGGCCGCAGGCGTAGACTATATGGTTATTGGTCGCCCGGTTACGCAATCAGCGGATCCGGCGCAGACGCTGAAAGCCATCAACGCATCGTTAAAAAAGGGGGCGTAATGAGCGATTCCAACAGCCGCCTGGTCTATTCCACTGACACGGGTCGCATTGATGAGCCACGCGAGAAAGCCGAGCGCCCGAAGGGGGATGGCATTGTGCGTATCCAGCGCCAGACCAGCGGACGCAAGGGAAAGGGCGTATGTCTGGTGACAGGTATTGATCTCGATGATGCCGAACTGGCAAAACTCGCTGCAGAATTAAAAAAGAAATGCGGTTGTGGTGGCGCGGTGAAAGACGGGGTTATCGAAATCCAGGGCGATAAACGCGATTTAATTAAATCATTGCTCGAAGCCAAAGGCATGAAAGTCAAACTGGCGGGGGGTTAAAATAATTGAGCCACGGCGAAAACCGTGGCTCTTTTTTTAGGTGCGTAAGTCAGACCTGAAATGTACAGAATATATAATTATACGGGTAGAAGCCGTTATGGTGATTATTTGCCTACCTGGTGACCAATGACACCGCCGACAGCAGCGCCACCTAAAGTACCCAGCGTGCTACCATCCGTTAATACCGCACCACCCAGAGCACCAGCACCGGCGCCAATGGCGGTGTTACGGTCACGTTTAGACCAGTTAGAGCATGCGCTCAGGGACATTGCTACAGTGATTGCCAGAACAGCGGCAGCTAATTTCTTGCTGGTTAAGGTCATAATACTTTCTCCTGAATTATCGATTCACGGAAAGAAGTGCTTTTTAAGTATAGTCAATTTGAATACTTAAATTCCATTTTCCGTGAAAGCTGGTCGCGCAGGGGTTAACATGATCACGCAGGTGATAGTCACTTCCTGTTATATCGCTAACATTAATTTTACGTCTTTATTTTAGCTTATACAGGTAAAAACTCTTAAAGAAATACCAGGATTAATCTCAGAGGCGAAGGCGTGCGCCCGGAAACCGGACGCAAGGGGAGCGTTACAGCGCGTTGTCGACGATATCGACCGTTAAGCCAGCGTGTTCCAGCTGAAGGCGATGTTCATCGCTAAGACGTTTGTCGGTGATCACCCGGCTAAAGCGCGACAGCGGGCCCATGGTGTAGGGATGGACAGCGCCAAATTTAGAGCTGTCAGACAACACGATGGCTTCGCACTCTTTTTCCAGCACCGCGTTCACCACGTCAGAACGCATCATGTCTCTGCCGGTGAAGCCTGTTTCAGGCTGCCAGCCATCGATACCAATAAAGGCCTTGGTGAAATGCACCTGCTGAACGTACTGGCGGGTCAATGGGCCTACCATACTCTCGCTTTTTTTCTGGTAGATACCGCCTAACAGAATCACTTCACAGCGCGTTTCTTTCAGCAGATGCGCGATGTAGCTGCTGACGGTAATAATCGTTACGTCTTTCTGCTCAGCGAGCGTGCGCGCCAGCAGGGCATTACTGCTGCCGTTTTCAATGAACACCGTTTCGCCGTTGTTCACCAGGGATGCCGCAAACTCCGCCAGCTCGCGCTTAAGGGCATAATTGTTCATCATGCGGGTTTCGACGTCCTCACTGTCCAGCGGGACAGCATAGCCGTGGGCACGACGCAGATAGCTCTGCTTTTCGAGAAGGTTAAGATCCTGACGGATTGTGACTTCGGAAACACCGGTGGTTTTCGCGAGATCGACCACGCTCACGCGTCCCTGATCGATGACCATCTGCAAAATGATTTGTTGTCGAGAATTCATAGCATCCAATACAAAAATGAAACGGGATCAGAAACGCCGTGGCTACACTTCCCACGGGGCTTTAGGTTGAGGGTTTTGTGATGCGGTCTCCGTGCCTTTCTGTGCTAATAACTCCGCTTTTAAGATCTCAAGATTACGGATCGCGGAGTGGTAATCGCCAGCAACCAGAATATCCAGCACAGTATCAATACGTTGTGCCACGGTCAGCACATCAATGTTAGCCATAATCCCACCCCGGAAGCGAAAAGTTAATATTTTCAATGATGCAGAAAATAGGCTCAAAAGAGAAGGGAAAAAATGCACTAACCAAATTACATAAATGAAAGTGATAAATTTCTGTGCCTACATACAGGGGCTTGAATGCGTGGATTAGTCTAAAACTGCGCGCAAGGCGCTTTATTCTATGAGGATTCAGACTATGACAGTTATCAACCAGGCTACCTGTACACTGTTTACCGATACTGAACGTTTCACGCAACTGGCAGGCTATTATGAGCAGGAGCGTCGCACCGTATGGATGATGTTGCGGGCGCAGCCACGCCCCTGTTTTAACCATGCACTGATTGAAGAGATCATGAATCTCTCCTGGCTGGTTCGCCAGTCGGGGTTTGTGGTCGACTTTTGGGTGACCGGTTCCCTCGTGCCTGATATGTACAACGCAGGGGGCGATCTGCAGTTCTTCGTGGAATGCCTGCAGAACGGGCGTCGGGAAGCGTTGCGTGCCTACGCCCGCGCCTGCGTGGATTGCGTTCACGCCGCCTCACGGGGGTTTGATACGGGCGCAATATCGCTGGCGATGGTAGAAGGGAGCGCCCTGGGCGGTGGATTTGAAGCCGCGCTTGCGCACCATTTCGTCCTGGCCCAACGCGATGCGCGCTTAGGCTTCCCCGAGATTGCGTTCAACCTGTTCCCGGGCATGGGGGGGTACTCCCTCGTGGCGCGTCGCGCAGGCATGAAGCTGGCGGAGGAGCTGATTTATAAGGGCGAGTCTCACACGGCGGAATGGTATGAGCAGCAGGGGTTAGTCGATCTGCTCTTCGAACCTGGCCAGAGCTACGTCTCCGTTCGCACCTTCATCGACACGCTCCAGCCGAAGCTGAACGGCGTACGGGCTATGCTTCGTGCCCGCACCCGCGTTTTACAGCTTCCACGAAGCGAGCTGATGGATATCACAGAGGACTGGGTCGACGCGGCATTTTGCCTTGAGCCGAAAGATATCGCCTACATGGAGCGTCTGGTGATGCTGCAAAATCGCCACCAGGCAGCAGGGCTGCGTAAAGCCAGCTAACGCATGTGTCGCGCCTGATAACGTTTTAGCCATCGCTCGAATGCGGCTGCGGGCATAGGCTTCGCAAAGAGAAAACCCTGCCGCTCGTTGACGCCATTCTTCGTGAGAAAGGCGTCTTCTTTCGCACTTTCCACCCCTTCCGCGATGACCTGCAAATTTAACGCCTGCGCGACGGCTACAATCGCTCTGACCAGCGACTGAGAGATCGACTGCTTATGAATATCCCGCACAAAAGACTGGTCCAGCTTGATGGCATCGATTGGGAAGCGCGCCAGCTGCGAGAGGGAGGAGTACCCGGTGCCAAAGTCATCCAGATGGATCTGTGCGCCGAGCTGACTAAACTGCTGGATGACGGAGAGCGCCAGCTCTTCATTTTCAATCAAACAGCTTTCGGTCAACTCAACGTCGATGGGACAGTATTCAAAGTTAAGGTCGCTCAGCGCCTGCTTTAAATCGCTAAAGATCGTCTGGTCGGCCAGCTGGCGAGCAGAGACGTTGACCGCCACGCGCAGGTTGATGCCTTTATCGCGCCATTTCGCGACCTGACGGACTACATCCAGCATCACCCAGCGGCCAAGCGGCACGATCAAACCAGACTCTTCGGCGTAAGAGATAAACTCCATCGGGGGGATCAGCCCGCGCTCGGGAGACTGCCAGCGTACCAGCGCTTCCAGGCTTCTGACTTCGCCGCGCCAGGTCATTTTCGGCTGGTAATGGATCAGCAACTGGTCATTATCAAGCGCTTTACGCAGGTTGGTATCCAGCCACAGATATTCAAACACGCGTTGGTTCATCTCCGGCGAGAAGACGCAGAACTTGCCGCGGCCGCTCTCTTTAGCGGTGTACATTGCGGTATCGGCGTTGCGAATGACGCTTTCCCGGTCGGTACCGTGCTGCGGGGCGAGGGCGATCCCTAAAGAACAGCCGGTATAGACTTCGATTAAGCCGATGCGGAACGGTTGGCGTAAGCGCGTTAAAATGCGCGATGCCATCGCCTCCAGCGAACTTTGCGAGGTGTCAGAGGCCATAACGATAAATTCATCACCGCCGAGTCGGGCCAGGGTTTGGCCTTCATCCAGACAGCTTAAAATCGCCAGAGCGACGGCCTGTAACAGCTGATCGCCAAACATGTGGCCATAGGCATCGTTTACCTTTTTGAAGTTATCAAGATCGAGGTACACGATGCCAACCTGCATATCGCTGCGCGCGTTGATGGCATCGGAGATAAGTTCATGAATGGCATTGCGGTTCGGTAAACCGGTGATGGTGTCGGTATTCGCCAGCACGCGCAGACGCTCCTGGGCGCGGCGCTCCTCGGTAATATCCGTGCCGGAACAGATAAGGAAAATTTCATTTTTCCCGCTACCGCTGTGAACGAATTTGTTCCTGAAGAGAAACAGCCGTTGCCCCTTGCGGGTTTTAATCCACCGCTCCACTTCATAGGAGCTGCCGTTACGAAAGAACCCTGAAATATTGCGCTTTGACGCCGCCGCTTCGCTACGGCTCATAAACAGCTTGAAGACGTTCTGGCCAATCACTTCTTGTTCTTTCAGGCCGGTGTACTCTTCGCTCAACCGGTTGAAGCGCTGAATATTGCCGTGCTGATCGAGAATAACAATGACGGAGTTGGCCTCCGAGACAACCTGCTCAGCAAAAGAGAGACCCTGCGCGAGATCGCGCGCGACCGAAGGGGTGTCGTTCCAGGCAGACGCCGTGCCGGCCCACTCATGTTTATTGATTTTACGGCCCACAAGGTGAACCGGAACGTCCACGCCGTACAGCGAGAGCGTCATTGAGATGCTGGAGGTAATAACGGTCAGCTCGCGGATGCGTTCCGCCTGCTCATCACTGAGCGCAACCACCTGCGTGATATCGGCGCTTTCGCTGGCCGCCAGATGCAGCGCATTGCTGTCAGCCGTCAGTCTCCACCAGGGGCTGTGCGTGCCCATGTAACGAAACAGCAAGTTTTGCTCCAGATCGTCCATCATGTTTTCTCCCGCAGCTGCACGTTAGCGCAAAAACTATTCATATGCAGTCGACTAATCCGTCGTTGAACAGCGTTACAACCGAGGTGAAGTGGTTGTTTTTTCCACTTTTCTGATATTAAAACGGGTTTGAGCAAAAAGAGTGCAAAACGTATAAACATTCACGTAACCGAATATGTCGGTGCTCTTTTACTGTAGATAATTCTTGCGAGTTTTGGCGGATGGGCAGGGAAATAGTCAGAAAAAAAGATGATTTTGCGACGTGCGACGGGCGAAAAAAATGCCGGCCTTCCCGAAAAGGAAACGGCCGACATTTTAACGGCTTATCAGGCGACAGGGCGCGCGATAACGCTGCGGGTTTCCATACGGACTTCCGCGATGTTTACATCGATCACATCCGTAACTTTGTAAACCGTTTCCCCTTTGATCTGCACGGTGCCATTTTCCTGACTGCAAACCAGTTCGTCACGCACCGCATGCAGGAACGGCGCAGGAATGAAGGCGACGGCTCCGTTATCCACCAGACGCACGCGCATACCACCGCGGCTGATATCAATGATCTCCGCCGGGAAGCGGGTATCGGTGCCAGCCTTGTCATTCAGGAAACGGGCATACAGCCAGTCACCAACGTCGCGTTCTGCCATACGGTTCAGGCGGCGGCGCTCGGCCATCTGCAGCGTGGTTTCATCCTGAGGACGCGCGATGGATTCCCCTTTGATGATGGCCTTCAGCAGACGGTGGTTCACCATATCGCCGTACTTACGGATTGGGGAGGTCCAGGTCGCGTAGGCCTCAAGGCCCAGCCCGAAGTGCGGACCCGGTTCGGTGCTGATTTCAGCAAACGACTGGAAGCGGCGAATGCGGCTGTCAAGGAAGCCAGACGGCTGGGCATCGAGTTCGCGGCGCAGTTTGCAGAAGCCCGGCAGGGTCAGGACTTCTTCAGGATCGACATGCACGTCATGTGTCTTCAGCAGCGCCGCCAGCGCGTCGGTATTCGCCGGATCAAAACCGGTATGCACGTTATAAATACCAAAGCCTAATTTATCGCGCAGGATGCGGGCGGCACAGATGTTGGCCGAAATCATCGCCTCTTCAACGATGCGGTTCGCAATACGGCGCGGCTCTGCCACGATATCCAGCACTTCGCCTTTCTCGCCGAGTACAAAGCGATAATCCGGACGGTCTTTGAACACCAGCGCATGGGTTTTACGCCATTCGCTGCGGTTCAGGCAGACGCGGTGCAGCAGGCGGATTTGCGTGGCGATGGCCTCGCTGTCTGGCGTCCAGCTGCCGGTGTTGTCCAGCCAGTCGGAGACGTTGTCGTAGGCGAGTTTGGCTTTCGATTCGATGGTCGCGGAGAAGAATTCAATATCGTCTTCAATGGTACCGTCCGCAGCAATCGTCATGCGGCAGGCAAGCACCGGGCGGACTTCATGCGGGCGCAGCGAACAGAGGTCATCTGAGAGCTCGCGCGGCAGCATAGGGATATTAAAGCCCGGCAGGTAGTTGGTGAATGAGCGCACTTTCGCCATTTCGTCCAGCTTGCTGCCTTCGACAATCCACGCGGTCGGGTCGGCAATGGCGACGGTCAGATGCAGTTTGCCGTCTGCCGCTTCTTCCGCAAACAGGGCATCGTCCATATCTTCGGTGCTGGCGCTGTCGATGGTGACAAAATCCAGGGCCGTCAGATCGCGACGCGTCAGACCTTCATCCTGCATGTCGGTCGCCACGCCGTCTGGTGCTTCTTTTTCAAGATTATGGCGCGCCAGCGTCACCCACCACGGCACGAAATGATCGTCGCCGTAGGTGATGAATTGGGTCAGCTCCGCGTAAAAACCGCGATCGCCTTTCAGAGGATGACGGCGCATTTCAGCCACGGCCCAGTCACCTTCTTTAAAATCATGCTCAACGCCACGCTCGGCACGGCACGGGATGGCATCTTTGAGCAGAGGGTGATCCGGCACGATGGAAAGACGATCGTCTTTCTTGTGTACCTTGCCAACGAAACGCGTCAGGAACGGTTCGATGAGTGCTTCCGGCTCGGCGGACTCCCGTTCCTTTTCAGTATGAATGACGGCTGAAATGCGGTCGCCATGCATCACTTTCTTCATCTGCGGAGGCGGAATGAAGTAGCTTTTCTGACCGTCAACTTCAAGGAAGCCAAAGCCCTTTTCCGTGGCTTTTACGACCCCTTCTGCACGCGGCGTCTGGGAATGCAGTTGCTGTTTAAGCTGCGCTAGCAGCGGGTTGTCCTGAAACATAATGTTCTATTTTCGTAGCCATTGAGCGGCTGACAGTTTTACGCGAATCTCACTGCTACAGCAAGCGGTCTTTGGGTAATGAGTAAGGTTATTCCTCCTGACCGAGCGCGATGCGAAGGCGGTCTAGCCAGCCATAAAACGCGCTGCTTATCAGCAGGTTCAGCGTTACGCTATGAGGCAACCCGCTCTCTCCCAACGCGGTTAAATGCGCGGCGCTAAAGCGATCCGGCGAGCTGTGCAGCAGCGCTACCGCCGTGGTGAGCGCCGGGAAATCCGGCTCGGCCTGGTCAGGAAGCGTGGTCAGGATATCGCCCAACCTGTCGAGCAGTGCAGGCTCGTGGCAAAGCACCGGAACCAGCGGTCCGAGCGCCGTTTCCGCTTGCCAGCGCGCAAGCGAGCGGCGTTGTTCGGCACTGGCATAACGCAACTCGACAGCGGGTAACAGGGAGACCCATACCTGGATGCGCGCGGGCACCGTATGGGGCGGGATATGATGCCCGGGCAACCACCGCACGGGATGGCCAAGCGCCGCCTGAAACACCGCCACGGTACGCGCCTGAAAACCGATAAAGCCGATTATCTGGTTGATTAACACGATGTCATGCACCGTCAGGCCCACTTCATCGAGCTGCAGCAGGGCCTTATCGTCGATAACGTCGGGAGAACTGGCAAGCTGGCGGGCGTACTGGGTGATTTGGGCGAGGCGTCGGTTACTTTCGCGGGAAGAGTCCGGGCCGGGAAGCGGTGCGAGCAGGGCGGCGTAGTGGTTACAGAGGCGCTGCACGCCACAGGCTTGCGCGACCGTCAGCGCCGTGCTCAACCGGTCATAGGCGCTAAGGGTGCGCAACCGGTTGACCGGCGTATCCAGCGGGAACAGCTGGTGACATAAGGCTCTGGCCGGGGCCAACCAGCCCTGAGCGGCGAGCGCAATCGCGTCAGGGAGCGCTAAATCAAGCAAAAAACGGTCGTCGACGTTAGCGGCTTCGGGCACCAGAGGCAGCACATCCGACTGCGAATGATTGGACTGGGTTTCGTGATACCAGTGGCCTTTGCCGGAAAAACGGCGCTGTTCCATGGGCGTTCCTTGATCTCAAAAGGGCGATCAATATCCTGGCGTAAGGTGGATGAGGGGAAAAATATTGTTAGGTGATAACAAATAGCAGAACGGAATAACGACGGGCAGGGCGGGAGGGAGAACTCTCTTCCCTGACGGGAAGAGAGTGACAGCTTATTTAATTTCCAGCTCGTTCATTGCCGCGATGTTGAAACCGCCGTCAACGTGAACCACTTCGCCGGAGATACCCGCAGAGAGGTCAGAGCACAGGAATGCTGCAGAGTTACCCACATCTTCAATGGTAACGGTACGACGAATTGGCGTAACCGCTTCGCAATGTGCCAGCATTTTACGGAAATCTTTGATGCCGGAAGCGGCCAGGGTGCGGATTGGGCCAGCGGAGATACCGTTGACGCGCACGCCTTCAGGACCCATTGCGTTCGCCATATAGCGCACGTTGGCTTCCAGAGAGGCTTTAGCCAGACCCATCACGTTGTAGTTAGGGATAGCGCGCTCTGCGCCCAGGTAGGACAGAGTCAGCAGGGCAGAGCCTGGGTTCAGCATGGTACGACAGGCTTTCGCCATCGCCACGAAGCTGTAGGAGCTGATGTCGTGCGCGATTTTGAAACCTTCACGGGTTACCGCGTTAACGTAGTCGCCGTCCAGCTGATCGCCAGGCGCGAAGCCGATGGAGTGAACGAAACCGTCAAACTTCTCCCACGTTTTTGCCAGTTCAGCAAACATGCCATCAATGCTTTCGTCTTGTGCAACGTCGCATTCCAGAACAATGCTGGAACCCAGCTGCGCGGCAAACTCTTCAACGCGGCCTTTCAGCTTGTCGTTCTGGTAGGTGAACGCCAGCTCAGCGCCTTCGCGATGCATAGCCTGTGCGATGCCGTATGCGATGGACAGTTTGCTGGCTACGCCAGTAACCAGAATGCGCTTACCGGAAAGAAAACCCATAGCTTTAATCCTTATATTCATTGCTTATTTTGCCTTGTAATTCATAGCGTTACAGGCAGTATTTCAAAATCATTCGAAATTAGCTCGAAATTATAGCCCACTCACAGCCCCATGTGTCACGATATTTCTCGCCGATCTCCAAAGACGAATGCCCCAGAAGGTGAGGCGTGGGTTCAAAATTTCAGCATTCGTCCAGTATATCACCCGGCAGCAGCTTCGCCTCATCCAACCAGCGCGGATGCGCGGTCCCTCACGATAGTTACCCTTTCCTCGCGCTTTCTATGAAACGCGCGATGACAATAAAGAACACCGGGACGAAGAAGATCGCGAGAAGCGTACCGCTAATCATGCCGCCAAATACGCCGGTGCCGATGGCGTGTTGTGTGCTGTTACTTGCGCCACTGGCCAGCATTAAGGGAACCACCCCCAACGTAAAGGCTAACGATGTCATCAGAATTGGGCGCAGGCGCTGGCTTGCGGCCTGTATCGTTGCCGCCAGGAGGGGGAGCCCTTGACGGTGCAACTGCCGTGCAAACTCCACAATCAATATGGCGTTCTTGGCGGACAGGCCTATCAGGGTAATAAGACCGACTTTAAAGAAAACATCATTTGTCATGCCGGCAACGGACACAGCCACGACTGCTCCGATAAGTCCCAATGGAACCACCAGCATGACTGCGAAGGGTATTGACCAGCTCTCATACAAGGCGGCGAGCACCATAAACACGACCAGTATCGACAGGACGATCAGACCCGGGAGCTGCGACTGAGATTTTATCTCCTGCAATGAACTCCCGGCCCATTCTCCAGCCATGCCCTGAGGTAAATCCCGGGACAAATTCTCCATGACTTTCATTGCGGTACCGCTGGATTCACCTGTAGCTGCACTGCCGGTAATGCGGATAGCAGAATATCCTTGATAACGCGTTAATTGCTGTGGTGCGACGTTCCAGGAAATCGTCGCAAATGTTGACACTGGCACCATCTGACCCTGGCGGTTTTTAACCGATAATGTCAGGATCTGCTCAGGTTGCATTCGATAAGGCGCATCGGCCTGAATAATCACCTGCTGAACACGTCCGTTGTTCGTATAGTCATTAACGTAGTTTGAACCCATGGTGACGGAGAGCGTCTGGTTGATTTCATCAAATGAGACGCCGAGTGCTTCCGCTTTTTCCCGGTCAATGTTAAGCGCAAGGTTAGTTCCTTCCGGGAGGCCGTCGATATACACGTCACTCAGTTCAGGGCGCTGATTCGCTTTCAGCACCAGTGCATCGGCCGCTTTCTTCAAAGCCTCGTAGCCCAGACCCGCTCTGTCCTGCAGATACCAGGTGAAGCCCGAAGAGGTGCCCATATCCGATATGGCAGGCGGGAGCAGGCTCATCGTAACGGCATCTGAGACGTCTTCCATGCTGGCCTGCATATGGTCGGCTTCATCCTGTGCTGTAGAACCCTGCCTTTCTTTCCAGTCCTTCAGCGTGGTGAACGCCATGGCCGAATTCGGCCCTGATCCAGAGAACCCAAACCCCAGGATCATAATGTTGCTTTCAATATCTGGTCGGGTCGCAATTTCCTGTTCAAACGTTTTTACCACTTTCAGGGTGCGCTGCATCGTGGCATCAGAGGGAAGTTGGATAGAAGACATAAAATAGCCCTGATCTTCGTCAGGCAGAAAGGATGAGGGCAATGAAGACAATCCAAAAAACAACGCAGCACAAAGTGCAATATACAGGAGCAGCATTCGGCCAGTTCGTCTCAGAACCGCACCCAGCCCAGATTCGTACCACGTTGTAAGGGAATGAAAACGGGCGTTAAACCTTACCGCGAACCTGCCACCGCCTTGCTTTTGCGCGCTGTGGGGCTTAAGTAACGTCGAACAAAGCGCGGGGGTAAGCGTGAGTGCAAGAAATGCCGACAACAATATGGACACCGCCATGGAAATACAAAATTGCCGATAAATAATTCCGACGGATCCTTCAGCAAAACCCATAGGTATAAAGACGGCGGTTAGTACCAGCGTGATCCCTATAATTGCCGGGGTAATTTCATGCATGGCCTCCCGGGTAGCGTCGCGCGGGGAAAGCTTTTTTTCTTCCATCAGCCGTTCAACGTTCTCCACGACCACAATGGCGTCATCCACGATAATCCCTATCGCCAGCACCATGCCGAACATGGTCAGAATATTGATCGAGTATCCACTGAATAGCATCACCGTAAAGGTGCCCAGCAGCGCGACGGGGGCAACAATCGCAGGGATAAGCGTACAACGTATTTTGTGCAAAAACAGCAGCATAACGAGGAAGACAAGGACCATCGCTTCCACAAATGTTTGCACTACCTTCATGATGGACAGCTTTACAAAAGGTGCGGTATCGAAGGGAACCGTAAACGCCATTCCTTCCGGCAACACCTGAGAAAGTTCGTCGATACGTGCACGAACGCCTGACGCCGTGCTCATCGCATTGGCGCCTGGCGACAACTGGATTGCCGCAGCCGTTGCAGGCACCCCATTTTCGCGGATACCGAAAGCGTAACTTTGCAGGCCAGACTCAATCCGCGCAACGTCGGACAGTTTCAGCCTTGCGCCAGACGCATCTGATTTTAGGGTAATGTTTCTGAAAGCCTCTACAGAAGTGAGTTGCCCTTTCACAGTGATGGGATAGGTTACGCCTTGTCCTGCAGATGCCGGTTCGTCTCCCGTTTTACCCGGCGAAACAAGGGCATTTTGCTGGCCTACAGCGGTAAGGACATCGCTCACCGAAAGCCCGTAGCTGTGCAGTTGCATTGGGTCCAGCCAGATGCGCAGCGCTTTTTCGCCACCAAACAGCTGAACTTTTCCTACACCCGGAACACGGCGCAGCTCGTCACTGACATTGCGGGAGAAATAATCACTTAAATCCGCTTCCTCAAATTTCCCGGTTGTGGATTTCAACCCCACCATCATTAAAAATCCGGAATTGGCTGCCTCGACATTGATACCATTTTGCCTGACCGCCTGCGGTAAACGTGGCTCAACAATTTTGATCTGGTTCTGAAGATCCATCTGCGCCAGCTTAATGTCTGTGCCGGGCTTGAAAGTCACGGTAATAGATGCAGAACCAGTTGTGTCGCTGGATGATTCGAAATAGAGCAAATTATCTACGCCCGATATTTCACGCTCAATGAGCGACACCACAGACGTATTCATGATATCGGGGCTGGCCCCCGGGTAAGTGACAGAAATAATGATCCCAGGCGGTGCCACCGCCGGATACTGCGCAACCGGCAACCGAGGTATAGACAGGACACCCGTCAGGACGATAAAAAGCGCCACTACCCAGGCGAATACGGGGCGTTCAATAAAAAAATGAGGCATTAAATTAACGTCCAGCTACGTGAATTTCGTCATCGGTTGATACACGTTTACCGATATCCCTGAGCTGCGAAAATTTCTCAAGAAGCTGCGGTGCGTCATCGAGATTTGTCGCGAACATCCACATACAGAGAACCATCAGTCCATATAGTGCGGCGTTAAGCGTCTTACACGCGAGAATGGCAGTATCTGGGAAACGACACTTGTTATTAAGGTTAATCATTGTAGGTAACTGGTATCAGGCTATTTAAGTGAGTGTATTTTGAGCAATATGCATTGACAGAGAGTCTACAACTCGCCTGTTTAGCGGAAATGGCAGTTTTATGGAGAGAGTGTGGAGCGCAACAACGTTGTTGTTCAAATCATCCTCATAATGAGGTACAACGGTGAACCGCAAAAGAAGATAATTAAGTAGCACTCGTAGTAAAACACCAGATCGTTGAAATCAGGTGCGGCGTTCAATAGCACATTGAACGTAAAAATGAGATAAATAAAAATCACCATTAGCCAGAAGGCGATGACAAGTAATTCAGTGAATGCGCCTGCTCTATTTTGTATTATCAAAGAGACAGCTGACAAAACGATGCAGCCATAGATAATGGGAGAAGAGGGTAGCGTCGCGGCGACTTTTTCATCCATTTTATGCATTAACACCAGCCAGGTAAAAAGTAATCCCCACGACAGCAGCAGGAACAGAGTATATATCCCAATTTTCTTAGTAGAGAAACATTTCGAAAATTCTATGTTCATTGTCTCAGCCAGATTCAGAAAGCCTTATTACGGCAGGGTTAATATGCATCATTCGGGGACAAATGGGGGTGCCCGAATAGCTATTCTGGCCAGGTATTGTCGAGTCTTTATTGACGGAATATGTACGCTGTGTGGAGGCGTAGCCGGACATTTAAATTAGTGCTGGAAATTTTCATGACCACGGCACTTTTTCCCGGAGGCTGTGTCTTATTGTGCTAAAGATATCTGATAGCGTGCTCAAAGGGATTTCACCCGCGGAGATAAAATGAACAAAAATACTCTAATCCTTGTTGTTGAAGATGAAGACGAAATTGCTGAAATACTGATGAGTTACTTAGAGCGTTCAGGGATGAAAATGTTGAGGGCCCGACAGGGCGAGCAGGCGATAGCGCTCAATCGCCTTCATAAACCGGATCTTATCTTGCTGGACATTCATCTACCCGTATGCGACGGCTGGAGCGTCCTCACAACGCTTCGTCAGGAAAGCTCCGTGCCCGTTATTATGGTTTCTGCCCTTGATCAGGATGTAGATAAACTCATGGGGCTGAGGCTTGGCGCGGATGATTATGTTATCAAGCCTTTTAACCCTTCTGAAGTCGTCGCGCGGGTTGAAGCGGTGCTGCGCAGAACCAAACCCACTATTCAGCAGGCGGGTGCCGCGCCTCTCAGGACGTCTTTTTTGACGGTTTATCCGGATGATTTCTACGTTGAGGTCACCGTGGGTCCTGAGGTGGTCTCCCCTGTGTTAACAACGACGGAATTTAAGCTTCTTACTTACCTGGTCAGGTATCCACGAAAGGTCTGCTCCCGCGAAGAGCTGCTCAACGCCTGTCTGCCGGAAGGCGATACCCTCGACAGAACAGTAGATAGCCATATGAGCAAGCTGCGTAAAAAACTTGAGCTCGCAGGTCTTTATGGCGTTCCTGAGAGCATCAGGGGCATGGGTTACCGGCTTGGGGAGAAAAAATGAACAGAGAGTCTGTCCTGAGTCGTCAGATCTTAACGTATATGTTATTGCTGACGTTTACGATAATTGCCATTTCCATACTGGGCTCCTGGTTTTTTTACTCCTTTATTCTGGATCACCTCCCCGGCGGCGCTGCTGCGGGGGAAGACGAGCAGATGACCCTGTGGGACTGGGTGTGGATTGGGACCGCTACAATAATCAGTCTGGCATTTGCGATTTTTTTAACGATCAAACTCTCCGAGCGAATACTCACCCCGCTAAACGCGGTCGCGTCCAGCCTGAAAAAAATTTCGCAGGGCCAACTGGACGCCCGGGCTTATTGTGCCAGTTCAAGTCTGGGCGAGGTTAATCATCTGGTCTCGGATTTCAATGAAATGGCGGAGAAACTGCAGACGCTGGATATACAGCGGAAATCCTGGAATGCCGCCATTGCCCATGAACTCAGAACGCCGGTCACGATTTTACGCGGGCGACTTCAGGGGCTGGTAGACGGCGTTTTTAAACCGGAACCGGTACTTTTTAATAATCTTCTCAGGCAGACCGAAGGGTTAACCCGCCTGATTGAAGATCTTCGGGTTGTCAGTTCCGATGGCGGGGCGGGTTACACGTTGTCCAAATCCAGAACGGATCTCAAAAGTATAATACAGGACGCGCTTGATACGTTTATGCCCGAGTTTAAACGTAATCAATTTACCTTACAGATAGCGTTGAGGGAGCAGCGTTGTCTGTTCGATCCGATAAGGATCAACCAGTGTCTGGCCGTTCTGTTTGACAACGCAATACATTATTCATCCTCGCGGACACTCATCGTGAAAAACGGCGTGTCTGATAAAGGCAATTATATTCTTATTCAGGATGACGGACCGGGTATCCCTGTGGAGTTCCATGATTTTTTATTTCAACCTTTTCAGCGAGATAATGGCGCAAGAGCGCTGAATCCTGAAGGATGTGGCTTAGGCTTATCGGTGGTAAAAGCCATCATGCTGGCCCATGGTGGGGATGTAACTTATACCTTATCAAAGCAAAACCACTCCATATTTAAACTGACCTGGCCCGATTCCTGAGTGCAGGCGGGAGGTTAGTTTCGCCTGCCCGCCAGTAGCGGCAAATGCCATATAGCACCTAGTTTCTTATCCCATTCCAGGGGGGTAATTTTCAGTTTGCCACGCTTCGGACTCAAGGTTATTTCACTAAAGTAAATTTCATCTTTTTTTAGCATGAGGTCAATGCGGCAGTAGTCAATGCCATCAGCCAGCTCCTGAGCGGCAAGCAATGCCTGTCGGAACATTCCCGGTTCGCCTGGCTCAACCGGCGTATTAGGATATTCCATCTGGAAAGGTTGTAAATTCCAGTGTCGGTCGTAGACATTGATAAAATCTCTGCCGCTATCATCCGTAAAATCAGCTTCAACATAGTGTGCAACGCCGTGAAAACAGTGAATACGTAACATTTCCGGTGTAGTGTTCCTGTCCGCTTCATGGAAAAGATCGATATAGGGTTCGCAAAGAATAAGGGGATTGATGTTTTTGTACTGCCATTCTCGCGTGGTGTAATACAAATTTTTCTTTAACGCGAGGTTCAGTTTCTTTCCCGCTTGCCTGTAGTTAAATCGCTCTCTGTTGTCACATATTATTGTGCTACCACTGTCATGATTGCATTTAAGAATAAATTTATTGGGCAGTTTAGAGAAATCAATATGAGAAAATTTGCTGTATACCCCGATTAATGGCACCGTCTTTACCCGTTGTGTTCTCGCGGCTACGTATTCCCGAACGGCGAGTTTATCGGCAAGCAGTGTGTAGAAATTATTATGGTCATAAACCAGTCGATGGCATATTTTTTCACTCAGCGTAGTAGGTGATTTAATATCAGGTTTTTTTCCTGATGTTTTTCTGAGCCTCACGGTATGAAAATGCAGATCTGTCATTAAAAAAGAACGGCTTTTTCTGATTAAATACTCGATGTATTTTAAAAAATAAGTAGTGCGGTTCATTTCTTCTCCTTAGCAAAGACCTGTTATTCTGGAGAAGAATTGTTGATTTAAATTGGTTTATATATGGAGCAGGGATGGAGACGCGGCTAAAAGGATTAAATAGCCAAAACCGACTATTTAATCCTTATCTTGCAGAACAATACTATTTAACCTGACACCTGGAATACGGCTCCGCGTCCTTAACGGTCTTTTCTCCACGCATCTGCCGTCAGTGCTTCACCAAAATGTCCGGCGATCAGCCGTTTTGTCAGGTCATGCAGCGGGGAGGCCAGAACATCTGCCGTACTGCCACGCTCGACAACCTCGCCCTGGTGCATCACCAGCACCTGATCGCTGATATGCTTCATCATCCCGAGATGCTGGGTGACGTAGATATAAGAGATACCCTGTTTTTCCTGCAATTCCAGCATCAGGTTAATTAACTGCGAACGCATCGACATATCCAGCGAGGCCAGCGCCTCATCGGCAATGATCACTTTTGGGCGCAGAATCAAGGCGCGCGCAAGCCCGAGACGCTGTTTCTGGCCGGGCGCCAGCATGTGTGGGTAATAGCTTACGTGGTCGGGCAGCAGCCCCACCAGCCGCAAGGTTTCAACAATGCGTTTGCGCCGCGCTTCAGGTTCCAGATCGGTATTCAGGCGCAGCGGGAAATCCAGAATCTGCGAGATCCGCTGGCGCGGGTTGAGCGAGGTTGACGGGTCCTGGAATATCATGCGGATCCGCTGACTGCGAAAAGAGTAGTCGCCAAACGCCAGAGGGTGATCGTCAATCAGCACTTCACCGCCGGTCGGCTCAATCATCCCGGCGAGCATTTTCGCCAGCGTCGATTTCCCCGAACCGTTCTCACCGATGATCGCCAGCGTCTGTTTTTCTCGCAGCGTAAAACTCAACGGCTTAACCGCCTCCACCGTCTGGCGGTGGAACAGCCCTGTCCGGTAGCGAAAGATCTTACTCAGGTTGCGAACTTCCAGCAAGGTTTCGACCATTTCACTCTCTCTCCATGTTCAGCGGGAAATGACAGGCGTAAAGGTGGTTTTTGGCGCCGGTGAGCCTTGGCGTTTCAATACATTTGCGCTGAGCATAGGGACAACGCGGCCCCAGACGGCAACCTATCGGTAGGGATTCCAGTAAAGGAATGGCGCCGGGCAGCGTGTTAAGGCGGCTTTTGTGCGGCATGGCGCTGCCAAAATCCGGTATCGCGCGGATCAGCGCCTGGGTATACGGATGGTGCGGAGTCGTGATCAAGTCTTCGCTGAAGGCGGTTTCCACCGTCTGCCCGCAGTACATCACGTCGATTTTATCCGCCCACTTGCTGAGCATCTGCAGGTCGTGGCTGATCAGCAAAATTGTGGTGTTGTTGTTCTGGTTAAGCCGGGTCAGCAGACGGAAAATTTGCGCCTGCGTGGTTGGCTCCATCGCGTTGGTCGGTTCATCAGCAATCAACAGACGCGGCTGATTTGCCAGGGCGATAGCAATCATCACCTTCTGACACTCGCCGTCGGTCAGTTCGTAAGGGAAACTGCGCATTGCATCTTTATGATCTTTTATCCCGACGCGGTGCAGCAGCTCAATGGCACGGCGCTTGCGCCAGCCAACCCGTTGCCACCACCGGCCTTTGTAGGTCCAGCCAGGGATATTTTGCATCAGTTGTTTGCCCACGCGCTCGGAAGGATCGAGACAGGATTGCGGCTCCTGAAAAATCATCGAAACGTTATGGCCCACCAGCTTGCGTCGCTCGCGAGGGGAGAGGCGTTGCAGATCGATATCGTCGAAGCGCATACGGTCAGCGGTGACGCGCCAGTTGTCCTTCGCCACGCCGCAAATGGCTTTTGCGATCAGGCTCTTGCCGGACCCCGATTCGCCCACCAGCCCGCGGACCTCGCCTTCACTCATGGTGATGCTGACCCGATCAACGGCTTTAACCCAGCCTTCGCTGGTCTTGAATTCGATGGTGAGGTTGCGGATATCAAGTAAAGGCATTATTCCACCCCCGCAATGATCGCCCGGCGGATCCCGTCGCCCAACAGGTTGACGAGCAGAACGCTTATCATAATGGCCGCCCCCGGCAGCATGACCGTCCAGGGCGCAACGTAAATCAGCTCCAGCGCATCGCCGAGCATCGCTCCCCATTCCGGAGAGGGTAACTGCGCGCCGAGGTCGAGAAAGCCCAGCGCTGCGATGTCCAGAATCGCCATCGACAGCGCGCGCGTGATCTCAGTGACCAGGCCCGACGCGATGTTAGGCAGCACGGCGAACCACAAAATGTTGAGCGTCGTCGCGCCGTCGAGACGCGCGGCAACGACATACTCTTTCTCCAGCTCGTCATGCACCAGGCTGTAAACCGAACGCACCATGCGCGGCAGAATAGCCAGCCAGACGGCAAACATGGCATGCGTGAGATGCGGGCCGGCAAAAGCCACGACGATAATCGCCAGCAGCAACGACGGAATGGAGAGCAGGGTGTCAAGAATATGGTTCAGCACCGCGGATCGCAGTCCGCGTGTGGAACCGGCAAAAATGCCCAGCGCCAGACCGCAGATCGTCGCCGCAAGCGTCACCACAAATGCGCCGCCTACCGTTGGAGCCGCGCCGCTTAACAGGCGGCTTAATACGTCGCGCCCGAGATCGTCAGTGCCAAGGAAGAACGAGACTTCACCGTACCGTGACCACGATGGCGGCAGCAGCTGATAGCCGAGGAACTGCTGATCGATACCATAAGGCGCAAACCACGAGCCTAATACGCACACCAATACCAGACCTGCACAACCGTACAGGCCGATCATTGCCGTGGTGTCACCATAGAATTTACGCCACACGGTACGTAGCGCACCGGGCGTGCGCTTTTCACTGTATACGCTATCGTAAGGCATACCATTCCTTATGCTTCAGCGGGTTGGCCATGGCACCCAAAATATCGGAAAGAACGTTAACAATAATCACCAGCGAGCCAATCACCATCACGCCTGCGGAGATCGCCGCATAGTCCTGCTGACGGATGGCGTTAATCATCCAGCGCCCAAGGCCCGGCCAGCTAAAGACCATCTCGGTGATCATCGCCAGCGTCAGCATGGTTGAGAATTGCAGCCCCAGACGCGGGATAACCGGCGGCAGGGCGTTGTGCAGCACGTGACGGCGCAGGATCGTCAGACGAGAAAGCCCGCGCGTGGCGGCGGCTTTGACATAGTTTTGATCGAACACCTCAATGGTGCTGATGCGCATCAGGCGGATCACCTCGGTGGTCGGCGCAACGGCCAGCGTCAGGACCGGCAGCACCATATGACGCAGAGCGCTCATGATCATCTCGTGACGCCAGATCGAATCAGAAAGCCAGGCATCGACGATCGCAAATCCGCTCACCGTTTTGACCGTATAGAGCAGGTCAAAACGCCCGGAAACCGGCAGCCAGCCGAGCGTCAGGGAGAAGAACAGGGTGAGCAGCAGCGCGAGCCAAAAGACCGGGATAGAGAAGCCGAGCAGGGCGAGGGCGCTGATAAATTTGTCCTGCCATTTGTTGCGGTAGATCCCGGCCAGCATCCCCACCGGGATCCCAACCATCAGGGCGAAACCGAAGGCGAGGATGCACAGCTCCATCGTCGCCGGGAAGACCTCTTTCAGCTGTTCGGAAATCAGCTGTCCGTTGATGCTGGAAACACCAAAATCCCAGTGCAGCAGGCCGTTAAACCAGAACAGCCAGGCATCCCACAGCGATGACCCCTGAAGCGGCGCGTGCGGCGTGAAATAGCTCAGGCTGAAGCCCACAAAGGTCAGAAGAAAGAGCGTGACCAGCAGCAGAAGGAGCCGACGTAAGGTAAAGATAATCATGGTTTTTTCACCTCCTGCTCTTGTTCGCGCGACACGCCGGCGAACGAGGCGTTACCAAACGGACTCAACACCAGCCCTTTAATATCATACCGGTAGGCCTGCAGGCGCAGGGAAGAGGCGAGCGGCAGCACGGGCAGTTCACGAGCCAGAATATTTTGTGCCTCGTCATACGCATCGATGCGCGACGCCAGCTGCTGTGAAGAGAGCGCTTTTTGCAGCACCGCATCAAATTCACGGTTACACCAGTGGGCGTAGTTGGTTTGTGAATTGATCGCCGCACAGCTGAGCAGCGGCCGGAAGAAGCTGTCAGGATCGTTACTGTCGGTCGCCCAGCCCGTCAGGGTTAAATCATGGTTCATGTCCATCAGGCGCGCCTCCTGGAAACGACCCTCAACCGGAACGATGATCACTTTGACACCCACCTGCGCCATGTCGGCCTGTAGCAGCTCCGCAGTTTTCAGCGGGCTTGGGTTCCATGCCTGAGAGCTGGTGGGCACCCACAGCTGCAGCGTCAGGTTTTCCGCCCCGAGCGCTTTAAGCTGTTCACGTGCTTTTGCCGGGTTGTATTCGGTCACTTTAGCTTCGCCATCGTAGGCCCATGAGGCACGCGGCAAAATGGACGCGGCGGTTTCTGCCGTGCCGTAATAGATCGACTGCATCAGGCGCTGATTATTAATGGCCAGCGCCAGGGCGTGACGGATGGCCGGGTTATTTAGCGGCGGCTTGTCAGTATTAAATGCCAGATAGGCGATATTCATGCCGGGGCGAAGGGTCAGGCGCAGACGCGGATCGTCGCGCAAAATCGTCAGCTGGCTGGCCGCTGGCCACGCGAGCACGTCACACTCACCGGTCAGCAGTTTAGACAGTCGACCCGTGCCGCCAGACCCCAGATCGACCACCACCTGCGGCATCATCGGCTTACCACGCCAGAAGTGTTCGTGGCGCTGCAGGCGGATGTACTGGCCTGAGCGGTACTCCGCCATCTGAAACGGTCCGGTACCCACGGGCTGACGGTCAAGCAGTTCCTGACGGTCGCGTTTGGTCAGCTGGTCTGCATATTCTGCTGACATCACCGAGGCATAATGGGTGGCGAGGTGCCACAGGAACGAGGCGTCCGGGCGCGTCAGCTTAAACTCAACCGTCCGGTTATCCAGCTTACGTACGCTTTTAACGGTATCGGCAAACTGCAGGCTGTCAAAATAGGGGAAATTGCCCCCGTTGACGTTATGCCACGGATGATGACGGTTAAAGATGCGCTGGAAAGTGAAGACGACATCATCGGCATTCAGCTTACGTGTGGGCGTAAACCACGGCGTATGCTGGAAAGCGACATCGTCGCGCAGGCGGAAGCGGTAGGTTGCACCGTTGTCCAGCACTTCCCAGCTTTCGGCCAGCTCAGGCACCAGCCGGTAGGTATAGGGGTCAACGTCGAGCAGACGATCGTACAGCTGCGCGGCAAGCGTATCGACAATCAGCCCGCTGCCCGCTTTTTGCGGGTTAAACGTATCAACTTGCCCGCTTACGCAGTAGACAAAGCCGCTGTCGCGAATATCAGGGAGTGGCGCGCGCTCGGGTGCAGCAAAAGCCAGATTGCTGAACAGACCGAGTGCAAACAGGGACGTTAAAACCAGACGCATAATTTTTGAGGTTTTTAGGTTCGATCTGCAAAGTGTACCGCACTTACACCTGCTTCGTAAAAATGTCTCCGGGTAAGTGCTGATAATGTCAGCGCATTTGATGCTTTTTGAGCAATGCCCTTAATTGATGGTAGGTCAGACCCAGCAGTTCAGCCGCCCGTTTTTGATTATATTTCGCCTGCTTCAGGCTCTGTTCCAGAAGCTGTTGTTCCTGTTGGTGCTGAAACTGACGTAAATCGAGCGGCAGAGTCGGCGCATCTGATCGCGGAGCAGGTGACGCAACCGGCTTCGTCTCGCGCTGGAACGGATCGAGAATGATGTTATCCAGTTCGCTGTCGGCGCTGGCGTGGCGATAAACCGAACGTTCAACGACGTTTTTGAGTTCACGGATGTTCCCTGGCCAGTGATAGCCGAGCAGCGTTTCGGTAGCCTGTTCGCTAAAGCCGGGGAAGAGCGGTAAACCCAGTTCCCGACACATCTGAATGGCAAACTGATCCGCCAGCAGCATGATATCGCTCTGGCGCTCCCGCAGCGGGGGAAGCTGAACGACATCAAAGGCCAGCCTGTCGAGCAGGTCGGCGCGGAATTTATCTTCCTCTACCATCTTTGGCAGGTTGGCGTTCGTGGCGCAGACCAGGCGGACGTTCACCTGCAGGGGCTGGCTTCCCCCGACGCGCTCAAGCTCGCCGTATTCAATCACGCGTAGCAGCTTTTCCTGAACCAGCATCGGCGCGGTTGCCAGCTCGTCCAGGAACAGCGTGCCGCCGTCGGCGCGCTCAAAGCGGCCGGGGTGACGTTTTTGCGCGCCCGTAAAAGCGCCCGCCTCATGACCGAAGAGTTCGGTATCCAGCAGGTTTTCGTTAAGCGCGGCGCAGTTAAGCGATATGAACGGGCCATCCCAACGACCGGACAAAAAATGCAGGCGGTTGGCAATCAGCTCTTTACCTGTTCCGCGCTCGCCGATAATAAGCACGGGTTTATTGAGCGGCGCGAGCCGGGACACCTGCTCCAGCACTTCAAGAAAGCTGTTCGCTTCGCCAAGAAGATTATCTTTGTATTCCGTCATGATGAAATTAACCACTCATTAGCGATATTCACCAGGTGAGAGTAGGACGCACCGGCGCAAAAATCAACCTCTTCTATAAAAATCAATAAGATAAAAAGTTGGCACGAGGATTGTATTAGCTAAACAGCAGGGCATCGCCCGATAACAGAACTATGAGGATTGAATTATGGGTATTTTTTCTCGTTTTGCCGACATCGTGAACGCTAACATCAACTCTCTGCTGGAGAAAGCGGAAGACCCGCAAAAGCTGGTGCGTCTGATGATTCAGGAGATGGAAGACACGCTGGTTGAAGTGCGTTCCACCTCTGCTCGCGCGCTGGCTGAGAAAAAACAGCTTACGCGTCGTATCGAGCAGGCCACCGCTCAGATGAATGAATGGCAGGACAAAGCCGAGCTGGCGCTTCGCAAAGAGAAAGACGATCTGGCCCGCGCCGCGCTGATTGAAAAGCAGAAGCTGACCGATATGGTGGCGACGCTGGAGCATGAAGTGACGCTGGTGGATGACACGCTCTCCCGCATGAAAAAAGAGATCGGTGAGCTTGAGAACAAACTCAGCGAAACCCGTGCCCGTCAGCAGGCGCTGGCCCTGCGCCATCAGGCGGCAAGTTCTTCCCGCGACGTTCGCCGTCAGCTGGACAGCGGTAAGCTGGATGAGGCCATGGCGCGTTTCGAATCTTTTGAGCGTCGTATCGACCACATGGAAGCGGAAGCGGAAAGCCACAGCATCGGCAAGCAGAAAACGCTTGATCAGCAGTTCGCTGACCTGAAAGCGGATGATGAAATCAGCGAGCAGCTGGCCGCGCTGAAAGCCAAAATGAAGCAAGATAACCAATAATAATTGTGCGGCACCCGAGTGTGCCGCCACGCATCGTAAGACAAGGAGTACACATGAGCGCGCTTTTTCTGGCTATTCCACTGACCATTTTCGTGCTGTTCGTTTTGCCGATCTGGTTATGGCTGCATTACAGCAACCGTTCTTCGCGCGGCGAGCTGTCGCAAAGTGAACAGCAGCGGCTGGCGCAGTTGTCCGATCAGGCGAATAAGATGCGCGAGCGCATTCAGGCCCTGGAAGCCATCCTGGATGCGGAACATCCGAACTGGAGGGACCGTTAATGGCTGGACTGAACCTGAATAAAAAATTATGGCGTATCCCTCAGCAGGGCATGGTACGCGGCGTATGTGCCGGGCTGGCACATTATCTTGACGTCCCGGTGAAGCTGGTACGCGTGGTTACGGTGCTGTCGATTTTCTTCGGTCTGGCATTCATTACCCTGGTGGCTTACATCGTATTGTCATTTGTGCTCGACCCGATGCCTGACGGCGAACTGGATGCCGAAGGCGCGCCCACCAGCAGCGATCTTCTCAACGCGGTGGATACCGAGCTTGCGGCAGGTGAAAAACGACTGCGCGAAATGGAACGTTATGTCACGTCCGATACCTTTACGCTGAGAAGCCGTTTTCGTCAGCTTTAAGAGAGAGATAATATGAATCAACACTGGCAACAGGCCGGTCAGAAGGTAAAACCCGGCCTGAAAATCGCAGGTAAACTGGTCCTGCTGACGGCGTTACGCGTTGGCCCGGCAGGCGTCGCTGGCTGGGCAATCAAATCTGTTGCCCGTAAACCGGTCAGAATGCTGCTGGCAGTGGCGCTCGAGCCATTGCTGCAAAAACTGGCAAAGCGCGTTTCACGTCGCTTCTTTTCCTGATACCTCCTTCCTTCGCTAACCCGTTCTCCTGATTGAAAAGGGTTAGCGATACCCCTGATATCGTCCTTCCTTTTCCTCGATCTTTGCGGCAGCTCACAATAATGATTTGAGCTGCCTGGCGATCGTGTTTTTCTGGCGCCAGGTCCGTTGACAGATATTTTCCATGGGAGTAGATTGCGCTTCGTGGGACCGCTACCATGGAAATCAATGTGAACGATAAAATTAAGCAATTAATCGATTTTGTTTATGCCGAATCATTCTCTAATGCGCATTATGCGACGCTGCTGGAAAAAATCTCCAGCGCCAAAAATGTCATTACAGAAAAGCGTAAAGCCAGCTGGGATGAAAAGGATGTTGTGCTGATTACCTATGCCGATCAGTTTATGGCACCAGGTGAGGGGGCATTATCGGCTTTTACCCGTTTTTATAATAAATGGCTCTCTGACTCTTTTTCTCACGTCCATCTTTTACCTTTTTATCCGTGGTCATCTGACGACGGTTTTTCCGTTATTGATTATCATCAGGTCGCCCCTGAAACCGGGACGTGGCAGAATGTTGCCGAATTAAAACGCTCGGCCAGCCTGATGTTTGATTTCGTATGCAACCATATGTCGGCCAAAAGCCAGTGGTTCGCAAATTATCTGCAACAAAAGCCAGGGTTTGAAGATTTCTTTATTTCTGTTGATCCGAAAACCGATCTCTCTGCCGTGACTCGCCCACGCGCATTACCGCTACTGACGCCCTTTACCCTTCACGATGGCAGCGTCAGACACCTGTGGACGACGTTCAGCGATGATCAGATTGACCTGAATTTCGCCTCGCCGGAAGTATTAATCGCCATGGTGGAGGTTCTGCTTCACTACCTTGCCGAAGGAGCCAGCTATATTCGACTGGATGCCGTCGGGTTTATGTGGAAGACCCCCGGCACCAGCTGCATTCATCTCGAAAAAACGCACCGCCTGATCCAACTGTTCCGCGCCATCGCCGATGATGTCGCACCGGGGACGGTGATTATCACCGAGACGAACGTTCCGCATAAAGATAATATTTCTTACTTCGGTAACGGCGAAAATGAAGCGCAGATGGTCTACCAGTTTTCCTTGCCGCCGCTGGTGCTCCATGCCGTTCACCGTCAGGATGTGCGGGCGCTTTGCCAGTGGGCAGCGTCCCTGAATCTGCCGTCCACGCGTACCACGTGGTTTAACTTCCTGGCCTCCCACGATGGAATTGGTCTGAATCCGTTACGCGGCATTCTTCCTGAACCTGAAATCCTCTCTCTGGTCGAGAAACTTCAGCAGGAGGGGGCGCTGGTAAACTGGAAAAATAACCCTGACGGCACGCGAAGCCCTTATGAAATCAACGTCACTTATCTTGATGCATTAAGTGCAAAAGCGAGCAGCGATAGCGAACGTATTTCACGCTTTATTCTCGCCCATGCCGTACTGTTAAGTTTCCCGGGTGTGCCTGCCGTATATATTCAAAGTATTCTTGGTTCCCGAAATGATTATGAAGGCGTCGAGAAACTGGGTTACAACCGCGCAATAAATCGTAAGAAATATAGTGAAGGGCAGGTTGATAGTGAACTCAATGACGATAACAGCCTGCGCAATAAAATATATCAACGCCTCAGCGCATTAATTGCTATACGACGCGCCGAAAAAGCGTTCCACCCTGACAGCCAGGCTTATTTCACTCAGCCAACTGAGCAGGTTTTAAAAATAGTGCGCGTTGCGGAAAATGGCGAGCGCATTACGGGTTTATTTAATTTCAGTGATTGTATTCAACACCTGACCACCAATATTGAATCCGGTCAGGAACTGATTGCCGGTGTAATGATAAGCGGGACGGCTCTGACGCTTAATCCATGGCAGGTCATGTGGATTAAAGAACACTAAAAAGGACTCCTAAAATGAAAATGCCCAGAATTGTGCTGTTATCAGCACTGGTTTCGTGCGCCCTGTTAACAGGCTGTGAAGACGATAAAACCTCTGCCGTCACCATCGAGTTTATGCACTCCTCGGTGGAGCAGGAACGTCAGGCGGTGATCACGAAACTGATCGAAAAATTTGAGAAAGAAAACCCAACGATCACGGTGAAACAGGTCCCGGTCGAAGAGGATGCGTATAACACCAAGGTCATTACCCTGGCCCGTACCGGCGCACTGCCGGAAGTGATTGAGATTAGCCATGATTACGCAAAAGTCATGGACAAAGAGCAGTTGCTGGACCGTGACGCTATCGCAGAGGCCATCAAAGCCGTGGGTGAAGACACCTTCTACGACGGTATCCTGCGCGTGGTGCGTACCGAAGATGGCACCGCATGGACGGGCGTGCCAGTCAGCGCCTGGCTGTCCGGCGTCTGGTATCACAAAGATGCCCTTGCCGCGGCGGGCATTGAAGAGCCACACAACTGGGACCAGCTGCTGAAAGCCAGCC
Source organism: Enterobacter sp. UPMP2052 (assembly GCF_053709675.1). NCBI lineage: Bacteria > Pseudomonadati > Pseudomonadota > Gammaproteobacteria > Enterobacterales > Enterobacteriaceae > Enterobacter > Enterobacter sp. UPMP2052. The sequence continues at coordinate 940,067 of NZ_JBSKJR010000001.1, forward strand.
AGGCGCTCAACGATCCGGCTAAAAAGCATTACGGCATTGCGCTGCCCACGGCTGAAAGCGTGATGACCGAGCAGGCGTTTTCGCAGTTCGCGCTTTCTGGCGGTGCGAATGTCTTTGATGCGAAGGGTGATGTCGAAATCGACACGCCAGAAATGCTAAAAGCGCTGACGTTTTATAAAGCGCTGGCGGCGACCACCATGCCTGGCTCTAACGACGTCATGGAGATCAAAGACGCCTTCATGAACGGCTCTGCGCCGATGGCCGTTTATTCCACCTACATCCTCCCGGCCGTTTATAAAGACGGCAACCCGGCCAATCTGGGCTTTGTCGTGCCGACTGAAAAATCTTCAGCGGTGTACGGCATGATCACCTCGCTCACTATTACCACGGGCCAGACCGAAAACGAAACCCGGGCGGCAGAGAAGTTTGTCACCTGGATGGAGCAGGCTCAAAACGCCTCCGACTGGGTGATGATGTCGCCGGGCGCTGCGCTGCCGGTAAACAAGCTGGTGGTCGATACCGAGTCATGGAAATCCAACGACGTGATCAAAGCCTTCGGTCAGCTTCCTTACGAACTGATTGCCCAGTTCCCGAACGTTCAGGTGTTTGGGGCGGTAGGGGACAAAAACTTCACCCGTATGGGCGATGTGACGGGTTCCGGCGTTATCAGCTCGATGGTGCATAACGTCACGGTCGGCAAGCAGGATATCCCTGCCACGTTAAGCAACAGCCAGAAACGACTGGCCGATCTGATCTCACAACGATAGGAGCGCTCTGCGGAAGGGAATTATGAAGACGTTGTTTTCTGGTCGATCAGATATGCCTTTCGCCATGCTGCTGTTGGCCCCCAGCCTGATACTGCTGGGGGGCCTGGTGGCCTGGCCTATGATTTCCAACATTGAAATCAGCTTTTTACGCTTGCCGCTGAACCCGCGCATTAGCGCCGTGTTTGTCGGCCTGGATAACTACATCCGCATTCTGAGTGATGCGGCGTTCTGGCACTCGCTGTGGATGACGTTCTGGTATACCGCGCTGGTTGTTATCGGCAGTACGGGACTGGGGCTGGCCGTTGCCATCTTCTTTAACCGTGAGTTCCGCCTGAGAAAAACGGCGCGCTCGCTGGTGATTTTATCCTACGTCACGCCATCCATCTCGCTGGTGTTTGCCTGGAAATACATGTTCAACAACGGCTACGGCATTGTGAACTATCTGGGCGTGGATCTGCTGCATCTGTATGACCAGGCCCCGCTGTGGTTCGACAATCCGGGCAGCAGCTTCGTGCTGGTGGTGCTGTTTGCTATCTGGCGCTACTTCCCGTACGCCTTTATCTCGTTCCTCGCCATTTTACAGACGATTGATAAGTCGCTGTACGAAGCGGCGGAAATGGACGGGGCAAATGCCTGGCAGCGTTTTCGCATCGTGACGCTGCCCGCCATTATGCCGGTGCTGGCAACGGTCATTACGCTGCGCACGATCTGGATGTTCTACATGTTTGCTGACGTTTATCTGCTGACGACGAAGGTCGATATTTTGGGCGTCTATCTCTACAAAACGGCGTTTGCCTTCAACGACTTGGGCAAAGCAGCCGCTATCTCTGTGGTGCTTTTCGTGATCATCTTTGCCGTCATTCTGCTGACCAGAAAAAGGGTAAACCTCAATGGCAACAAATAAACGTGTACTGGGCCGTATCGGTTTTTATCTGGGGCTGGCGGTGTTCCTGATTATCACGCTGTTCCCGTTCTTTGTGATGCTGATGACCTCGTTCAAAAGCGCAAAAGAGGCGATCTCGTTGCACCCGACGATTTTCCCTCAGGCGTGGACGCTGCAGCACTACGTCGACATCTTTAACCCGCTGATCTTCCCGTTTGTGGACTACTTCCGCAACAGCATGGTGGTGTCGTTAACCTCGTCTGTCATTGCTGTGTTTCTTGGCACGCTGGGCGCGTATGCACTCTCCAAGCTGCGCTTTAAGGGACGTGCCACGATCAACGCGAGCTTTTACACCGTCTACATGTTCTCCGGCATATTGCTGGTGGTGCCGCTGTTTAAAATCATCACCGCGCTTGGGATCTATGACACCGAAATGGCGCTGATTATCACCATGGTGACCCAGACGCTCCCTACCGCGGTGTTCATGCTGCGCAGCTATTTCGACACCATTCCGGATGAAATAGAAGAAGCGGCAATGATGGACGGTCTTAACCGCCTGCAAATCATCTTCCGCATTACCGTCCCGCTGGCGATATCCGGGCTGGTGTCGGTCTTCGTCTACTGCTTCATGGTGGCCTGGAACGACTATCTGTTTGCATCCATTTTCCTGTCCAGCGCCAGCAACTTCACCTTGCCGGTGGGGCTGAACACGCTGTTTAGCACGCCAGATTACATCTGGGGTCGCATGATGGCCGCATCGCTGGTGACCGCACTGCCGGTTGTCATCATGTACGCGCTGTCTGAACGTTTTATTAAAAGTGGTTTGACCGCTGGTGGCGTAAAGGGCTGAAGCGGCCAATTTTAACAAGGAGTGAGTCATGAAGAAGTTAGTTGCGACAGCACCTCGTGTGGCTGCGCTGGTTGAATATGAAGATCGTCCCGTCGCGGCACATGAAGTCAAAATTCGCGCCCGTTTTGGTGCGCCGAAACACGGTACCGAGGTAGTGGATTTCAGAGCGGCGAGCCCGTTTATTGACGAAGAATTTAATGCGGAGTGGCAGATGTTTACCCCGCGTGAAGCGGGCGCAGCACGCGGGATCGAGTTCGGCAAGTTCCAGCTCGGTAACATGATCGTAGGTGACATCATTGAATGCGGTGCCGATGTTACGGAATACCAGACGGGCGACAGCGTCTGCTGCTACGGCCCGCTGCAGGAAACGGTGATCGTGAATGCCGTAAATAACTACAAGCTGCGCAAAATGCCGCAGGGCGCATCCTGGAAAAATGCCGTCTGCTATGACCCGGCGCAGTTCGCCATGAGCGGCGTGCGCGATGCCAACGTGCGTGTGGGCGATTTTGTCGTCGTTGTCGGCCTGGGTGCGATTGGTCAGATTGCGATTCAGCTGGCGAAAAAAGCCGGGGCATCGATGGTTATCGGTGTCGATCCTATCGCGCATCGTTGCGAAATTGCCCGCCGCCATGGGGCAGATCACTGCCTGAACCCTATCGGCACGGACGTCGGTCTGGAGATCAAAAAACTGACCGGAAAACAGGGTGCTGATGTGATCATCGAAACCAGTGGTTTTGCTGATGCGCTGCAGTCTGCGCTGCGCGGACTCGCATACGGCGGCACCATCTCCTATGTTGCTTTCGCAAAACCGTTTGCCGAGGGCTTCAACCTGGGACGTGAAGCCCATTTCAACAACGCGAAGATTGTCTTCTCCCGCGCCTGCAGCGAACCCAACCCGGACTACCCGCGCTGGAACCGCAAGCGTATCGAAGAGACATGCTGGGAACTGCTGATGAACGGCTATCTCGACTGTGACGATCTGATCGACCCGGTTGTAACGTTCACCACCAGCGCTGAAAGCTATATGAAGTATGTCGATCAGCATCCGGAACTGAGCATCAAAATGGGCGTCACTTTCTAAGCTAAGGAGAGCAAATAATGAAAATCGCAACGCAGAACCAGGCCTTTTTCCCGGCGGCGATTATGGAGAAGTTCAAGTACATCAAGGCGATGGGTTTTGATGGCTTTGAAATCGACGGCAAACTGCTGGTCGACAACCTTGACGAAGTTAAAGCTGCCATCAGCGCCACGGGCTTACCGGTCACGACCGCCTGCGGCGGATACGACGGCTGGATTGGCGACTTCATCGAGGAGCGCCGTCTGAACGGTCTTAAGCAGATCGAACGCATTCTGGAAGCCCTGGCTGACGTCGGCGGTAAAGGCATTATCGTGCCTGCCGCGTGGGGTATGTTTACCTTCCGTCTGCCGCCGATGACCTCGCCACGTAGCCTGGCGGGCGATCGCAAAGCGGTCAATGACTCTTTACGCTGGCTGGATGAGGTTGCCGCCCGTACCGGCACGACCGTGTACCTGGAGCCGCTGAACCGCTATCAGGATCACATGATCAACACGCTGGCAGATGCGCGTCGCTATATCGAAGAGAACGACCTGAAACACGTACAGATCATCGGCGATTTCTATCACATGAATATCGAAGAGGATTCGCTGGCGGAGGCTCTGCACGCCAACCGCGACCTGCTGGGTCACGTACACATTGCCGACAACCATCGCTATCAGCCGGGGAGCGGCAGCCTGGACTTCGCTACTCTTTTTGACCAGCTGCGCACCGACAATTATCAGGGCTACGTCGTTTACGAATGCCGCGTACGTGCCGACGATCCTGCACAGGCTTACCGGGACTCGCTCACTTATTTGCGTGATTGCTAAGGATGATAAGCGTGATGAGTGCTTCTACACCTTCGTCTCTGCGCGTCGCCATTATTGGCGCCGGGCAGGTTGCAGACAAAGTGCATGCCTCGTATTACGCAACGCGCAGTGATGTTCAACTGGTGGCTGTCATGGACAGCCGCCTTGAGCAGGCACAGGCGTTTGCGGAACGTCATGCCATCCCTTCGGCATGGCAGGATGTGCAAGAGATGCTGCGGGCGGTTAATCCCGACGTGGTGAGCGTTTGCTCGCCTAATCGCTTTCATTTTGAACACGTCATGGCGGCGCTGGAGGCAGGTTGTCATGTGATGTGCGAGAAACCGCCTGCGATGACCCCGGAGCAGGCCGATCTGATGCGCATCGCCGCGCGCAAAGCGGGAAAAGTGCTGGCGTATGATTTTCACCACCGTTTTGCCCGCGATACGCAGCTGCTGCGCGAGGCTGTGCAAAACGGCACCTTAGGGGAAATCTATTTCACCTCTGCGCAGGCGTTGCGCCGCTGCGGCGTGCCGGGCTGGGGCGTCTTTACTAATAAAGCTCTCCAGGGCGGCGGACCGCTGATTGATATCGGTATTCATATGCTGGATGCCGCGATGTATGTACTCGGTTTCCCGGCAGTCAAACGCGTGACGGCGCACAGTTTTCAAAAGCTTGGCACCTGTAAACACAGCGGGCAGTTTGGCGAGTGGGACCCTGCGCAGTACACCGTTGAAGATGCTCTTTTCGGGACGGTTGAGTTTTGCAATGGTGGCATACTGCGCCTGGATACGTCCTTTGCGCTGAACATCCGCGAACAGTCGATCATGAATGTCTCATTCTGCGGAGAAAAAGCCGGCGCAACGCTGTTCCCGGCACACATTTACAACGATGAAGCGGGCGAGTTAAAGACGCTGATGCAGCGGGAAGAGGCGGATGATCAGCGCCATTTACGCAGCATGGATGCCTTTGTTCGCCATGTTTTGGGCGAGCCTGTTACGATTGCCGATGCTGAGCAGGGACTGGTGATCCAGCAGCTGGTCGCGGCGCTGTACGAATCGGCTGAGAAAGGGGAAAGCGTGACGTTATGCTGAACCTCTCTGTATTAACCGATCCGGGCTTTGACCCACACGGCCTGAATAAATATGCCTCCATTATGGCATGTGGTAATGGCTATATGGGGATCCGCGCCACCCACGAAGAAGATTACACCCAGCAAACGCGCGGCATGTTCCTTGCCGGGCTGTACCATAAGGCCGGGCGTAACGAAACCAACGAACTCATTAATATTCCGGATATTACCGGCATTGAGATTGAGCTTGATGGCGAGAATTTTACGCTGCTGTCAGGGGAGATCCTCAGCTGGCAGCGTGAGCTTGCGTTTGCAAACGGTGAGCTGCGACGCAGCGTGCTCTGGCGTTCGCCTGCGGGCAAAACCTATCGTCTGGAAAGTCGCCGTTTTGTCTCCTTAGATCAGCTATCGCTGGTGGCGATGCAACTCTCTATCACCCCCGTTGATTCAGCGTCGAAAATCGTATTGAAAACCGGCATTGATGCCACGCAAACCAACAGCGGCAGGCAGCATCTGGACGAAGTTTCCGTCAGGGTCTTTGACCCGAATTTCATACAGGGCGTGTATGAAACGCAGGATCGCGCCAGCGATATAGTGGTGTCGACCTTTTGCCAGCTCTCATCCGAGAGCGAAAGCTGTTTCGCGGCCAAAAATCGTCGCGTAACGTGCCAGCATGCGCTTGAGGTTGCGGCGGGTGACACTGTCACCTTAGAGAAAATTTGCTGGGTTACCTGGCGAAGCGAAAAAGCGCTCTCGCAGGACGCGTTCGCCCGACATGCCCTGGCAGAGCTAAAAGTCTGTGCGGCACGAGGCTACGAGGCTTTACTCGAAAGCTCAACATGTGCCTGGGATAACGTCTGGCGCGACAGTCGCGTAGAGGTGGCGTCAGACTCCTGGCAGGATCAAATGGCGCTGGATTATGCAGTCTGGCATCTGACGACGATGACCCCTGCCCATGATGAACGCAGCAGCATTGCAGCAAAAGGGCTGACCGGCGAGGGCTATAAAGGGCACGTTTTCTGGGATACCGAAATTTTCCTGTTGCCTTTCCATCTGTTTACCCGTCCTGCGACGGCTCGCAGCCTGCTGCGTTATCGCTGGTTAAATCTCTCCGGCGCACGGGCGAAAGCTCGCCAAAACGGCTGGCCCGGCGCGCTGTTCCCGTGGGAAAGCGCCGCAAGCGGGCAGGAAGAAACGCCCGAATTTGCCGCGATTAATATCCGAACCGGCGTACGCCAGAAAGTCGCTTCCGCGCTGGCGGAGCACCATATTGTGGCGGATATCGCCTGGGCCGTTGTTGCTTACTGGCAGGCCACGCAGGATGAAACCTTCATGCGCAATGAAGGGCTAACGCTGCTGATGGAAACCGCACTGTTCTGGATCGGACGGGCCACGGAGGTAAACGGGCGTCTGGAAATCCACGATGTGATCGGCCCTGACGAGTATACGGAACACGTTAATAACAACGCTTATACCAACTATCTGGCCTGGCATAATGTCGACAGTGCGCTTAAGTTTGCCACGAAGTTTGGACGACAAGACCCTCAGTTCATCGATAAGGCGAACCGTTTCCTTGCGCGCCTATGGCTGCCTGAGGCCGGCGCGGACGGGGTCATTCCGCAGGATGATACGTTCCTGACAAAACCCGCTATTGACCTGAGTCGCTATAAAGCGAAAGCGGGCAAGCAAACCATCCTGCTTGACTACTCGCGCGCGGAAGTCAACGAGATGCAAATCCTCAAGCAGGCGGACGTGGTGATGCTCAACTATCTGTTGCCGGAGCGGTTTACGCCTGCGCAGTGTGCCGCCAACCTGAGCTTCTATGAGCCGCGCACGATCCACGACTCGTCGTTAAGCAAAGCCATTCATGGCATTGTTGCCGCACGCTGTGGTGATATCGAGCGGGCCTATGCCTTCTGGCGCGACGGTATCGCCATTGATTTGGGCGATGATCCGCACAGCAGCGACGATGGCATTCACGCCGCCGCGACGGGCGCGATCTGGCTGGGCGCTATTCAGGGCTTTGCGGGACTGAACGTTGTGGAAGGGGAACTGCATCTTGCCCCACAGCTTCCGTCACGCTGGCGCAAACTTGCCTTCCCGCTGCGCTGGCGCAATGCACGGATGTTCTTCACCTTTGCAAATGACATCCTGACCCTTGAAACCTCCGCACCCGTTACCTTTACGCTGTGGGGCAAAACCCTGACCGCATCAGGCGTGCAGTCCTGGTCTTATCAGGATTTTATTTTGTCTGATATTGGGACCGCTACCACGGAGGGGCGCAGTCATGCTTAAAGCCGTTGTATTTGATTTAGATGGCGTCATCACCGACACCGCACACCTGCACTTCCTGGCCTGGCGTGCCGTGGCGGCGGAGGTCGGTATCACCATCGACGAGCATTTTAACGAACAGTTGAAGGGCATCAGCCGCATGGATTCCCTTCAACGGATCCTGCAACACGGCGGGAAAGCAGAGGCGTTTGACGATGGGCAGCGTCTGATGCTCGCGGGTAAAAAAAACGATCTCTATGTGCAATCGCTTGGGTCGCTGACGCAGGACTCACTGCTACCGGGGATGGGGGAGGTGCTGGCGGACATCCGTGCAGCGAAGGTCAAGACTGGCCTGGCCTCTGTTTCTCTCAATGCGCCGCGTATTTTGCAGGCGCTTGGCATTCACGAGGCGTTTGATTTTTGTGCCGATGCCTCGCGCATCGCCCGCTCAAAACCTGATCCGGAGATTTTTCTTGCGGCCTGTGCGGGGCTGAACGTCCGCCCGGAAGAGGCCATCGGTATTGAAGATGCTGCCGCTGGCGTTGAGGCAATCAACGCGGCGGGAATGTTGTCGGTGGGCATTGGCTCAGGCCTGACGCATGCCGGGCTTCAACTTCAGTGCACGCAGGAACTAACCTGGAAATGCCTGCAGGATTTCTGGACTTCCCGGACCGTATCGAAAAGGAACTAACAATGGCTCAACTCTCTTTAAAACACATCCAGAAAATCTACGATAACCAGGTTCATGTGGTTAAAGATTTCAACCTTGAGATCGAGGATAAGGAATTCATCGTTTTCGTCGGTCCGTCTGGCTGTGGTAAATCGACAACGCTTCGCATGATTGCCGGTCTGGAGGAGATCAGCGCAGGCGAGCTGGTGATTGACGGCGTGTGCATGAACGACGTGCCCGCCAAGTCGCGCGATATCGCGATGGTTTTCCAGAACTACGCGCTTTATCCGCACATGACGGTCTATGACAACATGGCGTTTGGCCTGAAGATGCAGAAAATTGCGCCTTCGGTCATTGAAGAACGCGTCAACTGGGCCGCGCAAATCCTCGGCCTTCGCGACTACCTTAAGCGTAAGCCCGGCGCACTGTCCGGCGGTCAGCGCCAGCGCGTGGCCTTAGGCCGGGCGATTGTACGCGAGGCGGGCGTGTTCCTGATGGATGAACCGTTGTCTAACCTGGATGCCAAACTTCGCGTGCAGATGCGCGCTGAAATCAGCAAGCTGCACCAGAAGCTCAACACCACCATGATTTACGTCACCCACGATCAGACGGAAGCCATGACCATGGCCACCCGCATCGTGATCCTGAAAGACGGGATCATCCAGCAGGTGGGGGCGCCGAAACTGGTTTATAACGAACCGGCAAACATGTTTGTGGCCGGGTTTATTGGCTCGCCTGCGATGAACTTTATTCGTGGGGCCATTGACGGCCAGTATTTTGTCACGGAAACGCTGCGTCTTGAGATCCCCGCAGACAAGCTTGCCGCCCTCAACGCAAAAGGTTACCAGCGCAAAGCGATGGTCTTTGGTATCCGCCCGGAAGATATTCTTACGCCACAGCATAGTGGTGAGACTATTACCGCGAAGATCAGCGTCGCTGAACTCACCGGGGCGGAGTTTATGCTTTATGCCGCCGTCGGCGGACATGAACTGGTTGTCCGTGCGGGTGCCGCCAATGATTATGCAGCCGGAGATAATATCGGCATTCAGTTCGATATGAATAAGTGCCATTTCTTCGATGCAGAAACCGAAGAGGCTATTAGATAAAGAAGTATCAGCCGGGAATGCAAATTTCCGGTTTTTTTGGTTGTTAATTATAAAGGAATATTTTAATGAGTACTCTACTAAAAAGTGCTGCGTTTGTTTTATGCGCAGGGGTTAGCTGTGCACAGGCAACAGAAACAGCAAAGCAGTGGGATTTTAATATTGGGGCCATGTATGAAATCGAAAACGTCGAGGGTCAGGGCGACGATAAAGATGGATTATATGAACCTTCCGTATGGTTTAATGCCACATGGGATGCATGGACAATATCTCTCGCCATGTATCAGGAGGGGCCTGTCGATTACAGCAGTATGACCCGGGGAACCTATTTTGACCGCCCTGAAATAGAGTTGCGCTATCGCTTTATTGGGACAGATGATTTTACCTTTGGTCTCACCGGCGGTTTCCGAAACTACGGCTATCACTTTAAGGATGAGTACGGTGCGAAGGACGGCAGCGCGAATATGCAGCGCTATAAAATTCAGCCGGACTGGGATATTAAATTAACCGATGACTGGCGCTTTGGCGGTTGGTTATCCCTGTACCAGTTTGCTAACGATCTGGAAAAAACCGGCTATGCTGACAGCCGCGTTGAAACGGAAACGGGCTTTACCTGGACCCTTAACGAAACATTCTCTGCGAAAGTGAATTACTATTTAGAGCGTGGTTTCAATATGGACAGTTCACGTAATAACGGTGAATTTTCTACGCAGGAAATCCGCGCTTATCTGCCGGTTTCATTAGGCCAAACCACGCTGACGCCGTATACCCGGCTTGGTCTTGACCGTTGGTCAAACTGGGACTGGCGTGACGATCCAGAGCGCGAAGGCCACGATTTCAACCGCCTGGGCCTGTTGTATGCCTACGATTTCAATAATGGTCTCTCCATGACGCTGGAATATGCCTACGAATGGGAAAACCATGATGAAGGCGACAGCGATCGTTTCCACTATGCGGGCGTGGGCGTGAATTACGCGTACTGACCGGTCTGTCACCAGGGGCGTGTGCCCCTGGTGTTAGCGTAGCGACGCGGTAAACGAAAAGTGGGTATCCACCAGGATTTTTTGCGGGGCAGGTGTACCGGCAATACGTTTAAACAGCAGGTCGCAACTCTCTTCGCCCAACTTCTGCGTGGGGATATCAAAACCGCCTGGGGCCGGGGTCAGTATGAGGGACAGCATCGGATCGCTGTATCCCGCCACGGCCAGCTGCCCGGGGATCATCAGGTTCAGCTCGTCTGCGGCGCGGTACAGGCTTAGCAGCTTCATACTGTCAGTGGCGAACACCGCATCCGGGGGATTCGCGGATGAGAGCAGGCGACACGCTGCCGCCAGTGCGCTCTCGTGGGTATAACCGCCATCGATCATCCAGTCGGGATTAATGTCTATGTGGTTATGTTCAAGGCTGGCCTTATAACCCGCCAGACGGTCTATTGAAACGTGGTAATCAAGCGGGGCGTGTAGACAGGCTATTTTGCGATGCCCCTGTTTAATAAACGTCTCGGTGAGTGTGAAACTATCACGGAAGTTATCAGTGTCGACCGAGCAGATATTGTTATATTCGCCTTCCACTTTACCAATAACGACAACGGGCACGCCGTATGCATCCAGCCTTGAAAAATAGGATTCATTGGCTGGCGAACTCAGCATGATGATCCCTTTAATCATTTTTTGCTTAATTTTGCTTTCGCATTTCACTAAATCATCTTCACTGTTTTTCGATGTCTGCAATATAACGTCAAAGCCTTCCTGCTCCGCTTTCGCCGTTATTGCATGAAGCACGTCGGAGAAAAAAGGATTGCCCGCCGTGGTTTTTGTCGATCGTGTTGAAATGACCATAATGGCATCAAAGCCAGAAGAGGTCAGGGCGCGTGCAAGTTTATTCGGTTGATAATTTAAGGCTTCAATCGCCTTTTGCACTTTTTCGAGCGCTTCAGGAGAGATATTGGTTTGTTTATTCAATACTCGTGACACGGTTGATTTCGAAACGCCAGCAACCCGCGCAATATCATAGATGGTGGGTGACATACACCTTACTCACTTCTACTGACAGCAATGACGTTCATCTTACTGGAGAAAAAACGGCAATAGCAATAATTATGAATTGATAATCAACGATCTGCCCCAATTTATTGTATTCTGAAGCAAGTCATTACAGGCTTCCAGGCAATGAAGGACGGCGATGAAGCGACTTAAAAATGAACTTAACTCTCTGGTCAACCGTGGCGTGGATCGCCATCTGCGTATCGCCGTAACGGGGCTGAGCCGCAGCGGTAAGACGGCGTTTATCACCGCCATGGTTAATCAGCTGCTCAACTTGCACGCAGGTGCGCGATTGCCGCTGTTGAGCGCGCTAAGAGAAGAGCGTCTGCTGGGCGTGAAACGAGTCCCGCAGCGTGACTTTGGTATCCCGCGTTTTACCTACGATGAAGGTTTAGCCCAGCTGTACGGCACGCCTCCGGCCTGGCCTACGCCCACGCGAGGGGTTAGTGAGATCCGCCTTGCGCTGCGCTTTCGCTCCAGTGAATCCCTGATCCGGCATTTTAAGGACTCTTCCACGTTGTATCTGGAAATCGTGGATTATCCCGGTGAATGGCTGCTGGATTTACCCATGCTGGCGCAGGATTATCTCAGCTGGTCTCGTCAGATGACCGGTCTGCTGCAAGGCCAACGTGCGGAATGGTCGGCGAAATGGCGACAGCTGTGCGAAGGTCTGGATCCGCTCGCCCCCGCCGACGAGAATCGGCTGGCGTTAATCGCCGAAGCGTGGACGGACTACCTGCATCAATGTAAACGGGAAGGGCTGCATTTTATCCAGCCCGGGCGTTTTGTTTTGCCGGGCGATCTGGCGGGTGCACCTGCGCTCCAGTTTTTCCCGTGGCCTGACGTTGACGGTATCGGTGAGTCAAAACTGGCGCAAGCGGATAAACATACCTGTGCCGGCATGCTCCGCGAGCGTTACAACTACTACTGTGAAAAAGTGGTCAAAGGATTCTATAAGAATCACTTTTTACGCTTCGACCGCCAGATTGTGCTGGTGGACTGCCTTCAGCCGCTTAATAGTGGGCCGCAAGCGTTCAACGATATGCGTCTCGCGTTAACGCAGCTGATGCAAAGTTTTCACTACGGCCAGCGCACGCTGTTCCGCCGCCTGTTTTCTCCGGTTATCGACAAGCTGCTGTTTGCGGCAACCAAAGCAGACCATGTGACGGTCGATCAGCACGCCAATATGGTGTCACTGCTCCAGCAGCTGGTACAGGATGCGTGGCAAAACGCCGCGTTTGAGGGCATCAGTATGGATTGCCTGGGCCTGGCCTCGGTTCAGGCGACGCAGAGCGGATTGATTGACATCAACGGCGAGAAAATTCCGGCCCTGCGGGGGCATCGCCTGAGTGACGGTGAACCGCTTACCGTCTATCCTGGTGAAGTTCCTGCACGCCTGCCGGGACAGGCTTTCTGGCAGAGCCAGGGTTTCCAGTTCGAGGCTTTCCGTCCGCAGATGATGAACGTTGACCAGCCGTTACCGCACATCCGCCTGGATGCCGCGCTTGAGTTTTTGATAGGAGACAAATTGCGATGACGGAACCATTGAAACCGCGCATTGATTTTTCCGGCAAGCTGGAACAGGAGCAGGCAGAAGTCTTTAAGTCTGCGCACACCTTCAGCGGCACGCAGGCCGAGAATTTTGCTCCCGCCCGGGTCGATGAGCCGCTGGTCGAAGACGGGCAGGCGGAAGCGGTGATTGACGCCGCGCTGCGGCCCAAACGCAGCCTGTGGCGCAGGATGGTGATGGCCGGACTGACGCTGTTTGGAGTGAGCGTGGTCGGGCAGGGTGTGCAATGGGCGGCTAACGCCTGGCAAACCCAGGACTGGGTGGCGCTCGGTGGCTGTGCGGCGGGTGCGCTGATTGTCGGCGCGGGCGTGGGGTCGGTTGTCACCGAATGGCGCAGGCTCTGGCGTCTGCGGCAGCGTGCTCACGAGCGCGACGAGGCACGAGACTTGCTGCACAGCCACGGCACGGGAAAAGGGCGGGCGTTCTGCGAAAAACTGGCAAGCCAGGCAGGGATCGATCAGTCCCATCCGGCGCTGCAACGCTGGTATGCCGCTATTCATGAAACCCAGAATGACCGGGAAGTGGTGACGCTCTACTCCCATATGGTGCAGCCGGTGCTGGATGCGCAGGCGCGCCGTGAGATCAGCCGCTCGGCGGCAGAGTCGACCCTGATGATTGCCGTCAGCCCGCTGGCGCTGGTGGATATGGCGTTTATCGCCTGGCGTAACCTGCGCCTGATCAACCGTATTGCCAGCCTGTACGGGATCGAACTTGGCTATTACAGCCGTCTGCGTTTGTTCAAACTGGTGCTCCTGAATATCGCCTTTGCCGGTGCCAGCGAGCTGGTGCGTGAAGTTGGCATGGACTGGATGTCGCAGGATCTGGCTGCGCGCCTGTCGGCCCGCGCCGCGCAGGGCATCGGCGCAGGTCTGCTGACCGCGCGCCTGGGCATTAAGGCGATGGAGGTGTGCCGTCCGCTGCCGTGGATCGACGGTGATAAGCCGCGGCTGGGGGATTTTCGCCGCGAACTGATTGGTCAGCTTAAAGAGACGCTCAATAAAAAACCCGTGGCGTAATGCTTTTGTTCACTAATCGTGCTGGCTGTCAATATTTGTTGACAGCCACCTTCCCGAACACCGTGATCTGACATATCATTTTAGTGTTAATGGCTTAAACGGTGAATTTCCCATGCGTCTGGAAGTCTTTTGTGAGGACCGTCTCGGTCTGACCCGCGAGTTACTCGATCTCCTTGTTTTACGTAGCATTGACTTACGTGGCATAGAGATTGACCCTGTCGGGCGAATTTACCTCAACTTTGCCGAAATTGAATTTAATACCTTCAGCAGCCTGATGGCGGAAATCCGCCGTATCGCTGGCGTTACGGATGTGCGTACCATCCCCTGGATGCCTTCAGAGCGTGAGCACCTCGCGCTCAGTGCATTGCTGGAGGCCATGCCTGAACCTTTCCTGTCGCTGGATTTGAAAAGCAAAGTTGAACGCGTCAACCAGGCCAGCTGTCAGCTTTTCGCGCAGAGTCAGGAGAAGCTTAGCAATCATCACGCGACCCAGCTGATCCCCGGCTTTAATTTCCAGCGCTGGCTGGACAGCAACCCGCAAAACACCCACAGCGAACATGTCGTGATTAACGGACAGAATTTCCTGATGGAGATCACCCCGGTGTACCTGAAAGGGGAAAACGACGCGCGCGTCTTAACCGGTGCGGTGATCATGCTCCGTTCAACCGTTCGCATGGGCCGCCAGCTGCAAAATCTTTCCAGCCAGGATGTGGGTGCGTTTAGCCAGATCGTTGCGGTCAGCCCGAAGATGCGTCATGTAGTCGATCAGGCGCGCAAGCTCGCTAACCTCACTGCGCCGCTCCTGATCACCGGGGATACCGGTACCGGCAAAGATTTGCTGGCACACGCGGTGCATCAGTCCAGCCCGCGTGCGGCTAAACCGTATCTGGCGCTGAACTGTGCTTCGATTCCGGAGGATGCGGTAGAGAGCGAACTGTTCGGCCATGCGCCGGAGGGTAAAAAAGGCTTCTTCGAGCAGGCGAACGGTGGCTCGGTGCTGCTGGATGAGATCGGCGAAATGTCGCCACGCATGCAGGCCAAGCTGCTGCGCTTCCTGAACGATGGCACCTTCCGCCGCGTCGGGGAAGATCATGAGGTACATGTGGATGTACGCGTGATCTGCGCTACCCAGAAAAACCTGGTCGAACTGGTGCAGAAAGGGGTATTCCGCGAGGATCTCTATTATCGCCTGAACGTGCTGACGCTGAACATTCCACCGCTGCGTGATTGCCCGCAGGACATCATGCCGCTGACCGAACTGTTCGTGGCCCGTTTTGCGGACGAGCAGGGCGTACCGCGCCCGAAACTGTCCGCTGATTTAGGCACAGTGCTGACGCGCTACGGCTGGCCGGGCAATATCCGTCAGTTGAAAAACGCCGTTTATCGCGCGTTGACTCAGCTCGAAGGGTACGAACTGCGCGCGCAGGATATCCTGTTACCGGATTACGATGCCGGAACCGTGTCCGTGGGCGAAGAGGCGATGGAAGGTTCGCTGGATGATATTACCAGCCGCTTCGAACGTTCGGTGCTAACGCAGTTGTACCGTAGCTACCCGAGTACCCGTAAGCTGGCTAAGCGTCTGGGCGTGTCGCACACGGCGATTGCCAACAAACTGCGTGAGTATGGTCTGAGCCAGAAGAAGGGTGAAGAATAAATAAAAAAGCCTCTGCAAAGAGGCTTTTTTGTTATTACGCTTTCAGCACGTCGAGAGCGGCGGTGTAATCCGGCTCGGTGGTGATTTCGTTTACCAGCTCGCTGAATACAACGGTGTCGTTTTCGTCGATGACCAGAACAGCACGCGCCGCCAGACCTTTCAGCGCACCTTCGGAGATAGCCACGCCGTATTGCTCAAGGAATTCCGGGCTGCGCAGGGTGGAAAGGGTGATAACGTTGCTCAGGCCTTCGGCTCCGCAGAAGCGAGACTGGGCAAACGGCAGGTCAGCAGAAATGCACAGCACCACGGTGTTGTCCATTTCGGTCGCCAGCTGGTTGAATTTACGCACGGACGCGGCGCATACACCGGTATCAATGCTTGGGAAAATGTTCAGGACTTTACGTTTGCCGGCAAACTGGGCCAGCGTGACGTCGGACAGGTCTTTCGCTACCAGAGTAAAAGGCTGCGCTTTGCTACCAGACTGAGGAATGGAACCTGCAACAGCTACCGGGTTGCCCTGGAAATGGACGAGTTGTGACATAGATATCTTCCTGTTTACAAATAGTTAACGTCGTGGCTAGTGTATGCCAACAGCAGATAACACGGCAAACCAATTTTTCGCCTTACCGGGCTGCAAGGAGTCAATGATGAGAAGTGTTAAGGTCTATGAAGAAGCCTGGCCACTGCATACCCCGTTTGTGATCTCCCGCGGCAGCCGTAGCGAAGCCAGCGTTGTCGTGGTGGAGATAGAAGAAGAGGGGGTGAAGGGCGTGGGAGAATGTACGCCTTATCCGCGTTACGGGGAGAGCCTCGCCTCGGTGATGGCGCAAATTATGACCCTGGTGCCCGAGCTGCAAACCGGGTTGACGCGTGACGCGCTCCAGCAACGTTTACCTGCCGGCGCAGCCCGTAACGCCATCGACTCTGCGCTCTGGAGCCTTGGCGCAGCACAGCAGCAGTCCTCTTTGTCCGCCATGCTGGGCGTGACGTTGCCAGAGTCGATCGTTACCGCGCAAACCGTCGTGATTGGCGAACCCGAACAGATGGCTGCAAGCGCAAAAGCGTTGTATGAGACTGGCGCGCGGCTGCTCAAGGTGAAACTCGACGATCGGTCATTGAGTGAACGTATGGTCGCCATTCGCGCGGCCGTGCCGCAGGCAACCCTGATCGTTGATGCAAACGAGTCGTGGCATAGTGAAGGACTGGCCGCACGCTGCCAGCTCCTGGCCGATCTGGGCGTCGCCATGCTGGAGCAACCCTTACCGGCGAATGAGGATGCGGCTCTGGAGAATTTCATTCATCCATTGCCGATCTGTGCAGATGAAAGCTGTCATACCCGTGACAGCCTGTCGCAGCTAAAAGGCCGGTATGAGATGGTGAACATCAAGCTCGATAAAACGGGCGGGTTAACCGAAGCGCTTGCCCTTGCGCAAGCGGCCAGAGAGGAAGGGTTTGGCTTAATGCTTGGCTGTATGCTGTGCACCTCCAGGGCGATCGGCGCAGCGTTACCGTTAGCAAATCAGGTGCGCTTTGCCGATCTCGATGGCCCAACGTGGCTTGCTGTGGATGTCTCACCCGCGCTGAGCTTTTCCACCGGGGTGCTTCACCTTTGAGGTTGCCACTGCAGAAGATCTACCATCGCCTTGAGGTACTTCTCGCTTGCCTCATCGGACGATATCGGCGGGAATTCTGCGGTAATGCAGTGTAACCCCAGATCGACGCACCAGCTGCCAAAGGACCCCGGCGTTTCGTAGCCAACGCTTGTCACCAGCGGCAGGGAAAACGCGTCAGCAAGCCACTGACCCAGCGCCGTGTGGCGGGGATCTTCAATGCAGGCCAGCGGATCGTGAAAAGAGACCACCCACGCGGGGTGGATCTTATGGATAAGCTGGCACAGCGCCTGGGTTTCCGGTTCAGAGCCGGGCTTTTCTCCCGTCAGTAAAACAACGTCACGCTCCCGGGCCGAGCTGTTCCAGCGATACACCGTCTCACCGGCACGCCAGTTAGCCGCCGGGAAATTACGATTTAAATCGATCCCTCTCGCATTTGCCCGTAGTCCAAGCTGACAGCCGTCCGGGTTGACGGTCAAAATGACGTGATGACGACGCAGTTCCGGGGCAAGGGTGCGCAGCGCGCAGGATAAGGTCACGATGGAGGAGTTCTCATCCCCGTGTGTACCGGCAATAATTAAACCGCTATCGCGATCGGCCTCAGGAGCAGGGAACCAGATCAGCGGTGCGCCTAAAAAGGAGCGGCCATAATGCTCGGTTCCTGGCGGGAAAGCGCCGCGTTCTGTTCGGGGTCTTGTCAGTGCCATAGGAAATCCTGATGAAGAAGTCTTTACAGGCAGTGTTGTGCAAAACCGGGGGTAAATCAATGCGTTTCCTGTGCGGCTTAAAATTGTCAGATATCAACTTTCCGGGTTAAGGTATTTGCATTTCTCTGTTTCGAAACAAATAATTACGCAATTGCTGTTAGCTGACTTCTTAAAGGGGATCTTATGAAGCATCCTGTTTCGCTGCTTTGCTCTGCGCTGTGGCTGTGCGGACTCTCTTCACTCTCTTATGCTGCTGATGTGCCACAGGGAACTGTGCTGGCGCAAAAACAGGAACTTGTCCGACATATTAAAGATGAACCGGCTTCGCTGGATCCGGCGAAAGCGGTGGGATTACCGGAGATTCAGGTGATCCGCGATCTGTATGAAGGGCTGGTTAATCAGAATGAGAAAGGGGAATTAACGCCCGGCGTGGCAACGCACTGGCAAAGCAATGATAACCGTGCCTGGACCTTCACGCTTCGTGACAACGCTAAGTGGTCCGATGGAACGCCGGTAACGGCGCAGGACTTTGTCTATAGCTGGCAGCGTCTGGTCGACCCGAAAACCACTTCGCCATTTGCGTGGTTTGCTGCACTGGCGGGCATTACTAACGCCCAGGCAATCATCGACGGTAAAGCGGCACCTGATACGCTTGGCGTAACGGCTGTCGATGCCAAAACCCTACGCGTTCAGCTCGATAAACCGCTGCCCTGGTTCAGTAACCTGACGGCAAACTTTGCGTTTTTCCCTGTCCAGAAAGCCAATGTCGAAAGCGGCAAGGCGTGGACGCGCCCAGGTCAACTGGTCGGTAACGGCGCGTACGTGCTGAAAGACCGCGTCGTGAATGAAAAACTGGTGGTCGAACCGAATGTCCACTACTGGGACAATGCGAAAACGGTACTGAAAAAAGTGACGTTTATTCCCATTAACCAGGAGTCATCGGCAACTAAACGCTATCTGGCAGGTGATATTGATATCACCGAATCTTTCCCAAAAAACATGTACCAGAAGCTGCTCAAAGATATTCCTGGACAGGTTTACACCCCGCCGCAGCTGGGCACCTATTACTATGCCTTTAACACGCAAAAAGGCCCCACTGCGGATGCCCGCGTGCGTCTTGCTCTGAGCATGACGATCGATCGCCGCATTATGGCCGAGAAGGTATTAGGCACGGGTGAGAAGCCCGCCTGGCATTTCACGCCGGACGTGACGGCAGGGTTTACTCCGGAGAAATCACCTTTTGAGCAGATGACGCAGCAGGAGCTGAACGCCCAGGCAAAAACGCTGCTGCAGGCCGCAGGTTACGGTCCTCAGCGCCCGCTGAAGTTAACCCTGCTGTACAATACCTCCGAAAACCATCAGAAGATTGCCATTGCGGTGGCGTCTATGTGGAAGAAAAACCTGGGCGTTGACGTCAAACTGCAGAATCAGGAGTGGAAAACCTACATTGATAGCCGTAATACCGGCAATTTTGATGTGATCCGTGCGTCATGGGTAGGAGATTACAACGAGCCATCGACCTTCCTGTCGCTGCTGACCTCGACCCATAGCGGGAATATCTCCCGCTTTAACGATCCGGCGTACGATAAGATTATCAACCAGGCGACGCTGGAAACCACCGCCAAAGCCCGTAACGTCGATTACAACATGGCTGAGAAAATTCTTGCGGAAAAAGCGCCTATCGCGCCTATTTACCAGTACACCAATGGGCGTCTGATTAAGCCGTGGGTTAAAGGGTATCCGATTAACAACCCGGAAGACGTAGCGTATAGCCGCACGATGTATATTGAGAAGCACTGATGTGTGCGGGTTGCCTGCTGACGGCAGGTAACCCCTTCTGCAGCGCCTGGCCGCTATTCAGAAAAGAGATCTTGAAGGGCAAAGACACTCATTTTAATCGTTTCCTACAACGCCTCAATAGACGGATACAGACTGTTTTCAAAATATTCGACGACGTACCAGATCTCGCCGCTAAAAATAAACCATAGCCCAAATATAATAAGGCTTAAAATAGTTAAGATGAGTATTATTTCTGTTTTTCCCATCGCAGACTAACCCACCTGTATTTCATTTTTCGAGGTGGGCATTGTAGCGGGGGTTTCTGTTTTACTCCAGTTTCATGCGGCAAGGACTTTATTGCGGCCATCGTTTTTGGCGCGGTACAGTGCGTCGTCTACACGCTTGAACAGCTCATCAATATTCTCACCCTGATTGTGCCGCGCCACACCAATGCTGACGGTGAAACGTGGCAGCCCCGGGATCGTGATATGCGCCACCGTGGCGCGTATGGTTTCGGCAATTTGCATCGCGGTTTCGAGCGGGGTGCGCGGCAGCAGAAGCACAAACTCTTCACCTCCCCAGCGGAAGACATAATCATCTTTCCGGCAGCAGGCCTCCAGCGTTCTCGAAAGCGAAATCAGCACTTCGTCGCCTTTGAGGTGTCCGAACACATCATTTATGTCCTTGAAACGATCGGTATCCACCAGCAACAGGCTGAATTGCTGCTGTGCGGGAAGATGGGAAGGATTGGTTTGCTCCGTAATGGCATAAAACTGGCGACGGTTAAGCAGACCGGTCATCGAATCACGGAGCGCGGCATGTTCCAGCTCCTGTTCGAGCCTTTTTTGCTCGGTAATATCATGAATGATGCATAGCATCAGCTTGTCGCCGTAGATCTCAATAGGCCCGGCATACGTTTGCACGTGGCGGGTCGTGCCGTCGGCAAGACGATGTACAAAATTGAGCGGTTTATGGCCGCCGGGCAAACGGGCAATCTCGGTCATCACCGGCAGAACATTGCGGCCCAGCGTGTTGATCTCCCAGGTGTGTTTGCTGCACATCTCATCGTGGAGATAGCCGTAAAAATTGAGCGCGGCGAGATTCGCATCCACAATTTGACCGTCTCTGGCAGGGTCGATGAGCAACATCGGCGCGCTGTTGGTGAGGAAAAACCGTGCGTAAAATCCCTGTTTCTTGCGTTGATAGGTCGCCGATCGGCTGGCCTTGAGTCCGGTGGCTGCCTGCTGTGGAAGGCCTTCAAACAGAATAATCTCGCCATAAGGCTCTATATGATTCAGCGTGAGCCGGCAGCTCAACGTGGTTTCCTGAGCATCACGCCAGACTGTCCAAATCTCAATAATTTCCCGATCGGTTTTCAGGTCGGCGACATACATAGAAAGAACGGTTTGGGCACTGGCGGAATATATTCCTCTTCGCATTTCGTTGAGGGTTTTATTACACATTACCTTTGCCGCCGCGGCGTTGGCAAAAAGTATCTGTTCTGAAACAGGAGAAATCAGCCACACGGGCGTGGTAATCAAATGCAGCGCATCGAAGCTGTGTTGCGACATAGAAAAATCCTGTTCATCGGCACGCGGTGCCTGACGATCACGCCGGAATTATTTCGCGTGGGTTCTTTTGAAACATACCTTATTCAATCACATCAAGCATGATTTTTTTGTGAAATATAAGATGAATCAGAATGTATTTTCCCTATGTGGATAATTTGTTTATCTGAGTTTTTTTGCAAAAGCAGCCAGGGTACCTGTTCTGCCGGTAACGGTCGGGAGAACAGAAAACCCTGTAGGTAATCACAGCCCATCTCCGCCAGCGCGGCCTGTTGTTCTTCGGTTTCAATGCCTTCTGCGACCACGCTCATTTCCATGGTGCGGGCAATATTAATAATGGTTTCAACCAGTTTTCTGCTTTTTTCATTTACCAGCATTGAGTTGACAAAGCTTCGGTCAATTTTTAGTTCTTTAGCCGGAAGAACGCTCAACATCAGCAGGTTGGAATACCCCGTACCAAAATCATCAATTGAAACGGTGATCCCGGCCTGGGTGAAGGCATTAAGCAACTCAATGCTGCGATCGAGATCTTTGAGCGCGGTACTCTCTGTCACTTCCAGAATGAGCCGGGATGGCGCGAGGGTATATTTTTGCAGCATGGATGAAATAACCTGGAATAAATCCTGCTGTTCAAATTGTACTGGCGACAGGTTGAACGACAATGTCCACTGGCTAAAACCCTGTTCCGTCCAGAAATGCAGCTGTCGACAGGCAGCTTCAATGGCCCAGTTTCCCACCGGCACGATCAGCCCCGTTTGCTCCAGCGACGGTAAAAACAGGTTTGGAAGTAAAACGCCTTGCTCCGGATGCCGCCAGCGCAGCAGCGCCTCGAAACCATGGATCGCATTTTGATCGGCGATATAGGTTGGCTGATACCAAAGTTCAAACTGATCGCGTTCAAGCGCCTGGGACAGCTCCTGCAGAAAACCCGGCTCTGCCGGGATGACGGTGGACATCTGTGCCCGGTACACCGCCCATCCGTTACGTCCCTCCCGTTTGATGTGTTGCATGGCCGCATCTGCTTTGAGTTTTAGCTCATGCAGCGTTTCGCCATGCTCGGGATAGAGACTCACTCCCGCACTGAGGGTGACGCTCAGCGTGTGTCCGCACACGGATAGCGGTCGACGGATATCCTCAAGCAGGGGAGTAAGATGCAGGTTCAGCTTCTCATCGTCGTAGTCCGGGAGCAGCAGAATGAATGCATCGCCTCCCAGCCTGGCCAGCGTGACCTCCCGGGTGAGCCTTGCCGTAATTCGCTGTGCAACGGCAATGAGCAGCTCGTCACCGACGTGGTGACCCCAGGTATCGTTCACCCGTTTAAAATGGTCGATATCGAGAAATACCACGGCAAACGATTTTTTATTGAGAAGCGCACTGTGCAGACAATCCTGTAGCCGGATATCCATCTGATGCCGGTTGGCAAGGCCGGTGAGGGCGTCAAAACGCGCCTGCAGTTCGAGCTGACGGTTGAGTTGCTGCAAATTGTCGGTCAGCCTTGCCGTGCGCCAGTGAGAGTCCACCAGCGAGATAATCAACATGATCCCCAACAGGCATAACGTCGTTACGGAAACCCATATCGATAAACCCAGTTCGCTGATGCCGCCCGGCACGGTGTGTTCCATCTCGTGAAAATGGGCGGCGCTCATGCCGGTATAGTGCATGGCGCAGATCGCCGCGCCCATCACCAGCGCGGCGACAATGCGGTTGATAAAGAGGCCTTTTCGTTTGTCTCGCAAGTGGAAGGCGAGCCAGAGCGCAACGCCGGACGCAGCGACGGCAATGATGACTGAGAGCAGAACGATACGCCTGTCCCAGATGATACCGCCTTTGAGCATCAACGCTGCCATACCGACGTAATGCATCGACACGACGCCCGCACTGAGAATGAGCGTGGCAAAGATCAGGCGTAAGGGTGAGAGCGATTTTCCGCGAACGGCAATGTTGATCGCCAGTGTAGACGCCAGGACCGCCACGCCGAGTGAGGCGAGCGTGAACCAGAGGTGATAACTCATGATCATCGGCATGTTCATCGACAGCATACCAATGAAATGCATTGACCAGATCCCAATACCCAGCGTGATCCCGCCCGCCATGCGCCAGAACATCGCGGCCTTACGCCCAGAGAGAGGGATTTTTCCCGCGCTGTCCAGCGCCACAAACGAGGCGATAAATGCCACCAGATACGAGATGGCGATTAATACCGGGTCCCACGATACATTGAGCATGCTGCCATCCCACGCCAAAAGGAGTTACAAAGTTCGCCTGCCAGGCATACCTTTTCTGTGCCAGTGGCATACGGGTTTAAAGATGATGAGTCAGTTATTGTGTGACATAACCCGTGGTATTAAAAATAACCTATAAAAAATATGATATATATTATCTTTAATAGCCTGTTAAGCATCGCTACACAATACAGGAGGTTAACATCATTGCTCCTTAAGTATGCCTGCAAATATCTGGCGTCCTCAGAGATAATGTTATCGCTTGAATATGCCATAAACCAGCAGGACAGGATGGCGGAACCCACATTTTAAGTAATACGATGCTTTATCTCTCCTTAAATGAAATTTCTGCAATCATGCGGCAAAACTGAAAAGCGGTGCAGATCGTGAGGACAAATTTTGCTGCCAATGCTATAAACCTTAATGCCGACCAAAATATAAAGTTGTGGGAATTGTCATGCTAAAAAATATTAGTGTCAGAACTTTTATTATCTATTTCCTTTTATGTGTTTTTTTGGTAAACGCAGGTGTGGTTGCTTTATTTTCAGGCAGGTCAATGCTTCTGTTATCCACCATTATTTTAAATTTCATCGCGTTATTTTCACTTTGGGCGTACATGACAAAATATCTTGTGACGCCGATCAACACTGTGAAAAAAAGTATTGAAGAAGTGACGTCGGGCAATCTGGCCGTCTCTATCCCGGAGTTTGGCAATAACTGTGCCGGACGTTTAATTCCTGGCATCAACAGCTTATCCAGCAATATTGCCACTCTGGTTCGGGAGATCCGTGCCTCCTCGCAAACCGCCATGACGCTATCAGAGCAACTCTCCTCACGCAGCGCGCAGCTGTCGGTGAAGACGGAACAGCAGTCCGCCTCTCTGGTGCAAACCGCAGCCAGCATGGAACAGATGGCCGCCAGCACTAAAAATAACGCCGACAATACCCGCCAGGCCAGCGAGCAGGCAAATGTTGCGACGATGCAGGCGCGCAAAGGGGGAGAGCTGATGGGGCAGGTTGCCAATAACATGCAATCTATTACCGAATGCGCCCAGCAGATGACGGAAATTATCAGCCTTATTGATGGCATTGCCTTCCAGACGAATATTCTGGCGCTTAACGCTGCGGTTGAAGCGGCTCGTGCCGGTGATCATGGAAAAGGGTTTTCCGTGGTGGCGGGAGAAGTCAGGAGCCTGGCGCACCGCAGCGCCGAAGCGGCAAAAAACATCAAGTCACTGATTGACGTTACCAGCAACAACGTGACCCAGGGAGCGACCGTCGTTGCCGAAGCAGAAAGAAATATGCATGAGATTGTCGCGGGTTCGGGCAACGTCAGCCGATTAATGGACGATATTTCCTCTTCAACCGCTGAGCAGGAGAAAGGGATTTCGCAAATTACTCTGGCGCTGTCCGAGCTGGAGCGCGTAACCCAGAGCAACGTTGCCATGGTGGAGGAGCTTAACGGCTTGTCTGATGTTCTGCGTAATCAGGTTATTGAGTTGCAGACCCGCACCCGCAACTTCCGTCTTGATAATAGCGACCAACCAGGCGCGCAAGCGCCGCAATCCCTTCGCCCGTTAGTGTTCTCTCCGCGCCCGGGGCATTCTCATTAACTAATATAAAAGCCTGGCGTGCCAGGCTTTTTACGACCGCACCCGCGTCCAGCCATTTCATCCTTGCTGCTCCGTCGTATAAAACGCCTGTCTACACCACCCAGGTATAACATGTACATTTCCTGAGCTATTTCAGCGCGATGGGGAACATAATTATTGCGTAACGTTATACGAAAGCTAGACTGACTGCGAACGAGATGAAAAGGTGGAGGCGCAGTGGAGAGCATTAAAGGGTCTGAACTTAACGTTCCTGATGCGGTGTTCGCGTGGATGTTCGACGGCCGCGGTGGTGCGAGGCCCCTCGAAAATAGCGATGAAATCAGCAGTGAGCATCCCTGCTGGTTACACCTCAACTATACCCATCCCGAGAGCGCCGAGTGGCTGGCAATGACGCCGCTTCTGCCCAACAGCGTCCGTGATGCTCTGGCAGGAGAAAGCCTGCGCCCACGGGTCAGCCGGATGGGCGAGGGGACGTTGATTACGCTGCGCTGCATAAACGGCAGCACTGACGAACGTCCTGATCAGCTGGTGGCGATGCGCCTGTATATGGACGAGCGCATTATCATCTCCACCCGCCAGCGTAAGGTGCTGGCGCTTGACGATGTCGTTAACGATCTGAAAGAGGGCACAGGCCCGACGGATTGCGGTAGCTGGCTGGTTGATGTGTGTGATGCCCTGACCGATCATGCCAGCGAGTTTATCGAAGAGCTGCACGATAAAATTATCGATCTTGAAGACAATCTGCTGGACCAGCAGATCCCGCCGCGTGGTTTCCTGGCGCTGCTGCGCAAACAGCTTATCGTGATGCGTCGCTACATGACGCCTCAGCGCGATGTCTATGCGCGGCTCTCCAGCGAGCGTTTAAGCTGGATGAATGACGATCAGCGTCGACGGATGCAGGATATTGCGGACAGGCTGGGGCGCGGGCTGGATGAAATCGACTCCTGCATTGCCAGAACGGCGGTGATGGCAGATGAAATCGCCCAGGTTATGCAAGAGTCTCTGGCGAGACGAACCTATACCATGTCGCTCATGGCTATGGTGTTTTTACCCAGCACATTTTTAACCGGGCTATTCGGCGTTAACCTGGGTGGGATCCCCGGGGGCGAGTACCGGTTCGGCTTCTCCGTTTTTTGCATCATGTTAGTGGTTTTAATTGGCGGTGTTGCATGGTGGTTGCATCGTAGTAAATGGCTGTAAATTTACGTTTTTTCGACGCGAAGATGGCCTTAAAACGACATTTTAATTGAGCGAAGTCAATAAACATCTACCCCGTAAGGTGCACTATTACTCCCGCAGGTGAATGCAACGTCAAGCGATGGGCGTTGCGCTCCATATTGTCTTACTTCCTTTTTTGAATTACTGCATAGCACAATTGATTCGTACGACGCCGACTTAATGAGTCGGCTTTTTTTTTGCCTCCAGCCTCTTAACGTCTACCCTAAAAGAGTCTGTTCCCAACCTGGAGGAGAAGATATATGCGATCTAACCTGCAACGCCTGGACCCGCGTCAGTCCGATCCGGTGCCAACCGATCCCACCCCGATACCCGATCCTGTTCCACGCCCACAGCCGATGCCCGATCCGCCGCCCGATGAAGAACCGATTAAATTGTCGCATCGTTAGCAGAGATCTGCGAGGATACGCGCCATCTGACTGCGATGATGACCACGAGAGTATATTGTGACCGCTTTTTCTACCCTGAATGTTCTGCCTGCCGCCCAACTCGAGAACCTTAATGAGTTGGGCTATCTCACCATGACCCCAGTCCAGGCTGCGGCATTGCCTGCTATTCTTGAAGGCCGTGACGTGCGTGTGCAGGCCAAAACCGGCAGTGGGAAAACGGCTGCATTCGGTCTGGGGCTGTTACAGCGTATCGACGCCGGGCTATTCCAGACGCAGTCTCTGGTACTGTGTCCCACGCGTGAGCTGGCGGATCAGGTCGCCGGTGAACTGCGTCGCCTGGCGCGCTTCCTGCCGAACACCAAAATCCTGACCCTGTGCGGCGGACAACCTTTTGGTGCGCAGCGTGACTCCTTGCAGCATGCGCCGCACATCATCGTGGCAACGCCGGGACGTCTTCTCGATCATTTGCAAAAAGGCACCGTTTCACTTGATGCGCTACAAACGCTGGTCATGGACGAAGCGGACCGCATGCTGGATATGGGTTTTAGCGATGCCATCGATGAGGTGATCCGCTTCGCCCCGGCGGATCGTCAGACCCTGTTATTCTCGGCAACCTGGCCAGAGGCCATCGCGGCCATCAGCGGTCGTGTGCAGAACGCGCCGCTCACCATCGAAATTGATACCGTTGACGCGCTACCCGCCATTGAACAACAGTTCTTTGAAGTTTCCCAGAAGGGCAAAATTGCCTTGCTGCAGAAAGTACTGAGCCAGCATAAGCCCGCGTCCTGCGTGGTGTTTTGCAACACCAAAAAAGATTGCCAGTCGGTGTGTGATGCCCTTAACGCCGCCGGACAGAGCGCGTTGTCCCTGCACGGCGATCTCGAACAGCGCGATCGTGACCAGACGCTGGTCCGTTTTGCTAACGGCAGCGCCCGCGTACTGGTAGCGACCGATGTGGCGGCACGCGGTCTGGACATTAAATCGTTAGAGCTGGTCGTCAACTTCGAGCTGGCATGGGATCCGGAAGTGCACGTTCACCGTATCGGACGTACTGCCCGTGCCGGCAATAGCGGCCTGGCCATCAGCTTCTGTGCGCCGGAAGAGGCTCAGCGCGCCAATATTCTGTCTGAAATGCTACAGCTTAAGCTCAACTGGGTGAACGCGCCTGCCAGCGTCAGCATTGTTCCTCTTGACGCTGAAATGGCGACGCTCTGCATTGATGGCGGTAAAAAAGCCAAAATGCGTCCGGGCGATGTACTGGGCGCGTTGACGGGCGAGATGGGTCTTGACGGGGCGGATATCGGGAAGATCGTGGTTCACCCGGCACACGTCTATGTGGCCGTGCGTCAGTCGGTGGCGCATAAAGCATGGAAGCAGTTGCAGGGCGGTAAAATTAAAGGAAAAACCTGTCGCGTTCGCTTGCTGAAGTAACACTAAACAGCGTCTCAGAAACCCTTTCTGAGACGCTCATGCATTATTTCACTTCCACCACATTCAGGCGTAGCTCATCGAATTGCGTATCGTCTTCTTCCGGCTGCCAGCCTGCTGGCTGCATCGGGATCTCTTCACGGTCAAATGCCAGATCGCCGCCATCCACCACGTCAGAATCATGGTTGATGCCTTTGAAATCGAACAGTTCAGTATCGGCCAGATGGGAAGGGACTACGTTCTGCATAGCGCTGAACATGGTTTCGATACGGCCAGGGTAACGCTTGTCCCAGTCGCGCAGCATGTCGCCAATCACCTGACGCTGCAGGTTTGGCTGAGAGCCGCAGAGGTTACATGGAATGATCGGGAATGCTTTGGCCTGTGAAAAACGCTCGATATCTTTTTCACGGCAGTAGGCCAGCGGACGGATCACGATATGCTTGCCGTCATCGCTCATCAGCTTAGGAGGCATGCCCTTCATTTTGCCGCCGTAGAACATGTTCAGGAACAGCGTCTGCAGAATATCGTCGCGGTGATGCCCCAGGGCGATTTTGGTCGCACCCAGCTCCGTTGCCGTGCGGTACAAAATACCGCGACGCAGACGAGAGCAGAGCGAGCAGGTGGTTTTCCCCTCAGGGATCTTCTCTTTGACGATACCGTAGGTGTTTTCTTCTACGATTTTATACTCGACACCGAGGTTCTCCAGATATGCTGGCAGAATGTGCTCCGGGAAGCCCGGCTGTTTTTGGTCAAGGTTGACCGCCACCAGGGTAAAGTTCACCGGCGCGCTTTGCTGAAGATTGCGCAGGATCTCCAGCATGGTATAGCTGTCTTTACCGCCCGACAGGCAGACCATGATGCGGTCGCCTTCTTCAATCATGTTGAAGTCTGCAATGGCTTCGCCCACGTTACGGCGCAGTCGCTTTTGCAGTTTATTCAGGTTGTACTGATCTTTCTTTGTATTCGCTTGATTATCTTGCATTTATTACTACCTTTGGAGCCAATAGGGGCATAGCAGGGCAACATTTTTTCAGCGTGCCGGCGTGTCGCCTGCTCACCATTTCATTCTTCGATCCACGCACCGTAGACGTCATAAACCCTTTGCGCGTTTTCATGCCCCATCTGGCTGGCTAAAAAGACGGGTTGGCGCTGGCAGATAACATCCAGCAGGCAAAGTATGCCGCGTATGGTACGGATTCCGGCGGCGAATACCAGCACGTTTTACTGCGGGGTTAAATCTGGGGTCGATACTCGATAAAGCGTAGCTGGCATTATGCTCTTCTACTGAGGGTCTGGAAGGGCGACGCTATTTGATTATCTTATTTAATGGATAAAAAACGCCCCCACAAGGAGGGCCAGAGGAGTCTCAGTTTCACTTGCTCTTTTTTTTATCGATGTTTCCCTGGAGATGGCATTCTCCAACATCAGAGTCCTGAATAGCCTGGCAGTCAGTCAGTAAACAACAAGCATAAGCGGCAGATATTGGGACTTTCTTTATGGTGAAACGTGGCTGGAACCTCACATCTTCGGCAGGTCCGGGAAGTGACAGTCTTTACATAACTCACCTGTTGGTGTGCTCGATAACGGATATTCCCATTTTTCCAGGCTGTGTCCTGGCTGCCTCAGATGATTTTTATGATATTCCCGGCCTCTTTCAATTTTGTGTAGGTAAAGCCTACCGCCCCATAAAAAGAGACAAAAAGGAATATTAAAGCAAAGAGCATGACGTAGAAGCTGACATCTCCTTTTACCGAAAATTGGTAAATTGCAAAGAAGCAGAGTAAGACGAAGGTCGCCAGCGAGGAGAGCGCGATTGCAGAAAAAATAGAGATCATGAGCGGGTCATCCTGACGTTAGCTTTTGTTAAACCATTCTAACCCCAGCCACGGGTAATACCAACGTCCTGCATTCACTGTGTTTATGGGGTATTGTCGATAAACAATCAAGATGTCAGGTCATGACGACGATTGAGGGTATGCGTCCCCCCGTGGAAATTTACAGTATCGATGACGCTTTTTGTGACCTAACTTTTGCCGGGCAGGGCATACAGCAACAGTGGCAGATGAAACGCGAAATACTTCTACCACGAGACACGACAAGTTCAGAGTCAGATAACATTTTGGGAGGCTCCTGGCCCCTTTGCGCCAGGAGTGGACAGTTATTTAGTCGTTATGCATTCTTGCAGCAGACTCATTTCTTCATAAAGCCATTCTCTTACAGCCCGCACTTTAAAACTATCCTGAGACCCGGAGCGGTAAACTAAATCGTATCCCCGCTCAGCTATCAGTTTGTACTGTGGGAATGGAACAATAAGTCTGCCCGCCGCTATATCATCTGCAATCAGAATGCTGCGTCCCAATGCTACACCTTCCCCACGTATAGCCGCTTCAGCAGCCATGCTACCGTGGCTCCATGAAGGGCCCCGCTGGCAGCGGATATTTTTTTCTCCGGCCACGACAAACCAGGCATCCCAATTTGCCAGCATTCTGTCTTCATGAAGAAGTACACAGCCTGAAAGTTGCTTAACATCTGTCAGGCCGTTATGCGCATCAAGAAAACCTGGGCTACAGACAGGGGTGACTGTTTCTTCGATGATGCGTTCACAGGACGCTTCCCGATAATGACCATTACCATACCGAATGGCTACATCTACCTGACCATTATTGAGGTCCACATTGATGTCAGTAACATCCAGATGAATATCAAAATCCGGATAGCGCTCCCTGAGCCTGCTGAGGCGGGGAGCCAGCCACTTACTGGCAAAGGAAACGCTGGTGCTGATTCGCAAACTCCTGGCAGGATTTCTGCCTCGTAGCCGCTCGGATTCGCCCGTCAGTTCTCCCAGAATACGGGTTACGGCATGGTGAAATTCAGCCCCTTCTTGCGTCAGGATAATCTGTCGGGTCAGCCTAAGAAAAAGCCTCAACCCCAGATGCTCTTCGAGCTTCCGGATTTGTCGGCTTATAGCGCCATGCGTGACGTGCAACTCTGCTGCCGCTAATGTCATGCTGGAGAGGCGGCCAGCAGCTTCAAAAGCGCGCAAGGTCTGTAGAGGTGGGATGCGATCAAATATCATACGTGTGATTTTAATTCACACATATCGTGAAAACAAATGGTTTGTCAGGCCAATGTCCGGAAATCACACTAACGCAAACAACGTTTTCATTTTTATTTCGGAGCACGTCATGGCGTTTCATACCTGGCTTTTATTCTTATTCACCTCTGCTGGCATATCGCTTTTTCCTGGTCCAAACAATCTTCTGGTGCTGACTCATGGTGTGATGCATGGAAACAGAAAGACTCTCGCGACCATAACGGGCGGATTGATGGGATTCGTACTTCTGATTGGGCTGTGCATGTTTGGTATTGGCGCACTGCTGCAGGCATCGGAGAAATGGCTTGTTATATTGCGTGTTGCCGGTGGCCTTTATCTGGTCTTTTTGGGATATAAACTGTGGCGTTCACCACCCATGACCAATGAGGCAGGAACGCAGACCTCAGTAGCAAATCTGTCACAGATGTTCCGGCAGGGATTTTTATCTGCTGCCACCAATCCAAAAGCGTTACTTTTTTTCACAGCTGTTATTCCGCCGTTTATCTCCCCTGAAAGAAGTCTCGTACTTCAGTTCGTTTCTATCGCACTTACCTACGCTTTTACCGAATTCTGTGCAGAGTACGCCTGTGCAACTGCCGCCTACAGAATTCGTCCGTGGCTTGCTCGCACGGGCAGACGCTTTAACCAAGTCTGTGGGGGTGTTTTCATGGCCGTGGGTGCGGCGATGCAGATCCGTCTATGACATGACGCGAGTTTGTGCGTGCGCAACCCCCCACACAGAGAAAGGGGAGTCGGCTTTGCGTTGACATGACCACGGCCAGGCCATGGACTTGGCTGTCCGGGTTATGTCATGATGCACATTAGTTAAATTTTTGTATAATTAGATGCAGGTTAACGTAGAGACGAATGGCTTGTATGTTCAGGGGATGAATAGTGGCGTATCTGGATTATCTATTAACGTTTATTGAAAGCAATCCGGCGCTGGCTATTGGTTTCAACCTGGTTCTGCTGATTATATCCGGGTTTTTCGCACACCTGATGTGCAAATTTCTTTTGATTAAGATCGTCAGACGTGTATTTTTTGCAAGCCATAAACAGGATGTACCGCTCGAGAAAGATCGTCGCATTGCCGAAAAGCTTTCCAATTTTGTTCCGGTGCTCATCGTTTATTATGTTCTGCAGTTTATGCCGAATATGCCCGCGTCGTTGGTTACGGCCATAAACACCATCTGCGGAATATTGTTCTTTGTCTTTTCGTCGGTGTTTTTCAATGAGATGCTGGATATCGTTAACAGCTCTTATTTACGAAAAACCAAACGCAAAAATCACTCTATAAAAGGCTACATCCAGATAGGGAAGATTTTGGTTCACATCATCGCCGCGATTATGATACTCGCGGTGATGTCGAACAAATCGCCTGCCATCATTATTTCCAGCCTCGGTGCGGTCGCCGCGGTACTCATGTTAGTGTTTCAGCATACGCTGCTTTCGCTTGTGGCAAACGTCCAGCTCTCCTCAAATGACGTTCTCCAGCTGGGAGACTGGATTGAGATGCCGGATAAAAACCTGAGCGGGGAAGTGACTGACATTGCGCTCCACACCATTACGATCCGCAACTGGGATAACACCATCTCACGTATCCCGACGAAAAACTTTCTGACGGAAACCTACACCAACTGGCAGGCGATGTTTTCGTCCGGCGCGCGCCGAATTATGCGCAGCACAACCATCGACCAGCACTCGGTGACCTTTCTTTCTCAGGACATTCTGGCCCCGATGTTGACGATCCGCGGCGTGAGCGAACCGCTGGCGAAACTGATAGACGGGCGCGATCCTATGGGGATTGCCGACAGTTGGTTTGTTGAAAATGGACTGACGAATTTAACGCTATTTCGCCATTATTTGATGGCTTATCTTGCTGAAAGACCGGATATTGTTAAAGACATGTACATCGTTGTGAGGACACTCAAGCCCTCGCCATCTGGCATCCCGCTGGAAATATATTGCTTTACCACCTCAACGCTGTGGATGGATTATGAAAATACGCAATCCGCTATTTTTGAATATATCACTGCGGTTGTCGGGAAATTCTCGCTTCGTTTATATCAGTACCCGGCCGGTCACGATTTCTGGCGCTTATCTCAGGAAAGCCATGCGCAAAAAAGTGCGCTCCCGCCAGGTGAGGGGTAATTATTTCAGGATTAACCTGTGATAACGCAATAGCACGAATTGTACGAAATAAGTCCCCTTTAAATTCAACGGCATGAAGAATAACGCATTCCCGCCTCGCTCGAAGGATAGGTTAACCCGGCTTATAGTTACAGAGCAGCCTTCTGCTGCGTACATTTCGGAGTGTCAAATGAAAGCCACGATATCAAACGTCAACAAAGAGCAACCTAAGCAACCGGCCAAGTCGCCGAAAGACGATCAAGGCAAACAACAACCGAGCAAAGGCAAATAAGCCCACTTTTCCCTGTTCGACGGAGGCTGTATGGCTGAACGTCCTGATTTGATTGATCCCATCCCTGAGGATGAGCCGATTCCTGGTGACGATGTACCGGATGTCCCTGATGTGAATGATCCTCTGGCACCGGAAGACCCGGATGTTAAGAGACCGCTTTAATACTGTTCGCATCTCAACCGCCTCACGGGGCGGTTTTTTGTGGGTGAAATTCAGAGATAAACGTTCTTTAAAACGGTGAAATAACACAACCAGGGCCTTAGCTTTTATGCGATATAGATCATTTCCGGCCAGGAAAATGATTTAAATTTGTTCGCCTGAACCGCCAATCAAAAAATTTACAATGCCTAACTTTGCAGGGCTAATAGAAACTTACAAACGAAATGATGAAGCTTTGTACAGTTGCGTCATGCCTCACCCCTTGCAGACAACCCCGCTTAAAACTACTGTATATAAAAACAGTATCGGAGGTGAGCAATATGGAATTCTTAAGACCGGCAGAGTTACGGGAAATTATCGGCATCCCCCTTTTCAGCGATCTTGTTCAGTGCGGGTTCCCAAGCCCGGCCGCTGATTATGTTGAGCAACGCATTGATCTCAACGAGCTACTGGTTTCCCATCCCAGCTCGACCTATTTCGTGAAAGCCGCAGGCGATTCAATGATAGAGGCAGGAATCGGTCACGGTGACCTGCTGGTGGTAGACAGTTCCCTGAACGCGGAGCATGGCGATATCGTCATTGCCGCCGTTGAGGGTGAATTTACCGTTAAACGCCTTCAGCTGCGCCCGACGGTTCAGCTTAACCCCATGAACAGCGCCTACAGCCCAATCATCGTGGGCAGTGAAGACACGCTGGATATTTTTGGCGTGGTGACTTTTATCGTTAAATCAGCGAGCTGAATATGTTTGCACTCTGTGATGTGAATTCTTTCTACGCATCATGCGAAACCGTATTCAGGCCGGATCTGAAAGGGCGCCCGGTGGTCGTTCTTTCAAATAACGATGGCTGCGTCATTGCGCGCAGCGCCGAAGCTAAACCCCTGGTGGTTATGGGCGAGCCCTATTTCAAGCAGAAAGAGACATTCAGGCGGCATGGTATTGTTGCGTTCAGCAGTAATTACGAGCTTTACGCTGACATGTCGCACCGGGTGATGACCACCCTGGAAGAACTCGCTCCGCGCGTGGAAATTTACAGTATTGATGAGGCCTTTTGCGATCTGACCGGCGTCCAGCACTGCTGCGACCTTACCGAGTTTGGGAAACGCATCCGGGAAACGGTGCTTAAGCGAACCCATCTGACGGTGGGGGTCGGCATTGCACAAACCAAGACGCTGGCAAAACTGGCCAACCACGCGGCAAAGAAATGGCAGCGGCAAACCGGCGGGGTTGTCGATCTCTCAAACGTCGCCCGCCAGCGTCGGCTGCTGGCTTTGTTGCCCGTCGAAGATGTCTGGGGAGTGGGGCGGCGTATCAGCAAGAAGCTCAACGCGATGGGCATCAACACGGCTCTGGATCTCGCCGGGCAAAGCACCTGGATTATCAGAAAACACTTCAATGTTGTGCTTGAGCGTACGGTGCGCGAGCTGCGCGGTGAACCCTGCCTCGAACTCGAAGAGTTTGCGCCGGTTAAGCAGGAAATTGTGTGCAGCCGTTCATTCGGCGAACGTATATCCGACTATGAGCAGGTGCGCCAGGCTATCTGCGCCTACGCCGCCCGCGGCGCGGAAAAGCTACGCGGCGAGCACCAGTATTGCCGCTATATCTCCGCCTTTTTGAAGACATCACCATTTGCCATCAACGAAACGTATTACGGTAACAGCGCTTCTGTGAAGCTACTCACACCCACGCAGGACAGCCGGGATATTATAAACGCGGCGTCGAAGTGTCTGGACGTTATCTGGCGGGAGGGACGCCGGTACCAGAAGGCGGGCATTATGCTCGGCGATTTTTCCAGCCGGGGTATTGCTCAGCTTAACCTCTTTGATGAGAGCGCCCCCCGCGCCGACAGCGAGAGGTTAATGGCGCTTCTGGACACGCTGAATGCGAAAGAGGGCAAAGGCACACTTTACTTTGCCGGTCAGGGCATCCAGCAGCCGTGGCAAATGAAGCGTGAGATGCTTTCACCGCGATACACCACGCGCATTTCAGACGTCTTGAGAGTTAAGTGATTCATTGCATACGTTTTTATATTGCTACCACGCGGTCTGTGGCAGCGATTATCAGCGCATTTTACAACGTGCCTGCTACGCTTTTGAGAGGGATCAGGGATCATGAGCATGAAGAATAAAGACGAACAAACAGGATTAGTCGGTCTGGCGATTGGCGCAGCGGTCATCGGGTTGGTCTCAGCGCAGCAACACATCAATCGTGACAGTATCATCAACGAGTTGCTCAGGCTCGGCAGGCAGAAGGGCGATGGCGTCGAAGACGACGTGTTCGTGAAGGCCGCTGAACTGGTCAGAAAAGGGGTATAGAAGATGGCTGAAATTCGTCATGCACAGTGCCACTGCGGCGCGGTGGCATTTACCGTTGAACTGACGGACGGGTTTAATACCGCCCGCCGTTGCAGCTGCTCGTATTGTCGAATGCGCGGCGCAATAGCGGTGTCCGCCCCGTTATCGGGGATCACCGTGACCAAAGGGGAAGACACGCTCACCGAATACCGTTTCAATACCGGTACGGCACGACATTTCTTTTGCTCGGTCTGCGGGATTTACACTTTCCATCAGCGACGTTCCAATCCGAACCAGTACGGCGTTAACGTGGCGTGCTTTGAAAACGTCTCGCCTTTTGATTTCGCGGAGGTCGTGGTCATGGACGGCGTTAATCACCCGCTGGATGGGGACAGTGGAGTGTATGGCTATCTGTCGTTTCGTCAAAAAGAGGCTGACTAATTTTGATCCAGAGCGTTTAGCCATTCGCTCAGATGGCCCATCACACCGCCAAAATCAAAAATTAGCGCTATCCAGATACAGCCTAACAGGGCAAGCAGAGCCAGAGAGAGTCGGGTGAACACGCACCTATCCTTATACGTCGCAGACACGCCGTTACTGTACTCTGGTCTCTTTAAACTTGCCCTTAACGACGCCGTCATAAAAGCGGCCTTTTGAGACAACGCTCAAAAAATCAGAAAAAATGCGGGCGGGGACGCGCTGATACTGCAGCGTTTTGCGATCGCGAAAGCGGATTTCAAGCGTGGCGCTTTTTTCGTCGTAGGCAACAGAGGCAATACGTGATGATTTTACAGGATGATGAACCATGGAGATGCCCCTTACCGCAGTGACAGTAGGGTCATCATCTTACAGGAGGGCGCAACTGCGCAAGTTGAAAGTATTATGACGTTTTCCGTTAAAAAGCTAAAAAACAGGCCCGCCAGACAGGCGGGCCTGAGTCATTAGAACTGGTAAACCAGACCTAACGCCACAACATCGTCGGTACCGATGCCGTTGTTTTTATAGAATTGATCGTCTTCATCCAGCAGGTTGATTTTATAATCAACGTAGGTGGACATATTTTTGTTGAAGTAATATGTCGCGCCGACGTCAGCATATTTAACCAGATCCTGATCGTCCTGGCCGTTGCCCAGGTCTTTACCTTTAGATTGCAGGTAAGAAATTGCCGGGCGCAGACCGAAATCAAACTGATACTGCGCGGTCACTTCGAAGTTCTGCGTTTTATTTGCCACAGCGGCGTCATTATCACCGTAAGGCGTCATATTACGCGTTTCAGAATACATGGCCGCAAGATAAATATTATTTGCGTCATATTTCAGGCCAGCGGTCCACGCATCGGCTTTATCGCCACCCGCTGTGGTTTTAGTCACCTGATCGTTGGTACGGTCAGATGAGGCGTAAGCCGCACCCGCACTGAAGCCCATACCGAAATCATAGGTTGTGGAGATACCGAAGCCGTCACCGTTTTCATGGCGGGTATCGCGGCCATTGTTGGTGCCTTCCTGATTGTTGCTGGCGTCTTCGTTATTGCCCTGGTACTGCAGCGCAAAGTTCAGACCCTGCACCAGACCATAGAAGTCGGTGTTACGGTAGGTCGCCACGCCGTTAGCGCGGTTAGTCATAAAGTTATCGGCCTTGCTGTAGGAGTCGCCACCGAACTCTGGCAGCATATCGGTCCAGCCTTCCACGTCGTACAGCACGCCGTAGTTACGACCATAATCGAATGAGCCGTAGTCACCTGCTTTGACACCGGCGAACGCCAGACGCGTCCAGGACTGGTTGTCAGAGCCTTCGGTGTTGTTCGCCTGAATGTTGTATTCCCACTGGGCATAGCCGGTCAGCAGGTCGTTAATCTGGGTTTCACCTTTGAAGCCCAGACGCATATACGTCTGGTCACCGTCGGCACCCTGGTCATCAGAGAAGTAGTGCAGGCCATCGACTTTTCCGTACAGATCGAGCTTGTTACCATCTTTATTATAAATTTCTGCTGCATGTGCTGCGCCAGCCATTAACAGCGCTGGAATCATCAGTGTCAGTACTTTTCTTTGCATTTTGGTTTTTCCTTTGCAAATTTTTTATTTAATTACTACGTGAACTTTCCTGCATGGAAAGAGGTCTCATGCCTGCATGGAAAGAGGTCTCATGCTAAATCAGTCTTACAGACGAGTAATAAAATATAATTGTTACCAGGTGAGAATTATCTAAAGTAAATAATGCAAAGGAAATGGTGATTTGTTTTGTGAATGATTTAATTGAAATCATACAAAATTAAAATTATTAATTATCAGAAAAAACAGGTACTCTTTGCGCTGTTATATGCCTTTAAGATTCTTCATCCATAATTTCCATGAATATCTTTGGCTGAATTAAACGGATATTCATCGATAATCTGGATTAGCCCGATGCGAATGCATCGGGCTTTTTTTATGGCAAAAAAATGCCCGGACGTGCCGAGCAGAGGAGTTACTCGCTGGTCGATTTTTCCGCTTTCCCGGCCATCTGCGCCAGGAAGTCATAGCGTTTTTGCAGGTCGGCCGCGGCATCTTTCCACAGCTGCTCTGCAACGTCAGGCTGCTGGGCGTTAAGACGACGGAAGCGTTGCTCCTGCATCAGCGTCTCGGCGAGCGCATCTGACGGCGGACGTGAATCCAGCGCCAGCGGCAGTTTGCCTTCGTCTGCACGACGCGGATCGAACCGGTACAGCGGCCAGAAACCGGTCGCGGTGAGCTGGCGCATCTGATCGTGGCTCAGGGCCAGATCATAGCCATGCTCTTCGCACGGGCTGTAGGCGATAATCAGCGATGGCCCCGGATAGGCCTCCGCTTCTTGAATCGCTTTCACCGTCTGGTTCAGCTGCGCGCCGAGCGAAATTTGCGCGACGTAGACGTGGCCGTACATCATCATGCTGACGCCAAGATCTTTACGCGCCTTGCGTTTACCGTGTTCGCCAAACTTCGTCACCGCGCCGAGCGGGGTCGCTTTCGAGGCCTGTCCACCCGTGTTGGAGTAACACTGGGTATCAAGCACCAGAATGTTGACGTTTTCGGTCAGGCTCAGAACGTGGTCCAGCCCGCCAAACCCAATATCGTAAGCCCAGCCATCACCGCCAATCAGCCAGATAGATTTCTCAACCAGCGCGTCAGCATCGGTCAGCAGCTGCTCGGCGCCTTCAGTGCCCTGAAGGGCGTTACGCAGCGCTGCAACCTGCTCGCGACGCACTTCAGGCGTGGCTTCCGCGTGCAGGGCCTCGTTCAGCTCTGTCGGGATTTTATCGGCAAACTGCGACAGGAGGCGCATCACGCGCGCGCGATGCTGATCGACGGTTAAGCGGAAGCCCAGGCCAAATTCGGCGTTATCTTCAAACAGCGAGTTTGCCCATGCCGGACCGCGACCGTTAGCGTCGGTGGTGTAAGGGGTGGACGGCAGGTTGCCGCCGTAGATAGAAGAACAGCCGGTAGCGTTCGCAATCAGCATGCGGTCGCCATAGAGCTGCGTCAGCAGCTTGATGTACGGCGTTTCGCCGCAGCCGGAGCAGGCGCCGGAGTATTCAAACAGCGGGGTAATCAGCTGCGAGGTGCGGATATCAATACGCTCCAGCTTGCTGCGATCGATCTCCGGCAGATTGAGGAAGAAGTCGTAATTCACTTTCTCTTCTTCAACGTGTTCCAGACGCGACATCATATTGATGGCTTTGATTTCCGGGTTCTGACGATCTTTCGCCGGGCACACCTCAACGCACAGATTACAGCCGGTGCAATCTTCCGGGGCGACCTGAAGGACATATTTCTGGCCGCGCATATCGCGGGACTTCACATCCAGCGAGTGCAGGCTGCCCGGTGCCGCGTCCATGTCCTGCGGAGAGACCACCTTGGCGCGGATTGCCGAGTGCGGGCATGCCGCCACGCAGTGGTTACACTGGGTACACAGCTCCTCTTTCCAGATTGGGATCTCTTCGGCGATGTTGCGTTTTTCCCAGCGCGTGGTGCCCAGCGGCCAGGTGCCGTCCGGCGGTAGCGCCGAGACGGGGAGGGCATCGCCAAGTCCGGCCAGCATCGCCGCCGTGACGGTTTTGACGAAATCCGGTGCGGCGTCAGAAACCACCGGTGGACGGTTCGGGCTGTTGGGGTTCACCGGCTGCAGCGGAACCTCAAACAACGATTCGCGTGCCAGCGCCAGCGCCTGCCAGTTGCGCTCAACCAGCTCCTGCCCCTTACTGCTGTAGCTTTTGGCGATCGCTCCCTGCAGCTCCATCAGGGCGCTATCGCCCGGAAGAATATGGGTCAGGTGGAAGAAGGCCATCTGCATCACGGTGTTAATACGCGCCGCCAGGCCGCATTCACGGGCAATCTTCGCCGCGTTAATCACAAACAGTCGGGCTTTTTTCTGGTTGAGCACCGCCTGCACTTCCTGAGGCAGACGCGCCCAGACTTCATCCACGCTGTAAGGGGTATTGATCAAGAAAATACCGCCGGGCTTCAGGCGCTCGGCCATCTGGTATTTGTCGATAAACTGCAGCTGGTGGCAGCCCACAAAATCGGCCTGGGAGATAAGGTACGCCGAGCGGATCGGGCGCTCGCTGACGCGCAGATGCGATACGGTCAGGCCGCCGGCTTTCTTGGAGTCATAGACAAAATACCCCTGCGCATACCAGGGCGTCGAATTGCCGATGATCTTGATATTGTTCTTGGTCGCAGAGACGCTGCCGTCGCTGCCTAAACCATAGAACAGCGCTTCGAGCTTCGCACCCGAAGGCAGCGTGTTCTCCGGCAGCGCCAGCGAAAGGTTGGTCACGTCATCATAGATACCGACCGTGAAGCGGGGTTTTGGCTTCGCGGCAGCCAGCTCGTTGAACACCGCCAGCACGCAGTCCGGACCGAACTCTTTCGAGGAAAGACCGTAGCGGCCGCCGATGACGCGCGGCAATGTTTCACGTTCGCCGTTGTTAAAGGCTTCTGCCAGGGCAGTCATGACGTCCAGGTAGAGCGGTTCTGCGTGAGCACCCGGCTCTTTGGTGCGGTCAAGTACCGCCACGCTGCGCGCGCTTTCCGGCAGGGCCGCAAGCAGATGTTTCGCCGAGAACGGGCGGTAAAGGCGCACTTTCAGCACGCCCACTTTTTCGCCGCGCGTCAGCAGTTCATCTACCACCTCTTCGCAGGTGCCAATGGCGGAGCCCATCAGCACAATAACGCGCTCCGCCTGCGGATGGC
This sequence comes from Enterobacter sp. UPMP2052, assembly GCF_053709675.1. Lineage (NCBI taxonomy): Bacteria > Pseudomonadati > Pseudomonadota > Gammaproteobacteria > Enterobacterales > Enterobacteriaceae > Enterobacter > Enterobacter sp. UPMP2052. The sequence continues at coordinate 981,554 of NZ_JBSKJR010000001.1, forward strand.
CGTAATATTCGAACGGTTTATAGTCGCGACCGGTGGCGGCGCTGAAGTCGTTCATCGCCTGCTCGACGTGATCGTATACCGCGTTGTACCACGGGTTGGTTGCCTCACGGGACTGGAAATAGGTGTCCGGGTTCGCGGACGTGCCGCGGATCACCGGGTGCTCCGGGTTTAAGGCGCGGGCGCGATGCGCGTCGATCTCCGCCTGCGGCAGCAGGTTGCGAATAGTGTCGTCCGCCAGCGGGACGATTTTATTGATTTCGTGCGAGGTGCGGAAACCATCAAAGAAATGAATAAACGGCACGCGGCTTTTGAGGGTCGCGATATGCGAAATCAGCGCAAAATCCTGCGCTTCCTGCACGCTGCTGGCGCACAGCATGGCGCAGCCGGTCTGGCGCACGGCCATCACGTCTGAATGATCGCCAAAAATGGAGAGGGCGTGGGTGGCAACCGTCCGCGCGGCGACGTGCAGGACAAACGGGGTCAACTGGCCCGCCAGCTTGTAAAGCGTGGGGATCATCAGCAGCAAGCCCTGAGACGACGTAAAGGACGTCGACAAGGCCCCGGTCTGCAGCGCGCCGTGCACCGCGGCAATCGCCCCGGCTTCTGACTGCATTTCCACGACGCGAGGGACATCGCCCCAGACGTTTTTTAACCCATTGCCAGCCCAGGCATCCGCCTGCTCAGCCATCGTTGAACTTGGCGTAATCGGGTAGATGGCGATAACTTCGCTGGTGCGGAACGCGACGGACGCGACTGCACCATTACCGTCAATAGTTTGCATAGGACAACACCCTTACATTGCGCAAAAAAGAGGGACCCGTGAAACGGCGACGAGTCCTGATAATTATTCCCTTATTTTAGCAAAGGTCGGATTTTACGATTTTCGCTTTTGTGTCCTCGATATTCCCTTCATCAATGAGTAGATCAATATTTGGGTGAAAAAATTGCGAGAAATTGTTTCCAGGGCGCATAAATACGCACATCCGCTCTCGACGATACGGCGCACGATGCCTATTATGCATAGGTTTCGCTTAATCTAAGGGGGAGAGAGTATGCGTTCAGCATTTTGGGTAGGGTGTGCCGCGTTAGTGTTATCGGCGTGCAGTAATGAACCTGTTCAGCAGGCGACGGCGGCGCACGTTACGCCAGGAATGAAAGCGGCGATGTCCAGTTCAGGGCAGGCCAACTGCGCAATGATCGGCGGCTCACTGTCCGTTGCCCGCCAGCTGGACGGGACGGCGATGGGGATGTGCGCGCTACCCAATGGCAAACGGTGCAGCGAGCAGTCGCTTGCCGTGGGTTCATGCGGTAACTACTGATTATTCAACCCGCTTAAACATCAGCGTTTTATCCGCTGTCGCCAGCGTTAGCTGGTCTTCCGTCAGGTCGACCTGCGCGCCTTTGCGCAGCATATCGCTGAGCGTCTGATCCAGCGCGTTCAGCTGCGGCTCGGTGCACAGCTTGCGGGTCATGGCCAGGTTTTTGACCTTAAGCTCGCCTTCGGATAATTTCCCCTGGCCGTTGAAGCTGTTACACATCACGCCGGAGACGGCGATGTTGTTGATCAGACTGATGTCAGGCTGAGCGCTGAAACGAATTTCAGGCGGCGTTGCCTTGCTGGTGACCGCTTTGCCGTCAATATTTTCCAGAACAAAGCGGTGAGTCTTAAGCTGGTCGGGCTGAACAGAGGCTTTGCCCGGGTTAACACAGCCTGCCAGCGCCAGGCTCAGTAAACTTACTGCAACGATCTTTTTCATTTTTCTTCTCGAACTATCAATACGATGAATCTTTTCACAGTGTAACCATACGCCCTGACGTGTTAATGGGGTTTATCTGAAAGTGCGAGAAGAGGCCGGGCTATGCGCTGCACCCGGCCTGAAAACTAATGTGATTTAAAGCCCGCCGCGGTCATCAGCATGCGGAAGAACATGCTGACGCACGCCAGCGCCAGTACGCTTCCACCCCAGATAATGACCAGCCACAGCAGTCTCTTCCAGACAGGTTGTTGCATCAGTGATAACCCTCCCCATGCTGAACTTTCCCGCGAAAAACGTAATAACTCCAGAAGGTATAAACAAGGATAACAGGTATGATCAATAGCGCACCTGCCAGCATAAAGCCCTGACTTTGCGCGGGGGCGGCAGCCTGCCAGAGGGTGATGGATGGCGGGATAATATGCGGCCAGATGCTGATCCCAAGCCCGCTGAACCCCAGAAAAATCAGCCCAAGCGTCAGGATGAACGGACGGCTATGGCTGTCATCATTGTTCAGGCAGCGCCACTGAAGCACGCTCAGCAGAAGCACCAGCGCCGGAACGGGCAGCAGGAACCAGAGGTTCGGCAAAGAGAACCATCGCGCGGCAATGGCGGGATAGGACAGCGGCGTCCAGAGGCTGACCGCAGCGATAATCGCCAGGAGTGCTATCAGCAAGCGTTTCGACAGCTGACGCATGCGGCGCTGCAGGGCATGTTCACTTTTCATCACCAGCCAGGTCGAGCCTAGCAGCGCGTAGGCCACCACAAGCCCCACGCCGCAAAAGAGGGTAAACCCGGTTAACCAGTCAAACGGCCCGCCGCTGTAGGCGCGTCCGGTCACGGCAAAGCCGTTAATGACCGCGCCCACCGTGATGCCCTGCGTAAAGGTCGCCAGAATCGACCCGCCGATAAAGGCTTTATCCCAGAACGGACGATGGGCCGGCGTCGCTTTAAAGCGAAACTCAAAGGCCACGCCGCGAAAAATAAGCCCGATCAGCATTAACGTCAAAGGAATGGTGAGGGCGTCGATAATCACCGCATAGGCCAGCGGGAACGCGCCGAACAGCGCCGCGCCGCCCAGCACCAGCCAGGTTTCATTTCCGTCCCAGACCGGCGCAACGGTATTGACCATCACGTCGCGATCGTCCGCGTCCGGTATCGCCGGAAACAGAATGCCTATCCCCAAATCAAAGCCGTCCATAACGATATACATCAGGGTGGCGAAGACAATGATGACAAACCAGATAAGGGAGAGATCGATACCCATTATGGCTGCTCCTTATATTCAGTCGTAACCGCCGACAGCGGGCGGGAAGGGCGTCCGTCAGACTCCGTAGCGAACGATTCATGGGGCTGAGGTCCTTTCTTTATAAGCCGCACCATATAGCTGTAGCCCACGCCAAACACCGAGGTATAGACGATGAAGAAGGCCAGCAGACTCACGCTCATATGCAGATCGCCATGGGCAGAAACCGCATCCCTGGTGCGCTGAAGCCCGTAAACCACCCACGGCTGGCGGCCCACCTCGGTGGTTACCCATCCGGCCAGGATCGCAACCAGCCCGGATGGCCCCATCAGCAGGGCAAACCACAGGAACGGACGCGAGGTATACAGCCGCTTTTTGTAACGCAGCCACAGCGCCGCTACGCCCAGCAAGAGCATCAACATCCCTAGACCGGCCATAATGCGGAAAGACCAAAAAACGATGGTGGAATTAGGTCGGTCTTCTTTTGGGAACGATTTGAGGGCCGGAACCTGTTTATCCAGACTGTGCGTCAGGATCAGGCTGCCGAGCGCCGGGATCGCCAGGCCAAAACGCGTGCGCTCCTGCTCCATATCCGGCCAGCCAAACAGCAGCAGCGGCGTTGGCTCACCCGGCGGATTTTCCCAGTGTCCTTCGATGGCGGCAATTTTGGCAGGCTGGTGCTTAAGGGTGTTAAGCCCGTGCATATCGCCCACCAGCGCCTGAATGGGCGCGACAATCAGGGTCATCCACAGCGCCATCGAGAACATTGCGCGAATGGCGGGGGTAGCGTTGCCGCGCAGCAAATGCCAGGCGGCAGACGCGCCAACAAACAGCGCGCTGCTGAGGAACGCGGCGATAGACATATGCAGCAGACGATAGGGGAAGGAGGGGTTAAAGACCACGGCAAACCAGTCGACCGGCACCACCTGGCCGTTGACGATCTCATAGCCCTGCGGCGTCTGCATCCAGCTGTTCGAGGAGAGGATCCAGAAGGTAGAGATAATGGTCCCTAAAGCCACCATGCAGGTGGCAAAAAAGTGCAGCCCGGGCCCGACTTTATTCCAGCCAAACAGCATCACGCCGAGGAAACCGGCCTCGAGGAAGAAGGCGGTCAGCACTTCATAGGTGAGCAGCGGCCCGGTAATACTGCCGGCAAACTGCGAGAACCCGCTCCAGTTGGTGCCAAACTGGTATGCCATTACCAGCCCGGAGACCACGCCCATACCGAAGTTAACGGCAAAGATCTTCGACCAGAAATGGTACAACGCGCGCCAGACCGGATTTTTTGTTTTCAGCCACAGGCCTTCCAGCACGGCGAGATAGCTCGCCAGGCCTATGGTGATCGCCGGGAATATAATGTGAAAGGATACGGTAAAGGCAAACTGTATCCGCGCCAGGTGAAAAGCATCTAAACCAAACATGCACAGCCTCAATGTCAATCGGTGTACTGTTATGGTATAGGGCGGGAAAGAACACTGTCAGACGCAGAAAAGTGAAATTTATGTATAACAGTTTATGAAAACAAGGTGTTTTTCGAATCTGATATACTGTGCTTTAACGAATAAAAGATTCGTTTTTATAAATTAAATGCATTAAACCGCTTGCTTTGTCGTCAACCTCGTGCGTTAATGGTCTTCTGGTTTGGAAACCGAATAAATATCTGACGTAGTTTTATAAAAGCAGTTCTCATCACGTTGTGCCTCTCCGCAGCCTCTCTTGGGTCTTTTTCTACACTCCGATTAGCTTTTTGTTTCAGACCACTCTATCGCCTGAAAGGCCCATTAGCACTTTACGTATTTTACGTTTACAGGAGAATCTTATGATTTCTTATATCCATTTCCGCTGCCCATGCTGTCATGGCTCGCAGTACCGCACCTCAGCTTTTGATGTGTCTGACAAAAACCCGTACGGCGCAAAATGCATTTTTTGCAAATCGTCGATGATTACGCTGGACCACCTGGCCGCTGCGCACGCCGCACAGAGCCATGTGACTGAGTACCGTAAATAATCAACCTCGCTGACCATAACAGTTAGCAAAATCTTCTCTTTTTCTCCTGCTGATATACACTGTCGGCAATAAGGAGAATCTGATGAAAAAATACCAGCGTCTGGCGCAACAAATCATCTCGCAGATTGAGCTTGGCGTATGGTTGCCGGGCGATAAGCTGCCTTCTCTGCGAGAGCAGGTCGCCAGCAGCGGCATGAGCTTTATGACCGTGGGTCACGCGTATCAGATGCTGGAAAGCCAGGGGCGCATTGTCGCCAGGCCGCAGTCGGGCTACTACGTTGCCTCGCGCCCGACCGCACAGCAGCCAGCCCCTCCGGCTCAGGTGATGCGCGACGAAGTGGTCGACATTAACACCTACATCTTCGACGTGCTTCAGGCCAGCCGCGACCCGTCCGTCGTCCCCTTTGCCTCTGCGTTTCCCGATCCCCGTCTGTTCCCGCTCCAGCAGCTCAACCGCTCACTGGCTAACGTCGGCAAAACCGCCACGGCGATGAGCGTGATTGAAAACCTGCCGCCCGGTAACGTGGACTTACGTCACGCTATTGCCCGCCGCTATGCGCAGCAGGGGATGAACATCTCGCCGGACGAGATTGTGATTACCGCTGGCGCACTCGAAGCGCTCAATCTCAGCTTGCAGGCGGTGACGGAGCCGGGCGACTGGGTCATCGTCGAAAACCCCTGTTTCTACGGCGCGCTGCAGGCGCTGGAACGCCTGAAGCTCAAGGCGTTGTCTATCGCAACAGACGTCCGGGAAGGCATCGATCTCAATGCGCTGGAGCAGGCGCTGAATGAGTATCCGGTCAAAGCCTGCTGGCTGATGACCAACAGCCAGAACCCGCTGGGATTTACCCTCACTGCCGATAAAAAGGCGCAGCTCGTGGCCCTGCTGACGAAGCACAACGTCACGCTGATAGAAGACGATGTCTACAGCGAACTCTATTTTGGCCGCGAAAAACCGCTCCCCGCAAAAGCGTGGGATCGTCAGGATATGACGCTACACTGCTCCTCGTTTTCGAAATGTCTGGTGGCGGGATTTCGCATTGGCTGGGTGGCCGCGGGGAAACATGCGCGCCGCATTCAACACCTGCAGCTGATGAGTACCTTATCCACCAGCTCACCGATGCAGCTGGCGCTGGTGGACTACCTGGCAACCAAGCGCTACGACGCTCACCTGCGCCGCCTTCGACGCACGCTCGCCGAGCGCAAACAGCAGGCCTGGCAGGCGCTGTTGCGCCACATGCCCGCGGGCGTCAAAATCCATCACAGCGACAGCGGCTATTTTTTGTGGCTCGAACTGCCCGCGCAACTTGATGCAGGCTTACTGAGCGAGAAGGCGTTAACCCACCATATCAGCATCGCTCCGGGGAAGATGTTTTCCACCTCCGACGTCTGGACGCCGTTCTTCCGTTTTAACACCTCCTGGACGTGGGGCGAGCGGGAAGAGCAGGCCGTTATCCAGCTGGGAACGCTGATTAGCGACATGCTGGACGCCTGATTTTCGCCTCTCCTGCGGTCTGCCCGGTGACGCACTCGCCGGGCTGTATCATAGGAAATCTGCATACCACCTCCCAACGCTAACCCCTTGTCTATAATCCAGTTAACGGGGAATGCGCCCTCGGTCACACCTTGATGAAAATTCCTTAAGCCGCGCGGTGCGGCGCATTTGCGCGGTCTACGTTTAGTTAAGGAGATATTTTTACGGCACGGCTGCCGCTAAATTTCATTGCGACAGGAGTAAATCGAATGAGCAAGAATTTTGCCCGCAGCAGCCTGTGCGCGCTTGGCATGACGATCATGACAGCGCAAGCCGCCGAGCCACCTAAAGCCATTGGCGACGGGGAAGGCCGACTGGATATCATTGCCTGGCCGGGGTATATCGAACGCGGTCAGACGGATAAAAACTATGACTGGGTTACGCAGTTCGAAAAAGAGACCGGGTGTGCGGTTAATGTAAAAACGGCGGCCACGTCAGATGAGATGGTCAGCCTGATGGCGAAAGGGGGCTACGATCTGGTTACGGCCTCGGGTGATGCCTCGCTGCGCCTGATTATGGGCAAACGCGTTCAGGCGATTAACCCCGATCTGATCCCGAACTGGAAAACAATCGACCCGCGAATGGTGAAAGGCGAATGGTTTAACGTTGGCGGTAAGGCCTACGGCACGCCGTATCAGTGGGGGCCGAACCTGCTGATGTACAACACCAAAACCTTTCCCACGCCGCCGGACAGCTGGAACGTGGTCTTCGTAAAACAGGATCTGCCGGACGGTAAAACCAATCAGGGCCGGGTCCAGGCCTATGATGGCCCGATCTATATTGCCGACGCGGCGCTGTTCGTCAAAGCTACCCAGCCTGCGCTCGGCATCACCGATCCGTACCAGCTCACGGAAACCCAGTATGCCGCCGTGCTTAACGTATTGCGGGACCAGCATGCGCTGATCCACCGCTACTGGCATGACACCACCGTACAGATGAGCGATTTCAAAAACGAAGGCGTGGTGGCGTCCAGCGCGTGGCCGTATCAGGCAAATGCCCTGAAAGCGGAAAACCAGCCAATCGCTACCGTATTCCCGAAAGAGGGCGTCACCGGCTGGGCGGATACCACCATGCTCCACGCCCAGGCGAAACACCCGATGTGCGCGTACAAATGGATGAACTGGTCGTTAACGCCAAAAGTGCAGGGCGATCTGGCGGCATGGTTCGGTTCGCTGCCGGTCGTGGCGGAAGGCTGTAAGGCCAGTACGCTGTTGGGCGAGAAAGGCTGCGAAACCAACGGTTATAACAACTTCGACAAAATCATGTTCTGGAAAACCCCGGTGGCGCAGGGGGGCAAGTTTGTGCCGTACAGCCGCTGGACGCAGGATTACATCGCCATCATGGGCGGGCGTTAATTGCCGGGAGCAGAACATGACGTACGCGGTAGAGTTCACTGACGTTTCCCGCCTGTACGGTGACGTACGGGCGGTGGATGGGGTCACCATTGGCATTCATGACGGAGAGTTTTTCTCAATGCTGGGGCCGTCTGGCTCCGGCAAAACCACCTGCCTGCGCCTGATTGCCGGGTTTGAGCAGCTCAGCGGCGGCAAAATCACTCTCTTCGGCAAAGAGGCCAGCGAACTTCCGCCGTGGGAGCGTGATGTGAACACGGTGTTCCAGGACTACGCGCTGTTCCCGCATATGTCGATCCTCGATAACGTGGCCTACGGCCTGATGGTGAAGGGCATCGACAAAAAAACGCGATACGCGCGGGCAAACGAGGCGCTGGAAAAGGTCGGTTTAGGTTTTGCCCTTGCCCGCAGACCGTCGCAACTCTCGGGCGGCCAGCGTCAGCGCGTGGCGATTGCGCGTGCGCTGGTCAACGAGCCTCGCGTATTACTGCTGGATGAGCCGCTCGGGGCGCTGGATCTGAAGCTGCGTGAGCAGATGCAGTTTGAGCTGAAAAAACTGCAGCAGGAACTCGGTATCACCTTCATTTTTGTCACGCACGATCAGGGTGAAGCCCTGTCGATGTCCGACCGCGTAGCGGTGTTTAACAATGGGCGTATCGAGCAGGTAGATACCCCGCATGCGCTCTATATGCGCCCGCGCACGCCGTTTGTCGCCGGTTTCGTCGGCACCTCAAATGTGTTCGATGCGGGCATCGCCCGTCGCGTCTGTGGTATGGAGGGTAAGTACTCGCTGCGCCCGGAACATATTCGTCTCAATCAGGGCGGAGAAGTTCAGGTTCAGGGCGTGGTACAGGCGGTACAGTATCAGGGGGCGGCAACCCGCGTGGAGCTTGCGCTGGCAGATGGCGCAAAGCTGCTGGTCAGCCAGGCGAACCTCAGCGGTGGGATCTTACCGTCGGGCGTTGAACCCGGCCAGAAGGTGCTGGCATCCTGGTCGCGCGGGGCCATGGTGCGGCTGAATGAGGAGCGGTGAAATGGAGATGCGCGTTTCACCTGCGCCCGGGCCGCATGGCACCCTGCGCCGTATCACCGCGCTGTTCTGGCGCAAACCCGCATTAGGGCTGTTCCTGCTGCTCCTTGCCCCGCTGATGTGGTTCGGCATTATCTATTTAGGCTCGTTGCTTACGCTGCTGTGGCAGGGGTTCTATACCTTCGATGACTTCACGATGTCGGTCACGCCGGACCTGACGCTTGCGAACATTCAGGCGCTGTTCAACCCGGCAAACTACGACATCATCCTGCGAACGCTGGCGATGGCTATCGCCGTTACCCTTGCCAGCGCGATCCTGGCCTTCCCGATGGCCTGGTACATGGCGCGCTATACCCGCGGCAAATGGAAAGCGTTTTTCTATATTGCGGTGATGCTGCCGATGTGGGCCAGCTATATCGTCAAAGCCTACGCGTGGACGTTGCTGCTGGCGAAAGATGGCGTCGCACAGTGGTTTCTTGGGCATATGGGGCTGGAGCCGGTGTTGATGTCGATCCTCACCCTCCCGGCGATTGGCGGCAATACGCTGTCGACTTCCGGGTTGGGGCGTTTTCTGGTGTTCGTCTACATCTGGCTGCCGTTTATGATTTTGCCGGTGCAGGCTGCGCTGGAGCGTTTACCTGCGTCATTGCTGCAGGCCTCTGCCGATTTGGGCGCGCGTCCGCGTCAGACGTTCCGCTACGTCGTATTTCCGCTGGCCATACCCGGTATTGCGGCCGGGTCGATATTTACCTTTTCGCTGACGCTCGGTGATTTTATCGTGCCGCAGTTGGTTGGGCCGCCGGGATACTTCATTGGCAATATGGTCTATTCCCAGCAGGGGGCGATCGGCAATATGCCGATGGCGGCGGCATTTACGCTGGTACCGATTGTGCTGATTTCTCTCTATCTGGCGTTTGTGAAACGCCTGGGAGCGTTCGATGCACTCTGAGCGCGCACCGCTGTTCCTGAAAATTGCCGCGTGGGGTGGGGTGATCTTTCTCCACTTCCCGCTGCTGATCATCGCCATCTATGCGTTTAATACCGAAGATGCAGCCTTCAGTTTCCCGCCGCGCGGGTTGACGCTGAAGTGGTTTAGCGTAGCTGCCTCGCGCGGAGATATCATTGATTCCGTGACGTTGTCACTTCAAATCGCCGCCATGTCGACGGCTATTGCGCTGGTGCTGGGCACGCTGGCGGCCGCGGCGCTGTGGCGCAGCACATTTTTTGGCAAAAACGCCATCTCGCTGTTGCTGCTGCTACCCATTGCCCTGCCGGGGATCATCACCGGCCTGGCGCTGCTGACGGCGTTCAAAACCATCAATCTTGAACCCGGATTTTTCACGATCGTTGTCGGACACGCCACCTTCTGCGTGGTGGTGGTATTTAACAACGTGATCGCCCGGTTCCGTCGTACCTCCTGGAGCCTGGTCGAAGCGTCGATGGATTTAGGGGCCGACGGCTGGCAAACCTTCCGCTACGTGGTGCTCCCCAATTTAGGGTCTGCGCTGCTGGCAGGGGGGATGCTGGCCTTTGCCCTGTCGTTTGATGAAATTATCGTCACAACATTCACCGCGGGGCATGAGCGCACGCTGCCGCTGTGGTTGCTCAACCAGCTTGGACGTCCGCGCGATGTGCCGGTCACCAACGTGGTTGCGCTGCTGGTGATGCTGGTGACGACTCTCCCCATTCTGGGAGCCTGGTGGCTCACCCGCGACGGCGAGACTGTCGCCGGTGGCGGAAAATAACGTCGATTTCAACAGGACAATGCTATGCAAAATCAACTGCTGATTAAGGGTGAACTGGTTAACGGCGAAGGGGAAAAGCAGCCGGTGTATAACCCCGCCACGGGGGCGGTACTGCTTGAGATCGCCGAGGCGTCTGCCGCTCAGGTCGATGCGGCCGTTCAGGCAGCCGATGAGGCTTTCGACACCTGGGGGCAAACCACGCCAAAGACCCGTGCCGAGTGTTTGCTTAAGCTGGCGGATGCCATCGAGGCGAATGCGGATGAGTTTGCGCGTCTCGAATCGCTTAACTGCGGGAAGCCGCTGCACTGCGCGCGCGGGGATGAGATCCCGGCGGTGGTGGATGTGTTCCGCTTCTTTGCCGGTGCGGCGCGCTGCCTGAACGGTCTGGCAGCCGGAGAGTACCTTGAAGGGCACACCTCCATGATCCGCCGCGATCCGGTGGGCGTCGTGGCCTCGATTGCCCCCTGGAACTACCCGCTGATGATGGCGGCCTGGAAGCTGGCCCCGGCGCTGGCCGCAGGGAACTGCGTGGTGATCAAGCCCTCGGAAATCACACCGTTGACGGCATTGAAGCTGGGCGAACTGGCGAAAGATATCTTCCCGGCCGGGGTGCTCAACGTGCTGTTTGGCCGGGGGAAAACCGTTGGCGACCCGCTCACCGGACACGAAAAAGTGCGTATGGTCTCGCTTACCGGATCAATTGCAACCGGGGAGCACATCATCAGCCGTACGGCCTCCTCCATTAAGCGCACGCACATGGAGCTGGGTGGGAAAGCGCCGGTTATTGTGTTTGACGATGCGGATCTGGATGCGGTGGTGGAAGGCGTGCGCACCTTTGGCTTCTACAATGCCGGGCAGGACTGTACGGCGGCGTGCCGGATCTACGCCCAGAAGGGAATTTATCCCGCGCTGGTGGAGAAACTGGGTAAAGCCGTTGCCAGCCTGAAGATGGGCGCGCCCGAGGATGAATCCACAGAGCTTGGCCCGCTCAGCTCTGACGCACACCTGGCCCGAGTTTGTAAGGCCGTTGATGAAGCGAAAGCGCTCAGCCATATTAGCGTCGTCACCGGGGGCAGTAAACGTGACGGGGCAGGCTATTACTTTGAACCGACCCTGCTGGCCGGTGCAAAACAAGAGGACGCCATAGTGCAGCGCGAAGTCTTTGGGCCGGTGGTGAGCGTCACCGAATTTGACGACGAGGCGCAGGTCCTGGCCTGGGCCAACGCTTCGCAATACGGTCTGGCATCGTCCGTCTGGACAAAAGATGTGGGCCGCGCCCATCGTCTGAGCGCGAGGCTGCAGTACGGCTGCACCTGGGTCAATACCCACTTTATGCTGGTAAGCGAAATGCCGCACGGCGGGATGAAGCTCTCAGGCTATGGGAAAGATATGTCGGTATACGGGCTGGAGGATTATACGGTTGTCCGGCATGTCATGATTAAACACGACTAAATTTAGCGCCGCGCTGATGTGAAATAGCATTTGAGCGGCGCATCTTTTTTTGATCTTGCGCATTGCTGTATACATTAAAGATATCTACTGTCTGCACGCCATTTTCGGCATAATAATTTAATGACAGTAGGTTTCTGTGAATAAAATATTCGCATTATTTTTGGTGTCTGGCATTTTTGCCATGTCAGGATGTGCCACCATTGTTGGGGATGATACACAACTGGTGCAGGTCAACAGTAATCCTGCGGGCGCGAATTTGCTATTAAAGATGATGAAGGCAGAATAGTTGCGCAGGGAAAAACGCCGCAAGGTGTCACCTTGTCCAAATCGGACGGAAGTTACTTCGGTAAAAAGAATTATCAAATAACCTTCGAAAAAGATGGCGTGCAGCCTGTGACGCTGCCTTTGAAAGCCAATGCAAACGGCTGGTATATCGCCGGAAATATTGTTTTTGGCGGGCTGATTGGCTGGCTGGCGGTTGATCCATTTAACGGCGGAATGTATACGCTAAAACCCAAAGAAGTGAACCCTACGCTTTCCGCAGTGAAGTGAATAAGCGTTAAAGCCAGTGCGGGTTGTGGATTATGCCTCTGTAATATATTGTGTAAATCAATATGAACTTATTACAAAGACTCAGCTTATTTTGAACATATAGCGTACTGAGCTGATGTTTAGCGCTGCTTTTTCTGTCGGCCTGACTTTGAATACTGCTACAACGACCACTTTGATAAGTTAGCCATCCCTCACAGGATGGCTGTATTTTTTTAATTTAATGAAATACGAACCACACTATCTGGGCCTTTCGTAGTGTTGTCGTCATTGAAGTCCTGCTTCACTGTTACGTATAACGTTTTACCGTCTGGTGTCACCAGGAGGCTGTTAGGATGGCTGGTGAACGTCCAGCTGTTTTTCACGGCATAGCTGCCAGCGTCAAGCTGCAGCACCTTCTTTGACTCGCGCTGGCTGATGTAAATTTCGTTGCGCGTAGCGTTGAACTTAATCCCCAGCGCATCGCCTTCAAGACGCTTGATAACTTTCCCGCTGCGCTCATCAAATACTAACGTGGTTTTGGCTTTTGAATCATCGGTCACGAACAGGCGGCCGGTAGCCGGATCTTCTGCCATGTTGAGAAACAAATACCCTTTTTTATCTCCCGGCGTCCAGCGCTGTTCGATTTTATACGTGCCCGGGTTAATCACCAGAATTTCACCGCCGCCATTGGCGGCATAAAGGCGATCTGTCAACGGCGAATAGATAATCCCCGTCACCCATTTTCCGGCATTCTCGATTCGGGCTTTTAGCGTCATGGTGCTGGCATCAACCACGGAGATAAAACCAGGGTCGGCAACGCCGCCGATAAACAGTTGTCCCTTGTGGAAGAGGATCTCACGTGCGCCAACCGGGTCGCCATCCTTATCTTTGCCTTCAAACATCAGGCGCTGCAGCACCTTGCCGCTTTGCACGTCCACTTTCGATACACCGCCATCAAGTGTGTTGGTGGTGTAGTAGACCTTGCCATTATCGTCCGCCGCCATGCCGAAGTTTTTCAGGTCGGTGTGGGTTTCACTTTGCGTGGCAAGCGTTGTGGGATCCAGTTTATAGAGCACTCCACCGTTGACGTTTTTAAAGCCCTGCGCGCTCGCGACGTATAACGCGTTTGCCGTTGGAGAATAAACCATCTCATACAAACCATCAGCGAGTTCGCGCTGCTTGAATGCAGGCGAATCAGGGGAAGTTGCTGACGCGGTTGCGCTCAGGGTTAACGCCGCGGTAAGGACGCTGACGCCCCATGTCTTTCCGTTTAGCCATTGCAATTTGTTCATTTTTTGTTCCTGTCAGACGAGAAAGGCGCTGATTTTTTATAAATATACATTTATTTACATTTCACTTACAAAATAACCTGTGCATAATAAAGCAAATAATTATCATTTCCATTCCTATTTAGATAGATGACTTGCAAAAACGACAACAACTGACAGGTAACATGATGATGCTTAACGGCAGGGCAATTCGCGCGAAAGCGCCCGCAGGATTAATTCATACGCCATTCTCACTTTCACTGCTTGCGCTGGCGATGTCCGCCGTCATGCACCCGGCACAGGCGGATGAGAATACACAAGAACAAGAAATGGTTGTCTACGGCGACGGGGGCGGGAGCGCCGATTCGCAGCAGGATTATGCGGTAAAAACCACGCGCTCAGGCACCAAAATGCTGCTGACGCCGCGCGACGTTCCCCAGTCAGTAAGCGTCGTGACGCGCCAGCGTATGCAGGATCAGGATCTGCAAACCATTGACCAGGTATTAACCAATGCCACCGGCGTTTCGTCGCAGCAGGTTGATAGCGAGCGTTCCAGCTACTTTTCTCGCGGCTTTGAAATCACCAGTTTCGCCTACGATGAGATCCCCACATCGATGGGCGACGCGTGGAACTTTGGCGATGCGCAGGAAGATACCGCCATTTATGATCGTATCGAGATTGTGCGCGGCGCGAACGGCCTGATGACCGGCGCTGGTGATCCGGGAGCAACGGTGAACATGGTGCGTAAACGTGCCGACAGTAAAACCTTCAGGGGCAACGTCAGCGCAAGCTACGGAAGCTGGAACAAACAGCGTTATGTGGGCGACATCTCCGCGCCGCTCAATTCCGACGGCAGCCTGCGCGGGCGCGTCGTGGCAGGTTATCAGGATCAGGACAGCTGGCTTGACAGATATGGTAAGCGCAAGAAATTTCTCTATGGCGTAATTGAAGGCGATGTAACGGAACACACAACGGCCTCGCTGGGCTGGGATTATCAGCAAACAAATACCGCCAACCCGACCTGGGGCGGATTACCCAGCCTGTACAGTAACGGCAGACGCACCCATTACGATCGCAACGTGAATACCTCGGCGGACTGGACGGGATACAACGTTGAATCACGTAAAGTTTTTGCTAACCTCACTCACAGCTGGGATAACGGCTGGTCGATTCGTTTCAGTGGAACTCACGGCGAGCAAACGTTCAACGACACTCTGCTCTACGTGATGGGCAATCCGGACGCCACCACCGGTGAGGGCGCAACAGGCTGGGGAAGTAAGGATCGCGGCAAGCGTACCCTGGACTCCTTTGATACCTACGCCAGCGGACCTTTTGAACTACTCGGGCGTCAACATCAGCTGATGGCCGGAGCCAGCTATAGCCGGCAGCACAATGCCACCTTCAGCAAAGACGGGCCGATGGACAGCGATCGGATTGGCATCTTCAACAACAGCTGGGACGGCAGCGTGGCCGAGCCGGAGTGGGGCAACTGGTATCAAAATGCGGATGATATCGTGCGGCAAAAATCGGTGTATACGGCGACACGCCTGTCGCTGGCGGATCCATTGTCGCTGATTGTTGGCGCACGTTATACCCAATACAGCTCAGACGGCAGCAGCGGCGATATGCGTAAATACAACACCACGCCTTACGGCGGGCTGGTATATGACATCAACGACAGCCTTTCCGCTTACGCCAGCTATACCTCAATTTTTGCCCCGCAAACCAAACGCACGAAAGATGGCGCATGGCTTTCCCCCGTCACCGGCAAAAACTATGAAACGGGCCTGAAGGCCGACTGGATGGACGGTCGACTGACCACCAACGTTGCCGTATTCCGCATCGAACAAGAGAACGCAGGAGAGGCAATAAGCGGAGAATTTGTTAATGGATCCAGCGAACAGGCTTATCGTGCAACCAAAGGCGCAGTGAGCAAAGGGGCGGAATTTGAAGTGAACGGTGCCGTTACCGACAACCTGCAGCTTACCTTCAGTGCGACCCGTTACGTTGCCCGTGATTCAGATGGTCGCTTTAACAGCTTCGCGCCGCAGACGCAGCTGAAGCTGTTCAGCCGCTACCGCGTCCCGGTGCTTCCGGAACTGACCGTAGGCGGCGGGGTTAACTGGCAGAATCAGGTGTACAAAGATGTCACCGGTCCGGACGGCGAAACGCAGCGCCTCTACCAGGGCAGCTATCCGCTCGTCGATTTGTTCGCACAGTATCAGCTGACGAAACAGCTGGCGGTGCAGGCAAACGTCCGCAACCTGTTCGACCGTGAATACTACTCCTACCTCGATGACTCTGCCGTCTATGGCGAACCGCGTAGCGTCTCGGTAAGCATGAATTACACATTCTGATGCATTCAGCATATCGTTATCCCGGCCATCACCTGTTCCGAAATGCGCTTCGACTCTACCGCGCCTAAAGCTTCGCCGCGCCACCCTCAACGGGTTGATGCGTTTTACGCCCGCCTCGATGTCATCCTGCCCCTGGGATGGCGTCGCGGTGGATGCGCGCACTTATCTGGCGATCATTACGCGGGCTGGTCCTATTCATCGGATGCGGCAACTGCGTACTGGAAAACACCGTTCGCCACTGCAGGAACATTGTCTCTGACACCTTTGAATGGATTATCGACAAATATGCCGAAATGATCGTCATTACGTGTCAGCGCAACGTTTAAATTACTGAATTATAGATGTTATATAATTGGCATATTTCATGCATAACTGTGAAAAGGGGGGAATATTGTCCCCTGAGTTGATGATGAAACTCGAGGTAACGCTGCTTTTCAAGTAACGAAACCGCATAATTTTATCATGTCAAAAATTCACTTTTAACAGGTCTGTTATTGATGAAAAAAGTTACTACCGTCTGCCCTTATTGCGGCGCAGGCTGCAAACTTAAGCTGATTGTTGAGAATAACAAAATTATCCGTGCCGAAGCGGCTGATGGCGTGACAAACCAGAATGAACTTTGCCTGAAAGGTTATTACGGCTGGGATTTTCTCAACGATACCAGACTACTCACACCACGACTGACGCAGCCGATGATTCGTTATGAGAAGAACGGTAAACTTAAGCCCGTAAGCTGGGATGAAGCCATCAACTATACAGCTAATCGACTTAAATCCATCAAAGAACAGTATGGCCCACGCGCAATTATGACCACGGGATCATCACGTGGAACAGGTAATGAAACTAATTATGTAATGCAGAAGTTCGCACGAGCGGTCCTGAATACCAATAATATTGACTGCTGCGCACGTGTTTGCCACGGACCATCAGTTGCAGGTCTGCAGATGACACTGGGTAACGGTGCAATGAGTAATTCAATCGGCGATATTGAAAATTCAAAATGTCTGCTGGTGTTTGGCTATAACTGTGCCGATTCACATCCAATAGTAGCGCGCCGTGTAATTAAAGCGAAACAAAACGGTGCCCGAATCATCGTTTGCGATCCGCGTCGCATCGAAACCGCCCGTATAGCCGATCAGCATCTGCAACTGAAAAATGGCTGCAATATGGCACTGGTAAATGCTTTTGGTTATGTGCTGCTTGAGGAACATCTTTACGATCAAGCATACGTTGAGAAATACACCGAAGGCCTGGATATTTACCGTGAAGGGGTTCAAGGCTATAAGCCGGAGGACGTTGAACACCTCACCGGTGTTCCGGCCGAGTCAGTTCGTCAGGCTATGCGTACTTACGCTGCCGCACCGTCGGCTACCATCATGTGGGGCATGGGCGTAACGCAGTTTGGTCAGGCGGTTGATGTGGTTAAAGGGCTCGCAAGCCTTGCGTTGCTGACGGGGAATCTGGGGCGTGAAGGTGTAGGGGTTGGCCCGGTTCGGGGGCAAAATAACGTACAGGGTGCGTGCGATATGGGCGTGCTGCCCAACCAGTTTCCGGGTTATCAGGATGTGGAAAATAAGCAGGTCCGGACTAAGTTTGCCAGAGCCTGGGGCATAAACGTCGATGACATGGACGACAAAGCCGGCGTACGTATCACCGAAGTTCCGCATCAGGCTCTTGAAGGTAAGATTAAAGCCTACTACATCATGGGTGAAGACCCGTTACAGACCGAAGCTGATCTTGGTCTGGTACGTAAAGGTTTTGAAGCACTTGATTTTGTTGTCGTTCAGGACATTTTCATGACCAAGACAGCTGAAGTGGCAGATGTTATTTTACCCGCCACTTCATGGGGTGAACATGGCGGCGTATTTACCTGTGCCGACCGTGGTTTCCAGCGTTTTGAGAAAGCAATTGATACCCCTTACAATGTCAAACGCGACTGGGAAATTATCAGCTTAATTGCCACAGCGATGGGATACCCGATGCATTACGACAATAACCAGCAAATCTGGGACGAAATGCGCGAACTTTGTCCTCTCTTCTTTGGTGTTACATACGAAAAAATGGGTGAAATGGGTCATGTGCAGTGGCCATGTCCAACACCCGAACATCCGGGTACACCCTATCTTTATAAAGACAATAGATTCGATACCCCAACGGGGAAGGGCCAGCTATTTGCCGCGCCGTGGCGTGCGCCAGCGGAACTCCCGGACGAAGAATACTCGCTGGTGCTTTGTACGGTCCGTGAAGTTGGCCACTACTCATGTCGTTCCATGACGGGTAACTGTGCGGCATTGCAAAGCCTTGCTGATGAACCTGGTTTTGTACAAATCCATCCGGAAGATGCAAACGAGCGGGGTATCAAAGACAAGCAGCTGGTGTGGGTCAGCTCGCGCAGGGGAAAAGTGATAAGCCGTGCAGATGTGAGTGAGCGCATTAATGCAGGGACGGTATATATGACTTACCAGTGGTGGATAGGTGCGTGCAATGAGCTGACGCAGGACAACCTTGACCCGATATCCAAAACGCCGGAAACCAAATATTGCGCGGTCAACGTTAGTCAGATTACCGATCAGTCGTGGGCAGAAAACTATGCACGGACGACTTATAGCACGATGAAGGCGCGTTTACTGCAGGCGGTGGATGCCTGACGGATCTGTTGCACATCACTGTCCGTATTATTATGCAGAGTATTAGTTGGTACGCGTATATGCCCTGAGTCAATGCATACTGGCAATGCTCTGCTGAACGGAAATCAAATTGTTACCTGTCTAAATGTGATAATTGATCCAGATGGAGTTACCGGGCTGACGGTGATGTGAGGATGACCTAAAGCGGGCAGGCGCACGACTGTCCGTAGGGCGCGCAGATCGTTATTATAATTGCCCGGATCAATCACAGTCACATCCGTTATAGAATGAGGTAATCAATATTTTCACTCTCTAATCCGTATTGGCGTGAAATCTACTATTGACTGCCTGAGGGGGCAAAATAGTAGTCCGGAGATTACACGACAATTGTTATCGGAATACGCTAATTAATGTGATCATGATCACATTTAGGGGTGTTGTTAGTATGATTATGGCAGCATTAGTTGTTAAATAAGACTCATTAGCATTTGCAAAGGTTGCGACAATACAGGTAAATAAAAATGACGATGAACTATTTTTCATAAGGTGATCCTGTGCTGTTTAATGAGTACAACAAGCATGGTTTGTTGTTCTTTTACTTATTCAAGCTGAATATTTCTTTGCTAGTGCTGTCCGTTAGAGACAAGGAGTGGTCATGGTTTTTAGAAATAATCAAAGGAACTGTGATATTGCAGATGCAATTATTTCTGGTGTTATTAATTTTGTCATTTTCTATTCTTTTATTTCTCTATATAACATATTTGTCAATAACGAACCTATAATATCAGGTCCGAGAGCACTGGTTTCGGTATTTGCCGTTGTATGCATCTATTTTTTGAGTAATGGATATTATTCGGTGTTAAATAAAATAAGGAACTACAAAGATGAAAATACTTACAAATAGTCAAATCAATACCGTGTCTGGAGCGGGAGGCGATATCGGCCGCGAAATTGCGCAGGGACTCGGTGCTGGTGCAGGTACGTATGTCGGCGGCACACCGGGGGCCATTGCTGGTGGAATAGCTGCGGGACAGGTGTATGACTGGGCTGCCGCCCATACACCCGATCCGGCGATGTCACCTTCTGGGCTGGGTGGAACAATCAGACAAAAACCTGCGAATTTGCCCTCCGAAGCATGGAACGCCGCTGCAGGACGAGAGTGCATATGGAGTCCTAATAACCTCAATGATGTTTGTTACTGATCCCTATGATGTCCGTATGATCTGTAACAGTGCCAAAAGGCCGGTTAAGCCGCCTGAACAGTTCACAGGACCCCAATCCTCTCTGCTTCCTTAAGAAGCATGTGAGCAGAATCATCAGGGTCATCCTGATGTGTACAGTCAGTGCGGTTTATGAGCATAATTTACACTTTTACTGGTCCAAAATATGAATGTTGACGGATACAACAGTGAAACTATTGAAAGGAGCAAATCTGTTACCGGTTGCTTTGCGATGTTCCTTCTTTTTATGGGTATCACGTTCTTACCCCTGTTTTATGACGGTAGTAAGGCGCTGTTAGACAAGGGATATCTCTATCCCTTGCTCTTTAGCCTGGAATTCATGATTATCTTTCCTCTTTATTACTTCTACTTTCGTAAAAGAGAAGGTTACGGTTGGGGGAATATCCGGATCGGCATATTCTTCCCGCTCTTTTTGTGTGTCCTGTTTATTCAGTATGTTATACCTTCGCTTATTTTTATAAAACAGGCTGAAAGCTGGTCTGTGTCCCAGTTGGCACTGGAAGGTCACGAATTCTGGATGAATGCTGTAATGATGATTCTGATTGTGCCGGTTTATGAAGAAATGATTTTCCGTGGTTGTCTTTTAAGCGTGTTCAGATACTGGTTCGGAAATAATATTTACGCTGCCGGAATTGTGGTCTCTCTTATATTTTCTGCGTGTCATCTGCAGTACCTGGACTGGCAATCGTTTGTGATGCTGTTTCTGGTCTCTGGTGTATTTGTCGTAGGACGAGTCAAATCCGGTGGAATACTGATGCCCGTTCTTCTTCATATGTTGATGAACATGACCGTGATCGGTATGCCCTTTGTCAGCGCTTATCTGGGGAACGTCTGATAGCGTGAGCAGTTATGGGCGTTTTCGGCTATGACGCTTTATGTTTACCGGCGTATGCACCACTTTTTATCTCAATTTTGATCCGGGAAGGAGATATGTTTCGAAAGGAAGCTCTGGAAAGCAGGAAAAAGACGTGGTACGGAAATGCGGTTTTACTACCGGGTGTTCCCGTCTGGCTGGTCATGGCAATGTCGGCGTTTTTCCTGACCTGTCTCATGACCTTCATCATTTCAGGTTCTTACACCCGACGTATTAACGTTCAGGGGGAAATAAGCACCTGGCCGAGGCCGGTAAATGTCTATTCTGGTATGCAGGGCTTTGTCGTCAAACAATTCATCAAAGAGGGGGACAGCATAAGGAAAGGGGAAGCTGTCTATCAGATTGATGTCAGTAAAAGTACCCGCAGCGGGGTGGTCAGTGATACTCAACGTCAGGATATTGATAACCAGTTGGCCCGTATCGGGAATATGATCGCTGGCATCAGGAAAAGTAAGGAAACAACGCTACGGACGCTTGAAAAACAGAAGTTGCAGTACAGCGAGGCTTTCAGGCGTTCTGCCGCTATTGTCCGTCGGGCGGAAGAAGGGATAAACATGATGAAGCAAAATATGGAGAACTACCGCCAGTATCAGAAACAGGGACTTATAACTAAAGATCAGTTAACCAGCCAGGTGGCACTGTATTATCAACAACAGAATAGCCTGTTGAATCTGAGCACACAGAATGCGCAGAACATCCTGCAGATAACCAGTCTGGACAGTCAGATCCAAACGCAGGCAGCTGAATTTGATAACCGCATTTACCAGATGGAACTGCAGCGTTACGAGTTACAGAAAGAACGTGTCACTACGGATGCCGGAGGCGATGTCATAGTTCGTGCATTGTCGGACGGAAAAATTGATTCGCTTAGTGTTACGCCGGGACAGATGGTCAGTGCAGGAGACAGCCTTCTGCAAATCGTTCCGCAGAACGTAAAAAGCCATGACCTGGTTTTGTGGGTACCGAATGATGCTCTGCCCTATATTTCTGTGGGTGACAGCGTGAATGTGCGCTACGAAGCTTTCCCGGCGGAAAAATTCGGACAGTTTGCGGCGAAAGTGATGCTGGTTTCCCGAACACCAGCGTCTTCCCAGGAAATGCAGACCTATGCGGGAGCGCCTCGGAACACTGCGGGAGGATCAATTCCTTACTATAAAGTGGTCGTCAGGCCGGAACGTCAGTCAATCGCTTACATGGGTAGAGATCTGCCGCTGGAAAACGGTATGAAGGCACAGAGCACATTATTTCTCGAGAAACGACGGATTTATCAGTGGATGCTGTCACCTTTCTACGACATGAAGCACAGCGTTACAGGGCCAGTGAATGACAACTAAACGCGTCCTGGCTGACCTGGAGAATAAACTTGATCTCAAACTTCGCAAACGCGTGCCAGTCGTGCATCAGACGGAATCGTCAGAATGTGGACTGGCCTGTCTGGCGATGGTTTGTGGCCATTATGGCCGAAATGTTGACCTGATTGCCCTGCGTCGGCAGTTTAACCTGTCTGCCCGGGGAGCCACGCTTGCGGGCGTCATGGAGACGGGAACTCATCTTGGAATGGAGACGCGGGCTTTATCACTTGATCTCTGTGAACTCAGCGACCTCAGGCTACCCTGTATTCTTCACTGGAATTTTAATCACTTCGTGGTGCTGGTAAGCATCAGTAAGAAGGGGTTCGTGCTCCATGATCCGGCCCGGGGCCGGAGAATAGCAGATCCCAATGAAATGTCTCAGTGCTTCACCGGTGTTGCGCTGGAGGTATGGCCCGGCAGTACTTTTGTTCAGGAGACCGTCCAGAACCGGATCAGCATGCGGGCGTTACTACGCGGTGTTCATGGCATACGCGGCGCGCTGACCAAAATCTTCTGCTTTTCACTTTTCATTGAAACAATCACCCTGATGATGCCTGTGGGCACCCAACTGGTGATGGATCACGCCATTCCCGCAGGCGATCAGGGGTTGCTTACGCTCATCTGCGCAGGCCTGATGTTTTTCATCCTGTTACGGGCCACGGTCAGTATGATACGAGCCTGGTCAACAATCGTTATGGAAACGCTGATAAACGTGCAATGGCAGTCAGGGCTTTTCCGCCATCTGCTCCAGCTGCCACTGGCATATTTTGAACGACGAAAACTGGGTGATATTCAGTCCCGCTTCGGTTCGCTGGATACGCTGCGTACGACATTTACGACCAGCGTGGTGGGGGCCATCATGGACAGTATTATGGTTGTCTGTGTGCTGGTCATGCTCGTACTTTATGGAGGATGGCTGACTGCCGTGGTACTGAGCTTTACCGCATTATATGTGATGATCCGTTTACTTACCTACAGCCATTACCGCCAGTTATCCGAAGATGCATTGGTCAGGGGGGCCAGGGCCAGTTCCTATTTTATGGAGACCCTGTACGGCATCGCGACCATTAAAATGCAAGGAATGGGACAGCGTCGAAGCCGTCGCTGGCTCAATCTTAAGATTGATGCCATCAATACCGGCATCAGGCTCACCAGGATGGACATGTTATTTGGTGGGATAAACACCTTTGTAACTGCCTGTGACCAGGTTGTGATCCTGTGGCTAGGCACCAGTCTCGTGATTGATAACCAGATGACCATCGGCATGTTTGTCGCGTTCGGGGTTTTCCGCAGCCAGTTTTCAGCGCGGGTGGGTTCGCTGACAAACTATTTGCTTCAGCTGCGCATGATGAGTCTGCATAACGAAAGGATTTCGGATATTGCCCTCAATGAGCGGGAAGAGATTAAGCCGGACTCAGGACTGAAAGCCGCTATGGAGCCAGCGGGGCTGGAGACCCGGGGCCTTAGCTACCGATATGACAGCCAGTCTCCTCCTGTTTTCGTCGACCTCAGTCTCTGCATCAGACCCGGAGAAAGCGTGGCCATCACGGGCCCCTCCGGATCGGGAAAAACGACACTGCTGAAGGTGCTTTGCGGATTGTTTGAGCCCAACTCCGGTCAGGTATTAATGGACGGAACCGATATCCGACAATTGGGCATCAATAATTATCATAAAATGATTGCCTGCGTGATGCAGGATGACCGTCTTTTCTCAGGCTCGGTGCGTGAAAACATCTGTGGCTTTGCTGAAACCACCGATGATGACTGGATGATGGAATGCGCCAGAGTCAGTTATATTCATGACGTGATCATGGCCATGCCCATGGGGTACGAAACGCTTATCGGTGAACTGGGGGAAGGGCTGTCAGGTGGGCAAAAACAGCGGCTGTTTATCGCCCGGGCGCTCTATCGCCGTCCCGGAATATTATTCATGGATGAGGCCACCAGCGCACTGGATACCGACAGTGAAATCGCAGTTAATCAGGCAATTAAACGACTGAATATTACACGGATTATTGTTGCGCACAGGGAAACGACGCTGCAGTCAGCTGATAGAAGAATCATTATTGGGACAGCGGCTGTGCCGTAGCCCAGCCTGAAATTGCCCGTCACAGTTTCCTGTACGGGCAGGTTATTAACTTTCAGGAACAATCTTTACCGCCAGGAAGGAAACATTTTGCAAAGTCCGCTGCGCCAGCGGCATTCGTGACAGTATCAGGATCGTGCGGATTAAATGGGGTACCTCCCAGCGTTCCCCCCAGTCCTGACGGCGACAGAGACGGATCGGGAGTATGCGTTGACGCCCAGTCATACGTCTGCCCTGCGGCGATCCCCCCGACAATCGCACCTGGTGTGCCGCCGACATATGTGCCTGCGCCTGCACCAAGGCCCTGGGCAATTTCCCGACCGACGTCACCGCCTGCACCGGCTACCGTATTGATTTGATTAGTGGTCAGTTCTTTCATTTCTGTATCTCCTTATTTTATACATCACCATAGAAAAGCCATTACAAACAAAAAAATACATACAACCGCAAAATAGCCTGTGGGGTTTACAGGACCCGTGATCCTACGCAGTGCTTAACGATTATCTGAATACATCAGGATGCCGTCCTTCATCGCGATCCGGGTGAAGATGGACACTGAAAATAATGCAGGCAGCTACATTTGAAGGAGGCGGGGGATAATCTTCAGGCATGCACCAGATACAGGGTGACAATGCATGCCAGCCACTTCCTCACAATACATCGAAATGATAATGAGTATTATTTAACTATCTGTGCCAGCAAATGCCTACAGGGAACACGTTTAAATGTGATCGGGATCACCAACAGGCCGTGTGTCGGGGAATGGACCCGTCATTCCCGGGTAAGGTGGTGAAGGTAAACAGGTTGCCTGTGTTCAGCCAGTCGGGTGCCTGAATACTGCTGCAAGGCACCCGACTTGAAATGGCTTTTTTCGAGCGAAGCCCTTTAGTAACCCGGTAGCCGAGTCAGACCCCTCACAACACGCCTGGTCGCCAAAAATAAATAATCTAAAACCCAAAAAGCGTAGCGCTCTGTATCGCGGGTGGAAAGGCAACATCAGGCTGACTTTGATGTTCCCGGGTGCGCTATACATGGGAGAACGTCAACAAAGAACGTGATTATAAAAAGGGAGTTTGGCTGAAAGGGGGAACTAAAGGGGGACATCAATCCAACAGGCAGGCCGATTGACTAATGGGCATTGAATTGATGGAGAGTGATCCCCGACAGTCGCTAAACGACTGTCGGATGGCAGTATGTCGCTCGTCGTCAGATACGACACCGCCAATGATGATCACGTTATTTACCAGCCGCACACCTCGTGCTCATTCTCGGTATCGTAAGCACGCACGGTATTCACCAGATCTTTTACCACATCGGCGGCGACATCCGGTATCAGCAGCTCCATAGGAGCTTCCGTTTCATAATCGACCGATACACCGTTGCTGTTATTCGTGACCGTAACGGTATAGGTTGCCTTGCCCATGATTTACTCCTTATGCGTGTTAACCACTTTTCCAATACCTGCACCGCTGAGCGTGACGTCAGGATCGGCGAAAAAGTCGATATTAAAATAGGTATCGTCGGTCAACAGCTCAATGCGGTGCCATTTCTGCGGCGGGGAGATACCAAACGATCCCGCTTCAATGACCAGCTCCAGATCCGGCTCGGTGGCGTCGCCGTCGGCAAAACCGAAGTAACGCACTGCACCCTGCATCACGGATAAACGGCCATAAACGCCAGCTTTGGTGTTGTGATGGGTAAAGAGGGCTTTCGGTGCCGTCTCTTTCGTCCAGAACGGCGTGGAGCGGGTATGAACAAAATTCTCAGGAATACGTAGCATAGAGTTTTCCTTCTTGATGTCAGGCGCTTAAAGCGACTTCAGTACGTCAGGCTCGACAAAAAAGTCGATGTTAAACAGCGTGTCGTCGGTCATCACTTCAATGTGGTGCCATCTCTCCGGCGGAAAAACGCCGAAATGGCCTGCTTCAATGATCAGTTCACTGTCAGGCTCAGGCGTGACTTCATCAGCATAGCCTAAGTAACGTACTGCACCCTGTGAAACGGACAGGCGAGGGTAAACGCCCGGACGTGTGCCCTTATCCAGATGACGGATGAAAATCCCGGCGGGAGCCGTCTCTTTGTTCCAGAAAGGGGTGGAGCGGGTATGAATACAACTTTGCGGAATGCGTAGCATGTTTCCTCCCATAAAAGCCTGTCTCCATTAGACTGCTTTTCGCGAAGGCAAATTTATCATAATGTGCATTTATAATGCATGTTACTAATAAAGAGGATCCCTTGTGCTCCGGGGTTGTTACGAAGTGTACTCAATTGTTATAACCCTTATTCTTAAAAGGGTTATGATGTAACGAAAAAACTTGATCTGTGTCAACGTATGACGCATATTGCGTGCGGTTATTTTTTCGGCTCAGGTAAACAGAATGACGTTGTATCAAAAGATGTTGGTTTTCTACGCAATCATGGCGTCAATCTGCGCGTTAATCACCTGGTTCCTCTCCAAAGATCGCAAGCGCATTCGTCTGCTGAGCGCGTTTCTTGTCGGTTCGACCTGGCCGATGAGCTTCCCGGTCGCACTGCTGATCTCGCTTTTCTGAAAGCAGCCCGCACTGCTGCGGGCCGTGAAAGGTTAGCCTAACAGCCTCTGCAACGCCTTTCTTGCACAGGGTTGAACGTCGTGCGGATGATGATACTCGATGTTCTCAATCGCCCGGCTGTAGAGGGCAACCAGCCAGTCGTACACATAGACCGTTGCAGCATGCACGGGCTGCTCGCCCAGACGCGTGAGCCTTGGCGTGTCGCTGTTGACCACCGGTGTCACGAAAATCGCCTGGCCTTTACGCAGGCGGCTGGCCGGACGTTCGGCGACAGGCGTCTTTTCATACCCCAGCCAGCCCACGAAATTCCCCATTACGGCATGAAGCTGCGCTGCGCTGCTTTTATCCCCGTCGACAATATTCTGCACTTGCGCAGGCAGATCCAGCCGATAGCTGGCGACGACCAGAACGTCCGCCACCTGTTGCAGAACCGCAGGCTCCAGGCCCAGACGGGCAGCGGCGGCCTCATTGCGGCTCCACTGGCGCAGGTGGTTGATCCAGACTTTATGCGCCAGACGCGCCTTGTCTTTGGTCTGGAACGTTCCGGTGCTTTCCTGGGTATTATCCGCGAAGAGATCGATCGTATCGGTAAACAAGCCGTTGACCTGTTCTTCACGCGGCTGCTGAACGGCCAGCAGCGTCTCAAACGCGCTTAACGGAGGAAGTAAACCCTCCAGCAGTTCACCATGGCGGGCGGCACTGCCCTGCAGGGTGCGGACCATATTTTCGGCCTGCGCGCGTCTGGCTTCTGGGGTTTGCGTCAACGGCGCAAGCCAGGGCTGCATCAGCGCCGCCAGCGCGTGCTGTAGCGATGAGTGTAATGCGCGCAGGCGTTTCTGATGTTGAGCAGGCAGGGTGGCTTGCGACAGCCACTCCACCACGCGCTGCATGCTGTGGCTATCCAGCGCCTGCAGGGTTCCCCAGCGCAAACCCGGTTGACCCAGCAGCTGTTGCACCGCCTCGTCGAGATTGTGTTTGGTGGTAAACCGCGCGTCGTGCGGCGTAATGGCCCACACCAGCCCCGGCAGGGCCGACGCGTCGGCTGACTGGGTTTCTTGCACCCAGTTCAGCAGCACGTTGGCCGTATGGGCCGTCTGATCGTGTCGGGCCGTCGCGTTGCAGACAACCAGGACATCAGGCTGCAGCTGCTGGCGATAGTGATCGAGCAACCACTGGCGCTTGGCCTGCGTCAGCAGCGGCGTCTCATCCGTAGTAAACGCCGGAATATCAATCAGATCGACATCGTCCAGCACGCCGGTCTCAACGGGCAGGACCAGTTCGCGGGTCAAAAAAGCCAGCACGTCGACGGGAATGCTGATGGCGTTAAGCATGTCGCCGTGGCTGAGCGGGTGTAGCAACGCTTCCTGCGCGTCGGGTGAGGTCAGGGCGGTGTGGGTGAGAAACCCTTCGCACGGCAGACCGAAGTTATCCACCAGCAGGCTCAGCGGGGCAGCAAGCTCGCGCGCATGGCTGGTTTGATGCAGCACATGCGCAAACCTCAGCCACTGCTGGGTTAACTCCTGCTGTTCGCCCCACAGCAGCGACCAGACGCTGGCGCGAGTGCTGAGATCGAGGGAAGGCACAAGCGTGGCAATCTGATGCCAGAGCGCGTCATCAATCTGTTGTTTCGCACGCGGTATCGCGTTCTGCCAGAAGCGGGCGATCGCTCCCACTTCGAGCGCGTTAATTCCCGGCACGCCCTGCGGCTGGCGAAGCGCGCGCCATTTTTCAAGCCGGGCTTCGATAACCGATTTCTCCACCGGGCGGATCTGCGGATGAAGGAGAGTGCGTGCGATAAACAGCTGTACCAGTTCCGCTTCCGTGACCAGGCTCAGACGCAGCGGGAAGGCGTCATCCGCAATGTCAGGGTACTTTTTCGTAAAGCGAACGGCCATGTTGGTCAGGCCGTGGCCCGGGTTAATATGCGAAAAATAGTCGAACGTGCGCTGCCCAAGGGACACGTTCATTCGGCCGCTACCGCTGCCGCACAGCGAGGTGAGCAGGTGCGCTTTCGCCGCCTGCGAATGACCGTACAGGCCAATGCTGCTCTGGCTTGCCAGCGCGCGGTCAATCGCCTGTTCACGCGCCTGGGCTGCATTCAGTCGCGCCAGCAGCGCATCCGCATCGTTATCCAGCATCGGGGCATGCTGGCGCGTCTCGTTAATCCACCCGATCAGGGCCTGAGTGGTGGTCGTCGTCGCAGTCATTTCAGGTATACGCTCCCGCTGTCGATCCAGTAATGGCTACCGCTATGACGGCGATCGGCCAGGGTATTCAGTTTAAACGTTAAGGCATCTGGCGGAACGGGCGTGCCGTCCTGCAGCCACGCGTCGCTCAGCTCGAACGATTCCGGGCCTTCATGCTTGCCGCCGCCGCGCAGTTTGAGGCGCACGTTCAGCACGCCGTCGCCGGCAATGGCTTTTGCCAGTTCGGCAGAGTTGATGCTCAGGGTGTACAGCGGCGTGGCCGGCCAGCGGGCGTTTGCCAGCTGGCGGAAGCCCAGGGTGACGTTTCCGCGCAGCGGGAAGTGAAGCCGCGCGTCGAGTCTGGCACCCGGCTTATCAAGATCGACCTCCTGATACCAGACGTTCTCGTCGCGCAGGGTATTCACCGTGTTGTCCAGTACGCCCAGATAACGCACGGTGGAGTACGCACCGATGTCAGCCGCTTTGAAGTTAAAGCGCGGCAGGCGAAGATCAAGCGCCAGGCTGCACAGCATCGCCCCCACCGCAGCGGTTGATTTCGGGTTGCCAATGCGCCCCTGCTGGCTGAAGGGATACCACTCGTGAACCTGGTACTTATCCAGCCAGACGATGCGGTTTACCGGCACCGGCTGCAGGTGGCGGATTAACGCCTGAACGCCGGGCAGGCAACCCGGACGGCCAGTGATCAGCAAAATGTCACAGCTGTAATGCGAGATCGCTTCACACACCGCATGAAGCGGTGCCGCCAGCGTGAACTGGCCCGCCAGCATCGCGTCCTGCATTTCCCGGAAATTGACGTGTAGCGGAACCGCGAACAGGTCGAACGCGTCGGATCCTGCTGGCAGGGCGTGGTCGATGGCCTGTTGCAGATAGTTCATCACGTTGCGCGTAGGCTTCTGCGGGAGCAGATCGCCAAAAGTGGCGTGCAGCCCGGCCAGCGGATCGTCGATATCGCTCGATTCCCACGCCGCCAGAATCGCGTGCCCCAAAGGCATAAAGAGCTGAAGGGCGGTTTGCTGGCGCAGCACGGCCTGGGTATCAATACGGCCTGAATCCCCGAACAGCGAAGCCATCAGCAGGGACGCGTCCGCCATTCCTGATTTTTGCAGCTGGGTTTGCAGCGCGGGAAGGACATAGCGCTGGATAACGTCCAGCAGGGTGTCATCCCCGGCGACCTTGAACCCTTCACGGAACAGCAGTTGCGGGGTAATTTTGACGTTGTTACCCGAGCCGTCGTCGAGCTGATAGTGGGTAATGGCCATATCGGTCGTGCCGCCGCCAATGTCGATAGAGGCGACGCGCAGCGCCCGACCAGGCTCAACGCCAGGCTGCGGTTCACGATCGGGACGAGCAAGCGAAGCGAAAAAGGCTTCGGTCTGTCCGCCGAAATGAGAAATCGCTTCGTTGTACAGCCACACCAGCTGGCCACAGCTTGCCTCATCCCACTCCATCTGGATTTCTGGAACCGGCACAACGCTTTTTTCCTGCTGTTTACGGCTGGCAAAATCGTCGTCCTGCGGGTGCCATCCCATCGCTTTCCAGACGATGGCGATCGCTTCAAACATGCGACGGCGGAAGATCTCACGCTCCTGTTTCGGCATGGCCGACGGCAGGGTGAGGATCAGGGTGCGCAGCTGGCGTGGTGAAACCGGGAAGCCAAGGCGCAGGCGGGTGGCGACGCTGTTAATCTGTCCCAGCGCCTGCGCCAGCAGTTCACACAGCATATGCGTCATCAGGGTGCTACGGCTGTACTGCGGCGAGAAAACCGGCAGCCGTTCATCCTGCGGCAGCGTAAAGAGCGGTTCGCCGTCGTCGTTCATCAGGTTCATCAGTGGGAACGCCGTCGCCAGGGGTTCCCGCTGCGTTTTGCTGTTCATCTGGCTAAAGCGCCAGTCCTGCACAACCGGGGTTTCATCCCACAGGTAGCGGCGCGGGCTGGAAATGCCGCTGTTGCCCTCGGTGCCCAGACGCTGCATCGCCAGCTTGCGGGCCTCGTCGCCCACGCGAACGATAGAGGGCCAGACAAAGGCATCCTCGCGGCCACTTTCCACCGAGAAGTGCTGTTTGCCAAAGCGGGCCTCTGAAAACTCCAGGCGGCTGGTGAACAGCGGATCGTTAAGGAACTGCGGTTCGCTCAGGGAACGCACCTGCAACTCGGCGGTCTGACGCAGGCCGTCGTTGGCATCGCCATGATCTTCGATGATAACGCCACAGGTATGGGTGTTTCCCACGTCGAGGATCAGGTCGACGGGGATCGCCGGAGTGCTGAGCGTATGGGTGACAAATTTCACCTCGGGTACGGTAAGCTGCTCGCCGAGCAGCGTCAGCAGGTTCAGCCAGTGCGCCTGGTATTCAAAGCTGCGCATGGCCTGATGCAGATCGCGCTCGGCGCGGTTTTCAACTTCCGTCGCGTACTGGCTAAAGGCTTCGCGCAGCCAGCCGTCGATCCAGGTCTGGTCGAGGAAGCTTTCGACTTCGCTATCGCGCCAGGCAAGCGCAAACCGCGTGCCGTTCAGAATATCGTTTTCAACGGGGGAGAGTGCGGCGGTGGCATGCTCAGCAATCTGGCTGTCGAGCGCCAGGGTGACGCGGTGCGTATTGCCTGCCGAATCCGGTGCAGTTAGCTTGCGGATCTGCACGCGTGCCCAGTTATCAGGCCCCTCTACAAAGGTGCGCGGCGGGTTAAAGCGCAGAAACGGCAGAGGAAGCCAGACGCCGTCCAGCACAGCAAGGGACTGGTGCAGCGTAATGGTGCTCTCGGGCTTCAGGACTTCTGGCTGGCCGCCGCCCGTCGCCGGGAGCGTGTAGCGGCCATTGACCAGATCGTAATCAAGACGCAGCAGAGGGCCGTTGGCGGTTTTGCGGACAAACCGCCCGGTGCTGGCGGTGTCCTGGGGCGTCAGACCAAAATCCAGAAATTGCACGCCGCTGTTAGCAATAAGCGTGACGCTCTGTTTGTAGTCGCAAAGATTTACCAGCATAGGATCAGGCACCTGCTTTTTTGAACGTCAAAGGAACAACGGTTTTTGCATCATATCGGGCGCTGCATTCCGCCACGTCGCTGGTGCCGGATTTACAGGAGACTTCCGGCATCGGATAACGCGAGCCATCCGTGCAGCGGGCGTTGCCGCGGCTTTTGATCATCAGTTCACCGTTGCTGTGCAAGCCGGAGAAGATCTCCGCGCGACAGACAATATTGTCCCCGTGAACGACGCGGGCAGTGCCTTTGTTGTTCTGGATCTGATAGCGCAGCGAGGGCGGCTTGCCGGTGATCGGATCTTTCACGTCCAGAATCACGCGCCAGGTACCGTTCAGGAAGCGGGTCGAACCGGCTTTCACCTGATCGGCCTCCATGACCATGGCATCTTTCGGGATCGCAGCAATCACTACAGGCTCCGGCTCAGGCGCTTTCACCTGTGGTGCCACGACGACGGCCTGGTGCAGCGGCAAATTCATCGCCAGCGGTTCGACCGTTTTCACCGGTGCAGGCGCGATAACGACCGCAGCAGGCGCTGCTACAGGAGCAGGTTCGGCTGAAGGTGCCTGTTCAGGCCACAGCAGCGGAGTGGCGATGGAGGCAACAATCACGGCGGCAACGGGCAGCGACCACAGCGGGACGCGGCGTTTTTTTACCACGATCTTGGCCGGAGGTTCGCCAGCGGGTTCCGTCACCTTGTGGGCGGGCGCTGGCTCATAGAGCGCCTCTTCCGTAATGCGTACGCCGGGAGCGGGCGGGGCGGGAGTCATCAGTGGCTCGTCGGCCTGGGCGAATGTGACAGGTGCGGCTTCGGGTTCCGGTTCTGGCTCGGGT
Source organism: Enterobacter sp. UPMP2052 (assembly GCF_053709675.1). Classification (NCBI taxonomy): domain Bacteria; kingdom Pseudomonadati; phylum Pseudomonadota; class Gammaproteobacteria; order Enterobacterales; family Enterobacteriaceae; genus Enterobacter; species Enterobacter sp. UPMP2052. Next base: position 1,014,578 of record NZ_JBSKJR010000001.1, read on the forward strand.
TCTTCGATGACCACCGGGGCCGGTTCCGGGATCAGCGCGTCGCGCAGGCAGCTCAGCACATCATCGCGGGCGTTTTCGTTAAGGTTCACGAAGCCCCAGAAGCAGATCACCGGTTTGCCATCCACCAGATACAGAAAGTTTTCGCCAGGGAACTGGAACGCTTTGGAAAGCAGGGAGCCAAACAGCTGCTGGGCGGTTTTCGGCGACTGGATACACTTTTTGCTCAGCGACTCCACGCTCGCCAGCGTACTTTCGAGGTAGCGCAGGGCGCGAAACCGGTCGTCTTCTCCGGCGGCTTTCCAGCTTGTCACCGCTCCCTCAATGGGGGCGTACCAGTCAACGCGATCGCCGCCGTCGTTGACCTGCGGGATAGCCAGACAATCAACTATCGACTGTTGCTTGCGCAAGCGGAGTGCTTCCCGGATTTGCAGCGCTGATTCAAATACGGCCTGTCCGCCGCCGCCAACGGCCTGAAAATCATCCAGATTACCGCTGCGTAAAAGTGTTTTTGCCACGATGTGTTCCCATAGACTTCTTCACACCGTTACTTTAACGAAAAGGTAAAACAAGCAAACGGCAGAGGAGACGCCAAAAGCGCCGATTTCTTGCGGCATTGTTCGTAACGGTTGTGCTTGACGAAGAAGGGAACTTAAGGCAAATCACACTCTCTGCGCTGGCTGGAAAATCAGCGAAAAATGCTGCTTTAGAATAACCTGATAGTGTTTCGTTATTTGCCAGGTGATATCGGCTGTGCTGTTATTACTGTCCACAATAATAAAACCGAAAGGGTTATAACCATGTCTACAGGGAAAACGCTGCTCGCCCTCGCGCTGAGCACTCTTTTACCGGCAAGCGCCGCATGGGCGGCAAATAACGATACGCTTATTTACTGCTCTGAAGCCTCGCCAGAGTCGTTTAACCCGCAGATCGCCAGCTCCGGCCCGACGTTCGTCGCCAGCTCTCAGGTACTTTACAACCGGCTGATTAACTTTGATCCGGTGAAAAATACGCCGGTGCCATCCCTGGCGGAGTCATGGACCATTTCTCCTGACGGCAAAACTTATACCTTTACGCTGCGTAAAGGGGTTAAGTTCAACAGCAACAAATACTTCAAACCTACCCGCGATTTTAACGCCGATGACGTTATTTTCTCCGTCATGCGCCAGAAAGACCCTAAGCATCCGTATCACAATGTCTCTCAGGGGAATTACGAATACTTTAATGACGTGGGCCTTGATAAGCTGATTCAGGACGTGAAAAAGATCGATGATTATCACGTACAGTTTACGCTGAGTGAGCCAAACGCGGCGTTCCTCGCGGACTGGGGAATGGACTTTGCTTCCATTCTGTCAGCAGAGTATGCGGACGTGATGCTCAAAAAAGGAACGCCAGAGAACGTCGATACCTGGCCAATTGGTACCGGCCCGTATGTTCTCCAGCAGTACAAAGTGGATTCGCTGATCCGCTACGTGGCGAACCCCAACTACTGGGATGGCGCGGTTCCCACAAAGCACCTGATCTTCTCCATCACGCCTAACGTGGAAACCCGTCTGGCGAAACTGCAAACCAATGAATGCCAGGTGATCCCTGCGCCGTCGCCGGTGCAGTTTGATGTCATCAAGAAAAACAAAGATCTGACGCTACACTCGGTGGATGCGTTGAACGTGGGCTATCTGGCGTTTAACACCGAGAAAAAACCTTTTGATAACGTGCTGGTACGCCAGGCCCTGAACTACGCGACGGATAAAAAAGCCATCGTGAATGCGGTCTTTATGGGGTCCGGTACGGTGGCAAAATCGCCGATCCCGCCGAACATGATGGGCTTTAATCACAACCTGAAAGATTACGCCTACGATCCTGAAAAAGCCAAAGCGCTGCTGAAGCAGGCCGGGCTTGAGAAGGGCGCGGAAGTGACGCTGTGGTCCATGCCGGTTCAACGGCCTTATAACCCGAATTCGCGTCGCATCGCAGAGATGATCCAGAGCGACTGGGCTAAAGTTGGCGTGAAGGCCAAAATCGTCTCCTACGAGTGGGGCGAGTATCTCTCCGGCATGCGCAAAGGCGAGCACGACTCGGCGCTGTTTGGCTGGATGTCGGACAACGGAGACCCGGATAACTTCGCGGACGTTCTGCTGGGCTGCAATAGCATCAAAACCGGATCCAACGCCGCGCGCTGGTGTGATAAGGGGTATGATGGGCTGGTGCAAAAAGCAAAATTAACCAGTGACCCAACCGAGCGTGCGCAACTCTATGGTCAGGCGCAGGAGATTTTCTACCAGCAGGCTCCGTGGATTGCCCTTGCAAACGGCAAGACGTTCTATGCCACCCGCAGCAACGTCACCGGGTATAGCGTCAGCCTGATGGGCAGCGATTTCTCGAAGGCGAGATTGAATTAACCATTTTGCCCGGTGGCGCTGCGCTTACCGGGCCTACAGGTCTCGGGTAGGCTGGGTGAGGCGTAGCCGCCACCCGGCAAATTATAAGGAGTGACAGTGTCACATTTAAATGAAGTGATTGCCCGCGTCGATGCCGCTCTACAGGAGAGCGTTATCGCCCAAATGAATGAACTCTTGATCGAACTGAGCGACGACACTGAGCTTAGCCGGGAAGATCGGTACACCCAGCAGCAGCGGTTGCGTACTGCGATTGCTCACCACGGCAAGCAGCACAAAGAAGAGATGGACGCTCGCCTCGAACAGCTGACGAAGGGCGGCACAATCCTTTAACTCAGAACTGACGGCGGGCCACCAGCCACGCGCCGACCACCAGCATTACTGCGCCACATCCCGGCCCGATCAGGGCGCGCAGCGGGATCCCGTGGCTTTTCAGTATATCCATTACCAGCCCGCCAATCAGTTGGCTGGCTACCAGCACGGCGATGGTCGTTGCCGCGCCAACGTTCTGGTATCCGCTGATACTGGCAAAGACAAAAAACGATCCCAGCAAACCGGGGATCAGCGTCCACCAGCGTATCGTCGCGGCCAGTTCACCGAATCCGCTAAAACCCTGCTTAATCAGTAAAATGCTGACAAACAATACGATACCGACCAGCGAATTGAGCAGCATGGCGATAAGGATGGTGGACGAAGACTGGGTGATGCGCACCATCAGCATATTTTGCACCACCAGACCGATGCCCGCCGCAACCAGACAGGCCAGCGTAATCGACTGATTCATGGCAGGGCGTCCGGATCGCTGCGCTCATCCAGCTGCAGCTGCATAAAGGTTAAATCCAGCCAGCGGCCAAACTTGGTGCCCACCTGCGGCATTTGCCCGGTAGTGATAAAACCCAGCGTATCGTGCAGATGGATCGAGGCGTGGTTTTGCGTCTCTATTCCCGCCACCATCACGTGTTTGCCCATTTTGCGGGCTTCATCAATCAGCGCATTCATCAGCACCCGGCCAATCCCTTTTCCCTGATGGTCCGGATGAACGTACACCGAGTGCTCAACCGTATGGCGAAAACCTTCGAAAGCCCGCCAGTCGCCGAACGAGGCATAGCCCGTCACCGTGCCGTTCTCTTCGCTGACCAGTACCGGAAAACCGGCCAGCGTCCGCGCTTCAAACCATGCGATGCGGTTATCGACATCCACGGTTTTGTCGTTCCAGATAGCAGCGGTGTGCAGTACCGCATGGTTGTAGATGTCACCGATGGCGGCGCAATCTTCTTTGCAGGCATGACGAACGATCATGGCGAACCCTCTGAGCGTGTTGTTCACTATAGTAGTACGGACTTGTCACGATATTACACAAGGGTGACGTGACTACGCTACGGCATAATCCATATTTTTTTGTTATGAAAACTGCGTTGAAATGCTGTTCATACACTATAGTATGACGTCATGAACACTATTTCAGACAATATGAATCAACGGATTAGCGCCAGAATTCGCCTTGAACGGGAATCCCGGGGATGGTCATTGAGCGAGTTGGCCGACCGGGCCAGCGTGTCGCGTGCCATGATCCACAAAATTGAACGCGGAGAAAGCAGCCCCACGGCGACGCTGCTTGCGCGTTTGTCCGGGGCATTTGGCATCAGCATGTCGACCCTTATTGCCCGCGCCGAAATGCAGGAAGGCAAACTGCTGCGTCTGGCGAACCAGCCGGTATGGCGCGACCCGCAAACTCACTATCTTCGCCGCCACGTCTCACCGCGAACCGACCTGCCTATCGATCTCGTCCAGGTTGAACTCCCTGCAGGCAGCGACGTGCCCATGCCCGCATCATCCTACGCGCTGGCGCGCCAGCTGATCTGGCTGCAGTCCGGGAAGCTGGTCTTTCTGGAGGGGGACACCCGCCATGAAATGAACGCGGGAGATTGCCTTGAGCTGGGGCCGCCCAACGACTGTCGGTTTATCAACGAGACCGATGCACCGTGCGTGTATCTGGTGGTCAGGCTTAATCAGTCCGGAACGTAACAATCATGTGGCCCGTCGAGACGGGCCGCGCAGGACATTTGCACAAATGAGGAGCGATCTATGAGTCAATCTGCAATGCAAAATCGTCGCTGGGTACTGGCGTCTCGCCCGCATGGCGCACCGACGCCAGAGAATTTTCGTTTAGAGGAACAGCCCATTCCCGAGCCGGAAGAGGGCCAGGTGCTGTTGCGCACCGAGTGGCTGTCACTCGATCCGTATATGCGTGGACGCATGAGCGATGCGCCATCCTATTCGCCACCCGTTGAGATTGGGGCGGTGATGGTGGGGGGAACGGTCAGCCGCGTTGAGCGGTCAAACCATCCCGATTTCAAACCCGGCGAGTGGGTGCTCGGCTACAGCGGCTGGCAAACCCATGCGTTGTCCGACGGAAAGGATCTGGTGAAACTGGGTGACAACCCTGCGCATCCTTCGTGGTCGCTGGGTATCCTGGGTATGCCGGGCTTTACGGCCTATATGGGCCTGCTGGATATCGGGCAGCCCAAATCCGGCGAAACCCTGGTGGTGGCCGCAGCAACCGGGCCTGTCGGCGCGACGGTCGGGCAAATCGGTAAAATCAAAGGCTGCCGCGTCGTGGGCGTAGCCGGTGGCGAGGAAAAATGCCGTCATGCGGTCGAGGTTCTGGGATTCGACCAGTGTATCGATCACCATGCGGATGACTTTGCGCAGCAGCTGGCCGATGCCTGCCCGGACGGCATCGACGTCTACTATGAGAACGTCGGCGGTAAAGTCTTTGATGCCGTATTGCCGCTGTTGAACACCTCCGCCCGCGTACCGATTTGCGGACTGGTCAGCGGCTATAACGCCACCGACCTGCCGGACGGCCCCGATCGTTTGCCGCTGCTGATGGGCACACTCCTCAAGAAGCGCATTCGCATGCAGGGGTTCATCATCGCCCAGGACTATGGGGATCGCATCGACGAGTTTCAGGCGCAGATGGGTCGCTGGGTGCAGGAGGGGAAAATCCATTATCGTGAGCAGGTCACGGATGGGCTGGAAAATGCACCTCAGGCATTAATCGGCCTGCTAGAAGGGAAAAACTTCGGCAAAGTCGTGATACGCGTGGCGGCTGATAACAAATAAATCGTTCATGGCGGGTTTTCCCGCCATAATCATTTGTGAAGATACGATATATTGTCTTTAATTAAACAGCATAGCGCTCGGCGTCATCAGCATAGACGGCCCGACCGCGATAAAAAATACCGTTTGCAGTATTTGCGTTTATGCGCATCTCCCAATACCAGGCATAACGATACAGGATATATCAACCCGGCGGCGTTTTTTAACGGCCGCTGCAAAGAGCATTTTGTTTTGGCTACGGGAAGTGAATATGCTTGATTTGGATCATTTAGAAAAGGCACAACGAATCAGTCTGACTATGCAAGTTGAGATCAGTTTGAAAGGGGCATTAATTACCGGCTCCCTCAAACCTGGCGCACGGCTGATCACCAAAGAAATTGCAGATAAACTAGGCACCAGCATTACGCCGGTGCGTGAGGCGCTTTTGCGGCTGGTCTCCGCAGGGGCACTGCATGCCACGCCAGCACAGGCTTTTCTGGTGCCGGAAGTGACGCTCGAACGCTACAAAGAGATCAATACCATCAGAAAGCAGCTGGAGCCGATGGCTGTCGCTGCTGCCTGTGGTCACATGTCTGAAGCCAAAGTGAATGCGTTACGTGAAATGTCAGAAGCGTTTCATGAGGCCATGCGGCAGGGCAATGTGCAGCGTGCGCTGCACGCTAACCGCGTATTTCGTTTCAGCCTCTATCAGTACGCTGAAATGCCAACGCTGAGCGCGCTTATTGAGCAACTGTGGGTGCGCATCGGGCCGTGCATTAACTATTTGCATGACGAGTTCAAGGACGTTCCGGTTGACACTTACCACTATGCGGAGCTGCTTGACGCCCTTGAGCGAAAAGATGTCGTCGCCAGCCAAAAAGCGATCGATAAATTGATTGATGAAGCGGATGCACTTTTACAGCGGCAATATTTTAGCTAGGGAATTATCGGGTCAGGAGTCTATTTTATATTCAACACATTTATTTGATGAATAATTCCCGGGGCATTTCGCCACCGGGAATACGCATTTCAAAAACCATTCGAGAATCAGGCTCGCCAATAACGCAGGTTAAATGGCGAGGCCGAATCATTGTTTATTCAAACCGGTAAGACACCGACAATCCTACGCCATAGTTACGACCCGGAGCAGGTTCGTAATAACGCCCGTTAGATTCATTGACGATCACCGATCCGGCATACTCTTTGTCAAACAGGTTGTCGATGCGACCAAAGACGTCCATACCCCAGTTACCGTAGTTAAACTTATACCCGGTGTTCAACCCGACGACCGTGTACGATGGCGCTTTCGCCGTGTTTTCGTCGTCCGCCATTATATCGCTCATATACCGCACGTCGGTACCGGCGTACCAGCCATCCTCCGGCTGCCAGCCGAACGAGGCGTAACCCATGTTACGGGCGATCCCCGGCATCCGGTTGCCGTTACAGTCTCCCTCGCTGCACACGTTAGTGCGGTAGGTGGCATCGAGATAAGTCCACGCCATTTTCAGCTTCCAGTTTTCGGCGAACTGCTGGTCGAGCGAAACCTCCACACCCTGACGTCGGGTTTTACCGGCATTTTTATAGCTGGTGCGCCCGCCCGCGCTGGAATCCACCACGATCTCATCGTCGGTGTCGGTGCGGAACAGCGCCGCCGTCAGCAAGCCATTGCCAATGCGGGTTTTACTGCCCACTTCATAGGTGTTGTTGGTTGAGGGTTGCAGACCAATGTTCAGACCACCCTGGTTATCCGGACGATAGGAAAGCTCGTTGATGGTCGGCGTTTCAAAGCCACGACCGGCTGCGGCATACAGGTTCCACGCGTCGGTCACGGCGTATTTTACCGCACCAGCCGGGAGCCATTTATGGTAGCTCGCGTCACCGCTGTCATCGCCGTTTTGCGGGGTAACATAGTGGTCATTCGAGTCGAACCAGACCGAGCTGTAGCGCACGCCCGCATCCACGGAGAGTTTCTGCGTCAGCTGCCAGCGGGTTTGCAGGTAAGGATCAACGTTCCACATTAAATTGCGTTCGTTGCGGCGCTTGTCGCCTTTTACGCCGTAATCCGGCACGCCGTTATGCATCACGAAGTTCTCGTAGCCGCGACGATCTTCGCTGAGGTTTTCGTAGTTCAGGCCGGTGGTGAAGGTGACCGGCACCAGCAGTTCACCGCGGTGGGTCCAGCGGGTGTCGATACCCTGATAGTGGCGCTGCATATCAATCACGCCGCCGGAGTGGGTGGGCCTCAGCTGCGGCTGGTAAGGAATCGACTGATACTGCGTCATCTCGCGCTCACCGGCGTACATCATCACGCTGAGATCGTCCTGCTCGCTCATCTGGCGGTCATAGCGTAGCCCGGCCTGGGTCTGCTTGATGGTCTTGCGGGTGTTAAACGCATCGCCGCGCGGAGACTGGCGCGGATCGTTTTGCCACTCCTGATAGCTCAGCCCGCCCGGATCGTTGGCTTTCATGTCCACGCTGTTAAAGATCAGCGTCAGCTTGCTGACGTCATCAATGCGCACGCCAAGCTTAGCATTGGCAAGGTTTTTGCGCGCGCCGCTGTGGTCGCGATAGCCTTTGGTGGTGAAGCGGGTGGTTGAGACGGTGTAATCCACATCGCCCGCGTGCGTCCCGTCGCCCATTGCGCCGCTCGCCTTCATGCCGTAGCGCCAGGTACCGTAGCTGCCATAGTAGCTGCTGGCTTCAATGGTTGGCGGCTGCTGTCCGGTTTGGGTGTTGATATTGATGACGCCGCCAGAGGCGTTTCCGTACAGGGCCGAGAAGGGGCCGCGAAGCACTTCAACGCTCTCCACGCTGGAGAGATCGATGTTTGAGGTCTGGCCCTGACCGTCGGGCATGGTCGCTGGAATACCGTCCACATACATGCGAATACCACGCACGCCGAAGGTTGAGCGTGCGCCAAAGCCGCGCATCGAAAGCTGAAGATCTTGCGCATAGTTCTGACGGTTCTGAACCTGTAGCCCCGGCACGCTGCCGAGCGATTCAGACAAGTTAATGCGCGGCGCGGCGTGACGCATATCATCGCCGTTCACCACGCTTACGGCCGCAGGCGTATCAAGCTCGGAGACGGTCTGCGGGGTCGCGCTGACGATCAGGGTCTGTTCCTCTGCGGCCACGGCACTCAGCGGGCCAAACGTGACGGGAACCAACAACAGCGGGAGCGTTGCCCTACGGGCAGAAATGATTTTCATGAAATAAACCGGTTATGAAAGAAAACGAACCAAATGGAACATGTGCATACATGTTAAATCTTTTGTAAATCTTTTGAAAACTATAACCGCACGTTGCGTTAATGGAAGGGCAGAGCGGAAAGAAAAACTCCACATTTAACAAATTAATGATTACTATTCTCATTAAAAATGGGCAAAGCCACGACTTTGTCTCCCGGAAGCGATGTCAGCAGTACACACTCTCTTTTAAAAAGGAATTGTTATGTCTTTACGCCATCTGTGCTCACCGCGCCTGAAAAATTCTCTGCTGTTAAGCTCGTTACTCCTTGCCGGAGCGTTCCAGGCGCACGCCGCCGACGACGTGCTGCGTAAGGCTGTGGGTAAGGGTGCTTACGAAATGGCGGTGAGCCAGCAGGAGAATGCGCTGTGGGTTGCGACGTCGCAAAGCCGCAAGCTCGACAAGGGCGGCGTGGTCTATCGACTGGATCCGGTTACGCTGGAAGTGACGCAGGCCATTCATAACGATTTCAAACCGTTTGGCGCCACCTTCGACAAATCCACCCAGACCCTGTGGTTCGGCAACACCACCAGCAGCGCCGTGACGGCCATTGACGCGAAAACGGGCGACGTGAAAGGGCGTCTGGTGCTGGATGACCGCAAGCGTAGCGAAACGGTTAAACCGCTTCAGCCGCGCCAGCTGGTTGCCGATGACACCACCCATACCGTTTACATCACCGGTGTCGGCAAAGAGAGCGTGATCTGGGTAGTCGACGGCGCCACGCTGAAACTGAAAGAGACCATCGCCAATACGGGCACTTACGGTACTGGCCTGGCGCTGGATGCGCAGGCGAAACGTCTGTACACCACTAACGGCGACGGCGAGTTGCTGACGATTGATACCGCGACCAACAAAATCCTGAGCCGTAAGAAGTTGCAGGACGACGGCAAAGAACACTTCTATCTGAATCTGAGTCTTGATACCGCAGGCCAACGCGCGTTTGTGACTGATTCAAAGCAGCCTGAAGTGCTGGTGGTGAGCCTGAAAGACGGAAGCGTTGTCGAGAAAATCGCCGCGCCGGAATCGCTGGCGGTGCTGTTCAACCCGGCGCGCAATGAGGCGTACGTGACCCATCGCGAAGCGGGCAAGGTCAGCGTGATTGACGCGAAAACCTACAAAGTAACGAAAACCTATGATACGCCGGTCTACCCGAACAGCCTGGCGCTGTCTGCCGACGGTAAAACGCTGTATGTGACGGTGAAGCAGAAATCGACTCGCCAGCAGGAAGCAACCCAACCTGACGATGTCATTCGTATCGCGCTGTAATGTGGGTATTGCCCGGTGGCGCTGCGCTTACCGGGCCTACAAAACCGTGAACCGCAGGCCGGGTAAGGCGAAGCCGCCACCCGGCTTTTTTATTATCGTGACGTCTCTTCAACCAGCGGACGGTCATGCTGGTCAACATCATGATGAACCGGCACGGTGCTGTGAATTTCGTTAATGCGCTTACCGGGCCGACAAAACCGTGAACCGTAGGCCGGGTAAGGCGAAGCCGCCACCCGGCTTTTTTATTATCGTGACGTCTCTTCAACAAGCGGGCGATCATGCTGGTCCTCATCATGATGAACCGGCACGTTGCTGTGAATTTCGTTCACCCGCTTACCGGGCCTACAAAACCGTGAACCGTAGGCCGGGTAAGGCGAAGCCGCCACCCGGCTTTATTATTATCGTGACGTCTCTTCAACCAGCGGGCGATCATGCTGGTCCTCATCATGATGAACCGGCGCGGTGCTGTGAATTTCATTAACGCGCTTACGCACGCCAAACCAGCCGATAATCAGTACAACGGCTAACACCGGAATGGTCGCGATGGTGTATGTACCGTTCGGGTAGTCAAACGCCATCAGCACCAGCACACTGAACAGGAACAGCAGGGTCAGCCAGGATGTCACCGGCGCACCCGGCAGCTTAAAGCTCACCTCGGCGGCTTTCCCTTCTTTAATCGCTTTGCGCAGACGCATCTGGCAAACCACGATGAAGGCCCAGGAGGCGATGATGCCCAGCGCGGCCACGTTCAGGACAATCTCAAACACCTGAGACGGCACCAGATAGTTCAGGAACACGCCAAAGACATACACCACCAGCGTGGCGAGGATACCGGCGTACGGCACCTGCTGCTTGCTCATCTTCGACATGAATTTCGGCGCGGAGCCGCCCATGGACATCGAGCGCAGAATACGGCCAGTCGAGTAGAGGCCGGAGTTCAGGCTGGAGAGGGCGGCGGTCAGTACCACGATATTCATGATACTGCCCACGTACGGCACGCCAAGCTTAGAGAAGAAGGTCACAAACGGGCTTTGTCCCGCCTGATAGGCATTCCACGGCAGCAACAGTACCAGCAGCACCACGGAGCCAACGTAGAACAGACCAATACGCCAGATCACGCTGTTGATCGCTTTTGGCACCATGGTCTGCGGATCTTTACACTCGCCAGCGGCGGTGCCGACCAGCTCAATAGAAGCAAAGGCGAACACCACGCCCTGAACCAGCACCAGTGCGGGCAGCAGGCCGTGCGGGAAGAAGCCGCCGTTATCGGTGATGAGGTGGAAGCCCGTGGCGTTGCCATCCAGGGGTTTGCCCGTGCCGAGGAACACCGTACCAACCACCAGGAAGATAACGATCGCCAGTACTTTCACCAGCGCAAACCAGAACTCCATCTCGGCGAACCACTTCACGCCGATCATGTTCATGGTACCGACAATCGCCAGCGCGCCGAGGGCAAAGACCCACTGCGGTACGTCGCCAAACGCGCCCCAGTAGTGCATGTACAGCGCAACCGCGGTGATATCCACGATCCCGGTCATCGCCCAGTTAACGAAATACATCCAGCCCGCCACGTAGGCGGCTTTTTCACCGAGGAATTCGCGGGCGTAAGAGACGAAGCTGCCGCTGGAGGGGCGATGCAGTACCAGTTCGCCCAGCGCGCGGAGTATGAAGAAAGAGAAGATCCCGCACACCAGATAAACCAGTGCGAGAGCAGGGCCAGCCATCTGAAGACGTGCGCCAGCACCCAAAAACAGACCCGTACCGATAGCGCCGCCGATGGCAATCATTTGAACCTGACGGTTGCCCATCGCCTTGTGGTAGCCCTCTTCGTGAGAGTTCAACCAGCGACGTTTCGCAGCGTGATGTTCGGCCGCGCTTTTATTGCTTGTTTTCATTGAGTTACCTGTTTACCTGTCTGAACCATTAACGTGATAGTCCTGTCTGGCAGAGAGCGACACAAACGATTGCTTCTGCGCAGGCACATGCCGCCTTTCCAGTCATTCTGCGTATGGATAAGGCAAAACATGGCGTGGCATCCTACCTGCAATTTATAGGTGACGCAAAATATAACCGTGCCGAAAGTGATGCTCATCGAAGGAAATCGTGTGGTCCGAGCAGAGCGGATCATAACGCACTAAAAGTCGGCGAGTTTTTAGACAAACCAGCAGGCGCAGTGATGATTTATTCATCAGCACTGCTTACCGGTCGCCCGAAGTCATTAATGAGTAAAATTCATAAGCACTAGCAGTTTTGCGCTGTAGTGTTCATAAACAAACCCACCTAAAGTTATCCCGACAGAAATAAAACACGAGGTGAAGAATGCAACAGCGACAGTTAGGTAAAGACGGACTGACGGTTTCAGCGCTTGGGCTGGGATGCATGGGATTAAGCTACGGTTACGGCCCGGCAACGGACAAACAGCAGGCCATCGCGCTTATCCGCGAGGCGGTCGAGCGCGGGGTGACCTTTTTCGACACGGCGGAGATTTACGGGCCCTATATCAATGAAGAGGTGGTTGGCGAGGCGCTGGCACCGTTTCGCAACCGCGTAGTGATTGCCACTAAGTTCGGCTTTGATTGCGAACGACCGGGGCAGGCGCTGAACAGTCGTCCGGAACATATCCGCGCGGCGGTGGAAGGATCTCTGGCGCGGCTGAAAACCGATTACATCGACCTCTATTATCAGCATCGCGTCGATCCTGACGTACCAATGGAAGATGTCGCCGGAACCGTTGCCGATCTGATTGCCGAAGGCAAGGTGAAGCATTTTGGTCTTTCTGAAGCGGGCGTAGATTCCATTCGTCGCGCCCACGCGGTATGTCCGGTGACGGCATTACAGAGCGAATATTCCCTGTGGTGGCGGCAACCAGAGCAGCAGCTCCTGCCACTACTGGAGGAGCTTAACATCGGGTTTGTACCCTTCAGTCCGCTGGGTAAAGGCTTTCTGACCGGGGCAATCGACGCCAGTACGACCTTCGACAGCAGCGATTTTCGCAACGTCGTTCCGCGCTTTAGCGAGGCGTCGCGCCAGGCGAATCAGAAACTGGTTGAGGTGGTCAAGAGCCTGGCAGCGGAGCAGGGCGTAACGCCAGCCCAAATCGCCCTGGCGTGGCTGCTGGCAAAAGCCCCATGGATTGTGCCGATTCCTGGCACAACCAAGCTGCACCGGCTGGAGGAAAATCTGGCTGCGGTAAACGTGACCCTGTCACAAAGTGATCTTGCCAACATTCATCACGCGCTGGCAGACATTGACGTAGTCGGCGAGCGTTATCCGGCTCACCTCCAGTCCCGTGTTGGAAAATAAGCTACCGATAGCGCAGTGCGTCAACCAGCAGCGAGAACGCGGTGGTGTGCTGGCGGCGGCTCGGGTAGTAAAGGTGGTACCCGTCAAAGGGCGGGCACCACGCCTCCAGCACGCGGAGTAATCGCCCCTGGTCGAGCGCCTCGCGGACGGTATCTTCCGGAACGTAAGCGAGGCCCAGACCGCTTTCGGCGGCATCAATACGCTGCGGAAGATTGTTCAGGGTTAGCTGGCCGTCAACCCGCACGCGCAGCTCTCGGCCATCGCGCTCAAACTCCCATGCGTATAAACCGCCGCGCGTCGGCAGGCGCATATTGATGCAGCGATGATGCTGGAGCTGTTCCGGCGTATCGGGCGTGCCGTAACGCTCAAAATAGTCTGCTGAACCGACCACCGCCATGCGCATATCCGGCGCGATGCGCACGGCGATCATGTCTTTTGCCACCTGTTCGCCGAGGCGTACGCCCGCGTCGAAGCGCCCGTCAACGATGTCCGTCAGCCCGTTGTCTACCGTAACCTCGACGTGAATGTCAGGGTATTGCGTCATAAAGGGTTTAAGCACCGGCCACAGCACGGCAGACATCGCATGCTCCCCGGCGGTCAGGCGAATATTCCCGGCGGGTCGATCGCGGGTATCACGCAGTGCAGTGAGTTCTTGTTCAATCTCCAGCAGGTGCGGGCTGAGTCGCATCAACAGCCTTTCACCAGCTTCTGTCGGGGCGACGCTGCGCGTGGTGCGCGTCAGAAGCCGAACCTCGAGCCTCGCCTCCAGGTTACGCATCGCGTGGCTGAGCGCCGACTGGGAAACCCCGAGCTGCGCGGCCGCACGGGTAAAGCTGCGTTCCCGCGCAACCACCATGAACGAGAGCAGATCGTTAAAATTGTCTTTAAGCATACTGACGCCCTGATTTATGAATTCGTCTCACAGTTCCTTTCTGATTATGCACTCTAATGCTCGCCTGCGCTTTGCGCTACTGTTACCTCAACAGCAAAAAAAGGAGACAACGATGAAGATTATCCGCAGTGGTTCATTACCTTCCGCGAAGGGGCCGGAAGCCTGGTTTACCGGTACCGTACGCATTGACGCCCCATTCCAGGCAACCGAACCGGCAAAAGTGGGCGGCGCAACGGTGACGTTCGAGCCGGGTGCGCGCACCGCCTGGCACACGCATCCGCTCGGGCAGACGCTGATCGTCACCCAAGGGCGCGGCTGGCTGCAGGCGTGGGGAGAAGAGGCCGAGCCGCTAAACCAGGGCGATATCGCCTGGATCGAGCCAGGGGTAAAACACTGGCACGGTGCCTGCGCCGAAACGGCAATGACCCATATTGCGATTGCCGAATCGGTTAACGGCAGCCCGGTGGAATGGCTGGAAAAAGTCACCGACGAACAGTACCCCGGGGCCTGACCACCGACGGGAAAAACCGCCAAGGCCTTATTCTTAGCATGGTTTTGTATATCTGATTTCCGGCAAACCAAATGTAAATTAATTGTTTCTCAGCGATGAAATACGCCTTTAATAATGACGGCATGTTAAGTCAAACGAGAAGCGAACATGTCCTGGCGAATCAGCATTCTGGATAAAAGCCCCGTTGCGGAAAATGAAACGGCCGCCGATGCGCTGGCGCGAACCCTAAGCCTGGCGCAGCTAGCGGAAACGTTGGGTTATCACCGCTTCTGGATTGCCGAGCACCACAATACCCCTCAGCTTGCCAGCCCCTCACCGGAGCTGCTGATTGCCTGGATCCTCGGGCAAACACGGCGTATCCGCGTGGGATCGGGCGGCGTCATGCTTCAGCATTACAGCCCTTACAAGGTGGCAGAGAATTTTAACCTGCTGGCCGCATTAGCCCCCGGACGGGTCGATCTTGGCGTCGGAAAAGCGCCTGGTGGCCTGCCGCTCTCTACCCGTGCGCTACAGCATGGCCTGAACCCGCAGGAAAAAGGCAGCTTTGCCGATCAGCTCACGCAGCTTGATCGCTGGCTTCGCCCTGAGTATCAGTCTGCGGACGAGGCCGTGCGCGCCACGCCGCTGCCGCCGCTGCCCGCACAGGGCTTTTTGCTTGGAGCCAGCGTCGAAAGCGCGCTTCTTGCGGCGTCGCTCGACTGGCACTTTGTCTTTGCTGCTCATCTCAATGGCGATCCGGATCTGCTGCGCGAGGTGGTGGCGACCTGGCGCGAGCACAGCACCCTTGACGTTATCGTGGCCGTGCAGGCCATCGTTGCAACGACGCAGGCCGAGGCACAAGCCCTGGCGCAGAAGGTGGAAGTGTGGGGCGTTGAGCTGGCAAACGGCCAGCGCGTGACGGTAGCCAGCGAGGAGCAGGCCTACGCCTTTGCGCGTCAGGCCGGGAGCGAACCGCTGCGTATTGCCCGCCGGGCGCAGTCTCTGCTGGCCGGAACGGCTGATGCGGTGGTGGCGCAGCTTGAAGCCTTGCATCAACAGTGGGGCATTGATGAGTTCATCATCGATACCCCGATTGCAGAAGGTACACGCCGCACGCGATCCCTTCGTCTGCTGGCAGAGGCCAGACAGAATAAGGCGGTGACGGTATGAATCTTAGCGAACAGCTAATTTCCTGGCGTCGTGAGCTGCACCAGCACCCCGAGCTGTCCGGTCAGGAGGTTGAAACAACCGCGCGGCTGCGCCAGTGGCTGACTCAGGCTGGGATCGCGCCGCTGCCCTATGACCTTCAAACCGGACTGGTGACGGAAATTGGGTCGGGTAAAAAGCTAATTGCCCTACGGGCGGACATTGATGCTCTGCCCATTGAGGAGCGCAGCGGCGTGCCGTTTAGCTCGCAGCGGCCGGGGGTGATGCACGCCTGCGGTCATGACGTGCATACCAGCGTTATTCTTGGCGCAGCGCTAAAGCTGAAAGCCCGAGAAGCTTCGCTTGCCGGGCGAGTGCGGATCCTCTTCCAGCCAGCCGAAGAGAACTTTGGCGGTGCGAAAAGCATGATCCGTGCCGGTGCGTTACGCGACGTGAGCGCCATCTTCGGTATGCATAACGAGCCGTCGCTGCCGGTTGGTGAATTTGCCACCCGCGGCGGGCCGTTTTACGCCAACGTTGATCGCTTCGCCATCCGCATTACCGGCAAGGGCGCACACGCGGCGCGTCCTCACGAGGGCAACGATGCCATCGTGCTGGCAAGTCAGCTGGTGACGGCGCTGCAAAGCGTGGCCAGCCGGAACGTCAATACGCTGGATTCGGTGGTGCTCAGCGTCACGCGCATCACCGGGGGCAATACCTGGAACGTTCTGCCGGAGACGGTTGAGCTGGAGGGGACGCTGCGCACTCACCGCAGCGACGTGCAGCAAAAGGTAAAAGCGCGTGTCGGCGACATCGCCGCCGGGTTTGCCAGCGCCTTTAACGCCCAAATCTATATCACCTGGTATGCCGGACCCGCCGCGCTGGTTAACGACGAGCACTGGGCGGCGTTTGCCACCTCGGTCGCCAGAGAAGCGGGCTACGAAACCCATCATGCGGAGCTGCATATGGGCGGGGAAGATTTTGCGGTGTATCTGCAAAATATACCCGGCGCGTTTGTCAGCATCGGCAGCGCCAGCCCCTTTGGTTTACATCACCCGGCGTTTAACCCGGACGAAGCGTTAATTGAACCCGCTGCCGCCTATTTTGCGCAGCTGGCGGAAAAAGCGCTGCAACACGTTTAATTATAAGAGGTGAATATGTCTGCAACTCGTCAGCTGCGGCTGGGCACTATTTTGCACGGCGCATCAGGGAATATGTCTGCATGGCGACATCCGGCGGCCGTCGCCGATGCCAGCATTAATTTTGATTTTGTTAAAGAGACGGCGCTAAAAGCGGAAGAGGGCAAACTGGATTTTCTTTTTGTCGCCGACGGACTTTATATTAACGAGAAATCCATTCCGCACTTTTTAAATCGCTTTGAACCGCTGACGGTATTATCGGCGCTGGCAAGTCTTACTTCCCGACTGGGATTAGTGGGCACCTTGTCAACCTCCTACAGCGAGCCGTTTACCGTGGCGCGCCAGTTTGCCAGCCTCGATCATCTGAGCCATGGCCGCGCGGGCTGGAACGTAGTGACCTCTCCGCTGGAAGGCTCGGCCAAAAACTTCTCTCGTGAGAAACACCCGGAACACGCGTTGCGCTATCGCATCGCTGATGAATATCTCGACGTGGTAAAAGGGTTATGGGACTCCTGGGAAGGCGATGCCTTTATCCGAGATAAAGCGAGCGGACGCTTTTTTGACCCGGATAAACTGCATACTCTCGATCATCACGGTGATTTCTTTAAGGTTGCCGGACCGCTGAATATTGGCCGCACGCCGCAAGGACGCCCGATTATATTTCAGGCGGGCGCGTCGGATGACGGTAAAAAGCTGGCAGCGAAACACGCTGATGCCATATTTACCCACCACGAAACGCTAGACGACGCGCAAGCATTTTATCGCGACGTGAAGCAACAACTGGAAAATAACGGTCGTCGCGCGTCGGATTTACATATTTTCCAGGGCGTCAGCGTGATTGTCGGCAAAGATGCCGAAGACGTGGAAAATCAGTATCAAACCACGGCGGCGCTGGTGTCCATTACCGACGCGCTGAATTACCTTGGACGCTACTTTGAACACCACGATTTTAGCCAGTATCCCCTGGACGCGCCGTTCCCGGACGTGGGCGATTTAGGTAAAAACAGCTTTCGCAGCACCACCGATGAGATCAAGCGCAATGCCGCTGAGCGCCAGTTAACGTTGCGTCAGGTAGCGCTGGAAGCAGCATCCCCGCGCCCGCGCTTTTCCGGCACGCCGGAACAGGTGGCGGATGGCCTTCAGGCGTGGTTCGAGGGCCATGCAGCCGACGGTTTTATCATTCAGGGCGGCACGCCGGACACCTTCCCGCGCTTTGTTGACCATGTCGTGCCGGTATTACAGACTCGCGGCCTGTTTCGTACTGACTACCCCGGCACCACGCTGCGCGACAGTCTGGGTTTAGCCGAACCCACAAATCAGTTCACACAACAATAAGAGAACGCCGCTATGCAGAAAACATTGCTTATTCTGGCGCTTGCGCTGGCCATTACTCCTGCAGTCTGGGCTGAGAATGTCACTATCAATGGCACCGGCGTAAGCCTGGAAGCCAACAAAACGCCGATTAACACCGCTAAAAACAGCGCGGCGGTGGCGCAGCTGCCGAAAGACTATCACTTTGCCGTCCCTGGAAAATTTACCGTCGCCGTGGCAGGGCTGAACCAGCCGCCGCTGACGGTGTTTGCCGACGATAACAAAACGCTGCTTGGCAGCGAGGTGGATATTGCTCGTCTGGTGGCGGATAGCCTGGGGCTTGAGCTGAACGTGGTGCCGACCTCCTGGGAGGACTGGCCGCTCGGCGTGGCGTCCGGGAAATATGACGCGGCTATTAGCAATATTACCGTCACCAAAGCGCGTAAAGAGAAGTTTGATTTTGCCACCTACCGCAAGGATTCCCTGGGCTTCTACGTGAAATCGACCAGCCCGATAAAAACGCTTGAGAAGGCGGAAGATATCGCCGGTCTGCGCATCATCGTTGGCTCCGGCACCAATCAGGAAGCCATCCTGCTGGCGTGGAATGCTGAAAACCTGAAAAAAGGGCTTAAGCCGTTCACCCCGGTCTACACCAAAGACGATGCTGCGCAAACCCTGGCGCTGCAATCCGGGCGCGCGGACGCCTGGTTTGGCCCAAACGTTATTGGCGCGTGGAAAGCGGCATTGAGCGGCAAAACCCGGCTGGTCGGCAGCGTCGACGGCGGCTGGCCGAAGGCGGCGCACATCGCGGTAACGCTGAAAAAAGGCAGCGGCCTGGTTGAGCCGGTGCAGACTGCGCTAAACGGCGTGATTAAAAACGGTGATTATGACAAAGTCCTCAACCGTTGGGGGGAAGGCGTTGAGCGTATCCCGAATTCTGAAGTTAACCCGGCAGGTCTGGGCGATTAAGGGGGGATTATGCGCGAGCAATTTCGTGATGTATCGCCGGAAGACGCCGAACTTCAGCCCATCATCGAGGGGTTATTCGGCGAATACGCTGCCCGATATGGGGACTACTTTTCTAAAGACGCTGAGGTGGAATTGACCGAATGGTATCTCGCACCGCAGGGGCTGTTTATCGTGTTGGAACGCGACGGGAAAATTATCGCTACCGGGGCCTACAAACCCTTTGATGAACGCACCGCGGAGATCAAGCGCATCTGGACCGACAAAACGCTGCGCCAGCAGGGGCTGGCGGGCCGGGTGGTGCAGGAGCTGGAGCGGCGGGCGGCACTGGCGGGCTACAGTCAGATTTACCTCACCACCGGTTTTCGCCAGCCGGAAGCGGTACGGCTGTATCTTAGCCAGGGATATCAGCCGCAGTTCGATCTTCACCGCGATCCGGAAGAGTACAGCCAGCCGCCGTTCGATGGCCGGCTGCGTTTCACCAAAACGCTGATCCGCGAAGCGCTCAGCAAATCCGCATGAGGAACGACGATGAACAACGTTGAAACCATTAAAGTGGTCCCGGCGCGCTATCCGCTGCGCACCGTTGGCGCGGTGGCCGCGCTGTTTATCCTGGCCGTGGTGATCCAGTCCGTGGCCTTTAACCCGCGCTGGGAGTGGGCGGTCTTCGCCCGCTGGTTCTTCGATCCGGTTATTCTGGAGGGCGTCGGCCAGACGCTGCTGTTGACGCTCATTGGCACCGTGCTGAGCGTATTCCTCGGCGGGATGTTGGCGCTGGCGAGACTCTCTTCCAGCTGGCTGTTGAGCAGCCTGGCGTGGGCCTACATCTGGCTGTTTCGTTCGCTTCCGCTGATCGTGGTGCTGATTATTCTCTATAACTTCTCCTATCTGTACGACACCCTTTCGCTGGGCGTGCCGTTTACCGATATTCTCTGGGGGCGCTTTGAGACCATCAACGTGCTGGGGCAGTTTTCTACCGCCGTGGTGGGGCTGACGCTGGTGCAGAGCGCCTATACCGCCGAGATCGTTCGCGGAGGCTTCCTCGGGGTCGATCACGGTCAGTATGAAGCCGCCGCCGCGCTCGGCCTCCCGGCCTGGCGGCGCACCGTGCGCATTATCCTGCCGCAGGCGCTGCGCACCATACTGCCGTCCGGCTTTAACGAGATCATCAGTCTCGCCAAAGGCACAGCAATGGTATACGTCCTGGCAATGCCGGAGTTGTTCTACACCATTCAGATGATCTACAACCGCACGCAGGAGGTCATTCCGCTGCTGATGGTCGGGGCCGTCTGGTATCTGG
Source organism: Enterobacter sp. UPMP2052 (assembly GCF_053709675.1). NCBI lineage: Bacteria > Pseudomonadati > Pseudomonadota > Gammaproteobacteria > Enterobacterales > Enterobacteriaceae > Enterobacter > Enterobacter sp. UPMP2052. The sequence goes on from NZ_JBSKJR010000001.1 coordinate 1,035,132, forward strand.
TGATAACCACCGTCCTGTCAGCGATCCAGCATGTCGTGGAACGCGGGCTTGCCCGCAGCGAACGCCGCTCCGCCGTAAATCATCACCGCGCATCCCGCCGTACCCGTTCCGTCAATACCCCAGCACAGGAGCCCGTCCATGCAAGCCTCTCCTGAAGGACATATTTCCATCACCGGCGTCAGCAAATTCTTTGGCCGCCATAAGGCACTGGATAACGTCTCGCTTGAGATCCCGCCTGGTTCCGTCACGGTGATCCTGGGGCCGTCCGGTTCGGGCAAATCGACGCTGCTGCGCACCATTAACCACCTGGAGCGCGTCGATGAAGGCTTTATTCAGATAGACGGGGAGTACGTTGGCTATCGTCGTCAGGGCGACAAACTCTACGAGCTGAAGGAGAACGCGATCCTGAAACAGCGCGTCAACGTGGGGTATGTGTTCCAGAACTTTAATCTTTTCCCGCACCTCACGGTGCTGGAAAACCTGATTGAAGCGCCCATCGCGCACAAAAAACTCAGCCGCAAAGAGGCTATCGACAGCGCATACAGCCTGCTGGACGTGGTGGGGCTGCGCGACAAGGCCGATGCCTGGTCACGCCATCTCTCCGGCGGGCAACAGCAGCGGATCGCCATCGCGCGCGCGCTGGCGTTGCGCCCTCGGGTGATGCTGTTTGATGAACCAACGTCCGCGCTCGATCCGGAGCTGGTGGGTGAGGTGCTGGACGTGATCAAAAAGCTCGCCCGCTCCGGCACGACGCTGGTGGTGGTGACGCACGAGATCGGGTTTGCCCGTGAAGTGGCGGATCAGGTGGTGTTTATGGTCGACGGTAAAATTGTGGAGCAAGGCAGCAGCGACGAGGTGTTAAACCATCCGTCGCACCCGCGCACCCGCCAGTTCCTGTCAAAAGTGTTGTAAGGAGAGCGAATGAAATATGGACTTCTGCTGGGGCTGATTTTCACCACGGTGGCCGATGCCAGCATTGACTTGAATGCCAACCAGCAACCGCTGCCGGTGGCGGTTGACCCGCAGGCGGTGGCGAAGATCCCGGCAACGTATTCTTTTGTTGAACCCGGCACGCTTACCGTCGCCATTTCGGCACTTAACTCGCCACCGCTGGCGCTGCTTGCCAGCGATAACCGCACGCGCATCGGCAGCGACCCGGACATCGCCCGGCTGCTGGCGGGAAGCCTGGGGTTGAAACTCAAACTGGTGCCGACGGCATGGGAGGACTGGCCGCTCGGGATTGTCTCCGGGCGCTATGACGTGGCGCTGGTGAACATTGCGGTGACCGAGCAGCGCAAAGAGAAGTTTGATTTTGCGACCTACCGCGTCGATTCCCTGGCCTTTTCGGTGAAATCCACCAGCAGCATTCAGTCTATCAAAGGCGCAAGGGATTTGTCGGGCAAGAAAGTGATCGTTGGCTCCGGCACCAATCAGGAACGCATTCTGCTCGGCTGGAACGACGAGAACAGGCGAGCCGGACGCGCACCAGCCCTGCCGCTTTATCTGACGGATGACGCCTCGGCCAATCTCTATATTCAGTCCGGCAGGGCGGACGTTTTCTTCGGGCCGCAGTCCGTCTCGGCCTATAAAGCGGCGCTAACGGGTAAAACCCGCGTTGTGGGTCTGGGGCCCAAAAAAGCCTACGTCGCCACCACCACCAAAAAAGGCAACGGGCTGGTATATGCCCTGCAGGCCGCGCTGGATGGGGCAATTACGCGAGGGGAATATCAGAAGGTGCTGGCACGCTGGGGTGAGGAGGGCGAAGCGGTGGACCATTCACAGGTCAATCCGCCAGGGATAACCTACTGAGCATGCTCTACACTTAGGGTTTTGAACCCTGAGGGGGCAACATGATCACGCTTTATGGTGTACCCGGCTGGGGGTCGGCGATCGGTGAAATCATGCTGACGCTGGCCGACATTCCCTACCAGTTGATCAACGTGGACGGATTCGATCGGCCCGGCCCGCAGCGCGACCTGCTGCAAAAGCGTAACCCGCTGTGCCAGGTCCCGACGCTGGAGCTGGAAAATGGTACGATCCTGACCGAAACGGCGGCGATAGCGCTGATGGTGCTCGACAAATGCCCCGATCTTGCGCCACCCGTCGGGCACGCCGATCGCCCGCAGTTTCAGCGACTGCTGATCTGGCTGGTCGCCAATGTCTATCCCACTTTTACCTTTGCCGATTATCCTGAACGCTGGGCACCGGACGCTCCTGAACAGCTGAAGGACAATTGTATCGCGTACCGCAAAACGCTGTACGCGTGGCTGGATAATCACCTGAAAGCCACGCCCTATGCCTTTGGCGAGCAGATGACCCTAATTGACGCCTATATTGTGGTAATGCGCACCTGGGGGCCGCGTCATGACTGGTTTGCAGCCAATACGCCAAAGATTACGGCCATTGCCGACGCGATGTGTCAGCGTCCTGAACTGCACAAGGTGTTAAAGGCTAACGAAATTATCTGATAACGTGGAATCTCACTCACAACAGGAAGTCAGCCCATGCCACACGTTGATATTAAATGTTTTCCCCGCGAGCTAAATGACGAGCAAAAAACCGCGCTGGCAGCGGATATTGCCGACGTGATTATTCGCCATCTGAACAGCAAAGACGGCTCCATATCGGTTGCGCTTAATCAGGTGCAGCAGGATGACTGGAAGGCGCAGGTCTGGGATACCGAGATTGGCCCGAAGATGGATGAACTGATTAAGAAACCGGGCTACTCGATGTAATTATTCTGCCGGGCAGTGGCGGGATCCCGCCCGGCAATATTCATTAACCCTCTCGTCCGGTTTGTCCGAAACGGCAAGTCACTGGAAAATAAAAGCAAGCAACGGGTGGCGTAAACGTGTATGGTGGCAGTCCCTTAAATCAGGAGATGCCTATGTCTGGACGTAAAAACACGCTAGCTCGTCGTAATTATTTAGTTAAATGCCCATGCCCAAATTGTTCAAAAGATTCTGAACACAGCTTTAGTCGAGTTCAAAAAGGTGCCCAACTTGTTTGCCCGCACTGCAGCACGTTATTTAAATCAACGCAGCGACTCTAAACGCCCGCACCTGCCAGATGATCAGCAACGACAGTAAAGCCTGACTCATTTGGCAACGTAATTTCCCCACACGGTAGTTCTGCAAAACGTCTGTTTTGGCTTTCGACATTGCTGATAAAATAATAACGTCAGTTTTTCTTCAGCAATATCGCCATCAGCCCTGGAAAACGGGCGTCAAGATCCTCTCGTCGCAGTGAAATCATATTTTCTCGTCCCTGTGCCCGCTGCCAGATAACGCCGCTATCGCGTAATACGCGCCAGTGGTGGGTCATGGTGGATTTCACCACATCCGCCGGACGCAGCGCGTTACAGCTCAGTTCGCTGCCGTCGGCGAGGCGGCGAACGATCGCCAGACGTAGCGGATTGCCAAGGGCGAAGAGCACATTTTCCAGCTGTATTTGTTCAGGTTCCGGGTGGTTTGGGATCATCGTTTTCCTGCATCTGATGTCAGATTGAGCTATATGAACAATAGGTGAACCGTTAAAAAATAGTTCGATAATACTCGTACAATAGGACTATTATAACAAACGACGTTACCCACGACCATCCTGGTCGTCTCATAAATGTCTTAATGACTAAGGATTTATCATGCCCCGACCCATCCCTCTCGAACGTTATCGCAACATCGGTATCTCCGCGCATATCGATGCCGGCAAAACGACCACTACCGAGCGCATCCTGTTTTACACCGGGATGAGCCACAAGCTGGGCGAAGTACACGATGGCGCGGCAACAACCGACTGGATGGCGCAGGAGCAGGAGCGCGGGATAACTATTACCTCCGCAGCCGTGAGCTGCTTCTGGCCGGGTATGGACCGTGGGTTTGAACCGCACCGGATCAACATCATCGACACCCCCGGGCACGTTGACTTCACCATTGAGGTTGAGCGTTCCATGCGCGTGCTCGACGGCGCGGTGATGGTGTATGACTCGGTGGGCGGCGTGCAGCCGCAGTCGGAAACCGTCTGGCGTCAGGCCAACAAATATCACGTTCCGCGCCTGGCGTTCGTCAATAAGATGGATCGCCCGGGAGCCGATTTCTTCCGCGTGGTGCGAATGATGCAGGAGCGCCTGAAGGCCAACCCGGTGCCGATCGTTATTCCGGTGGGTGCCGAGGAGCATTTCAGCGGCGTGGTCGATCTCATCAAGATGCGTACCATCGTGTGGGACGATGCCACCCAGGGGATGGCGTTTAGCTACGCGCCCGTTCCTGACGATCTGCTCAGCACCGCGCAGACGTGGCGGGATAACATGGTCTCTGCGGCGGCGGAAGCGAACGACGCGCTGATGGATAAGTACCTCGAAACGGGCGATCTGGACGAAGCTGACATTATCCAGGGGCTGCGTATCCGGACGATTGCCGGTGAAATCCAGCCGATGCTGTGCGGCAGCGCCTTTAAAAATAAAGGGGTGCAGCGCATGCTGGACGCGGTGATCGAACTGATGCCGTCTCCGCTGGACGTGCCCGCCATCGATGGTATTGATGAAAAAGGGCAGCACGCCGAGCGTCATCCGAGCGATGAAGAACCGTTCTCAGCGCTGGCATTCAAGCTGATGAGTGACCCGTACGTGGGCCAGCTGACCTTTATACGCGTTTACTCCGGCGTGCTGAGAAAAGGCGACGCGGTGTATAACCCGGTTAAAGGTAAAAAAGAGCGCATCGGGCGTATTGTGCTGATGCATGCCAACGACCGTCATGAAGTGGACGAACTGCGTACCGGGGATATTGCCGCCTGCGTGGGGCTGAAAGATGTCACCACGGGTGACACTCTGACCGATCCCGATGCGGTGATCACCCTTGAGCGGATGGAGTTCCCGGACCCGGTGATTTCGCTGGCGATCGAGCCGAAGACCAAGGCCGATCAGGAAAAAATGGGGCTGGCGCTGCAGCGCCTGGCTGCGGAAGATCCCTCGTTCCGCCTGCACACGGACGAAGAGTCCGGGCAGACGATTATTTCCGGCATGGGCGAGCTGCATCTGGAGATCATTGTCGACCGCATGAAGCGCGAGTTTGGCGTAGAAGCCAACATCGGGCGTCCGCAGGTCACCTACCGTGAGACTCTGCGTAAAGCGGTGAAGGATATTGAAGGTAAGTTTGTCCGGCAGTCCGGCGGGAAAGGGCAGTACGGCCACGTTGTGCTGAGCCTTGAGCCGTCTGAACCCGGAAGTGGTTTCACCTTTGAAGATGCCACCAAGGGCGGCGTGGTGCCGCGTGAGTATATCCCTTCGGTTGAGAAAGGGCTGCGTGAAGCCATGAACAGCGGCGTGCTGGCCGGTTATCCGGTTGTCGATGTGAAGGCGACCCTGACGTTTGGTTCGTATCATGACGTGGACTCCTCGGAGATGGCGTTCCGCATGGCGGCGATCCTCGGGTTCAAAGAGGGCGCTCGCAGGGCGGACCCGGCTATTCTTGAGCCGGTGATGCATGTCGAGGTGGAAACGCCGGAAGAGTACGCCGGAAACATCATGGGCGATCTCTCGTCTCGTCGCGGTATGGTGCAGGGAATGGCCGAGCAGTACGGCAGCCAGATCATTCGTGCTGATGTGCCGCTGGCAGAGATGTTCGGCTACGCCACCACGCTGCGTTCGATGTCCCAGGGACGCGCGACCTATACGATGGAATTCGACCATTTCGCCGAAGCGCCGCGAAATGTAGCGGATGAAATCATTGCACGGCGTGCGAAGAGTTAGATCATTGCATGGTAGCCTTGAGGCTACCATGCGTTTTTATTGCCAGGATGGGTTCGACGCATCGTATTACTTGATCAGGGTTGCCGATCGGACTTTCCATTTCCCATTTTCCTGAACGAGACAATCTGCGACAACGTGATCCTGTTTCTTGCCAAATGCGACATACACGTTTGTGCACACAGCATCAAAATCAGAATACAGGACCTTTATCTGATCCCAGTCCTCATCCCAGTCCTGCGATTTAAGGAACATATCCGCATCGGGCATGTCTTTTTCGTTACTGTCTCCTGAATACAATTCTTTAATGGCTGCAATAGTCCCGGACGCAACGTAATCATGCAGACTATCTGGATCAAGGACGGGTGAGTTATTCAGGTTCATCTGCGCGATGTACCACTGATTAAATTTGAGCGCCGTCACGTCGGGTTCGTAGAGAGTCTCTGCGAAAGACAACGGGGACAACAGGAAAAGAAAAAGTAAGCCTGTTTTCATTAGTCATGCCTGAAGAGTTCGTAATGGGGCTGGATGGTTCGGTCACTTTGTCCTGTAATGAGCGTGCTCTTAGATTGGACATGTGATTTCGCATATGAGATTGCGCCATCTTTATTCCATGACATCGATATTTCCTTATTGAGAAGCTGTTATAACAACAGCCCCGGAAATATCCTCTGTTTTAAACTCTGTCGGTAAACATAAAATGCCATAGAAAATCATTATATTTCAGGCTGATATATTCCACGCGCTCACTCCGGTGCCTTCACCATTTTACCGCTCGCCACGAAGGTTCCGGCCCCCAGATGATGCAGGGTATTCAGCTTATCCCCGTCAAATTGCCAGCGCCCGGCGACAAAGGCGCGTGCATCCGCTGCAGCGGATACCACCTCGCCGAACAGCGTGTCATATTTCTCGGCTGCGGCGGTGGCGGGCAATAACCGGCACTCCATCCACGCCAGGCATTTTTCTTCTATTACCGGCAGGCCCAGCACCGGGCCGTTGATGACCGGAATGCCGTAGCAGTTGAACTTGTCTTCGTCGCGTCCGCTGACGCTGCCCACGGCCCAGGTCCAGTTGGCGGCCGCCACGCCCGGAATGACGATGCCGAATGTCCCGCTGCGCTCAATCAGCTCCCGTGACCAGGCGCTTTTGTCGACAACAATCGCGATGCGGGGCGGATCAAATTCGACAGGCATCGACCAGGCGGCGGCCATAACGTTGCGGCGGTCAATGGTTTCATCGCGGCTGGTAATCAGTACGGTAGGACCGTGGTTCAGCAGGCGGCTGGCGTGTGTTAACTCGACGGGGCGAAACGGGCTCATGGGATTTCCTCTGCGCAGGCTTTCCGGCATTAAACGACTGAAAGGCGGTCGAAATCAAGCCGCAACGCTACCGTCATGCGTTCGTCATACTCGCACCCTACAGTGGCGGGCAGTAAATCCCAAAGAGGATCACACTATGCTCACCTCCATCACGCTCAACCGCGTCTCGTACGCGTTTGGCGCGCACACCGTTTTGAATCAAATCGATCTGCATATCGAGGCCGGCAGCGTCGTTGCGCTACTGGGGCCATCAGGCTGCGGAAAAAGCACGTTACTCCGGCTGCTGGCGGGATTAACCCAGCCTGCCGGCGGTGACATCCATTTTGGCGATCGTCAGGTTGCGAAAGCGGGCTGGTCGCTGCCGCCCGAGGCGCGGGATATCGGCATGGTCTTCCAGGACTATGCCCTGTGGCCGCACATGTCGGTGGCGCAGAACGTCGCGTTCCCGTTAAAAATGCGCCATGTCCCGCGTCAGGAACGTGAGGATCGCGTCGCGCAGGCGCTCTCCCGCGTCGGGTTAGCGGCCTTTGCTGACCGCAAACCTGCCGGGCTATCGGGCGGGCAGCAGCAGCGCGTGGCGCTGGCCCGGGCGATAGTCGCTGAACCTCGCGTCCTGCTCTTTGACGAGCCGCTCTCTAACCTCGACAGCGAACTGCGTGGATCGTTGTGTCAGGAGATGGCCACGCTGCTGCGCCAGCTCGGGACCACCGCCGTGTATGTCACTCACGACCGCCGGGAGGCTGAAATTCTCGCCGATCGCATCGTGCATCTATCTGCTGGCAGCGTGGCTGCCGATCGTTTGATTTCAACCTCAGGGGAGTTTGCATGAAAGCCACCATGTCTGTGAAAAAAGGAGTCCTGCTCGCAATGGCGCTATCTACTGTCACGTTTTCCAGCGCCCATGCGCTGACGGTCTACACCGCGGGGCCGGGTTCCCTCGCGAAAAATCTGGCTAACGGGTTTGAACAGAAAACCGGGGTGAAAGTCGATATCTTCCAGGCGACCACCGGAAAAGTCATGGCGCGCCTGGAGGCAGAGCAGGCCAACCCGCAGGCGGATATCCTGATCTCCGCCTCCTGGGACACGGCGGAAGACCTCCACGACCGCGGCTGGCTGCTGCCTTATCAAAGCGTCAATGCGCAACACGTTCCGGCGGATCTGAAATCGGCGGATTACGTGGCGCAGGGCGTCTCGGCGTTAGGGATTGTCTGGAATACTAAAAGCGGTACGCCGGAGCCGAAGGAGTGGCGGGATCTCACCACCGACGCCTTCAGGGACAAGGTCACCACCCCGGACCCGGCGCTCTCCGGCGCGTCGCTGGATTTGCTGATCGGGCTACAAAACGGCATGGGCGACAATGCCTGGGCGCTGTTCGATGCGCTGAAAAAGAACGGCATGGTAGTCAGCGGCCCGAACGCGCAGGCGGTAACGCCCGTGATGCAGGGGGCAAAAGCGGCGGTGTTTGGTGCGGTGGATTATGTCTCCTATGGCAACATCAGCCAGGGGGAGTCGCTTAAGGTGATCTTCCCGGCCAGCGGCACAGTGATTGCGCCGCGTCCGATGATGATCCTTAAATCGACCCGGCACGCCGACGAGGCTAAGGCTTTTGTCGATTACGTCCTCTCCCCGGAAGGCCAGGCGATGGTCGCCGATGCGTGGCTGATGCCCGCGCGCGAAGACGTCAAGGCGAAACGTCCGCTATTGAACGAGCTGACGGTGCTGCCCACGAAAAGCGAGTCCTCGGGCTCGCGCAGCGACATCCTCAAGCGCTTTACGACGCTGTTCTCTCTGTAATGCAAGTGACGGGGGCAACCCCGTCTTCAGGAAGCTCCTGTGAATCAACGAATGTTATCGGCCATGACGCTGACGCTGCTGGTTGTCCTCGTGGCGTCTCCGCTGTTGTTCATCGCCTTGCAGGCGATATTTCCTCAGTTCAGCGCTGGCAATTTCAGCGGCGCGTTTAGCGGGGTACAGGCGCTGCTGGCAGAGCCGCAGTTGCCCCGCATGTTGGGCGGAACGCTGCAGGTCGGGTTAGGCGTTGCGCTGGTCAGCGCGCTGATCGGCTTTCCGCTGGGCGTGGCGCGGGGGATGTTCAACCTGCCGTGGCCGCGTCTGTGGGATCTGCTTTTCCTGATCCCGTTTTTGACGCCGCCCTATATCGCGGCGCTCTCATGGATGCTGGTGCTGCAAACCAACGGGTATCTGCAACAGCTGACCGGGATAAACCTCAACGATCTGCTGTTCAGCAAAACCGGGATCGTGCTGGTGATGGCGCTGAATATTTTCCCGGTAGTCTATTTCGCCGTTTCGCGTAGCCTGCTGGCGAGCGGTCAGCGGCTGGCGCAGGTTGCCCGGGTGCACGGCGCAAGCGCGGGCAGGGCGTTCTGGCACATCACGCTGCCAATGCTCTCCCCGTCGCTGGCGGCAGGAATGCTGCTGGCGTTTACCCTCGCAATTGAGGAGTTTGGCGTTCCGGCGGCGCTGGGGGCGCGAGCGGGCGTGCTGATGTTAACCACCGATATCGAGAAGAAGCTGGCCGACTGGCCGGTGGATCTGTCCGGGGCGGCGATGCTCTCGGTGGTGCTTGTGGCTATTGCCCTTGGCGCCTGGGCGATGCAGAAAAAACTGACCGGCCATCATGATGTCACCAGCATTACTGGCAAGCCGACCGAAAACAGCGGGGCAAACGCCGGTCTCTACACGCTGCCGATGGTTGTGCTGATGATGGTGGTGAGTGCGGTCGCGGTGCTGTTACCCGGCGCATCGATGGCGCTCTCCGGCGTGCTCGGTACATTATCTGGAGGTGTGACGCTTGATAATGTGACAACGTCACATTATGCGGCACTGTTCAGCCAGCAGGGAGAGGCTTTGTCGGCGCTGGGAACCAGCCTGTCGCTGGCGCTCGGGACGGCGTGCATTACCGGGCTGCTGGGGCTGTTGGCATCGTGGCTGGTGGTAATGCAAAAGATAAAAGGGCGCGCGATACTTGACGCGCTCTCGCTGATGCCCGCCGCGCTGCCCGGCATTGTCGTGGGCGTCGGTTTGATTCTGCTCTGGAACCGGTCCTTTTGGCCAGTCTCGCCGTATAACAGCTGGGTGATTTTGATGCTGTCGTATTGCTGCCTGTTGCTGCCGTGGCCCGTGCGCTACGTTGGCAGCGCGCTGCGTCAATTGGGCGGAAGTCTGGAGCCTGCGGCGCGGGTTCACGGAGCCTCGGCGTTTCAGGCACTGCGCTATATCGTGATGCCGCTCGTCTCTCCCGCGCTGCTGGCGGCGATGCTGATGGTGTTTGCGATTGCCTCGCGTGAGCTGGTGACATCACTGTTGCTTGCCCCGGCGGGCACACAGACGGTCTCGGTGTTTATCTGGCGGCAGTTCGAGCAAGGCTCCGTAGGGCAAGGCATGGCAATGGCGACGCTGACGCTGGTGACGGGGCTTCTCCTGATGCTTAGCGCGCTGGGTATTATGCAGCGCGCTAAGCAGCGCTAAAAAGCACATTTGCGCATATGGGGCGGGTAAAATAGTTTATAAACAAGGAATATCACATCAAGGAAGCCAACCATGTCCCCATTTCTGAGTGCTTATTTTGCCCGCACGGGCTGGCAACAGCCCGCGCAGGTTGATATCGACACCCTTCGTGCGCTGCATTTACACCACAACTGCGCGATCCCGTTTGAGAATATCGATGTGGTATTGCCGCGTGAGATCCATCTTGACGATCAAAGCCTGGTCGACAAGCTGGTCACCGCGCGCCGCGGCGGTTACTGCTTTGAGCAAAATGGCCTGTTCGAGCGCGTATTGCGCGAAGTGGGGTTTACGGTGCGCAGCGTGCTGGGACGGGTGGTGCTGGCGAATCCGCCGCAGATGCCGCCGCGCACCCACCGTTTACTGCTGGTCGAACTGAACGGCGAACGCTGGATAGCGGATGTCGGGTTTGGCGGACAAACGCTCACGGCGCCCATACGCTTACTCGCCAACGAGGAGCAGAGTACGCCGCACGGCCTGTACCGCCTGCTAAGCGAAGGTAACGACTGGGTGCTGCAGTTCCGCCATCATGATCACTGGCAATCGATGTACCACTTTGACCTGGCGACGCAGTACTTTAACGATTACGTGATGGGTAACTTCTGGTCCGCGCACTGGCCGCAGTCGCACTTCCGTCATCATCTGTTGATGTGTCGCCATCTCCCGGACGGCGGCAAGCTGACGCTGACTAATTTTAACTTCACGCACTGGCACAACGGCCATGTGGAGGAGCAGATCCATTTGCCGGACGCGCAGGCGCTTTATCAACTGATGCAATCGCGGTTTGGTCTCGGGGTTGACGATCCGAAGCACGGCTTTACGCTAGCAGAATTGACTGCGGTGATGGCGGGGTTTGATACGCATCCGCAGGCAGGAAAATAGCCCGGAACGGCGGGGAAGTAGGCCGGGTAAGGCGTAGCCGCCACCCGGCAAAATATTCCTGTGCGGGCTAATGCCCTCACCCCGGCCCTCTCCCACAGGGAGAGGGGGAAAAACACCGATTAGCGGCGCGAGCGCACCACCTGGTAGCGACGGGTGAAATACTCGAATGGCGCGCTCCAGACGTGTACCAGACGGGTGAATGGGAAGATCAGGAAGATGGTCATGCCCAGCACGAGGTGGATGCGGAAAATGGGCGCTACGCCGCTCAGCATTTCCGACGATCCGCCTTTGAAGGTTACAATTCCCTGCGCCCATCCCACCAGTTTCATCATCTCGCTGCCGTCTGGATACTGCGCCGAGAACGGAATCGTCGTCAGCCCGAGAATGCACTGAATCAACAGGATACTCATGATAATGATATCCGGCGTGGTCGAGGTGGCGCGCACGCGCTGGTTAAACAGCCGGCGGACCAGCAGCATGGAGCCGCCGATCAGCGTCAGAACGCCGCAAATCCCCCCGGCGATCATCGCCAGCTGCTGCTTAACGGCCACGGGCAAAAACCAGGCGTACATCCAGTGCGGGGTTAACATCCCGAACAGATGCCCGAAGAAAATCCCGAGGATCCCGATGTGAAACAGGTTCGACGCCCAGTTCATGCCGCGCTTGCTGAGCAGCTGGCTCGACGAGGCGCGCCAGGTGTACTGTCCGTAGTCGTAGCGCAACCAGCTGCCAATGAAAAAGACGGTGGCGCAGATGTAGGGGTAAATGTCATAGAAAAACACGTTGAGGTAGTGCGTCATTTTGGGCCTCCGGCGCCGACGTCCACATACTGCGGTGCAACGTCCTGGCTAAAGCGTCGTTGATATTGCTGCATCGGCGAACTGTCGCACGATGTGGCGTTGTCCTCGATAAACTTCACCTGTTCCTCTTCCCAGACGGCGTCCAGCGCCTGGCGGGTATCATCCCTTTTTTCACCGGAAACCTGCTGCGCCACGCTGTCGCTGGAGAGACGACTGTCGGCAAAACGCAGTAGCGCATCAAAAAGCTGATAATGCGCCACGCCGCGCTGCTTCAGGCGTCCGCCAATCAGCGCCAGGATCGGCGCGACGTTTTGCAACCCTTCGCGCGCCTCCGCGTCGCTGACAATGCTGAGATACTCCAGATAGAGCGGCAGATAGTCCGGCAGCTCGCGGCAGTCCAGCTCAAGCCCGGCTTTCTCATACTGGCCCATCAGATCGACCATCGCCTGCCCGCGATCGCGGGACTCGGCGTGCACATGTTCGAACAGCAGCAGCGAGGTGGCGCGACCCCGCTCAAACACCTCGCACCACTCGGCCTGTTTATCCAGCAGAGCAGCCCCAAGGTGCTGCCGGGCAAACGGCAGCAGCGCGGGGGCATCCTGTTCGATAAGGGAAAGCGCCTCCTCGCGGCTTTCCCACAGCACCTCATCGGGATACTCAATCAGTAGCGCGATGATTTTCAGGATCTGCATTATTCTCCCTCCCCGTGTTCGCGCACCTCGGTGATGTTGATGGCATCAATGCGGCTGCTGTTGAAGAGATTGAATTTGGTGTCGGAGCCGTGGCAGCCGTCGCCAAAGGTAAATCCGCAGCCGTTTTTCTCCGGGAAGGCGTCACGCGCCATTTCGCGGTGGCTGGTCGGGATCACGAAGCGGTCTTCGTAGTTGGCAATGGCCAGATAGCGGTACATCTCCTCAACCTGCGCTTCGGTCAGCCCCACCTCTTCAATGGCGCGGGTATCGGTCACGCCTTCCACGGTCTGGGAGCGTTTGTAGTGACGCATCGCCATCATGCGCTTCAGGGCGCGCAGCACGGGAGCCGGGTCACCGGCGCTCAGCATGTTTGCCAGGTACTGCACCGGAATGCGCAGGCTTTCCACCGCCGGCAGAACGCCGTCGCTTTGCGGCAGACCGCCCGCATCGGCATAAGACTGAATAGGCGACAGCGGCGGAACGTACCAGACCATCGGCAGGGTACGGTATTCCGGGTGCAGCGGCAGGGCCAGCTTCCAGTCCATCGCCAGTTTGTAGACCGGCGAACGCTGCGCGGCGTCGATTGTGTTTTGAGGAATACCCTGTTTCAGCGCTTCTTCAATGATTGCCGGGTCGTGCGGGTCAAGGAAGACGTCGCACTGACGCTCGTACAGATCGGTTTCGTGCTCGGTGCTGGCCGCTTCTTCAATCCGATCCGCGTCGTACAGTAGCACGCCAAGATAGCGGATTCGTCCCACGCAGGTTTCCGAACAGACCGTTGGCTGGCCGGACTCAATGCGCGGATAGCAGAAGATGCATTTCTCGGACTTACCGCTTTTCCAGTTGAAGTAGATTTTCTTGTACGGGCAGCCGCTGATGCACAGACGCCAGCCGCGGCATTTGTCCTGGTCGATCAGGACAATCCCGTCTTCCTCACGTTTGTAGATCGCGCCGCTTGGGCAGGTGGCCGCACAGCTTGGGTTCAGGCAGTGCTCGCACAGGCGCGGGAGGTACATCATGAAGGTGTTTTCAAACTGGCCGTACATCTCTTTCTGGATCTTCTGGAAGTTGCGGTCGCGGGCGCGCTTCTCGAACTCGCCGCCGAGCAATTCTTCCCAGTTTGGCCCCCAGACGATTTTATCCATTCGCTTGCCGTCGATAAGCGAGCGCGGGCGGGCAGTAGGGAGGTGATCGCCCTCCGGCGCGCGGTGCAGATCCTGATAATCAAAAGTGAACGGTTCATAATAATCATCAATCTGCGGCATGACCGGGTTCGAAAAGATTTTCGACAGGACGCCAAGCTTGCTGCCGAGGCGCGGGGTCAACTTGCCGTGAATGCCGCGGATCCAGCCGCCTTGCCACTCGTCCTGATCTTCCCAGTTTTTCGGATAGCCAATACCCGGTTTGGTTTCAACGTTGTTAAACCACGCATATTCCATCCCTTCGCGCCCGGTCCAGACGTTTTTGCAGGTGACCGAGCAGGTGTGACAGCCGATGCACTTATCGAGATTCAGTACCATTCCAACCTGTGAGCGTATTTTCATTTTTTCGCCTCCTGAACCTGATCCCGACCTTCGCCGTCCAGCCAGTTAATGTTTTTCATTTTGCGGATCATGATGAACTCGTCGCGGTTGGAGCCAACGGTTCCGTAATAGTTAAAGCCGTAGGCCAGCTGCGCGTATCCGCCAATCATGTGCGTCGGTTTAGGACAGATGCGCGTCACCGAGTTGTGGATCCCGCCGCGCCGCCCGGTCACTTCAGAGCCTGGAATGTTCAGGATGCGCTCCTGGGCGTGGTACATCATGGTCATGCCCGGCGGCACGCGCTGGCTGACCACCGCTCGGGCGGTTAATGCGCCGTTGGCGTTGAAGGCTTCGATCCAGTCGTTATCCTCAATGCCCAGTTCACGGGCGTCGGTTTCGCTTATCCAGACAATCGGGCCACCGCGAGACAGCGTCTGCATCAGCAGGTTTTCACTGTAGGTGGAGTGAATGCCCCATTTCTGGTGCGGCGTCAGGAAGTTCAGCGCTTTCTCCGGGAAGCCGTTCGGCGGGATCTCGCGCATGTGGGTGACGCTGCGGGTGTCTATCGGCGGGCGATAGGCCACCAGGCTTTCACCAAAGGCGCGCATCCAGACATGGTCCTGATACAGCTGTTGACGGCCAGACAGGGTCCGCCATGGGATCAGCTCGTGAACGTTGGTGTACCCGGCGTTATAGGAGACGTGTTCGCTCTCAAGCCCGGACCAGGTTGGACTGGAGATGATTTTGCGCGGCTGGGCCTGAATATCGCGGAAGCGAATCTTCTCGTCTTCTTTGTTCAATGCCAGATGGGTGTGGTCGCGTCCGGTCATCTCCCCGAGCGCTTCCCAGGCTTTCACCGCCACCTGACCGTTAGTTTCCGGGGCGAGGGCGAGGATCACTTCCGAGGCGTCAATTGCCGTTTCAATACGTGGGCGGCCTTTGGCCGGGCCGTCGAGCTTGACGTAGTTGAGCTTGCCAAGGAATTCGACCTCCTTCTGGGTATTCCACGAGATGCCTTTCCCGCCGTTGCCGAGTTTATCCAGTAGCGGACCGAGGGCGGTAAAGCGCTCGTAGGTTTCCGGATAGTTACGTTCGACAACGGCGATGCCCGGCGCGGTTTTACCCGGGATCAGATCGCATTCACCCTTGCGCCAGTCCTGAATATCAAACGGCTGCGACAGCTCGGCGGGGGAGTCGTGCTGCAAAGGCTGCAACACCACGTCAGTTTCGGTGCCCAGATGGCCGACGCAGACCTCCGAGAACACTTTGGCAATGCCTTTGTAGATCTCCCAGTCGCTGCGTGATTCCCAGGCAGGGTCAACGGCGGCGGAGAGCGGGTGAATAAACGGATGCATATCCGAGGTATTCATATCGTCTTTTTCATACCAGGTGGCGGTCGGCAGGACGATATCGGAGAAGAGGCAGGTGCTGGACATACGGAAATCGAGCGTGACCAGCAGATCCAGCTTCCCTTCGATGGCAGCGGTTTGCCACTCTACCTCTTCCGGCTTCACGTCGTCGGTTGAACCTAAATCTTCCCCCTGAATGCCGCTTTCGGTACCCAGCAGGTACTTGAGCATGTACTCGTGGCCCTTACCGGACGAGCCGAGGAGGTTCGAGCGCCAGACGAACAGGTTACGCGGATGGTTTTTGCCGTTGTCGGGCTGTTCGCAGGCAAGGCGGACGTCGCCCGATTTCAGCCCCTGAACGGTATACTCCTGCGGCGTCATTCCGGCCGCGTCGGCGCGGGCCTTGATGTGTAGCGGGTTGAGGTTCAGCTGCGGCGACGACGGGAGCCAGCCCATGCGTTCGGCGCGGACGTTGAAGTCAATCAGGTGGCCGGTGAATTTGGTGGCGTCCGCCAGCGGCGAGAGCAACTCCTGCGCGGTCAGCTTTTCGTAACGCCACTGGCTGGCATGGTTGTAGAAGAACGAGGTGCTGTTCATCTGGCGCGGCGGGCGGTTCCAGTCCAGCGCGAAGGCGAGGGGGAGCCAGCCGGTCTGCGGCCGCAGTTTTTCCTGGCCGACATAGTGCGACCAGCCGCCGCCGCTCTGCCCGACGCAGCCGCAGAAGACCAGCATGTTGATCATCCCGCGGTAGTTCATGTCCATGTGGTACCAGTGGTTCACACCGGCCCCAAGGATGATCATCGAGCGTCCGTGAGTTTTGTGCGCCGTGTCGGCAAACTCGCGGGCGATTTTTTCAATCAGCCAGGCGGGCACGCCGGTAATTTGCTCGCCCCATGCCGGGGTATAAGCTTTGATGTCGGCATAATTTACCGCCGCGTTGCTGTCCTCAAGACCGCGATCGAGGCCATAGTTCGCCAGCACCAGATCGTACACGCTGACGACGCGTTTCTGGCTGCCGTCAGCAAGCGTCAGGGTTTTGCTCGGCACGCGGCGCAAGAGCACCGGCTCCTGCTTCACGCTGCGAAAGTGCGGGTTTTCATTGCCGCCGAAATAGGGGAAGGCTACGTCCGCAATGCTGTCGTGGCTGTCGAGCAGAGAGAGCGTCAGCTCGGTCTCCTGACCGGCAGACAGCGACTCAAGGTTCCATTTGCCTTTTTCACCCCAGCGGAAACCGATCGATCCGTTCGGCACAACCAGATCCCCGGTGGCGTCAAAGGCGATGGTTTTCCACTCGGGGTTATTGGCTTCACCCAGGCCGTCGGCCAGGTCGGAGGCGCGAAGCATTCTGCCCGGCACCACGCGGCCATCTGCCTGCTCGTCAAGCAGCACCAGCATTGGCATATCGGTGTAGCGACGGCAGTAGTTGAGGAAGTAGTCGCTCGGGTTATCGAGGTGAAACTCTTTGAGGATCACGTGGCCCATCGCCATGGCGAGCGCACTGTCGGTGCCCTGTTTCGGGGCCAGCCACTGATCGCTGAGCTTCGCCACCTCGGAGAAGTCCGGCGTGATGGCAACGGTTTTAGTGCCCTTGTAGCGCACTTCGGTAAAGAAGTGGGCATCCGGGGTGCGCGTCTGCGGCACGTTGGAGCCCCAGGCGATGATGTAGCTGGAGTTGTACCAGTCGGCGGATTCCGGCACGTCGGTCTGCTCGCCCCAGGTCATCGGCGAGGCGGGCGGTAAATCGCAGTACCAGTCATAAAAACTCAGGCAGGTGCCGCCCAGCAGGGAGAGGTAGCGCGTCCCCGCCGCGTAAGAGACCATCGACATCGCCGGGATCGGCGAGAAGCCCGCCACGCGGTCGGGGCCGTAGTTTTTGATGGTCCAGACGTTGGCGGCGGCAATCAGCTGGTTCAGCTCTTTCCAGTTCGAGCGGATAAACCCGCCGCGTCCGCGCGCCTGGCGGTAGCTCTGCGCTTTCTGCGGATCGCTCTGGATGGCATCCCAGGCGAGCACCGGGTCGATATGCTGGGCGAGCGCCTCGCGCCACAGCTCAATCAGTTTGCGGCGCACCAGCGGATACTTCAGGCGGTTAGCGCTGTAAAGGTACCAGGAGTAGCTTGCGCCACGCGGGCAGCCGCGCGGCTCATGGTTAGGCAGGTCGGGGCGGGTGCGGGGGTAGTCGGTTTGCTGCGTCTCCCAGGTCACCAGGCCGTTTTTGACGTAAATCTTCCAGCTACAGGAGCCGGTACAGTTCACGCCGTGGGTGGATCGCACGATTTTATCGAACTGCCAGCGCTGGCGATAGCTGTCCTCCCAGTCGCGGTTGGTGTGATACACCTGACCGTGACCATCGGCGAAACTGTCGCCTTTTGTTTTGAAGTAACGGAAGCGATCCAACAGTTTACTCATGACATTTCTCCTGCTCCGATAACATTGCCGGACAGCACTGCACCGCCCTCCGGCAAAAGACAATTTTGTTATTTTTGTGAGGATTTACGGCCATAAACCAGCCAGGTGACAAAGACACAAACGATGTAAAACACGAGGAACACTTTCATGGCGCCCACCGGCGAACCGGTCATCGCCAGCGAAGTACCGAAGGCCTTGGGAATAAAGAACCCGCCCACCGCGCCAATCGCAGAGATAAAGCCCAGCGCCGCGGCCGTTTCGGTTACCGCTTCGTGCTGCGCCTGTTCGTCCGTTCCGCCTTCCTGCTTAACGCGGTTTAGGGTGATTTGGCGGAAAATAACCGCAATCATCTGGAACGTCGAGCCGCTGCCGAGGCCTGCGGTGAGGAACAGCCCCATAAAGACCAGGTAGAACGCGATGAAGCTGCCGGACCCGCTACCGGGCAGCGTCAGGAAGATCAGCGCGCTAAACACGGCCATAAAGATAAAATTAATCAGCGTCACGCGTACGCCGCCCAGCCTGTCGGAGATCATGCCGCCCGCCGAGCGCGCCAGAGCGCCAATCAGCGGGCCAAAGAAGGCGAGGTGAAGGATATTGACGTCCGGGAACTGGGTTTTCGACAACATGGCAAAACCCGCCGAAAAACCGATAAACGAGCCGAAGGTCGCGAGATAGAGCAGGCTCAGCAGCCAGAGGTGAAAACGCTTCAGAACCGGAAGCTGACTGGCAATCGAGGCCTTAGAGCTGGCGATATCGTTCATGCCGAAGAACGCGGCAATAGTCGCCAGCAGCAGCAGCGGCGCCCAAATCCAGGCGGCATTCGCCAGCCACAGGGTTGAGCCGTCTTCCTGGGGCACGCCGTGAACCCCAAGGAAGGTGAACATTGGCAGGAAGATCACCAGCGGGGCGATCAGCTGCATGACGCTCACGCCGAGATTGCCCAGCCCACCGTTGATGCCCAGCGCGCTACCCTGGCGGGATTTCGGGAAGAAGAAGCTGATGTTGCCCATACTGGAGGCAAAGTTTGCGCCCGCAAAACCGCACATCAGGGCGATCACGATAAATACCCAGTAGGGCGTGGCGGTGTTCTGAATCGCAACGCCTAACCACACGCAGGGAATAATCAGAATTACGGTGCTGAAGACGGTCCAGTAACGCCCGCCAAATATCGGCACCATAAAGGAATAGGGGACGCGCAATATCGCCCCCGAAAGAGAGGGTAACGCGGTTAACATAAACAGCTGATCGGTAGTGAAATTAAATCCGACTTTATTAAGATTTACCGCAATGGCGCTAAATAACATCCATACGCAAAAGGCGAGTAGCAGACAGGCCACGGAGATAATCAAATTTCGTCGCGCAATATGTTTCCCTTTATTTTCCCAAAACTGCGCGTTTTCCGGTTTCCAGTTACTCAAAAGGTAATGATTATTTTTCTCATTTTGTTGTGACATAGCGCCCTCTTGCTTAATTAAATGAAGAAAAAATTAAGTGAAAACAGTCAGATGCCTGAAGGATGTTAAATATATTTTTTGGATGTTTTGGGATACTTCTGAAAGGATAGATAAAAAAGCGACCCCGGGAGAAGGAGAAGGGAAAGCAGGGTCGCTTTATGTGTTACCAATTGTAACTTTTTGTGGGAATTACTACCACCGAGGGAGTATTAAAACAATTCCAGCGAAATCATTTTATCCAGATGTTTATTAAAGGCGGCGTCGTCTATTTCAGGCATATTTAAAACATAAATGCCGTCGAGACCACAGACCAGGCCGATCAAGCGCCAGGCGACGTCTTCGGCGCGGTCGGTCAGGGTAAAGTCTCCGGCGTTTGCACCTGCATTAATAATAGCGACCGTCTCCTGGTGCCACATCTCCATCGTCAGCACGTACGCGCCTTTGATATCGTTGTCACGGCTCGCCAAAATCTGCGCTTCGCGCCACAGGCGGATATAGGGTTCAAAGCCACCTTCATCGCTGCCGAGCATGGCGCGCAGCCGTTCGCGCCAGCTTGCGTCTTCACCGACCACTTCCGCGTCCAGCAGCTCGCGGATAAGCCGAACGAACGCCAGCGATTTGAGTTCGCCACCGGAGGTGAAATGGTGATGCACCTGTCCCGTGGCGACCCCGGCCTCCGCTGCAATCCTCCGTACCGTCATGGCCGCCAGTCCTTCGCTCAGCGCGACGCGCATGGCTGCCAGTAAAATCTCTTCCCGTCGCTCATCCTTGCTCAGATAACGCATTTTTTCTCACTCTCAATGGGGATGAAACAAGTGTAACAAAGCACTGGACAAGTGTTCAACTTTACGTAGGATCGCAGCCTGGACATGTGTCCAGTTTTCAGAATAAAAAGGATATTTATGTTTCGTCAGTGGTTAGCGTTAGTGATTATCGTGCTGGTTTATATCCCGGTAGCGATTGACGCGACGGTGCTGCACGTGGCGGCGCCGACATTGAGCATGACGCTGGGTGCCAGCGGCAATGAATTGCTGTGGATTATTGATATTTACTCGCTGGTGATGGCGGGGATGGTGCTGCCCATGGGCGCGCTGGGGGATCGCATCGGCTTTAAGCGACTGCTGATGATCGGCAGTACCTTGTTTGGCCTGTCATCCCTGGCGGCGGCCTTTGCGCCGACGGCAGGGTGGTTGATTGCTGCTCGTGCCTCGCTGGCCATCGGTGCGGCGATGATCATTCCGGCAACGCTTGCCGGGATCCGCACGCTATTTACCGATGCCCGTCACCGCAACATTGCGCTTGGCGTCTGGGCGGCCGTTGGGTCCGGCGGCGCGGCCTTTGGCCCGCTGATTGGCGGCATCTTGCTTGAGCACTTCTACTGGGGCTCGGTCTTTTTGATCAACGTGCCGATCGTGCTGGTGGTGGTTTCCCTCGCCGCCCGGTTTGTGCCTGCCCAGCAGGGGCGGCCCGAGCAGCCGCTGAATATCGGCCATGCGATCATGTTGATTGTGGCGATTTTACTCCTGGTCTATAGCGCGAAAACGGCGCTGAAAGGCGATCTCTCTCCGTGGCTGGTGGCCTCTGCGCTGGTTGTCGGGGCGGTGATGCTGTTTATCTTCGTGCGTATCCAGTTGCGCGCCCGCGTGCCGATGATCGATATGCGGCTGTTCTGCCATCGCATCATCCTGAGCGGGGTGGTGATGGCGATGACCGCCATGATCGCCCTGGTCGGCTTCGAACTGCTGATGGCGCAGGAGCTGCAGTTTGTTCACGGTTTCACGCCGTTTGACGCCGGTATGTTTATGCTGCCGGTGATGGTTGCCAGCGGATTCAGCGGCCCGATTGCCGGTGTGCTGGTGGGGCGTCTGGGGCTGCGCATCGTGGCGGCTGGCGGTATGGGGCTGAGTGCAGTGAGCTTTATCGGGCTGTCGATGCTCGATTTCAGTACCCAGCAGTGGCAGGCGTGGTGCCTGATGGTGCTGTTAGGCTTTAGCGCGGCGAGCGCGCTGCTGGCCTCCACCTCGGCGATTATGGCGGCGGCACCGAAAGAGAAAGCGGCGGCGGCGGGTGCTATCGAGACTATGTCCTACGAGCTGGGCGCGGGTCTCGGAATCGCCATTTTTGGCCTGCTGTTGACCCGCAGCTTCTCGGCGTCGATTGTTCTGCCGCAGGGGCTGAACGCATCCGTGGCGGATAAAGCGTCCTCATCTATCGGCGAAGCGGTGAAGGCGGCGCAGGATCTGTCGCCTGCGTTAGCGGAGTCGGTCATCGAGGCAGCGAAGACGGCATTTATCACCTCACACAGCGTGGCGCTCGGCAGCGCGGGGGGCATGCTGTTGCTTCTGGCGGTGGGGATTTGGTTTAGCCTGGCGAAGGTGCCGAAGGCGTAAAACAAGCCCGGTGGCGCTGCGTTTACCGGGCCTGACGTGTGAATACAGGCCCGATAAGGCGAAGCCGTCACCCGGCTTATTTTTCCAGCGCGGCGGCCAACACGCTGTGCAACAGCACGTTGGCCCCTTTCTCTGACCACGTCGGCAGGATCTTTTCTGCTTCGTTATGGCTGATGCCTTTCACGCACGGAATGAAAATCATGCTGGCGGGGGCCACCTTACTGACGTAGCAGGTGTCGTGTCCGGCGCCGGAGACCATCGATTTTGACGAATAGCCCAGCGCGGCGACGGCGTTTTCCGTACGGGCCAGACAGGCTTCGTTAAAGGCGATAGGCGCGTAGTCGAAGATGCGCTCGACGTTGGCCGTCACGCCGCGTGCGGCCAGGTTTTTCGTCGCCTCATACAGCCCGGCTTCCATAGCGTCGAGCGCGTCCTGTGAAGGGTGGCGAAACTCCACGCTGCACACTACTCGTGAAGGGACAACGTTACGCGAGTTCGGCGTGACCTGCACCATGCCGATGGTGGCGCGTCCGTCCGGTGCAAATTGATACCCGATCTCCTCCACGTTCAGCGCCAGCCCGGCGAAGGCGATGACCGCATCGCGGCGGCTGTGCATCGGCGTCGTTCCCGCATGGGCGGCAAAACCGTCGAGCGTTACCGTAAACCAGCGCTGACCCATGGCCGCCCGCACCAGGCCGATGTCGATCTCTTCCTCTTCGAGAATCGGCCCCTGCTCAATATGCAGCTCATAGCAGGCGTGAACCGGAAACGCGCGGGCAGGGCGTTCGCCACGATAGCCAATCGCTTCCAGCGCCTCGCGAACGGTGACCCGCTGGTTGTCCATCCTGGCGTAAGCAAAGTCTTCCGAGAGCTGGCCTGCCCAGACGCCGGAGGCCAGCATCGCCGGGGCGAAGCGCGCGCCTTCTTCGTTGGTCCAGTTTACCAGCACGATGTCGCGCTCGGTTTCAATCGCGTTATCGTTCAGGGTGCGCAGCAGTTCCAGCCCGGCCAGCACGCCGTAAATACCGTCGTAATTGCCGCCGAGCGGCTGCGAATCCACATGCGATCCGGTCATTACCGGGGCAAGCGACGGGTTTTTACCCGCGCGACGGATAAACATGTTGCCCATGCTGTCAACGTCACAGGTGAAGCCCGCCTCCAGCGCCCAGTCGCGCAGCAGGTTGCGCGCAATGCGATCCTCCTCGCTTAACGCCAGGCGGGTGACGCCTCCGGCGGGAGTGCCGCCGATCTGCGCCATCATCTCCAGCGTCGACCAGAGTCGTTCGGCGTTAACCCGGATCATGCGTTGTCCTTTTTGCTGCGGTAGCGGAAGTCACAGCACGAGCCGCCCTGCATGATGGTGGTGGTGCGGGTCAGCTCCACGTCCGGCGCATAGCCGACGATAAACTTCTCATCGCGCGCGCAGGAGAGCAGATGACCAATCTCTCCCAGCCCCATCTCGTGATACATCTCGGCGTAACGGCAGCGGGTGACGTTATAGTTGTACTGCGTGTCGTCGGCGTCGAGGACCTTCACGTCCAGTGCGTTGTCCTTCTCCCACAGATACTGCAGGGCGATAAAGCTTTTCACATCTGCGCCGTGCGGTTCCTTGCTGGCAAATTCTTTGCCCGCGTTGATGGCGGCCTGCTCAATGGCCTCGCCAATGACGGCCTGCGCGCGGGTTTTACCAATCTCGCGCACCAGGATTTCATAAATTGGCTTAATAATTTCTGCTTCAATTTTGCGGCGGGCAAGAATGCCCAGCTCATTATTATCACTCATCACATTGCCTCACTGCGGTTATCTGGATTTCGCGCCGCCGAGCACGGTTTGCGGCTGCCATTTCCCGTCGACAACTTTGTAAACGGTGAACGACGGCGAGGTCAGATTGCCTTCTTTATCAAACGCGATTTGTCCGGTTACGCCGGAATAGCTGATGGCGCGCAGGGCAGGCAGATAGTCGGCAGGATCGACCGAGTCCGCTTTTTCCATGGCGGCAACCAGCACGCGGGTGGCGTCATAGGCAAACGGCGCATGCAGTTCAATATGGGTGTGATAGCGGGACTGGTACGCCTGCTCGAAGGCTTTACCGCCCGGCATCTGCTCGACCGGCAGGCCCGGCTCCAGCGCCACAACGCCTTCACCCTCTTTTTGCGCCAGCTGCAGGAAGGTCTGGCTGACGAAGCCGCCCGCGCCCATCAGGGTGGCCTTCATGCCCAGCTGTTTGATGCGTCGCGCCAGCGGGGCGGCCTGGCTGTCCACGCCGCCGAAGAAGATCAGGTCGGCATTTTTACTGCGAATCGCGGTCAGCACGGCGCTGAAATCGACGGTTTTATCGTCGACATACTGGCGGTCAACGATCTTCACGCCCTGTGCATCCAGCGACTTAATGAACTCGTCCGCCAGACCCTGACCAAAGGCGGTACGGTCGTCGATCACCGCAATGCGTTTCGCTTTCAGGGTATTGACCGCGTATTGACCGGCAAACTGGCCGCCGTCATCGTCGTGACCCATCACGCGGAAGCTGGTGTCAAAGCCCTGTTTGGTATAGGCATGACCGGTTGCGACCGGGGCAACCTGCGCGATACCCGCGTCGTGATAGACCCGCGCTGCCGGAATGCTGGTGCCGGTGTTCCAGTGGCCGACCACGCCCGCCGCGCCGCTGTCGACCAGACGCTGCGCCACGGCAACGGCGGTACGCGGGTCGGACTGGTCATCTTCGGACTGCAGCTTAAAGGTCACGGCTTTGCCGCCGATGGTCGGGTGCTGTTTGTTGATATCATCAATAGCCAGCTGCGCGCCGTTTTCGAGATCTTTCCCGATACGGGCAGACGGCCCGGTTAACGGCCCCGCCAGGCCAATGACCACGGTTTCGCTGTCTGCTGCCCATGCGCCGGTAGAGGCAAAACCGCTGAGCAGAATAGCGGCGCTAAGCGCACTGATTTTTACTGTTTTCATTGTTTTCCCTGATGTTGGTTGGTGTTGTTAAACGGGCATTTCGCCCAAATAAATGTGTGCAATCTGGTCATCATTGAGCAGCGCGTGAGACTCACCGCGATGCACAATGCTGCCGCTGTCCATCACCCAGGCGCTGTCCGTGACCTCAAGCGCCAGACGGGCATTCTGTTCGATAAGCAGCAGGGCGACGCCGCGTTCGCGCAGCCCGGCGATGACGGCAAAAATGTGTTCAACCATCTTCGGCGCAAGCCCCATCGACGGCTCGTCGAGGATCAGCAGCCGCGGGCGGCTGAGCAGGGCGCGGTTCAGCGCCAGCAGCTGTTGCTCCCCGCCGGAGAGCAGGCCTGCCAGCTGGTGCTGGCGCTCACCGAGACGCGGGAAACGGTCAAAAATCTCGTTCATTTCGCGCTTAACGGTGACGCTGTCACTTCTCAGCCAGGCACCCATCTGCAAATTTTCCAGTACCGTCATTCGGGCGAAGATGCCGCGCCCTTCGGGAACCATCACCAGGCCGTCGCGCAGCAGGGCTTCGGGTTTCTGTTTGCGGACATTTTTGCCATTAAAGGTGATGGTGCCGGTAAAGCGTTCCAGCCCGGTAATGGCGCGAACGGTGGAACTTTTACCGGCGCCATTTGCGCCGATAAGCGTGGCCTGCTCACCGTCGTGCAAGGTGAAGGAGACATCGCGTACTGCCTGAATGCCGCCGTAATGCACGTCGAGGCGTTCGACCTTAAGAAGTTCAGACATGGGCGTTGCCTCCAAGCCAGGCCGCAATAACTGCCGGATCGCGTCGCACGCTTTCCGGCGTACCGCTGGCGAGCGTTTTGCCATAGTCGAGGACCGTCAGGCGGTCGCAGATGCCCATGACCAGCTTGACGTCGTGTTCAATAATCAGCAGCGTTTTGCCGTCGTCGCGGATGCGGATTAACAGCTCGCCCAGAGCGACTTTTTCGGCCGCATTCATTCCGGCGGCGGGTTCATCCAGCGCCAGCAACTGCGGGTCCGTTGCCATGGCGCGTGCGATTTCGAGCCGACGCTGGTGTCCATAGGCCAGATCGCAGGCGCGGTAGTGGGCATACTTCGCAATACCGGTGTATTCCAGCCAGTGCCAGGCCTGTTCACGGGTTTGTGCTTCTTCCGCGCGGGCGCGTTTGTGACGGCTCAGCGCCGCCCACAGGCCGTTGCGGGTGCGCACATGCCGCCCGACCATCACGTTTTCAAGCACCGACATGTCGTTAAACAGGCGCACGTTCTGGAAGGTTCTGGCGATCCCGGCGGCGGTCACTTTCTCGATCTGTTTCGGGTAATAGGGTTTGTCCGCAATGAAAAATTCACCGCTGTCGGCCGGGTAAAGCCCGGTGATCAGGTTGAAACAGGTGGTTTTTCCCGCGCCGTTAGGGCCAATCAGGCCGTAGATCTCGCCCCGGTTAATGGAGAGCGAGACGTTATCGACCGCGGTCAGGCCGCCAAAACGTTTGGACATGTTGCGCACGGTTAACAGGCTCATGCTTTCACCTCCTTATGACGTACCGGCCAGATGCCGGACGGACGAACGAGCATGACCAGCACCAGCGCCAGTCCGTAAAAGAGCTGGCGTAACACTTCGGGATCGATGAGTACCGTTCCGAACAGCGCCTGTTGCACCGGTGCCGCCTGGCTGCGCAGCAGCTCCGGCAGGGCGGTTAACAGTGCCGCGCCGAGGATCACGCCCGGGATGTGTCCCATCCCGCCGAGCACCACCATCGCCAGCACGGCAATGGACTCCTGAAGGGTGAAGGATTCCGGTGAGACGAATCCCTGAAACGCGCCAAACAGCGCGCCCGCCACGCCGCCAAACGAGGCACCCATCGCAAAGGCCAGCAGCTTGTAGTTGCGCACGTTAATGCCCATCGCCCGGGCAACATCCTCGTCTTCACGGATGGCGTGCCAGGCGCGGCCAATGCGCGAATGCTGCAGACGCAGGCAGACGAAGATAATCCCCACGATCACCAGCATCAGCAGGTAGTACCATAGCCACAGGGCAGGCACCTTCACGCCGAACCAGTGGTATACGCCGCTGAACTTCAGACCAAACAGGTTCAGAGTATCAACGCCGGTAATGCCCTTAGCGCCGTTGGTGATGTTCACCGGGCGGTCAAGGTTGCGCATCAGGATACGGATGATCTCCCCGAAGCCGAGGGTCACGATGGCCAGATAGTCGCCGCGCAGCTTCAGCGTCGGCGCGCCTAGAACGATGCCGCACACCGCCGCAACCAGTGCGGCGACGGGGATGATCAGCAGATAGGATGTGTGCAGCCCGTCGGGGAACCAGACGGCGAGGATCGGGAACACCTCCAGCAGATGTGGAGAAGCCAACAGCGCGGCGAGATACGCCCCGACCGCGTAAAAGGCAATAAAGCCCATATCCAGCAGGCCGGTGTAGCCGACGACGATATTCAGCCCCAGCGCCAGCATGATGTAGAGCAGCGCGAAGTCGATCACGCGCACCCAGTAGTTACCGCCGAGTTGGGTGGCAACGACGGGCGCCACCAGCAGGGCAAGGCAGAACAGCGTCATGCCGGACCAGAATTTGCGCGTCGCGGCGGGTGTAGGTAGTGGTATGGTTGTCATCGTTTCCCTTACGCTCTGTGCGCCACGCGCTCACCAAGTAAACCGGCCGGGCGGAAGACCAGCACCAGAATCAGCACGATGAAGGCAAACACGTCCTGATAATTACTGCCGAACACGCCGTTAGTGAGTTCACCGAGGTAGCCTGCACCCAGCGCTTCGATGACGCCGAGTAAGATCCCGCCGATCATCGCGCCGCGTATATTGCCAATCCCGCCGAGTACCGCCGCGGTAAAGGCTTTTATGCCCGGCAAAAAGCCCATCGAGAAGCTGGCGTTGCCGTAGTTGCTGGCCATCATCACGCCCGCTAGTGCGGCAAACATCCCGCCGATGGCAAAAGTCAGCGTAATAATGGCGTTCGGATTGACCCCCATCAGCGTGGCGACGCGTGGGTTTTCAGCAACCGCCCGCATGCCGCGCCCGAGCCGGGTGTATTCCACCAGCAGCCACAGCCCGATCATCACGATCAGCGCCAGTGCGACGGTGACAATCCCCGTTACGGTGATAATGGCAGGGGGATGCGCTTCGCTACCGGCGGTGATGGCAATGGGGTCCATGGGCAGGATCTGCGGGAACATCAGCGGATTACGCGTCCAGATAATCATCGCCACCGTTTGCAGTAATACGGAGACGCCAATCCCGGAGATCAGCGGCGCCAGGCGCGGCGCGTTGCGCAGGCGGCGATAGGCGAAGCGTTCTACCGCCATGGCCAGCAGGGCGCAAACCGCCATGGCAATCGACAGGGCAAAGCCGAGCTGCAGCAGCTGCGGCATGTGCGGGAAGGTTGTGTTCAGGGCGTTGAGGGCGGAGAGCGTGGTAAGCGCGCCAACCATCAGAATATCGCCGTGGGCAAAGTTAATAATGCGCAAAATGCCATACACCATGGTATAGCCCAGCGCGATCAGCGCGTAGATGCTTCCCAGCATCACCCCGTTGATCAATTGTTGTATGAGTGTGTCCAACGTTCGTACCCGACAAATTGCTCTTTCAGCGGCTACCATCCAACAAATGAATAAAATTGTAAAATACAGATAAATTATTTCTTATGATAAACCGGTATTGTTTTATCTTTATGATTTGCATAACTATATTGAAAGCCCATGACGGGGTAAAAAGCCTAAAGAAATCAATATATGAATAAAACAGAACAATCGAACGCTGCGTCCGCCTATGGTGAAAGCCGCCTGGCAAATGACCCGCCGCTGCGTGCCGTTCGTGCCTTTGAAGCCATTGCCCGGCTGGGAAGCGTAACGCAGGCCGCGCAGGAGCTGGATATTTCGCCCTCCGCCGTGAGCCATCAGTTGAAGGTGCTGGAAGGGTATCTCCAGATGCCGCTGACCGAGCGCCAGGGAAGGAAGCTGGTGCTGAGCCAGCAGGGACGCGATTACTACCGTTCCATCCGCGCGGCTTTTAACGTGCTGCGTCAGGCGACGGAACATCTGGTAGAACAGTCGCAAACGCGTCAGGTCACCATCAGCCTGATCCCGCTGTTCGGCATGGGCTGGTTTATTCCACGCCTGCCAGCGTTTATGCGGGCGAATCCGCAAACTGAAATCAACGTGGTGTATGCCAACCATCGCAACTACCTGAGCGATGCCTCAGATATGTCAATCCGCTTCGGCAACGGGCAGTGGGCGGGCTATCAGAGTGAAAAGTTGATTTCAGGGCAGATGGTTCCGGTGTGCAGCCGCGCGTTTTTACGCATTCACGGGCATATCGACACCCCGGAGCAGCTTCTGCAAATGCCGTTACTGCACGATGAGGAGCGATCCACCTGGCAGCAGTGGTTTGTGCAGCAGGGGGTGAAACGTCCCCCGCGCCGCAGTGGCCCGATGTTTGAAGATGGCTTGCTGACGCTTGCGGGCGTGCAGGCCGGGCTGGGCTGTGCGCTGATGCGCGAGCCGCTGATTGCGCCTTATCTTGAGAGCGGTGAACTGGTGAAAATTTTCAATGCGCCGATCGACGACGGGCGGGATTACTACCTGTGTGTGCGGTCTGACACGGACATGACCGAAGACGGCAGGCTGCTGCAAAACTGGCTGCGCCGTGCCGCAGGGGGCGAACAGCCCGGGGTATAGCAGACAATAAAGGTGTCGTCGTCGAGCAGACTGCTTTAACATGCACAATGGCAGCCTTACATTTACTTACATATATTCACTATCATTTACATGGGTATTATAAGATATTTTTTTAGCACAAAATGCAAAACTAAAAATGATTTGAGTATCGTAACCCTATTAATTGATTTTATAGAGAAAATGTTTAAACCATGAAATATACCATGCTGAACATGATCATGTTGAGACATGTCAGTCCATTCACTTATAGCAAAAAAAACGTACTCGTTTTTTTCATTGTGTCTGTTATTGCAATAGCTATAACGTTATCACCAGCCATCACGCTCAGCTATCTTTCTTTCGATGAGTCATTTCTTTTAGTGTTTATTGCGAATTTTTTAATCGCTCTTTTTGTATACTTCTTTTATTTAAGAAGTGTCGATGGCTTTAAAATAACGCCAATGACAAATGTATCGTCACTCATATTTTCAGCTATTGTATTGCTTATCATACTGTTGGTGCAGTATGCTATTTGTGTTTACAGAGAGAGTTTATATCATTATGAGCCTGCACAGATAAATTTGATCGCTTTCATGGTCGCCTCCTTCATCGTGCCCTACTATGAGGAGATCATTTACAGGGGATGTATCTTCGGTTGCTTATACTCCGTCTTTAATAAAAGTTATGTGATTCCCTGCATACTGACTTCACTGATTTTTTGCCTGATGCATGGACAGTATTATAATGTGTTAGATCAGGCGATTCTTTTTATGATATCAATATTGCTTTTGATGGTCAGGATAAAAAGTAGAGGCCTTTTTTATCCTATTGCAATTCATTCGTGTATGAATGTGTTTGTGTTGTCGTCAAATTACTTAATCGGGTTTTGAAGATAACGCTATTCAGGATCGTCATACCGATCCTGAGTAGGGTAAGCATGTCCTACCTGCGTCATTCGATTATCTGTAAGCGCACTTGCGATAGTATTCATATTTCCGTACCTGTTCTGCCGGGCAAGTGTTGTGCCCGGCAGCATTAAAGCGGCTCATTTTCGCGTGGCGTGCCAGCACAACAATGACCCGACGCATACCATCACCGCGCCCTGCCAAAAGGCGAAGGAGAGCGGCGCGCTTAACAGGGCGGCCGCCAGCGCGGAGGATAATACCGGCGTAAAATAGGAGGCGGCGGCGAGCAGGGTAACATTACCGTGCAGAATACCGACATTCCAGGCAGCGTAGCCAAAACCCAGCGCGACGCCACAGAGTAATAGCTTCACCACCACCGGTACGCTGAACATCATTTCTGGCTGATCGCTGAGGGCATATTTGATCCACAAACTGAGCGCCGTCAGCAACACGAAAAGGGTAATACCGTTTTTCCCGCCGGCATATTTGCTGGTTACGGTGCAGTAAGCCGCCCAGATAAATGCCCCGGAGAAGGCCAGGGCATAACTCAGCGGGCTGGAGGTAATATTGCGGAGGATTTCATCTACCTGTAATCCCTGTTCGCCGCCTAATACCCAGCTCACGCCCAGCAGGGAGAGGGCCAGGCCGGGGATCACCCACAGAGTCGATTTTTGGCCGTTGAACAAAATCGCAAACACAATCGTCAGGCTCGGCCACAGATAATTGACCATCCCCACTTCGATGGCCTGCGAACGCGTGGCGGCGTAACCCAGCGACAGGGCCAGGCAAATTTCATAGCTGACGAACAGCACGCTCCCGGCAATAAGATAGCGCGGGGAAAAGCGTCTTACATCGGGAAAACCCACCGTGACCAGACATAACAGACCGCTCACGGTGTAAATCATTGCCGCGCCGCCCACCGGCCCCAGCGCTTCGCTTACGCTGCGAATCAGCCCGACCATGGTGCTCCATAACAGTATTGCCGCCAGTCCTGTGAGCGTCGCTCTCTTTCTGTCCATTTCTTCGCCAGTGTTCTTATATTCAAAGGGAAAAGTTATAACATTGATTCCATTCACCTTGCGAATAATGTGCGCGCAAAGTAGCCCCTAAGGAGTACATAAACCCAGCGGCCATGACTATTTAGGGGGCTAAATAAGGTGTACTTGATTTGACGCAAAAAAAACAGGGACTTTGCTGTTAGCTTGCGGCGCGAATTCTCAAAAGTAAACGAGGACAGCAATGGACGTCAGCCGCAGACAATTTTTCAAAATCTGCGCGGGCGGTATGGCCGGGACAACAGTCGCTGCGTTGGGATTCGCTCCCAAAATGGCACTGGCTCAGGCGCGCAACTTTAAACTGCTGCGCGCCAAAGAGATCCGTAACACCTGCACATACTGCTCCGTGGGTTGTGGGCTATTGATGTATAGCCTGGGTGATGGCGCAAAAAACGCCAAAGAAGCGATTTATCATATTGAAGGGGATCCGGATCATCCGGTGAGCCGTGGGGCACTTTGCCCGAAAGGCGCGGGGCTGCTGGACTACGTTCACAGCGAAAACCGTCTGCGCTATCCGGAGTACCGCGCGCCAGGTTCTGACAAATGGCAGCGTATCTCCTGGGATGACGCGTTCACCCGCATTGCAAAATTAATGAAAGCCGACCGCGACGCCAACTTTATTGAAAAGAACGAGCAGGGTGTCACGGTTAACCGCTGGCTTTCCACCGGGATGCTTTGCGCATCCGCGGCAAGCAATGAAACCGGCATGCTGACGCAAAAATTTGTGCGCTCTCTCGGCATGCTGGCAGTAGACAACCAGGCGCGCGTCTGACACGGACCAACGGTAGCAAGTCTTGCTCCAACATTTGGTCGCGGTGCGATGACCAACCACTGGGTTGATATCAAAAACGCCAACGTCGTCGTGGTTATGGGCGGTAACGCCGCTGAGGCCCATCCGGTGGGATTCCGCTGGGCGATGGAAGCGAAAAACAACAACGATGCGACGCTTATCGTCGTCGATCCGCGCTTTACGCGTACGGCATCGGTGGCCGATATTTATGCGCCAATCCGCTCCGGTACGGACATTACGTTCCTGTCTGGCGTGCTGTTGTACCTGATCGAAAACAACAAAATTAACGCTGAATACGTTAAGCATTACACCAACGCCGGCCTGCTGGTGCGGGAAGATTTTGCCTTTGAAGACGGCCTGTTCAGCGGCTATGACGCGGAAAAACGCCAGTACGATAAGTCTTCCTGGAACTACCAGTTCGACGAAAACGGCTATGCGAAACGCGACGACACCCTGACCGATCCGCGCTGCGTGTGGAATATGCTGAAACAGCACGTGTCCCGCTACACGCCGGATGTGGTTGAAAATATCTGCGGTACGCCAAAAGCAGATTTCCTGAAAGTGTGTGAAGTGCTGGCGTCTACCAGTGCAGCAGACAGAACCACCACGTTCCTGTATGCGCTTGGCTGGACACAGCACACCGTGGGCGCGCAGAACATCCGCACCATGGCGATGATCCAGTTGCTGCTCGGCAACATGGGGATGGCCGGTGGCGGCGTGAACGCGCTGCGTGGTCACTCCAACATTCAGGGCCTGACCGATCTCGGCCTGCTGTCGACCAGCCTGCCGGGCTATCTGACGCTGCCGTCAGAAAAACAGACTGATTTCCAGACCTGGCTCACAGCGAATACGCCAAAAGCCACGCTGCCGGATCAGGTGAACTACTGGAGTAACTATCCGAAGTTCGCCGTCAGCCTGATGAAATCCTTCTACGGCGATGCGGCGCAGAAAGAGAACGACTGGGGCTTTGAGTGGCTGCCGAAATGGGACCAGGCCTACGATGTCATCAAGTATTTCAACATGATGGATAAAGGCAACGTCACGGGCTACATCTGCCAGGGCTTTAACCCTGTTGCGTCGTTCCCGGACAAAAACAAAGTGGTCCGCAGCCTGAGCAAGCTGAAGTACATGGTGGTTATCGATCCGCTGGTGACCGAAACCTCGACCTTCTGGCAGAACCATGGGGAATCCAACGACGTCGATCCGGCCTCGATTCAGACCGAAGTGTTCCGCCTGCCGTCTACCTGCTTCGCGGAAGAGGATGGCTCTATTGCCAACTCTGGTCGCTGGCTGCAGTGGCACTGGAAAGGCCAGGATGCACCGGGTGAAGCCCGTAACGACGGCGAAATTCTGGCGGGCATTTACCATCGTCTGCGCGAAATGTATCGCACGGAAGGCGGCAAAGGCGCCGAGCCGCTGCTGAAAATGAGCTGGAACTACAAGCAGCCGGACCATCCTGAGTCAGAGGAAGTGGCCAAAGAGAACAACGGCGTTGCGCTGGCGGATCTCTATGACGCTAACGGCAACCTGCTGGCGAAGAAAGGCCAGTTGCTGAACAGCTTCGCGCTGCTACGTGATGACGGCACCACGGCTTCTTCGTGCTGGATTTATGCCGGCAGCTGGACCGAACAGGGTAACCAGATGGCTAACCGCGATAACGCCGACCCGTCAGGCCTTGGCAATACGCTGGGCTGGGCATGGGCGTGGCCGCTTAACCGTCGCGTGCTCTACAACCGTGCGTCTGCGGACATCAACGGCAAGCCGTGGGATCCAAAACGTATGCTGATCGAGTGGAACGGTTCGAAGTGGACGGGGAACGATATCCCGGACTTCAACACCGCCGCGCCGGGCAGCAAAACCGGGCCGTTCATCATGCAGCCGGAAGGGCTGGGGCGTCTGTTTGCCCTCGACAAGCTGGCTGAAGGGCCGTTCCCGGAACACTACGAGCCGATGGAAACGCCGCTGGGCACCAACCCGCTGCACCCGAACGTGGTGTCCAGCCCGGTGGTGCGTATCTACGAAGACGACGTGCTGCGTTTAGGCAAGAAGGACAAGTTCCCTTACGTGGGGACTACCTACCGCCTGACCGAGCATTTCCACACCTGGACCAAGCACGCGCGGCTTAACGCCATCGCGCAGCCGGAACAGTTTGTGGAGATCAGCGAGACGCTGGCGAAAGCGAAGGGGATTGCCAACGGCGATCGCGTGAAGGTCAGCAGCAAGCGCGGCTTTATTCGCGCCGTTGCGGTGGTGACCCGCCGTCTGCAGAGCCTGAACGTGCATGGCCAGCAGGTGGAAACCGTCGGTATTCCGCTGCACTGGGGCTTTGAAGGCGTAGCGCAGAAGGGCTACATCGCCAATACCCTGACGCCTAACGTCGGCGATTCCAACTCGCAAACGCCGGAGTACAAAGCGTTTCTGGTCAACATCGAGAAAGCGTAAGGAGCGATTAAATGGCGATGGAAACACAAGACATTATCAAACGCTCCGCGACTAACCCTATCACGCCCGCGCCTCGCGGGCGGGATTACAAGGCTGAAGTTGCCAAGCTTATCGATGTCTCCTCCTGCGTGGGCTGTAAAGCCTGCCAGGTGGCATGTTCAGAGTGGAACGACATTCGTGATGAGGTGGGTCACTGCGTTGGGGTCTACGATAACCCGGCCGATCTGAGCGCCAAATCCTGGACGGTGATGCGCTTTAGCGAAACCGAACAGAACGGCAAGCTGGAGTGGTTGATCCGTAAAGACGGCTGTATGCACTGTGAAGATCCGGGCTGCCTTAAGGCCTGCCCGTCTGCCGGTGCGATTATTCAGTACGCCAACGGCATCGTGGATTTCCAGCAGGACAACTGTATCGGCTGCGGCTACTGCATCGCGGGCTGTCCGTTTAACGTCCCGCGCCTCAATAAAGAGGATAACCGGGTCTATAAATGCACCCTGTGCGTGGATCGCGTCAGCGTCGGGCAGGAACCTGCCTGCGTGAAGACCTGCCCGACCGGGGCCATTCACTTCGGGACCAAAACCGAGATGCTGGAAGTGGCGCAGCAGCGCGTCGATAAGTTAAAAGCGCGCGGCTACGAAAACGCAGGCGTGTATAACCCGCAGGGCGTAGGCGGAACGCACGTGATGTATGTACTGCACCACAATGACCAGCCGGAGCTGTACCACAATCTGCCGAAAGATCCGGCGATCGACACCTCGATCAACCTGTGGAAAGGGGCGCTCAAGCCGCTCTCCGCGGCGGGCTTTATCGCCACCTTTGCCGGGCTGATTTATCACTATATCGGCATTGGTCCGAACAAAGAGGTGGATGACGACGAGGAGGAGCATCATGAGTAAGTCAAAGATGATTGTGCGCACGAAATTTATCGACCGCGCCTGTCACTGGACGGTGGTGATCTGCTTCTTCCTGGTGGCAGTATCGGGGATTTCGTTCTTCTTCCCGACGCTGCAGTGGCTGACGGAAACCTTTGGTACTCCGCAGATGGGGCGCATTCTGCACCCGTTCTTTGGCGTGCTGATTTTCGTGGTGCTGATGTTTATGTTCGTCCGCTTCGTACACCACAACATCCCGGACAAGCAGGACATTCCGTGGGTGAAGGGGATTATCGAAGTTCTGAAAGGCAACGAGCATAAGGTCGCCAAAGTCGGCAAATATAACGCCGGACAAAAGATGATGTTCTGGACCATCATGAGCATGATTTTCGTGTTGCTGGTGACCGGCGTGATCATCTGGCGTCCGTACTTTGCGCCTTATTTCCCGATCCAGTGGGTTCGCTATGCGCTGCTAATCCACGCGACCTCGGCCATCATCCTGATCCACGCCATCCTGATCCATATGTATATGGCTTTCTGGGTGAAAGGGTCGATTAAGGGGATGATTGAAGGGAAGGTGAGTCGCCGCTGGGCGCAGAAACACCACCCGCGCTGGTACCGCGACGTTGAACGTCAGGAAGCGAAAGAAGAGAGCACGAAAGGGCTCAAATAGTATTAAACGCCGCCGGTTTCGACCGGCGGCGTTTTGCGTTATTTACTTCCCGCCATCAATTGTGCAAAAAAAGATTTCGTTTTGTTCGTATGACAGTCAGCGTTAATTTCGTTTGTGATAATTTCTGCTTTAGCATGTTCGACAAGCCGCTTAAATCTACGTTTTATCTCTTTCCCCTGAGCGCTGCAATCTGCTGAGTCGGCCAGAAACACAGCCGCATTATAAGCCGCATAACACTCATCTATATTGGCCGGGTCAGACTTACAACCGCTAAATACGCTATAAGTCAGATCGGGATGATCTTTGTAATAACTTATTTCAGGTGTGTCGTTGAGTCGTGAAAATATACCAGGAAGTAAGATCGCTGAGGCACCGGTCAGCATAATGATTCCCGTCAGGGCTAAATATCTGAACCTCATGATTGCTCCCCCAGGCTGAGCAGGGCGTCCTGCTGTAAGGTCAAATGCAGGCAGTCAGTTGAACATCGGGCATAGCCAATGTGAATGTCATTCATAGCGATGTGCGTATAAGGGGCTGGCAAAGAGATTGATATCGTACCAGTGATGGGAGACAACGTCAGCCGTGATTTTCAGGGTCATTCACTTTCCAATCTGCTTCTCATAAGGGAAAGCGATCCGCCGGTTTCGACCGGCGGCGTTTTGCTTTCAGACCGTGGTTAAAATCGTTCTTCTACATACCTGAACGGGTATTTTGTCGGCTTTACTTTACCTATTTTACGCTTCGGTAAATCCAGCGTTTCGATATGCAGGTCTTTATAGGGGATCTGGGAAAGCAGGTGCGAAATAATATTTAACCGAACGCGTTTTTTATCCTCCGACCGGGCGACGAACCACGGTGCCCAGGCGGTGTCGGTGGCTTTGAACATCTCGTCGCGCGCGACCGTATACTCATCCCATAGATTGAACGATTTAATGTCCATCGGCGACAGTTTCCAGGTTTTCCGTCCGTCGTTAATACGGTCGCGCAGGCGGCGCTCCTGCTCTTTTGGCGTCACTTCAAGCCAGTATTTCAGTAAGATGATCCCCGCATCAACCATCGCTTTTTCCATAACCGGCGTGCCATCAAGAAACTTTCCCACCTGTTCCGGGGTGCAAAAACCCATCACGCGCTCAACGCCCGCGCGGTTATACCAGCTGCGATCGAAGATGACGATTTCACCCGCCGAGGGCAGGTGGGAGACGTAACGCTGCAAGTAGAGCTGGCTCTTCTCCTTTTCTGTGGGAGCCGGCAGGGCGACAACCCGGAAGACCCGGGGGCTAACGCGCTCGGTGATGGCCTTGATGGTTCCCCCTTTGCCTGCGCCGTCTCGCCCCTCAAACACGATACAGACTTTCAACCCTTTGCTCACCACCCACTGCTGAAGCTTCACCAGCTCTACGTGCAGGCGGCGCAGCTCTTTTTCATACTCTTTCGTTTTAAGCGGTGTTTTCGTCGTGCCATCAACCACTTTGCTCGCGTTCTTTTTGCTGACCATACTTGTCATCCTCTTGCGGACCCACCTGAAGTGTAATCGACCTGAATAAATGGATTAACGTGTCAGAGATCGGTTTTGAACTGGCTCACCATACCAGTTTGGTCAATAATGCCCGTTGCCTCTCATTTATTTGCGGTTGCGGTATGAAAAAAACAATATTTTCGCTGGCACTGGGTACGTTTGGTCTGGGGATGGCCGAGTTTGGCATTATGGGCGTGCTCACCGAACTGGCGCACGACACCGGGATATCCATTCCGTCCGCCGGAAACATGATCTCGTTTTACGCCTTCGGCGTGGTGATTGGCGCACCGATTGTGGCGCTCTTTTCCAGCAAGTTCTCGCTGAAATCCACACTACTGTTTCTGGTGGCGATGTGCGCAATCGGCAACGCCATTTTTGCGTTCTCATCCTCCTGGTATGGTCTGGCGATGGGACGTTTGATTTCCGGTTTCCCTCACGGCGCCATCTTTGGCGTGGGGGCGATTGTGCTGTCGAAAATCGCGCCACCGGGGAAGGTAACGGTCGCGGTCGCGGGGATGATTGCCGGGATGACCGTTGCCAACCTGGTGGGTGTACCGCTGGGAACCTGGCTCGGACATGCATTCAGCTGGCGTTATACCTTCTTCCTGATTGCCTTGTTCGATGCGCTGGTTATTCTCTCCGTGCTGCTGTGGGTGCCCACAATCCACGATAAAACCGCTGCCCGGTTGACCGAACAGTTTCATTTTTTGAAGCGCCCGGAACCCTGGCTGATTTTTGCCGCCACCATGTTTGGCAACGCCGGGGTGTTTGCCTGGTTTAGCTTCGTGAAGCCTTTTATGCTCAACGTTTCCGGCTTTTCTGAAGGGGGAATGACGGCGATTATGATGCTGATGGGGCTTGGGATGGTGTTGGGCAACCTGATGAGCGGGAAACTCTCCGGCCGCTTTAGCCCGTTACGGATTGCTGCTACAACCGATCTGGTGATTGTCGCCTCGCTGCTGCTGCTCTTCGCGTTTGGCGAGCATCAGACCGCTTCGCTGACGATGGGGTTCATCTGCTGTGCCGGTTTGTTTGCGCTCTCTGCGCCGCTGCAGATCCTGCTGCTGCAAAATGCGAAGGGGGGCGAACTGCTCGGGGCGGCGGGAGGCCAGATGGCGTTCAATCTGGGCAGCGCAATTGGCGCATATTTTGGCGGGATGATGATCACGCTCGGCTTTAGCTGGAGCTACGTTACGCTACCTGCGGCGCTGCTGTCGTTCTCCGCGATGGTGTCGCTGTTGCTCTACGGCTATCAGAAGGCCAAACGTACGCAGGCTAACGCGCGAGCGCTAGCCTGACGGGATACTCCCTACACAAATTTCGCCAGCGGATCGGCCGCCGCAAACGCGACGCTGCGGTCTGCCGCAGGCGGATAAATCAGCTCGTTAGTGATAGCGATTTTGATCTTCTTCGCCTCATCACGCACGGATTTTACCTCCTGCTCCCAGCCTTCGGTGTAGACCGCGCCCCAGCCCCCTAAATCAAGACAGGTCACATAGTTCACCTGACGGTAAGGCAGCGGCGGCTGATTAAGCAGGCTGGCCGCGGCGTTATGGCCCGCAAACTTGCCGAGCTGAATGGCGTGCTGGCAGGTCATCAGCGCCGTGTTGCCCACGTCGTCGGTTTTGGCATGCGCCATATCGCCCGTGGCGTAAATATCCGGGTGGGTGGGAACCTGAAGGTTTTCGTTAACGACAAGACGCCCCTGGCTGTCGCGCTCGCCGTCAATCTGCTGGCTAAGGGTGTTTGCCTCTACGCCTGCCGTCCAGACAACGGTAGCAGATGCGATACGCTCGCCGTTTTTCAGCGTGACGCCACCAGCGTCGATGGCTTCAATTTCACTGTTCAAACGCCACTCAATGCCCAGCTCCTCGCTGGCGGCTTCGATGGTATTGCGCAGGGCTTCGCTGTAGCGCCCGCCGATCGCCGCGCCGCGTTCAACTACGATAACTTTAGTCGTTGTCTCGTTACCGAAACGGGCGCGAAGACGGGCAGGCAGTTCGGTCGCCAGCTCAATACCGGTAAAACCACCGCCGCAGACCACAACGGTGTTACGCTCGGGCGTCGAAGGGCGCGCAACCAGTGAATCAAGGTGCTGCTCAAAGACCTGAGCGGATTCCAGCTGGTCGATATCAAACGCATATTCAGCCAGCCCGGCAATCGGTGGGCGTTTGGTCTGGCTACCCGTTGCCAGCACCAGGCGCTCATAGCTCAGGGTCATTTCCTGGCCATTCGCATCGCGCCAGACAACGCTTTTATTATTTGCATCAATACGTTCTGCGCTACCCGCAATGAATTCAATGTCCAGTTCGGCAAAGAGATCGCTCAGCGGCGCAACCAGCGTGGCGACCTTTTCTTCATAAAAGCGGGGACGAACGCGCAACTCCGCGACGGGCGCCAGAACGGCAATCGACAGAGCGTTATTCCCCGTTAGCGCGGACAGGCGAGCGGCACTGACCGCAGCCCACATACCGGAAAAACCACTACCCACAATTAAAATCTGCTTTTTCATCTTCGATCCTTTTGGTCATCAGGCTGGGTGTCTGACATAACTGCAACTATACTTGTCGGAGTTAACTGCGACAACTTCTTTCTGAGTTAAATTTAAATGGTGCCTGAAATCAGTAGGTTAATCAGATGCGGTGACGATGGCGGTGTTTATCATGTCGAACGCCGCTATAATGACCCGGATAGATGACTTCGGAGTTAATCATGGCGTTTTACAGTTCCGGTGTGGAATACGGCATTCACAGCCTGATGTGTATGGTGGATGCGAAAGGGTGCGAGCGAGAGATGAGCGTCCGGGAGATGGCGGCCCTGCAGGGCGTTCCTTATGACTATCTCGGTAAAATCTTTACGCGCCTGTCGCGCGCCGGGCTGGTGATCAGTACGGAAGGCAAGGGCGGGGGATTTAAGCTGGCGCGGCCCGCAGAGCTGATCTCCGTCCTGGATGTGGCGCACGCCATCGATGGTGAAAAAAACATGTTTGAGTGCCGCGAAGTACGCCAGCGGCTGGCCGTGTTTGACGAAACGCCGCCCGCGTGGGTGTGCGACGGTCCTTGCGGCGTGCGTTCTGTGATGGACAGCGCGCAGCAGAGGATGGAGGAGGAGTTATCGCGCCACACCATTCTGGATCTTGCGCGCAAGATGTACCGCAAAGCGCCGGACACGTTTCAGATTGAAGTGCAGGAGTGGATTTCCGACAGACGGTCTTCGTAACAGGCCGGGCAGGCGAGGCCGCCGCCCGGCATCAGACGCTTACGCGCGTAAATCAATTACCATACGGCCACGGATCTGACCTTGCTCCATCTCTTTGAAGATGGCATTGATATCTTCCAGCGGACGCATCGTTACTTTTGGCACCACTTTACCTTCCGCCGCGAACTGGAAGGCTTCAACCAGGTCCTGACGGGTACCAACCAGCGAGCCCACGACCTGAATGCCGTCGAGCACCAGGCGAGGAATATCAAGGCTCATCGCTTCTGGCGGCAGGCCAACGGCCACCACGCGGCCACCGGCACGCACGGCGTCAACCGCAGAGTTAAACGCCGCTTTCGCGACCGCCGTCACCACCGCAGCATGTGCGCCGCCGGTTTTCTCCTGAATCACTTTTGCCGCGTCTTCGTTACGCGAGTTGATGGTCAGGTCTGCGCCCATGCTGGCAGCCAGCTTCAGCTGCTCGTCATTCACATCAATGGCGATCACCTTCGCGTTGAAGACGTTTTTAGCGTACTGCAGCGCAAGGTTGCCCAGACCGCCCAGGCCGTAAATCGCAATCCACTGGCCGGGTTTGATTGTCGAAATTTTCACGGCTTTATAGGTAGTGACGCCCGCGCAGGTGATGCTGCTGGCCGCAGCGGAATCCAGTCCGTCCGGGACTTTGACCGCGTAATCCGCCGTGACGATGCACTCTTCTGCCATAC
Source organism: Enterobacter sp. UPMP2052 (assembly GCF_053709675.1). NCBI lineage: Bacteria > Pseudomonadati > Pseudomonadota > Gammaproteobacteria > Enterobacterales > Enterobacteriaceae > Enterobacter > Enterobacter sp. UPMP2052. The sequence goes on from NZ_JBSKJR010000001.1 coordinate 1,077,013, forward strand.
CGCCATCAACCGAGTAACCGGCATTTTTCACGCTGCGGCACAGGGTCTCGTTGCCGGCGTTACAGTATTCGCAGTGCCCGCAGCCTTCGAAGAACCATGCCACGCTCGCGCGGTCGCCAACCTTAAGCGAGTTCACGCCCGGGCCAATCTCTTTGACGATACCAATTCCTTCATGGCCGAGAATGACGCCGGTCTTATCGCCAAAATCACCGTTCTTAACGTGAAGGTCGGTATGGCACACCCCACAGCATTCCATTTTCAGCAGCGCTTCGCCGTGCTTGAGAGGGCGTAAGGTTTTTTCGGTGACGTTTACCTGATGATCCTGAGTTACGACAGCAGCTTTCATCTGTTTCTCCTTGTTCATGATGTGCATCTGCATTCCAGGTGTGATACCCATTAAGGATTAATAGTTTAGCGCGGTAATGCAAGGCGGCCGCAACAGATTGTCATACTTTCATCCGATTTCAGATTAAGAATACAGCGATCCACCCATAATCAGGGGGCCAAAAAAGTGCCAAAAAACGTCATGGTTCTGTCATGTACCAAACGTAACGTGTTGTCTTCTTGATAACCGAAGAGTTAAAAGACAATGCATCTGGTGAAAAAACTTATCGCAATCAGCGTTCTTCTGTCTGCCTCCGTTCAGGCACAAAATATTCTCGAATTTCCTCAGCCGGAAAACGCCCCCGAAGAATTCTACGCCGTGACCGAAATTCCGGCGGGCGGGACCATTAAATATGAAACCGACGCTAAAACCGGCTTTATCGTGGCCGATCGTTTTCAGTCGATGCCTGTGGCCTATCCGGCAAACTACGGCTCGCTGACCCAGTCTCTGGCGGGGGATGGCGATCCGCTGGACGTCATTTTCTATACCCGTGCGCCAATGGCACCGGGCACGCTGATCAAGCTGCGGGCGATTGGCGTGCTGAAGATGGTGGATGGCGGAGATAAGGATGACAAAATCGTTGCGGTACCGGCGAGCAAGATTGACCCTACCTACGACGATATTCACGCGCTAAGCGATCTGCCAAAAATCGAGGTACAGCGCCTTGAGGCCTTTTTCAGGGTCTACAAGCAATTACCGGAAGGGCGTAAAAAGGTGGAGCTGAGCGGTTTCAACGATGCCGCCACCGCGAAGCAGGAGATCAAACAGGCGTGGGATGCCTGGAAAGCGAAAAACCCGCAATAAAAAATGGGCCCGGCGAGGCTACCGCCGGGCGAAGACTTACAGCTGTGCTTCTATCACCTCAATTTCTTTACGCCACTGTGCCTGTAGCTGCGGCTTTTGATGCTTTGGCTTACGGGCCAGATCCTCTTCAAGCAGCGTCTCCAGCGTAACCAGCCGTTCAAGCAGATCGTCTGCTGATGAAAGCGTCTGTTCCGCAGGCCGGGATGACGCCGCCTGAGGCGCGATACCCGACGCTTCACGCAGACGCGCAAACACCGCGTCGGCATCGTGCCATTCGGTCAGCATACCGTCCTCAATCAGCCAGAACCGGTTGCAGCTTTGACTGATTAACTGACGATCGTGGCTGACTAACAGCACGCCGCCTGCAAACTGTTGCAGGGTGTCGGCAAGCGCCTCTTTGCCTTCCATGTCCAGGTGGTTGGTCGGCTCATCCAGCATCAGCAGGCTATAGCGGGCAAGCGTCAGGCCAACGAACAACAGGCGAGAACGCTCGCCGCCGCTCAGCGTACTGACTTTCTGTCCGTGACGCGCCCACGGGAACCCGGCGCTGATGAGCGCCATTTTGCGGTTGTGGGGATCGGGCGCAAACGGCTCAAGCGCATCCAGCAGGGATGACGCGTCCGGCAGCTGATGCAGCGTCTGGTCGTAGTAACCTGGCGAGACGCGGGGATGAATTTTCAGCCTCGCGTCCGTCAGTTCACCGCGAAAATGCCGCCAGATAAGCTTCATCAGCGATGATTTACCGCAGCCGTTACGTCCCACAATCGCCACCCGGTCGCCGCTTTTAAGCCTGGCCGCCTCGACGCTGAACAGCGCCGGAAGCCCCGGTGCAGGCGGTACCTCAAGGTTTTCCATCTCCAGCAGACGGTCAGCCCGCAGCGCGTCGCCGCGCAGGGTCAAGGTCCACTGGCTGCCCGCCGTGACCTCCGTCTGGCTCTCTTTCAGCCGCTCGACCTGTTTTTCCATCTGTTTCGCTTTACGGGCCAGATCTTCGTTGTCGTACACCTTGCCCCAGGTCGCCAGCCGTTTAGCGCTGGCGGCGACGCGGTCGATCTCCTTTTGTTCCGCCTTAAAACGCTGTGCATCGCTTTCGTCTTTTGCTACCAGCGCCCGACGCGCGGCGGTGCAGGGAAGCGCGAAATGGTGGAGCGTTTTATCCCGCAGGATCCAGCTGCCGTTCGTGACGGCATCCAGCAGTTGTCTGTCGTGGGAGACCAGCACAAAGCTGCCGGACCAGTTTTGCAGGAACTGTTCCAGCCACAGCATGGTGGGCAGATCGAGGTGGTTACTCGGCTCGTCCAGGAGCAGCAGGTCCGGCTCGCGTATCAACGCCCGCGCCAGCAGCAGGCGGGTATGCTGCCCGCCACTCAGCGTGGCGGATTGCAAGGCCATATCCTGCGCAGAGAAACCCATGCTGGCCAGCAGCGTTTCGGCCCTCCAGCGCAGGCTTTCGCGCTCGCTCTGCGCAAGCTGCGCCAGAACCGCGTCCAGCATGGTCAGCGGAAACAGGCTCTCAGGAAGATGTTGCTCGATGCGCGCCACCAGGCAATGCCCGGCCAGAGAGACGCTGCCAGCGGCAGGGGAATCCGTGCCGTCGAGGATCTTCAAAAGCGTGCTTTTGCCACAGCCGTTATCGCCCAGCAGACCAATGCGGTCGCCTTTTTTCAGCGTAAAGGAGAGTGCGTCGAAGAGCGTGCCAAACGCCGTATCAACACGTAAAGATTGTGCAGTGAGTAGTGTGCTCATTGTTGCTTACCCAGGAGTTACAGGCATGTTTATGCCTCGTCAAACATCGCTGACGATAACTCAGTAAGCCCGAGAGAAGGGATTCAGGGGGGTAGTGTCTTCGCTCAAGCCGAAGTTATCGCAGCACGATATCGATAACGCCTGAGCAAGTACGATCACCAAGAGTATGTGAAAAATTAAAAATTTCACAGTACAGCATAACAGGCCTCCTTATATATTCAGTTGGTTAATGGATGAGAGGAGTGTAGCGGGGGAACGCACGTTTGGCTAGTGGGGATCTCTGCCACAGGGGTAGGGAGAACACCTGGCCCGTAGGCCCGGTAAGCGAAGCGCCACCGGGTGATTAGGCTGCACTGCGATCGGGTACCCTGATCCTCTCCCACAGGGAGAGGATCAGGTCGGAGCGCAGATCAAATTGAAGTACGACGATAGCTGCGGTATTCCGGCTTCCAGTAATTGTCGTCGATGGCCTGCTGCAGCGCATCGGCAGAGGTATTTACCGCCACACCCTGCTGCTGCGCCATTTTGCCTACCGCGAATGCGATGGCACGTGACACCGTCTGAATGTCCTTCAGCTCCGGCAGCACCAGGCCTTCGCCGTTGTTCACCAGCGGAGAGTGCTTCGCCAGCGTTTCGCTCGCCGACATGAGCATCTCGTCGGTAATGCGCGACGCGCCCGAGGCGATAACGCCAAGGCCAATCCCCGGGAAGATATAGGAGTTGTTGCACTGGGCGATGGGGTAAAGTTTGTCTTTCCACAGCACCGGCTCGAACGGGCTGCCGGTGGCAACCAGCGCATTGCCTTCGGTCCATGCGATGATGTCCTGCGGGGTGGCCTCCACGCGGGACGTCGGGTTGGACAGCGGCATGACGATAGGACGTTCGCAGTGTTTATGCATCTCGCGAATGATCTCCTCCGTGAAGAGACCCGTCTGACCGGACACGCCGATCAAAATATCCGGCTTAACGTTGCGCACCACGTCCAGCAGGGAGAGCACTTCGTTGTCCGTATCCCAGTTTTTCAGCGCGTCTTTTTTCTGTACCAGTTTGGTCTGGAACGGCAGCAGGTTTGGCATGCCGTCGGTCAACAGGCCAAAGCGGTCGACCATAAAGACGCGCGAGCGGGCCAGCTCTTCGCTTAAGCCTTCGCGCTGCGTCTGGGCGATGATCTGCTCGGCGATACCACAGCCCGCAGAACCCGCGCCGAGGAAGACGATTTTTTGATAGCTCAGCTGGCTGCCAGCCGCGCGGCTGGCGGCGATCAGCGTGCCGACGGTGACCGCCGCCGTGCCCTGAATGTCGTCGTTGAACGAGCAGATTTCATCGCGGTAGCGGTTGAGCAGCGGCATGGCGTTTTTTTGCGCAAAGTCTTCGAACTGCAGCAGCACGTCCGGCCAGCGATGCTTCACGGCCTGAATGAAATCGTCAACAAACTGATAATACTCGTCATCGGTAATACGCGGATGACGCCAGCCCATATACAGCGGGTCGCTCAGGAGTTGCTGGTTATTCGTGCCGACATCCAGTACGACCGGCAGGGTATACGCCGGGCTGATGCCCCCGCAGGCGGTATATAACGAGAGTTTCCCGATAGGGATCCCCATTCCGCCGATGCCCTGGTCCCCAAGGCCCAGAATACGTTCGCCGTCGGTCACCACTATCACTTTGATGTTGTGGTTCGGCACGTTCTGCAGAATGTCGTCCATATTGTGACGGTTCGGCCAGGAGATAAAGACGCCACGCGAGCGGCGGTAGATCTCGGAGAAGCGTTCACACGCCGCGCCCACCGTTGGGGTGTAGATCACCGGCATCATCTCTTCGAGATGGTTCTGTACCAGACGGTAGAAAAGGGTTTCGTTGGTGTCCTGGATATTACGCAGGTAGATATGTTTGTCGATTTCCGTTTTGAAACCCTGGTACTGGATCCAGGCGCGATCCGCCTGTTCTTCAATGGTTTCTACCACTTCCGGAAGCAGACCGAGCAGGTTAAAGCTGCTGCGCTCTTCCATGCTGAAAGCGCTGCCTTTGTTCAGCAGGGGGAATTCCAGTAAAACCGGTCCGGCATAAGGGATATATAAGGAACGATGTTTTTTCAGTTTGTTGTCCATGTCACTCACTCTTTTTTGAAGATCCGTCCCTGACACTGCTGTTTGTCATCTTTCTGGCCTGTGCTGCGGGGTGGGGTCGGGCGGTATTATAAAGGAGGTAAATGGTAATTACCGCAAACCATAAAAAAAACACCACCGGGGTGACCGATGGTGTTGTGGATCCTTAACGGGACTTACTTACCTGCGTGGCGTTTTCTGCCGGTAGCGTGGGTGACTTGCTTCTCGCTGTCGCCCTCAATCACCACTTTACGCTGGTTAGAGAGTTTGTAGTCCAGTCCCAGAATGTGGCGTGCCTGACGGTTCGATTTCATATTTACTCCTCAATCCTGTTGATAGTTTTAAGGACAAGTTTGCTTTCGCAAACGAAATGTAACCCCTTAGGTTGCAGATCCAGCATAGCAGATTTTTACAACGGGGCATTACGCCCGCTGACAACATAGTTAATGGTCTGCTGGTAGATGTCACTGAGGATGTCATTGTCTGTGGCTTCCACCCACCGGGTCAGTTCCATCAAAATGTCATCTTCAGTAACAGCACCGTGCTCGGCGTGAAGACCCTGCGCGATTGCGTTGACCAGTTCTGGCTGAGCTGCTGTGGTGTGTGCCGGATAATAAGTAAACATGCTGCCTCCGTGTCGTTGTCTGTTTAATGTTACGGCTTGCAAAATCTTAATTCACAAACAGAGTGACAAATATTTTTCGCGTTGTGGCTCAGATTCGTCCTGGAAATAAAAATATCATTTCCCATAGCACAGAATTAAAATTTAGGGTTTCCAGCGACGTAATTTTGTCGTTTTTTCATAAGGCATGGGAGAGGGCCAGGAGATCAATTCCACCACGCTTCCCCACGGAGTCTGGCCATAGCAGAAAGCATTGCCGTCGCCCTGTTCAGCCGGGAACGTAAGCGGCTTGGGTTGGGTAAACATTTCTCCCCCTGCGGCGGTGAAGGCGGAGATGGCTTTTTTAAAATCATCCACATACACGGAAACGTGCTGGAGGCCAAAGTCGCTGGCGCGGGCGGGATGCCCCTGTTCAGGGCCGTGCATTTCGAACAGCTCAACGCCCGGGCCGTGTGGCATAGCCAGCATACGGATGGCGCGGATTTTTGTGCCGGGAAATAACCTTAATGTTTTTTCCTGCGCGTCATGGTCAATATTTTCACTGCCGGGGTCAACCGAGTGGTATAAAACCGTTGCGTCGAATGCCTGTTTAAAAAAGAGGGTGGCCTGTTCAATATCAGGAACCGTAATACCAATGTGATCAATACCGCGAACTGACGAAGTCATCATTACCTCCTGCTATAAAAAAATAAATATAGCAGGAGGTATTCAGTTCATTACCACTTCATCTCGCCGGTATTCACTTTGGCGCTCAGCTCAAGCGAACTCTCTTCTGCAAGCGCGGGGTACACTTTTTTCATTGCAGCGATCGCGCCTGCGGAGTCTTTATGCTCCTCCAGGGTTTTCTCAAACTGGGCCAGATAAGCTTTGGTGAAGTCTATGGCCCCCGTACCGGCTGGCGGCGTACCGAGATAATGCCCCGGAATCACGCGCTCTGGCTGATGCGCGGCCATATTATCCAGCGTCTGCTGCCATTGCTGACGGCTGGCTTTGGTTTGCGTGTCCGCCGTCCAGACGTGAATCCCCCAGGAGACGCCGGTGCCGCCCAGAATCGTTTTGGCCGACGGGATCCACACGTACGCCGCGTAGCTTTCAGGCTCTTCGATTTCGACTTTCTCGCCGTCGATCATAAAGGTGTTTGAGGCAATGACCTGCGGCACCACAAGTTTAGCGGGCGCGCCGTCTTTCATCTGGGGTCCCCAGAAGGCGAGCTTGGCCTCTTTCGTGGCGTTGATATGATCAACGACCTGTTGCGTGGCAACCACTTTGGCATTCGGGAAAGCGCTGACCAGCGGTTGCAGGCCGAAGTAGAAATCCGGATCGCCAGAAGTGATCACAATCTTGTTGAGGGTCTTGCCGGTGCGGCGGATTTTTTCCACCAGCGCTTCACCGTCTTTCACGCTGAACTGTGCGTCAAACAGCACAGCCTCTGTCGGCCCGGAGACCAGCGTCGAGGAGACCGCGAAAATACCTTTCTCCTGCGGGTTATAAGTATCAATGGTTAACGGTGCGGCAAAAGCCGCTGGGGTGAAGAGGGTGCACAGCAATGCAAGGCGAGTGAGCTTCATCATGTTGTCTCTGTTATTCGGGAAAGACTCTATTGTACGGATTTCACCATTTGCCAGAATTCCTGAAACAAGACATGCTTAGTTTCATAAATCGAGCAGATGGAGCATAAGATGGATCGCGTTATTGCCGCTCAGGTCTATAACCGCATTTGCGAACTGGGGAGCCTGAGCGCGGCGGCACGTGCGCTGGGGATCTCCCGTCCGATGGTGAGCCGTTATCTGGAGCAGATGGAAAAATGGGCGGGAACACGGCTGGTTAACCGTTCAACCCGCAAACTGACGCTGACGGCGGCGGGTGAAAAAGTGCTGCAAAAAACCCGCACGCTCTCGCAAATTTCCCAGGAGATTGAGGATCAGTCTGCGAAAGATTCCCCCGCGGGCACGCTGCGGGTGGCCTGCGCGCATTTTACCGCCATGCAAATCATTTCGCCGGTGCTACCCGGGCTGCTGGCGCGTTATCCCCAGTTGCGTATTGAGCTGGATGTCAACAACCATCCGGTAAGCCTGGTGGGCGAGCGTATCGATGTGGCGATCCGCATCACCGATAATCCTGAGCCAGGCATGATCGCCCGCCGGCTGGGGGAGTGCGATTCGGTACTCTGCGCCTCTCCACGTTATCTCGCAGAGGCGGGTACGCCGCAACAGCTTGAGGAATTGATGCAGCACAACTGCCTGCACTACAGCTTTTTCGCCGGGCAGTCGTGGCGCTTTGTCAGCCCACAGGGGGAGCTGGTTTCAACAGCGGTAAGCGGCAATCTGAGTGCCAGCATTTCGTCGCTGCTGATGGAGGCGGCCATTAACCACTGCGGCATTGCGATGCTGCCGGAGCGTGAGGCGCGAGACGTCTTACAGACGGGGCAACTGGTGCCAGTGCTGAGCGCCTACACGCCCAAAGCGATCGGGATTTTCGGTATTTATCAGTCGCGTGACTACCAGCCCGCCGCGCAGCGGGTGTTCCTCGATGCGCTGGCTGCATATCTGGCACCCCTGTCAGACTCGTCTGTCTTTCCTGCAGAAAACGCGTAGCGTCCTATACTTATCTCTTTGTAAGCCAAAAGGAGAGCAAGAATGACGATTCATAAGCACGGTTCAGCACACTGGTCTGGCGACATTAAGCGCGGCAAAGGGACGGTTTCCACAGAGAGCGGCGTCCTTAACCAGCAACCTTACGGCTTTAATACCCGTTTTGAAGGGGAAAAGGGCACAAACCCGGAAGAGCTGATTGGCGCGGCACACGCGGCCTGTTTCTCCATGGCGCTGTCGCTGATGCTGGGCGAAAGCGGCTACACGGCGGATTCCATTGACACCACGGCGGACGTGTCGCTCGACAAGACCGACAGTGGTTTCGCAATCAGCAAAATCGCGCTGAAAAGCAAAGTCACGGTGCCTGGCATCGATCCTCAGCAGTTTGACGGCATCATTCAGAAAGCCAAAGCTGGCTGCCCGGTATCGCAGGTGCTGAAAGCGGAAATCACCCTTGATTACACGCTGAACTAAGTCAGAGCCGGGCGATGCCCGGCTTTTTCCTGTCTCTCATCCGCCTTTCATACACCTCATCAATACTCCAGACGTTTCGCTTTTTTGTTAAGATAGTAAAACTGTGATTATCAAAGGGATATCGGCATGGCGAATTTGCCCTGGCGTGTCAGCGTGCGTCTGATCGTTTTTGCAAAAAAAGTGGCATTGGTGCTGGGGATCGTGCTGATTGTGCTCCTCGCGGTGCGGGTTTATCTCTCGCAGCAAGGCCCGGCGCTGCATCTCTGGCATACCTGGCGCGCCGATGAGTTGTCAGCCCCTGAGATGGATAAGGCCACATTTGCGCAGTACCTCACCCGCGAAAACGCCATTTTCGCCAGCCTGGATGCCGAGGTAACGTCGAAGACCGACGCGACAGAGCGCACGCCGCTTAACCGCTACGCCCGCCAGAGCCTTGTCTGGCCCGGGCAGTTCACCCCTGATGCCAACCGTTCCATGGTTCTGATGCCTGCCGGGAAGCCTCGCGGAGCCGTCGTGCTGTTGCACGGGCTGACGGACTCGCCCTATAGCGTCAGGCATCTGGCCATTCGCTACCAGCAGCACGGCTTTGTGGCGGTGGTGCCGCGTCTGCCCGGTCACGGCACGGCCCCCGGCGCGCTGACGAATGTGGACTGGGAGATGTGGCTGGCCGCCACGCGCCTTGCCGTGCGTGAGGCTACCCGTCTTGGTGGCGATGTTCCGCTGCATCTGGTGGGCTATTCCAACGGCGGGGCGCTGGCGATGAAATACGCCCTCGACGCGCTGGACAACCCGCAGCTTCGTAAACCCCAGCAACTGGTCCTGCTGTCGCCGATGATTGGCGTGACCGCGTTTGCCCGATTTGCCGGATTAGCCGGGCTACCGGCAATGCTCCCCGCCTTTGCCAAGGCGGCCTGGCTTAACATAGCGCCGGAATATAATCCTTATAAATACAACTCGTTTCCGGTTAACGCCGCGCGTCAGTCCTGGCTGCTGACCCAGGCTCTGCAGCAGCAGCTGACCCGCGCCAGCAAAGAGAACAGGCTTGATGCACTGCCGCCCGTGCTGGCGTTTCAGTCGGTGATGGATTCCACGGTCAGTACCCTCGCCGTGGTGACCGAATTGTTCGATCGGCTTCCGGCTAACGGCAGCGAGCTGGTGATGTTTGACATCAACCAGGCCGCGAGCTTCCGTCCACTGTTCAAACCCTCGTCCTGGACCGCTGTCTCTGAACTCCTGCCTCCGGCAGTAAGGCGTTACACTGTCACAGTTATCACGAATGACGGCCCGCACAGTTTCAATACCGTGGCGAAAACCACGCCAGCAGGCCGTACGGCTGAAACGTCCGTGGCGCTGTCGCTGCCTTACCCGCAAGACGTCTACTCGCTGTCGCACGTGGCGGTGCCGTTCCCGCCGGATGACGATCTCTATGGCCGTCAGCCTGAGGTGAAGAACCGCTATGGCATCAGCCTCGGGACCATTGCGCTGTGGGGCGAAACCTCGGTGCTGAGCGTGGGTAAAGAGGCGCTGATGCGCGTCACCTCTAATCCGTTCTACAGCTATATGCAGGGGCGCATTGATACGCTGAGCGAGCCGGCGAAAAGTCATTAAACATTTGCCTGACTTATGTATATGTATTAGTTCAGCCGCTTGCAGTATGCTGGAGCTTCGCTTTCAGCGTTTCTTAACTATCGGGACCCGTTGCTGTGCTGACTACACTCATTTATCGAAGCCGGTTACATTCATCCTGTGATGCCGCTCAGTTGGGCACGCTGGTTGAGCAGGCTAAGATCCGCAATACGGGTCTGAACATCACCGGCATTTTGCTCTCCAGCGGGCATGAAATTCTGCAAATCCTTGAAGGAAAGGAAGAGAGCGTCGTTACGCTTTTCCTCAAGATTCGGGAGGACAAACGCCACTGCGATGTTGTGGAACTGATGCGTGACTATGGTCCGCGCAGACGGTTCGAGCATGTCGGCATGTTGCTGTTTAATTTGCAGGTGCAATCCCCGAAGGACGTTCTCCAGTCGGTGCTGCACTACAGCAAGCTGGAAAGCTATCTCGCCTCCGGGGACCGGGTCTTTAAGTTCATCCAGTCATTTATAAACCGAAAAGGGACGGCAAATCCCGGCACGACATTTGATGCCAGCCAATGGACGCTGTCCCGGGAGCGCGCCCCGTTTGCCACCGACGTGGGCCTGCTGGCCGATCAGTCCTGCCAGTTTGCTCTCCAGCCGATCGTGGAGCCTGCCGAAGGTAAAATCAGCTCCCTCGAGGCCCTGATACGCGGCAACGACGGCGGCAGCCCGGAACATTTCTTTCAGACGCTCGATCCGGAAAAAATCTACGAAGTTGACCTCCAGACAAAAGCTTATGCGTTTGCGCTGGCGGAAAAGCTGGGAATAGGCGGGCATAAAATCGCCGTGAACCTGCTGCCCATGTCACTCGTCAAAGTGCCCGGCGCGGTCGAATTTCTGGTGGATCAAATTAAGATCCACGGGCTTCAGCCGGAGCAGGTGGTGATTGAGGTGACGGAAAACGAGATCATTTCCGGTTTCAACCAGTTTAACAGCGCCATCAAACAGCTCCGGGCAGAGGGCATTGGTCTGGCAATTGACGATTTTGGCTCCGGGTATGCCGGGCTGTCACTGCTGACGAAATTCCAGCCGGATAAACTCAAGATCGACCGCGAGATTGTCAGCGATATCCACCTTAGCGGCCCGAAGCAGGCCATCGTGAAATCGATTGTCAGTTGCTGCACCGATCTGGAAATCACCCTGGTGGCGGAAGGCATCGAGAAGCTGGAAGAGTGGTGCTGGCTCGAATCGGCGGGCATTCGCCGTTTCCAGGGGTTCTTGTTTGCCCGCCCTCAGCTGAACGGCGTAGGGGACATTCACTGGCCGCATATGATGCGCTGACGCGTACATAAACGCGTCGCCAGACAAAACCTTACACACCGGGGCTTGTAGATTCATCGCTATCGTTTATGATCCAAGCGTTCAATCATTATGGAAACTTATGCGCAACCGTCCGCTTCTCGGTAAATGGCTTCTGATAATCACCTGTCTGGCGATGGCGCTTTGCCTGGTTCAGCGGGCGGTCTATCTCAACCATTTTTTGCAGGGGCTGGATCAGCAGGCGCAAACGGTACTGATGACTGACGGGGCGGATAACACCTCCGACTCAGAGCAGTCTGGCCCATCACCGTGTCAGCTTGGCGCACACTCACTGCTGTGCGCCCAGCCGTTGTTCTTCGACGGCGCGCTGCCCGCCATCGTGATTTTCTTCGCGCTGCTGTATCTGGTTACCCAGGCGCGTGCGTGGGTTTACCGGGAACAGCCTGTTCAGGCCCCGCCTCCCCGAATACACCTCAAAAACTGCGTCTTCCGTGAGTGAAAACATCGTGACCACACGATAATTTTCACTAATCACGGAGTAAAACATGTTTAACGTCTTCAGGGGCTTTGTCCTCCTGTTGCTGTCCTGCATTGGCATCGCCCATGCGGCAGACACAGGCTGGTTAACCTCCCCACAAAACGATCACGCCCGGGTTCGCGTCCAGGCGGAAAAGCGCCAGCACGACACAGTGGCATTACTTACCGTCGAGCTGCAGCCCGGCTGGAAAACCTACTGGCGTTCGCCGGGCGAGGGCGGCGTTGCCCCGCAAATTAACTGGCCGAAAGGCGTCCAGGACACCTGGCACTGGCCCGTTCCCTCGCGCTTTGACATCTCGGGCCTGACCACCCAGGGTTTCCACGATAAAGTCGTCATCCCGATGACCCTGACCGGCCTGAACAGCGACACGCTGGATGGCACGCTGACGCTCTCTACCTGTAGCAATGTCTGTCTGCTGACGGACTACAAGCTGCACCTGGATTTCAACGCGCCCGTTGATGCGGGGTTCCAGGACGCATTTGACGATGCCATGCGCGCCATACCGGGGGACTCGGGCGTTTCTTCCCATCTTGAGGCCTGGCTATCCGGCGACAAACTGGTGGTGACGGGCACGACGGACGGCGAGTGGCATAATCCTGGGATCTACTTTGACCCGCTGGAGGGCGATATCCTGCCCGGCGAGCCGGTGATTAAGCACACCGGCAATCAGCTGCGCGTCACGGTGCCGGTGACCGATGAGTGGGGAGATAAGCCCGCTACGCTTGAGGGAAAAAAACTGTCGTTTGTGCTGACCAACGGCGACAAGGCTCAGGAAACCGTGATGACCGTGGGCGCGGAACCCGCCGCTCAGGGCCGTTCGACGAACCTCTTCAGCATGCTGGCCTTTGCACTGCTCGGCGGGGTGATCCTGAACCTGATGCCCTGCGTACTGCCGGTTATGGGGATGAAGCTGAGCAGCGTGCTGCACGCTGGCTCCGACAGGCGCAAGATCAGGGTACGTTTCCTGGCGACGACCGCCGGTATTCTGACCTCCTTTGCGCTGCTGGCCGCGATGGTGACGGCCCTGAAGCTGACCGGCGCATCGCTCGGATGGGGCATTCAGTTCCAGAATCCCTGGTTTATCGGCCTGATGGTCGCGGTGACATTCATTTTTGCGATGAATTTGTTTGGCGCGTTTGAAATGCTGCTGCCTTCTGCCGCAGCCGGTCGGCTGGCAACGGCGGGTGGCTCAGGCTTAACGGGCAGTTTTTGTGAGGGCGTGTTCGCCACGCTGCTCGCCACGCCGTGCTCCGCGCCATTCCTGGGGACCGCCGTGGCCTTTGCGTTGGCGTCACCCCTGCCGACGCTGTGGCTGATCTTCCTGATGCTTGGCGTGGGGATGAGCTTGCCGTGGCTGTTTGTCGCGCTGATCCCGAAAACCGCCATGCTGCTGCCACATCCGGGTCGCTGGATGAATACGCTCAAGATCATTCTCGGGGCGATGATGCTGGCGTCCAGTCTCTGGCTGGCGACGCTGCTCCAGCAGCATTTAGGTAACGTTATAAACCACGTCATCATGCTTGTCATGATCGTGGTAGCGATCGTGATTTACGCCCGAATTGGGCAAAAAAACGCGCCGATCTTCTGGTTGGTGGTGATGTCGCTGGCAGTCTTTGGCGGCTACCAGCTGCGTGGGCTGGTGCTCGCTGAGCCTGCTTCCCGGAGCGAGGCCAGCCGAGCAGCGATCCCGTGGCAACCCTTAACCGAGGAGGCTATTCAGCGCGCGCTGGCGCAGGGGAAACGCGTGTTCGTGGACATTTCCGCCGACTGGTGCGTGACCTGCAAGGTCAACGAACATCGGGTTTTAAATCAGCCTGAGGTGATTGCCGCCCTGAGTGAGCCGGACGTGGTGGCCCTGCGCGGTGACTGGAGCAAGCCTTCGCCGCTGATTGCCGATTTCCTCGCCAGACGAAACCGCTACGCCATCCCGTTCAACGAGATTTCCGGCCCCGGCAAGCCCGACGGCGTGATCCTCTCGCCGCTGCTCGATAAACGCGACCTGATCGCCACGCTGAATAACGCCAAAGGTTAACATGATGAAAAAATTAGTGATTACGCTGCTGCTGCTTTTTACCTCCGTTCAGGCGATGGCCGCAGATGCGCTTACGCCGGAGCAGGCGCAGGAGCAGCGCGCGCAGAAGATCGTCTTTGACTTCTTGTTTAACGATCCGAATTCCCCGCGCATCGGGGCTACAAAACCTCAGCTGACGCTGGTGGTGTTCACTGATTACAACTGCCCCTACTGCAAAAAATTCGATCCTTATCTGGAAAAGATTGTAGAAAAACATCCGGAGGTGGCAGTGGTGTATAAGTTTCTGCCATACCGCGCTGAGAGTTCCGTTACGGCGGCTCGTGACGCCTTAACCCTCTGGCGCAGCCATCCCGGGCAATTTATGAAATTTAACGATACTCTGATGGCGAAAAAGGGTTACCACGACGACGCCAGTATTCAGGAGGCCCAGAAACGGGCGGGGGTCAACATCACGGCCCCGGATGACGAAAGCCTGGTTACGATCAAACGCAGCCTGTTGATTGCGGAAAAACTCGGTATTCAGGGTACGCCCGCAACGCTCATCGGTGATGTCCTGTTGCCCGGCTGGGTTCCCTATGAACAATTCGATGAAATCGTCAGCGACGCACTCCGGAGAGGAAAATGAAAAAACGACTGTTACTTTCACTGCTGATGGCATCCGGCCTGACGCAGGCCGCTGAGGCCGTGCCGGAGGTGGTTAAGCACTTCAGCGAGCAGCAAAACATTACGATCATCAAGAAAATCGATGCCCCCGGTGGGGCACCGGCCTGGCTTGGGCAATATCAGGATATGGGCGTGACCCTCTTTTTAACGCCCGACGGCAGGCACGTGATTTCCGGTTATCTGTATGATGATAAGGGCAAAAACCTCAGCGAGGACTATTTCCAGAAGGAGATCTACGCTCCGCTGGGCCGGGAGATGTGGAAGAAGCTGAACGCCGCGCAGCCGTTGAAAGAGGGGGCGGATACCGCGCCGCGCAAAGTATTCGTGTTCGCCGATCCGTTCTGTCCGTACTGCAAAGCCTTCTGGTCTGCCGCGCAGCCGTGGGTGAAGGCGGACAAGGTTCAGCTGAATACGCTGCTGGTTGCGTTTCTCAATCCTCAAAGCGGGCGTAACGCGTCCCTGATCCTCAATGCCAGTGACCCGGTCAACGCCTGGAAAGAGTATGAGCTTTCCGGTGGCAAAAAATTACCGAAAAACGAGGGCAAGGCGTCGCGTGAGACCGTTGCGCTGTTACAGCAGCATCAGCAGTTAATGGACAGCCTCGGGGCGAATGCCACGCCCGCGATTTATTATCTCAACGCCGATAACGAGCTACAGCAGGTGGTAGGAATGCCGGACGAGAAACAGCTGGAGGCGATGTTCGGGCCTAAACCCTAATCAACTCAGGCAGAAACAGGACGTTTCTGCCTGCCTTTTTTGGCTTAATTTTTGTCTTAACGTCCCCAGCGGCCCCTGAGGTACGTCACCGCGTCCTGCGTCTGAGGCTGATTGAGATAGTCTTCGCGGAACAGAATGGTACCGTTGACGTTAGGCAGCGAATCGTTCAAATCGAGCTGTTTTTTCAGCTCCGGCACGCCGCCATTCACCGTCCAGTCTGGCTCTTTTTTGGACGGTGCGCCCACCTTATAGAACGCAACGCCGATATACAGGCGAGTATGGGTCGGTTTTACGACGTCGGCCCACCACTTTGTCAGCACGTCATAGCGCGCCGCATCCCGCGAGAATGGCCAGTAGATCTGCGGTGCAATGTAGTCCAGCAGCCCCTGCTGCACCCACTGACGCGTGTCAGCGTAGGACTCATCATAAGCCGCCGCCCCGCGCGTGTCGGACCCGGCCGGGTCGTACGAACGGTTGCGCCACACGCCTGCCGGGCTTACGCCAAACTCAACGTCCGGCTTAAGCTGCTTAATGGCTCTGGAGACCTGAACGATAAGCTGATGGGTGTTGTGACGACGCCAGTCGGCTTTCGAACTGAATCCCTGACCATATTGCCGGTAAGTCTGCGCGTCATTCAGGGTTGAGCCGGGCGTTTCGGTATAAAAGTAATCATCAAACTGCACGCCGTCGATGGCATAGTGCGCGACCACCTCGGACACTACCTGGGTTATCCAGTCCCTGACCTCAGGAATGCCGGGGTCGAGCACGAACCGATCGCCGGAAACGCGTACCCACTCGGGGTGCTGCACGTAGACGCTGGAAGGGTGCAGCGATGCGGTGCGGTTGAGTTCGGCAACGGTTGACGGTTTTACGTTGGTGGATACCCGGTAAGGATTGAACCAGGCGTGAACTTTCATACCGCGCTTATGGGCTTCGTCCAGCATAAACTGCAGTGGATCGTAGCCGGGGTATTCGCCAATTTTCCCTGTCAGGGTGTCTGACCATGGCAGGATTTTAGATGACCAGAGCGCGGTGCTGTCGGGCTTCACCTGGAAAAAGACGGTGTTAATGCCGAGGGTGTGGAGCTTGTCGAGCTTATCCGTCAGCGCCCGTTTTTGCTGTGCAACGCGCTGATCGGCATTGAGGGTGTTTACCGACGATACCGGCGGCCAGTCAAGTCGGGAGACCGTCGCCAGCCAGATCCCGCGCATCGGTTCATGAGTCCGGGGCGTCGGTTTATTCGCCGACGGGAGTGGGGTAACCAGTGATTTCGGTGGTTTTGAGGCGCAACTAACAAGTAAAAGTGCACAACCCACCAGCGCACCAATCCGTTTTACATGTTGTGTCATGGATGTATTAGCTCTTCGTTATCCGGCTGTTGGCCCAGGGATTAAAGGCTGGCTCAGGCTGTGGTTCAACGTCATCGTCATTGAGTGAGTCCAGATACAGCGCTTCCACTTTGGCGCGCGCCCACGGGGTACGCCTCAGAAATTTTAAGCTCGATTTGACGCTGGGATCTTTTCTGAAACAGTTAATTTTGATTCGATTGCCTAATTCGTTCCAGCCGTAGCGCGCAACCAGCGCGGTTACCTGCATTTCCAGGGTTACGCCGTGGAGAGGGTCTTTCGAAACGTGTGCAGTCATAGCGCGTCCGGATGTCTTAAAAAGTGTGGGGGAAAGCAACGAAGAGAAGGGTACAAGAAAGGCGGGAAAGCAGCAATTTTCGCGTGCGTTTCTTCACCCCATCCGGGGTGAAGAAAGAGGGCTGTCAGGATTTAAACAGATCGGGCGCCCACGGGCGCGGATCAACCTCCATAAACGGTGCACGCTCGAACCGGGATTTCAGCGCCCAGGGGACCGTGCAGTCAAATATCGTCTTGCAGGTAATGCCGTTGCCACGGATCGAGGTGCTGTAGTCGGGGGCCTGAGACGGATCCAGCTGGTGTCCGCGAAGGCCGGGCAGATGGGTGATGCTGACGTCGCCCTGCATCCGGGTCGTCATGGCCCACAGAATGTCATCGCTGTCGAAAATATCCACGTCCTCATCCACGAGAATAATATTTTTAAGCTCAGAGTAGGTGGCTAACGCGATCAGCGCCGCCTGACCCTGACGCCCCTCGTCCGAGGGCTGACGTTTTTTCACCTGTAAAATACCGAGGAATTTCCCGCCGCCCGCGGTGTGCGCATAGACGTTTTGCAGAAAGCCCGGAATGGCCTCTTCCACGGCGTTACGGATGCTGGCTTCGGTAGGCAGACCGGCAAGCGTGGTATGTTCCTCCCCGGGGCCGACCAGCGTTTGCAGGATGGCCTGATGGCGCATGGTCACTGCTTTAACCTTGATGACCGGCAGGGAGGGGTTCGCTTCACCGCAGTAGCCGGGGAATTCCGGCATCGCATGGCCGGTATGGGTATGCTGATCTTCCCTGACGCGCACGCCCGGCAACAGTTCGCCTTCAATGATGATCTCGGCGCGAGCAATGGCTTTTGCATTGACGGACACGCCCTGGACCAGCTCAACCGGATGTTGGCGTAACGCGCCCGCCACGCCCAGCTCGTTATAGCCAAACGGCGTGGTCGGTGCCTCAAAGCACGCGCCAATATAGATAGCCGGGTCCAGCCCCATATTGATGGTGACCGGCAACGGCTTACCGGCCGCTTCGGCTTTCTGACGAAAGACCTCAATGTGTCGCCCGGCGGCAAGGAACATCGAAAGCTCATCGCGCTCCTGCACGCAAAGACGGTGAATGGTCACGTCGGTCAGCGAAGCGTCTTCCGGATCGCTTGCCAGCACCAGCCCAAGGCAGAAAAACGGACCGGCATCAATCGGCGTGTTGGTGGGCGCAGGCAGCAGCTTGCGGAGATCGAAATCAGGATCGTCAGCGTAAAATACCTGCTCCTGACACGGTGCCTGGGCTGCCGGGACGACTACCGGGGCAATCGGTTTTTTTACCGCCTGGCCTACGTGTTTCGCCAGTTCGGAGGGTTCACACCCTAACAGCAGCGCCGCTCTTTCCCGGCTGGCATGCATCCCCACCAGAATGCGGGAATCCGGGTAGCCCTTGATGCTGTTGAACATCATTGCCGGGCCAATGCGCGTAGGGCGTTTTACCGTGCCGCCTGCGCCAATGTGGCGATAGACGCCCGCCAGTTCGGCGTTGGGGTCAACCGGATGGTCGGTTTCAATATATTGCCCCTCGTGGCGTTGCAGTAATGCGATGGCGCTTCTGAGATCGTTGACTGGCTTTTCCATACTGTCCTCCCTTGAGTGAATGCCTCCATTGTCAGGGGATTAATAATCTCTATCAATTGCATCATTACTGCTATTTTGATATGAAATTCATTATCGATTGGTTTACGGGGTGGCTTTATGCAATTTCGTTTGATGCGTCATTTCATTACGGTGGCTGAAGAGCTACACATGCACCGGGCCGCAGAACGCCTGAACATGGCGCAACCGGCGCTCAGCCAGCAGATTAAGTCCCTTGAGACGCAGCTGGGCGTCACGCTCTTTAGCCGGGCTAACCGGCGGCTGACGCTTACGCCCGCCGGGGAGGCCTTTCTGACCAAAGCCAGGCTGGCCATCGCCATGACAGAGCAGGCCATTCTGGATGCCAGGCAAACCGCCAGAGGCGAGCAGGGCATACTGAATCTGGGATGCGTCTCCAGCGCGATGTTCGAGGCGAAATTGCCTGCCGTGCTTCGTCATTTTCATGCGCGGTGGCCTAACGTCACGCTTTCCATGACGACCGGAAATGTGCAGAACCTTTATGCCTCAATTCAGCGTAACGATCTGGACGTGGCGATTGTTCGCGCGCCGCTGCCCGCGCTTCCTGACGATTTGCAGAGCATTCATTTTGCCGGGGAGAAAAGCATTCTGGCGTTGTACAGCGAACATCCGCTGGCAACGTCCGCTGCGCTGACGCTGGCATCGCTTAAAGGGGAGAAATGGATTGCCCTGCGCGATCCGCAGGGCATGGGGCTGGAGCAGTATTTCAATGATGTGTGTGCCGGAGCAGGGATCCAACCCAGCGTGGTTCAACAGGCGAGCGATGTGCCTACCGTGGTGAGCCTTGTGTCCGCGGGGTTTGGTATCGCCTTGCTTCCCGCATCAGCCAGGACGTTACGCGTTGAAAACGTGGTCTATATCGATATCCTCGATCGCATTAAAGAGAGCGAACTGACGCTGATTTGTCACCGTTTCATTCGCTCTGAAGTGCTGAAGAAATTCTTAACCACGCTTGCTCAGGCGTAATTACGCTACGCCCGTGCCGCCGTCCGAACACCAGACCTGGCCAGAGGCATAGGAGCAGGTATCCGAGGCAAAAAGGACATACAGCGGGGCGATTTCAACAGGCTGGCCCGGTCTCCCCAGCGGCGTGTCTTTGCCGAAAGACTGAACCTTAGACTGAGGCTGGCCGCCGCTCGACTGCAGGGGCGTCCAGTACGGACCCGGTGCCACGGCGTTTACCCGAATACCGCGCGGCCCAAGCTGCTTAGCGAGAGACTTAGTAAACGCCACGTTGCAGGCTTTGGTCTGGGCATAATCCACCAGAATCTCACTCGGTTTGAAGGCCTGAACGGAAGAGGTATTGATGATAACCGCCCCCTCTTTTAGATGACGCAGCGCGGCTTTGGTGATCCAGAACGGCGCGTAAACGTTAGTCTTGAACGTCGCGTCAAAATCGGCGGTTGTGAGATCTTCAATCGATTCACAGTACTGCTGACGGCCTGCGTTATTGACCAGAATATCCAGCCCGCCCAGCTCCGCCACGGCCTTTTCAACCAGCGTATCGCAGAACGACTCAACGCGAATATCGCCCGGAATGGCGACGGCTTTACGACCCTCTGCCTGAATCAGGGCAATCACCGACGCTGCGTCGGACTCTTCCTCAGGAAGGTAGCCAATCGCGACGTCAGCACCTTCACGCGCATAGGCGATAGCCACCGCGCGCCCGATACCAGAGTCACCGCCGGTGATGAGGGCTTTTTTCCCTTCCAGTTTGCCAGAACCGATATAGCTGGTTTCACCATGATCCGGAATAGGCTTCATTTCTGATGCCAGTCCGGGGGCCTGCTGTGGCTGTTCCACAAATGGCGGGCGAGGGTAATGCAAAGTGGGGTTAGTTCCTGTCGTCATATCGGCCTCCTTAGTGATGAATTTCAAGCGTAGCCGGAAATGCGACCTGGACGGGCAAAACGCGGAAAATCAGATAAATCTATATTCCCTCGCCAAAAAGCCTAAACCCCGCAGTATGGGCGGTTAACGTACGCCCGCCGTAACACTCTTCCATTCCTGAACTAAGCTTGTACTTCGTTGGGCGTAAATTAGGGTCAATCGAGGACAATAAATGGAATTCAGGACATTTCACACACGCTGGGGCGCTGAGTTTATCTCCTCTGACGTCGTACGTTTTCGCGTCTGGGCTGAAGGACAACAGGATCTCACGCTGCGTCTTACGGAAACCGATATTCCCATGGTGGCGACAGGGCATGGCTGGTTCCAGGTCGACGTACCGGATGTGAAGCACGGGACAGAGTATCAGTTTGTTTTGCAGGACGGCATGGCCATTCCCGATCCCGCTTCGCGAGCCCAGAAAGGGGATGTTAACGGACCTTCCATTGTCATCGATTCGGGGCGTTATCCTCACGCTCACCCTGACTGGAAAGGACGCCCGTGGGAAGAGACGGTGATTTACGAACTTCATATCGGCACCTTCACCCCGCAGGGCACGTTCCTTGCAGCGATTGATAAGCTGCCTTACCTGGTGGAACTGGGTGTGACGCAGCTTGAAGTGATGCCCGTCTCGCAGTTTGGCGGTGCGCGCGGCTGGGGATACGACGGCGTATTACTGTATGCGCCGCACTCGGCCTACGGCACGCCGGAAGATTTCCACGCCTTTATCGATGCCGCGCACGGGCTGGGGTTGTCGGTGGTGCTGGATATCGTCCTTAACCACTTCGGCCCCGAAGGTAACTACCTGCCTTTGCTGTCGCCTGCCTTTTTCGACCCGGAGCGCATGACGCCGTGGGGCAACGGTATTGCCTACCAGACCGAGGCGGTCAGGCGATACATTGTCGACGCGCCGCTTTACTGGCTGACAGAATATCATCTGGACGGTTTACGCTTTGATGCCATTGACCAGATCCACGACCCGTCTGAAACCCCTGTACTGGAAGAGATTGCCGACCGCATTCGGGAGGTGATTCCTGACCGGCATATTCATCTCACCACCGAAGACAGCCGCAACGTGATTTTTCTGCATCCCCGGGATGCGCAAGGCGAAACGCCACGCTTTACCGCCGAGTGGAACGATGATTTTCACAATGCCGCTCACGTTTTTGCGACCGGCGAAACGCATGCCTACTATCAGGACTTTGCGGATCGGCCTGAGGAAAAATTCGCCCGCGCGCTGGCGGAAGGGTTTGTCTACCAGGGCGAGATATCTCTCCAGACCGGCGAACCGCGCGGCGTGGATTGCCGCAGCCAGCCGCCGCAATTCTTCGTCGATTTTATTCAAAACCACGATCAAACCGGCAACCGCGCACAGGGAGAGCGGCTTATCACCCTGGCAGGGCCGGAAAAAACCCGCGTTCTGCTGGCCGCGCTGTTGCTTTCACCGCATATTCCGCTGCTGTTTATGGGCGAAGAGTTTGGCGAAACCCATCCGTTTTTATTTTTCACCGACTTCCATGGCGACCTGGCGAAAGCCGTGCGGGAAGGGCGCGCCAAAGAGTTTTCTGGCCACTCGGGACATGATGAGACCGTCCCGGATCCGAACGATCTGAACACTTTTATGCGCTCAAAAATCAACTGGAATAACGTGGCGACGGATGAGGGCAAGACGTGGCTACGCTTTACGCGCAACCTGCTTACCCTGCGCCATGCTCATATCGTGCCGTTACTTCGCCAGGGCGGTACCGTTGAGGGCACCGTGGTGCAGACGGCTCCCGGCATGGTGGCGGTAAGCTGGCGCTTCCCGTCCGGGACGCTTTCTCTGGCGCTGAATATTGCAGATACGTCCGCTGCATTGCCCGAAATTCCCGGCGAGACGCTGTTTGCCTGGCCCGAACCGGGCGACGCGTTGCCCCCGTACAGCGTCGTTGTCCGCTTTGCTGAAGGAGAAGCATCGTTATGATCCCTGCCGCCACGTACCGTATTCAGTTTCGCAATGGCATGACCTTCGATCGCGTTGTCGAACTGGTGCCCTATTTTAAAGACCTCGGGATTAGCCACCTGTACGCCTCACCGATATTTACGGCGACGTCCGGCTCGACGCACGGCTATGACGTGACCGATCCCAACGAGATCGATCCGGCCATTGGCGGACGAGAAGGCTTTGATCGCATGGCGGCCGCGCTGAAACAGGCGGGCATGGGGCTGATTCTTGATATCGTCCCTAACCACATGTCGACCTCGCTGGAAAACCGCTGGTGGCGAGACGTGATCGAACATGGCAGCCAGAGCCGCTATGCGCACTACTTTGATATCGACTGGTCGCGCCCGCTCACGCTGCCGTTCCTGGGCGACACCTTTGAGGGCGAACTGGAGAAGGGGGCAATCACCTTACAGCGTGACAGTGTCACCGATAAGGCATCGCTGGTGTATTACGATGCGGTATATCCGCTTAACCCCGGCACCTTCTCTGAAGATAAGAGCATTGCAGAGCTGCACGAGGCGCAGAGCTGGCGGCTGATGTCCTGGCGCGAGGCACCCAAACAGCTCTCATGGCGACGCTTCTTTGAGATAACGGGGCTGGTGGGTGTCAGGGTGGAAGATGACGCGGTGTTTGACGACACGCATCGTCTGATCCTTGAGCTGGTTCACGCCGGTATCGTTGATGGCCTGCGCATTGACCATATCGACGGTCTTGCAGACCCGCTGGGGTATCTCAACCGTCTGCGTGAGGCGACCGGGCCAGACTGCTACATCACGGTGGAGAAAATACTGGCGAAAGGTGAACAACTGCCCGCTGACTGGCCGGTATCGGGCACCACCGGGTACGAGTTTATCGCCTCGCTGGCGGAGGTGCTGGTGGATGACAACAGCCTTGAGCGGCTGGAGAAAATCCACGAAGAGACGCTGGGCACGACGGTTGATCGACACGCAGAATTGCGGGATGCCAAAGGTCTGATGACCGATCGCAATTTCGAAGGCGAATTCACCACGCTGCTTACCATCGCAACGGAGCTTGCACAGCACAACAGCGCGGAGATCCCGGTTGAGGAGATCCGCCATGCCCTGCGCGAGCTGCTGATCGCGTTTCCTGTCTACCGCACCTACGGCACCGCAGAGGGCTTAACGCCGAGCGATGTCGTGCTCCTTAATCGCGTGGTTGCCAGCGTTAACACTTCGGAACCTGCGCTGAGTCTGATTGTGCACATTCTTACCGGCGACCTCCCGGAGCGCGACCGCGATGCCGCCACGCTGTTCAGAACCCGTTTCCAGCAGCTGACCGGCCCGCTGATGGCGAAATCCGTCGAAGACACGCTGTTCTTCAGGAACAACCTGGAGCTTGCCCTGAACGAGGTGGGGGCCGATCCCACGCCTCGCGCTTTCTCGATATCGCGTTTTCATCAGGAAATGCGCATCCGTCTGGCCCGTCAGCCCGATGCGCTGCTTGGCACCTCAACCCACGATACCAAGCGGGGGGAAGATACGCGGGCGCGTCTTTACACCCTGACCGAAGCGCCGGAACAGTGGGGAGAAAACCTGGCGCGCTGGCGAAAGATGAACCAGACCCAGGTGCGTTTCCTCAATGACGGTACCGCGCCGAACGCCGCGGATACCTGGATGATCTATCAGGCGCTGGCGGGGGTGTGGCCCGCCACGCTCTCTCCGGATGACCACGACGGCCTTAAATCGCTCGAAACGCGCTTCCTGGGCTTTATCGAAAAAGCGCTGCGCGAGGCCAAACAGCGCACCGACTGGATCGACAGCAACGAGAGCTATGAGAACGTGGTGATGGATTACGTCCGGCATCTCCTCTCGCCGGATAACACTGTGTTCCTGCATGATTTCAGTGAAACCCTGCAGCCGTTTATTCGCGCAGGCCTGATGAACAGCCTGAGCCAGACGGCGATCAAACTGACCGCACCAGGCGTACCCGATATCTACCAGGGCAGCGAAGCGCTTAACTTCAGCCTTGTCGATCCGGATAACCGACGCGAGCCGGACTTCGCCACGCTTGTACAGGATCTCAGCACCCTGGATGCAAGCGTATTTGACCATGAGCAGTGCTGGCGAGATGGCCGCGTGAAGCAGTATGTCACCGCCACGCTGCTGCGCCTCAGACCGCACTATTCAGCGCTGTTCCGCTACGGCGACTGGCTGCCGCTCAAGGTGACCGGCGAGCGCGAAGAGAACCTGATTGCCTATGCCCGCGTTAAGGATGGCGAGGCGCTGATTGTTGCCGTGCCGCGTCTGGTCTTTAACGTCACCGCAAATGAAAAACTGTGGACCAACACGACGGTAGCCCTGCCAGCCGAGCTGGCCGGAAAGCGTTACCGGGATCTGTTTACCGGCGAAAGCCGCCTTCTGCAAGACACTCTGGATTTGACATCAGAAACAGGATGTTTAGTGGTACTGCTTACCTGCGAATAATCGTGGAGAAATAAAAATGCCTAAGGACAGTAAGTTTGAAATTCGGTCTGGTCACGGCCAGCAACTGGGCGCTAATTATGATGGCAGTGGGGTGAACTTCGCGCTCTTCTCCGCCCATGCGGAGCGGGTGGAACTGTGCCTGTTCGATCCTTCCGGTAAAACGGAAATCGCTCGGCTTGAGATGCCGGAGTATACCCACGAAGTCTGGCATGGCTATGTGCCCGACCTGCAGCCAGGTGCGCTTTATGGCTATCGCGTTTACGGGCCTTACGATCCGGAGAATGGTCATCGCTTTAATCCGCACAAGCTGCTTGTCGATCCTTATGCCCGCGAACTGGTCGGGAACATCGACTGGAACGACGCCCATTTTGGCTACGAGCTGGGTCACGAAGAGAAAGACCTGAGCTTTGACACCCGTGACAGCGCTCCGTTTACGCCAAAATGTAAGGTCGTCGATCCCAATGCCTTTGACTGGCAGGATAACAACCGGCCAGACATTCCGTGGCCCAATACCGTGGTCTATGAGAGCCACGTTAAGGGCTTTACGCAGCTAAACCCGGCGATTCCGCCCGAGCTGCGCGGCACCTTTGAGGGAATGGGGCATAAAGCCTCGGTTGATTACATTAAAAGTCTGGGCATCACCTCGGTGGAACTGCTGCCGGTTCACTGGTTCCCGGACGATCAGCACTTGCTTGACCGGGGGCTGAAGAACTTCTGGGGGTATAACACGCTGGGCTTTTTTGCCCCGGCGTCGCGTTATTACGGCCCGGCGGGGATTCAGGGATTCCGGGATATGGTGCGCGCGTACCACGACGCGGGCATCGAAGTGATCCTCGATGTGGTCTATAACCACACCGCAGAGGGCAATGAGCTGGGGCCAACGCTGTCGTTCAAAGGCATCGACAACTTCTGCTATTACCGCACGTTACCGGATCAGCATCGCTATTACATTAACGACACCGGCACCGGGAATACGGTAAATACATCACATCCACGCGTGCTGCAGATGGTGATGGATTCCCTGCGCTACTGGGCAGAATCAATGCATATAGACGGTTTCCGCTTTGACCTCGGTACCATTCTGGGGCGTGAACCGGAAGGATTTGATCCGCGCGGCGGCTTTTTTGATGCGATGTCGCAGGACCCCGTGTTATCCCGGCTGAAACTGATTGGCGAACCCTGGGATATCGGCCCGGGCGGCTATCAGGTGGGAGGCTTCCCGCCCGGCTGGGGCGAGTGGAACGATAAGTATCGCGATACCGTTCGCGAATACTGGAAGGGGGATAATGTCTCGACCGATTTTGCCGCGCGGCTGCTCGGCTCCGGTGACCTGTACGATCTGCGCGGGCGTCGCCCGTGGGCGAGCGTCAACTTCATCACCGCCCATGATGGCTTCACGCTAAACGATCTGGTTTCGTTTAACGAGAAACATAACGCCGATAACGGGGAAGAGAACAACGATGGCCATAACGATAACCGCTCCTGTAATTATGGCGAGGAAGGACCAACCGAAGATCCGAACATTATCGCTACCCGCGAGCGGCAGAAACGCAATTTCCTTACCACGCTGATGTTTTCTCACGGCACGCCGATGCTGCTGGCGGGCGATGAGTTCGGGCGCACCCAGAAAGGCAACAATAACGGCTACTGCCAGGACAGCGAGATCTCATGGATTGACTGGAACGGCATGTCTGAAAACGACGTTGCGCTGCGCGAATTTACCCAAAGGTTGATCGCGCTTCGGGCGGCGCAACCCCTGCTGCGCCGCGAGAGCTGGCGCGACGGGCTGGAGATCCGCTGGTTCAACGCCGGCGGCGGGCCGCAGCAGTCTGAGCAGTGGGACGAAGGGGCCACGCTGGGGGTGGCGATCAGCCGGCCCGACCTTCAGCAGGAGGAGGGCATCTGGCACGATATCCTGATGCTCTTTAATCCTTTCGAGGGCGTCGTGCCGTTCCAGATCCCGCAGTTTGGTACAGGGGGTTGGGTCCTGGAATTATCAACGGCTGAAGACGTGACCACCGGGGAGGTCTTTACCACGGCCGTTGATTATGAATTGCCGGGACGCAGTATCACCCTTTTCAGACGTCCCTGAGTCACAGTGATGCCGCCGCCCGGGCGGCGGTGTCATACAACGAGGAGATCGTGCGCAGCAGCTGCGCGGTCTCCCCGATAGACGCCCCCGCAATACCGCTTTCCGCCTGAATGTTGATCAGGCAGGCTTCCCGCACATCGCGATACTTCATGCACAGCGCCTTACCTTCTTCTGTCGTCGAAAAATAAAGCTCTTTGCCGGCTTTCTCACTGGTGACATAGCCCGCTTTGACCAGCTTCTTCAGGGCATAGGTCACGACATGGGTATCTTCCACGTTCAGCACGAAGCAGATATCGGCCAGCTTCTTTTTACGGTCACGGTGATTGACGTGATGCAGAAGCGACACGTCAAAGGCCCCCATATCCGGCTCTCCGGCTGCGGTCATACAGCGCACCATCCATTTGTTAAACGCGTTGCTGGTCATGATCAGCGCGTATTCCAGCTCCGACAGCTCCGCGCAGCGCTCAGAAACCAGATGGCGGGAAGACACGATACGGCCATCGGTAATGTCATCGCTGTTCGCGGAGGTCGCACTTTTTTTTGCGGTCATAACGATCCTTATGGGCGCGTATAATCCGCCCGGAAATGTAAACTCATCGATAAAATAAGAACATTTTATTGATAAATTGTTTACATGTTTTTGCGCTTCAGATATAGCTTTTTAGTCCAGGTTCTGTGGAGCCTGACGCAAAACACAACATCGCTCGCCGCAAAGCAGCCACTTCGCCCTGATGCGAAGTATTAAAAAAATCGCCGCCGGCGCGCAACGCTCACTTTGGATAGGGTAAACGTTTATGGACGGTTCTACACTGTTGCCGCTTATCGGGATACCGGTGGTGGTTATTGGTTTTGCACTGCGCTTCAACCCGCTGCTGGTTGTCGTGGTCGCAGGGCTGGCGACGGGTTTGCTGGTCGGCATGGATCTCGGCATGCTGCTGGAGACCTTTGGCGAGAAGTTCGTTAACAGCCGTTCGCTCGCCACCTTCATTCTGATCCTGCCTGTGATTGGTCTTCTGGAGTACTACGGGCTGAAAGAGCGGGCCCAGGCCTGGGTCGCAAAAATTGCCAGCGCGACCTCGGCGCGTATTCTGATGCTCTACTTTGTGGCGCGTGAAGGTACGGCGGCCCTGGGGCTGATGTCCCTTGGCGGTCATGCACAGACCGTGCGTCCGCTGCTGGCACCCATGGCGGAAGGGGCTGCGCTTAATGAATACGGCGAACTCCCGCAGCATATTCGCGACAAAATCAAAGCCCATGCCGCTGCATGCGACAATATTGCCGTCTTCTTTGGTGAAGATATCTTTATTGCTTTCGGGGCGGTGCTGCTGATTGACGCGTTCCTGAAAGAGAACGGCATTGAAGGGATCGAGCCGCTGCACATCGGCCTGTGGGCCATTCCCACCGCCATTGCGGCGCTGATCATTCATATGACGCGTCTGCTGCGCCTGGATGCCAGCATCCGTCGCGACGTCATGGCCTGGCGAGCAGAGCAGGGTACGCAGGAGATCGCACCATGATGACGTTAATCACCATTAACCGCGTTTACTACCTGATTGGCTTTGTCGTTATGCTGCTGGTCATTATGACCCTGCGGGATCGCGCCAACCCTAAACGCTTTACCACGGCGCTGTTCTGGTTCCTGTTCGGCGGGATTTTCCTGTTTGGCGATCTGATGGTGCAGGAGCTGGGTAAATCCCTGGCGTACCGGATCATTGGCGGCGGCGTTATCGTTATCGCCCTGCTGGCCGGCTTTGGGCTGGTTGGCAAAGGACACTATAAAATGTCGACCGATGAGGAGCGCGTTGCCTCCTCAAACCGGCTGAAAAACTGGCTGTTCCTGCCTGCGCTGATGATCCCCGTAGTGACGGTTATCGGGACGCTGTTCCTTAAAGGCGTGTCTATTGGCGGCGTTTATCTTCTCGATCAGAAACAGCTTACGCTGGCCGCGCTGTGCGTCGCGTGCGTTGCGGCGATCCTGACGGGCTGGTGGCTGACGAAGGGGACGCCGCTGCACGCTATACGTCAGTCCCGTCGCCTGGTGGATACCATCGGCTGGGCGGTGATCCTGCCGCAAATGCTGGCCATGCTCGGTGGGGTGTTTGTGGTTGCGGATACCGGGGAGTCGGTACAGAAGGTTGTCAGCCTGTTTGTCGATCCGGATAACCGCTTCATGCTGGTGGTGATCTACTGCATCGGCATGGCGTTATTCACCATGATTATGGGTAACGCGTTTGCGGCCTTCCCGGTGCTGAGCGCCGGGATCGCCTTGCCTTTCCTGATTAACGTTCATCATGGCAACCCGGCACCACTGCTGGCTATCGGGATGTACGCCGGTTACTGCGGCACCCTGATGACGCCGATGGCCGCGAACTTCAATATCGTTCCTGCCGCGCTGCTGGAGCTGAAGGACAAATATCAGGTCATTAAGATCCAGATCCCGACCGCGTTAACCCTGCTGGTGGTGAACGTGTTCTTAATGTATTTCCTCGTGTTTCGCTAAGGAGCTGTTATGGAATTAACGCAACATCAGGCGGACGCTTTTGCCCGTATGCCTTTAACCTATTTGCGCCAGGAATACCCGAACCACATTATGCACCTGCTTAATGATGACGGGGATGTATTACCGCCTCGCGCGCTGCACCCTGTCTTTTACGGCTGTTTTGACTGGCATTCGGCGGTACACGGTTACTGGCTGCTGCTGCGCTGCGTTCGTCTTTATCCGGATCTGCCGTGCCGGGAGGCGATCGTCGCGCTGTTTGAAGAACACATTACAGCTGAAAACGTGGCGCAGGAGCTGGCTTATTTCAACGCACCGTTCCGCGCCTCCTTTGAGCGCCCTTACGGCTACGGCTGGCTACTGGCGCTGGCTCAGGAACTGAAACAGTCCGCATTGCCACAGGCGCAACGCTGGTATCAAACCCTTGAGCCGTTAACTCAGGATATTCGCGACAGGCTGGTGGATTACCTCAGCAAGTTAACGTACCCGATCCGCGTCGGGACGCACTACAACACGGCATTCGCCCTGGCGCTGGCGCTGGATTATGCCCGCGCGGTGCAGGATAGCGCGCTGGAAGAATCTATCCTGGCGGCGGCAAACCGTTTCTACGCCCGCGACACGCACTATCCGGCACATTACGAGCCGGGCGGTGATGAGTATATTTCCGGTGCG
The DNA here is from genome assembly GCF_053709675.1 of Enterobacter sp. UPMP2052. Classification (NCBI taxonomy): domain Bacteria; kingdom Pseudomonadati; phylum Pseudomonadota; class Gammaproteobacteria; order Enterobacterales; family Enterobacteriaceae; genus Enterobacter; species Enterobacter sp. UPMP2052. The sequence continues at coordinate 1,107,446 of NZ_JBSKJR010000001.1, forward strand.
CTCACCGAAGCGCTGCTGATGAGCAAAGTGGCCGAACACTTCCCGGCCTGGTTCGACTCATTCCTGCCGAACGTCGGATCGATTACGGCGCTCATGGAACCGGCACAGGTCAGCGACCGTACCGATCCGAAAATTGCTCACCTCGACGGGCTAAACCTCAGCCGCGCCTGGTGCATGAAGCATATCGCCAACGCGCTGCCGGAAAACCATGTAGCGCAACCGGCGCTAAGCAAGGCGGTTGAACAGCATCTGGCCGCCAGCGTTGAGCATGTGGTGGGGAGCCATTATAGCGGCGGGCACTGGCTTGCCAGCTTTGCTCTCCTGGCACTGGAGTAAGGTGAGAAGGGAGCAGCCTCACCGCTGCTCCTGTTCCGATGCACCCGCCCGCACGGGTTTGCGCAGCCTGCTCAGGCTAAACGCGACCGACGCTGCTGATGCCGCAACGGCAATCCACAGCGACAGATGAACCGCCTGGACATCCAGCCCTGGCCTGGAGGCGGTTGTTATCATCGTCAACACCACGCCAGCCGCGGCGGCCCCAAGACACTGCCCAAAGGTCCTGACGATGGCTAATACCCCGGACGCATAGCTGGCATATTCCCGGGCTACATTCGAGAGCATTTCCCGGTTGTTAGGGCTCTGAAAACAGCCAAAGCCTATACCGCACACCAGGTTACGCAGGCAGATATCCCACGTCGAGGGAGAGGCGGGCAGCATGGCCAGCAGGACTAATCCCACCACAAAAATCATCAGACCCAGGGTCGATATCACCGGCGCAGAGAAAGTATCTGCCCAGCGGCCGGCATGAGGTGCGATCAAGACGATCCCTATCGGCCATGGAGTGAACAGCAGCGCCGCGACGACGGCACTAAAGCCATAGACGTTTTGAAAGAGGAATGGCAGCGCAATAAAGGTTGCCCCCTGACTGACAAAAGAGGCCAACGAGGTCAGGGCGGCCAACGTAAAGCGCGCGTTCTGGAAGATTACCGGCGGCAACAGCGGATCCCGTGTGCGACGGCTGTGCCGGGTAAACGCTACGGCGCTTACGAGGGCGACGCTTGCCCAACTCAAAACATCCGTGTTGATGCCCTGTAAGCCGGAAAAACTGTTGGCCGTCATCACCGTGGCACCTAAAAACATCGCCGAGAGCAGGGCACCGGGCACGTCAAACGGCGTTTTATCGACAGCTTTCGGGCGTGGCAACGCGTTGCAGGCCAGCCACAGCGCGACGGTGCCCGGAATAACGTTGATCGCGAACAGCCATTGCCAGCTCAGGGCGTGCAGTATCACACCGCCGAGCACGGGCGCGATGGCGGTACTTGAGGCGATGAGCAGGGCGTGCAGGCCGAGCACGCGCCCCAGCAGTCGTCCCGGAAAGACGGAGCGCAGTATTGCCGGGGCGATGCTTAACGTGGCGGCACCGGCAATGCCCTGTATCACCCGCATGCCAATCAGCAGCTCCGCAGAACTTGCCAGCGCACAGCCTAACGAAGCCAGCGTAAATGCTGCAAGGCCGGACAGAAACACGGGCCGAAATCCCACGCGAGTCGCGAGCGCCGCAAAGATGGCAAGCATCATCGCGGCCGCCAGCAGATAAGCGTTGGCGAACCAGACGGCGACGCTGGCGGAGACGTGCAGCGCGTTCGCCATTGAGGGCAGCGCAATGTTGATCATGGTGCCATCAAACACGCCCATTAGCGTCGTCGTCATAACGGCGGCCATCACACCCGCGCGCTCGTGACCTGGCAGACCGTCGTCGCCGGGCTGATGTGAAAAGAGCATCATGGTGTTTACTCCTGCAGTCAGGTTTTGATGACGAAACTATAAACATGGGATATAACGGGCGGAAGGCGCAGCGTTTGCACTTAATCGTTGCATGAAACGCCTTATCACTTTCTCACGAGGCTTGTATGGCGGACCCGGATTTTAATTTGCTTGTTGCGCTTGATGTACTGCTCACCGAAGCCAGCGTGGCCGGCGCAGCACGGCGTTTAAACCTCAGTACATCGGCCATGAGCCGCACGTTGAGCAGGCTGCGTGATGTGACGGGCGATCCGATTCTGGTTCGCGCAGGCCGCAATATGGTCCTGACGCCCTGGGCTGAAGCCGCCAGAGAGCGTGCCAGAAATGCGGTGCACGAGGCGAGGGTGGTCCTTCAGCCGTCCGCCGACACACTGAAGGTGGAAGAACTTGCGCGGCTTTTCACCATCAGAGCGAACGATGGCTTTGTGGTCGCGTTTGGACCCGCGCTGATTGCATCCGTCGCAAAAGCGGCCCCTGACGTCTGTTTGCGATTTGCGCCGAAACCGGAGAAAACCTCGCGCTATTTGCGTGAAGGCCTGGTTGATCTGGAAATCGGTGTGCAAAGCAACATGGGGCCAGAGATCCGCATTCAGCGACTGTTCCAGGATCGTTTTGTCGGCGCGGTTCGCAAAGCGCATCCGCTGGTTTCATTGCCAAAGATAGACGTGAATGCCTTTATTTCCTGGGGACATGTGGTTGCAGCGCCCGACGGCTCGCTCAACGGTTTTGTCGACGAAGCGCTGGCGGAGCTGGGCCTTAAACGTAAAGTCGCCAGCGTCGTCCCCGGTTTTCCGACTGCATTATCGGTGGCGCTGGAATCCAGTCTCATCGCGATGGTGCCCGCACTGTATCTGCTGAACCAGCAGATGACCGACAAACTGCATATTTTCGAATTACCGTTTACTGCCCGGGTCATAACGGTTTCGCAAATGTGGCACCCTAAAATGGAAAATGATCCGGGTCACCGGTGGTTACGGGAGAAGGTGCGGGAAGTCTGTCGGGCGGTGTCGTGATGAACAGGGAAGGGGCTGGTACAACACCGCCCCGAATTGTAAGCAACACGTGCTACGTTGGCATCTGTCTCGCCCACAAAAAATATCCTCTTCTATACTCAGTTACGTTTAGTGAATTTTGCCGCTGTTCTTCACATCGCATTGATTTCTTGGCCTTCGCCTGCGCGAATAACAGTCGCACATGCTCACAAAACACGTTGAGTTTATGATTCATTTTTTTAAGGGGATTTCCTGGTATGTTGCATTCTCACTCTTCCCGGGTCGGGAGCATATTGCTGCTACTGGCCGCGGTAATCAGTTTCGCGGTGGCGCTATACGCCTGGTTAACGCCGCTTACGGGCGTCACCGGTACCATCGGGGCACTGGGCGTCGTCATCGCCAGCGCCGTACTGGCGATACTGACCTTACTGTTACGTGCCGCCACCCGTCGCGGTGCGCGCATTTTCCTGATCATCGTCACTCTTGTGGTGCTGTTTGGTATTGGTTTCGCCGCCGCGCTACTGCACCAGTACATCATCACCGCAGCCATGGTGGTCGGCCTGATTGGTCTGATTGCGCTTTGCAGCAATTCCGCCCGTCACAATCAACGCGTCAGCGCCTGAGGAGCCACCCGTGCATAACAATAAACACTACCCGTTATTAAAAGTCAGCATGACAACACTCGCATTGCTGGTCACACCGCTAACACAGGCGCAGGATAAAGCCGCTGAGGCCTCACAGGGGACTCAGGAAGAGCTCAACGTCGACGCCGCCGATCAGCAAAAACAGGGAACCACCAAAACCACGAATGAGGCTTCTACCGGCAAAAGCGTGGGGCAGAATGTCGCTTCAGCCAGCCAACCGGCCACGCCGCTGGTACCTTCTGAGGCCATCTGGGATAGCTTTCACGGGCAACTCAACGCGCAGAAATACAGCCCGTTGAAACAGATCACGGCGGAGAACGTTAACAAATTAACCAAGGTGTGGGAGTTTCATACCGGTGACGTGTCGGATGGGAAAGGGGAGACGCCTGCTACCGTCTGGTCAGCGACGCCAATTTTTGCCAATCAGACCATTTACATTGGTACCCCTTTTGATCGCCTGATAGCGCTGGATCCGGGGACGGGCAAAGAGAAGTGGCATTATGACACGAAATCTTCTCGAAAAGCGCTCACTCAGCCGGTACTGAAAAACCGCGGTGTCTCTTACTGGCAGGCAAAACAACCGGTCGCCGGAGAAGCCTGTCAGAAAATCGTTTATATGGGCACCGTTGATGGCAAGCTCTTTGCGCTGGATGCCGATTCAGGCAAACCGTGCAGCGGCTTTGCGGACAATGGCGTGCTGGATATCAATCAGTGGAACACGGAGAACGCCAAATATCCGCTGTCCATTCTTCAGCCACCAACGGTGGTCGGTAATCATCTGCTTGTAGGCTGGGCCGGCAAGGACTGGGCGTATGCTGAAGCACCTCCAGGCACCGTATTTTCATTCAACGCTCAGACCGGCAAGCGGGAATGGTCTTTCGAAGCGATCCCCGCTGACATCCGCAAACGCACCGGAACGGCCAACGTCTGGACACATATGTCTGCCGACGAGGCGAACGGGTTGGTCTACCTTCCGGTCTCATCTCCATCACCTAACTACTGGGGCGGTAATCGTGTCGACGCTATTCCCCTCGGCACGTCGACCACCGCGCTGGACATCAATACAGGCAAAGTGGTCTGGTCGCGTCAATGGGTGCACCATGATGTGTGGGATTACGATATTAACTCTGCGCCAACGCTGATGGATATCACCGTCAACGGCAAACAGATCCCGGCACTGGTTCAGGCAACCAAGCAGGGCTTTTTGTTTGTGGTTAACCGTCTGACGGGGGAAGACGTCTGGCCTATCGAAGAACGCCCGGTACCGCAGGGTGATGGTTCAGTGAAGGGGGAAGTTCTCTCGCCTACGCAGCCGTTCCCCACCAAACCTGCGCCGCTGCTGGACCAGTCGAAAAAACCAGCCATCTGGAAACTGGCAGATGTTGTCGGTGCCGGGCAATGTAGCCGCCTTTGGGATAACTTGACCTATGAAGGTATGTACACGCCGCCAACAACGAAAGGCGAGGGCGCACTGACCTATCCGGACAGTGCGGGTGGTGTTCAATGGGGTGGCGTGGCGTTTGACCCGCATAAACAAATTGCTATCGTTAACACCTCCCACATTGTTCAGTATGTGAAGCTGTATAGCCGCGAAGACTACGACAAAGCGGATAAAAGCGCCGGCAATGAGAGTGGTTTTGCACCACAGGAAGGGGCACCTTACGGCCTGCGCCTGATGGTCGCGAACAACTGGCTGGGCATGCCATGCTGGCAGCCACCGTTTGGTGAGATCGTGGCGCTGGATATGCATACGGGGGATGTTAAATGGCGTCGTCCGATAGGTGCATCGCAGCAGTATGGCTTCTTTATGCCGGAAAGTTGGGGTTCTCCTACCATCGGTGGCCCGGCTGTGACCGCGGGCGGCGTGATTTTCATTGGCGCCTCAATGGACGCCAAAGTGCGCGCCTACTCGGTAGAGACCGGCGAAGAGTTGTGGTCCGATCAGGTCGAGGCGCCAGCGGTTGCCAACCCGTCGGTGTATGAGTATAAGGGTCGCCAGTATGTGGCTTTCGTTGCCGGCGGCAATACCATTCTGAAGGATCAGGTTGGCGACCAGGTGGTGGTTTACGCGCTGCCTGAATAATTTGATAAGACGTTCACCGTAAACAACGTGGGGCCCCTGAGGCCCCATTTTTATGCGCGGACAGAGATTCACTGAAAATGCCAAAGGCAGTTATCTCTAAGCTTTCAGGCATCGCAAATCCAGGGGCAGGTGTTGTCCTCAAACTTCCATAGCGGTTTATATGAAGAGACAGGGCATCCAGTCATTAGCTGGGGTCGCTACTAATTATCCCATTTAACATAATATACATTATACGCACTAACATATCATCACATCAAAACCATTAATTCTACGACGTCATTGCCCACCTTTATCGCATCACCCAGACCGCTCATTTTCCAACCTCTTTACATAACCGCGCATGCAACCGGAGTACGTTGGAAGTTATCGACGTCGCCACCTTGTCGGAAAAACCTTCCGGCAGCGAATCCATAACCTCATTAAGCGCCAGCGGGACGTGATCTGCGAACGACTGCATAATCTCTCTCATCCGATCCTCCGGGAACTTCACCGCTTTTGCAGTTGCCATAAAATGGCGCGGATGAATTTTATCGATGGCATTTTTTCGGCCCCTGGATGCCGTCAGGCCCATTGCCAGTTTCAAATCGCTGATGTGAATACCGGCGCCACCGAGTACCGGGAATGCCGAGATGATGTCATAAAATGGCGTCAGCCGATAACTTCCGCCCGCCTGTATAAATACCGAGAAATTTTTAGCATGGCCGTCGGTTGCGCCCAACAGCCACTGAAACACCTGGAACTTCATAAAGTTGTGGCGATCTTTCAGTGCAGCGCTAGAGCCGAGTAAAAATGACATGATTTGCGCAATGCCGGGGCCACCGTCGGATTCGTACTTTAACGAGGAAGGCAGTCCGAATGTCTGACACATATCTTCCTGAGGTAACCGCAGTAACACGGTGTGGTCTGCATTCCAGCGCCTGTCGAAGCGTTCCACGGCAAGCGCGCGCACCCTGCCCGCGTTGATGATTTCCGCTTTCGGCACCTCAAAACCCAGTGCGTTTGCGAACTTGAGGCAGAAATATTCGTTATCGACGCTGTCGCGTAAATCCAGCGTAGCGTTAGGCTGCCTGATTTCGCCGATCGGCAACTTAATGATATGGGTCGTTGGCGTCGTGCCTTTCGGGATGCACCAGTCATCTCCCTTCTTTAATAACGCCGTCTTTTCCTGGGCGCCGGCGACGGAAATGCGAAAATCATTTTCGTCATCAATCATCCCCAGTGGAATATCGGATTTATAGGCCGAGAGGATTGCTTCCAGCTTCTGCTCGCTGAGCGTTTCCCAGGCCATGACCGGATTCAGGCTCGCTTCTTCTGGCGGCAGTAACGTCACGGCGCCCACGCTGTCTCGACCTATTTCTGCAAGTAAATCAAAAGGTTGTTTAGATTTCGCCTGATAGCGCTTCACGATGCGATCCCTGACGACAGGACTGTCCGGCAGGAGGTTATCAAAGAAGTTAAAAACGGCATCGGAGGTGATATTACCGGTTTGCAGCGGCAGAGATAACGACAAAGGTCGGGCGTACGGGCTAGAAAGCCACGTTTTGTCATACCTGTACGTATGTGCACCGGTTGGCAATTTCGTCAGTTCACCGACGCGTTCGTTATTCATCCATGTCACTAATGTCGGCATTACCAGTCCAGCTCCTGTGGATTATCGGCAACCGCATGGTCTGCTTCGTGCAGAGACACGCTCATCTCAAGCGACTGGAGTATCTTAAAAAACGTCGCCAGCGTGGTATTGTCCGGGGCATTTTCAAAATTGGAAATCGTCGCCTGCTTAATGCCTATCTTTTTTGCCAGCTCACTCTGGGTCCAGTTGTTTTTTTGGCGAACCAGCCTCATGGCGTTCGCCAGCTGCGTCGGGCTGTATATCATGGGTGCTTTCATCGTGTCTCGCTCTCACCGTGAGTTTATCCCCTATAGAGGATAAGCACAGTATTATCCCCTAGAGGGGATAAATCAAATAATATCCCTTCTAAGGGATACCGAAACCTGGTTTAGCGGTTACGCGGCCTTAACGACTGAAACGCCCTTTTCTTCGATGGCATTTATCCATGCGCGATCGGTATTCGCTTCAACCACAACCGTATTGGCGAGCGACAGGCCGCCGATAACAAAAGATGATGCCGCGTTGATTTTTTCCGGCGAAGCGAGCACGACCGTCTCTGCTGCTCTGCCTGAGAAAGCGCGTTTGATAGAGGCTTCTTCATAATCACCGGTTGTCAGCCCGGCTTCCGGATGGATGCCCGTGACGCCCATAAAGAACAGGTCGGCCTGGATCTTTTCAATGCCCTCCACTGCCGCCGCGCCGACCGTCACAATGGAGTGTTTGTAGAGCCGACCTCCAATCAAAATCACCTCGATGAATGGATGATTGATAAGGCCCAGCGCAATGCCCGGGCTGTGCGTCACAACGGTAATGTTCAAATCCTGCGGCAGAAAGGTGATCAGCTCGGACGTCGTGGTTCCTCCGTCGATAATCACAACCTGACCTGGCGAAATCAGCTGCGCGCCGCAGCGGGCTACGTTTTTCTTGGCGTCCACCTTTAAAGTCTGGCGTTCGGCAAAAGGTGCCGTCGCGGATGATGCTGGCAGCGCCCCGCCATGAACGCGCTGTAAACGCCCTTCTGCCGCAAGCTCACGTAAATCGCGGCGGATGGTATCCTCCGAAACGCCAAAATGAAGGCTTAACGCCTTCGATTGCACCTGTCCGTCGGCGTGGAGTATGTCGAGAATAAATTGCTTTCGCTGGCTGGTCAGCATAATCAGATCCTGAAGTTGCATGTTTTATCTTGATGATGCACGTTATTGCTGCTTATTATAGCTTCTCACCCTAAGGAGAAGCAAACATGCCCTTACAACGTGCAGATATATGCATTATCGCGGACGAAATATTGTCCAATAACTGGTACAGCCTGAAAAAATACACGTTCGACCGCCAGCGCCACGACGGGGAGTGGCAGCGTCAGACTCGTGAGGTCTACGACCGGGGAAACGGGGCGACGATTTTGCTCTACAACCGCGACAAAAAAACGGTCATTTTGACGCGCCAGTTCCGATTTACGGTATTTATCAATGGTCATGCGGGCGATCTCATTGAGGCCGCTGCCGGGCTTCTCGATAATCTGGATCCTGAAAGCCGTATTAAGGCGGAAGCCGAGGAAGAGACCGGTTTTCGGGTATCGCGCGTGGAAAAAGTGTTCGAGGCCTACATGAGCCCTGGCTCGGTCACGGAAAAACTCTATTTCTTCCTCGCGGAATATCACCCCCAGGATCGGGCCAGCGCCGGTGGCGGGATCAAGGCTGAAGGCGAAGATATCGAGGTGCTGGAGCTTACGCTCGACGAGGCGTTAAAGGGCATTGAAAAGGGTCTGATCGTCGACGGTAAAACCATCATGCTGCTGTATCACGTTGCGCTGAAAGGCATTTTATAGGCTTGTGTCTTAACAGCTGCCTGCCGCCGTGCAGGTGGCTGCCTGTGCTATTCTTGCTGAACCATGCATGACGGAGATGTAAAAAATGGCCGACTGGAATCCCTCTCTTTACCTGCAATACGGTGAAGAACGCACACGACCCGCCGCAGAACTGCTCGCCCGCGTTCAGCTTGATGATGCCGCCTCGATTGTCGATTTTGGTTGCGGCCCCGGAAACAGTACCGCGTTGCTTCGCCAGCGCTGGCCTGATGCCGATATTACCGGGGTGGATAATTCTCCGGCGATGCTGGAGGAAGCACGAGCTGCCCTGCCCGGCTGCCGCTTCGTAGAGGCGGATATCCGCCAGTACAAGCCGCAGGAACCGCTTAGCCTGATTTACGCCAACGCCTCGCTGCAGTGGATACCCAATCATTACGATCTGCTGCCGCATCTGGTTTCCCTGCTGCGCTTAAACGGTGTGCTGGCGATCCAGATGCCGGATAACTGGCTCGAACCAACCCACGTCGCCATGCGTGACGTGGCCAGCGAACAGGGCTACCCGAACCGAGGCCGGGAACCGCTGCCGGGCGTTCACGCCTATTACGATATTCTGACGGAGGCAGGCTGCGAGGTGGATATCTGGCGGACCACCTATTTCCACAAAATGGGTTCACATCAGGCGATTATTGACTGGGTCAGTGCGACGGGTTTACGCCCGTGGTTGCAGGATCTCAACGAGAGTGAGCAGAAAAACTACCTCAAACGCTACCATCAGATGCTGGAAGCGCAGTATCCGCTCCAGGAAAACGGGCAGATACTGCTGGCCTTTCCACGACTGTTTATTGTCGCCAAACGCGTACCCTGAGGCGACGATCAGGAGCGGGCTTCTTTCAGCAACTGCTGAATAACCTGCTCCTGTTTTTCATAATCCCCCTCGCCAAAAGCGGTGTAACGCAGCTGGCCTTTCGCATCGAAGTAATAGTGTGCGGGCCAGTACTGATTGCCGAACGCGGTCCAGATTTTATAGTTATTATCCGCCACTACCCGGTACGGCAATTGCCATTTATTCACCGCATTTTTGACGGACGAAAGCGGTTTTTCCCACGGGTATTCTGGCGTATGGACACCGATGACGACCAGGCCCTGCGACTGGTATTTATTCGCCCAGTCACGCACATGCGGCAGCGTATGCTGGCAGTTAATGCAGTCCCAGGTCCAGAAATCGATCAGGACCACCTTGCCTCGTAGTGATTCAGAAGTGACAGGGTCACCATTTACCCAACCAGTTCCGCCGTCCAGAGACGGTAACTGGCTGGTCGTCGTCGTTTGCACCACAGGCTGCAGTTTCACCCCGGTGCTGGCGGGTTTAACCAGCGTTAAGAGCGTATTCTCGAGCCGATCGGCAAGCCCGTTGGCCCCTTGCAACGCCGAGGTCATTCCGGTGGCGTTGAATACCACGGCGACCAGCATCATGACGCCCGCCCCCTGACGCAGCCGCTCCATAAGGGCCGATTTTGCCCGTAAAGGCGCCATCAGCCGGCGTCCGCCCACGGCAAGCAGGCCCAGCATCACCGCACAACCGCTGCCGTATGCGGCGAGCAGCGCGCCGGTTGCGATAGCCGAATGGCCAGCAATGTTGATGCTAAAAATCGCGCCAAGGATCGGTCCGGCACAGGGTGACCAGAGCAGCCCTACCGCCAGCCCGCCGAGGAAAGCGGAAAGCACCCCGCGCGTCTGTCCACTGCGGGCGTTTAACACATTTCCTGCGGCAACTGCAGGCCCGGCAATGCGTTGAGCAAACTGCGGAAAGATCAGCGCCAGGGCCGCCACCGCAAGAATAACGAGAGCAACCCCGCGCCCTATCACCGTCGCCTGCGCAATGCTGTCGCTGGCAACCGTGACGACCATCGCCACCAGGGTAAACATCACGATCATACCGGCGAGGAGCGCCAGGATCTGACGGCGCTGTCCCTGGAAACCCGCAAACAGCAGCGGAATAACCGGGAGCGTACAGGGGCTGAGCAGACTTATCATCCCGCCCAAAAAAGCGATAATCAGAAACATAATGACCTCACATATCAGAGTGGCTGCGAAACTGCAGTGGGGTCATTTGAACGTACTGATGTATTCAGGTTATGTGCAAAACGGCGAATTTTGTCTTTCAGCGTATCGCGGTGGCAATGCGATACAAAGCCGTACAATTACCGGCGTGGCAGCGTGACGCTCACGTCCAGCCCGCCTTCTGCCCGGTTGGCCAGATGCAGTTTGCCGTTGAGTTGGGCGGTGAGTTGGGTGGCGATTGCCAGCCCTAGCCCGGTTCCGCCGGTCTCGCGGTTACGCGACGTCTCGACCCGGTAAAATGGCTGCAGTACCGCCTCGATCTCCGCCTCCGGGATCCCCGGGCCGTTATCCAAAATATGAATAACAACCTCTTCTTCACTGATATTATCAATTCTGATGATGGCCTCTCCGCCAAACTTCAGGGCATTATCGAGCAGGTTGGTCATTACCCTGCGCAGCGCCTGCGGACGCGTGACGATGGGCAATCGCGCCTCGTTTGCATGAAACTGCACGTTTTTACCAATGTCCTGATAGTCGCTGGCAATACTGTTGATCCACGCGTTAAGTTCCATCTTTAGCGTGGTCTCTTCGAGGGTTTCTGATGACCGGGCATACGCAATGCCTTCACGTACGAGGCGCGACATATTGTCCAGGTCATTCAGCAACTTGTCGCGAAGTTCTGGCTGTTCGGCCATCTCCACGCGCAGCTTCATGCGGGTTATGGGGGTCTGAAGATCGTGCGAAATCGAGGCCAGGATTTGCGCCCGCTCCCGCAGGTAGGACTGAATGCGCGATTGCATCGCATTAAACGCGTGTGCCGCCCGACGGACTTCCATCGGCCCTTTCTCCGTCATGGGCATGTTAGCGGCGGGATCAAGGGTGTCCACCGCGCGCGTGAACTGTGAAAATGGCCGCACCACCTGACGCACGGCAATCCATGAGCAAAGCGCAACCAGCAGCAGCTGCAAAACCAGCACCACGGGAAGCCAGCTGGCGACCGGCGGCATGCGGGGGATCAGATCGATGGTTAACGGCGCGCCGTCGCTCAGTGTCAGATGCGCCTGAATGTGCGAGATCGGCCCGGGAACGGCGGTAAAGTACAACGGGTAGCTGTCTGCCAGCGTCTCTTTCAAGGTACGAATGGCGTCGCGCGAGCGTTTATCCCGGGGAGGAGAACCCGGCTCTCCCGGCCCAAGCAGATAACGGTAGTTACCGCGGTCGAGGCGATCCAGCCACTGCGGACGTTCGTTCGCCGGCAGCCTGTCGAGGATGGCCACGCTGGTCGCCACATCATATTCCAGGTTACCGAGCATCACCGTGCGTGCGCTGCGCATTCGCTCGTAAAGCACCAGAGTCAGGCTGAGAGAGTTAGCCAGCAACAGTCCGAGAAGCACAATAATCAGCAGCCGGGCCAGTAGCGAACGGGGCCAAAGGGTCATTCATTTGCCTCGATAATGGTCACGGGCATGGTGAAAACATAGCCTTCGCTGCGCACGGTTTTGATATAGGCAGGTGTGCGGGCATCCTCATTGAGACGCTGGCGAACGCGGCTCACCAGAAGGTCGATCGAACGTTCGAACAGCTCGGCATCTCGCCCCTGCGTCAGGTTCAGCAGCTGGTCGCGCGTCAGCACACGCTGTGGATGGTCAAGGAACACGCGCAGAAGCCGGTACTCCGCCCCACTCAACGCTACCACCATACCTTCATTGTCGATGAGATGGCGGGCAACGGTATCCAGCTGCCATTCGCCAAACACCACTAAACGACCGGCCTCGGTAACCTGCAGATTGGGCGGCATGGTGCGGAAACGGCGCAGGATGGCTTTGATCCGCGCCAACAGTTCGCGAGCGACAAAAGGCTTCACAACGTAATCGTCGGCCCCCATTTCCAGGCCGAGGATCCGGTCGGTCTCTTCGTTTCGTGCGGTAAGCATCAGGATCGGCAAATCTTTAAATTTGCTGCTGCGTAACTGTCGACAGAGGGTTAGTCCGTCATCACCAGGCATCATGACGTCCAGCACCACCAGGTCGATATGCTGTTTATCAAGCACCACGCGCATCTCTTTGCCGTTGGCCGCGCCGGAGGCGAGATAGCCTGATTTATTAAGGTAATCGACGATTAAGTCACGAATATCCCTGTCGTCATCGACGACAAGGATATGATCAATATGCTCCACCGCAGGCTCCTGACAGAAGGGTAACCAATTGAAAATAGCACATATCAGAGCTTGTCAGCGTCGATAACCGCCTTAGCAAAATCCTGCGGATCTTCCTGCGGTGGATTGTGACCAACGGTTGCCCCAAAGGTGCGGTGTTCATACTTACCGGTAAATTTGCCCGCATAGGCCTCAGGTGCAGGGTGTGGCGCACCATTGTTACCGCCTTCGATAGTGATCGTCGGTACGGTGATGTTCGGCAGCGCAGCAAGTTTTTGCTCGTAGGCATCATATTTGCGCTCGCCTTTTTCCAGCCCTAAACGCCAGCGGTAGTTGCTGAGGGTGACGGCGACGTGGTCCGGGTTATCGAGCGAGGCGGCGCTGGCGTTAAAGGTCGCGTCGGTAAATTTCCAGTCCGGCGATGCCTGGGACCAGATCAGGCGGGCAAAGTCATGCGTATTTTTGGCGTAGCCTTCTGCCCCGCGCGCGGTGGCGAAATAGAATTGATACCACCACTGCACTTCCGCTTTGGGTGGCAGCGGTTTTTCGCCGATCGCCTGGCTACTGATGAGATATCCGCTGACCGATACCAGGGATTTCACCCGCTCCGGCCAGAGCGCGGCGACGATATCCGCCGTACGGGCACCCCAGTCATAGCCCGCGAAGACCGCTTGCTTGATATTCAGGGCATCCATCAGGTTAACGACGTCTTTCGCCATCGCCGACGGCTGGCCGTTACGCGGCGTTTTGTCCGAGATAAACCGCGTGGTGCCGTAGCCACGAAGAGAAGGCACGATTACGCGATACCCCTTCGCCGCCAGCAGGGGCGCAACGTCCGCGTAACTGTGAATGTCATACGGCCAGCCGTGCAGCAATATGACGGGCTGCCCATCTTTCGGGCCGATATCGACATAGCCAACGTTAAGATCGCCGGCGTTGATTTGGTGGACCTGATTAAAGGCGTTTTTGTAATCGGCTCCGGTAACTTCAGCCTGGCAGGACATGACGGTGCCGAGAGAAACGGTTAACGCGAGTGTGGAATAAGCGAGTTTGCTAAACATGATGTTATCTCCGAGTGAGTACAGTTGACGGGGATATAACACCACTGTTTTGTATAGCGGATATGTGTGAAAGGCTCTTTATTGCATGCCTGTGTATGTATCTCCGGCACAGATACACTGTGATACAAACCCAGGCATAAAGGCTTAGAGCGAGATACGATAACGAACGTAATCGTCCGCTTCGCCAAATTTGTCGTACAGCTTGCGCGCCGGATTATTGTGTCGGGTGACCCAGTAAAGTTTTGACCACCCTTCGCGCTTGCCCTCTTCCATCAGCGCATCGATTAACGCCTTCCCGGCCCCCGCCCCCCTGACCTCAGCGTCGACAAACAGATCCTCAAGATAGCAAATCGGCGCCGTTGACCATGTGCCGTCGTGCAACACGCACAGGGCGAAACCCACCACCTTTCCCTCGATTTCAGCCACCCGGCACAACAGAGCAGAATCCGGGTTTAGCGCGCGTTGCCAGGTGGAGGCCGTAACGGATTCATCCAGTTCACAGTCATAAAAATGGGTATATCCATCCCACAGCGTGCGCCACCGGGGGTAATCATCTTCACGTAAAGCACGTACTGTTACGGCCATGTTTTCCTCACTCATTAATGTTCAGGAACGAGAGATTCTCAGTCTGGATTGTGGTAATGATGAAAATACCAGAAGGTGCGCAAATGCATAACGCTAAAAAAAGGAGAACAGCGGATGACGATACCTACCCTGACGACGCCTCGTTTACTACTTAAGCCCCTGGTTGCTGAAGATGCGCCACAGATCCAACAGCGATACCCGCGCTGGGAGATCGTTCGTTATATGGTTTCATCCGTTCCGTGGCCCTATCCCGATGATGGTGCAGAATATTATGTCAATAACGTCGCTCTGCCTGACATGGACAAAGGGATTGCGTGGTTCTGGAGCATTCGCCGACGCGAAGCCCCGGACGAGCTGATGGGGATCATCTGCTTATACGATGTGGAAGACAATAACCGTGGTTTTTGGCTGGCGCCGGAATTTCAGGGTCAGGGGTACATGCGGGAAGCCAGCATTGCGGCGACGGATTACTGGTTTAATACACTGAACAAACCGGTGCTCCGTGCGCCGAAAGCGGCCGCCAATAGCCGCTCGCAGCGTATTTCAGCCAGTAGCGGCATGCGGCTTATCCGAACTGAAAAGAAAGCCTACGTCAGCGGCCTGCTGGACTCTGAACTGTGGGAAATCACCCGCGACGAATGGAATGCCCGTTACGTCAGCTGATAGTGTTTATCCGGCATCAGTCGCGCTGGAATGTTCTCTTCATCGTTCATCTGCAACAGGTCGCGTTCCATCATGTTGCAGATGGCGTCCAGCGGCAGATCGTTATCCTCGGTACCGAACGGATCTTCCAGCTCCTCTGCCAGGGTGTCCAGCGAGATAAACGTGTATGAAATCAGCGCCGATACGAAGGGTGTCATGTAGTGCAAATCCACCACCAGGGCGAACGGCAGCATGATGCAGAAGAGATAAACCGTGCGGTGCAAAATCAGCGTATAGGCAAACGGCACGGGCGTGGTGGCAATGCGCTCGCAGCCGGCAAGCACCACGGACATATCGTTAAGTCGATTGTTGAGGCTGTGGAACAAAATGTCTGAGAGCTGCCCTTCCCGACGCCTGACGGCAAGCCATTCCCCCATGATCAGCAAAATGCGGTTTGCCGGAGAGTTTGAGGCCATCACCTTATGCAGATGTTCAGCGGATAAATAGGCTGAAAGCCGATCGGCCTGAGGCTGGCGGCGAAGCGTCATTCTCAGGCAGTGGGCAAACGCAATTTGCAGGCGCACGAATTCCCCGAGATGGGCATCGTCAGGCAAGGTGTTTTTTACCTCGCGAAACAGCGACCGGGCCGCTATCATCAACTGCCCCCAAAGCTGGCGAGCTTCGACGTAGCGCGAATAACAGGCGTTATTTCTGAAACCCAGAAAGATCGCGATAGCCACGCCAAGAATGCTGAACGGTGCCACGGTAAACCTGACGCCGAGCGAGGTATACCAGGGCAGCATCGCGATCACAGTAATCGAAAGCAGGAAGTTAAGCAGCAGGCGGGTATAGATTTTGGGTAAAACGGAACCGTGCCAGACGAAAATGAGTTGTAACCAGTGCTGTTGAGGGCGAACAATCATAGTGAGCTTCAGGAAAGGAAAATGCGCCGCTATTAAACGTGATCCCCGTCACGGTTGCAAGTCTGTTAATAGAACATTGCATTTTCTCTCCTGATAAGCGTATAGCGCACGGTGCTGATGTTCTTTTTTAATAACAGGGGTAAATAGTATGTTGTAACTAATATTATAAATTATCCCGGCCGAAGCCGGGACGAGAAGATTAGCAGAGCGGCTTAACGGCAGCGCGCATACCCTGTTCCAGAATGGCATCCAGATCGGTGGCAACCTGCACTACCAGTCCCGGAACCTGGGTGAGATCGCTTTCCCAGTGTTCGCTGACGCTCAGAACCGCCGTCACCAGCGCACGGGTATCGATTTGCTTATCAGTATGCTGTGCCCAGAGCTGCTGATAACGCGTCAACCAGTGAGCATCATCCTGCACCGGATAAACGTCACCGTTACGCTCCGCCCGATAAAACGCCATCAGTGCCGCCAGCGCAAAGGTCAGACGAGCCGGCAGTTTACCGGTGGCCTTCTGCCCCGCCAGCAGCTGCGGCAGAATACGCGTGCGGTATTTGGTCATCCCGTTCAGGGCAATCGACAGCAGTTGATGCTTGATGTACGGATTGCGAAAACGCCCTGTGACGGCGCGGGCAAAGGATTCCAGCTCATCGCGCGGCAGGTCCAGCACCGGGATAATTTCCTCGTAAATGGCCTTTTCCACAAACGCGCAGACGTCCGTGTCGTTCATCGCCTCGCCTACCGTATCCAGCCCCGCCAGGAATGCCACAGGCACCAGCGCGGTGTGCGCCCCGTTGAGGATCGCCACTTTACGCTCTTTATACGGCTTAATGTCGTCCACAATCCTTACGTTAAGCGGGAGCTGGTCCAGACGCAGCTCCCTGGCGAGGGATTCAGGCCCTTGAATAACAAACAGATAGAAATGTTCGGCGGTATCGAGAAACGCGTCGTGATACCCCAGCCCGGCCTCCAGTTCTGCAGCTTCATCACGCGGATAGCCAGTTACGATACGGTCGACCAGCGTGGAGCAGAAGGTGTTGGCTTCGTTTAGCCACTGGATAAAGGCCGCAGGCAGCGCCCACTCATGGGCATAACGCAGCACTAACTCTCGTAACGCATCGCCGTTGTAATCAATCAACTCGCACGGAATGATGACCCAGCCTTTATCCGCCGCCCCGTTAAAGTGGCTGAAACGCTCGTAGAGCAGACGCGTCAGTTTAGCCGGATAGCTAACCGCAGGCGCATCGTCGAACGCATCCCCGGCGTGATAGCTGATCCCCGCTTCGGTGGTGTTCGAGAAAACAAAGCGCATGTACGGATTGTGGGCAAGTTTCAGGAACTGGTCGTACTGGCTGTAGACGCTAATTTCACGGTTAACCGAACGGATAAGGCGTGCATCGCTCACGGCTTCGCCCTGTTCGTTCAATCCGCGAATGATCGTGGTATAGAGACCGTCCTGCGTGCTCAGCGACGGCGGGAAATCGCTCTGAATCGGGCGAACAATCACGATCCCGGAGTTAAGGTCGGTATGTTCATTGAGCAGATCGATTTGCCAGTCGATAAACGCGCGCAGGAAATTACCTTCGCCAAACTGAATGATACGCTCCGGGTAAAGCTCGCCAGGGAAATCACGACGGTTGAGTGTGTTCACGACAGGGTTCCTTTTATGATTAGTCATACAGCCTGATAAGATTGGTCTAATAACTTACCAAAACTTAACGACCATAAACCCTGTTTTGATCAAGGGAGCGAGTGGTTGTAAAAAATAATTACAGGAATTTATAGAACAGCGTGGTGCCGGTCAGTTCACCGTCCGGCATAAGCGCATAGCGTGGGATCTCACCGACTTTTTGCCATCCAGCCCGCAGGTAAAAGTGTTCGGCACCGCTCCCGGTTGCCGTATCCAGCACCAGAACCGAAATCCCTTTGTCCCGCGCCACCTGTTCAAGCGCGTTCATGAGCGCCAGTGCAGCGCCTTTGCGTCGCGCCTTTTCGTGAACCAACAGTTTTGCTACGTCGGCACGGTGGGGTTGGTTTTCAGGCTGATCGGTGATGAGCTGAACCGTCCCGATAAGCTGGCGCTGCTCGTCAAAACAGGCCAGCACGGTACGCTCGCCTCGTGCCACGCTCGCAGCGATATTCAGCCAAAACGCGCGGGCTTTCTCATGGCTAAAGGGCAGCATAAAACTTACCGATGCCCCGCCGTTCACGCAGTTTTCAAGGATGTCGGCCAGCGCATCAAGGTGGGTAAGAAGGGTGTCTCGTGACAAGCTCTGGAGCTGAAGCGGTGCGTTCATGGATTTTCCCTGTGTTGAGTACCGCTTCACTTTGCGGGTCACCTTTGGGCAACGCAACCCCTTCAGCCATAGGCTTTTGTTATGTTATCCCTTCTGGTGACGCTGGCGTTTCATGGCGTACATTTTCTCGTCGGCATTTTTCAGCCACTGCTGCATATCGTTGCCGTGATGATCGAATTCGCTCACGCCCCAGGAAAAATGGAGCGACCATGGGTGCAGCTGACGCGCGTTGTAGTGTTCAACCTGTTCGACAAGATAGTGCATGGCGATCCAGGCCCCCTGTTCGTCGGTATCGGCAAACAGCACCGCAAATTCGTCTCCGCCAAAGCGGACCAGCAGGTCAGCCTCGCGAAAAGAACTTTGCATCAGACGAGCCATCGCCTTAAGAGCCTTATCGCCTTCATCATGCCCAAAGCGATCGTTGATATCCTTAAAGTAATCTAAATCCATCCAGCCCAGGGTCAGTGGCTCTGCCCGCCGTCTGGCGACGGAGAGCGCAAATTCGACAATCTGGTTAAAGCCGCGGCGGTTAAACAGCCCCGTCAGTTCATCCGTGGTTGCCGCGCTGACCGCCGCAAACTCATCTTCCGCCAGCGCGCTTAAATCGCTCAGCACGGCGAGATCCGCCGCGTTAAACTCCCGGGGCGCATAGTCGATAAGACACAGCGAGCCAACGCTTGCCCCGTTACGCAGGCGCAGCGGAAATCCGGCATAGAAGCGCACATTGGGTTCGCCTGCCACCAGCGGATTATCCGCGAAGCGGGGATCCTGAAGCATATCCCCCACCACCAGCGGTTTTTCACCGAGGATAGTATGACCGCAGAAAGAGATGTGGCGCGGTACCACGTCAGGCGCTTTGCCGTCGGCCGACTTGACGATAAGCGAATGCTCATCAATCAGATTAACCATAGCCAGCGGTACCTGGAAAAAGCGCTTCGCCAGCCGCGTCAGGCGATCAAAAGCCGGAGAACGGTCAATATCAAGCAGGCCCGATTCGCGCAGTGCGGCCAGGCGTTCATTTTCATCTGTAGGGGTAGCAGGGGCTTTCATGACATCTCCTTGTGCCTTGCGTTATTAACAGCGTAGCTTAAACCGGCACTTTGTCAGTGCGCGAAGATCCGGTTCTTACCTTCGCGTTTCGCATGATAGAGGGCGCTATCGGCCGCCTGCAGCCAGTCGGTCACGCTTTCCATGTCGCGGGTGGCACAGGCAATGCCGATACTGAGCGTGCAAGGGACCGCTTCCTGAGCCACATCTTTCATCACGGCCGTGGCGTCCATAATGCGCGTGGCGACAACCTGCGCCTCGTCGACGGTGGTATTCGGCAGAAGAATGACAAACTCATCGCCGCCCAGCCGTGCAGGGGTATCCGTCGGGCGCGTGGCCAGATGCAGAATTTCCGACACAGTAGCCAGCATCACGTCCCCGACTTTGTGGCCGTAGCGATCGTTAACGTCCTTGAAATTATCGATATCAATAAACATCAGCGCAGAATCACGGCATGCCTGGCGAAGTTTACTCAGCTCATGCTCAATACGCTTTTCAAGCAGTCGCCGGTTAGCAATATCCAGTAGCGGATCCATCATTGCGATCCGTTCCAGCTCGCGACTTTTGATCCGCAGGCGCAAGGCGATCCCGTCCGTCAGAACGCTCAGGGCGATGATATAGATGGCGATCAGCGGCAAGGTAGCGTAAAGGGTCCGCGAAGAAACCTCCGGATTGATTACCATTCCCTGACTCAGCCAGCTCACCAGAAAAACCGCCAGCATGAGTGCGGCCGCTTTTTTCAGCAGTGTGTAACTGCCCGCAGAGAGCCGGTCGGCTAGCAGAATAGTAGCAATTACCACAGAGGGCAGCGGATTCACCGCCATCATGGCAATCCAGAATCCGCCTGCTCCAGCGTCAAGGACCAGGTTTTGATGTTCAGTCGCCAGGGGAGTCGTTGATTGTCGTGCACGATACCAGGCCATCGTCGGCCAGATAAAGGCGTTAGCCCCCAGCAGGCCAATAAGCCACGGGGGGCGCTGCTGCTCAAGCAATACCGACAGAATGGGGAAAAAGCAGAGAAGCGTACCGAGCATACGCATCAGATACATACGTTTGACAAACCGACGTCCCGCTAAGCGAGGCTTCATGCTGAGAGGGTCGGTTGCATTCATGCTAAGATTTTTCCGATATGTTTCTTGCGGTATCTTATTGAGCTTGAAAATACGTAGCAAGCAATTTATCGGATATTCATTCGCTTTAATACCGCGCGCTACCTAAGGTGGTGACGGTTACGCCTCTTCCGCATCCCGTTCAGCGTCGGCCACAATCGTATCGTCCTGCATACGCGCACTGGTACGATTTCGCCCTGCTTTTTTCGAACGATAGAGATAGTCATCCGCTTCGGTCAGCAGCGTGTTGAAAACCTCGGTCAACGCCCGCGGGTCGGCTTTCCCGCTTCCCAGCCCGATACTGACCGTCAAAAACAACGTCTGCTGACGCCAGGTAAAGGGATGATTGGCGATCGTCAGCCTGATGCGCTCGGCCAGCTCAAAGCCACGTTGCGCATCACCGGTATTGGCCACCACCGCAAACTCCTCTCCGCCCATCCGGGCCACCAGCCCGTCCTCACCGACAACCTGCTGCACCTTCTGCGCAAACGCGGTCAGGATTTTATCGCCGCACTCGTGACCGTAGTTATCATTGATGCTTTTGAAATAATCGATATCCAGCAGCATCACCGTGAGAAAGCGGGAGTGCTTGTGCGTCTCTTCCTGTTTCAGCGCTTCATACAATCCGGAACGGGAATAGACGTGGGTCAGGAAATCATAATCCGCCCGCAATGACACCTGGCGGATCAGCGAGTTAATAGCCGCCACGCTCACGGAGACCATCACCGGACAAATCGCCATTGTCGCAATGCCCAGACGGGCGGAAAACATCATTGGCGTGGAGAGCGGCGCGGCAACGGCAATGTTGATGACGGAGTTCGCCACCAGCACAACTTCTACCGCGCCGGTGATAAAGGTCAGCAGACAGGTGGCCGGAAGCGAGTACCGCACCGCACACCAGATAAGTGCAGGCAGCGGAAAAGCCAGACTCCCTGCTCCGCCAATCACCACGGACGCCGCCACGGAGACCATCAGCGCCAGCACCGGTAACAGTGCCTCCGGCGTCAGGCGTGGGAGGCGCGCCGGCATTGTCACCGTCAGCATACAGGGCACAATTAACACGCCCGTTGAGAATTGCTCGCTAAACCAGTCGGCAAACAGCGGCCAGAAGGTATGACTGTCGATCCCGACCGAGCCTAATGCGCCCAGCAGCGCGCACAGCAAGGCGGCGATCAGACAATAGTTGAACAGCCGCAGCGCGTTGAGCGGATCGGGCGTTTTCTTCATCAGCCGTTTATCCCGCAGCACCAGCACCGCGACGGTGATAATAAACACCATATTCGACAGATTGATAACCAGAGACGCCACGCCCCAGTTGGTGGTCACCGCGTCATATAACAACATCGCGACATACGACACCGCGTAATAATGCAGCCGGTTAAGGTAAGCATAACGCGCAAAGATCCCCGCCATCACGCCATTGAGCGGCCAGAAAAGGGATAAGGCTTCCACCAGACGCAGCTCAGCACCAATAAAATAGAACAAGGTGGTAAGAGCAAATATCCCTGCCGCGTTACGCAGAGGGCTGTCTGGTGAAAATAGCTTGAAGGACGAGAGTTCAGAACGCATTAAACAGGGATCCATATAATGACGTATGGCAATTATTTGCGGTCATCTTCATCAAGGGAAATAAGTGAATAAGTATCTATAGCACAGATACAACAGGATCATAACTCGTCAAATTTAGGCGTTCATCTCTTTTACCAGCCAGTGATGAATCACGCTCACGACGTACTGCTGCTGTTGCGCAGTCAGTTCCTGCCCCTGCGGTATCGCATGCCACTTTGCCAGACAGCCACGACAGCAGGTGGCCGTCGCATGCTGAGCGATAAACACCGGGTGCCCGCGCATCGGCGTTTGTTTTCCGTCATTCGTTGGCTGGGCAGGCGCCAGGCGCTGCGCGATAAAATCAGCCGCATGCCGATCGATGGTGTCCGGGCCTTTATCCCAGCAGTATTGCCGCTCTTTCGCGCCTAAATGAAAACGCGAGCGGAAGGTTGACCGCGCAGGGCGGGTAAAAAGAGGATCTAACGTCGACATCAGTAAACAGAACGTCCCAGCCGGTGCGTCAGCTTTTCCAGTACCGCTACACCTGCAAGTGAATTCCCCGTCTCATCCAGTTCCGGGCTCCAGACGGCAATCGCCATCTCATGCGGCACAATCGCCACCACCCCGCCGCCCACGCCGGACTTGGCGGGTAACCCCACGCGCCAGGCAAATTCGCCGGCATTTTGATACATACCGCTGGTCGCCATCAGGGCGTTTATCTGCCGGGCCTGCATAGGCGACACCACCTCCTGAGCGAGGTGCGGCGCGTGGCCCTGATGGGCGAGGAATAAAAAGGTCTGCGCCAGCTCAACGCAGCTCATTTTCAGGGCGCAGTAGTGGAAATAGTTTTGCAGAACGGTGGCAACGTCGTTATGAAAATTGCCGAAGGATTTCATCAGCCAGGCAATGGCGGCGTTACGGGCCGAGTGCTCAAACTCAGAGCGGGCCACCACCGGATCGTAGGTAATGTCCTGCACGCCAGAAAGCTGGCGGACAATTTCGAGCATCCGCTGACGCGGTGCGCTGAGACGGCTTTGCAGCATATCGCACACCACCAGCGCCCCGGCGTTGATGAACGGGTTGCGCGGTTTACCCTGCTCTATCTCAAGCTGCAAAAGCGAGTTGAACGGCTGGCCGGAAGGATCTTTGCCAACGCGCTGCCAGATCTCCTCTTCGTCATACTGGCGCATGGCCGCCACCAGGCTCAGCACTTTTGAGATCGACTGAATAGAGAAACGCTCTTCCGCGTCCCCGGCCTGAAAACGTTGCCCGTCTACGGTGCAGATGGCAATCCCCAGCTTATTACCGTCAACGGACGCCAGCGCCGGGATATAGTCGGCAACGTTACCCTGCCCAATTAACGGGCGAACCTGCGCCAGAATCTCGTCCAGCATCTCATTATGGATGACCGCAGCCACTCTTTGCTCCTTGCCCTCAGGCTAAAACGGGCTGCGAGTATACCAGAGGCTGCGATGTTGCGTCAGGCCGGGAGACGAAAACGCGAAACCGCCGTGAGCAGCTGGCCCGACTCCTGATGCAGCCGCGCGGAAGCCTGCGACGCATCGCTGACCAGCAGGTCTGTTTGACGCGAAACGCGATTCAGTGCCTGCAGCTGCCGCGTCATCAGGTGAATACTTTCTCCCTGGCTCAGCGTGGCCGAGGAGATATCGCTCAGCAGGCTGCTCAGGGTCGCCACCAGCCCGGTGACCTGCTGCAGGTTATCTTCCAGACGACTAACGGCTTTTGAACCATCCTCGATGCCCTGCAGCGAGTGATTGATCAGCTCCTGGATGGTTTGCGTGGAATGGCTGCTCTTTCTGGCGAGTAACCCGACCTCTCTCGCCACCACCGCAAACCCGCGTCCCTGGTTGCCCGCGTGCGCGGCTTCGATGGCGGCATTCAGCGCGAGGATGTTGGTCTGAAACGCCACGTTATCGATCATGGCGACGATCCCCCGCATCTCGGCGGATCGGTCGACGATCGCCTGCATGGAGGCATTCACGGTCGACATCATACGATCGCCCCCCGCAGCCGCCTGACGTGCTTCGTCCGCGCGCGAGCTGGCAAGTTTCGCATAGCCTGTATTGCCTTCGACGTGAGTTTCAAGCGTGGCGATATGAGCAGTTACCTCTTCCAGCTCTTTTGCCTGGCGCGCTGACTGGTGATACAGCGCCTCGTTGCCCTGTGCCAGGGCGCCAATGTTTTCGACCATTGACGACGTGGCATCGCTGACCTGCGTCACCAGTGCCTGCAAGCCACGCTGCATGGTACGTATGCTGTCGCTCAGTTGCCCTATCTCCCGGTTAAAGCGCACCACATCCGGCGGCATACCGGACAAATCGCCCGCCGCGAGACGATCGATATGCGCAATTAACCGACGAAGCGGCGTGATGACCCATTTTGCCATCCCAAACCACACGGCAGCGGCAATCGCCAGCAGTACCAGCGGCGCAAACAGAAACGCCGTTTGTAGACCGGAGAGCTGCGCCATTAAGGTTTGCCGCCCCTGCATGGCCTGCTTCTCGCTTGCCTGCTGATAACGGGCGTAGTTGTCGTTGAAATCGCTCTGAAATGCCTGAGCAGGCACGGCAAAAAAAGCGTCGATGGAATGAGTGTCGACCAGCCCGTCGGCCTGCTCTTTGATAGCGCCGTAAAACAGTTGATAGCTGTTCACCAGCGCCTCATCTTTCGGCGGGTTCAGTGCCAGCCACGCCTGCCAGGCCTGTTGCGACACCGCCAGCGCCTTTTGCGCTTCGTCCATCAGGCTGTGCCAGCTACCCTCAGAGCCTGTCTCTTTGTCCTGCATAAAATAGACGCCGGAACGGTTAAGCAGATCGCTTGCCGCCAGCAGGGAGACGCGGGCTAAATCCAGCTTGCCCTGCTGCTGATAGGCCAGTTGGTTATGCCGTTCGTTGCGCTGAGCGTCTTTTAGCGATGCGCCAAGGAGAATGGAGGAGGAAAGTTGTAATGCCGAGAAGAGTCCAATAATACAAAAAATACCGGCCAGCAGACCAAACTGACGCGGAAAAAGACGCGGCGCAATACGGCGAAAAATTTGCGTTAGGTTCATAATTTTCTTCTGTAACAAAGCGTTAGACGCGTGGCAGTCTACGAGAGGAAAATGACAGAACCATTGCAGAAACATGACAAAGGCCTTCACGCGGAAGGCCTTGAGGGAGGTTAAACGCGATCCTTCCAGACCGTCTGTACATTGCAGAACTCGTGCAAACCGAAGTGAGACAGCTCGCGGCCAAATCCGCTCTTCTTCACGCCGCCGAACGCCACGCGGGCATCGCTGGCGCTATAGCCATTGATGAACACCCCGCCGCACTCCAGCCCTTGAGCGAATTTCTCGGCCTGCTCTGGGTTTGCGGTAAACACCGTGGCGGATAGGCCAAAGTCGCTGTCGTTGGCAAGTGCGAGGGCATGTTCCGCATCTTTTGCCACCGTAATGGCGGCCACCGGGCCAAACAGCTCCTGGCGAAAAGCCGTCATTTCAGGCGTCACGTTACCCAGTACGGTTGGCGCATAGTAGTTCCCCTTCCCGGCAACCTTCTCACCGCCCAGCAGCAGGGTTGCCCCTTCGGCTAACGTTGCCTGCACCTGCTGATGCAGTTCATCACGCAGGTCGTAGCGGGCCATCGGGCCAAGGTAGTTTTCTTCGTGATCCGGCGCGCCCGTTTTCAGCGCCGCGGTGGCCTGCACGAAACGTTCGGTAAAGCGATCGGCAATGCCCTCTTCGACGATAAAACGCTTCGCCGCCGCACATACCTGCCCGGTGTTCTGGTAACGTCCGGCCACCGCCGCCTTGACCGCCAGATCCAGATCCGCGTCGTTTAATACAATGAAAGGATCGGAACCGCCGAGTTCAAGCACGCATTTTTTCAGCGCCGCCCCCGCCTGAGCACCAATAGCCGCCCCCGCACGCACGCTGCCGGTCACAGTGATAGCGGCAATGCGGCGATCGTTAATCGCCTGGCTTACGCCCTCGTTGGTGGCATTAACCCAGCCAAACACCCCTTCAGGGAAATCGGCCTCGGTGAAGATCTGCGCAATCAGCTGCGCCGAGCCGAGCACGTTGGGTGCGTGCTTGAGCAGATAACTGTTGCCCGCCAGCAGGACAGGCACCGCGCCGCGTAGCACCTGCCAGAGCGGGAAGTTCCAGGGCATGACCGCCAGAATCGGCCCCAGCGGACGGTACTCAATCACCGCGTTGTTATTTTCGACCTGGGTGGCTTCCGTACGTAGCATCGCCGGGCCGTGTTCGGCGTACCAGTCACAGAGGCCAGCAGACTTGGCCACCTCAGCGCGCGCCTGCAGGATGGGTTTGCCCATCTCACGGGACATCATCTGCGCCATCTCTTCCGCACGGTTACGCAGCATCGCACCGAGGTCGCGCAGTTTTTGCGCGCGGTGCGCCACGCTTTCATTGCGCCACTGACGAAAACCGCTATCGGCCAGCGCAATGGCGTGCTGGACTTCGTCGGACGTTGCCCACGGATAAGCGGCCAGGGTTTCGCCTGTCGCCGGGTTTACAGAGAGTGCGTGTGTTGCAGGGGAATGCGTCATGATGTTCTCCACGTATTATAAGAGTTGATTCAGTGTGGCCCGATCTGCTATTTCTTAAAAATGAATAATATTGACCACCTTATTCACGAATCGAGAATGCTATGGATCTGACCCAGCTTGAAATGTTTAACGCCGTCGCGCAGACCGGCAGCATCACCCAGGCGGCGCAAAAAGTGCATCGCGTTCCCTCAAACCTGACGACCCGCATTCGTCAGCTTGAGGCCGATCTTGGCGTTGAGCTGTTTATCCGTGAAAACCAGCGTCTGCGTTTATCCCCCGCCGGGCACAACTTTCTGCGCTACAGCAAGCAGATCCTCGCGCTGGTTGACGAGGCGCGCATGGTTGTCGCCGGGGATGAACCGCAGGGATTGTTTGCCCTCGGCGCGCTGGAAAGCACCGCCGCCGTTCGCATTCCGGAAAGCCTGGCGCAGTTTAACCAGCGCTATCCGCGCATACAGTTTGCCCTCTCGACCGGCCCGTCCGGGACCATGATCGACGGCGTGCTGGAAGGGACGCTGAGCGCCGCGTTTGTCGACGGCCCGCTCTCCCATCCTGAACTGGAAGGGATGCCGGTGTACCGGGAAGAGATGATGCTGGTGACGCCCGCCGGACACGATGTCGTCTCCCGCGCCGCGCAGGTAAACGGCAGCGATGTCTACGCCTTTCGCGCCAACTGCTCGTATCGCCGACATCTGGAAAGCTGGTTTCATGCAGACCGGGCGATGCCAGGGCGCATCCATGAGATGGAGTCTTATCACGGAATGCTGGCCTGCGTGATTGCGGGTGCAGGCATTGCGCTGATGCCCCGCTCGATGCTGCAGAGCATGCCGGGGCATCATCAGGTGGAGGCGTGGCCGCTGGCGGAAAACTGGCGCTGGCTGACAACGTGGCTGGTGTGGCGACGCGGCACAATGACGCGCCAGCTTGAAGCCTTTATCGCCCTGCTAAATGAGCGCGAGTTGCCCGCGCCCGCAGGCTGATATCAAGACTGGCGAAGGAAAATTTTCCCTTTAAGATACAGCGTGGCCTGGCCGCTAATCAGTACGCGATCGCCGATCAGTTCACAGCGCAGATCCCCGCCACGGGCTGAAACCTGGCGAGCATTAAGCCGGGTTTTCGCCAGTTTTTCGCTCCAGTAGGGAATCAACATACAGTGGGTGGACCCCGTCACCGGATCCTCCGGCACCCCTTCCCCCGGGCAGAAAAAGCGGCTGACGAAATCGTACTGCTCACCGGGCGCGGTGACGCAAACCATCTTATCCAGCGGGAGCATCGCCGGTATGTCGGGTGTAAGTTCTTCCACCTGCTGCTGGCTGTCGAGTACCACCAGATAATCCCGCCCCAGGCGCACCTCTTTCGCCCCGCTGATGCCCAGCGCGCTGAACAGTGCTGCCGGTGGCTGGTCGACGGCCTCAGTCGACCACGCCGGGAAATTGAGCGTCAGCCAGTCGCCGTTGCGTTTAACCGTCAGGTTGCCGACAAAGCGGGTTGAAAAGGTAATTTCCGTCTGTGGGTAGTCCAGGTATTCAAAAATGACGTGGGACGCCGCCAGCGTAGCATGACCACAAAGGTTAATTTCAGACTGTGTGGTGAACCAGCGCAGCTCGAAGCCCTCGTCGGTGCGCACGAAAAACGCCGTTTCGGACTGGTTATGCTGTTGCGCCATTTTGAGCAGCGTCTCGTCCGCGAGCCACGCTTCCAGTGGACATACCGCTGCCGCGTTGCCGCCAAACGCCGTGTCGCTAAAGGCATCTACCAGATAAAAATCAATTTCCTGCATTGTCTAACCGCCTGTTATCGCTGTGCTGACCTTTATCTTCAGGGAAAACAGTGCGCTCCGCTACCGCTCTCCGCCAGTAAATTTTGCGATCTGCGTCACATAATGGTTGAGTTTTCGCCGCTGAACGCTTTAAGATCGTCTCCTCTCTTCTTCGCAACCAATCCCAGACGCTTCTATGACAACGAACACTGTTTCCCGCAAGGTCGCGTGGCTACGTGTGGTCACGCTCGCTATTGCCGCATTCATCTTTAACACCACTGAATTTGTCCCCGTGGGGCTGCTCTCTGACATTGCCCAAAGTTTCCGGATGGAAACGGCGCAGGTGGGGATCATGCTCACTATCTACGCGTGGGTGGTGGCCCTGATGTCATTGCCCTTTATGCTGCTGACCAGCCAGATGGAGCGGCGCAAGCTGTTAATCGGCCTGTTTGTGGTGTTCATCGCCAGCCATGTGCTGTCGTTTATGGCATGGAACTTCACGGTGCTGGTGATAAGCCGCGTCGGGATTGCGTTTGCGCATGCGGTGTTCTGGTCAATTACCGCCTCGCTGGCCATTCGCCTCGCCCCTGCGGGTAAACGCGCTCAGGCGTTGAGCCTGATTGCTACCGGCACCGCGCTGGCGATGGTGCTCGGGCTGCCTATCGGGCGCATCGTGGGGCAATATTTCGGCTGGCGCACGACGTTTTTCGCTATCGGCATGGGCGCGCTGATCACCCTTATCTGCCTCGTCAAGCTGCTGCCAAAACTGCCCAGCGAGCATTCCGGCTCGCTGAAAAGCCTGCCGCTGCTGATCCGCCGCCCGGCGCTGATGAGTATTTATCTGTTAACCGTGATTGTAGTGACGGCCCATTACACGGCCTACAGCTACATTGAGCCGTTTGTACAGGTCGTGGCAGGCTTTAGCGCGAACTTTGCCACCATCCTGCTGCTGATCCTGGGCGGCGCGGGCATCATCGGCAGTATTCTGTTCGGGAAGCTCGGTAATCAGCATGCGTCGACCCTGGTGAGCAGTGCGATCGGGCTGTTGCTGGCCTGTCTGCTGCTGCTCATGCCTGCGGCAGCAAGTGAAACCGACCTCGCGATCCTCAGCCTGTTCTGGGGCGTTGCCATCATGATTATCGGGCTGGGTATGCAGGTTAAGGTGCTCGCGCTGGCACCGGATGCCACCGACGTGGCGATGTCGCTGTTCTCGGGCATCTTCAACCTTGGGATCGGCGCGGGTGCGCTGGTGGGAAATCAGATCAGCCTGCACGTTTCGATGTCGGCCATCGGCTACCTGGGCGCGATCCCGGCAGCGATAGCGCTGGTGTGGTCGGTACTTATCTTCCGCAAATGGCCGGTGGCGCTGGAGGAACGGGTGAATAACGGCTAAAGCGTTTGCCGGGTGGCGCTGTGCTTACCCGGCCTACTTAACGCATTCAACCGGGTCAACACCTGCGCCAGCGGCAGAATTAATATTCAGACTCGGTATCGCCGCCTAAATATCGCACCCTTTCGTCGGTCATCTTTGTCTGGCACTGATAAATGGCGATCCGTGTTTTCAGAGGCGTGGACTCGGACGAGGCATCACTTAATTTTCCACATTTACGTGCTTTTTCAGTAATCCAGGCCGTTTGTTCTTTTTTCATGGATGCACGCACTGACTCAGGCATACCTTTCCAGATATCGTTCAAATGGCGATCGCTGTCTGAATAATAATATGCAGATGTGCTGAGTTTATTCTTAAGGTCCGCGTTTTCAAGATCATCCTTGTTTAAGGCAAACAGCGAAATATTAAACAAGGCTTCAGCAATATAGTCCGAATCAGTATATTCATATGACACGGCAATATCTTTATTATTATCCGCCAACGCTATTGAATAATTGTAATTCTCCCACTGAACGCGATCGTTCAGCACCTTCCCTTTGCCTCAGCTGATACTCCCGACCTTATCAGGGAACGTCGTCATCACGCTAAGGAGTTCTGGCGGTAATGTCAGTGAGATTTTGGCCGTGCACTGGCGTGACAAATCTTCACTTTTAAAGGTTTTGGTTGTGACATTTTCCATGACAATGGCGATCTGATTGGCCTTGTCGAGATAGTTTTTCAGGGGCTTGCCATAGAATTTTTGCGGAGACGTCAGGTACGCTTCCTGTAGTTTGCTGATGGCATCATTTCGAATTTTTGCCTGAAGCGCGGCGACGGAATCTTCGCGACCACATTTGAATTCAGGTGTAGAGTCGAACAATCCGGCGGTCGCATTTAATGAGAACAGTAATGTACTTAAAGCAATTAATGACAATTTACGCATGACAGATTCCAGAGATGAAATAATTGGCGTACGTTACTTTAACGGCTAATTAGCGACAAGTATCTGGAATCGGTTTTGGATGAAAAAAGGACGCAAAATATCACTTTTCAGAATCGATTTATATTCAAGAAATTTATCCTTTATAGAATAGTCTCTCGTTTACGCGGGCAAAAACAACGGCAACCTGGGTTGCCGTTGTGTGTTTTGCTCCATCTTCTGCGAAGGAGGCCTGATGCGAGGGCATCATACAGCGCCCTTAAAGGCTGCTCAGTGGTAGGTTTTAATAATTTCCAGCACGCCGTTAATAATAAACTGCACGCCCATACACACCAGCAGGAAGCCCATCAGCCGCGAGATGGCTTCTATCCCGCCCTTGCCTACCCAGCGCATAATCGCCCCTGAACTGCGCAGAGAGGCCCATACGATAATGCCGATCAGCGCGAAGATCAGCGGTGGTGCAACGGTAATCACCCAGTCCGGAAAAGTGGACCCGTCGCGCACCGTTGAGGCGGAGCTGATGATCATCGCAATGGTCCCCGGGCCCGCCGTGCTCGGCATGGCTAAGGGAACGAAGGCGATGTTAGTCGACGATTCGTTTTCCATCTCTTCGGATTTACTTTTAGCTTCCGGTGACTCGTGCGCTTTCTGCGCCGGGAACAGCATCCTGAAGCCGATAAACGCCACAATCAGCCCACCCGCAATCCGCAGACCGGGGATGGAGATCCCGAAGGTGTTCATCACCAGCTGCCCGGCATAATAGGCCACCATCATGATGGCAAACACGTACACCGAGGCCATCATCGACTGACGATTGCGCTCGGCGCTGTTCATGTTCCCTGCCAGCCCCAAAAAGAGCGCAACCGTGGTCAGTGGGTTAGCCAGCGGCAGCAACACCACCAGCCCAAGACCAATTGCTTTAATCAAATCCACCATAATGCGTCGCTGTCCTTATCCATTGTCAACACCGCAAGTATAGGGTGAAACCCACTCGCGGAGCCACGGATACAACGTAAGGATTATTTGCGTACAGAAAAATAACCCTGCGTTATGTAATTGATATAAAAGCGTTCAAAAAAAGTTCATGAAACGTTTTAGCAATTCGTGGCATCGGCTGATTCATTCAGTTGACTTATACTTGCCTGAGCAATAATATCTGCCGTGACTAAACTACTTGCCAGGGCAACCATCGTGAAAAGCACCAGTGACCTCTTTAACGACATAATTCCACTGGGTCGTCTTATTCACATGGTGAATCAGAAGAAAGATCGCCTGCTCAATGACTATCTCTCTCCGCTGGATATCACCGCAACACAGTTCAAAGTGCTGTGTTCCATTCGCTGCGAAGTGTGTATCACGCCGGTTGAGCTGAAGAAGGTGCTCTCTGTCGATCTCGGTGCGTTAACCCGCATGCTGGATCGCCTGGTCTGCAAGGGGTGGATAGAACGTAGCCCTAACCCGAATGACAAACGTGGCGTACTGGTGAAACTCACCAGCGACGGCGCGGAGATGTGTGAGCAATGTCATCAATTAGTAGGACTAACACTGCACCAGGAACTAACAAAAAACTTAACGGCAGATGAAGTGGCAACACTTGAGCTTTTGCTTAAGAAAATACTGCCGTAATACAGAAAAGAGGTATGACGATGTCCAGACGCAATACTGACGCTATCACCATTCATAGCATTTTGGACTGGATCGAAGATAACCTGGAATCGCCGCTCTCCCTTGAAAAGGTGTCAGAGCGTTCAGGTTACTCAAAATGGCACCTGCAACGGATGTTCAAAAAAGAGACCGGTCATTCATTAGGTCAATACATTCGTAGCCGCAAGCTGACGGAAATTGCCCAAAAGCTAAAAGAAAGCAATGAACCGATCCTTTATCTGGCGGAGCGTTACGGCTTTGAGTCACAGCAAACCCTGACGCGGACGTTTAAGAACTATTTCGACGTGCCGCCTCATAAGTATCGTATTACCAGTATGCCGGGTGAATCCCGTTATCTGTATCCACTTAAACATTGCAGTTAATCATCGCCTGTAAAGACGTAACCGAGGAAATCATGAAATTCACCGCCTCCGCCGCCCTCGCCCTGCTGGCGCTTGTTTCCAGCCAGGCCTTCGCGGAGCAAACACACTGTGCAACGCAGCAAAACAGTTGTAACACGATAGTTTTGCCGTCAGCACATGACCAGTCTCCCTATGATTTTAACCATATGGGCGCTGGCAGCGACAAATCCGACGAATTAGGCGTGCCGTACTACAACCACGACCTCTGATTCGTTTTTGCCCCGCAGATGCGGGGCTTTTTTTTGCCTATCCCCTTGCCCGCCTCATTCGCATGACGCGCAAACCAAAGACGTTGATATACAGACCTGCCATAATCAGCACCGCGCCAAACAGCTGCAATGCGCTCAGTTCTTCATCCAGCAGGATGGCCGCGCTGGCAAGCCCGACCACCGGCACGAGCAAGGATAACGGCGCCACGCGCCACGTTTCGTAGCGGCCCAGCAGCGATCCCCAGATGCCATACCCGACAATGGTCGCGATAAACGCCAGATAGATAAGCGACAAAATGGTGGTGAGATCAATCTCAACCAGGCTGTTAAGCATCAGCTGTGGTCCGTCCAGAACAAACGACGCGGCCATGAAGGGTATGATGGGAATTAAGGCGCTCCAGACCACCAGCGACATCACTGGCGGACGCGCATCATGCTGCATGATCAGCTTGTTAAATATGTTTCCGCACGCCCAGCTTAGCCCCGCCGCCAGCGTCAGCATAAAGCCCAGCAGCGCAACGTGCTGGCCGTTGAGGCTGGCTTCAATCAGCACCAGCACGCCAAACACCGCGAGGGTAATCCCCGCCAGCTGTTTCCCCTGCAAACGTTCGCCAAAGACAAACGCCCCGAGAATGATGGTAAAGAACGCCTGCGCCTGCAGCACCAGCGAGGCCAGCCCGGCGGGCATACCGAATTTAATGGCGCAAAACAGAAAGGCAAACTGACCAAAGCTAATCGTCAGGCCATAGCCGAGCAGCAGTCTGAAGGGGATTTTCGGGCGGGCGACAAAAAAGAGCGCCGGAAACGCCACCAGCAGAAAACGCAACCCTGCCAACATTAGCGGGGGCATGTTATGCAGGCCCATTTTGATGACCACAAAATTGAGGCCCCACACCACAACCACCAGCAACGCCAGCAGTCCGTCTTTACGCGTCATACCCTGCCCCTGATTATTAAATTTTTGTAAACACTTCAAGGTAGCGAAAAAACAGCGGGAGGAAAAGATCATTAATTCTGGCAGTCAGACGCGGCACTTACGGATAAATCAGGCGCTATACAATCCCCCGCATGTCGTGATACTCCTGAATGCACACAACAATAAGATTAAGCAATTGTCGGGCAGGCATATGAAATCCTCACTCAGGCGCTCCACCGCAGCGTTACTGGCATCGTCACTGTTATTAACCATCGGTCGTGGGGCAACCTTGCCGTTTATGACCATCTATCTCACGCGCGTCTACAGCATGAGCGTGGAGAATATTGGCTATGCATTGACGGTGGCGCTGACCATTGGCGTGGTGTTCAGCCTCGGGTTTGGCATTCTGGCCGATAAGTTTGACAAGAAACGCTACATGCTTATCTCCATCGCGGCGTTTATCGCAGGTTTTGTGGCGATCCCGCTGGTGGATAATGTCACGCTGGTGGTACTGTTCTTCGCTCTCATCAACTGCGCCTACTCGGTTTTCTCCACGGTGTTAAAGGCCTGGTTCGCCGATGTACTGACCTCCAGCGAAAAAGCGCGCGTTTTCTCACTGAACTACAGCTTTCTGAATATCGGCTGGACCATCGGGCCACCGATCGGCACGCTGCTGGTCATGTACAGCCTGCAACTGCCGTTCTGGCTGGCGGCGTTCTGCGCCGCGCTGCCGCTGGGCTTTATCCATTTCTGGGTGCAGAAAAGCGTCGCCATGGATATAGCGCAGGAGACCACGCCCTGGCAGCCTTCCGTGCTGCTCAAAGACCGCGCCCTTTTCTGGTTCACGCTCTCCGGGCTGCTCGCCTCGTACGTGGGTGGCTCCTTTGCCAGCTGCATTTCACAATATGTTCTGGCGGCGAATGACGACAGCGATTTCGCCCAAAAGGTGGTCGCCGTGGTGCTGCCGGTTAACGCCGCCGTGGTGGTGACGCTGCAGTATGCGCTCGGGCGCAAAATCACTGCCCGCAACATTCGGCCATTGATGACCGTTGCGACGCTGTTCTTCATTCTGGGGCTGGGTGGGTTTATGTTCTCCGGCGAGAATCTGATTTACTGGGGCATCGCCGCGGCGATCTTTACCCTGGGGGAGATTATTTATGCGCCTGGTGAATATATGTTGATCGACAACATCGCCCCGCCGGGGATGAAAGCGAGCTATTTCTCCGCGCAGGCGCTCGGCTGGCTGGGCGCTGCGGCAAACCCGATGATCACCGGGATCATCCTCACCCATTTACCGCACTGGTCGCTGTTTGCGATTATGATGGCGGCAATTGTTGTGGCGTGGCTGATGATATTGCGCGGGATGCGCGTGAAGGCGTGGTGTGAAACGCCCAACGTGGCCTGAGAGGTTTAACAGCCGGGTGGCGCTCCGCGTACCCGGCCTACATTCACGTCGTTGTAGGCCGGGTAAGGCGAAGCCGCCACCCGGCAAAATCAACAGTAAACGCAACAGCTTAGTGGTGCAGCATCTCGTCTACAACCTGCTCTTTGTACATCTCGTTAGGATAGTAGGTCGGCCAGTTATCCATCTCTTTCAGCAGCGCGTCGTGTGAGGTATTCCCCATAAAGATATGGAAGTGCGCAGAGGCTTTCGGCGCGATGGTGTGGTCACTGAACTGCACGAATTTCGGTGCCTTGCTGCTGGCGTCCTTACACTCGAACAGATAACGCACCCCTTTTTTACCTGAGGTGTAGGTCAAAATTTTGTAGCCACTGTAGTCATAATGGCAACGGCTGACCTCTTTGCCCTTATGGAATTCCATCACGTTATCTTCGATGCCGATGGTGTCGACGTCGGTCGCATAGCCGGTGCGGTAGTAGGCTTTCACTTCATCAAAGGATTTGCTTTTGTCTTTTTCCGCTTTCTTTTTGAAAACCGGATCCAGCGAGCCGTCGAGTAAGAAAGGATAGACCGACTGCCAGACGCCGTCCCAGTCGGACAGTTTTCTGTCCTTAACGTCTTTGTCTTCAAAAACGCCGTTTGCCGCTTTCTGCTCCGCTTCCGTCATCTGGTGACCGTGCGAATGCGCAAACAGCTGGCCGCTGACCAGCAGGGCCCCCAGAGTCATTGCAAATTTTCCAATATGTGCAGCCACAACAAAACCCTCACTCCGTGTTATAAGAGTGAGGTATGTTATATTATAACATTTCAGATCACAACCAGACTTCGCTGGCGATTTGCGTGACCAGCCGTACTTTGTCCCACTGCTGATCTTCACTCAGGCTGTTGCCCTCTTCCGTGGAGGCAAAACCGCACTGCGGGCTGAGGCAAATTTGCGCTTTGGCGACGTACTGCGACGCCTCTTCCAGACGCGCTTTAACGCCCTCCGGGTTTTCCAGCTCGCCGTTTTTAGTGGTAATAAGCCCCAGCACCACCTGCTGTTTGCCGGGACGCACAAATCGTAATGGCGCGAAATCACCGCTGCGGTCGTTATCGTATTCCAGGAAGAAGGCATCGACGTTGACGGTGCCGAACAGGGTTTCCGCCACCGGTTCATAGCCCCCTTCGGAGATCCACGTCGAGCGGAAGTTACCGCGACAGACATGCAGACCAATGGTCAGATCGTCCGGCTTGCCTTCCAGCGCCTTGTTCAGCACGCGCGCATAGATACGCGCCAGTTCGTCGGGATCATCCCCGCGCTCGCGGATCTGCCGGCGCTGGTCGTCTGAACAGAGATACGCCCAGACGGTGTCATCCAGCTGCAGATAGCGGCATCCCGCCTCGTAAAACGTGTGGATCGCATCGCGCCAGGTGGTCGCCAGGTCATCAAAATAGACGTCGAGATCCGGATAAACCGTCGCATCGATATCTTTGCGACCGCCCCTGAAGTGCAGCACGCTCGGGCTTGGGATAGTCATCTTCGGCTGCGCGTTGCCGCTGATGCTTTTCAGATAACGGAAATCTTCCAGCATAGGATGGTCGCCAAAGCCGAGCTTGCCGGTCACGCGAACCCCGTGAGCTTTGGTCTGCACGCCGTTAAACTGAATGCCCTGCTGCGAATCGTAGCGCTCAACGCCCTGCAAACCGTCGAAGAAATCGAAGTGCCACCAGGCCCGACGAAATTCGCCGTCGGTGACAACATGCAGGCCGCAGGCGCACTGTTGTTCGACAACATGGCGGATGGCCTCATCTTCCACTGCCCGCAGCTGCCCGGCGTCAATTTCACCCCGGGCGAACTGCACGCGAGCCTGTTTGATGGCGTCCGGACGTAAGAAACTGCCGACTACGTCGGCGCGGTATGGGGCGTGTTGTCGCTGCATGGCAATCTCCTTTGGCTGTCGGCGATAGTTGCCGACAGTGATAATTCAGTATTTGAATTTTAGACTTCTGGATGTCTAAATGTCCAAAAAAGATGCCATACCTGCCGCCCGGCGACAACTGAGAAAATTTCACGGGCGATGAAATAAATTCATCATCACCGCCCGACAGGGGAATGTTGCGCCGCAAATTCGAACTGTTCGTACTCCCAGCCAGTGATGCCACCGATCATGATTTTAACCGGCCGACCCAGGCGCGCCAGCTGCAGCGCCGCTCTGTCCGCCCCGTTACAGTGCGGGCCAGCGCAGTAAACCACGAACAGCGTTCCGGCCGGCCAGTGCGCCATGCGCTCTTCGGTCATCTGCCGCCAGGGCAAGTGCAGCGCACCGGGTATGTGACGGCGGGCAAACTGCTCAGCACTGCCGACGACGTGCAGCAGCACAAAGTCCTGCTCATGGTTGTTTAGCGCATGATGGACGTCCGCGCAGTCCGTCTCGACGCTCAGCCGGCGCAGAAAGTGTGCCGCAGCGTCCTGCGCCCCGGCAGCCGGAAATTCAGTAACATAGCTCATGACCCTTCCTCATTGTTGGCGTTTGTGTTACCACTACTTTATTGAATAATTCAGCCAGTGAATGCCCCCGTTTATGCCAGAAAACAGCCAAAAGATGACAACCTTACGTCAGCAAACCGGCCCCCGCGTCGTCGTCCTGGCCTACGACGGGTTATGCACCTTTGAGTTCGGCGTGGCGGTGGAGATTTTTGGCCTCCCGCGCCCGGAGATGGGCGAATCCTGGTATCGGTTTGCCGTTGCGGGCGTTGACGAGGGTGAACTGCGGGCCACGGGTGGGATACGGATCGTGACGGATGGCAATCTGAGCCTGCTTGATGACGCCGACCTGGTCATCATTCCCGGCTGGCGTGGCGTGGATGAGCCGGTTCCACCGGCGCTGCGTCAGGCACTGCGCGTGGCGAACGCCCGCGGCTGCCAGGTGCTTACCATCTGCTCCGGCGTCTTTGTTCTGGCGGCAACCGGCCTGCTCGACGGGCGAAAAGCCACCACCCACTGGCGCTACATCGACACGCTGAAAACGCGCTTTCCGGCGATAAACGTGGTTGAAGATGTGCTGTATCAGGATGAGGGGGATATGTTGACCTCCGCGGGCAGCGCGGCAGGTATTGATTTATGTCTGCATGTGGTGCGCCGGGATTACGGCGTCGAGGCGGCCAACCGGGTGGCGCGCCGGCTGGTTATTCCCCCGCACCGGGACGGTTCGCAGACGCAGCAGCCCAACCACCCGGTCGCCCGGCTGCGTGAGAGCAAACGCCTTGGTCAGCTGTTTGATTATCTCCATCAGCACCTGAGTTCACCGCACACGGTTGACGCGCTGGCGCAGCGGGTTGGCATGAGCCAGCGAACATTCCTGCGGCGCTTCCAGGATGCCACCGGCACGACGCCCACGCGCTGGCTGCTGAATGCGCCTGATGCAGGCGAAGGCGTTTCTGGAACACAGCCGCTTAAGCGTCGAGAGCATTGCAGAGCAGACGGGATTCGGCCAGGCAAGCACGCTTCGTCACCACTTCCGCCTGCAGTTTTCGCAAACACCGGCCCAGTACCGTAAAGCCTGTGTGCTAAAAGCCCGGTAAAACGGCAAAAAAAAACCGCCATAATCTGGCGGTAAATGCTTGCATGGATAGATTTGTATTTTGGTCTCTACGTCCCGACACATCAGGCCGGGCTGCGGAACACCCAAACTCTACCATCCACTGATTCAACAGAGGCTAAACAACATTTAGCCTGGCTGCGTATTAATTTGCAGATAACGCATCAGCCCCACCGTTGCACTCTGTTTTGCCTCATCATTGATAGCTTCGAGATAAAACGGACGTGAAACCCCGTACGGTGCACGGTCGGCTGGATACACGGCAAACTGGAACGTTTTACCGCTAGCCTGGGTGGTGCAACCTAATTCCCAGTATTGATCGTTCTTTTTTGTACTATTACAGGCGACCCGGCCCACGTCGCTGGTCAAATAGGAACTTACGCGTGTTTCTGCAGACTGAATATATTCGGGTTTGTCATCCCAGGAATAGCTCACACAGGCCGTAACGCCCAGCGCAATGACAAGTAGCGCAACACCTAATACCTTACCCATTAAATCGTACCCATTCCTTAGTCAGAAGATTCTTATTATATATCAAAAACCGATAAATCTAAGTGATGATTACACACCATAAATGGCAGTGACATTTTGCCCATTAATTGCTCTGACCAGACATAAATTGACGTTTGCTTTGCGCTTATTTGAATAATCGAATAATAACCTGAGGGAATTATCTGCATTATAGCGGCAAATGTTATTTAGTGGTGAAGATATGTTGAAGCAAGGGTTATCTATTGTAATGCTTGTGTGCGCACTGTTTTCAGGCCAGGTGATGGCCGGACATAAAGGGCATGAATATTTGTGGGTCAGGACGGTCGATCACCAGCTTCGTCATGAGGCGGACAGTGATGAGCTTAGAGCGGTTGCGGAGGAGTCAGCGGAAGGTCTGCGCGAACACCATTCCTGGCAGAAGTCGCGCAAACCGGAGACCTATTTTCGCTAGTTAGCTTTTGCGTTTTGGCAGGGTTTTCATCAGCTCGTCAGGGCTGACGGAGGCCACAATGCTGCCCGGCTGCGGCATTTTGAAGATGTGATTTTTCATTTTGCCAATGACGTGCATTTCACACGGGCGGCAGTCAAATTTCAGGGTTAACACCTCGTCCCCGTTGACCAGCTGCATCGGCGTGGCTTTCCAGCTTTTGATATTGCCTTTTGCCTGTTTCGGGCAGAGGTTAAAGGCGAAGCGCAGACAATGTTTGGTGATCATCACCGGGACATCGCCTTTCTCTTCATGCGCCTCGTACGCCGCGTCGATCAGCTGCACGCCGTGGCGATGGTAAAACGCCCGCGCTTTGTGGTTGTAAACGTTCGCCAGGAAGGATAAATGGGTGTCAGGGTAAACGGGTGCAGGCACGGTTTCTGCTTTACGGCTGCCGCGCGGGTACTGGGCCAGGCGCGCCGCGTCCAGCATGTCTGCCGTTTCACGGCGGAACTGGTTTAACAGGCTGTTCGGGACAAACAGCGCGTCCGCCAGTTTCACGTCGATGTTGCGGGCGTAGTACAGCGTCTGCCCCAGTTTCGCCACGCCATCCTTCAGGTTGTTCAGCGCTTTTTCCGGATTGGTCGCGACGTCAAATATGCCGTCGAGGGTATGCGTAACGCTAATACCGTCCTCACAGGTCATGGTCAGGATCAGCTGCTCTTCCCAGCCTCCCAGCTCAATATCGACCGCAATACGGCGCTCGCTGGAGGTTTTCAGCAGCGCCTGCTGCCAGTTGTGATCGAGGTTACGATTGAGCGCAGCATGGGGACGCGCTTTGTAGAGATCGGCAGGCATTTCGTTTGGCCAGACGCGATAGCGGTTTTCCCCGGTCTTCTCCACCGTGTTGGCGCGGAATCCCACCACGTCACGTTTAATCATCACGTTCAGGCCATCGCCGTTTGCCAGCGGCTCGGTCACTTCCACATCCAGATAGTCTTTCGCGACTTTCAGCACTTCGCCAACCTGCAGGCCGACAAACTTCGGTGAATCGAACGCGCCAATATCCCCTTTACGCGCGTTCACGAAGTAGTCCGTGCTGCCGCGGTGGAAGGTTTTATCCGTGGACGGGATAAAGAAATGCTCTGTCCGCCCCGCCGACGCGCGCGCCAGATCCCCGCGATCGTCGATGATCGCATCCAGCATCTGGCGGTAATGCGCGGTGATGTTCTTCACGTAGCTCATGTCTTTGTAGCGCCCCTCAATCTTGAAGGAGCGCACGCCTGCGTCGATCAGCGCACCAAGGTTGGCCGTCTGATCGTTGTCTTTCATCGACAGCAGGTGTTTTTCGAACGCGACGACGCGGCCCTGATCGTCTTTCAGGGTATACGGCAGACGGCAGGCCTGCGAGCAGTCTCCGCGGTTGGCGCTACGCCCGGTCTGGGCGTGAGAAATGTTGCACTGACCGGAGTAGGCAACGCACAGCGCGCCGTGAATGAAGAACTCAATCGTCGCATCCGTTGCCTGGTGAATATCGCGGATCTGGTTCAGGTTCAGCTCTCGCGCCAGAACGATTTGCGAAAAACCGACGTCAGAGAGGAACTTCGCTTTTTCCACGGTACGGATATCGCACTGGGTGCTGGCATGAAGCTCAATCGGTGGGATGTCCAGCTCCAGTACGCCCATGTCCTGAACGATCAGGGCATCTACGCCCGTTTCGTACAGGTCGGTGATCAGACGCTGCGCAGGCTCCAGCTCATCATCATGAAGAATGGTGTTCAGGGTCACAAACACCTTTGCGCCGTAGCGGTGGGCGAACGGCACCAGACCGGCAATATCGCTCAGGCTGTTGCTGGCGTTATGGCGGGCACCAAAGCCCGGGCCGCCAATGTAGACGGCATCGGCACCGTGAAGGATCGCTTCACGGGCGATGGCGGCGTCGCGGGCCGGGCTTAACAGTTCAAGATGATGGGAGTGCAGGCGCATACTTCGTCGTTATCCGTTATGGTCAAAATGGCGGCTATTGTAGTCAGAACTCTGCGCCAACGGAACCATTTTGCGTACCCTCAACGGGGATAATGGATCAGCGAATGAAAATGCACGGTGCGGGTGCCGCTGTTGCGGTAGGCGTGCGGTTTGTCGCCCGCAAAACGGACCCCGGAATCGGCGACGATCGTGCGCCACACACCGTCGATGTTCATCTCCAGCTCGCCGCTTATCACCACCACATGTTCAATCACCCCGACCTCGTGGGGCGTGGATTCGCTCAGGGCACCCGGTGCCAGCGTTATGGAGAAATGGTCAAACTTTAATGCCTCATCCCAGGGAAACAGCGGTTTCACTACCATCGCCTGCTGCTGAGGGTCGTAAACCGCCGGGGATTCAGCCTCTGGCGTAATGAATGCCGAAAACGGCACGTTCAGGCCGGTGGCAATCTTCCACAGCGTCGAGACCGTCGGGCTGGATTCGTTGCGTTCAATCTGCCCCAGCATCGCTTTTGAGACGCCGGTCTTTTCCGCCAGCATCGATAAACTCCATCCGCGCGCCTGGCGTAGCGCCTTCAACGTGGATGCAAGGTGTTGTGTCATGTCCATAGTCCCTCCGTTACCGGATAGCATACCACTTGTGCGCTATAACGCACAGTGATACCGTATATCGGACGTTATAACGCACAACGGAGTTTTTTATGCGCAGTCCCTCTCCTCTCTTCCCAGCCATACTGGCCGGGTTCGTTGCCGTACTGGTCGGGTACGCCAGCTCGGCGGCCATCATCTGGCAGGCTGCCGCTGCTGCGGGTGCCAGCGCGCAGCAGATTGCCGGCTGGATGACTGCCCTCGGGATTGGCATGGGGATCAGCACTTTCGCGTTGTCGTGGTGGTACAAAGCGCCGGTGCTGACGGCCTGGTCAACGCCCGGCGCGGCGCTGCTGGCCACCAGCCTGCACGGCGTCACGCTTTCGGAAACCATCGGCGTTTTTATCTTTGCCAATGCGCTGATCCTGTTGTGCGGTGCGACCGGGCTGTTTGCACGCCTGATGCAGTTGATCCCCCATTCACTCGCCGCGGCTATGCTGGCCGGGGTATTACTGCATTTTGGCCTGCAGGCTTTCAGCCATCTTGACGGTCATCTTCTGCTCTGCGGCAGTATGCTGCTCGCCTGGCTGGTCGCGAAAGCCCTTGCGCCGCGCTATGCCATCGTCGCAACTTTACTCACCGGCATCGCAGCGGCATGGGCCGGAGGTGACATTGTCACAAATAAGATTGTTCTCTCTTTCGTCATGCCTGAGTTTGTGGCGCCGACCTTCTCTTTTAGCAGCGTAATGAGCATTGGGTTACCCTTCTTCCTCGTTACCATGGCCTCACAAAACGCCCCCGGTTTTGCCA
Organism: Enterobacter sp. UPMP2052; assembly: GCF_053709675.1. Lineage (NCBI taxonomy): Bacteria > Pseudomonadati > Pseudomonadota > Gammaproteobacteria > Enterobacterales > Enterobacteriaceae > Enterobacter > Enterobacter sp. UPMP2052. Next base: position 1,150,919 of record NZ_JBSKJR010000001.1, read on the forward strand.
CCATGAAGGCGTCCGGGTATCCGCTGGCAGTATCACCGCTGATGATTTTTACCGGCGGACTGGCCCTGCTGCTTTCGCCCTTCGGCGTGTTTTCGATCTGTATCGCCGCCATTACCGCGGCCATCTGCCAAAGCCCGGATGCACACCCGGACGCCGGTAAACGCTGGATAGCGGCCGCCGCCGCAGGGGTGTTTTACCTGCTGGCCGGTCTGTTTGGCGGCTCCATCACCGGGTTGATGGCTGCCCTGCCGTTGAGCTGGATCCAGACGCTGGCCGGGCTGGCGCTGCTCAGCACTATCAGCGGCAGCCTTTACCAGGCGTTGCACAACGAAACGGAGCGGGACGCAGCCATTATCACCTTTCTGGTGACCGCCAGCGGCGTAACGATGATGGGGATTGGTTCGGCGTTCTGGGGGCTTATTCTGGGCGGACTGTGCTACGGCGTGTTTTCACACCTTCGTCGCGCGTAACTGTGACGGGGTGACGCCCAGCACGCTGCGAAAGCGGTTGCTGAAATGGCTGGCGGAGTTAAATCCGCAGGCCATCGCGATATCAGTGAGCGGCATGGCGGTGTGCTGGATCAGCGCTTTGGCCTTTTCCATCCGCCGGTGCATGACGTACTGGTGCGGGGCTTGCCCCATAGACTGGCGGAACATCCTGGCGAAATGATATTCGCTCAGCGCCGCCTGGCTTGCTAGATCCGCCAGGGTCAGCGGCTGCGCGAGGTTTTCCTCGATAAACGCCACCACGTTGCGCAGTACAAACGGCGATAGCCCGCCGGTCACCACCGGCAGTTTCCACTGCACGTTGGCGTAATTCTGCAAAAGATGGGTCAGCAGCAGCGTTGACGCCGTGCTCAGGGTGAGCTGATTGGCTTTTTGCTGCCAGTCGCAGCCGAGCAAAAACTGCCGGTACAGGGCGGTAATTTTTGGGTCGCTGCCGAAGATTTTTTCGTCCAGCGTGAGCGACAGAGGCCGTTTGTCCCAGATCTTCTCCCCGACGTCCCGTAAATGTTCGTCGGTACAGTAGAGATGCACAAACGACAGGTCATCGCGGATATCCCAGGTCGATTCGCTCTCTTTGGGCATCAGGCAAAAACGATCGGGGCCGCCGCCGTTCTTCCAGCCGCCCGGCGTTTTTTGGTAACTCTCGTAACCGTCCGCCACGTACAGGCTCAGCGTATGGTGGTTACTTTTAACGGTGATCGTATCGTGCTTGTTGTACCACGCCGCCAGCTGAATGCCGGAGTTGAGCGCCACGGTTTCCCGAAGCACCGCGTTCTGCTGGCGTAGCGTTTCAAAGGTGTCGTAAGCGTGAGACATGGCCGTTAACAGGTGATTAATCAGAGTGTCAGTCTAAGAAGTGTTGCAGCCACTTGCCAGATCCCGGCGGATAAAAAAGCGCAAGAATTTGCAAGTCCTGCGCAAACCGTTGAAAGCCAGCCCGGGAAGAACGCGCCAAACTCTCCTTTTCGCCGTGACGTAAGAGAGGAACAATGAACGCACTACTGTACGGGCTGGTGGTTATCATCTGGGGAACCACCTGGATCGCCATTTTTCTGCAACAGGGGCCGGTTGCGGCGCCCGTGTCGATTTTCTGGCGCTTCGCCGTCGCCAGCGCCACGATGATGATCGTACTGGTTACCCTGCGTCGCTTGCGCAGGCTGGCGGTACGGGATCACCTCTTCTGCGTACTTCAGGGATGTTGCGTCTTCTGTTTCAACTTCTGGTGTTTTTACACCGCGGCGGCGCATATCAACACCGGGCTGGAGTCAGTTATCTTCTCGATGGCGGTGCTGTATAACGCCATTAACAGCTTCATCTTCTTCGGGCAGCGCCCGCCGGCACGATTCTGGACGGCAGCCGCGCTGGGCCTGACGGGAATTGTCACCCTCTTCTGGGACGATCTGCTGGCGAGCGGCTGGAGCGCCTCGCTGCTGACCGGGATTGGCCTTTCAGCGCTTGGTACCTATGGGTTCTCGCTGGGCAATATGATCAGTATGCGTCATCAGCGCAACGGGCTGGAAACCATGACGACCAACGCCTGGGCGATGCTTTACGGAACGGTAATCATGGGCGTCATTGCGTTGTTCCGCGGCGATAGCTTTGTGCCGGAGTGGACGGTGACCTACCTGGGCGCTCTGCTGTATCTTGCCCTGTTCGGATCGGTGATTGCGTTTGGCGCGTACTTTACGCTGGTGGGACGCATCGGCCCCGGCAAAGCGGCTTACAGTACGCTGCTGTTTCCACTGGTGGCGTTAACTATCTCAACGTTTTACGAGGGGTATGTCTGGCACATGAATGGGATCGTGGGGTTAGTGCTGATCCTGGGCGGGAATATGGTGATGTTTACCAAACCGGAGACCTGGTTCAGACGCCTGCGGATGGCGTGAAAAATAAGGCCTGCACATTGCAGGCCTTATCCATTATTTCGCAGTCTTATTCACATCAAACATGGTGGCGTCCGTCGCCATGTCATCAACCACCTGCTTCAGCGTCTGGAAGGTCAGCGGCGTATTTTCATTCGCCAGCTCTTTCCCTTCTCCTTTACGAACCACCTTCACCACCGGTTTGTTGGTGGCGGCATCAATCAGCTCACCTTCAAAGAACAAATGCGTGTCCATGGTGCGATGCCCGGTCGCCATCTGCGTGCCGGCCACGACCAGCGCAACAGGAACCACTTCGTAGAACTGCAGCCCCTCTTTCTGCGAGCTGACGCCGGTGATTGCGCCACGGAAGATCAGGCTGTGTTTACCCGGGGTGGTGACAATCTGTTTACGCTGGGCAACGGCCGCTTTCAGCTTGTCATTGGTGTAATTGCGCAACTCATCAAGCGTGCGTTTACCAATCTGCGTAGTGGGTTTGGGTTCCGGATAATAGGTAATTGGCGTCCAGATAATGCTGTCGTAATTATTGGGGTTATACGACGGATCTACCCAACGCAGCGTGGGTTTCCCCGTCGCAGACGTTGTTTGTTGCAAGCCAGAGTAGTCTTTTAAAAAACCAGAAAACTGGTCAGGTGCTGCGACTTTAGAGGCACAGCCCGCCATTGCCAAAAGGCCGGAGAGCACCGCGACCTTAAACAGGGAATGAGTACGCATGATGGGATTCCAGGTTATCTGCAAGTATGCAATTGAAGTTATAGCAAAAAAGGGGGGCGTCTGTTGTGGCAAAAAATGACGATGGCAGCACAAAATGCGAAAAGATTGCCCGGCGCGCCGGGCAATTCAGATATTACTTATTCATATCCACCTGCCAGAACAGATGTTTGCCAAACGGGTCAATTTCGTAGCCTGTCACCTCTTTTCGCACCGGCTCGAAAATGGTGGAATGCGCAATCATCACGGCGGGCATCTGGTCATGCATCATCTGCTGTGCCTCTTTATACAGCGCGATACGTTTATCGCGATCGGTTATCGATTTTGCTTCGGCGATAATCTTGTCGAACGGCTTATAGCACCACCTGGCCGAGTTCGACCCGCCATTCGCCGAGGTACAGGTAAAGAGCGGCCCGAAGAAGTTGTCCGGATCCCCCGTCGCGGTGGTCCAGCCCATCAACGCTGCCTGATGTTCACCGCCCTTCACGCGCTTGAGGTATTCCCCCCACTCATACGTCACGATTTTGGTCTGCACGCCGATCTTCGCCCAGTCCGCCTGAATCATCTCTGCCATGCGTTTGGCGTTGGGGTTGTACGGACGCTGCACCGGCATCGCCCACAGATCGATGCTTACCCCGTTGGCGAATCCGGCCTCTTTTAAGAGCGCTTTTGCCTTCTCAGGATCCCAGGCGTAATCCTTGAGCTTATCGTCCGCGCTCCAGACGCCCGGCGGCAGCAGATTTTTCGCCTCTGTACCGGTGCCGTGGAACACCGCATCAATGATCGCCGGTTTGTTGATCGCCATTGCCAGCGCCTGGCGAACTTTTACGTTATCCAGCGGCGGCTTCTGGGTGTTGAAAGCGAGAAAACCGGTGTTGAGCCCGGCCTTGCTCATCAGGTTGATGTCCTTGTTCGCCTTCATGCGCGGTAGATCTGCCGGGTTCGGGAACGGCATCACCTGACACTCGTTCTTCTCGATTTTGGCAAACCGCACCGAGGCATCCGGCGTGATGGTGAACACCAGACGATCGAGCTTTGATTTGCCCTGCCAGTATTCCGGGAACGCCGTGAACAGGATGCGGGAATCCTTCTGGTATTGCGCCAGCTTAAACGGCCCGGTGCCAATCGGATCCATGTCCAGCTTCTCTGGCGTGCCTGCTTTAAGCATCGCGTCAGCATATTCCGCTGACAGGATCGAGGCGAAATACCAGGCCAGGTCAGCCACGAACGGCGCTTCCGGATGGGCCAGCGTGAAGCGTACGGTATGGTCATCGACCTTATCGATAGCGACGATCAGGCTGCCGAACTCCAGGCTCTCGAAGTTGGAATAGCTGCCATTAGAGACGTTATGGTAAGGATGATTAACGTCTTTCTGGCGCATGAACGAAAAGATCACGTCGTCGGCGTTGAAGTCGCGCGTGGGCGTAAACGCTTTGTTGCTCTGGAATTTAACGCCTTTACGCAGGTGGAAGGTATACACCTTGCCGTCCTCGCTCACCTCCCAGCGCTCTGCGAGGCTCGGTACCAACTCTGTGGTACCCGGTTTAAAATCCACCAGCCGGTTATAGACCGGTACAGCGCTGGCATCCACGCTGGTGCCGGAGGTATACAGTTGAGGGTTGAAGTTTTCTGGCGATCCTTCGGAGCAATACACCAGCGTTTTTGCCGCGACGGTGGAACTGACCGTCAGCGCAGCAAGTGCCAGAGTTAACGTTGTAAGTTTGCAATTCATTGGCTGATCCTGTCTTTTTAATTCGACGGCTAATTAATTCTTTTGCCATTTCATAAATAACATTAAAGTGAGATTGCAAACACCTGATAAAACAAAAAAGAAGGAATCACTATGGCTTCCCCCCTCTCCAGACAATTAACCCAACGCTTTTTCCGCTATCTCGCCATTACCAGCCAGAGCGATCCGAAAGCGAAAACCCTGCCCTCCACGCCGGGCCAGCATGACATGGCGCGTGAGCTGGCTAACGAGTTGAAAGAGCTGGGTTTAAGCGACATAGCGATCGATGAATTCGCCATCGTCACCGCGGTAAAAAAGGGAAATGTTGAGGGCGCACCACGAATTGGATTTATTACCCATATCGATACCGTTGATGTCGGATTATCACCGGATATTCATCCACAAATATTAACCTTTCGCGGTGAAGACCTCTGTTTGAATAAAGAGAAAGACATCTGGCTTCGCGTAAAAGAGCACCCTGAAATTCTGGCTTACCCTGATGAAGAGATTATTTTTAGCGACGGAACCAGCGTATTAGGCGCAGATAATAAATCCGCCGTTACCGTGGTCATGACCCTGCTTGAAAACCTGACGGCAGAACATCGCCATGGCGACATTGTCGTGGCGTTTGTGCCCGACGAAGAGATTGGATTGTGTGGTGCCAAAGCGCTGGACCTGGCACGTTTCGACGTGGACTTTGCCTGGACCATCGACTGCTGTGAGCTGGGCGAGATTGTGTATGAGAACTTCAACGCCGCAGCGGCGGAGATCCGTTTCACCGGCGTCACGGCGCACCCGATGTCAGCCAAAGGCGTGCTGGTGAACCCGCTGCTGATGGCCGCTGATTTCATCAGCCATTTCGATCGCCAGCAAACCCCGGAATGTACCGAGGGGCGTGAAGGTTATATCTGGTTTAACGGCATTCAGGCCGGGCAAAGTGAGGCGGTGCTCAAGGCAAACATTCGTGATTTCGATACCGCAGGCTTTGCCGCACGTAAACAGCAGATCGCAAGCGTGGCAGAGAAGATAGCCGCGCAGCACCCAACGGCCAGGGTCGCATTTCACATTGAGGATACGTACAGCAACATCAGCAACGCGATTGGGGAAGACAGACGCGCCATCGACCTGATGTTTGAGGCCATGACGTCGCTTGGCATTACGCCAAAACCGACGCCCATGCGCGGCGGTACGGACGGCGCAGCGCTGTCAGCCAAAGGGCTGCTGACCCCGAACTTCTTTACCGGTGCCCATAACTTCCATTCGAAGTTTGAGTTTCTCCCGCTCAGTTCGTTCGAGGCCTCTTACCACACCGCCCTTCAGCTCTGTCTGCTGGCCGCGCGTTAAGCTGGTTTGCGCGCCAGAAGCGTGGCGAAGCGCAGTTTAATGCGGTTGCCGTTCTCGTCGGTGCGGTGTAACTCACCGACCTCTTCGTTGTACTTGAGCAACTCCCAGCCTTCATAGTAGTTGCTCAGTTCGCCCGTTTTGAACGCGAACGGGAAGCCCACGGTGCAAGGGTAATCCTCCGTGTCCATCGCGGCGACAATCAGGTTATACCCGCCCGGTTTGGTGCACTGCTGCATATTGGCAATCAGGCCGGGAATGGTCTTCGCTTCCAGAAACATCATCACCACGGTGGAGAGGATAAAATCGTACTCGCCGTCAAAGCTGAGGGTGTTCAGGTCTTTGATCGCCGTCTGCAGATGGCTAATCCCTTCTGCCGCTTTGATGCGCTCGATGTTATCAATGCTCATGGGATTTTTATCCCAGGCGGTCACATCATAGCCGTTGGCCGCCAGATACAGGCTGTTGCGCCCGTTACCGCAGCCCAGGTCAAGAGTTTTACCCGGCTTGACGATCCCGGCGCTATACAGCACCTCAGAGTGCGTACGGGTGAGGCCATATTTTTCGGTGAAGTAGTTCTCATCAACAGTCATTTCTTTTCCTCAGATTGCATAAGCCGTGCTTTGTCAGCGCGCACCAGAAGTTTGCCCTGCATCAGCAAGATAAACGTACGAACCAGCAGCATCGCAATGATGATGTTGGTAAAAATAAACAGCGGAATGGCGATAGCGTGAAAGAAGCCCGACGGGCTGCTATGCCCTAAGTGCAGGCCGGTGGTTGCCAGCGCGGAGACGCCGAACGAGAAACTCCAGAACGACGCGTTAAAGGGTTGTGACAGATACCAGGGCATCAGGCGCAGCATAAACAGCAGCTGCAATAAACCATAGCCGAACAGCATTTTGGCAAAGGTATCGGCATCGCCCCCGTTTACGCTCAGCCAGGCGCTGCAGGCGACCAGCGCGGGCGCAAGCTGTATACCGAGCGAGGTACGAAGGGCTGACGGCAGTTCGCCAGCACTGCGCAGGCGTTGTAAAATCACCGGCTCGAGGCTAAGCCACGAAAATACCCCCGCCCCGAGAAACACCAGGCCCGCATCGTTAAACCCGAGCGCCCCGCAGGCCATCGCGCTAATAAAGTTATTGGCCACGGTAGGCAGATACAAACCGGGCGTGGTCGCCTCTTCCGGATGTTTCCCCCGCCACAGCCCTGCACTTTGCCACGCCGCATAGCCGAGTTGTATCACCACGCCAGCGACGAATAACACCAGCGATAGCGGACGATACCAGGGGACAAAACCGATCGCCACCAGCATGGTTGTGGCCGGAAAGAGGCTGACGAAGCTGCTCATCACCGGATGGCGCATCTCTGCCAGCACGCTGTGCGGAAACCGGATTGCGCGGCTGATAAACGCCAGCGTCAGTAAAAACCAGATTGCCACTGCCAGCGCGACCAGTATATCGCCGGGCCAGTGCGACACCGGCCAGAGTGTGCTGGCATAGCGCCACGCAAAGCCCATCCCAATGGTTCCCAGCACCATGCCGAAATAGCCAGCGGGCAAGTTAAGAGCTTGTTGGGAAGTGTTATTTTTATGCATTTATTTGATATTTTAAAATGTATTTGAAATGCCATTTTAAGGGGTTTCCGCACGGGACGCCAGCACTTCGAAACGCGGAAAATTTGCTACGTTTAGTAAAGACGCTTTTCAGAGAAAACAGAATGAAAAAATACCGGCTTAGCGACGAGACGCGGATCTGGCACAGCCAAAACGACGAGCCCCGCTCCCCGATTATCTTACGGCAGCTTATCGCCACAATGGATTTCAACGATGTCGCCAGCGGCACCAAAGGCGGCTGGGTTGAAGACGAGAGTGCCCTCGCGCACGAAGGGCACTGCTGGATATACGATGAAAACAGCGTAGTGTTTGCCGGCGCACGCGTTTGCGACAACGCCCGGATCACCCAGCCGTGCGTGATAAGCCATCGCGCGCAGGTAGGCGGCAACAGCTGGCTGGATGCGGCGCAGGTCAGCCATGGTGCGATAATAAGTGACAACGTCACTATTCAGCAGGCAATTGTGCGTGGCGAATGTCATATTTACGGTAACGCCCGCGTGCTTCACCACAGCCAGGTTATCGCAGCCAAAGGGTTAACCCCTGACCACGAGCAGATCCTGAAGATTTACGGCAACGCGACGGTGAGCGAATCGCGCATCGTTCATCAGGCGCAAATATACGGTGAAGCAATGGTGAGCAATGCCTTTGTTGAACACCGTGCGGAGGTGTTCGACCACGCCATTCTTGAGGGTAACGAACTTAATAACGTCTGGGTTTGCGACTGTGCAAAAGTCTACGGTCACGCCCGGCTAATTGCGGGAAAAGAAGAGGACGCCATACCGACCCTGCGCTACAGCTCGCAGGTTGCAGAGAACGCCGTGGTCGAGGGGAACTGCGTGATCAAACATCATGTGCTGATCGGCGGTCAGGCGTGGTTACGCGGCGGGCCGATTCTGATAGACGACCGCGTGGTGATCCAGGGCCGGGCGCGCATCACCGGCGATGTGCTGATCGAGCATCGTATTGAGATAACAGACGATGCCGTTATAGAGGCGTTTGCAGGCGAGAGCATTCACCTGCGCGGCGAGAAGGTTATCAACGGCAGGCAGCGGATCACCCGCACGCCCCTGCTGGGTGCGCTATAGCGCGACGATTTTCGCGTACAGGTTAACGTCGTCAAAACGACCATTAAGGAACTCGGCCTGGCGCAGACAGCCTTCGAGCGTAAAACCGTTACGCTGTGCGACGCGGTTACTGTTGTGGTTAGCAACCCGACATTTGATGACGAAGCGACGAATTTCGCCGCGCCCGGCGTAGTAACGTATAAAGGCCTGCAGCGCCTGAGACACAATCCCCTGCCCGTGATGCTCTTCATCCAGCCAATAGCCGATGTATCCCGTTTTGTTTGCCGGTTCGATTGCGTTAAATGACAGCACGCCGGTTAACTGATTATCGAGAAAAATCAGGAACATTTTGGCGTAACCACGCTGATGCAGCATTTGATTGCTCTGCACGTTACGCCGGGTGTCGTCTTCACTGCCGACGTGTTGCGCCCAGTCAAAGGCGGTTTGTAGCCAGGCTTTGTTTTTGACAACTAAATGATGCAGCTCGGAGGTATAGCGTTCGTCGACGGCGCGAAGTTCAATATTCGGGGTGACGGGTATGATTTCTGAAGACATGTTCCCTCTCAATGGCCAGGTGGCGGACGCTGAAGGCACTGTCAGTGCCGGGTAAGCGTTAGCCCACCCGGCACCATGCCATAAGGACTAACGCATTACCCTGTCGTCAACGTAGTTGCGTTTATCCGGCGCGGGCGGGAAATACTGATACAGCCAGGTTTCGCTGATGGCGTCGCCCTGACAGCGCAGGAACATCCGCATATCCACCGGCTCCGTGGAATCCGAGGTGGGGTACCAGTCAAACAGAATGCGATACCCGTCGAACGGCTCAACGTAGAGGATCTCAACCTGTCTGGCTTCACCGCTGGAGAGTGTAATTACCGGCTCAATACCTTTCGGTGCAGCGGCTTTCAGATCGCCCCCGACAAAATCAATGGCGAAGCGACGCGCCCACACTTTCGGGTAGTGTTCGCCCGGTGCCCAACCTTCCGGGAAGCCGCCCATGCCGGTGCGGGTGGCGTAGACGTTTGCCAGCGGAGAACGTACCGGCGGCTGTGCGCTCCAGTAGAGGCGATATTTGAAATCAAGCTCGTCCCCCGCCTTAATCGCTTTCTCCGGCTGCCAGAAGCAGACCACGTTATCCAGCGTTTCGCCCGTGGTAGGGATCTCCATCAGCCCGACCGCCCCCTTGCCCCAGTTATTACGCGGCTCAACCCACAGGCTCGGGCGTTTGTTGTACCAGCCCATGATGTCCTGATAGTGGGAAAAATCACGGTCAAGCTGTAGCAGACCAAAGCCCTTCGGGTTTTTGTCCATGTAAGCGTTGAACTGCAGTTTCTGCGGATTGTTCAGCGGGCGGCAGATCCACTCACCGTTGCCGCGCCACATGGCCAGACGGTCAGAGTCGTGAATTTGCGGGTGAATGGTGTCGCACATGCGGCGTTCGTTATTGCCACAGCTAAACATACTGGTCATCGGTGCGATACCGAGCTGTTTAATGTCTTTACGCGCGTAGAGGTGGTTTTCTACGTCCATGATCACCTGGCTCTTTTCACAGTGGATCACGAACTTGTAGGCACCGGTGATACTTGGGCTGTCCAGAAGCGTGTAGACGGTAAAGGTGGTATCACCAGGTTTAACGGTTTCAAACCAGAATGCGGTGAAGTCCGGGAACTCTTCCGGCGTATCGGTAAAGGTATCGATAGCCAGCCCGCGCGCCGAAAGGCCGTACTGGTAGGTGTCATCCACCGCGCGGAAGTAGCTTGCGCCGAGGAATGAGACGATATCGCGACGCGCCAGCTCCGGTGCTTTAAAGGCGCGGAAGCCCGCAAAGCCCAGGTCGCTTTGCCCTTCCAGCTGTCTGGTGTCGACCCCCGTGTCGCCGTAGCTAAACAGCTCCGGACGGAAATGGATCTCACGCGCCTGGGAGGTGGTTTGATCCAGGGAGAACATCCGTACGCGACGGCGGAAGCCCATGCCCATATGGAAGAACTGCACGTCAAGCTGGCGGCCTTCGATGTTATTCCACAGTGACTGCTTCTCATCATAGCGAATAGCGTTGTAGGCCTGCGGGGTCATGGTCGCCAGCGTTTCCGGCAGCGGACGCGGCGCACCGCCCCACGGGGTTTTCGCCAGGTCGTGCGCCATGGATTGCAGAACAGAGAAGTCGAAACGACGGCTCTGGCCGTCAGCTATGTCAGAGTCTGCAGCATATGCTGCCTGAGAAAACAGGGAAGCCAGGCCAGAGGTGCCGCTCAGGGCGGCCATAGCCAGTGAGCCTTTTAAAAAACGTCTGCGATTCATGCCTGAGAAAACGTCCTTATGGTCGTGTGAATGTATTTCGCACAGGGCGAAACGACGGCAAGAAAGAACGCACAGCCTAAACAAAAACGGTTAGAAATCCAATTGTTGGCCGGTGATTATCTGAACAAAGTATGAAATATTTTCTGTCGACCAGAACGGCCTGAAAGTGGTGTAAAGACAGGTATGCTTATGTAAAGAGGCCCGGGCATGCCGGACCTTTTATGCATGCACTCAGGGTTGAATCAGGCGCTTAAACAGAAGTTGTTTAATATCCTGCCGCTGGGAAAGAATGGCATGCGCAGTTATGCAATGTTCTTCTACCGAATAAAGTACACGATATCCGCCTGCGCTATTGAACTCGCGGTACTTAGCACATCCGATTTTCACCAGTTCAGGGCAAATCTGGCTACCAAGGGGAAATTGGCCAACGCGACTTTCAACTTGCGTTAATAGTTCTTCTATGATGGGTCGTGGCTCAACATCCGCGTTGCGAAGAAAACTGACGATATGTTCAATGCAAAATTTTGCGGTAAACGTGTACTCAAAAACTACCGAGCTTTGTTCCATGTCCAACCCTTTTTGGAGGCTGCATCCTTACCAGTCGAGACTATCAAGCAGTTGCGCTTTCGAATACGTTTTCCCTTCAGATTTATCCTTCTCTGAAAGCGTCATCAATTTCAAAAGTGCAATAGCATTTTCACGCTCCTGCTGCTGGTCATAAGACTCAATAACATAAGCGGGAACGCCATTTTGCGTAACGAGAATAGGCTCGGAAAGGTCGAGCGTAGCCGCGTTCTTTTTTACGTAGCTAATAGTTTCAACTTTCATGAGCAACCTGATGATGGGGGCGGTTTGTTGGATTGAATATAGACTGAATTTAGACTCACCACAAGAGCAGGATACATTGACAACGTCCAGGGGATAAAAAAGTACCCGGCTGGACATCGACAGCCGGGACAAAGCGAGGCGGTTATTTCACGCTGACATCGATACCCGGGAAGTACTTATCAGCGAGTTTAGCGATCGTACCATCGGCACGTACTTTATCGATAGCGGCATCAAGCTGCTTTTTGGTGGCCTCATCCCCCTTACGCAGCCCAAAGCCGATCCCACTGCCGAGGATGGTGTCGTCCGACACCGGTTTGCCAATAAAGCCAAACCCTTTGCCCTGCGGCTTGCTCAGGAAGCCTGCCTGCCCGGCCGCGGACATCACCAGCGAGGCGTCGATGCGGCCATTCAGCAAATCTCCCCACGCCATATTCTGATCTTTATAAGACACCACGGTGACACCCTGCTTTTCCCAGTGCTCTTTTGCGTAGGTTTCCTGAATAGAGCCTTGCAGAACGCCGATGGTTTTACCCTTCAGTCCTTCTGGCGTCGCGTCTATCGCACTGCCGGCTTTGCCGACCAGCTGCGACGGAATACGGTAAATCGGCTGGGTGAAATCGATGCTTTTCTCGCGCTGCGCGGTGATGTTCATCGCTGAGTTAATCGCGTCAAATTTCTTCGCCACCAGCCCCGGAATGAGCGCATCAAATGAGGTTTCTACCCAGCTGCATTTCAGCGCCGCCGCTTTGCAGATGGCATTACCCAATTCCACATCGAACCCTTCGAGTTCACCCGAGGCATTGCGACTTTCAAACGGCGGATATTCTGCTTCCAGCCCGTAACGCAGTTCGGTGGCTGCAAACGACGAGAACGAACACAGCAGTCCCATGCCGACAACTAACGCGCGTAATTTCATCTCAAACTCCTTAGCGTGGTTTAACCCGACACAGGGCCCGGGCACCTGCCCGTAACGTCGCCTCGTCTTTAGCAAAAGAGAGGCGGATCAACTTATTGTCCGTGCCGTCGGCATAAAACGCCGACAGCGGAATGGTGGCAACGCCGCACTCGGTGATCAGCCGTTTCACCAGTTCGCTGTCGCGCTCATCACTGAACGAACGGTAGTCTGCCAGCAGGAAGAACGATCCCGCACTCGGCAGCAGCCTGAACGGTGACTCTGCCAACAAACTTTGCAGCAGGTCGCGCTTACGCTGATAAAACGCCGCCAGCGACAGCCAGGTTTGCGGATCGGCCATGTGCTCGGCAAAGGCGTGCTGCATAGGGGTATCGGCAGAAAACATCAAAAATTGATGGACCTTGCAGATCTCCTCCATCAGCTCCGCGGGCGCAACGCAGTACCCCACTCGCCAGCCGGTGACGTGATAGGTTTTCCCAAACGAGGAGACAATCACGCTGCGCTCGGCGAGCTGCGGGTGCGTCGCCATGCCGTGGTGCGGCTGGCCGTCGAACACCACATGTTCGTACACTTCATCAGACAAAATAATGATGTCGGTATTGCGCGTGAGGGCTGAAAGCTGCTGCAGGTCGTCTGCCGAGAAGACCTGCCCGCTCGGGTTATGCGGCGTATTGACGATGATCATCCGGGTTTTCGGGGTGATGGCCGCGCGAACCTCGTCCCAGTCGACGGCAAAATCTGGCACGGTCAGCTTGATGGCGACGGGCGTGGCACCCTGCAAACGCACAATCGGGGCGTAGCTGTCGAACGAGGGTTCGAAGTAAATCACCTCATCGCCCGGATGCACCAGGCCGCCAATCGCCGAGTAAAGGCCTTCGCTGGCGCTGGCGGTCACCAGCACCTCCGCGCCGGGATCGTATTGCGTGCCGTACAGCGTACCGATTTTCTCTGCGATCCGCTCCTTCAACAACTGCAGGCCGGTCATCGAGGCGTACTGGTTATGCCCGGCTTCCATGGCGCGGGTCACTCCAGCGACCAGGCCCGGATCGCAGGAAAAATTCGGCGCGCCCTGAGACAGGTTGATGGCGTTATGCTGAGCGGACAGCTGGCCGATAACGGTAAAAATAGTGGTCCCCACGTCAGGCATTTTTGAGCGAGTTTGCACCGGGGTTCGTATAGTCATCCTCTGTCCTTCTCATGGTGAGTGCATAACTATTCAAACAACAACTGCGCTGTTGGAACAACCGAATTGTTGTCATAATAGCCATGAGAAAAATGCATAGCTGAGGAGTTTTTATGTCGCGCCGCTCGTTCCCGCTCAACGCCGCTGATGCATTTCTGGTCACCGCGCGGCATCTTAATCTTACCCACGCCGCCAAAGAACTTTGTCTGACGCAGGGCGCGGTAAGCCGTAAAATTGCGGCGCTGGAGACGTGGTTCGGCTTTCCGCTGTTTGAACGCCACGCCCGCGGGCTGCGGCTCTCATCCCAGGGAAGCGCCCTGCTTCCGGAATTGCAATCTGCCTTTGAGCATCTGCTGACGGTGGCCGATCGCGCGCGAACGCACCAGACCGTGATCCGCCTGAAAGCGCCCACCTGCGCCATGCGCTGGCTGGTGCCGCGTCTGCTTCAGGTTGAACGTGAACAGCCGGATCTGCAGATCGCGCTCACCACCACGACCGATCATAACGTCAATTTCAAAACCGAGTCCTACGATGCGGCAATCGTCTTTGGCACCCACATGAGCGCGGGCGATCTGCTGTTTGAAGAGGCCTTAACCCCGGTAGTAAGCCCGCAGCGCGCGGACGTCGCGCCTGAGTCCTTAACCTTTCTGCACCCGACCCGCGACAGAACGGACTGGTCGTTATGGCTGGCACATCAGGCGCACCCGGGCGCAGCCATGCTCAAAAATCAACACTTCGATACCATGGATCTCGCCATTACCGCGGCGATTCAGGGGCTGGGGATGGCGATTGCTGACGAAACGCTGGTGGAGGAGGATATCCGCGCCGGGCGGCTGACGCGGCCTTATGACACCAGTATTAAAACCGGGGCGAGTTACCGCCTGGTATGGCGCGACTCGCCCGGTCAGGAGGACGGACTGGCGGCGTTTCGCGCCTGCCTGCTCAGTCGAGGCTGACGTGGTGTTTCATCACCCGTTTGAAGAGGCTCATGCGCGCGCGCATAAAGCGGTTTTCCAGCCTGAAACCTGCATGTTTATTCACGCCAATTCGTAGCAGCACATCCCGCCCTTTTCGACATGCGGGCCAGCGGACTGGCCCCGGCAGACTGTCGCGAGTGCCTGCATCACGGGCGAAGCTGACCCAGTAATCCGCCACCTGGGCTGCAAAATGGAGGTCGCGCTCATTCACATAGTGACGAGACGGCTCAACCTGCCCGAGCGTATCAAACACGTAGGGAACTTCATTGCCGTGCCAGGCACCGTTGACGTAGGTGGCATGTTCCGCTTCTGCCACATAATCAAACCAGTAGCGCCAGCAGAGCGCTCCGGCGCGCTGCTGCGCCTGCATCACCACGTACCCCATGGTGGTAAACGCCATGTCGCGGCACACCTGCCTGCCCAGCTCTTCATCCCCCTTCACGCCGGGATAGAGCAACTTGATCAACCCCAGCCCAAAACGTCTTTCGCGCCGCAGCTTCTGGATCTGCCCGGCGAGATCGATACCAAAGACCGCCATGACGCTGGCCTCGTCGCTGTTCGAGCCAATCATGATCGGCATCGGATGTTGACGGGCGGCAAAGAAGACATCCAGCATCGCTTCCGGCAACACGCAATCACCAACGATGGGCGCAGGGGCGATATTCAGCGGAGCCGTTAGCGGCCAGAAGGCCTCAGGCGGAATGGCGCGCAGCTCATCGGCCGTGGCGTTCTCAAGGCCAAAGTGGTGGGCCAGCGCTTGCCCTTTCTTCAAAGCCTGTTCGCGCGGCGTGTCCGGCAAGGTGTAGCCACTTTGCACAATCGCCTTATGGAAAAGCCCTTTCGCCAGCGGAGACGCCAGCAGCGACAGCACGCTGCGTGCACCAGCAGATTCACCAAACAGGGTGATGGCGTTCGGGTCGCCGCCAAAGGCAGCAATGTTATCCCGTACCCAGTTCAGCGCGGCGATTTGGTCGAGCAGCGCAAAGTTATGCACCACGCGCTCCTCCTCCCCCTCCAGTGCGGGATGCGCGAAAAAGCCAAGATGCCCAAGCCGATAGTTGAGGGTCACGACTACCACGTCGCGCCGGGCCAGCGCTTTCCCCTGATAGGGAGGCAACCCACCCGCACCGAGAGTAAAGCCCCCGCCGTGAAGCCATACCATCACTGGGCGCGGCGAGGTACGTGCAGCCGGTGACCACACGTTAAGGTAGAGGCAATCTTCCGAAAACATGCCGGGATCGCCGCCGCCGAGCTGCTGACAATATTCGCTGCTTTGCCAGCTCGACGGGGAAAACGCCGTGGCCTGGCGAACGCCCTCCCAGCGCTCAGGCGCGCGCGGTGAGCGCCAGCGCCAGGCACCGACAGGCGGTGCGGCATAAGGGATACCGCACCAGACGTGAACATCCTCATCTGTAAAACCAAGCAGCGCGCCCTGGCGCGTTTCAACCACAGGGGCGGAGGGATTATGCATACTCACCTTCTTTTTCCATCACACCCTTGCAGAGTAACGATTTTAGAGCAAACCGCAACGCTGTTTACTGCGCGCTTCCGCCTCCTCGTACAGCGTAAATTCGTCCAGCACCGGGCAGCCCAGCGCCTGCTCGAATGCCTCCCGGCTGGCATGACCGTGGCTGCGCGCCTGCGTTTCATTGCCGAGGTTGGACTGGAAAATACCGGCAGCGCTCACGGGCAGAAAATCTTCATAGGTGATCGGCTGCGCCACCACCCAGCCACGCTCGATAAGCGGCTGCGGATCGTCGCCGGGACGAAACGCATGGCGGTGCGCCTCGCCTGAAGGCGTCAGGCGGTAGCGGAAATAGGCCAGCCCCTGACGGCGCAGAAACATTTCGCTGTCCGGGAAGGCGCTAAACGTCTCGCGCAAATGCAGCTGGTGCGTCAGGTTGTCTTTGCCCGTCCCCGCCTGGCTCAGCAGGCTGTCGTACAGCGCGCGTCCTTTCGGGGTGAGCGCCACGCCGCGCTGTTCTATTTCACCAAAGCGGGCGGTATGCGTTCCTTTATCTTCCCCGGCAAAGAGCACCGGCTCCTCAAGCGCTTTAAAGCTGGTCTGGCGCAGCAGGATCGGCACCTCGCGGCGCGGCGGCCCCTCCACCAGAACTTTGGGTTCAATACCGTATTTCGGCATCAGCTCTTGTACGCGGTCGATATCCAGCGTGCGCGGCGTGAGATGGTTGATATGGCATCCGGGGAAGCAGACGACATCGGCAATCAGGCGATGCGCATTGCTCAGCGCCAGGTAAGTTTCCCTGTCTACCGTCGCGTGACGGTGCCAGCGGAATGTCTCCAGCGCTTCCTGAACAAACTCGCTCGCCTGTGCGTCGGTAAAGCCCCCTTCTGACTCATACAGGTCAAGAAGTGCCAGACAGCGCGGCGTAAAAATGTTCCGCCGCGAGAGGATCTCAGCCGCGCGTTCGCGCAGCGCGACGTCTTCAATCAGTTCCAGACGCAGCAGCGAGGTAAAAATACGAAACGGATTGCGGCACAGTGCTGCATCGTCAACCGGACGAAACGCCGTGGAGTGAACGGGCACCCCCGCCTGTGAGAGATCGTAATAGCTGACCGGAAACATGCCCATAATGGCGAAGATCCGGCGCAGGGTAGAAAGTTCCCGCGCGGTCCCCACGCGAATCGCGCCGTGACGCTCAACGTTGAGGCGCGCCAGTTCATCTGCATTCGCAAGCTGTTCATGTAATAAAGGATTATTTTCCAGAACTCCAAGGTTCACATCTGCCACCAGCTCAAGCAATGTGCCGTACTGCGGAACTTCCTGCTGGTACATCGCCGACATAGCCTGCGAAAAGTGCTCCCGAATCTCATCAGCCGTGATGGTGTTCGCCATGATGTCTTGCCTCCAGTGAATATTACCTGGAGTGTAGAAAAGGCCGTTCCTTCCGGGGGGAAGAATTTACAAATTGTGATCTTAAGACGCGTGTGGTCAACACATGCGTTGACGCACCTTGTAACAAATGAGGCCTAAAATAGTCTCCTGTAATTATTTTCTACCGCTATGTCTCGCTATGATGAAATATCACCAGGAATAATCTGCAAACGGCATCTACCTGCATTTTTTGGGCCAATAACTTTTGGAAAAAATATCATTTAGCGCGCACAGAATCTGAATACCCTCAGCAAACACAACAACTTACCCGCCCTTCTGGAAGAATATATTTTTAGCAAGCGAAGCGTTAATTGCTACATTATTTTGCGATAAATCAAATAGGGCCATTAATTAAATTTGACGAACCTCCACCAGCGACTACAGTTATTAATCGAACGACGAGTGATACGGAATATATTCGTATCTTACTGACATGACCAATATATGAAATATGAGGTTTAATATGGCAGAGCATCGTGGTGGTTCCGGTAATTTCGCTGAAGATCGTGATAAAGCATCTGACGCAGGACGTAAAGGTGGACAGCAGAGCGGTGGGAATTTCAAAAACGACCCGCAACGCGCCTCTGAAGCAGGTAAGAAAGGGGGTCAGAATAGTCATGGCGGAGGCCGTGGTTCTGACAAATCCTGATCTTAATTACATCTCTTTAAATACCTAAAGAGCTTGCTGCGGGCCAGACGGCTCGCAGTACCCTTCACATATTTAATCGGATCGTAAATATGAATATGAAAAGCATCGAAGACGTCTTTATTCACCTTCTCTCCGACACCTACAGCGCGGAAAAGCAGCTGACCCGTGCGCTGAGCAAACTTGCCCGCGCCGCCTCCAGCGAACAGCTTAGCGCAGCCTTCACTGCTCACCTTGAGGAAACACAGGGTCAGATCGAGCGTATCGATCAGATCATTGAGCAGGAAAATGGCCTCAAGATTAAGCGCATGAAGTGCGTTGCAATGGAAGGCCTGATTGAAGAGGCAAATGAAGTCATTGAGAGCACTGAAAAAAATGAAGTCCGTGATGCCGCATTAATTGCCGCTGCGCAAAAAGTAGAGCATTACGAAATTGCCAGTTACGGTACCCTGGCGACCTTAGCGGAACAGTTAGGCTATACTAAAGCCGTTAAGTTACTGGCGGAAACGCTTGAAGAAGAAAAAGAAACCGATCTTAAACTCACCGATCTTGCCGTAGGTAATATCAATAAAAAAGCGAAGAAATAACGATTTAACACAGATATTTTAAATAAGCATCTGTATGGCGATCGTTAAAGGATGCTTTTTAGCGGCAGCACTGCTGTGGTTAATTCTCGTTATTCCTTCTGTTTTTATAATGAATGAGCAGTGTACTGCAGGTGCAGTTCGAATTGCAGAGAGTAACAATAAATTGACCATCTAATAATTGAGGACACGATTATGAATCACGTAGAACACTATCATGACTGGCTACGCGATGCCCATGCAATGGAAAAGCAAGCGGAATCAATGCTGGAATCCATGGCCAGCCGCATCGATAATTACCCTGACATCCGCTCCCGAATTGAACAACATATTAGCGAGACAAAACGTCAAATCAGTTTGCTGGAAGAGATCCTCGACCGCAATGATATTTCTCGTTCCGTCCTCAAAGACTCCATGAGCAAGATGGCCGCGCTCGGCCAGTCCATTGGCGGTATGTTCCCGTCCGATGAAATCGTGAAAGGGTCCATCAGCGGCTATGTTTTCGAGCAGTTTGAGATTGCCTGCTATACCTCCCTGCTGGCGGCAGCCAAACGCGCAGGCGATACCGCCTCTGTGCCGGCCATTGAATCTATCCTTGCCGAAGAAAAAGCGATGGCTGAGTGGCTGATCACCCATATTCCGCAGACGACGGAACAGTTCTTACAACGCTCAGAGACCTCCGGGGTCGAAGCGAAAAAATAGTCAGAAGCATGCCAGGCAGCTGAACGCTGTCTGGCAGCGCCGGTGCACCATCCGTTCCAGAGGCCATTCGTTCCAGAGGTAGGAACCATGTTCGAACTCGACGCCTTTCATCTGGCCAGGATTCAGTTCGCTTTTACCGTCTCCTTTCATATTCTCTTTCCGGCGATCACTATTGGGCTTGCCAGCTATCTCGTGGTACTTGAAGGCATGTGGCTGCGTACCAAAAACGACGTCTGGCGATCGCTGTACCATTTCTGGCTCAAAATATTCGCGGTTAACTTCGGCATGGGCGTCGTCTCCGGGCTGGTCATGGCATACCAGTTCGGCACCAACTGGAGCGGCTTCTCGCAGTTCGCCGGGAGTATCACCGGTCCGTTACTGACCTACGAAGTGCTTACCGCCTTCTTCCTGGAGGCCGGTTTCCTTGGCGTAATGCTGTTTGGGTGGAACAAAGTCGGCCCCGGCCTGCACTTCTTTGCCACCTGCATGGTGGCGCTGGGCACACTGATGTCCACCTTCTGGATCCTTGCGTCTAACAGCTGGATGCACACCCCTCAGGGGTTCACCATCGAAAATGGCCAGGTGATCCCGCAGGACTGGCTGGCTATCATTTTTAACCCCTCCTTCCCGTATCGTCTTATCCACATGTCGATTGCCGCGTTCTTGTGCAGCGCATTGTTTGTCGGCGCTTCCGGGGCCTGGCATCTGCTGCGCGGAAACGACACGCCCGCCATACGCAAAATGTTCTCCATGGCGATGTGGATGGCGCTGCTGGTTGCGCCCATTCAGGCCGTGGTCGGGGATATGCATGGTCTGAACACGCTGGAACATCAGCCCGCGAAAATTGCCGCTATCGAAGGCCACTGGGAGAACCGCCCGGGTGAAGCGACCCCGCTGCTGCTGTTCGGCGTGCCGGATATGGATGAGGAGCGCACCAAATACGGGCTGGAAATTCCTGCCCTGGGCAGTTTGATCCTGACGCACAGCCTCGATAAACAGGTTCCCGCCCTGAAAGAGTTCCCCAAAGACGAGCGTCCAAACTCGCTTATCGTCTTCTGGTCATTCCGTATTATGGTTGGCATGGGGCTCTTGATGATTGCGCTTGGGGCGATCAGCGTCTGGCTACGCTATCGCAACCGGCTTTACCACTCCCGTCTGTTTCACTGGTTCGCCCTCTGTATGGGGCCTGCCGGGCTGGTCGCGCTGCTGGCGGGCTGGGTCACCACCGAGGTGGGCCGTCAGCCGTGGGTGGTCTATGGCTATCTGCGCACCATTGACGCGGTATCGCTGCATAGCACGCTCCAAATGAGCATCAGCCTGATGGCCTTTATCCTGGTCTACTGTTCGGTCTTTGGCGTGGGCTATGTCTATCTCGTCAGGCTGATCAAGAAAGGCCCGCAACCTGTCAGCACGCTGACATCGAATACCTCGGGCACCCCTGCCCGTCCGCTGTCTGCCGCCGAGTCGGTTTCTGAACAGGAGAGACTCTGATGGGCGTTGATATCTCTGTCATCTGGATCGCGATCATCGTTTTTGCCACGCTGATGTACATCATCATGGACGGTTTCGATCTGGGCATTGGCCTGCTGTTTAATTTTGTCGGCGACGCGAAAGAACGCGATGTGATGGTCAACAGCGTAGCCCCGGTGTGGGATGGCAATGAAACCTGGCTGGTGCTGGGCGGCGCGGGGCTGTTTGGCGCCTTTCCGCTGGCCTATGCGGTCATCATCGATGCCCTGACCATTCCCCTCACCGCTATGCTGATCGGCCTGATTTTTCGCGGGGTGGCGTTCGAGTTTCGCTTTAAGGCCACGCCGTCGCACCGCAAATTCTGGGACTATGCCTTTGCTGGCGGCTCGCTGCTTGC
Source organism: Enterobacter sp. UPMP2052 (assembly GCF_053709675.1). Classification (NCBI taxonomy): domain Bacteria; kingdom Pseudomonadati; phylum Pseudomonadota; class Gammaproteobacteria; order Enterobacterales; family Enterobacteriaceae; genus Enterobacter; species Enterobacter sp. UPMP2052. The sequence goes on from NZ_JBSKJR010000001.1 coordinate 1,172,656, forward strand.
CACCTTCAGCCAGGGGATTGTCGTGGGGGCGATGATCAACGGCTTCGACGTTGAAGGCCGACGTTTCGCTGGCTCCGCGCTCGACTGGTTCACCCCATTCAACCTGTTCTGCGGCCTGGGCCTTATGGTCGCTTACACCCTGCTCGCCACCACCTGGCTTATTATGAAAAGCGAAGGTGAACTGCAGATCCGCATGCGCTATCTTACCCGCCGGGTATTGCTGGCGCTGATTGCGGTGATTGCCGTGGTAAGTATCTGGACGCCGCTTGGCTGGCAGTACGTGGCCGAGCGCTGGTTCACGCTGCCAAACTTTTTCTGGTTCCTTCCGGTTCCGCTGCTGGTTGGCGTGCTGAGCCTGTGGATCTGGCGAATGACTCACAACCCGCACAGCCACGCCCGCCCGTTCCTGCTGACCCTTGGGCTTATCTTCCTCGGGTTCAGCGGGCTGGGCATCAGCCTGTGGCCGCATATCATTCCCCCGCGCATTACCCTGTGGGAAGCCGCAGCCCCGCCTTCCAGTCAGCTGTTTATGCTGGTCGGCACGCTGTTAATCATCCCGGTGATCCTTGTGTACACCGCCTGGAGCTACTACGTTTTCCGCGGCAAAGTGTCTGATACTGAAGGTTACCACTGATAAATCCAGGGTCAGGGCGGCGCGCCAGCCCGCCCGGACCAAAAAGCGCTTGTAACTCAAACAGATCGAATGTTAATAATATTTTGCTATGAAGTTATCAAAATTAAACAACATCGCTTGTCAGCGGCATCGCTCTGTTTTAAACATCGCCTATGGAAAAAAATGGTCTGTTCAGTCAGCGCATACGCTTGCGCCATTTACATACATTTGTGGCCGTCGCTCAACAGGGAACGCTGGGGCGTGCGGCTGAAACCCTTAATCTCAGTCAACCTGCACTCTCAAAAACGCTGAACGAACTCGAGCAGCTCACCGGAACGCGCCTGTTCGATCGCGGCCGCCTCGGGGCGCAATTGACCATCGTGGGCGAGCAATTTCTTACGCACGCCGTTAAGGTGCTTGACGCCCTTAACACCGCAGGTCAGGCTTTAAACCGTAAAGATGAACCCGTCTGCGAAGTGGTACGCATAGGCGCGCTGCCTACTGCGGCGCTGGGGATCTTGCCGCCGGTTATCGGGCAGTTTCACCGGCAGCAACGGCACACCACGCTTCAGGTCGCCACCATGAACAACACCATGCTGCTCGCGGGGCTGAAATCCGGCGAACTGGATCTGGGTATCGGCAGAATGTCCGACCCCGAGCTGATGAGCGGCCTGAACTATGAGCTGCTGTTTCTCGAATCCCTCAAGCTGGTGGTGCGGCCAAATCATCCACTCTTGCAGGACACCGTCACCCTGAGCAGGGTTATGGAGTGGCCAGTGGTGGTGTCGCCGCAGGGCACGGTCCCGCGACAGAACGCCGAAACCATGCTGCAGATGCAGGGCTGCTCGCTGTCCTCGGGCTGCATCGAAACGCTGTCGGCCTCCCTTTCGCGCCAGCTTACCGTCGATTACGACTATGTCTGGTTTGTCCCGTCAGGGGCGGTCAAAGACGATTTACGCCGCGGCACGCTGATTGCGCTGCCGGTCACCTCTCCCGGCGCGGGCGAACCTATCGGCATTCTGACCCGCGTGGACACTCCGCTCTCTGCGGGCGCGCAAACCCTGTTGAGCGCGATCCGTAAGTCCATGCCGGTGTAATTACCCCTTTTTCTCCCGCCTGCTTAACCCGTCGTGATGACGGGTTGCTTCTCTTTGCTAATCAATAAATGCGAAATTATTCATTAACAATTGCGTAAAACAATTTAACAGATTTATCATAGCCACGAATTCACCAAATGGTTCACACATCATTTATAAAAGGTGAATTTAGCCGCTTAAAGTCCTGCTTTAAGCGTTAAACCCTGCTTAACCTCAATATTAATTACCCATTTGGTACAGACACCACGCAAGCCTGACAGGACGGGTGTATTTAAGGAGACAGAAATGGCATTTGGCAACGCGCCACGCGGAGTACCTCGTATTCTGCAGTGGCTTCTTGCCGGACTGATGGTGCTCATCGGTCTGGCTGTCGGCGGGCTGGGCTTAAAGCTCGTCACCGTGGGCGGAAGTTGGTACTTCCTGATCATGGGCATCGTGATGGTGATTGCTGCCATCCTGATTTTCACCAATCGCACCATCGGGATCGTGCTCTACGCCCTGGCGTTTATCGCCTCGCTGTTCTGGGCAGTGAGCGATGCAGGCTGGGATTTCTGGCCGCTGTTCTCACGCCTGTTCACCTTTGCGGTGCTGGCGTTTCTGTGTGCCATCGTATGGCCTTATCTGCGCGCGGCGCAGCACGGCACGCCGGTGAACAAAGCGCCGGCGTTTGGCGTTGCAGCAGTGCTGGCTGTTGTTATGCTGGTGAGCCTCGGCTGGATGTTCAAACCGCAAACGCTGGTCGCGGCCAACGAACCGGTGCCAGTAAAACCGGTGGCACCCGGCGAACAGCAGAAGAACTGGGAACACTGGGGAAACACCACCCACGGTGACCGTTTTGCCGCACTCGACCAGATTAATAAGCAAAACATCAACGAGCTAAAAGTGGCCTGGGTGGCCCATACCGGCGACATCCCTCAAAGCAACGGCTCGGGTGCAGAAGATCAGAACACCCCGCTGCAGGTAGGCGACACGCTGTACGTGTGTACGCCGTACAGCAAAGTGCTGGCGCTGGATGTTGACTCCGGCAAAGAGAAATGGCGTTACGACTCAAAAGCAACGGCCCCGAACTGGCAGCGCTGCCGCGGGCTGGGCTACTTTGAAGATCGCTCGAGCGTGACAATGTCACAAGCAGAAACTCAGCCTGCGGCCTGCCCGCGTCGCCTGTTCCTGCCTACCACCGATGCCCGTCTGATTGCTATCAACGCGGACAACGGCAAGGTCTGTGACGACTTTGGCGACCATGGCACTGTCGACCTGAGCGTCGGCATGGGTGAAATTAAACCCGGCTATTACCAGCAAACCTCGACGCCGCTGGTCGCGGGCAACGTGGTCGTGGTCGGCGGACGCGTGGCGGATAACTTCTCCACCGGTGAACCGCCGGGCGTGGTACGTGCCTACGACGTTCATACCGGTAAACTGGCGTGGGCCTGGGATCCGGGCAACCCTGCATTGACCGGCGAGCCGCCAGAAGGCAAGACCTACACGCGCGGTACCCCGAACGTCTGGTCTGCCATGTCCTACGACGCCAGACTGAACCTGATTTATCTGCCGACGGGTAACGCAACGCCAGATTTCTGGGCGGGTGAACGTACTGCGCTGGATGACAAGTACAGCTCGTCGATTGTCGCCGTGGACGCCACCACCGGCCAGGTTCGCTGGCATTTCCAGACCACGCACCACGACCTGTGGGATTTCGACCTGCCTTCCCAGCCGCTGCTGTACGATCTGCCGGACGGTAAAGGCGGTACCACGCCGGTACTGGTCCAGACCAGCAAGCAGGGCATGATCTTTATGCTCAACCGCGAAACCGGCAAGCCGGTGGCGAAAGTTGAAGAACGCCCTGTGCCTGCGGGTAACGTTGAGGGTGAGCGCTATTCGCCTACTCAGCCCTATTCCGTTGGCATGCCGATGATCGGCAACCAGACGCTGACCGAATCCGACATGTGGGGCGCAACGCCGGTTGACCTGCTGCTGTGCCGTATTCAGTTTAAAGAGATGCGCCATCAGGGCGTCTTTACTCCGCCGGGTCTGGACCGCTCTCTGCAATTCCCTGGCTCTCTTGGCGGGATGAACTGGGGCAGCGTGTCGGTTGACCCGAACAATGGCCTGATGTTCGTTAACGACATGCGTCTGGGGCTGGCGAACTACATGGTTCCTCGCGCTAACGTGGCGAAAGACGCCAGCGGTATCGAAATGGGGATTGTCCCGATGGACGGCACGCCATTCGGCGCAATGCGCGAACGTTTCCTGTCGCCGCTGGGCATTCCGTGTCAGAAACCGCCGTTTGGCACCATGTCAGCCGTTGACCTGAAATCCGGCAAGCTGGTGTGGCAGGTTCCAGTCGGCACGGTCGAAGACACCGGTCCGCTGGGGATCCGCATGCATATGCCAATCCCGATCGGTATGCCTACGCTTGGGGCATCACTCTCCACGCAGTCCGGCCTGCTGTTCTTTGCCGGTACCCAGGACTTCTACCTGCGCGCGTTTGATACCGCAACCGGGAAAGAGATCTGGAAAGACCGTCTGCCGGTGGGCAGCCAGTCCGGCCCGATGACCTATGTTTCGCCGAAAACCGGTAAACAGTACATCATCATCAACGCAGGCGGCGCGCGCCAGTCACCGGATCGTGGTGATTACGTTATCGCGTATGCGTTACCGGACAAGAAGTAAACAATGAAAAAGGGACCGAAAGGTCCCTTTTTTTTAGGTCAGATTTTGTAGGTCGGGTAAGCGAAGCGCCACCCGACACACTCCGCGACTCAGAACGTCTCCCAGTTATCCCCGGAAATCGTTGCCGCCTGGCGCAACGGTACGTTCTGCGCCACCGGTGCAGCCGTCACCGCGCGGCCCTGCTTCGCGCCGCTCAGACGAAATGCCCCTACCGCCTCGGTCAAACGCGCGCCCTGTTCTTCCAGGGATGCCGCCGCCGCTGAGGCTTCTTCCACCAGCGAGGCGTTCTGCTGGGTTACTTTATCCATTTCAGAGATAGCCTGGCTTACCTGAACGATACCGCGACTCTGTTCATCCGACGCGGCAGCAATTTCAAGCATGATATCGGTGACGCGTTTCACCGCATCAACAATCTCATTCATGGTGTTACCCGCTGCTACCACCTCGCCAGAGCCCTGGTCAATCAGTGAAACGGACTCGTTGATCAGGCTTTCAATCTCTTTCGCGGCGTTGGCACTGCGGCTCGCCAGGGTACGCACTTCGCTTGCCACCACCGCAAATCCACGCCCTTGTTCCCCAGCACGCGCCGCCTCTACTGCGGCGTTGAGCGCAAGGATATTGGTCTGGAAAGCAATGCTGTTGATGACGGCAGTGATTTCAGAAATTTTCTTCGAACTGGTGGAGATGTTGCCCATCGTTTTCACCACCCCGGAGACCATCTGGCCACCCCGGCTGGCTTTACCGGACGCATCCTCCGCCAGCTTGCTGGCATGGTGAGCGTTATCGGCGTTTTGCTTCACGGTTGCCGTCAACTGCTCCATGCTGGCCGCGGTCTGCTCAATGGCGGCGGCCTGCTGTTCGGTACGCGATGACAGATCGGTATTACCGGCGGAAATCTCACTCGTGCCGCGGTAGATCTCCTCCGCTCCCTGACGCACGGTCCCTACCGTGGTCACCAGCGAGTGCTGCATTGTCTGCAGGTCCCGCGTCAGACGGCCAATCTCGCTGCGGCCCGTCGCCTCGTCCGGCATCGTCAAATCGCCTTTCGCGATATTCTCGATGCGCGTAGCCGCGCGCTGGAGCGGGTTGATCACGGTACGGCGCAGCACCACAAAAGTCATCACCGTGAGCACCAGGGCTAATGCAAAAGCCCCGACCATAAACATCAGCCCCAGCTGGGTGCGGGTATGCGCCTGCGTGGAGAGGGCGTTAGCGCGATCGGTACGGATCTTGATCGCCTTTAACAGCACGTCGTTATAGGCATCATCCAGCGGACGGGCACTCTCATTTTCGTGATTGATGATGGCTTCAAACATGCCGTTTTTGGCATATTTGAGCATCGGCTGAAGACCAGCGATATAGGCATCGAAGCGGGTTTTCAGATCGCTGTCCAGGGCTTCATCCGCAGGGGTACGGACCGGGCGGTTCATATAGGCGGTGAACCCCTCCTGCGACTGCTTAATGCGTTTTTCCGCCTCGGCGATGTTCTCTTTCATCGCGTCCATTTCCGCGATACGGCTCGCCGCACCGGCGTGGATCATATTGATACGGGCGGTACGCAGATGGTTCGAACTGTTCGACAGCCCCATACGTACCTGAATTTCGGATGTAACATCCTGCTGATCGGTATCGGCTTTTAGCAGGAAATACCCTGCCAGTCCTGCGCTCAGGGCGAACAGAAGAATAATGCCACCGAGAATGGAGGAAAACAGCGGAACCAGCCGGATATGATGCAAGAAGCCCAGCCGCTGCTGCGCCTGCATCGATGTTGTGTTGTCCATGACCGTCGACTCTCTTATAGGTAAGATGCGTATAAACACGCCTGTAAAATAGTCATCGGCACGGCGGGGAATTTGCTTATGGCTAAAAGCGCCAGCCAGGTCACACTTTAGAGAAGAATATCCAGGAAAGGCCAGCGGCAAAAACCGCTGGCAGAATAATTAGTTGTCGCCGAAATGTATGACGGTACGAATGGACTTGCCCTGATGCATCAGATCGAACGCTTCGTTGATCTGATCCAGCGGTAAACGGTGGGTAATGAACGGATCGAGCTGGATTTTGCCAGCCATCGCATCTTCTACCATGCCCGGCAGCTGAGTACGGCCTTTCACACCACCGAACGCCGATCCGCGCCATACGCGGCCCGTGACCAGCTGGAACGGACGGGTTTTGATCTCCTGCCCCGCACCTGCGACGCCGATGATGATGCTTTCGCCCCAGCCTTTGTGGCAGCATTCAAGCGCAGCACGCATCACATTGACGTTGCCGATACACTCGAAGCTGAAGTCAACGCCGCCGTCGGTCAGCTCAACAATCACCTCCTGAACCGGCCTTGCGTCATCATTTGGGTTCACGAAATCAGTCGCGCCCATCTCGCCCGCGAGTTTGAATTTCTCCGGGTTGGTGTCCACCGCGATGATACGCCCGGCTTTCGCCTGAACCGCGCCCTGGATAACCGCAAGGCCAATACCGCCCAGACCGAATACCGCAACGGTATCGCCCTCTTTCACTTTCGCAGTGTTGTGTACCGCGCCGATACCGGTCGTCACGCCGCAGCCCAGCAGACACACTTTATCCAGCGGTGCCTGCGGGTTAACCTTCGCCAGCGAGATCTCTGCGCACACGGTGTATTCGCTGAAGGTGCTGGTGCCCATGTAGTGATAAATCGGTTCACCGTTCAAGGAGAAACGGGTGGTGCCGTCAGGCATCAGTCCCTTGCCTTGGGTAGCGCGTACCGCCTGGCACAGGTTGGTTTTACCGGATTTACAGAATTTGCACTCACCGCACTCGGCGGTGTACAGCGGAATAACGTGGTCGCCGGGCTTCAGGCTGGTGACGCCCTCGCCTACTTCAACCACCACGCCGCCGCCTTCGTGGCCGAGTACCGCCGGGAACACGCCCTCCGGATCCTCACCCGACAGGGTAAAGGCGTCGGTATGACACACGCCGGTGTGGGTGATTTTGATCAGCACTTCGCCTTTTTTCGGCGGCGCGACATCAATTTCAACGATTTTCAACGGCTGGCCTGGACCGAATGCAACAGCTGCGCGAGATTTCATAGTGTCTCTTCCCTTGTAGTGAGGTCTGTGGGTTTATTTTAGATAAGAGCGCAGCAAATGGCCGACTTCCGCCATCCGAACTGCCCGCTGATCCGGGGTTGTCTCTCCCGTGACCAGCTCATCTTTGAGGTGAATTTCGACCATTTCGCCCATCAGGCCATTCGCCGCACCGCGCACGGCGGCAATTTGCTGCAGAATGGCCAGACAGGGTTCGCCGGACTCAAGCGCACGCTCGAGGGCATCGACCTGGCCCCGGATGCGGCGTACGCGAGTAAGGATACGTTTTTTGTCAGCAGGTGAATGCGGCATACGCCCTCCGATATACTATAGGGGGGTATAGTAACGTGTCTATCGGCTTCATGTAAACATCCTTGTGTTGAGGCTTTTGGGGCAACTGTCATGAGGTCCTTCAAAAAAACCATTCGCCACAACTCTAATAACATACTTATTTATCAATATCTTACATAACACTTTTTGTCTAACTGCATTGGGGAAAGAGGTATTTATTAGATATCCGAAATGTCTACTTAAAAGGAGTTTAGCAATGGCAATTCCAGCATACCTGTGGTTAAAGGACGACGGTGGCGCGGATATTAAAGGCTCGGTAGATGTAAGGTACCGAGAAGGTTCTATTGAGGTTGTAGGGTTTGGTCATGGTATGCACCTGCCAACCGATAGCATGACGGGAAAAATCACGGGTACCCGCGTGCATAGCGCACTGGTATTCGAAAAGGAGTTCGACAGCTCCAGCCCATACTTGTACAAAGCGGTAGCCACCGGGCAGACGCTAAAATCTGCGGAATTTAAGTGGTACAAGATCAATGATGCAGGCCAGGAGGTGGAGTACTTCAATATGCTGCTTGAGAACGTCAAAGTCGTCTCGATATGCCCGCTGATGCATGACGTCAAAAATCCGGCAATGGAAAAGCATAACCATCTTGAAAGCATCGCGCTGCGCTACGAGAAGATCACCTGGAAACATTGCGACGGCAACATCATTTTTTCTGACGAGTGGAAAGACAGATGATCCGCTGCACTTTTCATCTGAATGGCGGCCAGTTATCGAATCTGAGCTGCCCAGGTATTGGGTTTTTCCCTGCTTATTCAGGCAATGCGGGACAACACAGGAATAATCCAGATTCAGTCGCTGTGAAGAACATCGGGCCGCTACCACCAGGTAAATATTACATTGTGGACAGACCGCGAAGCATTGGTACCCACGTTAAAGATTATTTCGCCACAAAATATACGTTGTCAGATCATTCCACCTGGTTCGCGCTGTACCGCGACGATAAGAGTATTGATGACGTCACATTTATTGATGAGGTTGCGAGGGGAAACTTTCGGCTTCACCCAGCAGGTTGGGCCGGAATCAGCAACGGTTGTATTACTCTCCCATCGCCCGCACACTTTCACATCCTTAGAGAAGCGCTATTGAATACGCCCAAAATGCTCGTAACGGCTTCATTGTTTGCCTATGGCACGATACAGGTGTACTGATGAGGACGCCCGCGAAACAGGCAGGATTATGGCTGATTCAGTTCATATCGTTTCTGACTATCTTCTCTGTAATTTACATCGTCTTCCCCTTTGAATATCTGTTTGACGTTTATAGCGACAAGGTGGGGTTCATAACTGAAACAAACTGGAGTGACACAGTGCTGTTCGGTATTCTCGCCGTGTCAGTGCTGATGAATACCGGACTGATATTCCTCATAGCCTCGGTCAAGAGGAAAGGTTAAAACTACATAGACCCGCTTCGGCGGTTTTTTTGTAAAAATTCAGATCGTTAGCATTGTTTATTTACTTTGCCTTGAAAATATATATCAAATTAAAACGTTAATTAAGGCGAGGATACCTCGCCTTTACATCGATTATGTTTTAGCCGCATTTATCATAAATTCAAGGCCTGCAAGTTCAGAACCGTCTTTACCCAACAGGGAGACATATCCTAAAAACGCCTCCAAACGCATCACTTTTAAGGTTAAAGCACATAAATTCTGAAACTGGGTCTATCCTTAAACTATCTACAAAAGGAGGGAAACAATGTCTGATTTTAATGCTGATAAGAATGCCGACTACGCGGGCGACAAAGCGAAAAACAAACTTGATGAACTGGCAGGCTCTGCACAGCAGCAGTTTGGCGATGTCGTTGACTCACCTAAGCACCAGATGAAAGGTGCTGCGAAAAAATACGCTGCTCAGGCCAGCGATGCCGTTTCGGATGTGACGGAAGCGGTCAGAAATAATCCGCTGTCAGGCCTCATTGCTGCGGGTGCAGTAGGTGTGGTGCTTGGCCTTCTGCTCGGCCGTAAATAATATCAGGCCCCACGGGGCCTTTTTTCTTGCTGCGTTAGCGTTCAATAAATATCTGCTCCAGACTCTCCCAGAAGTTCTGACAAAACAACGGCCTCCGCCGAAGAACACACTTCGATATCCTCTCCCATTAAGTGCCAGACGCCCCTCGTCTGCTCGCCCTTCTCTAGATCCGTCGCTGGAATATCAGAGTAGCGGGCTTTCTGCACGATGCCCCTGAACTTTATCCAGTAGTAACCGTCTTGCATGGAATACCCTCCTTTTCGGTATGGAAAAAGTATTGCAGAGAATCTGAAAATGTGTGCTTAAGCAGGAGAATATATTCTTCACAAAAATGAAAAACTTGTACACTTTCTCTGTACAGATTTACCAGGATGGTATAGATTCTATCACATCGATGTTACGAAAATGTTTGATAACGGTGGAAAATGATGCGTCGCAACTCAGTGCCTTCGACAACAGAACACGCTATCACGTTGTATTTTAACAAAAACAACATACCAACCAAGCAGGAGACGCTCGGGTTGATCGTCAGTGAAATTATCAAAGAAAACGTACAACTGAGCAGAATGACAATTTGTACAAAGCTTCTGCGACGCATTGAAGAGTCATCCTGTGAGCACGAAAAGGCACATTACAACGGTCTCATCGCCCTCTTCTTTGAGCGCTAACCTGAAAATTGATTGTGAAGTGACAAAGTTGGTTACGCAGAGACAGAGAATATACTTATCAGTACGCGATAACTAACCCAATGTTACGGCGTCAAGGCCGTAGCAGAGTGAGATAGACGTTATGCATAGAACTAAATTTGAACGACTTAAAGATGATTTAATTGGCGAGGCCGTGTTAACCATCCTCAAGGAAAACGGGCCTATCACCTTTGCATCTCTTGCTAATCGGCTCCTTGCGATGGCGAATGTTGAGTCAAATGATGAACGCAAAAATGCATTGATTGCCGCTGAAGATGAAGTGCGTCAGCGCATAACCGGCGTTTCGAAAGATCGTGGAAGAGTGATCGGGGATTATGACGTTGGTCGAATTCGTTCACTTTTTAAAAAAGACACGCTTCTTGCGCCCGACAAAAAACACTAATTTACGACCAACACGGTGACTACCATGAGCAAAGCGATTATACAGCAAGCCTATAATTTCGAAGCACTGCATGATAAGGGACTGGCCGAGCATTTTCTTAACGCGGGTTCGCATCTTTCTGATGAGGCTGAAGTGTTAGGATCGGCAATACGGTGCATTATGCTTTGCGGTGATAACCTTTCAAATAAAGAGATTATCTTACAGCTGGTTCACGCCCTGGAAATAACGAAAGAACCTGAAGCCTGCGATGTGATCCGCAATACCCTGGAAATTGTGGTAGGCTTCACGCGAGACGATATTTAATACTTGATGGAAAAACTCTGAATTTGCGCGGGTGGGCAGCAAGGGATAAATCACGCCCTGCTGCCCGCCAGCCCCTTTTGCATTAGCTAAATAATCTCACCATACGATCCAATTCATCCTCTTTTACCGCGCGCGACAGATAATATCCCTGAAAGCTTTTAATGCCTAAAGCGGCGAGTTTTTCAAATTTCTCCTCGCTGTCCACGCCTTCTGCAACGCACTCGCTTCCTGTTATATCACTGTAGAACTGAATGGTTTTGATCAGATTATAGTCATTATCATTGGCAACAAACTGTTCGACAATATCGCGATCCAGTTTCAATCCATCAAAATGCACCTGGCGAACCGGGAACATCACATGGTGGTCTGAGAAACAATCGTCGAGGAATAATCTGCAGCCGGTATTGCGTAAACGCTGCATGGTTTCCGGGATTGCTTTATCTTTTGTGACATCAATGGTTTCAGCAAACTCAAATACGAGTTTTGACGCCCACTGCGGCTGTAAGAGCATTCCCGTCGCTTTTTTTGCCATGCCCGGCAAGGCGTTACCCGAAGCCAGTTGCGGGGGAATATTCACCGAAAAATAGAATTTACCATTGTATTTATTGATACCTGAGACAGCTGCGTGGATCACCAGCGCGGTGATTTTCAGCCATATTTCCACGCTGGAAATGTCTGTCATAAACTCGGTTGGCTTTAAGACTTTACCGTTATTGTTCCAGCGTAACAAAATTTCAAAGCCCACCCCTTTTTTAAAGCGATCGGTGATAATTTGATACACCGGGAATATTTCCCGCCTCAGTAACGCGTTAAAGATCTCGACTTCGCGCGATGAAAGTCCTTCTTCCTGCATATCCTTGTGGTTACTCTCTTCCATTCTGAACAGGTTACGATCGCTTAACCAGGGTTTTATCAGATGTAATTTTTTCACCCCTTCCTTTCGGTGAGTGTAAAGCGTTTTGTTCGACAGCCCCAAACTTTCACACTGTACTTTTATGGAAATCCCGCGGTAGAAATTCAGTAACACGTCAAGCTCGCGCCGGGTTAATCCTTTCATCGTGCCTTTATATTCACAGTAAAACGATTTTTTACTTAATAACTGAGAACGCGCCTGGCGCAGGCCGTCACTCGTTTTAACGCAGTTGATGACATCAACCAGCGTGGCCACGCGTACCCTGGAGAGCGTATTTTTATTATCCACCATATTTTCAAGCGTACGATACAGCCAGCTATCGGGTATCTGACCATAGAGCGTTACCGTGCGGATAACCGGCAGCACATTGAGTAACGTAGCCAATTTCTTGAGCGTATCCAGTAAGTTAACCACATCATTGTCAAGAAAGACCGATATCTCGGCATACTGATTTATAACGATATTCTTAATATCACCCTGGGCAATCGTCTCTCCGTTAAATCGGATTTGCGAAGCCGTGATCCCCTGCTCCTTTAGAAAAAGGCTGTATCCTTGATAGGTAAAACTGCAGGCTGAGATAACAAATTTTTGCTCAAGGCTGGCAGAAACTTCGAACGTATTTTGATGGGCCATGGCCTGCTCCTGAAGACAAAAAGGCGATCCTTTCCGACAGAAGACGATTCTGAGAGAAATACGGAACTAAAGGTAAAAGCTAACAACAATCATTTAACCAGATGCATATATTTATCTTACAGTACGCGCGATGGTTAATATACTGTTATCCTGCGATTGAGCCTGAACATCTTTGGGTTAATCATCTTCCGCATCCATAAGCGCAATAAATATATCTTTCTTTTCAAATAACGACGGTAAATATTCTTATGTCAGGGTATAATAAAATTCCGAAACGAAGACTGGATCCTTCATTTATCGGTTCGTTCAAATAAAGAGAAAATGCTATGGATAATCATATCTCATCCAGGGCCTTGCTACATCGAAGGGATGTCATCAAGAATAACCCCCGATTTGGCGAGGCAATACGCGAGCACTACACCATCAATGATGTCATCTATAAAAAGCAGCCCCTGTTTTACAAAACCATGCTTCAGGAATCCCGATTCAATATTATCCTCTCGATGTGCTGTTTCATCTTTGGCAATCAGGCCGAGTCGGTTTCCGAGATAAAAGAGTTATGTTCCCGTTATAAAATTGCCAGTCCTAACAGCGTTATTGCGATAATCACTCTGCTTCGAACGACCGGGCGAATCAAAACCTGGCGCTGCACCGAAGATCGACGTAAAACCAATATTGCCCCCACGCAAAAAGGACTGGAAGAACTGAAACGCTATATGTCCGGCGCATTTGTGCCCGTCAGTATTCTGTACCCCGCGTTTAACATTGATGTCAACTTACTGGATCATGACGTTTCGCGGAATAATTTCTTCCGCCGGGCGGCGGAATATCTTTTTCGGGGCTTAACCTTCAGGAAGATCTTGACTGAAGTTGGACTTTTTATTGATAAAGACGGCGGGCGCATGATTATGCTCTATCTCTACCTGCAGGCCGTCAAAAACAAAACCGCACACGGCGCAACCATTGAATATTCACCTGCAACGCTTGCAAAAGAGTTTTTTGTTTCGCGCATTCATGTGACCCGCATTATCAAGGCAGCCCAGGAGATGGGGTATTTGAAAGATCGGGGTGACGGGCGGATGGCGATATACCCGGCGTTTATTGAACTGGTCGAAAATTATGCCGCGTTATATTTTGCCTATGTTACGCACTACATAAATATTGTTCCAAAAGAACGACGAACTGCACACATCATAACAACAACCGTATAAACTGACTGGCGTCCGGTCTCCCGAACGCCAGCTTTTTATCTTTCCCGCAACGCCTCTTTCGCTTTGTTCAGCGGCTTCAGCAGATAATCCATAATCGTTTTGCTTCCCGTTTTGATATCCACGGTGGCGATCATGCCGGGGAAAACCGGAAATTCCTTGCCCTGTTTATTGGTCAGATGATTACTGTCGGTGCGGATATAAACGCGGTAGTAATACACATCCCTTTTCACCTCATCCTGCAGCGTGTCCGGCGAAATCATCGTCACCTCACCTTCCAGCCCGCCATAAATGGAGTAGTCATAGGCAGTAATTTTTACCAGCGCCTTCTGTCCTGGATGGATAAACGCCACGTCGCGCGGAGAGATTTTCGCCTCAATCACCATCTGGTCGTCAAGCGGCACCAGGCTCATCAGTTTACCGTTGGGTGGAATGACGCCGCCCACCGTGGTCACGTCGATATCTTTAACAATCCCACGGACCGGCGCGTTAAAGGTCAGGCGCGTCAGAGAATCCTCGCGCCCTTTCATCACCGAACGTTGCGCTTCTATTTCCGCGTTAGCCTTTGAAAGCTCCTCGCGGGCGCGGACGTAATACTGGTTTTTCATTTCGGTGATTTTGCTCTCAAGCTCATTCTTCTGACGCTCAAGACGCAACACTTCTACCTTACTGGCTGCACCCTGGATCACCAGCGGGCGGGTTAAGGCCAGTTCGCGCTGCACAAGCTCAGCCCCCTGACGCAGCCCGGCTAACCCTTTCTCCAGGCTCTCCCGCCGCGACTGATACAGCGCCGTTTCCTGTTTTACCAGTTCAACGTCATCGTCCAGCTCATCCGGGAACACCAGCGCCGTGTTGTTTACCTCAGCATTGAGGCGTGCGGCGGTGGCCAGCGCGGCATTCAGCCGGGATTCACTCTCCAGCACGCTGGATTCGGTTTTGGTGCGGTCCAGTTGCGCCAGCTGCTGACCGCGCTCAACGATATCACCCTCGCGCACCAGCAGGCTATGGATAATCCCCCCCTCCAGCGACTGAATCACCTGCTCGTGGGAGGACGGGATCACTTTGCCGCTACCGGTGGTCACTTCATCCAGCTGGAACAGACTCGCCCAGATGATGAACGCCGCCAGCAGCGCAAACAGTGACCATGCCACCAGCGTTGAGCGCGGCAGGCGCGGCTCTTTCAGGCGGCTGTTATAACGCGTTAAATCATTCATGCTACGCCCTCCTCAGCCACCGGTGCGGGTTTCAGGGTGACGGTACGCTGCGGCGTTTTTTGCGCCGCCATTCCGTGCTGGCGCAGAATGGCATCGCGAGGACCGTCCATCACAATCTTGCCGTTTTCCAGCACGATAATACGGTCCACCAGCTCCAGAATCGGCAGTCGGTGGGTTGCCACCACCAGCGTACGACGTTTGCCCAGCCACTGATGAAGATGCTGGATAACGTGCTTCTCACTCATCTCATCCAGCCAGGCGGTAGGTTCATCCAGCAGCAAAATATTTGGCGAAGTGATGAGCGCGCGCGCCAGCAGCAGCGCCTGACGCTGACCGCCCGATAAGCCAGCGCCCCCCTCGTTGATGATGTAGTTCAGCCCCATCTTCTGCTTGCGGACAAACTCCAGCGCGCCGCTGTTCACCAGCGCCTGATGGATCTCATCATCGGTCGCCAGCGGGTTGCCCATCACAATGTTGTCGCGTATGGAGCCAAAGAACAGCCGCGCCTGCTGGCTCAGCAGCTGCATATCCCGGCGCACGTCGGCCGGATCAAGGTGGTTTAGCGCAATGTCATCCAGCAGGATGCTGCCCTGCTGAGGCTCCTGCATCCCCGCCAGCACCTGCAGCAGCGTGCTCTTGCCCGAACCGTTACGCCCCAGCACCGCGATGCGCTCCCCGGCGCGGATCGTCAATTTGCTGATACTCAGCACCGTGAGTTTCTCTTCGTCGTCGTACCAGAACCCGACATCGTTGAGCGCATAGTCGCCGCGCAGATGCGCCTTGTGCACCTTTTTGCCCTGCTGCGGGTCGTCAATCGGACGCTGCATCAGTTCATCCAGCCCCTTGCGCGCCACTTTTGCCGACTGCCAGCGTGACAGCACGCCTGAGATCTGTGATAACGGTGCAATGGTGCGCGAGGCCAGAATAGAGGTCCCCACCAGCGCACCGGTGGTCATGTCGCCCGCGATCACCAGATAACAGCCCACCAGCAGAACCACGGCATAGACGATGGACTGCACTTCCTGGGTCCAGGTCAGCAGCAGCCCCGTCAGCCAGCGCTGCTTCATGCCGACGCTTGCCGCGACGTCGTTGGTGTTATTCCACTGATTCTGGAAACGCTGTTCCGCCCGCATCAGCTTGATGTCTTCGATGCCCTGCACCGCTTCAACCAGCGTTGCGTTGCGGATAGCGGATTCACGCATCCCCTCGCTGGAGAGTTTCCCCAGCGGACGCTGTACCAGCAGGCCGGGGATCAGCAGCAGCGGCACGGCGAGCAGCACCACCAGCACCAGCGGGCCGCCAATCATCCACAGGATGAAAACAAACAACAGGAAGAACGGCAGATCGGAGATCGCCGCAATGGTGGTTGAGGTAATCAGCTCACGCACCGACTCCAGTTCGCGGATCTGCGCGATAAACGAGCCGGTGGATTTTGAGCGCGCGCCGTTTTTGATCCGCAACGCATGGGCAAACACGCGCTCGGAGATGCGCAGGTCGGCGCGCTTACCGATGACATCGGAAATGTGGACCCGCAGCATGCGCATGATGAACTCGAACAGAATGGCCACCATCACGCCGCCAAACAGCACCCACAGCGTCGCTTCCGACTGCGACGGCACCACGCGGTCATACACCTGCATCGAGAAAATCATTCCGGACAGCGCCAGCACGTTAGCCACCAGCGCGACCAGCATGATATCGCTGTAGCGCCGCCAGTCTTTCAGCGCCAGCTGCCAGAACCAGTTTTTCTCGTAGGGTTTAATGTAATCATCGACGCGGGCATCCGGGGTGGACTCCAGTGGGCGCAACACCAGGAGCGCTTTTAAACGCGTTCCCAGCGCCTCACGCGTCAGCGTGGTCTCCAGACCACCGTCGCCGCTAAACTGCAGGCTCACGTTCCCTTCGCTGTCCATACGGTTAATGACCGCAATCTGTCCGCCTGTGAACTCGGCCAGCATCGGCAGACGCCACGGATCGAGTGACGCCGTCTCTGCCGCCACTATACGCATCCCCAGCCCGAGCTGACGCGCCATCTCTTCCAGCACCAGCTGGCGTGGAGAGTGGCTCTCATGGTTAATCGTGACCCGAACATGCTCCGCCGAGAAATCAAGCCGATAGTGTTTCGCGATGATAAGCATGCCCTGCAACCAGGGTTCGTACTGCGGATGAGTCTTCATAATGCTACGTCCTGTCCAGTGCGGTGATTTCGCACCGAAATGATACCTTTACGGAATGATTAAAATTCGAACACTTGTTAAACGAGCCGGCAAAATAATCGGTTTAACTGCACGCCACGCGCGGCGGGGATCGCTCCCCGCCGCATCGTTTAGGCAATTAACAGCTGATGGTTCGCCAGCAATGTCGCCAGGTCGGTTTGCACCCCGTTCAACGTCACAAGCGTTGTGGGCGAGAAATTGCCGCCGCTACCGTCCAGGTCAACCTGGATCTCGGTATTGCTGCCGTTTTGCACCACACGGATGTAGTCGGTGATGTTGCCCGCGCTGCTGTCCAGCGTCGCCACGCCGTTCACATAGCTCGCCGAGCCGGTGCCGGTATAGCCGCTACCGGAAAGCAGATCGCGCAGATCGATACGATCCGTGTCCGCTGTCCCCTCCCAGGTCCCTACGGTGAAGCCGTTCACCACGTCGCTGCCGTTACCGCCCGTGGCGTCCGACGCGTTGATCAGCTTGTAGAGCAAGGTGTCGTGGCCGCCGCTACCGATGTTGAAGGTGTCGTTGCCGCCGCGTCCTTCGAACTGGTTATCACCGCTGTTACCGGTGAACACGTCGTCGTGGTTCGAGCCTGCAACCCCTTCAATATTCACCAGCGTCGCGGTGTTGAAGCCGGTGTTTTGCGCCGTCGCCAGCCCCAGATTCACGTTTACTCCCGTGGTGGCGTT
This sequence comes from Enterobacter sp. UPMP2052, assembly GCF_053709675.1. Lineage (NCBI taxonomy): Bacteria > Pseudomonadati > Pseudomonadota > Gammaproteobacteria > Enterobacterales > Enterobacteriaceae > Enterobacter > Enterobacter sp. UPMP2052. Next base: position 1,190,673 of record NZ_JBSKJR010000001.1, read on the forward strand.
GATGTAATCCACCACGTCCATACCGCCGGTGCTGCTCCAGGTATCGTGATCGGACGTCGTCGACCAGCCGCCGGAGCCGTTGTAGGTATAGGTACCCGCTTCGGCGACGAAGGTGTCGTTATAACCCGTCCCGACAATCGTCCCGCTGTGGCCTCCGGTGGCGGCTTCTGCGGTCAGCACATAGCCTTCCTTACCGTTGCCCGCTTCCAGCCCGTCCCAGGTGACGTTACTGGAGACGCCGTTGGTCGCTCGCACCAGCACAGCGTGGTAGGTCTCACTGGCGTCCAGGCCGTAGAAGCTGATCAGCGACGAGGAGTCGTTAATCCCCATCCCTGACTGCGCGTTCAGGATCTGGCTGGCGACCAGCTGGCCCGCAGAGTTGTACAGCTGAACGGTGTTGCCAAAGAAGGCGTTGATCCCTTCGCTGTCGACAATCTTCAGATGCATGGCCGTACCCGGCGCAACGGTGTTGGTGTTGCGCTCCAGGATCACGCTGCCGTTCTGGCGGAAGATCAGCAGATCCTGCGCGCCGTCCCAGTCGTAGTCGAGCCGCGCCGCGCCGGACACCTGCGTGGAGGTGGCAGTGCTGAACTTCGACGCCGTGAAGCTTGCCGAGCCCGGCATGCCATCGTTGGTGTAAAGCCATGACTGCCCGCTGTTGGCCAGCTTGATGATGTCCATCTTGCCGTCCATGTTCCAGTCCACCGCCACGCTGACGTTACCGATGAATTTGTCCGTGGTCGCGGTGCCCACCGCGGTGCCCGCCAGCAGATTGCCGGTGCCGTCGTTCAGCATCAGCACGCCGCCAGTGTTGGTGCCGCTGGAGGTGCGGTACATGCTCATGTACAGATCCATGTAGCCGTCACCGTTGAAGTCGCCCCAGGTCATGCTGACGGCGTTGGTCGCCGCGCTGGCGCCAGTAGCGCTGTACATGGTGTTGATGAAGTTCTGCCCCCAGGTAAACGAGCCGTCCCCCTGGTTGAACATCGTCGACAGCGCGTAGTTGTTACTGCCGTTAGTGGTGTGCTGGGCGATATCCACCTTACCGTCGTTGTCTAAGTCGACGCCGGAGACTTCAATCAGGCTGTTGTAGTTACCCACCTTCGAGCCGGACACAAAGGTGCCGTAGGTTCCGGCCTTCGAGCTACCGACCAGCGTCCCATTGTTGTTCAGCATAAAGGTGCTGGAGTCCGGGCCACCCGCATCGCCGACCACAAAGTCCGTGTAACCGTCACCCTGAATATCAATCGCCACCACCGCGCCGTACCATACCAGCGCCCCAAAGCCGCTGAGCGAAGTCGAGGTGTAGGTGCCGTCGCCATTGTTAATCAGCTGCTGCATGTAGCTGTAGTTGGTGCTTTCGGCCAGGATGTCGTTCAGGCCGTCACGGTTGATATCCGCGTACGTACCGGAAGTGTAGGTTCCGGTCATCGTAAAGTTGCTTCCCACCGTCCACGAGTTGCGGCTGTCGGCATTCGCCGACGCGATTTGCTGGTTCGCCGTAACCGTCCACAGCCCGTCCGAATCCAGCATGTAGCTCGCGGCGTTCGATGAGCCTGAGCTGGTCGTCGTGAAGCCCACCGTGATCGCCTCATCGTTACCAATCACGAGGCTTCCCGTGGTGGTGCCGGTTGAGTTGCCGTTGCCCGCGCTGCTCTTCACCTGCGCCGTCACGTCATAGCTCTTCACGGTCAGTGCATCGCTGTCCGGGATTTGCAGATACCAGGTGTTATTGTCCGGGTCGACCACCACCGCGCCGCCCGCTTCGGAGGTGTAGGTTTTACCGTTGACGGTAACGACCAGATATTCCCCGTTGGTCAGCGCCGCCGACACGGTACCGTTCAGAATCGGCGTCGTGTCCGGCGTCGTCTGGGCGGCAATGGTCGCCGTGGTAGTCGGAATGCTGGTATCGACCTTCAGCACAAAATCATTCGAGTCGGTGTAGTTCCCCGCCACGTCGGTAATACGCAGAACGTAGTTGTGGTTACCGTCGCGCAGGCCGCTGTCCTGGAAGTACCAGCTGGTCGCGCCGTTCATGGTGACCTGGCCCAACAGGACCCCGTCGCGATACAGTTGCGCAATTTCACCGGCCGCCAGCCCCTGGTTCAGGGTGCCGCTGATGAGCGGCGTGGTGTCATCCGTCGAGACGTTTTCACCAAAGACCCCGGTACGCTCGCCGTCGGTATCGGTATAGCTGACGATCGTGCCCTTCGTCACCGGCGGCGTGGTGTCTACCGTCACCACCTGCTGTGCGGTTGAGCCGACGTTGCCTGCCTGGTCAATGATGCGCACCTGGTAGGTGTAATCATTGTCGGTCAGCGTGCGGGTATCGGTGTAGCTCCACTGGGTATGGTTCACCGTAACGTCGATCCAGGTTGCCCCGCCGTCCAGGCTGATCTGCACCCGTTCATCGCTGCGCAGCTCGCTGCCGAGCGTGCCGCTCACCGTCAGCGAGGTATCGTTGGTGATGAAATCGCTGTCGGACTGCCCGGTATCGTCGCTGATGGCATCAATGGTGATGCCGTACTGCGGCGCTTTGGTGTCCACGGTCACCACCTGCGAGGTGGTTGCTCCGACGTTGCCCGCCTGATCCACCACGCGAACCTGATAGTCGTGATCGCCATCGGCGAGGGTGCGCGTATCGGTATAGCTCCAGCTCGTGCCGTTAACCTTCGCGTAAACCCAGGTCGTGCCGCCATCGAGGCTAACCTGTACGTACTCATTGTTGCCCAGCGCAGCGCCGAGCGTGCCGTTCAGGGTGTACGACGTTTGGCTGGTCAGGAAGTCGTTATCATCAAAACCGGTATCGACGGTGATGTTATCCACGGTCACGGTGATCGCCGCGTCTGGCGCAATGGTATCCACCGTCACCTGCTGGTGCGCAGATTCGCCCACGTTGCCGGCCGCATCAATCACGCGTACCCAGTAGTCATAGGTCTGGTTACCCAGCGTTCGGCCATCGACGTAATACCAGGTCTTACCGACCACGGTCACGTTCTGCCAGGTGCTGCCGCCGTCGAGGCTGATCTGCACGCCTTCACCGTCGGCCAGCGTCGCGCCCAGCGAGCCGTGCAGCGTCAGCGAGGTGTCATTGGTCACGAAGTCGCTGTTGCTCAGGCCCGTATCATCACTGATGCTGTCGATAGAGACGGTTTTGCTGGCGTCCGGTGCCACGGTATCAATGGTCACCACCTGACTGGTGGTGGCACTGATATTGCCCGCGTCGTCGATCACCCGCAGCTGGTAGTTGTAGTCACCGTCGGCCAGGGTGCGACCATCAACGTAGGTCCAGGTCAGCCCGCTGACGTTCACATCAATCCATGTCGTTCCGCCGTCAATGCTGATCTGCGCGTGCTCGCCGCGACCCAGCGCCGCACCGAGCGTCCCGTTCAGCGTGATTTGATTATCACTGGTGATAAAGTCGCTGTCGGACAACCCGGTATCCTGCGTCACGGCATCCACGGTGATGGTGGTTGCCGCCGGCGCGGTGAGATCGACCACCACATCCTGGCTGTCGGTTGCGCCGACGTTGCCCGCGTTATCGATAACCCGTACCTGATACTGATAAGTGCCGTCGGTCAGGGTGCGGCCATCGGCGTAGCGCCAGGTCGTGCCGGTGACGGTCAGGTCTATCCAGGTGACGCCGCCGTCGAGGCTGATCTGCGCCTTCTCGTTGTTGCCGAGTTGCGCGGTCAGCGAGCCGTTAACCACCACGTTTTTGTCGTTGGTGATGAAATCACTCGCGCTCAGGCCGGTATCGTTTTGCAGCGAATCAATGGCAATCCCCATCGACGGCGCAGTCAGATCCACGGTGACCGCGCGATCGTCGCTGGCGCTGTTGCCAATGGCGTTGCTGACCTGCGCATGGATGACGTAAGAGCCGCCATCAGCCAGGGCGGTGACGTCCGCGCTGCCCAGGGTATAGCGCCAGCTTCCATCCGACTGCACGGTGGCAGTATAGGTTTTGCCGTTAAGCGTCAGGGTGACCGTCTGTCCCGCAGGCGCATCGGTCGTACCGCTGATCACCAGCGGCGTGCCGTGCTCGGCGGCATTGACGATATCGTCCTGCGCAAAGGCGTTGATGCTGATGGTAGGCACATCGCCGTTCAGCGTCACGTCGTGCGTTGCGCTGCCCGGGTTCCCCGCCTTATCGCTTACCGATGCGGTAACGGTGTATTTCCCGTCGCTCAGGCCGAGGAAATCCCGTCCCGGCACAAATACCGACCACTTCCCGTCGGCATCCACCGTTGCCTGATAGCTGTGACCGTTAAAGTTGACGGTCACCGTCTGGCCCTGTTCCGCCGTGGTGGTGCCGCTAATAGTCTGGCCCGCCTGCTGTTCGCTGTTATTGACGATATCATCGCCTGCAACGGCACTGATGGTGACGCTCGGCGCCACGGTATCTACCGTCAGGCCGTGGGTGACCTGACCGCTGTTACCGGCTTTATCACTCACCGACGCGGTGACCATCAGCGCGCCCTGGCTGAGGGCGGCCAGATCCGCCGCCGGGACATTCAGCGTCCAGCTGCCGTCGTTCGCCACGGTAGTGGTATAGGTTTTGCCCCCGAGCGTAACGGTGACGGTCTGGCCTGCTTCCGCGCTGGATGCGCCTGTTACCGTCAGCGGTTGCTGCGCTTCTGCCGCGTTCAGAACGTCATCCCCAGCGATCGCGCTAATGCTGATCACCGGTGCGGTGGTGTCTACGCTGATGTTGTGGGTCGCCGAGGCGCCGTTCCCCGCGTCGTCCTGCGCAGAGACGGACACCTGATAGTGTGTTCCATCGGCCAGCGCGCCCACGTCGGCCGCCGGAACCGTCGTCGTCCAGCTCCCGTCGCTTTGAATGGTCGCCGTATAGCTCTTGCCGTTCAGGGTAACCGTCACCTGCGTGCCGCTGGCGAACTGCGCGCTGGAGCCGCTAATGACCAGCGACGTGCCCGCTTCTGCGGCGTTGATCACATCGTCGACCGCGAGGGTGTTGATCGTCAGCGCCACGGCTGCGGTATTCACAATCACATCATGCGTCAGGGTGCTGCTGTTTCCTGCGCTGTCGGTAAGGGTTGCACTGATGGTTACTTTACCGTCCGCCAGGGCTGAGATGACGCTGGCTGGTACGCCCACGCTCCATTTGCCGCTGGCGTCAACGGTGGTGATGTACTGACTGGAACCTAACGTGATGACCAGCTTGTCGCCGACGTTTGCCCCGGTCGCCGTCCCGCTGATGATCTGCGCCTGGCTATGTTCCGTGCTGTTGATGATGTCATCGCCCGCCACGGCGTTGAAGCGAATCACCGGCGGCGTAGTATCCAGCGTAACGGCTTTGTTCGCACTGCCCGGGTTACCCGCAGCATCGCTTACGCTCACCTGCACGGTGTAACCGTTGTCGGCCATGGCAGAGAGATCGCCCGCTGGCACACTGACGCTCCACACGCCGCCCTTCTGGACCTGCGCGGTGTAGCTCTTGCCGCCGAGCGAGACGGTCACCGTCTGCCCGACCTCTGCTGTTGTGGTGCCGGAGATCGCCACACCAGCAGCCGCTTCGCTGCTGTTGATCACGTTATCGCCCGCGACCGTATCGATAGTGACGGTTGGCGCGGTAGCATCCACGCTGTACTCGCGGCCTGCGGACGCGCCGTTGCCGTTCACATTGCTGACGCTCACCTGCACGCTTGCATCACCATCTTTCAGGCCTGCGAGATCGGAGGACGGCACGGTTGCGGTCCAGTTGCCGTCGGCATCCACTTTCGCGGTGTAGGTTTTGCCGCCGAAGGTAATGGTTACGGTCTGGTTCTCTTCAACGTTCACGGTACTGCCGGAGAGCACCAGATCCGCGCCTTTCTCTGCGGCGTTAATCACGTCGTCAGAGGCAATAGCATCGATGCTGATCGCGACGGTGGCGAGATCAACGGTCACATCATGGCTGATGGATACCGGGTTGCCCGCCATGCTCTGGCCTGCAACGCTCACGGTAACCTTGCCCGCAGGCAGCGCACTCACGTCGGTAGCCGGGATCGCCGCGCTCCATGAGCCGTCGGCCAGCACGGAGGCTGCGTAGTCTTTGCCATTTACGGTGACGGCCAGCGTCGTGCCCACCGCCAGCCCGTCGCTGGAGCCGGTGACGATCAGATTCTGACCGTGCTCGATGCTGTTGATCACGTCGTCGCCCGCCACGATGTTCACGCGCAGACCCGGCAAATTCGCGTCGATGGAAATCTCACGCTCGCCGGAACCGGTGTTGCCGTGGCCGTTAGTAACGGTAGCGGTAACGGTTAAATCACCGTTGCCCAGCGCGGTCAGCACATCAGCAGGCACCTTCACCGACCAGCTCAGATCGCTCTGCACGGTGGCGGTGTAGCTCTTGCCGCCAAGGGTGACGGTGACGGTATTGCCCGCTTCGGCATTCGCCACCCTGCCGGTAATCGTCTGACCTGCCGCCACTTCGGCGGCGTTGATGATGTTGTCGCCCGCCACGGTATTTACGGTGACGGTCGGCAGCGCGGTGTCGACCAGCAGTTCGGCCGTGTTGCTGACGCTGTTGCCCACGCCGTTGGTGGCGTTTGCGCTCAGGGTGTAGTTTGCTTCGCCCAGCGCAGCCAGATCCGCCGCCGGAACCGTCAGGCTCCAGGCCCCGCTGGCCATCGTGGTGGCGGTGTACTGTTTGCCGTTCAGGGTGACGGTGACCGTGGTCCCTGCTGCCAGGTTGGCGCTGGTGCCGCTCACGGTCAGATCCTGTCCTTTCTCCACCGCGTTCAGGACGTTATCACCGCTCAGGATGTCGAAACTCACCGATGGCAGGCCGGTGTCCACGGTCACGTTATGGGTGCTGGTCCCGGTGTTGCCCGCCGCATCGGTGACTGACGCAGTGACGGTCACGGTGCCGTCGCTCAGGCCGGAAATCACGCTGGCAGGTACGCCCACGCTCCAGTTGCCCGCCGCGTCCAGCACGGTGGTGTAGGTCTTGCCGCCAATCGTCACGGTAACCTTGTCGCCCGCCGCCGCGCCGGTCGCGGTGCCGCTGACGATCTGCGCCTGGCCGTGTTCCGTCGCGTTAATCACGTCGTCGCCCGCAATGGCGCTGATGGTCACCACCGGAACGGTGACGTCCACCGTCAGGTTATGATCCACGCTTGCCGGGTTACCCGCCTTGTCGCTCACGGACGCGGTGACAGTGACGCTGCCGTTGCTGAGCGCGCCGACATCTGCGGCCGGAACGTCCAGGGTCCATGTGCCGTCGGCCCCGACCTTCGCGGTGTAATCCTTGCCGTTGAGGCTCACGGTCACCGTCTGCCCCGCTTCGGCGGTGCTGGTGCCGGAGACAGTCAGCTCAGACTTCGCTTCTGCCGCATTCAGGATATCGTCTGCCGCCAGGGTGTTGATGGTCACGGACGGCGCGGTGGCATCCACGCTGTACTCGCGTCCTGCCGACGCGCTGTTGCCGTTTACGGTACTGACGCTCACCTGCACGCTGGCGTCGCCGTCCTTCAGGCCTGCCAGATCGGCAGACGGCACGGTTGTGGTCCACTTGCCATCGGTATCCACTTTGGCGGTGTAGATTTTACCGCCGAAGCTCACGGTGACGGTTTGCCCGGCTTCAACGTTGGTGGTCTCGCCGGAGAGCACCAGATCCGCACCTTTCTCTGCGGCGTTAATCACGTCATCAGAGGCAATGGCGTTGATGCTGATCGCCACGGTGGCGAGATCAACGGTGACGTCGTGGCTGATGGCGATAGTATTACCCGCCGCGCTGTCGCCGGAGACGCCAATCTTCACGGTGCCTTCCGGCCACGCGCTCACGTCCACGGCAGGGATTGCCGCGCTCCAGGTGCCGTCTGCCAGCACGGTCGCGGCGTAGGTTTTGCCGTTAACAGTGACGGTCAGTGCCGTACCCACCGCCAGCCCGTCGCTGGAGCCGGTGACGATCAGGTTCTGGCCGTGCTCGATGCTGTTGATCACGTCGTCGCCCGCCACGATGTTCACGCGCAGACCCGGCAAATTCGCGTCGATGGAAATCTCACGCTCCCCGGAACCGGTGTTGCCGTGGCCGTTGGTGACGGTCGCCTTCACGCTCAGGCTGCCGTTGCCCAGCGCGGTCAGCACGTCCGAAGGCACTTTCACCGACCAGCTCAGATCGCTCTGTACGGTGGCGGTATAGCTCTTGTCGCCAATCGTCACGGTAACGGTATTGCCCGTTTCGGCATTCGCCACCCTGCCGGTAATCGTCTGACCTGCCGCCACTTCGGCGGCGTTGATGATGTTGTCGCCCGCCACGGTATTTACGGTAACGGTCGGCAGCGCGGTGTCGACCAGCAGTTCGGCCGTGTTGCTGACGCTGTTGCCCACGCCGTTGGTGGCGTTTGCGCTCAGGGTGTAGTTTGCTTCGCCCAGCGCAGCCAGATCCGCCGCCGGAACCGTCAGGCTCCAGGCCCCGCTGGCCGTCGTGGTGGCGGTATACTGTTTGCCGTTCAGGGTGACGGTGACCGTGGTCCCTGCTGCCAGGTTGGCGCTGGTGCCGCTCACGGTCAGATCCTGTCCCTTCTCCACCGCATTCAGGACGTTATCGCCGCTCAGGGTGTCGAAACTCACCGATGGCAGGCCGGTGTCCACGGTCACGTTATGGGTGCCGGTCCCGGTGTTGCCCGCCGCATCGGTGACTGACGCAGTGACGGTCACGGTGCCGTCGCTCAGGCCGGAAATCACGCTGGCAGGTACGCCCACGCTCCAGTTGCCCGCCGCATCCAGCACGGTGGTGTAGGTCTTGCCGCCAATCGTCACGGTGACCTTGTCGCCCGCCGCCGCGCCGGTCGCGGTGCCGCTGACGATCTGCGCCTGGCCGTGTTCCGTCGCGTTAATCACGTCGTCGCCCGCAATGGCGCTGATGGTCACCACCGGAACGGTGACGTCCACCGTCAGGTTATGATCCACGCTTGCCGGGTTACCCGCCTTGTCGCTCACGGACGCGGTGACAGTGACGCTGCCGTTGCTGAGCGCACCGACATCTGCGGCCGGAACGTCCAGGGTCCATGTGCCGTCGGCACCGACCTTCGCGGTGTAATCCTTGCCGTTGAGGCTCACGGTCACCGTCTGCCCCGCTTCGGCGGTGCTGGTGCCGGAGACGGTCAGGTCAGACTTCGCTTCTGCCGCATTCAGGATATCGTCTGCCGCCAGGGTGTTAATGGTCACGGACGGCGCGGTGGCATCCACGCTGTACTCGCGGCCTGCCGACGCGCTGTTGCCGTTTACGGTACTGACGCTCACCTGCACGCTGGCGTCGCCGTCCTTCAGGCCTGCCAGATCGGCAGACGGCACGGTTGTGGTCCACTTGCCGTCCGCGCCAACCTGCGCGGTGTAGCTCTTGCCGCCGAAGGTAATGGTTACGATCTGATTTTCTTCCACGTTCGCCGTGCTGCCGGAGAGCACTAGATCCGCGCCTTTCTCTGCGGCGTTAATCACGTCGTCAGAGGCAATGGCGTCGATGCTGATCGCCACGGTCGCAAGATCCACGGTCACATCGTGATTGATGGTCACCGGGTTGCCGGCGCTGCTTTGCCCTGCAACGGTGATCGTCAGTTTGCCCGCGGCCAGCGCGCCCACGTCCGCCGCCGGGATTGCCGCGCTCCAGGTGCCGTCTGCCAGCACGGTCGCGGCGTAGTCTTTGCCGTTAACAGTGACGGTCAGTGCGCTACCTACGCTCAGGCCGTCGCTTGAACCGGTGACGATCAGGTTCTGGCCGTGCTCGATGCTGTTGATCACGTCGTCGCCCGCCACGATGTTCACGCGCAGACCCGGCAAATTCGCGTCGATGGAAATATCGCGCTCCCCGGAACCGGTGTTGCCTACGCCATTGGTCACGCTGGCGGTTACGGTCAGATCGCCGTTGCCCAGCGCCTTGAGATCGTCCGCGCTAACGTCAACCTTCCAGGACAAATCGCTCTGCACGGTGGTGGTATAGGTTTTGCCGCCCACGGTCACCGTCACGGTGTTGCCCGCTTCGGCGTTGATGACTTTCCCGCTGATGGACTGACCCGCGCTGACTTCGCCCGCGTTGATCACATCATCCGTTGCGATGGCATTGATGGTCACGCCAGGCAGCACGGATTCAACGGTCACGGTATGCGACGCGCTGCCGCTGTTGCCCACAGCGTCCGTCGCCGACGCGGTAACGGTATACAGGGCTTCACCCAACGCACCGACCTGTTCAGCCGGAACGGTGGTTGACCATTTGCCGTTCGCGTCTACCGTCGCGCTGTAGGCTTTGCCGTTCAGCATCACCGTGACGATCGCCCCCGCCGCCAGACCGGTCGCCGTTCCGCCGATGACCAGATCCTGCGTCTTCTCGGCGCTGTTGATCACATCGTCATCGGAGACGGTGTCGATGGTCAGCACCGGCGCGGTCAGGTTAACGTTAATGTCGTGGGTTTCGCTGTCGCTGTTCCCCGCCTTGTCAGTGACGGAGGCGGTAATGGTGTAATCCCCGGCGACCAGGGCGCCAACGTCGGCAGCCGGAACGCCAATGGTCCACTGACCCGCCGCATCCAGGGTCGCGGTGTAGGATTTATTGTTGATGGTCACGGTCACCACGTCGCCCGCTGCCGCGCCGGTCGCGCTGCCGCTCACGGTCAGTGCCTGACCGTGCTCGACGCTGTTGATCACGTCATCACCGGAGACGGCGTTGATGGTGAGCTGCGGCACGGTGGTATCCACCAGCACGTCGCGCGCGGTGGAGGCCGGGTTGCCCGCCTTGTCCGCCACCGAAGCCCCGATGGTGTAGTTGCCGTCGGCCAGCGCGCCGACATCCGCCGCCGGGACGTCCAGCGTCCAGGTGCCGTCTGCGCCGACGGTGGTAGTCCAGGACTTGCCGCCAAGGGTGACGGTCACCTTCTGGCCCGCTTCGGCATTGCTGGTGCCGTGAAGGGACAAATCGGACTGCGCTTCTTGCGCGTTGATGATGTTGTTATCGCTGACGATTTCGATGGAAACCGTTGGTGCAGTTGCGTCCACGCTGTACTCACGGCCCGCCGAGGCGCTGTTGCCGTTCACGTTCGTTACGCTCGCCTGCACGCTGGCGTCGCCGTCTTTCAGCCCCGCCAGGTCGGCGGACGGTACGGTTGTGGACCATTTGCCGTCGGCACCGACCGTGGCCGTGTAGCTCTTGCCGCCGAAGATGATCGTCACGGTCTGGTTCGCTTCCACCTGGGTGGTGGTACCGGAGAGCACCAGATCCGCACCTTTTTCCGCCGCGTTAATCACGTCATCAGAGGCAATGGCATCGATGCTGATCGCCACGGTCGCCAGATCCACCGTCACATCGTGGCTGATGGACACCGGGTTACCCGCCGTGCTCTGACCGGCGACGCTCACGGTGACTTTCCCTGCCGCCAGCGCGCTCACGTCTGCCGCCGGAATGGCCGCCGCCCAGGTGCCGTCCGCCAGCACCGTTGCGCCGTAGGTTTTGCCGTTAACGGTCACGGTCAACGCTGACCCGGCGGTAAGCCCGTCGCTGGAGCCGCTGACGATCAGGTTCTGGCCGTGCTCGATGCTGTTGATCACGTCGTCGCCCGCGACGATATTGATACGCAGACCCGGCAGGCTGGCGTCAATGGTGATATCGCGTTCAGCCGTTCCGGTGTTGCCATGGGCGTTGGTCACGCTGGCGGTCACGGTCAAATCGCCGTTGCCCAGCGCGGTTAAGACGTCAGACGGCACCGTCACTGACCAGCTCAGGTCGTCCTGAACCGTGGCCGTATAGGTTTTGCCGCCAAGGGTGACAGTGACAGTGTCACCGCTTACCGCACCGCTGACCTTGCCGCTTACGGCCTGGCCCGCCGCCACTTCTGCAGCGTTGATGATGTCGTCGGTGGCGATAGCGTTGAGCGTGACCTGCGGCAGCGCGCTGTCGACCAGCAGGTCGTGGCTGGCGCTTGCGCCGTTGCCCGCGCTGTCGGTCACACTTGCGGTCACGGTGTACTGGGCTTCACCCAGCGCAGAAACAGCAGAGGCCGGAACGGTGACGCTCCAGTTGCCGCTGCCATCAGTGATGGCCGTGTAGTTGATCCCGTTCAGGGTAACCGTAATGGTGGTGCCGTCCGGCTGGTTGCTGGTGCCGGACAACTGCAGATCCTGACCTTTTTCGGTGGCGTTAACCACGTCATCGCCCGCGAGGATGTTGATGGCGATAACCGGCGCGGTCAGGGAGACGTCAATCTCATGCGTCGCGCTGGCGCTGTTGCCCGCTTTGTCGGTGAGGGTCGCCGTGATCGCATGGTCGCCATTGCCCAGCGCGCCCACGTCGGCGGCCGGAATGCCGAAGCTCCAGTTACCGGAGGCATCCAGCATCGCTGTGTAATCTTTACCGTTGAGGGTCACGGTGATCGCATCCCCCGCCTGCGCGCCGGTAACGTTGCCGGAAACAATCAGCGCCTGGCCGTGCTCAGCGATATTGACGATATCGTCTTCCGCCACCACGTTGAAGCTGATGTGCGGCACGGTGGTGTCGACCAATACTGTGGTTTGCGTGCTTGCCGGGTTGCCCGCTTTATCGGAAACGGTTGCCGTCACCGCAGCATTGCCGTCGGTAATACCCGCCATATCCGCCGCTGGCACGTTGAGCGTCCAGCTGCCGTCCGTCTTGACCTGCGCGCTGTACGTCTTGCCGTTGAAGGTAACGGAGACGGTCTGGCCCGCTTCGGCCGTAGAGGTGCCGCTCAGGGTGAGATCCTGCGCGGCCTCTGCCGCATTCAGAATGTTGTCGCTGCTGACGGTGTTAATCGTCACCGTCGGCGCGGTGGCATCCACGCTATATTCCTGCGAGGAGGTGGCGGCGTTGCCGTTTACGTTTGTCACGCTGACCTGTACGCGGGCATCGCCGTCCTTCAGGCTGGTGAGATCTGCCGCCGGCACGGTGTAGGTCCAGTTGCCGTCGGCATCCACGCGGGTAGTGTAAGTTTTCCCGCCAAACGTCACCGTCACGGTCTGCCCCGCCTCAACGTGCGTGGTGGTCCCGCTCAGTACCAGCTCCTGTCCCTTCTCCGCCGCGTTCAGCACGTTATCCGCCGTCACGCTGTTGATGCTGATCGCCACTGGCGCGAGATCGACATCCACAACCGTTCCGATAGTGACCGGGTTGCCGGAGGTATCCTGTGCGCTGGCGCTGATGGACAGCTGTCCGTCCGCCCACTGCGAAACGTCTGCTGCAGGCACCGCTGCCTGCCAGGTGCCATCCGCCTGTACCATTGCCGAATAGATTTTGCCATTGATGGTGACGGAAACCGTACCGCCCGCCTGCAGATCGGTACTGCTCCCCGAGACGATAAGGTTCTGACCATGCTCGATGATGTTAATCACGTCATCGCCCGCCACGGGATCAATACGCAGGCCCGGCAACTGGGCGTCGATGGTGAAATCGAGTGAAGCAGAGCCGGTATTGTCGTGGGCGTTTGTTACGCTGGCGGTCACGGTCAACTCGCCGTTACCCAGCGCGGCTAGCTGTGCTGCGCTTAACGGCAGGCTCCAGGTGAGGTCGTCCTGCACGACGGCGGTGTAGGTTTTTCCGCCCAGCGTCAGGGTGACGGTATCGCCCGGCGCAGCGTTTGCCACGCTGCCCGTCAGGGTTTGACCCGCCGCCACTTCCGCCGCGTTAACGATGTTATCCCCGGCCAGGGTGTTGAGGGTGACCACCGGCAGCGAGCTGTCCACCAGCACGTCATGGCTGGCAGACGCGCTGTTGCCCACGCTGTCGGTGACGCTCGCCGTCACGGTGTAGGTGGCTTCGCCCAGCGCGCTCACCGCAGAGGCGGGAACGGTGACGCTCCAGTTCCCGCTGGCATCAGCCACTGCGGTGTAGTTGACTCCGTTGAGGGTAACAATAATCGTTGTGCCTTCCGGCTGGTTACTGGTCCCGGAGAGCTGCAGATCGGCCCCTTTCTCGGTGGCGTTAATCACATCGTCCGCCGCCAGGGTGTTAATGCCGATCGCTGGCGTGACGGTATTTACGATCACCTCCAGCGAGCTGCTGCCGGTGTTACCCGAGCGGTCCGTCACGGAGACGTCAATGGTCACGGTACCGTCCGCTAACCCCTGTACGACGGAGGCTGGCAGGCCGAGGCTCCAGTGACCCGCGGCATCCACCACGGTGGTGTAGTTCTGGTTATCAATTTTAATGGTCACCACATCGCCCGCTGCCGCGCCCGTCACGGAGCCGCTCAGGATCTGCGCCTGAGAATGCGCCACGTGGTTAACGGTGTTGGTGCTGGTCACGAAATCATTGATGGTGACCTGCGGCACGGTAGCATCCACCATCCCAACGCGATCCACGCTGCTGCTGTTGCCCGCCACATCGCTTACGCTTGCCGTCACCGTCACGGTGCCGTCTGCCAGCGCACCGACGTCGGCGGCCGGGACGCTGAGCTGCCAGGTGCCGTCGCTTTTTACGGTGGTCTGCCAGGTTTTACCGTTCAGCGTCACGGTCACCGTCTGGCCCGCTTGCGCATCGCTGGTCCCGCTCAGCAGCAGATCCTGCTGTGCTTCAGCGGCGTTGATGATGTTGTCGTCGGTCAGGTTATCCAGCGTAATGGATGGCGGTAACGTATCTACCGTCACCACGCGCGACGCGTCGGCACTGTTGCCGTTGACATTAGTCACGCTGACGCTCACCTGCGCGCGCCCGTCGATCAGCGTCTCCATGGCGCTGGCGGGCACGGTCAGGCTCCAGCTGCCGTCCTGCTGCACCTGGGCAGTGAAGGTCTGGTCGGCGAATTTCACCACCACGGTCTGCCCGGCTTCCACGCCCTGCGTCTGGCCGGAGAGCGTCAGGTCGGCCCCTTTTTCGGCCGCATTGAGCATGTCATCACTGGTCACTGAATCGATGGTGACCGCCACGGCGTTAAGGTCCAGTTCAATGGGACGATCGGCAGAAACGGTGTTGCCCCAGGCATCTTCCGCGCTGGCGTGCACGGCGATATTTCCGGCCTTCCAGCCCTGAAGATCGGACGCTGGCACGCCAATTTGCCAGCTCCCGCTGGCGGTCACCACGGCGGCGTAGTCAACGTTGTTGATGGTCACCACGATCTTCGTCCCTTCGGCCAGATGGGTGCTGGCGCCGGTGACGGTCAGATCGTGCTGCTGCTCAATGGCATTAATCACATCATCGCCAGAGATGGTGTTGACGCGAAGGCCCGGCAGCTCCGCGTTGATGCTGATATCACGCTCGCCGGTCCCGGTGTTGCCGTGGCCGTTGGTCACGGAGGCGGTGAACGTCAGGTTGCCGTCACCAAAGTTGGTAAGATCGGATGACGGAACGGTCACGCTCCAGGTCAGATCGTTGCCCACCGTCGCGGTGTAACTTTTGCCGCCGACGCTAACAGAAACCGTATCCCCCGCCGCCGCGCCGGTGACGCGCCCGCTCAGGATTTGATCAACCGCCGCCTCGGCGTTATTCACCCGATTGTCACCCGCAAAGGTGTTGATGATCACCTGCGGCAGAACGGTATCGACCAGCAGGTTCGCGCTTGCAGAGCCGCTGTTGCCCACGCTGTCGGTGCCGCTTACGCTCACGGTGTACAGGGTATTCGCCAGGTTCAGCACGTCCGTCACCGGGACCTGCACCGACCAGACGCCGTTAGTCACGCTGGTCTGATAGTCAACGCCGTTAAGCGTTACGGTGATGGCGCTGCCGTTCGGCAGATTGCTGGTGCCACTCAGGCTCAGCGGCTGCATCGCCTCCCGGGCATTCAGCACGTTGTCCTGGCTGATGGCATCAAGGGTGAATTCTGGCGGGTTGCCGCTCAGCGTAATGCCGTGCGTCGCGCTGCCGGTATTGCCTGCGGCATCGGTAATGGAAACCGACACGCTGTGTTTCCCTTCACCAAGCGCCCCGATAACCGATGCCGGTACGCCCACGCTCCAGCTGCCGTCGGCCTGAACCACGCCGGTAAAGGTCTGACCGCCTACGGTTACCGTGACGACGTCGCCCGCCGCCGCTCCGTTTGCATGGCCGGAGACGATCTGTGCCTGTGCCTGCTCGCTGGTATTCAGAACGTCGTCGCCCGCCACGGTATTGATTGTCACCACGGGAGCTGCGGTATCCACGCTGAAATCAGCCGTGGTGGTGGTGCCGTTCCCGGCTTTATCGCTGACGTTGACCGTCAGGGTGTGGTCGCCATTGCCAAGCGCCTTGACGTCACTGGCAGGCAGGGTAACGGACCATGTGCCGTCGCTTCCTACCGTAGCGGTATGGTTTTTGCCGTTTAGCGTGACCGTCACAATCTGGCCCGCTTCCGCACTGGTTTTTCCGGTCAGCGTCAGTGCCTGATTGTGCTCAGCCGCATTGATGATGTTGTCATGCGCGAGGGTATCGACGGAAAGCGTCGGCGCGGCAG
Organism: Enterobacter sp. UPMP2052; assembly: GCF_053709675.1. NCBI lineage: Bacteria > Pseudomonadati > Pseudomonadota > Gammaproteobacteria > Enterobacterales > Enterobacteriaceae > Enterobacter > Enterobacter sp. UPMP2052. The sequence continues at coordinate 1,207,043 of NZ_JBSKJR010000001.1, forward strand.
TATCCACGCCAATCGTCTGGCTGCCGGTCACGGTATTTCCCGCCGCGTCTTTGCCGCTGACGCTCACCGTCCAGGTGCCGTCGCCCAGCGCCTTTGCGTCTGCCGCAGGCACTTTTACGCTCCATGCGCCATTGGCTCCAACCTCGGTGGAATAGGTTTTGCCGTTCAGTGTCACGGTCAGGCTGGTGCCCTGCGCCAGATTTTTGCTGGCACCGGACAGGGTAAAGCCCGCCGCCTGTTCACTGGCGTTGATCACGTTATCACCTGACGTGGTCGCCAGGGTCAGGCTCGCGTCTGCGGTGGAGACGGTCACGGTGATGCTGCCCGCAGAGGTCGTTTTACTGCCATCGATCTGCACGACGGACCAGGTATGTTCCCCGTCGGTCTGCGCAGGCAGTTTTACCGTCCAGGTACCGTCTTTCGCCACCATCGCGCTGGCAATGGTGCTTCCGCTACTGTCTTTAATCTGAATGGTTGCGCCAGGCTGGCCGGTGCCGCTGAAGGTTGGGGTGTTATCATCCGTGACCTCTTTTGCACTCAGCACACCCTGCTTGTCACCCGCTTTGTCCGTCACCATAAAGGTCGGTGTTGCGCTCTCTACCTCTTTGGTGTTGTCGATGACGCGGGTTTTGGTTTCACCGTCCCCGCCATGCGCAAGCAGGGCACCTAATGCCCCACCGCCGAGCGCCGCGCCCGCAATCCAGCCCCACGGCGCATCGCCGAGCACGCCGCCCTGCTCCATGAAAGGTTCAATGCTGCTAATCGGTGCCGCCTGCGCGGTCAGCTCGGCTGTCGCGACGCCGGTCACTTCTCCGGTGTCGGCAAAAGAAATATGGGTTAATTCCTGATTATCGTTAAACACCAGTTCAGAATGGTGGTGCGTTTCAGGATCTTCAGCGAAATAGTTATTGCAGCGGATCACGCTGCCATCTTTCATATAAATGAGCAGGTCTTTACCCTGGCGAACATAGCGCGCCACGTCCTGTGCAGAGCCCTGAATTTCAATCACGGCGGGCGATGAGATCGAGACCGACATATTTCCCTCGCCGGTTAATTTTGCCTTCTCCGCCGTTTTACGAATGATGACATCAACAACTTTTACGCTACTCATATTCTTCTCCTTGCAGGTGTACGGTGTCCTGTGAAAATGTCCACCCGATAGCTGTAACTCGCCCTGGGGATTACGCCCCATTCTTTTTTGACTTATTCCACGCTGAAAATCGCGTCTTCCGTTAACTCAAATCCGGTAATTTCGCTGCGGCATTTGTCTCTATTCCAACCAGCGGCATGAGATTATCCACCGCAGAGGCGTAATTAATTGCGGCACTCCAGCCATCATATTCCGCCATTATTTTTGCGGAAATGGCCTGCCAGACATCCTGTTCTACGCTGAGCAAATCGTTAATGCTGCGCTTGCTCAGGGTGTATTCATTTTTGTAGACATCCCGGGCGCGGAGCGCGCTCTCAAGCTGCCGTTTCCCCGCCTCTCTTCTGCCGAGCGCGCCGGTCCAGTCCGCCTGCGCCACAGAGGCTTTTTGCAGCACGTCAAAACGCGCCTGATCTACCTGCGAAGCGGCCATTGCGCGCGCACCTTCCGCCTGGCGTACCCGGGCCGATACCGCGCCGCCCTGATAAAGCGGGGCATCAACATTCAGCTGGATCTGATCGTCCCAGTATGAGCGGTTATCTGACTCATAGCGCGTACGGCCTGCTTTCAGGCTCAGCGTTGGCCAGTGCTGAGACTTTGCGGTTTCGATCCCGTACTGCGCGGCCTTTTCCATATTCTGCGCGGCCATGACCGCCGGGATCGAGGCGTAATCAATGCGGTTAACGGCGTCCTGCTCAATGGCCAGTCTGGCGGGAACCGGTGAGTACCGTTCGGCCTGCATCCCCGTCAGTACCGCAAGCCTGGCGCGGGCGCTGTTTAACGCAGCGGTATATTGCTCAACGGTGGCCTGCATCCCGGCAATTCGCGTGCGGGTCTGAAGTTCATCCGAGGTCGAACTCACCCCCGCATCCGCACGAAGGGTTGCCAGTTTCTCAACGTTTTTAAGCGCCTGGACGTTTTCTCTGGCGGCCTGCAGGAGGTCGGCATAGCGTTTCACTTCGACATAGCTCAGCGCCGTTTTTTCGGCCACGTCAGATAACGTTCTCATCAACTGAAAGCGATAGCTGTCCCGCTGGGATGAGGCCTGGCTGATGCTGTTGTTGGTCTTACCGAAATCGTAGATCAGCTGCGTCAGGCTTAATCCCCAGGCGGCAGAATTGCGCAGCGATCCGCTGGAGTCGGTGGTTTGGCTATGGCCGGTGCTGCCGTTCAGGGATATTTGCGGCATCCAGCCGCTGCGCGCTTCATCTATTTGCACCTGACCAATGCCCAGCTGTGCGGCCTGCTGGCTAACGGACGGGTCGCGGTCGATAGCAAAAAGGATACTTTCTTTTAAGGTAGTTGCCGCGACGGGAGCAAATGCCGCCTGGCCGTTATTCGCCACTGCCGGATTAATCGCCAGCGAAATTAACGCCAGTCCGGCGGATATTTTAAATAATAGGTTTGTTGGCAATATAGACATGTTCTCTCCTGTCGCTGAATGTCGCGCAATTAGATACCCAATAAGAGGTAAAAATAATTTGGCGATTATTCATCATCCTCCTCAAGAATTTTCGGCAAAGGAAACCCATACCCATCCACGCTGGAGATAAGGCCTGACCAAGGACTAATTTAAATTAGGAATTTACTTATTTCTTTAACGTGCCGGCAGCATAACAAAATGTCTTATATCCCACTACAGCCACAATGTTAATGTGGTGTTACAAATAAGAAAAATCCTCACGTTTCTGGACAAATCCGTAAAAAGAGCCTTTCAGATGAAACATATAAACTCGTTGTTTCTTAAGTAAAATTCTTAATTATCGGTTTGTACATTTTTGGGTTAATTTCATTTCGGGTCAGACACAAAGATTTTCAAAGAAGTGTCAATTTAAGTAACCGCCCCCTTCTGTAAATTATTAAATTCTACATTAACCATTTTATACGGAAGAAAAACCCACACTAAAATAAAAAAGTAAAATTTTTCGTTGATGATTGGCTATTCATTAGTTCCTTTAACCAAATTAAATGCAACACATTGTTTTAACACCAATCAAACATTTTAAAAATTGATTAAACACACTTAATCAATGGGTTGTTAATGATTACCTACGTGAACAATTTTTCGCAACACAACCGCTCTGGATGATGCGCCCTGACGGATTACGGCAGCAAGTCGCATTCCTTTTCCGGAAAAATGCTGTAATATGCAATTTATTGCGATATTTTGCAGGATTTGAAAAAACATGCATAAAACGGCCAGACAAAAGTATCTGCTTGATATCCTGAGCGAACAGGGCCAGGCGAGCATCATCGACCTTGCTGAAAAGCTGCAGGTTTCTGCCGATACGGTTCGCCGCGATCTGACGGACCTCGAAAAACAGGGGCTGGCGCAGAAGAATCACGGCGGTGCTATTGCGCTTAATTTGTCAGCCATGAATCGTCAGGGGCGGAATACCTTGCTGCCGAAGATCAAGCAGCAGTTGGGTAAACGGGTCGCGCAAAGCGTGCCGACGGGGTCGACGCTGTTCCTTGATGCCGGCAGCACGATGCTGGCGGTGGCGAACGTCCTTAAGGGGCCGCTAACGGTTATCACCCCTTCTCTTGATATCGCCCAGTGCTTTAGCGAGCGGGAGGATATCGAGCTTATCCTGCTTGGCGGAAAATGGGATCACCAGCAGCGCCTGTTTGCCGGTAGCGCCACACTCGCTCTGCTGTCGCGCTATCGGGCAGACATTGCCATCCTCGGTGCCTGCGCCATTCATGCGCAGCTTGGCTTAAGCGCCAGCACGGAGGCTGATGCCGAGGTCAAACGCGCCATGCTGGCTGCGAGCCATGAGCACTGGATCGTGGCGGACCATATGAAGCTCAACCGCTGCGAACCCTATCTGGTTTCCGGGCTATCCGGCATTCATCAACTGTTTTTAGATCGTCCCTGGCCCGAGCTTGGGGACGGTGGCGCCATGCAAGTGACCCTTGCAGAGGCACAATAACGTGGAGAACACATGAATAAGGTTAACGGTAAGACAATCAACATTGCGCTGATCGGGTATGGCTTTGTCGGAAAAACCTTCCATGCGCCGCTGATCCAGTCCATCGACGGGCTGAAGCTGACAGTCGTCTCCTCCCGGGATGCCGAAAAGGTTAAACGCGATATTGCAGACGTTATCGTGGTGGCGACGCCTGAAGAGGCCATTCAGCACCCCGATGTCGACCTGGTAGTAATCGCCTCTCCGAATGCGACGCATGCCCCGCTGGCAACGCTGGCCCTGAATGCAGGCAAACATGTTGTGGTCGATAAACCCTTTACCCTCGACATGCAGGAAGCCCGCGATCTGATTGCGCTGGCGGAAGAAAAACAGCGCCTGCTCTCCGTTTTCCACAATCGCCGCTGGGACAGCGACTTCCTCGGCATCAAGCAGGTCATTGAGCAAGGCAGCCTGGGCAACGTGAAGCACTTCGAGTCGCACATCGACCGCTTCCGCCCGGAGGTTCGCGCACGCTGGAGAGAGCAAAATGTCCCCGGCAGCGGCCTGTGGTTCGATCTGGGGCCACATCTGATCGACCAGACGCTGCAGCTTTTCGGCCTTCCGCAGTCCGTGCAGGGCAACATCGCCACCCTGCGTGACGGAGCGGAGATTAACGACTGGGCGCATGTGGTGCTCAACTACCCGTCGCATAAGGTTATTTTGCATTGCAGCATGCTGGTCGCAGGCAGCGCGATGCGTTTTGCCGTTCACGGTGACAAGGCCAGCGTGCTGAAAGCCAGAATCGATCAGCAGGAAGCCCAGCTGCTGGCAGGTATTGTGCCGGGCAGCGCGACGTGGGGCGAAGACGATGATGATATGGTGCTGTTTGATGCCAGCGGTGAGCCGCACCCGGTAAAAACCCCGAAAGGCGATCAGCGCCAGTATTACATTAACGTGCGTGATGCGTTGTTCGGCAAAATGGATAATCCGGTACACCCCGTTGAGGCGCTGGCGGTGATGGCCGTGCTGGAAGCGGCAGTGAAATCGTCTGAGACAGGGTCAACCGAGACGCTGGAGCTGACGGCAGATGAAGTTGCCCGTCTGAACTAAAAAGAAGGGCCTGCATCGCGCAGGCCCTTTTTCGATGTTACTGACGCTTTTTCGGCATCATGCGCAGGAGTGTGTTGTCCTTCCAGTAGTAGTGGTGCAGCAGCGCCGCAAAGGCGTGCAGGCCAATAACGAAATAGCCCAGGTTTGCGAGCGTGACGTGCCACGATTTCAGCATGTCCACGACGTCAAAATTGCCCTCTGCCGCATGCGGCATCACCAGGCCAAATGCAAACCAGTCATTGCCGCGGTTATACATCATGACAATGCCAATCAACGGCAGCGCGATAAACAGCAGATAAATAATCAGGTGTCCAAGATGCGACAGGCCGGTGACCATCGCTTTCGGCTTCGGCTGAATGGGCGGTGCCGGGAATTTAAGGCGGATAAGCAGGCGCGCCACCATCAGCACCAGAATGGAGATGCCACAGGAGACGTGGATCATGTTGATCAGCGGGCGATCGCCACGCGGGAAATAGCCCCGAAACTCCATGGCGCAATAGGCCACGATAACCAATAAAAACACCAGCCAGTGAATACCTATTTGCAGGCCCGTATATTTAGTGCGCATGTCTTTTCCCGATAAAGAACTGATATTGCGTCAACATAACCAGCTTTCCTTAAAAATTCATTAACTTTTCTGTATGGTTTTTCAATTACTTCGCAGGCAATGAAACATCTTCAATTGCCGCCCTGCCCGTCATGGTCTAAGCCTGGATAAGTTCAAACTGTCGTACCGACACGTTTTCCAGGAGATAACCATGAGTAAAATTGGCATTAATGGATTTGGACGCATTGGACGCCTTGTACTTCGTCGCCTTCTTGAAACCCAGGACAGCAACACCGTGGTCGCCATCAACGACCTGACCTCACCGAAAGTGCTGGCCTACCTGCTCAAGCACGACTCCAACTACGGCGGCTTCCCGTGGAGCGTCGATTTCACCGAAGATTCGCTGATCGTCGATGGCAAAACCATTTCGGTTTACGCCGAAAAAGAGGCGAAGCATATTCCGTGGAAAGCCGCAGGCGTTGATATCGTGGTCGAATGTACCGGTTTTTACACCTCGGAAGAGAAATCCCGCGCGCACCTGGATGCAGGGGCGAAAAAAGTGCTGATCTCCGCTCCGGCGGGCGAGATGAAAACCATCGTGTTTAACGTGAACGACGACACCCTCGACGCGAATGACACGATTGTTTCCGTGGCCTCGTGCACCACCAACTGTCTGGCCCCGCTGGCGAAAGCGCTTCACGACGCCTTTGGTATTAAGGTGGGCACCATGACCACCATTCACGCCTATACCGGGACGCAGGCGCTGGTGGATGGCCCACGCGGGAAAGATCTGCGGGCCTCCCGCGCGGCGGCGGAGAATATCATTCCGCACACCACCGGTGCGGCGAAAGCCATCGGGCTGGTGATCCCCGCGCTGAGCGGAAAACTGAAAGGCCACGCGCAGCGTGTCCCGGTTAAAACCGGTTCCGTAACCGAGCTGGTGGCGATCCTCGAGAAAAAGGTGACGGTGGAGGATATTCATGCCGCGCTGAAAAAAGCAACGCAGGGCAACAAATCATTCGGTTATACCGATGAAGAGATTGTCTCCTCGGATGTGATTGGCTCGCACTTTGGCTCGGTGTTTGACGCCACCCAGACGGAAGTCAGCGAGGCGGGCGACGTTCAGCTGGTGAAAGCCGTCGCCTGGTATGACAACGAATACGGGTTTGTTACGCAACTGGTGCGTACCCTGGACAAATTCGCTTCACTGTAAAACTCTGCCCCCTCCGTAACCGGAGGGGGAATCACGGTTACGACTGCAAATAGACCACCTGGGTCTGGAGGTATTCGTTCAGCCCGTGTTTTCCATCCGCCCCGCCAATACCGGACTTACGCCACCCCGCATGGAACCCCTGCATCGCTTCAAAGTTTTCGCGGTTAATATAGGTCTCGCCAAACTTCAGCCCCTTGATGGCTTTCATCGCGACGTTCAAATCACGGGTATAGATCGACGAGGTTAATCCGTAGTCGCTGTCGTTCGCCATGGCCAGCGCCTCCTCCAGCGTGTCGAAAGCCACTACGGGGAGCACCGGGCCAAAGGTCTCTTCATGCATAATCGCCATGTCCTGACGCACGTCCAGCAGCAGGGTTGGTGGATAAAAGTACCCTTTGCCCTCGACGGTTTTACCGCCAAGCACCACCTTCGCCCCCTCCTGCACCGCGCGCGCCACCTTCTGCTCGACACGCTCACGCGCGGCCGCGTTGATCAGCGGCCCCATCGCAATGTCCGTGCGCTCTGCCGGATTGCCGAACTGGACCGCCTTCATCGCTTCACCCAGACGGTTCACAAAGCGGTCGTAAATGCCCTTTTGCACGTACACGCGCTCAGCGCAGTTGCATACCTGCCCGGTGTTGATGACGCGGGAGTCAACGATGGCTTTCACCGCCAGCTCCAGATCCGCATCGTCCATCACGATGGCCGGCGCTTTGCCGCCGAGTTCCAGTCCGACTTTGGTAATGTTTTTTGCCGCCGCGGCCATGATTTTCTCGCCCGCGCCGACGCTTCCGGTCATGCTGACCATCGCCACTTTCGGATTGCCTGCCAGCTCCTGGCCGACGGTTTCGCCACGGCCCAGCACCAGGTTAAAGACCCCTTTTGGCAGGCCGATATCATCGACAATTTTGGCAAAGGCAATGGCGTTGTTGGGGGTAAACTCGCTCGGTTTAATGACGATGGTGTTGCCGGTGAGCAGTGCGGGCGCGAGCTTGCGTGCGATCAGGAAGAACGGGAAGTTCCACGGCAAGATCCCGGTGGTCACCCCCAGGGCGCGTTTGAAGACGAGGATGTTCTCGCCCGGACGGTCGCTCTGAATGATTTCTCCTTCGTAGCGGCGCGCCCATTCGGCCATATAGTCGATGTAGTCCGCCGTGAAGTTGACTTCCACTTCCGCCAGCTGCTGGATCTTTCCCCCTTCGGCGACAATCAGGGCGCTGATTTCGCTGACGCGCTCGCGGATCCCGGCGGAAATTTTTCGCAGCCAGTTTGCACGCTCAATCGCAGGCAGCGCCTCCCAGCCCGCCTGCGCGCGTTCGGCGGCGTCAATGGCTTTTCGGGCATCGTCGGCGCTGCCATCTGGAATACGGGAAATGACCTCTTCGGTTGCCGGGTTGATGACGTCAATCCAGGCGTCACCCTGCCAGGCCACAAACTGTCCATCGATATACATAGGATGTTGTACGGGTACTGTCATAACCTGCTCCTGTAATTACACTGTTTTTAACAAGTAAATTTATTGTTAAAAATTACAATCACAGGGGCACTTGCCTACTCTATCAGGCTGTTTTTGTGAGGTATCTCATAGAAGAATCGGGTCAGCAGAACATTCAAATTACAAATTCGCAACACAAAATGCCCGTTTGCGAAAAAGACGCCGCAAACGGGCAGAAGGTTAGATAAGGGAACGGCTTTCAAGCGCCTCGGTAAGGATTGCATCCTCACGCAGGATGCGCCATGCGGCTTGAACCTCGGCAGGAAAAACCACGTGGACGATAAAGCCACGCCCCGCCGGTCCATAGCCGTTGACGTCGTCCCACAAGCGCGGAAGCTCGCCCAGCAGCAGCGAAATATAGCGTTCGACCGGCCAAAGCCCCTCGTGTCCGCCGCTGAACGTCAGGCCGTTATCGCTGTTTTGCAGAACGGGCGTCAGGCCGGGGTGGCTGATGAATAGAGGGGCCGCCGGTTCTGCCCGACATACGTGGGCAAAGGTCGCCATGGTGCGGCGCTGCATGGTGGGGTCCTGTACCACCAGCACACGTTCAGGCGTCAGCCCCGTCTGTTTGATCCGCTCCCAGCTGAAGCGGGCATTCTCTCCGCAATTGGTAGACTGGTCTTCCACCAGGATGCGCTCGGGCGGTATGGACCAGACCTCCCGGGCGATGTCAGCCAGGATTGCCGCCTCCGCGCGCCCGGTGGTGGGAATGCGGTTATAGCGCGGGTGGCGCGCAATGGCAGCATATAAAAAGGTGGTGGAGTGTCCGATACCACCGCTAATCAGCAGCGGGACACCCTGTTCCGAGGCCACCCTGCACGCCGCATCGATAGTCGGGATCACCGCGTTGCCCGCGAGAATAACCAAATCGACGGGCGCATTGGGTTGCAGGTCATCCTGCGCCAGCCAGCGTCCTGCGACGTTAGCGGCATTCAGGGTTGCCTCGGGTAAACAAGGAAAAAGTGCCAGTGTCATTGTTACCTCCTCACAGCAGTTAGGTTCAGCGTACCGTACTCGTCAGTCCTGAAAAGGAGATCACTCCGAATCCCGGCGTGTCCGTACCCTTTCATTTTGTCACCTTTCAACCCAACCTAAAATGTCTGATAATCATATTCACTTGAATTATGATTTACGGCAGACGTAGAATCATTAGCCCACTAACTATTCAACAATTTCAAAGGTAAACGACGCTATGCGCCTGCCCCAGCGCGACCCTTATGCTCCTCGCGAGTGGCAGCCACACGAAAAACCCGCCCTGCTGGGTTCCCCTTCAACGCCGGAACACAGCACACCGAAACGGATCGCCTATGGCGTGGTAGGGTTGCTGGTCTGCCTGACGGGCGCACTCGGCAACGCGGTCGTTACCGCCAACCTGCAAAATTTACAGGGCACGTTTGGCGCCTGGTCAACCGAAATTGCCTGGCTGCCAGCCGTGTACGTCATGACCAACGTCTCCATTAACCTGCTGCTGGTGAAATTCCGCCAGCAGTACGGTTTGCGGGCCTTCACCGAAGGGTTTCTGGTGCTGTATGTGCTGGTGACCTTTTTCCACCTCTTCGTTAACGATCTTAGCTCCGCACTGATGGTCCGCGCCGCGCACGGGATGGTGGCAGCGGCGCTGAGTTCGCTCGGCATCTATTACCAGATCCAGGCCTGGCCCGCGAAACATCGCCTCAAAGCACTCACCATCGGCATCACCGGATCGTCACTGGCTATTCCCCTAGCGCGGTTGTTTTCCACCGAACTGTTGCAGCTTGATGAGTGGCGCGGGCTGTACTTTTTCGAGCTTGGCCTGGCGCTGATCTCGCTGGCCTGCGTGATGGCGCTGAAACTCCCGCCGGGAGATCGGCGCAAGGTGTTTGAAAAGAAAGATTTCCTCACCTTCTTTCTACTGGCTCCGGGCATGGCGTTGCTGTGCGCGGTACTCTCGTTGGGCCGCCTCGACTGGTGGTTTGAAGCGCCGTGGATTGGCTGGTCGCTGGCGTTATCGCTGGTGCTGGTGGTCTCGGCGATCGTATTTGAGCATAACCGCAGCAACCCTCTGCTCAACACCCGCTGGCTCTCGAGCGGCAGTATTTTACGCCTTGGGCTGATCATGCTGCTGATCCGCATCGTGCTGGCGGAGCAGAATACCGGCGTCATCGGCTGGCTGCAGTACGTCGGGTTACAGAACGAACAGATGACCCATCTGGCGTGGGCCATTTTTGCCGGTATCGTCTGCGGCATCGTCACCAGCTGCCTGACGATTAAACCCACGAAGCTGGCCTGGCCGATCGTCACGTCGCTGGTGTTAATGATTATCGCCTCGCTGCTGGACAGCCAGTCGAACAACCTGACCCGGCCGGATCAACTGATGTTCAGCCAGTTCCTGCTGGGTTTTGGCAGCGCCTTCTTCCTTGCCCCGGCCATGCTGGCGGGCATCGGCGGGGTTATCGCCGACCCGCGCAACCTGGTGAGCTTCTCGGTGCTGTTTGGTATGAGCCAGAACGTCGGGGGCCTGCTGGGTTCAGCCATACTCGGCACCTTCCAGACCTGGCGCGAAAAGTATCACTCCAGCCTGCTGGCCGATCAGCTCACCACCCTCAATCCGCTGGTCAACGAGCGCATTCAGGCCTATACCCAACTGTATAAAAGCCTGATCGGTGACAGCGCGCTGCTGAGCACGCAGGCCATTACCCAGCTCCAGACGGTGACCACGCTTGAGGCGAATATTCTGGCTTACAATGATACCTACCTGCTGACGGCAAGCATCGCGGCCGCCACGCTGGTGTGGATTTTATGGCGCTTGCTGCGTCTGCGCATCACTGCCCAAATGGCGTTAAAAAATGCCACCGGCAACAAATAATGGATACGAGTCAATGACGTTTTGGGAGTTGTTATGAGTCAGCAGGATGCCGCTAAAGAGCAGGCCAATACCCGCAAAAATGTGCGCATAGTGTCTGTTTTCACCGCTGCGGCAATCGGTATTGTCGGGGTGCTGGTGATCCTTTATGCGTGGCAGCTTCCGCCGTTTACGCGCCATGCCCAGTTTACCGACAACGCCTACGTCCGGGGGCAAACCACCTTTATCAGCCCGCAGGTCAATGGCTATATCACGGACGTGAGAGTTAAGGATTTCGATAAGGTCAAAAAGAGTGACCTGCTGCTGCAAATCGATGACCGTATCTATCGCCAGCGCGTCCATCAGGCCGAAGCGCAGCTGGCAATGAAGATAGCCGCGCTGAACAACAACCTGCAACAGCGCAAAAGCGCGGAAGCGGTGATCGCCAAAAACGATGCGGCCCTGAAAAATGCCCGCGCGCAAAACCTGAAAAATCAGGCGGATTTAAAACGCGTAAAAGATCTGACGGCAGACGGGTCGCTCTCTGTGCGCGAGCGCGACGCGGCGCTGGCGAGTGCTGCTCAGGGCAGCGCTGACATCGAACAGGCGAAAGCCACGCTTGAGATGTCGCGTCAGGATCTGCAGACGGTGATCGTGAATCGCGGCTCGCTGGAGGCCGATGTCGATAACGCTAAAGCCGCGCTGGAGCTGGCGCAGATTGACCTGCAAAACACCCGTATCGTGGCCCCGCGCGATGGCCAGCTCGGCCAGATCGCCGTCCGTCTGGGGGCTTATGTCACCGCAGGCACCCACCTCACCACGCTGGTCCCGCCGCAGCACTGGGTTATCGCGAATATAAAAGAGACGCAGCTGGCCAATCTGCGCGTCGGACAGCCGGTCACGTTCACCGTGGATGCCCTGAACGATAAGGCCTATCAGGGCCGCGTTGAGAGCATCTCGCCGGCGACGGGGGTGGAGTTCAGCGCCATCACGCCGGATAACGCCACGGGTAACTTCGTCAAAATCGCCCAGCGTATTCCGGTGCGCATTGAGGTGCTGGGTGACCCGGAAGCGTCTGCGCTGCTGCGCCCCGGCATGTCGGTGCAGGTCACGATTGATACCCGGGAGGCGAAGCCATGATCCTTCGCCCGCTGGTCGGTTTACTCATAGCCGCCCTGCTTGGCGGCTGCCAGTCCGTCGACGTTAAGCCCGCGCAATCGACCCTGCACATTCCTGCGCAATGGCGCGCGGCGACCGGCCCGGGCAGTGCGACAGAACAGCTGTGGTGGCGAAATTTTCACGACAGCTACCTGAACCGCTACGTCGATCTGGCGCTGGAAAACAACAGCGACGTGCTGATTGCCCGCGAGCGGATTAACGAATATCAGGCGCGGGTGTATGCCGCCGACGGTAGCCTGTTTCCCTCCCTGGATGCGGGCGTGACGGGCACCCGCGCCCGCTCCCAGTCTGCTGCTACCGGGCTTCCGGTATACGGCTCCCTGTACAAAGGCAGCCTGACCGCCAGCTACGATGTGGATATCTGGGGAGTGAACCGCAGCACCGCCAACGCCGCAGAGGCATCGCTGGAGGCGCAAAAAGCCGCCGCCGCCGCCGCAGACCTGACCGTCGCCTCATCGGTGGCCTCCGGCTATGTCACCCTGCTCTCTCTGGATGCACAGCTTCAGGTGACGCAGTCGACGCTTAAATCCCGCGAAGAGGCATTCAACCTCGCCCGGCGTCAGTTTGAAACCGGCTACAGTTCGCGGCTGGAGCTGATGCAATCCGATTCCGAACTGCGCGCCACGCGCGCGCAGGTGCCGTTGATTAAGCACCAGATTGCACAGCAGGAGAACGCGTTGAGCGTGCTGCTCGGCACGCAGCCCGGCGAGGTGGCGCGCAGCGAGAGTTTCGATGTCCTTACGCCACTGACGTTGCCATCACAGCTCCCTTCCACGCTCCTCAACCGTCGCCCGGATATCGTCCAGGCAGAGCGGGCGCTGGTTGCTTCAGATGCCACGCTCGCGGCCTCCCGCGCCAGCCTGCTGCCGTCGATCAACCTGACGGCAACCGGATCGGTACAGGATCGCACGCTGTCGGGGCTGCTGGACAATCCGCTCCAGCTCTGGAGCGCAGGCGGGAGTATTCTTGCGCCGCTGCTGAACCGCCAGGCGCTGAATGCGCAGGTGGACATTTCACAATCCCAGCGCAATCAGGCGCTGTACACCTATGAAAAGACCGTGCGTAACGCGTTCGTGGAGGTTAACGATAGCCTTGACGCCATTACGCGCTATCAGGAACAACTGAAGGAACTGCTGGCCCAGAAGGGGGTTTCCCAGGAGACGCTGCGCATCGCGCAAAATCGCTATCGCAACGGCTACTCCTCTTATCTGGACGTCCTCGACGCACAGCGCACGCTGTACTCGGTGCAAACTAACGTGGTGCAGGTGAAAAATAACCTGCTGCTGGCGCAGATTGATCTGTATAATACGCTCGGCGGAGGATGGCGCAGTCAGTGACAACGTGCCGGGTGGCGGCTGCGCCTTACCCGGCCTACGGGCTTTATTAACCTGAGGTGTCATCATGCAAAAACAGTGGTCTGCGGTTGATCGTTACATGATTTCTTCGCTTATTCCCCAGGATGACGTGCTCCGGCAGGTGCTGGATAACAACATTCGCGCCGGTTTACCCGAACACGACGTAGCGGCCAATCAGGGGCAGTTGCTGGCGCTGTTTGTCCGCATGACGCAGGCGCAGCGCATCCTTGAAATCGGCACGCTCGGTGCATACAGCGCCATCTGGATGGCACGCGCCCTGCCGCCGGACGGAAAGTTGATTACGCTTGAGGCCGATCCCACACACGCCCGCGTGGCACGCCAGAATATTCAGCTTGCAGGGCTTGAGGATCGCATAGAGCTGATTGAAGGCCCGGCGCTCCGTTCCCTGGAAAACCTGGGCGATATTCCCCCTTTCGATCTGATCTTTATCGACGCCGATAAACCCAATAACCCTGGCTATCTTGAGTGGGCGCTGCACTATGCCCGTCCGGGGACGCTGATTGTGGGTGATAACGTGGTGCGCGACGGCGAGGTCATCAATGGGCAGAGCGATGACGCCCGCGTGCAAGGGGTACGGCGGTTTATTGAGATGATTGGCGACAACCCACGCCTTACCGCTACTGCGTTGCAAACCGTCGGGGTGAAAGGCTGGGATGGGTTTACGCTGGCTATGGTGAATGGGTGAGCGTTATGCGGGATGATGCCCTCACCATGGAGGAAGAGGCTCAAAAGCGGAAATCCGCGCGATTGGCTCCCTCTCCCTATGGGAGAGGGTTGGGGTGAGGGGAAACATACGGCTCCGGAGCCCGACGCCCCCAAACCGCTAATGTTTACGCCGAAATCTGCTCCATGGCCTGCAAAATACGCTTGTCCGAGATCGGATACGGTGTCCCCAGCTGCTGCGCGAAGAAGCTGACGCGCAGCTCCTCGATCATCCAGCGGATCTCCTGCACGTCCTCATCATTCCGGCGTGCCGGGGGCAGTTTATTCAGCCACTGCTGCCACGCCTGCTGGACGCTTTCCACTTTCAGCATCTGGGCACGATCGCGGTGCGGGTCGACGGCCATTTTCTCCAGGCGCTTTTCAATCGCATTGAGGTAACGCAGCGTGTCGCCAAGGCGCCTGAAGCCGTTGCCGGTCACAAAACCACGGTACACCAGCCCCGCCATCTGTGCCTTCACGTCTGACAGCCCCAGCGCCATGGTCATGTCCACCCGGCCCTTCAGACGCTTGTTGATGTTAAACACCGCCGTCAGGATCTGCTCGACCTGTTTAGCAATCTCTACCACGGTATCGTTCAGCTCGGCGCGGACTTTTTCGTGCAGTCGGGCAAACGCCTCTTCCGTCCAGACCGGGCCGCCCGCCTCGTTGATCAGCTTGTCCACACCGCAGGAGATGCAGTCGTCAATCAAATCCAGCACCTTGCCGTACGGGTTAAAGTACAGCCCCAGCTTGGCCTTGTTAGGCAACTTTTCGTGCAGGTACTTGATTGGCGACGGGATGTTCAGCAGCAGCAGGCGGCGCAGACCGCGCCACATCATCTGCTGCTGTTCCTGCGGATTATCAAACAGCTTGATGGCAACGCTGTCACGTTCATCCACCAGCGCCGGCCAGGCCTTCACCTTGTAGTTGCCGCGCTTCTGCTCGTAGCTTTCCGGAAGCTGACCAAAGCTCCAGATATGCAGCCCGCTCTGCTCGATACCGTCGTCGGCAACCGCAGAGAGCGTCTCCTGAACTTTGCCTTTTAGCGCCTCTTTCAGCGCCGTCAGAGAGCGACCTTCCTGCAGTTTTCGGTTTTTCTCATCCACGACACGGAAGCTGACTTTCAGGTGATCGGGCACCTGATCCCAGTTCCAGTCTTCCCGGTCGATGGTGGTGCCGGTCATGCGCCGGAATTCGCGCTCCAGGGAATCCAGCAGCGGCAGTTCCAGCGGCGTGACGCGGCCTAAAAACGCCTCGGCGTAGTTTGGCGCAGGCACAAAATTGCGTCGCACCGGTTTCGGCAGCGATTTGATCAGCGCAATCACCAGCTCGCGGCGCAGCCCGGGGATTTGCCACTCAAAACCGCTCTCTTCTACCTGGTTTAGCAGCGGCAGCGGGATGTGAACGGTGACGCCATCCGCATCCGTGCCCGGCTCAAACTGGTAGGTTAAGCGCAGCTTCAGGTTACCCTGATGCCAGAAGTTCGGGTAATCGAGCTTGCTGACCGATTCCGCCCCCTCTTTGATGAGCATACTCTTTTCAAAGTTGAGCAGGTCCGGCGTCTCTTTACTCGCCTTTTTCCACCAGCTGTCGAAGTGGCGGGCAGAAATCACGTCGTGGCTGATACGCTGATCGTAAAACTCGAACAGCGCCTCGTCGTCCACCAGAATGTCGCGGCGACGCGATTTATGCTCCAGTTCTTCCACTTCGGCGCGCAGTTTCAGATTTTCGCGGAAGAACGCATGGCGCGTCTGCCAGTCGCCTTCCACCAGCGCATGACGGATAAACAGCTCACGGCTCAGGGCCGGGTCGATTTGGCTGTAGTTCACCTTACGCGCCGCCACAATCGGCAGCCCGTAAACCGTCACTTTTTCCGTTGCCATCACCGCGCCCTGCGCCCGCTCCCAGTGGGGTTCACTGTATGAGCGTTTCAGCAGGTGCTGAGCCAGAGGTTCAACCCATTCCGGATCGATGCGCGCGGCAATACGTCCCCACAGACGGCTGGTTTCAACCAGTTCCGCCACCATGGTCCATTTCGGCGGTTTCTTGAATAAACCGGAACCCGGGAAGATGGAGAAGCGCGCATTGCGTGCGCCGGTAAATTCCTGTTTATCCGCATCCTTCATCCCGATGTGGGACAACAGGCCGGTCAGCAGCGCGATATGAATTTCGCGGTACTCCGCCGGTTCACTGTTAACCGGGATGCCTAACTCTTTCACAACCTGACGCAGTTGGGTGTAGATATCCTGCCACTCGCGTACCCGCAGATAGTTCAGGAAATCCACGCGGCACTGGCGGCGGAACTGGTTCGATGAGAGCGCTTTTTGCTGCTCACCCAGGTAGTTCCACAGGTTCACGAAGGCGAGGAAATCGGACTCTTTATCGTGGAAGTGGCGATGTTTTTCGTCGGACGCCTGCTGTTTATCCATCGGACGCTCGCGCGGATCCTGAATAGAGAGCGCCGACGTAATGATCATCGCCTCGCGCACGCAGCCGTGCTTCTGCGCCTCCAGCACCATACGCGCCAGACGCGGGTCGACCGGCAACTGGCTCAACTGACGCCCCAGCGGGGTGAGTTTGTATGCGGTGGCCTGTTCATCGGTGGTGATCGCCCCTAGCTCTTCAAGCAGACGCACACCGTCCTGAATGTTGCGTTTATCCGGCGCCTCAACAAACGGAAACGCAGCGATATCGCCCAGCCCCAGTGCCGTCATCTGGAGGATAACGGAGGCCAGGTTGGTACGCAGAATTTCCGGATCGGTAAATTCCGGACGCGACAGGAAATCGTCTTCGGAGTAGAGACGAATACAGATCCCCTCGGAGACGCGGCCGCAGCGCCCTTTACGCTGGTTGGCGGAAGCCTGTGAAATCGGCTCAATCGGCAGACGCTGGACCTTGGTGCGATAGCTGTAGCGGCTGATACGCGCCGTGCCCGGATCGATAACGTACTTGATGCCCGGTACGGTGAGCGAGGTTTCCGCCACGTTGGTTGCCAGCACAATGCGACGCCCGCTATGCGCCTGGAACACACGGTTTTGCTCGCTGTTCGACAGACGGGCATACAGCGGCAGGATCTCGGTATGGCGCAGATCGCGCTTGCTCAGCGCATCGGCGGTATCGCGGATTTCGCGCTCGCCGCTCATAAAGATCAGGATATCGCCCGCGCTTTCATTACCCAGCTCGTCAACGGCGTCGAAAATCGCCTGCAGCTGGTCGCGTTCGGTATCGTCTGCCTCTTCTACAATCGGGCGATAGCGCACTTCAACCGGGTACGTCCGACCCGACACTTCAATAATTGGCGCATTGCTGAAGTGCTTCGAGAAGCGTTCCGGATCGATGGTCGCGGAGGTGATGATAATTTTCAGGTCCGGGCGACGCGGCAGCAGCTCTTTCAGATAGCCGAGCAGGAAGTCGATGTTAAGGCTGCGCTCGTGCGCTTCGTCGATGATGATGGTGTCATACTGCATCAGCAGCCGGTCCTGCTGGATCTCGGCCAGCAGGATACCGTCGGTCATCAGCTTCACCATGGTGTTGTCGCTGACGTGATCGCTGAATCGCACCTTGTAGCCAATGCAGCCACCCGGCTCGGTCTGCAACTCTTCGGCAATACGGTTCGCCACGGTCCGTGCCGCCAGACGGCGCGGCTGGGTGTGGCCGATCAGCCCTTTAACTCCGCGCCCCAGCTCCATACAAATTTTCGGCAACTGGGTGGTTTTACCGGAGCCGGTTTCCCCCGCCACAATCACCACCTGGTGATCGCGCACGGCCTCAAGGATGTCCTGCTTTTTCTGGCTGACGGGCAGGTTTTCCGGGTAGGTGATCGCCGGGCGTGCGGCTTCGCGCAGCACAACTTTCCCTGCCGCCTGGTCAATCTCTTTTGCCATCTCCTGGTAAATGGCCTGTTGTGCATCAGGATTTTTAACCTTCTTGACCCCGTGCAGACGGCGGGCAAAACGCTGCTTATCGCGCAGCATCAGTGAATCAAGCTGTTGCAGGAGCATCGGGAAGGTTAATTTTTGTTGTTCTGTCATAGCGTTAACGGGCAGTGCACTGCCGGATAAAATCTCTTTTTAATGATTGATATAGAGTACCACATCAGCGCTTTTCGCGCCTTATTCAAAAATTTCGAACATAGACTTCGATATATTGCGCTATCCCTGTGGCAGGATTGTGAATAAAGTGTCAACAAGCAACGGGGCAACCCCCTTCAATCAAATACAAAACAGGAATCACCCATGAGCAAAGTATTAGTGTTGAAATCCAGTATTCTGGCAGGGTACTCACAGTCTGGTCAGCTTTCCGACTACTTCGTTGAACAATGGCGTGAGCAGCACTCCGCCGACGAAATCACCGTTCGCGATCTGGCCGCTAACCCTGTTCCTGTCCTCGACGGTGAGCTGGTTGGCGCACTGCGCCCAAGCGATGCCCCGCTGACGCCACGTCAGCAGGAAGCCCTGGCGCTGTCCGATGAACTGATTGCTGAACTGCAGGCGCACGACGTTATCGTCATCAACGCCCCAATGTACAACTTCAACATTCCAACCCAGCTGAAGAACTACTTCGACCTGGTGGCGCGTGCGGGCGTAACCTTCCGTTACACCGAAAACGGTCCAGAAGGCCTGGTGAAAGGCAAGCGTGCCATCGTGCTCTCCAGCCGTGGCGGCATCCACAAAGATACCCCAACTGACCTGGTTGCACCGTATCTGACCCTGTTCCTGGGCTTCATCGGCATCACCGACGTGAACTTCGTGTTCGCTGAAGGTATCGCGTACGGTCCGGAAGTGGCGACCAAAGCGCAGTCCGATGCGAAAGCCGCTATCGACAGCCTGGTAACAGCCTAAGTATTCCCCCTCTCACCGCCCGGTGGGAGGGTTTTTCTTTTTCCCCGCATTTCGTTATCATCCGCTCCCACTCTTAAGCCGGGCAGCCTGATGTCTGTAATTATCGATACCTTTATTGCCCCACCGTGTACGCAAGACATTGAGATCCTCTGGCAGGACGACGATCTTATTCTGATCAACAAGCCCAGCGGGCTGCTGAGCCTGTCGGGGAAGAACCCGCAGAATCTCGATTCGGTGCATTACCGCCTGGTCCAGACGTTCCCCGGCTGCACCCTGGTGCATCGCCTGGATTTCGGCACATCCGGCATTATGGTGATTGCGCGAAACAAAGCGATCAACGCGGCGCTGTGCCATCAGTTCAGCCAGCGCGCCGTAAGCAAAGCGTACACCGCCCTGCTCTGCGGACACGTTAAGGACGACGAAGGGATAATCGATGCCCCAATTGCTAAAGACCCGGCCCTGTTCCCGTTAATGTCAATTTGCGCCATCAGCGGCAAACCGGCCCGCTCCCGCTTTCGGGTAGTGGAGCGTATTGATAAGGGTAAGGAATTGCCGTTAACGCGCGTCGAACTGATTCCGGAAACCGGGCGGACCCACCAGCTACGCATTCACTGCCAGCAGCTGGGGCACCCTATTCTGGGCTGCGATTTATACGGTGGGCTTGAAATGCCGGGGGCTGAAGGGACGCCGCGTTTGATGTTGCACGCCAGCGGGCTGGACTTTGTGCATCCGGTGAGCGGAGAGGCGATCAACGCCCGTCACGCTGCACCGTTTTGACAGGTATTTACCACATCAAATCATCAGGAATTTTAAAGTCAGCATACGGATCGTCTTCATCCTGCTCTTCCTGACTCAGCGCGCTGTTTAATACAATGCTGTCGGCATCGCGCTGGGCGATTTTATCCGCCACCACCGCCGGGATGATTGCATATTCGCAGTCGCCATTGGCATTGATGACTAGACGCGCAATCGCCAGTCGACCGTTAATAAGCTGAGCCTGAGTTTGTTTATCCACCTCAATCTTTTTAATCAGATTGCCGTCGGTGAAGTTAAAGGTGATGTTGCCCTTTGATACGGTGATGCGGTTCATCTCAATAAGCTGTTTCACCTGCGCCTTAAACTCTTTTGCCAGCACAGCCTGCTTATGCTGTTCGCTAAGCTGCTTGTCACGCTCAAGCTGCGCCTTTTTGTTCTCTTCCACTGCTTCTCTGGCCTCACGAGCCTGTACGCGTGACTTCTTCGCCGTACGCTGAACCTTGGCTATCTTCTTGCTTGATACCAGACCCGCTTTCAGCATCTGCTCTTGTAGGGTGAGTTTTGTCATTTTCGTTTCTAAACCGGTTGTAAATTTTAGTGATTATATCTGGAATCCGCCGGGCTGTGCCAGCGACACGGTTTGGCGTGAATGAAGAACCCTCATGTTGCAGTGAAATTAAGTCACTTCCCCTCGTTCCGTCGCTCAGGCATAAATTATGCATTGTTAACGAATCAGCAACATGAACAGTCAGGATACAAACCACGATGAGCCAGGCTTTTACCTTTACGCTTAAGCGCAGTTGCTTTGATGAAAATTATAACCCTTCAGAAAACACGCGCACGACGACCAACTTTGCCAATCTGGCACGCGGGGAGAAACGTCAGGAAAATTTGCGTAATACTCTCGTGATGATTAACAACCGTTTCAATGCGTTAGCCCACTGGGATAACCCCAACGCGGATCGCTACGCCGTGGAGCTTGAGATCATTTCAGCCGACCTGAACATCGCTGAAGAAGGTAGCCACGCCACCTTCCCGGCCATTGAAATCCTGAAAACCTATATCGTTGATAAAAAAACCAACGAACGCCTCGACGGGATCGTCGGAAACAACTTCTCTTCCTACGTGCGGGACTATGATTTCAGCGTCGTACTGCCCGAGCACAATGCAAACCGGGCGGCGTTCAGCCTTCCCGAGGACTTTGGCGTGCTGCACGGGAATCTGTTTAAAAGCTTCGTCAATTCAGGCGCCTATAAACAGAATTTCAAAAAAGCGCCGGTGATTTGCTTAAGCGTTTCCAGCAAAGACACCTATCAACGCACCGGAAATCAGCATCCGGTACTGGGGATAGAGTATCGCCCGAACGGCACCTCGCTGACCGAGCAATACTTCGGGAAAATGGGGTTACAGGTGCGGTATTTCATGCCTGAAAACAGCGTCGCGCCGTTTGCCTTCTATTTCTCCGGCGATTTGCTCCGTGATTACACCGACCTGGAACTGATCGGCACCATCAGCACGATGGAAACCTTCCAGAAAATTTATCGCCCGGAGATATACAACGCCAACTCGGCGGCGGGGCAATGCTATCAGCCCGATCTGAACCAGCAGGATCACTCCTTGACCAAAATTGTTTACGACCGGGAAGAACGCAGTCATTTAGCGGTTGAACAGGGTAAGTTCACGCAAGAGCACTTTATTAAGCCCTACAAACACATACTCGAGCAGTGGTCTGATTGCTACGCGCTTTAATACATCGTCACCAAAGGTCTTTTATTATGAAAACATTGCTCCCGACGTCCACGGCAGGCAGCTTACCTAAACCGTCATGGCTTGCCCAACCCGAGACGCTGTGGTCCCCCTGGAAATTGCAGGATGAAGAATTAATTGCCGGTAAACGCGATGCGCTGCGTTTATCCCTCGACGATCAGATCCGCGCGGGCATTGATATTGTCAGCGACGGCGAACAGACCCGTCAGCACTTTGTCACCACGTTTATTGAGCATCTCAGCGGCGTTGATTTTGAAAACCGTCAGACGGTACGCATTCGTAACCGTTACGACGCCAGCGTACCCACCGTGGTTGATGCCGTCGCGCGTCAGAAACCGGTGTTCGTAGACGACGCGAAGTACCTGCGCCAGCTGACGGACAAACCGATTAAATGGGCGCTGCCAGGCCCAATGACGATGATCGACACGCTCTATGACGCACATTACAAAAGCCGCGAAAAGCTGGCTTGGGAATTCGCCAAAATCCTCAATCAGGAAGCGAGGGAGCTGGAGGCCGCGGGCGTCGATATCATCCAGTTTGACGAGCCAGCCTTTAACGTCTTCTTTGATGAGGTCAACGACTGGGGTATCGCCGCGCTGGAACGCGCCATTGAAGGGCTTAAGTGCGAAACCGCGGTACACATTTGCTACGGTTATGGCATCAAGGCCAACACCGACTGGAAGAAAACGCTGGGTTCAGAGTGGCGGCAATATGAAGAAGCCTTCCCGAAGCTGCAAACGTCTAACATCGATATCATCTCCCTTGAGTGCCATAACTCGCGCGTGCCGATGGATCTGCTGGAGCTGATCCGCGGTAAAAAGGTGATGGTCGGGGCAATTGACGTGGCAACGAATCACGTCGAAACGCCGGAGGACGTAGCCGATACGCTGCGCAAAGCGCTGCAGTTTGTCGATGCCGACAAGCTCTACCCGTCGACCAACTGCGGTATGGCTCCCCTTTCCCGCCAGGTTGCCAACGGTAAACTTAACGCCTTAAGTGCCGGAGCGGAGATCATCCGTCGCGAACTTACGCGCTAACCCTCAGGCCTGCCAGTACGGCGGCGTACCGAACCGCTCAACGTAATAATCAATCACCGCCCTGACGTTCAGGGGCGGATGACGCGCGTTCGGGTAGATCGCCGCGATGCTCTGCGGCTCGGTGTTGATAGAGCATTCCCGATCCGTCAGGAGGGCCACCAGCTCGCCACTTTTCAGCTTGTCGCTCACCAGCCAGTCCGGGAACAGCACGATACCCATTCCGCCCAACGCGGCCACCAACAGCGTTTCCGCGTTATTGGAGGTCATCAGCGGCGCAACGGGATAATGGGTCCACTCGTGCCCGGGCTGGCGGACCAGCCAGCGGTTAGGGCCAGACGAGCCGCGATACACAAGGCAGTGGTGACGGCTGAGATCTTCCGGTCCCTGCGGCGCGCCGTATTGACGCAAATAGGCAGGCGATGCCGCCAGATGATAAAACTGCTGGCCGAATCCCCGGGCGTGAAATGACGAATCGGTCAGCGCGCCGATACGAAAGATCAGGTCGGCGGCGTCCCGGTGCGGATCGATAAAATCATCGGTGAGCGTCAACTCAATGCTGAGCCGTGGATAGCGCGCTGCCAGGCCAGCAAGTCCGGGCGCGATATTTTTTTGCCCAAAGAACACCGGGCCATTGATGCGGATCACCCCGGAAGGTTCACCCGCACGTTCATCCATCTCTCGCCTCGCGTCCTCAAGATTTCCCGCTATCGCCCGCGCGTGGCGGATAAATAGATGCCCGCTTTCCGTTGGGATCATGGCGCGCGTGTTGCGGTAAAAAAGCTGCTGACCGAGTGCGTCCTCAAGCTGGTGGATCACACGGGAAACCTGTGAGGCAGAGATCCCTTCCCGTCTTGCGACCACAGAAAAATTCTGCGTTTCATAAACGTCAATGAAGATCAGCAGCGCCCGTAGGTTGATGTTTCCGGCGTCGTACATTGATGCATATCCTGCAAAGGTGTTTCCTTGATTATGTCATTTTTCTCATCAGTCGTAAGGCGTAATCTTCTCCGCCTGAAAAAGGAGAAGAGACACGATGCAATTTGTTTTTATTTTACTGGTCATTGCCGGCGGCATGGGGCTGTCCGTATAGGCTGGCCTGCTTGGGCCTCTGGGCGCGCAGGTCGGGGATTTATGGGCCACGTTCAGCATCTTCGGCGTGGGGGCCGCGCTGACCTTTCTGCTGATGCTGTTCTTCAGCCTACGTAACAGTCCCTCATTTTTCGCCCAGCCGTCCTGGCAGTTGCTGGGAGGCGTGCTTGGCCCGGTGTACGTGGTCATTCTGACGATCGCCACGCCCGTCATTGGCATCGCCATGACGATGATTGGCATTCTGGCGGGTCAGGTCTTTAAAAGCCTGATTATCGACCACTTCGGCCTGCTCGGTACGCCGCACCGCAGGATTGATACCAAACGCATTATCGCGCTGGGTTTTATCATCGCCGCGCTGATTCTGGTGGCACAGGGGTAACATGATGACTGTAATAATGATTTTGCTGGCCGTGATCGGCGGCGCAACGCTGAGCGTGCAGGCCGCCATTAATGGACAACTGGGCAGCCGCGTGGGCGTATTTAAAAGCGCGTTTCTGACCTTTTCTGTCGGTGCGCTGGTAACCGCCCTGCTCATCTTCTTCTTTGAACCAAAACAGGCGGTCAGCCTGATGGATGTGCCCAAATGGCAGCTGCTGGGCGCGCTGTGCGGCGTGCCTTACATCGTCATTATGGTGCTCGCCGTGCAGCGTATCGGCACCGCCGTTGCGACGGTAGCGGTGATTTTAGGGCAACTGGCCATGAGCATGCTGATTGATAACTTTGGCTGGCTGAACAATGCGGCCATTCCGTTCTCAACGAGCCGGCTGGCGGCCATTGTCTGTCTGTGCGTTGCCCTGTTTTTCATCTATTCAAGCAATAAAGCCCGCCCGGACCCGCGTTAAGCGCCTTCCCTGCGGGTAAAGAACAGCGTCACCGTGGCGACGGTGACGCCCAATTTCTTCATCTCTGTTTTATTGAACAGATGAATGCCGTCCTGCAGGTACATCCAGTCATCAAAGTGCAGAAGCCAGGTTTTACCGTCAGCCTTAACGTGCATGCTGTACTGCCAGTTAAGAGCATTGCCCGCCGCCTGACCGGTCGCAACGCCTTCGATATCCCCCGCCGTACCCTCGTAGCGGTCGCTGCCGGTGCGGCGGATGTGCCACACGCGCTGCTGTTTCTCGCCATCGTCATAGACAAAGTGTTCATTGAGCGTCAACGTCTCGCCGACCACGTCCCCGACGATCGTAACGTGAAAACGGCGGATCTGTTTACCGCTGCGATCCTGTACCATCCCCCACGCCTCGGTTTTCCCCTGGAAGTAGTTGAAGATATCCAGCTTTGGCTGCTGCTGACGGTACTCCGTCACGTCTGTACTGCACCCGGCCAGCAACATCATCAGGCCCAGGGCGATTAACAGGAAACGTTTCATGGCGATCCTCCAGTGAGCTGCTTGCGCAGGTCAGGATATTCAGTATGAGGGCCGAGCCAGATCGCCAGAAAGCGTGAGCTAAACGCTGCCGACTGGCGTGGCCCGAGGGGGGTAAATGATGTTTGCGCCGCCGGGTGGCGATACCAGAACTGCCCTTGCCCGTCGGTAAGCACAAACGCGAGCTGGGTGCCGGGCGTGACGTCCGGCCAGAGCGTTTTAAGCATGCGTAACCACGCTTTGCTCTGCGGCTCCTGCTGCAAAATGCCCTGCGCCTGCCACTGGTCGCGGGTTGCCTCAACCAGTTCGTCGCGATCGATGTCGCGGGCGTAGGTGATAATCAACGCGTTATCGCGGCTCATCCCCCGGTATCGCCCGTCGGGGGTCAGCAACTGCGAGGTGTACAGGGTAAAGGGTCCCCAGGTGAGCGTGGCGTCGCCCACCTTGCGCCAGCTCAGCCAGTCTGCCGCCTGCACGGTGCAGGTAAAAAACGACAGCGACAGTGCGAGTAACAGATTTCTCATTGTTGTCTCCCCATCAGCAGGTGGAAAAACAGCATCAGCACCAGCCAGCCGGGGATCATCCAGCTGATGACGATAAAGGTCGGCTCCTGAAACGTGATAGCCCCCAGACGCTCACCGATGAGATAGGCCACCGGCCCGCCCAGGGTCGCCAGCGCGGTCAGCAACCAGCCCGGCAAGGTGGTGGTGCGGGTGAGTTGCGTCCAGACGCAGGCAAACATCAGCCACAGGGCCATCATCCATAGCGGCATCAGCGATGCACCGGTGAAGGTGATGAGCCCCGTCAGCGCCCAGAGGGTATCAAGCAGACCGCCCGTGACGGCCAGCACCAGGGCATACCCCCGGTATGATGGCGGCAGCATCAGCCAGGCCAGCACCGCCAGCGCAAACCAGATGACCAGCCCCTGCTCGCGAAACAGCACCACCAGCGTCCAGTAGAGATCAAACCCGATAGCCAGCAGGAACACCTGCCCGTACCGTTTCATACGCGTTCCGCAGTCAGTTGCACCACGCTGATGGTGCGGGCGTTAAACCCGGCTTCACAGTAGCCAAAATAGTACAGCCACATCCGGCGGAAACGTTCATCAAACCCCAGCTTTTCAATCTCCTGCCAGGCGTGAACGAAACGCTGCCGCCAGTGCGCCAGCGTCCGGGCGTAATCGGGGCCCATATCGAAGAGGTTACGCACCACAAAATCGGTATGGCGCGTCATCAGCGCGTTCATGGCGGTAATGCTGGGTAAAAAGCCGCCGGGGAAGATGTAACGCTGAATAAAATCAACGCTTTTGCTGTAGGCGTGATAGCGCTGGTCCTGGATGGTGATGGCCTGAATAGCCATGCGCCCACCCGGGCGCAGGCGCGACTGACAGGTCCGGAAAAAGGTCGGCAGGTACTGCTGTCCGACGGCCTCAATCATCTCAATCGACACCAGCTTATCGTAGACCCCGGTCAGATCGCGGTAATCGCAAAGCAACACCTCGACGCGATCCTGCAACCCCGCCCGGGCGATCCGTTCCGTGGCCCAGTGGTACTGCTCCTGCGACAGGGTGGTGGTGGTCACCCGGCAGCCGTAATGTCGGGCGGCGTATTCCGCCATCGCCCCCCAGCCGGTGCCAATCTCCAGCAGGTGATCGTTCTCACTGAGCGCCAGCTGGTCGCAGAGCCTCGCCATCTTGGCCTGCTGGGCCGCAGTGAGATCCTGCGTATCAGCAGTAAACAGCGCGCTGGAGTACAGCAGCTGCTCATCAAGAAAATGGGCGTAAAAGGAATTGCCGAGATCGTAATGGGCGGCAATATTGTCACGCGCCTGAGCACGCGAGTTGCGCCGCATCCAGTGGCGGAGCCGTTCCACGGGCTTACCGAACAGGCGAAATCCTTTTTCCAGTTGGCCGAGGATCTGGCTGTTAAGCGCGATCAACTCCAGCAGCGGTGTGAGCTGTGACGTCTCCCATTCGCCATCCATCCAGGCTTCCGCCGCGGCGAGGCTGCCACCGGTTAAGATGCGCCAGTACACGCCCGGGGAGAGAACCAGCACCTGGGCGTGGAGCGCGGCAGAAGTATCACCAAACTGGAACGTCTGCGCGCCGTCACGCAGCGTCAGCGAGCCGCCGCGTAAGCCCTTCAACAGGCGAAAGAGTAACCAGCGCGCGACGCGAACATTGCGCGGGATATCGGGTTCAAGCACAAAGACGGGATCGCTCATGAGCGTTCACTCCTGCTGAGGGGATGGTTATGCAGCGGCACGCGTTTCAGCCACAGCCTGAGCGCCTGCCAGTAAATCGCTAAAACGGTTTTAAGGGTCATCAACGGGATCCGCACCAGCAGCGATCGCAACGCCCCGCGCGTTAGCGGCTCCCGGCGCAGCGTCAACGTGGCATCAAACACCCTGGACGCCTGATGGTTTTCAATATGCATGTGCAGCGTCTTGTCCGGGCTGTTGAAGCGCCAGTGGTAGACCATGTCCATCGGGTTGAACGGCGAAACGTGAAACGCTTTCACCGTGGGCTGCGCGTCCTGCCCCTCCACCGCGTAGTAATGACGCTCATTCCACGGCGTGTTGCGTACCTCGGCGAGCACCCAACGCAGGGTGGCCTGCGCGTCATAGCAGTAGTAGAAATTGACCGGATTAAAATGGAAGCCGAAATAACGCAGCTGCGTCAGGAGCATGACCCTTCCTGTCGGACGTTCGCCGGTCAGGCTTTCCAGCCGCAGCAGGACCTGCTCTTTAAGCGGCGTGCCCAGCGGATAATCCGCATCATAAAACGCCGCTGGCGCAAAGCGGTTTCGCCGCACGCCTACGCTGGGCAGCGCGTCCAGCTCATCCAGATCGAGCCAGGCCATAAAGACGCGGTAGGTAAAGCGATGCGCTGTCGGCTGCAGGCGGCGATGCCGCAATGCGCCGTGGTAAAGGCAGCTGTTCATCTCAGTTCCCCTCGCCCGCAATCGCGTTGACCACGTCCAGCGCGCTGCGCACGCCATCTTCGTGAAAACCGTTGTACCAGTACGCCCCGCAGAACCAGCTTCTCTGCTGCCCGTTTATTTCTCCGCGTCGCGCCTGGGCGCGCCAGCTTTTCGGGTTAAACAGCGGATGCTCATAGACAAAACGGCGCAGGACAAAGCGGTCTTCTACGGGCGTTTCCGGGTTGAGGGTGACGCAAAACAGCGGGCTGCCTGCGGGCAGGCCCTGCAAAATGTTCATGTTGTACGTCACGCAGGCGCTGGCCTGATCCTGTTCGCTCAGGCGATAGTTCCAGCTGGCCCACGCACGCTTACGCACCGGTAGCCAGCGTGGATCGCTGTGAAGCACGACCTCATTACGCTGCCAGCCGATATCCCCCAGCACTTCGCGTTCTGTCTGGGTTGGATCGGCGAGCATCGCCAGCGCCTGGGCGGAGTGACAGGCAAAGATCACCTGATCGAAGGTGTGACTTTCGCCCTCTACCGCAATCTCGACCCCCTGTGGGTGGCGGATAACCTGCTGCACGGGCGCGCTGAGGTGCAGCGTCAGGCGGGTTCCCAGTTTAGCCATCATGGCGCGAATGTACTCTCGGGAGCCGCCCGGCACCACGTACCACTGCGGACGATGCGTGACGTCCAGCAGGCCGTGGTGTTCAAAAAAGCGCAAAAAGAGCGACAGCGGGAAGCGCTTCATCTCCTGCAACGACGAAGACCAGATAGCCGCCCCCATAGGCAGGATGTAGTGACGCGCAAAGAACGGCGTGAAGCCGTGCTGTTGCAGGAAGGTTTGCAGCGTGGCGCGCTCGTCAATCTCCGCCTTAAGCGTCTGTTTTGCCAGCCGGTTGAAGCGTACGATCTCTTTCAGCAGCGTCCAGAACGCAGGGTTAACCAGATTACGGCGCTGGGCAAACAGCGACGTCAAGGTGTGACCGTTGTACTCCAGCCCACTCTGCGGGTTGTGCACCGAAAAACTCATCTGCGTTTTTTGCCCGCTGATGCCCAGTTCACTGAGCAGCCCCATAAAGCGCGGATAGGTGCGGTCGTTGTAGACGATAAAGCCGGTATCGATGGCATACGTGCCCTGGGGCGTGTCGATATCCACCGTCGCGGTATGACCACCAGGGGTGGGCTGCGCTTCAAACAATGTCACCTGATGGTGCCCGGCGAGCCGCCAGGCGCAGGTTAACCCGGCAATGCCGCTGCCGATAATCGCGATGTTCATGGTCGCACCATCCTGCGCAACAGCACGCGTTGAAGAATGTCCGGCAGGCCGGAGAGCAAGCCCAGCACCAGGCTAAAGCCGGCGGGAAACGCGATATGATCCTTCTCTTTTGCCAGCCCGTGGCGGATGGCTTTTACCGCCGCGTCCACGTTTACGCGCCCCGGCATTGAGAAATCGTTTTTACGGGTCAGCGGCGTATCGACAAAACCAGGCGAAACAACCGTGACGGCAATGCCTTTGGGTTCCCAGTCGAGACGCAGCGTATTGGCAAACCAGGTCAATGCGGCTTTGGAAGCGCCATAGGCTTCGGCGCGCGGGAAGTGCAGCCAGTGCGCCATGGAGCTGACCAGCACCACGCGGTTTCCGGAGACCAGCTGCGTTTGCAGCGCAGACAGGCAGTTCACCGGCCCCATGAAATTGGTGGTCATCACCCGCTCGACCAGCGCGGCATCCACCACGCCATTATCAAGATATTCGCAGGTACCGGCGCAGAGGATCACCGTATCGGCAGCGCAGCCCTGCAGCGCCTGGAGACAGGCTTCCCTGTCGGTCATGTCGAACAGGCGAATCGTGATGTTGGGGCTGTGCTGTTGCAACGACGCCAGACGCGCTGGATCGCGCCCGCAGGCAATCACCCGGTAGCCGTCATCGGCGTAGGATGTCGCCAGCCCAGCCCCAATGCCCGAACTTGCGCCGGTAATCAGGACCGTTTTCATGATTTCACTCTCCGCTTAACGCCGCGGACGGCCCAGCCGAGTACGGGCAGATGCTCATAAATCATCTCTCCCGCATCGTAGTAATCGCGCTGGCGAATAATGCGATCGTTGTGCATGTTCACCACCGAACACCCCGGCAGATGACGCAACGCCCCACCCGCAATGCGCGGGTGCGACCAGTGCATAACCCAGGTGACCACAAAGCGGTCGCCCTGCTGTAACGGCGCATCGACGGTAAATCGGCACTCCTGAACGTTGGCCAGCAGATGGGTGAAGTAGCGCTGAAGCGCCAACAGCCCGTGGTGTTCACCAAAGGGATCGACGAGCGTGGCATCGGAATGATAAACCTCCGCCAGCGCCGACGGTGGCTGGGTATCCAGCGCGACGTAATAGTTAACGAAGCGACTGATAACGGTTGGCAACGTGCTCATGGGACACATCCTGGGTATTAATAACGTAGCGTAATCACATAATTTAAACTTACACAATTAACGTTATTTGTCCAAGTTTGTGCGCAACTATTTATTTTATCTATTTCTTTTCAACAAGATACAATCATCCATCAAGTACAGGTTTTCAGCCAAAATTAGACGGCATCGTCACGCCCATATTTTTTTAGGGATAACCTTAAGGAAAATATCCCTTTTCTCTTCCAGACTTATCCTTTTAATTCATAAGGATGTCATGCGATGAAAAGGTTACTGATGGCGCTCTTTGCCAGCCCGGAATCCCTTCTGCAGGTAATTAGTCACCAGGAGATTATCGAAGCCGTAGAGGATGGCGACCGCATCATCATCGATCAGGACGGAAACGCCTCGGTGAACTACAAAAGTAACGAGGTACGGCAGGACTTTCTGCGCCATGTCAACGCGCTGAAGAGGGCCTGAAATGGGAACGGCAATATTCATGGTGTTGATGGTCTGTGGGTACTGGTACACCAGTCGCGATCTCTCAACGCGTTTCAAAATTAAGCGTTCGTTCGGCTGGGATGTCTATTTTCTCGTTGCGCTGTATGGCTGTATTTTCGTTCTTCAGGGGGTGATTGCCACCGGCCTGCTCTGGCTGATACTGCTGGCCCTTTCGGCCGCCGACAACAAGTTCCACTTCACTTCGGATAAATATTCCGACTGGCAAATTGATTTTATGAACTGGAGTTTCCTGGGGATCCAGGCGCCGGTGGTGGTGATGCTGGCGTTCGCCATACTGTTCTGTCTGTACCGTTCTAACTGGGCGGGCAGCGCCAGGCTGGACGGTGACGGCAGGAAAAAACTCTACAAGCGCCTGGCGCAGTCCAGCGGCATCGAACAGGTACTGTATCAGTGCATGGAGCAAGGGGAACTGGCGCAGGTGGCGCTGAGGTCGCGGCGGATTTATATCGGCATGATCCACACCGCCACGCTGGAGTATGAAAAGACGGCCAATATCGTACTCATCCCGATGCTGAGCGGCTACCGCGACGAAAAAACGATGAACCTGCGCATCGAAAATAACTACAGCAGATGGTACGACGAGCACGGCATTACGCTAGATTCCGATCCGCGCAGCGCCATGGACTTCCGCAAGGTGATTATGCTCAACCAGATTGAGAGCATTTCGTTATTTGACCCCGCCAGTGCCAGCGCGCTGGAAATGGCTCAGGAGGAGAATGCCGACCGCTAGCCGCCCCCCGTAGCGGCGCAGAGGGATAGCGCAACGTTTTACATACTGTCGCAAGGACAAAGCGTGTAAACTACGTTTAGTAGATAAATTCAGGGGGGAATATGGTCGTTAAGCGCTTAAGAAAAGAAGATCGACGCGTTCAGTTACTGGAGGTTGCACGCGGCATTGTTCGTCAGCAAGGCACCGAAGCGCTCACGCTGGGCTATCTGGCCGAGCGGGCGAACGTCACCAAACCCATTCCCTACGATCACTTTGGCGATCGTGAGGGATTGTTGATGGCGCTCTACCAGGATTTCAGCGATCGACAGCTCAAAAAATTCCGCGAGACGCTGGACAGGGACAATAAAATGTTCGCTGACACCCTTCGTTTTTTTTGTGCGGCCTATATCGACTGCGCCATCAGCGCCGGGCCGGAAACTGGCCCAATAGCGGCTGCCCTGTCCGGGTCCCGCGCGCTGCAAGATTTTCGCGAAGCCTGCGTTGCCGACTGTGCAGACTGCCTGCGCACCGCGCTTGCGCCGTTCATCACCTTAAAAGGAGTACGGGGCGAAGCAGCGCTGACGGCGATTATCGGTGCGGCGGACGCGCTCAGCACCGCAGCCGGTAATGGGATTCTGGCGCGTAACGTCGCCGAAGAGATGCTCAACGGCGCGATGTCTGGCGTACTGGATACCTACGTCGATAGCACAAAATGAACGGATGGGCAGATTGACAACTAAGTTACCAATAGTAAGATAAAACCTCATTCACTCCCCCTTGTGAGGTGGCTATGTCTGCTACAACCGCAATAAATACTGCGCTGATCGTTACGGCTCACCCGGTCAAAAACGCCCTAAACCATTCCCTCTCGGCGCGTATTGCCGCGACCCTGCGTGAGCAAGGTGTGCAGGTAGAGATAGCCGATCTTCATGCGGAAGGCTTTTCTCCGGTAATGTCCGGTGCCGATCTTGACCTGTATCACGGCGACGCCAGCGCGCTTCCCGCAGAGATCCTGCGTGAACAGCAGCGGGTTGATCGGGCAGACATGCTGGTCTTCGTCTTCCCCATCTACTGGTGGTCCGTTCCCGGTATCCTGAAAGGCTGGTTTGATCGGGTACTTACTCTGAACTGGGCGTACAAAGTGGCAGCGGATGGCCGGATCCAGGGCAATTTACGCGACGTGCCGGTTCGCCTTATTGCTACCGCCGGTAGCGACCTTGCTGGGTTCGATAAACACGGTTACACCAACGCGATGCAGGCCCAGATCGTTGACGGCGTTTTCGGCTTCTGCGGCCTTAAAAACGTGAAGCTTGATATTCTTTATCAGGCCGATACCGCAACGCCGCAGCAGGTTGAGGATTTCCTGCAAACGCTCGGTCATATTCATTAAGCATCACATTTTACCAGTGGCGTAATCGGCACACGTTTATGCGTCGATTACGCCCCGCTCAACGCAGCGTGACCGGTTATTTTTTCCAGTCCGTTTTTCAGTTGTTCGATAACCTCCTCCACCTCCATACCCATTTGCGCATGAATAATGGCCCCGTCGATGAGTATCATAATTTCATTAAGTATTTGCGCATCGGTAATATGGGTTAACGCGGCAATATTGGCTTTTGTTTCTTGTTTATGGCTACGGCATATTTCTTTTATCTCGCTTTCAATCTCTTCTGATTTCGCCTCTGCGCTGGCGTTGATAAACGCACAGCCGTGGAAGTCGGGCGACATAAACCAGCCCTGAAGCGTTGCGGATAAGGCCTGCGCCGGTGTTTTACCCTCCGCCAGATGCCGACGTAACGCGGTGACGAAGTCGTTCATCCATAATTCATGGCGGTAATTCAGATAGGCCAGAATAAGTAAACTTTTACTCGGAAAATGGCGATAAAACGTCACTTTGGTGACGTGTGCCTGCTTAATGATGGTATCCACGCCCGTTGCTTTAAACCCTGTGGAATAAAACAGGTCATGCGCGGTAAGCACTATTTTATCCCTGACGCTCATTTTCTCGTCTTTATTTTTGATGGATGTCTTCATCCAATTCCGTCCTCAAATGATGTATTGACAGCATTATTTTTCAGGCATAGATTAACGCAAGTAGACAGACCTGTCTACCTAATATCAACCTGAGGTATGACTATGAATGCGCGCCCACCGTTACCGCCATTTACCCGTGAAACGGCCATTGAAAAAGTGAGGCTGGCAGAGGATGGCTGGAACAGCCGCGACCCGGCAAAAGTCGCCCTTGCCTACTCGCTGGATACGAAATGGCGAAACCGCGCAGAATTCGCCACCAACCGGGAAGAAGCGCAGGCTTTTCTGGACCGCAAATGGAAGAAGGAGCTGGATTATCGGCTGATCAAAGAGCTGTGGGCATTTACGGATAACCGGATTGCCGTGCGCTATGCCTATGAATGGCATGATGATTCAGGCAACTGGTTCCGTTCTTATGGCAATGAGAACTGGGAGTTTGATAAGAATGGTCTGATGACGCGCCGTTTCGCCTGCGTTAATGACATGCCCATCAAAGAATCGGAGCGGCTGTACCACTGGCCGCTGGGCAGACGCCCTGACGACCATCCCTCTTTGAGCGATCTTGGGTTATAGGAAATCGGGTGTTACCTGAAGGAGGGACCCTTAATCGAAGTCCCACTCAGGTAACACAATTAACCCCTATGAAGCCGACTTGGGCCGCAGGTTTTCGTCAAACACCAGCCGCTTGCGCCCCTCTTCCACTTCACGCAGCGGCTCTACCTGATGCATCGTGTGTTTGCAGCGCTCCACCAGAACCTGATATTCACGGGTACCCTGCTTTTTCCATGCGATCTCCTGCTCGCTGAGCTGGCGTATCGCTTTGGCCGGGCTGCCAATAATCAGATAATTGGCAGGCATTTCGGCTTTGGCTTTCACAAACGCCGCCGCGCCAACGATGCTGTTTTCACCGATGATCGCGCCGTCCATCACCACGGCATTCATCCCCACCAGCGCGTTTCGGCGGATCACGCAGCCGTGCAGGATCGCGCTGTGGCCGATATGCCCGTCCTCCTCAACAACCGTGTCCTGTTCCGGGAAACCGTGCATCACGCAGTTATCCTGAATGTTCGCACCATCTCTAATGACGATACGACCAAAATCCCCGCGCAGGCTGGCGTTGGGGCCAACGTATACGCCTTTGCCGAGGATCACGTCACCAATCAGCACCGCCGTCGGGTGAACGTAGCTCTCTTCGGGCACGACCGGCGTCAGGCCGTCAATTTGATAAACAGGCATACTGTCTCCTTAAACGCTATGCAGACCACCAAAGCGCTGGTAATAGAGCGTGCCGGGCACGGGCAGTTCACCCACGGACGTTTCGCCCTTCTCGGTGACGAACGCCTGCGCTCCCGGCGCGACGCGCTGGTAGATGTTGATACAGAGCTGTCGCGCGTTTTGCCCCGCCCAGTGCGCCGGAAGTAACTCCTCGGGCAGCAGCGGATCTTTAAGCACGACGCGACGGTAGAAATGGATCAGCAGCAGCTGGATCTGGAAGCAGCGCTCGGGAGTGAGATCTTCCGGCGCGGCCTCTTTCAACAGCGGCAGCAGCGGACGAAACGAGTCGATGAACGTCTCATACATCGCGTTTTGTTCGGTAAGCTGCCAGCACTCCTCAACCCGCGCACGCAGCGCGGCACGGGAGAGCGCCAGCGGGGAGTGGGCCTCAAAGAAGATGACGTTTTCCGCCACGCCCGCGTCGTGCAGAAGCGACTGCACGTCCGCCAGATGCTGTGACGGCGACGCCATCAGGCTGGGGGCCAGGGTGCCAAACCCCTGCCAGATGAGCTGCTTTTTGACGTCGGCGAGCGTGGTTTTATCCAGCCCTTCCGACAGCAGCAGCAGCCATTTGCCATCCCAGGCGGGCAGTTCGGCGCGGTAAATTTTATTCTCCGCGCGGCGCGTCAGACGCAGCCCTTTGTCGCTCAGGCGGTAAAAGCTGCGACGGCCAATGCGCGAAACGTCCAGCCAGCCCTCTTTATTGAGGCGGAACAGCGCGGTGCGCACAAAACGTTCGCCAAACCCCATCCCCTCCAGCAGGGCTGCCAGGCTTCCGAGCCAGATTTCGCCGCCGCGATGGGACAGCGCATCGCCGTATAACGAAGAGATAAGCGATGTCCCGCTGATGGGTACTGAGCTGACGGCGTGCTGGATAAAGGCATCAAGTTTATTCATGTGATTCATTCTGGTGAGTTTTTTTTTATGGATGAATCATAGCATATGAATGAGGGGGTGTACCCTCACCCTAACCCTCTCCCAAAGGGAGAGGGAACGTAAGACTCCCTCTCCCTTTGGGAGAGGGCTGGGGTGAGGGGAAATAAACCTCAACCGTTCGCCGCCACCTTACGCAAATCAAACACCCGGCACGCCTTGCCTTCCGAGCGTGGGATGCT
Organism: Enterobacter sp. UPMP2052; assembly: GCF_053709675.1. Classification (NCBI taxonomy): domain Bacteria; kingdom Pseudomonadati; phylum Pseudomonadota; class Gammaproteobacteria; order Enterobacterales; family Enterobacteriaceae; genus Enterobacter; species Enterobacter sp. UPMP2052. The sequence continues at coordinate 1,243,376 of NZ_JBSKJR010000001.1, forward strand.
GCCGCAGTTAACAATCGTCACGTCGGTCGAGATCCCCACCATCGATTTGATGCGGTGGCGCAGCTGGTGGCACACCTGGCAGCGCTGTTCGTGGGTCAGGGTTAAACTGCTCTCTTTTAGCTCCACCTTCACGGAAAGTGAATCAAGATGCCCGCGGCGGTTCACCTCCAGCTGGTAATGCGGAGAGAGATGTTCGAACTTAACGATCTCCTCTTCCAGCTGAGACGGGAAGACGTTCACGCCGCGGATGATCAGCATGTCGTCGCTGCGCCCGCTGATGCGATCCATGCGGCGCATGGTGCGCGCGGTGCCGGGCAGCAGACGCGTCAGATCGCGGGTGCGGTAGCGGATCACCGGCAGCGCCTCTTTGGTCAGCGTGGTGAACAGCAGTTCGCCCTGCTGGCCGTCGGCGAGCGGCGTCCCGTCGTTCGGATTGACGATTTCCGGATAGAAATGATCTTCCCAGATGGTCGGCCCATCGGCCGTTTCCAGACATTCCATCGCCACGCCCGGCCCCATGACTTCGGACAAACCGTAAATATCCAGCGCGGTGATACCCAGACGTTTTTCGATCTCGCGGCGCATCGCCTGGGTCCAGGGCTCTGCACCAAACACGCCGACACGCAGGGAGCAGCGGCTGGCGTCGCCGCCCATCTGGCGCTCCAGCTCTTCGATCAGATTCAGGCAATAGGAAGGCGTCACCATGATCATATCCGGCTGAAAATCGCGGATCAGCTGCGCCTGTTTTTCGGTCTGGCCGCCGGACATCGGGATCACCGTCGCCCCCAGGCGCTCGGCACCGTAATGCGCGCCCAGCCCGCCGGTAAACAGGCCATAGCCATACGCCACGTGAATCTTGTCTTTCGCACTGCCCCCGGCGGCACGCAGGGAGCGGGCCACGATATTGGCCCAGTTATCGATGTCGTTCTGGGTATAGCCCACTACGGTTGGCTTGCCGGTGGTGCCGGACGAGGCGTGAATACGCACCACCTGCTCCATCGGCACGGCAAAGGTGTCGAACGGATAGTTATCGCGCAGATCCTGCTTGGTGGTGCACGGGAATTTGCAGATATCCGCCAGTTCGTTGAAATCGTCAGGGTGAACGCCCGCCGCGTCAAACTTGCGTTTGTACATCGGGACGTTGCTGTAGGCGTGATGCAGCGTCCACTTCAGGCGCTCGGTTTGCAGGGCCTGCAGCTCGTCGAGGGAGGCGGTTTCGATCGGATCAAGCATTGTTGTATTTGTCATTGTAGGGTACTCACAGTGTGATTGCTCAAACACGCTCAAGGATCATGGCAATGCCCTGACCCACACCGATACACATCGTGCACAGGGCATAGCGCCCGCCGCGTCGGTGTAATTCATTGCTGGCTGCCAGCGCCAGTCGCGCGCCGCTCATGCCCAGCGGATGGCCTAAGGCAATCGCCCCGCCGTTCGGGTTGACGTGCGCGGCATCGTCCGGCAAACCGAGCTGGCGCAATACGCCCAGCGCCTGCGATGCAAAGGCTTCGTTAAGCTCGATCACGTCCATATCGGTAATACTGAGACCGGCGCGCTCCAGCACTTTACGCGTGGCGGGTACCGGACCCAGCCCCATCAGACGCGGCTCAACGCCTGCGCTCGCCATCGCCACGATTCGCGTACGCGGCACCAGCCCCTGGGCAAGCGCCATAGGTTCGCTGGCGATAATCAGCGCCGCCGCCCCGTCGTTCACGCCGGAGGCATTCCCCGCCGTGACCACGCCGTTTTTGCGAAACGGGGTTTTCAGAGCCGCAAGCTGTTCTGCGGTGGTGTCTGCCCGCGGATGCTCGTCGACCGAAACGTCTGTCACCGCGCCCTTTTTACCGGCAACCGTGACCGGCACAATCTCCTGCGCCAGAACACCATTTTCCTGGGCCCGCGCGGTACGCTGCTGGCTGCGCAGTGCAAAGGCGTCCTGATCGGCACGGCTGATATTTAACAATTCAGCTACATTCTCTGCCGTTTCCGGCATGCTGTCAGTACCAAATTGCTGATGCATGAGCGGGTTCACAAACCGCCAGCCAATCGTGGTATCGAACATTTCTGCCTGGCGCTGAAAGGCGGAGGTCGCCTTGCCCATCACAAACGGCGCACGCGACATGGACTCCACGCCGCCGGCCAGCAGCAGATCGCCATCACCGGCTTTAATGGCCCACGCCGCAAAGCCAATCGCGTCCAGCCCTGAGCCGCACAGGCGGTTGATGGTGGTGCCGGATACCCTCTGCGGCAGGCCCGCCAGCAGCGCCGCCATGCGCGCCACGTTGCGGTTATCTTCCCCCGCCTGGTTGGCGCAGCCGAAAATCACGTCATCAATACGCTCCGCGTCCAGCTGCGGGTAGCGAGCCAGCAGCGCACGCAGCGGCACGGCACCCAGATCGTCAGCGCGAACGCCGGATAACGCCCCGCCGTAGCGGCCAATTGGCGTACGAACACCATCACAAATAAATGCTTCGCGCATCAGGCTTCTCCTGTGACACTGCCGCCAATGCGGTGAGATTTCCCGCGAAAGAGAGCGACGGTTTTCTGTTGTTGATTCTGAATTTCAATGTCGTATACGCCGGTCAGTTTGCCCTGATGCTTTACCCGCGCGGTGGCGGTCAGCCTGTCTCCGGCAAACCCCGGACGCAGAAAGTCGATTGCGCAGCCGGAGGCCACCGCTGCCAGCCCCTGGCTATTGCAGGCGTAGGCAAACGCGGTGTCGGCCAGGGAGAACAACTGTCCGCCGTGACAGGTTTTATGCCCGTTCAGCATCTGCGGGGTGATGGTCATGGTGACTTTCGCGTAACCCTCGTCCATCTCGATAATGTCGATCCCCAGCGCCTGCGCGCAGGCGTCCTGTTCATACATAGTGCGGGCGTTGTGCCAGGCGTTATGACTCATAGCTACTCTCCAGAAGCGCACGCTGGCGCAGCAGGGAACAGGGGCGATAGCGTTCCTCGCCGTAATGTCGTTGCAGGTTTTCCAGCAGCGCCAGCAGACGCTGCCAGCCAAGGCGTTCCCCCCAGGCGATTGGGCCGCTCGGGTAATTGACGCCAAGCCGCATGGCGGTATCGATATCTTTCTCGCTGGCGACGCCCTTTTGCAGGGCATCCAGCGCCTCGTTGGCAATCATCGCCACCGTACGCCAGACCAGCAGCCCGGGATAATCGGCAATTTGCACGACCCGATGGCCCTGCTGTTGTAGATAAAAGATCGCTTTTTGCGTGGCAGAGTGCGGATTGCTGGCGGCGACGGCGATAACCGCCACATCCCGTTCGATACGGTCCACCACGACGACCGGGCCGTTATGGCGTACCGCCAGCGACTGCGCGGTTTCGCCCCGGGTTTCAATCAGCAGGACCTCATCAATTTGCGTGACACCGTCACTTTTTCGCTGCACGCTCATCGGGCTGTAGCTGTCGCTCACCGGCACAAGCCACGGCACGTGTGGTTTATCGCCCTGCCAGTCATATACGCCCTTCCCGCTTTTTTTGCCGAGACGCCCGGCCAGCACCAGCTCCTGCTGCACCAGCGACGGCAGAAAACGGCGCTCCTGCCAGAAGGCGTTGAACACCGAGCAGGTAACCGCGAAGTTAACGTCCTGACCGATCATGTCAGTCAGCTCCAGCGGCCCCATCGGGAAGCCGCCGCCTTCGCGCAGCGCAGCGTCAATCACCTCTGGCGCAGCGACCTGCTCTTCCAGCGCGCGCCAGGCTTCGGAGTAGAAGGGTCGCGCCACGCGGTTGACGATAAAGCCCGGCGTCGACTGGCAGCGCACCGGCTGTTTTCCCCAGTTCAGCGCCAGCTCGCACAGGGCGTCAGCCACTTCCGTCGAGGTCGCCAGGCCGCTCACCACCTCCACCAGCTTCATCACCGGCGCGGGGTTGAAGAAGTGCAGCCCTGCCACACGCTCGGGATGCGCGATCTCCGCCGCAATGGCGGTGACGGAAATGGACGACGTATTGCTGGTCAGTAACGTTTGCGGGGGGCAAATGTCCGCCAGCGTCGCAAACAGCGCCTTTTTCACCTCCAGCCGTTCGGACGCGGCCTCAATCACCAGATCCGCCACGGCAAGCGCGTTAATGTCGGTGACGGGGGTCAGCCGTGCCAGAATGTTGTCGCAGGCGTCTGCGGACACCTTCCCGCGCGCTACCCGCGACATCAGGCGCTGGTGAATACCGTCGATAGCGCGTGATATGGCCTCGGCGTTGATATCGTAAATCAGGACCTGATGACCATGGCTCGCCGCCACTTCAGCAATTCCCGCGCCCATGGTGCCGCTGCCAATCACAGCGACGGTGTGAAGCGTCGTCACCATCTTATTTCCCCGTAAAGTTTGGCGTGCGCTTCGCCAGAAACGCGCTGACGCCTTCGCGGTAATCATTGCTGCGCCCGGCCAGGCGCTGGTAATCCCGCTCCAGATCGAGCTGGGCATCGAGGGTGTTGGTTTCGGCGGCGTTAATTGCCTGCTTGATCAGCCCCAGGCCAAAGGTCGGCTGCGAGGCAAAGTGCAGCGCAAGCTGCTGCGCCGTGGCGGAGAGTTGTTCATCGTCGACCACCTGCCAGATCATTCCCCACGCCAGCGCCTGTTCGGCGCTGAGTTTGTCACCGAGCAGCGCCAGCCCCATCGCCCGGGCACGTCCGGCGATACGCGGCAGCAGCCAGGTGCCGCCGCAGTCGGGCACTAAACCGAGCTTACTAAACGCCATCACAAAATTGGCCGAGCGCGCGGCGATCACCATGTCGCAACCGAGTGCCAGCGTAGCGCCCGCCCCGGCCGCCACGCCGTTGACCGCGCAAATTACCGGCTTCGGCAGTTTCGCCAGACGGCGAACCAGCGGGTTATAGAAGGTTTCCACCGACATCCCGAGATCCGGCACCGGGCCGTTAGGGTCCACGTTACGGTCATTCAGGTCCTGTCCCGCGCAGAAGCCGCGTCCTGCCCCGGTGATCAGCAGGCAGCGGATAGACTCGTCACGCTCGGCCTGCTTCAGGCAGTCGGAAAGTTGCCGGTGCATCACGTCGTTAAAGCTGTTCAACCGCTCCGGACGGTTCAGCGTAATGGTCATCACGCCTTGCTCAATCTGACTCAGAATACATTCCACAATTAACGTCCTTTGAAGTCGGGTGTGCGTTTTTGTAGGAAGGCGTCGATGCCCTCGCGGCGGTCCTCGGTGGCTGAGAGCAGCGTGAACAGCTGCCGCTCCTGCGCCAGTCCGGCCTGCAGCGGCACTTCGTAAGACTGACGCAGCGCCTGCTTCGCTGCCTGCAGGGCCAACGGCGCGTGGCGCGCCATCAGTGCTGCCTGTTTCAGGGCATACTCCAGCGTCAGCGAGGCCGGGAACACATCGCTGACCAGCCCGGCGCGCTGCGCCTGCTCTGCAGAGAGGCTTTCGCCGGTCAGCACCATTTTGCTGGCGAGGGATTTGCCGACACAGCGAATAAGGCGCTGGGTACCGCCCGCGCCCGGCATGATGCCGAGGGTGATCTCCGGCAGCCCGAAACGGGCGTTATCCCCGGCGATCACCACGTCGCAGAGCAGCGCGAGTTCACATCCCGCCCCCAGCGCAAAGCCGTTTACGGCGGCAATCAGCGGTTTATTGAAGGCGTTAATCCGCGCCCACAGCTGCGGACGGATGTCGTTCAGGGTGGCGGAGAGATCGTTTTCCGCCATTTCGTTGAGATCTGCCCCGGCGGCGAAGCAGCGTTCGTTGCCGGCGATCACGCAGGCGGAGATATCGCCATCAACCGCAGCGCTTTCCAGCGCGTCGGCGATTTGCCTTAACAGGGCGTTATTCAGCGCATTACGCGCCGCCGGGCGGTTCAGCGTCAGCTGGAGCACGCGGCCATGACGGGTGACAATCAGTTCGCTCATGCCATCCCCTTCGCATCAAAATCGACCACCACGTCGGCGGTTAACGGCAGCGCCTGACAGCTCAGTACGTAGCCTGCCGCCAGTTCGTCCGGCTCCAGGCTGTAGTTAGTTGCCATGTCCACTTTTCCGCGCAGCACCTTGCATTTACAGGTGGCACAGACGCCGCCCTTGCAGGCGTAGGGCAAATCTGCCCCCTGGCGCAGCGCGGCATCGAGAATGCTCTCATCGTCCGCCGTCAGGGTTATCTCGCGGTCGCGTCCGTCCTGACGAACGGTGACTTTCTGGCCTTCCGTCTGCACGCTCAGGGTACGTTTGATCGCGGAGCCCGGCGTATTAAAGCGTTCAAGGTGGATGGATTGCTCCGGCATCCCCAGAGCTTTCAGGGCCGCTTCGGCATCATCCATCATTGACGACGGGCCGCAGATAAAGGCTTCGTCGTACTGGCGGAAGTTGATCAGGGTTTTTGCCAGCGCCTGCAGCTTTTCGCCGTCGATGCGCCCGTGCAGCAGATCGCTGTCGAGCGTCTCCTGGCTAAAGATGGACACCAGCTGCAGCCGCTGCGGATATTTGTCCTTCAGGTCTGCCAGGGCGCTGCGGAACATCATGGTCTGGCTGCTGCGGTTGCCGTAAATCAGGGTGAAGTGGCTATTGGGTTCGGTGACAAGGGTGGCGGAGATAATCGCCAGCATTGGGGTAATGCCCGACCCGGCGGCAATCGCCAGATAGTGCCCCTGACGTTCGGCCTGCGGCTGGTAGCCAAATTGCCCCTGGGGCACCATCACCTCCAGCGCCATACCCTGCTTGATTTCGTCGCGGGCATAGCGGGAGAAGCGCCCGCCCTCTATGGCTTTTACCGCCACGCTGATTTCACCCGGCGCGGCATGTCGGCAAATCGAGTAGCAGCGGCGCAGTTCATCGCCGCCAAGGGTTGCCTTCAGCGTCAGATGCTGGCCGGGACGAAAGCGATACGCGTCCTGCAACGCGTCCGGCACCGCAAAGGTGATGGTGACCGCGTCGCGGGTTTCAGGTTCTACTTTTGCCACTGTTAAGGAGTGAAACGTTGTCATGGCAGCCTCAAATACATTTGAAATAATCGAAAGGCTCACGGCAGGTATTGCAGCGGTAGAGCGCTTTGCAGGCCGTGGATCCAAATTCACTGATAAGCGAGGTGTTGGTGCTCGCACAGCGCGGGCAGCTCACCTCAGCAGGCGCATGGGCGTGGCAGCTGTGGCCGACGGGTGGGCTAATGCCATATTCCCGCAGGCGTTCACGGGCATCCGCCGTCATCCAGTCGGTCGTCCACGCAGGTTCAAGCTGGAGCACGATATGCACCGGGGTAAAGCCGCTCGCGGTCATCGCTTCACGGATCGCCCCCAGCAGGTGTTCCGTTGCCGGGCAGCCCGAATAGGTCGGCGTAAAACCAATGACCCAGCCCTCGCCCTGCGCCTTGACGCTGCGCACCATGCCTAAATCGGTGATGGTGAGCACCGGAACTTCCGGGTCCGGGATCTGGCTTAACAGCGCCCAGATTTGCGGGATTTGTGCCGGTGCGATGTCGACGAGGCGTTGCATAGCGCTCTCCTTTACCACTGCTGACCGGGGTAGACGCGCTGGAGATACTGCATCTCCGCCAGCATCGGCCCCAGATGTTCGGTATGCAGGCCACGTTTGCCCCCCGTGCGGTACGCCGCTTCATCGGGGACGCTCAGGGTGGCTTCCTGTAAACCCGCGAACACTTCACGTTCCCACGGCTCGCGCAGGGTGCGCGGATCAACCGCCACGCCGGAGGCGATCAGCGCCAGCTCAACGTCGTCGGCGTCGAACAGCTCCGCCGTAAAGCGCCACAGGCTGTTCACCGCCTGCTGCATTTTTTGCGAGGAGAGCGCCGTGCCGTCGCCGAGACGCACCAGCCAGCCGCGGCTAAAGCGCAGGTGATAGCGCACCTCTTTAATCGCTTTAGCGGCAATGGCGGCCAGCCGGGCGTCGCTGCTGTGGATCAGGCGTTCGTACAGCGCCACGTTCCACGCGTCCATCAGGTACTGGCGGACAAGGGTGTCAGCGAAGCTGCCGTTCGGCTGCTCCACCAGCAGGAGATTGCAAAACTGGCGTTCATCGCGACCAAACGCCAGCGAATCTTCATCGCCCTGGCCTTCCCGCTCGGCGGCGTAGGTCAGAAAGTTGCGCGCCTGACCCAGCAGGTCGAGGCCGATATTCGCCAGCGCGAGGTCAATTTCCAGCTCCGGCGCGTGACCGCACCAGGCACCGAGACGCTGGGACAGCACAAGACCGTTGTCGCCCAAACGCAGGGCGTATGCAGATACGTTATTCATCCCCAACCTCACATATGCTCGATGCCATCAGGGATGGTGTAAAACGTCGGATGGCGATAGACCTTGCTCTCGGCCGGATCGAAAAATTCACCGCTCTCTTCGGGCTGAGAGGCAATAATTTCGCTGGCCTTCACCACCCAGATGGAGCAACCTTCGCTGCGGCGGGTATAGGCGTCGCGGGCGTTTTCCAGCGCCATACGATCATCAGCGGCATGCAGGCTGCCCACGTGACGATGGGATAATCCTTGTTTGCTGCGTACGAACACTTCGTACAGCGGCCAGTAGACATTGCTCATGATGTTTCCTCTTACGCTGCGCTGCGCGCGTGTTGTTTTTCTGCGTGCGCCAGGGCGGCTTCGCGCACCCAGGCGCCGTCGTCCCAGGCTTTACGTTTTGCGGCCAGACGCTCGTGGTTACAGATCCCGCGCCCGTTAATCACCTCGTCAAATTCCTGCCAGTCGATCTCGCCAAAGCGGTAGTGGCCGCTCTGTTCATCGAAATGCAGATCGGCGTCCGGCACCGTCATGCCCAGCATCTCCACCTGCGGGACGGTGTTATCCACAAAACGCTGGCGCAGTTCATCGTTGCCGAAACGTTTGATTTTCCAGGCCAGGCTGCGGGCGCTGTTTGGGGAGTTATCATCGTTTGGCCCGAACATCATCAGCGCAGGCCACCAGAAGCGGTTAATGGCGTCCTGCAACATCTGGCGCTGCGATTCGCTGCCCTGTGCCAGCGCCATGCAGGCTTCAAAGCCCTGACGCTGGTGGAAGCTCTCTTCTTTACAGATTTTCACCATCGCCCGGGCATACGGCCCGTAAGAGGTACGGCAGAGCGCCACCTGGTTGACGATGGCCGCGCCGTCCACCAGCCAGCCAATTACGCCGATGTCGGCCCAGCTCAGGGTGGGGTAGTTGAAGATCGAGGAGTATTTCATCTTGCCGTCGAGCATCTTCTGGTAGATGTCCTCCCGCGCACAGCCCAGCGTTTCCGCCGCGCTGTAGAGGTACAGCCCGTGCCCGGCTTCGTCCTGCACCTTCGCCAGCAGAATGGCTTTGCGGCGCAACGTCGGCGCGCGGGTGATCCAGTTCCCCTCCGGCAGCATGCCGACGATTTCGGAGTGCGCGTGCTGACCAATCTGGCGGATCAGCGTTTTGCGGTAGGCGTCAGGCATCCAGTCCTGTGGCTCGATGGCTGTCTCCTGCGCTATGCGCTGCTCAAAGCGTTGTTCTTGCGTCACGTCATCACCTTATGATTCGTAAATTTATTTAAACAGGCAAAATGATGAATCACTTCGTTTCATAAAAGTTACACAAAGGTTAAATATAACCCCAAGATGTGTTTGTTTATTTTGTGACGTGGCTCGCAAGGCTTTTCACACAAGGCCTGTCAGCGGGCGTTTAAAGCGTCCCCTCTCCTCCTGCCAGATCACAATGTTAACAATTCTTTAAAACTCAGCTTGATTTTTATGATTCATGATCAAACTATCTATAGTGAAATTACGAAACACTTGGAGATAAGCGATGCAGCAGTTAGCCAGCTTCTTGTCCGGCATCTGGCAGTCTGGCCGGGGCCGTGAGCGCACGATTCATCACGCCATCAGCGGTGAAGCCTTATGGGAAGTCACCAGCGAAGGGCTGGATATGGCGGCCGCGCGCCGCTACGCCATCGAGCGCGGGGGCGAAGCACTTCGCGCGATGACCTTTATTGAACGCGCCGCCATGCTGAAGGCGGTGGCGAAGCACCTCCTGAGCCAGAAAGAGCAGTTTTATACGTTGTCCGCCCAGACCGGCGCGACCCGTGCCGATGGTTGGGTGGATATTGAGGGCGGGATCGGCACTCTGTTTACCTATGCAGGCCTCGGCAGCCGCGAGCTGCCGGACGATACGCTGTGGCCGGAAGACGAGCTGATCCCGCTCTCTAAAGAGGGCGGATTTGCCGCCCGCCACGTCTTAACGTCAAAAGCCGGCGTGGCGGTGCATATCAACGCCTTTAACTTCCCGTGCTGGGGTATGCTGGAAAAACTGGCCCCCACCTGGCTTGCCGGCATGCCCGCCATCATTAAGCCCGCCACCGCCACCGCGCAGGTGACGCAGGCGATGGTGAAAGCGATCGTCGACAGCGGCCTGGTGCCGGACGGTGCAATCAGCGTGATTTGCGGCGGCGCAGGCGATCTGCTGAGCCACCTGGACAGTCAGGACGTGGTGACGTTCACCGGCTCGGCCTCAACAGGGCAAAGCCTGCGCCTTCATCCTAATATTGTGGCGAACTCGATTCCGTTCACCATGGAAGCAGACTCGCTGAACTGCTGCGTGCTGGGTGAAGACGTCACGCCGGAGCAGCCGGAGTTTGCGTTGTTTATTCGCGAAGTGGTGCGTGAGATGACCGCCAAAGCCGGGCAGAAATGTACCGCCATCCGCCGAATACTGGTTCCTCAGCGCCAGACGGAGGCCGTCAGCCAGGCGCTGATTGCGCGGCTGGAAAAGGTGGTGATGGGCGACCCGGCGCAGGAAGGGGTAAAAATGGGCGCGCTGGTCAACAGCGATCAGCGTGCCGACGTGCAGGCCAACGTGGATCGCCTGGTGGCCGCGGGCTGCCAGATTCGCCTTGGCGGAAAAGCCGACCTGAACGCCGCCGGAGCATTCTTCCCGCCGACCCTGCTCTTCTGCCCGCAGCCGGATGAAACCCCGGCGGTCCATGCCATTGAAGCCTTTGGCCCTGTCGCCACGCTGATGCCTTATCGCCATGCCGACCACGCAATGGCGCTTGCCCGAGCGGGCGGCGGAAGCCTGGCGGGCACGCTGGTCACGGCAGAACCCGCCACCGCGCGGCAGTTCATTGCCGGCGCGGCGCGCGCCCACGGACGCATTCAGATCCTCAACGAGGCGTCGTCAAAAGAGTCAACCGGGCACGGTTCACCGCTGCCGCAGCTGGTGCACGGCGGTCCGGGTCGTGCGGGCGGCGGCGAAGAGCTTGGCGGCCTGCGCGCCGTGAAGCATTACCTCCAGCGCACTGCGATCCAGGGCAGCCCTTCCATGCTGGCGGCCATCGGTAAACAGTGGGTGCGCGGCGCAGAGGTGCAGGAAGACCGCGTGCATCCGTTCCGCAAATACTTCGAGGAGCTTCAGCCTGGCGACAGCCTGCTGACGCCGCGCCGTACGTTGACGGAAACCGACATCGTGAATTTTGCCTGTCTGAGCGGGGATCACTTCTACGCGCACATGGACAAAATCGGCGCTGCCGAGTCCATCTTTGGTGAGCGCGTGGTGCATGGCTACTTCCTGATCTCCGCTGCCGCCGGGCTGTTTGTTGATGCGGGCGTCGGCCCGGTCATCGCCAACTACGGCATGGAGAACCTGCGCTTTATCGAGCCGGTGAAGCCGGGCGACACCATTCAGGTGCGTCTGACCTGTAAGCGCAAAACGCTGAAGAAACAGCGCACCCCCGATGAAAAACCGACCGGCGTGGTGGAGTGGTCAGTGGAAATCTACAACCAGCACCAGCAGGCCGTGGCCCTTTACTCCATTCTGACGCTGGTCGCCCGCCAGCACGGCGACGTCTGATCCCTTTCCTCCACCGTCTTTCCTGCCGGGTAACGCGACGTTTACCCGGCCAACGACGGCCTGCCGGGGTGTGACGTCACCCCGCTCTTTTTTTAACCTGGCAAACCTGACAAATAACCTGGCAGATGCAGGCAAACGCTTTTCTCAGGCTGCTGTCAGGATAAGGCTGACACAACACAATAAACACAACAAGATGAGGTCTACGATGGTAAGCAATGCTACTTTTTCTGCCCGTAGAACGGCGCTGGCGATGGCCATTGCGCTGTGTTGCGCGTGGCAATCCCCTGTTTTCGCTCACGGCAGCGAGGCGCACATGGTGCCGATGGAAAAAACGCTGAAAGACTTTGGCGCGGATGTGCAGTGGGATGATTACGCCCAAATGTTCACCCTCTCGAAAGACGGTGCGTTTGTGAAGGTTAAGCCGGGCGCGAAAACCGCCATTGTTAACGGCAAGCCGCTGACGCTGCAGGTACCGGTCGTAATGAAGAATAACCAGGCGTTTATCCCGGAGACCTTTATCAACGATGTGTTTCAGTCAGGCCTTGATCAGACGTTCCAGGTAGAAAAGCGCCCTCATCCCCTCAATGCGCTGACAGCGGAGGAGATCAAACAGGCTGTTGAGATTGTGAAAGCCTCTGCCGACTTCAAACCCAATACCCGTTTCACCCAGATTGCGCTGGCCGAGCCGGAGAAAGCCAAAGTCTGGGACTTTGTGCTCAACGGCACGGCGGTGGACGCTCCCCGTCAGGCGAACCTCACCCTGCTGGACGGGAAACAGATCATCGAAAGCCTGGTGGACCTGAAGGATAAGAAGATCCTGCGCTGGGAAACCATCAAAGACGCCCACGGCATGGTCCTGCTGGACGACTTTGCTACCGTGCAGCAGATTATTAACGACAGCGCAGAGTTTGCTGCGGTGCTGAAAAAACGCGGTATCACCGACACGAAGAAGGTGATCACCACCCCGCTGACCGTGGGCTATTTCGACGGGAAAGATGGCCTGAAACAAGAGGACCGCCTGCTGAAAGTGGTGAGCTACCTTGATGTGGGCGATGGCAACTACTGGGCGCACCCTATTGAAAACCTGGTCGCGGTGGTCGATCTCGAACAGAAGAAAATCCAGAAAATTGAGGAAGGCCCGGTGGTCCCCGTACCGCTCACGCCCCGCCCGTATGATGGCCGCGACCGCATTGAAACAGCCAAAAAACCGCTGGAGATCATCGAGCCAGAGGGGAAGAACTACACCATTACCGGCGATATGGTCCACTGGCAGAACTGGGATTTCCACCTGAGCCTGGATTCGCGCGTCGGGCCGATGCTCTCTACCGTTACGTACAACGATAACGGTAAAAAACGTCAGGTGATGTACCAGGGATCGCTGGGCGGGATGATTGTTCCGTACGGCGACCCGGATGTGGGCTGGTACTTCAAAGCCTATCTTGATTCCGGGGACTACGGTATGGGCACCCTGACCTCACCGCTGGTGCGCGGCAAAGACGTGCCCTCTAACGCCGTACTGCTGAACGAGACAATCCCCGACTATACCGGCGCACCGATGGATATCCCGCGCGCTATCGCCATTTTTGAACGCTATGCCGGGCCGGAGTATAAGCATCAGGAGATGGGCCAGCCGAACGTCAGCGCCGAGCGTCGCGAACTGGTGGTGCGCTGGGTAAGCACCGTGGGGAATTACGACTACATCTTCGACTGGGTATTCCACGAAAACGGCACCATCGGCATTGATGCAGGCGCGACGGGGATCGAGGCGGTTAAAGGCGTGCAGGCGAAAACCATGCATGACGCCACCGCCAAAGATGACACCCGATACGGAACGCTGATCGACCACAACATCGTTGGGACCACGCATCAGCACATCTATAACTTCCGTCTGGATTTGGACGTGGACGGGACCAATAACAAGCTGGTGGCGATGGATCCGGAAGTGAAGCCGAATACCGCAGGCGGTCCCCGCACCAGCACCATGCAGGTCAATCAGTACGATATCGACAGTGAACTGCAGGCCGCGCAAAAATTCGACCCGGGCACCATTCGTCTGCTGAGTAACACAACGAAAGAGAACCGCATGGGCAACCCGGTCTCGTATCAGATTATCCCGTACGCGGGCGGCACGCACCCGGTTGCCACCGGCGCGAAGTTTGCCCAGGACGAGTGGATTTACCACCGTCTGAGCTTTATGGATAAGCAGCTGTGGGTAACGCGTTACCATCCCAACGAGATGTACCCGGAAGGCAAATTCCCGAACCGTTCAACCCACGATACCGGCCTGGGGCAGTACAGCAAGGATAACGAGTCGGTGAACGACCAGGATGACGTGGTCTGGATGACCACCGGCACCACCCACGTTGCCCGCGCGGAGGAGTGGCCGATCATGCCGACAGAATGGGTACATACCCTGCTCAAACCGTGGAACTTCTTCGACGAAACGCCGACGCTGGGTAAGAAAAAAGAGCAACAGCAATAACCATCACGCCGGGCGCAACGCCCGGTTTTTTATGCTCATTGATTTGATGAATAATCGAGGCTGCTTATAGTTAAAGATAAACCTCTGGCATGCACGCCCCCCCGGACGGGATCCCACCTTCATGGAAAAAAGACGCAATACGACGCCTGAACTCGCGACATGGCCCACCCACAAATCGATGGTGCGCCACGGTCTGGCAATGAATCTCCCGTGGCTGGCCTTTGTGAACCTGAGCCTGGCGGTCATGCTTCTGCTGCGTAACACTATCGTGGGCAACATGGATACGCTGCTGGGCGCGTCCAGATCGCTTGCTACGATGGTCGACACCGCGATGCTGGGCATCATTTTACTTTCGGCCACGCTGGTGGTGATGGCCTGGCGGCATATTGCCGGTATCGGCATCGTGCTGTTTATCTGCAGCCTGCTGTGGTCGTTGTGCAGCTACTGGCTCATCGCGGTTGCCCAACTCCCTCATGCCTGGCCTGTCTATGTGATCCTGATGCTCGCGGGCATGACGGCGCTCTATTTTTACCCGTCAGGGCTGCTGGCATTTCTCCTGCCGCTGTGGATTGCGCTGCCGGTGGCCAGTGTTGCGCTCAACCACGGGATTAACCTGCGCTTTGCCGTTATCTGGGGGGTGTTTACGCTCATCCTCGTCTGCGGGCGGGTTATTCTGCACCGCTGGTTTGAAGAGGCCTGGCGGCGGAACCAGCAGAATCAGCGCCTGATCCTGCGTCTGGACGCGCTCGCACATCTTGATGCGTTAACCCAGACCGCGAATCGCCGGGCGATGGAGACCTTGCTGGAGGATGCGACCGAACGCAAAAAGGCCTTCTCGCTGATCATGCTTGATGTCGATTTTTTCAAGCGTTACAACGACACCTACGGCCATCAGGCGGGGGATGCCTGTTTAACCTCCGTAGCCCAGGTGTTGAAGCAGTCGGTGCGCACGCCGAATGACGTGGTGTCCCGCTACGGCGGCGAAGAGTTCGTGGTGATCCTTTTCGATTGCCCGCTACGGGGGGCTGAGCAGGTTGCCCTGCGCATTCAGGAGAAACTGCGTGCCGCCGCAATCCCGCATAGCGCCTCAAACGCCAGCGAATACGTTACCGTGAGCATGGGGATCGCAGAGATGGCCGAAGGGCTGGCCGGAACGGAGCTTCTCGCCCGCGCTGACGCCGCGCTGTACCGGGCGAAGGAGGCCGGGCGGGATCGTTGGTCGCTTTAAATGTCGCTTTAAATGAAGCCGGGTGGCGCTGCGCTTACCCGGCCTACAAAACCCGCACCCCGGCTTGTTTTTTAATACCGCACGCACACCGACTTCGTTTCGCACCAGCCGTCCAGCCAGTCCGGGCCAAAGTCACGCCCGGTGCCAGACTGTTTCATGCCGCCGAACGGCAGGTTGGCATCGATCAGGGTATGACTGTTTACCCAGACGGTGCCGGCCTGCAGCCTGTCGGTGTATTCCAGCGCCTTGCTGATGTTTTGCGTCCAGACGCTGGCCGTCAGGCCATATTCGGTGTCGTTAGCCAGCCGTAACGCCTCTTCGCCATCCGCGACCCGCACCAGGTTGACCACCGGGCCGAAAACCTCTTCACGGGTGAGTCGCAGCGACGCGTCCGGGTTAACCACCAGCGTCGGTGAAACATAGTATCCCTTCCCGTCCGGGCCGCGGCTGCCGCTGATAAGCTCGGCCTTTCGGGAGGCGGCTTCATCAAGGAAGGTCTGGACCTTATCGCAGTGGGCGCGGGAGACCAGCGGGTTAATAAACGCCTGCGGCGACATGCCCGGACCGATGCTGAGGGATTTCACCGCCTGCTCAAACCCGCTCACCAGCGTGTCAAACAGCGGCGCTTCGATATAGATGCGCGAGCTTGCCGCACAGACCTGCCCCTGATTAAGGAAGCTGCCGGTCATCAGCCCTTCAATGACCCATGCCGGATCGGCATCTTTCAGGACGATAGCCGGGTTTTTACCGCCCAGTTCCAGCGTGACGCCCGTCAGCGTCTCTGCAGCCGTACGCGCAATCTGTTTCCCCGTCGCCGTAGAGCCGGTAAAACTCACCTTGGCTATGCGCGGATGCGACGTCAGGGCTGCACCGCAGGTGGCTCCGCTGCCGGTGATGACGTTGAACACGCCATCCGGAATACCCGCCTCACTCGCCAGTTCCGCCACGCGCAGCAGGGTCAGCGGCGTCGTCTCTGAGGGTTTGATAACGATCGAGCAGCCAGCCGCCAGGGCGGGCATCACTTTCCACATGCCGATCATCAGCGGGAAGTTCCAGGGTACGATCCCCGCCACCACCCCGACCGGTTTTTTACGGGTCCACGCCTGATAACGCGCCCCCTGCGGCAGCGGAATAGAGAGATCGAGCGTTTTGCCCGCAATTTTGGTCGTCAGCCCGGCGGTGTAACGCATCCAGTTCAGGGTGCAGCCAACCTCAAAGGCGCGGGAAATGTTGATGGATTTCCCCTGCTCCAGCGTTTCAAGCTGCGCCAGCTCCTCGCCGTGCTGCTCGACCAGGTCGGCAAAGTGCAGCAGAATGCGCTCGCGTTCGGCGGGCAGTTTTCCCGCCCAGCTGCGCGAAACAAAAGCGCGCCAGCCAGACATCACCGCGCGATCCACATCGTCCACGCTGGCATCCGCCGTTGAGGCTATCACCTCGCCCGTCGCCGGGTTATAGACGTTCAGGCGTTTTTCGCCGTCAGACGCCACTTCGCGCCCTTCGATCCACAGGCCATGGTGACGGTCGAGAAACTCTTGTACGCACGGCAGAACGGCTACCTGTGATTCAGACATCGGGTACTCCTTGGTTATTCTTCTCAGGATGTTAATGCAGTCTAAGAGGGGTTTTGCCATCCCGCTTTTGTCTGTGTGACATTCGCTTTGCCACCTGTGACAGGCTCCGCAAAACGTGATAATTACCGCTTATATCGCTGTTCCGCATGAGCGTTCTTTCCTATAGTCAGCCTCGAAGGCCAGACAAAATGCAACACAAATGCAACAATGCGAAAACATTGACGGTGCGGCGAGAGAAACCATGGCGTGTGCGAGCGAACAGGAAAAGTATCAGCAATGGCTGGCGCAAATTAACCAGGCGTGCGGCCGGTTTGATGCGCGTCCTTTAGAGGGAGAGTTTATCGGTGAACTGGAAACCAGCTATGCCCGCAGCCTGAAGTTAAGCACCGTCACCGCAGCCGGGGTTAATCTGTTCCGCACCCGTCGGGAAATTGCCCACGGCAACGATGCGTGGTTCTATACCGTGTTTCAGCTCGACGGCAGCGCGGAGATTGAACAGGACGGGCGGCGCTCACGTCTTAAAACGGGCGATATCACCCTGCTGGACGCCTCGCGCCCTTGCTCGATTTACTGGCAGGACAAATCCCGCCAGATTTCTCTGCTCGTGCCGCGTCAGATCATTGAACAGCAGTGCCGCTTTCAGGAAGTGAGCTGCGCGCTCACGCTTTCCCGCAGCCTGCCGACCGTGCAGTTGAGCCATCGTCTGCTTCAGGAGAGTATGGGCAATACCGGGCTGAGTGAGGTCGAGAGCGAAGCGGCGCTGGAAGCGATGGTTTGCCTGCTGCGCCCGGCATTTCAGCAACGCGACGCGGTGCAGCCGCGCAAGGAACGTCAGTTCCAGAACGTGCTTTCCCTGATAGACGACCATATCCAGTCAGACGCGCTGCGCCCGGAGTGGATCGCCACAGAGAGTGGGATGTCGGTGCGCAGTTTGTACCGTATGTTCGCCGAGAAAGGGCTGGTGGTGGCGCAGTACATTAAAAACCGTCGACTCGATCTTTGCGCACAGATGCTGCGTTCAGCCGGCGACGACGAGAAGCTGGCGGGCATTGGCTACAGCTGGGGTTTTGCCGATCACAGCCATTTTTCTACCGCCTTTAAGCAGCGTTTCGGCGTCTCGCCCGGCGAGTACCGTAAACGCTGCCGCTAGATTTTTTCAGTTCACTCTTTTTTCAGCCACTTGCCGTTGATCCCCTTCACGTACTCGCCCGGCTGCGCACGGGCCACCAGCTTTTGCCCGGCCATTTTCGCCACTTCATCCACCGGCAGGTTGTTGCTGTCGGCCAGCTTTTGGTAGCTCTCGGTACGTGCGGCATTTATGCTTTTCACCAGCGCCAGCGTGTCTGGATCCTGCTTAACCGGCGCCAGGTAGCCGCTCAGGGTTTCCCCCACCCGGCCCTGGTTGCGTGCCTCGTTTAAGGTCAGCGTCGCGGCCTGCACGTTCATTCCCAGCGCCAGTAAAATCAGTAGTAATCGTTTCATGGCATCCTCAGAACAGATCGCTGCGCGTTTTCAGCAGGGTTTCTACGTCTTTATCGACCTTGATGTGGATCTCATGCTCGATTTTGACGTTCATATTGATGGTGATCGGCTCTTTCGGTGCCGCCACTTCAATACGCGGCGTACAGCCCGAGAGCAGCACGGCAACGGCCACGGTGAGTACACCTGCCATCTTTTTCATTGTTGTTCCTCACTTTCCTTGCCGGTCGAACTGCGGATACCCGGTATGGCCGCATGTTGCTCAAACCATGTTTGCAGATTATCCCCGAAGCGCAGGCTGCGCCAGAGGGTAAAAACGTTCTCTTCGTGGGTGTAGTTCAGATTGACCGAACCGCTTTTGCCATCCACCCGGCTGGTGCCCTTGATCGCCGCCTGCAGGGTTAAGACCCCCAGATTATCGACATTGATCTTTGTCCACGACCGGGTGATTTCCATGTAGCGCAGCCAGTTGATGGCGGCCCCTGCGGCCATATTGTCTTTCACAATGGCGTCGGCCGTGTCTTTGTCAATACGCAGCGTCATGGGCCCCGGATTGGTCAGCCAGCCGTCTTTGATAATCCAGCGTTCGTTGTCGAGCCAGAATGGCAGCGCCCCGCTGACCGGGCCAGACATCGTAAACTGTTTGGGATTCACCGCGCTAATCAGCTCGCTGGAGGAGATATTGTCCACGCGCAGCAGGGCCGCATCATGTTGCGGCATACGCAATTGCTGCAGGGTGATTTTGCCGCCGAGCGTTTCTATCTTCACGTTGGTGAGCAGCAGCGGGTTGTCGTCGGTCCAGGGGTAGTCACCCTGTAAATCGGCGGTGATATTATGTGCGGACACCAGATTTTGCACTTCGCCAATGCGCAACGTCACCGGCCCCCGCGTGCCCAGCGACCAGGTCCCTTCGCTAAAGCGGAACGGCAGAACAAAATCGACGCCGTTGATCTGGTTGTCGGGCATCCACAGGCTACCGGCTTTTACCACCCCGTGGCCGCCCGCCTCGAATCCCTGGTCCGCCGCCGCCGAGAAGGCCACCTGCGCGTAAAGTTCGCCGTCGCGCAGCGCCATCTTCCAGTCTGGCGGAAGCAGCGGCTGGAATACCGTGAGGGACTGCTTCGGCCACCAGGCCTGACCGCGCAAACGCACACCGTCCCAGCGGCCATTGACCTGCACCGGCCCAATGGCGTCGGCGTGAAGATCCCCTTTGAACTGGAACAGGGTCGGGTCAGTCCCGTCGACGCTAAAATTCAGTACCGAGGGCGGCAGCAGGCTTCCGCCTGAAAAGGTGGTTTGTCCCGCTTTCAGCGACAGCGCCCCGCTGAAGGCCGGATGGGCAGGATCGCGCTGCCAGCGCACCGGTTTTTCCAGCACCAGACGCGGCTTGCTGACCAGCATCGTGCCGTACTGGAGCTTATCGAAACCGGTGGAGAGATCGGTCAGCGCAATCACCCGATCGCGCCATTCTCCTTTCCCTGCAACGTCCCATCGTGCGTTCATCGGCGTGAAGTTACCGTTGCCCCAGTAGCGCCACTGCCACAGCCCGCTGTCGGGTAAAAAGTCTTGCGCCTGGCCGTCCAGGTGCAGGGTAAAATCGCCCATCTCGTTTTCATGAGCGCGTAATATCGCCTGCAGACGGCCATCCACGCCTTTTTGCGTCAGCTTAACGCCCGCGAGAGGCCAGCGTATTTCGTCGATATCCAGCGAATCAATCAGGCGTCCGCGCGAGCGAAGCAGCGCGCCGGGGGCGAATTCCAGGATGGGATCTGCCAGGCTTCCGGTCAGCGTCGCCGGAAGTTTGGCGTAGAGGATCAGATCGTTTTGTTTCGCCTCGCCGCTCAAATGCAGCGGCATGTGGCTGTTATCCATGCTCAGCGTGCCAGGGCCGAGAGTCAGTACGGCGTTGCCCTTCCCGGCATCGCCCTGCGTCAGCACGTTCAGGCGTCCGGTGAAGGTCGCTTTTTCCAGCCCCTGCTGCCAGTTATCAATCTTCAGCCCAACGCGTCCGCTCAGCGGCAGACCTGGCTGTTGCCAGTTCCATCGACCGTCGCTGATGGTCAGCTCCCGGGCGGTGACCTGCCAGGGCAGGTCGAGCAGCGGGTCGGGGTTATCCCTCGCCATGACCACCAGCTGCCCCTGATTGTCCGCCCACTCCAGATCGGCATCGACCAGAGACGATAAGTGTGGCACGTTGAAGGTGGCCTGCGCGTGCCCTTTAACCGGCGCGCCGTCCGGCACCAGCGGCAGGGTAAATTCCCCCACCAGCGTCACGGGCTGCGGCTGGTCCGGCAGGTGAATGTCGAATTGCTTGATGGTCAGATTCTGGCCGCGAAGCTGCCCCTGGATGCTCACCTGCTCGCCTTTATAAGTGAGAGTCTGGCTGGCCGGGGTTAAGGACGCGCGAAGCTCCCCCTGCCACTGCTGCCAGGGGGAGAGCGTCAGGCGGTGGATCGTCAGCCAGGTGTTCGGCAGGATCGCCTGCCACTGGGCCAGGGTTTTTGGCGCGACGGTGGACGGGGCGGACTCGGGCAGTTTACTCAGACACGCAGAGTTCAGCTCAAGCGCGCCGACATCCAGCGCCCAGCGGCTGGGGTGCGACAGCGTGACGTTTTCGATACGGGCAATTTCGCAATCTTCTACCAGATAGCGGAGATCCGGAATAACGAGGGCGTTGCGGGTCAGACGAGGACTTTTTTCAAAGGCGATGCGCGTCCCCACCGGCAGCCAGATCCCGGCAAGGGTCGGTACCCATTGGGCGAGCGTCATCAGCAGCGTCAGCGGCAAAACGATCAACAGCAGTAGGAGCGCGATCGCGGCTTTGTATTTACCCTTCATGGGCAGTTAATATCCTGATTTAGCGAAAGAATTAAGCCGACATTGCCGATCATTGTCGCATGATTAGCCAGTCAGTTGAAGAGACTGTCATTTTTAAGGATAGATGCTCTATCATTATTCATAGAACTTATTGAATTCAATAAAATTTTATAAATTGTAAGATTATTTTAATCATGCTAACGTGAATGTAAAATCACTGGAGAAAGTCTTATGAAACTCGCGGTATATAGCACAAAGCAGTACGACAAAAAGTATCTGCAACATGTTAACGAGGCTTACGGATTCGATCTTGAATTTTTCGACTTTCTGCTGACTGAGAAAACTGCCAAAACCGCCCACGGCTGTGAAGGCGTCTGTATCTTCGTCAACGATGATGGCAGCCGCCCGGTGCTGGAAGAGCTGAAAAAACAGGGGGTGAAATATATCGCCCTGCGCTGCGCCGGGTTCAATAACGTGGATCTGGATGCGGCGAAAGAGTTGGGTCTGAAGGTCGTTCGCGTACCGGCCTATTCACCGGAAGCGGTGGCGGAACATGCCATCGGCATGATGATGTCGCTGAACCGTCGTATTCACCGTGCTTATCAACGTACCCGTGATGCGAACTTTTCTCTCGAAGGGCTGACCGGTTTTACCATGTACGGCAAAACCGCCGGGATCATCGGCACCGGTAAGATTGGCGTAGCCGCCCTGCGCATTCTGAAAGGCTTTGGTATGCGCCTGCTGGCCTTTGACCCGTACCCAAGCGCTGCCGCGCTGGAGATGGGCGTGGAGTATGTTGATATTCAGACGCTGTTCTCCCAGTCTGATGTGATCTCCCTGCACTGCCCGCTGACACCAGAAAACTATCACCTGCTAAACCAGACGGCTTTTGACCAGATGAAGGACGGGGTGATGATCATCAACACCAGCCGCGGCGGTTTGATTGATTCACAGGCGGCGATTGAAGCGCTGAAAACCCAGAAGATTGGTGCCTTGGGTATGGACGTCTATGAGAACGAACGTGACCTGTTCTTTGAAGACAAATCCAATGACGTGATTCAGGATGACGTGTTCCGCCGTCTGTCGGCCTGCCATAACGTGCTGTTCACCGGGCATCAGGCCTTTCTTACCGCCGAGGCGCTGATCAGCATTTCGGAAACGACGCTGGGGAATTTGCAGCAGCTGGAGAAAGGCGAAGCCTGTCCGAATGAGATCGCGTAGGTGATTGGCGGGTAGTTTTTCAAATCGGTAAGTACTGTGGAGTACAGTGGAAGGTTCCGTTCACCTCATAAGGCGAACGGAACCTTGGGCAATGCTTAAACCTCTTTCTTCCCTGCCCCCAGCTCAGCGCCGGTAAGCGGGTCAGCCTGCGGGTCGGACTGCGTGCGTTTGACCATCGCCTTCATCATGGTTTTCTGCTTAGCGGTCAATTTCACTTCCGCATCGCCCGTTCCACCATCAACGGCTGGCTGTGGATCTTCCACGTAGTCGAAGTATTTATCGCTGTTCCAGCTGCCGCGAACTTCGCCACCCGAAGACATGCTGTAGTACTTGTTGGTGTACTGTTCTACCGGCGGCAGTTTGCCCGGCGGAAAGTTATTACGGATAGACTGAAGCGCCTTTTCGAAAGAGAGTTGGTGCGCCGCCTCACGGGTCATCAGGAAGGCCAGCGCATCCTTAACGCCAGGATCGTCGGTCACGTTGATGAGTCGCTCATAGATAATTTTTGCACGGGCTTCTGCGGCAATATTTGAACGTAAATCCGCGGTCGGTTCGCCGATGGTATCGATGTAAGCTGCCGTCCACGGTACACCGGCAGAGTTCGTAAGAGCCGGGCCGCCGCCGTACAGCAGTGCGGTGATATGGCTGTCGTTACCATTCGCCGTCATGGAACGATAAAGTTCCGCTTCATTTTCAGTGCCTTCCGCCAGCTCGCCTTTGGCACCTTTATTAAGCATGCCAACCATGGTGCCGATAATTTCCAGGTGGCTTAACTCTTCGGTCGCAATATCCAGCAGCATATCTTTGCGACCTGGATCGTCATCGCCCAGCCCCTGTGTAAAGTAACGGCATGCCGCCGCCAGCTCGCCCTGAGGGCCGCCGAACTGTTCAAGCAGGAGATTGGCAAGGCCCGGATTAGGCTCTGCAACGCGTACGGTATACTGAAGTTGTTTGACGTGTTTAAACATGCTCTGCCTCACTTATAGTATTTTTAGCTAAAATGCCTGGCTCAACCGAGCACAGAAAAAATGGACGTGTCATACCCGCAACAGGATCGTTGTGAAATAAACATTGAGTAAAACATGATGACTGCGGCGGTATTATCCGCAGTTTGAAATAGCGTAATAACGGCGCGTAACGGGCGCTTCCAGAATCATCATATAAAAGTCTGTCGTCGAATTAACGCGCTCCAACTCTAATTTAAGACTATTCTCACCTACACCTTCCGTCGCAACATAAATAACGCACGAGGAAAGTAAGATATATTCTCCATCATCACTCACGGTAAATACTCTTATTTTTACTCTTCACCTTGACAGAATATTTAACGTTATCCCGTTTGCACACAGTTATTAAGGTTAGCTCGTCTCGTCAGATAGTCAAATTATCCTCTGAAGGGCGCTTCCTCCTGTCGAAATTAGGTCTGTCTTTTCTGCAATACCCAAAAAAGCAGAGAGTGAGTAAAAAAAGCATTCATGACAAGCCGATCAACTCCTCTTTCCCCTGCCCTATACTTTCAGTATGTCGTTTCAAGAGAGGTGTCTATGTGTGGACGTTTTGCACAAGCGCAGAGCCGTGAAGAGTATCTTGCTTACTTTGCCGGGGAACGCGATCGCGACATTGCCTATGACCCGGAACCCATTGGCCGTTACAACGTGGCGCCAGGGACAAAAGTCCTGCTGTTGAGCGAACGCGATGAAAAACTGCATCTCGATCCCGTTTTTTGGGGTTATGCGCCCGGATGGTGGGATAAAGCCCCCCTGATTAATGCGCGGGTTGAAACCGCAGCCACCAGCAGGATGTTTAAACCACTCTGGCAGCATGGCAGAGCCATCTGCTTTGCGGATGGATGGTTCGAGTGGAAGAAGGAAGATGGCAAAAAACAACCGTATTTCATTTACCGGGCCGACGGAAAGCCTGTTTTTATGGCGGCGATCGGCAGTACGCCGTTTGAACGTGGTGATGACGCTGAAGGATTTCTCATTGTCACCTCTGCCGCCGATAAGGGGCTGGTCGATATCCACGACCGCCGCCCGCTGGTGTTATCACCCGACGCGGCACGCGAATGGATGAGACAGGATATAGGCGGGAAAGAAGCAGAAGACATTGCCGCTGACGGCGCAGTGCCCGCCGACACCTTCATCTGGCATGCCGTTACGCGTGCAGTGGGAAATGTGAAGAATCAGGGGCCAGAGTTAATCGAAGCGGCACGCTAGCCGCGTACATTTCTCCCCACCTCACGTCGGATACGAATCTCCTGGGGTAAGAGAGGAGAAGAATTCGTATCCGACAGATAAGGGTTTCTGATAACCAGGCGCTTACCCTATATGCACGTCTGGAGGCGATCATGTACCGGCGTATTCATGGCGTTACATCAACGATGCCCTGCCGCTGAGAGTGTTAACGACCGTTTATTACTTGAATGTTAATTTCTTCGTTATAATAACTTTGTGGATGATAGTGTTTTAGCCCAAAGGGGCAAAGCGTAAACTGGCATGGCGATTCGCTTTCACACCGCTGACTCATTTCACGTCGGTTACCGGGGCAATCATTTTTCATTCTGAAACCTAACCAACGTATTGATGAATAAGGCATTGCATGAGCTATCCATACGCGTCTGCGACGATTATCAATCAGGATGCCTTTTTCAGTCATCGTGACAACTTCCCCGGGGCGCACGTAATAATCACCTTTAAACAAGAGGATATAACTCAGCCCGTATGTTGTCTCAACCCTGCCAAAAAACGTGCCTGTCTCCGGGCTTGCTATCGTCTCGACTATCTTCCACTCCATAAAACCCTCTTTCAGTGATGTTACGTCGTTCTGCTTTGCATTGCGTATGGCACGCACGGGTGTTTTAGTAATTTCGCGTCACAAAATAAGAGTAGACAAAATGCGAGATAAATTCAAACAACCTTACAAAGAAAATGGGAATCTTTACAATTCCCATTACGCCTTGTAAAGAGGCAAGCTGTGGGATGACGGGATTCTCTGGCGAGGATCGACCTTAAAGGCACTGGCCAGGGGTTCTGATAGCGCGTTCGCTGAGAAGCCGCCGCCAGAGCACGCCATTGATATCAGACTGAATAAACAGAATGGGCTAAACGATAAAGAAGCGTTAAGAGAATGTTTTAAAGCTGCTGTTTTAATACGGGTTAGGCATGAATGTTGACGCGCGCTATAAAATCATCGAATAAGCAATTTCTTCAGCATCCGGATTGCTTGTGGTAATTAATAAGTAAGGTATTCATTTTTAATTAACAGGCGTGCAGGCAGGGAAAGTCGGGCGTTATTTGTTCATTAATTTAGCAAGTGCCTTTCCTTATTAACCGCCTGTTAACGCAACATCAATAAATAATGATAAATGCATACAGGTTTACTCACAAGGTTCACGGTATGCGAAAGCAACTCTTCCCCACCGATGATGTAAAAGTGCCGGAATTCATGACTCTGGCGCTGTTCCCCGGCGCGGGTAACATTATCTGTCCGCCGATTACTGGCAAGATGACCGGCGAATATTATTTAATATCTTCACTCGAGTTCATTATTTCGTGCGTCCTTTTGCCGCTACTGGCATCTCATTTTTATATCATTCCTGGCATGTTCTTCGTCAGTCCCCGCACCGCTGGGCTGCAAGTCGTCATCTCCCACTAACTAAGCGGTAAGCATTATGAATACAGCACCAACCACCATTGGCAACATTACAACGCGCGGCAGCTGGCGCTGGCAGGACAACCTGTGGACGCTGGGTCTCTATGGCACGGCGGTCGGCGCGGGAACCCTGTTCCTCCCCGTGGAGATCGGGACACGCGGCCCGGTCATCTTCCTGGTGATGCTGCTGCTGGGCCTGCCCTTATCCCTGCTGCCCCATCTGCTCTTGTGCCGGGTGTATATGCGTGAGGAACAAACTGAAAACGGCACGCTGCCGATTTTCGGTTCCTTCTTCAGCGGGCGCGGCGAAAAGCTGATGACCCTGTTCTATTGCATCACCTTCTTCCCGGTTACCCTGGTGTATGGGGTCGCGCTGGTCAACGCGCTGGATAATTTCCTCACCGAGCACCTTCACATGAGCGGTATCAGCCGTGGCCCGCTGACGTTTATCGTGGTGGCCGCGCTGTATGTGGTACTGAGCAAGGGGCGCGATAAGGTGGTGGCCACCATGAGTGCGCTGGCGCTGCCGTTCGCTGTGTCTGTGCTGCTGATCGCCGTGTCACTCATTCCGGGCTGGCATCTGTCCAATCTCACCGGCGCGGTCGCTGAGGTGAAGAGCACCCCGCTGTCGGTAACCATGAAGGGCATCTGGCTGACGCTGCCGCTGATCACCTTCTCATTCTGCTGTGCGCCGATGGTCTCCCCGCTCACCTCATACTACCGTGAGAAGAAAAACGAGGGCGAGGGCAAGGCTCTGTTCGTGCTCCGCGTGGCCTATGTGGCTATCTTCTCCAGCATCATCTTCTTTGTGCTGAGTTGTATGCTGAGCATCCCGCATGACAGCTTTGCGCAGGCGAAGGCGCAGAACCTGAACGTGCTGTCTGTGATGAAAGGAAGCGGTGACTTCAGCCTGATTTATTACGTGGCCCCGTTCATCGCTATCATCGGGATGACCAAATCCTTCCTGGGCGTGGGTCTGTCGGTGGCAGAGACGTTCGGCCAGCTGGCGGCCAGCGTATCGGGTAAGAAGGCCACCACCAGTAAGCGCGTGGCCTCGCTGGTACTGTTCCTGCTGACCTTTGGTATCGTTTATGCGAACCCGGACGTGCTTAACCTGATTGAAACGTTATGCGGGCCGCTGATTGCGGTGATCCTGTTCCTGATCCCCGCCTACCTGATTTACACCCGCACTGCGCTGTCGCAGCTGCGCGGCGTGACGGTGTTTCTGGTGGTACTGGGTGGGCTGGCAACTCTGTCCGCACTGCTGTGGCCGTTACTGTAAGGCAGAGCGTGGCACAGAGATTGTTGCAGGCGTAGCGGGCTCGTGTGGCCCGCTACGCTGTAAGGCACTGATGCTGTTAGAAGCGGCTGGTGCTGAAACCGCGCCATCTCACTGCGCGGGGAGTCTGGTGTATTGAACCTAATCACTCAACCCGCGATTCTCCAGCATCGGTTCAATCCTCGGATCGTGCCCGCGCCACTGGCGATAAAGTTCAGCTAAATCAGTGCTGTTCCCGCGCGACAAAATCGCCTCGCGGAATTTTGCCCGTTTTCGCGAGTCAAACCACCCTGCTCGACAAACCACTGATTGCCATCGTCTGCCAGCATCTGGGTCCACAGGTAGGCGTAATACCCCGCCGCATAGCCGCCGCCGAAGATATGGGCGAAGCATACTATTCAACTATTGTTTTTGTTCTTTGTAAACAATATGTTAACTTGTAATCGAAGGGTTGAGTTGCACCATTTCAGCCCTATTGAAACCTCATATTATTTAGTAGGTTGCGCATCGTTTTGGGGAAGAAAATCACTCAAAAACGCCCTTCACCCACTCTTAAATCTCGTATTTCGCACAATTAATAAACGATAGCCGCTTCGAAACATAAGTTTAACTTTGCGTAGCATCTACCTGATTCGCAACGCCCAACTTTACCACCGCTCCGATTTGAATCATCATGCGATTGTTTCAAAATCATAAGGTTTCGGTGCGCACCTCTTTTTCTCTCTGCCCTATACTTTCAGTCTGACTGACTGGAGGTTTCTATGTGTGGACGTTTTGCACAAGCCCAAACCCGTGAAGAATATCTTGCTTACCTGGCTATTGAAGCCGATCGTGATATCGCATATGACCCAGAGCCTATTGGTCGGTACAACGTGGCGCCCGGTACAAAAGTCCTGCTGTTGAGCGTACGCGACGAGCAGCTGCATCTGATCCGATGTTCTGAGGTTACGCGCCCGAGTGGTGGGATAAACCGCCATTGATTAACGCGCGTGTCGAGACGGCGGCCACCAGTTGAATGTTTAAACCTTTGTGGCAACATGGCCGGGCGTTCTGCTTTGCGGATGGATGGTTTGAGTGGAAAAAGGAAGGCGACAAGAAGCAGCCCTACTTCATTCACCGGGCCGACGGCCAACCGATATTCATGGCAGCGATTGGCAGCATACCTTTTGAGCGAGGCGATGAAGCAGAAGGCTTTCTCATTGTGACGTCTGCAGCGGATAAAGGACTGGCCGGCCACTTGTTCTATCACCGGAAGCAGCAAGGGAATGGATGCGCCAGGACATAGGCGGAAAAGAAGCGGAAGAGATAGCAGCCGACGGAGCGGTGCCCGCCGACAAGTTTATCTGGCACGCGGTGTCGCGTACCGTTGGTAATCCAAAAAATCAGAGTGCTGAATTGACTGGTAATATTCAGTGATATCCTGAGAGATATTACCAGAGTTTTACGCTTCCATCTGGCTGCTTACCCCCTACTGGAGTCATGTCGTACACCTTGGTTACGCATTTTTGAATGCCGTTTTTAAGATGCTTTACCATTTTCTTGTCTGAATTATTCTCATCAAAATAATTCACGGTTGTAACGTTATTTTTCTTGTAAATCTCGGCTTCACCATATGGTCCGGCGGAATAATTAATCTTATAACCCCAGAATTCTTCTTTATAGCTGGCTAAAATGTAAGGGTCGTAATCTGCAAATACCTCAGCAATGCATAATGCAACGCTTTTTGTATCGCTCTTAGTCGTATATACAGCATCAGGAGTACCATGCTTTGGAGGCTCCTGGATAATGGCACACCCAGTTAAGGTAAGAACGGCTAATGCAAGAATAGGTTTTAACATATCAATTCCATTTAAGTCTTTATAAGTGCCTGAATAAGATACTTTATTTTGACAATAATGTCCTGCATTTATTTAACAGTTAATAAATCCTGGAAGCGGGTCGTATACCGCGGCGAAAGTATTTCTCGCTTCATCTGCCATTGCTGCCGAATGCCCTGCCCGGCAACCACGGGCCGCGTAAGAGCATATCGCTTGCCTCATCTCCTCGTATTCTGTGACTCGTTCGCCAAAAGAGCGACTGCACACGATTTCCTGCTTTATGGGGGCAAACTCCTCAAGATCGAGACAAGGCGATCGTTGAACAGCAGAAGATCCAGCAGGCGAAGGATGCCCAGCAGAGCCAAATTGAAGCGTAACAACAGGCTCAACTCAGGGCGCAACAACAGGCCCAGTATGAGGCAGAGCAGCAAATTGAGAGACAGGCACAGCTGCAGGCATAAGAAAATGCAGAACAGCAGGTTCAACAGGAAAACGCTGGGAGCCCTGATCAGTCCCGAATGGCGTTTGCGAATGCCGACTCTGATTTGAATGTCCTCTGACCTTTTTCAAGCATGACACACAAGCGACACGTTAATACCAGAGTATTACAAAATCACCTTAAGTCAGTTTCTTAACTAACTTGACCCCGGGTAGAGTGTCAGCTTTGTGCCAGAAACGGACCTTTCAGAAGCCATAGCAGACGTATTATCAAACCGGATACGCATGTTTTTCAACAACCCCTCTCCGGTTCGAAAGGCTACAAACCATTTTCACGGGGGTTATTTCAGTTGTAACCAGCGCTGAACACCCGTTAATGCAGAGTCAATAGCGCCTGCCAGATAGCCCGAGAATAGCGGCGACCATTCACTGGCGATACCTGTTATCTCACCGGACCACTCCCCCCTGGTGGGAAGTTGCTCAGGCGTTGCGTGCCCGACCTCCTGCAGGAGATCAAATTCCGTTGCAGTAAACGGATCGGCCGCCCAGTCTTTTATATACTCAGCTTCAGGTTCTGCCGCATCCTGTCCAAATAAGCGTATGAGCTGCTCCCGGCAAAGGCTTTTGAGAACAGCTTCGCTGACTGTCCATCTTGATTTTGCCGGTACGCCAATAAAACCAAAAATCGCCGTTTTGCCCGAATCTGGCTCGGATACGTCGTGGATCTCAACCATTGGCCCCACGCGGCTTCCTGCATTGCCGGAAAGCTGTCGTGTATGAAATAAGTCTGTTTTATATACAGCGACATATTTCGCATGGGGAGCCATCCACGTCGGAGTTTTCCGCCAGTTCGACAGCACCTGTTCCGGCATCGCTGGTCTGAAATCTATTTTCGCTGCCAGGGCGGGAGGCAAAGCGAGGAAGACATGCTCACCGGAAAACACGGCCTTTTTACTGCCTTCGGAACGGGTATGGACTTGCACTTCCTTGCCGGCCCGGGAAACCGCCATCGCCTGATGGCCGGTTTTAATCTTCTCAGCCGGGATCTGACTTTTAAGTGCCGCCGTCAGCGCCTGCATTCCTCCCTTCAGCCTGAAAGACGCCGGGGAGCTCTCCCATGACGGGTAGCGTTCAGGGGGCGAATCCAGCTGGCGCTCGTAGAGCATGTCTCCCGGGCGGCCGTGCGCGATTACCGGAAGGTTAAGCCGCTCGATAAAATGCGCGAAGTCCGGTTGCATATCAGGCCAGAACCACGCTGCCCCCATATCGACATGAATGCCAGCGGAGGCACCCGCCAGTTCCAGGCCTGACAGCACGCGCCCGCCCGTTCTGTCACGAGCCTCAAGGATCACATAATCAACACCCGCTTTTTCAAGCAGCGTGGCGGCATAAAGGCCGCTTATGCCCGCACCAATGATAACAGCGCTCTGCTTCATAATGTCGCTCCGGTCAGGGTTGTCGGGCTGAGATGTCCCGTTTTCAGATAAAAAAGTGCGCCGGAGGCGGTGGCTATAAGAGCAGGCATATCACCCGGCGGAAACCGCAGCCAGCTTCCTGCCCCATAGCAACCTTCCGGCGCATGGAGTTCCCCTTGCAGAAGAAGGATCTCTGCTCCGCCAACAAGCGGTGCACAGAAGATCCGCTCACCCGGGTCAATCCTCTGAAGCAGCACGGTTTCTGAAGTGCCGGAGAATAACGGGCAGACTTGTCTTTGCGGCTGACCGTGCCAGTTGGCTGCCTCCTGCGTATTTATCCTGACCGGCTGGCGCTCACCGGCAGACATCTGGCGCAGCTTGACGAAAATGGTTGTGCCGTCGCGACTTGAGGGTTGGTGAGAAGAACCGTCCGGGCTGCGCAGATACCAGCCGGCAGGATAGTCGACCCCGTTTTCGGTAAAGATACCGTCGAGCACCAGAATCTCCTCTCCGCCGGGATGGCTGTGTGCGGGAAATGTGGATCCGGGCGCATACCTGACAATGCTGGTTGCGCGGGCCTGCTCGCGACCAATCCGGTCAAGCATCACGCGCTCAACGCCGGGCTGGGGAGAAGGTATCCACTGATAATCGTCCGGAGTAACGATCGCACGCTGCGAAAAATCAGAATTCAGTAACATCATAGTCAGTGATTAGACGGCCCTGGAGGGGGCCGTCTGCAGGCCTATTTGTTTGGCAGATTATCGTACACATCCAGAGCTCGCGCGGTATACGTCAGCGCTGCGCCGGTGTTCAGGTTAATGGCAACGGCCAGCGCTTCGGCGATCTCTTCACGCGTGGCACCGTGCTTAACCGCAGCGTCCACGTGTACGGCCAGGCAACCGTCACAGCGGGTGGTGACGGCCACGGCCAGTGCAATCAGTTCATGGGTTTTAGGATCGAGGTGCACGTTTTCTGACGCCCCTTTATCCATCTGCTGAAAGCCTTTCATAAACTCTGGCTGCAGTTTGGCAAATTTGCCGATGGTGGCGAGCAGGCCACTGCGATATTCATTCCAGTTCAAGAACATTGAAAACTCCGGTTATTTTTTGTCTCAGAAATATCATTACATGACGTCGAAAATACGTACGTCAGGCGCGCTGTTTAAATAGGGTTTCAATCCTGCAACAACATCCTGCGTGAACAGCGGACTGCTAAGGTATGCCTGCGCCTGCGCCACAGTCTTAAAGCCGTGCAGCACCTGGACATCCTCGTCACGGACAAGCAGCTCTTTAGAGGTGGCACCCTCGATGGTGGTCAGAAACGGGGTTTTGTATTTCTGGTATACCCCCGCCGCTGCCGCACGGTTTTCATTACTGATATCCAGGGTGATTTGCAGATAAGCCATCGTTCTCTCCTTCGCTCAGGGTTGAGGCAACACGCCCGGTTACAAACCCGGTCTGTATTACCTTTCGTTGAGGGCGATTATCAGAAAGCCAGACAGCTTCAACAAATCAGATAATCTTGCGGAGCAGAGAAGAAATTCTATGTCGTGGTTTGGCAGGGAATGAAGCATCACGCGGCTGGACTGATTACCGGGACAGCGTGATGCCTCAGGAGGCAGTTTATGAGCGGTCTGAAACGACATCCTGAAGAAGCCAGTCATGGAAAACGTTTACTTCATCACGCATGACTTTTTGCTGCGGGGTAACCAGATAATAGGACCACTTGAGTGGCCAACGGTGGTCCGGATGCAGCTGGGCCAGCTGTCCGGTTTCGATAAGTTTTTTCACCAGAGCGTAGCGGACAATAGCCACCCCCCTGCCGCTCAGGGCCGACAGGATCACCGCCGAGGTAGAGTTAATATGCAGCCCGCTTTCCAGCGCGTCGGGTGCACCGACCGCCATCAGGACATCATTCCATGACGGAAAATCTGCCCCGGGATGCGGCGTGTCATCGTGAATGAGTTTTTGCGTGGCGAGCCATTCACTGCAGGCCATTTTCCCGGACGGCACCAGGTGGGGACTGCAGACCAGCACCGCTTCCTCATCCATCAGCCAGGTTTTATTCACGCCAGGCCAGTCGCCCTGTCCGCAGCGAATACCG
This sequence comes from Enterobacter sp. UPMP2052, assembly GCF_053709675.1. Lineage (NCBI taxonomy): Bacteria > Pseudomonadati > Pseudomonadota > Gammaproteobacteria > Enterobacterales > Enterobacteriaceae > Enterobacter > Enterobacter sp. UPMP2052. The sequence goes on from NZ_JBSKJR010000001.1 coordinate 1,276,642, forward strand.
ATATCCGCCTCGCCGTGCGACACGTCCATCAACTTTTCCGTAACATTAAGCCGCAGATCGATATTTTCGTGCGTTTCCGAAAACCGGTTCAGGCGATCCATCAGCCAGTTCATCATCAGTACCTGCGACGCCGTCACCACCACCACCGAGCGCGAGCGGCGACCACGAAGCTTGTTTAATCCGGTTTCAAGTTTGTCGAGCCCCTGCGTGATGTCCTGGAGTGCCTCCTGCGCTTCGTCAACCAGCGTCAGACGCTCTTTTCCTGAACGGGTGCGGTGAAGAAGCGGGTGCCCGACCCAGTCTTCCAGCGAGCGCACCAGCTGGCCTACTGCGGCGGGCGTAACGCCCAGTTCCTGAGCCGCGCCGGTAAAGCTGCCATGCCTGGCGGTGGCTTCAAAAGCGTGCAGCCATTTAAGTCGGTTTAGCGATCGCATTGTGTTCATCCTGATGCATTATTTTCCTCAGTATACGCCAGCGAGATAGATTTTCTTTCCTGAGTCGCAATTTCTTCTCAGTCGTCAATCAGGGGCCCGGGTGGCATTCTGGTTTCACACGATGAGAAGCACGGCTTTTCATCAATGACAACCATATGAATTTAAGAGGTTAGCGATGAACGCATCTTTTGCCGGTAAAAAACTGTTAGTGGTCGGTGGTACGAGCGGTATGGGCTTCGAAACGGCGAAGCTGGTTCTGAAAAACGGTGGCAGCGTTGTGCTGGTTGGCAATCGCCAGGACAAAGCCGAGCAGGCCCGCCAGGCACTGGCTGCTGATGGTCAGGTTTCCATCATCGTTGCCGACCTGATGAAAGAAGAAGGTATGCAGCACGTGGTGAATACCATTAATGCCGAACACAAAGATATCAGCCTGCTGGTCAATGCGGCTGGCGTATTTTTCCCGAAACCGTTCACCGAACATGAAGTGTCAGACTATGACATGTACATGAACATTAACCGCGCGACGTTCTTTATTACCCGTGACGTGGTGCGCAATATGGTTGAAGCTGGCATTAAAGGCTCCATCGTTAATATCGGTTCCATGTGGGCACAGCAGGCCATCGGTGCCACTCCGTCTTCAGCGTACTCAATGGCAAAAGCGGGTCTGCACGCGCTGACTAAAAACCTGGCCATTGAGCTGGGTGAAAAAGGGATCCGAGTGAATGCGGTGTCTCCGGCCGTTGTTCACACGCCGATTTACGAAGGCTTCATTCCGAAAGACGACGTGAAGGACGTGATGAGCAGCTTTGACAGCTTCCACCCGATCGGTCGCGTGGGTACCCCGGTCGATATCGCGGAAACCGTTGCTTTCCTGCTTTCTGACAAGACTGGCTGGGTCACCGGCGCTATCTGGGATATCGATGGCGGCGTAATGGCTGGCCGTAACGCCTGATGACCATGCCGCACGCGCTTACCCGCGTGCGGCACTGGAGTAATTATGCAAATCCAGACCGCGCGTTATGACCTTGTCACCTCGTGGCAGGGGGGCATGGCCAGCCGAACGCTCTGCCAGTCCTTTTCCGCAGACGACGCTCCGGCTGCCCTGCAAAGTCATGTTATCGATTCCGATGAACCGGTTTCGCTGGGTGGCGAAGGGCTGGCTCCTGACCCCCAGGAGCTGATGCTCGCTGCGTTCAATGCCTGCATGATGGCCGCCTTTATTCTCAAAGCCAGGGCTGAAAGTCTCGCCCTTACGCATCTTGAAATACACACTGACGGGCACCTTCCGAAGGGTAGACCGGCCTCCGGTGACAGACCTGCAGAGGATGCTTCCGGCAGGCTTGTGTATGTCATCCATGTAAGCGGTGGCGGCACGGTGCATCAGTTTGAAGGGGTTCATCAGCGGGTGATTGCCTCCTCTCTGAACCGGTGGTTACTGGCCCAGAATATACTGATCGAAGGTGACTTAATACTGAGCTGACGCGGCTGGATTGTTCTGTTCTACAGGAAAAAATAATATGAACACATCAAGAGTAACTCCCTGGCAGGATGAAGAGCCAGTCGACGCCGATCTTCTCAACGCGATAAAGGCCCGTCGGCCCGGCGGAAAACTGATAGATATTGACCGGGTATTACTGAAGAGTGCCCCCCTGGCCACGGGCTGGAACGAACTGATGGTACGGGTACGTCAGGAATTTTCACTCAGCCTTGAATACCGGGAACTGATCATGCTGCGTGTTGCCTGGCTGAATAAAGCAGAATTTGAATGGAATGTGCACTACCCTGCCTATCTGGATGCAGGCGGAACGGCTGAAAAAGCAGAAGCGCTGCGGTTATCCTCCGCGCCACACGTCTTTAATGACACCGAAACGTTGCTTATACAGCTTACGGACCAGTCCACCCGGAACGTCGTGGTTGAGGAGAATGTAATCGGTGCGCTGAAAAGCCTGTTAGGTGAAAAAGAGACCGTGGAAGCGGTTGCTACTGTCGCCGCCTATAACATGGTGTCCCGTTTTCTTGTCGCCCTTGCCATCTGACAACCCCAAATTTTCCGGTGCAACTTATGAATAAAAAATATCGCGCTATGCAGATCGTTGCCCCCGGTGTGCTGGAAATGACCGAGCGGCCGGTACCCGCTCCCGGCCCGGACGACGTGCTCATCAAAATTGAAGCATGCGGCGTATGCGGTGCCGATCTCCGGGACGCGGAAAAAGCACCGCAGGCGGGCCAGCCCGGCCGTATACCGGGACATGAAATTGTCGGGTTTATTGCCCGGAAGGGAAACAGGGTACCCGATATCTGGCAAACTGGTCAGCGGGTAGGCGTCGGACGTCTGGGGGGGTACTGTCAGCACTGCAAACCTTGCCGCAGCGGGCTTTTTCATCTTTGTGAAAACCAGCTTACGCCTGGACTCAGCTGTGATGGCGGCTACGCAGAGTACGTCGTCATGCGGCACACCGCGCTGATAGCCATCCCCTCCGCGCTTTCTTCCGTACATGCCGCGCCGATCCTTTGCGCCGGTACCGCAACCTTCAACGCGCTGCGTAATTCAGGCGCAAGGGCGGGCGACAGAGTCGCGGTTCTCGGAGTAGGTGGCCTTGGCCACATGGCCGTTCAGTACGCCCGTAAAATGGGTTTTGAGGTGACCGTAATTGCGCGGGGTAATGAAAAAGAGCGAGCGGCCTTTGAGCTGGGTGCGCATCATTACATCGATACACTTGAGGAAAACGCATCAGAACGCCTGAAAAATGACGGCGGTGTGGATTTTATTGTGGCAACGGCACCGGCTTCAGAAACGGTTTCAGCCCTCCTGTCCTCTCTGGCACCCCGGGGAAAAGCGATTCTGCTGGGTACCGGACAAACGCCGTTAAAGGTGATGCCCGGTATGATGATCGGCGCTGAACGTACCCTGACAGGATCTTTCGTCAGCACACCGGCGCAAACCGAGCGCGCACTGCAGTTCAGCCACCTCTTTCAGGCTTTGCCTGTTACAGAGCTGCTGCCATTTGAAAGGGCAAATGAGGCGCTCAGCAGACTGAAGCAGGGTTTGGCGCGATACCGGATAGTGCTCACCATGAATCAGGATAATTAATCATATGTCCGCAGCACATTTCCTGCCCGTTGCAGATCAGAAAAACAATATCATCCGCCTGTCGGCCGCACAGGCTCTCGCCGGTGCTAACTCTGTGGTTTTTTATGCCACAGGCGCAATTGTGGGTAACTCGATTGCGCCTGCAAGCTCGCTGGCCACGCTGCCCATCACCATGTTTGTACTTGGGATGGCGGCCTGCATCTTACCGTTAGGTTCACTGGCGCGGAAAAATGGCCGTAAAACTGCGTTTATGGTCGGCACCGGGGCTGGCGTCATTACCGGACTGACCGCTGCACTTGCCGTCGTCATTGGCTCTTTTATACTTTTCTGCATTGCCGCATTTATGGGGGGAGCATATGCGGCCGTTGCGCTCAGCTTTCGTTTTGCCGCAACGGACGGCGTCACGCCCGAACGCCGGGCCAGGGCTTTGTCGCTGGTTATGGGAGGCGGAGTGATAGCTGGCGTGGTTGGTCCTATGCTGGTTTCCGGAACGATGCACCTCTGGCTGCCTCATACATTCGCCGTCACGTTCCTCGCCCAGGCGCTCGTGGCCGTCATTTCGGCATTCATACTCAAAGGCGTGAAAACCACAGAACCTGCCGGCGCGGTAAAAACGGGTGGGCGGCCTTTACGCGAAATTGTCCGTCAGCCAGGGTTTGCCAGAACCGTATTCAGCGGTGCGGTCACTTATATGGTGATGAACTTCCTGATGACGGCAGCCCCACTCTCAATGCACATGCACGGCATTTCTCAGCAGGCGTCCAATCTCGGTATCCAGTGGCATGTTATTGCCATGTACGGTCCGGGCTTTTTCACCGGCAAATTAATTAACCGCTTTGGGGCCATGCGTATCGCCGCTGCGGGTCTGCTTATCACGGCATGTTCTGTGCTGGCCGGACTCAGTGGAACCGATATTTTTCACTACTGGCTGTCGCTGATTTTGCTGGGTCTGGGCTGGAATTTTGGCTTCACCGGCGCATCGGCAAAAATCATTGAATATCACCGTCCCGAAGAGAAGACCCAGGTCCAGTCCCTGAATGATTTTGTGGTGTTTGGAGTGATGATTGTTGGGTCATTTTCTTCAGGTGCTCTGCTCAATCTCTACGGCTGGAACGCAGTCCTGTGGGGATCCCTTGTTCCCGTCGGGCTTGCTTTTTTAGGTATTATTAACGAGTTGCGGACAAAAAAGCAGGATAAATTAAGCTCCTGACGCAGTTTTATCTGCGGCCTGAAAGCGGGTTATGTTGATGTGCAAAGTATCTAAAGCCCAAAATCAACGAGAATGGCGCAAACGCTCCGCAGCGTCTGGATTTCCGTGGAGGATGGGAAAACAATGCCGACTTTTCACGAGCAGCGTTCTCTATCGGAGCGTCTGTATGAGGGGCAAGGCATCAATACCCAGCTGCTACCCGGTCACTCATCAGACAGGATGACAGCGCAATATCATAACGATCGCGGTCTCGAATGGGTGAAAGTGAAAGAGTAGCTAAGTGAATAATTGGACCGTATCCCTCTGCAAATTTCGCAGAATTTAAGAATTCATGTTGGGGAGGAATTTTGGAGGCGTTTTGGGGAAGAAAAAATCGGGCAAAAACCGGGCACCGCGCCCGGTTCTGCTTCCAGCCTGAAATAGTCCTTACGAACTCAACCCGCGATTCTCCAGCATCGGTTCAATCCTCGGATCGTGCCCACGCCACTGGCGATAAAGTTCTGCTAAATCAGTGCTGTTCCCGCGCGACAAAATCGCCTCGCGGAATTTTTGCCCGTTTTCGCGAGTCAAACCACCCTGCTCGACAAACCACTGAAAGCCATCGTCTGCCAGCATCTGGGTCCACAGGTAGGCGTAATACCCCGCCGCATAGCCGCCGCCGAAGATATGGGCGAAATAACTGCTGCGATAGCGTGGCGGGATGGCGGGAAGATCCAGCCCTTCCTTTTTCAGCGCCTCGGCCTCAAACGATTCTACGTTATCAACGGTGTCGCGAATGCTGTGCCAGTTCATGTCCAGCAAGGCAGCGCTGAGCAGCTCCGTCATGTCGTAGCCCTTGTTGAACTGGGTGGCGTTCAGCATTTTATCCCGCAGGGCATCCGGCATGGGTTCCTGGGTTTGATAATGACGGGCATAGTGCGCAAACACGCGCGGGTGGCTGGCCCAGTGTTCGTTGATTTGCGACGGAAACTCAACAAAGTCTCGCGGCGTATTGGTGCCAGAAAGCGTAGCGTAGCGCTGGCTGGCAAACAGGCCGTGCAGCGTATGACCAAACTCGTGGAACAGCGTGATGACATCATCCCAGGAGAGAAGTGCCGTCTGGCCGGTAGCGGGTTTTTGATAGTTGCACACGTTGTAGATCACCGGGCGGGCGCAAGACTCAAAGGATTGTTCGACGAAATTGCCCATCCACGCCCCGCCGCTTTTTGAGTCGCGGGCGAAGAAGTCACCGTAAAACAGCGCCATCCCCTCGCCGGTGTGGTCAAAAATTTCCCATACGCGCACGTCCGGGTGATACACCGGGATGTCAAAACGCTCAACAAAACGAATGCCAAACAGCTCGCTGGCAGCCCAGAATACGCCGTCGTGCAGGACGGTATTGAGCGCAAAGTAAGGTTTGATTTGCGACTCATCGAGCGCGTATTTTGCCGAGCGCACGCGCTCGGCGTAGTAGGCCCAGTCCCATGCTTCAACGGTAAAACCGCCCTGCTCGTCGTCAATCACCTTCTGGATATCAGCCTGTTCACGCGCCGCCCGCCCACGCGCCGCAGGCACGATCCCCCGCATAAAGGCCAGCGCGGCGGCAGGCGTTTTCGCCATCTGGTCAGCGGTGCTCCAGCTTGCGTAATCCTCAAATCCGAGCAGCTGAGCCTGCCGCGCGCGCAGCGACGCAAGACGGCGGATCAGCTCGCGGGTATCGTTTTCATCGCCTTTTTGGGTGCGATCCCATCCGGCCTTGAACAGACGTTCACGCGTCTGGCGATTGCGCAGCGCGGCGAGGGCGGGCTGTTGCGTGGTATTAAGCAGCGGGATCAGCCAGCGATCGCGAAGACCTTTTTCCGTTGCGGCCTGCGCGGCGGTGCTAATCTGGTCCGCGCTCAGGCCATCGAGTTGTTGAACATCGTCCACCACCAGCCCGCCCGCGTTGTCTGCGGCGAGTAAACGCTGGTTAAAGCGGCTGGTCAGCGAGGCGGATTCCGTATTCAGCGTTTTGAGCTCCGCTTTTTCGGCAGCGTTAAGGCGTGCGCCCGCAAGGACAAAGTGCTGCCAGGTCTCTTCCACCAGACGACGGGATTCCGCATCCAGCGCGGCGCGATCCTGCCAGACGCGCTCGACGCGGGAGAAAAGCGTGTCGTTAAGCCAGATATCGTTTGCCAGCTCCGCCAGCTCGGTTGAGAACTGCTCATCCAGCGCCTGCAGATCATCGTTGGTGTGCGCGGAGGTCATGGCAAAAAAGACGCTGCTGACGCGTGATAGCATCGCGCCGCTTTTCTCCAGCGCCAGCACGGTGTTGTCAAAATCCGGTGGGGACGTTTGGGCGATAATAGCGTCGATGTCAGCACGCTTCTGGCGCAGGGCTTCGTCGAATGCCGGGCGATAGTGGCTGTCTTCAATAAGATCGAATCGCGGTGCCTGATACGGCAGCAGGCTGATGTCAAAAAAAGGATTGTTGACCGACATTTTTCACTCCTCAGAACGGTGTATTCCCCCAGAGTAGGCCAGGCCGTCAGCGCCTGCAATGCCATCATACAAATGTAGCCTTAACGGGCCGCCCGCGAGCGTGCTATGGTAGTACAACACAAAAAGCGTTGAGGAACAGTGAGATGATAATTTTAGTTACCGGGGCGACCGCGGGTTTTGGTGAATGCATCACGCGTCGCTTCGTCGCCAACGGCCATAAAGTGATTGCAACAGGCCGCCGTCAGGAGCGCCTGCAGGAGCTAAAGGATGAGCTGGGCGACAGCATCCTGACCGCGCAACTGGACGTACGTAACCGCGCGGCCATTGAAGAGATGATCGCGAACCTGCCGGCCGAGTGGCGTGCCATTGATGTTCTGGTCAACAATGCCGGTCTGGCGCTGGGCATGGAGCCCGCCCATAAAGCCAGCGTGGAAGACTGGGAAAACATGATCGACACCAACAACAAGGGCCTGGTGTACATGACCCGCGCCGTGCTGCCCGGCATGGTGGAACGCAACAGCGGCCACATTATCAACATCGGCTCTACCGCCGGTAGCTGGCCTTACGCAGGCGGCAACGTCTACGGCGCAACCAAAGCCTTCGTGCGCCAGTTCAGCCTGAACCTGCGCACCGACCTGCACGGCACGGCTATCCGCGTGACGGACGTTGAACCAGGCCTGGTGGGCGGGACGGAATTCTCTAACGTCCGCTTCAAAGGCGATGACGCGAAAGCGGGTAAAACCTACGAAAACGCGAATGCGCTGACCCCGGAAGACGTCACCGAGACGGTCTGGTGGGTGGCGACGCTGCCTAAACACGTCAACATCAACACCGTTGAAATGATGCCGGTCAGCCAGAGCTTTGCCGGACTGAGCGTCCATCGCGGCTAATTTGCCCCGCCCGGCCTGCGGGCCGGGTCTGTGATGGCGGGCAAAAGAATGGTAGTCTAGTCAGGTTAACTCTCTGAGAAATCACAACACATGGCCGCTGAATCGCAACTCAACCCCACCCAGCCTGTTAACCAGCAAATTTATCGCATTTTACGACGTGATATCGTCCATTGCCTGATCCCGCCTGGCACTCCGCTGTCTGAAAAAGAGGTGTCGGTGCGTTTTGACGTTTCCCGTCAGCCGGTGCGTGAGGCGTTTATCAAGCTGGCTGAAAACGGCCTGATTCAGATCCGCCCCCAGCGCGGCAGCTATGTGAACAAAATTTCGCTTTCGCAGGTCCGTAACGGCTGTTTCGTCCGTCAGGCGATTGAGTGCGCGGTTGTGCGACGGGCGGCTACGCTGATCAACGAAAACCAGTGCTACCTGCTGGAGCAAAACCTGCATCAGCAGCGCATTGCGATTGATCGTAAACAGCTCAATGACTTTTTCCAGCTGGATGACGAGTTTCATCAGAAGCTGGCGCAAATCGCCGACTGTCAGCTAGCGTGGGATACCATCGAAAACATCAAAGCCACCATTGACCGCGTGCGTTACATGAGCCTTGACCATGTTTCGCCGCCGGAAATGCTGCTCCGACAGCACCATGATATTTTTAATGCGCTGGAAAAACGGGATTTGGAGGGTGTGGAAAATGCGATGACTCTGCACCTGCAGGAAATAAGTGAATCCGTGCAGCTTATTCGTCAGGAAAATAGCGACTGGTTCAGCGAAGAGTAATATTCGCCGCCCCCTTGCGGTTGCGGCGAGGTTGTTAGCGGACAACTAATACCGGGATGCTGGCGTAGCGCAGAATAGACTCTGCGTTGGAGCCGAGTAAATGGGTTGTGATGCTCGGGTTTTTCGAACCGATAACGATCACGTCATAATCCCCTTCTTTACTCATTTTAATAATTTCATCGCGCACGCTGCCAAAGCGCACTTTGCACTCAATTTTCTCCGGGTCGATATCAAACAAGCGCTTTAACGCCGTCATCTTTTTATCAGACTCGGTGGTCATGTACTCTTCAAACTTTTTAATATCCGCATTGAACCCGCGCAGTAACGAGCGGCCGCTGACAGGCAGGATATTAACCAGGGTGATTGAGGCACCTTCCGCTTTGGCGAGATTAGCCGCATGACGCACCGCTTTGTCACTCAAATCCATTTCAAACACATCAACAGGCATCAAAATCTTTTTGTACATAAGCCTGACTCCTTAATTCAGATGAAAGGGGTATTTCCTGTAACCAGAGTGCCATTCGCACTATAAACAAACCCTCAACGTTAACGTGGGTAAACTATCAGTTCGTGAAAACATTTGTCCGTTTTGTAAATAGCGGTTCAGAAGCGTCAACGCGGGCCGTAATAAAGAAAAAAGTGTGAGTTTGATCAAAAACAAAAACAATCGTTAAAGAGAGGCGTATTTATAGTGCCCGTAAATGGCGCGGTCTGAATAGCGCCGTAACGGATAGGTTAGAGAGGAGAAATTACCATGATGACATATGACCGTAACCGCAACGCAATCACCACCGGCAGCCGCGTAATGATTAACGGCACGGGCCGCACGGGGATTATTAAAGCGATCCACAGCACCGGGCTGGATGCTGCACAGGTGCGTCGCAGCAAAACGGTGGAAGTCGAAGGTTGTGACGGTAAATTTGAACCGATTGAACTGATTCGCCTGGGAATGCACTAACAGGCACAAAGCCATGCCGCCGCGAACGGCGGCATGTGAAGCATTAACCCTGCGCCGCGTATTGCGCCACCGTGGCCTTCGCCCCCTTCTGTAGCAGCATCTGGTACGCGTTCATTACCGCATCGACAAAAACAGCTTCCTGCGGCAGTTCTTTGCCAAAGATCGCCTCGATACCCAACAGCGCTTTCACGCGGCTCTCGCCTTCTGCACTGCTGTTTACCGCTGACTGGATCGCCGCCAGCTGCGGATCGCTTACCTCGATGGCATGACCCTGCTCGTCCACGCCGCCGACATAGCGCATCCAGCCCGCCACGCCCAATGCAAGCAGCGGGAAAGGCTGCTGATGGACCAGGTGCCAGCGCACGGAATCAAGCATACGCTGCGGGAGTTTCTGACTGCCGTCCATCGCAATTTGCCACGTGCGGTGACGCAGCGCCGGGTTGCTGTAACGCGCGATCAGCAGATCGGCGTAATGGCCTAAATCCACACCCTGCACTTTCAGCGTTGGGGCCTGCTCTTTCAGCATCAGCGCGTGAGCGGCTTTGCGGTAGTTCGCATCTTCCATGCAGTCGTTAATGTGCTGATAACCCGCCAGATAGCCGAGATAGGCCAGGAACGAGTGGCTGCCGTTAAGCATACGCAGCTTCATCTCTTCAAAAGGAATAACGTCTGATACCAGCTCAGCGCCGGCCTTTTCCCACTGTGGACGCCCGGCGACAAAGTTATCTTCCACCACCCACTGACGGAACGGCTCGCAGGCCACCCCAGCCGGATCGCGAACGCCAGTCAATTGTTCAATTTTATCCAGCGTCTCGGCCGTGACCGCCGGGACGATACGGTCGACCATGGTTGACGGGAAGGTAACATTGGCATCGATCCAGTCTGCCAGTTCAGCGTCGACGGCACGTGCGTAGGCGCAGGTAACGTTGCGCATCACATGACCATTTTCCGGCATGTTATCGCAGGACATGACGCTAAAGGCCGGCAGGCCGGCTGCCTTACGCCGCGCCAGCGCTTCAACCACAACGCCCGGTGCAGATTTTGGCTGATGGGGATTTTGCAGGTCCGCCACGATAAACGGATGATCGAGCATCAGTTGCCCGGTGGCAGGCGAATGGCAGTACCCTTTCTCGGTAATGGTGAGCGAAACAATCGCCACCTGCGGTTCGCACATCGCCGACAGGACAGCGTCCAGCCCATCAACTTGGGCATGCAGCGCCTTTTTCACCACCCCCACGACGCGGGAGGTCCAGGCGTCGGCAGACATTTCCGCCACGGTGTAGAGATGGTCCTGCGCGTTCAGATCGGCGATCTGCTGTTCACCGCCGATCAGGTTCACTTCACAGTATCCCCAGTCGCTGTCGTGTTCTGCGGCAAGAATGTCGGCGTAGACCGCCTGATGTGCGCGATGAAATGCGCCAAAGCCCAGGTGAACAATACGCGCGTTGAGGCGTTCACGATCGTACTGAGGCAGCGTGGCCTTCGCCTGTAATAACCGATTTTCCATGATTGTGACTCGTTAAATTAGAAAGCTAAGAACCGCTGCCGCTCCGGCAAGAGCGACAGCGCCTGCTGACTACACCAACTAGAATGGCAGTAGCGAGAAAAAAAGGACTGCCATCAACCATACTGATACGTCGATTTCAGATATTGATTTATATTAACTTTTTGCCATGTGGTGTGACATGAGCAATAAGTTGTGTGACATATCCCAAAACATATAAACCATTAACGCCGGGTGGAGAGTGCCCCGTATGCCGCACGCTCTTTCTGAGGCACTTCGGCAGCATCTTCAGCGTCGCTCAAATCACGGTCGCGCACTTCAGGCATCAGGAGCGCAGAGACCAGCCCAATCAGCGAGTAAACCACCAGCATCGCCACTATAGGCCACCAGGAGCCGGTCATGTTGCAGAAGATCCCTGCCAGCACCGGACCAAAGCCCACCGCGACCAGGCCGCCGGCTTCCTTCGAAATCGCCATGCGAGTAAAGCGGTTTCGCGAGCCAAACATTTCCGCCATGGTGATGTTCTCCAGGGCAAACAGCCCCAGCACCGCCACGTTGTGAATCACGATGATGGAGAGCATCAGCACGCCCGGGGCATAACTCTTGTCAACGATGATCGACAGCATCGGGTACGCCAGAACGATCGCCGAGATGTTGAGAATGATGTAAGGCAACCGGCGTCCCACCTTGTCCGATAGCCAGCCCAGCAGCGGAATGGAGATAAACCCGAGGATTGAACTGATCATCAGCGCATCGGTTGGGATGGCTTTATCAAACAGCAGCGTCTGCACCAGATAGCCCGCAAGGAACGTCTGGATCAGGCCTGAGTTGCCCGCCTGACCGAAACGCAGCCCGGTGGCCAGCCAGAACGATTTACTTCTGAACATCGCGCCCAGAGAGGTGTCCTGTACGGCCTGCGGTGCGGCAGCTTCTGCATCGTTCACTTTTTCGAATACCGGGCTTTCCTTGAGGTTCATTCGCAGCCAGATGGCAAAGATCATCACCACCACGCTTGCAAGGAACGGCACGCGCCAGCCCCAGGCAACCAGCTCTTCGCGGTCAAGCGCAAAGAACATCACCGCCCAAATCGCCGTCGCGCTCAGCGTGCCGCAGTTTGTGCCCATGGCCACCAGCGAGGAGATAATGCCGCGCTTTCCTTTCGGCGCGTACTCCGCCAGCATGGTCCCTGCCCCGGAGATTTCCGCCCCGGCGCCCAGGCCCTGAATGATACGCAGCGTGACCAGCAGCACCGGCGCGAAAATGCCAATCTGCGCGTAGGTCGGTAATACGCCAATTAAGGTGGTACAGATCCCCATCATGGTGATGGTGATAAACAGCACCTTTTTACGTCCGATGCTGTCGCCCATTCTGCCGAAGATAAAGGCGCCGACGATACGCGCGATATAGCCCGCGCCGTAGGTGCCCATTGCGAGGATCAGCGCCATCGCGGCGGACTGTTCCGGGAAGAAGATTTCATGGAACACCAGTGCGGCGCCCAGCGAGTAGAGCTGGAAATCCATAAACTCCAGCGCGGTGCCCAGCCAGCCGGAGACGGCGGCTTTTACCAGGTCGGACGTGGATCGTTGAGGTTGTGCTTGAGTCATAATGGCTATCTCTAAAAGGTAAGATGCGTACCACTCAGAGCCTGTCTGCGCAGGCTCTTAACCGCGTGAATTATTATTGGCCGAATGTGAGTAAGACTTTGCAGCACTGCCGCTGGTCTTTTTCAAACAGTTCGATTGCGTCTGTAACGTGGTGATAGTCAAAGGTATGGGTAACCAGTTTTTCAGGGTCGATAAGCCCTCTTTCCAGCCAGTCGATCACGACCGGGAATTTATTGGCATTCAGGCGCGAGGAAAATATCGACAGCTCTTTGCCGGTGATGCCCTGCTGAACAATCTGGCTCGGGTCGCTGGAAAAGCCCATCAGGACGATACGCGCCGCCGGAGAGGCCAGCGTAATGGCCTCCTGTAAAATCGACGGATGGCAGGCGGCATCAATAATTAACGTAGGTTTAATCCCCTTCTCTTCCAGCACAGCCTGCAGAGACTGTTCGCCATTATTGATGACCCAGTCCGCGCCGCTGCGTTGCGCCATCGCCAGCCGCTCGTCAATACGATCGACCACGATGACCTGTTTCACCTTATACACGCCCTTCAGCGCCTGAACGGTGACCAGCCCCATCGGACCTGCGCCGTAGATCAGCGCCACGTCCTGCTCGCCAGGGTTTGCCTGACCGGTGACGTTGGCCGCGATGGTAAACGGCTCGACCATCACCGCATGTTTATCAGGGATGGCATCCGGGATTGGCCATACGTTTTTGGCGGGCACCACGGCATATTCGCTAAAGCCGCCGTCGCGGTGAACGCCCAGCACCACCAACGAGGTGCAGACGTTAGGCTTGCCCACCGAGCACGGGTAGCAGTGGCCGCAGCTGATAACCGGGTCAACCGACACGCGCTGGCCAAGACGGGACGCTTCCACGTGCTCGCCGATGGCATCGATCACGCCAAAAAACTCGTGACCAATCACGCGCGGATATTTGGCGAACGGGTTATGCCCACGGTAGATGTGGCTGTCTGAGCCGCAAATGCCCGCCAGGGAGATTTTGACGCGCACTTCGCCTGCGGCAGGTACCGGGATCGGGCGCTCTTCAATCACCAGCGCGTCGGGCTGTTGGATCACTATGCTTTTCATCGTTCGCTCCTCGTTTACCAGTTCCACAGCGTGCCGTCTTCAAGACGCGCAACCGGCAGGTACGCCGGATCGTACGGGTATTTCGCTGCCAGCTTCTCGTCGAACTCAATGCCCAGCCCCGGCTTGTCGCCCGGATGCATGTAGCCGTTATCGAAGCGCCAGCTGTGCGGGAAGACTTCCAGCATTTGCTCGGAGTAGCCCATATATTCCTGTACGCCGAAGTTTGGCACCCACAGGTCGAAATGCAGCGCTGCGGCGTGACAAATCGGCGAGAGATCCGACGGGCCGTGCGAGCCGGTACGCACCTGGTAGAGCGAAGCAAAGTCCGCAATGCGACGCATACCGGTGATCCCGCCCGCATGGGTAATGGTGGTCCGGATGTAGTCGATCAATTGCTCTTCGATAAGCTGCTTGCAGTCCCAGATGCTGTTAAACACTTCGCCCACCGCAATCGGCGTGACCGTGTGCTGGCGGATCAGGCGGAAGCACTCCTGGTTCTCGGCAGGCGTCGGGTCTTCCATCCAGAACATGCGGTACGCTTCAATGCTTTTGCCAAAACGCGCCGCTTCAATCGGTGTGAGGCGGTGATGCATGTCGTGCAACAGATGCTCATTGAAGCCAAACCGGTTGCGCACGGCGTCAAACAGCTTCGGCGTGAAGTCGAGGTATTTCTCCGTGGACCACAGCTGCTCTTCCGGCCAGTCGCCTTTGGTGGCGGGTTCGTACGCCAGCCCCTTTCCTTTAGACATACCGTAGGTGGTTTTCATTCCCGGCACGCCGCACTGCACGCGGATCGCCTTGAAGCCCATCTCTTTATGGCGGGCGTAATCTTCCAGCACGTCGTCGATGGTGTGGCCCGTGGTGTGGCAGTAAACCATTACCCCTTCGCGCGATGCGCCGCCAAGAAGCTGGTACAACGGCATGTTAGCCGCTTTGGCTTTGATATCCCACAGTGCCATATCCACGGCCGAGATGGCAGACATGGTGACCGGTCCCCGACGCCAGTAAGCGCCTTTATAGAAGAACTGCCAGATATCTTCGATGCGGTGCGCATCGCGGCCAATCAGCTGCGGGCAAAGGTGATCTTTCAGGTAAGAGGCAACGGACAGCTCGCGTCCATTCAGCGTGGCATCGCCCAGGCCAACGATCCCCTCATCGGTGGTAATTTTTAGGGTGACGAAATTACGCCCCGGGCAGGTAACAAATACTTCAGCCCCGACAATCTTCATAATCCGGTTCCTTACATCGTTCGTTGTGATGCAGGAAATTTACGCAACTACACTACTACCATACAAGTATAATGATCATAAAATCAGCGAGCGATCACAAAAACAGGGCGCTAGCTGCGCCCCCAACCGGCGACGATGATCAGCATGCCGCACAGGGCAATCAGCGCGCCTGACCAGTCATACAGGCTTAATTTAACGCCATCCACCACGCGCAGCCACAACAGCGCGGTACACACGTAGACCCCACCGTAAGCGGCATACACGCGCCCGCTGGCGGCAGGATGTAGGGTGAGCAGCCAGACAAACAGCGCCAGCGCAATGCCCGCCGGGATCAACAGCGCTATAGTTCCCCCCTTCTTCAACCAAAGCCAGGGCAAGAAGCAGCCGATGATTTCACACAGCGCGGTGGCAAAAAAAAGCAGTGTCGTTTTGAGCATTTTTATCGTTCTGTGATGTTTGATTTAACCATCATACGCGATAATTAAATGACGTTTTCCATACCTGCTGTGCGGGTATGTCGCCAATTTGGTTTGGTGTAGAATTCGAACGGGTTATACTGCCTGTCTGCACCGCTATTCAAGGAACACGCTATGACTACTTTAAGCAAACGCCTTTGTCTGACCGCCCTGCTGGCGCTGTCAACGTGCGCAATGATCAATACGGCCTCCGCTGAAACCAGCAAACTCATCATCGAGTCTGGTGATAGCGCACAAAGCCGTCAGAACGCCGCCATGGACAAGGAACAATGGAATGACACCCGCAGTCTTCGTCAGAAGGTGAATAAACGCGCCGAGAAAGAGTGGGATAAAGAAGATGTTGCGTTTGATGCGCGTGATAAATGCCAGCAAAGCGCCAACACCAACGCCTACTGGGAGCCAAACACCCTGCGCTGTCTGGATCGCCGCACTGGCCGTGTGGTTGCACCCTAATGGCGGCAAGACATGACATCACGCTCCGCCCGCTGGAGCGTGAAGATCTGCGCTTTGTCCATCAGCTCGATAACAACGCGAGCGTGATGCGCTACTGGTTTGAAGAGCCTTACGAGGCGTTTGTCGAGCTGTCGGATCTGTACGACAAGCACATCCACGATCAGAGCGAGCGCCGTTTTGTCGTTGAGTGCGAAGGCGAGAAAGCCGGGCTGGTCGAGCTGGTTGAGATTAACCACGTTCACCGCCGGGCGGAATTTCAGATCATCATTTCCCCTGAACATCAGGGAAAAGGTCTCGCCTCCCGGGCGGCAAAGCTGGCCATGGATTACGGATTTAACGTCCTTAACCTCTACAAGCTGTATCTCATTGTTGATAAAGAGAACGAAAAAGCGATCCACATCTACCGCAAGCTTGGCTTTATGGTGGAAGGCGAGCTGATTCATGAGTTCTTTATTAACGGTGAATACCGCAACACCATCCGCATGTGTATCTTCCAGCATCAGCATCTGGCGGAACATAAAGCCTCAGGCTCGACCCTTCTGAAACCGACCGCGCAGTAAACTGCGCGGTTGTTCACTCAGTAATACTCAATCGTGTTTTTGATGGTGTATTTGCGCTCAACGGCGTTTTTTCCGCTGTCATTGGCAATCACCAGCTCGCAACTCACCGGATTATTGCGGCTGTCGTAGTCGCAGCTCTGCGTCACTTTACCCAGCGGCTTGTCATTGAGCAGGCTTACCGCCGTATAATCCATTCTTTTGCGCAGATCCTTCGACGGCGTCGACTGCACCGACAGATGCTGATCGCCCGATACGGTCGTTTTGCCCAGGGGGTAGCCATCCGCATCGTAACGATACTTCACTTCCATCTCTTTGCCGTGGGCCGCGACAACAAATCCGTTATCGTCGGTGTCCCAGGTCACGCCTGCGGAAGGCAGCTCCGCCAGCTGGCATTTCCCCTGCAGCTTGACCTTCTGCTGCTGGGTCTCGGCATCGACGTAATAGTTTGCATCGAGCACCAGCGCCACGCCGGTATTGGCCTCCAGATCGTGCAGCTCCAGGGTATCGAAGCAGCCTTCTTCCGACATCGTTCCGGTGACCCTTTTCGTCACCTCACCCTTGTCGTTGAACAAGGTCTGGGTAAAGTCTTTCACCGGGCCGCGCAGGGGATCAAAATCAAATTCATTTGAAAAACTCGCCATCTCCGGCGTAAAACTGAGCGGTGCGGAGTGGTCGTCACACCCTGCCAGCGCTGTCGCCAGAAGGGTTATCGCTACATATTTCTTCACATCATTTACCGATACAGAGAGATTATTCCCAATCATATTAGCAAATACAGTTGTTTACACGATCCCTGCTAAAATTAATCTACACACAGAGAAAAGGAGCTACAGATGAAACGGTTAACCTGGACTACCGCCCTGCTGCTGTTAAGTGCTTCACCGGCCGTACTGGCTGCACCGGATTCTTGCGAGCGCGTGAAAAGCGATATTCAGCAGAAAATCATTAACAACGGCGTGCCTGAATCAGGCTTTACGCTCAACATTGTTCCGAACGATCAGGCCGACCAGCCCGATGCACAGGTTGTTGGGCATTGTGCCAACGATACCTTTAAAATTTTGTACACCCGCACAAGCAGCGGTAGCTATCCCGTAAGTGGCGCGGGTACGCAGGAAAATGCACCGAGCGAGCCTCAGTAATTTTCTGCTTATCAATACCCTTTCCCTTGACGAGGATTAATATTTAATACCACCAAATAAGTAACATTCACCCCATCATTAGCCCGGTTGTAATCACGGGTGAAAATAATAGTTAATTACAATGATGGGGTGAGTCATGTCTGATGTTGAACATCACGGCGGAATTAGCCGCCGAACTCTGGTGAAATCTACGGCAATAGGATCGCTGGCGCTTGCCGCCGGTGGGCTATCGCTGCCATTTGGTCTGAAGCGTGCCGCCGCCGCGGTACAAAACGCCGTCACGCCTGCTGACGATAAGGTCGTCTGGGGGGCCTGCTCGGTTAACTGCGGAAGCCGCTGCGCTCTGCGCCTGCACGTTCGCGACGACGAAGTGTACTGGGTCGAAACGGATAACACCGGCGACGACGTGTATGGCAATCACCAGGTTCGCGCCTGTCTGCGCGGGCGTTCGATCCGTCGTCGAATCAATCACCCCGATCGTCTGAATTACCCGATGAAGCGCGTCGGTAAGCGCGGTGAAGGCAAGTTTGAGCGCATCAGCTGGGACGAAGCGCTGAATACCATCACCGACAGCCTCAAACACGTCGTGGAAAAGTACGGCAACGAAGCGGTCTACATTAATTACTCCTCCGGGATTGTCGGCGGCAATATTACCCGCTCCTCCCCTTACGCCTCGCTGGTGGCGCGCTTGATGAACTGCTACGGCGGTTTTCTCAGCCACTATGGCACGTACAGCACGGCGCAAATCGCCTGCGCGATGCCGTACACCTACGGCAGTAACGACGGCAACAGCACCTCGGACATTGAGAACACCAAACTGGTGGTCATGTTCGGCAACAATCCGGCCGAAACGCGCATGAGCGGCGGCGGGATCACGTACTATCTTGAGCAGGCCCGCGAGCGTTCAAACGCCCGCATGATCGTGATTGACCCGCGTTACACCGACACTGCCGCCGGACGCGAAGATGAGTGGATCCCCATCCGTCCAGGTACCGACGCCGCGCTGGTGGCCGGTCTAGCGTGGGTATTAATCAATGAAAACCTCGTCGACCAGCCCTTCCTCGATAACTATTGCGTCGGCTACGATGAAAAAACGCTGCCGGAAGGCGCACCTGCCAACGGCCATTACAAAGCCTATATTCTCGGTCAGGGCGACGATAAAACGGCGAAAACGCCTGAGTGGGCGTCGCGCATCACCGGCATTCCTGCGGACCGTATCATTAAGCTTGCCCGGGAAATTGGCGCGGCGAAACCGGCCTATATTTGCCAGGGCTGGGGGCCACAGCGTCAGGCTAACGGCGAGCTGACGTCACGCGCGATCGCGATGCTGCCGATTTTGACCGGTAACGTCGGCATTAACGGCGGCAACAGCGGTGCCCGTGAATCGACTTACACCATCACCATCGAACGTATGCCGTTGCCGGATAACCCGGTGAAGACGCAGATCTCCTGCTTTAGCTGGACGGATGCGATTGCCCGAGGCCCGGAGATGACCGCCCTGCGCGACGGCGTGCGCGGCAAAGATAAGCTGGATGTCCCGATCAAATTCATCTGGAACTATGCCGGCAATACCATCATCAACCAGCACTCGGACATCAACAAAACCCACGACATTTTGCAGGATGAAAGTAAATGCGAAACGATCGTGGTCATCGACAACTTTATGACCTCGTCCGCGAACTACGCGGATATTCTCCTCCCCGACCTGATGACCGTAGAGCAGGAAGATATTATTCCTAACGACTATGCGGGCAACATGGGGTATCTGATTTTCCTTCAGCCCGTCACCGCACCGAAGTTTGAGCGCAAGCCTATCTACTGGATCATGAGTGAAGTGGCGAAACGCCTCGGGCCGGATATTCATCAACGCTTTACCGAAGGCCGCACCCAGGAGCAGTGGCTGCAGTATCTGTATGCGAAAATGCTCGAAAAAGATCCGCTGCTGCCGTCCTACGACGCGCTGAAAAAAATGGGGATCTACAAACGCAAAGATCCGGCGGGACACTTTGTGGCCTATAAAAAATTCCGCGAAGATCCGCAGGCAAACCCGCTCAAAACGCCGTCAGGAAAAATCGAAATTTACTCCAGCGCGCTGGCAACTATCGCCAGTACATGGGAGCTGGGCAAGGATGAAACCATCAGCCCGCTTCCGGTGTATGCCTCGACGTTTGAGGGGTGGGACGCCCCTGAGCGCAGCACCTACCCGCTTCAGCTGTTCGGCTTCCACTTCAAGGCGCGCACCCACTCCAGCTACGGCAACGTGGATATCCTGCAGGCCGCCTGCCGTCAGGAGGTGTGGCTGAACCCTGTCGATGCCCGCCAGCGCGGCATTAAGAACGGCGACATGGTTCGCGTGTTCAATGCGCGCGGCGAGTTGCGCATTCCGGCCAAGGTTACGCCAAGGATCATGCCGGGCGTGAGCGCTATGGGCCAGGGAGCCTGGCATGATGCCAACATGAACGGCGATCGCGTTGACCATGGTTCGTGCATCAACACCTTGACCACGCACCGCCCGTCGCCGCTGGCAAAAGGCAACCCGCAGCACACCAATCTGGTGCAGATCGAGAAGGCGTAAGGAGTAAGCGATGACAACTCAGTATGGATTTTATATTGACTCCAGCCGCTGCACCGGGTGCAAAACCTGCGAGCTGGCCTGTAAAGACTACAAAAACCTCACCCCGGACGTCAGCTTCCGCCGTATCTACGAATACGCGGGCGGCGACTGGCAGGAGGATAACGGCGTCTGGCACCAGAATGTGTTTGCCTACTATCTGTCGATTGCCTGTAACCACTGCGAAGATCCGGCGTGCACCAAGGTCTGCCCGAGCGGCGCGATGCACAAGCGTGAGGACGGTTTTGTGGTGGTGGATGAAGATGTCTGCATCGGCTGCCGCTACTGCCACATGGCCTGCCCGTACGGCGCACCGCAGTATAACGCCGCCAAAGGCCACATGACCAAGTGCGACGGCTGCCACACCCGCGTGGCGGACGGCAAAAAGCCGATCTGCGTTGAGTCCTGTCCGCTGCGCGCGCTGGACTTTGGCCCGATTGAGGAGCTGCGTAAAAAGCACGGCCAGCTGGCGGCGGTTGCGCCGCTGCCGTCCGCGCACTTCACGAAGCCGAGCATTGTGATTAAACCTAACGCCAACAGCCGCCCGACCGGGGATACCACGGGCTATCTGGCAAACCCGAAGGAGGTGTGAGATGGGAAGTGGATGGCATGAATGGCCGCTGGTGATCTTCACCGTGTTCGGGCAGTGCGTGGTCGGGGCGTTGATCGTCTGCGGTTTGACCTGGTTTACGGAAAAAGACGAGGCGGTGAAGGCGCGGATTGTCCGCAGCATGTTCTTTCTCTGGGTGGTGATGGGGATCGGCTTTATGGCCTCAGTGCTCCATCTTGGCTCCCCCCTTCGCGCCTTTAACTCTTTGAACCGCATCGGTGCCTCGGGTCTGAGCAACGAGATTGCCGCCGGTTCAGTATTCTTTGCGGTGGGCGGTTTCTGGTGGCTGATATCGGTGACAGGTAAAATGCCGCCTTCGCTTGGCAAGGTATGGATGATCGTGAGTCAGATCCTGGGCGTGGTGTTCGTCTGGGCGATGACCCGCGTCTATCAGATTGAAACTGTCCCCACCTGGTATACGAGCTACACCACGCTGGCCTTTTTCCTGACCGCTGCGCTGGGTGGCCCTCTGCTGGCGGCGCTGTTACTGCGCACTGCCGGAGCACCGTTTAGAGGCACTGTTTTCGCCTCGGTGAGCGTGCTCGCGCTAGTGGCGAGCGTCGCGGTTATCGTCATGCAGACCGCTGATGTAGCGATGATTCACAGCTCCGTTCAGCAGGCAAGCGCCCTGCTGCCGGACTATGGTTCGCTGCAAACCACACGTATTGTGCTGGTCGCAGCCGGGTTAGGCTGCTGGCTCTGCCCGCTGGTTCGTCGTCAGACGCCACGAACCTTCGGTCTTTTTGCAGGCGTCATCCTGGTTGTTCTCGGCGAGTTGCTGGGTCGTGGGTTATTCTATGGTCTGCACATGACCGTCGGTATGGCGATTGCGGGTTAATAAGCGTGCGGGGCAACCCGCACGAGAAAGGAATGTTGTAATGAATGAAGTTTCTGAGAACGACGCGTTCGCGTTTAGCGCCCGAGTATTAGGCGCACTGTTTTATTTTGCCCCGAACAGCGAGCAGATTGCGCCGCTGGTGGAGGCCATCGCTGCAGGTGACTGGTACCAGGCCTGGCCGCTGGATCAGGAGACCCTGCTGCCCATCGCCGAGGCGTTTAATACGCCTGCGGATGAGTCACTCCCTGAAGCCTGGCAACGCCTGTTCGTCGGGCCGTACGCACTGCCCGCGCCACCGTGGGGCTCCGTCTGGCTGGATCGTGAATCTGTGCTGTTTGGGGATTCCACTCTCGCGCTGCGCCAGTGGATGCGCGATAACAACATCCATTTTGAGATGCAGCAAAACGAACCGGAAGACCACTTCGGCACGTTGCTGCTGCTGGCCGCATGGCTTGTAGAAAATGGCCGCGAGGCGGAACGCGATCAGCTTCTCGCCTGGCACTTGCTGCCGTGGAGCACGCGCTTTTTGTCTGAGTTTGTCGAAAATGCAGGACATCCCTTCTATATCGCGCTGGGTAGACTCGCGCAACTGACCCTGGCAGACTGGCAGTCAAGGTTGCTTATTCCGGTGGCGGATAAGCCGCTTTACCGCTAATAAGCACCAGGCTTGCTTGATGTGGAGTAAGCCTGGTTTCCCTGATATTGTAGCTCTTGGGCTATCCATATGCGTGTAAGCCGATGATATTTAGTAATAAACCGCAGTTTTTTGTCCCGTCTATACAGAACGCTCACCCGAAACATCCAATTTATAGAGATAATTGGTAGTTGAAAAGATACCAGTAATGACCGGAAAATATGCCACTAGTGCTGGGGTTTATAAGGCTTGAGGGACAAGAAGTGGGAGTTTCTGAAACAGTACAAAAATCTGTTATGCTGCTCATTATTGCGAGCCTGACCGCGGGATGCGCGCCGTTACATCCTTCCGGATGCCATAAAACCACAGCTACGGGTATTTGCAGTTCAGGACGCTGGGATGACCAGGATGAATGGGGCGCGCAAGCGCGGGCAATCAGGGCAGCAGTAAATGCCAAACTTGATGGGTCGCAAAACTGGAAAGGGAAAAAATGCAGGTTGCATATTGAATTTGCTCAAGATGGTAAACCTTTAAAAATATCAACAAGCGACGGCAACAAAGCCTATTGCGAAGCGATTGAATCAGCAGCTCATAAAGCCAAATTCCCGGCCTTCAGCAACCCGGAAGTCTATAGAGATTTCCAAAAATCCGGCTTCAATATGCGCGGTTAGCATCATAATAACCCTCTGCAATGCTTATATCTTCCTCCGTACAGTAATTCCTGCGAATAAGCTTCCTAATAGCGCCTATGAAGGTTAAACGCCGTATCAGACGTTCCTGATACTTATCGCGTTTCTTCCAACACCCTTTTAAATGCTACAATTTTCGCAAGTATCCTTTGCTGAAAAAATGACTTATGGCCCTTGATAAATTTGAACGACCAAAACTACAACTCCCTGACGGTGCAGATAAATTGTTGTTGCACTCGTGCTGCGCCCCCTGTTCCGGGGAGGTCATGGAGGCCATTCAGGCGTCGGGCATTGATTACACCATTTACTTCTACAATCCGAATATACATCCGCAGAAAGAGTATCTCATCCGAAAGGAGGAGAATATTCGCTTCGCCGAGAAACATGGCGTCCCTTTTGTCGATGCAGATTATGACACTGACAACTGGTTTGAACGCGCGAAAGGCATGGAGTGGGAGCCGGAGCGCGGCGTTCGATGCACCATGTGTTTTGATATGCGTTTTGAGCGCACGGCTCTCTATGCGGCGGAACATGGTTTCAGCGTAATAAGTAGCTCGCTTGGGATTTCCCGCTGGAAGAATATGCAACAGATCAATGACTGCGGACAACGTGCTGCTGCCCGTTACCCGGGAATGGTGTACTGGGATTATAACTGGCGTAAGCAAGGCGGATCATCGCGCATGATTGAGATCAGCAAGCGCGAACAGTTTTACCAGCAGGAGTATTGTGGTTGCGTCTATTCACTGCGTGATACCAACATGCACCGTAAATCGCAGGGCAGACCATTGATTAAACTCGGACAACTCTATTACGGAAAAGAGGACGAAGGGAAATAAGCTCTGCCCACACTAAGCTGAAAAAGCCCCTTTTTTCAGCTTTACGTTCTGTTGCTGTATGACTCCTCTCAAAACCAAAAAAACGATGAAAAACAAAATCCTCGTAAGTGCCTGCCTGATGGGTTTCCGGGTTCGTTATAACGGAAGTGATAAAGCAAGGGTGATCGCTCAGTTATCTCAGTGGCAACAGGAACAACGCTTAGTGATCCACTGTCCTGAACTGGCCGCCGGGCTGCCTGTTCCTCGTCCACCAGCTGAAATTCAGTTAGCGGACGGTCACGATGTCATGCACGGCCACGGCAGAATAGTTGAGAATACCGGACAGGATGTTACCGAACACTATCAGCTCGCTGCGTGGCTGGCCCTGCGGGCAGCCCAGGAATCAGGATGTTGCGCCGCATTGTTAACTGACGGCAGTCCGACGTGCGGGAGCCAGACTATCTATGACGGTTCGTTTAACAATACCCGCAAACCCGGTATGGGAGTCGCGGCATCACTGCTTTCCGAACACGGTATCGCGGTATTCTCTGAAGCTCAGGTGGCAGAGCTGGTGCAGTGGATTGAAGAAAGAGACGGACACACCTCCTGAATTGAGCTATTCCGCTTCGTGCCGGAAGCGGACATTTTTGAAGCCAGCCGTGTCATTACGCGTATGCTTTATTTATTACTCCTCTCGCTTCAATTTTCAGAATAATATCCTCAGCGTTTCGCCCTGCCCGGAAAATGGTTAACGCCACGCATAAGCTAAGTCTTAAAAAGTTTTTACAGGCGCGCATAACAAAAGGCGTAACTGCCCGCTCAGGATATTCACTGTCATTATTAGACAGAGTTAAGTAATCAGAATTTTACATGAAGCGCCTATATTTATTATTGTTTGTTGCGATCCTGATGACGATGGTTTATACATAATCCCCGTAAGCCTGCATTGGGTTTACGCGAGGCAAATGAACGCCTTGCGGCAGGCGGGCAACCTATCAGCACACATAGCTTTTCCTTTACTATTTATAGGGTTACATCTTTATAAGCTTGTAATTCACTCAATGTGGTCATTTATCCCGCGCAATGTAGGTATGGCCTGATATTAATTGTTAATTTTTTGTTTTTCTTTTTAATGACGCGCATATTCATCCCCGGGTCGTGCCGGAACAACGCCAGAGTCTAAAAAATGAATGAACCCTTGGGGATATTTAAGAATTTTACACATCAGCGCACGCGGATATTCCTCACCGTTGCTTTTTTCTCATCAGTAATAAATATTCTGATGCTTACGCCTTCCATCTATATGTTGCAGGTATACGATCGGGCATTGCCCTCCGGGAATACGGCAACCCTGTTTATGCTGACGCTACTGGTGGTATTTTTGTTTGCCATTATGGCACTCATGGATTATGTCAGGGGCATCGTCATTATCAGGTTAGGTAATCAGTTTGATAACGCCCTTTCGCCAGCACTCTACACCGCTGCATGCGAAAAAAATCGGGTGAAGCGCAGCCCGAACGCCGGCCAGGCCATCAGCGATCTGACGACCTTACGCCAGTTTATTACCGGCCCGGCGCTATTTGCGATTTTTGATTCAGTCTGGTTTCCCGTCTATGTCGGCGTCATTTTTCTGTTTAACACCTGGCTTGGCCTGTTTTCGCTTGCAGGGGCTTTTCTTCTGTTGGGCCTGGCGTTTATTAACGAAAAAATGACCCGTACGCTGTTAAACGAAGCGGGTAGCCATGCGCTATTTTCTAACCATCAGGCAAACAGCACCCTACAAAATGCCGAGATCCTGCTGGCGCTGGGGATGACGGATAACGTTAAAACCCGCTGGTGGCGGGCGCATCAACAGTTCCTGTATTGCCAGGGCGCAGCGAGCGAACGGGCTGCGCTGATGTCTGCCATCACCAAAACGGTGCGCATGGCGCTGCAGTCCCTGATGCTGGGACTGGGCTGCTGGCTGGCGATTCTGGGTGACATTTCACCGGGAATGATGATTGCAGGCTCCATTTTACTGGGTAGAGCGCTGGCTCCGGTTGAACAACTCATCGGCGTGGCGCGGGGATATCGGTCTGCCCGACAGGCCTGGGAACGCGTGTCTTGTCTGATCCGCGACTATCCTCCGGTGCAGGAGAGTGTGTGCCTGCCTGCGGCCCAGGGCGTTCTTACGGTGGAGAACCTGACCGTCAGCGCACCCGGAAATGCGCAGCCCCCCCTTCTACACGCTATCAATCTCCAGGTACAACCCGGGGAAGTGCTGGGTATTGTGGGGGCCAGTGCATCGGGAAAATCCTGTCTTGCCAGAGTGTTATGCGGCGTCTGGCCTGCCGGTGAAGGCGATGTCAGGCTGGATGGCGCTGATATTTACCACTGGCAGAAGCAACACGCCGGGCCAGGGATAGGCTATCTGCCGCAGGACGTGTCGCTGTTCACCGGCACCATCGCCGAGAATATTGCGCGTTTTGGCGAGATCGATTCACCTCTGCTCATCGCCACCGCAAAGCTGGCAGGTGTACATGAGATGATTTTGCGCATGCCCGACGGCTACAACACCCTGATTGGCGAACAGGGTACGACCCTTTCGGGCGGGCAAAAGCAGCGCATTGGCCTGGCGCGGGCGCTCTATGGCAATCCCGCGCTGGTGATACTGGATGAGCCTAACGCCAGCCTTGATGAACAGGGTGAGCTGGCCTTGCAGCAGGTCATCCGCCAGCTCAGTCAGCAGAAAAAAACGGTGGTGATCATCTCGCATCGGCCTGGGATCCTCCCCCTCACCAGCCACCTTCTGGTTCTGGAAGGCGGAAAACAAAAGCTTTACGGCCCGACATCACAACTCTTACAGCACGCAGCCCGACCGGCGAATCAGCCGAAAACCGCGCCTGCAGGACAAGGAAAAGCCCATGCATAACCGCGAAGCGCTGTTGACGCCAGCCGTTAACGTTAACCCGTTTGTCCGCCTTGGCTGGACGGTATTACTGGCCGGTCTGGGCACTTTCCTGCTCTGGGCTGCCCTGGCACCGCTGGACAAAGGCGTGGTTGCCTCCGGGACGGTGATGGTTGACGGATACCGTAAGGCCATTCAGGCCCCTACTGGCGGCATGGTGAAGCACATCGCCGTCAAAGAGGGCCAGACGGTACACAAGGGCGATCTTCTGGTGCTGCTGAGCCAGCGATCGACGCTTGCGCAACTGAGCGCCGCCCGCCTGCATTACCTGACGGCCCTTATCGCGCAATGCCGCCTCCAGGCAGAACTGGGCGGTGTCAGCGAGCTGCAACTACCGCCTGAAGCGCAACAAGAGGCGCTGAAAGAGGTCATCCGACCCATTATTGTTCAGCAACGCCAGCTCATGACGGCAAGGAAGGAGGCGCTGGAAAGCGCGCAGCAAAACGACGCGCAGGCCATCGCCGGGCTGGAGCGCCAGCGCGATGCGCTTGTCCGAACTGCCGAGACCAAAGCAAGCGGGCTCGCGCTGCTTAATCGTCAACTGAAAGACCTTAAGCCGCTGATGGCCGAGGGCTATTTCCCGCGTAACCGCTATCTCGACATTCAGGTGCAATCTGCATCGCTGGCAGGCGATTTGGGCGAAACCCGTAGCCGAATCGTGGAGTCAGGCAATCAGATCGCACAGCTTCAACGCAGCATGCAGCAGCGCCTGGCCGACAACCGGAAAGAGATTGAAACCCAGCTTGACCAGCTGCGCCTGCAAATCAGCGAGAGTAAAAAACAGCTGACGCTGTCGGATGTCGATCTCTCGCAGACCCGGGTCGTTGCCCCGCAGGATGGGGTTGTCATGAACCTCGCGCTTGCCAGCGAAAGCGCCGTTGTGAGCGCCGGGGAGCAGCTGCTGGAGCTGGTGCCGCAATCCTCTTCTCTGATTGTCGACTCACAGCTCGATGTCTCGCTCATCGATAAAGTCCACAAGGGTATGCCCGTCACCCTGATGTTCACCGCCTTTAATCAGCAAAAGACGCCTAAAATTCCGGCCCAGGTGTCGCTGGTATCAGCGGACCGTCAGACCGATCCCGCCACACAAAAACCCTATTACAAAATTCAGATAACGGTTTCACCCGACGGCATGAAAACACTGCAAAAAGAAGATGTTAAACCCGGCATGCCCGTCGAGGTATTTATCAAAGCCGGGGAGCGCTCGCTGTTGAGCTATCTGATGAAACCGATCCTGGATCGTGCGTCGCAGTCTTTTATAGAGGAATAATGGTGTTCACTGGCAAATTAAAACGCGCTTTAGCGCTTATCGCGCTGCTTACGCCGTTTTCAACAGGCGCATTAACCCTTTCGCAGGGCTGGTTTATGGCGCTGGACAACGACCCCCAGTATCTGGCTGCGGTTAAGGATCAGCTTGCCGGGGAAGAGTACATCCCCATAGGCCGGGCAGGTTTGCTGCCAAAACTGAGCGTCAGCTACCAGCGCGCGCCGCGTAACTGGCAACGACAGCAGTATCAGCAGTCAAATTTTTTGGGCGAGCGCACAGAGGTGGTTCAACACCAACAGTACGACAGCTATTCCGGATCGCTGACCCTGTTTCAGCCGTTATTTGATTACGACGCTTATGCCAGCTATCGCATCGGCATCATCAAAAAAATGCAGTCTGACGAACGCTACCGAAGCAGTCTGGTTGATCTGCAAAACCGTTACATCACGGCCTGGCTGGACGTTGCCGAGGCGTCCCAGCGGTTGCAGCTTGCGGTGTTGCATCGTCAGGGACTCGAAGAGCAGCAAAAGCAGACACAGCGCCAGTTTGAGTCCGGTGAAGGTTCGATTACCGACGTCACCGAGACCCGGTCGGCGCTCAGTCTGGCGGTTGCTGATGAGGTAGAAGCGCGCGATGCGCTGGATACAGCCACCGTTGCGCTTTCGGCAATCGTGGGCATCAGCCTGCCTGGCACCGCCGCGCTGCCCACCCTCAGCAAAAAGCCGCTGGAGCTGCCGCTGGCATCCACCCGCTATCAGTACTGGGAGCAAAAGGCCGCCCTGCATAATCCCGAGATCCTCTCTGCCGGGCAGAGTGTCGAGGAAAAACGCTATGAGATCGAGCGTAGCCGAGCGGGTGCCCTGCCCCGGGTTCAGCTTTACGCGTTGCATTCGGAGAATGACTCAAGCAACGACAACACCATTAATCAAAAATACCGTACCGACAGCGTTGGCCTGCGCGTCAGCATGGATCTGTTTTCCGGTGGAGGCGTGTCAGCGTCTGTCCGGCAGGCTGCTGCCCGCTATGAGCAGGCCAAATACCTTCACGACGCGCAGCGCCTGAAAACCTACAGCGAAATTAAAAAATCCTTGAATAAATGCCTGCATGCGCCAGAACGGATTGCGGCCTATACCTCGGCGGTGGAGGCCGCGAGACGACAGATTGACGCCACTAAAAAAAGTATTCAGGCGGGCCAGCGCATGAATATCGATTTACTTAACGCCGAACAGGCGTTCTATAAAACCAACGTTGAGCTTACTGCTGAAAAACATGCTGTCATAAAAGCATGGGTCAGTTTGCTCGCGCAGTCGGGCGAAATAAACAATGACAACGTCATGTTACTGGACACCTATTTCGCTCAATAATTGTAAAATAAAACAGAGGGACAGACCATGCCTGTATTTGATTATCAGGGTGAGAAAAACACGCAGCTTATTAAGGATGCGCTGACCATAGAGAGTATTAATTTTGGTGCGGCGACGTATCCTGATTATACCTATAGCGAAGAGAATGGCTGGAAAGTGTTAGACGGTAAAACGCTTAACTATTCAGGTTGTGCTAACCCTTATGGCGCGTTTTATGGCGAAAGCCTTCTGGAATCCAGCGCCGAGTGCAACGTGATGGGGAAATATGATGCCAACGGTAAGCTCGTCAATATCGGTATCAGCTTCTGGGGAACGGGCACCTATGCCAGCGCACCGTCGATTCTGCATACGATTAACACGGTGATGGATACCGTAAGCGATGGCTTATCGGCGGTGATCGACGGCTATGCGGATAACTATGTGCTCAACGCCTATAAAAACCTTATGAGTTCAGTGGCCGCATTTGCGACAGCGAATGGACTGACGGGTGACGACGTAATTATTACCGGGCATAGCCTTGGCGGACTGGCGGTTAATAGCATGGCAACCCTTTCCGCACAGGGTCAATGGGGCGGTTTTTATGAGGAGTCGAGCTACGTCGCTTTCGCTTCTCCTACCCAAAACCTGGCCGATGATAAAGTCCTGAATATCGGCTACGAGAACGACCCGGTATTTCGCGTTTTAACAGGCCACAGTTTATCCCTGGACAGCTTGTTTAATCATGACACCCCGCTTGAGACCTGTACCAATAATATCGTTTCATTCAATGATTATTATGCAGGCCTGACCGATGATTTACAGATCTTCTCCATCGCAAATATGGCGGCATGGGCCGGACATTCCGGTCAGGGGTATACCGACGGCGCGTTACGCATTATGAATTCTGAAATCTATGATTTGACGCATCAGAATTCAAATATCATCGTATCCAATCTTTCTGAGGAATACCGCTCGACAACCTGGGTGTCCGATTTGAATAAATCCACCACGCATGTTGGGTCAACCTTTATTGTTGGCACGGAAACAAACGATTTATTACAAGGGGGTAAAGGTAACGACTATCTCTGCGGTGGCGGTGGCGATGATAGCTTTAAAGATCACAGTGGCTATAACGTTATTTATGGCGGCGCGGGCAGCAATTCCTACGTCACGGAATGTAATGTCGCCGATTTCACCTTCAGCCACGACGCTGAGGGAACGCTGTACTTTAAGTATTCTACCGGGGATATTACCCGAGCAGAAGATATCCAGTACGTTAATGCTGACTAC
This sequence comes from Enterobacter sp. UPMP2052, assembly GCF_053709675.1. NCBI lineage: Bacteria > Pseudomonadati > Pseudomonadota > Gammaproteobacteria > Enterobacterales > Enterobacteriaceae > Enterobacter > Enterobacter sp. UPMP2052. Next base: position 1,307,564 of record NZ_JBSKJR010000001.1, read on the forward strand.
ACCTTATTCAGCCTGTTTGGTATCCACTTCAATCAGAACGCGACATGGGAAGTAACGGATTATGGGTTAGAAGGCAACAGCGGCTCCCTCGCCTATGCCAACAGCTATTATGCTGACACGCAGAACAGTTTCACCGTTTCTACCGCCAGCAATGATAGCTGGTTCTATTCAGGGGCCAATGACAGCGATATCAGCGTAGTCGGTAACAATAACAACGTGGTTTCAGGCTATGCCGACGACGCGATTCACCTGAACGGCAGCGATAATACGCTTCTTTTCTATGGTGATTTCGGCCACGACACTGTCTACAACCTCTCAACCACCGACAGCCTGGTCTTCATGGCTAACGAAAGTATTGCCGATAATGACAGCTATCTTAACCACCTTTCGTTTGAAGGCGATAGCGCCCTGCTGACGTATGGTGACAGCAGCGTCACGCTGGTAGGGGTTAATAGCGATATGCTTTCACAGATGCATATTGCTGTGGCATAAGTCCCATCCCCACGGGATCGCCTGTGGGGATATTTCCCTTTCTGTTCATCCTGCTTTTTGTCTCCATCCTTATCTGTTCATGTAACTGACCGATTTTTAAAACGTCAACCGCCTCACGTCCCGGCATTAGTTGAGGTGACATTCTCAGGGTACGAATTAAGCACTATCCTGGTCAGCCCGTGATGCCGCTTTGCTAGTCTGACTGTTGAGGCAGGTCGCAAACCGGAGGTATTCCTTGCTGATTAAATTTAAAAAAGCGCGCACGCACCGCGAGGATCGGCGGCTTGCACTGTGGCTGGCGACCTCTGCAGGGGTGCTGAACGCCATTGCGCTGGGGGCGTTTGGCTTTTTTCCGTCACATATGACCGGCAACACGTCACAGCTCTCCAGCGAAGTCTCCTCGACGGATCTGGACGATATCCTTTTCTTCGGCACGCTGATTCTGGCGTTTGTCACGGGCGCGATAGTGGCGCGCATGATTGTCCTGTGGGGCGTTATCCATAATGTCAGGCTTGTATTTAGCCAGGTTCTGCTGGTGGAAGGGATATTACTGACCGGGGTAGCCTTATATGAAATCTATTTTCACGCCTTCTCCACCAACCGGGAAATTATTATTTTCCTCTGCGGGTTAATGGGGATTCATAATTCCACCTCTACTCAGCTTTCCGGTGGACGCGTCCGATCCACGCACATTACCGGGACGCTGACCGATGCGGGGATATCGCTGGCCTCCGTGGTGGTCGCCATGATGCGTCGGGATTATTCCAAAGATACGGCGGCGCAGAAAAGCCAGCTGAAAACCCATTTAACTACCCTTTTCTCCTTTATCACGGGCGGTATTGCAGGGCTGATCCTGTTCCGCTGGTTTGGATTTACCGCAATGCTGGCGCTGGGGCTGATGCTGGTGCTCATTGCTGCTTTTTCCATCGTTAGCACCTCCCTTCGCGTACGTCGGGTGCGTGCCAATATACGTAGGGCGAGGCAATAAAGTTACAGCGTCACTTTTATAAGATCGCTTTCAGATAATTCTGCCCGCCGCATACGAACCCTTACCCCGTAAGGCTTAACCCATGATCTCACTAGTTTCATAGGGTTACTGATTTTCTCCCTTCGCTGGAACCCGTCCCAAACGCTTGCTATAGCTCTTATACCCCTGCCGAAACATGGCATAACAACAGGCAACCCAGGTTGCTATAACGCATGCGCACAGGGAGACACACCGCAATGCACCCATTACTCAAACGTTCGCTGCTTTTTGTCGGCGCGATTATCGTGGTTCTCGCCCTCCTCACATGGGGTATTGGGCTGGAGACGATCAAGGCGCGGCAGGTTGACCTGGTCTATCTCGGGCAACAACATCTGATTTTAGTGTTCTCGTCCATGTTCTTTGCCCTGCTGGTCGGTATTCCCAGTGGGATCTTGCTCAGCCGCCCGGCTGCGCGAGGCGTGGCGGAATACGTGATGCAAATATTTAACGTCGGTAACACGCTGCCACCGCTGGCGGTTCTCGCGCTGGCAATGGTCGTGATTGGTATCGGCGATACCCCCGCGATCATCGCGCTGTTCCTCGCGTCGCTGCTGCCCATTGTCCGCAATACCTATGCCGGGCTGTGCTCCGTTCCGGCGTCATTGCTGGAAGCCGCCAACGGGATCGGGATGACCAAATGGCAGCGTTTGCGCCAGGTTGAAATCCCTAACGCCTGGCCCGTGATGCTCTCCGGCATCCGCATCGCCACCGCTATCAACGTCGGTACGGCACCGCTGGCCTTCCTGATTGGTGCCAGCAGCTACGGCGAGCTGATTTTTCCGGGGATCTACCTCAACGACTTCCCGACGCTGATTCTGGGTGCCGCGGCCACCGCCCTGTTCGCCCTGATTCTGGATACGTTGCTGGCGGCGCTGGGCCGCCTGATGAGCCCGCACCTCGCTCGATAATTATAACAAGGAGCTTTTATGAGACTGTTTTCCGGCCTGACGGCGTTTTGCGCCGCCGCGCTCTTTGCCAGCCAGACGTTCGCCGCCCCGCTAATCCTGGCGACCAAGAGCTTTACCGAGCAGCACATTTTGTCGGCCATGACCGTGCAGTATCTGCAAAAGAAGGGTTTTCAGGTTCAGCCGCAAACCAATATCGCCACGGTGATCTCCCGCAATGCGATGATCAATAAACAGATTGATATGACCTGGGAATATACCGGTACGTCGTTGATCATCTTTAACCACATCAATAAACGTATGTCGCCGCAGGAGTCTTACGAAACGGTAAAACGCCTGGATGCGAAGCACGGTCTGGTGTGGCTCAAGCCTGCTGATATGAACAACACCTATGCTTTCGCGATGCAGCGCAAACGCGCCGAGGCGGAACATATCACCACCATGTCACAGATGGTGGCGAAGATTGAGCACATCCGCAAAACCGATCCTGATAACAACTGGCTGCTGGGTCTCGACCTTGAATTTGCCGGGCGCAGCGACGGCATGAAACCGCTGCAGGCGGCGTACAACATGCCGCTGGATCGCCCGCAAATCCGCCAGATGGACCCCGGTCTGGTCTATAACGCGGTGCGCGATGGCTTTGTCGATGCCGGGCTGATTTACACCACCGACGGGCGCGTAAAAGGCTTCGATCTCAAAGTGCTGGAAGATGATAAAGGCTTCTTCCCAAGCTACGCGGTTACACCGGTCGTGCGCAAAGACACACTGGACGCTAACCCTGGTCTGGAAGAGGCGCTGGACACCCTCTCGGCCCAGCTCAATAACGACGTTATCACCGAGTTGAATAAAAAGGTCGATATCGATCATCAGTCACCGCAGCAGGTCGCCCGTGATTTCCTGCGTAGCAAGAATCTGCTGTAAGGAGACGCTATGGATACGGTTCACTACATTTTAGACAACTGGGATTACCTGTTAATGCTGACGCTGCAGCACCTGTGGCTGGTCGCGCTGGCCGTCGGCCTTGCCATTATTATCGGCGTTCCGCTGGGGATTTTGATTGTTCGCCACAAATGGCTGGCAACGCCGGTGCTGGGCATTGCCACCATTGTGCTCACCATCCCGTCCATTGCCCTCTTCGGCCTGATGATCCCCCTCTTCTCGCTTGTCGGCCAGGGTATCGGCGCGTTGCCCGCCGTTACAGCGGTATTCCTCTACTCCCTGCTGCCGATTGTGCGAAATACCCATACGGCGCTCGACAGCCTGCCGCCGGGACTGCGTGAGGCGGGTCGCGGAATTGGCATGACCTTCTGGCAGCGCCTGCGCTGGGTGGAAATCCCGATGGCGTTACCGGTGATTTTTGGCGGGATCCGTACCGCCGTCGTAATGAACATCGGCGTGATGGCCATCGCTGCGGTGATTGGCGCGGGCGGTCTGGGTCTGCTGCTGCTTAACGGCATTGGCGGGAGCGATATTCGTATGCTGATTGCCGGCGCATTGATGATTTGTCTTTTAGCGATTGTGCTCGACTGGTTACTCCATCGACTGCAGATCGTCCTGACTCCGAAGGGGATTCGATAATGATAAAACTGGAAAACCTCACCAAACAATTTTCACAGAAGCACGGCCAGACCGTTAAAGCCGTGGATAACGTTAATCTGAACGTCCCGGAAGGGGAAATGTGCGTCCTGCTCGGCCCGTCTGGCTGCGGTAAAACCACCACGCTCAAGATGATTAACCGCCTTATCACCCCGAGCAGCGGTAAAATCCTGGTAAACGGCAAGGACACCAGCGAGATGGATACCGTAACCCTGCGTCGCAATATTGGCTATGTTATTCAGCAGATTGGCCTGTTCCCGAACATGACCATCGAAGAGAACATCACCGTTGTGCCGCGCATGCTGGGCTGGGACAAAGCACGCTGCAAATCGCGCGCTGCAGAGTTGATGGACATGGTTGCCATGGATCCGCACAAGTTCCTTAACCGCTATCCGCGTGAAATGTCGGGCGGCCAGCAGCAGCGTATCGGCGTGATCCGCGCCCTGGCAGCCGATCCTCCGGTACTGCTGATGGATGAACCTTTCGGTGCGGTCGATCCGATTAACCGCGAAGTGATCCAGAACCAGTTCCTCGAGATGCAGCGCAAGCTGAAAAAGACGGTCATGCTGGTCAGCCACGACATTGACGAGGCGCTGAAGCTTGGCGACCGTATTGCCGTGTTCCGCCAGGGACGCATTGTTCAGTGCGCCAGCCCTGACGAGCTGCTGGCAAAACCGGCAAATGAATTTGTCGGCTCGTTTGTCGGGCAGGACCGTACTCTGAAGCGCCTGCTGCTGGTGTCAGCCGGGGATGTTACCGATCAGCAACCGACAATAACCGTGCGTCCGTCTACCTCGCTTTCGGAGGCGTTTGCCACCATGGATGACAACGATATCCGTGCCATTACCGTTGTTGACGAGCTGGGCAAGCCGCTGGGGTTCGTTAAGCGCCGTGAAGCCCGTAACGCCAGCGGTGCCTGCGGCGATATCATCCATCCGTTCCGCATGACCGGTAAAGCGGAAGATAACCTGCGCGTGGTGCTGTCCCGTCTGTATGAAAGTAACACCAGCTGGATGCCTATCGTCGACGAAGAGGGGCGCTATAACGGCGAGATTTCGCAAGATTACATCGCGGAATACCTCAGTTCAGGGCGCACGCGCCGGGCCTTGAATATCCATAGCGACAGTTAACCTTTCTGGCCGGGCGTTGCCCGGCTTTTTCGCACGCATACCTTTTGCTAACCCCGCGATTTCCCGCCACAATATTGTATCTTTCCCGTTTACGCGTGACCCATGCAACGTCTACATGCCTACCCCGACATCCGCGCGATGTTTCGCCGCCTGCTGATCGCCACCCTGACTGGCGTACTGGCCGCGCTGGCCGTGGCCCTGTTTCGGCATTCTATGTATCTGCTGGAGTGGCTGTTTCTCAGTAACAACAGCGGCAGCCTGGTGAACGCCGCCTCCGCATTATCGCCCTGGCGACGGGCATTAACGCCTGCACTCGGCGGGCTGGCCGCCGGACTATTGCTGTGGGGATGGCAACGCTTTACGGCACAGCGCCCGCACGCGCCCACGGATTATATGGAAGCGCTGGAGACCGGCGATGGGCAGTTTGACTATGGGGCCAGCCTGGTGAAATCGCTCGCCTCGCTGCTGGTGGTTGCCAGCGGCAGCGCCATTGGCCGGGAAGGTGCGATGATCCTGCTCGCCGCCCTCGCCGCCTCCTTCTTTGCCCAGCGCTTCACGCCAAAATCAGAGTGGAAGCTGTGGATCGCCTGCGGAGCCGCCGCCGGGATGGCAAGTGCCTACCACGCGCCGCTGGCGGGCAGCCTGTTTATTGCTGAAATCCTCTTCGGGACGCTGATGCTGGCCTCCCTCGGGCCGGTGGTCATCGCCGCCGTGGTGGCATTGCTCACCACTCGCCTGTTAAGCCCCGGAGCCAACACGCTCTATGAGGTGCATCTTAGCCAGGCGCTCAGCGCAGCGGATTACTCTCTGATTGTCGGGATGGGGCTGATCGCGGGCGTCTGCGGTCCGCTGTTGATGTGGCTCATGACCTACAGCCACGCCCTGTTTTTGCGGCTGAAGCTGACGCCACCGTTGCAGCTGGCGCTTGGCGGGCTGATCGTCGGGTTATTGTCGATTATCACGCCTAAAGTGTGGGGCAATGGTTACAGCGTGGTGCAGGCCTTTCTTCTCGCGCCGCCGCTGCTGTCGGTGATTGCGGGGGTGTTTCTCTGCAAGCTGCTGGCGGTGCTGGCCAGTAGCGGCTCAGGCGCGCCGGGCGGGGTATTTACGCCCACGCTGTTTATTGGCATGGGGACGGGCATGCTGTTTGCGCAGATTTTTGCGCTGTGGTTGCCGGGGTCTGAAACGGCGATTTTACTGGGGCTGGCGGGAATGGCGACCTTGCTCGCGGCGACCACGCATGCGCCAATCATGTCGGCATTAATGGTGTGCGAAATGACCGGGCAGTATGTCTTACTGCCCGGCCTGCTGGTTGCGTGCGTGGTCGCGTCGGTGCTTTCGCGGACGTTACGCCACGACTCTATCTACGGACAACATACCGCCGAGAGCAGAGAGGTCGACGTATTGCGCTAACTCGCGCTGCTCGGCGCGCGGCAGGTAAGGCAGTTCGCCCACCAGCTGCCCGGGTAATTTTTTGCTGAGCACGTCAATGATTTCAGCATAATGCGCCAGCCCCGGGTTAATGCGGTTCGCCACCCAGCCAATCAGCGGCAGGCCGTCGTTTGCGATAGCCTGGGCCGTGAGCAGCGCATGGTTGATGCACCCTTCCTGGATCCCCACCACCATCACCACCGGCAGTTGTTCCTGCACCACCCACTCCGAGAGCGGACGCAAATCGTTCATCAGGCTGCGCCAGCCGCCAGTGCCTTCAACCACCACGTGATCCACTTGCGCGCTGAGGTTCGCCAGCCCATCGGATAACAACGTGTAATTGATCAGGCCACTGTGCGCCACGCTGCTTTCATCTTCGCTTAACGCAATCGGATTGACCGCATGATAAGGCAGCTCCAGGGATGAGACGCTTTGCAGGACCAGAGCATCTTTATTGCGCAGCCCCTCTGGCGTTTCTTTACTGCCTTTTGCGACCGGCTTGTAGCCTGCAACGCGTTTATTGCTCGCCGCCAGGGCCTGCAATAGCGCGCGGGATACAACAGTCTTCCCGACAGAAGTATCAGTACCAGTTACAAAGAAACGCTTAAGCATGACTCACTCCACCCCTTGGGTATGCTTTGAAAATATAAACCAGGTAAATAATTCAGTGCAGGAAGTCTACGGGATGCCTGCGCTACCCGGCTTGAGATAGCGCAATTTTTCGTACATCTCTGGAAAAGAGTTAACCCTGAAGCAAACGGATCAGTAAAGAACCGTTATACATTGCGTCTTTGACCAGCGCCGCGCCGGCCATAGTGCCCTGGTTAGAAAACTGGGTGCTTTCAACCACGATATTCTTGCTGTACGCGGGCAGAGATTGCTGATTGATGCAGGCGGATATTGTCGGGAAGAGAATATCGGGTGCCTGGCTCAGCGGCGAACCAATCAGAATTTTTTGTGGATTAAAGAGATTGACCATGATGGCGAGGATCCGGCCCACGTTATTCCCCACGCCGGTAATGATGTCCTTCGCCAGCAGATCGCCCTGCTGCGCGGCGGCGCACAGGGAGTCGACGGTTAAGGGCTGACCGTGAAGCGAGGAACTCATCGACTGGCTCAGACGCACTTGCGCCAGCTCCAGCACGCTTTCTACGCTGGCAATGGTTTCCAGGCAGCCGTGGTTGCCGCAATAGCAGCGCTTACCGTACGGATCGACCTGAGTATGACCAATTTCAACCAGGCTACTGCTTCCGGCATGCAGCAAGCGTCCGTCGGTAATCACGCCGGCCCCGACGTTATGATCGATAACCACCTGAATCACGTCCCGCGCGCCACGCGAGGCACCAAACAAGGCTTCCGCCATCGTCCAGGCGCTGATGTCGTGCTGAATATAGACGGGCACCCCGGTATGGCTCTCCAGCACATCGCCAAGGGGCATCTCTTTCACGCCGTCGTAAAACGGCATGCGATGCACAATGCCATTTTCCGTATCAATGATGCCGGGCAGAGTGATGGCGATCGCCGTCAGGCGCTCAAGGCGCTGCTGATGACGTATAAAAAACTGGTCGATATGAGTGAGAATGGCGTCAAGGAGCGGCTGTTCGGCATCAAGCGGCAGATCCAGACGGTCTTCCACCACCAGCTTGCTGCTTAAATCGCGCAGGGCAAGGAAGATTTCACCGCGGCTTATGCGCATCGAGAGGTAATGCCAGGCCTCGGTTTCGACAATCAGCCCTACCGCCGGACGTCCACGGCTGCCCGGCTCCTGGATTTCTGTCTCCTGAACAAGATGGGCTTCCAGCATTTCGCGAACAATTTTCGTGATACTGGCAGGCGCCAGTTGAGCCAGGCGCGAAAGATCGATGCGCGAAACCGGTCCGAGCTGATCAATCAGGCGATACACCGCGCCAGCGTTGGTCTGCTTAATCTGATCAATATGCCCTGGCTGACTATCAGCAACCACCTCGTACTCCCTTATTTTCGAGCTTCGAAATAAACTGTGGGCTATGGTGAAGCACTTCAATGGCCGCCGTCAAATTTTTACTTAGCCATGTGATTTACAGCACATTTCTGCCCACTTTTCCCTGTATTTATCGCCCCTGTGAGGCGCTGATAAGCTGCTTTTTAAAACGCTGTGCCGCCTGGCTCAGTTCATGATGTTTTGACCATACCAGCCACATCTCAGAGACCGCATCCTCCTCGGCAAGCGCAACCCAGCGCATCTCGCGCAGCTGCACCCGCTTAAAGGAGGCCGGCAAGATCGAAACCCCCAGCCCTGCCGCCACCAGGCCGATAATCGTCATCGCCTCTCCCACCTCCTGGGCGATCGTTGGCGTGAGATCGTAGCGACGCAGTAATCCAAGGATATCATCATACAGGCCTGTGCCCACCTGCGGATCAAAAAAGACAAACGGCTCAGCTGCCAGCTCTGTCAGGGTGACGACGGGCTTTGCGGCCAGCGGATGATCGCGCGGGATCATCGCCATCAGCGGCTCGCGCAGGATAACCTCCCACGCCAGCGTGTCGGGGAGCAGAGTATTGCGCATCAGCCCGAGGTCAAGCGACCCTTCGTTGAGGGGCGAAATTTGCTCACGGGTATTAATTTCGCGGGTCTGAATATGCACGTCCGGGTAGTGACGGCGAAACGAGGAAAGCGTGGCCGATACTGCACCGATAAAGGGTGCCGAGGAGGTAAAACCGATGCGTAACTCCCCCGTTTCGCCCAGGTACAGGCGTTCCGCCCTGGCGGCGGCGTCGTTCACCAGGCCCAGAATGTGTCGGCTATCGGCAAGAAACTGCCTGCCCGCCGCGGTAAGGCTTACGCTGCGGTTAGTCCTGGCGAGCAGGCGTGCCCCAATCTGCAGCTCGAGGATCTGAATTTGCTGGCTCAACGGGGGCTGGGAGATATTCAAACGCGCGGCGGCGCGGCCAAAATGCAGCTCCTCAGCGACCGCGACGAAGTAACGTAAGTGACGCAGCTCGATATTCATATTTATAAAGTATCATTTGAGATTATTAATATATTAGACAGAATATTTACATTTTCCTACTCTGATCCTGTGGTCATATTCGTCACCCGTCATCCCGGGGATGTTAAGCAAGGAAACCGTGTGAGTCGTACATCTACCCTCGATATCGATCCGGCAAGCGATATCGATGATTTACCCCCAGCAGCACAGCCGGTGCAGTTCATCAAACGTGGTACCCCTCAGTTTATGCACGTCACGCTGGCGCTCTTTTCAGCCGGTCTGGCCACCTTTGCCCTGCTCTACTGCGTTCAGCCCATCCTGCCCGTTTTATCCCATGAATTTGGCGTCTCGCCTGCCACCAGCAGTATTTCGCTCTCCATTTCAACCGGCATGCTGGCGGTGGGCCTGCTGTTCACCGGACCACTTTCAGATGCGATAGGCCGTAAACAGGTGATGGTCACGGCACTTATGCTGGCGTCCGTATGCACGCTCTTGTCCACCATGATGACCAGCTGGCACGGTATTCTGGTGATGCGCGCCCTGATTGGCTTATCGCTAAGCGGCGTGGCGGCAGTAGGCATGACCTACCTCAGCGAAGAGATCCACCCGAGCTTCGTCGCGTTCTCGATGGGGCTGTACATCAGCGGAAACTCCATCGGCGGGATGAGCGGGCGTTTGCTGAGCGGTGTCTTTACCGACTTCTTTAACTGGCGCATTGCGCTGGCGGTGATTGGTCTCTTCGCCCTTGCCGCCGCGCTGATGTTCTGGAAAATTTTGCCCGCGTCACGCCACTTCCGCCCGACGTCCCTGCGCCCGAAAACGCTGTTTATCAATTTCCGTCTGCACTGGCGGGATAAAGGGCTGCCGCGTTTATTCCTGAGCGGTTTCCTGCTGATGGGGTCGTTTGTCACGCTGTTTAATTACATCGGCTACCGTCTGATGCTCTCCCCATGGCACCTGAGCCAGGCGGTGGTGGGTCTGCTGTCTGTCGCCTATCTGACCGGCACCTGGAGTTCACCGAAAGCCGGAGCGATGACTGCACGCTTTGGCCGTGGCCCCGTGATGCTGGTTTCGACTGCGGTGATGCTGCTCGGTCTGCTGATGACGCTGTTCTCTTCCCTGTGGCTGATTTTTACCGGCATGCTGCTTTTCTCTGCCGGTTTTTTTGCCGCCCACTCCGTCGCCAGCAGCTGGATTGGCCCGCGCGCCCGCCGTGCCAAAGGCCAGGCGTCGTCACTGTATCTCTTTAGCTATTATCTCGGTTCAAGCATTGCCGGGACGCTCGGCGGCGTCTTCTGGCATAACTACGGCTGGAACGGCGTCGGCGGGTTTATCGCCCTGATGCTGTGTGCGGCGCTGCTGGTGGGCGGGAGTTTGCATAAGAGACTGAAATAGTCCTGGCGTCCCGTCTTTCTGGTGCAGGAAATGTGCAGGGTTTGTGTTGAAATTTTGTTACTATCCACGAACGCTCCTGAAAACATTCCCATCCAGAAGGAAGAACAAGAATGGAAAAAAATACGCAATACCAACAACTTGTAAAAGTATTCCAGCGTCTCTCCCGCTTCTCCCACCTCTCCTCTATCGCCAGCTGGGATATGTTTACGATGATGCCTCCGGGCGGAAGCGCCGCGCGCGGTGAAGCCCTGGCGGAGATGAGCGTTCTGCAACATCAGATCCTGACCGATAAAAAAGTGGGCGACTGGCTGGCAGCGGCGGCGCAGGAGGATCTGAATGACGTTGAACAGGCTAATCTGCGCGAAATGACGCGCCATTACCAGCAGGCCTCGCTGTTGCCGGAATCGCTGGTAGAGGCCAAATCGCTGGCGGGAAGCAAGTGTGAACATGCCTGGCGTACCCAACGTCCCGCCAATGACTGGCAGGGTTTTTCTGCCAATCTGAAAGAGGTAGTCAAGCTCAGCCGCGAAGAGGCGCGTCTGCGCGCCGAGTCTAAAGGCTGTTCGCCGTACGATGCGCTGCTGGATATTTTTGAACCCGATATGACCAGCGCTCGCCTCGACGTACTGTTTGGCGATATGAAATCCTGGCTGCCGGACCTGCTGGCAAACGTTGTTGAAAAGCAGGCTCAGCAGTCGTTCGTTCCGCCGCAGGGGCCTTTCCCGACGGCGACGCAGCGTGAGCTGGGGCTGGAAGCCATGAAGATGCTTGGCTTCGACTTTAACAGTGGTCGTCTGGACGTCAGCGCGCATCCGTTCTGTGGCGGTGTGCCGGAAGATGTGCGCATCACCACCCGCTATGATGAGAACGAACTGCTCAGCGCCCTGTTTGGCGTGATCCATGAAACCGGCCATGCCCGTTACGAACAAAACCTGCCCCGCGCCTGGGCCGGTCAGCCCATTGCGCTGGCGCGTTCCACGGCCATCCACGAATCCCAGAGCCTGTTCTTCGAGATGCAGTTGGGGCGCAGTAACGCCTTCCTGAAGCACCTGCTCCCGGCGGTGCATGCCCGTTTCGGCAGCCAGGCGGCCTTTAGCGAAGAGAACTTCACCGCCTGGAACCAGCGCGTTAAACCGGGCTACATACGTGTCGATGCCGACGAAGTGAGTTATCCCGCGCATGTGGTGTTGCGTTATGAAATTGAACGTTCGTTGATTAATGGCGAGATTGAAGTGGATGATATTCCGGCCCTGTGGGATGAAAAAATGCAGGCCTGGCTCGGACTGTCCACCAAAGACAACTATCGCAACGGTTGCATGCAGGATATCCACTGGACCGACGGCGGCTTCGGCTACTTCCCGTCCTACACGCTGGGGGCGATGTACGCCGCACAGCTGTTCCACGCCGCCAGTACGGCGCTGCCTGGCCTGCAGGCCTCTATCGCTGAGGGTGATTTCAGCGCTCTGTTTGACTGGCTGCGCCAGAACATCTGGCAACACGGTAGCCGCTTCACCACCTCACAGCTGATCGCTCAGGCTACCGGCGAAGATCTTAACGTTCGCTATTTCCGAGAGCATCTGACCTCACGCTACCTGTAACCGCCTTCGCCGGGTTCGTACCCGGCGTTGTACATATGGTTACACGCGGATACCAATCACTCACGGAAACCCAGAATTTACAGGGATATAGTTATTTCAACGGCCCCGCAGTGGGGTTAACTGAAAAACCAAATTCGAGGGTATGAACATGAAAAAAGTATTAGCTCTGGTTGTTGCCGCTGCTATGGGTCTGTCTTCTGCTGCGTTCGCTGCAGAAACTACCGCGACGCCTGCTGCTGCGCCAACGACCACTACCGCTGCTCCGGCTAAAACCGTTCACCATAAAAAGCATCACAAAGCGGCTAAACCTGCTGCAGAGCAGAAAGCGCAGGCAGCGAAAAAGCACCACAAAAAAGCAACCAAGCCTGCGGTAGAGCAGAAAGCACAGGCGGCGAAAAAGCATCACAAAAAAGCGACCAAGCCAGCGGCTGAACAGAAAGCGCAGGCCGCTAAAAAGCATCACAAAAAAGCGGTAAAACACGAAACGGCTAAACCTGCTGCACAGCCAGCAGCATAAGCATACACGCTGAACCGTGTCCTTCGGGACACGTTGGTAAACCGGCGCTGAACAGATTGTCAGCGCCGTTTTTTATCCGGAGGGCGTATGCTGCGACGCTATCGGTTTGAGCTCATTCTTATCTTCCTTATTTTATGCGCGCTCATCGCAAGCCATTTTTATCTTTCCTGACTGTAGCACGCTGATTTTACTCCCACTTTAGCGCCGTCCCGTCTATAGTATTTTTACAGGGTTCACTTTTAATAATCATAATTACCCCACCAGAGTGTGATATGCGTAAATCTGTTGTGCTGTTACTGGGAACGTTTGGGCTTTTTTCTGGCTTTACCCATGCGGATGATGGTGATGAAAGCGTCATAAGCGCGAAAGAGGTCAAGACGCTGTTTTTTGGTCATGACGACCGCACGCGCGTTGCCGATCCCACTCAGGCCCCCTGGGATGCCATCGGTCAACTGGAGACCGCCAGCGGTAACCTCTGTACCGCCACGCTCATTACCCCTAAGCTTGCCCTGACGGCAGGCCATTGCCTGCTCACTCCGCCCAACGGGAAACCGGACAAAGCCGTCGCCCTGCGCTTCGTGTCGCTAAAAGGGATATGGCGCTATGAAATCCACGGGATTGAAGGCCGCGTTGATCCGTCGCTCGGTAAAAGGCTCAAGCCCGATGGCGATGGCTGGATCGTGCCGCCTGCGGCTGCGTCCTGGGATTTTGGTCTGATCGTGCTGCGTTATCCGCCGTCGGGCATTACCCCACTGCCGTTGTTTGAGGGAGACAAAGCGGCGCTCACCGCCGCGCTGAAAGCGGCCGACCGCAAAGTCACGCAGTCAGGCTACCCTGTCGATCATCTGGATGCGCTTTATACCCACACGGACTGCGTCGTCACAGGCTGGGCGCAAAACAGCGTGCTTTCGCATCAGTGCGATACCTTACCGGGAGATAGCGGCTCGCCGCTGATGTTAAAAACCGACAACGGCTGGCAGTTAATTGGCGTGCAAAGCTCTGCGCCCGCCGCCAAAGACCGCTGGCGTGCCGATAACCGCGCGCTCTCCGTGACCGGCTTTCGGGACAAGCTCGACGCACTGGCGCAGCAGTAACGTCCTTCTGTTTTCGTTTCCCCCATACGTAACACAGGCAGCGAATGTCGCTGCCTGTAAACATTGGTGGAGCGGGATCAGGCGAATTTAATCATGATCATGCCCGCCAGTAACAGCACCAGCCCTATCCAGCCTTTGTTATTTAAACGCTGACCGAACAGGATCCAGCCCGCGGCCAGAGTGGCGGCGATACCGAATCCGCCCCAGAGCGCATACGCCACTGAGAGATCGATGCCTTTAACCGCCTGTGACAGGGCGCTAAACGCCCCGAGCACAGCAGCAATCGACATCAGGCCGTAAAACTTACGGCGAAAACCGTCCGAGAACTTCAAAAAAACGTTAGCTGCAATTTCCAGCACGATAGCGAGTCCCAGCCAGGCCGCATGGATCCATTCAAACTGCTGCATGGGTCTGCTCCTTTGGCTGTTTTGTCGGCTTACGTGTACCCGATTTAATCAGCACGATCCCGGCCACCAGCGTGGTCAAACCGGCAATCTTCATGGTCGATAACGTTTCGTCAAATAACATCACGCTGAACAATGTGATCAGCAAAATACCGATACCTTCCCACAGCGCATAGGCGACACCCAGTGCGATTTTTTTAACCGCGAAGGAGAGAAAAATATAGGAAAGGGTAATCATCACCAGCATTAAAATAAAGCCGGTGTTGCCATCACTGACGCTGGCCCATTTCATAGACAGCGTGCCGGTAATTTCAGCGACGATCGCTAATGCTAATAAAATCCAGTAAAACATGGTTTTTCTCCTGCTTGAGAATATAATCCATCGAGGCCCGCTGAGCACAGCAAACCCTAAAAATATGTAATTAAATCAGACAGCTAAGCGCATAGCGCCAGCTCAGGCAGAAGATGTGACTACAGCGCGGTGTGCCAGTGTTGCTCACCAAAGAGAAGGCAGAAGGAGGAAGAAATGACAGCGGTGTTTTTTGAAAAATACGTCCTGAACAAATTGTCCATAATATTACAATTATCCGCGTTGTTGCTTCTCGTCTTTGCGGATGAAAATTGTCCTCGGTAGTTGAACACGCCTGATTTGTACCATAAGCCAGGAATTTACTCAAAGCCTTTTCAATTCTTTACCCAGCTTGTTTGATTTTGGTTAGTTTTTTTAAACGGCTTTCGCATCTATTATAAATAAAAAGATTATTCAGGAACGTCCATGGCCAAACCCATCATTACCCTGAACGGACTCAAGATTGTCATTATGCTGGGCATGCTGGTGATTATCTTGACCGGCGTGCGCTTTGCCGCTGACATTATCGTGCCCTTTATTCTGGCGCTGTTCATCGCAGTGATCCTCAACCCGCTGGTGCACCGCATGGTCCGGCTGCGCATACCGCGGGTGCTGGCCATTACGCTGCTGATCGGCATTATTATTGTCGCCATGGTGCTGCTGGTGGCCTATCTCGGGACATCGCTGAACGAGCTGGCGCGCACGCTGCCCAAATACCGCTCGTCGCTGGCGATCCCGCTGATGCAACTCGAGCCATGGCTGCAGCGTGCGGGCATAGAAATTTCTGTTGAAGAGCTGCTGAGGTATATCGATCCCAATGCGGCCATGACCATCGTCACCAGCCTGCTGGCCCAGCTCTCCAACGCCATGACCTCCATTTTCCTGCTGTTTTTGACCGTGGTCTTTATGCTGCTGGAAGTGCCGCAGCTGCCCGCCAAACTGCAGCAAATGATGGTCCGCCCGGTTGAGGGCATGGGCGCTATTCAGCGCGCGCTGGACAGCGTCTCTCGCTATCTGGTGCTGAAAACCGCCATCAGCCTGGTGACGGGTGCGGTAGTCTGGGGCATGCTGATGGCCCTGGACGTCCGCTTTGCGTTCGTCTGGGGACTGCTGGCCTTTGCGCTGAACTATATTCCCAACATTGGTTCGGTGCTGGCGGCGATCCCACCCATTCTTCAGGTTCTGGTCTTCAGCGGGCTGTACGATGCGCTTGTTCTGCTGGCGGGGTACCTGATCGTTAACCTCATTTTCGGCAACATACTGGAGCCGCGCATGATGGGACGCGGTCTCGGGCTTTCCACCCTTGTCGTTTTCTTATCGCTGATATTCTGGGGCTGGCTGCTTGGTCCGGTCGGGATGCTGCTCTCCGTTCCCCTGACCATCATTGTGAAAATCGGCCTTGAGCAAACCGCGGGCGGGCAAAGCATCGCGGTATTACTCAGCGATATGAGCCATAAATAAGGGTGCCGGGGGGTCAGACGCCCATCGCCAGCATGGGCTTACCGGGCCTTCCGGCTTCACGATACGCGGCAAGCGCCGCTTTCCACTCCGTCAGGGGATAGAGGGTGGCGTCGCGGTATAGGCTTGCCCGCAGCTTCGGCCAGATGCGCCCGAACTCCGCCTGCCATGCCTCTGTGCTCAGTGCATCCAGTGAGTTCCGAATATGGAACCACGCCACGCGCGGTAGCGCCCGCTGCTGACGGAAGGTTTGCCCGCTCAGCAGCCCATAGCAAACAAAGACGCCCTTCTCCGGCATGGCATCCAGGATCGCCTCCGCCAGGCTGCCGCCCGTGGCGTCAAACACCACGTCCGCACGGGCAGCAACCGCGTTGATTGTTGCCGTATCCTGCTGTGCGATGGGGATGATCCCCATAGCGGCGAGCCGCCCGGCATGGACAGGCGAGCGATGGATCCCGTACACCGCCTGCGCTCCGGCCTGGCGCGCCCACTGCCCGAGCAACACCGCACAGTCAGAGCCCGCTGCCGTCAGGAGTATTGTTTTCCCGTCTGGCGGATGGTTATCCAGCATCATCTGTGCTGCCAGCGGGTTGATATAGGCTCGTGCGGCAAGCGTTGAGTCGATATCGTCCGGCACGGGGATCGCATACCCGGCCGGGCAATCCACGTAGCGCTGCCAGGTTCCCTGCCCCCTCAGCGGCAGCACGCGTTTACCCAGCAGGCAGGAAAAGGCCTCGGGTGCCTCAGTGACGATCCCGACCCCTTCGTACCCCGCCACCGCCGGTAATGACGTCCGGTGGCGGTACGCGCCGGTTATCGGGATAAGATCGGAGGCATTGACCGGCGAAAAGAGCATTTGCACCCGCAAATGCTCCGGGGAGCGGGCGTTGAGCCGCGAAACCTCAGGTTGCAGAACGCTGTCTGGCTCGCCGAAACGGCGATACCAGAGGGCAAGATTTTCCATTATGTCTCGCTGTGAAGGCCGGTTTAGCTGTCGCGCCAGCCCAGTGCCGGTGCAACATGCTTAAGAATGGATTCAATAACATGCGCATTGTAATCCACACCCAGCTGGTTTGGCACGGTCAGCAACAGGGTATCCGCTTCAGCGATGGCTTCGTCCTGTTTCAGCTGTTCAATCAGCTTGTCAGGCTCCGCTGCATAGCTACGGCCAAAGATCGCACGCGTTTTTTCATCGAGGAAGCCCACGCTGTCGCTGTCGTTGCGGCTTGCACCAAAGTAGCTCCGATCACGATCGTTCATCAGGGCAAAGATGCTGCGGCTCACCGACACGCGCGGCGTCCGGGTATGCCCGGCTTGCGCCCACGCCTCGCGGTAGGCGCGGATCTGTTTTGCCTGTTGAATATGGAACGGCTCGCCGGTTTCATCATCTTTCAGCGTCGAACTTTGCAGGTTCATGCCCAACTGAGCGGCCCACACCGCCGTGGCATTCGAGCCTGCCCCCCACCAGATTCGGTCGCGTAAACCTTCAGAGTGGGGTTCCAGACGCAACAGTCCCGGCGGGTTCGGGAACATCGGCTGCGGGTTAGGTTTCGCAAAGCCTTCCCCACGCAGCGCCTCAAGCAGTACCTCGGTGTGGCGGCGCGCCATATCCGACTCGTTTTCGCCTTCCTGCGGCACGTAGCCAAAATAGCGCCAGCCGTCGATCACCTGCTCCGGTGAGCCGCGGCTGATGCCCAACTGCAGGCGACCGCCGGAAATCAGATCCGCCGCGCTCGCCTCCTCGGCCATATACATCGGGTTTTCATAACGCATATCGATAACGCCCGTGCCAATCTCGATCCGTTTGGTTTTCGCGCCAATGGCGGCCAGCAATGGGAACGGAGAGCTGAGCTGGCGGGCAAAGTGGTGCACGCGGAAATACGCGCCGTCAGCGCCAAGCTCTTCGGCCGCAACGGCCAGATCGATGGATTGCAGCAGCGTGTCCGCCGCGGAACGGGTGGCAGATTGCGCCGACGGCGTCCAGTGACCAAATGACAAAAAGCCGATCTTTTTCATAACGCGTATCCTGGTTAAAACGGGTTTCCACCACTTTACGCATTCCATGATGAGAATAAATACCGTTTCTTTCACTGACCAGGTCAAATAAATTGACGGACCGATCGTGACGCTTATCACGTGCCAGCCACCAGCCCCAGATAGGCGTTCACTGCAGCACTCGGCTCCTGCTTACGGCTGATAAGTACCAGGTTGGCGGTAAAATCGGGCTCGTTCAAAGGACGATAAACCAGCCCCGGGATGTTCACCTGCTGAAGCGGGGCCGGGATCAACGCCAGCCCTAACCCGGTCGCCGCCATCGCCAGAATACTCAGCGTACTGCCGGAGCGATACGCCACATGACACTGCTCTCCGAGCTTTTGAGTCAGCATGATAAACAGATGCTCATGCGCATCATGCGCGTCGTAAAGCACAAGCGGCTTCCCGGCCAGCATTCCAATGGTCAAACTGGGGTGCTGAGCGAGTGGATGATCGTCCGTCATCGCGACAAGGAACTCCCAGGCTCCGATGCGCCGGACGTGAATTTCCGGTGCTGAAAGCGTGCTGCTTATCGGGGTATACCCGATATCCAACTGTCCGGCACGAATCGCCTCGACCTGGTTCTGCGGGCCCACTTCCTGAATCATGAGCTCAGCGTCAGGAAAACGTTGATGAAAAAGGCGCAGGTCTGCAATCAACCTTCCACTGAAAATAGCATTGCCTGCGAACCCTACCCGCACCCGCCCCGTTTCGCCACGCATGGCGCGCGCCACGGTCAATTTCGCGTGCTCCGCCTGTTCGAGCGTGCGCCGGGCTTCGGTCATAAAAAGTTCTCCGGCATCAGTCAGTTCGACCCGGCGGCTGGTGCGCACAAAAAGCGGGCCACCCAGTGCTGCTTCCAGGGCTTTGATCTGCATGCTCAGGGCCGGTTGCACGATATTCATTTTTTCTGCCGCCCGACCGAAATGGCCCTCTTGCGCGACCGCCAGAAAATAACGCAGATGGCGAAGCTCCATACCCACCTCATCGATAATTAAAAATGATTAATCAGTCATATCTATATATTTCATTTTAGCGTGTTATGGCGTCAAACTGCATCCATCCCATAACAGGAGGAAACACAATGCGTAATCTGGAAAATGACAGACAACAACTCAGTGATTTAATGAATGGCTGGATGCACCGGGACCTTGGCGAATGGCATGCGCTACGTGAGCTTTTCCATCCCGACGGCACGATTGAGATCACCTGGTTTGAAGGCCTGGCGAGCGACTTTGTCGACGGCTCTATGCGCATGGGCGCATCTGATCTGCGCACCAAACATTTTATCGCGACGCCTGCCGTGACGTTTAATGCTGAAGGGACTAAAGCGATCCTTGAAACCAACGCGATGATCGTGGCTGAAAATGTAAAGCTCAATATTGGCTGCGAATGCCATAACCGTTTCTACGATCTGGCCGAAAAACGCGACGGCGTGTGGAAGCTCTTTCACCGCCAGAGTATCTACGACATGGGCACGTTCACCTTCCCGCTGGGCCCGGTGGAGATAGATCGCACTGTCGTTGCAAAATACCCGCGTGAATATGCCACCCTCGCCTACCTGCTTGATCAAAGTGGTTTTCCTCTCGGACGAGTATTTGCCACGCGCGGCAGCGATCTGGAAGCGAAAATGAAGGCCGACGGTCAGCGCTGGCTCGCAGCCTGAGCGCGATAACCGGGATCCCGTTACCTTTCTGCGGACTTATGCGATATATTTGCGGCCTGAACTCAATCGCAGGTAATCACTGAAATGGCTCTGATCCCCAAAAACTACGCGCGGCTGGAAAGCGGCTACCGCGAGAAAGCGCTCAAAATTTACCCGTGGGTGTGCGGGCGCTGCTCGCGGGAATTTGTTTACTCCAACCTTCGCGAGTTAACAGTCCATCATATCGATCACGATCACACCAATAACCCGGAAGATGGCAGTAACTGGGAGCTGTTGTGCCTGTTTTGTCACGACCATGAACACTCGAAGTACACCGAAGCGGATCAGTACGGCACCACCGTGGTGGCGGGTGAAGATGCGCAGAAAGATGTCGGCGAAGCGACCTACAACCCTTTCGCGGATTTAAAGTCGTTGATGAATAAAAAGAAATAACCTCCCAGCGTGCGTCCGGCAACGACACTGCCTGAGATCGGGCAGTGTCATCTTCGCAATCCCATAGCGTGTTTAGAGTCCCCCGTGGTTGCCCATACTTAGCAGGTAAAAGCGCGCTCTTTCGCCAGCAGGAAAGGCCGTAAATAGGCCACGGTGTTGGACAGCGGTATGACGTCGTCGCTGAGCTTAATCTTAAGCACGTCAGTGAGATAACGTTTGCGAGCCACTATCCTTGCCCACAGCTCGGGATAAGCGCGCCGGATCTCGGCCTGCAGCTGAGCGTCAGCCAGTGCAATACTCTCTTCAGCACTGACGCCGGTATAGCCCTTCACGGAAGGGATGATATCGATTTGCACAATCATGCCGCTTTTCAGGGTTTGCGTTGAGCCGCTAAACACAGGCGATGACATCCACTCTTCTTCCGCGCTGAGATGGCCCGGATTCAGATGCCAGCCATATTTATGTTTAGGCAGAACGGACTCGATAAGCGCATAAAGCGCCCCGCCCGCCATGCCAACGTGAATATGTTCAAGCCAGGTGACGACCGCGGCGAAATAGGGTTTTGCGATGCGGTCGAGATAGTCTTTTTGCGTTTCCGGCAGTTCACTTTCGTCTGCGATAACAAATCCGGTGCGGCTGGACAACCCACCCCGGAAGCCGGTCGTCATGGACAGCGGCTGGCCGCGCTCAACGGGCTTAAACGTGGGATAAAGGTTGGCCTTTTCAAAACGTGTCCCGGCGGCGGCGATGGTGACAACCGTATTATATTGCCCCTGCGCGGCCAGATAGCTGCCGAGTTCAGCCTCCCGAATGCCGGGTTCTACCGCATTCATGGCGTTCAGCATGCAGGTAGACGCCAGATTTGCGCCATATTCATAGTGCGCAATTTCATTCGCGTTGTTAATGGTGCGCGCGCCGTTATCCCCACCGATAAACAGTGAGGTGGCGTTTTCAATGCTTGCATTCGCCCCGGCAGACTCACGCACAGCATCAACGATAAACGACGGGATATCAAACAACTGTTTATTGTCTGTCAGGGCTGCGGTGAACATTTTCCAGCCGACCAGCCCGATCCGGGCCATGTCCGACAACCCGACCTCGCGGAACAGGGCGTCGAGCGGTTTTTCGTTGTCCATGGGCTGGTTGGGCAGAGAGAAATAAGGACTGTGTTTCAGGCTCACCGGGATGCGTGAATGGGCGGCCATTTTGAGATTTTCATTGCCAAGGATTGCGATCGCCTCCCCGCGCTGCGTCAGGATCAGCAGGCCCTCTTCGAAACGCGGAATGAAACCGGTCAGGTACTCAAAATTGCTGCCATGCTCTTTATCGGCATAAATCATCAGGGCATCAAACCCCTCCTCATGCATGCGCGCCAGGATTTTCGCCTTACGGGACGCCAGGGTGTCATCCGTAAGCGGGACGGGCGCCACATCCGGGAATACCTCGGGTGCTTCCGTAATCTGCAACTGCACTGCCTTATAATCCATTCTTCTACCCTCACGATCTGCGCTAAACGACGTTTTATCATGCCGTAGTACCCGTCACATAGCTAACCCGATAAACAAAAGGGTGACAAAAGTCACTTCATACACACATCAAAATGACTTAACCCAGAAAAATAAAATTCACTACGCGCACACTATGCATTGACTTTACTTTCTCTTGATATCATATTTTACAGCACAAATTAACAAGACACATTCTGGAGGACGTTTTCTATGCCAACCCGTGATTATCCCGACAAACGGACGGCGCGCGGTTTAGCAAAGGAGGCTGACCTGAAAATGTTGAGCGCACGCATCGATGCTGCCCTGATGGAATACGTCAGGACGACCGCGTATGAAACGCGCAAGAGCAAGCAGGAAATTGTGGCGGAGGCGCTGGCGCTGCACAGGCAGAGCCGTCAGGTGGCGACCGGGGCGGAATAAGCCCGTGCGCCCGTCAGAAAAAAGCCCGGTGAAAGATCGCCGGGCTTATTTCGGCACGCTTAACTCGACAGGGAATTCAGGGCATCCAGCGCCTCAGGTGGTAGCTCAAGGTCCGCACTGGCAAGATTTTGCCGCAGATGCGCCACGGACGAGGTGCCCGGGATAAGCAGGATGTTCGGGGAACGTTGCAGTAACCATGCCAGCGCAACCTGCATCGGCGTTGCCCCCAGCGTATCGGCGACCGATTGCAGCCCGGACGATTGCAGCGGCGTAAAGCCCCCGAGCGGGAAGAACGGCACGTAGGCTATCCCCTGCTGCGCAAGGGAATCTACCAGCGCATCATCGCCGCGGTTAACAATGTTATACATGTTTTGCACGCAGACGATGGTTGCGAGGCTCTGCGCTTCGGCAACCTGCGCGGCGGTGACATTACTTAAACCTATGTGTCGGACCAGCCCCTGCTGCTGAAGCTCTGCAAGCGTGATCAGCGGTTCGGCAATTGAGCCTTCAGCCGGACCGTGCGCGCTGAACATGATCCGCAGGTTCACCACGTCCAGTACGTCCAGCTTAAGGTTACGCAAATTATCGTGTACCGCCTGCGTCAGCTCCGCAGCTGAAAACGCCGGCAGCCAGGAAGCATCCTCCCCACGGCGAGCCCCAATCTTGGTCACGATAGTCAGATCGTCCCGGTACGGGTGCAGCGCCTCGCGGATAAGCTGGTTGGTCACGTGCGGCCCGTAAAAATCACTGGTATCAATGTGATTGACGCCGGCTGCTACCGCTTCGCGAAGCACCTCCAGCGCGGTTTGTTTATCCTTCGGGGGGCCAAACACCCCCGGCCCGGCGAGCTGCATTGCACCATAACCCAGCCGTTTAACCGTACGCGTGCCAAGCGTAAACGTCCCGCTTTTATCAATGCTGCTCATGCTGACCTTCCTCATAAAAATGACTCGGATTTACAACAGGTTCCGTATGGAAACCATTAGTTAAGCAATAGTTAATTAAAGTTTAAAGGGGCTACGACGATAGTAATTATGCAACCCCTGCATCCTAATGGACGACCGCTATGCTGAAAAACCTGCACGTGATCACCGGTATTCTCTTTGCTCTCACCATATTCTGTCTGCTGCAAGTTGTCACGGGAGGCTTGTTCTATTCCGCCGTGAGCAACGACCGTCATAATTTCCAGAACTCCGGGGTACTCAACGCCCAACAGGAGAGCCTGAGCGACAGCGTGAATACGCTGGTGAAAACACGCGTGACCGTCACCCGCGTGGCGATCCGCTATCTGAAAAACCAGCGCGACCCGGCGTCTCTTGCCGCGATCAACACCCTGCTGGGTACCGCCAGCGACTCACTGGTTAAGGCCGAAACGTATCACAACGACTGGCAGAAAATGCCGCAGGTTAAGGGCCAGAACGCGGCCTTAACCGAGGAGATGCAGGCCGCCTGGAAGCAGATGCATGAGGTGATGCGTTTGTCGATTGCGTACCTGCGTGCAGACAATTACCAGGCTTATGGCGATCTTGATGCGCAACAGGCGCAGGATAATATGGAGGCGGTCTACACTCGCTGGCGCGCTGAAAACAATACCCTGCTTAAGGCCGCCGCCGTTGAGAACCAGAGCAGCTTTACCCAGATGCAGTGGACGCTGGGGGCGATCCTGCTGGCGGTGATTGCCGTGCTGATTGTCATCTGGCAGGGGCTGCAGCGCATGCTGTTAAAACCGCTCAATACCATTATGAACCATATTCGTACCATCGCGAGCGGCGACCTGACCCAGACCCTTCACCTCTCCGGGCGTAACGAAATGGGCCAGCTCGCAGCCGGTCTGCACGAGATGCAGCAGTCGCTGATCGGCACGGTGAGCGCCGTTCGCGGAAGCACGGACGCAATTTATACCGGGGCGGGCGAAATAGCCGCCGGCAGCAACGATCTCTCGGCCCGGACAGAGCAGCAGGCCGCCTCGCTGGAAGAGACGGCTGCCAGCATGGAGCAGCTGACCGCCACGGTGAAACAGAACTCCGACAACGCCCGACAGGCGACGCTGCTGGCGAAGAACGCCTCTGAAACCGCTGCACGTGGGGGGCAGGTCGTGGATAACGTCGTGCGTACCATGACCGACATTGCCGACAGCTCGCGGCAAATTGCGGATATTACCGGCGTGATTGACAGCATCGCCTTCCAGACCAATATTCTGGCGCTGAACGCGGCGGTCGAGGCCGCACGCGCGGGCGAACAGGGTCGGGGTTTTGCCGTGGTCGCGGGCGAAGTTCGCACCTTAGCCAGCCGCAGCGCGCAGGCGGCAAAAGAGATCAAAGGGCTTATCGAAAACTCGGTCAACCGGGTAAACACCGGTTCAGATCAGGTGAGCGAGGCGGGTGCGACCATGAAAGAGATCGTCGCGGCGGTCACCCGCGTGACCGATATCATGGGCGAGATTTCATCCGCCTCTGACGAGCAAAGCCGCGGTATTGAGCAGGTAAGCCTGGCGGTGTCGCAGATGGATAGCGTGACACAGCAAAACGCCGCGCTGGTGCAGGAGTCCGCCACCGCAGCCGCCGCGCTGGAAGATCAGTCCGGGCAGTTACGTCAGGCCGTGGCAGCTTTTCGCCTGAACGTGCAGGAGACGGTTGCCCCACGTCCGACCGGGGTGAAAACACCTCAGCTGTTGCGCCCGGCGACGGCCACGGCCACGGCAAATGCCGCAGACGCCCACTGGGAAACCTTCTGACATATGCTCCCGCAGATACAATAATGCCAATTAACCGGGGCGTGTTGCGCCAGCATGCCCCGTTCCCTGCCCTGCGCTAGCGGCTACGCTTGGCGTGACGTTCCCAGTTTTCGTGCTTCGCCTCATCGGATTTGCGCAGCGAGACGTAACACGCCCCGCTGCCGCCATGGTGCGGCTGCGCTTCACAGAATGCCTGCACGTCGTCGAATTCGGTCAACCAGCGCGCCAGATAACTGCGCACCACGTTGGGATGGGCGTTTTGCTCGCGCCCTTTACCGTGGATGATAATCAGATTGCGCAAGCCATCGCGACCGGCCTGGCGAATAAAGGAATAGAGCATCTGGCGGCAGCGTTCGACGGGCTGGCGCAGCAGGGTCAGGCTGGCCTGACGGGAGTATTTCCCCGCACGCAGTTTCTCAATCACGCCCTGCTGGACCCCATCACGCTTAAACGCCAGCGGCTCCTCAAGCGGAAGCAGTTCCAGGAACCCAAGCGTCAGAAAGTTATCCAGCTGCTCGGTATCAATATCCTGCCGCTCCCGCGTGTTGCGGTTGGCCTGCCAGTGTATGTCCGCACAGCGTTTCAGGGGCTGGACATCTTCCATGGCGTCTAAGAAAAGGGATTTATCTTCAGGATTCATGGAAATTCTCCGGCTGCATCTGAACATCTACTATACCTGCGCCAGTCGCGGGCCTCAATCTTCCGCTTTTGGCGGGTTTCACCGATGCTACATCGGGCAAATATAATTTTGGTGAATATATTAAATAGCCGTTCACTAAATAATTTAAGTAAACTTAACTAAAATTTCAGCGCTAATGAAATGATAAATTTAAGTTAAAAAATCGTGAAATCAATCACTACTCTCTCTATCTTTTTAGCGGAAAACTGTTATAACTGATCAGACCTGCCGAAGGAATAAAACATGCGGGACTTGCGAATGGACGCACTGCTGTGTGTACTATAGGGTCTGTCTGATGTCGGACAGGCTCTGTTTTTTTACCTATTTTATTTCGACACTCTTTATTGGCTTTTTATAGCGCTATGCGGGGCTCTGCCTGGCATCCGCGCAGTAAAGGGTTTCGTGTCATAAGAATCGCGACAAATGAAAATGATTAGCAAATAATACCGATACGCATTATTCTTAGCGCGTTAAATACATTTTCCGCATTATGACAAATAACCTCCCCCTTGCTCGCTTATAAGCAAATGCATATTACGCAATCGTCTTCTGAAGCTGGAAATCCTTTCCGATAAACGCCTGCTTAACATTAACTCGCTCTGCCTCATATTAATCAGTAATCGTGCTGACATGGTGTAATTGATGACCGCCCGTCAGGCAGAGTACCTCCAATTCGCTGGCCTCATCATGACGGCGTATCTTTTTAGGGGTATGGCTGGTGAGGCAACTGGCATGGTATCTTGTCGTCCTGCCGCCTGGACCGCATACGGACGAAGGACTGAAGATGCTGAGATTACTCGAAGATAAAATTGCGACGCCCCTCGGGCCGCTGTGGGTGATTGCGGATGAACAATACCATCTGCGCGCCGTTGAATGGGAAGAGCACAGCGACCGTATGGAAGCGTTGCTTAACATCCATTACCGCGCGCAGGGTTATGAGCGTGTATCTGCCACCAACCCGGGTGGCCTCAGCGATAAACTTACCGCCTGGTTCGAAGGCGAACTCGACATCATCAACGACCTGCCTACCGCCACGGGCGGAACGCCCTTCCAGCGCGAAGTCTGGCAGGCGCTGCGGTCTATTCCCTGCGGGCAGGTCATGCACTACGGCCAACTCGCGGAGCTGCTCGGTCGTGCGGGCGCAGCACGCGCGGTGGGTGCCGCTAACGGCTCGAATCCTGTCAGTATTGTGGTTCCCTGCCATCGCGTCATCGGACGCAACGGCACCATGACGGGCTATGCCGGTGGCGTGCAGCGTAAGGAGTGGTTACTGCGTCACGAAGGGTATTTTTTGCTGTAGAAACCAGGCTTTTAGTGCTTAATTTTCTTCCGGTTAGGCTAAAAATCCATAATCAAGCTGTGGAATTTCAAGAAGATGGCAACACGTTGGCGTCTCTTGTGCTTATTGGTCGTTTGCCAGGCTTACGTACTTACCAAAAAGATGTTAAAATTGACCAATATCAATTAAGGCTTGAGCAAACCTATGATCCCGGAAAAGCGAATTATACGACGCATTCAGTCTGGCGGTTGTGCTATCCATTGCCAGGATTGCAGCATCAGCCAGCTCTGTATCCCGTTTACTCTGAATGAGCATGAACTCGATCAGCTTGATAATATCATCGAGCGCAAAAAGCCGATTCAGAAAGGGCAGACGCTGTTTAAAGCGGGAGACGAACTGAAATCGCTCTATGCTATCCGCTCTGGCACCATCAAAAGCTACACCATCACCGAGCAAGGCGATGAGCAGATCACCGGCTTCCATCTGGCGGGCGACCTGGTAGGCTTTGATGCCATCGGTACTGGCCACCACCCGAGCTTTGCTCAGGCGCTGGAAACCTCTATGGTTTGCGAAATCCCGTTCGAAACGCTGGACGACCTGTCCGGGAAGATGCCTAACCTGCGCCAGCAGATGATGCGTCTGATGAGCGGTGAGATCAAAGGCGACCAGGATATGATCCTGCTGCTTTCTAAAAAGAATGCAGAAGAGCGTCTGGCTGCGTTTATCTATAACCTCTCCCGTCGTTTCGCAGAACGTGGTTTCTCCCCACGCGAATTCCGTCTGACGATGACGCGCGGCGATATCGGTAACTACCTCGGTCTGACCGTTGAAACCATCAGCCGCCTGCTGGGTCGTTTCCAGAAAAGCGGCATGCTGGCGGTAAAAGGTAAATACATCACCATCGAAAACGGTGAAGCGCTGGCGGTCCTCGCCGGACACGCCCGCAACGTGGCGTAACCGCTTCGCACGACGCCTGCCAGATCGATAAATCTTCGTAATTATTGATCTGGCAAAACTCTCCCCCCTGTTTCATTCAACATATATAGGTTACTCTTTTAATTACAGACTGTGGTGACAGTTGTAAGGAGACCTGTATGGCAAAGTATCAAAACATGCTGGTGGCCATCGATCCTAACCAGGACGATCAACCCGCTTTACGGCGTGCTGTGTATTTACATCAACGGATTGGCGGCAAAATTAAAGCGTTTTTGCCGATCTACGACTTCTCGTATGAGATGACCACCCTTCTGTCCCCTGACGAGCGTACCGCGATGCGTCAGGGCGTGATCGGCCAGCGTACCGCGTGGATCCGTGAACAGGCAAAATATTACCTGGACGCGGGCGTTCCCATCGACATCAAAGTGGTCTGGCACAACCGTCCCTTCGAAGCCATTATCCAGGAAGTGATTGCTGGTGGGCACGATCTCCTGCTGAAAATGACGCACCAGCACGACAAGCTTGAATCAGTGATCTTCACCCCTACCGACTGGCACCTGCTGCGTAAATGCCCTTGCCCGGTATGGATGGTGAAGGACCAGCCGTGGCCGGAAGGCGGAAAAGCTGTCGTGGCGGTCAACCTGGCAAGCGAAGAGGATTATCATAATTCCCTTAACGAGAAGCTGGTAAAAGAGACGCTTCACCTCGCCGAACAGGTCAACCATACCGAGGTACACCTGGTAGGCGCGTATCCCGTCACGCCGATCAATATTGCCATCGAGCTGCCTGAATTTGATCCCAGCGTCTATAACGACGCGATCCGCGGTCAGCATCTGCTGGCGATGAAAGCGTTGCGTCAGAAATTCAGCATCGATGAGAAAATGACCCACGTTGAAAAAGGGTTGCCTGAAGAGGTTATTCCTGACCTTGCCGAGCATCTGCAGGCCGGGATTGTGGTGCTGGGGACCATTGGCCGCACCGGTATTTCTGCCGCCTTCCTGGGCAATACCGCCGAACAGGTGATCGACCATCTGCGCTGTGACCTGCTGGTCATTAAACCGGATGAGTATCAGACCCCGGTTGAACTGGACGATGAAGAAGACGATTGACCCCTAAATAAAAGCCCGCCGGTAAAGGCGGGCTTTTTTCATTACGCTTCGCTCAACCGTTGCGCAGGTGCCTCGTCTACGGCATCCATCCAGGGCGCGTGGAGAACCATGCTCGGCAGCGCCAGCTCGATCTCCTGCTGGTTCAGCCCCTCCAGAATACGGATATTAATCTCCTGCTGAATATCCATGTATTTGTTGTAATCCGCTGTATCAACGATATGAACCACCTCAAAGGTCAGGCGATCGCGATCGAAGCCCAGGAAATGGGCGCGGTCAAACTTCGTCTCACCGACGTCAGTAATAATCTGTTTGACCATCTCACCGACAGAACGCAGTTTGTCCGGCGCCGTATCGCTGGCGACACCGAAGGTAAAGACGATTCGCCGAGTTTGCATACGCTTATAGTTATGCAGCGTCTGTTGCAGCAGGATGGCGTTTCCGCAGACAATCTGCTCCCCGCTCAGGCTGCGGATACGGGTGGTTTTCAGACCAATGTGCTCAACCGTCCCCGCAACATCGTTGAACACCACAAAATCGCCAATTTCGAAGGGTTTATCAAAACCGATAGACAGTGAGGCAAAGACATCGCTCAGGATTGTCTGCACCGCGAGGGCGATGGCAATACCCCCTACCCCAAGGCTGGCAACCAGAGCAGTGATGTTGACGCCCGCGTTAGCAAGAATAGACAGCAGCATCACTGACCAGACAATGGCACGGAGGATAAGCCCCGTGATCACCAGCGTCACCGGATTTTTATGGCTTCCCGGCGCCAGCATGACGTGATGAAGCCACGACACCACCCCCTGATCCATCCAAAGCGCCACCTGGATCGCGAAGACCAGGAACCAGGCGTGGCTCACGGTGCCAAAGAGATGGTCGGGTAAGTCGATAAAACGCAGGCTGAACAACAGCGCCACGATAAACAGCAGGATACGGCTGGTGCGGTTAAGCATGTCCGTCAGGATAAAGCGCATCCGATTGGTGGTGGGGTGCTTGTCGCCCCAGGTGGTAATCCCTTTTTTAACGAAGGCGATCAGGCGCGTCAGCAGCCAGTACACCAGCAGCGTCACAAAGACCACCGTGGCAACGCCTATCCAGAAAGACGGCGTCATCATCAGCTCGATGATGTCGAAGCGGGACAAAAATCGCATTACACCTCCTCATATTACACAAAGGGTAAAGTATAGACAGAGGAGAAAAGCTGGCCGCAGAAATAAGAAAACCGCCCCTGAGGGCGGTTTGTCAGGATGAAGCAGAATTACAGCGCTTTCAGAATCGCATCCACGCTGGCCTTGGCGTCGCCAAACAGCATATGGGTGTTCTCCTTGAAGAACAGCGGGTTCTGTACACCAGCATAGCCGGTGTTCATTGAGCGTTTAAAGACAATGACATTCTGTGCCTTCCACACTTCCAGAACCGGCATACCGGCAATCGGACTACGCGGATCGTCCTGCGCTGCCGGGTTTACGGTGTCGTTAGCGCCAATTACCAGCACGGTGTCGGTATCGGCGAAATCATCGTTGATTTCATCCATCTCCAGCACGATGTCATAAGGCACCTTGGCTTCCGCCAGCAGCACGTTCATGTGGCCCGGCAGACGCCCGGCGACCGGGTGAATACCAAAGCGAACCTTGATCCCACGCGCGCGCAGCCTCTCGGTGATTTCCGCCACCGGGTACTGTGCCTGTGCAACCGCCATGCCGTAGCCCGGGGTGATGATCACCGAATGGGCGTTTTTCAGCATCTCTGCGGTGTCTTCTGCGGAAATCTCGCGGTGCTCGCCCACTTCTTCATCAGAACCGGTAGAAGAACCGTCAGTACCAAAGCCACCCGCGATGACGCTGATAAACGAGCGGTTCATCGCTTTACACATGATGTAGGACAGGATCGCACCGGAAGAACCCACCAGCGCACCGGTGACGATCAGCAGGTCGTTGCTTAACATAAAGCCCGCCGCTGCCGCTGCCCAGCCCGAATAGGAGTTCAGCATCGATACCACGACCGGCATATCTGCCCCACCGATGGAGGCCACCAGATGCCAGCCAAACGCCAGCGCGATGATAGTCATCACCAGCAGCGCCAGAACCTGCACGCCCACGCTTTCGGTCTGCACGAAGATCAGCAGCAACACAAAGGATACGACCAGCGCCGCCAGGTTCAGCTTGTGACGGTTAGGCAACATCAGCGGTTTTGAGGAAATTTTGCCGCGCAGTTTGCCAAAGGCCACAATTGAACCGGTAAAGGTGACCGCACCGATGAAGATCCCAAGGAACACTTCGGTCAGGTGAATGTTTACCAGAATCGGCTCCATCCCCGGTTCGTGATACAGGTAGCTGTTGAAGCCCACCAGCACCGCCGCCAGCCCGACAAAGCTGTGCAGGATCGCCACCAGCTCTGGCATTTCGGTCATTTCAACGCGTTTTGCCAGGCGAATACCAATCGCCCCGCCGATGATCATCGCCACCAGGATCCACGCAACGTTGCCGGTATCCGGCCCGAAGATGGTGGCAATCAGCGCAATCGCCATCCCGGCGATACCAAAGTTATTTCCCTGCTGAGACGTTTCGTGTTTGGAAAGCCCCGCCAGACTGAAAATAAACAGGATTGCAGCAACAATGTATGCGGCTGTGACTAATCCTCCAGACATATGCTACCCCTTAGCCTTTACGAAACATTTTCAGCATGCGCTGAGTGACGGTGAAACCACCGAAAATATTGATACTGGCGATCAGCACCGCGATAAAGCTCAGGAAGCTGATCCAGCCGCCGTGACCAATCTGGAGTAATGCCCCCACCACGATGATCCCCGAGATGGCGTTGGTAACGGACATCAGCGGCGTATGCAGCGCATGGGAGACGTTCCACACCACGTAGTAACCCACCACGCAGGAGAGCGCGAAGACGGTGAAGTGGCCGAGGAACTCTTTCGGCGCAACGTCGGCCAGCCAGCCAAACAGAATAATCACCAGCGCCATGATCGCGTATTTGCGCCACGGCGAGGCCGGTTTCGCGGGCTCTACAGGCTCAGGCGCGGCTTTAGGGGCGGCCTGGGGCTGGGCGGAAACCTGAATCGGTGGTGCAGGCCAGGTGATTTCACCGTCGCGTACCACCGTGACGCCGCGCACCACCACATCGTCGAAATCAACGGTGATGTTGCCGTCTTTCTCTTTGCAGAGCAGCTTCAGCAGGTTGACGAGGTTGGTGCCGTAAAGCTGGGAAGACTGCGTTGGCAGACGGCCCGGCAGATCGGTATAGCCGATCACCTTCACGCCGTTGGCCGTGGTGATGACCTGATTCGGCACGGTGTATTCACAGTTCCCGCCGTTCTGCGCGGCCAGATCGACGATCACGCTGCCCGGGTTCATGCTGTCGACCATTTCACGGGTGATCAGCTTCGGTGCTGGTTTACCCGGGATCAGCGCGGTGGTGACGATAATATCGACCTCTTTCGCCTGCGCGGCAAAGAGCGCCATTTCCGCCTTGATAAAGGCTTCGGACATCACCTTCGCGTAGCCGTCACCGCTGCCCGCCTCTTCCTTGAAGTCCAGCTCAAGGAATTCGGCCCCCATACTTTGTACCTGTTCCTTCACTTCCGGGCGGGTATCAAACGCACGGACGATAGCGCCGAGGCTGTTGGCTGCCCCGATTGCCGCCAGGCCCGCCACGCCCGCACCAATCACCATCACCTTCGCCGGAGGCACTTTGCCCGCGGCGGTGATCTGACCGGTAAAGAAGCGACCAAATTCGTGAGCGGCTTCGACGATCGCGCGGTATCCGGCGATATTGGCCATCGAACTTAAAGCATCCAGCGACTGCGCACGTGAGATACGCGGCACAGAGTCCATCGCCATCACGGTCACGCCGCGTGCCGCCAGTTTCTCCATCAGTTCCGGATTCTGCGCAGGCCAGAGGAAGCTCACCAGCGTCGTGCCCGCGTTAAGCAGCTCGATCTCACTCTCTTCTGGCGCATTCACCTTGAGAATGATTGGTGATTGCCAGACTTCCGCGCTGTCTACGACTTCTGCGCCAGCCTGAATGAAGGCCTCGTCATCGAAACTTGCCAGCTTGCCCGCGCCGCGTTCAACCGCGACGGTAAAACCCAGTTTAAGCAGCTGCTCCACCGTCTTCGGCGTTGCCGCTACGCGGGTCTCATTGGCTAACCGTTCTTTTGGTACCCCAATACGCATAGTTTTCCCTTCCATCGGTTATTGATGATGGTTTGTCGATAAATGACCGCGGCTTGTATCATTTTCGCCACCGACATAGCGGCGAAAAATGAATCACCCCGGAAAATAAAACAGTAACAAACTTTCTATAACCTACTGAAAATAGCGCCTGTGATCTACCGCCATAAAACACTATTTCTTATTTTATCTGTCAAAAATAAGCGATCGGCGTCACTGACAGGGATATTTACCTTAAATTCATCACGAAGACCGATAAATCGCGCAAGCGAGGCGGTAAAAACATGATATAGCGCCATATGAGAACAACTTATTAACATTAAATTAACTTGTAAAAGTCATATGCTTCATCAGTTTTGCTTGTCAAACGTCTGTTTTTTCAACATATCACTAAATGCTATCGAATTGGGTCACGCCGTGAGCACAGGCTGTGAAAAATGGCGCAGACAGCGACGGGTTTTAAATGCCATAATCGGGACCGTCTCAAATTAACAACAATACCAGTACATGGTTTGCGCAAGGCGAAGGATTATTTTTATGAAGCTTAAGAACACACTCCTGGCGTCCGCACTTCTTTCTGCGACCGCCCTGTCTGCGAATGCCGCGACAGAGTTAACGCCGGAGCAAGCGGCAGCGTTAAAACCTTTTGACCAGACGGTCATTGTGGGTCGTTACAACTCCATTGGCGACGCCGTTGCCGCCGCATCAAAAGCCGCCGATAAAAAAGGCGCAGCCTCGTTTTACGTTCTTGATCAATCCGATCAGGGCAACAGCGGCAACCAGCGCGTGACCATTGCGCTGTTCAAAGAAAATGCCCCGAAAGCGGACGCGCCGACAAACCGCGTCATTAACGGTATCGTAGAGCTGCCAAAAGATCAGGCGATTGAGCTTGAGCCTTACGACACCGTTACCGTTCAGGGCTTCTATCGCAGCCAGCCTGAGGTGAATGATGTCATCACCAAAGCGGCGAAAGCGAAAGGGGCTTACGCGTTCTACATCGTGCGTCAGGTCGATGCCAACCAGGGCGGCAACCAGCGCATCACCGCGTTCATCTATAAACAAGATGCGAAAAAACGCGTACTGCAAAGCCCGGATGCCATCCCTGCTGATTCTGACGCCGGTCGCGCAGCGCTGGCGAAAGGCGGTGAAGAGGCGAAGAAAGTCGAAATCCCGGGCGTTGCTACCTCTGCAGCCCCAAGCGCTGAAGTGGGTCGTTTCTTTGAAACGCAGACCACTAAAGGTGGGCGTTACGCTGTCACGCTGCCGGATGGAACAAAAATTGAAGAGCTGAACAACGCCACTGCTGCACAGATGGTGCCGTTCGACAGCGTCAAATTCACCGGCAACTACGGCAACGGTACGGAAGTCTCTTATCAGGTGGCGAAGCGTGCCGCGAAGAAAGGGGCCAAGTATTACCACATCACCCGCCAGTGGCAGGAACGTGGTAACAACGTGACCATCAGCGCCGACCTGTACAAGTAAGTAAAGGGTTTAGCAAAGGCGGCGCTGGCCGCCTTTTTTGTTACTTTTTTTCGAATTTCTGCCGCACATCATTGCATGCATTCGTGACACTCCGTAAAATCCCGCGCCTTAGTGTGATCCACCATTTTTATGCGCCTTAGCGAAATAATTATTCTGGATTTGGACCTTTCATAACAGGAAGCCAATGGAAAAGAAACTTGGCCTGAGTGCTTTAACTGCACTCGTATTGAGCTCAATGCTGGGCGCGGGCGTATTCAGTTTGCCGCAGAATATGGCGGCGGTCGCAAGCCCTGCGGCACTGTTGATTGGCTGGGGCATCACCGGGGTCGGGATATTATTGCTGGCCTTTGCCATGCTGTTGCTGACGCGTATCCGACCGGATCTGGACGGCGGGATATTCACCTATGCACGCGAAGGCTTCGGGGAGCTGATTGGCTTCTGTTCCGCATGGGGTTACTGGCTGTGTGCGGTCATCGCTAACGTCTCCTATCTGGTGATCGTCTTCTCTGCCCTCAGTTTCTTTACCGATACGCCAGAACTGCGTCTGTTCGGCGACGGGAACACCTGGCAATCCATTGTCGGTGCCTCGGTCCTGCTGTGGGTGGTCCACTGGCTGGTACTGCGCGGCGTCCAGACCGCGGCCAGCATCAACCTGGTCGCGACGCTGGCGAAACTGGTGCCGCTTGGCCTGTTTGTTGTCCTGGCGTTTATCGCGTTTCGTCTGGACGTTTTCACGCTTGATTTCTCCGGCGTTGCGCTCGGCGTGCCCGTCTGGGAGCAGGTGAAAAACACCATGCTGATTACCCTGTGGGTGTTTATCGGTGTTGAAGGTGCGGTGGTGGTCTCTGCGCGGGCGCGGAATAAGCGCGATGTTGGCCGTGCGACCCTGCTGGCCGTACTGGCAGCGTTGGGCGTCTATCTTCTGGTAACGCTGCTGTCGCTTGGCGTGGTTGCTCGCCCGGAACTGGCCGGAATGCGTAATCCGTCAATGGCGGGCCTGATGGTCAAAATGCTCGGTCCATGGGGTGATGTGGTCATCGCAGCCGGGCTGATTGTCTCGGTCTGCGGGGCATATTTGAGCTGGACGATTATGGCGGCAGAAGTGCCATTCCTGGCCGCAACGCACAAAGCGTTCCCGCGTCTTTTTGCCCGCCAGAATAAGAACAATGCGCCATCGGCGTCGCTTTGGTTGACAAACATCAGCGTGCAGGTCTGTCTGGTGCTGATCTGGCTCACAGGTTCAGACTATAACACCCTGCTGACCATCGCCTCTGAAATGATTCTGGTACCCTATTTCTTAGTGGGTGCGTATTTGTTGAAAATTGCCAGCCGTCCGGCTCACTATGCGGTAGGCGTCGGAGCCTGTATCTACGGCCTGTGGCTGTTGTATGCTTCCGGTCCTATGCACCTGCTGCTGTCGGTGGTGCTGTATGCGCCGGGTCTGCTGGTGTTTATCTACGCGCGTCGTACCCATCAGCTCGATAATGCGCTCAAACGCCGCGAGATGGTGCTGATCGGGCTGCTGCTAATGGCTGCCGTACCGGCAACGTGGATGTTAATGGGATAACGCTGTTTGTCCCGTTGTTGAACTGTAAAGGAGAACACGATGGGACAAACACCGCATCGCCCAATACTGATTACCGGCGCAGGCCGTCGCATCGGCCTCGCCCTCGCCCATCATTTCCTGAACCTCCACCAGCCGGTGATCGCAAGCTACCGTAACGAATATCCCGCGATTGAGGAGCTGAGAAAAGCCGGGGCAATTTGCATCCAGGCAGATTTCTCTACGGATGAGGGAATATTGGCCTTTGCTCAGACGGTGAAATCAACCACTCAGGGTCTGCGCGCCATCATTCATAATGCCAGCGCGTGGCTTGCTGAAAAGCCCGGTACATCGCTCAGCGACACGCTCTCCTGCATGATGCAAATCCACGTCAACGCCCCGTATCTGCTCAACCACGCGTTGCAGGATTTACTGCGCGGCCACGGTCATGCCGCGGGTGGCATTATCCACTTCACCGATTACGTCGTAGAGCGTGGTAGCGACAAGCACATAGCCTACGCGGCAAGCAAGGCGGCGCTGGATAACATGACGCGTTCGTTTGCCCGCAAGCTGGCCCCCGAAGTCAAAGTTAACGCCATCGCCCCGTCGATGATTTTGTTCAATGAGGGTGACGACGCTGAGTACCGCCAGCAGGCGCTAAATAAGTCGCTGATGAAAATTGCGCCGGGTGAAAAAGAGATCATCGACCTCATCGATTATCTGCTCACCAGCTGCTACGTCACTGGCAGAACATTCGCCGTGGACGGTGGACGCCCGCTACGCTAGTGGAAGCGGCTCCAGAAGAAGATCAGCACCCAGGCGCTGAGCGCCCAGCATACCACTGCCCCGCTCAGCGCCAGAGGAAGACGAAGAAAGCCGGTGAAATACCACAGCGACAGCAGGTAGAGGAAATAAGGGATAATCGACCACATCCCGAAAACAATTGTACTGCGCAGCGCGTCATTGCCCCGCTCGGTGGCGACGATATAGTGCGCGATCAGCGCAAAGGTCGGAAACAGGGGAATTAACCCGGCAATATAGTAATTCTTCGTTTTTGCCAGTACGCCAATCAGTAACACCACCAGCGCGCCCAGCGCAGCCTCAATCATCAGCCCCATACTTTTTCCTATAACAATCAAGTAACAATGTCAGGCAGAATAACGGAACAGGCATTAATAGTGAAAGAGTATATGGAAGGTTAAGGTTGTGCGGTGTATGTTGGCTTTTTTCGCGATAACAGACGCAGTATGAATAAGATTGTTTATGTAGAGGATGAACCCGAAGTCGGGCAACTGATTGCCGCTTACCTGGGTAAACATGATATGGACGTCATTGTTGAGCCTCGCGGCGACCGCGCCGAAGAGGTGATCTTGCGAGAAAACCCCGATTTAGTGCTGCTGGACATCATGCTCCCCGGCAAGGACGGCATGACGCTGTGCCGGGATCTGCGCGCACAATGGGACGGCCCTATCGTCTTGCTGACCTCGCTCGACAGTGACATGAACCACATTTTGTCGCTGGAGATGGGGGCTAATGACTATATCCTCAAAACGACGCCGCCAGCCGTGCTGCTCGCGCGCCTGCGCCTTCATCTTCGCCAGCGAGCCAGTAACGAACGCGAAGTGGCTGCATCATCCCTGACGCCCCATAAGACGATGCGATTCGGTACGCTCTCTATCGACCCCGTCAATCGTCAGGTGCTGCTTTCCGGAGAGCCAATCGCCCTCTCAACCGCAGATTTTGACCTGCTCTGGGAGCTGGCGACGCACGCCGGACAGATCATGGACCGCGATGCGTTGCTCAAAAACCTGCGCGGCGTCAGTTACGACGGAATGGACCGCAGCGTGGACGTGGCCATTTCACGCCTGCGTAAGAAATTGCTGGATAACGCCACTGAACCTTACCGCATTAAAACCGTGCGCAATAAGGGCTATCTTTTTGCCCCGCATGCCTGGGAAACCTGATCCTGTTTATTTCAGCGCATTCAGAATCTACGCATTTTGAATGCGCATTGCCAGTTTTCACCTCTTATTCAGCCTGGCTCGTACAGGCCAGAATGTTCAAGCAAAACCGTTTTCATGTGTGGCAAGCGAAAATATTTCCGCGCGAAACCATCACTTCACGGTAAGATTAGTCCTAAAACCAACCTATATTACCTCGACAAAACCGCAACAGAAGTAACAATACCTGTCTATTATCCGCATGCTCTGTAACGCAAGCGAAAGAATATCTAATCAATTGATGTTTTCGCATAGAATATATTTTGCATTCACTTTTCAACTTTATCGATCAAAATTCAGGCATTCAATTCGTAAAATCGTTAAATTTTTGTAAGCACATAAACCTGGCTTTAATGTTATCCCTATGAAAACAAAGGATAACCGACCGAAAATTAAAAAATAGTGATCATTTTCAACAACTTAGATAATTGCCGAAATCTGAATCGCATGCTAAACCTTATAAGCTCAAAATTTTTTAATGGTAGAGGTACAGCGATGTCATGGAGAGTAATCAGCTCAATCATTTGTCCGAATACGGGAATTGTTTATTCGAGCATTTTGGGACTTAAGTTTCTGAAGCTGATCATCTGGTACGAAAGCGATGTGTATTTGTACCCTGGGGACAGAATATACCCAACAAAAAAGGGTGTGTTTATCAATGGAATTTATAGCCCTATCTCCTTATACAACGTGTCTCCTTATAACGAAATGCTGTGGAATGAAATCAAAAACAAGATGGCCTGCCCGTTCAATAAAAATCAGCACGAAGAAATATGCTCCTATGCGATGCATTGCAACGCACGAAAATGTCCGCACGGATTTGCGACGAATCCATTAATTATGAGCACGAACCGCAACAAACATTAATCGTCCTGTCCGGTTGCAGGCGCACAGTGCAAGAGAGGCGTAGTCTTCTGGTACAGTGAGACCAGAAATGTTGTCAGCAGGCGTAAAGCCTGCTTTCATAGCAGCACACAGGTTGCTGGATCTGCGTCTTCTCGGTGGTGTGCCATTAATGAAAAAGCTTTTTGTGCAGTTTTATCTGCTGCTGTTTGTCTGCTTCCTGGTCATGACCATGCTGGTCGGTCTGGTGTATAAGTTCACCGCTGAACGCGCTGGCCGACAGTCGCTGGACGATTTAATGAAAAGTTCGCTTTACCTGATGCGAAGCGAACTGCGTGAAATTCCCCCTCACGACTGGGCGAAAACCCTGAAAGAGCTGGATCTCAATTTGTCGTTTGATTTACGCATTGAGCCGCTGAAGAATTTTGATTTAGACGCGCCAGCCCTCCAGCGCCTGCGGGATGGCGATATCGTGGCGCTTGATGAAAAGTACACCTTCATTCAGCGCATTCCGCGCAGCCATTACGTACTGGCCGTTGGCCCGGTTCCCTATCTCTATTTTTTGCACCAGATGCGGCTGCTGGACATGGCGCTGCTGGCGTTCATTGCCATCTCGCTGGCCTTCCCGGTCTTTATCTGGATGCGTCCGCACTGGCAGGACATGCTAAAGCTTGAAACCGCCGCGCAGCGTTTTGGCGAGGGACATTTTACCGAGCGCATTCACTTCGACAGCGGCTCCAGCTTCGATCGCCTCGGGATCGCCTTTAACCAGATGGCCGATAACATTAACGCGCTGATTGCGAGTAAAAAGCAGCTTATCGACGGCATTGCTCACGAATTACGCACGCCGCTGGTCCGCCTGCGTTACCGGCTGGAGATGAGCGAAAACCTCACCGAGGCGGAGTCTCTGGCGCTTAACCGCGACATCGGTCAGCTTGAAGCGCTGATAGAGGAACTGCTCACCTACGCCCGGCTCGACCGTCCGCAAAACGAACTGCACCTCACTACGCCGGACCTGCCCGTCTGGCTGCAAACGCATATTGATGATGTGCAGAGCGTGAATCCCCAGCGCGCACTGTTAACCGCCGTCACGCCAGGCGATTATGGTGCGCTGGACATGCGCTTGATGGAACGCGTGCTGGATAACCTGATGAACAACGCGCTGCGCTACAGCGAGCACACCCTGCAAATCAGTTTAGATCTGCAGGGCAACCAGGCGAGCCTGACGGTTGAGGACGATGGGCCTGGCATTGCCCCCGATGAGCGCGAAAACGTCTTTGAACCTTTTGTCCGTCTCGATCCGAGTCGCGATCGCGCCACGGGCGGCTGCGGTCTGGGGCTGGCGATTGTTCACTCTATTGCGCAGGCGATGGGCGGCACGGTGCGTTGCGATGACAGCCCCCTCGGCGGCGCGCGCTTCTGCTTTAGCTGGCCGGTGTACCACACTATACCCTTCCCGTCCCTGCCTGACCTAAACCGCACGCTGGCCTGACCGGGCGTGCTGTGCTATACCATAAGTATGTTGTAACTAATGAGAGTGATTATGGCGACTTACGATCTCATCGAACGGCTCAATGCCACGTTCCGGAGTATTGAGCATGAACTGCTGACGTTGACGGAACATTTACAGGCGTGTCGCCTGCTGGCGGCGCGCGTGTTTTCGCTTCCCGATGTGGCAAAAGGGGCGGAACACGACCCGCTGCAAACCATTGAGGTGACACAGCACGTCGGGAAAAGTGCGCTGACGCTCGCGCTTCAGCACTATCGCCGCCTGTTTATCCAGCAACAATCCGAGCAGCGTAGCAGCAAGGCGGCCGTGCGCCTGCCGGGCGTGATCTGTCTGCAAACGGATACCACTACGCGTGAAGCGCTGGAGGCGCACATTCAGCGCATCAATGCCCTGAAAAACGCCTTTGAGAAAATCGTGACCGTGGAGTCCGGGCTGGCACCCGCCGCCCGCTTCGAATGGGTTCACCGCCAGCTACCGGGGTTAATTACCCTGAATGCGTACCGCACGCTCACGGCGCTGCGCCACCCCGCCACGCTCCGCTTTGGCTGGGCCAACAAGCACATCATTAAAAACTTCACCCGTAACGAGGTGCTGGACATGCTGGAGAAGAGCCTGAAAGCCCCGCGCACGGTCGCCCCCTGGTCGCGCGAGCAGTGGATAGAACGCCTGGAGCAGGAGTATCACAGCATCGCCTCATTACCGGCAGATACGCGTCTTAAAATAAAGCGCCCGGTGAAGGTACAACCTATCGCCCGCGTCTGGTATTCGGGGCAACAAAAGCAGGTGCAGTACGCCTGCCCAACGCCGCTTATCGCGCTTTACGACAGTGAGCAGGGGGCGGTGGTGCCGGACATTGGCGAACTGTTGAACTACGATGCCGACAACATTCAGCATCGCTATAAACCGCAGGCGCAGCCGCTGCAGCTGATTATTCCACGGCTGCACCTGTATGTGGCGACGTGATTACTTCATGCTGCCGACCATCTCTTCCGGACGGACCCAGCTGTCGAACTCGGCGTCCGTCAGGTAACCCAGCGCCAGCGCCGCGGCTTTCAGGGTCAGCCCCTCTTTGTGGGCTTTTTTGGCGATTTCAGCCGCTTTGTCATAGCCGATATGGGTGTTGAGCGCCGTAACCAGCATTAACGACTCATTGAGCAGCTGGCCGATGCGCTCGCGATTCGGCTCGATACCCACCGCGCAGTGCTCATTGAAGCTCTCCATGCCGTCCGCCAGCAAACGTACAGACTGCAGCAGATTGTGGATCACCATCGGGCGATAGACGTTCAGCTCGAAGTTGCCGGATGCGCCGCCCATGTTGACGGCCACGTCGTTGCCCATCACCTGACAGCAGAGCATGGTCATGGCTTCACA
Source organism: Enterobacter sp. UPMP2052 (assembly GCF_053709675.1). Classification (NCBI taxonomy): domain Bacteria; kingdom Pseudomonadati; phylum Pseudomonadota; class Gammaproteobacteria; order Enterobacterales; family Enterobacteriaceae; genus Enterobacter; species Enterobacter sp. UPMP2052. The sequence continues at coordinate 1,349,659 of NZ_JBSKJR010000001.1, forward strand.
CTGGGTTGGGTTCACCTTGCCCGGCATGATCGAGCTGCCCGGTTCGTTTTCCGGAATAGCGATCTCACCGATACCGCAGCGTGGGCCTGATGCCAGCCAGCGTACGTCGTTGGCAATTTTCATCAGCGATGCCGCCAGCCCTTTTAGTGCGCCATGGGTATGAACCAGTGCATCGCAGGTCGCCAGCGCTTCGAACTTATTCGGCGCGGTGACGAACGCCTGCCCGGTGATGGCCGCCAGCTCCTCTGCCACGCGTACCGCATACTCCGGATGGGTGTTCAGTCCTGTGCCCACCGCCGTGCCGCCTAATGCCAGCTCCGACAGATGCGGCAGGCTGTGTTCGATGTGCTTGAGATTGTGCTCAAGCATCGCCACCCAGCCCGAGATCTCCTGGCCGAGGGTCAACGGCGTGGCATCCTGCAGGTGCGTACGGCCAATTTTGACGATATCGCGGAACGCCTGCGCTTTTTCGTGGAGGGTGGTTTTGAGCACATTCAGCTGCGGGATCAGCTGCTCGCGAAGGGCGATCACCGCGGCCACGTGCATCGCCGTCGGGAAGACATCGTTAGAACTCTGGCTTTTATTGACGTCGTCGTTCGGGTGAACTTTGCGCTCCATCCCGCGAACGCCGCCCAGCAGCTCGCTTGCCCGGTTCGCCAGCACTTCGTTCATGTTCATGTTGCTCTGGGTGCCTGAACCGGTCTGCCAGATGGCAAGCGGGAATTCGTCGGGATGTTGCCCCTTCAGCACTTCGTCTGCGGCGTCAATGATGGCGCGGGCTTTCCCGGCCTCCAGCAGGCCTAAATCCTGATTAACTTTGGCTGCTGCACGCTTGGTCAGCGCCAGCGCCTGGATCAGCGAGACGGGCATTTTCTCGGTTGAAATGCGGAAATGCTCAAGCGAACGCTGGGTCTGCGCGCCCCATAGCTTGTCAGCCGGGACGTCGATTGCGCCCATCGAATCTTTCTCGCGGCGATGCGTTGTCATTACTTTCTCCTTGATTATCAAGATGGGATTGCTCACATGCTTAAGAGATAAGTATTGATGACTTCTGAGAAACGTTATGGCGCTTTGTGCGCTCTTTTTGGTGTCGGGTGGCGGCTTCGCCTTACCCGACCCACGAGAATGTAGGCCGGGTAATGTAGTCAGACTACTTCACACACGCCGAACACTGGGAAGACTGGATCTGTTTGAAGAAGTCATTGCCCTTGTCATCCACCAGGATGAACGCCGGGAAATCTTCCACTTCAATTTTCCAGATCGCTTCCATACCCAGTTCCGGGTACTCCACACACTCCAGGCTCTTAATGCTGCCCTGCGCCAGCACGGCTGCCGGGCCGCCGATGCTCCCGAGGTAGAAGCCACCGTGCTTGTGGCAGGCATCGGTCACCTGTTGGCTGCGGTTGCCTTTGGCGAGCATGATCATGCTCCCGCCGTTGGCCTGCAGCTGATCGACATACGAGTCCATACGGCCCGCCGTGGTTGGGCCTAACGAGCCGGACGCATAGCCTTCTGGCGTTTTCGCCGGACCGGCGTAGTAGATTGGGTGGTCTTTAATATACTGCGGCAGCCCTTCGCCGTTATCCAGACGCTCTTTGAGCTTCGCATGGGCGATGTCACGTCCAACGATGATCGTTCCGTTCAGGGAGAGGCGCGTGGAGACCGGATACTGAGACAGTTGCGCCAGAATCTCGCTCATCGGACGGTTCAGGTCCACGTGAACCGCTTCCCCCTCGCCCGCCTTACGCAGCGATTCAGGGATATATTTACCCGGGTTATTCTCCAGTTTTTCGATCCAGATGCCGTCGCGGTTGATCTTCGCTTTGATGTTTCGATCCGCCGAGCAGGAGACGCCCATGCCCACCGGGCAGGATGCGCCGTGGCGCGGCAGACGAATCACGCGAATATCGTGGGCAAAGTATTTCCCGCCAAACTGCGCGCCCAGCCCCAGGTTCTGCGCTTCCGTCAGCAGTTCCTGTTCGAGCTGCACATCGCGGAACGCCTGACCATGCTCGTTTCCTTCGGTCGGCAGGCCGTCGTAGTATTTCGTCGACGCCAGCTTGACGGTTTTGAGCGTGCTCTCGGCTGACGTCCCGCCAATTACGAAGGCGATGTGGTACGGCGGGCAGGCCGCCGTGCCGAGGGTACGCATTTTCACGACCAGATAGTTTTTCAGCTTGCCTGGGGTAAGCAGCGCTTTGGTCTCCTGGTAGAGATAGGTTTTGTTGGCTGAACCGCCGCCTTTGGCGATGCAGAGGAATTTATACTCGTCACCGTCAACGCTGTAGAGGTCAATCTGTGCGGGCAGGTTGGTGCCGGTGTTGACCTCTTTATACATATCAAGCGCGGCGTTTTGCGAGTAACGCAGGTTGTCTTCGGTATAGGTGTTATACACACCACGCGCCAGCGCGGCTTCGTCGCCGCCGCCGGTCCAGACGCGCTGGCCTTTCTTACCGGTGATAATGGCAGTGCCGGTATCCTGACAGGTAGGCAGAATGCCTTTGGCCGCAATATCGGAGTTTCGCAGGAATTGCAGCGCAACGTATTTATCGTTTTCGCTGGCCTCCGGGTCGCTCAGGATATCGGCAACCTGCTGCTGATGCGCGGGGCGAAGCATAAAAGAGGCATCGTGGAATGCCTGCTGCGCCAGCAAGGTCAGCGCCTGCGGATCCACTTTGAGGATCGCCTGGCCTTCAAACTCTGAGACAGAAACGTAATCGCGGGTGAGCAGGTAATACTCGGTTTGATCCTTGCTGAGCGGGAAAGGATCCTGATACTGGAAGGGTTTATTCGACATTGTTCTCTCACTTACTGCTTGGGTCTGATTATGTAGGGCAGATGTTCCGCTGCCCGGCTTAAAAGCGAGTTAGCTTATCCTACACAATTTTTTAACAAAAACTGAGACTAGTACGACTTTTTACATCCGCAGGTTACTTCGGGGCGGTTTATTGCTTTAATACCCGCGTTAATTCCACATTTGAATCAGGGCTTGATAATGCAAAAACTCATCAACTCAGTGCAAAACTACGCCTGGGGAAGTAAAACTGCGTTAACGGATCTCTACGGTATCGCGAATCCAGACCAACTGCCGATGGCAGAGCTGTGGATGGGCGCGCACCCGAAGAGCAGCTCAAAAATTGAAGACGCCAGCGGTCAGGTGCGCAGCCTGCGTGACGCCATCGACGCCGATAAAATGGCCCTCCTTGGCGATAAAGTTGCCAGCCGTTTTGGCGAACTGCCGTTCCTGTTTAAGGTACTGTGCGCCGACCAGCCGCTTTCCATTCAGGTTCACCCGAACAAGAAAGCCTCCGAAATCGGTTTTGCGAAAGAGAACGCGGCAGGTATTCCGCTGGACGCCGCCGAGCGTAATTACAAAGATCCTAACCACAAGCCGGAGCTGGTTTTCGCCCTTACCCCTTTCCTGGCGATGAATGCCTTCCGCGAGTTTTCAGAGATTATCTCTCTGCTGCAACCCGTCGCGGGTGCCAATAACGCCATTGCGCATTTCCTTGAAAACCCGAATGCGGAAGGCCTGAGCCAGCTGTTTGCCAGCCTGCTCAACATGCAGGGTGAGGAGAAATCGCACGCGCTGGCGATCCTCAAAGCCGCGCTGAACGACCAGCAGGGCGAGCCGTGGGACACCATCCGCGTTATTTCAGAATTCTACCCGGACGACAGCGGCCTGTTCTCTCCGCTGCTGCTGAACGTGGTGAAGCTCAATCCGGGCGAAGCGATGTTCCTGTTTGCCGAAACCCCACACGCCTACCTGCAGGGTGTGGCGCTGGAGGTCATGGCGAACTCGGATAACGTGCTGCGCGCCGGCCTGACGCCAAAATACATCGACATCCCGGAACTGGTTGCCAACGTTAAATTTGTGGCGAAACCCGCCGCCGAGCTGCTGACCCAGCCGGTGAAGAATGGCGCAGAGCTGGACTTCCCAATCCCGGTAGACGATTTTGCGTTCTCCCTGCACGATCTTAGCGCAGACGAAACTGCCATTGCGCAAGAGAGCGCGGCGATCCTGTTCTGTGTGGAAGGCGAAGCGACGCTGCATAAAGGCGAGCAGCGTCTGGTGCTGAAACCCGGCGAGTCGGCCTTCGTGGCGGCAAACGAGTCTCCGGTAAGCATTAGCGGTAAGGGCCGTCTGGCGCGCGTTTTCAATAAGCTTTAGGGACTTACTGAATTTTTTAACAACTCTTGCTAAGCTAGTAACAGGCGTTGTATCACCAGGCGGTTTTCACCGCCTGGTTTCATTTTAGGGATAATCGCAATGAAAAAATCGGTCGTAGCGGTAGGAGTGATTGTAGCTTTAGGCGTGATCTGGACGGGAGCTTCCTGGTATACCGGGAAACAACTGGAAAGCCGTCTGGCAGAGATGATGGCCCAGGCAAACAGCGAGATTAAGCGCAGTGCACCTGAGGCAGGCCTGGAGCTGAGCTATCAGGACTATAAGCGTGGCGTCTTTACCAGCCATATGCAGGTGGTCGTGAAGCCGGTTGCCGGTAACCAGAACGCCTGGCTGAAACCGGGTCAAAGCGTCGTGCTGGACGAAGTGGTCAGCCACGGTCCCTTCCCGCTGGCGCAGTTGAAGACGTTTAATTTGATCCCATCCATGGCATCAGCACGAACCGTACTGGTTAATAATGAGGTGACGAAACCGCTGTTTGATATGGCGAAAAACACCTCTCCGTTTGAGATCAATACCCGCATCAGCTATGCCGGAGACACCCGCTCCGATATCGATCTGAAAGCGCTGAACTATGAAAAAGGCACCGATAAAGTTGCCTTTAGCGGCGGTAATTTCCAGCTTGATGCCGATCGTGACGGTAAGAATGTCTCCCTGACCGGGGATGCAGAAAGCGGCCTGGTGAATTCCGTCAATGAATACAACCAGAAGGTCCAGCTTACTTTCAATAACCTGAAAGCCAGCGGCAACAGCCGGATGACCGATTTTGATGAGCGCATTGGCGACCAGAAACTGAGCCTTGATAAAATCGCCATTGCGGTTGAAGGCAAAGAGATGGCCGTGCTGGAAGGCATGGATCTGGACGGCAAATCCGATGTGTCTAAAGACGGCAAAAGCATCAATACGCAGCTGGACTACAGCCTGAAAAGCCTGAAAGTGCAGAATCAGGATCTGGGCACCGGAAAACTGTCGCTGAAAATCGGCAATATTGACGGTCAGGCGTGGCACGAATTTAGCCAGAAATACAGCAAAGAGAGCCAGGCCCTGCTGAGCGATGCTGCGCTGCAACAGAATCCGCAGGCTTACCAGCAGCAGGCGATGACGGTGCTGTTTAATAACCTGCCGATCCTGCTGAAAGGCGAACCGGTAATCACCGTTGCGCCACTAAGCTGGAAAAATGGCAAAGGCGAGACCAACTTCAATCTGTCGCTGTTCCTGAAAGATCCGGCCACCGCGACGGGTGAAGTACAGACGCTGGCGCAGGAAGTGGATCGCAGCGTGAAGTCACTCGACAGCAAGCTGACAATCCCGATGGATATGGCTACCGAGTTTATGACGCAAATTGCGAAGCTCGAAGGCTACGGCGAGGACGATGCGGGCAAACTGGCTAACCAGCAGGTGAAAGGTCTGGCGGCAATGGGCCAGATGTTCCGTATCACGAAGGTGGAGGACAATACCATTTCCACCAGCCTGCAGTACGCGAACGGCCAGGTCACCCTCAACGGCAACAAAATGCCGCTGGAGGACTTTGTGGGTATGTTTGGTATGCCGACGCTGGGTATGCCTGAACCGGCTGCGCCAGCGCCCGCTCCGGCGGTACCGCAGCAGTAAATGTCAAAACCCCTCGCATGAGGGGTTTTTTCTTGCCGGATGACGCCTGCGCCTCAACCGGCCTGTGGATCCGGGCCGTGCAAGCGAAACTACTTCGCCGTCACCAGCCGCGCCGCCACAATCTGGTGTCCGGCCTGGACATCGGTATTTTCGATGCGCTGCATGATTCTGTCCGCCAGGGTATAACCCATCTCACGCGCAGGCGTTGTGGCCCAGACAATCGGCAGATCGTCGAGTGCGTTCTCCCCGACATCCGCAAAGGCCCCCAGCGCCACCTGATGCCCAAAGAACGTTTCAACACCGCCCTCACCGCTCTGACGACCGGCGCGGATCAGGCCGAACCAGGCACCCATCGCAATCACATCGTTATAGCAAATCACGGCGCTAATGGTTGGGTTACTGCGCAGCAGCGTCCCCATCGCTTCCGCCGCTCGCTTTTGGCTGGATTCGCACTCCACGACCCACTCGCTGTGGAACGGCAATCCGTATTTGATGAGTGTAGCGCAGTAGCCGCCGACCCGCTCGGCACGCGTCAGGGACGAACTTTTACCGCCCAGCCACGCGATACGCTGGTGTCCACGGCGGATAAGATGTTCGGTCAGCATTTGTGCCGCCTGCATGTTGTCCGGGCGCAGCGTATCCGCCTCATCAAGATAACTTGCTCGCGAGGCAATCACCAGCGGAACGCCTTTTTCGGCGGCGCGCTCGCACAATTCACTGCCCACGCCCGATGCGCCCGCGACGATCACCCCATCAACGCCCTGGGTCAGCAGCATGTCGAGCCTGGAGAGCAGCTGTTCTGGCTCGCGCCCGCCGTGAAGCAAAAAGACCATCCGCCCCTGCGCCTCAAGCGCTTCGGTTAGACCGGCGGTCAACTCGGCGTAAAACGGCGAGGTCAGGTCACGCACGATCAAACCAATCACCCCGCTTTGCCCTCCGCGCAGCGCCGAGGCCTGGCGGTTACGCACAAACCCGAGCTGCTCAACGGCCTCGTTGACGCGCTGACCCGTCGCAGACGAGATGCGACCTTTCCCGCTCAGCACCAGTGAAACGGTACTCACGGAAACGCCCGCCGCGAGCGCGACATCGTTGATGGTGACTTTTTTCGCTACAGCCATGGGTTGGCGAAACTCCCTGAAATGAGATCGGTAAAACGTTTTATCAATACATTATCTTTATACTACCAGCTAAAGCCTGAGAATGTGATTTAGCGCGCACAAAAATTTGATAAAACGTTTTATCTTCTCGCAGCATTGAAGCAGGTCATCTTATTTTTATCATTAAGGAGTCGTTTTATGACGGCGAAAGCAGCACAAAAAATATCGCTGTGGGAATTTTTCCAGCAACTGGGTAAAACCTTTATGCTGCCCGTGGCACTTCTCTCTTTCTGCGGGATTATGCTCGGGATCGGCAGCTCGCTCAGCAGTCACGATGTGATCACGCTGATCCCCTTCCTTGGCAATCCTGTGCTGCAGGCGATCTTCATCTGGATGAGCAAGGTCGGCTCCTTCGCGTTCAGCTTCCTGCCGGTGATGTTCTGTATTGCCATCCCTCTCGGCCTGGCGCGTGAAAACAAAGGCGTTGCGGCATTCGCAGGCTTTGTCGGCTATGCGGTGATGAACCTTGCGGTTAACTTCTGGCTGACCGCGAAAGGCATTCTGCCTACCACCGACGCTGCGGTACTGAAAGCGAACAACATTCAGAGCGTGATCGGCATTCAGTCCATCGATACCGGGATCCTCGGTGCGGTCATTGCGGGCGTGATCATCTGGATGCTGCATGAACGCTTCCACAATATCCGTCTGCCTGATGCCCTGGCGTTCTTCGGCGGTACGCGCTTTGTTCCGATTATCACCCTCGTCGTCATGGGTCTGTTTGGCCTGATTATTCCGCTGATTTGGCCGGTCTTCGCGATGGGCATCACCGGCATTGGCCGCATCATTAACGGCGCGGGTGATTTTGGACCGATGATCTTCGGTACCGGTGAGCGCCTGCTGCTGCCGTTTGGCCTGCAGCACATCCTCGTGGCTCTGATTCGCTTTACCGAAGCGGGCGGCACCATGGACGTGTGCGGACATGACGTTAGCGGCGCGCTGACCATCTTCCAGGCGCAGCTGAGCTGCCCGACGACGCACGGTTTTTCTGAGAGCGCCACGCGCTTCCTGTCACAGGGTAAAATGCCTGCCTTCCTGGGCGGCCTGCCTGGTGCTGCGCTGGCGATGTACCACTGCGCACGCCCGGAAAATCGTCATAAAATTAAAGGCCTGCTGATCTCCGGCGTGATCGCCTGCGTTGTTGGCGGTACCACCGAGCCACTCGAATTCCTGTTCCTCTTCGTCGCGCCGGTGCTGTATCTCATTCACGCCGTGCTGACGGGTCTTGGCTTCACCGTGATGGCCGTGCTGGGCGTGACCATTGGTAACACCGACGGCAACGTTATTGATTTCGTGGTGTTCGGTATTCTGCACGGTCTGTCCACCAAGTGGTATCTGGTACCGGTGGTGGCAGCCATCTGGTTCGTTGTGTACTACGGTATCTTCCGCTTCTCCATCACCCGCTTTAACCTGAAAACACCGGGCCGCGATACGGATAACGCCACCAGCGTTGAACAGGCGGTCGCGGGCACCGTGGGCAAATCCGGCTATAACACCCCTGCCATTCTGGCGGCGCTGGGCGGTGCGGATAACGTCACCTCGCTGGATAACTGCATCACCCGTCTGCGTTTGTCGGTGGCGGATATGTCCAAAGTCGACACCAACGCATTGAAAGCCAACCGGGCGATTGGCGTGGTACAGTTAAATCAGCACAATTTGCAGGTGGTTATCGGCCCGCAGGTCCAGTCCGTGAAAGACGAACTGGCTACCCTTATGCGGACAGTCGAAGCGTAATGCCAACCCCCTCTGCGTGAGGGGGTTTTACTTTGAGGATCGACGTTATGTTTGATTTTTCTACCGTCGTGGATCGCCACGGCACCTGGTGTACTCAGTGGGATTATGTTGCCGACCGTTTCGGGGCCGCGGACCTGCTGCCGTTCACCATCTCGGATATGGATTTCGCCACGGCGCCCTGCATTACCGACGCACTGCATCAGCGCATCAACCATGGCGTGTTTGGCTACAGCCGCTGGAAGAATGATGAATTTCTGGCCGCCGTGGCTCACTGGTTCCGGCAGCGTTTTAACAGCCAGATCGACACTGATACCCTTGTGTATGGCCCGTCGGTCATTTACATGGTGTCGGAGCTAATTCGTATCTGGTCTCACGCCGGAGACGGCGTGGTTGTACATACCCCCGCCTACGATGCGTTTTATAAAGCAATTGAAGGTAACCAGCGCCGCGTTGTGCCTGTCGCCATGCAAAAAACGCCAGAGGGCTGGCAGGGCGATATGGCTGCGCTGGAAGCGGCGCTGTCCCAGCCGCAAAACAAAATACTGCTGCTGTGCAGCCCGCAGAACCCGACCGGTAAGGTGTGGACGCGCGACGAACTGGCCCACATGGCGGATCTCTGCGCGCGCTATGACGTGGCGGTGATTAGCGATGAAATCCACATGGATATGGTCTGGGGCGAAAATCGTCATACGCCGTGGAACGAGGTCGCTCGCGGAAAATGGGCATTGCTGACCTCAGGCTCGAAAAGCTTCAACATTCCGGCACTGACCGGCGCTTACGGCCTGATAGGTGACGATTTCAGCCGGGAGGCTTATCTCAGCGCGCTAAAAGGCCGGGATGGACTCTCTTCCCCTTCGGTGCTGGCCCTGACCGCGCACATTGCAGCGTACCAGCAGGGTGAACCCTGGCTTGACGCGTTGCGCAGCTATCTTGAGCAAAACCTGCACTATGTCGCGCAGGAATTGCACCGCGCATTTCCGAATTTAGGCTGGCAGCCGCCCGACGCAACCTATCTCGCCTGGATCGACTTGCGTCCACTGGCTATTGATGAACACGCACTGCAAAAGGTGCTGATCGAGCAGCAAAAAGTCGCCATCATGCCGGGATATACCTATGGCGAAGAGGGCAAAGGATTCGTGCGCCTCAATGCCGGTTGTTCACGCAGCAAGCTGGAGCAAGGCGTTCAGCGGCTGATCAACGGCATCCGATCTCTGCGGTAATTGGTTTGCGCAACGGAATTTTCCCTTGCGCAAATAGCTTTTTACCCCGTTTTGTTTTTATAATGTGTCGCACTTTAACCAGAAAAAGAGTGCGACCATGATTGATACACACCTGCCATTAACTGATATTCATCGTCACCTTGACGGTAACATTCGTGCCCAAACCATCCTCGATCTTGGCCGCCAGTACAATTTAACCCTTCCCGCCCACACGCTTGACGCGTTGATCCCGCACGTGCAGGTCACCTCAAACGAACCTGACCTGGTGAGCTTCCTGAGCAAACTGGACTGGGGGGTGAAAATGCTGGCCTCGCTGGACGCCTGTCGCCGTGTGGCATTTGAAAACATTGAAGACGCCGCCCGCAACGGCCTGCACTATGTCGAACTGCGCTTTTCGCCGGGCTATATGGCCATGACCCACGGCCTGCCCGTTGACGGTGTGGTTGAAGCCGTTATTGCTGGCGTCCAGGAAGGCTGTAAAGCCTTTGATGTCCAGGCTCGTCTGATTGGCATCATGAGCCGTACCTTTGGGGAAGCCGCCTGTCTGCAGGAACTGGACGCGTTGCTGGCGCATCGTGACCAGATCACCGCCATCGATCTGGCCGGTGATGAGCTGGGCTTCCCCGGCAGCCTGTTCCTCTCCCACTTTAACCGTGCGCGCGATGCGGGCTGGCACATTACGGTTCACGCGGGTGAAGCAGCGGGCCCGGAAAGTATCTGGCAGGCTATTCGCGAGCTGGGCGCAGAGCGTATTGGTCATGGTGTGAAAGCCGTTGAAGACCGTGCTCTGATGGATTTCCTTGCTGAGCAGCGCATCGGGATTGAATCCTGTCTGACGTCCAACATCCAGACCAGCACCGTGGCGACGCTGGCGCACCATCCGCTGAAAACCTTCCTTGAGCACGGCGTGCTGGCCTCGCTGAACACCGATGACCCGGCGGTACAGGGTGTCGATATCATTCACGAATACTCGGTCGCCGCCCCACAGGCTGGCCTCAGCCGCGACCAGATCCGTCAGGCCCAGATTAACGGACTGGAAATGGCCTTCCTGACACAGGAAGAGAAGCAGGCGCTGCGCGATAAAGTGGCGCACGCGTAAGCCCTCTGCCGGGCAGCGCTGACGCGTGCCCGGCCAACAAAACATTATGCCAGACAGAGCGTTGCGCGATGTTTGGCAGATTCCATTCCCAGCTCGATCAGCTCCATAATTTGTATCGCCTGGCTCGCCGGCACCGGATTCTCGCCGTTGCCGTTTAACGCATCGCGGATGGCCGCGTAATATGCCGGATAGTTACCGGGCAGCGTCAGCAGGGTCTCTTCCACCAGCGCTTCCCCTTCCACGCGGCTCAGCACACCATCGCGCATATCGTAGCCCCAGTCCTCCTGCGGTAACCGCTCGCCGTTTTTGAGGCGTTCTTCCTGCGGATCCAGACCAAATTTAACGTAGCTTCCCCGCGTGCCATGAACGATATAGCGTGCAGACTCCGCCGCCGCCAGCATAGTGGCGTGAAGAATGACACGGCGCTGCGGGTAGCTAAGAATGGCATGAAAGTAATCTGTGGTCTGCGCGCCTGGCCGGAGCTGCGCCAGATCGACGGTCATGCTCACAGGCAGGCCAAAGAGATTCACCGCCTGATCGAGCAGGTGCGGAGCCAGATCGTACCAGATGCCGCTCCCCGGCCCCGCCTGCTCGCGCCAGCGGTCACGCACCTGAGGGCGAAAACGATCGAAGTGGGATTCAAACGAGGCGATTTCCCCAAGCGTGCCTTCCGCGATCAGCGCTTTGACGGTGAGGAAATCACTGTCCCAGCGGCGGTTATGAAACACCGACAGTAGCCGCCCGAGGCTGCGCGCAAGCGCGTCCAGCTCTCGCGCCTGTGACAACGTCACGGTGAAGGGTTTATCCACCACCACGTGCTTACCCGCGTCAAGCGCGGCTTTTGCCAGTGGGAAGTGGGTATCGTTTGGCGTGGGAATTACGATTAAATCGATATTGGGGTCATTAAACAGATGCTTAGGCTCAGAAACCACCGGTACCACAGGCCAGTCGGCATTCACTTTGGCTGCATCGCTGCTTGAGATTGCCGCCAGGGACATGCCGGGCGTACCGGCTATCAGCGGCGCGTGAAATGTTTTACTCGCGTACCCATACCCAATAAGGCCGACACGGATGTTTTCACTCATAGTGCTACCCTCTCACGTCATGAACGTATTTCACACTGGCTTTATGCGCGTCCGGCAGCGTAATTCCGTATCCCTTCACTAAAAATAGCATCCTGTGCCGGTAGTCTTTGTTAAATAAATGTAACCTAATGAGAGTGGATACGGGAACGATACCCAAACCCCTTGCCGACTCGCATGACGCGCTGTAACATTCGTCATCTGTATTTAAGGATAAATTACAAACGCGAATTATGACGTCAATTATTAATCGAATCATTGAATTAGCAGGATGGATTGTCCTGGGGGTTTCGGTCATTTTGCTCGGCGTTGCCAGCCACATTGATAACTACCAGCCTCCGGAGCCTGTCGCTGCCGTGCAACCGAAGTAGCCTGCCCGCCCGCCGGTGAGTGACATAATGTGTCAGTGGCATATTGCCAGCCGTGGTGAACAAGGTTAACCTCTCTTCCAGGCATCATCTGATGCCTGATTCTTTCTTTAAAGAAAACTCCTAATTTCGTCGCATTACCTGAGTGGGCAGTTTACGTCTTTATTAATCCGTTTATTATCCGAACGAATTACCTTCAGAGGTATTACTCACTTTTATATGGAAACTTATTAAAATGACAGTTCAGGACTATTTATTAAAATTTCGCAAAATCAATTCGCTTGAGAGCCTGGAAAAACTGTTTGACCATTTGAACTACACGCTGTCAGATAATCAGGAAATCATCAATATGTACCGCGCAGCCGATCACCGTCGTGCTGAACTGGTCTCCGGCGGCCGTCTCTTTAACGTCGGCGAAGTGCCTAAGTCGGTATGGCGTTACGTACTATAAGAAGGTAGCCATCCGCGCGAAATGTTATATACTCTCCGCCCTGCAAATCTCTGTAGAACATTTCGCGCAAACTCATCGGAGAGAACATGACCGCATCGGCTGGTGAAAAAATTGGAGGCTGGTTAATCGCCCCCCTGGCATGGCTGCTGGTTGCCTTATTAAGCGCCTCGCTGGCGCTGCTGCTTTATACCACTGCACTGATTACGCCTCATGCCATTCAGACCCTGATGTCGCAAAGTGTGCTTAATATTACCCTGTGGTTCGTGTCGTTCGTTTTCGCAATTGCCATGTGGTACTACACGCTGTGGCTGACCATTGCCTTCTTTAAGCGTCGTCAGAGTGTGCCCAAACACTACATTATCTGGCTGCTCATTTCCGTGCTGCTGGCGATCAAAGCCTTTGCTTTTTCACCGGTTTCCGACGCGCTGGCGGTTCGCCAGTTGCTCTTTCCGCTTTTGGCGGCGGCGCTACTGGTTCCCTATTTCAAGCGTTCAGCGCGTGTGAAAAAAACCTTCGTTAACCCGTAATAACCTTACAGTTAACCTGTTGTCGCCCGTTGTGGATTATTCGATAATAGGCGGCTTTTTTATTTCAGGCTAAATAATGACCGATTACTTACTGCTCTTTGTCGGCACTGTGCTGGTTAACAACTTCGTCCTGGTGAAGTTTCTGGGCCTGTGTCCGTTTATGGGGGTGTCCAAAAAACTGGAGACCGCAATGGGTATGGGGCTGGCGACGACCTTCGTCATGACCCTGGCGTCGATTTGTGCCTGGTGGATTGACACCTGGATCCTCATTCCGCTGGGACTGACCTATCTGCGCACCCTGGCCTTTATTCTGGTCATCGCGGTGGTGGTGCAATTTACCGAAATGGTGGTGCGTAAAACCAGCCCGGCGCTGTATCGCCTGCTGGGCATCTTCCTGCCGCTGATCACCACGAACTGCGCGGTGCTCGGCGTGGCGTTGCTGAACATCAACCTCGGTCATAACTTTATGCAATCGGCGCTGTATGGATTCTCTGCCGCGGTCGGTTTCTCCCTGGTGATGGTATTGTTCGCGTCCATTCGCGAGCGCCTGGCAGCCGCAGATATTCCCGCGCCTTTTCGCGGTAACTCGATTGCGCTGGTCACGGCGGGTTTAATGTCTTTAGCCTTTATGGGCTTCAGTGGTCTGGTGAAGTTGTAATGAATGCTATCTGGATTGCCATCGCCTCAATCAGCGTGCTGGGACTGGTGTTTGGCGTCATTCTGGGGTATGCCTCCCGCCGTTTTGCGGTTGAGGACGACCCGGTTGTCGAAAAAATTGATGAGCTGCTGCCGCAGAGTCAGTGCGGGCAATGCGGCTATCCCGGCTGCCGCCCGTATGCTGAGGCGGTTGGCGTTCAGGGTGAAAAGATTAACCGCTGCGCGCCGGGTGGCGAAGCCGTGATGCTGAAAATCGCTGCCCTGCTTAATGTCGATCCGCAACCGGTGGACGGCGATGCCGACGTGCAGGAGCCGGTGCGCGCGCTGGCGGTGATTGACGAAGCCAACTGCATCGGCTGCACCAAATGTATTCAGGCCTGTCCTGTGGACGCCATTGTCGGTGCCACCCGCGCCATGCACACCGTGGTAGCGGATCTGTGCACCGGCTGCAACCTCTGCGTGGCCCCCTGCCCGACGCAGTGCATAGAACTACGTCCGGTTGAAACGACTACCGAAAACTGGAAATGGGATCTTCAAACCATTCCGGTTCGCATTATTCCTGTGGAACACCATGCTTAAGTTATTCTCCGCGTTCAGAAAAGAGAAGATTTGGGACTTTGATGGCGGTATCCATCCGCCAGAGATGAAAACCCAGTCTAACGGCACGCCGCTGCGTCAAATTCCGCTGGCGACGCGCTACGTCATGCCGCTGAAACAACATATCGGCGCTGAGGGTGAACTCTGCGTCAAAGAGGGCGATCGCGTCCTGCGCGGCCAGCCGCTGACCTTTGGTCGCGGGCGCATGTTGCCCGTTCACGCCCCGACCTCCGGTACCGTGGTGTCGATTGCTCCGCATACCGTTGCGCATCCTTCTGCCTTGTCTGAGCTGAGCGTAATCATCGACGCTGACGGGGAAGATCGCTGGATCGACCGTGAAGGCTGGAGCGATTACCGTGCCCAGAGCCGGGAGGCGCTGATTGAACGTATCCATCAGTTCGGCGTGGCCGGGCTGGGCGGCGCGGGTTTCCCGACGGGGACCAAACTGCGCGGCGGCGGCGACAAAATCGAAACACTCATTATTAACGCCGCAGAGTGTGAACCCTACATTACCGCCGACGATCGTCTGATGCAGGACTGTGCCGCGCAGGTTGTGGAAGGCATTCGCATCCTTGCGCATATTCTGCAGCCGCGCGACGTCCTAATTGGCATCGAAGATAACAAACCGCAGGCCATTTCCATGCTGCGGGCGGTGCTGGCGGGAAGCCACGACATCGGCCTTCGCGTTATCCCGACCAAGTATCCTTCTGGCGGGGCTAAGCAGCTCACCCAGATCCTGACCGGCAAACAGGTTCCCCACGGCGGACGTTCATCGGACATCGGCGTGTTGATGCAGAACGTCGGCACGGCCTACGCGGTTAAACGCGCGGTGATTGACGGTGAGCCATTGACCGAACGCGTGGTCACCCTGACCGGTGAATCCGTCTCCCGTCCGGGCAACGTCTGGGCGCGTCTGGGCACACCGGTACGCCATCTGCTTGACCATGCCGGCTTCTGTCCGGGTAGCGATCAGATGGTGATCATGGGCGGCCCGCTGATGGGCTTTACTCTGCCGTGGCTGGACGTCCCGGTGGTCAAAATTACCAACTGCCTGCTGGCGCCCTCCTCCACCGAGATGGGCGAGGAGCAGGAAGAAAAAGGCTGCATTCGCTGTAGCGCCTGTGCAGATGCCTGTCCGGCCGATCTGCTGCCGCAGCAGCTGTACTGGTACAGCAAAGGCCAACTGCACGATAAAGCCAAAGCCCACAATTTGGCAGACTGCATTGAGTGCGGTGCCTGCGCCTGGGTCTGCCCGAGCAATATCCCGCTGGTGCAATATTTCCGTCAGGAGAAGGCCGAGATCTACGCCATCTCCATGGAAGACAAACGCGCCGCTGAAGCCAAAGCGCGCTTCGAGGCTCGTCAGGCACGTCTGGAGCGTGAAAAAGCGGCGCGCCAGGAACGCCATAAACAAGCCGCCGTGCAGCCCGCCGAGACGGATCGGGACGCAATCGCCGCCGCGCTGGCCCGCGTGCGGGAGAAAAAAGCTCACGCCGCCGAGACGATTGAAATCCCGGCAGGTGCGAAACCGGATAACAGCGACGCGATTGCCGCCCGTGAAGCGCGTAAAGCCGAAGCCCGCGCGCGTCAGGCTGAAAAAGCTAAGCAGGCAGAGCCCGCTGGTGAAATCGACCCGCGTAAAGCCGCGGTTGAGGCCGCCATCGCGCGAGCAAAAGCCCGTGCGCGTCAGGCTGAGAACGTGCAACCGGCAGAACCTGCGGTTGAGGTTGACCCGCGTAAAGCCGCGGTTGAAGCCGCTATTGCACGAGCAAAAGCCCGTA
Source organism: Enterobacter sp. UPMP2052 (assembly GCF_053709675.1). Classification (NCBI taxonomy): domain Bacteria; kingdom Pseudomonadati; phylum Pseudomonadota; class Gammaproteobacteria; order Enterobacterales; family Enterobacteriaceae; genus Enterobacter; species Enterobacter sp. UPMP2052. The sequence continues at coordinate 1,366,126 of NZ_JBSKJR010000001.1, forward strand.
AAGCAGCCCAGTCCAGCGTCGTGATTGAGCCAGAGGCTGTCGATCCGCGTAAGGCGGCGGTTGAAGCGGCTATCGCGCGTGCTAAGGCGCGCAAAGCCGCACAACAGGCCGCACAACAGGAAGAACAGACCGTCGCTGCAAATGACGATCCACGCAAAGCCGCAGTCGCCGCCGCGATTGCCCGTGTTCAGGCGAAGAAAGCCGCACAGCAAGCAGTTAACGAGGATTAAATGGTTTTCAGAATCGCAAGTTCCCCCTATACCCACAACCAGCGCCAGACCTCGCGCATCATGATGCTGGTGTGCCTGGCGGCACTGCCGGGTATCGCCGTCCAGCTGTGGTTTTTCGGCTGGGGGACGCTTATCCAGTTAGCGCTCGGCTGTGCCAGTGCCCTGGCGGCTGAAGGTCTGGTGCTGAAGCTGCGTAAAAAAGAGGTGAGCCGCATTCTGGCCGACAACTCGGCGCTTTTAACCGGCCTGCTGCTTGCGATCAGTATTCCGCCGTTTGCGCCGTGGTGGATGGTAGTGCTGGGCACGGTCTTCGCCGTGATCATTGCTAAACAGCTCTATGGCGGGCTAGGCCATAACCCGTTTAACCCGGCGATGATCGGCTATGTGGTTCTGCTGATCTCCTTCCCGGTGCAGATGACGAGCTGGCTGCCGCCGCAGGAGATCGCGGCCACGGTGCCCGGCTTTATGGATGCCCTGCACGTTATCTTTACCGGACACACCGCGCTCGGCGCGGACATGAACGTGTTGCGCATCGGCGTGGACGGCATTAGCCAGGCGACGCCGCTCGACACCTTCAAAACGTCCCTGCACGCCGGGCACAGCGTGGATCAGATTATGAAGTCCGCCATTTTCAGCGGTATGCTGGCTGGCGCGGGCTGGCAGTGGGTCAACCTTGCGTACCTGCTGGGTGGCCTGTTCCTGCTGCAGCAAAAAGCCATTCGCTGGCATATTCCGGTCAGCTTCCTCGTGACGCTGGCGGTCTGTGCGACCCTGGGCTGGGTGTTCTCTCCTGAGTCGCTGGCAAGCCCGCAGATGCATCTGCTCTCCGGCGCAACCATGCTGGGTGCGTTCTTCATCCTGACCGATCCGGTCACCGCCTCCACCACCAACCGTGGCCGCCTGATCTTCGGCGCGCTAGCCGGGCTGCTGGTCTGGCTGATCCGCAGTTTTGGCGGCTATCCGGACGGTGTCGCCTTCGCCGTGCTGTTAGCCAATATTACCGTTCCGCTCATCGACTATTACACGCGTCCGCGCGTGTACGGCCATCGCTAAGGGTTTCGCCATGCTGAAAACTATGCAAAAACACGGCGTTACGCTGGCTGTTTTCGCCGCCGTGCTGACAGGCCTGACCGCGCTGGTCAATACCCTGACCAAAACCACCATTGATGAGCAGTCGACGAAGCAGCAGAAAGCGCTTTTTGACCAGGTGATCCCCTCTGACTTCTATGATAATAACCTGCAGCAAAGCTGCTTCCTGGTGCAGGTTCCGCAGCTCGGCAAAGGGACGCATCGCGTCTTTATCGCCCGAAAAGGTGATAAACCGGTGGGCGCGGTGATGGAAGCCACGGCGCCGGACGGTTATTCTGGCGCGATACAGCTGCTGGTCGGTACTGACTTCACGGGCACCGTGCTGGGAACGCGCGTGACGGAACATCACGAAACGCCGGGCCTGGGGGATAAAATCGAGCCTCGTCTGAGCGACTGGATATTGCATTTTGCCGGTAAAGTGATTCATGGCGAGAATGACGCAGCCTTTGCGGTGAAAAAAGACGGCGGCGAATTTGACCAGTTCACGGGCGCGACCATTACCCCCCGCGCCGTGGTCAACGCCGTAAAACGTGCCGGGCTGTACGCGGAAACGCTGCCTGCGCAACTTGACAATCTTCCGGCCTGTGAGGAGTAAACATGAGTCAGGTTAAAGAGGTTATCGTCCAGGGTCTCTGGAAGAACAACTCCGCATTGGTTCAGCTGCTTGGGATGTGCCCGCTGCTGGCGGTGACATCCACCGCAACCAACGCCCTTGGCCTGGGGCTGGCGACCACGCTGGTGCTGACCCTGACCAACCTGTCCATCTCTGCGCTGCGCCGCTGGACGCCCACGGAAATTCGCATTCCGATTTACGTGATGATCATCGCCTCGGTGGTGAGCATTGTGCAGATGCTGATTAACGCCTATGCCTTCGGACTGTATCAGTCCCTGGGGATCTTTATTCCGCTTATCGTCACCAACTGCATCGTTGTGGGCCGCGCAGAAGCCTTTGCCGTGAAAAACACCCCGGCGATGTCTGCCCTGGATGGCTTTGCCATCGGCATGGGCGCGACCGGCGCGATGTTCGTCCTGGGCTCCCTGCGTGAAATTCTGGGCAACGGGACGCTGTTCGACGGTGCGGATGCGCTGCTGGGCGGCTGGGCAAAAGCGCTACGCATTGAGGTCTTCCATACGGATACCCCCTTCCTGCTGGCGATGCTGCCACCAGGTGCTTTTATTGGCCTTGGCATGATGCTGGCGATAAAATACCTGATTGATGAAAAACGTAAACGCCGCGCGGCCGAGCGCAGCGTGCAGGAAGGGATACCCGAGAAGGCTTCATGAATAAAGAGAAACGCATTGCGATCCTGACTCGTCTGCGGAATGAAAACCCTCATCCGACGACGGAGCTTAACTTTACCTCACCCTTTGAGCTGCTGATCGCCGTACTGCTCTCTGCGCAGGCCACCGACGTGAGCGTCAACAAAGCCACGGCCCTGCTCTACCCCGTCGCTAATACGCCTGAAGCCATGCTTGCGCTCGGCGTCGAGGGGGTTAAATCCTATATCAAGACAATCGGGCTGTTTAACAGCAAAGCCGAGAACGTAATCAAAACCTGCCGGATTTTACTGGAACAGCACGGTGGGGAAGTCCCTGAAGATCGCGCTGCGCTGGAGGCCCTGCCCGGTGTCGGGCGCAAGACGGCTAACGTGGTGCTTAATACCGCGTTTGGCTGGCCGACTATCGCCGTGGATACCCATATTTTCCGCGTCTCAAACCGCACCAACTTCGCGCCCGGTAAGAACGTTGAGCAGGTCGAAGAGAAATTGCTCAAAGTGGTACCGGCAGAATTTAAGGTGGACTGCCACCACTGGTTAATTTTGCATGGGCGCTATACCTGCATTGCCCGTAAGCCCCGCTGCGGCTCGTGCATCATTGAAGATCTTTGCGAATACAAAGAAAAAGTCTACGCCTGACGCGCTCACCACATTCTTCTGCCATTCAATACCTTATAAAAGGAAGGTGTACTAGTAACCTTCCTTTTGACCGAAATTTGTTCGCCGTTGACCGCAACGTGCCGGGCGATCCTTCGGTGATTTAACACTCAAACAGGTTAATTGTTTTTTCATCACCAAAAATTTCTATACATCTGTGATCGGGATCACTCTGATAACGTCATGTTGGATTTTTGTTGTTAAAAGCCCGGCAAACCCTTAGCCAGACAAGATTTAACCACCCCAACGCCGCAGATAAGACCAGTCATTTTTCAGAATATGGGCTATATCACTGCCTGAAAGGGCAAATAGCAGAACATATCGCCATACAGCCGATTTCCGGGGCTAAAGGTAGTGAAAAAAACCAACAAAACTCATCGAAAGAAATTTAACGCTGAATAACATTTGCCTGACCCGCTGATTATAGGGCTTCAGTTATATGTAACAGAGTATTACAAACGTATTGCCAGAAGGCCGCGGATAGTGAACATTACCCGCCGTTTCCCCTCCCAATATAACTATAAAGCGGATGGACCACGGTCATCACGCTATGAACACCCCCGTTAATATGGGATGTAAAAAAAGAGGTATATGTGTCGACTGCAAACAATAAACCAACTGAAGAAAGCGTGAGCCTGAACGCTTTTAAACAACCTAAAGCGTTCTATCTCATCTTCTCCATTGAGTTATGGGAGCGTTTTGGTTTCTACGGCCTGCAAGGGATCATGGCGGTCTACCTGGTTAAACAACTGGGTATGTCAGAAGCCGATTCCATCACGCTGTTCTCTTCATTCAGCGCACTGGTGTACGGTCTGGTCGCGGTAGGCGGCTGGCTGGGTGATAAAGTGCTTGGCACCAAACGTGTCATCATGCTGGGCGCTATCGTTCTGGCGATTGGCTATGGGCTGGTTGCATGGTCTGGTCATGACGCCGCGGTTGTGTATATGGGTATGGCGACCATCGCCGTGGGTAACGGTTTGTTCAAAGCGAACCCGTCTTCCCTGCTCTCAACCTGCTACAACAAAGATGATCCGCGTCTGGACGGTGCATTCACCATGTACTACATGTCCATCAACATCGGTTCCTTCTTCTCTATGCTGGCAACACCGTGGCTGGCTGCTAAGTTTGGCTGGAGCGTCGCGTTCGCACTGAGCTTCGTGGGTATGTTGATCACCGTGGTGAACTTCCTGTTCTGCCGCAGCTGGGTTAAAAACAACGGTTCCAAACCTGACTTCGAACCTCTGCACATGGGCAAACTGCTGGCGACCATCGTAGGTGTTGTCGTCCTCGTGGCAATCGCGACCTGGCTGCTGCATAACCAGACCATCGCTCGCGGCGTTCTGGGATTAGTTGCGCTGGGTATCGTCTGTATCTTCGCGAAAGAAGCCTTCGCCATGCACGGTGCTGCGCGTCGTAAGATGATTGTGGCCTTCATTCTGATGCTGCAGGCGATTATCTTCTTCGTTCTGTACATGCAGATGCCAACCTCTTTGAACTTCTTCGCCATCCGTAACGTTGAGCACGCTATTCTGGGCATCGCGTTTGAGCCGGAGCAGTTCCAGGCGCTGAACCCGTTCTGGATCATGATTGGCTCCCCGATTCTGGCGGCTATCTATAACAAGATGGGCGACCGTCTGCCAATGCCGCACAAGTTTGCCATCGGTATGCTGCTGTGCTCCGGTGCCTTCCTGGTGCTGCCACTGGGTACCAAGTTTGCCACCGACGCGGGTATCGTCTCTGTCAGCTGGCTGATCCTGAGCTACGCGCTGCAGTCTGTCGGTGAGCTGATGATCTCCGGTCTGGGCCTGGCAATGGTTGCACAACTGGTTCCACAGCGTCTGATGGGCTTCATCATGGGTAGCTGGTTCCTGACCACCGCGGGCGCAGCACTGATCGCCGGTAAGATTGCTAACCTGATGGCCGTGCCGGAGAACGTGACCGACCCACTGATGTCCCTGAACGTCTATGGCACCGTGTTCATGCAGATTGGTATCGCCACGGGCGTTATCGCCGTGCTGATGCTGATGACAGCGCCTAAGCTGAATCGTATGACTCAGGACGACGACAACGACGCTAAAGCGAGCAAGACCGCTGCCGTGTAATGTCATCGGGAAACGACTGAATAAAAGCCGCTAATGCATTAGCGGCTTTTTTTTTATCCAATCGCGCACTAACATAGCTGGAACCTCAGCGAAAAGGAGTTACCGATGAAACTGTTCTACAAACCGGGCGCCTGCTCTCTTGCTTCCCATATCACCCTGCGCGAAAGCGGCAAGGATTTCACGCTTGATGGCGTCGACCTGATGAAGAAGCGCCTGGAAAATGGCGATGACTATTTTGCCATTAACCCGAAGGGACAAGTTCCGGCTCTGCTGCTGGATGACGGTACGTTGCTCACCGAGGGCGTGGCGATTATGCAGTTCCTCGCAGACAATGTGCCCGACCGCCAGCTCCTTGCTCCGACCGGCAGCATTGCCCGTTATAAGACGCTGGAGTGGCTGAACTATATCGCTACCGAGCTGCACAAAGGCTTTACTCCGCTGTTCCGCCCGGATACGCCGGAAGAGTACAAACCTACCGTGCGCGCGCTGCTGGAGAAAAAGCTGCAGTACATTAACGACTCGCTAAAAGACGATCAGTGGATTTCCGGTGCCCGTTTCACCATTGCCGATGCGTATCTGTTCACCGTTCTGCGCTGGGCGCGCGCAGTGAAGCTGAATATGGATGGCTTAGACCATGTTGCGGCGTATATGACGCGCGTGGCGGAGCGTCCGGCGGTTGCCGCGGCGCTGAAAGCAGAAGGGTTGAACTGACCGGGCGGTTTGTGTTGCCGGGTGGCGCTCACGCTCACCCGGCCTACAACTTCATGCGCAGCGCCGCCGGGCGATGATTGCGATGATTATAAGCGAGTGGCGCTGAAGTAGTGCTCAGGCTTCGCAATACGCTCCTGCGCCGCCACAACCTGTAATTCGTACTCATGCATGTCTTTGGTGGCAATCATAATTTCATACACGGCTGCAGTGACATGCTCAAGTGCATCGCGCAGGGTTGCGCCCTGCAGCAGTTTCACCAGCAGTAAACCGCTGGTCACGTCCCCCACCCCAACCGGCTGACGCGCGCCGAAATCGACCAGCGGTCGGCTGATGTGCCAGGCGTCATCCCTTGTCACCAGCAGCATTTCAAAACGGTCCTGGCTTATCCCTGCGCGTGCGAGGTGCTTCACCAGGACAATCTCCGGCCCCTGAGCAATCAGTTCGCGGGACGCACTTACCGCCTCGTCGACGCTATTGACCGGGTGCTCACAGAGGATCTCCAGTTCGAGCAGGTTTGGGGCGATGATATCGCTCGCCGGTAACGCGTGGCGCACGTGAAACTCCGCCACGCCGGGCGCGACGATGCAGCCTTTCTCAGGATGCCCCATCACCGGATCGCAGAAATACTTTGCTGACGGGTTCGCAGCTTTGACCTGGCGTACGATGCCAAGGATGTGCTCACCCTGCTCTGCGGAGCCAAGATAGCCGCTCAGCACGGCGTCACAGCGCTTGAGCTGGTGGATATCAGCAATGCCCTGCACGATCTCCGTCAGATGGGAAGGCGGCATCACGCAGCCGGTCCATTTGCCGTATTGCGTATGATTAGAAAACTGAACGGTATTAAGGGGCCAGACGTTGGCACCGAGGCGGCGCATGGGGAATTCCGCAGCGCTGTTACCCGCATGTCCAAAAACAACGTGGGACTGAATGGCGAGGATATTCTTCAATTTTTGCTTACCACTACCCTGAACAAACAAAAGGGGCGTGGTTTCCCACGCCCCTGGCGACATTTTTTAATTACTTCCAGCACACCAGACAGTAGTTTTTCTTACCGCGACGCAGCAGCGTGTAGCGGCCATACAGACGGTCCCCTTCAACGAAGGTGTATTCCGGGTCGGCCTGTTTTTCGCCGTTAATGGTGATGGCGTTAGAGGCGATGGTTTTACGTGCCTGGCCGCGGGACGGCTGTAGCTCGGAATCCACCAGCGCCTGCATCAGGTCTGCACCTTTTTCCATCTCAACCATCGGCACGCCATCCTGCGCCAGCTGTTCGAAGTCCGCTTCGCTTAAATCGCTCAGGGTGCCGTTGAACAGGCTTGCCGTAATGCGTTTTGCGGCCGCCAGACCTTCTTCGCCATGAACCAGTTTGGTCACTTCGTCCGCCAGCACGTACTGCGCGCGTGGCGCTTTACCGCTGTTTTTGTCTTCTTCTTCAAGCGCATTGATTGCCTCAATGTCCATGAAGGTGAAGAATTTCAGGAAACGATACACGTCGGCGTCGGCGGTGTTGATCCAGAACTGATAGAACTTGTACGGGCTGGTTTTCTTCGGATCGAGCCATACCGCGCCGCCTTCGGTTTTACCAAATTTGGTGCCGTCGGCTTTAGTGATCAGCGGTACGGTCAGGCCAAAGACCTGATTCTGATGCAGACGACGGGTCAAATCGATACCGGAGGTGATGTTCCCCCACTGGTCGGAACCGCCAATTTGCAATGCCACGCCGTGCAGTTTGTTCAGGCAGGCAAAGTCATAGCCCTGCAGCAGGTTGTAGGAAAACTCGGTAAAGGAGATGCCCTGATCGTCACGATTCAGACGCTGCTTCACCGCTTCTTTGTTTATCATCTGGTTAACAGAGAAGTGTTTGCCGATGTCGCGCAGGAAGGTCAGCACGTTCATGCCGCCAAACCAGTCAAAGTTATTCGCGGCAATGGCGGCGTTGTCACCACAGTTGAAGTCGAGGAAAGGGGCTACCTGTTTGCGGATTTTATCCACCCACTCCTGCACCGTGTCTTCAGTGTTCAGTTTACGCTCAGCGGCTTTAAAGCTTGGGTCGCCAATCAGACCGGTCGCGCCGCCCACCAGTGCGACCGGCTTGTGGCCCGCCATCTGGAAGCGTTTCAGGCATAACAAGGGAACAAGATGCCCCAAATGCAAGCTGTCAGCGGTGGGATCGAAGCCGCAATAGAGCGCGATCGGGCCTTGCGCCAGTCGCTCTGCTAACGCTTCTTCGTCCGTCACCTGGGCCACGAGGCCCCGCTCTTGCAATTGTTTAATCAAGTTACTGCTTGCCATCAAATTCTCCATGTATAAACGACTGCACCTTTGCCGGTACACGACTTTTCGCCTGGTGCGAAAGGAACATAGAATAAAGCGCTGGCGCACGTTGCGCTAGCGCTTAAAACAACAAATTTCGGGGTTTAGGGTGCCAGTCTGTCAATTTTCCAGCCGTTGCTCTCGCGCTGGTATAAAAAGCGGTCGTGCAGGCGATGCTCGCCCCCCTGCCAGAATTCCATCTGTTCGATGGGGATGCGGAACCCGCCCCAGAAGCTCGGTAACGGCACTTCGCCCTGCTGGAATTTCTGTTTTAACTCGAGGAATTTGCTTTCAAGCACGCCGCGCGCCGAAATGCGGCTGGACTGCTTAGAGACCCACGCGCCAATCTGGCTGTCGCGCGGACGGCTGTGGAAATACTTCACCACCTCCAGCGTCGAGAGGCGTTCGACTTTACCGGTGACCATCACCTGACGCTCCAGCATGTGCCAGGGGAACAACAGGCTAATACGGGGATTGCGTTCGAGATGGTGCGCCTTGCGGCTGCCAAGATTGGTATAGAACACCAGCCCTTTTTCATCATAATGCTTGAGTAACACGATGCGCTGGTAAGGCTGGCCGTTTTCATCAACCGTGGCAACAACCATGGCCGTGGGGTCAGCGAGCTTAGCCTCGCAGGCCTGTTTCAGCCAGCGCTCAAAAAGCGCCAGCGGTTCAGCGGGAAGATCCTGGCGGCGAAGACCGCCTTTGGTGTATTCACGGCGCAGGTGCGCAATTTGCTGCAGTTCGTCGTTATCTGACATGGCGTTAGCTGAAATAGACTTAGGGTGGCGCTATTGTGCGCCGCCCCTGTGAAAATCTCAACGCTTCGGATTTTCTAACTGGCAATTGTTCAGCACGATACGGTCGCGTTTATAGACCGTGGCGCTGTCACCTTTCGACCAGAAGACATAGATCCCGTCGGTATAGCGAGCGCCAGAGGCCGACATGCCCTGCTTGAGGGTCAGGAGTTTATTGTCATAAACAAAGCTCGCTTCCTGACGCGGGTTGTTCAGCTTCACGGTGAGCGGTTTTTCATCACAGCGATACTCCAGCGTATCGGTCTGCATGCGTTCAACGAACTGGTTATAGGCACTGCATCCTGCAAGTAAAAAAGGCAGAGTAATAAGAAGAAGTTTTTTCATGGCGTGTTCCGTCGACTTTTCTGATCCCGGAGGGCGTTATCACCCTCCGGCTTTTCGTCATATTCTAACGGCTGGCCGCGGCACTGAAATTCAGTTAACTCTGATTATGACGAGGATTTGCGGGGTAAATCGCCCCCAGCACGCTGGCTTCACGCGCGCCGGTGACGGACGGTAAATTGCCCGGCAGGCCGGCAACGGTACGCCACGCAAGCCAGGCGAAGGCCAGTGCTTCCATATCATCCCCGCTGATCCCGGCCTCATCCGTGGTCGAGACTTCGGTGCCTGGCAACAACCCGGCGAGACGTGCCATCACCAGCGGGTTACGGCTGCCACCGCCGCACACCAGCAGTCGCTCGCATCCGCCGCTGAGCATGACCTGTTCAGATATCGAGACAGCGGTCAACTCCACCAGCGTGGTCTGGACGTCCTGCGCGGACAGCGCCGGGAACGGCGCCAGCTGGCACTCCAGCCAGCCATAGTTGAAATATTCACGGCCGGTGCTTTTAGGCGCAGGAAGCGAAAAATAGGGATCGCTTAACATGGATTGCAGGAGCGGCAGGACAACTTTACCTTCGCTCGCCCACTGCGCGTCCTTGTCGTAGGGTTTGCCGCACTGACGCCAGATCCAAGCATCCATTAGCATATTGCCCGGCCCCGTATCGTACCCGCGCACCGGCTGGCCCGGGATCAGCATCGACAGGTTGGCGATCCCGCCAATGTTGAGCACCATCCGTCGTTCGCTGGGGTGTGCCAGCAGCGCCTGATGGAAAGCCGGAACCAGCGGCGCGCCCTGCCCGCCAAGGGCAATATCCCGTCGACGAAAATCGCCCACAACCGTGACGCCGGTTTTCGCTACGATCTGGTTGTTATCGCCAATTTGCAGGGTATGCGGCGCGTCGCCGGTCGGTTCATGCCACACCGTCTGACCGTGGCAGCCAATCGCCACGATATCCTGCGGCTGCAGGTTTTCCTTGTGCATAAGCGCCAGAACAGCATCCGCGAACAGCGATCCCAGGCGGACATCCAGTTGCCCAAGCTGTGACAACGTCAGTTGCTGGCCCTGACAGATGTTCAGGATGTCCTCTTTCAGCGAGACGGGGATCGGCCAGGTCAGGCTTGCCTGCTGGGCCACCATGTTTTCATCTATCGCGGCCAGAACGACATCAACACCATCAAGACTGGTGCCTGACATCACGCCTATGTATCGACCCGATTTCATGCGCTTTCCTTAGGTTGCGTGGTCTTAGGATAAATACTCAACCACAATCCGGGGGGCTTTTCTATGCGGCGATAATATTTTTTAACAATGTCAGACACGTACCACAGAGATTTTTGTTTATGTCTCGTTAAGCCAATTTCAAGTACACTTTTCTTATTGTGCATACAAAGTTATGAACGTTGGCCTCTTATGCCATATAATTTAGCCATTACGGATGCCCGAACCGGGCGTTGTTGGTGAACAGGAGATTCAAATGATTTTACGTGTACTGGGCGTTTCGCTGATTGGTTTAACACTGGCTGGTTGTGTGAATGACAGTTCACTCTCTGGCGACGTTTATAGCGCGTCTGAAGCTAAACAGGTGCAGAACGTCACCTACGGTACGATTGTCAATGCACGTCCTGTACAGATCCAGGGTGGTGATGACAGCAATGTCGTCGGTGCAATCGGCGGTGCCGTTCTGGGTGGTTTCCTGGGTAACACCATCGGTGGCGGGACAGGTCGTTCACTGGCCACCGCGGCGGGTGCTGTTGCCGGTGGCGTAGCAGGCCAGGGCGTTCAGGGTGCCATGAACAAAACCCAGGGTGTTGAACTGGAAATCCGTAAAGATGACGGTAACACCATCATGGTTGTGCAGAAGCAAGGCAGCACCCGCTTTTCTGCAGGCCAGCGCGTCGTGATTGCCAGCAACGGCAGCCAGGTGACCGTTTCTCCACGTTAATTTAATAAAGGATACGGTCTACAGGCCGTATCCTTTATCTCACATGAATATCTGTCATCCGTTTTAATTGCAAAAACATATTCATCTTATTCATAATTACTTCCCATAATATATTGCTCCTGCGCAAAGTAATTTGCGCATATCATCGCTAAACTCGCCGCCTTTATTCATTTTTTTGTTAAGATTATTATGCTTGCGATTGGTCGATATGTAAAAAATAGATACATTCCTTTCTTTTTGGGGAGCTTTTTTGTTATAGGGATATTACATTTCCTGTTTTTGCAACTCGTTAAACACGTCCCCTCTTTTTCACCTTTGTTATTCCCCACGCTGACCATTTTTTTGCTGGTCTTTCATTCGGTTATCGCCTGCTTTATGGTGATGAAATACTGGTGTGACAAACGGCGGTTGTATCTTGTCGCTATCGCGCTTGCCTTTACCGGCTCTGCGTTGCTGATGGTTGGGACGCTCACCAGCTTTCCGGCGTGGCTGAACCTCTATCAGTTCAGTACCATCAACTATAACGATGCGATGATCTATTACATGTTTCGCCATATCCTGATGGCGGTGTTGTTTATTGTATCTGCCCTGCTGTATGTCGTGCGTGATGTTCCCCTTTCCCGCATGACGCATATTTTTCTTTTTTTTGGCATGCTTCTTTTTACCGCGGTGATAATCACCCTCGCCTGGTTCTACTCCAGCCATTCGTCGTTTTTCTCTCTGGACCTGATCGATAATGAAACCCGACATTTTATGGCTATATGGAACCGGGTGATTAACATTATCTTAATCGTGCTGTGGGTCGCGACGTTTGTCACGCTGATGATTATTACCCGGATACGTAATATGTTTTGGGTCAGCGGTAATTTCTTATCGTTGTGTTATTTCGGGACGCTTTTGATGATGCTGTTAGCCGGGCAGGCTGAAGATATTTCCTGGTATCGTGCGCGTTTATTTGAGACCATTGCCACGCTGTTGATTATATTTGTTCTGCTTTATGATGTATTTAACCTCTATCGTGAATCACATTTGAAGTATCAGCAATCTTATCAAAACTCCATACGTGACCCTCTTACGCGTCTGTACAACCGCAGTTACTTTTACGACGCACTCAACCATTCGCTGCGCAGCGCGAGCCGTACCCAGCCGGTTTCCGTTGTCGTAAGCGATCTCGATCGCTTCAAGCGTATCAACGACTGCTACGGGCACCTTCAGGGCGATAAGGTATTAAAATTTGTCGCCAGGCTGCTGATGGACTCGGTGCGCCCGGATGACATTGCTGCGCGTATCGGGGGCGAAGAGTTCGTTCTGATGCTGGCGAATACCCCGCCGGACACGGCTCGCCAGGTGGCGGAGCGGATCCGCGAGAAGCTCAGCAGTTTCGATAGAAACAGCAGCGAGGAACAACTGCCTGAACCCATTACCATCAGCATGGGTGTCTTTACGGCGACGTCAGCCGAAACGACGGCGGAAACGTGCGTGGAGTGCGCCGATAAGGCGATGTATGAAGCGAAAGAGACGGGTCGCAACCGGGTGGTGGTTTACTCGTGAAAAAAAGGCCTTGCATCAGCAAGGCCTTTTTGCAGGATCAGTCGCGCGACTGCAGTTCGTGGATGTTTTGCTCGAGGCGAGCAACAAGCCCGATGAGCATCTCCAGTTCTTCAGGTGAAATCCCGGACAGGATCTCCCCTCGCGTCTTGCTGATGACGGCCTCCATCTCGGTGATGATTGGCGCGGCTTTTTCAGTCAGTTTAATACGCTTAGCGCGTCGGTCGCTGGCGCAGGTCTGCCGGGATATCAGTCCCTTCTCCTCCAGCTGATCGAGCGTACGTACCAGCGAAGGCTGCTCAATGCCGATCGCCTTTGCCAGTTGAATTTGTGACTGGTCGGGCGGAAGCTGATGGATGTTATGCAGCGTAACCCAATGCGTCTGTGTCAATTCCAGAGGTTTCAGGCGATGGTCAATCAGAGCACGCCAGACGCGTACCAACCTTGCCAGATCAGAACCTAATGGCGATTCCAATTTCATCTCCTTATAATTAGCTTGCTAAGTTATTATACTGATTTTAGAATAGTGTGCAGCATTTGTATTGCCAAAACAAATGCAATACTGCATACAGCCGATGTTGTCAGTATGATTTACACTGAATATTCATGCGTCGTCATGTAAAAACAGGCCATCGTGGCATTCTCCTCACTGCAAAGGATCTCTGCTCGTGACGTTCTCGTTAAGCTCCGCGGGATTACCCCTCCAGGACCTGGTTGTCGGAGCATCCGTCTATTTTCCGCCGCTGTTTAAAGCTGTCCTGCTGGGCTTTTTGATCTGGCTTGTGGCACACCGCGTGCTGCGTGACTGGATGTACTCCGGCGAAATCTGGCATCCGATGCTGATGGATCTCTCCCTCTTTGCCCTCTCCGTGTGTCTTGGCCTTGCCGTATTGGTTGTGTGGTGAATATGTCCCTGAAAACGCTTAAATACTTTTCCACTCTTTTGGTTCTGGCGCTGGCACTCATCGCGGGTTGGTGGATGTGGAACTACTACATGCAATCGCCCTGGACGCGGGACGGCAAGGTCCGTGCGGAACAGGTCAGTATTACCCCCCAGGTATCGGGCACGATCACCGCGCTGATGGTGAAGGATAATCAGTTCGTTAAACAGGGTGATGTGTTGTTCCGCATTGATGAGACGCCTTTCCACATTGCGGTCCTCAATGCGCAGGCGCAACTTGCTAAAGCCCAGTCCGATCTGGCGAAAGCCAATAATGAAGCCAACCGTCGTCGCCATCTGTCCCAGAACTATATTTCGGCGGAGGATCTGGACACCGCCAACCTCAACGTAAAGGCAATGCAGGCAAGCGTTGAGGTGGCACAGGCCACGCTGAAACAGGCGCAGTGGCAACTTACCCAGACCGTGGTAAAAGCGCCCGTCGACGGCTGGATAACAAACCTCTCCACCCGCGTGGGCGATTATGCCACCACCGGACAGCCTGTCTTTGCGTTAGTCGACAGCCACTCGTTTTACGTAGTCGGCTACTTCGAGGAAACCAAGCTGCGTCATATTCAGACCGGCGCGCCAGCGACCATAACGCTCTACAGCGGCTCGCAGACGTTACAGGGTCACGTCTCCAGTATCGGCCGTGCCATTTACGATCAGAGCGTCGAGGCCGATTCTGGCCTGGTGCCGGACATCAAACCTAACGTGCCCTGGGTGCGCCTAGCGCAGCGCGTGCCGGTCCGGGTGGAGTTCGATACCCTTCCGCAAGGCATCACGCTGGTATCCGGTACCACCTGCACCGTCTCAATCGGGTCACACTGATGAACCTGCAGGCGTTCTCCTGGCGCAATACGCCGTGGATCAAAGCGACGCGCCCGCAGTGGCGCTACGCCTTGCGCAACGGCATTGCGATGTGTCTGGCGCTTACCGTTGCGTATTATCTCAATCTGGATCAACCCTACTGGGCAATGACCTCGGCGGCAGTGGTCAGCTTCCCGACCGTCGGCGGCGTGATCAGCAAAAGTCTGGGCCGCGTCGCGGGGAGTTTACTCGGGGCTACGGCCGCACTGATTATCGCCGGACATACCCTGAACGATCCGTGGCTCTTTTTACTGAGCATGGCCGGATGGCTTGGGTATTGCACCTGGGCCTGCGCGCACTTCACCAACAACGTCGCCTACGCTTTCCAGCTCGCGGGCTATACGGCGGCTATCATCGCCTTCCCGGTCGTCAACGTGCTGGACACCACCGAGCTGTGGGATATCGCCCAGGCGCGCGTCTGTGAAGTTATCGTTGGGATCTTGTGTGGCGGGGTGATGATGATGATCCTGCCCAGTACCTCAGACGGTACCGCGCTTATCACCGCCCTGAAGACGATGCATGCGCGCCTGCTGGAACACGCCAGTCTGCTGTGGCAGCCTGACACCAACGATGATATTCGCCTGGCACATGAAAAGGTCATCGGGCAGATCCTGACCATGAATCTGCTGCGCATTCAGGCGTTCTGGAGCCATTACCGCTTTCGCCGCCAGAACACGCTCCTGAACTATCTTCTGCATCAGCAGTTGCGGATGACCAGCGCCATCTCCAGCCTGCGCAGGATGCTGCTGAACTGGCCCGACTCGCCTGTCCATACCCGAGAGGTTATCGATACGCTGCTCGCCACCCTCGCCCGACCGGATGCGGATATCTATACCGTGGCGCGAATTATCGCCCCGCTCGCCCCAACGGATGAATATGACTATCGCCACCGGGCCTTCTGGCAGCGCCTGAACTATTTTTGCCGGCTCTATCTGCGCAGCAGCCGCTGGATCCGGGCGATTGAGAATGCCACGCCGATAACAGAATTCGCCGTACCGGGCAGCCCGGCGCTGGCGCGCCATACCGACTATATGGAAGCCTTGTGGAGCGGGTTTCGCACCTTCTGTGCGCTGACGCTGGTTGGCGCATGGAGCATCACCACCCAATGGGAATCCGGCAGCGCCGCCCTCACCCTGGCCGCCATCAGCTGCGTGCTCTATTCCGTTGTCGCCTCGCCGTTCAACTCGCTGACGCTGCTGCTTCGCACGCTGGTGCTGCTGTCCTTATTCAGTTTTGTCGTCAAGTTTGGGTTGATGGTGCAGATAAGCGATCTCTGGCAGTTTCTGCTGTTTCTCTTTCCGCTATTAATCACCATGCAGTTGCTGAAACTGCAAATGCCGAAGCTGGCGGGCCTGTGGGGACAGCTGATCGTCTTTATGGGGTCATTTATCTCGGTCACAAATCCACCGGTCTATGATTACGCTGACTTCCTCAATGACAATCTGGCCAAAATTTTAGGCGTGGGGCTGGCGTGGTTAGCGTTCGCCGTGCTGCGTCCCGGGTCCGATGCCCGTAAAAGCCGCCGTCATATTCGGGAATTACGCAGGGGATTCGTCGATCAGCTCAGCCGCAGACCGCATCTGCGCGAGAGCGAGTATGAGTCGCTGGTGTATCACCACGTCAGCCAGCTCAATAACAGTCAGGACTCCCTTGCGCGCCGCTGGCTGCTTCGCTGGGGCGTGGTATTGCTGAACTGTTCGCATGTGGTCTGGCAGCTGCGTGCCTGGGAGACGCGTTCCGATCCGCTGTCGCAGGTTCGGGATGTCTGTATCTCTCTGCTGCGGGATGTCATGAGCGAGCGTGGCGTTCAGCAGCGGTCGCTTAGCGTCACGCTCGCCGAACTGCAGCGCATTTGCGATACCCTGGCGCGCCATCATTTGCCTGCGGCGCGGGATTTAGCGTCGATAATCTGGCGGCTGCACTGTTCGCTGTCGCAGCTCGAACAAGCGCCGCCGCCGGGTACAATTGGCGATCAGATCACCCCGCAGGCGTAGCGTGCTCCCCCGCCGCCGAGCGGTTTAGGTTGATCGGACATGTTATCGCCACCAACGTGGATCATCAGCGACTTACCTTTTACCTCGTCCAGCTTTTTCAGCCGTGGCGCTGTTACGGGGTCCGTGGCTTTGCCATCGTTATTCACGACCAGCACCGGCAGGTCCCCTAAGTGCCCCATTCCTTCCGGGCCTTCATGTTTACCGGTGTGCTCAGGATCGAGGTGGCCGCCCGCCGCTTCTGCCGCCGACGCTTTACCCTCTTTTATCGCGGGCTGACAACTACCATTGGCATGAACATGGAAGCCATGTTCACCGGGAGGAAGCGCTTTGAGATTGGGGGCAAACTCCAGTCCTTTGTCCGATTCGGTGATGGTCACCGTCCCGATGGACTGTCCAACCCCCTGAGAGGTGACGAGATTCATTTCTACTTCATCGCTGGCTGCCTGCGCGCCTGCGCAAACAGCCAGTGCCACTAATGCCAGAGCAAAACGTTTCATGTAACCTCCGTTGATTATTTTTTGCTCCTTAAGTTTAAACCAGGAGCTGAGTAATCACCGGAAAGTCACCGCGTTACCCGATCACGGAACGTCGTAACCGAGCGCCGCCTTGCGAATACGGAACCACTGCTGGCGGGTCATCTGCAGTTCTTCAGCGCCCAGCGCGGCGCGCACGCGTTCAATCTTGCCGGAACCAATAATCGGCAGCGGTTTTGACGGCAGACGCAGGATCCACGCATACACGGCCTGCTCAATGCTCTCAGCGTTGAGTTCACGGGCAACGGTTTCCAGCTCATCACGCAGCGGCTGGAAGGCTTCATCATTGAACAGCCGTCCGCCGCCGAGGCAAGACCACGCCATAGGACGAATGCGCAACTGCTGCAGCTGGTCGAGCGTGCCATCCAGCAGCAGCGGCTGGTGAACCGGTGAAATCTCAACCTGATTAGTCGCCAGCGTGAACGGCAGTCGCGACTGCAACAGTGCGAACTGGGCTGGCGTGAAGTTCGAGACGCCGAAGTGGCGCACTTTGCCGCTCTGATGAAGATTGAGGAACGCTTCAGCCACCTCATCGGCATCCATCAGCGGATCGGGGCGGTGAATTAACAGCAGGTCGATATGGTCTGTGGCCAGATTCACCAGCGACTGCTCGGCGCTCTTAACGATGTGTGCGCTGTCGGTGATGTAATGGCCGAGGGCATGTTCAGGTTTTGCCGTGGTGGCGATACCGCATTTCGTCACGATCTCCATTCTGGCACGCAGCGCAGGCACACGTTTCAGCGCCTCGCCAAAGGCCGCTTCACACGCATAGCCGCCATAAATATCAGCATGGTCGACGGTGGTGATGCCAAGATCGAGGTGTTCTTCAATAAAGCTCGCCAGCTGGGGAGCGGACATATTCCAGTCCATCAAACGCCAGTAACCCATCACAAAGCGGGAAAATTCCGGGCCCTGCGGGGCAAGAGTAATACGCTGAACCATAACAATTTCCTCAGAGAAGTTATGTCATCAGTATACGCAATTACCTTGCTAAAACAGTGAAGGTTGCTGGGGTTCTTCGCTTTCAACCGCTTTGTTTGCGCGTAATTTGCGCAGGAGACGCTGCCGGCACAGGCGAAGCACCTCCTGCTTTTGCGGATCGCTTAAATGTTGCCAGTTGAACCGTTCATCGCGGGTACGCATACAGCCGCGACAAAATCCGCGTTCATCCGACTGGCAAATCCCCCGGCAAGGGCTCTGGACGGGGAAAAACTCCAGCTGCTCTGCCACACACACCTCCGCAAACCGTTTATCACCTACAGTGAAGACGCTAAACACGGCGTCTGCAAGGGCTTTACCACAGAAATGTGGCATTAAGGTTTCACTAATCTTCCCGCCTTATACTCAACAAATCACAATAAAGAATGGTTTGTTAATGATGTGGTTTGCCAAAAAGTTACACTGTAACGACATGAAGTTCACGCTCGGTTGTGCTCTCTTCTTCACCGCGCTAAACGCGTTGTTCATTCACCGCAGCTGGCAGATTATTGCCCCTGCTCATCTGCACGACATGCTGTTCGCAGCGTCTGTTCCGCTGGTGCTGTTTTGCGGCTGGGTCATTGTCTTCAGCCTGCTGAATATCCCGTTTATCCGCAAGCCGCTGATGATCATCCTGACCATGGGATGCGCCGCCGCCACCTACTTTATGTATACCTACGGTGCGGTTATCGACCAGAACATGATCGTCAACGTATTCGAAACCAATTCCCAGGAAGCCACCGCGCTGCTGACGCCGCAGATCGTGTTGTGGATTGTCATTGCAGGGGTGGTGCCGTCGGTGGTGCTGGCTCTGACGACGATCCGCGCGGGGAAATGGTGGTACGCCCTGCTCATGCGGGTCGCGGCCATGCTGGGCGCGCTGCTGGTGATCGTACTGATCGCCTCTGTGTTTTATAAGGACTACGCCTCGTTATTTCGTAATAACAAAAGCATTGTGAAAATGGTCACCCCGGCGAACTACGTCAGCGCGGTTATCAAATACAGCAAAACCCGCTGGTTTGCAGGCAATCAAACGCTGGTGCGCATCGGGGAGGATGCCCATAAAGGGGTGCTGATTTCCGGCCAACAGAAGAAAACGGTTCTGGTCGTGGTCGTCGGTGAAGCCTCACGCGCGGCGAACTACTCGCTAAATGGCTATGGTCGCGAAACGACCCCGGAACTGGAAAAGCGAAAGGTGATTTCCTTCCCCCAGGCCTCGTCCTGCGGTACCGAGACCGCGGTGTCGGTTCCCTGCATGTTCTCCGGTATGACCCGAAAAAATTATGATGCCGATCTGGCCCATCACCAGGAAGGCCTGCTCGACGTGCTCCGCCATGCGGGCATCAACCTGCTGTGGCGTGATAATGACGGCGGTTGTAAAGGCGCCTGCGATCGGGTGCCGCACACGGACATGACGCAGTGGAAGCTGGATACATTCTGTAAAGACCAGTCCTGCATCGACGACGTCAACCTCTACCGTCTTGATAACGTGCTGGACGGGCTGAAACAGGACAGCGTTCTGGTCATACACCTGATGGGCAGCCACGGTCCGGCCTATTACAACCGCTATCCCAGCAGTTTCCGGAAATTCACCCCGACCTGTGATACCAATGAAATTCAGGACTGCGATCATCAGTCACTGATTAACACCTACGACAACACGATTCTGTACACCGACAGCGTGGTCAGTAAAACCATCGACGCGCTGAAAGCGCGCCAGAGCAGCATGAATACGGCGCTGATCTACCTGTCTGATCACGGTGAATCGCTGGGCGAAAGCGGAATTTATCTGCACGGCACGCCGTACATGCTGGCGCCGGAACAGCAGACGCACATTCCGTTCGTGTTCTGGCTCTCCCCGGACTATGCGAAAAACTTTGGCGTTGATGAGCAGTGCTTACGTGATTATGCAGCAAAAAATGCGGTGTCACAGGACAACTTGTTCTCAACGGTGCTGGGGATGATGGACGTGAAATCAACGGTTTATCAGCAGCAGCTGGATATTGTCAACGCATGCAGACACGAAATCGGCTTGCATTAGACCGAATGGTCTAATACAGTGCAGCGATGAGCAGACACACTGAACACGATACGCGCGAACATCTACTGGCTACCGGCGAGCGTCTTTGCATGCATCGCGGGTTTACCGGAATGGGGCTGAGCGAACTGTTAAAAACCGCCGAAGTGCCGAAGGGATCGTTTTATCACTATTTTCGATCCAAAGAAGCCTTCGGCGTGGCGATGCTTGAGCGGCACTATGCCAGCTATCATCAGCGCCTCGCCACCCATTTTGCCCAGGGTGAAGGCAACTATCGGGATCGTGTGCTGAACTACTATCAGGAAACGCTGACCCAGTTCTGTCAGCAGGGCATTATCAGCGGTTGCCTGACGGTAAAACTTTCTGCCGAGGTGTGCGATCTTTCCGAAGATATGCGCGCAGCCATGGATAAAGGCGCCACGGGTGTTATCGCCCTGCTTGCACAGGCGCTGGAGAAAGGTCGCGACGAAAAAACGCTGGCCTTCTCCGGAGAGCCGTTAACCCAGGCGCAGGTTCTTTATGCTCTGTGGTTAGGTGCCAATCTTCAGGCCAAAATTTCTCGCAGTGCCGCACCGCTTGAAAGCGCCCTGGCACATGTGAAATGCACGATTACAGCGCCTGGCGTTTAGCAGGCGTTTTTTATTTACCTTGTTACTAGTCGACTGGTCTACTCAGGAGTCTTTATGTCCGATGAAAAATTATTTACCCCACTGAAAGTGGGTGCTGTTACTGCACCAAACCGCGTATTCATGGCCCCGCTTACCCGTCTGCGCAGCATTGAGCCGGGTGATATTCCAACTCCACTGATGGGTGAATACTATCGTCAGCGCGCAAGCTCTGGCCTGATCATCTCCGAAGCAACCCAGATTTCCGCTCAGGCGAAAGGCTACGCGGGCGCACCAGGCCTGCACAGCCCGGAGCAGATTGCCGCGTGGAAGAAAATCACCGCTGGCGTGCACGCTGACGATGGCCGCATCGCGGTGCAGCTGTGGCACACCGGGCGTATCTCACACAGCAGCATCCAGCCTGGCGGCCAGGCACCGGTTTCCGCCTCGGCCCTGAGCGCCAATACCCGCACCTCCCTGCGCGATGAAAACGGCAACGCCATTCGCGTTGATACGTCCATGCCGCGTGCGCTGGAGCTGGACGAGATCCCGGGTATCGTCAATGATTTCCGTCAGGCGGTCGCGAATGCGCGTGAAGCCGGTTTCGACATGGTTGAACTGCACTCGGCCCATGGCTACCTGCTGCACCAGTTCCTCTCCCCATCTTCTAACCACCGTACCGACCAATACGGCGGCAGCGTTGAGAACCGCGCGCGTCTGGTACTGGAAGTGGTGGACGCAGTGTGTAAAGAGTGGAGCGCTGACCGTATCGGTATCCGCGTCTCCCCGATCGGTACGTTCCAGAATGTGGACAACGGCCCGAATGAAGAAGCAGACGCGCTGTATTTGATTGAAGAACTGGCCAAACGCGGCATTGCCTACCTGCACATGTCCGAGCCAGACTGGGCTGGCGGTCAGCCATACACCGAAGCGTTCCGTCAGAAAGTGCGCGATCGTTTCCACGGGGTGATCATCGGTGCGGGCGCGTACACGCCTGAGAAAGCAGAAGACTTGATCAACAAAGGTCTGATCGATGCCGTTGCGTTTGGTCGCGATTTCATCGCTAACCCGGACCTGGTCGCACGTCTTAAACATAAAGCAGAGCTTAACCCTCAGCGTCCGGAAAGCTTCTACGGCGGCGGCGCGGAAGGCTACACCGACTACCCTACGCTCTAATCCCGTCATTGTGCATTGATAGCGGCGACATATCGCCGCTATACTAAAACATCGTTTCTGTTAAAAAAGATAATCCTTTCCATTGGTTAATGAGGAAATTATGCGCCTACTTCACACCATGCTGCGCGTTGGCGACCTGCAACGTTCTATCGATTTCTACACTAACGTACTGGGCATGAAACTGCTGCGCACCAGCGAAAACCCGGAATACAAATACTCGCTGGCCTTCGTGGGCTATGGCCCGGAATCCGATGAAGCGGTTATCGAACTGACCTATAACTGGGGCGTGGAGAGCTATGACCTGGGCAATGCCTACGGCCATATCGCGCTGGAAGTGGATAACGCAGCCGAAGCCTGTGAACGCATCCGCAGCAACGGCGGCAACGTCACGCGTGAAGCGGGCCCGGTTAAAGGCGGCACAACCGTGATTGCCTTCGTTGAAGATCCGGACGGTTACAAAATCGAACTGATTGAAGCCAAAGACGCCGGTCGCGGTCTGGGCAACTGATCCCCCAGGGCGCATTTGCGCCCTGTTGTTTTACTGCATCCCCTGCCAAAATTTGCCATAATGCGCACTGCTTTTTTCCCCATGTAAGAGACCCTGATGTCCGATAACGCTCAATTTACCGGTCTGTGCGACCGTTTTCGTGGTTTTTATCCCGTTGTCATTGATGTAGAAACAGCCGGATTTAACGCTAAAACCGATGCGCTGCTTGAGATTGCCGCCATAACGCTGAAAATGGATGAACAGGGCTGGCTTACACCGGACACCACGCTGCATTTCCACGTTGAACCCTTCGAAGGGGCGAATCTGCAGCCCGAGGCGCTGGCGTTTAACGGCATAGATCCGAAAAACCCGCTGCGCGGCGCGGTGAGCGAGTACGACGCGCTTCACGCCATTTTTAAAATGGTGCGTAAAGGCATGAAAGATAACGACTGTAGCCGCGCCATTATGGTGGCGCACAACGCCACCTTCGACCACAGTTTTACGATGGCTGCCGCCGAGCGCGCCTCACTTAAGCGCAACCCTTTCCACCCTTTCGTAACCTTTGACACAGCGGCGCTGAGCGGTCTGGCGCTCGGTCAGACGGTGTTGTCAAAAGCCTGCATCACCGCAGGAATCGAATTTGACGGCACGCAGGCGCACTCCGCGCTCTATGATACCGAGCGCACAGCCGAATTGTTCTGCGAAATCGTGAACCGCTGGAAGCGGTTAGGCGGCTGGCCGCTGCCGATGGGCGAGAACGACGCATAAAAAAAGCGACCGAAAGGTCGCTTTTTTACAGGGGCAGCAAGATTATTCTGCGCCCGGCTCTTCGGTTTTGTACTTCTCCGCAGTCTCTTTGATCAGCTGCTGCAGTTCGCCACGCTGATACATTTCGATCAGGATGTCGCAGCCGCCAACCAGCTCGCCATCAATCCACAGCTGTGGGAAGGTCGGCCAGTTTGCGTATTTTGGCAGTTCAGCACGGATGTCAGGGTTTTGCAGGATATCAACGTAAGCAAAACGCTCACCACAGGCAGACAGCGCCTGAACCGCTTGCGCGGAGAAACCGCAGCTAGGCAGCTTCGGAGAACCTTTCATGTACAGGAGAATCGGGTTTTCAGCGATCTGGCGCTGGATTTTTTCAATAGTGGTGCTCATGTTTTGCTTCCTTTAACTTCTGTTACGGCAATTGTCTGACATTGTAGCGGTTCAGACAGACATCGGAAAATAACATTTTAGTCACGTTTATATATTTTAACGTGTGTGGCTATAAGTTGCATTGAAAATGGTGCTTACCCCTTCTCCCGCTAAGGTTTTGCTTAGGGAGTGAACAATAGGGCTACAGAACGATGAATTTTTTTGCACTTGCTAACGAAACACGTTTTTAGAGTGAAAAATGCTATTAACTTCCCGGGTTTTTATAGATTAGAATCGACGGGCTTTGTAAATCACACGCGGGCATTATTGATGGCCTGCAATTATCAGGGGACTGCCCAGTGGCGCGGATAAATAAAATCTCGATCACGCTCTGTGCTTTACTGTTTACATCACTCTCATTCACGCCAGCGGCGAACGCCTCTGAACAGGCGCGGCATTCTGCTGTACAAAAAACGCATCTGGCGAAAACCACAGAACGTAAGAAAAAAACTCCCGGCAAGACCGTTAAGAAAAAAACCACCGCTCAGACCAAACAAACCGCCTCCAGCAAGACCAAATCGAAAACCAAAACCTCCCGCACCCACACGCGTAAAACTACCCAGACAGCTGCCAGGCTCGTGAGCGAAAAATGCACGGTGCGCAAGGGGCATAAATCGACGTGCACCAAAGCCACCAAACTCGCGGAAGTGCATAAGGTGCGCATGCAAAAAGCGCAAAAGACGGCGATGAATAAACTGATGGGGCAAATTGGTAAACCCTATCACTGGGGAGGTTCCTCTCCGCGTACCGGTTTCGACTGCAGCGGCCTGGTCTATTACGCGTATAAGGATCTGGTGAAGTTTCGTATTCCCCGCACCGCGAATGAAATGTACCACCTGCGCGATGCGGCTCCGGTAAACCGTGGCGAACTCCAGAACGGCGACCTGGTGTTCTTCCGCACCCAGGGCCGCGGCACGGCTGATCACGTTGGCGTGTACGTCGGCAATGGAAAATTCATTCAGTCTCCGCGTAGCGGCCAGGATATCCAGATCACCTCTCTCAGCGAAGATTACTGGGTACGCCACTACGTTGGCGCGCGCCGGGTCATGACGCCGAAAACCGTCCGCTAGCCCCTGCCCTGCTACCGTCGTAGCAGGGTAAGCTCCTCTTTTGCATACCCTTTTAATCTGCTACTCTATCCTTGTTGTCTGTAGGGTTATTGGCAACGTATAAAACAATAAGGAGAGAAGCAATGTCGTTCGAATTACCTGCACTACCGTATGCAAAAGACGCCCTGGCACCGCACATTTCTGCGGAAACCCTGGAGTACCATTACGGCAAACACCACCAGACCTACGTCACCAACCTCAACAACCTGATCAAAGGCACCGAGTTTGAAGGCAAAACGCTGGAAGAGATCGTGCGTAGCTCAGAGGGTGGCGTGTTCAACAATGCCGCTCAGGTGTGGAACCACACCTTCTACTGGCACTGCCTGGCACCAAATGCGGGCGGAGAACCTGTTGGTGAACTGGCCGAGGCGATCAACGCGGCGTTTGGCAGCTTCGCGGACTTTAAAGCGAAATTTACCGACGCTGCGGTGAAAAACTTTGGTTCCGGCTGGACATGGCTGGTGAAAGAGGCCAACGGCAAGCTGGCTATCGTGTCGACGTCTAACGCTGGTACACCGCTGACCACCAGCGCCACGCCGCTGATGACGGTGGACGTGTGGGAACACGCCTACTACATCGACTACCGTAACGCGCGCCCTAACTATCTGGAGCACTTCTGGGCGCTGGTTAACTGGGAATTCGTGGCGAAGAACTTCGCCGGGTAAGAGACACGCAGAAGGGTTCGCCCTTCTGCGTTTATTCTATTTTGCAGCGCAGGCCGCTTCAGGCTGTTTTCGCCCGGACATCAGTACAAGCAGCAGGCCAAGCGCGGCCACAATCGCCCCCATCACGGGTACAAAGCCGTAACCCAGACCACCCGAGATCACCGCACCGCCCGCCGCAGCGCCCAGCGCATTCCCCAGGTTGAACGCCCCGATATTGACGGAAGATGAGAGCCCCGGCGCCTCATGAGCAACACGCATCACGCGCATTTGCAGTGGCGGTACCACGGCAAAGGTCGCCGCCCCCCAGACCACCATCGCAATCGCCGCCCCCACTTCAGTGCGCGCAAGCCACGGGATGGCCACCATAATCACAATCAGCAGGGTTAAAAAGCCTTTCAGCGTGCCGGTAACGGAACGGTCTGCCAGCTTCCCGCCAAGGTAATTGCCAATCGAGAAGCCCACGCCAATCAGCACCAGCATCGCGGTAATAAAGATCGGCGTAGCGTGAGTGATCTCATGCAGCACCGGTGAAATATAGGTATAGAGGGTAAACATCGCCCCGGCGCCCAGCACGGTGGTCAATAGCGCGGAAAGAACCTGAGGGCGCACCAGCACCGACAGCTCTTTGCGTACATCAGGGCGTTCTCCGGCGCTGCCCTTCGGCAGGGAGAAGAACAGTGCGGCCATCGCCACAACCCCAAGTGCGGCGGTGGCGAGGAACGACATGCGCCAGCCGATGACTTCACCGAGCCAGGTCGCCGCCGGTACGCCGCCAATATTGGCGATCGTCAGGCCCATAAACATGGTGGCGACCGCGCTGGCCTGCTTGTGTTTGGGAACCACGCTGGCGGCAACGACTGATCCCAGCCCGAAGAAAGCACCGTGGTTGAGGCTGGTCAGAATACGCGACAGCATCAGGGTGGTGTAGTCAGGCGAAATTGCGGAGAGCACATTGCCAAGCGTGAAGATCGCCATCAGGAAAATCAGCGCATTGCGACGCGCGCGGTGCGAGAGCAGCAGCGTCATCAGGGGTGCCCCCACCATCACGCCGATCGCATAGGCGCTGATCAGCATACCAGCCGCCGGTATTGAGACGTCTACGCCCCGCGCGATAACGGGCAGCAAGCCCATCGGGGAGAATTCAGTGGTGCCAATCCCAAAAGCGCCAATCGCCAGGGCCAGCAAGGGGAAATTGATTTTCATGCGTTAACTCCGGATGCCGTGTCGCGTCGTGACACAGAACAATGAAGCCAAAAGCATGACATCAATCACAAAAAATGAGAAGTTTACATTTTGGCAAAAGATTTTTGCCAGAGGGGTAACAATCAGGCGAGGATGTGGAGGGAGACGCCTCTCCCTCCGCGTGAATCAGTGCAGCGCAGCCGTTAAACCACCGGCCACAATCAATGCCAGCACAATAACGGTGGTAACCAGCGAAAACTTCAGATCGGAACTCATCAATTTTTCTCCTTTTAATCACCCCACGAAAAGTGAGCTTGCTCATTTTTACACAGTTCAGGTCAAAAATCTTCCTGGTTTTAACCTGATATCCACTTTTGCTCTTCCCCTTTTCATCAAGATAGGACAAAATTCCACGCTAAATTTATTAGCGTACCGGCCATTGACCCCCTCCTGACGTCCTGTGTCGTTTTCCCGGCGTGTCGCAATTCAAGATTGCGTAATAAGGGTGAGAGAAGGCAAACGTTTACCTTCATGATTATCAGGAGCTTAGGATATGGTCTGGAGTGACATTTAATGGCAACAATAAAAGACGTAGCAAAACGCGCAAACGTTTCCACTACAACCGTATCACATGTTATTAACAAAACTCGCTTTGTTGCTGAAGAGACGCGCAATGCCGTCTGGGCGGCGATCAAAGAGCTGCACTACTCCCCGAGTGCGGTAGCGCGTAGCCTCAAAGTGAATCACACCAAATCGATCGGTTTGCTGGCAACCAGTAGCGAAGCGGCCTATTTCGCAGAAATTATCGAAGC
Organism: Enterobacter sp. UPMP2052; assembly: GCF_053709675.1. NCBI lineage: Bacteria > Pseudomonadati > Pseudomonadota > Gammaproteobacteria > Enterobacterales > Enterobacteriaceae > Enterobacter > Enterobacter sp. UPMP2052. Next base: position 1,393,718 of record NZ_JBSKJR010000001.1, read on the forward strand.
GGTGGAAAAAAACTGCTTCCAGAAAGGCTATACCCTGATTCTGGGCAACGCCTGGAACAACATTGAAAAACAGCGTGCCTACCTTTCAATGATGGCGCAAAAGCGCGTCGACGGCCTGCTGGTGATGTGTTCAGAATACCCGGAATCGGTGCTTTCCATGCTGGAAGAGTACCGTCACATCCCGATGGTGGTGATGGACTGGGGCGAAGCGCGCGCCGATTTCACCGACTCCGTGATTGATAACGCTTTTGAAGGCGGCTATATGGCGGGTCGTTATCTGGTAGAACGCGGGCATCGCGAGATTGGCGTTATTCCCGGCCCGCTTGAGCGCAACACCGGCGCAGGGCGTCTGGCTGGCTTTATGAAAGCGATGGAAGAAGCACTGATCACCGTGCCGGAAAACTGGATTGTGCAGGGCGACTTCGAGCCAGAATCGGGCTATCGCGCCATGCAGCAGATCGTCTCCCAGCAGCCTCGCCCGACCGCCGTCTTCTGCGGGGGCGATATTATGGCAATGGGTGCGCTCTGTGCGGCGGATGAACTGGGTCTGCGCGTGCCGCAGGACATTTCCGTGATCGGGTATGACAACGTGCGTAACGCCCGTTTCTTCACCCCGGCGCTGACCACCATCCACCAGCCGAAAGATTCGCTGGGCGAAACCGCTTTCAACATGCTGATGGACAGGATCGTTAACAAGCGTGAAGAATCGCAGTCTATTGAAGTCCACCCGCGTCTTGTTGAGCGCCGTTCCGTTGCGGATGGCCCTTTCCGCGACTACCGTCGCTAATGGTTAACGGGGCCAGCTACGCTGGCGCCCGTAGCCACTCCCGGTTCAGCGTTTCGCTGTCTCCCAGATAATCCAGCAGCCAGGCCATGGCAGGCGATACGTCGTTCTGCTGCCAGGTGAGGCAACAGGCTGCATCCGGGAACGGGTTTTCCAGCTGCAGGGCAACCCATTCACCGCTGTCGATCCTCGGACGTGCAAAGTGGACGGGCACCATCGCCACGCACAGGCCCGCCGTCAGGCAGGTGGCAGACGACTCCCAGTCAGGTGCCACCACGCGCCGCTGGTTGTCCAGCAGCCAGGTGATGCGTTTGGGCAGCGAGCGCGAGGTATCTTCCAGCACCAGCGACGGCCAGTTGCGCAACGTGTCGTCACTCAGCGGCCCTTCCAGCGCGGCCAAAGGATGATGGCTGGCGACCACGCAGGTCCAGCTCAGCATGCCCATATCCCGAAAAGCGTAACGTCCCCCAACGGGAATAGCCTGCGTCGCGCCGATAGCCATCTCAACCCTGCCGTCCGCCAGCGCATCCCAGACGCCGTTGAACACCTCCTGCGATACCCGCAGCTCAACGTCCGAGAAATGGCGATAGAAATCCACGATCATCTGCCGTGTGCGTTCGGGCTTCACAATGTTGTCTACCGCAATGGAGAGATGGCCCCGCCAGCCGTTGGCGATCTGTTGGCACTGCTCGCGGGTGATCTGCATTTTTTTGATGACAGAACGTCCCTCCTTGAGAAACCACGCCCCCGCAGGCGTTAACACCACGTCGCGGTGCCGACGCTCAAACAGCGGCACCGCCAGCCACTCCTCCAGCTGGCGCACGGTATAACTGACCGCAGAGGGAACCCGATGCAGTTCCTGCGCGGCTCCGGTAAAACTGCCGTTACGCGCCACGGCGTCTACAACTTCAAGAGAATAATCAGACCACATTTTCTGCCTGCAAAAAATTTGAATGCACTTACCAAATATTAGCGTTTCACAAGCCGCTTTGCACTCCCTACACTCTGCGCCAATTAACACCTGCCTCCTCAGGAGAAAAAAACAATGCAACCCAGGAACGGATTTTTAGTCTGGCTCGGCGGCTTAAGCGTGCTTGGCTTTCTGGCAACCGATATGTACCTCCCTGCTTTCGCCGCGATGCAGGAAGATTTGCAGACGCCTGCCGCCGCCATCAGCGCCAGCCTGAGCTTATTCCTTGCGGGCTTCGCCATCGCACAGCTGATGTGGGGGCCGCTCTCTGACCGCTTTGGCCGCAAGCCGGTGCTGTTACTCGGCCTGGCGATTTTTGCCGTAGGCTGTCTGGGGATGCTGTGGGTACGTGATGCCACCTGGCTGCTGGTGCTGCGCTTTATTCAGGCGGTGGGCGTATGCGCGGCAGCGGTCACCTGGCAGGCGCTGGTGACCGACTACTACCCGGCCTCGCGTACAAACCGGATTTTCGCTACCATCATGCCGCTGGTCGGCCTGTCGCCGGCCCTTGCTCCGCTGCTGGGCAGCTGGATCCTCGCCCATTTCGACTGGCAGGCGATTTTCGCCACGCTGTTTGCCATTACGCTGGTGCTGATGCTGCCCGCCTTTGCGCTTAAGCCGGCCCATAAAAAAGCCACGCACGCCGATGCGAAGCCCATCACCTTTATCTCCCTGCTGCGCACCAAAGCGTATCGCGGTAACGTCCTGATTTACGCCGCCTGCTCTGCGAGCTTCTTCGCCTGGCTCACCGGCTCACCTTTTATCCTCCACGATATGGGCTATAGCCCGGCGGCCATCGGTCTGAGCTACGTTCCGCAAACTATCGCCTTCCTGGTGGGCGGCTACGGCTGTCGTGCGGCCCTGCAGAAATGGGACGGACAACAGATGCTGCCCTGGCTGCTGGCGCTCTACACCCTGAGCGTGGTAGGCACCTGGGCTGTCGGTTTCATTCCGGGCGTGGGGCTTGCAGAAATTTTGATTCCTTTCTGCGTGATGGCCGTCGCCAACGGCGCAATTTATCCTATCGTGGTGGCGCAGGCGTTGCGTCCGTTCCCGCAGGCCACCGGCCGCGCGGCGGCGCTGCAAAATACCCTGCAGCTGGGGTTATGTTTCCTCGCAAGCCTCGTGGTTTCCGCGCTGATCGTTACCCCGCTGCTCACCACCACCAGCGTGATGCTGTTTACCGCTGTGCTGGCCGTCATCGGATATCGCATACAGTCTTCTGCCTACCGTGAGCAGGCCAGCCGCGCGCAGGCAGACGCCTCCCAGGCATAATCGCATGGGAAATTATGTTGCATATCAGTGATTAGGTTGCTAAGAATTTTCTATTGAATCACCAAATTTTGAGGCCTATACTAAATTTGGTTCGATAAATACGATAAATATTAAGTGTTAACGGGAGCCGGAGTGCTCCCGTTTTACCATGGAAGGCATTTCGGCAAGGGTTATCTCCCTTCCTCTGTTCTACGTCGGATACTAGCCTCGCGGGCATTTACCGTGAGATTTCTCACAAACCATAAAAAGCGTCTACGCTGTTTGAAGGTTCTGATCACAGCAAGGTGATGGAGAAGCTATGAGTTCATCGTGTATAGAAGAAGTCAGCGTTCCGGACGACAACTGGTCCCGGATCGCCAGTGAACTGTTGAGTCGTGCGGGCATCACTATTAACGGGTCCTCCCCTTACGACCCTCAGGTCAAACATCCCGACTTTTTTAAACGCGTCCTGCAGGAGGGATCGTTAGGCCTGGGCGAAAGCTATATGGATGGATGGTGGGATTGCGAGCGGCTGGATATCTTTTTCACCCGCGTTCTACGCGCGGGGCTGGAGAACCAGCTTCCTCGACACGTTAAAGACACGCTGCGCATCGCCTCCGCCCGCCTGTTCAACCTCCAGAGTAAAAAACGGGCATGGATCGTTGGCAAAGAACACTACGATCTTGGCAACGACCTGTTCAGCCGTATGCTCGACCCCTTCATGCAATATTCCTGCGGCTACTGGAAAAAGGCGACCACGCTTGAAGAGGCGCAGCAGGACAAATTGCGCTTAATTTGTGAAAAACTGCAGCTTGAACCCGGCATGCGCGTACTGGATATCGGCTGCGGCTGGGGTGGTCTGGCGTACTTTATGGCGAAGCATTATGGCGTTAGCGTTGTAGGCGTCACCATCTCTGCCGAACAGCAAAAGATGGCGCAGGAACGCTGCCAGGGTCTGGATGTCGATATTCGTCTGCAGGATTATCGCGATCTTAATGAGCAATTCGATCGAATCGTCTCGGTCGGAATGTTTGAGCACGTAGGGCCGAAAAACTACAAGACCTACTTTACGGTAGCCGATCGTAACCTGAAGCCGGACGGTATCTTCCTGCTGCATACCATTGGCTCGAAGCGGACCGACAACAACGTTGACCCGTGGATCAATAAATACATCTTCCCGAATGGCTGTTTGCCCTCTGTACGCCAGATAGCCAATGCCAGTGAATCTCACTTTATCGTGGAAGACTGGCACAACTTTGGCGCAGATTACGACACCACGTTAATGGCATGGCACGAACGCTTCCAGGCGGCCTGGCCGGAGATTGCCGACAACTATTCCGAACGGTTCAAAAGGATGTTCAGTTATTATCTGAATGCCTGCGCAGGGGCATTCCGGGCGCGTGATATTCAACTGTGGCAGGTGGTATTTAGCCGCGGTATTGAACACGGCCTGCGGGTGGCTCGCTAAAAAAATAACCCCGGAAGCCCGGGGTTATTTTTATTCTTCGTCAATCGCTTTTATTATCGCCGCTTCCTTTGCCGCCAGCACGCGTTCAACGGTATCGACGACCGCCTGGGTTTGCGGATCAATTTCGATATTCACGCGATGTCCCAGTTTTTTTGCGCCCAGCGTCGTACGCTGCAGCGTCTCCGGAATTAAATGCACGCAAAAACGCGTCGGCGTGACCTCACCCACCGTCAGACTGATCCCATCAATGCCAATAAACCCTTTGTACAGGATGTATTTCATTAATGCCGGGTCCTGAACTTTAAACCAGATTTGACGGTTATTTTCCGAGGTAATGATTTTGGCGACCTCGGCCGTGGTCATGATGTGGCCTGACATCAGGTGCCCGCCAATCTCATCGCTGAACTTCGCGGCACGCTCAACGTTTACGGTATCCCCTACCGCCAGCTCGCCCAGATTGGTAATCCGCAATGTTTCTTTCATTAAATCAAAGCTGATGTGATTACCGTTAATTTCTGTGACGGTCAGGCAGCAGCCGTTATGCGCAATCGACGCACCGGTTTCGATGCCGTCGAGCATATATTCCGGCAGCTCAACAACGTGAGTACGAAAATTGGGTTTTTCATCAATAGACACCACTTTAGCGGTGCCCTGGACAATACCAGTAAACATGCCTGTAACTCCTGTTTTTTCCGGACGGTGGTGACACCGTTTAATCCCAACACAATAACAGTTGGAAAAACAGGTTGCCAGCAGTGTGCTTTTTCTGGCTATTTTTTCACTAGATAATTAGGTAAACCCCGCTACAATAGCTGGCATCCCCCTTCATTTTCTTTTTGCTGCCCGTTATGGCGGCTTTTTTAGTCTCTCAAATAACAACAATTCAAAGGTGTTCACGTGCAGAAGTACATGATTGAAGCGCGTCAGTTATTGGCACTGGCTATCCCGGTGATCGTCGCGCAGGTTGCCCAGACAGCAATGGGATTTGTCGATACGGTGATGGCCGGTGGCTATAGCGCCACCGATATGGCCGCCGTGGCTATCGGGACCTCAATTTGGCTTCCCGCGATCCTTTTCGGCCACGGACTGCTGCTGGCGCTGACCCCGGTGATCGCGCAGCTGAACGGTTCAGGCCGCCGCGACCGTGTGGCGCACCAGGTTCGCCAGGGGTTCTGGCTGGCCGGTTTCGTCTCGGTGCTGATCATGGTGGTGCTCTGGAACGCGGGGCATATCATTCGCGCGATGCAGAATATTGACCCCGCTCTGGCCGATAAAGCCGTCGGATATCTGCGCGCGTTACTTTGGGGTGCTCCGGGCTATCTCTTTTTCCAGGTCGCGCGTAACCAGTGTGAAGGGCTGGCGAAAACCAAGCCCGGCATGGTGATGGGCTTTATCGGCCTGCTGGTGAATATTCCGGTGAACTACATCTTTATTTATGGCCACTTCGGGATGCCTGAGCTCGGCGGCGTCGGCTGTGGCGTCGCAACCGCGGCGGTGTATTGGGTGATGTTCTTTAGCATGCTCACCTTTATTAAGCGGGCGCGCTCGATGCGTGATATCCGTAACGAGCAGGCATTCAGCACCCCGGACTGGCACGTGGTAACCCGCCTCATCCAGCTCGGCCTGCCCATTGCCCTGGCGTTGTTCTTCGAAGTCACCCTCTTTGCGGTCGTTGCCCTGCTGGTTTCACCGCTTGGGATCGTAGACGTTGCCGGGCACCAGATTGCGCTGAACTTCAGCTCCCTGATGTTCGTTCTGCCTATGTCGCTGGCCGCCGCCGTGACCATTCGGGTGGGCTTCCGTCTGGGGCAAGGTTCCACGCTTGATGCGCAAACCGCCGCACGAACCGGGCTGGGCGTTGGCGTCTGTATGGCCGCCTGTACGGCGCTCTTTACCGTGGCGCTGCGTGAGCAAATCGCCCTGCTCTATAACGACAACCCAGAAGTGGTCATGCTTGCGTCTCATCTGATGCTGCTCGCGGCGATTTATCAACTATCCGACTCCATTCAGGTGATCGGCAGCGGCGTGCTGCGCGGATATAAAGACACGCGCTCGATCTTCTTTATCACCTTTATCGCCTACTGGGTGCTGGGTCTGCCGTGCGGCTACGTGCTGGCGTTAACCGATCTGGTGGTGGATCGCATGGGGCCTGCCGGGTTCTGGATGGGCTTTATCATCGGTCTGACCTCCGCGGCCATCATGATGATGTTGCGTATGCGCTTTCTGCAGCGTCAGCCTTCGACGGTCATTTTGCAGCGCGCTGCACGATAAATCTCCGGTAGCCGCCCGCCGGCGGCTACTTTCTCTTCACTTTGCGCGGTAATGAAGCAATCGCGTGAAATCAGAGAGAAAAATGCATTTTCCCTCTTGCCACCTTGGGGCTGTGCCGCTAATATTCGTCCCCGTTGTCACCGACAACACGTTGCGTTCATAGCTCAGTTGGTTAGAGCACCACCTTGACATGGTGGGGGTCGTTGGTTCGAGTCCAATTGAACGCACCACTCTGCGTCTGTAGCTCAGTTGGTTAGAGCACCACCTTGACATGGTGGGGGTCGATGGTTCGAGTCCATTCAGACGCACCATTCTATTATCCCTCTGTAGTTCCTCATTCTTTCATCTAACTTTTATGTGCCCAAGAGCATTTCAGGCATCATGTTTCGCTATAGCATCGTCACTTCTCAACTGCCTTTTAATCTCGCAGTCGCTCTAAATCTTGTTGCATCAACGTTCCAGCGTAATGTCAACCATTTCAGCTGGTTACAGGTGTACGACGTGGTAAAGCTGTCACGATTCCGGGCCGATGATCTGTCCCCAAATGGGTGAGGCCACAGGCCGGGTAATGCGGCAAAGGAGCCAATCCCCAGCAACGTACTAACGTAAGTTATTGGGGTGAGAGAGTGCAGCCAACGCATATGCATCTTGAAGTATGACGGGTAGAAAGTGAGCGCGAGGGGGGCCCTCTTCTTTCGTGGTTCATAATAACGGGTCCTGCGCTATTTACAGGTCAGCGTGAAGGTCGCCGTGGCGTTGGCCGTGCCTGCCGTTATCGCCGACGTGGTCTGGTAGTAGCACGCCTTAAGCTGTACCGTCTCAGACCTACCGTACGGCGAGGTGTAGTAGTACCTGCTCTGACTAAACGGCACCGCGCTGTCATCCGGTGCAAAGTAGAGCTGCAGGCCTCCTCCCTTTGCGGCCATATCACCCGGTGCGCTGTCCAGTTTCATTACGATTCTTACCGCAGTTCTTTTATCCTCGCCCGCTCGCCCTGCATTCGATAGAGTTCGTATCGCTCCCGAAACCATGCTTGTTGTTCATCACTCATATTGCCGGTCACGGCAGCAACATCAATCTCCTGGCCCAGGGCGTGCATACGGGCAAAACTGCGCGCCAGAAAATCAAAATTCTTCAGTGCGTGTATTTCTTGTCGGTTCATCGCATATCCCTCCAGTCATTGAATTTGCTGTTCAAGGTCATATGCTTTTCTGATTTCAGTATCCGCCTGGAAAAGATCGTTTTTTGAGCAATGCGTGCGCATTTGCTTGCCCGCCCTCTCATTTCCGGAATGCTTTACAAAGGCTATCGACACGCATGCTGTTCGGAATACTACGTCTCTCTCATTTTTATCCCTTTCTCCTGCTACGCTTTTCCTATAACAAAAAAACGCAGGAAGGATGTCGATGAAGAAGATCGCGATTATAGGCGCGGGGCCTACCGGTATTTACACCTTTTATTCACTTCTCAGGAGTCAAACCCCTCTCGCTGTCACCGTGTTTGAAAAAGCAGACCAGGCCGGTGTGGGCATGCCCTACAGCGACGAGGACAATTCGCGGCTGATGCTGGCTAATATCGCCAGTATCGAGATCCCGCCGCTCTTTATAACCTACCTGGACTGGCTCAGGACGCAAAGCCAGACACATCTCGCACGCTACGGCGTGGATAAATCGACGCTGCATGAACGACAGTTTTTGCCGCGCATTCTGCTGGGCGAGTACTTTCGCGACCGCTTTTTAGCCATTGTGCAAGAAGCGCAGCGCCGCGGATTCGATGTCCAGGTGCATGAATCCGCCCCGGTTACCGACCTTGATGTCCGGGAAGAAGGCGTGACCCTCTGCGTCAATGACGCCCCCTTTGACGATAAATTTGATCTCGCAGTTATCGCCACCGGCCACGTCTGGCCCGAAGACGATGAAGCATCAAAAACATTCTTCCCGAGCCCGTGGTCGGGCCTGATGGACGCCAAAATTCCGCCCTGCCGTGTCGGGATTATGGGCACCTCGCTTAGCGGGCTGGACGCGGCCATGGCGGTGGTGATCCAGCATGGACGCTTTGTTGACGACAGGTTCGAGCTGGACGACAAAAGCCAGGATCTGAAAATTGTGCTGATGTCGCGCACGGGCATTCTGCCCGAGGCCGATTTTTACTGCCCTATCCCCTATGAACCGCTGTCGATCCTGACCGACGCGGCTGCCGAAGCCGAAATCGCAAAAGGCCCGGAGGGATTGCTCGACCGGATTTTTGCGCTGATGGTCAGGGAACTTGAACAGGCCGACCCGCAGTGGAGCGAGGCGATTGCCCTGAATACGCTGGATCCCGATACTGTTTTTGATGCCTGGTTCGCCGATCGCAAACGTCACGATCCCTTCTCGTGGGCGGAGGATAACCTACGCGAGGTGGAGCGAAACAAACGTGATAAACGCACCGTTGCCTGGCGCTACACCGTCCTGCGACTGCATGAGGTGGTTCAGGAAGTGGTGCATCATCTGGATGACCGGGACGCAGAACGATTCAAGCGGGGGCTGGCGCGGGTGTTTATTGATAATTATGCGGCCATCCCCTCTCAGTCGATTCGCAGGCTGCTGGCCCTTCGGGAAGCGGGGATCATCAGCGTGCTGGCGCTTGGCGAGGATTACGACCTGGATATCGGGAGCGATCAAACCGCCATCAGAACCGGCGAGACCACCTACCGCTTCGACGTGTTCATTGATGCTCGCGGGCAAAAGCCACTCAAGACGAAGGATCTGCCCTTCCCTTCGCTGCGCAAACAGCTGCTGGCAACGGGGGATGAGATACCGGACGTTGGAGAGGACTATACCCTGCGCGCACCCGAGGCGCTTCGCGGGCGGATTGCGTTTGGAGCGATACCGTGGCTCATGCACGACCATCCCTTTGTTCAGGGGCTGGCAGAAAGCGCAGAGATGGGTGAAGCGATGGCAAAAGCGGTGTCGCAACCGGCAGTGCGATCGCGCAAGAAATTGCAGTTTGTAGAGAACTAACAGGGCTTCCGTGCCCTTTGATGGCTGATTACTCGAAGAACACGCTCGGGTTTTCAGACAATGACACGAAGGTTTTGGTGTCTTTATCAAGGGCACGAATATCGCCGCTCTCGATATCATACACCCAGCCGTGCAGGCGAATGGCGTTGTTGCGCAGACCGACCGCCACCGACGGGTGGGTTTTAATGTTGCTCAGCTGGGCAAAGACGTTTTCCTGCACCATCGCGTTCACTTTATCGATCGGGCGCTCCCAGCTTTTCTTCTCGACGACCGCTTTAGCGGCATCGGAATAGCGCAGCCAGTGCGAAACGGCAGGCATTGGCTCCAGGTTGGCGTTATCGGCAATCGCCTTCATTGCACCACAGTTGGAATGACCGCAGATCACGATGTCGGTTACGCCCAGCGCCACAACCGCATACTCAATCGTGGCAGACACGCCGCCAGGCTCTGGCCCGAACGGCGGCACGATGTTGCCAGCATTACGAATGACAAAAAGCTGTCCCGGCTCTTGCTGCGTAACCAGTTCCGGGACCAGACGGCTGTCGGAGCAAGAGATGAACAGCGCTTTGGGATTCTGACTGGACGCTAAACTGCGGAAGAGCTCTTTACGTTGCGGGAAAATCTCTTTTTGAAAGCTGAGAAAACCTTCAATGATATGTTGCATAGCCATTTCTCTTTTATCTGTTTTAATTTAGGTATGATCGCGATCACACGCGTAAAGTTAACCACCGCGCTTTACTTCAGACAAGCAATATATTTCTGGCCCGACCGCTGCACAATCTCATCCGCTTTCGCCAGTACGTTCTGCCCTTCAAACGCGCCATAAAGGCGCTGATAACGTTTGCCCTTCAGCCGGTCCGTCACCTGCGCTACGGTTGCGGCAGGCAGCGGAAGCATGTTGGGGTAGCTCCACATAAACGAGACGGCGGTTTGACCCGGGGTGACCTGAAGAATGTCCCCGGCCAGTAAAACCCCGTCGCCGTCCTGCCAGTGCAGTACCGTGCCTCCGGCAAAGTGACCGCCAAGGCGCAGAAGCGTGACCGACGGCGCGATCTCCAGTGCGTCGCCTTCCCAGAAGTGGAGCGCCGGGCTGTCGCGCATTACCCATTCGCGGTCGCTGGCATGGAGATAAACCGGGGCATCAAAGGCCTCGGCCCAGTCCTGCATCGTCGTGTAGTAATGAGGATGCGAGATCGCGATGGCGCTGATGCCGCCGAGTGCCGCGACCAGCGACCGGGTAGCCGGATCAAGGTTCGCGATGCAATCCCAGAGAATATTGCCGTGGGCGGTCCGCAACAGGAATGCCCGCTGGCTGATGGCAAATGCCGGAACGGTTTTCAGGGCCAGCAGCTGCGGCTCCAGCTGCTGCCATTTGTTAGTGTGCGTTGCGGTTACGCTGTCAAAATCCATCCACGCCTGCCCGGTAGCCGGAACGTACTGGCGTTCATCTTCGCAAATCGGGCATCTGTCAGGCTGGCGATCGTAAGAGGTGCCGCAGGTTTTACAGAGCGTAATCATCAGGTTTCCTCAGCGATAAACCACTGAGTATGGCAGGGATTATCCTTATGTGCTGCACGGTACATTGCAGGCGCATTTTGCCCTATACTCTGCCAGTATCAAAAACTGAACCAGGCAGGTGTCCTATGGAAATTGATCTCGATAACTTAGTGTTTAACGGGCTGGATGAAGCAGAAGAGCGTAACGCGGAACGTCTTGATGACGCGGACAAAAAGGCCCAGGCGATTGTCGCCGACGATGACTGCGGCGACGCCTGCAAGATCTAATGAGAAAGCACCGGTGACCCGGTGCTTTTTTTATTGTCGTTTCATCCCTTAATTTTCAGGGACGTGCTTGAATCCGCTCAGCATTAACATGATGCTCTCGTCCGACGAGGCCGGCTGGAACTGATAGTGATTCCCCTGCCGATCGCCCCCGATATACCATGAAATTTCCGTTTTGCCTTCGGCCAGCGCCTTGCGTACGGCTTTGTCCACATCGACCATGCGATACTCACGCGAATGGTTTAGATAGAGCACGGCATCAGACCGGTAGTTACACGCCGGGCGCGAGGTCCAGCGCACGGTAGCCGGATCCCAGTCATTGCTGGCCGGGTAGAAGAAGATCTGATCGGCACCGTTGGTCTCAACCTTCCCGCCGAAGATCCGCACGCGATACTTGAACTGCGAGGCGTCCTGGCCTGCTGGCAGCGGTGGGATTTTAAATTTCACCAGCGACAGGGTTTCGGCGTTGCGGGTGCGCCCGCCGTTCTGCCAGTTATCCTGAACCAGTAGCACCTGCGGCGCAGGCTGGGACGCGTCAGGCTCCTGGCTGCTAAGCCAGACGTTCGCTTTCGGTATGGAATAGCCGTAAGGCACGGTGGTACCGCAGTCCATTCCCCGGTTCATACACCGGTCAGTCATAAAACGCGCCCCCTCTTCGGTCCAGCCGTTCATAAAGTCGGCATGGGCCGTGTACAGGCTGCCCCAGCGCTCCTCACGCTCGTTACCGTGCATGATCGGGTCCATAGACAGTTGCACTTTTGTGGTGTCCAGGGAGGTGATGGTCGGGAGCACCCAGGCCACGTTCATATTGACGGTGGGGATCTTCACCGGGAACCCGCTCGGGCAGGCGCCTTTGATGTCGTAGGTGGCATTTGCGAGGCCGTGAACCGGCTTCAGGTTGACGCCATCCCAGCAGTTCGGGAACTGAATGCCAATATTAAACTGTACCGCATCCTTCGCTTTACGCAGGCCGCACGTTTCCCCCACCTTGTTGCTGTAGCCTTTGCCGTTCGCGCAAAGGAACGTGATGTGTGGGTTGGGCGCCGCGCCGTGGTGGTCTCCCGCCAGCAGCGACAGCCCCGCCGGGAAAGGTGAAAGCGGCCAGGTATCGACGTGTGAGGCCTGATAGTAGGTTTTTTGGTAGGCCGGTTTCACCACCGTGCCGTCCGGCAGGCGCAGCGACGGCACCCAGTAGGCCGAGCTGTCGGCTTTGTTATCGCAGGTTGTCTCTTCGTGCTGGCGCAGCGTTTCACGGGTAGAGGCCGCGTCGGTTTGCCTGTTGCCAAAGAAGTCGTGCAGCATGGCCTGGTTGGGCATGCCGTACATCATGATCGCATCGTCGCCGAGCGTGTGGGAATAACTGCACACCACGTGCGCCTGGGGGGCAGCATGAGCGGCGTGCATGGCAAACAGTAAAGCGGGGGCAGAAAGGGCTGTAGTGAGCGTGGTCCGTTTCATCATTTTCTCCATGAAATGAAAGGACCTATTGGTAACAAAAGCCGCCTGATTCACCGAGCGATTCACCGCCCGTTTTTCCGCGCCAAAGTGCTTTACACGGGCGTTTTAGCCCAGTTCAGGGCCAGGTTGCGCGCGGCGCCGTTCAGCGTGCGGGAACCACGCCGGGACAAACCTCAGCCGGCCAGGGCTTTCACCACTGTTTCCATCGCCTGGGTGGTCAGTTCGCTGCGTTTCACGCGCTGGTTTGCGAGTGCGGTACGCAGCACGCCGGCAATCACAATATGCTTCGGCTCCTGGCCCAGATCGCGCATCTCAAGAACGACCTTCCCCACCACCCGGCACATCTCCTGATACAGCGCTTCGTCTTTGGTCACATTGCCCATCGTCATCACTCCGTTGCCCTAAACGGCCAGCTTAAATGATTCATCGGCTGGATACAAAAAAAGCCCGGCGAGACGTTCACCGGGCTTCATCTGTTTAATCAACGCATCAGTTATTAACGGGGATCACCGCGCCTTTATATTTGGTGCGGATCCAGTCCTGAATCTCTTTGGAGTGCAGCACGTCCACCAGCGCAACGATATCTTTTTTCTTCTCGTCACCGCGATGCACGGTGATGATATTGGCGTACGGGTTGTTCTCACCGCTCTCGACTGCAATCGGGTCGTGAACCGGATCAAGGCCAGCATCAATAGCGTAGTTGGCGTTAATCACCACCGCCGCACCTTCGTCGTTGTTGTACATCTGCGGCAGCAGAGAAGCTTCTACGTTAGGCGTAAACTGCAGCTTTTTCGGGTTCTCCACGATATCGCTGATGCGCGCAGTCACTTTGTCGATGCCCGGCTTCAGCTTGATCACGCCCTCTTTCTCGAAGATGGAGAGGATGCGCCCCTCTTCAGACACCGCGTCGCGCATGATAATTTTGCCGCCTTCCGGCAGATCCTTCAGCGATTTGTATTTTTTCGAGTAGATGCCGATTGGCTCAATGTGGATTGCGCCCGCGCTGACAAAATCGTAATCCTTGTCGCCCGCGTGATCTTTCAGCACGCTGTTAAGATAGGGAATGTGCTGGAAGTAGTTGGCATCGATGTCGCGTCCCGCCAGCGCGGTGTTAGGCAGAATGTAGTCCTGGAACGGCTTGATCTCCAGATCGATACCCTGCTTCGCCAGGATCGGCTTCGCCTGCTCCAGAATTTCAGCGTGCGGCGTGTTGGATGCGCCCACGGTCAGCGTATCGGCCCACGAGGCGAAGCTCAGGGCGCTCAGGGTGGCGGCGGCGATCAGCGTCAGCGTTTTTTTCATGATGATGGTTCCTGTGTGTTATTAGAGATTATCTTTTGTCTAAAAGTGAAGTAATGACATCGCCGCAGAACTGGATAATGAAAACGATGATCAGAATGGTCACCGTTGCCACCAGCGTGACGTCACCGTGGTTGCGCTGGAATCCTTCCAGATAGGCCAGGTTTCCCAACCCGCCGGCACCAATCACTCCCGCCATCGCGCTGTAGCTCACCAACGCGATGAGCGTCACTGTGATACCTGAAACCAGTGCGGGTGATGATTCCGGGAGTAAAACCCGAAACACTAACGTGCTCAGCCGGGCGCCCATAGAACGCGTGGCTTCGATTACCCCTTTGTCCACTTCGCGCAGGGCAATCTCAACCAGACGCGCATAGAAAGGTGCCGCGCCAACAATCAGAGCAGGCAGCGCCGCGTTGGCCCCGAGAATGGTGCCGACAATCGTTTTCGTGAACGGGATCAGCAGAACGATCAGAATAATGAACGGGATAGAGCGGAACACGTTCACCACAATCGAGATCACGCTGTAGACCGTACGGTTCTGAAACAGCCCGCCGCGCGCGGTTAAAAACAGCGCCAGGCCGAGCACGATGCCCAGCACAAACGTCGCCACCCCGGACAGCGCCGTCATGTACAGGGTCTCCTGGGTTGCAGACCAGAGCTGGTCCCACTTCAGATGCGGAAAGAGATTCTCAGCCATGCTTCACGACCTCGCCTTCAATATCGCTGTGCTGCAAATCGGCGAGGATATTGTTCAGTTGTTCATCGGATGCCACCACGTGCACCCACAGTTGTCCAAACACCCCGTGGGCGGTTTGGGTCATTTTTCCGTGCAGAATATTAAACGGCAGGCCGTAGCGCAGGGTCAGTTCGCCCACAACCGGACGGTGCGTGCTGTGCCCGGTGAAGGTCAGCCTGATCACCGTGCCCTCCAGCGCGTTCGCCAGTTCGGCATTGAAGCTTTCATCCTCGGCATACTGGCTCACCTGACGGACAAACTGTTGGGTAATCGGTTGCTGCGGATGCGTAAAGACGCTCAGGACCTCTCCCTCCTCCACCACTTTGCCGTTTTCCATCACCGCCACGCGGTCGCAAATTTTGCGCACCACGTGCATTTCGTGGGTGATCAGCACGATGGTCAGCTTAAAGCGGCGGTTAATGTCCGAAAGCAGATCGAGGATCTGATCGGTGGTCTGCGGATCAAGCGCAGAGGTGGCCTCATCGCACAAGAGCACGTCAGGGTTATTCGCCAGCGCACGGGCGATGCCGACACGCTGTTTTTGACCGCCGCTCAGCTGAGACGGATAGGCATTTTCGCGCCCCTTCAACCCCACCAGCTCTACCAGTTCGGCCACGCGAGCCTTGATCCGGGCTTTAGGGACACCCGCAATTTGCATCGAAAAGGCGATATTCTCATTCACCGTACGCGACCACAGCAGGTTGAAGTGCTGGAAAACCATGCTGATTTTCAGGCGTGCCTGTCGCAGCGCTTCGCCTTTTGCGGCGGAAATATCCTGCCCGTTGATGATCACGCTACCGACGCTTGGCTTTTCAAGGCCATTGAGCAGGCGAATTAAGGTACTTTTCCCCGCGCCGCTGTAGCCGATAATGCCGTAAATTTGGCCCTGCTCCACCGTCAGATTGACGTTATCAACCGCCGTGAGCGCCACCTTTCCGTTGTCAAAAATCTTCGAAATGTTCCTGAGTACTATCATTCTTATTCTGATCCGTTCCGCATTTGGCGGTTTAGCAGTATGGATGTCCAAAAGAGAGTAAACAGCCGTTATCAACTTTGAAATGACCAAAATGGAATGTCTTATAACCTGACGAAATAAGAGGCGCTGCTACAGCCTGCAAGCCTGTTAGATGAATTTCAGCAATTGATTTCTGGCGAATGCATATCCCGCCGCGCTCAGCCGGCAAAATCGGCTATTTTTAGCGCAATACAGGGCGATTTGGCCGTCCTCACTTCCAGAGCACTTTACGTCTTGCTGTCTTTCCCTCCCGAAACGGTATGAATATTCCTTTTTGTTATAAATGGCAGTGAAAGGTTCTTTATTGAGAAAATTTCAGGGTCCTATCATCCGGTCATGAAATCCTGAAAGGACATGACCATGACGATTTACCATTCCGTTACCGACCTGATTGGCCAGACGCCCGTCATCCAGCTGCACAAACTCGATACCGGCCCCTGCTCGCTGTTTCTTAAACTGGAAAACCAGAACCCCGGCGGCTCGATTAAAGATCGCGTGGCGCTGTCGATGATCGCGGAAGCGGAGCGCAGCGGCCTGTTGCAGCCCGGCGGCACGATTATTGAGGCCACTGCCGGGAATACGGGGCTGGGCCTGGCGCTGATTGCGGCGCAAAAAGGCTATGCGCTGATTCTGGTTGTCCCGGACAAAATGAGTCGTGAAAAGATATTCCACCTGCGTGCGCTGGGCGCGCAGGTGGTGCTCACCCGTTCAGACGTGAATAAAGGCCACCCGGCCTACTATCAGGATTACGCCCAACGTCTGGCGGACGAATTGCCCGGTGCGTTTTATATCGACCAGTTTAATAATCCTGCCAACCCGCTGGCGCACCGCACCACGACCGCACCGGAGCTGTTTGAGCAGCTTGATGGCAACATCGATGCCATTGTCGTTGGCGTTGGCTCCGGCGGAACGCTGGGTGGCCTGCAGGCATGGTTTGCCGAACACTCTCCTCACACCGAGTTCGTGCTGGCGGATCCCGCCGGGTCGGTTCTGGCCGATCAGGTTGAGACCGGGCGCTATCAGGATGCCGGCGCCTGGCTGGTCGAGGGGATTGGCGAAGACTTTATTCCCCCGCTGGCCCACATTGAGGGGGTGAACCGCGCCTGGCGCATCAGCGATCGCGAGGCTTTTGCCACCGCACGCGAGCTGCTGAAAACAGAGGGCATTCTGGCCGGCTCCTCCAGCGGCACGCTGCTCGCCGCCGCGCTGAAATATTGCCAGGCACAGTCCTCGCCCAAACGCGTGGTGACCTTCGCCTGCGACAGCGGCAATAAATATCTCTCAAAAATGTTTAACGACGACTGGCTGCGCCAGCAGGGGTTGATCTCGCGCCCTGCGGCTGGCGACCTGTCCGACTACATTGCCCTGCGGCACGACGAGGGTGCAACGGTGACCGCCGCACCGGATGACACGCTCTCCACCGTGCTGGCGCGAATGCGCCTGTATGACATCTCCCAGCTTCCGGTCATGGAGAATGGCCAGGTCGTTGGCATCATTGATGAGTGGGATCTGCTGCGCCATATCGGAGGGGATGGCGATCGTTTCGCGCTACCCGTCACCCGGGCCATGACGCGACAGGTTGAGTTTCTCGATAAACACGCCCCTGACAGCGCCCTGTTCAACATCTTTGACCGCGGTCTGGTCGCTGTCGTTACCGACAACGACCGTTTTTTAGGGCTGATCACGCGCAGCGACGTTCTGACCACCTGGCGCAACCGCCTGTCACAATAAAGGAATAAACGATGAAAAATCTGGCCACCCTCAGCGTTCACAGCGGCGAGTTTCGCGACGAGCACGGCGCGGTCATGCCGCCGATTTACGCCACGTCCACGTTTGCGCAACCGTCGCCGGGCGAGCACACAGGCTATGAATATTCCCGCAGCGGTAACCCGACCCGCCACGCGCTGGAAACCGCGATTGCCGGGCTTGAAGGCGGTTCGCGGGGCTACGCGTTTGCGTCCGGCCTCGCGGCGATTTCGACCGTGCTTGAGCTTCTGGATAAAGACAGCCATATCGTCGCCATTGATGACGTTTACGGCGGCACCTGGCGTCTGATAGAAAACGTGCGCAAGCGCAGCGCCGGGCTGCAGGTGAGCTGGGTGAAACCCGGCGACCTGGCGGCTATCGAAGCCGCGATCCGACCCCAGACGCGCATGGTCTGGGTAGAAACACCGACCAATCCGCTGTTAAAGCTGGCCGATCTGGCAGCGATAGCGGACATTGCGCGTCGTCATGGCGTTATCAGCGTGGCGGATAACACCTTTGCCTCACCGGTGATCCACCGTCCGCTGGCGTCCGGATTTGATATCGTGGTGCACTCCGCCACCAAATATCTTAACGGCCATTCGGACGTGGTGGCCGGGCTGGCGGTGGTGGGCGATAACCCGGCGCTGGCCGAACAGCTGGGCTTCCTGCAAAACGCCGTTGGCGGCGTTCTGGATCCGTTCAGCAGTTTCCTGACCCTGCGCGGCATCCGTACCCTTTCGCTGCGCGTCGAGCGCCACTCAATCAACGCGCTGGCCGTGGCCCAATGGCTTGAGCAGCAATCGCAGGTTGAGAGCGTATTTTACCCGGGGCTGGCGTCACACCCGCAGTATGAACTTGCCCGTCGCCAGATGGCGCTGCCCGGCGGCATGATTTCGCTGGTGGTTAAAGGCGATGCGCAACGCGCGACAGAGGTCATCCGCAAACTGAAACTGTTTACGCTTGCCGAAAGTTTGGGCGGCGTGGAGAGTCTGGTCAGCCAGCCCTACAGCATGACGCACGCCTCCATTCCTCTTGATCAGCGTCTGGCTAACGGTATCGTGCCGCAGCTTATCCGCCTGTCGGTGGGGATAGAGGACGCGCAGGATTTGATCGCCGACCTCGACCAGGCGCTGACTCTTTAAGCAATACGCGGCAGGTGTTGCACCTGCCGCCATAAGATGTCATTTCACCTTAACGCATTGATAACAATCTTATGTGAAACTGCACAGATTGTTTTTGAAACGCTGTTTCCATTTTCCTTTTGCCTCCCTTTCAGCGTATAATGCGCGCCAAATCCCTGGTGAATGGTTTCAGCGCTTGGAAGACAAAAAACCACGTACAACTTTTCCTCTCTCCCGTTGGGCTGTCACACAGGCACACTTTCTTCTGCACGCTCATTTGATGTCTCCTATCCTTAGTGCGTGTCATATACTCTTTTGCAACACAGGTTTGACTCCGCGGCGGTGCGCCCCCGGAGCGAGATTTCCATATCCTTCCCAACTTAAAGACTAAGACTGTCATGAAAAAGACGAAAATTGTTTGCACCATCGGCCCAAAAACCGAATCTGAAGAGATGCTGAGCAAAATGCTGGACGCCGGCATGAACGTTATGCGTCTGAACTTCTCTCACGGTGACTATGCTGAGCACGGTCAGCGTATCCAGAACTTGCGCAACGTGATGAGCAAGACCGGCAAAAAAGCCGCGATCCTGCTGGACACCAAAGGTCCTGAAATCCGTACCATCAAGCTGGAAGGCGGTAACGACGTTTCCCTGAAAGCGGGTCAGACCTTCACCTTCACCACCGACAAGTCCGTTGTCGGCAACAGCGAAACCGTTGCGGTAACCTATGAAGGCTTCACCAGCGATCTGTCCGTTGGCAACACCGTTCTGGTGGACGACGGCCTGATCGGCATGGAAGTGACCGCTATCGAAGGTAATAAAGTTATCTGTAAAGTGCTGAACAACGGCGACCTGGGCGAAAACAAAGGCGTTAACCTGCCGGGCGTTTCCATCGCGCTGCCAGCACTGGCTGAAAAAGACAAGCAAGACCTGATCTTCGGCTGCGAGCAAGGCGTTGACTTCGTGGCAGCGTCCTTTATCCGTAAGCGTTCCGACGTGGTGGAAATCCGTGAGCACCTGAAAGCGCACGGCGGCGAGAAGATTCAAATCATCTCCAAAATTGAAAACCAGGAAGGCCTGAACAACTTCGACGAAATCCTCGAAGCGTCTGACGGCATCATGGTTGCACGTGGTGACCTGGGCGTTGAAATCCCGGTTGAAGAAGTTATCTTCGCGCAGAAGATGATGATCGAGAAATGCGTTCGCGCGCGCAAAGTGGTTATCACCGCGACGCAGATGCTGGACTCCATGATCAAAAACCCACGCCCTACCCGCGCAGAAGCAGGCGACGTGGCGAACGCCATCCTCGACGGTACCGACGCAGTCATGCTGTCCGGTGAGTCTGCAAAAGGTAAATACCCGCTGGAAGCCGTTAGCATCATGGCGACCATCTGCGAGCGTACTGACCGCGTGATGACCAGCCGTCTGGACTTCAACAACGACAGCCGTAAACTGCGCATCACCGAAGCAGTGTGCCGCGGTGCGGTAGAAACCGCCGAAAAACTGGACGCGCCGCTGATCGTTGTGGCAACCCAGGGCGGTAAATCTGCTCGTGCAGTGCGTAAATACTTCCCGGACGCCACCATCCTGGCGCTGACCACTAACGAAACGACTGCGCGTCAGCTGGTGCTGAGCAAAGGCGTTGTGGCGCATCTGGTGGAAGAAATCGCATCAACTGACGATTTCTACATCCAGGGTAAAGAACTGGCGCTGCAAAGCGGTCTGGCACAGAAAGGCGACGTTGTGGTAATGGTTTCTGGTGCGCTGGTCCCAGCGGGCACCACTAACACCGCATCTGTTCACGTGCTGTAATAATTCCCGAACGAATTAATTTTGATTAAAGCGCCCCACGGGGCGCTTTTTTTATTCCTGTCTTTAGCCCTGTCTAATCAAAAAGCAAATCGGGTTTTTCTATTTAATCGCCAATTATCTAAGATGAATCCGATGAAAAATGCCTTTTTTAACATAGCTTTTTCGACAAAAATGCCAAATACGATGCTTCTTTGAGCGAACGATCAAAAATAGGCGCATTCCCAACAAAAAAATATTCTCAACCTAAAAAAGTTTGTGTAATACTTGTAACGCTACATGGAGATTAACTCAATCTAGAGGGTATTAATAATGAATCGTACTAAACTGGTACTGGGCGCGGTAATCCTGGGTTCTACTCTGCTGGCAGGTTGCTCCAGCAACGCTAAAATCGATCAGCTGTCTTCTGACGTTCAGACTCTGAACGCTAAAGTTGACCAGCTGAGCAACGACGTGAACGCAATGCGTTCTGACGTTCAGGCTGCTAAAGACGACGCAGCTCGCGCTAACCAGCGTCTGGACAACCAGGCTACTAAATACCGTAAGTAATAGTACCTGTTAATAAAATGGCGCACATTGTGCGCCATTTTTTTTGCCTTTTCCAGACTACTGCGTCACCTTCTCTGCCTCGCGCTCTGCAACCGCATCTGACCCCCGGCTATTTTGCACCGATAACACGTTTGTGCTCGCGGACGTGCCGCTCGCCGTTGACACGGCAACCGGTATCCCGGCCCGGCGTGACAACGCTTTATCAATAAGCGCTTTATCATTGCCCGCCTGCGCCACAAAGGTCGCAAAATCCGCTGAGTGGCTTATCGCTACGGTTTGCGGGTTCTCCCCTTCCTGCTGCGCCAGCGGACGGTGAACCTCGATGTAACGCCTGCCGTCTGGCTCCACGGCGAATTTGACCGGCTCGTTGATAATCTGGACCCGCGTGCCGACGCGCACCTGTTCGAACAGCGCTTTAATATCCGGGGCATTCATGCGCATACAGCCGGAACTGACGCGCAGACCGACGCTATCTGGTGCGCTGGTACCGTGGATGAGATATTCACCGTTACCGATGCCTAAACGCAGTGCAAAGCGTCCTAGCGGGTTATTTGGCCCTGCGGGTACGACAGGCGGCAGTTTAATGCCCTGCGCCAGTGAGCGTGCTCTGATGCCCGCCGTTGGCGTCCAGGTAGGATTGGGGATTTTCTGGCTCACGCGCGTGGTACTGACCGGCGTTTCCAGCCCCAGCTGGCCGATGCCAAGCGGATAGACCTCTACCCTGTTTTCATCCGGCGGGAAGTAATAGAGCCGCAGCTCTGCCAGGTTCACCACAATCCCCTCGCGCGGGGTGTCCGGTAGCAGCATTTGAGACGGTATAGTGATGACCGTGCCCGGCGCGGGGTTCACCGGTGCAATGGTATTATTGGTCTCAAGGATCAGCTGTGCGGCGGTGTTAAACCGTCGCGCAATGTCCTGCAGTTTATTATCGCCCTCCTGAATGGTGTACGTTTGATTTTGGCCAATAAGCCTGCTGCCGACGGGCGGCAAAGGGTAATCCACCGCACGGGCCGTATTAAGGGCACCGAGCGAACCTAAAAGTATAAGAGTAATGAAAGACGCGCGCTTCATGCTGAGATTCCTTATTCACTGACAGAACGCCAGAAAGCTGAAAAACCAGCGAGGCGGGAACCACCTCGCGAAACAGAATGAATGCTGTCCTGTAAGTCTAGCTAATGATTGCGGCTTTAGCGCGGATGGCGCGGATCATCGCTTCCAGACCCTGGGAGCGTGACGGGGTGAGATGCTGCGTGAGCGCCATTTTTTCAAACCACGGGCGCACGTCAAAGGCGACGATATCCTGAGGAGACATCTGGTGATAGAGAATAAACACGACGGCGATAAGCCCTTTTACAATGGCGGCATCGCTGTCACCCTGTAGCTCAATAACGCCGTCGCTATTCTGGTGCATCACAATCCACACCTGGCTCTGACAGCCCTGAATAATATTATCCGGGTTGTGGGCCTCTTCGCCGAGCGGCGGCAAACGCTGTCCCAGCTCAATAATATAGAGATACTTCTCTTCCCAGTTTGCGCAACGCCCGAAGTTACGCAGCAGTTTTTCTTTATCCGGCAGTTCTGCCATGTTTCGCCTCTTTGTTAACCCAGCAGCTGATGAATGCGCTTCAGCCCAGCCACCAGTCTGTCGACCTCTTCCATCGTGTTATACATCACCAGCGATGCCCGGCACATTGCCGGCACCTGGTACCACTCCATCAGCGGCATGGCGCAGTGATGTCCGGTACGTACCGCCACGCCGTAATTATCAAGGAAGCTCCCCACATCATAGGCGTGGTGTTTCCCCAGATTAAAGGCGATAACGCCCTGGCGGTTGGCTGGGCCGTATAACGTCAGGTCCGGCACGCTGGCAAGCTCCTGTAACGCATAATGCATCAGCAGCTGTTCGTATTCATGAATTGCCTCAAGGCCGATGGCCGAGACGTAAGATAACGCCGCCCCCAGGCCGATAATCCCGCCGGTGTTGGGCGTCCCCGCCTCAAAGCGCCACGGCGCACGGGCGTAGGTGGTGCCCTGCGTCAGGCTGACGGTGGCGATCATCGACCCGCCCCCTTCCCACGGCGGCATAGCTTGCAAAATATTTTCTTTGACGTACAGCACGCCAATACCGGTAGGCCCGTAAAGCTTATGGGCGGAGAAGACGTAGAAATCGCAATCCAGCGCCTGCACATCCACCGCGTGGTGCATCACCGCCTGAGCACCATCTATCAGCACCTTCGCGCCCACCTGATGCGCCTTCGCAACGATCTCCGCTACCGGGTTCTCGGTGCCCAGCACGTTAGAGACCTGCGTCACCGCCACCAGCCGCGTGCGCTCGTCCAGCAGCGCGTCGAGCTGCGCCAGCTGGAGCGTGCCATCGTCATGCAACGGGACCACGCGCAGCTCTGCACCGACGCGCTCGCAGAGCATCTGCCACGGCACGATATTGGCATGGTGCTCCATCCGTGTGATGATGATGTTATCACCCGCGTGCACCTGCGCGCTGCCCCAGCTGTTAGCCACCAGGTTGATCCCTTCGGTGGTGCCGCGCACAAAGACCAGCTCTTCCGGCGAGCGGGCGTTGAGGAACGCAGCGGCCTGAGTACGCACGTTTTCCATGCTTTGAGTGGCTTCGGCGCTAAGCGTGTGAATGCCACGATGCACGGCGGCATAGCCGTGGCGGTAGAACCCGGCTTCAGCGTCAATGACCTGATTGGGCTTCTGGGCACTGGCCGCGCTGTCGAGATAGGCCAGCGGCAGACCGTTGACTTCACGGGTCAGGACCGGGAAATCAGCCCGGATTTTTTCTACGGGAAAACTCATGCCTCGCCTCCAGGCAGACGCTGGCCAATACGAGTCAGGACCTGCTGTTTGAGTATGCCGTCGCGCAGGGCTTCCGTCAGCTCCGCGGCAAAGGCATAGATAATCATCTTCTGCGCGGCCTGCTGGTCAATGCCGCGCGAGCGCAGATAGAACATCTGCTCGTCGTCAATCCGCCCGACCGTTGCGCCGTGGCTGCATTTGACGTCATCGGCGTAGATCTCCAGCTGCGGCTTGGTATCCACCTCCGCCAGACGGCCCATCAGCAGGTTGTTGTTGGTCATCTGCCCGTCGGTCTTGATCGCATGCTGCGCCACATTGATCAGGCCGTTAAACACCGCACGCCCTTTATCGCTGACGATGGTTTTATGCAGCTGGCGGCTGTTACAGTAGCCTTTGTTGTGCTCAAGCCAGGTACGCGTGTCGCACACTTCTGATTTCACCGGCATCGCCAGGCTGTTGATGCGCAGGGTGGTGTTTTCACCGTTAAGCTGCGTGCTGGTGTTGTGTCTCAGCACCGCGCCGCCGAGCAGGAAGCTGTGGCTGTCGGCCGCGCCGTCTGGCCCCAGCGCAATGTCGTTATGAGCAAAGTGATGGCTCACCGGGTTTTCAAACGCCAGCTTGATGTGGTGAAGCTGGGCGTTCGCGGCCACGTTCATGGTCAGGCGCGCCCCGGTGAAATGGCGGGTATCGTTCAGGCTGACATAATGCTCGATGACCGTCGCCTCCGCCCCTTCCGCCAGCTCAACGTGGTGACGATAGTGCGCCGTGTTGATCTCATCGCCGTCCAGCCCCTGGGTGATGTGCATCAGCAGTAGCGGTTTGTCAGGGCGCTGGTTACGCCTGACGGAAATATGCGTCACGCTCTGCGCCAGGCTTTCGGTCAGGTGCAGGAAAACCTCAGGCTGCACGGGCGCATGCAGGTTCTGCCTATCGTTATTGATCGCCACCTCAAATCCGCTCTCCTGGGTGCTGTCGCTCAGTTCAGGCCGGAACTGCCCGTCAACAAAGACCAGACGCACCGCATCCAGGGTGAGCGCCAGCGCATCGCGCTGCGCCGGGTTAACGTCCGCCAGGCGCGTGACAAATTCGCCCTTCAGCAGACCATCGAGCGGGGTGTATTTCCAGTTCTCCTGCTTACGCGTCGGCAGGCCGAGGCGCAGCAGCTGCTGCAAATGGTGCTCAGCCTGTTCAGACCGGGTATTGCCCTGCGCTTCAAACAGGCGGTGCCACTGCTGGAGAACATTACTGCTGTTCGGTAAGCCAGCCATAACCTTGCTCCTCCAGTTGTTTGACCAGCGTAAAATCGCCGGATTTCACAATACGTCCCTGATAGAGCACGTGCACAAAATCCGGTTTGATGTAGTCAAGAATGCGCTGGTAGTGGGTCACGATGATGAACGAGCGGTTGCCATCGCGCAGGGAGTTAACCCCGTCCGCCACAATTTTCAGGGCATCGATATCCAGGCCGGAGTCGGTCTCATCCAGAATGCAAAGTTCCGGTTCGAGCACCGCCATCTGCAGGATATCGTTACGCTTTTTCTCACCGCCGGAGAAGCCGACGTTGACCGAGCGGGTCAGCAGGTCTTCCGGCATCTTTAGCAGCTTGATCTTCTCTTCCATTAGATCCTGGAAGTCAAAGCGGTCCAGCGCGTCGAGGCCGCGATACTTGCGTACCGCGTTGAGCGCGGTTTGCAGGAAGAACTGGTTGCTGACGCCGGGGATTTCCACCGGATACTGGAAGGCCATAAAAATGCCCTCGCCCGCCCGCTCTTCCGGCGACATCTCCAGAAGATCTTTGCCGTTAAACTCAACCGCGCCGTGGGTGACTTCGTAATCTTCTCGTCCTGCCAGCGTCGCAGAAAGCGTACTTTTCCCGGAGCCGTTTGGCCCCATGATGGCGTGGACTTCGCCCGGTTTGACGTTAAAGTTGAGACCGCGGAGGATCTCTTTATCTTCCACACTGACCTGTAAATCTTTAATGCTTAACATGTGCTTTCCTTAACCGACGCTGTGTTCAAGACTAATGGCGAGGAGTTTCTGGGCTTCAACGGCAAATTCCAGTGGCAGTTCAGAGAACACATCCTTGCAGAAGCCGTTCACAATCATCGAAATGGCATCTTCTTCGCTGATCCCACGCTGCAGGCAGTAGAAGAGCTGATCTTCCCCAATGCGCGAGGTTGTCGCCTCGTGCTCAAGCTGTGCGCTGTTGTTCCGGCACTCGACGTACGGGAAGGTGTGTGCCCCGCAGTCGGCACCGATCAGCATTGAGTCACACTGGGTAAAATTACGGGCGTTGGTCGCCGTCGGCATGATTTTCACCAGCCCGCGATAGCTGTTCTGGCTGTGCCCGGCAGAGATGCCTTTCGAGATGATCGTCGATTTGGTGTTTTTGCCGATATGGATCATCTTGGTGCCGGTATCCGCCTGCTGATGACCGCTGGTGAGCGCCACCGAGTAGAACTCGCCGATGGAGTTGTCCCCGCGCAAAATGCAGCTTGGGTATTTCCAGGTGATGGCCGAGCCGGTTTCCGACTGGGTCCAGGACATTTTGCTGTTCTCACCTTCGCACAGCGCGCGCTTGGTGACGAAGTTCAGAATGCCACCGGTATTGCCTTCCCCCGGGAACCAGTTTTGCACCGTGGAGTATTTCACTTCCGCGTCTTTGTGGATGATCACTTCCACAACCGCAGCATGAAGCTGGTAGCTGTCACGCACTGGCGCTGAGCACCCTTCGATATAGCTGACGTAACTGCCTTCATCGGCGACCAGGATAGTTCGTTCGAACTGACCGGTTTTCTCTGCGTTGATACGGAAATAGGTCGACAGCTCCATCGGGCAGCGCACCCCTTTCGGCACGTAAATAAAGGTACCGTCGGAAGCCACCGCGGCGTTCAGGGCCGCAAAGAAGTTGTCGTTACTCGGCACCACGGTACCGATGTACTTTTTCACCAGCTCAGGGTGATCGTGGATCGCTTCACCGAACGAGCAGAAGATGATCCCCTGTTCGCCCAGTTTTTCACGGTAGGTCGTCGCGACGGAGACGGAGTCAAAGATGGCGTCCACCGCCACCTCTTTGCCTTCGCGTACCGGTACCCCGAGCTGGTTGAAGGCGTCTTCTACCTCTTTACTGAGGAAGCCATTGTCAGCGCCGGTTTGCTGGACCGCGCCAGGCTGAGAGGCGCAGGTGTCATCACAGCTGCCGCAGGACGGCGCGGAGTAGTAGCTGTAATCCTGATAGTTCAGCTTATCGTAGTGCGCTTTCAGCCAGTGCGGCTCCTCCATTTCCAGCCAGGCGCGAAACGCGCTCAGGCGGAATTCGAGCATCCACTCCGGCTCATTACGCTTGGCCGAAATGGCACGCACAACCTCTTCGTTGATGCCTTTCGCCAGCTCATCGGTCTGCAACTGCGTGAAGAACCCCTCTTTATAGTTGAGGTGCCCGCCACTCCAGGTGTTAACATCACTCGTTGCTTCAGTATTACGAGACATAGTACCGCCTATACCCCAAAGCTTTCGCCGCAGCCACATTCGTTCTGGGCTTTCGGGTTATGAAATTTAAACAGCTGATTTAAACCTTCACGAACATAGTCAACCTCGGTGCCGTCGATAAAGGGCATCGCCTGCAGCGCGACGTAGAGCTTCGCGCCGTCAGTTTCAAACACCAGGTCATCTTTCGCAGGTTCTGTGACGGTATCCAGCACATAGCCGAAGCCTGCGCAGCCTGTTTGTTTTACGCCTAAACGCACGCCCAGTATCTCGGGCTTCTTCGCCACCAGTTCATGGATGTGGGCTGCAGCGGCGGGCGTAAGCGTTAGCCCACGCCAGGCAAAATCGGCAGGATTGAAGGTTTCTGAATGCAGTTCCATAGGTCCACCTCATCTAATAAGCCACCAGGGCATAACACCATGTTAGTGATAACGATTATCACTTCAACCCCTTGCGAGCAGGGGCTTTCGGCTTAATCGCCCTTTTTGGCGACTTTCCTTAAGCATAGACCCTGTAGCAGGTTGCAGGAGGGAGGGTTTGAATTGTTCAATGCATTGATAAATGGCGTATTTTTCAATAAGAGAGAATTAAAATCGGCAAAAGTAAAATATGCATCGGAAATGCCTATTATTAAGATAGATTTTCTGGTTTCTGCGGTTTTTAGCAATTTACGCTAAATCAAAGAGTTGCCGTTAAGGGGTTTCTGCAGGAACCTGCCGCTGGGTTATGCGCTGATTGCCTGACGTAGTGTTAACGGCAAGGTTCGTGAAACATCACCCCTATTTCTCAAAGTCTGGGTGTGGAAAGCGTTTATCCCTGCGAAGAACAGGCTTAATCGCGAAAGGTATTGAGTGAGGTTATTTACCCTTGTTTAAGCATGGATGCGATCTATTTTGGTTAATATCGCTTCGTCATTATTTACATCTTGCTCAATATATTCGGCGTAATGTTTCCCTGTTAATTGTTCATACAAAGGGAAAATTTATGTCATGGAATAAATCAGAAGCCGTTTCTTATGCCCACACCCACGCTCAGGCTCAGGCTCATACCGGCCATTATTGCGCGCGTGCCGTCGCTGCCGCCATTCGAGCTGGCGGCGTAAAAATCGAAGGCGCTAATGCT
The DNA here is from genome assembly GCF_053709675.1 of Enterobacter sp. UPMP2052. Classification (NCBI taxonomy): domain Bacteria; kingdom Pseudomonadati; phylum Pseudomonadota; class Gammaproteobacteria; order Enterobacterales; family Enterobacteriaceae; genus Enterobacter; species Enterobacter sp. UPMP2052. The sequence goes on from NZ_JBSKJR010000001.1 coordinate 1,422,411, forward strand.
AAAGACTTCTGGCGGTCGCTCGAAAACGCAGGGTTTGTTAAAGTGTACGGGACCCCCGTTGCTGGAGATGTAGCAGTCATTGATGCACTGCCGGGCCCAGGTGAATATGGTCATGCATGCATATACGACGGCGCAGGAACGTGGTATTCCGATTTCAGACAAAACAGCTTATATCCAGGACCACGGTACAGAACGTTACAGCCTGCCGTGACGCTTTACAGGCATTATTAAAATGAAAAAAGTAGCCGTTCTTCTCATCCTCAGCGCCACCGCATCAGCAGCGGATGATATGCAAATTCCCATGCAGCGAGCGCTTGAATTTAATCGCTGGTACGTGAACCAGATTAATGACGACCACTTTCCCATTAGTGATAGCGGACGCATTGATACCTACGTCACCGCAAGCACTATGCAGAAATTGCGTCATGCGCAGGATCCGCGCTACGCCGATGAAGAATATTATGACGCAGATTTTTTCACCAAATCGCAATATATCGGTGACGACTGGGCGCAAAATGTGTCGATAGCTTCTTATGATGCCGATCCGGTTTGCGTTAACGTCAGCATCACTTACGGCAAAAAAAATCCCCACACGGTTATCGACTGTATGGTTAAGGAGAATGGTGTATGGAAAATTCAATCCGTCGCTGCACGAGATAATAACTGAACCACATTACAACGGATCATGAATGGAATTCATCCGTGAAAACATCGTCTCACCAGAAAGCATAAACCCCGCATCGGCGGGGTTCTCATCGTCAATCACATTATTATCGCGTGGCCGCGTTATACCGATTATTCTGCCCCGTGGAATGACACGGCAAAACCCTGTTCCCGCCAGTGATCCAGCTGTTCCTGCTGGCGTGCCGTAGGCGTTTTTCCCGTCCAGACGAAGATTTTTTGTCCCGGGAAAAGCTCGGGGCGCGGGGAATCAATGGGTTCAGCCAGGACGTCAATATGCCATCCTTTCCACGCCAGGCGTGCAGCTTCGAGCCAGAGATGGGTTCGGTCATCACACTCCCAGCCAATCAGCAGCGCGTCTTTGCCGACTTTCTTGCGCGATTCAACCAGGCTTGTGATGGCAAATTCAATCAGTACGCCGTCGAGCAGGCTCGCCATGTGACGCACCGTATTCTGGTCCTGATTCATTTTTTGACGTACGGGAGTGATAATCATGTCGATCAGCACATCCATCGCGTAGTCGCGACGAAACTCGCTGATCTTGGCGCGCAGCTTTGTTGGGTTCGCGTAGCGCAGAACGGTTAACATCTCTTCCTGAAGCACCACCCAACTGCTTTGGGTCAATACTTCTTTGTTTTCAAGTAACGCTTTAACTTTACCGACCGACACGCCGCTTTTCATCAGGCGCTTGATCTCTTCGATACGCAGGATATCTTCATCGTCAAACTGCCGATGACCCCCTTCGCTGCGCTGTGGCTTTAACAATCCATAACGGCGCTGCCAGGCACGCAGCGTAACGGGGTTAATACCGCATCGTTCGGCGACTTCGCCGATACTGTAATAGGCCATAAACTCCCTCACGCTCAATACTTCCATACCTAACTCGTCTTACCTTATCAGATTGTACAACGCATTTGTATAACTAACTCCTCATCCTGGAACAAGTGGATGGTGTACAAACCATCCACTCGTTAATGTATTGTTGTATAAATTTGATCGTTCGTACAGCTATGCGTGAGTCATAGTGTACAACCTGATTAAATTTCGAACTTTTTCTCAGGCCAGGCGATGGCTGGAACGCCGCCCAACCGTGGGCTGGCAAAAAGATGCCCCTGGAACTGAGAAATGCCAGCCGATTCCAGCCACATCCACTCTTCAGCCAGCTCAACGCCTACGGCACAAAACTGGATTTCAAGCGAAGCGCAGCACTTAATGATCGCCTGGATAATCGCCTGACGCGGCCCGCTTTTGTGAACGTTCGCCACCAGATCGCGGTTTATCTTGATTCTGTCCGGCTGAAACTGAGCCAGAAGCTGCAACCCGGCAAATCCGGCACCAAAGTGATCGATTGTCACGCTGATACCGGCGCTTTTAAGCTGTCTCACGGCGTGATTAAATTCCTCAAAGCGTGAAATGGCTTCGCTTTCAGTGAATTCCACCACGATTTGCTCCGGTACAAAGCCGTTCGCTTCGATTGCCGTGAGCAAAAAGTCCACCGCATTCGGCGCATTAACCAGCGTCATCGGCAGCAGATTGAGGGACAGCGTCTGGGTCTGAAGCCCCAGCGCGCAGGCCATGGAAAGCGCGACCTGCTTACTTTTCAGGTCGGCTTCATAGATGGCATTGCCCGTGAGTGATGAAAAATAGTCCGCTGGCGATCCGCCATCCACCGTACGGACAAGCGCTTCCCACGAGACCACCTGCTGCATAAACGGGTCAACGATAGGCTGAAACGCGAAGCTACAGTCTGCGCCCTTCGGCACCACAGCAGGCTGTGCGGATAACGCGGTTTCTTCCTGAACAAAATCCCAGGCATCCGCAGAGGGAAGTTCAAAGTAGTTGGCTTTTTCCGTAGCCTCAACGAACGTGCGGAAGAATTGCAGCGCGCGGTCGTTGTATGTCATCTGGTACTTGGTGGTGCCTTTGTCCAGCACCTGCTGGAGAACCTCGTCCCTGTCATATTTACGCAGGTCGAAAAGCTCCATCCCGACGTTACCAAACCGGCGTGAAGGCCCATGGTCGCAAAGCAGCTCCACCAGATTGTGATGTCGCGGATCGCGGCAAATATTCTGATAGATTGCCAAAACGCTCGCTTCGGGTCCCTCGAGTAACTGGAAAAAATGCGTTCCATTGAACAGCAAAATTCCGGTTACGTCCGCGTGTTGGTTCTTCCTGTTTGCAACCCCTACCATGTCTTCCAGTGCTTTTACTGGAACGTCCTCGCAGATGTGACTGCGGTAAATGATGGTTGTTAGCATGCTCGTTCCGGGGTTAAAAGGGTCGGCCACAAATCATTGTGGGTAGGGTTCTGTTATAGCACATTAATTCGCTAACAAATAATCTACATCTCAATAAGTTACATGCGATCGCACACCCCGCAAGCATCCTGTACAACACAGCATTCAGAACGCGCATTGTACAATATATCCTGACACAGTCGCATAAAATTAACTTCACATAACCACATGTTAAATAACAATATTTGTTATAAACGCTACAAAATATTTAAAAAACTGTACATTTTCCATGTACAGATTTAAAAAATGTGTATACCTTATTTGTAACGTTACTGATTACGGAATTTTACAGGAGCGAAACATGCAACAGAACGGTTACGTCGCTGACTCAGCAGCCGCGATTGCGCAGTACTTCGAAAAAGCCGCGCTTCCCACTCAGCAAGAGACGCTGGGCCAGGTGGTTGTTGAGATCCTGAGCGACGGGCGGAATTTGAATCGCAAATCGCTCTGCACCAAATTATTAAGTCGCCTTGAAAGGGCCTCCGGCCCGGAAGAGGAACAGCACTATCACATGCTGCTTGGACTGCTCTTTGAACGATAATGAACAGCAGTGATGTAGACAAACTGATCGACCAGCTTATCGGTGAAGCCGTTCTTTCTCTACTGAAAGAGCGGGGGCCAGTTACAACCGAAGCGCTGCTTCAGCGTCTGCAACGTATGAAAGCACATGAAAAGAATCCCCAGCGGCGGGAGACACTCGCGAAGGTGATTGCCGAAATGGGTGAAACCACAATCCCGTTTATGCGTCGCAGAGCCGCTCAAGGACGATCTAACAGAGAGGGATCTCTGAAATATAACAGAGACAATGTAGTGCCTTTATTTGGTAATGGAAAACCGTCCGATCCAAAGAAAATACATTGACTACAACTTAACAGCTACGGTGAGAACAAATGAGACAAAATATTCAGCTTCAACCCGAATACCATTCCGCCTTTTTAGATAGCGCGTTATCGGAGTATTTCCGTCACGCAGGCGAGCGTTTTGCTGAAGAGTCCGCTGTTTTTTCTACTGCAGTCCGTTGTGTTTTGGCCTCGGAAGGCCATCTGACCAATAAAGCCATTATTCTGTGGCTCATCCAGACGCTGGAAACCACGCACGATGTGGTCCAGGCAGACGTAATCCGCAAAACGCTGGAAATTGTGGTGGGCTACACCATGGACGATCTTTAACATCTTTCCCTCATTTATGCCGGCGTGTCATTTTATCCAGAATGACACGCCCTTTTCCTCTTCTGCTTTTTACGATTAATGACTCAGTTCGTCGCGAAATACGGCAGGCCAGTTATTTTTTTCTGCCAGCCGGTTCATCCACAGCACTAACTCATAATCACTCCGCAAATTGAATTTCTGCATCGCCATATATTTGTGCGTAAACACGGTTTTGCCGCTAATACGTAATTTATTGGCTATCTGCAGCACCGTCATACCTTTATGCAAGCCAATCATAATGCGGATTTGCTGGGGTGAGAGGTATTTTTGCTGGCAATCAAAACATGATACAGCCTGCTGATGATATTCAGGGCGCTGGAGGTTATGCCACAGACGGCAGAGTTCCTGGCGCATTCTGGCAAGCGATGCGCGTCGGGAGATAAAAATAATATCCTCAAAACAGGAGCCCAATGCGCAGGCGCGCCGGTCATCATCGACAAAGCCAATGATTATCCCCTTCTGTCGCGCATGCAGTTCCGGCAAACAGCTAAAGCACTCCCCTGGGCATAACGACAGCACGATGATATCGGCGTTTTTCACGCTTTCAGGTGTAAAGGTAAAATTAAAGCCGATAGTCTGCCCGCGTTCGCGCCAAAAGAAATCGCTAAAAAACGCGGTGAGTCCGCAGCGGAATAAGGCATTAGATTCTTTTATTACGATATTGATCATTTTTCTCTCTTTACGCTCATACCGTTCAGTTGTACTGCATGGTGAGGACCACCACCGCGCTCAGCGATCCGGGCGTTGCCCTGCCGTCGACCGATGTGACCACGGCCTGCATGGGCAGCGTGACCGTTCTGTCTGCGCCGATCGCCCGCGTAATTGTTGACCCGCTCCCCTTTAACGTCCCGCTGCTCGCCTCGGACATGGCAATAGCCACATGCGTCGCCGTGCCGCTGTTCTTGTAATACTCCGGCCCAGCGTCGGGATCAGGCGTCCCGGTGAAGAGCACCGTTACGCTCCGCGTGCCCGCCGGACACAGGGTAAAGGCCAGGTTAAACGAAACCGGATCGGTAGACGCGCCCGGGGTAGCCATGTTTGTAGCCTGATGATCGCCAAGGTTGATATCGAGATTGTCATTGCCTGCGTTAAACACGCAGGGTGACGCGACAATATTTCCCGTGACGTTCAGGTTCACACCATCCGCAGCCTCTGCACTGGTGCTCAGCAGGCTCGCCAACAGCAGCACTTTGATTTTCATCTTCACAGGCTCCCGCTACTGGTAGGTGAGATTAAGCGTGGCGGATGCATTCGCGGAGCCCGCCTCCACGGCCGGCAGCGTCTGATAATAGCGCGCGGTCAACGGAAACGTCTCCTGCCCACCCGCAGCGGACTTCATCACCAGACGGTTATTCAACGTCAGCGGCGTGCCGTTATATAACAGCTGTACGCCGACGCCTTTTGCCGTACCGGTGTTACCCTGTCCGGTTAAGGCCAGCACGCTGTTATTCGCCACATCGGGGTTCTGAATGCCGCTTAAGGTCGCCGTCACGTTGGCACCCGCATCGCAATTCAGCCCAAGGTTTTGGGTGTTTTGCGCGCCCGAAGGGGTAGTACCCACCGTTGAGCCAAACGTCGCGGCGGAGATATCGCCTATCGGAAAGGTCAGTTGCGGCGTGAGGATCGTGCAGGCCACGACGTTAACGGTTCCGTCGGTAATACGCGTGGTCAGGCCGTCGCGAAAAACGCCGTCAGCGTCCTGCACGGCGACGACGCCGACAACGCCCGGCGTCAGCGAGCCAGAAGTCACTGGCCCGGTGACAATCAGTTCAATTTTCCCGCCCCACCATTCCACGTAAGATGTCTGCGCGTTATACGAAAAGGTGTTCATCGGGTTGTCGAAATGCGGGCCCGAAGAGAAGCGGATACCAATTCCCGGGATATTGGTATCGTAGATATGATTGCCCAGGGTGCTCGGCACAGCATTCAGATAGCGCAGGCTGAACCCCAGCATTAACGGGTTGCTGCAGCCACTTAAATACGATTTCGTCGTGGTGGCCGCGCGGGAAAAGATAACCGTCCCCACCGCGACATCGCGCTGCACTGACAACGTCCCTACCGAGAGCGTCGACTCCAGGGGCGTGATCGTCGTGCAGGTGCCGGCGACCGCGACAGGTGCGCTTAACGCGAGACAAAGCATAAAAATGAAGATCGGTAATCGCATCGGTTAAACCCTAAAGGCAGTTAATTGTCAGTTCGGTCATGCCCGCCGGAGAAGGCTGGTTCGCAAGTGCGAACGCGGCGCGGCACTGCTGGTCCGGGCCAGGCCCCCACTTCACGTCGAGCGTTCCCCGATCCTCCAGGCCGGAGAGGTACGCCTGCCCTCTGTCGCCCACAATCACGCTGTCGCTCTCCGTGCGCGCCAGGGTGACGATGGCACCAAAAGGCACGGCACGCCCCCGGTAAAGCAAGGTTATCAGGGCGCGGCGGCCAATTTTCGCCCTGTAGTCCGATCGCACTACCGCGCCACGGGTTGGCGTCACCGTCTGGGTGGTCAGCTCCAGCTCGACGTCGTCAGGCAGGCTTTCGGGCGCGAGGGTAATGTCGTTTTGACGGTATACCGACAGATTGCTGACCACCGTATAGCCGCGAAAGTCAGTTTTGACGCCCGGCTGGTTGCGGATAGCAACATCATGCGCGCCCGGCGCTTTAACCAGTGAGTTGGTCTCGCCAAGCGGCTGCGTGAGCGTCAGGCCATTCTCATGCAGAAGGATCCCGCCCTGCAGGCCATAGTTGAGGCGGGCGCTCTGTTTGTCGTAGCCGTATCCCAGGCTCGCATCGCCGTAAGCACCTTTATAATCGCCGCTCAGGGTGCCGGAGTTGCCTGCGCCACGGGTGCCATAGCCCTGCTGCAGGTTCCAGCTCAAGGCCTGATTGTCCAGTGCCACACCGTTCAGGCCGACGTTGTGCGTCGTGCCATTATGTTTACTGACGTTCATCCCTTCACTGGCCCACGTCTGCGGCAGGAACGTATCAAGCGGGACGCTGATGTTCAGGGCCAGAAGCTGATCTTTTTCATACCGCTTTTGGCTGCCACTGGCGTCGGGGGTGCCGTTTCTGCTGTACGTCCACGTCAACCCGAAGCTGACATGCCGCCAGTAGTTGTTATACCCAAGGCTGTAGGACGCCATGGTTCGTCCGGAATTCCAGTAATCTTCCCGCGCCGCGCTCAGCATCAGCGACCCACGGTTTCCGCCGAGCGACTGACTCATCGTCAACTCCGCCCGGTTGCGACGCCGCTCCTGAACGATGCGGTTATCGCCATACGTATCCAGAGTCTCCTGCATGCCGTAATAGCCGCGGGTGGCATAGCGGTAGCCCGCAATTGAAAAATGGGTGCCAGTGCTGACCATGTTTTTAGCGTATCGCGCCCGCAGGGACTCGCCGTGAGCCTGGCCCTCGCCCTGAGGCGATGATTCGCTCCGCGTCACGTCCACAGACACGGCACCGAGGCCGCCCATATTTTTTCCGACGCCCAGCGACAGGGCCTGATACTTAGCGCATGCCTGCAGGCCGCCGTAAAGGGTGTATCCCTGCGGCAAACCATATATGGCCGTCACTACGCCAAACGGCGTGTTTTCTACGCTGCGGTCATACGAGCGGTACTGTCCGGCGGTGAGCGCGTATTTCAGTCGCCCTTCCCGCTGCAAAACCGGCAGAGAAGCAAACGGCAGCGTAAAGTGCTGCTCGCTCCCGTCACTTTCCACTATGGTGACGTCAAGATCCCCCGCGCCGCCGGTGGGGTACATATCGGTAATCGCAAAGGCCCCGGGCGCCACGTAGGTCTGGTAAATCTGATAGCCGTTCTGGCGCACAACTACCTGGGCATTGGTGCGGGCAATCCCTCTGACCACCGGGGCGTACCCTTTCTGCGAATCCGGCAGCATATCGTCATCCGAGGCCAACTGGCCGCCGCGAAACGGCAGACTGTCAAACACATCCGAGGGGGACGCGCTGTCGCCTAACGTGAGCTGCGCTTTCAGGGGGATAATGGCGCGCTGAACATAGGTATAAACCGTATCCGTGCTGCTCTGCCCTGACGCGTCTCGCGACCAGGTGCTGTAATTTCGCAGACGCCACGGTCCGACGTTAAGCCCCGGACGCAGGTTAATGTACTGGCTGCTGGCGTCCGTTCCGGTATGTTGCCTGGCCCAGCCTTTTGCCCCGCTAATGCTGTAATTCAGCATGGCAGCGGTGATCCCGTCGTCCCAGCGGTCGGGCGAGACATAGCCGCGTGCGGGCATAGCGATCGCAGCCTGCGGAATACTGATGATGAGCCGCTGCGCCGCAAACTCAAACCGTGCGCTGGCCTGCGGGATCGCCTCCAGGTTGACGCAGTCCGCGCTGTCTTGCGACAACGCGGGGAACAGCGCGGTTTTTACACCCCACGCCTTTAGCCGCTCAAGGCTCAGACAGGGCTGCAAGGGTGCGTCCGCGGCTTTCCCTGCAATAAACTGCACGTCTTTGGTCTCTACAAGCTGGCCGTCGAGAATAATGTCAACGCGGTACTGGCCCGGCGCCTGGCCGCCTGTTTCAAACGCGGACAAATCCGCTTTGCCCATATCCGGGTTATCCAGCTCCACCAGCTCGGGGTTGAATGTTTCACGGGCGTAAACTGACTGCGCGACGTTGAAAAACGCAACGACAAAATATAACGCCTGACGCGCGGGCCACATTTTATTCTTTTTCGTTGCCATTTCTTTTCCCTGATCTTTTCAGGAGAGACCTTTACTTTATAATGACGCGTTAACCTGATGGGTTATTCCAGGGCTGCCGTAGTCATTGATGATTTTAAATGTCATTGCACTGCCATTAGCCCCTTGCGGAATAGCAAAGCGGGTGACCGAACCTGGCAGAACAAACGTCACGTCTTCCACTTTCTTTCCACCCAGGCTAATTTCATTAAAATTGATGACGTATTGCGTCGGGTTCGATACTTCCAGAGTATTGCCCCTGCGCTGCCATTTTAACTGGTTCGCCTGTTCTTCCGGGCTGGAGCCTTTCAAATTAGCCGGACGATAAATCAGCTTTATGCGTGTTTTCACGGCAATTTGCAGGGCATTGGTTTGGGCTGCCGATGAGGGAATGGCTTTTATATTGAGCCAGAACAAACTCTCTTTATTCTGGGGCAGTGCGCCGGTCAGCACGATGCGTTCAACGTTTTGCTGCCCACCCTCCAGACGATAAAGCGGAGGCGTAATTACAAACGGCGCTTTATTATTCTCCCCTTGTGGCATATCCACCCAGGACTGAATCAGATAAGGCGAACTGTCAGGGTTATTAACGTTAATGGAGGCCTCTTTTTTAGCCCCGTCAAAAATAACGCGCGTTCCGCCGATAATCACACCGGCGTACGCGTCCGTTATGCCCAGAGCAGCGGCCGATATCAGAATCATTTTGCCAATAACTTTCATTTTTCTACCTGTTTGAAACAAGGGGGCAATATGCCCCCCATCGAGACGTAAGCGTAATAACGCTGTGCTCGTATATCAGTTGTAAACCACAGAGAAGTTAGCCACAGAGTTAGCCGGACCCGCGACCACCGTCGCTGCAGTTGAGATATACTGAGCATAGAAATCCAACGTATTATCCGCAGTGCTGCTCAGCATATAGGTATAACCGTTGGTACCGTGCAGAGGCAGGTCTGCTTTATCTGCTGTCATCAGGTTAATTGCAATCCCGGTGGCTGCACCCGCTACTGAGGAATCAATAGTCAGCAGGTTTGAATTGCTGATATCCGGCGTACCGTCAAAACGCACTTTTGCGCTGGTCACCGTGACCGGGCAATTTTTCAGAACGATATTAAATTTCGTTGCGGCCGTTCTTGCGCCGGTGGCGGTAAACTCTGTTTTATAATAATCGCCCAGTACGACAACCTGGTTTTGTGATGCAACATCCACGTCACAGGCGGAATCCAGAATATTACCCGCGAAATTTACCGTCCCTGCTGCAGCGAATACCGTTGTTGCCGTCAGGGCAGAACTTGCTGCGAGGGCAGCCATTACCATCATTTTTTTCATCATCATCATCCCGTGTAACTTTATTTATTATCGACATTCAGGCAGCAGGAAGCCGTAAAAAGAATCGGCAGCAACTCTTTTTATCTGGCGATATGCAATGTGCATTTTCTGACCGCTGTATAAAATTTAGAGAAACTTAATGTTGAATACAATCGATTTGAGGTCTAGCTGTAGACTCTATTTTAACCACAAATTAACACTGCCTATGTCGCGGATATTATTCAAAATTTCACGAGTCTATTTTTAGACTCTTTCCCCGTTAGTAATACTTTCAGTACGTTATTCCCGCAACGTCCTTCGGTCTACTTTTGGACTCGGGTAACATATTCACTCCTGTCTCATTTTTTAAGATAATTCGCAGGTGATCAAAAAATCTTCACGCTTCTCAGTTGAGGTCTTAAATGAATACGCGTCTGTCCGCCGCCCATGACAGCGGAATATCAACGGTACTTGAATTAAAACCTTACAGGCACATTGAAACGCTCATTAAACATGTTCTGCCTGCTGCACAACGCATGGTTCTCGCCCGGGGTGAAGTCGTTCAGTATTATGATAAAGAGATCCGCCAGTGCTTCCTGCTGCTGCAAGGCGGCGTGGCCCTGTACCGTCGCGGTGACGGGATTGTTTTAAATTCTGAATCCGCGCCGTTTATTCTCGGCGTGAGCAGCCAGTTCTCTTCTGAGCATTTATATGTCAGGGCGAACGAGACATCCGAAATTGCGCGCGTTCCGCTGGAGGTTTTTAATAACGTCGTTGCCCGTGAGGATCTGTGGGAGCATTTCTCAAAACTGCTGATCTACACCGCCTCCCGCGTCTATGAGCACTGCGCGCAAATCTCGCAGATGTCGGCCTATGACATCATCCGCTTCCAGCTTGTCGAACTGATGCAGGAGCCGGAAGCCATCCGGTTGAATACCACCGCAGCGGCGTATATTAAAAGCCGGACCTATTTATCGCGCAGCGGCATCATGCGTATTCTTGCCGAACTGCGTACCGGAAAGTACATCACCATGGAGCGTGGGATACTGCTTGAGCTTCATCATTTACCGCGAAAATATTGATCGGTAACCCTTTAAACCGGGTAATGACCCTGCGGTTCGCACTATAATGAGATAATCCATGTATAAGGTTATCCGTTATGTCCTCGTCTGAAAAACCTCCCAGAGGTTCGCCCTACGCTAAAGAGCTGATCGCCTTCTTACGTCCCTCGTGCGTCACGCGCACAACAGGCCGCGGCGAACAGCTAGACCTGCAGGTCAACGGTGAAGGGATGTGTTATTTGATCCTTGAAGGGACGGTTGCAATCTACCGCAGAAGCGACACGCTGATGCTCTCAACGGCCAGCAGCCCTGCCCTGTTTGGCGTCGCTAACCTGACGGACATTTTTTTTGATGACTACCTTAAAACCGTCACGCCCTGCCTGATCGGGGTGCTGACTACGGCTCAGGTTAACCACATCATCGAAGAGAATGCGCTCTGGGGTTTGCTCTCCAGCCACCTGATGTTCATGTATAACCGGCTGTATAACGCCGTCATGCCTCAGGGAGCCCCAACGGCGTATGAGATGATCCGCCAGCAGCTGCTCCGGCTGATGGAAGAAGATGAGAGCTACCGTTCCGCAGTCACGGCAGAACGCTACATCCGCGACAAAACCCAGCTTTCGCGAAGCGGCGTGATGCGTATTCTGGCGGATCTTAAAACAGGCGGGTTTATCGAAATGGAGGAAGGCAGGCTGATTACCATCAACAAACTGCCGGCCAAATACTGAATGACAGGCACAAAAAAGGCCGCAAGCGCGACCTTTTTTCAGTGCTTAGTGGACATGAACGCCCAACCGCCAGGCAAAATAGATCTCTTCTTTGAGTTCATTTGAAGAGAGTGCAAGCAGGTCAGCAAATTCGAGTTCAAGCTGTTTCAGCTTTTTCAGGTACTGCGCCGGAGACAGGTTGCTCGAATCGCGACGTAAATATTCAATTGCCAGCTGGGTTGGGGTTATTTCAGAATCCATGATGTCCTCACTTATGTACAAAACGTGACCAGTATATCACAACATGCTGACCAGTTTTTGACCAAAAGCAAAGCATCTGGAAACTTTACACCACCGCCGTCGTCAGCCTCGACGAGCAACAGAGGCGATATTCTTCGTCCAGAATATCAATCTGCCACACCTGATGACGGCTCCCGGCGTGCAGCGCGCGGCACACGCCACGCACCCGACCGTTGCGCACGGCGCGGATGTGATTGGCATTCACCTCCAGCCCGACAACCTTCTGCTCGCCGGAAGTACACAGGTACCCAGCCACCGAACCCAGCGTTTCGGCCAGCACAACGGATGCGCCGCCGTGCAGCATGCCAAACGGCTGATGCGTGCGATGATCTACCGGCATCGTCGCCTCGAGTTCATTCTCACCAATGCGGATAAACTGGATATCCAGCAGCCCCACCATATTCCCGTTACCCATGGCGTTGAGCGTCTCAAGCGTCACTTCACGTTTCCAGATCATCCAATAATCTCCAGTAAGGCCTGTAGCGGATGGCGAACCCCGTTACCCTCAATACGTTTTACCTGGCTGCGGCACGAATAGCCCGTTGCCAGACAGCGGTTACGCGGCAGACGCTGCATCGCCTGGTGCCACGACAGCTCATAGATGCCGAGCGAATTCGCGTGGTTTTTGATTTCATGGCCGTACGTGCCTGCCATCCCGCAGCAGCCCACGCTGACGCTCTCAAGCTTCGCGCCAAAACGCGCAAAAATGGAGGCCCACTGCGCCGGCGCGCCGGGCAGAGCGGTCACTTCAGTACAGTGGCCAAACAGGTACCACGACTCGCCGCTGACGTCGGTTTGCGCGGTCTTATCCAGCGCGGCGGGCAGCCACTCGTGGACCAGCATCACGTGAAAATCACCGCGTTTATCGCCGAGGATCTGCTTGTATTCATCGCGATAGCAGAGCACCAGCGCAGGATCGACGCCGACCATCGGGATACCCAGTTGCGCAACGCGATTTAAAAAATCAGACGTTTTCTGTGCGGTTTTCGCAAAGCGCGTCAGGAAACCTTTGATGTGCTGCGCCTTACCGTTCGGTGAGAACGGCAGCACCACCGGCTGATAGCCAATTTTTTCAGCCAGCCGCACGAAGTCGGCCACGACCTCGGCGTCGTAATAGCTGGTGAACGGATCCTGAACCACCAGCACCGTGCCGGATTTTTGCTCCGGGCTGAGCGCCTCAAGCTGTTCCAGCGTCATGTTCGCCGAGCGGTGCCCCACCAGCTGGCGCTGCAGCGACGGCGTGGACAGCAGCGGCAGATCCACCATCCCGATATGTTTTTCGGAAAGTTTGCGCACCAGCGGCTGGTTAATAAAGAAGTTGAAGGTTTTAGGCGCGCGCGCCATCAGCGGAGCGTAGCTTTCGACCGTTGCCACCAGGTGATCGCGCATCGGGCGCAGATACCGCGTGTGGTAAAGCTGCAGGAAGCGCGAGCGGAAATCCGGCACGTCAATTTTAATCGGGCACTGGGTGGAACAGGCTTTGCAGGCCAGACAGCCGGACATTGCCTCTTTGACTTCGTGCGAGAAATCGTACTCGCCCCGGTCCGCATGCCAGCTGTTGCGGGTGCGTTCGATAAGCGAGCGCAGGCTGGCCCTTTTTTCCGGCAGCTCCTGCTCCAGCTTCAGCGGATCCACTCCGCGATCGGCCAGCAGGCGCAGCCATTCACGCACCAGCGTCGCACGCCCTTTCGGAGAGTGGATCCGGTTGCTGGTGATTTTCATCGACGGGCACATCGGGCTGTTGACGTCAAAGTTAAAGCACAGCCCGTTGCCGTTACACTCCATCGCCCCGCGCCAGGACGAGCGCACCGCAATCGGGATCTGCCTGTCATAGGTGCCGCGCTTAACCGCATCCACCTGCAGCATCGGCGCATCCACGCCCTCAGGCGGGCAAATCTTGCCGGGGTTAAGGCGGTTATCCGGGTCGAAGGCGGCTTTGATCTTGCGTAGCTCGCCGAACAGTTGCTCGCCGAAGAACGCCGGGCTGTACTCGGCGCGAAAGCCCTTGCCGTGCTCGCCCCACAGCAATCCACCGTATTTCGCCGTTAAGGCCACCACGTCATCGGAGATCTCTTTCATCAGGATCTCCTGCTGCGGGTCGCACATGTCCAGCGCCGGGCGAACGTGGAGAACCCCGGCATCGACATGCCCAAACATGCCGTAGCTCAGGCCGTGGCTGTCCAGCAGTGCGCGGAACTCAACGATATAATCGGCCAGATGCTCCGGCGGAACGCAGGTATCTTCCGCAAACGGGATCGGCTTGGCGGCCCCTTTGGCATTGCCAAGCAGCCCCACGGCTTTTTTGCGCATCGCATAGATACGTTCGATGCCAGAGAGATCCTGACAGAGCTGCCAGCCAATGATCCCGCCTTCGCCACGCGCCATAAGTTCATCCAGACGCTGACATAATGCCGCCACCTGGCCGTCAATCAGCGCGGCATCATCCCCGGCAAACTCCACAATGTTCAGGCCAAGCATCTCTTTGTCCGGCACGTCGGTGATAAGCTCGCTGACGGAGTGCCAGACGATATCTTCCCGGGCCAGATTTAATACCTTGGAATCGACGGTTTCCACCGACAGCGCTCGCGCCTCAACCATAAATGGCGCATTGCGCAGCGCGGAATCAAAGGAGTTGTATTTGACGTTCACCAGCCGCCGCACCTTCGGCAGCCGGGTAATATCAAGGCGCGCCTCGGTGATAAAGGCCAGCGTCCCTTCCGAACCGGTCAGGATGCGGGTCAGATCGAACTGCGTCATGTCGTCGTTGAAAACGTGGCGCAGGTCGTAGCCCGTCAGGAAGCGGTTCAGTTTCGGGAATCTATCAAGAATAAGCGGGCGATTGTCGCGGCAGCGTTCCAGCACGGTACGGTAGATGCGCCCGGTGACGGTGTTCTCTTTGCCCAGCGTCTCGGCCAGTTCAACCGGCAGCGGCTGCGTATCCAGGATATCGCCACCGAGCAACACGGCGCGCACGCCCATAACGTGATCGGACGTTTTGCCGTACACCAGCGACCCCTGCCCCGACGCATCGGTATTGATCATCCCGCCAAGGGTCGCGCGGTTACTGGTGGAGAGCTCAGGGGCAAAGAAGTAGCCGAAAGGTTTAAGGTACTGGTTGAGCTGATCCTTAATGACGCCCGCCTCGACACGCACCCACCCCTCTTCCGGGTTAATTTCGATGATGCGGTTCATATAGCGCGACATATCAATGATAATGCCCTGGTTCAGCGCCTGCCCGTTGGTGCCCGTCCCGCCGCCGCGCGGGGTGAAGACCAGAGAGAGAAACCGCTCCTGCGACGCCAGGCGTGCAATCAGCGCGACATCGGCGGTAGAACGCGGAAAGACGACCGCATCAGGAAGAAGCTGGTAGATACTGTTATCCGTCGCCATCGTCAGCCTGTCGGCATAATTCGTGGCGGTATCACCTGTAAAACCCTGTTGCTCCAGTGCCTGCAAAAAATTAAGCACCAGCTGAACGACGCCGGGTGCCTGAGAAATCTGTGGGATCATTACTGTCGACCCTAATAAGAGGTGTGAAATCGTTTGCGTTGTGTCTGGAAAGTTTTATCACATTTTTTTCTTATGTGCTCTGGTGAATTACAGGCAGAATCCGCCTGTCAAAAATCGCTGAAATCACTAATGATTAGTGATACGCGGTTTATGTTCCCGCCAGCCGTTCTGGCGTTCTAAAAAGGAAAGTTTCGTTTATGGTCAATCTTCGTCAGCCCAGGGATGTTGCGCAAATATTGCTGTCGGTGCTGTTTCTGGCACTTATGATCATTGCGTGTCTGTGGATTGTTCAGCCGTTTATTCTCGGGTTTGCATGGGCCGGGACCGTCGTTGTCGCTACCTGGCCGCTGCTGTTGCGTCTGCAGAAGATGCTGTTTGGTCGCCGCGCTTTAGCCGTTCTGGTGATGACCCTGCTGTTGTTCCTGCTCTTTATTATTCCGATTGCCCTGCTGGTGAACAGCCTCGTTGATTCCAGCGGCCCGGTGATCCGCGCCGTGAGCAGCGGCGACATGACGCTGCCGGACCTCGCGTGGCTCAACAGCATTCCGATGATTGGCGCAAAGCTCTACAGCGGCTGGCACGGTCTGCTGGAGATGGGCGGCAGCGCCCTGATGGCAAAAGTCCGCCCGTACATCGGCACCACGACCACCTGGTTTGTCGGCCAGGCGGCGCATATCGGTCGCTTTATGATGCACTGTGCGCTGATGCTGGTGTTTAGCGCCCTGCTGTACTGGCGCGGTGAGCAGGTTGCGCTCGGCGTACGCCACTTCGCGACCCGCCTCGCCGGTAAACGCGGCGACGCCGCCGTTCTGCTGGCCGCTCAGGCCGTTCGCGCTGTCGCGCTTGGTGTAGTGGTTACCGCGCTGGTGCAGGCGATCCTCGGCGGCATCGGCCTTGCTGTCTCCGGCGTGCCGTATGCCACCGTCTTTACCGTGGTGATGTTGATGACCTGCCTTGCGCAACTGGGCCCTTTGCTGGTGCTGGTGCCGAGCATCATCTGGCTTTACTGGACGGGCGATACCACCTGGGGCACCGTCCTGCTGGTGTGGAGCTGCGTGGTCGGGACCATGGATAACGTCATCCGCCCGATACTGATCCGCATGGGTGCCGATTTACCGCTGATTTTGATTTTGTCCGGCGTGATCGGCGGGCTAATTGCCTTCGGGATGATCGGCCTGTTTATTGGCCCGGTTCTGCTGGCCGTGACCTGGCGTCTGTTCTCCGCCTGGGTGCATGAAATCCCACCGCCGGGCACCGACCCGGACGCGATCCTGAGCGAACTGGAAGCGCTGGAAGATAAGAATACGCAGTAAACCTGTTGCCGGGTGGCGCCTTCGCTTACCCGGCCTGCTCTTCGAATACTTAAACAACGCTAAACTATTTATTCTCTGCCCACTGGTCAGACCCGCCCTATATCCCGCCCATCTGCAATTAAACATGCGAAATCTTTACTTCTCTTTAACTATTGAGAGGAATCTGATCGACGCTAAAAGTTGAGATGCCTACTATTAGGACACGGTTATAAATCAACACCTTGATTTATAAGCATGGAAATCCCCTGAGTGAAACAACGAATTGCTGTGTGTAGTCTTTGCCCATCTCCCACGATGGGCTTTTTTTTGCCCTGCGTACGCGCAAGGCATAAAAAAAGCCGGGGAGTGGTTAGCTCCCCGGCTTGATGACACAAGCAATATTACTTATTCAGTTCCGCCAGGCTCAGCCAGGTCTGTACCACGGTGTCCGGGTTCAGGGAAAGGCTGTCAATGCCCTCCTCCATCAGCCAGGCGGCAAAATCTTCGTGGTCAGAAGGCCCTTGCCCGCAAATGCCGACATACTTCCCCTGCTTCTTCGCCGCGCGAATGGACATCGACAGCAGCGCTTTCACCGCCTCGTTACGTTCATCGAACAGCTCGGAAACCACGCCCGAGTCACGGTCAAGACCCAGCGCCAGCTGCGTCATGTCGTTTGAACCGATAGAAAAGCCGTCGAAATGCTCGAGGAACTGCTCGGCCAGCAGGGCGTTGGACGGGATCTCACACATCATGATGATCTTCAGCCCGTTCTCGCCGCGCTTCAGCCCCTGGCGCGCCAGCTCGTCCACCACCGCCTTCGCCTGATCCACGGTACGCACGAACGGAACCATGATCTCGACGTTGGTCAGCCCCATGTCGTTGCGCACGCGTTTCACCGCGTCACACTCCAGCGCAAAGCAGTCGCGGAAGCTCTCGGACACGTAGCGTCCGGCGCCACGGAAGCCCAGCATCGGGTTCTCTTCCTCTGGCTCGTAGCGCTCGCCGCCCACCAGGTTGGCGTATTCGTTAGACTTAAAGTCAGACAGACGCACGATGACGCGTTTCGGATAGAACGCCGCGCCCAGCGTCGCGATCCCCTCGGTCAGACGACCCACGTAGAACTCTTTCGGCGAGTCATAGCCTTTCATCATCTCGCGGATTTCGTTCTGCAGTTTCGTGTCCTGCTCGTCAAACTCCAGCAACGCGCGCGGGTGCACGCCAATCATCCGGTTGATGATAAATTCCAGACGCGCCAGGCCAACCCCTTCGTTCGGCAGGCAGGCGAAGTCGAACGCGCGGTCAGGGTTACCGACGTTCATCATGATCTTCAGCGGCAGGTCCGGCATGGTATCGACGCTGGAACTTTTCACGCTGAAGTCGAGAATATCGGCGTACACATAGCCGGTATCCCCTTCCGCACAGGAGACGGTCACGCTCTCGCCGTCCTTCATGCGCTCGGTGGCATCACCACAGCCCACTACCGCCGGGATCCCCAGCTCGCGGGCGATGATCGCCGCGTGGCAGGTGCGCCCGCCGCGGTTAGTGACGATGGCGGCCGCCTTCTTCATGATCGGTTCCCAGTCCGGGTCAGTCATGTCGGTGACCAGTACGTCACCCGGTTCAATACGGTTCATCTCGCTGATGTCGTGGATCACCTTCACCGGGCCGGCACCGATACGGTGGCCGATGGCGCGGCCTTCGGCCACGATTTTGCCCTGGGCGTGCAGCGTGTAACGCTCCATCACCTGGCCGCGGGAACGCACGGTTTCCGGGCGCGCCTGCACGATAAACAGCTTGCCGGTATGACCGTCTTTCGCCCATTCAATATCCATCGGGCGACCGTAGTGTTTTTCAATCTGCACGGCCTGTTTCGCCAGCTCTTCCACTTCGGCATCGGTCAGTGAGAAACGGTCGCGCTGCTCCTGCGGCACATCCTCAATTTTTACCTGCTTGCCATGCTCCTGGGTCGGGGCATAGATCATGCGAATTTTTTTCGACCCCATGGTGCGGCGCACCACCGCCGGACGGTTGGCGGCCAGGGTAGGTTTGTGAACGTAGAATTCATCAGGGTTCACGGCACCCTGTACCACCATCTCACCCAGCCCCCACGCGGAGGTGATAAACACCACCTGGTCAAAACCAGATTCAGTATCGATGGAGAACATCACGCCGGAAGAGCCCACATCGGAGCGCACCATACGCTGCACGCCAGCGGAAAGCGCCACGCCGCGGTGGTCATAGCCCTGATGCACGCGGTAGGAGATCGCGCGGTCGTTGAACAGGGAAGCAAACACGTGCTTCACCGCCACCAGCACCGCGTCGTAGCCCTGGACGTTCAGGAAGGTCTCCTGCTGTCCGGCGAACGAGGCATCCGGCATATCTTCCGCAGTAGCAGAAGAACGCACGGCAAACGAGGCCTGCGCATCATCGGCGGAGAGCTGGTTATAGGCATCGTGAATGGCTTTTTCCAGTTCCGGCTGGAAAGGTGTGTCGATAATCCACTGGCGGATTTGAGACCCGGCTTTGGCAAGCTCGGTAACATCATCAATATCCGTTTTATCCAGCAGGTCGTAAATGCGCTGGTTCACGCCGCTCTGGTCTAAAAACAGGTTAAACGCATCGGCCGTTGTGGCAAACCCGTTTGGCACGGAGACACCCATGCCGGACAGGTTTGTAATCATTTCACCCAGGGAGGCATTTTTGCCTCCAACTCTGTCTACATCATTCATGCCGAGTTGGTTATACCAAAGCACCAGCGGTGACGAGCCATTGTTGGACATCGAAACAATCCTTTTGTGATATTTGATCGGAGTAAGAAACGCCTGACTACGTATTTATACTGGCATAATTGTTTGCGCTAAAAAAACGGTGAATCGTGTAAGCAATTTAAATTTTCAACTTTTAGGACAGTTTCCACCCGGCTACTAACCCGATGATTCCTATAGATTCAATGAAAAACCATAGAAATAAAGCCGCTATTTGAAAAATGAAATCCACTTTTCAGGAAAATTAAAAACACCATTTCATTTATATTTAGGACAAGTTCTTTGCTGTGCAATTAACTTTTTTAATTTATGCTTTCAGGCAATTACGTACGCACTTCAGGGTGAATAAAATGGATAATGCTGTTGATCGCCACGTTTTTTATATTTCTGATGGTACGGCGATCACCGCCGAGGTGTTAGGCCATGCGGTGATGTCGCAATTCCCCGTATCGATTAACAGCATCACGCTGCCGTTCGTGGAAAATGAGAGCCGGGCCAAAGCGGTGAAGGACCAGATTGACGCCATTTTCCAGCAAACCGGCATTCGCCCGCTGGTCTTCTATTCGATTGTCATCCCCGAGATCCGCGCCATCATTCTGCAAAGTGAAGGCTTCTGCCAGGATATTGTGCAGGCGCTGGTTGCCCCGCTTCAGAGCGAACTGCAGCTGGACCCGACGCCGGTCGCGCATCGCACCCACGGGCTGAACCCCGGGAACCTCATCAAATACGACGCGCGCATCGCGGCTATCGATTACACCCTCGCCCACGACGATGGGATTTCAATGCGCAATCTCGATCAGGCGCAGGTGATCCTGCTTGGCGTGTCGCGCTGCGGCAAAACGCCGACCAGCCTCTATCTGGCGATGCAGTTTGGCATCCGGGCGGCGAACTACCCCTTTATTGCCGACGATATGGATAACCTGGTGCTACCCGCCGCGCTCAAGCCGCTCCAGCATAAGCTTTTTGGCCTGACCATCAACCCGGAACGCCTGGCGGCCATTCGCGAGGAGCGCCGCGAAAACAGCCGCTACGCGTCGATGCGTCAGTGCCGGATGGAAGTCTCCGAGGTTGAAGCCCTGTACCGCAAAAACCAGATCCCGTGGCTGAACAGCACTAACTATTCGGTGGAAGAGATTGCCACCAAAATCCTCGATATCATGGGGCTGAATCGCCGCATGTACTAATACGCTAGTACATTATCACGGATTCGGGTATCATCAGCCGCATCGTCGGGGCGGCCTCGCCCCGAACTTGAAATCAGCGGGGATTGGTTTAAGGTGATGCCCATCACTTCCCGGTAGTCTGCCGATGAAGCAAAAAATTTCTGAGATATTCCATGAATAAAACCGACGAACTCCGCACGGCGCGCATTGATAGCCTGGTCACACCGGCTGAACTGGCACAGCGCCATCCCGTTTCCGCAGGCGTGGCTGACCATGTCACCGCCTCGCGCCGACGCATTGAAAAAATCCTCAACGGTGAAGACAAGCGCCTTCTGGTGGTGATTGGCCCGTGCTCTATCCACGACCTTGATGCCGCCATGGACTACGCAAAACGTCTGCAGGGGCTGCGTGAGAAGTACCAGCATCGCCTCGAGATTGTGATGCGTACCTACTTTGAAAAGCCGCGCACCGTGGTGGGCTGGAAGGGGCTGATCTCCGACCCGGACCTTAACGGGAGCTACCGCGTTAATCACGGTATTGAGCTGGCGCGCAAACTGCTGCTGCAGGTGAACGAGCTGGGCGTACCGACCGCCACCGAATTTCTGGATATGGTGACCGGGCAGTTTATCGCCGATCTCATCAGCTGGGGCGCGATTGGCGCGCGTACCACTGAAAGCCAGATCCACCGCGAGATGGCCTCCGCGCTCTCCTGCCCGGTGGGCTTTAAGAATGGGACCGATGGTAATACCCGTATCGCGGTTGACGCTATTCGCGCATCGCGTGCCAGCCACATGTTCCTCTCCCCGGATAAGAACGGGCACATGACCATCTACCAGACCAGCGGCAACCCGTACGGCCATATCATCATGCGCGGCGGTAAAAAACCGAACTACCACGCGGAGGATATTGCCGCCGCCTGCGAGACGCTGGCAGAATTTGACCTGCCTGAGCACCTGGTGGTGGATTTCAGCCACGGCAACTGCCAGAAACAGCACCGTCGCCAGCTCGACGTCTGCGATGAGATCTGCCAGCAGATCCGCAGCGGCTCGACCGCCGTGGCGGGCATTATGGCTGAAAGCTTCATCAAAGAAGGCACCCAAAAAATCGTTGCCGGTCAGCAGATGGTTTACGGCCAGTCGATTACCGATCCGTGCCTGAGCTGGGAAGACAGCGAGCTGCTGGTGGAGAAACTGGCGGCGGCAGTGGACAGCCGCTTCTGAGGCTATGCCGGGTAGCAAGGTAAAAGCAAAAAGGCAACGTAGTTGCCTTTTTTAATGTTTTCTCCCTCTCCCCGTGGGAGAGGGCCGGGGTGAGGGCACCAGACCGCACCATCCCTCTTCCCACCCCAAATTTGATCCCGTCACAATATTTTCACAAAAACGCTTGCCGTGAATTTGCAGTTTATTGATAATGATTATCATTGTTACATTGATTGTTATTTATAAACACTATGTCACGTACGGATAACAGCGCGGCAACGCCAGTAAAAAAACACACAGCACCGTCCCCCGCCTCCGCCGATCGCCGCATTGACAGCAAAACGCTGCTCGGCGATGAAGGGCGGGTGATTATCGAGCATGACGGCCAGCTCTACCTGCTGCGCCAGACGAATGCCGGAAAACTGATCCTCACGAAATAAAGTAAACAACAATACGCCAGCCACCCAGGTGATCCCCAGGCAGCCAGCGCTTTCGATTCTTAATGGAGAGTTGCTATGCCACACCCGCGTTCCGCGTCTTTATGCCCTTCCCTCCTGGCACTGGCGATTGCCAGTGCACTTCCGGGCACCGCGTTTGCTGCCGCAGCAGAAGACATTACCGTTACCGCCACGGGCAACGCCCGAAGCGCCTTTGAAGCCCCGATGATGGTCAATGTGATTGACGCCTCCGCCCCGGAAAACCAGACCGCCAGTTCGGCTGCCGACCTGCTGCGCAAAGTGCCCGGCCTGACGCTGGATGGCAGCGGGCGCACCAACGGCCAGGACGTTAACCTGCGCGGCTATGACCGTCGAGGCGTGCTGGTGCTGGTAGACGGCATCCGTCAGGGGACCGACACCGGACACCTGAACAGCACCTTCCTGGACCCGGCGCTGATTAAGCGTATCGAAGTGGTTCGCGGTCCGTCGGCCCTGCTGTACGGCAGCGGCGCGTTGGGTGGCGTGATCTCCTACGACACCGTCGATGCTAAAGACCTGCTGGAACCGGGCAAAAACAGCGGCTATCGCGTGTTTGGTACCGGTGCGACGGGCGATCACAGCCTCGGTATGGGGGCGAGCGCCTTTGGCCGCACCGATACCCTGGACGGCGTGGTCTCATGGTCCAGCCGCGACCGCGGGGACATTCGTCAGAGCGACGGCGCAACGGCCCCCAATGATGAGTCGATCAACAACATGCTGGCGAAAGGCAGCTGGAAAATAGATCCGGCCCAGACGCTGAGCGGCTCCCTGCGCTACTACAATAACGATGCGCAGGAGCCGAAAAACCCGCAAACTACCGACGCGAGCGACAGCAGTAACCCGATGACCAACCGCTCCACCATCCAGCGCGATGCCCAGCTCGGGTATAACATTGCGCCGCCGGGCAACGACTGGCTGAACGCTGATGCGAAGCTCTACTGGTCCGAAGCGCGCATCAACGCCCAGAACATCGACGGAACCGGTGAGTTCCGCAAGCAGACGACCAAAGGCGGAAAAGTCGAGAACCGTACCCGCCTGTTCAGCGACTCCTTTGCCTCTCACCTGCTGACCTATGGCGGTGAATATTACCGTCAGGAGCAGACCCCTGGCGGCGCGACCACCGGCTTCCCGGAGGCGAAAATTGACTTCAGCTCCGGCTGGCTGCAGGACGAAATCACCCTGCGCGACCTGCCCGTTACCCTGCTCGGCGGTACCCGTTACGATAACTATCGCGGCAGCAGCAACGGCTACGACGATGTGGATGCCGATAAGTGGTCCTCCCGTGCCGGGTTAACCGTCAGCCCTGCCGACTGGCTGATGCTGTTTGGCTCCTGGGCGCAGGCCTTCCGCGCGCCGACGATGGGCGAGATGTACAACGACTCCAAACATTTCTCCATCGGCAGCTTCTACACTAACTACTGGGTGCCAAACCCCAACCTGCGACCGGAAACCAACGAAACCCAGGAGTACGGTTTTGGCCTGCGCTTTGACGATCTGATGCTCGCCAACGATGCGCTGGAGTTCAAAGCCAGCTACTTCGATACCAAAGCCAAAGACTACATCTCTACCACCGTCGATTTTGCTGCGGCCACCACCATGTCCTATAACGTACCTAACGCCAAAATCTGGGGCTGGGATGTGATGGCGAAGTACTCGGCCAACCTCTTCAACCTTGACGTGGCCTACAACCGCACGCGGGGTAAAGACACCGATACGGGCGAGTATATCTCCAGCATTAACCCGGACACCGTCACCAGCAAGCTCGACATTCCGGTGGCACAAAGCGGCTTCTCCGTGGGCTGGATCGGTACCTTTGTCGATCGCTCAACCCACATCAGCAGCAGCTACAGCAAGCAGCCGGGCTATGCGGTCAACGATTTCTACGTCAGCTATCAGGGTCAGGAACAGTTCAAAGGCGTGACCACCACGCTGGTGCTGGGCAACGCCTTCGATAAAGAATACTGGTCACCGCAGGGCATCCCGCAGGACGGCCGTAACGGCAAGATTTTTGTAAGTTATCAGTGGTAATCCCCGCCCCGGTTCACCGGGGCAAGAATCTGCAAGGAAAAGATAATGAATCACTACACACGCTGGCTTGAGCTAAAAGAACAAAACCCGGGTAAGTACGCACGTGACATCGCAGGCTTGATGAACATCAGCGAAGCGGAGCTGACCTTTGCCCGCGTGGGCCACGACGCCTGGCGGCTGCGCGGTGAAATCCGCGAAATTTTAGGCGCGCTGGAAGCCGTGGGTGAAACCAAGTGCATCTGCCGCAACGAATACGCCGTGCACGAGCAGGTGGGCGCGTTTACAAACCAGCATCTCAAAGGCCACGCCGGGCTGGTGCTGAACCCGCGCGCGCTGGACCTCCGCCTGTTCCTCAATCAGTGGGCAAGCGTGTTTCACGTCAGCGAAGCCACGGCACGCGGCGAGCGCCAGAGCATTCAGTTCTTTGACCATCAGGGCGACGCCCTGCTCAAGGTGTACACCACCGACAATACCGACGTCAGCGCCTGGGGTGACGTGCTGACGCGCTTCATCATTGCCGATAACCCGCCGCTGGCGTTAAAACCGGCCGAAACACCTGCGCACGCTGAACATGCTGACGCAGACACGGTAGACAAAGAGTGGCGCGCCATGACCGACGTGCATCAGTTCTTCAGCCTGCTTAAGCGCCACAGCCTCAGCCGCCAGCAGGCGTTCCGCCTGGTGGGCGACGACCTCGCCTGCAAGGTGGACAACGGTGCGCTGGCGAAGCTGCTGGAGACCGCGCGTCAGGACGGCAATGAAATCATGGTGTTCGTGGGCAACCGCGGCTGCGTGCAGATCTTCACCGGCGTGGTAGAAAAGCTGGTGCCGATGAAAGGCTGGCTGAACATCTTCAATAAGGCCTTTACCCTGCATCTGCTGGAAGAGACCGTCGCGGAAACCTGGGTGACGCGTAAACCAACCGCAGACGGCCATGTCACCAGCCTGGAGCTGTTCGCCGCCGACGGCACGCAAATCGCCCAGCTGTACGGCCAACGCACCGAAGGTGAGCCGGAGCAAAGCCAGTGGCGCAGCCAGATTGACGCCCTGACGCCGAAAGGACTGGCCGCATGAAAAAATGGCTTGCCCTGCTTGGCATCCTGCCGTGGGTGACCTTTGCCGCCACGCCGGAGAAAATCGTCACGCTCGGCGGCGACGTCACGGAGATTGTCTACGCCCTTGACGCAGGGTCTTCGCTGGTGGCGCGCGACAGCACCAGCCGCTGGCCGCAGGCGGCGACGCGTCTGCCCGACGTGGGGTATTTGCGCCAGCTTAACGCCGAAGGCATTTTATCCGTGCGCCCGACGCTGGTTCTGGCGAGCGCGCAGGCGCAGCCTTCTCTGGCGCTCGAACAGGTTGCGCAGAGTCACGTCAGGGTCATCACCGTGCCCGCCCGGAATACGCTGGACGTCATCGACGAAAAGATCCGCGTCGTTGCCGAAGCCACTCACCGTGAGGCGCAGGGGGAAACCTTGCGCAACACGCTGCGCGCGGAACTGGCGGCGCTGCCCGCTTCACCGCTCAGAAAACGGGTGCTGTTTATCCTCAACCACGGCGGGATGACCGCCATGGCAGCCGGACAGCAGACCGGTGCGGATGCGGCGATCCGGGCGGCGGGGCTGCAGAATGCGATGCAGGGCTTCACCCGCTACCAGCCGCTCTCGCAGGAGGGTACCATCGCCAGCCAGCCCGACCTGGTGGTCATCTCCCAGGACGGCATAAAAGCGCTGGGCGGGGAAGAGAATCTCTGGAAGCTGCCGGGTCTGGCACAGACCCCGGCGGGACGCGGCAGGCAGGTGCTGGCCATTGATGATATGGCGCTACTGGGCTTTAGCGTGCGCACGCCACAGGCCATCCAGCAGCTGCGCGCCAAAGCGGAGCAATTGCCCTGATGACCCGCCGGATAACCCTGTCGCTGTGGGGAATGGCCCTCTTTCTCGCCGTGATGACCCTCATGGCAACTGGCTTTGGCGCGTTGCGTCTGCCGGTAAGCCTGCTGTGGAACAGCAGCGATGAGGCGCTGCGTCAGATCTGGCTGACCATTCGACTGCCGCGCGTGCTGCTGGCCCTGACGATCGGCGGCTCGCTGGCGCTGGCGGGCTGCGTGATGCAGGGGCTGTTTCGTAACCCGCTGGCAGACCCCGGCCTGCTCGGGATCAGCAGCGGCGCGGCGCTGGCCGTTGCCCTGTGGGTGGTCATCCCGCTTTCGCTGCCCGCGCTGGTCATGCTGTATGCCCCCATGCTAGCGGCCTTTCTTGGCGCGCTGGCGGCGACGGTGGTGATCTTTGTGCTCAGCCAGCAGCGTGACAGTTCTCTGTCGCGCCTGCTGCTGGTGGGAATTGCGATAAATGCCTTATGCGGTGCCGCGGTGGGCGTCCTCTCATGGCTTAGCAACGACGCGCAGCTTCGCCAGCTGTCACTCTGGGGTATGGGCAGCCTCGGTCAGGCGCAGTGGTCAACGCTGCTGGCCGTGACCTCACTGATGGTGCCGACGGTGCTGATTATCTGGCGTCTCGCCAGCGCGCTCAACCTGCTCCAGTTGGGTGAGGAAGAGGCGCACTATCTGGGGGTGGATGTCGTGGTGGTGCAGCGGATATTACTTCTGTGCAGCGCGCTGCTGGTGGCTGCGGCCGTTGCCGTCAGCGGCGTTATTGGCTTTGTCGGGCTGGTCGTCCCGCACCTGATGCGCATGTGGCTGGGCGCGGATCATCGGGCGACCCTTCCCGGCTCGGTGCTGGCAGGCGCGCTGTTGCTGCTGGTGGCCGATACGGTGGCACGCACGCTGGTCGCGCCCGCGGAAATGCCGGTCGGGTTGCTGACCAGCCTTATCGGTGCCCCCTGGTTCCTGTGGCTCATCTTTCGTCGGGGAGGCCGACATGGCTGAACGGTATTGCGCTGAAAATGTGTGCTGTACGCTCGCGGGGCGCACGCTTATCAAAGACGTTTCGCTCACGCTGTCAAAGGGCGAACTGGTGGCGCTGATTGGCCCGAATGGCGCGGGGAAATCCACGTTACTGCGGCTGCTAACGGGTTACCTGAAACCCGTCAGTGGCCGCTGTTTTCTGGCGGGAAAAGCGTTGAGCGAATGGGCGCCGGACACCTTATCGCGCTATCGCGCGGTGATGCGCCAGCATACTCAGCTCGGCTTCGACTGGCCCGTTGAGGCCGTTATCGGGATGGGACGCGCGCCGTGGAGTCGCCAGCCGGAACCGGCAATTATTCATCAGGTGATGGCGCTGACCGGCTGTCTGCCGCTGGCCGGAAGACAGTACAACGCTCTCTCCGGCGGCGAGCAGCAGCGCGTCCAGCTTGCGCGCGCGCTGGCGCAACTCTGGCAAGACGGTGCGCCTCGCGGCTGGCTTTTTCTCGATGAACCGACCTCGGCGCTCGATCTCTACCACCAGCAGCATCTACTCAGGCTGCTGAAGTCGCTGACCGACAAGGGCCATCTCCACGTTTGCGTGGTGCTGCACGATCTCAATCTGGCGGCACTCTGGGCGGACAGGATTTTGCTTTTGCACAACGGGCACATTGTGGCTAACGGCACGCCGGAGCAGGTTCTGCAGGCCGATGCGCTGGCCCACTGGTATGGCGCGCAGGTTCACGTCGGCCAGCACCCGGCTCACGCCGCGCCGCAGGTTTTTCTTGCCCCTTAGCTTGAGCAGCTCACTTCCAGCCGCTTGCCCCAGTCCGGCGGGCGGCTGACGTAATCATCCTCCCTGTCGGCAAACGGCGTGCGTAGCGCAGCATGCAAGCGGTGCAGTTCGTCATACTGCCCCTGCTCTGCCTGTTCAATCGCCCGTTGAGCCAGCCAGTTGCGCAGCACCATCGCCGGGTTTACAGCGTTCATTTTTTCCTGACGGGTGACGTCATCAATCTGCTCACCCTGCAGGCGCGTGCGGTAAGCGGTGAACCAGTCATCAAAGGCCTGTCGGTCAATGAACTCATCGCGTAGCGGTGAGGCGGCGCTCTGCTGCTCGGTCTGGCCCAGCATTCTGAAGGTGCGGGTGTAGTCGCTCCCCTCGCGTGCCATCAGGGAGAACAGGGTATTGAGAAGCGCATTATCCCCTTTCTCCTGCGTCAGCAGCCCCAGCTTGCTGCGCATCAGGGAACCATACTCCCGCAAAAGTACTTCCTGGTAACTATCGAGCGCATCGTTCAGGCCTTCCACGTCGATAAACGGCGACAGCGACTGCGCCAGACGCTGGAGATTCCACAGCCCGACGGCAGGCTGATTATCAAAGCTGTAGCGACCCTGGTAATCAGAATGGTTACAGATGTAGCCCGGCTGATAATCATCGAGGAAACCAAAAGGCCCATAATCAAAGGTCAGCCCAAGCAGGGACATATTGTCGGTGTTCATTACGCCATGCGCGAAACCGACGGTCTGCCAGCGCGCAATCATCGACGCGGTGCGGGCGACAATATCGCGGAACCATAAAAGGTATTTGTCCGCCTCGTCCTGCAGATGCGGCCAGTGGTGGCGAAGGGCGAAATCGGCAAGCTGGCGAACCTTTTCCGGCTCGCGGCGATAGTAGAAATGTTCGAAATGGCCGAAACGCAGATGGCTTTGGGCAACGCGGATGAGCATCGCCCCCTGCTCAATTGTTTCTCGTGAAACGGGCGTATCGCTGGTGACAATCGACAGCGCGCGCGATGTCGGAATACCCAGGGCATGCATCGCTTCTGAGGCCAGGCTTTCGCGAATGGTTGAACGCAGCACGGCGCGCCCATCGCCCATACGCGAATAAGGCGTCAGGCCAGCCCCTTTGAGGTGCCAGTCTACGGTTTCGCCGTTGGCGAGCTGTTGTTCGCCGAGCAGGATCCCACGGCCATCGCCGAGTTGCCCTGCCCAGACGCCAAACTGATGTCCACTATAGACTTGCGCAAGCGGTCGCATACCCGGCAAAAGCGTTTCGCCGCCCCACACGCCTGCCCCTTCGGACGGCTGGAATAATGCCGGGGGGATCGCAAGCGAATCCGCCAGCGTCTCGTTATGCCAGATCAGACGGGCGTTATCTAACGGAGTGGGATTGAGAGCGGTATAGAAGCCGGGCAATTCATCGTGCCAGTGTGCGGTAAAAGACAGGGTCATAGGTCCTCCTGCTTTTAGTGTAGAGGTTTTACCGGAAATTAAACACGGGCGAAGAAAAGGGTTATCACTGAACGAGCGTCGTGACGTGCTCTGCCGTTACGGCTGGCCACAGGCTGCCCTGCATGGCACCGAAATTAAATGAAAGAACGCGTTGTAACAGACCGTGATCGTCAATTCCGGCAACCATTACCGACTGGCAATGCGGCGTTATTTGCCAGAGGATCGCGCGCATAAATGGCTCGAAGGAGAGTTCAAACGCACGCTGCTGAATAAAGCCTTTATCAAGGGTGACCCGTTTAAACAATCCATCGTAAATCGCTTTGAGGGTGGCTGCTCCCGCGCCGAAGTTCGACAGCACCAGCGGGAAACGAATCGCCATTCTCGCCAGATTGAGATTGTCCTTTCCGTTATTTAAACCGGGATAGTTCTCATTAACGGTAAACTCCAGAAACGGGTAGCGCTCAAGTAATGAAACACTGTTTCCGTCAGTTAATAAAAACTCAACAATTGCAGGTGTAATATTGATCCATGCAATTAACTGATGCTGAATAAAAAACAGTTTACAGGTATCGAGCAATTGCAGTTTTTCATGAAAAAGCGCCAGTTCATCGGCCGCTGAAAGGCGCGGGATAACCAGTTCAGTAGGGATACGCACGTCTGAGCCCACGCCAACGAAGTTAACCAACACCTCTAAACCTTTAAGTTCCCCTGCACTATTCCGGGCAGGCAAAAGTAAAAGTTCAGACTGGTAGGCATTATCTAGCGTGATTATCATTGCGCTCGCCCCGCGTTAAAGATGAAAGAGGACATCCTGGAGCAATTGCCGACACAATTCCACTGTATTGATTTTAATAAGTTTAATTTCATTCGATCCGTATTAATTTTCAGATTTATCCCTGAATCTTAAATAATCTTATCCTGGTTGTTGGTTAATAGCCAGTTTTAGATAAAACAGACACATACAGACATAATTCATGTGGGGTAAATTTAACTTTAATCATCTTTTTTTCAGAAAAAACGGCATGGCTTATTAGTTACCATGCCGTCTTAACATCGTTGCCTGGCGTGACTAAATACGCCGCGCCTGCCAAAAGTTTTTACGCCAGTAAACATTATCCAGCGAGGAGCGCATTACGCCGCGGCTAGTCGAGGCGTGAATAAACTGGTTATCGGTGTCATAGATGCCAACGTGGAGTCCACTCTCCCCCGATCCGGTTTTGAAAAAGACCAGATCGCCCGGAAGCAGATCGTCTTTATCAATTTCCGTTCCGATTTCAGCCTGCTTGCGCGTTTCGCGCGGCAGCCGCAAATCAAACTTATCGCGAAACGTCATCAGCACAAACCCCGAGCAATCCACCCCGCCCCGGCTCATGCCGCCGTAACGATACGGCGTACCACGCCAGTTGCTTAGCTGGTCGTTCAGGCTTGCAATCACCGTGATGGAATCCGAAAGCCGCGGATTCGGCGGAGGCGCACGGTGGCTGCTGCATCCCGCAAGAATTAACGTCGCCACAAGGAGAAAACACACTCGCATTTTCAGACGATTCCTCTGCTTTTATTGTTGTTTCCGTAATTTAGCGTGCAATCGCGCCGCGACGCAAGAAACGCTTACGCCTGCGCGGTCGAAATGAGCATCTTATGCCCTTCGATATCCAGGCGTCGAAACGACATATTATAGGCTTTTGCCAGGTTTGGCGGCGTTAACACGCTGTCACGAGCGCCGCAGGCGATGGTTTTGCCCTGCGATAATAACCACACCCGATGCGCATGACGCAGGGTATGGTTCAGATCATGGCTGCTCATCACGATGGCGATACCTTGACGGGAGAGCGCGCTGAGCAAGCTGTCCAGCGCAGACTGCTGGGCCACATCCAGGCCGCTCATCGGCTCATCCAGAAGCAGCAGACGCCCGTGCGGGTTCCCTTCGGGATGGATCTGCACGATCACTGCGGCCAGGCGTACCCGCTGCCACTCTCCGCCCGAGAGCTGGCTGGCGTGGCGGCTGAGTTTATCCTCTAACCCAAGCGCCGCGGCGACAGACTCGATCAGCGCCGCGTGCTGTTTATCATGCAGATGCAGCATCAGATAGTGCCAGACGGGCATCGCAAACGGCGGCACCTGCTGCTGAATCAGATAGCTCCGCCGGTGCGCCAGTGCAGCCGGCGACCATTCAGATAGCGTACGGTCCAGCAGCGAGAGCGTCCCGCTGCCCGAGGTCAGCCCCGCCATCCGCGCCAGCAACGTGCTTTTGCCCGCGCCATTCGGCCCGACAAGATGCAGGATTTCGCCTGCATTGACGGACGCGGTAATGGGTGCCAGGCGTCCCTTCTCCGCGACGTCTGTGAGCTGCATCAGCACGGTCATTATTTTGCCAGCGCCAGCTTAATTGACTCCATGACGATCGGATCTTCAGGGGTCATATCCGGTGAAAAGCGCTGGACAACCTGCCCGTCACGCCCTACCAGGAACTTCTCAAAGTTCCACAGAATGTCATCCGGATACAGCGGCGCACGTCCTTTGCTGGCCATGCGTTCGTAGAAACCACTCTCTTCAGGGGCGACTGCCGTCGGCGCAGCGGCAATCAGCCTGGCGTACAGCGGATGACGATTTTCGCCATTTACGTCAATCTTGCTGAACATCGGGAAGGTCACACCGTAGGTGGTGCTGCAAAACGTTTTGATCTCTTCTTCGCTACTCGGCTCCTGGCCCAGGAACTGGTTGCACGGGAAGCCCAGCACGACAAAGCCGTCTTTCTCCCAGGCTTTCTGAATGTTCTCCAGCTGCTCGTACTGCGGGGTGAGGCCGCATTTCGACGCCACATTGACCAGCAGCAAAACCTTGCCTTTATAGCGTTCCAGCGTGGTTTTCTCGCCATCAATGGTGGTCACTTCGGTGTTCAGAATATCAGACTGCATAGCATTCCCTCAGGTTGTCTTACGGGTAGTGTTTTAACGTCCGGCTTTTAATAGTAGCCAGATAAAGACCGGCGCGCCCAGCGTTGCGGTGACGACACCAATCGGCAGTTCGGCTGCCGTCAGGGCAAGCCGGGCGATGATATCGGCCACCAGCAGCGTGGTCGCCCCGGCAAGGGCCGAGGCAGGAAGCAGCGTTCGATGGTCCGTTATGCCGCACAGACGCAGCATGTGCGGGATAACCAGCCCGATAAAGCCAATTGCCCCGGCCAGCGCGACGCTCACGCCCACCATCCAGCCAATAGCCACCACCAGTACGTTGCGCCAGAGTCCAAGCGACATCCCAAGCTGGCGGGCTGAGGTTTCGCCCAGCGCCAGCATATTCAGCGGCTGCGACTGGACGCACGCCCAGAGCATGACCGGGATAAGCAGGAGCATCAACCAGCCCTGACGCCAGTCAACGCCGCCGAAACCGCCCATCATCCAGTACATTAGCTGGCGTAAATCAAAGGAGGTGGAAAAGTAGACCGCCCAGGTCATCAGCGCGCTACAGATGATCCCCAGCGCGACCCCGGCAAGCAGTAATCGGCTGGTCGAAAGGTGCCGCCGCGCGAAGCGCAGCAGAATGACGGTGATCAGCAAGGCACCGAGAATGGCGCTCAGGCTAATTCCCCAGCCAGAGAGTTCGCCCCCACCGAGCATGACGGCTGCAATCAGCCCCACGCCCGCGCCATTAGAGACGCCCAGAAGCCCCGGTTCAGCTAAGGGGTTTTCAAACAGCGCCTGCATCATGGTGCCGCACAACGCCAGCGCGCCGCCGACGAGGATCACCGCCAGCGTTCGCGGCAGGCGGATTTGCCAGACGAAGAGCTGCCCGTCCGGGCTAAACCAGCTTTGCGGGCCCAGCCAGCGGTCTCCTGCACACAGGCTGACGACCGTAGCGGCAGTCAGCAGCAGCACCAGCAGAAGCAGACGGCGGATATCGGAGCGGTGCTGTTGGCGGGCGAAATCAAGCATAGGCATGTGTTATCAACGTGTAATGATATTGATTTTACGGCGGATTTAATCAATTGCACAAAGAAAAAAGGCCGCAGAAGCGGCCTTTTTAGTTAGTTCATATTACTCTGCTTTGGGCGTTGCGTTTTCGACCCGGCTTTTTAACTTCTGTCCGGGTCTGAAGGTCACCACGCGGCGGGCTGTAATGGGAATATCTTCCCCCGTCTTCGGGTTTCGGCCCGGACGTTGGTTTTTGTCTCGCAAATCAAAATTGCCAAAGCCGGAGAGTTTTACCTGCTCACCATTTTCCAGAGCACGACGGATCTCTTCGAAAAACAGCTCTACCAGCTCTTTAGCATCCCGTTTGCTAAGCCCAAGCTTATCAAACAGATATTCTGACATTTCAGCTTTTGTAAGCGCCATAG
This sequence comes from Enterobacter sp. UPMP2052, assembly GCF_053709675.1. NCBI lineage: Bacteria > Pseudomonadati > Pseudomonadota > Gammaproteobacteria > Enterobacterales > Enterobacteriaceae > Enterobacter > Enterobacter sp. UPMP2052. The sequence continues at coordinate 1,456,525 of NZ_JBSKJR010000001.1, forward strand.
GTTCAATCCCTCAATGATGCCTGGAATCGCTCTTTTAATGCCTCTACACATTTGGCGACGGTAGCGGCAATCTCCTCTTCTTCGAGTGTACGGCTGGTATCCTGAAGGATAAGGCTAATAGCGAGGCTCTTGAAACCTTCTGCTACGCCCTTGCCGCGGTACACGTCAAATAAGTTTACGCCAACTACCTGATTTACGCCAACTTTCTTACATTCGGCCAAAATATCTGCTGCGGGAACGTTTTCCGCGACCACAACAGCGATGTCACGGCGGTTCGCCGGGAAGCGAGAAATGTCCTGCGCCTGAGGAATCACGCGGTCTGCGACCGGGTTCCACTCCAGCTCGAACACGATAGTACGGCCATTGAGGTCGAATTTACGTTCCAGCTCAGGATGCACAACGCCAATGAAACCAACGCGTTTGCCGTCTAAATAAATCGCTGCACTCTGGCCCGGATGCAGGGCGGGAATGGCTTCAGCGCGGAATTCAATTTCGGATAATTTACCGGTCAGATCGAGAATTGCTTCCAGATCGCCCTTCATATCGTAGAAATCAACCGTGCCTTTTGCCAGGTCCCAGTGCTCTTCAACACGGTTACCGGTGATGGCACCTGCCAGCATGAGATCCTGACGGATGCCTAAATTTGCCTGCGTATCCGGCACAAAGCGCAAGCCGCTTTCGAAAATGCGCACGCGGTTTTGCTGGCGGTTCTGGTTGTACACGATGGTGCCAAGCAGACCGGTCCACAGCGACAGGCGCATCGCCGACATCTCGCTGGAGATTGGGCTTGGCAGGATCAGTGCTTCCTGACCCGGGTGGATCAGTTGCTGCAGCTTAGGATCGACGAAGCTGTAGGTGATCACTTCCTGATAGCCTTTGTCGTTCAGCATGGTTTTCACACGCTTCAGGGACAGGTCGGCTTCACGGTGGCTTCCCATAACCAGGCCAGCCTGCACCGGCTCGTCCGGGATGTTGTTGTAGCCGTAAACGCGGGCCACTTCTTCCACCAGGTCTTCTTCAATTTCCATGTCGAAACGCCAGGATGGCGCAACGGCGTGCCACTCGTCCTGGCCTTCGGTGACGTCGCAGCCCAGACGGCGCAGAATATCGCTCACCTGCGCATCGGCAACGTGGTGGCCAATCAGACGATCCAGCTTGCTGCGACGCAGCGTGATGGTGGCACGCTTCGGCAGCGTTGCGTCGTTGGTTACGTCGATAACCGGGCCTGCTTCACCGCCGCAGATGTCGATCAGCAGGCGCGTAGCGCGCTCCATCGCTTTATACTGCAGCGCAGGATCCACGCCGCGCTCATAGCGGTGAGACGCATCGGTATGCAGGCCGTGACGGCGCGCGCGACCGGTGATGGACAGCGGGCTGAAGAACGCACACTCCAGCAGCACATTCTGCGTTTCATCATTCACACCGGAGTGTTCGCCGCCGAAGATACCGCCCATGGCCAACGCTTTGTTGTGGTCAGCAATAACCAGCGTATCCGCGTTCAGCTTCGCTTCGCTGCCGTCCAGCAGAACCAGGGTTTCGCCCTCTTTCGCCATACGCACCACGATGCCGCCTTCGATACGATCTTTATCGAACGCGTGCATTGGCTGGCCCAGTTCCAGCAGAACGTAGTTGGTCACGTCAACCACCGCGTCGATGGAACGAATACCGCAGCGGCGCAGTTTTTCTTTCATCCACAGCGGGGTTGCGGCTTTAACGTTGATGCCTTTTACCACACGGCCCAGGTAGCGCGGGCACGCATCAGCGGCCTCCACCTGAATGGGCAGCGTATCACTGATGGTGGCTTCCACCGGCACGATCTCCGGTGCGTTCAGCTCGGTCTGATTGAGCACGGCAACGTCGCGCGCCACGCCGATGATGCCCAGGCAGTCAGCACGGTTCGGCGTTACGCTGATTTCGATGGTGTTGTCATCGAGTTTCAGGTATTCACGAATATCGGTACCAATTGGTGCATCCAGCGGCAGCTCGATGATGCCGTTATGATCGTCGGAAATACCCAGCTCGGAGAACGAGCAGAGCATGCCTTCAGACGGTTCACCGCGCAGCTTCGCGGCTTTAATTTTGAAATCACCCGGCAGCACGGCACCCACAGTCGCCACGGCCACTTTCAGACCCTGACGGCAGTTCGGCGCACCGCAGACGATGTCCAGCAGGCGATCGCCGCCCACGTTCACTTTTGTCACGCGCAGCTTGTCGGCGTTAGGGTGCTGACCGCACTCCATCACTTCACCGACCACCACGCCGGTGAACGCGCCGGAGACCGGCTCTACGCCGTCCACTTCCAGGCCTGCCATGGTGATTTGGTTAGAAAGCGCTTCGCTATCAAGCGTGGTGTTCACCCATTCGCGTAACCACAGTTCACTGAATTTCATTGTTCTGTCCTGCCCTTATTTAAACTGTTTGAGGAAACGCAGATCGTTTTCGAAGAAAGCGCGTAAGTCGGTTACGCCGTAACGCAGCATGGTCAGACGCTCCATGCCCATACCGAAAGCAAAGCCGGAGTAAACTTCCGGGTCGATGCCTACGTTGCGCAGCACGTTCGGGTGGACCATACCGCAGCCCAGCACTTCCAGCCATTTGCCGTTTTTACCCATTACGTCAACTTCAGCAGACGGCTCGGTGAACGGGAAGTAGGACGGACGGAAACGCACCTGGAGATCTTCCTCAAAGAAGTTGTTCAGGAAATCGTGCAGCGTACCTTTCAGGTTGGTGAAGCTGATGTTTTTATCAACAATCAGACCTTCCATCTGGTGGAACATCGGGGTATGCGTCTGGTCGTAGTCATTACGATAAACGCGGCCCGGCGCGATGATACGGATAGGGGGTGCCTGATCCTTCATGGTGCGGATCTGAACGCCAGAGGTCTGTGTACGCAACAGACGCGTCGCGTCAAACCAGAAAGTGTCGTGGTCAGCACGTGCCGGATGATGGCCGGGAATGTTCAGGGCATCGAAGTTGTGATAGTCATCTTCAATTTCCGGGCCAGTCGCCACGGTAAAGCCGAGCTCACCGAAGAAACTTTCAATACGATCGATGGTGCGGGTGACCGGGTGCAATCCGCCGTTTTCAATCCGACGGCCTGGCAGTGAAACGTCGATGGTTTCGGCTGCCAGACGGGCGTTCAGCACTGCGCTTTCCAGCGCGGCTTTACGCGCGTTCAGCGCCTGCTGTACCTGCTCTTTCGCTTCGTTGATGACCGCACCCGCTGCCGGGCGCTCTTCAGCAGGCAACTCACGCAGGGTAGTCATTTGAAGGGTCAAATGCCCTTTCTTGCCCAGATATTCGACGCGGACGTTGTCTAACGCGGCAACATCTGAGGCCTGGTTAATGGCGGCCGTTGCACTGGCAACCAGCTCTGCGAGATGTGACATGGTTTTCCTCATTATGTCGGTGCAGACACCGATTTGGTGGACTTAATCTCTCGAATTTAGACACAAAAAAAGCCTCCATCAGGAGGCTTATCTGGCGCTGTTTTTCGTTTCATCTTTCACGCGCTAGCCTCCTGAATTCAGGTGCTAAAGTAAAAGAAGAAGCGGAAAATAGCAGCATTCATGCTTGCGTTACCTTGTATGGTAAAAACCGTTAAGACCTTATTGAAAAGCCTGCACGGATAAATGTCAATCTTCTGATGGTGTTAAATGAAAAGAGGGAGCAAAGCCCCCTCTTTCAACTGGCTTATGCCAGTGCTGCTTTCGCTTTTTCGACCAGAGCGGTGAACGCTACTTTGTCGAATACTGCGATGTCAGCCAGGATCTTACGGTCGATTTCAACAGAGGCTTTTTTCAGGCCGTTGATGAATTTGCTGTAAGAAATACCGTTCTGACGTGCTGCTGCGTTGATACGCGCAATCCACAGTTGACGGAACTGACGCTTACGCTGACGACGGTCACGGTAAGCGTACTGACCTGCTTTGATAACAGCCTGGAAGGCAACGCGGTAAACACGTGAACGCGCACCGTAGTAGCCTTTAGCTTGTTTCAAAATTTTCTTGTGACGTGCACGTGCAATTACACCACGTTTTACGCGAGCCATATGTGCTCTCCTGTATCTATATTCTTAGTAAAAAATTAAACGTTAACGGCTTATGCGTACGGCAGGCACGCGATAACCAGACCCAGATCGCCTTTAGAAACCAGGCCTTTTGGACGCAGGTGACGTTTACGCTTAGTAGATTTTTTGGTCAGAATATGACGCAGGTTTGCGTGCTTACGCTTAAATCCACCACCACCGGTTTTTTTGAAGCGCTTAGCAGCACCGCGTACGGTCTTAATTTTTGGCATCTTAATAACTTCCACTTCGCATTGTTAAATAAACGAAACATAGGCGAACAAAACCTATGAAACCCGAAAGCTCCACAGATTTTGCTGCTTGAAGGCCTTACTGTTTCTTCTTAGGAGCGAGCACCATGATCATCTGGCGGCCTTCGATCTTCGTAGGGAAGGATTCGACTACTGCCAGTTCACTCAGATCGTCACGGACGCGCGTCAGCACTTCCATACCAATCTGTTGGTGGGCCATTTCACGACCGCGGAAACGCAGTGTGATCTTGGCCTTATCGCCATCTTCCAGAAAGCGTATCAGGCTGCGGAGTTTTACCTGATAATCGCCATCGTCGGTACCAGGACGGAATTTGATTTCCTTAACCTGGATAACTTTTTGCTTCTTCTTCTGTTCCTTAGAAGACTTACTCTTTTCATAAAGGAACTTGCCGTAGTCCATAATACGACAAACTGGCGGTTCGGCGTTAGGGCTGATTTCAACTAAATCTACTCCAGCTTCTTCAGCTTTTTCGATCGCTTCTCTCAGACTCACAATCCCCAGCTGCTCGCCTTCCAGACCTGTTAAGCGAACTTCCTGGGCGCGAATCTCGCCATTGATACGATTCGGACGTGCCGTTTGAACTCGTTTTCCGCCTTTAATACCTTATTCCTCCAGTTGTTGAAGACTGCGGCTGCGAATCTCTTGTTGCAGCTTCTCAATCACTTCACTTACGTCCAGGCTTCCCAGGTCTTTACCACGGCGGGTGCGAACGGCCACTTTGCCTGCTTCCACCTCTTTATCACCACAGACCAACATATACGGGACACGACGTAAAGTGTGCTCGCGGATTTTAAAGCCAATCTTCTCATTTCTCAAGTCTGCTTTTACGCGAATGCCCGCATTTTGTAGTTTCTGCGTCAATTCTTTAACGTAATCAGCCTGAGAATCGGTAATGTTCATCACCACCACCTGCACTGGCGCAAGCCAGGTTGGGAAGAAGCCGGCGAACTCTTCGGTCAGGATGCCGATGAAGCGCTCCAGAGAACCGAGAATTGCACGGTGAATCATTACCGGTACCTGACGCTCGTTGTCTTCGCCAACATAAGAGGCGCTTAAACGCTGCGGCAGGGAGAAGTCCAGCTGTACCGTTCCGCACTGCCATGCGCGATCGAGGCAGTCATACAGGGTAAATTCAATTTTCGGACCGTAGAACGCGCCCTCGCCCAGCTGGTATTCGAACGGGATACCGTTCTCTTCCAGCGCCACGGCGAGATCCGCTTCCGCGCGATCCCATGTCTCATCGCTGCCGATACGTTTTTCCGGACGCGTTGAGAGCTTGACAACGATCTTCTCGAAGCCAAAGGTGCTATACATATCGTAGACCATACGAATGCAGGCGTTAACTTCATCACGTACCTGATCTTCCGTACAGAAGATATGCGCATCATCCTGAGTAAAGCCACGAACACGCATCAGACCGTGCAGCGCACCTGATGGTTCGTTACGGTGGCAGCTACCGAATTCCGCCATACGCAGCGGTAAATCGCGGTAGGATTTCAGACCCTGGTTAAAGATCTGAACGTGACCCGGGCAGTTCATTGGCTTGATGCAGTATTCACGGTTCTCAGAAGAGGTAGTGAACATCGCATCTTTATAGTTGTCCCAGTGGCCTGTTTTTTCCCACAGTACACGGTCCATCATGAACGGGCCTTTCACTTCCTGGTACTGGTACTCTTTCAGCTTAGAGCGCACGAAAGTTTCCAGTTCGCGGAAGATAGTCCAGCCGTCGTTATGCCAGAAGACCATACCCGGCGCTTCTTCCTGCATATGGTACAGGTCAAGCTGCTTACCGATTTTACGGTGGTCACGCTTAGCCGCCTCTTCCAGGCGCTGCAGGTAGGCGTTCAGGGCTTTTTTATCCGTCCACGCGGTACCATAAATACGCTGCAACATCTTGTTGTTGCTATCGCCACGCCAGTAGGCGCCCGCGATTTTCATCAGTTTGAAATGATGACAGAAGCGCATGTTCGGCACGTGCGGACCACGGCACATGTCGATATATTCTTCGTGATGATACAAGCCTGGCTTATCATCATGAGAAATGTTCTCGTCAAGAATAGAGACTTTATAGCTCTCGCCACGCTTCACGAACGTTTCACGCGCTTCGTGCCAGCTGACTTTCTTCTTGATGACGTCATAGTTGGATTCGGCGAGCTCGTGCATACGTTTTTCGAGCGCGTCGATATCTTCCTGAGTCAGGGTGTGGTCAAGGTCAACGTCATAATAGAAACCGTTGTCGATAACCGGGCCGATCGCCATCTTGGTGTTGGGCCACAGTTGTTTGATTGCGTGACCTAACAGGTGCGCACAGGAGTGACGAATGATCTCCAGACCTTCTTCGTCTTTCGCTGTGATGATAGACAGCTTCGCATCGTTTTCGATCAGATCGGACGCATCAACCAGTTCGCCATCAACGCGGCCGGCAATGGTCGCTTTCGCAAGGCCAGGACCAATATCCAGGGCAACATCCATTGGGCTAACAGCGTGGTCGTAGTGGCGTTGGCTGCCATCAGGAAGAGTAATTACAGGCATTTTATATCCTTATTTGCAGTGATGCCCCACACATAAGAGCATATACAAAGAAAATAATCGTTAGTAAACAATAGATTACGAACCATCTAACCAACAATCGTCAAATTGGCTCGCCATCCTGGACCGGCCGAATTCAGATTAATGCGGATTTACGGCAGGCGACGTAATGGTAACACTAATGCAAGGGCGAATGCACCCTCTGCAACTTTTTTGCGACTCATCCATTTGTATGAGTTTGTTAAGTTTTACCGCCCACAGCTCGCAATCCAGTATTGCTAAGCTATCCTTGAACTGGTCTTAATCTCTCTAAGGAGCATCCGATGAATGTTTCCAGCAGAACCGTCGTGATTTTAAATGTCCTCTCAGCCGCCGTTTTGGTGCTGATTCTTGCCGACCGATTCCACTGGTTTTAATTTTGTCCGGTAATGTGGCATAGCCTTCTGGCCTTCGCATTGCACACCCTGGCGCATAGTTTGATAGACTAAGGGAATCAACTGACAAGGATTAGGTTATGCCAACGAAACGTTTTGCCGTTAAGCACTGGAAAATGGTGGTAGTACTTATTGCTATCTGCGGCGCGATGCTGCTGCTGCGCTGGGCCGCCATGATTTGGGGTTAACCCCGTGGGGAAAACGACTTAAGAAAGAACTAACCGGGTAATACATTCCGGTGACACGAGCAAACTCAATAAGAAATAGAAGACGTGACCTGGCCTTTTATACCCAGTCACTCCCTGCGCCGCAAAAACCGGTACATCAACATCCGGTTTTTGACGGGTAAGGTAATTGATATCTGATTCAATACCTACGCGACAATAACGCGATCAGGACCACTCACCTGCAACCAGTTTATGCACATCAAACGCATCATTCATGGATTGCCCGGTAGACTGCGTGCCTGGCGCGATATTAGAACCTGCTTCAACGTCAGAGGCGCGGGAAATGCCTGTGGCAACATGAGTATCTGCGGCAGGTGAAGCCAGGTTATCGGCAGCAAAGGTGCCAAACGAAAGTGCGGAAAGCACCATTGCTGCGGCGGCGTTTTTAATTTTATTCATCATCTTAATTCTCTATTTTCATTAATACTGAACAGCCTGAGGCAACATTTTGCCTGTTGCCTAAGTGTAGATCTGGATCACACTTTTTCCTAGTCAATTAATTTATCAAAACGTGTCAAATAAATTGAATATACGTATTGGCAGCAATTATGGAGGAATTAAGGCGTTTGACGGACCACATATTTTAAAACGGCGTTTAATATAAAACAGCACAGTTTCAAAAAATAAAAAATAAAAAACGGGCCGCGTATTCGGCCCGTGTTTATTACATTTTATAGCCCAGTGAAATGGTTGTTCTCCGGTCGGTATGGTCCGGTGCAGAGTCCGGCGGGGAAGAGTTCCAGGTCACGTTATACGCCAGTTTCAGGCCAAAGTGTTCGTTGATGGCCACGTTCAGCGCCGTCTCGGAGTTCAGCGTGGTATCGTCGGCACCGAAAACGGAAACGCCCTGAGTGAACTTAGTGGTGTCGGTCATCTGCCAGGCGTAGGTGCCGGAAGCATAACCTAACGGCTGAGTTTTGGTTTCGCCGTCGGTGAACTCGTCATAGCGAACACCTGGACCGAATTCGAAGCGGAAGCTGTGCACCGGTCCGTTGAGGAACTGGCGACCATAACCTGCCGTGAACACGTCACGCTGGCGGTAGCCGTTATAGCGGTCGGTTAACCAGCTGGCCTGACCGAACAGATAATCGGCGTCGGTCATGTTATAGCGGCTACGTCCCCCTACGGCATATTTCTCTGAGGAGCGTTCATCATTCGCGGATGTGTTGCTGGCGTTCCCCCACAGCGACCACGCCGTGGTGTTGCCGTATCAGGTCAGGGTGCTGTCTGCCGTCAGAGAGGAGCTTTTCGTGTTACCCGATTGCGCCAGATAACCCGCGTTCAGGTTACCTTCAAACGGTTTTTGCGCGGAGCTTGGATCGTCCATGACAGTAAAAACGGAATCATCGGCGGCTGCGTTCAACGACGCAAACACACCACCCGCCAGCATCAGTGCAGCAGGAACTGTCTTCAAAAGCTTCATTTTATTAGGGAGTCCATACAACAAAAAAAGAGACCATCACGGTCTCGGAAACTTTCTTGAGGATCAATGACAAGGCGTCCAGAGAAAGGTAACAAATTATAAAAAGCCGCAAATAACATAGCAATGTTTTCTTATTTCATTTTTTGAATAAGAACGATCCCAAAACGACATTTAATTTATATGTCGGGTTTTCAATTTTTGTCAGTATTCATATTTAAAATCATATTGTTATTTACATTGCCTTCCTGGTAATCGGTGCCAGACTTAAGGAAGCCCATACTAAAAGGAGGTCAACATGGTTTCCATATACACCCTGACACTCTCCCCTTCCCTCGACTCCGCGACTCTGACACCCCAGATTTACCCCGAAGGGAAACTGCGCTGTAGCGCCCCCGTCTTTGAACCGGGTGGCGGTGGCATCAACGTGGCCCGCGCGATTACGCACCTCGGCGGCAAAGCCACTGCAATATTCCCGTCAGGCGGTGCCACCGGCGAACACCTCGAGTCGCTGCTGGCGGATGAACAGGTCGCCACCCAGACCGTGAATGCCAAAGACTGGACGCGGCAAAACCTGCACGTCCATGTTGAGTCCAGCGGCGAGCAGTACCGCTTCGTCATGCCAGGTGCCAGGCTCAGCGACGACGAGTTTCGCCAGCTCGAAGAGAAAGTGCTGGCGATTGAACCCGGCGCGCTGCTGGTCATCAGCGGCAGCCTGCCGCCCGGCATCAGCACGCAAAAATTGACGGCACTGATCGCATCCGTCCAGCAGCGCGGCATTCGCTGCATTGTCGACAGCTCAGGTGAAGCGCTCCAGGCGGCCCTTGAACCTGGTCAGCTTGAACTCGTTAAACCCAACCAAAAAGAGTTAAGCGCGCTGGTTAATCGCGCGTTGACCCAGCCTGACGACGTGCGGACCGCCGCCGAGGAGCTGGTTCGCAGCGGTAAAGCGCTGCGCGTGGTCGTCTCCCTGGGTCCTCAGGGGGCGCTGGCCGTCGACAAAACCGGCTTTGCTCAGGTGGTTCCGCCGCCCATGAAAAGCCAGAGCACCGTGGGTGCGGGTGACAGCATGGTCGGTGCGATGGTGTTAAAGCTGGCAGAAGGTGCGTCTCTGCTTGAGATGACACGCTACGGCGTGGCCGCCGGTAGTGCTGCAACCATCAATCAGGGAACACGCCTGTGCTCGCTGGAGGATACCCAGAAGATTGTCAATTATCTGTCGAAAGCCTGATAACGCCGCCCCCTCCGCGCGAGGGGGTAAGCGTGCCAGAGTCGCCAAACCCACACTATCGACTATGCTAAAAAAACTTTCGTGATAACAATGAGGTGAAATATGAGCAGTGGTGATATCACCCGCTACGTCGTAACGGTAAGGATCCATGAAGCGTCGCTAACCGAAATCAATGAGCTGAACAATGCGTTCACGCGCGCCAATTTCCTGCTCACCCTGACTGACGAAGACGGCAATATTCATGATTTGGGGACGATGACGTTTGGCCTGATCAGCGCGCTTAGCCAGGAAGAGGTCAACGCCCTGGCGAACAGCCTGGCAGAAAGCGTGACCGATAAAGCCACGGAGATAGACGTGGACACCTGGGAGAGCTGGGTGAAAAAAAGAACAATAAGTGCCTTGTAGTGCAGTAAACCGCTCATGTGTGCGTTAGTTCCTGTTTTTTAACAGCCGTTTTGCGCTAACGTTATGATCTGGCAGACAACATGGGAGAGAGATCATGTGGCAGGCTATCAGTCATCTTTTAAGTGAGCAACTGGGAGAAGGTGAAATTGAACTGCGTAACGAACTGCCAGGCGGAGAGATCCACGCCGCGTGGCATTTGCGCTACGCTGGACGCGATCTTTTCGTAAAATGCGATGAGCGGGAATTACTTCCTATCTTTACCGCCGAAGCCGATCAGCTGGAACTGTTATCGCGCAGTAAAACGGTCACGGTTCCGCAGGTCTGGGCCGTGGGAACCGACAGAGATTACAGTTTTCTGGTGATGGAGTATCTGCCGGCGCGCCCGTTGGATGCCCACAGCGCCTTCATCCTGGGACAGCAAATTGCCCGCCTGCACCAGTGGAGCGATCAGCCGCAGTTTGGCCTCGACTTTGACAACGATCTCTCCACCACGCCACAGCCTAACGCCTGGCAGCGCCGCTGGTCGACGTTCTTTGCCGAGCAGCGCATTGGCTGGCAGCTTGAGCTTGCCGCAGAGAGAGGGCTGGAATTCGGTAACATCGACGCCATCGTCGAACATGTGCAACAACGGCTCGCCTCGCATCAGCCACAGCCATCATTACTGCACGGTGATTTGTGGTCCGAGAACTGCGCGCTGGGGCCAAACGGCCCTTATATCTTTGACCCCGCCTGCTACTGGGGTGACCGGGAGTGCGATCTCGCCATGCTGCCGCTCCATCCTGAGCAGCCGCCGCAAATCTACGATGGGTATCAGTCCGTCTCCCCGCTCCCTGGCGATTTCCTCGACAGACAGCCGGTTTACCAGCTCTATACCCTGCTCAACCGGGCGATCCTGTTTGGCGGCGAGCATCTGGTTAACGCGCAGCGCGCGCTGGATCGCGTGCTCGCGGCCTGATCTCACAGGGTGGCTAATGTGCCACCCTGCGTTTTCTTACAGGAAGCCGAGCAGCGAGAAGAAGAAATAGCCCGCCACAATGATGATCACCGGCAAGACGTAGAGCGGAAATATCTGCAGGAAAATGGTGTGACGCGGAACCACAATCCGCGATTCAATCTGCTCGCGCGTCAGCCCTGAGGCCCCTTTGGCCTGCTCCAGAATCAGCTGGTCCTCCACCCCTTCACGCAAAAAACGCGTCTGACGGCTCATGCGTGCGCCCGAGGCCTGTAGCGCCATCGCAATAAAAATCAGCGCATAGATTACCCAAAACCCAACGTTAAGCTTCTGGTGGAAATCCGGCGTCGGCGAGTTGTACCAGAAAAAATTCAGGAATGGCGTGTTGAAGCGCATCATCTCAATCATCACATGTGCGAAATCCAGCATAACCGCATTGATGCCCGGCTGCTTTTCGCTGTGATCGAACATGAATTTAAAGATGGAAATCAGCGTTGAAATCACCGCCGGAATAAAAATGACCCACCCGGCAATACGTTTTAAGACAGCGATGCGTCCAGCTTGTTGATACGTCATCAGTTCCCCTTCAAAAAAGACGCGTTATTTGTGCCTAAGTCTACCTGCTGACCGTGATTTTCGCCCGTTCTTTGAAGGCAATATGCTAAATTGCAGACTGGACTTAGCATTTATCGTTTGTCGGACACCTGAGAGAAGGAGACGTAATAATGACGGCACCGCGCCAGATTCTTGCCGCTATTTTTGACATGGATGGACTGCTGATCGATTCCGAACCGCTGTGGGATCGCGCTGAACTGGACGTTATGGCCAGCCTTGGCGTAGATATCTCTCGCCGGAACGAGTTGCCCGACACGCTTGGGCTGCGCATCGATATGGTCGTTGAGCTGTGGTATGCCCACCAGCCGTGGGTTGGCCCTGACCGCAACGAAGTGACCAACCGGATTATCAGTCGCGCGATTTCCCTGGTTGAGGAAAACAAGCCTCTTCTGCCCGGCGTGCGTGAAGCCGTTGCGCTCTGTAAGGCACAAGGCTTAAAAGTGGGGCTGGCGTCTGCCTCACCGCTGCATATGCTGGAAAAAGTGCTGACGATGTTTGAGCTGCGCGACAGCTTCGACGCGCTGGCCTCGGCGGAAAAGCTGCCCTATAGCAAACCCCACCCGCAGGTTTATATGGATTGTGCCGCGAAGCTGGGCCTTGACCCGCTGTCCTGCGTGGCGCTGGAAGATTCGGTCAACGGCATGGTGGCATCGAAAGCGGCGCGTATGCGCTCGATTGTTGTCCCGGCCGAAGAAGGTCAGCACGATCCCCGCTTTGCGCTGGCCGATGTCAAACTGTCATCGCTAACCGAACTTACCCCGCAGCACCTGCGCGGCGAGTAACCCTTTTCAGGCAGCATCGCTGCCTGAAAGCGTATGACCGGGCACGAAAGCGCATGAATAGTGCCCGTTTGTGACAAAGGGTTACACCGTCACCTCTTCCGTACACTGTATAAAAAACCTATACTGTATGAATTGACAGTTTGTTGGGTTTTATCATGACGGCGGAAGGCCACCTGCTTTTTTCAATTGCCTGCGCGGTGTTTTCTAAAAACGCTGAACTTACCCCTGTGCTGGCGCAGGGGGACTGGTGGCATATTGTCCCTTCCGCAGTATTGACCTGCCTGCTGCCGGATATCGATCATCCGAAGTCTTTCCTTGGCCAACGATTGAAGTGGATATCCAAACCTATTGCCAGGGCCTTTGGTCATCGCGGGTTTACCCACAGTCTGTTGGCTGTTTTTGGCCTGCTGACGCTTTTCTATCTTAAGGTCCCTGATAGCTGGATAGTGCCTGCCGATGCCATTCAGGGCATGGTGCTGGGCTATTTGAGCCATATTCTTGCCGACATGCTCACCCCGGCGGGCGTGCCGCTTCTCTGGCCCTGCCGGTGGCGCTTCCGCTTACCGATCCTCGCCCCCCAGAAAGGCAACCAGCTTGAGCGCGTGTTGTGCATGGCGCTGTTTGCCTGGGCGGTCTGGATGCCGCAAACGCTGCCCGAAAACAGTGCAGTCCGCTGGTCATCGCAAATGATTAACTCCCTGCAATTCCAGTTTAATCGTTTTATTAATCACCAGATTGAACATTAAACCGACAAAATAATCACATTTGTCATAAACCATTCCATTTGGATATAAGCGCCACATCACACTTCTGCTAACCTTGCGCCAACAGGCTCGGTAAAAACCGACCGGATAATAAATCAGGAGAACGGGGATGAATTTTCCACTCATCGCGAACATTATTGTGTTCGTTGTATTGCTATTGCTTCTCGCACAGACGCGCCACAAACAGTGGAGCCTGGCGAAGAAAGTACTCGTCGGTCTGGGTATGGGTGTCGTATTTGGTCTGGCATTACACGCCATTTACGGTTCCGATAGCCCGGTAATGAAAGAGTCTATCCAGTGGTTCAACATTGTCGGTAACGGCTATGTGCAACTGCTGCAGATGATTGTCATGCCGCTGGTGTTTGCCTCTATTTTGAGCGCGGTTGCGCGTCTGCACAACGCCACCCAACTGGGTAAAATCAGTTTTCTGACCATCGGGACCCTGCTGTTCACTACGCTTATCGCCGCGCTGGTCGGTGTACTGGTGACTAACCTGTTTGGTCTGACCGCCGAAGGTCTGGTACAAGGCTCAGCCGAAACCGCGCGCCTGACGGCAATCCAGACCAACTATGTTGGTAAACTCGCCGATCTGACCGTTCCGCAAATGGTGCTTTCCTTTGTTCCGAAGAACCCGTTTGCTGACCTGACCGGTGCAAGCCCGACGTCCATTATCAGCGTAGTGATCTTCGCGGCGTTCCTGGGCGTAGCGGCACTGAAGCTGTTGAAAGACGATGCGCCGAAAGGTGAACGCGTGCTGGTCGCCATCGATACCCTGCAAAGCTGGGTCATGAAGCTGGTTCGCCTGGTCATGCAGCTGACGCCTTACGGCGTGCTGGCCCTGATGACCAAAGTGGTAGCAGGCTCCAACCTGCAGGACATCATCAAGCTCGGTAGCTTCGTGATTGCGTCTTACCTGGGTCTCGCCATCATGTTTGTAGTGCACGGTATCCTGCTGGGCGTAAACGGCGTGAGCCCGCTGAAATACTTCCGTAAGGTATGGCCGGTGCTGACCTTCGCCTTTACCAGTCGCTCCAGCGCCGCCTCTATTCCGCTGAACGTTGAAGCGCAAACGCGTCGCCTGGGCGTACCAGAATCCATCGCCAGCTTCTCTGCTTCCTTTGGTGCCACCATTGGTCAGAACGGTTGCGCGGGGCTTTACCCGGCGATGCTGGCGGTGATGGTTGCGCCAACCGTGGGGATCAACCCGCTGGATCCGGTCTGGATTGCGACTCTGGTGGGTATTGTCACCATCAGCTCCGCCGGTGTGGCGGGTGTTGGCGGTGGGGCAACCTTCGCTGCGTTGATCGTACTGCCTGCGCTGGGTCTGCCGGTAACGCTGGTTGCACTGCTGATTTCCGTTGAACCGCTGATCGACATGGGTCGTACCGCTCTGAACGTCAGCGGCTCCATGACTGCCGGGACGCTGACCAGCCAGTGGCTGAAGCAGACGGACAAAACTATCCTTGAAAGTGAAGATGACGTCGAACTGGCGCACCGCTAATCACTGCACAATAAAAAAAACCGCCTGATGGCGGTTTTTTTATGTCTGTTAATCTTCAACCTCTTCTTCCTGGCGGATTTGCACCGCCCAGCGCTGCGCCGACTCGGGGACCGTAAACACGGGGGAGCGGCGGAAGTGTTCACCAATCAGCACAAATGCCACGTACTTCCCACGCAGCTGCCAGACATCGCGAAAGCCCTCAACCTTCAGGGCATGGTCAGGCGGCGCAGGTTCGACGCGGGGTACATAGCTAATAACCTGGCGATTTTGTTGGCGAAGAGGTTTCATAAGCGACGGGTTCACTAATACAGATTCTGAATACAGGAAATTTCTATCATAGCCGATTCTCCCCCCACCCGTCGCGCCTCGGGGGCCGATGATGACAGCTTTCGTTAAGAAAAATGTCCTAAAACGCCTGGTTCGTTAGCCTGTTCATGACATTGTTCTATCCTTAATAGGGTTTTTAGGAACGTATACAGGAGAAGCGTGCAATGTCGAACAATGATAAAACACATCAATCACCCATTCATGGCACTGAAGAATCTCAACCGGGAATGGATTCACTTGCTCCAGCGGACGGATCGCATAAGCCTTCACCGGGCCCTTCCGCACCGGGCGAACAACCTACTGCGCCGGGAAGTTTCAAATCCCCGGGCAACGCAAATGAAAAACTGAATGCTCTCGAGCCTCACCGCAAAGGCGGCGAAGGCCATGCGCTGACAACTAATCAGGGCGTACGTATTGCCGATGACCAAAACTCCCTGCGCGCAGGCTCTCGCGGGCCTACCCTGCTGGAAGATTTTATCCTGCGGGAAAAAATTACCCATTTCGACCACGAGCGCATCCCGGAACGCATCGTTCACGCGCGTGGCTCTGCGGCACACGGCTATTTCCAGCCCTATAAGAGCCTGAAAGATATCACTAAAGCGGACTTCCTCTCCGATCCCGACAAAAAAACGCCGGTGTTTGTGCGCTTCTCTACCGTCCAGGGCGGCGCAGGCTCTGCCGACACGGTGCGTGATATCCGCGGCTTTGCCACCAAGTTTTACACCGACGAAGGGATTTTCGATCTGGTAGGGAACAATACGCCGATCTTCTTTATTCAGGATGCACATAAGTTTCCTGACTTTGTCCATGCGGTAAAACCAGAGCCACACTGGGCCATACCGCAGGGACAAAGTGCACATGACACCTTCTGGGACTATGTTTCCCTACAGCCCGAAACCTTACACAACGTGATGTGGGCGATGTCCGACCGTGGGATCCCGCGCAGCTATCGCACCATGGAAGGGTTCGGGATCCACACCTTCCGCCTGATCAACGCCGAAGGTAAAGCCACGTTTGTGCGATTCCACTGGAAACCGGTCGCCGGTAAAGCGTCGCTGGTGTGGGATGAAGCCCAGAAGCTGACCGGTCGTGACCCGGACTTCCACCGTCGCGAGCTGTGGGAATCCATTGAAGCGGGTGATTTCCCGGAATACGAACTGGGGCTGCAGTTAATCCCGGAAGAGGACGAGTTCAAGTTTGATTTCGACCTGCTCGACCCGACCAAGCTGATCCCCGAGGAGCTGGTTCCCGTGCAGCTGGTGGGCAAAATGGTGCTCAACCGTAACCCGGATAACTTCTTCGCCGAAAACGAACAGGCCGCGTTCCACCCAGGGCATATCGTCCCCGGCCTGGACTTCACCAACGATCCTCTGCTGCAGGGGCGTTTATTCTCATATACCGATACGCAAATCAGCCGCCTTGGCGGGCCAAACTTCCACGAAATCCCGATCAACCGCCCCACCTGCCCTTACCACAACTTCCAGCGCGACGGGATGCACCGCCAGGATATCGACACCAACCCGGCCAACTACGAACCTAACTCGATCAACGATAACTGGCCGCGTGAAACGCCGCCGGGGCCGAAGCGCGGCGGGTTTGAGTCTTATCAGGAACGTGTGGACGGGGCAAAAATCCGCGAACGCAGCCCCTCCTTTGGGGAGTATTACGCCCACCCTCGCCTGTTCTGGAACAGCCAGACGCCAATTGAGCAACAGCATATTATCGGCGGCTTTAGCTTCGAACTGAGTAAAGTGGTGCGCACCTACATCCGCGAGCGCGTGGTGGATCAGCTCGCGCATATCGATATCCAGCTTGCCCAGAGCGTTGCCGACAATCTCGGCATTACGCTCACCGACGAACAGCGTCATGCCGCCCCGCCGAAAGACGTCAACGGCATCAGGAAAGATCCGTCCCTGAGCCTCTATGCGGTACCGGGCGGGTCAATCAAGGGCCGCGTCGTGGGGATCCTGCTTAACGACAAAACCCGCGCCAGCGATCTGCTGGCGATCATGACAGCGCTGAAAGCCAAAGGGGTGCACGCCAAACTGCTCTACTCGCGCATGGGCGAAGTGACGGCTGATGACGGCTCAGTACTGCCGATAGCGGCCACCTTTGCGGGGGCGCCGTCGCTGACGGTGGATGCGGTGATTGTGCCGTGCGGCGATATCGCCAGCCTGCTTGGCAACGGTGATGCCAACTACTACCTGCTGGAAGCCTACAAGCACCTGAAGCCGATTGTGTTTGCTGGCGACGCACGCCAGTTTAAACCGTTGCTGAAAGTAGCGGATCAAGGCGAAGAAGGGATTGTCGAGGGTGACAGCGTTGATGATGCGTTTATGACCCAGCTGTTCGACCTGCTCGCCGCCCACCGCGTGTGGTCGCGAAGCAGTAAAACTGCGCAGATCCCGGCATAAAAAAAGCCGGGTGGCCGTGCGGGCTGATACCCTCACCCCAACCCTCTCCCACGGGAGAGGGAGCAAACATAAAAAAAGGCAACGTTCGTTGCCTTTTTACTTTTACCTCGCCCCCGGGCTTTTTACTCACAGATCGTTAAACGTCCCTAAACGATAACCGCGCTCGGCAATCGCATACTTCAGCGAGGATGAGGTCAGGATATCCAGCTCTGTCAGCCGCGGCCAGCAGTAGGCACTTTTGCGTATCGTATTATCAACAAAAGCCGGGTGCGCCATAACCTCCAGCGAATGCTCGCCTCGTGCGGCAGACTCATCCAGTACCTTCAGGAACAGTGCTTCGTCGATTTCATCCCCGTAAAATGCGCTGCTGAACCCGTCGGTCGTGGACACAGACGGGCTGCTCAGGCCATGAAGCGCCAGCTCAGTGCGATCCACGCGCATCGCCACCCCTTTACGCCGGGCAAACTCCGCGACAATCGGGAGAATCGCCGGGATCATATGCACGTGATGATGGCTGTCGATATGTGTCGGCTCACGACCAAACACGTCAACAAAGCGGTTAAACTGGCAGTCCAGCTCGCGGGTGATTTCGTCGAGCGGCAACGTCCCCTGCTCGGCCATTTCCCAAATCCATTTGCCCAGTGCGCCGTCGCGCGTCAGGCCCGGCATGGGGGAAAGCGGCATGCCCAGCGTCAACACAAAGTGCATACCGACACCGAGCTCAGGTACGTCCCGGCTGAGCTGCGCCGCGTGCCCGGCCGCTTCACCATTGATCATGGCGGTGGTCGAGGTCACGATGCCCCGACGACAGGCTTCAATGATGCCGTAGTTCTGCCCTTTCGACAGGCCAAAATCATCGGCATTCACAATCAGCAGGTTTTCCATTGCGCCCCCTCTTAACGGTGTTTCAGCTTCTCAACCGTAGCAGCAAAGTTTGGCAGCCATTTCTCATGCGCCAGGATCATCTCACTCGCCAGCTGTTCCGCGTCGCGGTCGGAATGCACCAGTGGGCTAAGGTTCAGCGCCAGGAGCACATCGTTCAGCTCGCCGCTTAACGCAGCGTGGCTCGCCGCCACTTCAAACCCTTTGATGGTATGGATCAGGCCCATCACTTTGTCATCAAAATGGGTGATGCGTGGGTGCGGTTTTGCGCCGTCGCGGCCCAGGATACAGGTCATCTCAACGGCCCAGTCTGCCGGAATGTTATCGATGTGTCCGTGATGCGGCACGTTCACATAGTGTTCCGCCAGCTTGTCGTTATAGATGGCGTTAATCACTTCACACGCCGCGTCCGAATAGTACGCCCCGCCGCGCTGCTCAAGCTCTTTTGGCTTAACGTTCAGGTTCGGATCTTTATACAAATCAAACAGCTGCTTTTCAACTTTCTGCACAACCTGTGCACGCGCGCCGCCCTTGTAGTATTCACCCATCTCAATCGCCAGCATCTCTTTCTGCTTGAAGTAGTAAAGCAGATAGGAGCACGGCAGCAGATTCAGCGAGCGAATAAGCCCTTCGCTGAACGGCAGGTCAAAGATATTTTTCACCGATGCGGCAGTCAGACGGCCGGAGGCCACACCGTCGAGCAGCTCGGCAAAGCGTGATGTGCCGTTAACGATCACATCTTTGATGAATACCATGTGGTTCAGGCCGAACAGGTCGATGGACAGCTCGTCGCTGTCGCTCAACGCAAGTACGTCGCGAATAAACATCTTCATGCCAATCGGAATATTACATACACCGATAAAACGCTTGAAGCCGGTATGGCGGTACACCGCCTCGGTGACCATGCCCGCCGGGTTAGTAAAGTTGATCACCCAGGCATTCGGGCAGATCTCTTCCACATCTTTGATAATGTCGAAAATCACCGGGATGGTACGCAACCCTTTGAACAGGCCACCTGCGCCGTTAGTCTCCTGACCGAGGTAGCCGTGGCTGAGCGGTATACGCTCGTCGAGCTCGCGGGCTTTCAGCTGGCCTACACGCAGCTGGGTCGTTACAAAATCAGCATCTTTCAGCGCCAGACGGCGGTCGAGGGTTTTATGCACGGTGAGCGGAACGCCCGCTTTTTCAACCATACGCTGGCAGAGGTCGAAAATAATATTCAGCTTCTCCTGACCTTCCTCAACGTCCACCAGCCATAATTCGCTCACCGGCAGTTCATGATAACGTTTCAGGAAACCTTCCAGTAATTCCGGGGTATAGCTGCTGCCGCCACCAATGGTTACGACTTTTAATTTCTGTTGCATAAATATCTCCCTTCGCATATCAGGTTAACCGCCTGCAACGTATAGCGTGCTGTTCCCGCTATTTTGGGCAAGCAATCAAGACAGTATTCGTGGCGGATATAACCGCCAAAAGTTAATTCATTACCGTTAAACTCTTTCGGTAACTGTTCGGTGTGAATGAGGTAAATTTCTTAAAGGTCTTAATAAACAGACTGGGACTGCTGTAGCCCGACTCATAGGCAATATCGGTGACAGAGTAGTTCGTAATTTCCAGCTGTTTTTTGGCAAAATTAATGCGGATTTCATTAATTATTTGCACGGGCGTTTTGCGATAATAGCGCTGGGTCGCGCGGGTTAAATATTCCTGCGACTTACCCGATAACGCCACCATATTCTCCAGCGCATTGTCACTGAATTGACATTTATCGTGCATCATTTCAACGGTGCCGCGCAGCCACTGGGGAATATCATCAATCACCTGCTGTTCTTCACGGTGATGACGAAGACGGTTCATCACGTAGAAGGTGACGGTTTCAATAAACTCATCAAATTCGTTATCGCGGAAGTTAAGCGATGCAATCACCGTTTCAATCCAGGTCATGAACTCGTTTTTGACGCGATAGACCTGCGAGGCCACGAAGCAGAACGGCACCAGCGGCAGGTAGTGTTTCTCAAAGAAACGTCTGCTTACCCCAACGTTGAGAATGCGCGTTGCACCGAATTCATAAAAGCTCTGGTGATAGGAGCCCATCGGCAGGAAGACGAAATCACCGCGTTCCAGCAGGACACGCTTGCCGTTGATCTCCTGATAGTAGCGGCCGGTCAGAACAATCGTGAACTCGTAGTAGTCGTGCTGGTGCAGACCGCTCGCGCTCTCCGTCTTGTTGTAAATAACCACATGAAAATTTTTGCCATTAAACAGCTGCTGCTCAAAAGCGGTTTTAATTTCCATCGTGCTGACCTCCTGCTACCTGACTTACTGCATCTTCTCGTGAAGCTCAATCAACTCAGCCACCAGCTCGCGGGCCAGCATGGACGTCATTAGATGGTCCTGAGCATGAACCAGCACCAGGCTCACTTTCATCTTCCCTTCGCCCTGATCGCCTTCGATAAGTTTAGTCTGCACGAGGTGAGCTTCATTCAGCGCGGTGCGCGACTGATCCATCATCGTTTTGGCTGCTGCAAAATCGCCCTGCTTGGCCTGCTTCAGCGCGGCGTAGGCCAGGCTACGGGCCTGTCCTGAGTTGATGATGAGGCCCATCACCACTTCTTCCAGATCGTTCTCTGCGGCTTCTTCGGCTACGATACTGTCCAAATCTAACATCTTTTCGCTCCTTGTGGCTGGCGCGGGCTGCCCCGCGCCGTGCAATTTTAGAATTTCAGTGCGAGGGCGATATCCTCTTCGCTCTCTTCTTCGTCGATGACCGTTGCGGCTTTGTTCGCTATCGCCACGAACGGCATGTACAACAGGGTGGCAATTCCGAGGTTGAATATCGCCAGCAGGAAGGCGGCCACGCTACCGTTGGTATTGAAGAACGCGCCCAGACCGGTCGGCATCGTCCACGGTGCAATGTTGGTTACCGGCGGGATAATGCCCAGGTAGTACGCAATCAGCGTAATTGCCGCCAGCAGAGGCTGAACCAGCACGAAAGGAATGAACATCACCGGGTTCATGATGATTGGCAGACCAAACAGGATCGGCTCGTTAATCTGGAAGATGCCGGAAGGCAGCGCCAGTTTCGCCACCTGACGATGGTCAGCGCGGCGAGACACAATAAAGACCGCGATGATCAGACCCAGCGTCGCCCCGGTACCCCCCAGGAAGATATAGGAGTCCAGCATCGGCTTCGCCCACACATGGAAGGTTTTACCTGCTGCCAGTGCCGCATCAACGGAACCGTACTGCTGGTAAAGCGCAACGTTTTCCAGTGCCCACGGGGTCATGATGCCGCTGTCCAGCGCCGCCAGTGCCAGTGAACCATGCACGCCGAAGAACCACAGCAGGGAGGTGAAAATCACATACGCCCAACCGACCACGCCACCCATCGACGCCAGCGGCGTGGAGATAGAGTCCATGATGATCTGGTGGAAGTTTGTACCCCAGTGAGAAAGCGCCCAGGCAATAATCCCCATAATAGAGAGGATAATGAAACCTGGAATCAACGCGGAAAATGAACGAGAAACAGAGGCCGGTACGCTATCCGGTAAGCGAATAACCCAGTTACGACGGATAATAAAGGTGAACATTTCCGCCACGACCAGGCCGATAATAATACCGGAAATAATATTTGCGCCACCCAGCCAGTTTGCGCCAACGGCATAGGCTTCGCCCACGCTGTATGGTGTTACCGTCATAAAGGCGGCAATCGATAATAAACCGGCCGCCAGCGGATCCACTTTACGTTCTTCCGCCAGCGCCATGCCAATAAAGAAAGGGGCCATCAGCGACATAATACCCAACGTACCGTTGTATACGTTGCCGCCGATGGCTTTAAGACCATTGAGGGTTTCAATGGTGGAAGCGTCTAACCTGATTCCTAATGAATAAAAGAAGGAACCTTCCCCGAAGCTCAGAAAAACGTTGTTAATTAAAACGAACATTGCCCCGGCCAGCGTCAGCGGCATTAATTTAATAAAGCCGTTTTTGATGGCATTAACGTGAGGCTGCTTTCCTATTTTAACAGCAAAAGGAAGGAGTACCTTTTCAAGTGAAGCGATGACTTTACTCATAGGAAAATACCCTTAAATGCCGCAACTGACGTTACGGCGTATTGTGTGTGAAATTACTCTTTGACGGGAAAAATAAAAAATTAATTAGCAGCTTTTTTAATGGCCGCAACAGCAGCTTTCAGTACACCTAACCCATCGATTTTGCCATACAGCACAGAATCGATAACTTCGACAGGCTTATTCGGTAACAGACGTTGAATTTCAGGCAGCATGTAAGCGATTTGTGGCCCCAGCAACACGACGTCTGCCGTCTGGCCTTTCTCGCCCGCCAGCGTCTCTGGAAACGCTTCGATTACGACGGGAACTTCATACTTTTCGGCCTGCGCGCGCATCTTGGAAACCAGGAGTGAGGTTGACATGCCCGCTGAGCAGAACAGATAGATATGTTTCTTTTCCATAATAATTTCCCTCTTGTATCACTACCCACCGTCGCACTCTCACTCGACTTGCTATCCTGGCTGACGGGCAGATGGCTTACTGTTGTTTATCGTTGAAGTGAGTATACGCAATGGTACAAGGCGGGGATAATTCTGAACAGGCTGAAATTGTCTCTCATTGACCTGGCTTGTTGACTACCTTCACATTTCGGGCAAATAATTCGCGCAAAGAAATAAGATTCACGCGGGCGAAAAAAAACCGGCCTGCTGGCCGGTTCTTTATCATCCTCTGGCAAGCGCGGTTACTGCGCCTTAGGTGCCTGCGGATCGGTGTCGTATTCAGCACAGGTCTGGTAACCTGAGTTCATCACGCGTCCTGCATCATCCAGCGCGACGAAGTAGGTTTCTGCCTTACCATCACGTTGACCCAGGATGTAGGTCTGGCAGGTACCTTTCGCATGGATCATGGTGACTTCAGAAGATGGCTTACCGGCAATCGCGGCAACCTGGGAACGCGTCATCCCTTTTTTGACATCTTTAACGACTGGCTGTGTGAACTGATCTTTCGTGCGATCGTAAGCTGTACACCCTGCCAGCATAGTCAGTACCGCCGCTGCGCTTAAAATTCCTGCTACGTTCTTGTTCATATTCCGTCCTCTTGTTTATCAGCGTGTTATCTAAGCATGGAATAAAAAACACTATTGTTCAACTTTGCGAGTTACGCCAGACGAATTTCAGAAAAATCTAATAAAACAATATTAACTCGCGAAATTGGCGTAATTCAGCGCACTCAAAACCGTGAACCTTGTCGTTTTACGTCCAAAGGGTTAGTTTTAACAGATGACCAATTCTGTTCGATTCTGCAAAGGGGGGCGTAATGGCTCTGCAACAAGAGATTATTCAGGCGCTGGGCGCAAAGCCTGCGATTGACGCAAACGAAGAGATCCGCCGGAGCGTCGATTTTTTAAAGTCGTATCTTAAAACCAATAGCTTCCTGAAATCCCTGGTGCTGGGCATCAGCGGCGGCCAGGACTCCACGCTTGCGGGTAAGCTGAGCCAGATGGCTATCTCTGAGCTGCGTGAAGAGACCGGGGATAATGCGCTGCAGTTCATTGCCGTTCGTCTGCCCTACGGCGTGCAGGCTGATGAGCAGGATTGTCAGGATGCCATCGCCTTCATCCAGCCCGATCGGGTTCTCACGGTGAACATCAAAGGCTCGGTCCTTGCGAGCGAGCAGGCGCTGCGTGAAGCGGGCATTGAGCTGAGTGATTTCGTTCGCGGCAATGAAAAAGCGCGTGAACGAATGAAAGCCCAGTACAGCATTGCGGGAATGACCAGGGGAATTGTGGTCGGCACCGATCACGCCGCAGAAGCCATCACCGGCTTCTTCACCAAATATGGCGATGGCGGCACCGACATCAACCCGCTCTTCCGCCTGAACAAGCGCCAGGGTAAGCAACTGCTGGCAGCGCTTGGCTGCCCTGAACACCTTTATAAGAAAGCGCCTACCGCCGATCTGGAAGACGATCGCCCTTCCCTGCCGGATGAAACCGCGCTGGGCGTCACCTACGACAATATCGACGACTATCTGGAAGGTAAAACGCTGGACGAAGGCACCGCGAAAATT
The DNA here is from genome assembly GCF_053709675.1 of Enterobacter sp. UPMP2052. Classification (NCBI taxonomy): domain Bacteria; kingdom Pseudomonadati; phylum Pseudomonadota; class Gammaproteobacteria; order Enterobacterales; family Enterobacteriaceae; genus Enterobacter; species Enterobacter sp. UPMP2052. Next base: position 1,481,423 of record NZ_JBSKJR010000001.1, read on the forward strand.
ATTGAAGGCTGGTATCTCAAAACCGAGCACAAGCGTCGTCCGCCGATCACGGTGTTTGACGATTTCTGGAAGAAATAACCCGGCGTCGCTACGCCTGCACGGGCCTGTGATCCTTCCAGGCCCGGTCATCGCCCCTTGCCCCCCTGCTCATTCGCCTCTTTTTTAACCACTAAACACCTGCTACACTGTATGCCTGAACAGTATATGGAGCAGTATGTGAGCAGGCGTCAATCAGCCCCGCGCCTTGAATTTGAAGCGGCGGCTATCTATGAATATCCGGAACATCTTCGCCCCTGGCTTGAGGCCCTGCCAAAACAGCCTGGCGTCTATTTTTTCCATGGCGAAAGCGACACCATGCCGCTTTACATCGGCAAAAGCGTCAATATTCGCAGCCGCGTGTTATCCCATTTGCGTACCCCGGACGAGGCGGCGATGCTGCGTCAGTCCCGGCGCATCACCTGGATCCAGACGGCCGGTGAGCTGGGGGCGTTACTGCTGGAAGCCCGGCTGATCAAAGAACAGCAGCCGCTGTTCAACAAACGGTTGCGCCGTAACCGCCAGCTCTGCTCTATCCAGGTCCTGGCCGGTAAACCACAGGTGGTTTACGCGCGTGAAGTCGATTTTTCGCAAGAACCTAATCTCTATGGCCTGTTTGCCAACAAACGCGCGGCGCTGCAGACCGTACAAACGCTGGCGGACGAACTCCAGCTTTGCTATGGCCTGCTGGGCCTGGAGGCCACCACGCGCGGGCGCGCCTGCTTCCGCTCGGCGCTCAAGCGCTGCGCAGGAGCCTGCTGTGGAAAGGAGAGCGTGGAAGCGCACCATGCACGTTTTCTCGACGGGCTGGCCTCGATTCGCGTCAACTGTTGGCCCTGGGAAGGTGCCGTGGCGCTGAAAGAGACCGGGGACGGGATGACCCACTACCACATCATTCATAACTGGCTATGGCTGGGCGCCGTGGATAGCCTGAACGATGCCGTTTCGCTGCTCCGCACGCCCGCCGGGTTCGATCAGGACGGCTACAAAATTCTCTGTAAGCCGTTGTTGACCGGGCAGTACGAGGTCATTTTGCTCAATGACCTGGAAGCCAGGTAATTTCGCTGAACAGCAACGTCCCTTTCGTTTCCAGTAACCGCAGGGTGTGCGAGCCGTTTTCCCAGCTGGCCCCCTGATCGGCCCTCAGCAGTTTTTCACCCAACTGCCACGCGCCGCTCAGCACGAAGATCACGCCCCCGCGTGAGCCAAAGGTGGTGAAGGTTCTGTCCGCAACGCGAACCTTTGCCCGACACTGCTCCCGACGCGTCATGATGTTGAAGTCCATCGACATCTGCCCGTCGGTGAGCAGCGCCTTTACCGGCAGATCGCCGGCAAAGCTGTAAGGCTGATGGTGCTTAAGGGTATGGCAGAACGCCTTCCCGGCATCCAGCGTCACCTCTCCCCCCTCCAGCAGCGTAATGACCCGGTCAACGCCCGGAAAAGAGGAGAACTCGCCGTTGCTGGCGATGGACGCAATGCTGGCGCGCCAGGAAAAATCACGCGTCGCGGAAGGAAAGCAGCAAATTTCGCGGGTCTCACCGGCCCCATTACGCCAGAGGCTGACCGGCATCTTGCGGATATCAAAGAACTTCATCACCACTCCTGAAGGGCGCTCATACGCCAGCCCAGCGGCATTACGCCCTCTGCAGTCTTGATTGTTATCGTTAGGTACTCCCGGAAACAGTATCGGCAGCAGAGCAGACATGCCTTAGGCGGACGTTGATAAAAAATATAACGTCATGACTCTTTTACTTTTTCTCTGGAGCGACAACAGGAGAATACCGCGCTTCTGGCGGCAGGCAAGAGGAGGATGAAAGAAAAAACCGCCGGTCCTGTCCACAGCAATTGTGCTTTGTGGACAGGATCCCGGCGGTCTTAAGTGTGTGAGCCTGTTATTCGGCTGGTGTTGGCATTTTAGCGTCCGGCGCGTGACGTTCTGTCAGACGCTTCTCAAAATTGGCATTAAATTGTTTTTTCTGTTCCGGCGTCAGAATGTTGTAGATCTTATTCTGGGTTTCCATACGGGACAGCATCATGGCTTTATGCTGTTCGGCCATCTTGTCGATTTGCGCTTCAGCTTTCGCTTTATCGAAACTGTCGCTGGCAATGATGTCATGCATTGCGCGGCGTTCTTCCAGCGGCGGACGCTTCATCTGGTCGCGCTGGCTTTTCATGATGTCGCGAACCTGCTGCTTCTGCGCATCGGTCAGGTTCAGATCTTTAAACATCATATCGTGGTGCATACCCGGCTTGCCTTTATGATGCATCATCATTTTGCCTTCGGTTGGCGCAGCAGCGGTAGTGGTCGCGGTATCTGCGGCGAAGGCCATGCTGGTAGCGCCCAGAGCCAGGGTAGAAGCAACAAACAGTGCAGTGAATTTACGCATAATTTATTTCCTTTCTTTCAGTTATTCTTCGGCGCTATGCCGTGTTGACGAGATTAACTTTACGGGGTTTATCGTCAATTAGTCAGAGCAACGGTAAAACAATGAAAGTGTAAAAAACACTTTATCGCCAATTGTGGAGGAATTAAGGAAAAAGCGTGGAGAGATGAAACAAAAATATTCAACAGAATGATTTTAAAGAGATTATGAAGAAGTATATCGAAGTCGTGATTATTTTAAAAGCAGTTCACCAGGAATAATCTGCAAAATAATGGCAATCACGTGAATCGCTAAGAAAATAATGTTTAGCGCCCCTCTCCGCAAAGAGAGGGGGATACTGTCAGGTCATTTTTTCCAGCATCAGTCCGGCTCTCAGGCCCAATGCAACGGTGGGATTGGGGAATAACACATACTCCGTGCGTTGACGCACCTCATAACGCTCCTCGCCGTCTTCGGCCAGCAATACTCCCTGGCGAAACGGCGTGAAATTCAGGGTATGCGCTGGCATGTGCAGCCGGAACGCCTCGCTGCGCCGGGTGATCTGCTGCACTACCCGATAGCGCTCCACCGGCCCGGGCGCATGTGCCAGCGGCGTGCCGCCGAGCAGCGCCCGCAGCGCCTGATGGGTGGCGGCAAAACGCGTCAGATCGTTGTGACCAAACGGCAACGCTTTTCCCAGCTCCAGCGTGCAGGCCAGCGCGCCAAAACGTTCACAGGTGAAATGGGTGAAGGTGCCGCCCGGCGTCTGATGGAAAACTAACGCCTCAAGGCCAGCATCGCCGAGCCAGGTGAGGAAGGCTTCATCCCACGGCTGGCTGCGCTGCGGCAGTACGCCAAAACGCATGTGCCAGGAGGCGCGGATCGCCGTATGCAGATCCAGATGCCAGCGTTCTTCTCCCTGCGTGGCAAAAAACGCGGCCACAACGCCTTCCAGCCAGGCTGCGCGCGCCGTTTCCCCGCACTCAGTGAACTGCGACCAGCGCCCGCCAAACATGCGGTTGATGTCGCTTGTCAGGTAGCGTTTGTTTTCTGCCAGCGCGGGCGGGTTGCCAAGCACCACCAGCAGACGGTTTTGCAGAGCGATCTCACCGCGAAAGAGCGCGTGCAGCAGCAGGTCGACAATCTCGACCGGCGCGGTTTCATTGCCATGAATGCCAGCCGAGAGCAAAAGCGAACGTTCGCTGTCGGCATGCGGCGTCAGTTCGAGTACACCGTCTCCGTGCCACTGCCAGTTAAACGACGGGCCTTCTCCCTGCTTCTGCGCGGGTGTGTCCCCGGCCAGCGTCAGCGCCAGTAATGTTTCCATTTCCTCTCCTTTAGCGCTGGAACGGATAAACAGAGCCGAGGCGCAGGATCGTCGTCAGATCGTCCAGCGCCTCGCGACCTTCGCGCAACAGCTGCGGGTCAACCAGATCGGCATGCGTCAGCCGGTCACGGTAGTAACGATCCACCCAGTTGTTGAGCGCTTCAAACAGCGCGTCATTCATCATGACCGCCGGATTCACGGCCTGCATTTCCGTTGGGGTTAACACCACCCGCAGGCGTAAACAGGCCGGCCCGCCGCCGTTGGCCATGCTTTCGCGCAGGTCAAACACGCGCAGTTCATCGATCGGGTTGTCGGCCTTCACCAGCTGGTTAAGGTAGCGCCACACGCCGTCGTGGTTATGCGACTCCTGCGGCAGCACCAGCATCATGCTGCCGTCGTCACGGCTCAGGAGCTGGCTATTAAAGAGGTACGTTTCGACCGCATCCTTCACGCTCACCGCCTGCGCGGGAACCTGAATCGCCATAAATCCTGGCACTTTCTCGCGCAGCGTGGAGAGCAGTCTGTCCTGATGGGCAAACGCCTCTTCGTGACAAAAGAGCACCTGACGGTTGGATACGGCAATCACGTCGTTGTGGAATACACCCTGGTCAATCACGCGGGGATTCTGCTGGGCAAACAGCATCTGTGAGGGGTTCACCTGGTTCAGACGCGCGACCGCCTGGCTCGCTGCCAGCGTCTGTCGCGCAGGGTAGCGCGAAGGCGCTGCGTGACCGCCCTCTTCCCGGCCATAGACAAAGAGCTGCAGGCCAGGCTCGCCGTAATCACCGCCCAGACGGTTATGGTTGGCCGCCCCTTCGTCACCGAACATCGCCACCTGCGGCAGCGCCTGATGCACGCTGAAATGGCCATCATGGTTGAAGATGGCGCGCAGCACGCGCTCGGTGGTGTCGGCTTCGGTGGCCCGGTGAAATTTGTTGTTAAGGTTCGCCACCGTAAAATGCACTTTGCCATCCAGCGTATCCGCCGACGGCGCAACGGTAGCCGCATTTGCTACCCACATCGAGGAGGCCGAGCTGGCGGCAGAGAGCAGGTGCGGCGTTTGCGTTCCCGCTTTCTCGACCACCTGCTCGTCGCTGCCGCTGAACCCGAGCTGGCGCAGAACCGTGACGTTCGGTCGCTCCTGCGGCGGGATCACCGCTTGTGGAAACCCGGCGTCCGACAGGGCTTTCATTTTCAGCAAGCCCTGCTTTGCCGCCAGTTTAGGATTCGACACCTGAAAGCGGTGCTTCGTCGAGGCTTCATTCCCAAACGACAGCCCGGCATAGTGGTGCGTCAGCCCCACCAGCCCGTCAAAGTTAACTTCACGCGCTTTCATGGCGGTCTCCCTGAGTGAAGTCCAGCCCTGGATTAAGGGTCTCCGGCAGCGTTAGCGTCGGCGTTTCGAGGCTTGCCATCGGCCACGCGCAGTAATCTGCCGCATACCATGCGCTGGCGCGATGGTTGCCCGATGCCCCGACGCCGCCAAACGGCGCGGTGCTGGCGGCCCCGGTGAGCGGTTTGTTCCAGTTGACGATGCCTGCACGCGCCTCTAACAGCAGCTGTTCAAATTTCTCGCGCTGGGGTGAGATCAGCCCGCTCGACAGTCCATAGCGGGTGTTGTTCGCCATCTCAATGGCGTCGTCAAACGCGTCGTAACGCCAGACGCACAGCAGTGGCCCAAAGACCTCTACGTCCGGCACGCTGCTAACGCCGCTCATCTCAATAATGCCCGGCGACAGCAACGACGTCCCCGGCTCGATCAGGCGCGGCTCCAGCAGCGTTTTGCCGCCGCGGGCCTTCTGCTCCTGCCAGGCGTTAAGCACATTTTGTGCCGCCTGCCCGGAGATCAGCCCGCCCATAAACGGCTGCGGTTCGGCATCCCAGCGCCCGGGAACCAGACGCACGGATACCTCTACCAGCCGCGTTAGAAACGCATCGCCCTGCGCCCCGCGTTTCACCAGCAGACGGCGCGCGCAGGTGCAGCGCTGCCCGGCAGTAATAAAGGCGGACTGGATCGTCAGATGTACCGCAGCGTCAATATCATCTGGATCGTCGACGATCAGCGGATTATTGCCGCCCATCTCCAGGGCCAGGATCTTCTCCGGCTGACCGGCGAGCTGGCGATGCAGCTGATAGCCCGTTCCGGCGCTGCCGGTAAACAGCAGGCCGTCAATATCGTTCAGCGCGCTCAGCGCCTGACCGGTTTCACGTCCACCCTGCACCAGGTTAAGCACGCCCGGCGGCAGCCCGGCCTGCTCCCAGAGTTTTACCACCGCTTCGCCGGTTAAGGGCGTTAACTCACTCGGTTTGAAGATAACGGTATTCCCCGCCAGCAGCGCGGGCACGATATGACCGTTCGGCAGATGGCCGGGGAAATTATACGGGCCAAAAACCGCCAGCACGCCGTGCGGACGATGGCGCAGCGTGGCGGCACCATCGGGCATCCCGGTGTGCTGCTCGCCGGTGCGCGTATGGTAGGCCTTCACCGAGATGCCGATTTTGTTGATCATCGCCGTCACTTCGGTGGCGGCTTCCCAGCGCGGTTTACTGGTTTCGGTGGCAATGATCCGCGTCAGCTCGGCTTTGTTGGCATCCAGCAGCGCGGCAAATTTTTCAACGAGGGACTGGCGTGCCGAAAACGGCTGCTTCGCCCAGGCCGGAAAGGCACGGCGTGCCGCGTGGCACGCCTGTTCCACCTGCGCCGGGCTGGCATCGTTACCCTGCCAGAGCACCTCTTTTCCCACCGGGTTAGTTTTGACGCGCGGTTCGCCTTCGCCCGTGATCCAGTCGCCGTTAATCCATAAAGTCATGCTGTTTTCTCCTCAGGGCAAAGTCGCACCAGGCGAACCTTGTCGCCGGGGTTACATTTCAGGGCATCCAGTTGCGCCGCCGTCAATATCAGGCGCTCGCATTTCGGGTTGGTGCGCACCAGCGTGGCGCGGAAATTTTCATCCTGCTCGTTCGAGACCATACAGGCAGGCCATTCGCCAGGTGCGGGCTGGCCTTCGGCCACCGTCACCAGGCGGCTTTTACGGATCGCGCGCACGCGATCGATATCGCATTCCAGCGTCGGCCCGCCGTCAAAGATGTCGACGTAGTTACGATAGCGGAAACCTTCTTTCTCCAGCACCGCGCGGGCAGGCGCGGTTTGCGGATGTACTTCGCCAATCACCGCCTGCGCCTGCGGGCTGAGGAAATGGGTATAAATAGGATGCTTTGGCATCAGCTCGGCGATAAATGCTTTCTGCCCGGTGCCGCAAAGGTAATCCGCCCGGCTGAACTCCATCGAGAAGAAGCGCTCGCCCAGGCTTTCCCAGAACGGCGAGTAGCCTTTCTCGTCGATCACGCCGCGCATTTCGGCGACCACTTTTTCATTGAAGCGGTCGCGAAACGCGGCCATAAACATAAAGCGCGATTTGGACAGCAGATAACCGTTGCCCTCTTTGCGCCACTGCGGATCGAGGAACAGCGTGCACAGCTCGCTGCTGCCGGTGTGGTCGTTACAAAGAAACAGCGTCGGCAGTGCGTTATAGACATTCAGCTCTTTTGAGGCGTGAACCATGGTGCCAACACGGTAGTTGTACCACGGGTCGTTTAGCCCGACGGCCACTTCAATGGCGCAAATCCCGGCCACGGTGCCGGTGTCAGTATCTTCCAGCACGAACACGTAACCCTGTTCGCTTTTTGGCAACGTCCCCTGCCAGGTTTGCAGGGCGCGCTCGATGCGCGCCGACAGCGTAGTTTCATCGGCAGGCAGCGAGGTCAGCCCGCCCCCTGTCTTACCGGCAAGTTGCATGAGCCCGGCGAGATCGCCGCGCTCAACGGGACGGATAACCATCATGATGACACCCCGGATTTCACCTGTTCGCAGGCCAGTGCGAAGCGATCCAGCCCGGTGCGGATCTCCTCTTCGGTCACGATCAGCGCGGGCGCGAATCGCACCACGTTGGCACCGGCAATCAGTACCATCACGCCCAGTTTTGCCGCTTCCTGCGAGATGAGCTTCGCTTTCCCGGCAAACTCAGGCGCGAGTTCGCAGCCAATCAACAGCCCCAGGCCGCGGATCTCTTTAAACAGGCCGGTCTTAGCGTTAATGGCGGTAAGACGTTCTACAAACCAGTCGTGGCGCTGCTTGACGCCGTTCAGCACCTCCGGCGTGTTAATGATGTCCAGCACCTGCCCGGCGACGGCTGAGGCGAGCGGGTTACCGCCGTACGTCGTCCCGTGGGTGCCGACGGTCATCACGCTGGCGAATTTATCGGTCGTCAGAATCGCCCCCACCGGGAACCCGCCGCCCAGCGCTTTGGCCGTGGAGAGTACGTCCGGCGTCACGCCGTAGTGCATGTAGGCATACAGCTCGCCAGTGCGGCCAACGCCTGTCTGCACTTCGTCGAAAATCAGCACCGCGTTATGGCGGTCACACAGTTCGCGCAGCCCCTGTAAAAACGCCTGTTGCGCCGGGAGTACACCGCCTTCGCCCTGCATCGGTTCGACAATCACCGCGCAGGTGGAATCGTTAATCAGTTCGCTGGCCGACTGCAAATCGTTATAGCTGGCGTGACGGATGTCCGGCGGCAGCGGCGCGAAATCCTGCGAGTAAGAGGGCTGGCCGCCCGCGCTGACGGTGAACAGCGTGCGTCCGTGGAAAGCATTTTTAAACGCCACGATGCCGCTCTTGTGCGCCCCAAACTTATCGTGGGCGTATTTGCGCGCCAACTTCAGCGCTGCCTCATTCGCTTCTGCCCCCGAGTTGCAGAAAAACACTTTTTCAGCAAAGGTCGCGTCGATCAGCTTTTTCGCCAGCCGCAGCGCCGGCTCGTTGGTGTAGCCATTGCCGGTATGCCAGAATTTTGCCGCCTGGTCATTCAGCGCCTGGCGCAGCGCCGGGTGAGCATGGCCCAGCGCATTTACCGCAATGCCACCGGCAAAATCGATATACTCTTTGCCCTGCTGATCCCACAGGCGCGAACCTTCCCCACGTACCGGAATAAAAGCCGCCGGCGCGTAAACCGGCATCATCCATTCATTAAAATTTTCACGCGTAATTGACAGAGACATAGCGACCTCATCCGGTAAATAAAAGGTTGTTTAAATGTTAAATAATTGAGTGTTTGCACTGTGAATGTAGATTGCAGAGTTCGTGCCAGCCAGCGATAAAAATGCATAAACGGGTCATGAGGACACAATATCAAGGAGTTGCGATATGGAGTTATTCACTGTTGATGCATAAAAAGTGAATATTTTTACGCAAAGCGGCATCCGGCGATATGAAAACCAGAAAGAGTATGCAGAGGCCAAATATAATTCTGGAATTGTGATCGCTCGCGAAATTTCCCGACCGTTTACGCGCTTTATCAGGGCAACGCGCCTCAGAATGGTGCAAAAATTGCACCGTCGGGAGCCTCTGTCGCAGTTATTGGTCAAACCCGATAACAGCGGGCCAAAATTCTGCTACCATCCCTGCACTATTCACCTTGCACTGGCAGCGACTATGAAATTTGTCTCTTTTAATATCAACGGCCTGCGCGCCCGCCCACACCAGCTTGAAGCAATTGTTGAGCAACATCAGCCTGATGTTATTGGCCTGCAGGAGACAAAAGTTCACGACGACATGTTCCCCCTCGAAGAGGTGGCGAAACTGGGCTACAACGTCTTTTATCACGGCCAGAAAGGCCACTACGGCGTGGCGCTGCTGACCAAAGAGACGCCGGTTTCCGTGCGCCGCGGCTTCCCGGGCGATGACGGTGAAGCGCAGCGTCGCATCATCATGGCGGAGATCCCCTCCCCGCTTGGCAATATCACGGTGATCAACGGCTACTTCCCGCAGGGCGAAAGCCGCGACCATCCGACCAAGTTCCCGGCTAAAGCGAAGTTCTATCAGGATCTGCAGGACTACCTGACAACTGAACTGAACAAAGAGAACCCGGTGCTGATCATGGGCGATGTCAACATCAGCCCGACCGATCTGGATATCGGCATTGGTGAAGAGAGCCGTAAGCGCTGGCTGCGCACCGGCAAATGTTCATTCCTGCCGGAAGAACGCGAGTGGATGGATCGCCTGATGGGCTGGGGCCTGGTGGATACCTTCCGCGCCGCCAACCCGGACACGCAGGATCGTTTCTCATGGTTTGACTACCGCTCAAAAGGCTTTGATGACAACCGTGGCCTGCGCATTGACCTGCTGCTGGCAAGCGCGCCGCTGGCCGAGCGCTGCATCGAAACCGGGATCGACTACGACATCCGCGGTATGGAAAAGCCGTCTGACCACGCGCCGGTGTGGGCGAAATTTAAGCTGTAATTCTGTGTGAACATTCGTAAAACGCTTTTCCTGTGCGCCCTTCTGGGCGCATTTGCGCTGGCGTGGGCCTGGCTTCCACCGGGCATGCTCTCCCTGAACGCCATACAAACCCACCACCAGTCGCTGCTCGCGGCGAAAGCACAGGCACCGCTGCAAAGTGCTGCGCTCTTTTTTGCGATCTATACGCTGGTGTCGGCGCTCTCGATCCCCGGCGCGGCGATCCTGACGCTGCTCGGCGGGGCGTTGTTCAGCCTGGGGGAAGGCCTGGTGCTGGTCTCGTTTGCCTCGACGCTCGGGGCTACGCTTGCGATGCTTGCCAGCCGCTACGTGTTACGTGAGTGGGTTCAGCAGCGCTTTGCCCGGCAGATGTCCACGATTAATGCGGGTATGGACCGCGACGGCGCGCGCTATCTTTTCGCCCTGCGCCTGATGCCGCTGTTCCCGTTTTTCCTGGTTAATCTGCTGATGGGGCTGACGCATCTCAGCGTGTGGCGCTACTGGTGGATAAGCCAGCTTGCGATGCTGCCCGCCACGGCTATCTTTCTTAATGCCGGGCGCGAGCTGGGAAAACTGACCAGGCCTGGCGATATTCTGTCGCCAGGCCTGGTATTCGCCCTTACACTACTGGGGTTATTGCCGCTGGTTACCCGCTGGCTGTTTTCTCGTTATCCCCTTTCATCAAAAAAGTGAGGCATTATGCGCCGTGTGCGTTTTTGCGCGTTTCTTACCGGCCTGCTGATGGCGGCCCCCGTCTTTGCCACCGACGACTGGCAAACCCTCCAGCACGAGGCCCAGGGCCAGACCGTCTGGTTTAACGCCTGGGGCGGCGACCCCGCGGTGAATCGCTACCTTGACTGGGTGAGCGACGAGATGAAAACGCATTACGCCATCACCGTTAAGATCGTGCATCTGGCGGATGCCGCCGATGCGGTGAAACGCATTCAGACCGAGCATGCCGCCGGACGCACCACCCGCGGCTCGGTTGATCTGCTGTGGGTTAACGGCGAAAACTTCCGCACGCTGAAAGAGGCTAACCTGCTGCAAACCGGGTGGGCGCAGGCGCTGCCAAACTGGCGCTATGTCGATACCCGCAAACCGGTGACCGAAGATTTTGCCATCCCGACCGAGGGCGCAGAATCGCCGTGGGGCGGCGCGCAGTTGACCTTTATCGCCCGCAAAGCCAGCCTACCCGTGCCGCCGGAAGATCCTCAGGCCCTGCTGGATTACGCCCGGCAGCATCCGGGTAAAGTCAGCTATCCGCGTCCGCCGGATTTTACCGGTACTGCGTTTCTGGAGCAGTTGCTCCTGACGCTCACCCCACGGCCTGAGGCACTGCGCAACGCCCCCGATGATACCTTTGCCGAGGTCACCGCCCCGCTGTGGCGCTATCTCGACCAACTGCATCCGCTGCTGTGGCGCGAAGGGAAAGATTTCCCGCCGTCGCCCGCGCGCATGGACGCGCTGCTCGCCAGCGGCAGCCTGAACCTCTCGCTGACCTTCAACCCGGCGCACGCCCGGCAAAAGGTTGCCAGCGGTGAACTGCCTGACGATAGCTACAGCTTCGGTTTTCGCGATGGCACGATCGGCAACGTTCATTTTGTCGCCATACCGGCCAACGCCCGCTCGGGCGCAGGCGCGAAAGTGGTCGCCAATTTCCTGCTCTCTCCAGAGGCGCAGATCCGCAAGGCCGATCCGGCAATCTGGGGCGATCCGAGCGTCCTTGATGCCCGAACCCTTCCCGCAAAAGCAGCGCAGAGGCTTGCCGCACACACGCCTGCGGGCCTGCCCGCAATGCTTGCCGAGCCGCATGCCGCCTGGGTTAACGCACTGGAGCAGGAATGGCTGCGCCGCTACGGCACGCGTTAAGCGCCCTGGTCTGGCTGGCGATGGCGGTCATCTATCTGCCGATGCTCCCGGCGGCGGGCTTACTGCTGGCGCCGGCGTTCAGCCCCGACAACTGGCTGTCGCTGATGAGCGATCCCCAGTTGCCGCAGGCGCTGGCCGCCACGCTGGTCTCGGCGTTGATTGCCACGCTCGGCGCGTTGTTTATCGCCCTGAGCCTGGTGACACTTCTCTGGCCCGGCGAGCGCTGGCGGCAGTTGAGCAGCCGCCTGCCGTGGCTTTTAGCCATTCCTCACGTGGCCTTCGCCACCAGCGTGCTGCTGACCTTTGCTGAAGGCGGCCTTTTCTATCAAATTTGCACGCTGTGTACCGCGCAGATGGACCGGTACGGGATCGGCCTTGGGCTGACGCTTGCCGTCAAGGAGAGCGCGTTTGTGCTGTGGATGCTGTACGCCGTACTGTCTGAGCACCCGCTTGCGCAGCAAAAACTGGTGTTACAGACCCTCGGCTATGGCCGCCTGCAGACGCTGCGCCTGCTGATCCTGCCGACCATTGCCCCTGCGCTGGGCGCTGTAATGCTGGCCGTGCTCGCCTGGTCGCTCTCCGTGGTCGATGTCGCCATCGTTCTGGGGCCAGGCAACCCGCCGACGCTGGCGGTGCTGGCGTGGCACTGGCTGAGCCAGGGCGATGCCCAGCAGCAGGTGAAAGGAACGCTGCTGTGCGTGATCCTGCTGGTGCTGCTGGCCGTACTGGCCGCGATGAGCTATGGCATCTGGAATATCTGGCGGCGCACGCTGCCGGATATGTCCGGCATACGGCGGGCATCACACGCCCGACTCCCCCTCAGCGCAGGGGCCGGGTTTCTGCCCGGCTGCGGCGTGCTTTGCGCCGCAGTGCTGGTGATGCTGGCGCGCTATCGCGAGGTCGACCTTGCCCTCTACACCACCAGCCTGTCGCTTGGCCTGCTATCCAGCCTGCTGGCGCTGGTCATCATTTTTCTCTGGCTCGAATGGGGGCCGCAACGCAGCGCGCTGTGGGTGTGGCTTCCGCTGGCGCTTCCCGCACTGCCGCTGGTTTCCGGCCAGTATGACCTTGCGCTACGACTGGGGATGGACGGGCAGTTTACCGCCGTCCTGTGGGGCCACCTTCTGTGGGTGGTGCCGTGGATGTTGCTGATTCTGCAACCCGCGTGGCGCAGGCTTGACCCGAGGCTGATCCTGACGGCCAAAACCCTCGGCTGGCGTCGGACTAAAATTTTCGTTCTGCTGAAATGCCCCCTGCTGATCCGGCCTGCCCTGCTGGCGTTTGCCACGGGCTTTTCGGTGAGCATGGCGCAATACATGCCGACGCTCTGGCTGGGTGCGGGGCGCTACGCCACGCTGACCACCGAGGCCGTCGCGCTCGGTAGCGGCGGCAGTGTCCCGGTGCTGGCAAACCTGGCGCTGGGCCTGCTGCTGGTCACCGGCAGTATATTTGCTGCCGCCGCGCTGTTATCCCGGCTTGCAGGCCGCTACCGCAAAGGACTACGCTAGTGCTGAAAATAGACAACCTCACCATTGAGCCGCTTTTTCGGCAGGTCAGTTTCTGCGTCCCGGCGGGGCACATCGTCACGCTGATGGGCCCCTCCGGCTGCGGGAAATCGACGCTGTTTTCCTGGATGGTGGGTGCGCTGTCAGCCGATTTTCAGGCGCGCGGCGAGCTATGGCTGAATGGCCGCCGCTGCGATACCCTGCCCGTGGAACAGCGCGGGCTGGGCATTCTGTTTCAGGATGCCCTGCTGTTCGATCACTTCAGCGTCGGGCAAAATCTGATGCTGGCCCTCCCGGCCCGGATCGCCGGACACGCCCGGCGCGAGGCCGTCCAGCAGGCGCTGGCGTCTGCCGGTATGGCGCACCGCTACGCCAGCGATCCGGCTACGCTTTCTGGCGGGGAGCGCGCCAGAGTAAGCCTGCTGCGCGCCCTGCTCGCCGAGCCGCAGGCCCTGCTGCTTGATGAGCCGTTCAGCCGCCTCGACAAGGCGTTAAGGGTCTCTTTTCGGGAATGGGTCTTTGATGCCGTTCGCACCCGCAATATTCCGGTGGTGCTGGTTACCCACGATGAAGAGGACATCCCGCCTGACGGCGAGGTGATTGCGCTTTCCCGCTGGCAATAATGTGCTAACGCAATGTTTTTTGTGACCGGAGAGAGGACAATGGCGCACTCTTTTACTGACGTCAGGTTTTACGATGAAACGTGTTTCTCAACTGACCGCGCTGGCCCTGCTTTGCGGCCTCGCCTCTTTCTCCTCCGTTGCGGCTGATATGGCTACTTCACTGACCCTCGCCCAGCTTCAGCAACAGCATGGCGCGGCGATCGATACCCGCCCGAGTGCGTTTTATAACGGCTGGCCGCAGACGCCGGGGGCATCCTCCGGGCATGAGCCTGCCGCCCTGAACCTTTCGGCATCCTGGCTTGGGGCGATGAGCGATGACCAGCTCAGCGCCTGGGCGAAACAGCACCATCTGACACCCGCCACGGCGATTGCCCTCTACGGCAGCGACAGTGACAATCAGGCCGTACAAGCGCGCCTGGAAAAAGCGGGCTTTACCCACGTGTCATTGCTGAGCGATGCCCTGACGCACGCCGATCGTCTGCAACGTTTGCCGCATTTTGAGCAACTGGTCTATCCCGAGTGGATCCATAATTTGCAGCAGGGTAAGCCCGTCACTGCCGCCCCGGCGGGCGACTGGAAAATAGTTGAAGCCGCCTGGGGCGCGCCGAAACTCTACCTGCTGAGCCACATTCCCGGCGCGGGCTACATTGACACCAACGATGTGGAAAGCGAGCCGCTGTGGAACAAAGTGTCGGACGACAAGCTGAAAGCGCTGCTGGCCAAAAACGGTATCCGTCATGACACCACCGTGATTCTGTATGGTCGCGATGTGTACGCCGCCGCGCGCGTGGCGCAAATCATGCTGTATGCCGGCGTGAAGGATGTGCGCATTCTCGATGGCGGCTGGAAAACATGGTCCGATGCGGGGCTGCCGGTAGAGCGTGGTATGCCTGCGAAGGTCAAACCCGCGCCTGACTTTGGCGCACCGCTCCCCGGCCAGCCTCAGCTGATGGTGGATATGGAACAGGCCAGAGGGATGCTGCATCGCCAGGACGCTTCGCTGGTGAGTATTCGTTCATGGCCGGAGTTTATCGGCGAAACCAGCGGCTACAGCTACATCAAGCCAAAAGGTGAAATCGCCGGGGCACGCTGGGGCCATGCGGGCAGCGACGCTACGCACATGGAAGACTTCCATAACCCGGACGGCACCATGCGCAGCGCCGATGACATTGCCGCCATGTGGAAAACGTGGAACATCCTGCCGGATCAGCACGTGGCGTTCTACTGCGGTACCGGCTGGCGCGCGTCAGAAACCTTCATGTACGCGCGCGCAATGGGCTGGAAAAACGTCGCCGTATACGACGGCGGCTGGTACGAATGGAGTGCCGATCCGAAAAACCCGATCGTCACCGGTGAGCGCGGGCCTGAAAGCGTTCGCTAGCGGGTAAGTGACTTCAGCGTCACGTAGCCGCTCCAGATGCGCGTTGTGGTGGTCAGCCAGCATAACGCGCCGAATACCCACGCAAACAGCGTGAAGTGTGCCGGGAACAGGCAGCACAGCACGAACAGCGCGATAGTCTCCGTCCCTTCCGTTAACCCGCCGATATAGTAAAACGACTTGTGCGCATAGCCCGGGTTATCAATGTTGTGCTTCGCCGCCAGCGCGGCAAACGCCAGAAAGCTGCTGCCGGTACCGATAAAGGCGAACAGCAGCCAGGCGGCGGCCAGCGCATTTTCTGCAGGCGCAGCAAGGGCAAAACCAAACGGCACCAGCGCGTAGAACAGAAAATCGAGCGCGATATCAAGAAAGCCCCCGGCATCGCTCAGCCCTCTGCGGCGCGCCAGCGCACCGTCCAGACCATCCATAAGCCGGTTTACCAGAATGACGAACAGTGCCGCCGGGTACCAGCCCAGCGCCAGAAACGGCAGCGCCAGTACCCCCACCGCAAACCCGACCAGGGTTACGCCATCTGGCGTAACAAAAGGCTTGTCTAGTGCGGCGACGAGCGTGTTCAACATCGGTTTGATGCGCGGGTGCAGGTGGCGATCAAGCATGGGGAGTCTCTTTAACGGTGGCGCACAGCCCCTGGGATGGAATGTCCAGGGCGGCATTAAAGCGGGCTGACAGATTCTGAAAGGCGATCAGCGCCGTCATCTCGGTGATGGCCGCATCGGAAAAGTGGCGATGCAGACGCTGTTTGAGTTCATCATCCACCCGAGGTGGCGTAGCCGTTACCGCCTCGGCATACGCCAGCGCGGCGCGCTCCTCCTCGCTGAACAGCGCAGAATGGTACCAGTCGCTGACGGCCTGTGCTTTATCCAGCGCTCCCGCACGCTCGGCCAGGCGCAGGCTGTTGGCATCAATACAGAATGCGCAGTGGCAAAGTTGGGAGACGCGGGTCATCAGCAGCGACCGGAGCACCGGGCTGAGGCGCGCCTTACGCCGTTCAAGAAAACCGACAAACAGCGCCACCAGCCAAAACAGAGGCGGCATGCGCGCCCACCAGCGCGTGGGGTTCAGCACCGCGCCGAAGTGTTTCTTCTGCATGGCGGCAATCGGTTTTAGGCTGACGGGAAGGTTTTTGACGGGTGCAACCCAGGTGGTTGTCTCTTTCACCTGCTTCTCCTGATGACTGGACTCTTTCAAAGGGCACGATAATATGTCGTTTTTCTTTACCAATCATTGATGACCATGCTGAAAATAGTCGATGTCGTTGCGGCAATTATCGAAAAAGACGACAAAATTTTACTGGCCCAGCGACCGCCACATGCCGATCAGCCCGGGATGTGGGAATTCGCGGGCGGCAAAGTCGAGGCCGGTGAAACCCAGCCTCAGGCGTTGATCCGCGAGCTGCGCGAAGAGTTGGGTATCGACGCCGAACCGGGGGTATATGTCGCCAGCCACCAGCGTGAAGTGTCGCAGCGGATTATCCATCTGCATGCCTGGCATGTTCCCGCCTGGCGCGGAGAACTCACCGCACACTATCACAGCGCGCTGGCGTGGTGCTCTCCCGAGGAGGCCTTGCGCTACGCCCTGGCACCAGCGGATATCCCTCTGCTTGAGGCCTTTATGCTTTTACGCGCCGCCAGACCAGCGGGTTCGTGCTGATAGTGCGTTCATCGCGCTGGCACTGTAACAGCACGCCGTCCGCTTTAACGACCGCGCCCTCCGAGTAGTTTTGATCCTGATAGATGCAGCACTGGTTACAGGGCTGCGCACGCTGCCCCCCGGAGCTGAACACCTCTGGCGGGACGTTCACCTCCACGTCCGGGCGAATACGGTCGGCCTGCGCCGTTGCGGACAGAAGCGCGAGTAAGGCGGTAGCGATATAACGGTTCATAGACGGTTCTTCCTGTTGTGTCCTGATAATGACTATAACGGTAAACCCGGGTCGAACCTTTAATTTATCTCATCATCGTTTTTTGTTATGACCCGAGGCGAATAATGAATTTCCCTTTCGCGAGAAATTTCCGCTTGCCTCGGCGGGCCGTGCGGGTGGTATAGTCAAAAAAACAACACAAATCGCATAAACCATTATACAAACGATTATAAGAGGTTCTTATATCTATGGATCAGACACGCTCTCTGGACAGTTTCCTTACCCATGTTCAACAGCGCGACCCGCATCAAAGCGAGTTTGCGCAGGCCGTTCGTGAAGTCATGACCACCCTGTGGCCTTTCCTTGAAGCGAACCCGCGCTATCGTCAACTGTCCCTGCTGGAACGTCTGGTAGAGCCAGAGCGCGTGATCCAGTTTCGCGTGACGTGGGTGGACGATCGCAATCAGGTACAGGTTAACCGCGCATGGCGCGTGCAGTTTAACTCCGCCATCGGGCCGTTTAAGGGCGGGATGCGCTTCCACCCTTCCGTCAACCTTTCCATTCTGAAGTTCCTCGGCTTTGAGCAGACCTTCAAAAACGCCCTGACCACGCTGCCGATGGGCGGGGGTAAAGGCGGCAGCGATTTCGATCCAAAAGGCAAAAGCGAAGGTGAAGTCATGCGCTTCTGCCAGGCGCTGATGACCGAGCTGTATCGTCATCTTGGCCCGGACACCGACGTGCCAGCCGGTGATATCGGCGTGGGCGGTCGCGAGGTCGGCTTTATGGCCGGCATGATGAAAAAGCTCTCCAACAACAGCGCCTGCGTCTTTACCGGTAAAGGCCTGTCGTTTGGCGGCAGCCTGATCCGCCCGGAAGCGACCGGCTACGGCCTGGTCTACTTCACCGAAGCGATGCTCAAACGCCACGGTTTAGGCTTTGAAGGTATGCGCGTGGCCGTCTCCGGCTCCGGCAACGTGGCGCAGTATGCGATTGAAAAAGCGATGCAGTTTGGCGCACGCGTTATTACGGCCTCTGACTCCAGCGGTACCGTGGTGGACGAAGCAGGCTTTACGGCTGAGAAGCTGGCTCGCCTGTGCGAAATTAAAGCCAGCCGCGACGGGCGCGTGGCCGATTATGCCCGCGAGTTTGGCCTGACCTATCTCGAAGGCAAACAGCCGTGGTCAGTGCCGGTGGATATCGCGCTGCCGTGTGCCACGCAGAACGAACTGGACGTGGACGCTGCGCGTACCCTGATTGGCAACGGCGTGAAGGCGGTGGCAGAAGGCGCAAACATGCCAACCACCATTGAAGCGACGGACCTGTTCCTGGACGCGGGCGTGCTGTTTGCGCCAGGAAAAGCCGCGAACGCGGGCGGGGTTGCCACCTCCGGCCTGGAGATGGCACAAAACGCCGCGCGTATGGGCTGGAAAGCGGAGAAAGTGGACGCGCGCCTGCATCACATCATGCTGGATATCCATCACGCCTGCGTGGAGTACGGCGGAGAGGCATCGCAGACCAACTATGTGCGCGGTGCCAATATCGCCGGTTTCGTGAAGGTGGCGGATGCGATGATTGGGCAGGGTGTGATTTAAGATTTCAGACCGAATCGCCGTATAGGCCCGGTAAGCGTCAGCGCCACCGGGCTTTTTTTGGCAACAGCACCGTCAACCGCCGGGTGGCGGCTGCGCCTTACCCGGCCTACGGTTTAAGAGGCTGCCGCGCTCTTTTTCTTTTTAAACGGCTTCTTCGCGCCGCCGCCTGGCGCAACCATTCCCCGGAAGCGCTTCACCGGCGTGCTGCGCGCCTGGTCGATCAGCTGATACAGTGTCCCGACCAGTGGCTGCATAAAGTCCTGATAGCGGCACTGCTTTTCACTGATTTGCGTCAGCACCGATTCCCAGTGCGCGGTCATGTCCGGCCTCGCAGCCAGCTCCGGCAGGGAGTGGATCAACGCCCTGCCCGGTTCCGTTGAATGAATGTAGCGCCCTTTTTTCTCGAGGAAGCCGCGTTTAAACAGCAGCTCGATGATCCCCGCGCGGGTCGCTTCCGTCCCCAGTCCGTCGGTGGCCCGCAGGATCTTCTTCAGATCTTTGTCCTGCACAAAACGAGCGATACCGGTCATCGCCGACAGCAGCGTCGCATCGGTGAAATGACGCGGCGGCTGGGTCTGACGCTCCACCACTTCGCCTTTCTCACACAACAGTTCATCGTCTTTTGCCACCACCGGCAGCGGCGTGCCGTCGTTTTCTTCGTCACGCTCTTTGTTGCCCAGCAGCGTGCGCCAGCCCGCTTCCGCCAGGAAACGCGCTTTAGCGACAAATTTGCCTTTGGCGATGTCGAGTTCAATCACGCATTTGCGGAATACCGCATCCGGGCAGAACTGCATCAGGTACTGACGGGCCACCAGGTTATAGACCTTTGACTCGTTTTCCGTGAGATTGACGTTGCTGGTGCGCGCCGTCGGGATGATGGCGTGGTGGGCATCCACCTTTTTATCGTCCCAGCAGCGGTTACGGGTATCCGGGTTCACGGCAGGCTGCGGCAGCAGGTCCGGCGCGTGGACGCCAATCGCGTTCATCACCGCGTGACGCCCGGCAAAATGTTCTTCCGGCAGATAACGGCTGTCCGAACGCGGATAGGTGATAAGTTTATGGGTTTCGTAGAGTTTCTGGCAGATGTCCAGCACGTTCTGCGCGCTCAGACCAAAGCGTTTGGCGGCCTCAATCTGCAGGGCAGAGAGCGAAAACGGCAGCGGCGCGGGTTCTGATTCCCGTTTATCGTTATAGCTGGTGACGATAGCGGGCTGACCGGTAATGCGGTTAACGACGTGCTCCGCCAGCGGGCGGTGCAGCAGTCGCCCCTCTTCGTCCTGATAAGATTCGCACGCATCACTCGGCTGCCAGACGGCGGTAAACCGTTCATCCTTCGGGGTAACGATGTGCGCTTTCACTTCGAAGAAATCTTTGGCGACGAAGTTTTCAATCTCTTCATCACGCCGTACCACCAGCCCCAGCACCGGCGTCTGAACGCGCCCGACGGAGAGCACGCCCTGATAACCCGCGTTGCGCCCGAGAATGGTGTAGGCGCGGGTCATATTGATGCCATAGAGCCAGTCCGCACGCGCACGCGCCAGCGCCGAGACGCACAGCGGGATAAATTCGCTGTTGGCGCGCAGACGCGTAATTGCACGCTCCACCGCCTGCGGGTTGAGGTCGTTGATCAGGCAGCGCTGCACCTGCTGGCGTTTTTCCGGGGCCAGCTCAAGATAATCCAGCACCTCGTCCACCAGCAGTTGCCCTTCTCTGTCCGGGTCACCCGCGTGGATGACTTCAGACGCCTCATGCAGGAAGCGCTTGATGACGTTGAGCTGTTTGGTCACCGAGGGCCGGGGCTGCAACCGCCATTTTTCCGGCACGATGGGCAGGTCATTGAGGTTCCAGCGGGCATAGCGGCTGTCATAGACATCCGGCTGCGCCTGCTCGAGCAGGTGACCGATACACCAGGTCACCACCTGCCCGTTTCCGCATTCGATAAAGCCGTCGCCTTTGCGATGCGGTTTAGGCAGCACATCGGCAATGGCTCGGGCCAGACTTGGCTTTTCGGCAATAAACAACCGCATCGAATTAACGGATCTCAATCATCGGACGGCCACCGCGGGCGGTAACCAGCTCGCCGATCGCCGTCAGGGTGATGCCAAACTCAGCGGCGGTCGCCTGTACATCCGCTTCTGCTTCCGGCGTGACCGCCAGCAGCAGGCCGCCGGAGGTTTGCGGATCGCACAGCAGGTCGCGCCACGCCTCAGGCATCTCACCCATCAGATGACCGTAGCTGGCGAAGTTACGCTGCGTACCGCCCGGTACCGCGCCCTGCGCAATGTATTCTTCCACGCCCGGCAGCTTCGGCACGTCCTGATACCAGACCTGCGCCTGCACGCCTGCGCCCTGACACACTTCGCTCAGGTGACCGAGCAGGCCAAAGCCGGTGACGTCGGTCATGGCTTTCACCCCGTCGATGTTGGCAAACGCCGCACCGGCCAGGTTCATCTGACACATCACTTCCGTTGCCAGCCCGATATGCTCCGGCTTGAGCAGCGATTTCTTCTCGGCGGTGGTCAGCACGCCAATGCCCAGCGGCTTGGTGAGGAACAGTTTGCAGCCCGCCTGCGCGGTGCTGTTGCGCTTCACGCGCTCGGTTGGTACCACGCCCGTCACGGCCAGACCAAAAATCGGCTCCGGCGCATCAATAGAGTGCCCGCCCGCCAGCGCAATACCCGCCTGCTGACAGGCAAAACGTCCGCCTTCGATTACGTCGCGGGCAATTTCCGGCGCAAGGGTGTTGATCGGCCAGCCCAGGATCGCAATCGCCATGATCGGCTTGCCGCCCATCGCGAAGATATCGCTGATGGCGTTGGTGGCCGCAATGCGCCCGAAATCAAACGGGTTATCGACAATCGGCATAAAGAAATCGGTGGTGCTGATAATGCTGGTGCCGTTCCCCAGGTCATATACCGCTGCATCGTCACGCGTTTCGTTGCCGACAAGCAGGTTCGGGTCGACAAACTTCGCCTGCTCACTGTGCAGGATGGTTTCCAGCACCTTCGGGGAAATTTTACAACCGCAACCGGCTCCGTGGCTGTATTGCGTTAAACGAATGGTTTGCTCGCTCATGGACATCTCCTGTCATTGCAATCGCGCTATGGTAGCGCTCATTCCATAAAGAGGTAAGTATGACTGTCTGAATTCTGCGGCGGATGCTCAGAATCCAGACAGTTTAGCGCGGGGAATTAAAAACGGCTGACGAAAGGCGAGGTATCCGGCACGTTTATGGTGCTGGAGGCTTTAAGCTGCGGCGTGCCGAGATAGAGGAAACCGACAATTTTATCATGCTCACCGCAGGATAACCCCTCGCGGACGGCGGCACTTTCGGTCAGCGGGCCGGTACGCCAGATGCCGTTAAAGCCCTGGGCAAGCGCGGCCATTTGCATCGCCATGACCGCGCAGCCCGCGGACATCTCCTGCTCCCAGACGGGCACTTTATGGTCAGGCTGGCATTTCGCCACCACGGCGATAATCATTGGCGCGCGGAATGGCCCGCTGCGCGCTTTCTCGATGCCCTTCTCATCCTGACCTGCTGCCACGGCCCCTTTTTCCAGCAGGGCGCTGAAGCGCTCGCGTCCTTCACCTTCAATAATAAAGAAGTGCCACGGCTGAAGGGTGCCATGATCCGGCGCACGCAGGCCGGCACGCAAAATATTTTCCAGCTGCTCCCCCACAGGGGCCGGTTCGGCCAGGCGGGAAGCGCTACGACGGTTAACGAGCAGTTCAAGTGCGTCCATTGGTTAACTCCTGTCTTGAAATTTGCTCACAAAATTAACACGGCAGCAGATTTTGTTACAGCGCGGCAGGCGATTCCTGCTGACAAGAGGCGGTTGGGTCATTACGATAACCCCACATTGCCGTCTCGTGTCGACGGAAACAGTCATTTTCTGGTTAGGGAGAATACATGCGAACCCTTTGGCGAATCTTTGCCGGTTTCTTTAAATGGACGTGGCGACTGCTCAACTTCGTCCGCAACCTGGTGATGAACATTTTCTTCATCTTCCTGGTGCTGGTTTGCGTAGGCATCTGGATGCACATCAGCAGCACAAGCCAGGCACAGCATTCAACGCGCGGTGCGCTGCTGCTTGATATCACCGGGGTGATCGTGGATAAACCATCCACCAGCAACCGCCTGGGCGTGATTGGCCGCCAGCTGTTTGGCGCAACCTCCGACCGCCTGCAGGAAAACTCCCTGTTCGATATTGTGGATACCATCCGTCAGGCAAAAGACGACCGCAACATCACCGGTATCGTGCTCGACCTGAAAGATTTTGCCGGGGCCGATCAGCCGTCGATGCAGTACATCGGCAAAGCGCTGCGCGAATTCCGTGACGCCGGTAAGCCGGTGATTGCCGTCGGCGACAGCTACAGCCAGGGGCAATACTATCTGGCAAGCTTCGCCAATAAAATCTGGCTCTCGCCGCAGGGCACGGTTGACCTGCACGGCTTCGCGACCAACGGCCTGTACTACAAATCGCTGCTCGACAAGCTGAAAGTCACAACCCACGTCTTCCGCGTCGGCACCTATAAATCTGCCGTTGAACCGTTCATCCGTGACGATATGTCGCCTGCGGCCCGTGAAGCGGACAGCCGCTGGATTGGCGAGCTGTGGCAAAACTATCTGGGCACCATCGCCGCGAACCGTCAAATCACCAAAGAGCAAGTCTTCCCTGGCGCGCAGGGCGTGCTGGACGGCTTGCGTAAGGCCGACGGTGATACCGCCAAATATGCTCTCGACAACAAACTGGTCGATGCGCTCGGCTCAAGCGCTGACGTTGAAAAAGCGCTGACCAAACAGTTTGGCTGGAGCAAAGAGGACAAAAACTACAGCGCCATCAGCATGTACGATTACGCGGCGAAAAAACCGGATGACAGCGGCGACAGCATCGCGGTGGTCTTTGCTAACGGCGCGATTATGGACGGCCAGGAAACGCCGGGGAACGTGGGCGGCGATACGACCGCATCACAAATCCGCGATGCGCGTCTCGATCCGAAGGTGAAAGCGATTGTTCTGCGCGTAAACAGCCCAGGCGGCAGCGTCAGCGCCTCTGAGGTGATCCGCGCCGAGCTGGCCGCCGCGCGTGCCGCAGGTAAGCCGGTGGTGGTCTCGATGGGCGGAATGGCAGCATCCGGCGGCTACTGGATCTCCACGCCTGCGAACTACATCGTGGCGAACCCCAGCACGCTGACTGGCTCAATTGGTATCTTCGGAGTTATTAACACCGTTGAAAACAGCCTGGATTATCTCGGCGTGCATACCGATGGCGTCGCCACTTCACCGCTGGCCGATGTTTCGGTAACCAAGTCTCTGCCACCGGAAGTCTCGGAAATGATGCAGCTCAGCATTGAGAACGGGTATAAGCGCTTTATCACCCTGGTTGCAGACTCCCGTAAAAAAACGCCAGAGCAGATTGACCAGATTGCGCAAGGCCACGTCTGGACCGGTCAGGATGCGAAAAGCAACGGTCTGGTAGACAGCCTGGGTGATTTCGATGACGCCGTGAAAAAAGCGGCAGAGCTGGCAAAACTCAAGCAGTGGCATGTGGACTATTATCAGGACGAGCCATCGTTCTTCGATATGGTGATGAACAGCATGTCCGTTTCCGTGCGCGCGATGCTGCCTGAAGCGATGCAGGCTTATCTGCCTGCGCCTGTCGCCACTGCGGCAAAAGCGATGAAGGCGGAGAGCGACAAACTCGCGGCCTTTAACGACCCGCAAAGCCGTTACGCGTTTTGTCTGACCTGTGCTAACGTCCGTTAAATTCGTCCCCTCTTCCATGAAGAGGGGATTTTTCGTTTAAGCAACAGAATTCAACCTCATGCAGAAGAAATCGATTTACGTCGCCTATACCGGCGGTACCATTGGTATGCAGCGTTCCGAAAACGGCTATATTCCGGTCTCCGGCCATCTCCAGCGTCAGCTTGCCCTGATGCCGGAGTTCCACCGCCCGGAAATGCCTGACTTTACCATTCACGAGTATGCGCCGTTGATGGACTCCTCAGACATGACGCCGGAAGACTGGCAGCATATTGCGGAAGACATCAAAGCCCATTACGACGACTACGATGGGTTTGTGATCCTGCACGGCACCGATACGATGGCCTTCACCGCCTCGGCGCTCTCGTTCATGCTCGAGAATTTGAGTAAACCGGTTATCGTCACCGGCTCACAAATTCCGCTGGCGGAACTGCGCTCGGACGGACAGATCAACCTGCTGAACTCCCTGTACGTTGCGGCCAACTACCCGATTAACGAAGTGTCCCTGTTCTTCAATAACCGCCTCTATCGCGGCAACCGCACGACGAAAGCGCACGCGGATGGCTTCGACGCGTTTGCCTCCCCCAACCTGCCGCCGCTGCTTGAAGCGGGCATTCATATTCGTCGTCTTGGCACCCCACCGGCACCCAATACCGCAGGCGAGCTGATCGTCCACCCGATCACACCGCAGCCGATTGGCGTGGTCACCATTTATCCGGGGATCTCGGCCGATGTGGTGCGCAACTTCCTGCGCCAGCCGGTGAAGGCGCTGATCCTGCGCTCCTACGGCGTGGGTAATGCCCCGCAAAACGGTGAGTTCCTGAAAGAGCTTCAGGAGGCAAGCGATCGCGAGATCGTGGTAGTCAACCTGACCCAGTGCATGTCCGGCAAGGTGAATATGGGCGGCTACGCCACCGGCAACGCGCTGGCCCATGCGGGCGTAATTAGCGGTTTTGATATGACCGTCGAGGCCACGCTGACTAAACTTCACTATTTACTGAGTCAGGATCTGGACATAGCGTCCATTCGCCGCGCGATGATGCAAAACCTGCGCGGCGAACTGACCCCGGACGAATAAGGAGGCTTTATGAAGCAACGCGCTCTGTTACTGGTCGATTTGCAAAATGATTTTTGTGCGGGCGGCGCGCTCGCCGTCGCGGAAGGCGACAGCACCGTTGACGTGGCGAATACGCTGATCGACTGGTGTAAAGCACGCGGCGAAGCGGTAGTGGCAAGCCAGGACTGGCATCCGGCCAACCACGGTAGCTTTGCCAGCCAGCACAACGCTGAGCCTTACAGCCAGGGTGAACTGGACGGACTGGCGCAAACCTTCTGGCCCGATCACTGCGTACAGCAGACCGAGGGCGCGGAGTTGCACCCGCTGCTCAATCAGAAAGCCATTGATGCGGTGTTCCATAAAGGGGAAAACCCGGCCATCGACAGCTACAGCGCCTTTTTCGACAACGGTCATCGTCAGAAAACGGCGCTGGACGCGTGGCTGCGGCACCATGAAATCACCGAGCTGATCGTTATGGGGCTGGCAACGGATTATTGCCTGAAGTTCACCGTGCTGGATGCGTTGCAGCTTGGCTACACAGTCAGCGTGATAACCGACGGCTGTCGCGGCGTGAACATTCAGCCGCAGGACAGCGCCCAGGCGTTTATGGATATGGCGGCGGAAGGTGCCACGCTGTATACGCTGGCTGACTGGCAGGAGACGCAGGCGTAAGCATTTTAGCCGGGTGGCGCTAACGTTTACCCGGCCTACCCTGTCTTTTGGCCGGGCCACCCGGCATTTCATTCTAATCCCTCATAAAGTGAACTCCCTCGCATCTCAGGCGAAGCGGCAATGCTATTCTTTTCCGGTTGTTTTTTCGCCACGCCTTTCCGTGGCGTGGTTACTATTGTTTAGTCAAAGAGGAAATTGTATGAAACGTTTGCCCTTGCTGGCAGCATTGCCCTTGCTTTGCGCGTCGGTTGCTTCCGCCAGTTCTCTGATGTCCGTCGGCTATTTCAACGGCGGCGGCGATGTAACCGCCGGACCGGGTGGCGATATCAACACGCTCGACGTGCGCCAGATAACCCACCTCAACTACTCGTTTGGTCTGGTCTACAACGATGAAAAAGACGAAACCAACGCCGCGCTGAAAGATCCTTCAAAACTGCACCAGACTTGGCTCTCGCCAAAAGTGGCGTCCGATCTGGCGCTGATCCCTGCCCTGCGCAAACAGAACCCGAACCTGAAAGTACTGCTCTCCGTCGGCGGCTGGGGCGCGCGCGGCTTCTCCGGCGCGGCGGCAACCCAGGCATCGCGCGCGGTGTTTATCCGCTCCGCGCAGGAGATCGTCAATCAATACGGTCTGGATGGGATCGATCTCAACTGGGAGTTTCCGGTGAACGGCGCGTGGGGATTGGTCGCCAGCCAACCGGCGGACCGGGATAATTTCACCGCGCTGCTGAAAGGGTTGCGCGATGCTTTCGGGGACAAGAAGCTGGTTACGATTGCCGTTGGGGCGAATGCGGAAAGTCCGAAAAGCTGGGTTGACATGAAAGCGGTTGCCCCCCTGCTCGACTACATCAACCTGATGACCTACGACATGGCGTACGGCACTCAGTACTTCAATGCCAATCTGTATGACTCCAGCGCCTGGCCAACGGTCGCCGCGGCCGATAAATACAGCGTCGATTTTGTGGTCAACAACTACCTGGCTGCCGGCGTGAAACCCCAGCAGATGAATCTCGGGATCGGTTTTTATGGCCGCGTTCCAAAACGCTCCGTGGAGCCGGGCATCGACTGGAGCAAACCGGATGCGCAGAAAAATCCGGTGACACAGCCCTATTTCGGGCCACAGGAGATCGGTTTGTTCAAATCTCTCGGTTATGACCTGACCAAAGACACCTATGTGAAGTACAACGACATCGTGAAAAAGCTGCTGAACGATCCGCAGAAACGCTTTACGGAGCACTGGGACGATCAGGCGAAAGTGCCGTGGCTCTCCGTGACGTCTGGCGACGGTAAGGCGCTGTTTGCCCTCTCTTATGAGAACCCACGCTCAGTGGCGCTCAAAGCGGACTACATCAAGGAGAAAGGTCTGGCCGGGGCGATGTTCTGGGAGTATGGCGCGGACGATAACAACCAGCTTGCGAAGCAGCTGGCGACATCGCTGGGGATTAAGCACTAAGTGAAGCAGCCGGGTGGCGTCAACGTTACCCGGCATGCTCAGAGAGCACTATTTGAAGGTGGCAATCGGCTTCGGCGCAATGCCGAAATCTTCCTTCAGTTCCCGCTTGCTCTTCATCACCATCTGCCCCTGGGTGTCGATCGTCATGTGCTGCGCGTCGGTGTTATGGCGCGCCTGCCACAACATCACCAGTTGCAGGCTGTTCTCTTTTTGCTCTGGCGTCAGGGCCACGCCATCCGGCCATTTTCCCAGCTCGACCGCCGTGACCAGGCGCTGATAAATTTCCTGCGTCATTCCGCCGATCATGTCATCAATATTCATGATGTCTCCCGTTCAAAGGAATAATTTGCTGAATCGTTTCTTCAACCTTTGGTCTGGTCGCCATTTTCGTCATCCGTGAAGCTCATGGACGCAGAGTTAACGCAAAAACGCTCGCCCGTAGGTTGTGGGCCATCCGGGAAGACATGTCCGAGGTGCGCATCACAGTTACCGCAGCGGATCTCGGTGCGTACCATGCCGTGCGACGAGTCGGTCAGATAACGAATGGCGTCATCGCCTACTGGCTCATAAAAACTCGGCCAGCCGCAGCCGGAATCATATTTTGTTTGTGAATTGAACAGGGGGGCATCGCACACCAGACAGTGGTAGACGCCGTCGCGCTTGTTGTGCAGCAAACGCCCGGTGAATGGGGGTTCAGTCCCGTGATTCTGCGTCACGTAAAACTGCATCTCGGTCAGGTCTTTTTTCAGATCTTCGGGGTTACGTTGGTTCGACATATGCTCACATCTCGCTGTAGAAACAGACATCTTTTAACCCCGATTCTAACAAAACATTAACACCCGCGCGTAGACTTTTGTTCTAAACTTATTAGTCGCGAAAAGGCGGACAGGCAATTGTGATCTATTTCACACTTTATTCCTGAGAGGCCTTTAAAATTCCGGGCGCAGCCCCCATGTGGTTGCTAGCTCAAAGGGAAAGTGAGGCGAGTCAGTCGCACAAACGTTGGTCATAGGATTGATTTGTCGCAATGATTGACACGATTCCGCTTGACGCTGCGTAAGGTTTTTGTAATTTTACAGGCAACCTTTTATTCACTAACAAATAGCTGGTGGAATATATGACTATCAAAGTAGGTATCAACGGTTTTGGCCGTATCGGCCGTATTGTTTTCCGTGCTGCTCAGGAACGTTCTGACATCGAAATCGTTGGTATCAACGATCTCCTGGACGCTGAATACATGGCGTACATGCTGAAGTACGACTCAACTCACGGTCGTTTCAACGGCACCGTTGAAGTGAAAGACGGCCACCTGGTTGTTAACGGCAAAACCATCCGCGTGACTGCTGAGAAAGACCCAGCTAACCTGAAATGGAACGAAATCGGTGTTGACGTTGTTGCAGAAGCGACCGGTATCTTCCTGACCGACGAAACTGCGCGTAAACACATCACTGCGGGTGCGAAGAAAGTTGTTCTGACTGGTCCTTCCAAAGACAACACCCCAATGTTCGTTCGCGGTGCAAACTTCGAAACTTACGCTGGCCAGGACATCGTTTCCAACGCATCCTGCACCACCAACTGCCTGGCACCACTGGCTAAAGTTATCAACGACAACTTCGGTATCGTTGAAGGCCTGATGACCACCGTTCACGCAACGACCGCAACCCAGAAAACCGTTGATGGCCCGTCTCACAAAGACTGGCGCGGCGGCCGTGGCGCGGCTCAGAACATCATCCCATCTTCTACCGGTGCTGCTAAAGCTGTAGGTAAAGTGCTGCCAGAACTGAATGGCAAACTGACGGGTATGGCGTTCCGCGTTCCAACTCCTAACGTATCCGTTGTTGACCTGACCGTTCGTCTGGAAAAAGCTGCTTCTTATGAAGAAATTAAGAAAGCAATCAAAGCTGCTTCCGAAGGCGCAATGAAAGGCGTTCTGGGCTACACCGAAGACGACGTTGTTTCTACCGATTTCAACGGCGAAGTCTGCACTTCAGTATTCGATGCTAAAGCAGGTATCGCGCTGAACGACAACTTCGTTAAACTGGTTTCCTGGTACGACAACGAAACCGGCTACTCTAACAAAGTACTGGACCTGATCGCTCACATCTCCAAATAAGTTGAGATGAGAACCTGATCCAAAAAGGCGACTTCGGTCGCCTTTTTTTATTGTTTAAAGACAGAGGATTGCTGAATGATTAATAAAATATTTGCACTTCCGGTAGTCGAACAACTTACCCCTGTGCTTTCCCGCCGTCAGATTGACGGTGCTGACGTGATCGTCGTAGACCACCCGCGCGTCAAGGCTTCAATCGCCCTGAACGGTGCGCACCTTCTTTCGTGGAAACCCGAGGGTGAAGATGAAGCGCTGTGGCTGAGTGAAGCGACCTCTTTTAAAAAAGGCGCAGCCATTCGCGGCGGCGTACCTGTTTGCTGGCCGTGGTTTGGCCCGGCCGCGCAGCAGGGTCTGCCGGCGCACGGGTTTGCCCGCAACCAGCAGTGGACGCTGAAAGCCCACAATGACGATGACAACGGCGCGGTGCTCACCTTTGAGCTTCAGGCGAATGATGAAACCCGCGTTCTGTGGCCGCACGACTTCACGCTGTACGCGCGTTTCAAGCTGGGTAAAACCTGCGAAATCGAGCTGGAAGCTCACGGCGTGTTCGAGACCACCAGCGCCCTGCACACCTATTTCAACGTGGGTGACATCAGCGCGGTCAAGGTGAGTGGACTCGGCGATACCTTTATCGACAAAGTGGATAACGCCAAAGAGGGCAAACTGGACGACGGCGTACAGACCTTCCCGGACCGCACCGACCGCGTGTACCTGCATCCGGAAGCCTGTAGCGTGATCCACGACAGCGCCCTGAATCGCGCTATCAACGTTGTACACCATCACCACAGCAACGTGGTGGGCTGGAACCCTGGTCCGGCGCTCTCCGTCAGCATGGCCGACGTGCCGGATGACGGCTACAAGACCTTTGTCTGTGTAGAAACCGCCTGCGTGACCGCGCCGCAGAAAACCAGTGAAGAAAATCCGTCTCGTTTAGGCCAGACCATTAGCATCGTTAAGCGCTAAGACGAAACGCCCCTCTCCCTTCGGGGAGAGGGTTCCCCAGAAAATTTTTAACCGGAAGCGATTAGGATTTTATTAACAGAATAAATAAGTTAAAGCGACATCCCGGTCCGGCTGAAAATCGCTGAGGCGTTTGCCTTTCGGCCGGGGCGAGGCGCAGGGATGCGCCGAGAGGGCGGATTTACAGGGACGTTGCCTCCGCCCGTCCCCGATAAGCCGGAAGGGATTAGCCGAAGGCACCGCGAAGCGGCGATTTTCTTTGCCGGGAGCCCGGATTGTTAAGGAGGCGGCGGTGAGCCTCCTTAACACGTTCACAAGTCGTGTGATTCCAGAGTAGCAAGGCTCGTAAAGTGAACGGAATAACCACCACAGCCGTATGTTCCCCCTCACCCCAGCCCTCTCCCTGAATGGAGAGGGAGTATTCTGTGCCTGGCTGTAATTTCTGGGGATTCCTCAGTCCCCCGGGGAGAGGGAAAAGCCGCAGTCAGCAGAATATCTAACGCGCCCGCATTCGCTTTAACATGTTCAATGGACGCCGATGGGCAATCTCATTGATGAGCGGATGGCAGGCAGCGGACGTTGTCCGGAAAATGTCACGGTTTTTACGCTCATATCACTCTCCTGTTTGGGTGCACCAGCCTAAAGCAAACGGGGCGCAAGCGCCCCGTTGTGATACTCATTATGCACGTTCACCGTGCATCATCAGAACTTGTAGGTCACACCCACAGAGAAGATACCCGACCAGGACTTGTCGACCATTGGGCTATCTTTCACTTCATCGCTCAGGCGGATGTAGCGGCCAGTGCCGTACACGCTCCAGTCACCGAGGAAGTTGTAGTTGGCGCTCAGCTCCAGGTACGGATCCCAGCCATCGTCCGCATCGTAGCTTTTCAGGCCGCTGCGGCGGGATTCGTTTTTAGAAACACCGTAATAGTAGTCGTTATAGTTTTCGCTGCTGTACTGCACGCCAATACCCGGGGTAATGGTCAGCGCGCCGTTGTTGTAGCGATAAAGCCACGCCAGATCCCAGATATAGCCGTTGCTGTTATCCAGCGTATCGCCTGCCAGCGCGGTACGCAGGAAACCATACTCGGTATTGTGGACGTAAGAGAGACCCGCCATCAGGGTGCCTTTACGCTTGTCCAGTTCGCGCAGCGCACGGCTGTCGCTGTCGCCCGGACGGAAGTGCGTAGGATCGTAATACGCCATGATGGAGAGTTTATCTGACGTATCGTTCCACAGATAATAGCCGCCGCCCAGGCCACGGAACCAAACGTTATCCCCTTCATAGGTGACAACCGGAACGGGATAAACATCGCGATCGTATTGTTTGTATGGGCTGTTGATGACTCCCACGCCCGCACCAACGGTCCACTGACTTTCCGCCTGTGCGGTGCTAACTGCGGTGGCGGCAAGTACGCCCAATGCAAGAAGTTTGAGTTTGGTCACAATCCATTCTTTCCTGTAGTCAAATAATCAGCGGGTGAAGTGTAACCGCCATTTACATCTATCCTCAAATTTTTTACCCACTAAACACGTTAATTAACCTGTTATTTTTTACTTTTCAGATGACAGCCTGCTTTCAGTCATGTGAACGCGTAATGACAAATGCCCGTTCGGCTTATCTCATCCATGGATTTTTTTGGATGAGTTATTGATATGTCATTGAAATTGGATTTTACCGGCATGCAAGTTTTGCAAATGCCATCTACGCTTTAATTTAAGAGGAGATTTTGCTGAACACCCTGCAGTGCTTAGCGTTCGACCTGGCATACAGGTTGCTGCTCTGGCAGCGAGGTGCGAGAAATACTCTTCCGGGAGCCTCCACTACTCATACGAACGGCTCTTTTCCTGTGCTAAAAAACGAAAGGACGGCATGCCATGAATATATTCGATCACTATCGCCAGCGCTACGAAGCTGCCAAGGACGAAGAGTTCACACTGCAGGAGTTTCTTACCACTTGTCGGCAAGATCGCAGTGCCTATGCCAATGCGGCAGAACGGCTATTGATGGCCATCGGTGAGCCAAACATGGTTGACACTGCCCTTGAGCCACGGCTTTCCCGTCTCTTTTCGAATCGGGTGGTTGCCCGATACCCGGCGTTTGAAGAGTTCTACGGCATGGAAGATGCCATTGAGCAAATCGTCTCCTACCTCAAGCATGCCGCTCAGGGCCTGGAAGAGAAGAAACAGATCCTCTATTTACTGGGGCCTGTCGGGGGCGGTAAATCCTCTCTGGCCGAACGCCTGAAAGCGCTGATGCAGCGCGTGCCGATTTACGTGCTCAGTGCCAACGGCGAGCGCAGCCCGGTGAATGACCATCCGCTGTGCCTGTTTAATCCGCAGGAAGATGCGCAGATCCTCGATAAAGAGTTTGGCATCCCGCATCGCTACCTCGGGACCATTATGTCGCCGTGGGCGGCGAAGCGCCTGCATGAGTTTGGCGGCGATATCACCAAATTCCGCGTCGTGAAGGTGTGGCCGTCGATTCTGGAACAGATCGCCATCGCCAAAACGGAACCGGGTGATGAGAACAACCAGGACATCTCGGCGCTGGTCGGTAAAGTCGATATCCGTAAGCTGGAACACCACGCGCAAAACGATCCGGATGCCTACGGCTATTCCGGCGCGCTCTGCCGGGCGAACCAGGGGATCATGGAATTCGTCGAGATGTTTAAAGCGCCTATCAAGGTGCTGCACCCCCTGCTGACCGCCACGCAGGAAGGGAACTATAACGGGACGGAAGGTATCTCCGCCCTGCCGTTTAACGGCATCATTCTGGCGCACTCGAACGAATCAGAATGGGTCACCTTCCGTAACAACAAGAACAACGAGGCGTTCCTTGACCGCGTGTACATCGTCAAGGTGCCTTACTGCCTGCGGATCTCTGAAGAGATTAAAATCTACGAGAAGCTGCTCAACCACAGTGAACTGGTGCATGCGCCTTGCGCACCGGGAACGCTGGAAACGCTGTCGCGCTTCTCTATCCTGTCACGCCTGAAAGAGCCGGAAAACTCCAGCATCTATTCGAAAATGCGCGTGTATGACGGTGAAAGCCTGAAAGATACCGACCCGAAAGCGAAGTCGTATCAGGAGTACCGGGACTACGCCGGGGTCGATGAGGGGATGAACGGTCTTTCTACCCGATTCGCGTTTAAAATCCTCTCCCGCGTGTTTAACTTTGACCATGCGGAAGTGGCGGCTAACCCGGTGCATCTGTTCTACGTTCTGGAGCAGCAGATTGAACGCGAGCAGTTCCCGCAGGAGCTGTCCGAACGGTATCTTGAGTTCCTCAAAGGCTACCTGATCCCGAAATACGCCGAGTTTATTGGCAAAGAGATCCAGACGGCCTATCTGGAATCCTATTCGGAATATGGTCAGAACATTTTCGACCGTTACGTCACCTATGCCGACTTCTGGATCCAGGATCAGGAGTACCGCGACCCGGATACCGGCCAGCTGTTTGACCGTGAATCCCTGAACGCCGAGCTGGAAAAAATCGAGAAGCCTGCCGGGATCAGCAACCCGAAAGACTTCCGTAACGAGATCGTGAACTTCGTTCTGCGTGCCAGAGCGCATAACAACGGACGTAACCCGAACTGGACCAGCTACGAAAAACTGCGCACGGTTATCGAGAAGAAAATGTTCTCGAATACCGAAGAGCTGCTGCCGGTCATTTCGTTTAACGCCAAAACTTCAACCGACGAGCAGAAAAAGCACGACGATTTTGTCGACCGCATGATGGAGAAAGGCTATACCCGCAAACAGGTTCGCCTGCTCTGCGAGTGGTATCTGCGCGTGCGCAAATCGTCCTAAAACAAGTGCCCGGTAGCGCTCGCGCTTACCGGGCCGACAACATGCAAGTTGGCAAATGCAGTACGGGGGAACTATGACCTGGTTCATTGACCGGCGTCTTAACGGCAAAAACAAGAGCACGGTGAATCGCCAGCGCTTCTTGCGTCGTTATAAAGCGCAAATTAAACAGTCGATCTCCGAGGCCATCAACAAACGCTCGGTGACCGACGTCGACAGCGGCGAATCTGTCTCCATTCCAACCGATGACATCAGTGAACCGATGTTTCATCAGGGGCGAGGCGGCCTGCGCCATCGCGTCCATCCCGGTAATGATCACTTTATTCAGAACGACCGCATCGAACGTCCTCAGGGCGGTGGCGGCGGTTCCGGCAGTGGACAAGGCCAGGCCAGCCAGGACGGCGAAGGTCAGGATGAATTCGTCTTCCAGATTTCGAAAGATGAATATCTCGATCTGCTTTTTGAGGATCTGGCCCTGCCCAACCTGAAAAAAAATCAGCACCGGCAACTTAACGAATACAAAACCCATCGCGCGGGCTACACCGCCAACGGCGTGCCCGCCAATATCAGCGTGGTGCGTTCCCTGCAGAATTCGCTGGCACGACGCACGGCGATGACCGCAGGTAAACGGCGGGCGCTACGCGAACTGGAAACCAGCCTGAAGGTGGTGGAAAACACCGAACCGGCGCAACTGCTGGAAGAGGAGCGCCTGCGTAAGGAGATCGCGGAACTGCGCGCGAAGATCGACCGCGTACCGTTTATCGACACCTTCGATTTACGTTACAAGAACTACGAAAAACGTCCTGAACCTTCCAGCCAGGCCGTCATGTTCTGTCTGATGGACGTGTCCGGCTCGATGGACCAGGCTACCAAGGATATGGCGAAGCGGTTTTATATTCTGCTCTATCTGTTCCTGAGCAGAACCTATAAGAACGTGGAAGTGGTCTATATCCGCCATCACACTCAGGCCAAAGAGGTGGATGAACACGAGTTCTTCTATTCGCAGGAGACCGGCGGCACCATCGTCTCAAGCGCCCTGAAGCTGATGGATGACGTGGTGAAAGAGCGTTACGACCCGGCACAATGGAACATCTATGCCGCTCAGGCGTCCGATGGCGATAACTGGGCGGACGATTCCCCGCTGTGCCACGACATTCTGGCGAAAAAAATTCTGCCGGTAGTACGTTACTACAGCTATATCGAAATCACCCGACGCGCGCATCAGTCGCTGTGGCGCGAATATGAACATCTGCAGTCGATGTTCGATAACTTTGCGATGCAGCATATCCGCGACCAGGATGATATTTATCCGGTGTTCCGGGAGCTGTTCCAGAAACAATCAGCCACCAGCAATGCCTGATCCCACAGCCAGCGGCTCCGCTGGCTGTTTTCTCTCTCTGCCCTCTCCCCCCCCGGTTACACCATCTGTGCTACTGTAGTCAGTTGCGTATTGGCGTTTAACAGGGAAATCACGATGTCTGATGAAACCATGGGGACAACCACCCACCAGCAGCTTATTGCGTTACTCACCGCGCAGGGTGCGCGCTTTCGCGTGATGGAACACGACGCGGTAGGAAAATGCGAAGCGGTAAGCGAAATCCGCGGCACCGCGCTCGGCCAGGGCGCAAAAGCGCTGGTGTGCAGGGTGAAGGGAAACGGCGTGAAAAAACACGTTCTGGCGATCCTGGCGGCTGATTTGCAGGCCGACCTGAGCCAGCTTGCCAGCCATTTCGGCGGGTCAAAGGCCTCTCTCGCCAGCCCGGCCGAGGTCGATGCCCTCACCGCCTGCGTGTTTGGCGCGATCCCGCCGTTTAGCTTTCACCCGGACCTGACGCTGGTTGCCGATCCACTGCTGTTTGAGCGTTTTGATGAAATCGCCTTCAACGCCGGGCTGCTGGAAAAATCGGTCATTATGGACACCCAGGATTATCTGCGGATCGCCCGGCCCGAGCTGGTGGCGTTTCGCCGCCAGTAGGCCGGGCCGGATAGCGTCAGAAGGTGACGTTCATTTTTGCCCAGAAGGTGCGACCAGGCTCGTTAACCGGCGTGTCGGAGGAGTAGCCAAAACTGCTGTTCCCCGCCAGGTTGAGGTGCTCGCTATAGCTTTTATCGAACAGGTTATCGACGCCGCTACTCAGCTTAAGGTTCTTGTTCACCTTATAGGCCGCGTTGGCGGAGACGATCGCAAAGCCCGCGCTCTGGTCAAAGTCTTTCCCCACCACGTTGCCTTCGTTCAGCGCCACCCGGTGCTGAGGGCTGACCATGCGCAACAGCCCCGTTGAGCTTAGGTCGCCCTTCTCCCACGTCAGGCCCAGACGCGCTTCCAGGGGCGGCATCTGCGGCAGCGGCTGGTTATCGTCGGTATTTTCTCCCCACGAGTAGTTCAGCGTGGCGTCGGTTTTCCACTGATCGTTTAGCTGATAGGACGCGCCCATTTCGCCGCCCATAATGGTGGCATCAACGTTATCCGCCTGGCTGACATGGCTGTCGTCAGGGTCGTACAGGAAGAGGATGTAGTCGTTGATCCGACCCACGTAGGCAGAGATCCAGCCGGTGGTGTGCTCCCCTTTATACTGCGCGCCAATATCGAGCTGCGTTGTTTTTTCCGGTTTAAGATTGTCGAAAACATCGGATGTACCGTCCGGCCCGTAGGTCGGGGAAAAGAGTTCCCAGTAGTCCGGGAAGCGTTCGGTGTAGCCCAAACCGGCGTAGACCATCGCAGGCGCAGAGCCGAGATTATGCTCAACGCGCAGGAAGCCCGCCGGCAGCGTGTCATCCCGGCTGCTGCTGCCCACGCCGGAATAATTGTCCACCTCCACTTTGTCCAGACGCGCGCCGCCAATGATTTTGCTCAGGTCGGTGGCGTTCCAGGTCAGCTCGCCAAAGGTGCCGTAATCGTGGAAGCGGGCATCTTCCTGCCAGCCTGCGTCCTCATCCTCTTCGTTACTGCGATGGGTATTGGTTTGCATATCAACGCCGCTTTGCAACTGGAAATCGGACCACAGCCAGGTACCCATCACTCTGCCACCCACCGTGCGGCGATCGACCTGCTTGTCCATTGGCATCGACATGTCCATTGTCCCCATCGGCATACCACCCATGGTGCCGGAAGACATATCCGATGATGAACGCATGGAGTAGTTGTCCATGATATGGTTGGCATAGTTGTAGTACAGGCTCATATCCAGCGAGTCGAACACCTCACCGATATTCTCTTTTTTGAAGCGCAGCCCCAGGCTTTCACGTTTGAACTGTGAGCCGTCCATCCCGCGCCCGGCGTAGCTGGCATCGCCATTACCTTGCCCGGCAGTCAGCTCCAGCAGCGTGTCGGCATCCGGCGTCCAGCCGATGGCCATATCGGTATTCCATTTGTCCCACTTCGAGGCCACGCGATCGCCATTGCCGTCTTTATAATCGCCAGACGTTGAGTTGTTGCCGTTCAGACGCACGTAGCCATCTTCATTACCAAAGCTGACGTCAGCGTTCTCGTCGAAACGGTCGTTTGAGGCCGCAAGGAAGCTGGCGTCACCTTTGATTCCGGCTTTATCAAAGCGCGGCGGTTCGCGTTCGAACCGTACCGTCCCGGCAGAGTTTCCCGGCCCCCAGAGTACCGTTTCCGGCCCTTTGGTGACCGTCAACAGGTCGTAGCTCTCAGGGGAGATATACGAGCTGGGCGCGTCCATACGCGACGGGCAGGCTCCGAGCATTTCGCTGTCGTTAGTTAACAGGCGCAGGCGTGAGCCAAACATGCCGCGAAACACCGGATCGCCGTTACTGCCCCCGTTGCGGATCTGGCTAAACCCCGGG
Source organism: Enterobacter sp. UPMP2052 (assembly GCF_053709675.1). Taxonomy (NCBI): domain Bacteria; kingdom Pseudomonadati; phylum Pseudomonadota; class Gammaproteobacteria; order Enterobacterales; family Enterobacteriaceae; genus Enterobacter; species Enterobacter sp. UPMP2052. The sequence continues at coordinate 1,519,929 of NZ_JBSKJR010000001.1, forward strand.
ATGGTTTTCAGGTAATCAGAGCCGTCGCTGGCTGGCACCGGCTGGCGCGGGGTTTTTGGCGATGTCACCACTTCCAGCGGCGAGAGCACCGGTGCCGTTACGGTGATCACATCATCATCGTTTAACTGCGCCGCCGGGTTGGTCTCTGCCGCAACCGAAGAGCATGACAACGCCACCAGCAGCGATAATACCAGCGGATGAGGTTTAAAAAGGTCGTTTTCCATTCGTAAGCCCGGGGAATAAAAGAATGATGTCCCGCCGAAAACAGCTGTCCGGCTGAACGAGTTTTAGGCATAAAATTTTGCAGGGATGGGCTGCCCGGAACAACGGCGACTGAGGAGAATATGAAGTGAATAAGAGACTTGAAAAAGAAGGGTAATGCAGGTACGCGAATTTGTCAGTAAGGGAGGTTAACCGTGGCGTTCAAGAAATAATACCGATGCCACCAGGATTGCCGCAATGGTAAAAAAGGTTCCTGAAATACAGAGCATATCAACAAAGGCGGGATCGTTCATTTTCTCTCTCCAGGGTAACTTTTCTCTTTTGTAGCGCCAGATAATGACAGCGGTATGACATTTCCACGGCGGAATAAAGACGCTGTCGCTGAAACGATTCGTGAATGGCATTCCCGCTCTCGCCGCAAAATCATTATTCGTTACGTTAATTTGTTACCGGTATCACGAAAAGGAGTTTCCATAACTCCGTTGCCAAATCTCGCAATTGTGAACCGGGCGGGCGTGGTTAAACATAGTTATGACAACACATCATAAATAACCTCATACGGGCAAGGCGATTACCATGACCGATAAGATTACCCGCAAAGAAAAAATCAGCTATGGACTCGGCGATATGGCCAGCCATATCGGGCTGGATAACGTGATCATTTTTCTCACCTTTTATTATACCGACGTCGTCGGGCTGCCTGCCGCATTCGTCGGCACTATGTTCCTGCTGGCGCGCACGGCGGATGCCATTATCGATCCGGCCATGGGTTATATCGCCGACAGAACCCGCACGCGCTGGGGGAAATTCCGCCCGTGGATGTTGTGGCTGGCCCTGCCTTTTGGCGCAAGCTGCCTGCTGACGTACGCGGTGCCGGCGTCACTCGACCTGCACGGTAAAATGATTTTCGCGACCGTCAGCTACACCCTGATGATGCTGATGTACACCGCCATTAACATTCCGTACTGCTCCATGGGCGCGGTGATTACCCCTGATAACGATGCCCGTATTTCCCTGCAGTCGTACCGCTTTTTCCTCGCCACGCTGGGCGGCGCACTGTCGACATTCTTTATGATGCCGCTGGCAGAATTTATTGGGGGCGACGATAAATTACTGGGCTACCGCTGGGCGATGGCGATTATGGCAACCGTAGCAGTGATTATGTTCTGGATCTGCTTTGCGAATACCCGTGAACGCATTAATGCCCCGCCTACCCATAATAATTACCTGTCTGAGCTCCGGGATTTATTCCGTAACGATCAGTGGCGCGTGGTTGCCGTTCTGGTATTAACCAATATTGGCTTTGGGGTTATTCGCCTCGGGGCAATGATGTATTTCGTCACCTATTACCTTGGCAGCGCCAGCTATTTTATCTGGATGCTGGGCGCACATATTTTAGGTAAAGCCGCCGGGAGCGCGCTGGCAAAACGGCTGACGCAAAACTACAGCAAGGTGCAGATGTTCGGCTATTGCTCGGTGCTCGCGGGCGTATTAAGTATCGGCCTGTTCTTTGCCCCTAAATCGGTGCTGGTCCTGGTGCCGCTCACCTTTATCGTCTCCACGCTCTACCAGGCCACCACTACGCTGATGTGGGTGATGATGGCTGACGTAGCCGACTACGGCGAATGGAAGCAAGGCAAGCGCATGGACGGGGTGATCTTCTCGACGTTCCTCGCCGTACTGAAGCTCGGCATGGCGATCGGCGGCGCCATCGTCGGCTGGACCCTGGGCTTTAGCGGCTATGTGGCGAACGCCCCGGAACAGACCACCACCGCGATGTACTGCATCATCGCCCTGTTCACCCTCGTGCCCGGCATTCTGTCGCTCTGCGCGTTTGCCACGCTGCGCTGGTACAGGCTCGACGATAACACAATGAAAACTATCCAACTCGCCAAACACCCCGTTTAAAAGGACGCGCTATTTATGAGTGAGCTGATTCAACATTCCAACAGTATTGAGTGGCGTTTTGAACGTCAGATCCTGCGCATTGAACCCTGGGGCGAGAACAGCCTGCGCGTCCGGGCAACCTGCGCTGCGGATTTCAGCGACGCACTGCAGGCACTCCTGCCCGCGTCCCCCTGTTCCGCCGAGATCACGGCGGAAGCCGAACGCCTGACCCTGCGCAACGGGAATATTCTCGCCACGCTCAACCTGAAGGGCCAGCTGGCATTTTATAACGCGCGCGGTGAGCTGCTGTTAGAGGAGATGTGGCGGCAACGTTCAACGGTCGGCATCGGCGCCAGTGAAAAGAGCCAGGATAAATACGTTAGCGCCCTGAAGCTGGATGGCCGTGAATTTAAGCCGCTGGCGGGCGGTAAGTATCAGCTGACGGTACGCTTTGAATCGCGCGCGGATGAGCGTATCTACGGCATGGGCCAGTACCAGCAGCCGTGGCTGGATCTCAAAGGCTGTACGCTGGAGCTGGCGCAGCGTAACTCCCAGGCCAGCGTGCCGTTTATGCAATCCAGCCTCGGCTACGGCCTGCTGTGGAACAACCCGGCCATTGGCGAGGCCAGCTTCGCCAAAAACCAGACCGAATGGCGTGCCCGCGTGACGGGCGAGATGGACTACTGGATCACCGCCGCGGATACGGTGGCCGACATCACCCGCCAGTATGTAAAAGCGACCGGCGCGCCGCCTCAGGCACCGGCGTTTATCAGCGGATTGTGGCAGTGCAAATTGCGCTACCGCACGCAGCAGGAGGTGCTGGAGGTCGCACGCGAATACCGCCGTCGTCACCTGCCGCTCTCGGTGATGGTGATCGACTTCTTCCACTGGCCGAATCAGGGCACCTGGTGCTTTGATCCCCTCGACTGGCCCGATCCCAAAGCGATGGTCGATGAACTTCGCGAGCTGGGCATTGCCCTGATGGTCTCGGTCTGGCCGACGGTTGAGGCGCGAAGCCCGCTTTATCCGCTGATGAAGGCCAAGGGCTGGCTGGTCAGCAGCGAACGCGGCGTGCAGGTGAATCTCGACTTTATGGGCAACACCACCTTTTTCGACGCCACCCACCCGCAGGCGCGTGAGTTTGTCTGGGACACCGTGAAGAAAAATTACTACGACCTGGGCATCAAGCTGTTCTGGCTGGACGAGGCGGAACCGGAATACCGGGCCTATGACTTCGACAACTATCGCTACTACGCAGGACCGGTGCTGGAGGTGGGCAACCGCTATCCGAGAGACTTCGCCCAGGGCTTTTACGATGGTCTGCAGGCGAACGGTGAAACCGACATCGTTAATCTGGTGCGCTGCGCGTGGGCCGGAAGCCAGCGTTACGGCGTGCTGGCGTGGTCGGGCGACGTTCACTCCTCGTTCCACGCGTTTCGTAACCAGCTCGCGGCCGGTTTGAATATGGGGCTGGCGGGCATCCCATGGTGGACCACCGACATCGGCGGTTTCCAGGGCGGTAACGTTAACGATCCGGCATTTCACGAACTGCTGATCCGCTGGTTCCAGTGGGCGGTGTTCACCCCGGTTCTGCGCATGCACGGCTATCGTGAACCGCAAATTCAGCCGCCGGAACGCTACCGGGACGGCATCCCCCAGTGTAACAGCGGCTCGCCTAATGAACTGTGGAGCTACGGAGAGGATAATTTTGCCATCATGCAGCACTGGCTCAGCGTACGTGAAAAACTGCGTCCGTACATTGATGCACTGTATGAAAACGCCCACCAGCACGGCGACCCGCTGATGCGCCCGCTGTTCTGGCACTATCCACAGGAGAAACAAAGCTGGGAAGTTGAAGACCAGTATCTGTTTGGCGAAGACCTGCTCGTGGCGCCGGTGATGCATGCGGGCCAACGTGAACGCGAGGTGTGGCTCCCTGCCGGGCACGGCTGGATTGCCCTGAACGGTGAGCGCTATGCCGGAGGCGCACGCGTATGCGTGCCTGCTGCCCTCGACACCATCCCGGTATTTGTCCGTGAAGGCAGCCCACTGGTCAGCGAACTGGTAGGTTAAGATCGGGCAAGCGCCCAAAAAATAGAGGATTTTTTTATAAAAGCCTGCTTGCTTTCGCGTTTGCGCGTAAAGTTAGCAGGCTTACTCTTTTTGGCAAGGATCCCGTCATGTTTGACCCTACTCTGCTCATTCTTCTGGCCCTGGCTGCGCTCGGTTTTGTCAGCCATAACACCACCGTCGCGATCTCTATTCTGGTGCTGATCATCGTCCGCGTGACCCCGCTGAACACCTTCTTCCCGTGGATAGAAAAACAGGGGCTTACCCTTGGGATTATCATTTTGACCATCGGGGTGATGGCTCCCATCGCCAGCGGTACGCTTCCCGCCTCCACGCTGCTGCACTCCTTCGTCAACTGGAAATCGCTGGTGGCGATTGCGGTCGGGGTATTTGTCTCGTGGCTGGGTGGGCGCGGCGTCACGCTGATGAGCAGCCAGCCCTCGCTGGTGGCCGGTTTACTGGTGGGCACGGTGCTGGGGGTGGCGCTCTTTCGTGGCGTACCGGTGGGGCCGCTGATTGCCGCCGGTCTTGTCTCGCTGTTTATTGGGAAGTCGTAGTCAGGTTGGCGATGTAGCGCGCCGGAGTCTGACCCAATCCTTTTTTAAACATGGTGATAAACGCGGTGGTCGAGTCATACCCCAGCGACTGTGCCGCGTCCTGTACCGACTTCCCACCAATCAATAATTGCAGCGCGACAATCAGCTGCAATTGATGCCGCCAGCGACGAAAGCTCAACCCGGTCTCTTTGACCACCAGCCGCGCCAGGTTGCGCTCGCTCATGGCAAAATGGCTTGCCCACTGCCCCAGGGTTTGCCAGGCCGCCGGCTCTTTCGCCATTCTCTCGCTCATCATGCGGATTTTGGGGTGCGGAGAGACAGGCAGCTGGAGATGCTCCTGAGGCTGCAGCGGCAGCTCGTCAAACAGCACATCCACCAGCCGCGCGGTGGCAGGCTCATGCAGCTGCTCCCGGGCTTTATCCGCCAGGGCCAGAATCAATTCCCGCACCAGCGGTGATATTTTGAGCGTGCAGCAACGTTCCGGCAGGCCGAGCGTGCCGGGTTCAATAAACAAAAAGCACAGCTGTGCACCGGGCGTGGCGGTATTACTGTGGGGCATCTGGCCGGGGATCCACACCGCGTACTGCGGGGGTACCATCAGCATGGCGTTTGCGACGTCGCAGGTTATCGCGCCCCCCAGCGCCAGGATCAGCTGGCCTTTGCGGTGCTTGTGCAGCGCAATGTGCTGCTCCTCGGCGACGACGCGGATGCGAAACGCCACTGCCGCATCGTGCTGGCTGTCCGGATCGTAGCCATCCAGGCCGAGACTGTTCATCATATTGTCCGATTTTAGCGATAAACTGTCATTTTAGCCTGATTTCAACCGCGCAGAAAATCGGTATTGTGTGCCCTCGCTTGAACGTATGAGAACATAATGACTACTGCTATTCGCACTTCAGGAAAACAGGGTGCGCTGCTGATCGCAGGTATCCTGATGATTGCCACAACGCTGCGCGTGACCTTTACCGGTGCCGCGCCGCTGCTCGACACCATCCGTCAGGACTATGGCCTTAGTACAGCGCAAACCGGCCTGCTGACGACCCTGCCTTTACTGGCGTTCGCGCTGATATCACCGCTTGCTGCAGGCGTGGCCCGGCGCATCGGCATGGAGCGCAGCCTGTTCATCGCCATGCTGTTGATCTGCGCGGGGATTGGCGTGCGTTCCCTGCCGTCCGCCACGCTGCTGTTCGTCGGAACGGCGGTGATCGGCTGCGGTATCGCGCTGGGTAACGTGCTCCTGCCGGGGCTTATCAAGCGTGATTTTCCGGGCCAGGTCGCGAAACTGACCGGCGCCTACTCCCTGACGATGGGGGCCTCTGCTGCGCTAGGCTCTGCGCTGATTGTGCCCCTGGCGTTAGGTGGCGCGGGCTGGCACGGCGCGTTGCTGATGCTGATGATCTTTCCGCTGGCGGCGCTGTTGCTGTGGTTACCCCAGTGGCGTCAGGCGCCTGCCGCCACGGTGACCGGGGCCGGTGCGCTGCACAACCGTGCCATCTGGCGCTCGGGGCTGGCCTGGCAGGTGACGCTGTTTTTAGGCATCAACTCGCTGATCTACTACGTCATTATCGGCTGGCTGCCGGCGATCCTGATTAGCCACGGCTATAGCGAAACCCAGGCGGGCTCCATGCATGGACTGCTTCAACTGGCGACCGCCGTACCCGGGCTTGCCGTGCCGTTGATCCTCCATCGACTGCGCGACCAGCGCGGGATCGCCGGGCTGGTGGCCCTGATGTGCGCCGTCAGCGCGGCAGGTTTCTGGTTTGCGCCTGATATGGCGGTGGTGTGGACGCTGGTGTTTGGTTTTGGCTCCGGGGCCACGATGATCCTTGGCCTGACGTTTATCGGCCTGCGCGCCAGCTCTGCGCACCAGGCGGCGGCGCTGTCGGGAATGGCGCAGTCGATTGGCTATCTGCTTGCGGCATCCGGCCCGCCGCTGATGGGGAAAATTCATGATACGGCGGGAGACTGGCACATCCCACTGCTGGCCTGTGCGCTGGCCGCCGTAGTGATGGCCGTGTGCGGCGTGTTTGCCGGGCGTGACCGGGTCATCGCGCCCCGCTAACGACTCAGGCAGACCCGGTGGTCTGCCTGTTTTTTATTCCCGTGCGGCGCGCAGCATCGCCTGCACCAGCACAACCGGACGACCCTCAAGCGCAGCACGCTCGTGCTGGAACAGGGTGATCACAAAGAAAGGATGCGCCACAAGCTCGGCTGCACGGACCTCGCCATTTTCATCCCAGCCCGTGACACGCATAGCGCCGCTCTCCAGCTCCTGCGCAAATTCCGCCGACACGCCATAATTGCAGTGATATCCCTCGCGGATCTCGTCTTTACCATAGGCTTTGGCAATCAGGGTATTACTGCGCAGTTCGATGACGTCGGTTTGCTCAACCAGAGAGCAGGCCAGCGGCGCGATAACCCATCGCCCTTCCGCGTCGGTCTCGGCATGGCTCGCATCATCCCAGCCCAGCACGTTACGCGCGTATTCAATCAGCGCATGCTGGAACCCGCCGCAGGTGCCCAGGAAGGGAACGCTGTTTTCACGCGCATAGCGCGCGGCAATAAAGGCCGCCTGCGTGTTTTTATAAGGGCTTGCAGGCACCAGCCAGATGGCATCGTAGCCAACCAAATCTTCGGGACTGGTCAGCTCGGTCGTCGAAATCCAGTCGTAGTCCGCCGTGAGCTCCAGAACAGCGGCAGCGTCGTCAATAGCCAGCGGGATGGCCTGGTGCGCAATAACCTCGGGATTGTAATCGCCGACCAGCGCAATGCGCAGCGTCGTTTTAACCGGAAGATGTTCCATGGGGGGATTCCTTACGCCTGTGGAGTATTCAATAACATAAGGAACCTCAGACTACCGATCTTTTGCAGTTCTCACAATACCTTAAATTGGGTGGGCATACCTGAGGTGCTATAGTGAACCCGCGAACATATTGCGGCATTAAGGAGGGAAAATGATCCAGATTAAACGCGTGTATGAGCAGGCCAGTGCGGAAGATGGCTACCGGGTGCTGGTGGACAGGCTGTGGCCACGCGGGGTGAAAAAAACCGACCTCGACTGTAACGAGTGGTGTAAGACGCTCGCCCCATCAGGCGAGTTACGCAAGGCGTTTCACAGCGAAACGATCGACTTTACGGCCTTTAGCAAGGCATACAAAGAGGAGCTGGCGCACCATCGGGATGAAGGCCAGCGCCTTGCTGAACGGGCAAAAAAACAGACCGTTACCTTGCTCTACGGCGCAAAAGATAAAACGCAGAATCACGCCCTGGTGCTGGCGGACTGGCTGCGTCATTTATGAACGCGTAAGCGCCTGCTCATCCTGCGTTTGCAGGGCGTTATCCGGAGTAAGCGGCATGAGATGTTCCGGGCGCACGAACGCAAAGCCGTGCTGGTTATCGAAGGCGTAAACATCGCCCGTAACCAGCCAAAGCGCGCGCTCTGAGGTAGTGGGTAACTGCGTCATCACGCCGTTTACCGGGTTCACAAAACGCTGGCCCGGCTGGCACAGGCCAAACAACTCAACAGACTTACCGATATTACGACGCCCTGCCGTCGTGCGGGCACCGATGATTATCGCGAGGCTGCCCGGTTTTAGCTGAAACATACTTCTCTCGTGGTCATAAGGGCCAGAAACTGGCTAAGAATAATCCTAAAGAGAAGTGTAGCGTACTCTTAATACCGCTGTCACCTGGCAGGTTGCGGATGATCGCGACGGAAGAGCTCCCACTCCTCAATCACCTCGCCACCGGGCAGTTTACACTCGGTGCGCACACCCTGAGGGCTCTGAACGGGGACCTGCTCTCCCCCTTTTTCCAGGCAATAGACAGAGGCGGGATTGGCCATGCCGATGGTCTGCGGCGGTTTCGGCGCGTCGGGCGGTGTGGAATGGGTGGTACACGCGGCAAGGGGCAAGGCCAGAGCCAGTAGCAAATATCTCTTCATTATCATCCTCCTGAATTTCATGAACGTTAGGGTAACGGGTCGGCCGCGCTTTCTCCATGATTTCTCCATCATAACTGCACTTTTGATGCGTAATCTCATGCCTGTTCTCGATATGACCAGAGAACATCATTCCGTAATCAAGATGTTTTGCCCCGGTTCACCATCGGGGCTTTTTTTTCTTTTCGCCCTTCCTTTCTGCATATATAAAATTTCTTATATTCATGTTTTACTATGGCTGAAGTCTAAAATTTCAGCATAACATGCAGGTCCGAACGTCTTCTGCATGGGAGTCTATCTACGTCATGTCGGATACTATCCTTGCCCGGGTCTCTGAAACCCTCTCAACCGAGCAATCTCTTGAAAGCCTTGTTCGCCAGCTGCTGGAAATGCTGGAGATTGTGACCGACATGGAGTCGACCTACCTGACGAAAGTCGATATCAGCGCGCGCCTGCAGCATATTTTGTACGCCCGCAACAGCAAACAGATGCAGATCCCCGAAGGACTGAGCGTCCCCTGGGGCGATACGCTGTGCAAGCGGGCGCTGGACAGCAATGCGATTTTCAGTAACGAGGTGGCTGTGCGCTGGGCCGACTGCGACGCGGCGAAGGCATTGGGGATAACCACCTACGCCAGTATCCCGATCTATCTTGCTGATGGCTCGCTGTACGGTACGCTGTGCGCGACCAGCACGCAGAAAAAGCAGCTCAGCGATCGCGCCGAACAGGTGCTGAGACTGTTTGCAGGATTGATTGCCCAGTACATTCAGAAAGAGTCCCTCCTTTCCCAGTTACGGGAAGCCAACGCGGCGCTTATTGCGCACTCCTACACGGATGCCCTCACCGGGTTACCCAACCGTCGCGCGATATTTGAGAACCTCAACACCCTGTTCTCGCTGGCGCGGCACCTGAAGCGCCACGTCATTATTGCCTTTATCGACCTCGATGATTTCAAATCCATTAATGACCGTTATGGACACGAAACCGGCGATCGTTTCCTGATTGAGGTGGGTAAACGCCTGACGGCGGCACAAACCCAGGACGATATTATTGGCAGGCTGGGGGGCGATGAGTTTATGGTGGCCTGTCTGAGCACCAGCGGCACTGACGATGAACACGCGCAAATTACTCCGCTTAAAACCCGACTGAGCGCCTGTATTGCCGGTGAGTACCGGCTGGATAACGTACATATCGTTTATCCCGGCGCGAGCCTTGGGGTGATTGCCGTCGATCCAGCCAAAACCGATGCCGACAGCGCATTGCGCGTGGCGGATATCGCGATGTATCAGGATAAAAAAGGGAAAAGCAAAACAGGCTTTCTCATGATGGATTAACCCCGTACACTCTGGGGCGTTTGATAAACCGAAACAGGTGATAGCATGAGAATCGGAATCCTCTTCCCGGTCGTGATCTTTATCACGACGTTAGTTTTTCTGGCATGGTTTTTTGTCGGTGGTTACGCCGCGCCGGGGGCATAAATGAGAAAGACAACATTTATTATGCTGCTGGTGGCTGTCGTCGCCGTTGCCGGAACGCAGCTTGGCTGGTGGTGACGCCCGCGCATAAAAAAGGCCGCCATCAGGCAGCCTTTTTCAACGCATCTTGAACTTAACTTTTGATTTTTCTGTAGATAAACAGAACAACCAGCGCACCAATCACCGCGACGGCAAAACTGCCGAAGTTGAATCCGTCCACTTTACCGAATCCGAACAGGGTGCTGATCCAGCCGCCAACCACCGCGCCGATAATACCCAGTATTACGGTGACGATAAAACCACCGCCATCTTTGCCCGGCATAATCCACTTCGCCAGGATACCCGCAATCAGACCAAAGATAATCCAGGATAAAATTCCCATAGCTTTCCTCTCCGTATGGTTTTTGTCGTTAAATCAACAACACGGAAAAGCATAGCACAGGATTTCAGAAAGGAAATTTGTGATAAGCATCACAGTGCCTGACTGCCTGTTTAATGAGCTATCAAAAAAAATCGTGCTCCACACGAAACCTGGGGTTGCATCTTCAGTTGAGAAAGATTATCTTTCTCAATACTGAATAGTTGAGCAAAACACTCAGGTATTCAGTACGACATTGCTCACATTGCTTCCAGTATTTCTTGCCCACTTTTTAGTGGGCTTTTTTTTGCCTGACGCATCGCGTGGCGCAGGCCCTCCCTCACCCGCCAGGCAAAAGCCAACGCTCCCCACCAGGATCATCAGGCTTGTCCCTGTTCAGCCCTGTGTTAAAATTTCGGCCTCAGGGAGCTGACAGGACACAGGAAAATGAAAAAGATCATTGCCGTTGCGATCGTTTCAACACTGCTGGTTCTGCTGTCTCTCTACGCTGTTAATGCGGTTATCGTCGAACAGCAGCAGAGTAAGCAGCATGAAATTGCCCATACGTTTTTACGCTACTCTGAAAGCTTAACCCTGAGCGTGGCGAGCACGCTCAAGCGCACGTCCTCGCAGGGGTGCGATAACGCGAGCCTGGACAGCTTCAGGAAAATCAAACTCAACAGCCTCTATTTTGATGACATTGGCATAATTAAAGACGGGAACGTCATCTGCACGGCTTTCTGGGGCACGCTGTCCTCCCCGGTTGCGCTTCCAGCCGAACTTCATACCACCCCCAACGGCTTTACCCTGGCGCAATTTTCGCAGCCTGATTTTTTCACCGGCAACGCGGCGATTTATCACAATGTGATTATTTTCACCTCGCAACACGCCTACGATAAATTCAGCCCCGTCACCGCAACCTATTCGCTCAGCTCAACAACCAAAGATTTCGGCAGAACCTTCTTCTCAACCGCGCCATCGGATCAGCGTAGCTGGTTACGGTCATCGTTATTTACGCTGAGCGAGACGCAGTGCAGTACGCGTTGGGATCTCTGCGTGACGGTAAAACATCATGATGCCGGTCTGGCATCCTTATCCGTTACGGTCTTTATTCTCCTGTGCGTGGTTTTCTATTTTATCTGGCTCTCCCTGACGCTGTTTTCGATTCGGCTCTATGAAGACCGATCCTCGCTTGAGCGGACGCTGGTCAGGGCAGTGAAAAACAACACCATCGATGTGCACTACCAGCCGGTCGTGCAAATCAGCAGTCATAAAACCGTGGGTGTAGAGGTGTTATCCCGCTGGCGGGACAACGCGCATACGGACGTTTCGCCTGAACTCTTTATTCCGTTGATTAAAAAGATCGGGCTGTATAACACCTACTACCGCAACATGATCAAAAAATCTCTCTGCGAAATTGCGCCACTTGCCCGCCAGCATCAGCTGATGATCTCCCTCAACGTGGGCCGGACGGAAATTGAAGACGGGCAGTTTATCGATCTGATCCGCCGTGAGTGCCAGCTGAATGCTATCCCGCTGGCGTTAATCAAAATCGAGCTGTCTGAAAATGCGGTGTCACACGCGGGTATTCTGGAGGAGTTTTGCAAGGCGCTACATTCAGCGGGCATGAATATTTCGATAGACGATTTTGGGGTACAAAATTCGAATCTCGCCAGGCTATCGGACCTTGAGTACGACGAAATCAAAATCGATAAATCGTTGGTGGATGGTATTAACGAGCATTACAAGCGGGACATTTTTGTCATTTTCAGCGACGCGCTCTCAAAGCTCAATAAGACGCTGGTGTTTGAGGGGGTGGAAAATGAGGCGCAATATCGCTTTATCGCCGGGCGCTATCCCAGCGCCCTGATTCAGGGGTGGTATTTCTCAAAGTCCCTGACCATTGAAGAATTATCAAAACGGCTGACGAGCACATCACGCTGAAGTGGCCCCGACGGGCCAGCGCGCCGTCCAGTTGTAATTGATACGCATCAGCTGGAGTTTTCCCGCCACGTCCCCGTAGCGCTGCGTCCGATGCTGCAGGAAAAACGCCCTGAGATATTCCGGCATACGAGCAGCCTGATAGCGCAGCAGCGTGGTATGCCAGAACGGCGCTGGCAGGGGCACATTTTCATGTCTGGCGAGCAGCTCGTTTCTCCACGGCGTGTTAAGAACTGCCTCACAAAAAGCCTTGCGCCAGGCCACTGCCGTCGGGTTAGGTATGCCGGCCAGCAGCAGTTGTCCCGGTAAGGCCACCAGCCTTAATTCGTTGATCCTGATGGATTGCCCGTCATAAGGTGCCCATGCGTGGGTGAGCGCCTCGACATGCGACGGAAGGTGTTGATGAGCCTCATAAAGCGGTAACGTCAACGGTAAAAAGGTAAAATGGAAACCGTCCACGGGCTGAAGATCCACACGCGGATCGTGGTGCGTGAGCGTATGCAGCGCAGTGAAAAGCCCGGCGATTTCCACCGACATCGGCGGCTGAAACCCAGTTGCCAGGGCAAATTTATGCGGTGCGTAGTACGCAGGTATCGGGCCGCCGGTGTCAGCGTGCTCTTGCCACATCGCCAGCGTGTTGCAGTTGGTCGACTCGTAAAGCGCGTCCAGGTCTGATGCGTCCATTTCACTTACCGGTTATTGATGGCCTACTCGTTGCCCCAGGTATTCAGGAAGTTAGCGATATCGTCGATGCGGCTGGCCTTGATACCGGCCTGCTCAGCCATCTCTTTTTGCGCCTCTTCGCTGATCTCACCACTGTCCGTGAGGCGCGTGATCAACAGCTGAAAATAGTGTGCCAGCGGCGTACGCTCCTCTTCATTAACCGGTTCGGCCGTTTCCGTCGCGTATTCATCGGTAATGTCATAATATTTCAGTGGAATGTCGTTGTTCATAGCATGTCTCTTATGTGAGCGTGAGTAATGGTGCAAGCCAGCAGTCGAGTATAGAGAATGCCCCCTGCCCCTGGCGAGTCTGTTCGACATAAAAAAACGGGATACATCCATACTCACCACTTTTACCTACACCTTCACTAACTCATTTTGTGAAATTTACACAAAGTTTTGAAAATCACATTTGGACTGAATTGAGACGAATTTGGAAACTTCTATTCGCATTGAGACAGTGATAGAGAATGACAAATCTATTCCATTCGATGCGAGTGTAGTAACCGGTGAAAGTTGACGGTCACCCACAGGTAGTCAGTTGTTCAAGCCGACTAAAACAAATATTTTATCATTTGGTTAAAATGAAAAAGTCTAAAAGTTATTATTATTTATTGTAAGCAGCTTTTTTCAAACTTAATCTTTAATAATTTCATCCTCAGCGAATGAGCATCCTTACTTAGATGAATTGCACGATGACAATTAGGACATAGCGCTGCACAATTATCTAATGTATCGGCTCCTCCGTCATAGAGTGGAACTATATGATGAACTTCTAAAAAGGGTATGTCACCTTCTATCTCAAAAGGGGCCGGGTGGAGACATAGCTCACATACACCATGGCTGTTTCTCAACACCCATGCCCTAACCTTTGGGGATCGTGCATATATTACACGTTGCACAATTTTTTGTTCAGGTATTAACTCCCCATTTGGTACTGGGATTGAACAATTTAAAATTTTACGCGTCTTAACTAGAAGTTCATGCTCATCAAATGTCGGGGCATAGGCATCTTGCATCGAATTCAAAGCTAGGGAAATCCACGCATCGTTGTCATCAAAGCCCTCTACAATGAGCATAATACGCTTCGTTCTATTTCCTTGCGATTTATCACGGCGTCCAAATTTGTCAAAAAAAGTCTGCAACCTTCCAATTTCCAAACGAATTTCTTTTGCAGGCCTAGAATTAAAAAAAACGAATTCTTCGTTATGAAGTTTTCGGTCTTCTATATCAGGAATATTTTCACGCAAGTCTGCTGAGGCGATATAAGCCTTCAACCTTGTTACGCCGAAACTGATTAATCGTTCAATGACTAAATCCAACGCTTGGTTATAATCACGATTTCTGTCTTTTGGTCCCCACGATTCCAAAACAAAACCAAATCTGCCATCCTCACGCCCAATTTTACAAACTGCATTTAAAGGGAGACTATCATTTCCCACGACGTGCATAGAGACTGCTTCCTGATCCACTAAACCGTACATTGCGTCCTGACTCTGATTTAAATAAGATCGACATTATACGTTTATATGAAGTGTTTTTCCCAACAAAAAATATCCCTAATGAACCTATACCTTGGACTTAACGCTATTGTCTGGAGTTTGAGATATGTAGTGGAGAATTGCCCGCGACTAGGCACTGAGTCCGTACCTGATCCACTTCTTTCGGGCAACCTCTCTGGCAGAATGAGGGGCACAGGTAAAGTCAAACACCATAACGATGAATTTTAGTAAAGCACGTGACAAAGCGGGTATTGAGTGGGGGATGGTACTCCAGCAACATTTCATGAACAGCGGTCTTTAGCAGAACGTCTATATCAGACTCAAAGCATCGATACCCAGAAATTATTAGAGCACAATTCACCAAACCAAACGGCACGGTATCATGATGATAGAGGCAAATAATGGACAAAGATTTCGTTCTGAAACCATAAAAAATAAAGGCCAGAGCAATCTGGCCGAGGAAACATTTATTAACCTCCTTTCTCTGTTACTGCGCTAGGTTTTGATTTTTTATCAATAATATTTTTAAGATAATTAACATTTTCGATTGAAGAATCTAAAAACCGTTCAAAAGCTTTTGAGTTTAACATTTCCATCCAAGGTGTTGCATGATCTTCACCTTGCACAAAACGCAATGGTGGTTCTTCTAGTCTTGTAAGAGCAGAATCAAATAACCGAGTTGAAAATGCATTATCATCTAACTTGGATGCTTCATTTCTATAACCTTCGTAGGCTTTAGCAACTGAAGATTTATATGCATAATCCTCAGCTAATTTAAATCTCTGGTTGATTTGCTTGGTAGAAAGCCACGCAAACCATAATGGAGCGCCAATACTTAAAACCGATAATAGAAGCTGAGTAATTATGACGATAACGCTTGGTTCTGGTAAAGATAGCACTACGGACAACGCCTTCAGCCTTTCATAACCAACAAAGCCCCCTACACTTAGTGCTAAAGCTAATCCAACAACCCAAAAACGAATACTCCAATTTAATTTTTCAGCTTTAATTTCAAAAGCTCCAGCCAATCCTTTAGAAGTTGACGCCCTAATAGCTTGCTCACACATAGCAAGATATTTTTGAGCCTTCAAGCTATGATTTTTTAATTCATCAACAACTTTCTCACTTTCATCTAAAGTAATATTCATCAGAGCCATAGCGTGGTCACTATTCTCCTTAGATTTTTGAACATCATCTTTAGCCTCTGTAAGGTCATTACGATATTTCTGAAGTTCGTCTAAAAGTAAAGGTAAGTTATCGGCAGTAGCATGAGCATCAAGGATCGTTTTGACTTTTTGTTCCAAGCCTTCTATGTCTGGTGAAATTTGCTTCACTCTTGCATCCATGACTTTTATTCTTCTGGACAATTTTTGAGGAAGCAAATTTGTATCTTGTAACCGATTGAAATCAAATAGCTTGCTAAAGAAGAATGATATGTAATTTAGAGAGTTGATAAATGATGGAATTGCAGTGATACCATTCCCATTAAACAAATGAGGCACTAAGCTTTCTTTTATTTTTTTTATTTTATTTATAATAAAATTGATCTCTTTAATTTCATCATCTTCTAATGAGTCAAGGTTGACACCGTCTAATCTATCTGTTAGATAGTTGACTAAATCGACTAAATCGCCTGGATATAATGCAGGATAACTTATGCCATTTTTATCAAGTAACAAAGTATTTTCACCCTCAGGTATAGCCTCGTTTACAGCATCTGAAAGGTTATCGAGAGCATCTTTCAATTTTTCTAAAGAACTGTGCATAATAAAACCTAAAAAGTCGAATATGACGAATAAAGATACTACATTGTTCAAAATCCTGCCAGAGCGATTAAAACTGCCAACCTTTAAATCATACTCGCAAACACTTTGGACCAATTAATACATATTAATATTCCGTTAATGCGGACCTGTATAATACAAACATTATCTTAACAACTCCGACAAAGTCCTAGAGGCATGGTTTTGATAATTTGTTTTAATAAAATTTTGACAACCATTCGAACACTAATAAAAAAACGGGAACCCATCGGCTCCCGTTCTTCTTTAACCCATACTCTGGATTACATGTTCGCGATAATCGCGTCGCCAAACTCTGAACATTTCAGCAGCTTAGCGCCTTCCATCAGACGTTCGAAATCGTAAGTTACGGTTTTCGCGTTAATCGCGCCTTCCATACCTTTAACAATCAGGTCTGCGGCTTCGAACCATTCCATATGACGCAGCATCATTTCTGCGGACAGGATGATAGAGCCTGGGTTCACTTTGTCCTGGCCTGCATATTTTGGTGCAGTACCGTGGGTCGCTTCGAACAGCGCGCACTCGTCACCGATGTTTGCGCCTGGCGCAATCCCGATACCGCCAACCTGTGCAGCCAGCGCATCGGAGATGTAGTCACCGTTGAGGTTCATACAGGCGATAACGTCGTACTCGGCAGGACGCAGCAGGATCTGCTGCAGGAACGCATCGGCGATCACATCTTTAATGATGATCTCTTTACCGGTGTTCGGGTTCTTGATTTTCTGCCATGGGCCGCCGTCGATCAGCTCACCGCCGAACTCTTCGCTCGCCAGCTGGTAGCCCCAGTCTTTGAACGCGCCTTCGGTGAATTTCATGATGTTACCCTTGTGAACCAGGGTCACGGAGTCACGGTCGTTGGTAATAGCATAGTCAATGGCTGCGCGAACCAGACGCTTGGTCCCTTCTTCGGAGCACGGCTTGATGCCGATACCGCAATGTTCCGGGAAGCGAATTTTCTTCACGCCCATCTCTTCGCGCAGGAATTTAATCACTTTTTCTGCATCAGCAGAGTCCGCTTTCCACTCGATACCCGCATAAATATCTTCTGAGTTTTCACGGAAGATAACCATGTCGGTGAGTTCAGGATGTTTAACCGGGCTTGGGGTGCCCTGATAGTAACGGACCGGACGCAGACACACGTACAGGTCAAGCTCCTGACGCAGTGCGACGTTCAGGGAACGAATACCGCCGCCGACCGGGGTGGTCAGTGGGCCTTTAATGGCTACGCGGTAGTCGCGGATCAGGTCCAGCGTTTCGGCTGGCAGCCAGACATCCTGGCCATAAACATGCGTTGATTTTTCACCGGTGTAAATTTCCATCCAGGAAATTTTACGCTCGCCTTTGTAGGCTTTCTCAACAGCGGCATCAACCACTTTCAGCATTGCCGGGGTAACGTCTACACCGATACCGTCACCTTCGATGAACGGGATAATTGGGTTGTGAGGAACGTTAATCTTGCCGTTTTGCAGGGTGATCTTTTTACCTTCCGCCGGAACAACTACTTTGCTTTCCATTAACCTCTCCTTCGAGCGCTTCTGGTTGTTACTGATCTTATGTTAATAAATTGTAATGAGCCTTCCGATAGTACCTGATTGTCCGACGCCATGAAAGGTCTTCGTTATTAGGCTATAATGCGGCAATTGATACAGCCTGAAAATACCATGAAGAAAACTTCTTTTAGAAAACACCGGGTTGAGCGATTCAGCTCACAACAAGCCACCAGAAGCCCAAAGAAAACCCAGCCAACGCGGGTGATTCTGTTCAATAAACCCTACGATGTTTTGCCGCAGTTTACTGACGAAGCCGGACGCAGCACGCTCAAGGATTACATCCCCGTTCAGGGGGTTTACGCCGCCGGTCGTCTCGATCGCGATAGCGAAGGCTTACTGGTCTTAACCAATGATGGCGCACTTCAGGCGACGCTCACCCAGCCGGGGAAACGTACCGGAAAAATCTATTTTGTGCAGGTTGAGGGCGAGCCGGATGAAGACGCCCTGGCGAAACTGCGCACGGGCGTGACGTTAAACGATGGCCCCACGCTTCCGGCCGGAGTTGAACTTGTCAGCGAACCCGAGTGGTTATGGCCGCGCAATCCGCCCATTCGCGAGCGCAAATCGATTCCGACCAGCTGGCTCAAAATCACCCTTTATGAAGGACGTAACCGTCAGGTGCGCCGCATGACGGCCCACGTTGGCTTCCCTACGCTGCGCCTGATACGCTACGCCATGGGTCGCTACACGCTGGATTCCCTGGCAAACGGCGCATGGCGAGACATTGCCCCTTAAGGAGAAATGATGTTTAAACCGCATGTTACGGTCGCCTGCGTGGTGCACGCGCAGGGCAAATTCCTGGTCGTTGAAGAGACCATCAACGGCAAGGCGCTGTGGAACCAGCCTGCCGGGCATCTTGAAGCCGACGAAACGCTGGTACAGGCTGCCAGACGCGAGCTGTGGGAAGAGACCGGGATCCACGCCGAACCGCAGCATTTCGTCCGTATGCACCAGTGGATTGCCCCGGACCATACCCCTTTCCTGCGTTTCTTATTCGCTGTCGAACTTAACGAAACATGCGCTACTGAACCGCACGATGACGATATCGATCGCTGCCTGTGGGTCACTGCCGATGAGATCCTGAACGCGCCAAACCTGCGCTCCCCGCTGGTTGCCGAAAGCATCCGCTGCTGGCAGTCCGCCGCGCGCCTGCCGCTTGAGGTTATCGGCGAGTTTAACTGGCCGTTTACAGAGGGTGTCAATGGTGGGGTGGCGTGATAGAATACGCCGCCTTGAAGTTCAATGTCGTGAGTATTCCATGTCAGATAACAGCCAGAAAAAAGTGATCGTCGGCATGTCCGGCGGTGTCGATTCCTCCGTTTCCGCCTACCTGTTGCAACAGCAGGGTTATAAGGTGGAGGGCCTGTTCATGAAGAACTGGGAGGAAGACGATGGCGAGGAATATTGCACCGCTGCTGCGGATCTTGCCGATGCGCAGGCCGTGTGCGATAAGCTCGGCATTGAGCTACACACCGTTAACTTTGCCGCAGAATACTGGGACAACGTCTTTGAACTCTTCCTCGAAGAGTATAAGGCGGGCCGCACGCCAAACCCGGATATTCTGTGCAACAAAGAGATCAAATTTAAAGCCTTCCTGGAATTCGCCGCTGAAGACCTGGGCGCAGATTATATTGCGACCGGCCACTACGTGCGTCGTGCAGATGTGAATGGCAAAAGCCAGCTGCTGCGCGGTCTGGATGGCAATAAAGATCAGAGCTACTTCCTTTATACGCTAAGCCACGAACAGATTGCCCAAAGCCTGTTCCCGGTTGGCGAGCTGGAAAAGCCGGAAGTGCGTAAAATCGCCGAAGCGCTGGACCTGATCACCGCTAAGAAAAAGGACTCGACCGGCATCTGCTTTATCGGCGAGCGTAAATTCCGTGAATTCCTCGGGCGCTATCTCCCTGCACAGCCGGGCAAAATCGTCACCGTTGACGGCGACGAAATCGGTCAGCATCAGGGGCTGATGTACCATACCCTTGGTCAGCGTAAAGGGCTGGGTATCGGCGGCACCAAAGAGGGAAGCGAAGATCCGTGGTACGTGGTCGACAAAGATGTCGAAAACAATATTTTGATTGTCGCTCAGGGCCATGACCATCCGCGCCTGATGTCCGTAGGGCTGATTGCGCAGCAGCTGCACTGGGTCGATCGCGAGCCGGTAAAAGGCACCCTGCGCTGCACGGTGAAAACGCGCTACCGTCAGACCGATATTCCCTGCACCGTCACCGCGCTCGACGACGATCGCATTGACGTGCGTTTCGACGAGCCGGTTGCCGCCGTCACGCCGGGCCAGTCCGCGGTGTTTTACAGCGGTGAAATTTGCCTGGGCGGTGGGATCATTGAACAGCGCCTGCCGCTGCCCGCTGTTTAACACGATTGCACACATAAAGGAGAACGTGTGGCGAAGAACTATTACGACATCACCCTGGCGCTGGCAGGAATTTGCCAGTCAGCCCGTCTGGTGCAACAGTTAGCGCATCAGGGTCATTGCGACGCTGACGCCCTGCACGTTTCACTTAACAGCGTTATCGACCTCAACCCCGGCTCCACGCTGGGGGTTTTCGGCGGCAGTGAGACGAACCTTCGCCTCGGTCTTGAAACCTTACTCGGCGTGCTCAACGCCAGCAGTCGCCAGGGTTTAAACGCCGAACTGACCCGCTACACCTTAAGCCTGATGGTGCTGGAGCGTAAACTCAGCGCCGCGAAAGGTGCGCTGGATACCCTGGGCGATCGCATCGCGGGGCTTCAACGCCAGCTCGATCACTTTGATCTGCAGTCTGAAACCCTGCTGAGCGCCATGGCCGGTATTTATGTCGACGTGATCAGCCCGCTGGGGCCGCGTATTCAGGTCACCGGCTCCCCTGCCGTTCTGCAAAGCCCACAGGTGCAGGCGAAAGTTCGCGCTTCGCTGCTGGCTGGCATTCGTGCCGCCGTGCTGTGGCATCAGGTTGGCGGTGGCCGCCTGCAGTTAATGTTTTCTCGTCAACGCCTGACGACTCAGGCAAAACAAATTCTTGCTCATTGTTAACCTCCCGGAGTTGCGAATTATGGAATTATCCTCACTGACCGCCGTTTCCCCTGTCGACGGACGCTACGGCGATAAAGTCAGCGCGCTGCGCGGGATCTTCAGCGAATACGGTCTGCTGAAGTTCCGCGTACAGGTAGAAGTGCGCTGGCTGCAAAAGCTGGCCGCTCAGGCAGCAATCAAGGAAGTTCCTGCTTTTGACGCCCAGGCAAACGATTACCTCGATAAAATCGTCGCTGACTTCAGCGAAGAAGATGCCGCGCGCATTAAAACCATTGAACGCACCACCAACCACGACGTTAAAGCGGTTGAGTATTTCCTGAAAGAAAAAGTGGCAAGCGTCCCTGCGTTGCAGGCAGTGTCGGAATTCATCCACTTCGCCTGCACCTCTGAAGACATCAATAACCTGTCACACGCGCTGATGCTCTCCACCGCACGCAAAGACGTGGTGCTGCCTTACTGGCGCAAAATCATTGATGCGGTAAAAGCGCTGACCGTAGAGTACCGTGATATTCCGCTGCTTTCCCGCACTCACGGCCAGCCAGCCACCCCCTCTACCATGGGTAAAGAGATGGCCAACGTGGCGTACCGTATGGAACGCCAGTATCGCCAGCTGGAACAGGTTGAGATCCTCGGAAAAATCAACGGCGCGGTAGGTAACTATAACGCCCACATCGCCGCCTACCCGGAAGTGGACTGGCATCAGTTCAGCGAAGAGTTCGTGACCTCTCTGGGCATTCAGTGGAACCCGTACACCACCCAGATTGAGCCGCACGATTACATCGCCGAGCTGTTCGACTGCATCGCGCGCTTTAACACCATTCTGATCGACTTCGATCGCGACGTGTGGGGCTATATCGCGCTTAACCACTTCAAGCAGAAAACCATCGCTGGTGAAATTGGCTCTTCCACCATGCCGCACAAGGTTAACCCGATTGACTTCGAAAACTCCGAGGGCAACCTGGGCCTGGCGAATGCCGTACTGC
This sequence comes from Enterobacter sp. UPMP2052, assembly GCF_053709675.1. Classification (NCBI taxonomy): domain Bacteria; kingdom Pseudomonadati; phylum Pseudomonadota; class Gammaproteobacteria; order Enterobacterales; family Enterobacteriaceae; genus Enterobacter; species Enterobacter sp. UPMP2052. The sequence continues at coordinate 1,541,966 of NZ_JBSKJR010000001.1, forward strand.
AGCACATGGCGAGCAAACTGCCGGTTTCCCGCTGGCAGCGCGACCTGACCGACTCCACGGTGCTGCGTAATCTCGGCGTGGGTATCGGCTACGCGCTGATCGCCTATCAGTCTACCCTGAAGGGTGTGAGCAAGCTGGAAGTGAACCGCGACCGTCTGCTGGACGAACTGGATCACAACTGGGAAGTGCTGGCGGAGCCGATTCAAACCGTTATGCGCCGCTACGGCATTGAAAAACCGTATGAGAAACTGAAAGAGCTGACGCGCGGGAAACGCGTTGACGCAGAAGGCATGAAACAGTTTATCGACGGTCTGGCACTGCCGGAAGAAGAGAAAACTCGCCTGAAAGCGATGACCCCTGCCAATTACATTGGCCGCGCAACCACCATGGTTGACGAGCTGAAGTAATCTCCTTTCCCCCTTTTCGCCCGAAAAGGGGGTTGCTTTTCACTGGTTTATTCAATGTTTATCCCCAAAACAACATAATCGGCGTTAAACTATTCATACCATTTATTTAGGGAGAACAGATGATGCGCGTATTGGTTGTTGAGGATAACGCATTGCTACGCCACCACCTGAAAGTGCAGCTTCAGGAGATGGGACATCAGGTGGACGATGCCGAAGATGCGAAAGAAGCGGATTATTATCTCAATGAACACCTGCCGGATATCGCCATCGTCGATTTAGGTTTGCCCGATGAGGACGGTCTGTCGCTGATCCGTCGCTGGCGCAGCCATGACGTCTCCCTGCCGGTGCTGGTGCTGACCGCCCGTGAAGGCTGGCAGGACAAAGTAGAAGTCCTCAGCGCAGGCGCGGACGATTACGTCACCAAGCCGTTTCATATTGAAGAGGTGGCCGCACGTATGCAGGCGCTGCTGCGCCGTAACAGCGGGCTTGCCTCGCAGGTTATCTCCCTGCCGCCGTTCCAGGTTGACCTCTCCCGCCGTGAATTCTCGATTAACGATGAGGTGATTAAGCTCACCGCGTTTGAATATACGATTATGGAAACGCTGATCCGCAACAACGGCAAGGTCGTCAGCAAAGATTCCTTAATGCTCCAGCTTTATCCCGATGCGGAGCTGCGTGAAAGCCACACCATCGACGTGCTGATGGGACGTTTACGCAAAAAAATTCAGGCACAGTATCCGCAGGATGTGATCACGACGGTGCGTGGTCAGGGCTATCTGTTCGAATTACGCTAAATGAAAGGGATCGTACGCCATCTTTTCCCCCTCTCTTTGCGGGTTCGCTTTCTGCTGGCCACCGCAGCCGTGGTGCTGGTGCTCTCCCTCTCTTATGGGATGGTGGCGCTGGTCGGCTATAGCGTGAGCTTTGATAAAACGACCTTCCGCCTGCTACGTGGCGAAAGTAACCTGTTTTACACCCTGGCGAAGTGGGAAGATAACCACATCACCGTGGACATGCCTGAACACCTGAACCAGCAAAGTCCGACGCTGGCGATGATTTATAACGAAAAAGGCAAACTGCTGTGGGCCCAGCGCGATGTCCCGTGGCTGAAAAAGCGTATTCGCCCGGAATGGCTCAAGACCAACGGTTTTCATGAGATTGAGGCCGACCTTAACGCCTCCAGCGTGTTGCTGCGCGACGATCGTTCTCTGCAGCAAAAACTGAACGAGATCCGCGAGGATGATGACGACACAGAAATGACCCACTCCGTCGCCATTAATCTCTATCCTGCCACCATGAATATGCCACAGCTGACTATCGTGGTGATCGACACGATCCCGGTTGAGCTTAAACGCTCTTATAAGGTCTGGAGCTGGTTCGTGTACGTTCTGGCGGCCAACCTGCTGCTGGTGATCCCGCTTCTATGGATTGCCGCGTGGTGGAGCCTGCGCCCAATTGAGTCGCTGGCGAAAGAGGTACGTGAGCTGGAAGAGCATCATCGTGAGAAGCTTAACCCCGAAACCACGCGCGAACTGACCAGCCTGGTGCGTAACCTCAACCGTCTGCTGAAAAGCGAGCGGGAGCGCTATGATAAATACCGCACCACGCTTACCGACCTTACCCATAGCCTGAAAACGCCGCTGGCGGTGATGCAGAGTACGCTGCGGTCGATGCGCGGCGAAAAGCTTAGCGTCGACGAGGCCGAGCCGGTGATGCTGGAGCAAATCAGCCGTATCTCCCAGCAAATTGGCTACTACCTGCACCGGGCCAGCATGCGCTCCGGCAGCGCGTTGCTCAGCCGCGAACTGCACCCGGTCGCGCCGCTGCTGGATAACCTGACGTCGGCGCTGAACAAGGTTTACCAGCGTAAAGGGGTGAACATTAGCCTGGATATTTCGCCGGAGATCAGCTTCGTCGGTGAAAAAAATGACTTCATGGAAGTGATGGGCAACCTGCTCGATAACGCCTGTAAATATTGCCTGGAATTTGTGGAAGTCTCCGCCCGCCAGACGGATAACGAGCTGCACATTATCGTCGAGGATGATGGTCCGGGTATTCCCCATAACAAACGCGATGTCGTTTTCGATCGCGGACAGCGCGCCGATACCCTGCGACCCGGCCAGGGCGTGGGATTATCCGTCGCACGCGAGATTGTCGATCAATACGATGGCAAGATAGACACCGGCGATAGCCTGCTCGGCGGCGCGCGAATGGAAGTGATTTTTGGCCGTCAGCAGCCTACATCGGATAATAGTTAAGCCGTTATGTGAAAAAAGCGATGATCTCGCACGCAGGCTCCCGTCCTTCCGTTATAATCCGTCTCAGTAAGAGCCTGCGGAATAAAAAAACATGGATTATCACTTAACGCTTAACTGGCCCGAGTTTATCGAACGTTACTGGCAAAAACGCCCGGTCGTTCTGAAGCGCGGGATCAGCAATTTTGTCGACCCTATCTCCCCTGACGAACTGGCCGGTCTGGCCATGGAAAACGAAGTGGACAGCCGTCTGGTGAGCCACCAGGACGGAAAATGGCTGGTCAGCCATGGTCCTTTCGAAAGCTACGATCACCTGGGTGAAAACAACTGGTCGTTACTGGTTCAGGCGGTAAACAACTGGCACGAACCGACCGCGGCGTTAATGCGTCCGTTCCGCGCCCTGCCCGACTGGCGAATGGACGATCTGATGATCTCCTTCTCGGTGCCGGGAGGCGGCGTAGGTCCGCATCTGGATCAGTATGACGTGTTTATCATCCAGGGAACAGGCCGTCGCCGCTGGCGCGTGGGTGAGAAAGTGCCGATGAAACAGCACTGCCCGCACCCCGATCTGCTTCAGGTGGACCCGTTCGAGGCCATCATCGACGAAGAGCTGGAGCCGGGCGATATCCTCTATATTCCGCCGGGATTCCCGCATGAGGGTTACTCCCTGGAAAACTCGCTGAACTATTCCGTCGGGTTCCGTGCGCCAAGCGGTCGCGAGATGATCAGCGGTTTTGCCGACTACGTTTTACAGCGCGAGCTGGGCAGCTACCGTTACAGCGATCCGGATGTGCCTGCACGTGAACATCCGGCCGATATTTTGCCTGAGGAGCTGGATAAGCTGCGCGGCATGATGCTGGATCTGATCAACGAGCCGGAGCATTTCAGGCAGTGGTTCGGCGAATTTGTCAGCCAGTCCCGACACGAGCTGGACGTCGCACCGCCGGAGCCGCCGTATCAGGCCGATGAGATTTACGATGCGCTGCAACAGGGTGACAAGCTGGTTCGTCTGGGGGGGTTACGCGTACTGCGCATTGGAGAGGACGTTTTCGTCAACGGCGAGAAGCTGGATTCCCCGCACCGCCCGGCCCTGGACGCGATCGCCAGCCATATGGTGTTAACGGCGGATATCTTCGGTGACGCACTTGAAGATCCCTCCTTCCTTGCGATGCTGTCCGCGCTGGTGAACAGCGGGTATTGGTTCTTTGAGGACTGAGTCGCGATTATGCCCGGTGGCGCTGCGCTTACCGGGCCTACAGGGCAGTACTCTTGTAGGCCGGGTAAGGCGTAGCCGCCACCCGGCAATGTTTACGACTCAGTGTTGTAGGCCTGATAAGCGTAGCCGCCACCCGGCTTCTTTCACTTCCGCTCCCCCGCCATAAAATCGTCTTTCTCTCCCGCCCAGTCCACCGGATATAGCCCTTCGGCGACATCACGATGAAAGGTTGAAAACGGCCAGTCGGCGACCTGCCGGACATAGCCATGCTTTACCGGGTTGATGTAGATGTAATCCATATGCCGCCGGTAATCTTCCTCATCACGCAGGGTGTGCTCCCAGAAACGGGGTTGCCAGATGTGGCGCATCTCAATGTTGCGGCTGAAGGTCTTTTTAATGTCGCGCCAGCGGCCAGAAAAGTCGCAGTCCCCTTCCGGTAAGGTCCAGATACAGTGCATGTGTTCCGGGAGGATGACCCAGGCGTTGATGTGAAAGGGTTTAGAACGTTTAACCGTTGCCGTGGCAGCACGCAGGCTTTGGATACGGCGGGTGAGCAGATCGCTCTGGCGGTTTTGCAGGTTAACGGTGAAAAACCAGGTTCCGCCGGGGACGTAATGACGACGGTAGTTTGACATGAGTGCTCCTTGCCTGAAAGCCCGGTGGCGCTGCGCTTACCGGGCCTACAAAATCCATAAACGTAGGCCGGGTAAGGCGTAGCCGCCACCCGGCTAAAAGCACCTACCGTTTCGCAGTCAACTCCGCGATCCGCACAATCACCTGCACCGCTTTCTCCATCCCTTCCAGCGTGACGAACTCGTGCTTGCCGTGGTAATTGTAGCCCCCGGTAAACAGGTTCGGACACGGTAGTCCCATGAAGGAAAGCTGTGAGCCATCGGTGCCGCCGCGAATCGGTTTGAGATCCGGCTCAATGTCGCAATCCCGCATCGCCTGCTGGGCGATGTCGAGAATATGCGGGTGCTCCATCACCTTGTCGCGCATGTTGTAATAGCTGTCTTCGATGATCAGCTCAATATAACAATCCGGGTGCAGCCCTTTGCCGACCTTTTTAGCGATTTCCATCATCTTACGCTTGCGGGCTTCAAAGGCTTTACGGTCAAAGTCGCGCACGATGTAGTGCATCTGCGCGCTGTCCACGGTGCCCTTAATGCTGGTCAGGTGATAGAACCCCTCATAGCCTTCCGTCATCTCCGGGCTTTCATCTGCCGGAACCTCGGCATGAATGCGTGCGGCAAGCGACAGCGCATTAACCATCACCCCTTTGGCGGAGCCGGGATGAACGTTGTTACCGACGATTTTGATGGTGACCGAGGCCGCGTTGAAGTTCTCATACTCCAGTTCGCCCACGCCACCACCGTCGACGGTATAGGCCCACTGGGCGTTAAAGGCTTCGACGTCGAAATGTTTGGCCCCTTTTCCGACCTCTTCATCCGGCGTGAACGCCACGCGGATATCACCGTGGGGAATGTTTTTTTCCTTCAGCACCGCCAGGGCCGTCATGATTTCGGCGATACCGGCTTTATCATCCGCCCCCAGCAGCGTTTTGCCGTCGGTGGTGATCAGAGTCTGCCCCAACAGCTGATGCAGCACCGGGAACATGACCGGGGATAACACTTCATCGCCGATTCCCAGCGCAATGTCCCCGCCGCGGTAGTTTTCGACAATCTGCGGATTGACGTGTTTACCGCTAAAATCAGGTGAGGTATCGACATGGGAGATAAAACCAATCGCCGGGATATCACCGTCGATGTTCGCTGGCAACGTGCCCATCACGGTGCCTTTATCGCTGAGCGTGACGCTGACCAGCCCCTGCGCCTCAAGCTGCTCTTTCAGCAGGTTTAAAAGCTTCCACTGGCCTTCGGTGCTGGGCACCTGTCGGACACCCGGTTTAGATTGGGTATCCAGCGAAACGTACTGTAAAAAACGTTCAAGTAATTTATCCATGCAGTCACCCTCACTTTTTGTGACAACATTATCAATAAGCATCAAAACCCAAATATTGCGTCAGGTCACTTTTATCCCGCAAACGAGAACTTTTTACGTTTGTATCGTTATACGTTAATAAATGTAGCTTATGGATCAGTGAGAAGGATTGGCGATTCAATGGGTTTGCCGTAGAATGTCCGCCCTCATTACGAGTCACCAAGGTGGTTACACACAAACCCCGCTTCGGTCTGCTGCCTGAAGCGTCTATATGGGACAGCGCAAAAATTGAAAACACAACCCCGTTCCCTTTCACCGCTGGTGAAGCTGGAACGAATTCGTAAAAGTTTCGATGGTAAAGATGTCATTTCCGATCTCAATCTGACCATCAAAGACGGTGAGTTTCTCACGCTGCTCGGCCCTTCTGGCTGTGGCAAAACCACCGTCCTGCGCCTTATCGCCGGGCTGGAAAGCGTCGATAGCGGCCATATTCACCTTGAGAACCAGGATATCACCGAGGTTCCTGCCGAAGATCGTCACGTTAATACCGTCTTTCAGAGCTATGCGTTATTCCCGCATATGACCGTGTTCGAAAACGTGGCGTTTGGCCTGCGGATGCAAAAAACGCCCGCTGGCGAAATCCCTCCTCGCGTCAACGAGGCCCTGAAAATGGTTCAGCTGGAAGAGTTTGCCCAGCGTAAACCCCACCAGCTCTCCGGCGGCCAGCAGCAGCGCGTTGCCATTGCCCGGGCGGTGGTCAATAAACCGCGCCTGCTTCTGCTGGATGAATCTCTGTCCGCGCTGGATTACAAGCTGCGTAAGCAGATGCAGAACGAGCTGAAAGCCCTGCAGCGAAAGCTCGGCATTACCTTCGTTTTTGTCACTCACGATCAGGAAGAGGCGCTGACCATGTCCGACCGTATCGTGGTGATGCGCGCAGGCAAAATTGAGCAGGACGGTACCCCGCGCGAGATCTACGAAGAGCCGAAAAACCTGTTTGTCGCCAGCTTTATTGGTGAAATCAATATCTTTGATGCAACCGTCATTGAACGTCTCGACGACCAGCGGGTGCGCGCCAGCGTGGAAGGCCGCGAGTGCAATATCACCGTGAATTTCCCCGTCGAGCGGGGTCAAAAGCTCAACGTCCTGCTGCGCCCTGAAGACCTGCGTGTCGATGAGATCCACGACAACACCGAGGCGGAAGGCTTAATTGGCTATATCCGCGAGCGCAACTATAAAGGAATGACGCTCGAATCCGTGGTGGAGCTGGAAAACGGCAAGATGGTGATGGTCAGCGAGTTCTTTAACGAGGACGATCCTGACTTTGACCACTCCCTCGATCAGAAAATGGTCATCAACTGGGTAGAAAGCTGGGAGGTTGTACTGGCTGATGAACAACACAAGTAAATTCCAGAAGGTGGTGATTGCCACGATCGTCGGTTGGCTTGTGCTGTTCGTCTTTTTACCCAACCTGATGATTATCGCCACCAGCTTCCTGACCCGCGACGATACTCACTTCGTCACGCTGGTCTTTACGCTGGATAACTACGCGCGTCTGCTCGATCCGCTCTATTTTGACGTGCTCCTTCACTCGCTCAACATGGCGCTGATCGCCACCGTTGCCTGTCTGGTGCTGGGCTACCCGTTCGCCTGGTTCCTGGCCCGGCTGCCGCAAAAGGTGCGGCCTCTGCTGCTGTTTTTACTGATTGTTACGTTCTGGACGAACTCGTTGATCCGCATTTACGGGCTGAAAATTTTCCTCAGCACCAAAGGCTATCTCAACGAGTTCCTGCTGTGGCTGGGGGTGATCGATACCCCTGTCCGCATCATGTATACGCCGGGCGCGGTCATCATCGGCCTAGTCTACATCCTGCTGCCGTTTATGGTGATGCCGCTCTACTCAAGCATTGAAAAGCTGGATAAGCCTCTGCTGGAAGCGGCGAAAGATCTTGGTGCCGGTAAGCTGCAGACCTTTATCCGCATCATCATTCCGCTGACCATGCCGGGCATTGTCGCCGGCTGCCTGCTGGTGATGCTGCCCGCGATGGGCCTGTTCTTCGTCTCTGACCTGATGGGCGGGGCAAAAAACCTGCTGATTGGTAACGTGATTAAGAGCCAGTTCCTTAATATCCGCGACTGGCCGTTTGGCTCTGCAACGAGTATTACGCTGACGGTGGTGATGGGCCTGATGCTGCTGGTCTACTGGCGCGCGTCGCGTATGCTGAATAAAAGGGTGGAGCTGGAATGATCGGTCGACTGCTTCGCGGCGGGTTTATGACCGCCATTTATGCTTATCTCTATATTCCGATTATTATTTTGATCGTGAATTCGTTTAACAGCTCGCGCTTCGGGATCGGCTGGAAGGGGTTTACCACCAACTGGTACAGCCTGCTGTTGAACAATGACAGCCTGTTACAGGCCGCCCAGCACTCGCTGACGATGGCGATTTTTTCCGCCACCTTCTCAACGCTGATTGGCTCACTCACCGCCGTGGCGCTTTATCGCTACCGTTTTCGCGGCAAGCCGTTCGTCAGCGGCATGCTGTTTGTGGTGATGATGTCGCCGGACATCGTCATGGCGATTTCGCTGCTGGTGCTGTTTATGCTGTTGGGCGTGCAGCTGGGCTTCTGGTCTTTGCTGTTCTCGCACATCACCTTCTGCCTGCCGTTTGTGGTAGTGACCGTCTTTGCGCGCCTGAAAGGCTTCGACGTGCGCATGCTGGAGGCGGCTAAAGACCTGGGTGCCAGCGAGATGACAATCCTGCGTAAAATCATCCTGCCGCTGGCGATGCCTGCCGTTGCGGCCGGGTGGCTGCTCAGCTTTACCCTGTCGATGGACGACGTGGTGGTCTCCTCCTTCGTGACGGGGCCGAGCTATGAAATATTGCCGTTGAAGATCTATTCAATGGTGAAAGTCGGTGTTTCACCGGAGGTGAACGCGCTGGCGACTATCCTGCTGGTGCTCTCGCTGGTCCTGGTGATTGCCAGCCAGCTTATTGCGCGTGATAAAACAAAATCTCAGGGGACAATGAAATGAAAAAAATGCTCGCCGCTGCGGCGCTGGTGCTCGGAATGGGTGCGGCGCACGCTGATGACAGCAAAACGCTCTATTTCTACAACTGGACCGAGTATGTGCCGCCAGGCCTGCTGGAGCAGTTCACTAAAGAGACCGGCATCAAGGTGATCTACTCGACCTATGAGTCGAACGAAACCATGTACGCCAAGCTCAAAACGTATAAAGAGGGTGCGTACGATCTGGTGGTTCCTTCGACCTATTTCGTCGATAAGATGCGCAAAGAGGGCATGATCCAGAAGATCGACAAAACGAAGCTAAGCAATTTTTCAAACCTCGATCCGCAGATGCTTAACAAGCCGTTTGACCCGAACAACGATTACTCGATCCCTTACATCTGGGGTGCAACGGCCATCGGGGTGAACAGCGATGAGCTTGATCCTAAAAGCGTGACCCGCTGGGCGGATCTGTGGAAACCGGAATACAAGAGCAGCCTGCTGCTGACCGATGACGCGCGCGAAGTGTTCCAGGTTGCCCTGCGCAAACTCGGCTACTCCGGCAACACCACCGACCCGAAAGAGATTGAAGCCGCCTACAATGAGCTGAAAAAACTGATGCCTAACGTCGCGGCGTTTAACTCTGATAACCCGGCTAACCCGTATATGGAAGGCGAAGTGAATCTGGGGATGGTCTGGAACGGCTCAGCGTACGTCGCGCGTCAGGCCGGTACGCCACTGGAGGTGGTCTGGCCTGAAGAGGGTGGGATCTTCTGGATGGACAGTCTGGCGATACCGTCAAATTCGAAAAACGTTGAGGGTGCCCTGAAGCTCATTAACTTCCTGCTGCGCCCGGACGTGGCGAAACAGGTTGCTGAGACCATTGGCTATCCAACGCCAAACCTGGCCGCACGCAAGCTGCTGAAGCCGGAAGTCGCGAATGACAAATCACTTTATCCGGATGCCGACACCATCAGCAAAGGGGAGTGGCAGAACGATGTGGGCGACGCGAGCCGCCTTTACGAAGAGTATTATCAGAAGCTGAAAGCGGGTCGATAATCAAACAAAAACGGGCAACGCAAGGTTGCCCGTTTTGTTATAACCCTTTGAGTAGCTTGTCTACAAACGCCGGTACTACTTCACTCGCAAGGCCGTAGTGCTTCTCCTCAAACTCACTGCCAACCTGGCTGGGTTCAAGATTCAGTTCTACCGTATGCGCGCCCTGCAACCGGGCTTCGTGAACAAATCCGGCTGCCGGATAAACATGCCCGGAGGTGCCGATGGCGATAAACACGTCCGCCATCGCCAGCGCGCTGTAGATCTCATCCATCCCCAGCGGCATTTCACCGAACCAGACCACATGCGGACGCAGTCGCGCCGGGAACTGGCAGCAGTGACATTTGTCATCGTCCAGCACGTCCTCTTTCCAGTCCAGCACCTGGCCGCTCCAGGCGCAGCGCACCTTGAGTAATTCACCGTGCATGTGAATGATGTTCTTGTTACCGGCGCGTTCGTGCAGGTTATCGATATTCTGCGTCACCAGCAGAAAACGATCGCCCAGCGCCTCTTCCAGCTTCGCCAGTGCAACATGCGCCGCGTTCGGTACAATTTCCGGCTGCTGAAGCTGGCGGCGGCGGGCATTGTAAAATGCCTGCACTAATTCCGGATCGCGGGCGAAGCCTTCCGGCGTCGCCACATCTTCTACACGGTGCTCTTCCCACAGCCCGTCCGCCGCGCGGAAGGTTCGGATCCCGGATTCGGCGGAGATCCCCGCCCCGGTCAGCACCACCACTCTGGGTTTATCCATCGCTTCTGGCATCATCCTGTCTCTGAAAAAGATCCGCTGGCGCAAGCGTTCACGTAAGCGGCGTTTATTTTTGCGAAAACGGCTGAGTCGACCTAAGCGACGCGACAGCATAGTAACCTCATAAACTAATCGGTGAGATGAAGGAATGCGGCTCCGCGCATGCCTCCTGCGTCCCCGTGCCGCGCGCGCTCGATGCGCGGCACGCGGGCGACCGGCAATAAATGTCGGGGCAGTCGCCCGGACAACTGTTCCGTAATCGCGGTAAAGTTTGACAGCCCTCCCCCAATCACCAGCAGATCCGGATCGACAATGGTCAGGATATTGCCAAGACACACCGCCAGCAGGTCGAGGTAGCGCTCGACGTGCTCCCGCGCCTGCGCATCACCCTGCTCCCACAAGGTTATGATCTGGGGGGCTTCAAGTTTCTGATGATAGAAGTGTTCATACAGCCATGCAAACCCGCGGCCCGAGAGATAGTTCTCAATGCAGCCATGCTGGCCGCAGCCGCAGCGCGTGAGCGGAAAATCACGCCCCACAACGTCTAGCGCATCCACCGGCAGGCGGATATGCCCAAATTCGCCGGTGATGTAGCTGCGCCCGGTTATGGGTTTGCCATTGATGATGATCCCCCCGCCAACGCCCGTGCCGAGGATCAGCCCCATCACCAGTGGGTAACGGCGAAACTCGTCATCCCAGGCTTCGGAGAGGGCAAAACAGTTGGCATCATTGTCTAAACGCACGTCGCGTTCAAGGAGAGCAGAGAGATCGGCGCGCAGCGTTCTGCCGCTGGCGGCGGGGACGTTGGCGGCATACAGCGTACCGTCGTCCGTTTCGGGCATCCCCGGGATACCAATACCGACGCTGCCTTTGACGCCAAAGCGGGTATCCGCCTGCGCCACCAGCGCGGCAATGGCCGTTAAAAAGTCGTCGTAGCTTTCGCGCGGGGTGGGAACACGGGTTTCCCACTGTAGCTTGAGGTCTTTATCAAACACGCCCAGCGCAATTTTAGTGCCGCCAATATCAAATCCATAATACATAACGCATTCCTCTTTTGATCTGGCGGCAAAGCTCACCAGACCATGACGTAATTACTGGCCACTTAATACCCTCGCCGGATCAATTCGGCTAGCGCGACGCGCCGGATACCAGCTTGCCAGCAGACTCAGTAAAAGTGCTGTAACCAGCACATAAATAACGTCCAGCCAGTGCAATTCAGACGGCAGGAAGTCAATAAAATAGATATCACCCGACAGGAACTGGTGACCAATAAGCTTTTCAATGCCGTTGATGATTGGCGTCAGTTGCAGAGAAACCACCACCCCGATCGCCACACCGCACAGGCTACCAAACAGCCCTGCCATTAAACCGTACCAGACAAAGATGGCGCGAATAAGACCGTCTTTTGCCCCGAGCGTTCGCAGCACGGCAATGTCGCCGCTCTTGTCTTTAACTGCCATCACCAGCGTCGAGACGATGTTAAAGCACGCCACACCGATCACCAGCACCATCGCCAGATACATAATGGCGCGGATCATCTGGATATCACGGTACATATACCCGTAAGTGCCTATCCAGCTTTTGATATAGACATAGTTATTGGTGACTTCGCCGGCATCCCGTACCAGTTTATTGGCGTTAAAGACGTCGTTCACCTTAATGGCGATCCCCGTCACGCTGTCGCCCATGTCCAGATACTGGCGGGCATCGTCCATCGGCACCATGGCAAAGCTGTGGTCCAGCTGACCGCTGAGCTGGAGAATGCCGGTCACATGCAGACGGATACGTTTAGGCTGTTGCAGCTTATGGTCCGCGCTGGCGTTGGGGATCATGATGGAGATCCAGTCGCCCTGCTTCACCTTAAGCGCATCGGCGACGCCTTTACCGATGATAATCTGCTGTTCACCTGCCCTGAAACTGGACCACGCGCCGTTCTGGACATAGTTGGGCAGCGCGCTCAACCGCGCTTCCTGCGCCGGGTTAACGCCCTTCACCTGAATGGCGCGCAGGTTAACTCCGCTCTCCACCAGCCCGGTGAAGTTGATGTAAGGGGCCGCCGCTGCAACGCCCGGCACTTTTTCCATTCTGGCGAGCGCATCGCTCCAGTTGTTCCAGGGCTGGTTAACCGGCTCGATCTCGCCGTGCGGGACCACGGCCAAAATGCGGTTATTCAGCTCGCGCTCAAAGCCGTTCATCGCGCTGAGGCCGACGATAAGCACCGCCACGCCCAGCGCGATGCCCACGGTAGAAATCACGGAAATCAGCGATACCATGCCGCCGCGACGACGACCGCGGCTAAAGCGTAAACCGATCAGTAAGGATAACGGTGAAGCCATTACTCCGCTCCCATCAGGGTCAGTTCAGCGTTCAGATGACCGTCGCGCATTTCAAGCTGACGGCCCATCCGCTTCGCCAGCTGCAAATCGTGCGTGACCACCAGAAACGCGGTCCCCTGCGAAGCGTTGAGTTCGCCCAGGAGCTGGAAGATGCTGTCTGCATTACGCGCATCGAGGTTGCCCGTCGGTTCATCCGCCAGCACCAGACGCGGGTTATTGACCAGCGCGCGGGCAATCGCCACACGCTGGCGCTCACCGCCGGAAAGCTCGGACGGCCGGTGATTACCACGGTGCCCCAGCCCTACCGCGTTCAGCATATCGCTGGCACGCGCGTTGATTTCTGCCGCTTTCTTTTTGCCAATCAGCAGCGGCATTGCCACATTTTCCAGCGCCGTGAAATCCGGCAGCAGGTGGTGGAACTGGTAGATAAAGCCCAGCTCACGGTTGCGCAGCTCCGCTTTCGCGGTAGAGGACATTTTGCTCAGCGGCTGGCCTGAAAAAATCACATCCCCCTCGGTTGGGGTATCCAGCCCGCCCAGCAGATGCAGCAAGGTACTTTTACCGGAGCCGGAGCTGCCGACAATCGCCATCATTTCGCCTTCGCCCACGCTGAAGCTCACATTGTGCAGCACGTCGGTCTGCACAGTGCCTTCCTGATAGCGTTTGGACAGGTTGTCGCATTGCAACAGGATCTTATTCATAACGTAAAGCCTCAGCGGGTTGAGTGGCGGCAGCGCGCCAGGAAGGATAAAGCGTAGAGAGCAGCGCAATGGCCATCGCGGCCAGCGCAATGCCAACCACCTGCAGCGGCTCGATAGCCACCGGCAACGCCGCGCCATCAAGCAGTGCGCCAAGAATCGGCATTAAATTATTCAGCTGGCTGGCAAGGAGTGCCCCCAGCACGGCACCCAGCAGCGCCCCGATAATGCCGGCGCTGGCTCCTTGCACCATAAACACCGCCATAATCTGGCGTGGGGTAAGCCCCTGGGTTTGCAGAATCGCGACTTCGCCCTGTTTCTCCATCACCATCAGACCCAGCGAGGTGATGATGTTAAACGCCGCCACGGCGACGATCAGGCTCAGCAGCAGCCCCATCATGTTCTTTTCCATGCGCACGGCCTGGAATAGCTCGCCTTTACGGTCGCGCCAGTCCTGCCACTTCGTCCCTTCAGGCAGCGTTTGCTGGCTGAGGGTATCCACCTGCAGCGGCGCATCGAGCCACAAGCGCCAGCCGGTGATATTGCCCGCCGGGTAGCGCATCAGGCGCGAGGCATCCTGGATGTTCACCAGCATCTGGTAACCATCCACTTCGCTGTTGGCGGCAAAGGTCCCGATAACGTTAAACAGACGCTGGCTCGGCAGGCGCCCCATCGGCGTAAACTGGCTGGCAGAAGGCACCATCACGCGCAGCTGGTCGCCGCGGTTGACGCCAAGCTGCCCGGCAAGCTGCTCGCCGAGGATAATGTTGTACTTACCGGCTTCGAGATCGGTCTGTTTGACGTTAACCAGGTAAGGGGTGAGCGGGTCTTTTTGTGCCGGGTCAATCCCCAGCATTACGCCTACCGCCACGCTGCGGGCGCTTTGCAGCACCACGTCACCGGTGGTTAAAGGCGCAACGCGCGTCACACCCTGCAGCATCGCCGCGCTTTCCGGCAGCTGCTGGGGGTTAACGGAGCCGTTGGTCGACGAGAGAACGGCCTGCGGCATCAGCCCCAGGATGTTGTTTTGCAGCTCGCGCTCGAAGCCGTTCATGACGGAAAGCACCGTCACCAGTGCCATCACGCCAAGCGTAATGCCAATAGTCGAAAGCCAGGAGACAAAGCGACCGAAGCGGTCCGCGGCGCGCCCACGCATGTAACGTAAGCCTATGAAAAGTGCGACAGGTTGATACATGAAATCCGTCTGGTTGCTGATAGCAGACCCACGAGTATATAAGCGAATCCGCTAAGCGTAAATGACTGAAACCGTAAGCTTTGGTAATCATTTTTCTGAAAAATTCAGATAAATCATAGTGCTAGTTGTAGAACGCCCTTCTGCCCTCCTCCACCTTTTCCGAAAAACGTACTGATACAGACTCTTACCCATTACATCCCGGTAGCGCTTAACCACAATCGAGCCTTCGTTTATGGCAATTAAGGTAGTCGCGAACAATGAAACAAAAAGCATTATGGATAAACCAGATAAAGGGGCTGTGCATCTGCCTGGTGGTGATCTATCACTCGGTCATCACCTTTTATCCTCACCTGAGCGGGCTTCAGCATCCGTTGTCTGGCCTTATCGCCAAATGCTGGGTCTATTTTAATCTTTATCTCGCGCCCTTCCGTATGCCGGTGTTTTTCTTTATTTCCGGGTATCTCATTCGCCGCTATATCGATGAAGTGGACTGGCGCACCAGCCTCGACAAGCGCATCTGGAGCATTGTCTGGGTGCTGGCGCTGTGGGGCGTGCTGCAGTGGCAGGCGCTGAGCCACCTGAATGCCTGGCTGGCGCCGGAGCGTGAACTCGCTACCTCGTCAAACGCCGCCTATGCCGATTCGATATCGGGCTTCCTGCACGGCATGCTGACCGCCAGCACCAGCCTGTGGTATCTGTACGCTCTGGTGGTCTATTTCACGCTGTGTAAATTGCTGAGCCGCTGGAAGCTTCCGGTGCTGGCCCTGCTCGCCCTGGCAAGCGTGGCGATTAACTTCCTGCCGCTGCCGTGGTGGGGCATGAACAGCGTGGTGCGCAACATGATTTACTACAGCCTGGGCGCGTGGTACGGCGCGCAGCTGATGGCGTGGATGAAGGGCCTGGAGTTGCGCCGTTACGGACTGGCGATCGCGGCGTTTGCCATGGTTTCCGTGGTGCTGTGGTTTGCGAACGTCCCTCTGTTCCTCTCGCTGCTGTCGATCCTGGTCATCCTGAAGCTCTTTTACAGCGTCGAACAGCGCTATGCCGTTCATCCCGACAACCTGCTCAACGTGGTCGGCTCGAACACCATTGCGATTTACACCACCCACCGCATTTTGATCGAGGCACTGAGTCTGATTCTGATCGGTGAGATGAACGCGGGTCACTGGCCGGTGTGGGCCGAACTGACGCTGATTGTGGTCTATCCTTTTGCCAGCCTGCTCGCCTGCACGCTGGTGGGGCTGGGCGTACGTAAGCTCTCCACCGCGCTCTTTGGCGATCTGTTCTTCTCCCCGCCCGCGCGGCTTTCCCCTGCGCCAGCCACCCGTTAATACCCTTCTCGCCCCCTCTCCGGGGGCGAATTTGCACCCCGTGCGGTTACAATTTGCTTATGCAAAACGATCGAGGATAATAAAGACATTGCGTATCAGTGATATGCCCCAATACTGTTGGTATATCCATAAGAGACTCTGACAAAGCCATGCCTGAACACGATCGTTATTCCTTGCCTGTCAACGCGGGCGACCAACGCCAACTGGGCGAACTCACGGGCGCGGCGTGCGCCACGCTGGTGGCAGAAATCACTGAGCGCCATCCGGGGCCGGTAGTCCTGGTTGCGCCGGATATGCAAAATGCCCTGCGCCTGCATGACGAAATCCGGCAGTTCACCGACAGCCTGGTGTTTAGCCTGGCCGACTGGGAAACGCTGCCGTATGACAGCTTCTCGCCGCATCAGGAAATTATCTCTTCGCGCCTGTCGACGCTGTATCAGCTTCCAACCATGCAACGCGGCGTGCTGATTGTGCCGGTGAATACGCTGATGCAGCGCGTCTGCCCGCACAGCTATCTTCACGGCCACGCCCTGATGATGAAAAAAGGTCAGCGCCTCTCCCGCGACGCCCTTCGCGCGCAGCTGGACAACGCCGGGTATCGCCATGTTGATCAGGTCATGGAGCATGGGGAATACGCCACCCGCGGCGCGCTGCTTGACCTCTACCCCATGGGCAGCGAACAGCCATACCGTCTGGACTTTTTCGATGATGAAATCGACAGCCTGCGCGTGTTCGACGCCGACACCCAGCGCACGCTGGAAGAAGTTGAGGCGATTAACCTGCTCCCGGCGCATGAATTCCCGACGGATAAAACCGCCATTGAGTTGTTCCGCAGCCAGTGGCGAGACACGTTCGAGGTTAAGCGCGACGCTGAACATATTTATCAGCAGGTCAGTAAAGGCACGCTGCCCGCCGGGATCGAATACTGGCAGCCGCTGTTCTTCAGCGAGCCGCTGCCGCCGCTGTTCAGCTACTTCCCGAAAAACACGCTGATCGTGAATACAGGCGATATTGATGCCAGCGCCAGCCGGTTTGAAAGCGAGACCCGCGCCCGTTTCGAAAACCGCGGCGTGGATCCTATGCGCCCGTTGCTGCCGCCCGAGAAGCTGTGGCTACGCACCGATGAACTGAATGCCGAGCTAAAACGCTGGCCACGGATGCAGCTCAAAACCGATTCACTTGCGAAAAAAGCGGCCAACACGAACCTCGCGTTTAAGACGCTTCCGGATCTCGCCGTGCAGGCGCAGCAGAAATCGCCGCTCGATAATCTGCGTAAGTTCCTCGAGTCCTTTACCGGCCCGGTGGTGTTCTCGGTTGAGAGCGAAGGCCGTCGCGAGGCGCTGGGCGAACTACTGAGCCGCATTAAGGTGGCACCAAAGCGCATTTTGCGACTCGATGAAGCCACCGGCAATGGCCGTTATCTGATGATCGGCGCGGCCGAGCACGGGTTTATTGATACGCTTAACAACCGCGCCCTGATCTGCGAAAGCGACCTGCTCGGGGAGCGCGTTGCGCGCCGCCGCCAGGACAGCCGCCGTACCATCAACCCGGACACATTGATCCGTAACCTGGCGGAACTGCACCCGGGTCAGCCGATTGTTCACCTTGAACACGGTGTCGGGCGCTATCAGGGGATGACGACGCTGGAGGCGGGCGGCATCAAAGGTGAATACCTGATGCTGACCTATGCCAACGACGCCAAACTGTACGTGCCGGTATCGTCCCTGCATCTGATCAGCCGCTATGCGGGCGGTGCGGAAGATAACGCCCCGCTGCATAAGCTGGGCGGCGATGCCTGGGCACGAGCGCGCCAGAAAGCGGCGGAAAAAGTTCGCGACGTGGCGGCTGAACTGCTGGATATCTACGCCCAGCGTGCGGCCAAAGAGGGCTATGCCTTTAAGCATGACAAAGAGCAGTATCAGCTGTTCTGCGATAGCTTCCCGTTCGAAACCACGCCGGATCAGGCTCAGGCCATTAACGCCGTGCTGAGCGATATGTGCCAGCCGCTGGCGATGGACCGGCTGGTCTGCGGCGACGTGGGCTTCGGCAAAACCGAAGTGGCGATGCGCGCAGCCTTCCTCGCCGTGGAGAACAACAAGCAGGTGGCGGTGCTGGTCCCTACCACCCTTCTGGCCCAGCAGCACTTCGACAACTTCCGCGACCGCTTTGCCAACTGGCCGGTGCGCATCGAAATGCTGTCGCGTTTTCGCAGCGCCAAAGAGCAAACGAGCATTCTGGAGCAGGCAAGCGAAGGCAAGATCGACATTCTGATCGGCACGCACAAGCTGCTGCAAAGCGACGTGAAGTGGAAAGATTTGGGCCTGCTGATCGTCGACGAAGAACACCGCTTCGGGGTGCGTCACAAAGAGCGGATCAAAGCGATGCGCGCGGACGTCGATATTCTGACCCTGACCGCAACGCCGATCCCGCGTACGCTGAATATGGCGATGAGCGGCATGCGCGATCTGTCGATTATCGCCACCCCTCCGGCGCGCCGTCTGGCGGTGAAAACCTTCGTGCGGGAGTACGATAATCTGGTGGTCCGCGAGGCGATCCTGCGCGAAGTGTTGCGCGGCGGCCAGGTGTATTACCTCTACAACGACGTGGAAAATATTCAGAAAGCCGCCGACAGGCTGGCGGAGCTGGTGCCGGAGGCGCGTATTGCCATCGGCCACGGGCAGATGCGCGAGCGCGAGCTGGAACGCGTGATGAACGATTTCCACCACCAGCGCTTTAACGTGCTGGTCTGTACCACCATTATTGAAACCGGCATCGACATTCCTACCGCCAATACCATCATCATTGAACGGGCGGATCACTTTGGCCTGGCGCAGCTTCACCAGTTACGTGGCCGCGTAGGTCGTTCGCACCATCAGGCCTACGCATGGCTACTGACGCCGCATCCGAAGGCGATGACCACCGACGCGCAAAAACGTCTGGAAGCCATCGCCTCGCTGGAAGATCTCGGCGCCGGGTTCGCGCTGGCAACGCACGACCTCGAGATCCGCGGGGCGGGCGAACTGCTGGGCGAAGATCAGAGCGGTTCGATGGAAACCATCGGCTTCTCGCTGTATATGGAGCTGCTGGAAAACGCCGTCGATGCGCTGAAGGCCGGTCGGGAACCGTCGCTGGAAGATTTAACCAGCCAGCAAACCGAAGTCGAGCTGCGGATGCCGTCCCTGCTGCCGGATGATTTTATTCCAGACGTGAATACCCGCCTGTCATTCTACAAGCGTATTGCCAGCGCGAAAAATGAAGGCGAGCTGGAAGAGATCAAAGTCGAGCTGATCGACCGCTTTGGCCTGCTGCCGGACGCCGCGCGCAACCTGCTGGACATCGCCCGTCTGCGTCAGCAGGCGCAAAAGCTGGGCATTCGCAAGCTGGAGGGCAATGAGAAAGGCGGGATGATTGAGTTTGCCGAGAAAAACCATGTCGATCCGATGTGGCTGATCGGCCTGCTGCAAAAACAGCCTCAGCACTTCCGTCTGGATGGCCCGACGCGTCTGCGCTTTACGCAGGAGCTGGCCGAGCGTAAGAACCGCATGGAGTGGGTCCGTAACTTCATGCGTCAGCTTGAAGAGAACGCCATCGCCTGACCGGCACCACAGGCTCCCGGTAGCGCAACGCTGCCGGGAGCAACAATTTACAAACTCTTTGCACTTCGCCCGATCTTCCCGACACACCCATTGACCATAATTATGATTCACAGCTTATAAAATAATAACCTTATCATTTATATGGATTATAGTGATGATGATCTCTTCGCGTCTTATCCGCTGGATTACGTTGTCTGCGCTGATAGCAACGGTAACCATTGCGTTACCCGCCCGGGCAAACACCTGGCCTCTCCCGCCCCCTGGCAGCAAACTTGTCGGGGAAAATCGTTTTCACGTCGTGGAAAATAATGGCGGTTCGCTTGAGGCGATTGCTAAAAAATATAACGTTGGGTTCCTGGCGCTGCTTCAGGCCAACCCAGGTGTAGATCCTTATGTGCCTCGTGCCGGCAGCGTGCTGACGATCCCGCTCCAGACGCTGCTGCCGGACGCGCCGCGCGAGGGGATCGTGATCAACCTAGCTGAGCTTCGGCTTTACTATTATCCACCGGGTAAAAACGAAGTGACCGTCTATCCTATCGGCATTGGGCAGCTGGGCGGCGACACGCTCACCCCAACGATGGTGACCACCGTCTCCGATAAGCGGGCAAACCCGACGTGGACGCCAACGGCCAATATTCGCGCCCGCTACAAAGCGCAGGGTATCGAGCTTCCGGCGGTTGTGCCGGCAGGGCCTGATAACCCCATGGGACATCACGCGATCCGCCTCGCCGCCTACGGCGGTGTCTATCTGTTGCATGGAACCAATGCGGATTTCGGTATTGGGATGCGCGTCAGCTCCGGCTGTATTCGCCTTCGCGATGACGACATCAAGACGCTTTACAGCGAGATCACGCCGGGCACCAAAGTGAATATCATTAATACGCCGATTAAGGTTTCTGAGGAGCCTGGCGGCGTGCGGCTGGTCGAAATCCATCAGCCGTTATCGAAAAACATAGGTGACGATCCGCAAACCCTGCCCATCAATCTGAATGCTGCGATGGTGAGTTTTAAAACGAATGCCAGCACCGATGAGGCCGTGATGGGGAGAGCCATGGAGGTACGTTCAGGCATGCCGACTGACGTCACGCGGCACCACAATATTGCGCAACAGTCGATGTAAGACCCAACGAAAAACGCCCTGCATATGCAGGGCGTTTTTTATAGCAGTGGCATAAATGAGGGTTTAGCCAGGCTTATTTGTAGATGACCGCAGTACCGTGGAGGGTGTTAGGACCGGTCACTGAGGTGATGCGGAAAGATTTTGCACCCATTTCATCCGCTTTTTGCGCCAGCTGATCTTCCAGTGAACCCAGGTTAGTCCCGGCATTCGCGGAGATGGTGCCCACTTTCTGCTGGTCAGCAGGGGTGGATTGCACTTCAACAGCGGCGAAGCTTGCGAAAGAGAGTGAACTCAGAACAGCGGCAGCGATGAGGGTTTTAACGTTTTTCATGTTTTTATACCTTTAGGCAGATGAATTGATGTCGTAATTTATTTACTTAACGATCGATAGGTAAATGATAGATGTGATCCAGGTCACACGTCAACCCATTTTTATAACGACCATTAAATAAATTTAAATTCCGTTATTATTCATATCGATAGGATTAATTTATTTTTAAGCAAACAGCGCTGGTCCCGGCTGTGGTTTATTTTTATAATGGTCATTCAACAAACCAACAGAGGACCAACGGCAATGACAACCGATGTCACGAGTTGTGCGAAGAAAAGCCGTGGCCGACCAAAAGTGTTCGACAGGGATGCGGCGCTGGATAAGGCCATGACGCTCTTCTGGCAGCACGGGTACGAGGCAACGTCGCTTTCGGACCTGGTGGAAGCTACCGGAGCCAAAGCGCCGACGCTGTACGCGGAGTTTACGAATAAAGAGGGGCTGTTCCGGGCGGTTCTGGATCGATACATCTCCCGTTTTGCGGCGAAGTACGAAGCACAGCTGTTCTGCGAAGAAAAATCCGTTGAGCAGGCGCTGCGGGATTACTTCACCGCCATCGCCACCTGCTTCACCAGCAAAGAGACCCCTGCCGGGTGTTTTATGATCAACACCTCTGCCACCCTCGCGGCCTCGTCTACAGAGATCGCCAACACGGTGAAATCGCGCCATGCGATGCAGGAGGAGACGCTGAGCACGTTCCTTGCCCAGCGCCAGCAGCGCGGCGAGATCCCCGCGCATTGTCGCCCGCAGGCGCTGGCGCAATACTTAAGCTGCATTCTGCAGGGCATGTCGATTAGCGCCCGCGAAGGCGCTGGCCTGGAAAAACTGCAAAGCATCACCCAGACCACGCTGCGCCTGTGGCCTGAACTTCTCAAGCTGTAATCTTAAGGGCGGCCATCCGCCCTTTCTGTTTTCTTCCTTCCTCGTTTTCATCTAACCCCCCAAATTTTCTCAGGTTGATAATGCGTTTTATTATCGGCAGTATTCGCATTTACATTTTTTAACACGACAAAAACAACCTGCCCGCATAATAACAATCGCTTAATAAGGAATGATGATGAAGACGAGCCTCTGGGTGCTCAATCCGGTATTGCTGGCTATGGCAATGCCCCTTTATGCAGAACAAAACACAGAAGAGAACCTGGTGGTTAGCGCCAACCGCAGCCACCGCACCGTGGCCGAGATGGCGCAGACCACGTGGATCATTGAAGGCCATGAGATTGAACAGCAGGTTCAGGGCGGCAAAGAGTTCAAGGATATCCTTGGACAGCTGATCCCGGGTATGGACGTCAGCAGCCAGGGACGAACCAACTACGGCATGAACATGCGTGGCCGCGCGATTGTGGTGCTGGTGGACGGCGTTCGCCTGAACTCATCGCGCACGGACAGCCGTCAGTTGGATGCCATCGATCCTTTCAACGTTGATCACATTGAGGTGATCTCTGGCTCCACGTCCCTGTACGGCGGCGGCAGTACGGGCGGCCTGATCAATATTGTGACCAAAAAAGGGCAGCCGGAAAGCCAGGTCGACCTGGAGCTTGGCGGTAAAACGGGTTTTAACAACAGCAACGATCGTGACGAACGCGTGGCAACCGCCGTCAGCGGCGGGAACGATCATGCTTTCGGTCGGCTGTCCGTTGCCTGGCAGCGTTTCGGCGGCTGGTACGATGGTAACGGTGACGCCCTCACCTTCGACAATACGCAAACCGGGTTACAGCACTCGGACCGCCTGGACGTGATGGGCACCGGCACGATTGAGATTGACGAGACGCGTCAGTTGCAGGTGGTCACCCAGTATTACAAAAGCCAGGGCGACGACGATTACGGGTTAAACCTGGGCAAAAACATGGGTGCCGTTACAGGCAGTGGAACGGCCTCTACCCAAAGCGGATTTAACTCCGATCGTGTTCCCGGCACCGAGCGCCATCTTATCAGCCTGCAATACTCGGATACCGATTTCTGGGGACAGGAGCTGGTCGGGCAGATTTATTACCGGGATGAGTCCCTGCGCTTCTACCCTTTCCCGACGCTGGACGCGCAGACCAAAGCCGTTACCAGCTTCGCCGCCTCCGAGCAGAATACCGACCAGTACGGCGCGAAACTGACGTTAAACAGCACGCCGCTGGACGGCTGGCAGATGACCTGGGGGCTGGATGCGGATCACGAGACGTTCGACTCCAATCAGATGTTCTTTGATTTGGCGCAGTCCGTTCCCTCGGGCGGTATGAATAACCACGCTATATATTCCACGGGACGTTATCCGGGCTACAGCATCACCAACATCGCGCCGTTTCTGCAGAACAGCATTGATCTGAGTGATGTCTTCACTCTGAGCGGCGGCGTACGCTACCAGTGGACCGAAAACCGCGTTGATGACTTTATCGGCTATACCCAGCAACAGGCGATTGCCAACGGTAAGGCGCGGTCCGCAGAGGCCATCCCGGGCGGCAAAACCGATTACGACAACCTGCTGTTCAATGCCGGGATCCTTGCGCATCTCACGGAAAATCAGCAGGCCTGGTTTAACTTCTCTCAGGGCGTGGAGTTGCCCGACCCCGGTAAATATTACGGCAACGGTTCCTATGCAAGGGCCGATGCACAGGGCCATCTTGCGCTGGTGAAAAGTGTTAACCCGCAGGATGCGAAGCTCGAAGGCATCAAAGTGAACTCCTATGAGCTGGGCTGGCGTTATACCGGCAATAATCTGCGCACCCAGATTGCGGCCTACTACTCGTTGTCGGATAAATCGGTCGACATTAACCGCCGCGATATGACAATCGACGTCAATCAGCAGGAGCGCAGGATTTACGGCGTGGAGGGCGCGGTGGATTATTTCATTCCTGACAGCGCCTGGAGCCTCGGCGGGAATTTCAACGTGCTGAAGTCAGAGATTAAAACGAACGGATCGTGGGAGAAGTGGGATGTGACACAGGCCTCACCGTCAAAAGCCACGGCATACGTCGGCTGGTCCCCTGAACCCTGGTCACTGCGCCTGCAGACCCAGCAAACCTTCGACCTGACGGACGCGGCGGGCAATAAAATTGATGGCTATAACACCGTTGATTTCCTCAGCAGCTATGCCCTGCCGGTGGGTAAACTGTCCTTCAGTATCGAAAACCTGCTGGATAAAACCTACACCACCGTCTGGGGCCAGCGTGCGCCGCTGCTCTACAGCCCGACCTACGGTAGCGCTGCTTTGTATGAGTACAAAGGGCGTGGCCGCACCTTCGGGCTGAACTATGCCCTGACCTTCTGACGGCCAAAAAAAAGCTCCTCAGCCTGAGCGCGTGAGGAGCTAAGTTCAGAGAAGATCTTTTTTACGCTTTGTTGTTCAGGATCAGCTGACCATTTCCGTCCAGCGGGATCTGGGTGCCGGGGTCTTTATCCATGCGGATTTTGCCCTGCTGGTCGCCGATTTTGTAGGTGACATCGTAACCCAGCATTTTCTCGGATTTGTCATAGACGGTTTTACAGCGCTGCTGGGTTGTGGTGTAGGTGTCGTTATCCTGCATCGCACCCTGCACCTGATTCCCTGCATAGCCACCGCCCAACGCGCCGACAACGGTAGCCACGTCTTTACCGCGACCGCCACCAAACTGATGGCCAATTACGCCGCCTGCAACCGCGCCGAGAACAGAACCGGCAATACGGTTTTCATCCTGTACGGGACGACGGTGGGTGACCGCAACGTTGCGGCACTCCTGACGGGGCGTTTTGACCGTCTCTTTAATGGGCGTTGCGGAAACCACTTGCGCATACTGCGGGCCACGTTCAAACACGTTGAGACTGGCAACCGCAGCCACACCTAACGCAGCCGCTACGCCAATCCCTATACCCGCCAACATTGATTTATTCACGGGACATCCTCCTTTGTTGCTATTGGTAACAATTTTGCAATCAATGGCTGGACTCGCCAATAAGACAAAGGCGTAAAAACGCGGAGTGCAGGAGGGATATATCGGATTTAGGAGAACTCTTAAGCGCCTGAAGGGCACTGGACAGCATGATATGCTAAAAAATCCCTCCGGAGGACCCGGAGGGATAATACGATTAGTGCAGCTTCAGACGCGGGCGAATAACCCGGTTGATGCGTCCAACCAGCATCATCAGGCCGGTTTTGAAGTAGCCGTGCAGCGCAATCTGGTGCATACGGTAAAGTGAGATATACACAAAGCGCGCAATGCGCCCTTCTACCATCATTGAGCCACGCATCAGGTTGCCCATCAGACTGCCGACGGTCGAGAAGTTGGAGAGCGACACCAGAGAGCCGTGGTCTTTGTAGACATACGCCTTCATCGGTTTGCCTTTACGCTGCGCCAGGATGTTGTGCAGCACCAGGCTTGCCATCTGGTGCGCGGCCTGAGCACGCGGAGGAACGAACCCGCCTTCCGGGCGCGCGCAGGAGGCACAGTCGCCGATGGCGTAAATGTCCGGATCGCGCGTGGTTTGCAGCGTAGGCTCCGTCACCAGCTGATTAATACGGTTCGTTTCCAGCCCGCCGATATCTTTCATGAAATCAGGCGCTTTAATCCCTGCCGCCCAGACCATCAGATCCGCTTCGATGTACTCGCCGTCTTTGGTGTGCAGACCACCCGCATCGGCGCTGGTGACCATGGTTTGCGTCAGCACGCGTACGCCGAGTTTGGTCAGCTCGCTGTGCGCTGCGCCGGAAATGCGCGGCGGCAGCGCCGGCAGAATGCGTTCGCCCGCCTCAACCAGCGTCACGTTCAGCGCATCATTCGTCAGGCCTTTGTAGCCGTAGCTGTGCAGTTGTTTCACCGCGTTGTGCAGTTCAGCAGACAACTCAACGCCCGTCGCGCCCCCACCCACAATCGCGATGTTAACCTTGCCGTTGGCACCCAGGTTATTGGTGTATTTCAGGAACAGATTGAGCATTTCCTGATGGAAACGACGCGCCTGATGCGGGTTGTCCAGGAAGATGCAGTGATCTTTCACGCCCGGCGTATTGAAGTCGTTCGATGTACTGCCCAGCGCCATGACCAGTGTGTCATACGGCAGCTTGCGCTCAGGAACCAGTAGTTCGCCTTTGTCGTCGCGCAGCTCAGCCAGCGTAATGGTTTTGCTCTCACGGTTGATATCCACCACGGATCCCAGCTGGAACTGGAAATGATGATTACGCGCGTGTGCCAGATAGCTCAGCGCATCCACGCCCTCATCCAGCGATCCGGTCGCCACTTCGTGCAGCAGCGGTTTCCACAGATGGCTGTGGTTACGATCTACCAGCGTAATTTTGGCTTTCTTACCGCGACCCAGCTTTTTGCCCAGCTGCGTCGCCAGCTCCAGCCCGCCAGCACCACCGCCTACAATCACTATTTTTTTCAATGGTGTAGTCAACGCGACCCCCTAAATTATTAACCAATTGTTAATTAAAAGTTATGAAAATAACCCTTAATTAACAACAGGTTACAGCACTGAAACCATTCAAGTGCATTGAGGATAACACGTCAGGCGCATTGGTCATACCAAAATTGATATGCATCAAGTTTTGATGGCTTAAAAGTAGACAAGTCTGACAAAAAAGAAAGCCCGGCACGCTTTTGCGGCCGGGCCTGAGGCTTTTAGAGGGCTGGTTAGCCCAGCGTTTTGAAGGCTTTTATGCGCTGCAGATGCGGGGAGATGTTTTTGAACTTGTGGGTTTGTTCATCGTCCCAGACGATCTCATAGAAGTGATGCAGCATCTCCGCTGAACGCTGGCTGTCCAGCGCTTCGTCATGACGGGAGAGGATCGCCAGACAACGATCGCGATTCTTTTCACGGAAATTACTGACGCATTTCGTCGCGATATCGGCGTACTCCTCCGGGCGGTCAATCTTGCCTTCCATGTTCTCGTTCGGGAACAGGTTTGGATTGAAAATGACCTGACGAATATCGCACAAAAATCCAATGCGCTCTGCCCAGTATCCTCCCAGCCCGACGCCGCAAATCAGCGGACGCTCGTCAACGTTGAGCTGCAGCATTTTGTCCACTTCCTTGAGCAAATGCTGCATATCATGTTTAGGGTGGCGGGTACTGTAGCTAATCAGCCGGACGTCCGGATCGATAAACTGCAGCTGCAGTACCTTCTCATGGTTACCTGGGCTGTTTGAGTCAAAACCGTGTAAATAGATGATCATTGTCTTCCCACCTTGCTACGCCTTACGGGAGTGATTACAGGCCTGCTTTATGGGCCTGCCAGCGCTCGTTGAGCGCTTCAAGTTGCGCGTTGACCGTCTTCCAGCGCGCCGAGTCCATCAACTCCTGACGGCTAAATGAACCTTTATGATACAATTGTGTAACACGTTCGGCATTGATCGGCGACAGGTTATCCAGCACGCTGACCGCTCCTTTACGATTATTACAGACCAGGATCATATCGCAACCTGCATCCAGTGAAGCCTGCCCGCGTTCCGCATAGCTGCCCATGATTGCCGCCCCTTCCATGGACAAATCATCCGAGAAAATCACGCCGTTGAAGCCCAACTCCTGACGCAGGACGGTTTTCAGCCAGTGCGGGGAACCGCTCGCCGGGCGCGGATCGACATCGCTGTAGATCACATGCGCAGGCATAATCGCATCCAGCTTATTGTCAGTGATGAGCGAGCGGAAGATGGACATATCTTTGGCGCGGATCTCCGCTTCAGGGCGAGGATCGCGTGGCGTCTCTTTGTGTGAATCAGCCGTTACCGCGCCGTGTCCCGGGAAGTGTTTGCCGGTGGTTTTCATGCCCGCGTCGTGCATACCGTCAATAAACTGTGTGGCCATTGCCAGAGCAATGCGCGGGTCCTCATGGTACGAGCGTTCGCCGATAGCGGCGCTGATATGCCCCACATCCAGCACCGGCGCAAAGCTGATATCAATATCCATGGCAATCATTTCGCTTGCCATCAGCCAACCGGCGTCCTGCGCCAGTTTCCCGCCCGCTTCTGTGCCAAGCAGCGCAGCAAAAGACTGTGCAGCCGGTAAGCGGGTGAATCCCTCGCGGAAGCGCTGTACGCGCCCTCCTTCCTGATCGACCGCCACCACCAGCCGGTTACGCGATGCCGCTCGGATCTGGCGCACCAGTTCGCGCAACTGCGCCGGATCGTGATAGTTGCGGGTAAACAGAATCAGGCCGCCCACCAGCGGATGCGCCAGGATCTCGCGCTCCTCCGCATCCAGCTCAAACCCTTCAACATCCAACATCACTGGACCCACACGAACCTCTCTTATCCTTTAGTGTTTAACTGACGCCAGGCATCATCTGCCAGCGTAATAAATTGTTTGTCGCCCGTCTGCGCAAAGCGCACCTCAAACCAGCCCGCCATCAGCATCAATACCCATGGCCGCCAGCGGCTGACCTGGCGCGCCAGCGTCCGGGTGTCCATCTGCGCCTGTTCGGCATAGGCCGCAATGAGCGCGTCCCGCGCGGCCTTGTCCGGTGTCCAGACGGCAGCCAGCTCCAGCGCGACATCCCCATCTCCGGCATATTCCCAGTCGATGAGCCTTTCCCCTGCCGCCGTGTGAACGATATTGCCCGCGTGAACATCCATGTGCAGCGGCGCGAGCCGCAACGGCTGCGGCTCACCTCTTGCACGGCGTTTTTTAAGCTGAGCCAGCCAGTATGGCGTTCTGCGCGCGGGCGCGGCCTGCTGCCAGTATTGTTCAAGCAACGGCATAAGCGCGATGCGCCAGCCCAGCCGTCGCTGACGATGCAGATGATACAGCAGAGCAGCAAGCGTTGGGGTATCCGGTAGCGTGGTTTTGATCTCGCCCGCAAGATACTCCACGGCCATCCAGCCCTGGCTGAAAAAACAGGGTTCGGGTACGAGTCCGGCCGGAAGGCGTTTCAGGGCAAGATACTGACGACGAAAATGGGCGGCGGGCGCAGAGGCATCGTGATGCTGGCGCAGAACCAGACGATGTTCGCCCTGCTCAATAATGCAACTCGCGCCGCCAAGCCCGGAAGAGGCCTGCGGCGCGACAAGACGGTATTGAGGAAAATAACGCGTCAGAATTTCCTCACGCGTCGGCTTATTGTTGCGAAACGGCACCTTTACCTGACCAGATAATCTCGCCTGTCTGAACCAGCATCAGCTGCATTTGCAGGGCCGGGGTATTGACGTTGCCGGTGGCGCTGGAATACAGGACATACTGTGCGCCAACGTTACGGGCAATCCCGATCGCTTTGCTGCGCGAGCCAAGGCTGTCCTGCGGTGACAGGCCAAGCTGCTGCTTCGCCACCGCCAGCTGCTGCGAGGAGACCAGCGTAAATTTACCGTTGTTGGCTAAAGCGTTGCGCAGGGTTTCCGTCGCTTCACCCGCATTCAGCGAGCCGTTAGTACGGTTGTTCACGCTGTCCACCAGCAGCACGCTGCCCGCCGTGACGCCCTGAGCCTGCAGCATTTTGCCGACCATCGGCTGCATCGCGCCGTTCCAGTCATAGTGGCGCACGCGCGGCGTTGGCTGAGAGGTTTGATCCGGGTGTTCAATCGGGCCTGGCTGCGCCGGAATAGTTGGCACAGATGGCACCGTTGGCACCGGCTGCGTTGGCGGCGTCGGCTGTTCTGTCCCCGGTTTTGCCTCGTCCACGGGCGCGGGTTCTTCGGTTCGCGTTACACAACCGGCAAGAAAAAGTGCAAATGCGGTCACAAGCGCATAGCGGCTTATATTTTTAATCAAGGTTTACCCCTTACAAGTAAAGATAAAGTCTCACCTTATGCGCACCCAACGAGTTGGCGCTGCCATAGAGCGTCACCGACGATCCCGCCGGAATGGTCACACTGCGCGGCGCTTCGAGCGGGTGCATTTCAAGACCTCTAACGTCATACCAGTAAAAACGGTAATGCACCGTCACCGGCTCGTGTCTTTCGTTAAAGAGCGTAGAGGAGGCAGAAGACTGGATTTCGCTGATGGTCAGCGCAGGCTGCTCCGCCGTGATGCCTGCGGCAAGCACCGAGGCCTCCATGACCAGCGACTGTTCATCGCTGACCGGGATCGCCGGACGCGCGCTGCACCCCGCTATCAGCACTGCGATAATCAGCGCTGCAATACGCCCTCTTAACATATCAAAGACCTTTATGTGCCAGCATCGGGCCGAGTGGACGTCCACCCAGCAGATGCATATGGATATGATAAACTTCCTGGCCGCCATGACGATTGCAGTTCATGATCAGACGGTATCCGTCCTGGGCAATCCCCTCTTGCTCTGCGATTTTCGCGGCCACCGTAAGCATACGGCCTAATGCCACTTCGTGCTCGGTTTTCACGTCATTTACGGTAGGAATCAGAATATTGGGAATAATGAGGATATGCGTTGGGGCCTGCGGTGAAATGTCCCGGAACGCCGTCACCAGATCGTCCTGATAGACGATATCCGACGGGATCTCGCGGCGGATAATTTTACTGAAAATCGTTTCTTCGGCCATGACCTTGTCCTTATTTGTTTACTCTGGCGTGGTGCATCCGCTAATCACACATTTTGTGTCTCATACTGTGCGTTACAGTTGATGAGTATGAGCGACTTTCTCCTGTCCTTTCAACCTTCTCCCGCGATTTCTTTCCTTAATGTACCGCAGCTGCATGAAGTATGACCGCTCCCCGGCGAGAAACGTCTGAAACATTATTTCATTTGCCTCCGAAACATCTGTTTACAGCGTTAATCACAATGCGTATATTTCGCATTTGCATTTTCATGCGCATTTTTAACATAGAAAACGACGTCAGCCCGTGCTAGCGAGACTGACGCGACCCACTTTCACCATTCATTAAGGGTTTGATGATGTCTTTCATTAATCACACCAGGGATGGGCAACGCCAGCCTGCCGCAGCACCGTCGTTGCTGGCAGCCTGCATTGCTATGGCATTGACGCCAGCCGTAAGTTTCGCCGCCTCCTCTTCAGAAGACACCGTGGTAGTAGACGGTGGATTCGATAACGCACAGGATCCGTCCGCTGAACAGGATCAGGACTACAGCGTAAAAACCACCACCACCGGCACCAAGCTGCTGTTAGTTCCTCGCGATATTCCACAGTCGGTCAGTGTGATCAGCCAGCAGCGTATGCAGGATCAGGAGCTGAACACTATCGGTCAGGTGCTGGATAACACCACCGGCGTGAGCGCTTCGCGTATCGATACCAGCCGGACAAACTATTACGCGCGCGGTTTCTTTATCAGCAACTTCGCCTACGAAGATATGCCGACGTTTCTTGATAACCGCTGGAACTTTGGCGATACGGCGGGCGATACGGCCATCTTCGATAAAATTGAAGTGGTGCGCGGTGCGGCAGGCCTGATGAGCGGAACGGGCAACCCGTCAGCCTACGTCAATATGGTGCGCAAGCACGCCGACAGCAAAGAATTTAAAGGCTCGGCCTCAGCCACTTACGGCAGTTGGGACAAGCAGCGCTACGTGCTTGACCTGCAGGCACCTTTGACTGAATCCGGCAATGTGCGTGGCCGCGTCATCACCGGCTACCAGGACAACGACTCCTGGGTGGAGCGCAACCACTATCGCAAAAAATTCATCTATGGCGTGGTTGATGCCGATTTGACCGACTCCACCACCCTCTCTCTGGGTTATGACTATCAGGAAAGTGAAGAAGACAGCCCAACATGGGGCGGTTTCCCTTCGCTGTTCAGCGACGGCAGCAAAACGGATTTCCGTCGTGGCTTCAACACCGCTGCAGACTGGACCTACTCGAATCAGGATTCCACCAAAATCTTTGCTAACCTGACCCAACGCTTCGATAACGGCTGGGAAGCAAAGGTTAACGCCATGCATGCGGAGACCAACTTCGACAGCAAGCTGATGTATATCGATGGTTATCCGGATAAAACCACCGGCCTGTACGATGCGTCCAGCTTCCAGGGTGCCTGGGGCGGCTGGAACCGGGGCGAGCGTAAGCAGGATTCCGTGGATGCTTTCGTGCGCGGTGGGTACGACCTGCTGGGACGTCAGCATGAGCTGATGCTGGGAGGCAGCTACAGCCGCCAGCGCAACAATTACGACAACTCATATCCGGTGAATGATAACTACGGCCTGATGGATGTCGGCAGCATCTACGATTACAACGGTAATCTGGCCGATCCGACCTGGTCTGGCTTCGCGCTTTACCAGCGCGATGTGATCCGCCAGAAGTCGGTCTATGCCGCAACGCGTCTGTCGCTGGCTGACCCGCTTCACCTGATCCTCGGTGCGCGTTACACCGAATGGAGCGCCAAATACAACCTGGAGCGCAAGCCGGACGAAATCCGCGATGCGAAGTTCCATGACGTCACGCCGTACGCCGGGCTGATCTACGATATCGATGATACCTGGTCGGTTTATACCAGCTATACGTCTATCTTCCAGCCTTCAGGCCAGCGTGACATCAACAGTAACTTTATCGATCCTACCACGGGCAAAAGTTACGAAGCCGGCGTGAAGGGAGACTGGTTTAACACCCGTCTGACTGCCAGCCTGTCAGTGTTCCGCATTGAGCAGGATAATGTGGCAGTCAATACCGGCGTGACTATTCCTGGCTCCGGCGGCCAGTCAGCCTATAAATCGGTAGACGGAACCGTGAGTAAAGGCGTGGAGTTCGAACTGAACGGTGCATTAACCGATAACTGGCAGCTGACCTTCGGCGGCAGCCGCTATATCGCGGAAGATGAAGACGGCAACGCGGTGAATCCACAGCAGGCACGCACCACGCTGAAGTTGTTTACCCGCTACCAGCTGCCTATGCTGCCAGAATTGACGGTCGGCGGCGGCGCGCGGTGGCAGAACAAAACCTGGTATGACTTTGAAACCCCAGGGCCGAACGGCATCAGCCAGATCACGCAGGATGGTTACACGGTGGTGGATCTGTTCACCCGCTATCAGGTCACAAAGAACTTTGCCATCCAGGGCAACCTGAACAACGTCTTCGACAAAGAGTACTACGACTACCTGGGAACATACGGCGTGTATGGCGCGCCTCGTAACTTCTCCGTGAGCGGAAGTTACAGTTTCTAAGTAGATAGTCTTAAAAGCCACTGTGTTATAGCAGTGGCTTTTTCCTTTCACCAAAGCATTCCTGCCACCTGCTCAACGCAACTTTTCGCCACTTCCTTAACCCTTCAACCTTCTCAGCCGCCTGAATATGGCACTGGTGTTGAGTCCCCGCTGAAATCGGCGAGCCGGAGGCCGGAGGACAAGGGCTGGATGCCATGGATGGCGGCCAGAGGCGAAACGAGACAGGACGTCGAGTCGAGCCGACCGCAGGCAGCCGGTCGGGAGGTGAGCGCAGTGCGAAGCACCGATTTCTCGCGGGGCCGCGGGGATTGATAAGGGGGCCGCGGTGGCCCCCTTATCCCGTTCACAGGTCCCGAACGCAGTATATTCTGCGTGTATTGAGGTGAACGGCTCCTTCCACCGAGCTTCGCAGACTGGCATTAGGCCTGCTGGCTCCCTTTTTTATATCTACTCTTCCCCGCCCTGGCTAAGCCAATAAAAAAGGCAGCCATTCGGCTGCCTTAGTCTCCCCGGTCACAACTTAGTGGTTGCGGATGTACTCATCCATTTCGGTTTTCAGGTTATCGGATTTCGTTCCGAAGATCGCCTGAACACCCGAACCTGCAACAACCACGCCCGCTGCGCCCAGTTTTTTCAGACCCGGCTGGTCAACTTTCGCTACGTCAGCAACGCTTACACGCAGACGAGTGATACACGCGTCCAGGTTAGTGATGTTGTCTTTACCTCCGAACGCTGCAATCAGAGCCGGAGCCATCTCGCTGGTCGCGCCAGCTTTGCTGTCTTCCGTTGCATCTTCGCGACCTGGGGTTTTCAGGTCCAGCGCTTTGATCAGCACGCGGAAGATGGTGTAGTAAACGAGCGCGTAGCAGATACCCACGATTGGGAACAGCCACAGCTTGCTGCTGTTACCGGACAGAACGATAAAGTCGATCAGGCCGTGAGAGAAGGACGTACCGTCACGCATACCCAGCAGGATACAGATTGGGAACGCCAGACCCGCCAGAATCGCGTGAATGATGTACAGAATCGGCGCAACGAACATGAAGGAGAACTCGATCGGCTCGGTGATACCGGTCAGGAACGAGGTCAGCGCCGCGGAGATCATGATACCGCCCACTTTTGCACGGTTCTCTGGTTTCGCAGAGTGCCAGATAGCAATCGCAGCCGCCGGCAGGCCGTACATTTTGAACAGGAAGCCACCAGACAGTTTACCTGCAGTTGGGTCACCCGCCATGTAACGTGGGATATCACCGTGGAACACCTGGCCCGCAGCGTTGGTGTATTCACCAATCTGCATCTGGAATGGAACGTTCCAGATGTGGTGCAGACCAAATGGCACCAGGCAACGCTCAATGAAGCCGTAGATACCGAACGCCACAACCGGGTTCTGGTAAGCCGCCCACTGAGAGAAAGTCTGAATAGCAGAACCGATTGGTGGCCAGATGAAGGAGAGGATCACGCCAGTGAAGATCGCGGCCAGACCAGAGATAATCGGAACGAAACGCTTGCCCGCGAAGAAGCCCAGATACTCAGGGAGCTTGATGCGATAGAAGCGGTTAAACATATACGCTGCAATCGCACCGGAAATAATACCGCCGAGCACGCCGGTATCGGCCAGGTGTTTGGCAGCGATCTCTTCTGCAGGTAAATGCAGTACCAGCGGTGCAACCACCGCCATGGTTTTCACCATGATGCCGTAAGCAACAACGGCGGCCAGAGCGGATACACCATCGTTATTGGTGAAGCCCAGCGCAACACCGATAGCGAAGATCAGCGGCATGTTAGCAAAAACAGAACCGCCTGCTTCTGCCATCACGTGGGACACTACGGCTGGCAGCCAGCTGAAGTTTGCAGAACCGACGCCCAGCAGGATACCTGCGATAGGCAGTACGGATACTGGCAGCATCAGCGATTTACCGACCTTTTGCAGGTTAGCAAATGCATTCTTAAACATAATTGAGAGTGCTCCTGAGTATTTGTGCTTTTTTTTACGCTTTCACGCATTGGCCCGGGGGGAGTACCGCGCCGTGGACAGGACATCTAAGCGCCCTTTATTTATTACACAGAGTAAAATAATTCCCTCTGAGTTTGTTTGACGGCTATCACGTTTCGGCTTAAGACGGTCAAAAAACTTTCAGTAATTTACAAAAAGCGTTTCTGGATGTGTCTAAAAACACCATCACCGCCCCAAATGAGGCGGTGAACTTTACTCGCTTTGCTTATTAATTACGAGCCTAAAAAAAACAGGTGTATCAGAGAGATTGCAGGCGGGCGGGGTCGATGTGGAACAGGCTGGCAAAGTTTTCCGTCGTGGTGCGAGCCAGTTCATCGATACTGACTCCCTTCAGAACGGCCATGTACTCAGCCACATCTCGCGTCATCGCCGGCTGGTTCTCTTTCCCTCGATGCGGTACCGGGGCCAGATAAGGAGAATCTGTTTCCACCAGAATGCGATCGAGCGGGACATAACGTGCAGCGTCACGCAGCTGCTCAGCATTACGGAACGTCACAATCCCGGAAAACGAAATATAAAATCCTAAATCAAGCAGCTTACCCGCCGTTTCTCTGTCTTCAGTGAAACAGTGTAGTACGCCACCGCAATCCGTCACCTTTTCTTCCCTGAGGATCGCCAGGGTGTCTGCGCGCGCATCACGGGTGTGAACGATAACCGGCTTGTTCAGCTCGCGGCCCACGCGGATATGGTTGCGAAACGAGGCCTGCTGACGGGGTTTAGTTTCAGGCGTGTAAAAATAATCAAGCCCGGTCTCCCCCATCGCGACCACGCCCTCTTCTGCCGCCAGTCGACGTAAATCTTCTACGTTGTACTCTTCATCCTGATTAAGCGGATGAACGCCGCAGGAGAAGACCACGTTATCGCGAACGCCAACCAGGTCGCGCATGGCACGATAGCCCGGTAAGGTGGTCGCGACGGCCAGACAAAATTTCACATCGCGGGCGGCAGCTTTCGCCAGCACGTCATCCACGTCTTTATGCAGAGATTGATAATCCAGGCCATCAAGATGGCAGTGTGAGTCGACTAAAAACATAATGTCTCTCTCAGAGATGGGAAACCGGCGGCGTAATGCCGGGTTGCAGGTAGTGTTCAATACGCAGTAACTGGTCGGTCAACAGCAGTTCGCGATTGACGCCAGTGACGGTTAAAAGATGTTCGCGGCTCTGGCAGATATCATGAAGGATAGCCTGCAGCGTAGTGCCTGAAAGACCATTGGCCAGCGTGTTCACCAGTGGCCAGACATCGGGGTTGGTCAGAAGCGTGGCCCCCTGCTGAATTTTCAGCGCGTCCAGCAAAAGCGTCGCCAGCCACTGCAGGCGTTCGGCGGCCTGATCGCCATTCAGCGCAGGCAGTAAACTCAGCCAGTCACCGCTGTCTATGGCAGACGCAACGGCACGGCATAGCGCCTCGCGCTGCGACCAGACATCCGGTTGCAACAGGGCCAGTGCCGCTGCGGGCGCGCCGCTGCATAAACGCAACGCGGAGAGCATGGCGTCCTGTGACGTTGTCACCTCTCGCTCCAGCCAGGCCAGCGACCAGGCTTCCTGAGGGGCCGCGAGGTGATGAAGACGGCACCGGCTACGTAACGTTGCCAGCAGCCTGCCCGGCTCGCGGCAAGACAGCAAGAACCAGGTTTTTTCCGGCGGCTCTTCCAGGGTTTTGAGCAGAGCGTTGGCCGCCGCCTCGGTGAGGATCGCCGCATCCTTCAGCCAGACCACTTTTGCCCCGCCCAGCCGCGCGTGCTCATACAGTTTTTCGCTGACGTCGCGCACCGCATCAATACCGAGCGTGTTTTTGCCCTTCTCAGGTTCAAGGGTGTAGTAATCAGGATGCGTGCCAGCCTGCATCAGCTGGCAGCCACGACACTGGCCGCAGCTTTTATGCCCTTGCGGCTTTTGACACATCAGAAAGCGGGTAATGGCGTAAATTAGCGCATCATCACCCATACCAGGTAAAGCCTGAATCAGTAACGCATGATGCCCCCGCCCTGCCTGATAGCTGCTAATCAGCTGTTCAAAATGCGGGCGCAGCCATGGGTACCATTTCATGCCTGCTGCTCCTGTAGCCAGGTGGTCACCGTTTGTTGGATAGCACGCGTTACGTCGTCCAGAGATTGCGTTGCATCAATGGTACGGATCGTCTTATCCTGCCCGGCCAGTTCAAGGTAGCGCGCACGCGTACGGTTAAAGAAGTCGAAGGACTCTTGTTCAATGCGGTCCAGCTCGCCGCGGGCGCGGGCGCGTTTGAGGCCCACCTCCGGCGTAACGTCGAGATACAGCGTCAGGTCGGGACGGAAATCGCCCAGTACCGCGTCGCGCAGGGTGGCTAACATCGTCTGGTCAATGCCGCGACCGCCGCCCTGATAGGCCTGCGTCGAGAGATCGTGACGATCGCCAATGACCCATTTTCCGTCCGCCAGGGCAGGCTTAATCACCGTCTCCACCAGCTGTACGCGTGCCGCGTAGAACATCAGCACTTCGGCTTTATCACTGATTACCTCGTCGCCTACGGATTTGATGTCCAGCACCAGGCTGCGCAGTTTTTCTGCCAGCTGCGTTCCCCCAGGCTCACGGGTGAAGATGATATCCGCCACACCAAGCGTATTCAGGGTATCAACCACCACGTTACGGGCCGTGGTTTTCCCCGCCCCTTCGAGTCCCTCAATGACAATGTATTTACTGCGCATTTTTTTCCTTAAGTGCCTTCAGATAGTCCTGAACGGAACGATTATGGCTGGCAAGGTTCGTGTTAAAGGTATGACCGCCTTTTCCATCAGCCACAAAATAGAGATACGGCGTTTTGGCCGGATGTGCCGCGGCGCGAAGCGATGCTTCGCCAGGCGTGGCAATCGGGCCTGGCGGCAAACCGCTAATCTGGTAGGTATTATACGCCGTCGGGGTCTCAAGATCTTTTCTGGAAATCTTGCCGGTGTAGCGCTCGCCCATTCCATAGATGACTGTCGGGTCAGTTTGCAGACGCATCCCGATGCGCAGGCGGTTGATAAACACCGAGGCCACTTTGTCGCGCTCAGCCGCTACGGCAGTCTCTTTCTCAATGATCGAGGCCATCGTCACGAACTGGTTTTGATCTTTATAAGGCAGGCCATCCGCACGGCCGCTCCAGGCCGACTCAACCGCCGCAACCATTTTTTTGTGCGCACGTTTCAGGATCGCCTCGTCAGTCGTCCCTGCCGTGTACATCCAGGTATCCGGCCAGAACCAGCCTTCCACCCATTCCGGATGGTCAAATTTCAACACCTCGGCCACCGTCTCATAACGGTCATCTTTCAGCGTGTGCTTGATGTACGGCGCGTCACGCAGCTGTTTGAGATAATCACTCAGGCGCATCCCTTCAACAAAACGCAGCGGGAACTGGGCCTCTTTACCGCTCTCCAGCAGCTGAAGCATCTCCCGCACGGTCATCCCGGGGGTGAAACGATAGGTTCCGGCCTTAAAGTGGGCAAGCTCCGGCTCAACGCGCAGCAGCCACTGGAAAACGCGCGGACGGTTGATAATTTTGTCAGCGTAAAGCTGTTCACCCAGGGCCAGACGACCGGTACCGGCTTTCAGGGTAAAAATCGTCTCGTCTTTAATCAGGATTTTACTGTCCGCCAGCTGGCGAACTTTCCACACTCCCGCGCCGCCAGCGATACCCAGCACAACAATGAGGAGGAGGACAAAGCGCAACATTTTCTTCATGACTTTCTGGTTTGCTCACATAACGGGGCTAAAAACTGAAACAGCTCACGGGACGACCAGCGCTGCCGATCGTAGGCCCGAACGGGCACAACCGGCATCAGGGCGTTACATATAACGACCTCATCAGCAGACAGCAACGCCGCTTCCTTCACGCTGGCTTCGACAACGTTATAGCCGGAGCGTGCCAAAAGCTGTAAACAAAACTGCCGCATAATACCCTTGACGCCCGCCTGTTCCAGTGAAGGCGTGAAGACATCACTGCCCTGCCGCCAGAATAAATTAGCCGCACAGCATTCCGTAATGAACCCTTCGCTGTCAAGGACCAGCGCGTCATCGGCGTCCGTCTGCTCAAGATGAGTACGGATGAGCACCTGTTCAAGACGGTTGAGATGTTTTATCCCTGCCAGCATCGGGTTACGGCCCAGGCGAACGGGGCTGAGCGTCAGCGTAACGCCCTCATGCCGCCAGCGCTCATAATGCGCGGGGTAATCTGACAGGGAGAGGATGCGCGTGGGATGATGGCAGGCAGAACCGCTGTAACCCCGGCCACCGCTGCCGCGGCTGATGATCACTTTCAGTACGCCACTCGGTTTTCCGAAGGCCAGCTGGCGCATCTCGCTTTCGAGAATATCCCACTGCGTAAAGGGGATCAGCAGCGTTTCACAGGCACTTTGCAGGCGACGAATATGCGCATCAAGCAGGCTCACAGCGCCGTTAACAATTCGCGCCGTGGTGAAACAGCCGTCACCAAATTGCGTCGCCCTGTCGCTTGCGGGCAGCTGATTCTGCTCAAGGCCATTGATTAAAAACATGGTGGCTCCTTATGCATGGAGGCTCAGTCTGGCAGGATGCCTGTCGCCAGACAAGGGGATTTCCCTTAATAAAAAAGGCCCGACAAGCGGACCTTTTTTAGTGCCTTGCGGCAAACAGACTCAGATCTTTTTGAAGATCAGAGAGCCGTTGGTGCCCCCGAAGCCGAAGGAGTTACACAGGGTATACTCCATACCGCTGACCTGGCGCGCTTCGTGTGGAACGAAGTCCAGATCGCAACCTTCATCCGGGTTATCCAGGTTGATGGTTGGCGGTACGGCCTGGTCGCGCAGCGCAAGGATAGAGTAGATAGACTCTACCGCGCCTGCCGCACCCAGGAGGTGGCCGGTCATGGATTTGGTGGAGCTCACCATCACGCGGCTGGCCGCGTCGCCGAAGATGGACTTAACCGCCTGGGCTTCTGCTTTATCGCCAGCTGGCGTAGACGTCCCGTGGGCGTTCACGTAACCGATCTGTGCAGGGGTAATACCTGCATCGCGAAGCGCGTTTTCCATCGCCAGCGCAGCACCTGCGCCGTTCTCTGGAGGAGACGTCATGTGGTAAGCATCGCTACTCATACCGAAACCAACGATTTCAGCATAGATTTTCGCGCCACGTTTTTTAGCATGTTCGTACTCTTCCAGCACGATCATGCCAGCACCGTCGCCCAGCACAAAACCATCACGGTCTTTATCCCACGGACGGCTCGCCGCCTGAGGATTATCGTTCCGGGTTGAAAGCGCACGCGCCGCACCGAAGCCGCCTACACCCAGTGGGGTACTGGCTTTTTCTGCACCGCCAGCAACCATCGCATCTGCATCACCGTAAGCGATGATACGTGCGGCCTGGCCGATGTTATGCACGCCGGAGGTACAGGCGGTGGCGATAGAAATGCTTGGACCACGAAGGCCGAACATGATGGTCAGGTGACCTGCCACCATGTTAACAATCGTTGACGGAACGAAGAATGGGCTGATCTTACGTGGGCCACCATTCATCAGCGATGTATGGTTTTCCTCAATCAGGCCAAGACCGCCAATACCGGAGCCGATAGCGGCGCCAATACGGGTTGCGTTCTCTTCCGTAATTTCAAGGCCAGAATCCTGCATGGCCTGAACGCCAGCGACAATTCCATATTGAATGAAGGCATCCATCTTGCGCTGTTCTTTGCGCGAGATGATCTCTTCACAGTTAAAATCCTTTACTAAGCCAGCAAATTTCGTTGCGTAGGCGCTAGTATCGAAATGGTCGATTAGGCTGATGCCGCTCTGACCGGCAAGGAGAGCTTTCCAGGTGGACTCTACGGTATTGCCGACAGGAGACAACATGCCAAGTCCGGTCACAACTACACGACGCTTAGACACGTTTGTCCTCCAGGGAGGGATAAAAAAAGAGATTCGTGGGACTAAAAAAGATAAAACTCAGGCGGTCGAATGACCGCCTGGAGATGTTCACTTACGCCTGGTGACCGTTGATGTAATCAATGGCAGCCTGAACGGTGGTGATCTTCTCAGCTTCTTCGTCCGGAATCTCAGTAT
The DNA here is from genome assembly GCF_053709675.1 of Enterobacter sp. UPMP2052. Classification (NCBI taxonomy): domain Bacteria; kingdom Pseudomonadati; phylum Pseudomonadota; class Gammaproteobacteria; order Enterobacterales; family Enterobacteriaceae; genus Enterobacter; species Enterobacter sp. UPMP2052. The sequence continues at coordinate 1,583,235 of NZ_JBSKJR010000001.1, forward strand.
CAAACTCTTCTTCCAGAGCCATTACCAGCTCAACGGTGTCAAGAGAATCTGCGCCCAGGTCTTCAACGAAGGAAGCGGAGTTCACAACTTCTTCCTGCTTAACGCCCAGCTGTTCGCCGATAATTTTCTTAACGCGTTCTTCGATAGTGCTCATACTCTTAAATTTCCTATCAAAACTCGCTTTCGCGATGGTTTTCGTAGTGTATAAAATGTTGAAAAATTTGCAACTAAATCCCGGCAGGTCTTACCACGATTTTACGTTATTTTGAGGCCATTCGACCTAATAACGCAAATTTTTTTATCGTGGTTAAACCATGTACATCCCGCCATTGACGTGGAGAGTCTCACCAGTGATGTAACTCGCTTCGTCAGAGGCTAAAAATGCAACCGCGCTGGCGATTTCTTTAGGGTCGCCAAGACGACCCGCCGGAACTGCTGCCAGCGTACCCGCACGCTGCTCATCAGTCAGCGCACGCGTCATGTCCGTTTCAATAAAACCCGGAGCAACAACGTTTACAGTAATACCGCGGGACGCGACTTCACGCGCCAGCGATTTACTGAAACCAATCAGACCCGCTTTCGCCGCAGCGTAGTTAGCCTGACCAGCATTTCCCATGGTACCAACCACGGAACCAACAGTGATAATACGACCATGACGCTTCTTCATCATAGCGCGCATTACCGCTTTTGACAGACGGAATACAGATGAAAGATTGGTTTCGATAATATCGTTCCACTCATCATCTTTCATTCGCATCAGCAGGTTGTCGCGAGTGATCCCGGCATTATTGACCAGAATATCCACTTCACCAAATTCTGCGCGAATATTTTCCAGAACAGATTCGATAGATGCAGGTTCGGTCACATTCAGCACCAGACCTTTACCGTTCGCACCCAGATAGTCACTGATGGCCTGAGCGCCATTCTCGCTGGTTGCTGTACCAATCACCTTCGCGCCGCGCGCAACCAGTGTTTCAGCAATAGCGCGCCCGATACCGCGGCTTGCGCCGGTCACGAGAGCGATTTTTCCTTCAAAACTCATGGTATTCCTCTTTTATTGCGAGAGTGCCGCTGACAGTGCGTCCGGCTCGTTAATCGCCGAAGCAGTCAGGGTGTCAACAATACGTTTTGTCAGACCGGTGAGGACCTTACCAGGACCGACTTCATACAGATGCTCAACGCCCTGGGAAGCCATAAACTCAACGGTTTTGGTCCACTGTACCGGGCTATAAAGCTGACGAACCAGCGCGTTACGGATAGCGTCCGGCGCCGTTTCGCATTTCACATCGACGTTGTTCACAACGGAAATCGTCGGTGCGTTAAAGGTGATTTTTTCCAGCTCAACCGCCAGTTTATCGGCAGCAGGCTTCATCAGCGCACAGTGGGACGGCACGCTAACAGGCAGAGGCAGCGCACGTTTTGCGCCCGCCGCTTTGCAAGCGGCACCCGCACGTTCAACCGCTTCTTTATGACCGGCGATAACCACCTGGCCTGGCGAGTTGAAGTTCACCGGTGAAACGACCTGACCGTCTGCAGATTCTTCACAGGCTTTCGCAATAGCCGCATCGTCCAGACCGATAATGGCAGACATGCCGCCCGTGCCTTCCGGCACCGCTTCCTGCATGAACTTGCCACGCAGCTCTACCAGACGCACCGCGTCAGCGAACGCGATCACACCGGCGCAGACCAGCGCAGAGTATTCACCCAGGCTATGACCCGCAAGCAGAGCTGGCGCTTTGCCGCCCTGCTGCTGCCATACGCGCCACAGCGCAACGGAAGCCGTCAGCAGCGCTGGCTGAGTTTGCCAGGTTTTGTTCAGCTCTTCGGCCGGGCCCTGTTGGGTCAATGCCCAAAGATCATAACCCAGCGCATCGGAAGCTTCACGAAAAGTCTCTTCAATGACCGGATAGGTCGCTGCCATTTCAGACAACATCCCAACGGCTTGTGAGCCCTGACCCGGGAACACAAAAGCAAATTGCGTCATTTTTTATCCTTATCCTAGAAACGAACCAGCGCGGAACCCCAGGTGAACCCACCACCGAAGGCTTCAAGCAGGACCAGCTGGCCCCGTTTGATTCGTCCATCGCGTACCGCTTCATCAAATGCGCACGGTACCGATGCCGCAGAGGTATTGCCGTGACGATCGAGCGTCACCACAACGTTATCCATCGACATACCCAGCTTTTTCGCGGTCGCACTGATGATGCGCAGGTTCGCCTGATGCGGAACCAGCCAGTCGAGCGCGGAGCGTTCAAGATTGTTCGCTTCCAGCGTCTCATCAACAATGTGCGCCAGCTCGGTTACTGCCACCTTGAATACTTCATTACCCGCCATCGTCAGGTAAATGGAGCTATCCGGATTGACGCGATCGGCGTTAGGCAGGGTCAGCAATTCACCGTAGCGGCCATCTGCATGCAGATGCGTGGAGATGATACCCGGTTCTTCAGACTGCCCCAGCAGGACTGCGCCTGCGCCGTCGCCAAAAATAATGATCGTGCCGCGATCGGCAGGATCGCAGGTACGCGCCAGCACGTCTGCACCGATCACCAGCGCATATTTGACGGAGCCGGATTTTACATACTGATCGGCAATACTCAGCGCATAGGTGAAACCTGCGCAGGCGGCCGCCACGTCAAATGCCGGGCAACCTTTAATACCGAGCATGTTCTGCACCTGACACGCTGCGCTTGGGAACGCGTGCGTGGCGGAGGTCGTGGCAACCACGATCAAACCAATCTGCTCTTTATCAATGCCCGCCATCTCAATGGCACGCTGTGCGGCTTCAAAGCCCATGGTCGAAACGGTTTCGTCTGGCGCGGCGATACGACGTTCACGGATACCTGTGCGCGTGACAATCCACTCGTCAGACGTATCTACCATTTTTTCGAGATCGGCGTTGGTTCGCACGTTTTGTGGCAGATAGCTGCCGGTACCTAAAATCTTCGTATACATGTACGCTCAGTCACTTTTAGCTAATACAGATCCCAGGCGAGCGGCAATCCGCTGAGGGACTTGTCGCTGCACCGCCTGCACTGCCTGTTCAATCGCGACGGAAAATGCTCGCTGATTAGCCGCACCGTGACTCTTGATCACGATGCCGCGCAATCCTAACAGACAGGCGCCATTATACTGGTCGGGGTTGAGGTGACTGAATCGCCGCGTCAGGCTTTTTTGTAACCAACGCTTTAATAAAATGAGCCACCAGGACCTTTTTTTACCCTCTCCCTGCGATTTCAGCAGGGAAAGAAACATTCTTACAACCCCTTCCATGGTCTTCAGCGTTACGTTCCCGGTGAAGCCATCACACACCAATACATCCGTTTTTCCCGTCAATAACTCATTGGCTTCGAGATAACCAATATAGTTGATGGACGGTACCTGTTTAAGCAATTCTGCGGCATCGCGAATGCTGTCCAGGCCTTTGGTCTCTTCTTCACCAATATTGAGTAACGCCACGCGGGGATTACGGATCCCGACCACGTCTTCTGCCAGCACCGAGCCCATCACGGCAAACTGCGCCAGCATTCTACTATCACAATCAACGTTGGCACCCAAATCCAGTACCACCGTCTTGCCCTTCTGCTGATGCGGTAACACCGTGACCAGCGCCGGGCGCTCAATACCCTCGATAGGTTTGAGCAATAATTTCGCCAGCCCCATCAGCGCGCCGGTATTCCCCGCACTGACGCAGGCCTGCGCTCGACCTTCTTTCACCAGCTCCAGCGCGATGCGCATAGAGCTACCGCGGCTATTGCGGATGGCCTGCGATGGCCGTGCATCACTGGCAATAACTGACTGCGCAGGAATAATCTGCAGACGTGAACGTTGTTCAAAGTCAGCTTTTGCAAGTAATGGCGTGATTGTGTCGGGATTGCCGACTAAAAGAAGTGTGAGTTGCGAATTAGAGTTCAGTGCCTGCAAAGCTGCAGGCACTGTCACGGAAGGGCCAAAATCTCCCCCCATGACATCTAACGCCAGGGTTAGACGTGTCAAGGTATCGTCGCAGCCTGGTTAGGTACATTCCCCGTTTGCACGGGGAAATCCTCACTAAGCCTAATCACGCAAACGCGTGATTACTTAGTGATAACCTTGCGGCCGCGGTAGAAACCGTCAGCGGTGATGTGGTGACGCAGGTGTTTCTCACCAGAAGTCTTGTCTACAGACAGGCTGGTAACTGCAGTCAGCGCGTCATGGGAACGACGCATGCCACGTTTGGAACGGGTTGGTTTATTCTGTTGTACGGCCATGGACCTTACTCCTCAATTACTTACGCTTTAAGCTGGCTAATACGGCAAATGGATTTGGTTTTTGCGCTTCATCAGGCAGTTCCCCAAAGACCATGTCCGCCTCGGACACTTCACAGTGTTCAGAATCATGCACCGGAACGACTGGCAAGGTGAGGATGATTTCATCTTCAACCAGCGCCAGAAGATCGATTTCACCGAATTCGTTAACCTCAATCGGCTCATACGCTTCCGGGAGTGCTTCAGCCTGTTCGTCGGAACGCACCGGGCTAAAACAATACGTTGTGTGAACATGCTGTACAAACGGTTTCCCGCAACGCTGGCATTCGAGCGTTACCGTCACCTTTGCATCACCGGTTAAAACGGCAAGGCGCTGGTTGTCGATAGCGAACGACATGGAGCATTCTACATCACTGTCCACACTGACTACGGATTCGGCAATACGCTCTGCCTGATCGGAAGAATAGATTCCTTCATAATCGAGGCGTTTTTGAGCCGTACGAACCGGATCAAGAGTCAGGGGTAATTTTACCTTTTGCATAGGGCGCGCATATTAACTTTGTAACGTCATAGAGTCAAAGAAAAAGGCAACCAGAGCTGCCTTTTGCCAATTATTCGCACACATTGCGGCCTGTAGTTTAAAATGGCTGGCATCGATACGCTATATCTGGTGAAAAAAATATGCCAAATCTCGTTCTCGCATCCACTTCACCCTACCGCCGAATGTTGCTGGAAAAACTGGGGATCCCTTTTGAATGTGCCGCACCGGACGTTGATGAAACACCTCAACCCGGCGAAACGCCACGTCATCTGGTTACCCGTCTGGCTCAGGAGAAGGCCCAGTCGCTAGCCGCACGTTATCCTGCTCATTTGATTATAGGCTCCGATCAGGTTTGTGTACTGGACGGTGAAATCACCGGAAAGCCCCATACCGAAGAAAAAGCCTGCCAGCAGCTGATGCGCGCCCGCGGCACCATTGTGACCTTTTATACGGGGCTTGCTCTTTACAACTCGGCCTCGGGCCACCTGCAAACCGAATGCGAGCCTTTCGACGTGCATTTCCGCCACCTCAGCGAGCAGGAGATTGTGGATTACGTGCGTCGTGAAAGGCCGCTGAACTGCGCGGGAAGCTTTAAAAGTGAAGGACTGGGCATTGCACTGTTCGACAAGCTGGACGGCCGTGACCCCAACACGCTGGTGGGATTACCGCTGATTGCGCTGTGCCAGATGTTAAGGCGCGAAGAGTATAATCCATTGACGGTGTAACCGTTGCGGCCTGATGCCCTCACCCCGGACCTCTCCCACAGGGAGAGGGAGAAAAACATGTAGGCCGGGTAAGCGCAGCGCCACCCGGCACGTAATCAACCGCGCAGCACTTTCAGGCAACGTTTTAACTGCTCGTCCAGCGGCGCTTCAATGCGAATAACCTCACCCGTGTTCGGATGGGTAAACTTCAACGCAGCCGCATGCAGGAACAGACGAGACAGCCCTGTACCGGCCAGCTGCTTATCGAATTCACGATCGCCATAGCGGTCGTCAAACGCGATAGGATGCCCGGCATACTGGGTATGCACGCGGATCTGATGGGTACGGCCTGTGACCGGGCTGCAGCGAACCAGAGTCGCAAACTCATAGCGCTCTTCAACTTTAAAGCGCGTCTCAGACGGCTTGCCTTCCTGGTTCACGCGCACGATGCGCTCGCCGCTTTGCAGAATATTTTTCAGCAGCGGTGCCTGCACCACTTTTACATGCGATTGCCACTGGCCGCGCACCAGCGCCAGATAGTCTTTCTGCATCCCTTTCTCACGCAGTTGTTCGTGCAGAGAACGCAGCGCAGAACGTTTTTTCGCCACTAACAGTACGCCGGACGTGTCGCGGTCAAGGCGGTGCACCAGTTCAAGGAAACGGGCCTCAGGGCGCAGCGCACGCAGTCCTTCAATCACGCCAAAGCTCAGGCCGCTGCCGCCATGCACCGCCGTACCCGACGGTTTATTCAGCACCAGAATATGGTCATCTTCATAGAGGATCACATCGCTTAGCGCGGCCACTTTCTGCAGCTTAGGGGAAACAACCTCTTCTTCACGTTCCGCCACGCGGACCGGCGGGATACGAATTTCATCCCCTGCTTCGAGCTTATACTCTGGCTTCACGCGCTTTTTGTTAACCCGCACCTCGCCCTTACGCAGGATGCGATAAATCATGCTCTTTGGTACACCCTTAAGCTGGGTACGCAAAAAGTTATCGATACGTTGCCCCGCGTCATCTTCGGCGATAGCAACCATTTTTACGGCTGGAGTCTCTGTTTTCATGGTTGGCGATTCTAAATATCGTCTGGCATTAGCGCCACTCATTTTTCTATGCTTATATTTACTTTTACCCGGCCTGCCCTTCGTTTCGCGCAATCGATTTGGTGGTTATTAAACCAATCACGACATTGAAGTGGAGAAACTGTGAGTAACCGGGTGATAATTGGTAAAAGTCATCTTGCTATAACCCGGCGAGCAATGGAATAATGAAGCCGTTTTCCGTGTTAAATCCAGGTTATAAAAGGATGTCAACGGAATAACCCATTTTGTCTGACCGATCATCCACGCAGCAATGGCGTAAGACGTATTGATCTTTCAGGCAGTTAGCGGGCTGCGGGTTGCAGTACTTCCCGGTATAAGGATTGTTCTCTGGAGAGTTTTACCCAGGCAATTCCCCTGATAATTGCGCTGTGTTTCCGTATGAAATACAGGCAACCGACACTCTGCGCCTCTTAAGCGAGCGACAACCGTGAGGTTGGCGACGTGAATAGACACGAGGCCATCGGTTCATACCCAGGAAAGCGTCACCTTGCCCGCAGCTTAGTCGTCAATGTAAGAATAATGAGTAAGTTACGATGAAAAGAATGTTAATCAACGCAACTCAGCAAGAAGAGTTGCGTGTCGCCCTCGTGGATGGGCAGCGCCTGTACGATCTGGATATCGAAAGTCCTGGACACGAACAGAAAAAAGCGAACATTTACAAAGGCAAGATCACCCGCATTGAACCCAGCCTTGAAGCTGCATTTGTCGATTACGGTGCTGAGCGTCACGGTTTCCTCCCTCTCAAAGAAATTGCCCGCGAATACTTCCCTGCCAACTACAACTCCCATGGTCGTCCGAACATCAAAGATGTTCTGCGCGAAGGCCAGGAAGTTATCGTTCAGATTGATAAAGAAGAACGTGGCAATAAAGGCGCCGCGCTGACCACCTTTATCAGCCTGGCGGGGAGCTATCTGGTTCTGATGCCAAACAACCCGCGTGCGGGTGGTATCTCTCGCCGCATCGAAGGTGATGACCGTACCGAGCTGAAGGAAGCGCTGGCAAGCCTTGAGCTGCCAGACGGCATGGGGCTTATCGTTCGTACCGCAGGCGTGGGCAAATCTGCCGAAGCGCTGCAGTGGGACCTGAGCTTCCGTCTTAAGCACTGGGAAGCCATCCAGAAAGCAGCTGAAAGCCGCCCTGCTCCGTTCCTGATCCACCAGGAAAGCAACGTTATCGTGCGTGCCTTCCGTGACTACCTGCGTCAGGACATCGGCGAAATTCTGATTGATAACCCGAAAGTGCTTGAGCTGGCTCGCCAGCACATTGCCGCGCTGGGTCGTCCGGATTTCACAAGCAAAATCAAACTGTACACCGGTGAAATCCCGCTGTTCAGCCATTATCAGATTGAGTCACAGATTGAGTCTGCCTTCCAGCGTGAAGTGCGTCTGCCATCCGGCGGCTCTATCGTTATCGATACCACCGAAGCGCTGACCGCTATCGACATCAACTCCGCACGTGCTACGCGCGGCGGTGATATCGAAGAGACCGCGTTCAACACCAACCTTGAAGCCGCTGATGAAATCGCCCGCCAGCTCCGCCTGCGCGACCTGGGTGGACTGATCGTTATCGACTTCATCGACATGACCCCGGTTCGTCACCAGCGCGCGGTTGAAAACCGTCTGCGTGAAGCGGTACGTCAGGACCGTGCGCGTATCCAGATTAGCCATATTTCTCGCTTTGGCCTGCTGGAGATGTCACGCCAGCGCCTCAGCCCGTCGCTGGGTGAATCAAGCCACCACGTCTGCCCGCGCTGTTCCGGTACCGGCACCGTACGTGATAACGAATCTTTGTCTCTCTCCATTCTGCGTCTGATTGAAGAAGAAGCGCTGAAAGAGAACACCCAGGAGGTTCACGCGATTGTTCCCGTGCCAATTGCCTCCTACCTGCTGAACGAAAAACGTGCCGCGGTTAGCGCCATTGAAGCGCGTCAGGGCGGCGTACGTTGCATCATCGTGCCAAACGATCAGATGCAAACCCCGCACTACCACGTCCTGCGCGTTCGCAAAGGTGAAGAGACGTCAACGCTCAGCTACCTGCTGCCTAAGCTGCATGAAGAAGAGATGGCCCTGCCATCCGATGAAGAACCCTCCGAGCGTAAACTGCCTGAGCAGCCTGCGTTAGCCACCTTCATCATGCCGGAAGCGCCGCCGGAAGCCGCAATGGAAAAACCGGCCGCTAAACCTGCTGCGCAAAAAACCGCGCCAGAAGTGGCGAAAGCCCAGCCGGAACAGCCGGGTCTTCTGAGCCGTATCATCGGTGCGTTGAAGAAAATGTTTGCTGGCGAAGAAGCTCAGCCGGAGCAACCAAAAGAAGCGCCGAAGCAAGCTAAGCCTGAACGTCAGCAGGATCGTCGTAAGCGTCAGAACAACCGCCGCGATCGTAATGACCGCAGTGACCGTAACGAGCGTAACGAACGCAATGACCGCAACGAGCGTCGTGACAATCGTGCCGATAACAACGAAGGTCGTGAACAACGCGAAGACAACCGTCGCAACCGTCGCGAGAAGCCACAGCAGAACGTGGAAGATCGTGAAATTCGCCAGCCGGCAGGTGACGAGTCTGACAAGACTAAACAGCGTGACGAGCAGCAACCTCGCCGTGAGCGCAGCCGTCGTCGTAACGACGAGAAACGCCAGGCGCAGCAGGAAGTTAAAAGCCTGAACCGCGAAGCACCGGTTGAGCAGCAGGAATCCGAGCAGGAAGAACGCACTCAGGTTATGCCGCGTCGCAAGCCACGCCAGCTCTCACAAAAAGTACGTGTGGGTGCCGTACAGGCGGAAGAGGCTGTGGTTAGCGCAGTGGAAACCACTGAAATCGAAACCGGTACGCAGTTGGCGAAAGTTGACTTGCCTGCCGTGGTCGACACCAACGTTGAGCAGGACGATAACACTGAAGGCCGCGATAACGCCGGTATGCCGCGTCGCTCCCGTCGTTCTCCACGCCATCTGCGTGTGAGCGGCCAGCGTCGTCGTCGCTATCGTGATGAGCGTTACCCAACTCAATCACCGATGCCGCTGACCGTAGCCTGCGCATCGCCGGAAATGGCTTCAGGTAAAGTGTGGATCCGCTATCCGGTTGCTCGTCCGGAGCAGGCTGTTGAAGAACAGGCTGTCACCGAAGAGGTTATCGCACCCGTCGCCACCGTAGAAGACGTTGCGGTGCAAGCGGCTGCCGTTGTCGAACCTCAGGTCGTTGAGCCACAGGAAGTTGAGCCTCAGGTCGTTGAACCACAGGCCGTTGAAACAGCGCCTCAGGCCGTTGACGTTGAAACCACGCACCCTGAAGTGATTGCTGCGCCGGTTGAAGCCGCACCGCAGTTCATTGCTGAAGAAGACGCGGTTGTCGCACAAGACGTCGCGCAAGACGCTGAGCCAGCAGCCACTGTCGAAGAAACCGCTGACGTGGTTGTCGAAACCGTTACTGAAGATGTGGTTCAGGACGTCGAACTTGACGTCGAGCCTGTGCGTGAAGCCGAAACCGTGGAAGAGAAAGCGCCAGAGGTGAAACCCGAGCCGGTTACCGCTGCCGTGACGCCAGCCCACGTTGCCACCGCGCCGATGACGCGTGCTCCTGCACCGGAATATGTGCCGGAAGCGCCGCGCCGAAGCGACTGGGTTCGTCCTGAGTTCCACTTTGACGGGAAAGGTTCTGCCGGTGGTCACAGTGCTACGCACCAGGCGACTGCACCAGCAACCCGCCCACAGTCTGTTGACTAACGCGCGTTAAAGCGAAAAGCCGACCTTCGGGTCGGCTTTTTTATTGCTATTCTGCAGGCTTTGTCATGCCGGCAATGTCTGGCATAACCTGTCGGATCATCTCCAGAAAACGCCGCAAGCGCGCCGGGTAATAACGAGACCAGGGGTAAACCAGATGAACCGGCAGCGCCGCCGGTTGCCACTCCGGCAGCAGATGCACCAACCGCCCCTCCCTGATATCTTCCTGAACCGTCCAGCTTGAGACAACCGCAACGCCCAGCCCTGTTAATGCGGTATTACGCGCCACGTACAGGCTGTCCGTGCTCAGGCGCGGCGTAATGGCAATGCGCACCGGGCGATCGGATTTACCGTCATACAGCTCTACGTGGCGCTGATAGAAGGTACTGATGGCCACCCACGGAAGATGCTGCAGATCGTCCGGAGATGAGACAGGCGGAAACTGAGCCAGCAGCGAGGGCGCGGCCACCACGCAGCGCGGCACTTCCGCCAGCAAAACCGAGACCGTGGCGGGATCCACCTCGGCCCCGACACGGATAGCACAGTCGAGATTGTCCCCTAAAAAGTCGACCGACTTATCATTCAGCAACCATTCGACGGAGAGCTGCGGGTAGCGCTGCAAAAACGTCGTCAGGGGCTTCAGAAGCTGATCCTGACCAAAGGCATGCGGGGCCCGCACGCGCAAAACCCCGACCGGTTCGTCCTCGTTTTGCCCGACCTCATCCTCCAGCGCCAGCCAGCTATCAATCACCCGTCGGGCATGCTGATAGCAGCGTTCGCCGTCGTCGGTGAGCCGGGTCGTATGCGTGGTTCTCACCAGCAGGCGCACGCCCAGCAGCGTCTCAAGGGACTGTAGCCGTCGGCTGACGGTAGCCTGGGTTGTCGAGAGCTGGCGCGCGGCCGCCGAGAGAGACCCCGCTTCGACGATTCGCACAAAGGTGCGCATTAATTCAACCCGATCTATACGCTCTACCCGCTTCATATTTTTATCTGCCATACGTTCAACGTATAAGCGTTTTACCACCGGGCCGTCTACCGTCGCAAGCCGTGCTGATAAAAAATAGCCGCACACGATGAATGAGGAATAGCTTATGAACACAACGACTGCCCCCCATGCGGTGAATCGCTGGGTAATTTTCATGCTGGCTCTGGGCGCGGGCTTTAGCGTCGCCGCCATTTACTACGCACAACCCTTACTGCCGCTGATCGGCGCGGACCTTCATCTGAGCATTGAGGGAATGGGCCTGGTCCCCACCCTGACCCAGGCGGGCTATGCGCTGGGGATTTTATTCCTGTTGCCCCTGGGTGACCGTCACGATCGCCGGACGTTAATTTTAATCAAAAGCGCAGCCCTGGCCCTTTTCCTGCTAGGCTGTAGCCTGACCGGGCAACTGCATTCCCTGCTGCTCGCCAGCCTGCTGATTGGCATGGCCGCCACTATGACACAGGATATTGTCCCTGCCGCGGCAATCCTCGCCCCGGAGGGGAAACAGGGTAAAACGGTCGGCACGGTGATGACCGGCCTGCTGCTGGGGATCCTACTCTCCCGGACAGTGAGCGGTGCCGTCGGTGAAGCCTTCGGCTGGCGGGTCATGTACCAGTTGGCTGCCGCAAGCATCGCCTTTGTAGGCCTTATGATGTGGGCGGTACTGCCCCGCTTTGCGGTTCACTCCACGCTCGGCTACCCCGCACTGATGCGCTCGATGGCGCACCTGTGGGGCCGCTATCCGGCGCTGCGCCGGGCAGCGCTGGCGCAGGGCTTCCTGTCGATTGCCTTCAGCGCCTTCTGGTCAACGCTTGCGGTCATGCTGCTCGAACGCTTCCACCTTGGCAGCGCCGTCGCCGGAGGATTTGGGATTGCCGGTGCCGCAGGCGCATTAGCCGCACCGCTGGCAGGCGGACTGGCGGATAAACTCGGGGCCGGAAAGGTTACACAGCTGGGCGCTGCCCTGGTGACCGTGTCATTTGCGCTGATGTTTTTGATGCCTGCCCTTGGGGTTTATGGCCAGCTCATCCTGATTGCCGTTTCTGCCATCGGCTTCGACCTGGGCCTGCAGTCGAGCCTGGTAGCCCATCAGAACCTGGTTTACAGCCTTGAACCGCAGGCGCGCGGACGTCTTAACGCCCTGCTGTTTACGGTGATCTTCATCGGCATGGCGCTTGGCTCAGCGCTGGGGAGTCAGGTCTATACTCTGGCGGGGTGGTCTGGCGTGGTCGCCCTGGCAACGGTGAGCGGAGCCATTGCGCTGGCTATCCGTCTGGTTGAAAGCGCGCGTACAGCCGCTTCGCCGGCGGAAGCGGCATAAAAAAATGCCCAATCCGAATCAGGATTGGGCAGTCAAAACACGCCCAGTTTCAGAACGTGCTCTAATCGGTCAGACTATTATCTGTTCAGCTGGAACAGGGACATGCCCTGCATATCGCTGAACGCTTTATAAGAGGCCTGCAGGGCCGCCTGCTGCATGGTGTACGAGGAGATCGCGGCATTCCAGTCCACATCCACCAGGTCGCTCATCTGCTGCGTTTGCCCCAGCGCGCGGTCATCGCCAAGCGCATCCAGTTTATCCAGTTCCGTCAGCTTGGTCCCCAGATCGGCACGCACGGTCAGCACGTTATCCAGCGCGTTGCTCAGGCCACGGTTCGCCTGGTTAATGCTGTCCGTGAGCGCATCCATTTTGGTCTGGTCGCTTTCGGTCGGGGTGTTCAGCGCGTCGATAGCCTTATCCAGAATCTTAAACAGGTTCGTTTCAGGCGTACTGCCATCAGGCTCCGGTTTCGCATTACTGGTAAATTTGTCAAAGACCTCGGAACCGGTATGGCTGATCTGCATATTGCGCGCAGAGTCGACCTGCTGAGAGATGGCCTCAGATCCGCCGCTATAGTCGCCGTTAGCCTGATCAAACGGCACGTTGTCGGTCTTATAACCGGCAAAAATATACCGCCCATTACCGTCGGTGCTGTTCGCCAGGTTCATCAACTGATCGCGAATACCTTTTAAATCGGTTGCCAGCGACGCCCGGTCGTTGTCACTTAACGAACCGTTGCCCGCATAGACAATTTTCTCCTGCGCGGACTGGATCGCCGTGGTAACCTGGCCCAGCACGTTCTCTTCCAGAGAGACTTTTTGCGTGGCAAACGTACGCGCCAGCGCGAACTGGCTGTTCTGTGACTGTGCCTGAGACAGCACAACCGCCTGAGAGGCCGCGATCGGATCGTCGGACGGGCGGTTCACGCGCTTGCCCGAAGACATCTGTTCGCCATAGCCCAGCCAGCGGCTTTGAGAATCGGTGATGCCGCGCATGTTCTGCTCGTACATCATCTGGGTGCTAATACGCATGGATTACCTCGTCGTTAGCGAATATTGATTAACGCATCAAAAAGCGTATTGGCCGTTTGCAGCACCTGGGCATTTGCCAAGTAGTACTGCTGGTAGCGCTGCAGGTTGCCGTACTCTTCGTCGAGGTTGACGCCAGAGATAGACTGCTGCTGGTTGCTCAACTGTGTTGCAACATTGGCTTTGGTCTGGCTGCTGGTTTTCAGCGAGGCCGTCGTGCTGCCCACGGTACTGACCAGCGCCGCATAGGCATCGTTGAAGGTCTTATTGCCGCCCACCACTTTGCTGTTTTGCAGGTCAACCAGCGCCTTACCGTTACGGTTATCGCTTTCGCCGCCGTCGGCCACAGAAGCCATGGCAAGCTTAGATTCATCGCTGATCGCCAGACTCATGTTGACGATGGTGTTCACAACCGGCTTAACGGTAAAGCTGTCTTTGGTTGCAGCAGTGCCGCTGACGTTCACGGTCAGGCCATCAAAGGTCATCTTGCCGCTGGCATCAGGTGTCGCGGTGAAAGAGGTCTTGTCAGAAAGCCGCGTTACCGTCCAGTCCGTGCCGTTGAATTCGAACTTGTAGTCCGTCGCCTGCACCTTTGAACTATCCGTTACGCTGGCGGTCATCGTTGCGCCTGGTACGGAATTATGGCTGTTGCCAACCACCGCAGGAGACCCCATGTTGAACAGCGCGCCGCCGGCAGCACCGTTAGCATCAAAACCCGCTTCGTGCTGGGTGTTCATCGCGTCCGCAAAGGCCAGCGCCAGCTGGTTGAGGGTGTTACGCGCGTTGTCCAGGTCTTCCGAACGGAACGTTAACAGCCCGCCCAGCGAACCGGTGTTAAGCAATTTTTCAGGAATTTCAACGTTGCCCGCCACGTCATCGACATACGCCACCGTGGTACGCGTAGGATCAGCACTGGATGCGACTGCTGCCAGCTGGTTCGTTTTACTGCCCTGAACCAGGCTGTAACCATTGCCGAACGAAATGTTGTAGGTGCCGCCGTCCTGAACGGAGACTTCCACCCCAACAATTTTGTTCAGCTCGCTGACCAGCTGGTCACGCTGATCGAGCAGATTGTTTGGCGATGCCCCTGCGCCCACGCCGGTCAGACGAGAAATCTGATCGTTGAGGTTCGCGATCTGCTTCGCGTAGTTATTGATCTGATCGACGCTGGTCGAAATCGCGGTGTTGACCTGAGAATCCTGGTCACGCAGGTACTGATCGTTAACCTTGAACTGGTTTACCAGCCCGTCAGCCTTGCCGAGGACCGTCTGGCGAGCAGCCGGATCTTCCGCGTTGCTGACCAGCGTCTGCAGGCTTTTAAAGAAATCCTGCAGCGTGGTGGAAATGGAGTTGGTGGTATCCGAGAGCACATCGTCAATTTTCGACATCTGCTGATAGCGCGTCGTCAGGCCGCTGCTCTGGTTTTGCGCCGCACGCAGCTGGTTAGTGATAAACGAATCGTACTCACGCTGTACGCCGGAGACATACACCCCGTTACCCACCCAGCCACCGCCGGTCAGGGTGCTGTTCGAGGCGCCCAGAATGGTGGTCTGGCGGGTATACCCTGCCACGTTGTAGCTTGAAATATTGTTACTGACGGTATTAAGTGCCGCCTGTGCAGCACTGAGGCCACTCATGGCGCTGTTAATCAAACTGGACATGGGGGTTCCTTTTAGACTTTCAGACACGCGTCCTGATGAAGGTTATCGGCAGCCTCCACCGGGACTTGAGAACTTTCAGAACAGATTTTCGATATCTGTGCTATAGGCCTTGCTGACCTTCTCACCCATCGATTTCAGCTGCTGGATCATGCTGGTGAGCTTGCGCGCGTAGTTCGGATCGGTCGCGTAGCCGGCATTCTGCAACGCCTGTGCCCCCTGCTCTGGCGTGGCGGCCTGAGTCACGGCGGTATAGCGCGGATTTCGGCTCAGCAGGCCCACATAGTCCGACAGGGCTTCAAGGTAGGAGCTGTAGACGCGGAATTTGGCTTTCACCTTCACCGCCGCACCGTTCTCGTACTCGGTGGTGGTGATCTCAGTTGTTGGCCCCTTCCAGCTGGAGGTTGCCTTCACGCCAAAGATGTTAAAGCTCGGCTCGCCATTTTCCTTACGGATCTGCCGCTGCCCCCAGCCGGACTCCAGCGCGGCCTGCGCCAGAATCAGGTGATGAGGCACGCCGCTCTGCTGGCTTGCAAGGCGTGCGGGCAGTGAAAGCTGCGCCAGGAAGTCTTTGCTGTCGCCGGTGAGCGGCTCATCGCTGGTCGGCGTTGGCTTCGGAATTGCCTTGCGCACCATCTGCGTCATGGCCTGATTCTGATAACTGGTCACCGTTTCCAGGTCGAACTTCATCGGCACCTGCGGCGGGTTCTCCGGCTGAATGCCCTGCGCGGCTTCGGTCTGTTTGACAATCATGTCGGCCAGACCGAGTCCTTTTCCGGCCGTCATCTGCTGTGCAATCTGCTGGTCATACATGCTGGTGTACAGTCGCGTTGAATCGCTGCTGAAAAGCCCGTCTTTCGGCAGGGTCTCACGCATGCTTTTCAACATCATCTGCACAAACATCCCTTCGACCTGGCGAGCCACCGGACGGATATTGCCCGCCGGATCTTTCCCGGCGCTGGTTTTCAGCTCGTTAAGCGACTGGGCATCCCAGGCGGCACTGCTCAGCAGTTTGCTATCGGTCAGCATCAGATGATTTCCAGTTTGGCACGCAGACAGCCTGCACTTTGCATCGATTGCAGAATGGACATCAGATCCATCGGCGTCGCGCCGAGCGCATTGAGGGCGCGTACCACGCTGTTCAGGTTAGCGCTGGAGCGCACGCTCTGCAGCGAACCGCCGCTCTGGCGGAGATCGATCTGCGTTTGCGGCGTCACCACCGTCTGACCACCGCCAAACGGCGTGTCCGGCTGGCTGACGTTGGCGCTGCGGTTAACCGTGACCGAAAGGTTGCCCTGCGCCACGGCACAGCTGTCCAGCGACACTTCGCGGTTCATGACCACCGACCCGGTGCGCGAGTTGATAATCACTTTTGCATCCTGCACCGGCACGTTGACTTCCATATTCTGGATGTCTGCCAGCATGCGTACCTGGTTGCTGTTGCCCGTCGAGGTGCGGATCTGCACGGTACGGGCATCCAGCGCGGTGGCGCTGCCGTAGCCGCGGCTGCGGTTGATGGTGTCCGCAATCTGCTGCGCCATCGTGAAATCTTCGTTGTTCAGCTGCAGGTTAATGGTGTTGCCGGAGCCAAACTGGGTCGGCAGTTCACGTTCGATGATTGCCCCGTTGGTGATACGCCCGCCGTTAAGCTGGTTAACCTGCACGCTGCTGCCCCCCGCCGATGCACCCGCCCCGCCGACCAGGATGTTCCCCTGCGCCAGCGCATACACCTGGCTGTCGACACCTTTAAGCGGGGTCATCAGCAGCGTACCGCCGCGCAGGCTTTTGGCGTTACCCATCGACGAAACCACGACATCGATGGTCTGCCCCTGGCGCGCAAACGCCGGGAAGGAGGCGGTCACCATTACCGCCGCCACGTTTTTCAGCTGCATGTTGGTGCCAGTCGGCACGGTAATACCGAGCTGGGAGAGCATGTTGTTCAGGCTCTGGGTGGTAAACGGCGTCTGGGTGGTCTGGTCGCCCGTCCCGTCCAGCCCCACGACCAGGCCATAGCCGATCAGTGAGTTTTCTCGCACGCCCTGTACGCTTGTGAGATCGCGAATGCGGTCGGCGTGGGCGCAGGTCGCGCCCAGAGCCAACACCATGGCGAAGAGGAATTTATACATAGGTCACCTCGCTTACATCGGCGATAAGTTAAGGAAGAAGCGCTGCAGCCAGCCCATGTTTTGCGCTTCGTTGATGTAGCCGTTGCCGACGTACTCAATGCGCGCATCCGCCACCTGAGTGGACGGCACGGTATTGGTGCCACTGATGGTGCGAGGGTTAACCACACCGGAGAAGCGGATGAACTCAGTGCCCTGATTGATCGCGATCTGCTTTTCACCCACTACGTGTAAATTGCCGTTAACCAGAACCTGGTCAACCGTGACCGTCAGCGTACCGCTGAAGGTATTGCTGGCGTTCGCGCCACCTTTACCATTAAAGGTATTGCCGCCAGACGCCTCGACATCGGCACGCGCATTGCCAAACAGGCCCTGCAGGTAGCGAGGAACGGTATCGAAGCCAAAATTGGTTTTGCCATCGCGGCTGGCATTGGCAGACGAGCTTTTGCTCGCGCTGACGTTTTCCTGCAGCACAATGGTCAAGGTATCGCCGATATTACGCGGGCGACGGTCTTCAAACAGCGGCTGATAACCGTAGTTAATCGGCTGCGCGGTCTGGAAAATGGAGCCGTTCACAACGGGCGCGGGGCCAGGAACGGGTTGGGCGGTAGTCGCACCCTGCACCAACGGTTTAGACGGGATCCAGGCACACCCGCTGAGGGTGACGGCCAGAACGGTCAGTATTGGATAACGAAACGCCGCGTTTTTTTGCATTGCCTTCATCTTCGAAAAAAGGGCACCGGCGCGGCGTTCACCGCACCGGGCGACCCCTTAGAGTTGCGTCAGTTTTTGCAGCATCTGGTCGGTCGTCGACACTGCTTTACTGTTAATTTCATACGCGCGCTGGACCTGGATCATATTCACCAGCTCTTCCGCAACGTTGACGTTAGAGGTTTCGACATAGCCCTGGTACAGCAGACCCGCGCCGTTGAGGCCTGGCGTACTTTCATTTGGCGTACCGGAGGATTGCGTCTCGGTGTAGAGGTTCTCACCAATGCTTTCCAGACCGGTATCGTTCATGAAGGTGGTCAGGTTGAGCTGCCCAACCTGAACCGGTGCCGCCTGGCCCTGCTGGGTCACGCTCACCACGCCGTCACGGCCAATGGTGATGCTCAGGGCGTTGGCCGGGATGGTAATCGCAGGCTGCACCTGGAAACCGCCCGCCGTGACCAGCTGGCCGTTCTGATCCACCTGGAAGGAGCCGTCGCGGGTATACGCCGAGGTTCCGTCAGGCAATTGGATCTGGAAGAAACCCTGGCCTTTGATCGCCACATCTTTGCTGTTGTTGGTCTGGGACAGGTTGCCCTGGCTGTGCAGACGCTCGGTGGCAACCGGGCGTACGCCGGTACCAATCTGCAAACCGGACGGCAGCGTCGTTTGCTCAGAAGACTGCGCACCCGGCTGGCGAATGGTTTGGTAAAGCAAATCTTCGAATACCGCGCGCTGACGCTTAAACCCATTGGTGCTGACGTTTGCCAGGTTGTTGGCAATCACGTCCATATTGGTTTGCTGTGCGTCGAGGCCGGTTTTCGCGATCCATAAAGAACTGATCATAGGAAGTCCTGTTAACTCATTGCCAGAAGTTGGTTAGCTTTGTTCGCGTTTTCATCGACGCTGCTGATGATCTTCATCTGCATTTCAAAGCGACGCGCACTGGTGATCATATCGGTCATGGCTTCGACCGGCTTGACGTTACTGCCTTCCAGCACGCCCGACATGACGCGGATGCTCGGGTCGGCCTGCAGCGTCGCGCCGCGCGTCGCCTGGGTCGCCTGGGTCAGACGGAACATCCCGTCATCGCCACGCTGTACTTCCCGTGCGTCGGCTTTAACCAGCTTCAGACGTCCGACGGGCGCAACGGTGTTCGCCGGGTCGCCCGGGTTTAACGCCGAGATCGTCCCGTCTGCCGCGATGGTCAGCTCTGAGCCTTCAGGCACGGTCAGCGGACCGGCTTCGCCCATGACCGGATGACCCTGAATGGTCAACTGCCCGGTCGCGCTCACCTGGATATTACCGTTGCGGGTATACCCTTCGCTGCCGTCTGCCGTCTGCACGGCCAGCCAGCCATCCTGCTGCAGCGCCACGTCGAGCGGACGCGAGGTGTAGTCCATCTGGCCTGGCGTCATATCCGCACCGGGCGTGGAGGCTGTAACCAGCGTACGCGTCGGCAGAGAAAGCCCTTCTACCGGCACCGCGCGCAGCGCATTCAGCTGCGCACGAAAGCCGGGCGTGGAGGCGTTGGCCAGGTTGCTGGCGGTAACGGCCTGCTGATTGAGCGTCTGGCTTGCCGCGCCCATCGCCGTATATATTGCGTGATCCATTGCGCGTTCCTGTTAGCCGCTTAACGCAGGTTAACCAGCGTGTTGAGGATCTGATCCTGGGTTTTGATGGTCTGCGCGTTCGACTGGTAGTTACGTTGCGCGACGATCATGTTCACCAGCTCTTTACTCAGATCCACGTTCGAGGCTTCCAGCGCGCCGTTCGTCAGCGTACCGAAGTTACCGGAACCTGCCGTACCCAGCAGCGCCACGCCGGAAGACTGCGTTGCAGACCAGACGTTGTCCCCTTCTGACTTCAGCCCTTCGTTGTTGGCGAAGTTTGCCAGCACGATCTGACCCAGTACCTGAGTCTGTTCGTTGGAGTAGTTACCCACCACGGAGCCGTCATCGTTGATCTGGTAGCTCACCAGATCGCCCGGCTTATAGCCGTTCTGGTTGGTCGCCACGATGTTGTTTGCACCGGTGTTTTGCTGCATGGAGTTAGCGAAGCTCATCGCGAACGTGGCCGGGGTTGCGCCGGGCACTGTCGCCGTGGTGATATTCACGTTGTCGCCGCCGGTCAGTACGCCGCTGGCGTTAAAGGTCAGCGTGGTCGCCAGAGAGACCGGGCTGCCCGCCACGCTTCCGTCCTGGGCATACACTTTCCAGGAGTTAGCCGGGGTCGCGTCTTTGACGTAATACAGGTTCATGTTGTGCGCATTACCCTGGCTGTCAAAAACGGTGACGGTCCCTTTTTTGTTGTAGGTATCCGGGTTAGTCGCATCGAAGGCTTTGGTTGGCGCCGTATCGGTGGAGTTGAGGTTGATCTGCTGGGACGCCGTGGTGGTGGACTTCGCCGCCATCAGCGTGGTCGGAATGCTGATCGCCTGCGGGTTCGCACCGGTCTGCACGGTTGGCGGTGTACCCGCCACTGGATAGCCAGTCAGCTGCAGGCCCTGCATGTTCACCAGATTACGGTTTTCATCCAGTTTGAACTGGCCGTTACGGCTATAGAAGACAGAACCGTTTGCATCCACCATGCGGAAGAAACCGTTCTGGCTGATCGCCACGTCCAGACCGCGACCGGTGTTGGTGGTGGTGCCGTCGGTGAAGTCCTGAGTGATGCCAGCAACTTTCACACCCAGGCCGACTTTGGAACCGGCAAACATGTCGGCGAATGAGGCGGAGCCGGATTTAAAACCATAGGTCGCGGAGTTGGCGATGTTGTTGCCAATGACGTCCAGGTTGGTGGCCGCAGCATTCAGGCCGCTGACCGCTTGAGAAAAGGCCATGACTTACTCCTGATAAGTGTTAAGGCTTAGATAATCTGCCGAACTTCGTCGAGCGTGGTGGTACCCGAGGTACCCAAATCCAGTTTGTTGCCGTCGCTACCTCTGATCACGCCCTGAACCAGCGCGAACTGCAGCTGCTGGGCGACCAGCTGGGTGGTTCCGTTGCTGGCGCTGATCGCGACCTTATACGAACCGTTTGGTGCCGTGGTGCCGTCCGTCATGCTGCCATCCCAGGTGAAGGTATGGACGCCCGCTTTCAGTTCACCAATATCAATGGTGCGAACCACCGCGCCGTTGGCATCGGTGATGGTCGCCGTCACTTTGTCCGCCGGCTGCTGGAGTTCAACCCCAAACGGTGTGGTGGACGTGGTGGTGTTGCCATCGGTTGTGGAGCTGCCCGCGAGGATCGTCGTGCCCGGGATCATCACACCGTGGCCAATCAGGTTCGCCGCCTGCAGCGACTGGCTGCTGTCGATTTGCCCGGAGACGGAGCCAAGCGTGGTGTTGAGTTTTTCAATGCCGCTAACGGTGCTGATCTGCGCAAGCTGCGTGGTCAGTTCGTTGTTCTGCATTGGGTTGGTCGGGTCCTGGTTTTTCAACTGGGCCACCAGCAGCGTCAGAAAGCTGCTTTGCAGATCGCTGGCGTTGCTTCCCGTCAGGGAGCTGGAGCCCGTGGCACTGCTGGTGCCGCCGACACCCGAGTTCGTCGGGTCATTCACATTTACGGCAATGGACATTCGTGTCTCCTTTACTGGCCGAGAGTGAGTGTTTTGAGCATCATGCTCTTCACGGTATTAAGCACTTCGACGTTTGCCTGATAGCTGCGCGAGGCGGACATGGAGTTCACCATTTCACCCACGACGTCCACGTTCGGCATTTTCACGTACCCGTTGGCGTCCGCGAGCGGATTACCCGGCTCATACACCAGCTTGTCCGGTGCCTGGCTCTCCACCACATCAGAAACTTTCACGCCGCCCGTCGCCGCGCCCGGTGCAGCATCCACCTGAAAGACCACCTGTTTCGCACGATAAGGCTGTCCGTCAGGACCGGCCACGCTGTCGGCGTTCGCCAGGTTACTGGCCGCGACGTTAAGGCGTTTGGACTGCGCCGTTAGCGCCGAACCGGCGATATCAAAAATGTTCAGCAAGGCCATTTATCAGTTGCCCCCCTGCAGGACGTTCATCATGCCTTTGATCTGCCCGCCGAGAACGGTCAGGCCCATCTGGTACTTCAGGCTGTTGTCGGCAAACTGTGTGCGCTCCCGGTCCATGTCGACGGTGTTACCGTCAAGCGAGGGCTGATCGGGAATGCGGTAAAGTAAATCGGCTGTCGGTGCGGTCATTGCCTGAGCGGGAATGTGGCGTGAGGATGTCATGGCAAGTGCCACACCCGTTCCTTCGGCACGTCCACGCTCCATCACTTTTTTAAGCTCACTGGAAAAATCAATATCGCGCGCCTGGTACCCTGGGGTATCGGCGTTGGCAATATTGGCGGCTAAGATTTCCTGCCGCTGGGCGCGTAAATTGAGCGCTTCCTGCTGAAAACGTAGCGCGGCATCGAGTTTATCGAGCATGTCTCCTCCGCTGATGGGAAAATTTCAGTTCACAGCTTAAATCTCAACCCGTCACCCCTATCGAAGGAATAAGCGCAAAATGCGTCGCTATTTATTGCGTTGATGGAAATCCACTGCGGGTAAAATCCTTCAAACTCTGGACACGGTGGAACTTGCGATGCGGACGTTAACAAAAGGCCTGGCGGCAACCTTACTGTTTTTAAGCCCACTGGCGCAGGCAGAAGATTTGCAGGCACAGCTCAACGCTTATTTTGCCCAGCAGCTGGCCGGCTTTAGCGATGAAGTGACCGTCAGCGTACGCACGCCGCCCAACCTTCTGCCGTCCTGCGAAGCCCCCTCTTTCAGCGTGACCGGCAGCGCAAAGCTGTGGGGCAATGTGAACGTGCAGGCCCGCTGTCCGAATGAAAAACGCTATTTGCAGGTTGCGGTTCAGGCGACGGGGAATTATGTTGTCGCCGCTCAGCCGATTGTTCGGGGAAGCCAGCTGCAGGCCAGCAGCGTGACGTTAAAACGCGGCCGTCTTGACCAGTTGCCTCCGCGAACGATGCTGGATATTAACCAGGCGCAGGATGCCGTAAGTCTGCGGGACGTTGCCCCAGGCCAGCCAATCCAGCTCTCGATGATCCGTCAGGCGTGGCGGGTGAAGGCGGGTCAGCAGGTGATGGTTGTAGCTAACGGCGACGGCTTTAGCATCAACAGTGAAGGCAAGGCATTGAACAATGCGGCCGTGGCGCAAAATGCCCGGGTAAGAATGTCCTCGGGCCAGGTGGTCAGTGGAACCGTCGGTTCTGATGGGAATATTCTGATTAACCTATAATCTTTTAAAGATTTCGCGGCGACTGCCGATAAATAATCAACAAATGATGATGTCAGGCGCAAACGCCGCGAACCCTCGATGAGGACACCACTATGAGCATTGATCGTACATCAGCCCTGAAGCCGGTTAGCACTGTACAGCCTCGCGAAACGAATGACGCTACGCCACAGAAAGCGCGTCTGGAAAAACCGTCCACGGCCCACAGCACCAGCGTGACCCTCAGCGACGCTCAGGCCAAACTGATGCAGCCCGGCAGCAACGATATCAACATGGAACGTGTTGAAGCGTTGAAAACGGCGATCCGTAACGGCGAACTGAAAATGGACACCAGCAAAATTGCTGATGCGCTGATTCAGGATGCACAGAGTTTCCTGCAGAGTAACTAACCGTATGAGTCGACTGTCAGAAATACTGGATCAAATGACGGTTGTCCTGAATGACCTGAAAACGGTTATGGACGCAGAACAGCAGCACCTGTCTTCCGGACAGGTCAACGGCAGTGCGTTACAACGCATTACCGAAGATAAAAGTTCGCTGCTGGCGACGCTGGACTATCTCGAGCAGCAACGTCGTGCAGAGCAAGATCCTCAGCGCAGCGCCAACGATGAGATCCTTGAGCGCTGGCAGACCATTACTGAAAAGACCCAGCACCTTCGCGATCTCAACCAGCACAATGGCTGGCTGCTGGAAGGGCAGATTATTCGTAATCAGCAGGCGCTTGAGGTTTTAAAACCGCATAAAGAGACAGGTCTGTATGGTGCAGATGGTCAGGCATCCAGCGCGCGCGTAACGGGCGGGAAAAAGATTTCGATTTGACGCATTAGCGCCACATCATCTAATGGGGAGCACCTTTCGGTGAACTCCCCTTTTTGCGTTTATACCGTGCGGCGGGCGAACTCTTTGACTTTGAATCCCAGCACCGCAAGCGTTGCGAAGTAAGCCACTACGCCGACTGCCACGACGGCCATCAAGCGCATGAGACGCAATGGCATGGTCCCCTGCGACCACTCAGGCATCACATACAGCATGCCGATCAGCGCTGCCGCCATCACCAGTACCGCAATGACCAGACGGAGCAGGAAGCGCATCCAGCCGGGCTGCGGGGTAAAGATATCCTGCTTACGCAGTTGCCAGTAGAGCAGGCCGGCGTTCAGACAGGCCGCCAGACCAATCGACAGCGACAGCCCGGCATGCTTCAGCGGGCCAATGAAGGCCAGGTTCATCAGCTGGGTCATAATCAGCGTCACGATGGCTATTTTCACCGGCGTTTTGATGTCCTGACGTGAATAGAACCCCGGCGCCAGAACTTTCACCACAATCAGCCCCATCAGGCCGACCGAGTAGGCCACCAGCGCCCGCTGGGTCATGGCGGCGTCAAACGCGGTAAACTTGCCGTACTGGAACAGCGACACGGTGAGCGGTTTCGCCAGAATGCCGAGCGCCACCGCGCTTGGCAGCGCCAGCAGGAAGCAAAGACGCAGGCCCCAGTCCATTAAACGGCAATATTCATCATGGTTGCCGCTGGCAAAACTTTTCGACAGCGACGGCAGCAGGATGGTCCCCAGCGCCACACCCAGGACTCCCGACGGAAACTCCATCAGACGGTCTGCGTAGTACATCCACGAAACCGAGCCGGAGACCAGGAAAGAGGCGAAAATGGTGTTGATGATAAGGGAGATCTGGCTGACGGAAACGCCGAGAATCGCCGGCCCCATCTGCTTGATCACCCGCATCGCTCCGGCATCCTTAAAACTGACGCGCGGCAGGACCAGCATGCCAATCTTTTTGAGATGCGGAAGCTGGTAGGCAAGCTGAAGCACGCCGCCTACGGTCACGGCCCAGGCCAGCGCCAGCACCGGCGGGTTGAAGTGCGGCGCCGCGAACAGAGCAAACCCGATCATGCTGACGTTAAGGAACGTCGGCGCAAACGCCGGAACGGAAAACCGGTTCCAGGTGTTGAGGATGGCCCCCACCAGCGAGGCGAGCGAGATCAGCAGGATATAAGGAAAGGTAATGCGCAGCAGTTGGCTGGTCAGGGCGAATTTATCGGCCGTATCGGCAAAACCGGGGGCAGTTACCATGATCACCCACGGTGCCGCCAGCATCCCAACAACCGTAACCACGGCGAGCGCCAGCGTTAACAGGCCCGAGACGTAGGCCACAAAGACGCGCGTGGCATCTTCGCCCTGCTTGCTTTTGTATTCCGCAAGGATTGGCACGAACGCCTGCGAGAAAGCCCCTTCTGCAAAAATACGGCGCAGCAGGTTCGGTAACTTGAATGCGACGAAAAAGGCGTCAGTTGCCATCCCTGCGCCAAAAACCCGTGCCACAATGGCATCGCGTGCAAAGCCCAGCACGCGAGAAAACATGGTCATCGAGCTGACTGCCGCCAGCGATTTTAATAAGTTCATTAACGTGAATTTCCACAACCATACGGCAAAACGCCTGCAGTGCAGGCGTTGATGAAGCGAGTAGTCTACCCGGATTTAAGGGAATTACTATCGGCAGATGTTACAGACAATTATTCACTCATGGCGTCACGCCAGAGCTTTTCCACGATACGCTGCGCCATGATGGCCTGCTCGCCCGACGTTTCCGGAACCGTCTGATTTTGCACGCAGGTAATGAAGTGGCGCGCGCAACCGGCAAACCCGCGCTGCTCCAGCGTACTTTGCCAGCCGGGAACAGGCAGCGTCACCACGCCGCTGCCCTTCTCTTCGCGCCATTCGCGCATGTCGGTAATGTCATACAGCGCCCCATCGGCCACGGCCTGAATGGATTCGCGCTGACTGCCGGCGCGGCGATGCATGCTGGTCGTCACCTGCAGATGCTCCGCGGCGAAATGATGCTCGGCATAAAGCATGTGCCCCTGGTCGTTCGTCAGCAGGGTCCCGCTTTTCAGCTGCGCGTTACCGTTCGTCAGCCACAGCGCGGTGTCCACCACATGAAGATAATCGTCCAGCAGGGTAAAACGCAGATCCTGAGGCCCGACGCTGTCGGTTCGGTGCTTGTCCATACGTAATGATGCGAGCGTGCCGGGCTGCGCTTTCAGTTGCTGATAGAGCGGCGCGAACCGGCGATTGAAACCGACCATCAGCGTCAGGTTTTTGCGTGCCGCCAGTTCAATAAGGCGTTCGGCATCCTGAAGGTTTTCGGCCAGCGGTTTATCGACACAGACGTGAACACCGGCGTTGAGCAGCTCGCTGACCACCTGATAGTGGCTTGCTGTCGAGGTATGCACGAACACCGCATCGCACTCGCGAGCCAGATCCTGCAGAGAGCTCGCACAGGGCATTCGCCAGGTTTCGCAGATACGCTCGGCTTTCTCACGCGTGGGCGACCACGCTCCCTGCAGCGTCCAGTCCGCCGCCACGCTCAGTACCGGCAGCCAGGCCTTCTGGGCTATACCGCCAAGCCCCACTACCCCTACACGTAATTTTGCCACCGTTAATCCCCCAAATGTGCCAGCAGTGCATCCAGACGCTGTTTCAGCCCGGCAACCTCGTCTTCCAGCACCGCCACTCGCGCCGCCAGGCCGTTATCCGCCGCTGCCAGATCAGGCTCTGCCGCTGCCGTTGACGTATCCACCTCTCCGCTAAACAGGTGCATATAGCGGCTTTCACGCTTGCCCGGCTCACGCGGCAGGCGTACCACGTATGGCCCGTCTTCACGTGAGACCAGCCCTTCGAGCGTCTGCTCAACCTCCTGCATATCGCGGAACTCATGCATCCGCGCTGCGCGCGTGCGCAGTTCCCCCGGCGTTTGCGCTCCGCGCAGCAACAGCGTGGTAATCACCGCCACTTCTGCCGCGCTCAGTTTCAAATCGCCAAATTCGGAGTTGCAAAAGCGCTGCTCATATTTGGTCACGCGGTTGCCGAAACCACTCACCGTTCGCAGGTAGTGGCGCTTGACCAGCGCATCCAGGCAATCCTGCACCTCATGTTCCCCGAGATTCATCACCGGTTCACGGTTGGTCTTCTGATTGCAGGCCATGGTCACGGCATTGACCGACAGCGGATACTGTTCCGGGGTGGTAACCTGCTTTTCCAGCAAGCATCCAATGACGCGCGCTTCGGCACCGTTCAACTGATATTTCATCTTTTCTCCTTAACGACCCGCCGTCCAGTCCTGAGCCGTGAGCGCCGTCAGGACGTGATCCTGCCACTCACCGTCGATCAACAAATAGTCTTTGGCGTACCCTTCTTTTTCAAACCCTAACCGCGCCAGCAGGCTACCGCTGCGCTGATTGTGGGGCATGTAGTTCGCCATAATGCGATGGATATGCTGCGTGCGCTGCATATACCGGATTGCCGCCGTTAACGCTTCGTACATCAGTCCCTGCCCCTGCCATTTCTGGCCGATGGAGTAGCCGAGATAGCAGGCGTGAAACGACCCGCGCACCACGTTAGAGAAGTTGGCGATGCCGATAATCTCTTTTTCATCAGGATCCAGCAGCGCGAAATAAAATGCGCTCCCCTGCTTGTGAAATTCCGCGATCATACTGAGCCGCGCCTGCCAGCCGGAAGGGTAGCAATGGCTTTCATCCCGAACGGGTTCCCAGGGTTTTAAAAACTGGCGATTCTCGGCGTAATAATCCGCCAGACGCCAGGCATCACGCTCGTGCACCAGACGAACAACCAGCCTGTCCGTTGTCAGACGCACTTTTGGCACGTTACTGCGATAGCCAAACATCGATACCACTCCTTCCCGTCGCTTCTGCTCTACCTGTTAGCTTTACTATACCTGCGGCAGTGCCGTCTGTGAAAACAGTGACATACCATTTTTACCTCTTTTCACAACTTTCGATGAGAACTCTCTATCAAAGCACCTTTTTGATAAAAAAATATTGTCACGCCCGGGGGTGGGAAAACGCGCGGCGACACCGCAGAATGTTAGCGTGCTCACCTTCTTATTTTCCCTGGAGGGAAAATGTCCCGCGTATCACAGGCCAGGAGCCTGGGTAAATATTTCCTGCTCGTCGATAACATGCTGGTCGTGCTCGGCTTTTTTGTCGTGTTTCCCCTGATATCGATCCGTTTTGTCGATCAAATGGGCTGGGCGGCATTAATGGTCGGTATTGCGCTGGGATTACGCCAGCTTGTTCAGCAAGGGTTAGGCGTGTTTGGCGGTGCTATCGCCGACCGCTTTGGCGCAAAACCAATGATCGTCACCGGCATGCTGCTACGCGCGGCAGGCTTTGCCACGATGGCCATCGCCCATGAGCCGTGGGTGCTGTGGTTCTCCTGCTTCCTGTCCGGCATTGGCGGCACGTTGTTCGACCCGCCGCGTACCGCGCTGGTGGTGAAGTTAATTCGTCCACAGCACCGGGGGCGTTTCTTCTCCATTCTGATGATGCAGGACAGCGCCGGCGCGGTTGTGGGTGCGCTGCTGGGAAGCTGGTTGTTGCAGTATGACTTCCGTCTGGTCTGCGCGACCGGTGCCGTGCTCTTTATCCTGTGTGCGCTGTTTAACGGGCTGTATCTGCCCGCGTGGAAACTGTCGACGGTGAAAGCGCCGGTGCGGGAAGGGCTTGGGCGCGTGCTGAGCGATAAGCGTTTTGTGACCTATGTATTAACCCTGACCGGCTACTACATGCTGGCGGTTCAGGTGATGCTGATGCTACCGATCATGGTGAATGACATCGCCGGTACGCCGACCGCGGTCAAATGGATGTACGCCATTGAAGCCTGCCTGTCGCTCACGCTGCTCTATCCGATTGCCCGCTGGAGTGAACGGCGCTTTCGTCTTGAGCACCGCCTGATGGCGGGTCTGCTGATCATGACGCTGAGCATGATGCCCATCGGTTTAGTGAGCTCGCTTCAGCAGCTGTTTACGCTTATCTGCACGTTCTACATCGGCTCTGTTATCGCCGAACCGGCCCGTGAAACCCTTAGCGCCTCGCTGGCGGATGCACGGGCGCGCGGCAGCTATATGGGGTTCAGCCGTCTGGGCCTGGCGCTGGGTGGTGCGCTGGGCTATGCGGGCGGTGGCTGGCTGTTCGATGCGGGCAAAGCGATGAGCCAGCCGGAACTGCCCTGGGTCATGCTCGGCGTGGTGGGGTTTATCACCTTCATTGCCCTGTGGTGGCAGTTCAGCCAGAAGCGCAGCGCGAGCGGCATGCTCGAGCCTGGCGCGTAATACCTCACGTCGGCGGGAGGCCCCTCCCGCCGCGCTTATCAGTTTTTTCTGCTGGTTTCTGCCATTTCACACTGACATACTGACGCCACAGGACAGAAGCGCCGATTTTTCGTTGAGGAACACTATGAAGAAAATTGTTATTGCCGCTGCGTTGATTGTCAGTGGTCTGCTGGTAGGCTGCAATCAGCTTACCCAATACACCGTCAGTGAGCAGGAAATCAATCAGGCGCTGGAAAAACATAACAACTTTTCCAAAGACATTGGTGTGCCGGGCCTCGCCGATGCACACATCGTCCTCAGCAATCTCGTCAGCCAGATCGGACGTGAAGAGCCGAATAAAGTCACCCTTTCCGGGGACGCTAATCTGGACATGACCTCCCTCTTTGGTAATCAGAAAGCCAATATCAAACTCAAACTGAAGGCGCTGCCGGTCTTTAATAAAGAGAAAGGGGCGATTTTCCTCCAGGAGATGGAAGTGGTCGATGCGGTTGTCTCACCGGATAAGATGAAGCCGGTGCTGCAGACGCTCATGCCGTATCTGAATCAGTCGCTGCGCAACTACTTCAACCAGCAGCCGGCCTACGTTCTCAGCGAGGACAAGAGCAAGGGCGAGTCGCTTGCTAAAAAGTATGCCAAGGGCATTGAGGTAAAACCCGGCGAAATTATTATTCCTTTCACCGATTAACATCAGGGCGCTCAGGCGCCCTTTTTTTTACGGAAAAGTGTGCAAACGAAAACGTTTCCGCTTATGATTTGTGTCCGGCAAAAACAGCCCTCTTATGACTGATTCTTTTCAAGCCGGAGCTTCCATGACTGCACAATCCCAGGTTCTTAAAATCCGCCGCCCTGACGACTGGCATATCCATCTGCGTGATGGCGATATGCTCAAAACCGTCGTGCCGTATACCAGCGAAATTTATGGCCGCGCGATTGTCATGCCAAACCTGGTTCCGCCCGTTACCACCGTCGATGCAGCCATCGCCTATCGCCAGCGCATTATGGATGCGGTCCCGGCAGGACATGATTTCACGCCATTGATGACCTGCTATCTCACGGATTCTCTCGATCCGAACGAAGTGGAGCGCGGGTTTAACGAAGGGGTGTTCACGGCCGCTAAACTTTACCCGGCGAATGCCACCACCAACTCCAGCCACGGCGTGACCAGCATTGATGCCATCATGCCGGTGCTGGAACGCATGCAGAAGCTGGGCATGCCGCTGCTGGTGCACGGTGAAGTGACCCATGCGGATATCGATATTTTCGACCGCGAAGCCCGGTTTATCGAGACGGTGATGGAGCCGCTGCGCCAGCGCCTGCCCGCGCTGAAAGTGGTGTTTGAGCACATCACCACCAAAGATGCGGCAGAGTATGTCCGTGACGGCAATGAGCTGATTGCCGCCACCATCACGCCTCAGCATCTGATGTTCAACCGCAACCACATGCTGGTCGGTGGCGTACGCCCTCACCTCTATTGCCTGCCGATCCTCAAGCGCAACATCCACCAGCAGGCGCTGCGTGAGCTGGTTGCCAGCGGGTTCTCCCGCGCATTCCTCGGCACCGACTCCGCGCCGCATGCCCGCCACCGTAAAGAGGCAAGCTGCGGCTGCGCAGGCTGTTTTAACGCCCCTACCGCCCTGGCGAGCTATGCCACCGTATTCGAAGAGATGAATGCCCTTGAGCATTTCGAGGCGTTCTGTTCCCTGAATGGCCCCCGTTTCTACGGCCTGCCGGTCAATGAGACCTTCATTGAGCTGGAACGCAAAGCGAGCCAGGTTGAAGAGGCGATCGCGCTTACGGATGACACGCTGATCCCGTTCCTCGCGGGTGAAACCGTGCAGTGGACCGTCAAACGCTAAAAAACCCCGCCCCCGTGTTGTCAAAACACCAATATACCTGTATAAATGCACAGTATATTACACAGGGGGCATTTATGCGTATTGAAGTCACCATTGCCAAAACCACCGTTCTGCCTGCCGGCGCGCTTGATGCACTGGCAGGCGAGCTATCCCGCCGTATTGACGAAAATTTTCCTGATAATGAGAATCCCGTAACGGTGCGTTATGCGACCGCGAACAACCTGTCGGTTATCGGTGGCGCTAAAGAAGATAAAGAGCGTATCAGTGAAATTTTGCAGGAAACCTGGGAAAGCGCTGACGACTGGTTTATCACCGATTAACACTTGCTCCCTCATTGTGTTTTTTGCCGGGTCGCCCCGGCTTTTTTTCATCTCAATTATGTTTAGTTCAGATTATTTCAGCATCTTCTTAAAAAATCGTGAACAAGATGGCGTTTTATTGCTCGAACAATCCTAAAATGCAGAAAAATGTGTTGCTACCTATTTATTTTTCCCATAAGAACCCTTATCTATTGATATACTGAAGATGCTTTCAGAAAAACATGCATTGAACCTCAAAGCCGTTGTCTTCTAACACGCATTTAGGGGGTTATAATGGAAAAGAATAGTGAAGTCATCCAGACCCATCCGCTTGTCGGCTGGGATATCAGCACCGTAGACAGCTACGACGCGCTGATGCTGCGTTTGCACTACCAGACCCCAAGTCAACTCAACCGTGAAGAAGCGGAAGTTGGACAGACGCTGTGGCTTACAACAGACGTCGCCCGTCAGTTTATTTCTATTTTAGAGGCAGGTATTGCCAAAATAGAATCTGGCGACTACCAGGAAAATGAGTATAAACGACATTAATTTTATGCCCACTTTTCACTCAACAGGCACCCTCGGGGTGCCTTATTTATTTCTCCCTTGTATAACCCGCCGATGTTAATTACTCTGCTAACAAAGCGTTAGTTAACGGGATGACCATGAAATACGACCTGATCATTATTGGTAGCGGCTCCGTTGGATCGGCCGCAGGTTATTACGCCACGCAGGCAGGCCTGAAGGTGCTGATGATTGATGCCCACCTTCCCCCGCATTCAGAAGGTAGTCATCATGGCGATACCCGCCTTATCCGCCATGCCTACGGCGAAGGCGAGCGCTATGTGCCGCTGGTTCTGCGTGCCCAGACGCTGTGGGACGAACTGGCGAAGCAGACGGAAGATCGCATTTTTGAGCGCACCGGCGTCGTGAACCTGGGCCCGGCCCACTCTGCGTTTCTCGCCTCGGTGGAACAGAGCGCGAAAGCCTTTAACCTTGAGGTTGAGCGTCTGGATGCGCAGGGCGTGATGAGCCGCTGGCCGGAAATCACCGTGCCGGATGACTATATCGGGCTTTATGAAGCACACTCCGGCGTCCTGCATTGTGAAACCGCCATCAAGACCTGGATCGACCTGGCCGCAAAAGCAGGCTGTGGGCAGTTGTTTAACTGCCCGGTAACCGGTATTACCCATCATGCTGATGGCGTGACCGTGACGACGCCTGAAGGCGATTACGACGGCGCGCGCCTGCTTGTCAGCGCAGGGACGTGGGTGACCAAACTGCTGCCGGACCTGCCCATTCAGCCGGTGCGTAAAGTCTTCTCATGGTTCCAGTCCGACGGTCGCTACAGCAGCCAGAATAAATTCCCGGCGTTTACCGGCGAACTGCCTAACGGTGACCAGTTCTACGGCTTCCCTTCTGAAAAGGACGCGCTGAAAATCGGCAAGCATAACGGCGGGCAGACCATCGCCTCACCGGAAGATCGCAAACCTTTTGGCGCTTACCCGCAGGATGGCTCAGAAGCCTTTATGTTCCTGCGAAATATTCTGCCGGGTGTCGGTGGCTTGCTTTACGGCGCAGCCTGCACCTACGACAACACGCCGGATGAAGATTTCATCATCGATCGCCTGCCGGGCCATGACAATACCTTGCTCATCACCGGCCTGAGCGGGCATGGCTTTAAGTTTGCCTCTGTCCTCGGTGAAATTGCTGCACAGTTTGCCCAAGGTATTACGCCGCAGTTTGATCTCACTCCCTTCTCGCTCGCCCGTTTTGACCGATAATATCCCGCAGGCTCCGGATGTCCGGGGCCTGTGACTTTGCTTACTCGCGGGGAATGATGCGCAGGATCGTTAGCTATCTTATTAATAATATCCGTGAGCACTTCATGCTCTATATCCTGCTGTGGTCGTTGCTGGCGCTGATCGATTTTCTTTATGTGATGTTTTACTGAACGCACCGGCTTACAAATATTGACATTACTTTAGGTTAATTGAGTTAATCCACTCCTCCCAAATATTCCCCATAAAATATTGAACGAAGCCACTGAAATACATTCGCAGAAGACATTCAAATTACCTGAAATAAATTAAATAAATATCATTATCTCATTTTTTAAGTTGCATTATCTTTTCCAGCCGTTCATTTTTATTGTTCAAATTATTCAGAATGGTAATTTTCATGCAATTGCGTAACTCCACCCATCGCTACGGAATGATATCCATGCTCTTACACTGGATATTCGCTCTGGCGGTGTATGCCATGTTCGGGCTGGGTCTCTGGATGGTCACGTTAAGCTATTATGACGGCTGGTATCACCAGGCGCCTGAATTGCATAAAAGCATTGGCGTGCTGCTGATGATGGGATTGGTGGTTCGGATTATCTGGCGACATATCTCCCCGCCACCACCGGCACCCGACAGCCACAGCAAATTCACACGACTGAGCGCAACCGCCGCGCACATTACGCTCTACGCCCTGCTGCTGGCCATTTTGATTAGCGGCTATTTAATTTCCACGGCAGATGGCAAACCCATCAGCGTGTTTGGCCTGTTTGACGTCCCGGCTACCCTGGCCGATGCGGGTTCACAGGCAGATATCGCAGGCATTATTCATCTGTGGCTGGCGTGGAGCGTGGTTATTCTGTCCGTCCTGCATGGGCTTGCTGCCCTTAAACACCATTTCATCGATAAAGACGACACGCTTAAGCGCATGCTTGGCCGTTCGTCAGTTGACTCTGGAGCATAAAATGAAAAAACGCCTGCTGGGTATCGCATTAGGTTCCCTGTTATTTACCACGGGTTCCGCTGTGGCCGCTGATTACAAAATTGATAAAGAAGGCCAGCACGCCTTCGTCAATTTCCGCATTCAGCACCTGGGTTATAGCTGGCTGTACGGCAGCTTTAATGATTTCGACGGTACCTTTACCTTTGACGAGAAAAACCCGGCCTCTGATAAAGTGAACGTGACCATTAATACCAACAGCGTCGATACCAACCACGCGGAACGTGATAAACACCTGCGCAGCGCGGAGTTTTTGAACGTCTCGAAATTCCCGCAGGCAACATTCGCGTCGACTGAAGTGAAAAAGGATGGCGACAAGCTGGATATTACCGGCAACCTTACTCTCAATGGTGTGACCAAACCAGTCACCCTTGATGCGAAATTAATCGGCCAGGGTGACGATCCCTGGGGTGGTAAACGCGCTGGTTTTGAAGCGACCGGTAAAATTCGTTTGAAAGATTTTAATATCACGACGGATTTAGGCCCGGCGTCTCAGGACGTGGACCTGATTATTTCTGTGGAAGGCGTTCAGCAGAAGTCGTAATAATGACGCCCGGCAGGCTCTCGCTATGCCGGGCGTGACGATTATTCAGGGTCAGGAATGCCCAGTTTGGTATTTAAACGACCGCGAGATTTATTAAAAATCTTATTGCCGTTTTCACGACCCGCGCGCAGCCGACGCTGTTCCTCTTCAGGAAGCACGCTCTCTTCACTGCACACCTCGCTGCAACAACCGTTAAACTTCTCGGCACAGGCCGGACACTGAATAAACAGCAGATGGCAGCCATCGTTTTTGCAGTTGGTGTGGGTATCGCACGGCGCACCGCACTGATGACATTGCGCGATGACGTCCTCGGAGATACGCTCGCCCATGCGCTCATCAAACACGAAGTTTTTCCCGATAAAGCGTACCGGCAGCCCCTGCTCGCGGGCGCGGCGGGCATACTCGATGATGCCGCCCTCAATGTGCCAGACCTTATTAAAACCGTTGTGCTTCATCCACGCGCTGGCTTTTTCACAGCGGATCCCGCCGGTGCAGTACATCACGATTTTTTTATCTTTATGCTCCTGCATCATCTCAACGGCTTTCGGCAGCTGCTCGCGGAACGTGTCGGCCGGGATCTCCATCGCGTTCTCAAAATGCCCCACTTCGTATTCGTAGTGGTTACGCATATCGATGAACACCGCATCCGGGTCGTCCAGCATCGCATTCACTTCAGCCGCTTTGAGATAGTCGCCCACATCGCTGGCGTTGAAGCTCGGATCGTCGATCCCGTCAGCCACGATGCGTTCGCGCACCTTCATGCGCAGTACCCAGAAGGATTTACCGTCATCGTCGAGGGCAATATTCAGGCGCAGCCCGTTGAGCGCCGGATCAAAGCCGTAAAGCAGCTCGCGAAAGGCGCTCACGTTGCTTTCCGGCACGCTAATCTGGGCATTGATCCCTTCACGCGCCAGGTAGACGCGGCCGAAAACGTTCAGCGCCGTGAAGGCCTGGTAAAGGGCGTCACGGGTCGCCTGCGGATCGACGATGGTGAAGTATTTATAGAATGAGATGGTGGTACGCGGTTCGGTCTCGGCCAACATACGCGCTTTCAACATCTCATTCGACACGCGGTTGTGTAACACTGGCATGGTGTACAAGTCCTGCAATCGTTAGAGAAATAAAATTCGGTCGGCATCATATAGCAAACAATAACAATTTACATCCATACAATTTACGCTACATTTCTCCCTGTCTGATTAATCAGGCTTAACATTTGCTGCATTCGTGCGCGTTTCGATGACAGATATTTTGGCTATGCCTCAAAAAATGAGACAATGGCCACTCAGGACGTTAGAACACAGGACAGACATGACCCAGTTACCCAAATTTACTGCCGCCCTCCTACACCCCCGTTATTGGTTAACCTGGCTAGGCATTGGCTTGTTGTGGCTTATCGTACAACTTCCTTATCCTGTCATTTTCCGTTTGGGTAAAGGGCTGGGGCATCTCGCCCGGCATCTGATGAAACGCCGCGCGCGGATCGCCTGGCGCAACCTGGAACTGTGTTTCCCGCAGATGAGCGAAGCCGAACGTCATGAGATGGTCGTGAAGAATTTCGAATCCGTCGGCATGGGCCTGATGGAGACGGGCATGGCGTGGTTCTGGTCCGATAAACGCATGGCGCGCTGGACGGAAGTGGCCGGCACCGGCATGGAACCGGTTCATACCCTTCAGGCTAATCAGACCGGCGTGCTGCTGATCGGCATCCACTTCCTGACCCTCGAGATTGGTGCGCGCATGTTTGGTATGCAGGCACCGGGCATTGGCGTATACCGTCCGAACGATA
The DNA here is from genome assembly GCF_053709675.1 of Enterobacter sp. UPMP2052. Lineage (NCBI taxonomy): Bacteria > Pseudomonadati > Pseudomonadota > Gammaproteobacteria > Enterobacterales > Enterobacteriaceae > Enterobacter > Enterobacter sp. UPMP2052. The sequence goes on from NZ_JBSKJR010000001.1 coordinate 1,620,005, forward strand.
ACCCGGTGATTGATCTGCTCCAGACCTGGGGCCGCATGCGTTCCAATAAAAGCATGATTGACCGGAAAGATCTCAAAGGCATGATCCGCGCCTTAAAAGCAGGCGAAGTGATCTGGTATGCCCCCGACCACGACTACGGTCGTCAAGCCAGCGTGTTCGTTCCCTTTTTCGCCGTTGAGCAGGCTGCAACCACCAGCGGTACCTGGATGTTGGCGCGAATGTCGAAAGCGGCAATTGTTCCGTTTGTGCCCCGCCGCAAACCGGACGGTTCAGGCTATCAGCTGATCATGCTGGAGCCAGAAATGCCCCCCCCGCTGGACGACGCGGAAACCACCGCTCGCTGGATGAACGGCGTCGTCGAGAAGTGCATCATGCTCGCCCCGGAGCAGTACATGTGGCTGCACCGCCGCTTTAAAACGCGCCCCGAAGGCGTACCTTCTCGCTATTAATGCTGATGCGGCCAGCCTCTGGCCGCACCTGTTTTAGCTTTAAACGCTCCCCGACATTGCGACAACCCTAACCCAGGCGCATAATTAGCAGGCTTATTACCCTACTGCTCACGGTGCGCTGCACCTCATCATGCGGAACGTTATGTCACCCTCAGATGCCCCCATAAACTGGAAACGTAACCTCGCGGTTGCCTGGTTTGGCTGTTTTCTTACCGGTGCGGCCTTTAGCCTCGTGATGCCTTTCCTCCCCCTTTACGTTGAGCAGCTGGGCGTGACGGGCCACAGCGAGCTCAATATGTGGTCCGGGCTGGTATTCAGTATCACCTTCCTGTTCTCCGCCATTGCCTCGCCGTTCTGGGGCGGTCTTGCCGACCGTAAGGGGCGAAAAATCATGCTGCTGCGCTCCGCGCTTGGGATGGCCATCATTATGCTGCTGATGGGGGTGGCGCAGAACGTCTGGCAGTTCCTGATATTACGCGCCTTGCTTGGCCTGCTGGGCGGCTTTGTCCCGAATGCCAATGCGTTGATTGCCACACAGATCCCCCGCCATAAAAGCGGCTGGGCGTTAGGTACGCTGTCGACCGGCGGCGTGAGCGGCGCACTGCTGGGGCCGCTTGCGGGCGGTCTGCTGGCGGACACCTACGGCCTGCGTCCGGTATTCTTTATTACCGCCAGCGTCCTGTTCCTCTGCTTTATCGTTACGCTTGCCTGTATTCGCGAAAACTTCACCCCCGTGCCCAAAAAAGAGATGCTCCACGCCCGGGATGTGCTGGGGTCGTTAAAAAACCCCAGGCTGGTGTTGAGCCTGTTCGTCACCACCATGATTATCCAGGTGGCAACCGGATCGATCGCCCCCATCCTCACGCTCTACGTGCGTGAACTTGCCGGAAATGTCAGTAATATCGCGTTTATCAGCGGGCTTATCGCCTCGGTCCCTGGCGTGGCAGCGCTTCTGAGCGCGCCGCGGCTTGGCAAGCTGGGCGATCGGGTTGGCCCGGAGAAGATCCTGATCTGCGCCCTGGTGATTTCTGTCCTGCTGCTGATCCCGATGTCGATGGTACAGTCCCCGTGGCAGCTGGGGGTACTGCGCTTTTTACTGGGCGCGGCGGATGGCGCATTGCTTCCCGCGGTACAAACCCTGCTGGTCTATAACTCCACCAACCAAATTTCCGGGCGGATATTCAGCTACAACCAGTCATTTCGCGATATCGGTAACGTCACCGGGCCGCTTGTCGGCGCGGGAGTCTCTGCCACTTTCGGATTCCGTACCGTCTTTATCGTGACGGCATGCGTCGTGCTGTTTAACGCCGTGTACTCGTGGTTTAGCCTTTCACGGGCGTTACGCACACCCGTGAAGAAGTCAGAAGCGTGACGGCTTATTTGCGCTTTCATACTTGCAAAATCTCATATTCAGCTATTCTTTCCCTGAATACCTTATCGAAAAACAGGGAGACACCGATGACCATGTACGCCACGCTGGAAGAAGCTATTGATGCCGCTCGCGAAGAGTTCCTCGCCGATAAACCCGGCCTTGAGGAAGAAGATGCTGACGTGCAACAGCTCAACATTCAAAAATATGTGCTGCAGGATGGCGATATTATGTGGCAGGCCGAGTTCTTTGCCGATGATGGCCAGGACGGAGAATGTTTGCCGGTGTTGAGTGGTGAAGGTGCGCAGGCTGTCTTTGACGGCGACTACGATGAAATCGAACTGCGTCAGGAGTGGCTTGAAGAGAATACGCTGCACGAATGGGATGAAGGTGAGTTTCAGCTCGAACCGCCGCTGGATACCGAAGAGGGCCAGGCCGCAGCGGATGAGTGGGACGAGCGTTAATTAACGCTTATTCGTACGGGCCGTGACTGGCGTCAATGGGCAGCAGCAGCGTGTCGAAGATCAGCGAGAACGGCAGATCGAGCACCGTAAGGTAACGCCACGCTGAGTCGCGAACATCCCACTGGACGCCAGGGTAATACTGATTCCCGTGGCCCTGCCCAGGAATGGTACGGCTGATGATGCTGCCGCAGCCACTGAGCAGCATCGCCATGACCACCACTGCGATTATTTTCATGCCTTACCTCATAAAAAATACCGGCGATTAAGCCGGTATTTTATTTAGTGGGTGACGCTTCGCTTACCCGCCCTACGTTTATGTGTAGGCCCGTGCAAGCGTCGCGCCGCCGGGCAAAGAAGCGTTACTTCGCCTTCAGTGCCAGCGGATTCAGTTTCAGCTCATTGTAGTGGCTCACCCACGACGAGTATCTCTCCGGCGCAGACCAGACGCGGTAGTGCAGGCGCGCCATTGTTACCGGATCGCTCAGCAGCACCAGACGACGGTCGCGGTTGAGTTTCTCCGGCGTCTCGTTCAGCGCCTGCTCAACGTGACGATCGCGGGCAATCTCCAGTACATGGCTGGCACGGTGACGCGCGGTAGCCATTGCGGTGGCCAGGGCGTTAAACGACGGGTTAAACACCGCGTGCATAAAGCCATCTGCCAGCGAGCGGCTGCGGTTCAGCTCGAGATAACGGTCGGTATCCACCAGCACCTGCGGCGGGGAATACTCTTCCGGGATCAGGAACAGCTTCCAGCGTTTAGTGCGCAGGCCAACCGTTGAGCGGCTGGAGATCACCGACACAAACGGCGACAGGATCAGGGAGAAGACAATCGGAGCCAGCCAGAACAGGAAACGCAGATCCAGCCACGCCATCCCGGCCGCCCACACCAGCCCCAGCAGCAGCTGCGAACCGTGACGCATAAAGGCTTCGCTCCACGGCGTGGAGTCATCGTCACGCTGCGGCGAGTTCCAGACCACTTCCCAGCCCAGGAACGCGCTCACCACAAATACGGTGTGGAAGAGCATACGTACTGGTGCCAGCAGGACGGAGAACAGCACTTCCAGCAGCAGCGACAGCGTCACGCGGCAGAAACCACCGTACTCTTTAGAGCCTTTACACCAGATCAGCACAATACTGAGCAGTTTTGGCAGGAACAGCAGCACCATGGTCGACGCAAACAGCGCAATCGCCAGTTCCGGACGCCACTGCGGCCAGACCGGGAACAGCTGGCGCGGTTGCAGGAAGTATTGCGGTTCCGTCAGCGCGTGGACAACCTGCAACGCCGTCGACAGCGCCAGGAACATAAACCACAGCGGTGCAGACAGATAAGACATCACGCCCGTCAGGAAGACCGCACGGTGAACCGGGTGCATCCCTTTCACCAGGAACAGGCGGAAGTTCATCAGGTTACCGTGACACCAGCGGCGGTCACGCTTCAGTTCATCCAGCAGGTTCGGCGGCAATTCTTCGTAGGAGCCTGGCAGATCGTAGGCGATCCAGACGCCCCACCCTGCACGGCGCATCAGCGCGGCTTCAACAAAGTCATGCGACAGGATAGAGCCTGCGAAGGAGCCTTCGCCCGGCAGCGGCGCAAGCGCACAGTGCTCGATAAACGGCTTCACGCGGATAATGGCGTTGTGACCCCAGTAGTGGGATTCACCCAGCTGCCAGAAGTGCAGACCCGCGGTAAACAGCGGCCCGTAAACGCGCGTCGCAAACTGCTGACAGCGTGCGTACAGCGTGTCCATTCCGGACGCTTTTGGCGAGGACTGAATAATCCCGGCATTCGGGTTAGCTTCCATCAGGCGAACCAGGCCGCTCAGACAGTCGCCGCTCATCACCGAGTCAGCATCCAGAACCACCATGTAGCTGTACTGGTTGCCCCAGCGACGGCAGAAGTCATCGATGTTACCGCTTTTACGCTTCACGCGACGACGACGACGGCGATAGAAGATCTGCCCTTCGCCCTGCACTTCCGCAATCAGCTCCATCCAGGCTTTTTGCTCTGCCACGCAGATATCGGGGTTATAGCTGTCGCTAAGAATGTAGACGTCGAAATGCGCCGCGTTGCCGGTCGCCTTAACGGACTCCCAGGTGGCGCGAAGACCCGCGAATACGCGGTCAACGTCCTCGTTACAGATAGGCATAATCAACGCGGTACGATGCTCGGGATTCAGGGGTTCATCCCCGACCGTCGACGCGGAAATGCTGTATTTGTCGCGGCCCATCAGCAGCTGCAGGAAGCCCATCAGCGCGGTCCAGAACCCGGCCGATACCCAGCAGAACAGCACGGCGAACAGCAGGAGGATGCCGCTCTGCAGAATATACGGCAGCAGCTGCATAAAGGAGACCCAGATATCCTGGCCTATCATGTCAGCAGGGTTAATCAGCGCCCAGCCCTGATAAGGCAGGATCGTCTTCATGTACCACGTCGCAACGACCGTCTGCGCCAGCGTCAGCAGCAGCAAGGTATAGCGACGCAGCGTACCCACGGTACGCCATTTCTGCTCAGAGGCCTGCTCTTCTTTGGTCAAACGGGACAGATAGCGCGGCGTAACTTCACGCCCGCGCAGGCGATCCCAGAAGCGGCCCACCGGGTTGGTGCGCCAGGGATCGGGGAACATCGAGGAACGCGTTGCTTTCGGCATTGCCTGAAGCTGGTCGCGCCCTTCATCGTCCTTAATCAGCTGCCCTTCTGCCAGCGAGTCCGGCCACGTACGCTCCAGACGCATTTTGACTGACCCGAGCGGTGAATCATCCTCACGGGTAAAGTGACGATGTTCACCATCCAGGGCGGCATGCACCGCCTGAATGTCGCTCCTGGGCAGTGCCGCTTTTTCAATATCCGTCAGCGGCATCGCATCAATATATTCAGTTGTATTATTCATTGGCAGGTAGCTGATAGCTCCAGGTTTCGCTCAGTGGCTGATCTTCACTGACCAGCGCAGCACGCATTTCAGTGGTCTGTTTCGGATCTTTCACTTTCACACGCAGGGTTAAACGCCACCCTTTGGTTACCGGGTTATAACGCACAGCATTTTCCACAATCTCACCGTTATCACCGATGCTGGCCTGGGCGGTCACTGCGGTATCCGGGGACAGTTTTTTCATGTCCTGGCCGGTGAAATCCACCACAAACGCGACGGTGCCGTCCGGCTGACGGATAAGGTTAGATTGCTTCACATCGCCCGTAGAGCGACGCGTCTGCATCACATACGCATTGTCCGGCGCGTGCAGTTTATCTTCGTCACGGCTGAAGGTAATCGCGTACTTGAAGTTCATCTCTTTACCGGCTTCCGGCAGCTGATCCGGCGTCCAGTAAGCGACGATGTTGTCGTTGGTTTCATCGTTGGTTGGAATTTCAACCAGCTCGACTTTGCCTTTGCCCCAGTCACCTTTCGGCGTTACCCAGGCGCTTGGGCGCAGGTCGTAACGGTCGTCCAGATCCTCAAAGCGAGAGAACTGACGGCCACGCTGCAGCAGACCGAAGCCCTGCGGGTTTTCCATAGCGAAACTGCTGACGGCCAGATGTTTCGGGTTGTTCAGCGGACGCCAGATCCATTCGCCGTTACCGGCATGGATGGAGAGACCGTTGGAGTCGTGCAGCTCAGGGCGGAAGTTGGTTGCCGGAGACGGCTGGTTAGGGCCGAACAGGAACATGCTGGTCAGCGGTGCCACGCCCAGCTTGCCTACTTTATCGCGCAGGTACACTTTGGACTGCACGTCAACAACCGTGTCACGGCCCGGCATGATCACGAAGCGATAAGCGCCGGTCGCACGAGGGGAGTCCAGCAGCGCATAAATCGTCAGACGTTTGTCCGTAGGTTTAGGACGTTCGATCCAGAACTCGCGAAAACGCGGGAACTCTTCACCGGATGGCAATGCCGTATCAATGGCCAGGCCACGCGCGGAAAGCCCGTACACCTGCCCTGCGCCAATCACGCGGAAGTAGCTGGCGCCCAGCATGCTGACGATTTCGTCGTTTTTATCTTTGCTGTTGATCGGGTAAAGCACCTTGAAGCCTGCGAAGCCGAGGTCTTTCACCGTGTCTTTGTCGTGCTGTACGTCGCCAAAATTGAAATAATCCGGGCTGTACTTGATTTTACGGACCGCGGTCGCCGTCACTTCATTGATGGCAACAGGGGTGTCGAAATACATACCCTGGTGATAAAACTCAAGCTTGAACGGGGTTTTAATGTTGTTCCAGTACGCTTTGTCATGGTTGAACTGGATCTGCTGATAGTCCGCGTATTTCATGTCGCGGAAAACGGAGGGCAAGTTACTTTTCGGCGCTTCGTAGCTCTTCCCCGCCATCGATTTTGCCTGTTTTGCGACGTCATCGATGTTAAAGGCCAGAGCCGATGAGGTATACAGTGATAACACCACTGCAGCACCCAACCAACGCATTTTCATCATTTGTTGTTTATGTTTCATAATAAGTAAGCACTTCCCCCTTTGTGTGCTTATATCGATCCGATCCATTTTAATGGAAACTCAGGCAATCCGACAACATTATCACTGCTTTGTTCAGCTCGCTGGCTCATGGATTAAGCAAATGAAAGAACCCGCTTTTCACTTTGCGTGCTTATCCTGGAGACAGGGTGTCGGTCTTGGTGTAGGGTTGGCTCCGAATGTAACCATTATGAGTCTTAGGGATAAGGCGAAAAGTCTGAGAATGCACAAAGTTATATGAGCACAACACCCGTACAACGCGAATATTTCCTCGACTCGATCCGGGCATGGTTGATGCTCTTAGGGATCCCGTTCCATATTTCACTGATTTACTCGAGCCACACCTGGCACGTTAACAGTCTTGCGCCTTCCTGGTGGCTTACGCTGTTCAATGACTTTATTCACGCCTTCCGTATGCAGGTGTTTTTCGTCATCTCGGGCTACTTCTCCTACATGCTTTTCCTGCGCTATCCGCTTAAGCGCTGGTGGAAGGTGCGCGTGGAGCGCGTGGGCATCCCGATGTTAACCGCCATTCCCCTGCTTACGCTGCCGCAATTTATTATGCTGCAGTATGTCAACGGTAAGGCGGCAAACTGGCCTACGCTTTCGCTGTATGAAAAGTACAACACCCTGGTCTGGGAACTAGTTTCTCACCTCTGGTTCCTGCTGGTGCTGGTCGTGCTCACTACGGTGAGTCTGGTGCTCTTTTCCCGGCTGCGCCGCCACGTCAGCGAAAAATCCGATGCGTTCTTTGCCAACATTACCCTCGGCAAACTGTCGCTGCTCTTTCTGGTGCTGGGCATAATCTATGCCGCCATCAGACGCACGTTGTTTATCGTCTACCCACCGATTCTGAGCGACGGGCTGTTTAATTTCGTCGTTATGCAAACGCTGTTCTACCTCCCCTTCTTCCTGATTGGGGCGCTGGCGTTTGTCTATCCGCAGCTGAAATCGCTCTTCACGACCCCTTCTCCGTGGTGTGCGGCGGGCGCGGCGCTGGCGTTTGCAGCCTATCTGCTGAACCAACGCTACGGCAGCGACGACGCGTGGATGTATGAAACCGAGAGCGTGATTACCACGCTCATGGGGCTGTGGATGGTGAACGTGGTGTTCGCTCTGGGCCATCGCCTGCTGAATTTTAAATCCAGCCGCGTTACCTACTTCGTCAATGCGTCACTGTTTATTTATCTGGTGCATCACCCGTTAACGCTGTTCTTCGGGGCGTTTATCACCCCGCACATTGCCTCGAATACGGTGGGCTTCTTTACCGGGCTGGTCTTTGTGATTGGGATTGCGATTGTGCTGTACGAGATCCACCTGCGGATCCCGCTGTTGCGTTTCCTCTTCTCCGGCAAACCGCAGGTTAAAGCCTGATAGCAGAGCGGCGCCCATCTGGCGCCGCTTTTTTTATCCGATACCTAACTCCTGCTCGCGCTGGATCAGCATCTGCTCATACAGACGCGCCGTCTCTTCATCAAAACAGACAAAAATGACCTTCTCCGGCACAGGCTTGAGCGAGAGATAGTGATAAACCGTGTTTACGGCTATCCTGGCGGCCTCGGCTTTCGGATAGCCGTACACGCCCGTACTGATGGCCGGAAATGCCATGGTGTTATAGCCATTGTCAGCCGCGAGGCGCAGGCAGTTACGGTAGGTCTCTTCCAGTATGCTGGCCTCGTTACGGTCTCCACCGTGCCAGACAGGCCCCACGGCGTGGATGACGGCTTTGGCGTTCAAATCGCCCGCGAGCGTAATGACAGCATGCCCCGGCGGGCACTCGCCCTGCTGCTGGCGCACCACCTTACAGGCTTCAAGCAGCTGCGGTCCGGCAGCCCGATGGATGGCACCATCAATACCCCCGCCCCCCATTAACGATGGATTTGCCGCGTTGACGATCACGTCAACCCGTAGCGTGGTGATATCGCCCTGGACGATCTCTATTTGTGGTTTCATATTTCCCCCTGCTCTCCACCTTTCGGTTCAGTGTATAGCAGAGGGAATTCAATGAAAAAGGGATTTGAATGGCCCCCGGCCTGAGACGGGGCAAGAAAGACTCAACGGTAGTCGAGTTCAACGACCGCTAATTTCTTCTCTGGATCCAGGTACTTCATGCTGACCTGCACCGTATTTGCAGACGTATGATGTCCATCCAGGGCATCCTGATAACTGATGTGCGTTGTTTGCATCCGCCCGTTTTGAGGGCAGGTTAACGCAAATTTCTGATGTTGAGGGTTTACCACGCAAGGGTCTTCCACGATCTGCCCGCGGAAGTGGATCACGCCGCCCTGCGCCGTGGTGGCCGCCATCGCGGGAGTTAGCGCAGCGGTACAGATAAAAGCAATGCCAGAGATGAATCGGGAAATGGACGCAGCCATCAGTAGCTCCTCAATGATAAATCGTCCTTGAGGGGTTGATATGTTCCTTGGTACAGCCAAAACGTCACTCTGATCCCTTGCGGCCACGTAGCGCCGCTCTCATGATCATAGTAATAACTCCCGGGTGGCGCCATCTCACACAAATTATTGATTTGATGAATATTATGACGTCATCACTCAGAGGACGGCCAGCGTTGCGTTAAATGTAACGATTCGCCGTCGGAGACAGTAACTACAAGCGTTACCGAGTCGAGGGCGTGAATATTAACGCTCAGGCGTGAAAGATCTATCGGCTGATTGGCGGGAATATTTAAGGTATTTCGCTGCGTCGAGGTGCTGTTGCCCCCCAGTCCATGGCGGCTAAAATCAATATGTACCTGACAAAGACAGGCGTGCGTCAGGGTGACCTGCGGAATGATGGTGGTCATCTCGCCCTCTTGCGAGGTTTTGAAGGTAATTTGGCTGGAGAGCGCAGCAAGGAGGACTAAGGTATGCATGATGAACTCCCGAAAAAAAACAGGGCGCAGGCCCTGTTTTATGTCGAACTGAAGTTTGTCTTAATACTGATGCGCTGTCGCGTTGTTACCGAAGCCAACCTGCTGAACAGTCACAGTAGAGCCGGAAGCCGTTTGATCAACCGCCGCACCGTTACCACCACCAAACTGGCTCACGGTCATTGTGGAGTCTTTACCATTCCACTGATCGAGCGTTGCGCTGTTACCGAAACCGTTCTGGGTCAGGGTAATGGTGCTGTCATCGGAACCTTGTCCGACATCCGCGCCGTTACCGCCACCGCTCTGGCTGATGCTCAGGGAGGAATCCCGGGCGTCTGATTGCAGTGCAAGAGCTGAGTTACCGCCGCCGTACTGGTAAATGCTCAGGGTTGAATCAGGACCATTATTATTATGACCGCCACCATGACCCCAGCCGCCTTGATTAATAAGACCTGCCATAGCACTACCTGAAACGACGATTGCTGCAAGTGCTGCCACTTTGATAAATTTCATGGTAAACCCCCATCGGATTGATTAAAGTCGCCGCGAAACAGCTAGCGTTGAATAACGCGAATGGCCATTTGCGACTGTCTTTGCACTACAACTGCGGTTTTCTGCGTACCGTACTGCGTAATATTGGCTTTATTACCCGAGCCTTTTTGGATAATCATCGCCGTGTTACCAAATGCCCCTTGCGTAATACTCGCATCGTTCGAACTGCCACTCTGCGCGATATAGGCAAAGTTATAAGTCCCTGATTGATCAACTCTCGCTCGGTTTCCTGTCCCCTCCTGGGAGACAACAGACAGTAATTTAGAACCGCCCTGCCGAACCTGAGCGTCATTATTTACGCCCTGCTGACCAATAATGGCTGCCTGATTTAATGAGGAACGACTTAATTCATTCACCGCGAAGTTATATTCAGCATGTGCTAAATCTGAACCTGCCGCGGTGACAAACCCAGGCACTCCCAGTAATGTAAACATCATAAATAACGAGCTGTTTTTCATGTTGTCACCCTGGACCTGGCTATATATCAACAGTTATGTGACCTCGTGTTAACTCATTCATCATTTTGTTAACGCGTCGTTACGGTGATGAGTATGTCCGCCGAAACATTTTAAATATCTCACCCGCGCGGCTTATTTTTATTTAGGGCATCACCTCAAAGTATTAAATAAGGCCAAAAAAGCGCTGCGTTCAGATAATGTGAGTTTTTATTCTGCGACGCCGTTAAGCCCTGCATCACACCGGAGAACGCGCTGCCGCGCCTTATCCAGAGCCTGTTTACCGTTTCGCTTAACAACATCTTGTTCATGCCGTGACACAAATCGTGTTTTCTTAAGATGATTCCCATGGATTTTTCAGGCGTAGATTTTTTTGCTGAGTCATACCTTAACAGCAGCGAGGAACAATAAATATATCGCTTTAAAATCATGGTGATACATTTATTTGTATGATTTTTAAAAACTGTCCATAATTATTACTCTGTACAACTTTCCTATCAAATCCTCACAATTCTCCGCCTAGTATTTCACAAATTAATATTGATTTTTACATCTTGTTACACCATTAACACTTGCTTTAAAATTCGTAATAGCTAGATTGAAATCAGAAGTAAGCAATTCGTTTTATATTTACCTCCTGCTGGAGGTTATGGTCTGATTTTACACACAGCAGTGCAACATCTGTCAGTACTTCTGGTGCCCTCTTTTAATTAAGAGGGCAGCTGCCAGGTGTCCTAAAAAGTGGGGTTTCATCATGTTTAATGAAGTCCATAGTTTACAGGGTCATACGTTACTGTTGATCACAAAGCCTTCTTTACAAGCGACCGCCTTATTACAACATTTAAAGCAATCGCTCGCACTGAACGGTAAACTGCACAATATTCAACGCTCTTTTGATGATATTGCCTCAGGCAGCATCATTCTTCTTGATATGATGGAAGCGGATAAAAAGCTTATCCATTACTGGCAAGATAACTTAAGCAGGAAAAACAATAATATCCGTGTGCTGTTATTGAATACCCCTGATGAGTATCCGTTCAGAGACATTGAAAGCTGGCCGCATATCAATGGCGTTTTTTACGTCACTGAAGAGGAAGGCCGTGTCGTTGAAGGGTTGCAGGGGATATTGCGCGGTGAATGTTATTTTTCGCAGAAGCTTGCCAGCTATCTCATCACCCATTCCGGAAACTATCGCTACAACAGTTCAGAATCTGCCCTTCTCACTCACCGTGAGAAAGAGATCCTCAACAAGTTGCGCATAGGCGCCTCCAATATTGAAATCGCCCGTTCGTTATTTATCAGCGAAAATACCGTAAAGACGCATCTTTATAATCTTTTCAAGAAGATAGCCGTTAAAAACCGGACCCAGGCGGTGTCATGGGCAAACGATAACCTCAGGCGTTAATAACATGAAACGCACGTTGAGTTGGATTGCCGCAGCGGGCATTCTGCTCGCTGCCGGGAAACTCCAGGCCGTAGAGGTTGAAGTTCCCGGGCTGTTAACTGACCACACCGTCTCGTCCGTCGGGCACAATTTTTACCGTGCTTTTAGCGATAAATGGGACACGTCGTATCCTGGAAATATCACGATTAACGAACGGCCCAGTGCGCGATGGGGAAGCTGGATAACCATAACGGCCAATCAGGACGTTATTTACCAGACATTTTTATTCCCCACCAAAATAGACTTCGATAAAAACGTTGACTTAGCACTGGCACATACTGAAGACGCTATTAATCGCCTGCAAATAGATAAAGCGCTATTAAGCACCCGCGATTTAGCAAAAGACGAATTCTAGTCACCCAATATTCGGAGGCTGTCATGCGTATTGCATATGCAGTGGTTTCGTTAATGCTTATTACACCTGTAAGCTGGGCCGGGAATATGACGTTCCAGTTTCGTAACCCTAACTTTGGTGGCAACCCTAACAACGGGGCATTTCTGCTCAACGAAGCTCAGGCTCAAAACTCGTACAAAGACCCCAGCTATGAGGACTACAGCGTTGACACGCCCTCTGCGCTGGACAACTTCACCCAGGCGATTCAGTCGCAGATTTTAGGCGGCTTACTCACCAATATTAATACCGGTAAACCCGGGCGAATGGTGACGAATGACTTTATTGTCGATATAGCCAATAAAGACGGACAGCTTCAGCTCAATGTGACTGATCGTAAAACGGGGAAAACATCCACCATTCAGGTGTCCGGTTTACAAAATAACGCCGCTGATTTCTAAACAACCACGAAATAAGGACAATGACCATGCAGCGCTTCCTGTTAATTGTTGCAGTGTGCTTATTAAGCGGATGTTTAACTGCTCCGCCAAAAGAAGGTGCAAAACCGACATTAATGCCTCGGGCCCAAAGCTACCGTGATTTAACGCATCTCCCGTCGCCTACCGGAAAGATATTCGTCTCGGTTTACAATATTCAGGATGAAACGGGACAGTTTAAGCCTTATCCGGCCAGTAACTTCTCTACGGCTGTGCCGCAAAGCGCCACCGCGATGCTGGTCACCGCTCTGAAGGATTCACGCTGGTTTATTCCGCTGGAACGTCAGGGGCTACAGAACCTGCTGAACGAGCGTAAAATCATTCGTGCCGCGCAGGAAAATGGCACCGTGGCGAATAACAACCGTATGCCGCTGCAATCGCTGGCGGCGGCCAACGTCATGATCGAAGGCTCGATAATCGGTTATGAAAGCAACGTTAAATCCGGCGGCGTGGGTGCGCGCTATTTTGGTATTGGGGCAGATACCCAGTATCAACTTGATCAAATAGCGGTGAACCTGCGCGTGGTCAATGTCAGCACCGGGGAGGTGCTGTCGTCGGTCACCACCAGCAAAACCATCCTCTCGTATGAGGTGCAGGCTGGGGTGTTCCGCTTCATCGACTACCAGCGCTTGCTTGAGGGTGAAATTGGCTATACCTCTAACGAACCGGTGATGATGTGTCTGATGTCCGCCATCGAAACGGGGGTTATCTTCCTGATTAACGACGGGATCGACCGCGGACTGTGGGATCTGCAGAACAAGGCCGAAGCGAAAAACCCGGTTCTGGTAAAATACCGCGAAATGTCCGTTCCGCCGGAATCCTGATCCGACGCGCATAAAAAAGGCGAGAACGTTATCTCGCCTTTTTTTATTCACTGAGTGCCGTGGCGTTTTGCGTTCGCTCCCGCCGGGCAGCCAGCCAGAGGCCGCTGTTTTTCATCGCATAACCAAACAGTAAGCCCAGCACCAGCGATGGCACCACCAGCTGCCAGTCACCCTGCCCTGCAAAAGTTGCGCAAGCGCCCATAAAGGTACCCGGGACAAACGACAGCAGAAGATGTTTCGCCTGAATGCACATCAAAAAGGCCACCACGCCCGTCATGACATACCCCAGAATCTCTAGGTGCGGTGCCAGCGCGCTGCCCTTCATGATCACCATCGCCCAGACAACGCCGCTCATCAACGTACAGCCAGAGATAAACAGCCCTTTCAGGCCGCCCTGAGGGCAGGCGAAATAGGCAGTGCAGCCCAGGAAACCGGCCCAGCTCAGCAAACCGAGAGACACGGCCACCCATCCCCACAGCCCGGAGAGAATGCCTGTTGTAAGTGCAATGCAGAGTAATATGTTCATGGCGCGCATATTAGCAGAAGCGCGCCATGAAAATGCGATCATGAGCACATTATGTGCAAGATGAAATGTATCGTTGCAGAACTTATGTGATTCAAATCACTCTTCGCTCTCTTCTTCCAGTTCATCCCACATTGCGGCAATAGCGTCACGGGTCAGCGGGGCCAGCGTTCGCCAGAAAGGAGATGTCGCGTGCGCTTCCACTTTGCCGAGGAAGGTGCCACACCATGGCAGCAGGTATTCTTCAAACAGGGTCTGGATGGCGTCATTTTCATCGTCGCCCGCATGATCTTCAATCCAGGAGGCCGCCAGCAGCAGCGTCCCGATGTGGTCGGCCGGGGTATCCGTCAGCGGCATACCGCGCTCGGATAAAAAGGCGCGCACTTCCGCTTCCGTTGCGCCTTCCTGCCACGCAGAGCGATACGGCGAAACGCGACACTCGTCGCCCACAAACAGGGCATTGAAGTCGGTTGAAATCTGCTGCATATCGCAGCTCTTCTGCAGCCGCTCCAGTAACGCATCCTGTTCCAGCGGCCAGTTCTGCGCCAGCTTCCCTTCACGAATCAGCGTGAAGAGCGGAACCAGCAGCGGATCCTGCGGCTGACGATAATAGAGCGTACCCAGCACGCGGCAGAGGATGGAAAACTCATTCATTTTTTTATTCCGTTACGTAATTAAAGGTCGACAAATTCATCGATCGGCGCCATTCCGCGCGATTCCAGAAAATCAAGCATGCGGCGCGGGGTGACGTTCAGGATCCGCTCCTCCGGGAACCCAACGTCATTCAGCACCTTCAGGCACTCGCTGAAATCGCCGAGGGTAAACGCCGTGTGTGAATCGGATCCCAGGGCTACCATGCCGCCAGCATCCCGTACCGCCGCAGCAATGTTGCGGCAGTTAGCTTCACTGCCCTTGCGGGAGTGAACGAAAGAGGAGTTGTTTATCTCCAGCGCCACGCGGTGTTTCGCCGCAGCCTGCGCAACCGCCTCGATATCAACAGGGTACTTCGGATTTCCCGGATGGCTGATGATATGCACATTGCCGCTGGCAATGGTGGCAATCATCGCCGCGGTATTGGTCTCTTTGTCCTGCGGCGCAAAAACCGGCTCATGGAAGCCAGCAATAATTAAATCCAGCGAGGTCAGCATCGGGCCGGTGCAGTCAATTTCACCGTCGGTATTCTTAATGTTCGCTTCGATGCCGCGCAGTATCCCGACGCCATCCACCAGGCGTGGCCAGATACGCATATTCACGAAGTGCCAGTAGTGCGGTGCATCAGACATATCAGGACCGTGATCGGTAATGGCAAACAGCTTGATGCCTTTACGCTTTGCTTGCGCGATGTAGTCATGAAGGGTGCTGTAGGCGTGAGTGCTGGCGACGGTGTGCATATGCAGGTCAACGGGATACATCTTTCTCTCCTCGGCTATTTTTTCAAAGGATAGCAGTTATCAGCGGCGAATATTAGCAAAAACCCGGCCAACGCCGGGTTACTGTCAGTATCCACGCTGTCTGTCGACCTGACCGGTGACGGTTTTTCCTTTTTCAATCTCGCTGATGGTGTGAGAAATGTACGCCACGGCTTCGGCAGGCCGCGTGACCGCCGCAATGTGCGGCGTCATCGCCACCCGCGGATGCGCCCACAGCGGGCTTTCTTCTGGCAACGGTTCACGGCTGTAGACATCGAGCATTGCACCTTTCAGCTTACCGCTGTCCAGAGCTTTAATCAGATCGGCTTCCACAAGGTGAACGCCGCGCGCGAGGTTCATGACGTAGCTCTGGTCTGCCAGCTGGTTCAGCAGTTCGCCGTTGATGATGCCCACGGTTTCAGCAGTATTTGGCAACAGGTTTATCAACACGCGGGTGTCTTTCAGGAACGCTGGCAGCTCCTGTGTTCCTGCAAAGCTGACTACCCCCGGATAATCCTTGCGGCTGCGGCTCCAGCAGCGCAGCGGGAACCCCCACGGGGCAAGGGCTTCGGCCACTTTCGATCCCAGTACGCCGGCCCCGAGAAGACCAATCGTGAAGGTCTCGCGGGGGTACTCAGACAGCGGCTCCCAGCGGGCCTGCTGTTTCAACGCCTGATAGTCATCAAAACGGCGGAACCAGTGCAGTACCTGGCTAACTGCATACTCCTGCATTTGCTGACCCATGCCGGTGTCTTCCAGGCGGAACAGCGGAATATGTTCCGGCAGCATTTCCGGGTGGGCTTTCAGTTTACTGAGGATCGAATCCACGCCAGCGCCCAGGGCAAATACGGCTTTCAGCTCGCGGCCCTGCAGCATTTCTACCGGCGGGTGCCAGACCAGCGCATAGTCAGCATGGTCGTTATCACCGCGTTTCCACTCACGTACCCGTGCGCCCGGCAGCGCCGCTGAAAGTGCATTAATCCAGTAAGCCGTATCAAAAGTGGGGTGATAGAAAATAATATCCATAGTCATTCCTGCCTTTTATTGCGCTGTTTTATTTTCATTTTCAACTGGATTGCCAGCATAACAAATTTCATCGTCATCCGCGTTGCTGATAAAAAAGACGGTTTCCGTGCATTTAGGAATCAGGTTGCCTGAAGTTTGTCTAAACGCACGACATTACTGAAAAAGTGAGTTGACGGCAGTTCGGCTTTTCCTTACATTAGCGCCCGTCCCGACAACAACGGGATGACAATATGGTGAGGTGTCCGAGTGGCTGAAGGAGCACGCCTGGAAAGTGTGTATACGGCAACGTATCGGGGGTTCGAATCCCCCCCTCACCGCCATATTTGAAGAAGAGCTCGCATGAAAATGCGGGCTTTTTTTGCATGTTGCACACTACCGGGGGGATGAGAACCCCCGACCGGGGTTCGACAACGGGCGGCAGCCCGTTGGACAGACTGGGCGCGCAGCGAACAGGCTGCCCGCAGGGCGAGCGCAGCGAGTCAATCCCCCGCTCACCGCCATATTTAAAGAAGAGCCCGCATGAAAATGCGGGCTTTTTTTTTGCATGTCGCACTTTACCCTTGTGCGGTCTGGGCCCCTCACCCTAGCCCTCTCCCCAGGGGAGAGGGGATTATTACTCCTCCACCATACGTGCATACTCTTCGGTGAGAAAATCCACCAGCGTTCTGACGGATGGCAACAGCCCGCGCCGGGACGGATAAACCGCGTGGATCACTTCTCGCCTTGGCTCCCAGTCTTCCAGTACCCGAACGAGTTCACCGGAGGCAAGTTGCTCTTT
This sequence comes from Enterobacter sp. UPMP2052, assembly GCF_053709675.1. Taxonomy (NCBI): domain Bacteria; kingdom Pseudomonadati; phylum Pseudomonadota; class Gammaproteobacteria; order Enterobacterales; family Enterobacteriaceae; genus Enterobacter; species Enterobacter sp. UPMP2052. The sequence continues at coordinate 1,637,447 of NZ_JBSKJR010000001.1, forward strand.
TACCATCAAAATCGGCAATTGCACTACGCCCACACCCGCCATCGCCGCTTCGCGTAGCGCCAGCATGTCGGTGGTAATAAAGCGCGGCGTGAAATGGATCTCCGCTTTTGCGCCCTGCGGACCGCAGAGATCCCATTTATGTACCTGTTTACCGGCTCCCATGCTTAAGCCCGGCCAGTCGTTCAGCGCCGAGGGGGTAAGCGGTGCGCCCAGGCGTTCAACCAGCTGCCGCCCCGCCACCAGACAATGTCCCCTGTCGGCCAGCACCCTTAGAACCAGATCGCTGTCATCAAACGGACGCGGCCGCACGCGGATCGCCACATCAATCCCCTCGGCAACCGGATCGACCCGCCGATTGGTTGCCTCCAGCTGCAGATTGATGCCGGGATAGCGCGCCAGAAAGCGTGCCAGCATTGGCCCTACGTGGACATGCAGCAACGTAACCGGACAGGTGATCCTGACGATACCGCGCGGTTCGGCCTGCAGCGCAGCCACGGCCTCCTCTGCCGCCTCTGCTTCCACCAGCATTGCCTTACAGTGCTGATAGAACGTCTGCCCGACCTCCGTCACCGTAAATTGCCGCGTGGTACGCTGAATTAAGCGCACGCCAAGCCGCTCCTCCAGCTGAGCTATCCGGCGGCTCAGTTTCGATTTAGGCTCATCAAGCGCCCGCCCCGCTGCCGCAAATCCTCCGTGCTCGACCACTTTCACAAACCAGGCTAAATCGTTGAGATCCTGCATACCCTCTCCATCGTTCCACAAACGGAACAGTGAGTGTCATTTTCACGCTCTACCGGAATATTAGACCTGAATATAAGCTAATTACATCATCAGAACATCAGGAGTTCATCATGAAACAGGTCACAGGCGTTTATACCGCACCGCGACAGCACTGGGTCGGCGACGGTTTTCCGGTTCGCTCGATGTTTTCTTATCAGACGCACGGTGAACCGCTCAGCCCGTTCCTGCTTTTGGACTACGCCGGTCCCTTTACCTTCCCGGCTGACGGGGCAAAACGCGGCGTTGGTCAGCATCCTCATCGTGGATTTGAAACGGTCACCATTGTCTATTCCGGCGAAGTGGAGCATCGCGATTCGACGGGACAAGGCGGCGTGATTGGACCGGGCGATGTGCAGTGGATGACGGCAGGCTCGGGCATTTTGCACGAAGAGTTTCACTCCAGCGCGTTCTCGCAAAAAGGAGGGGAACTCAAAATGATGCAGCTGTGGGTTAACCTGCCTGCGAAAGACAAAATGGCCGCACCCGGCTATCAAAGCATCACCAAAGAGACGATCCCGGTGGTGACGCTGCCGGACGACAGTGGAACGCTGCGGGTGATCGCAGGCCGCTACGGCGAGACTGACGGCCCGGCCCGAACGTTCTCCCCGCTGAACGTCTGGGATATGGCGCTGAATCAGGGAAGCTACCACACGTTCCATCAGCCCGAAGGCTGGAGCACAGCGCTTGTGGTGCTGGAAGGAAGTGTCACGGTGAACGGCACTGCCCAGGCGGGTGAAGCGCAGCTGGTGGTGCTCAGCCAGCAAGGTGACAGCGTCCACCTGGAAGCCAACAGCGATACCAAAGTGCTGCTGATGGCGGGCGAACCGCTGAACGAGCCGATCGTCGGTTACGGCCCGTTTGTGATGAACAGTAAAACCGAAATCGCAGAAGCTATCCGTGATTTCAACTCAGGCCGTTTTGGTCAGATCCTCTCGTCATAAAGGAGAAGAACATGTCTACACCTGCAAATTTTAACGGTTCCCGCCCGGTCATTGATGCGAATGATGCGGTCATGCTGCTTATCGATCATCAGAGCGGGCTGTTCCAGACCGTTGGTGACATGCCTATGCCGGAACTGCGCGCCCGTGCGGCAGCACTGGCAAAAATCGCAACGCTTGCGCAGATCCCGGTGATTACCACTGCATCCGTTCCGCAGGGGCCAAACGGACCGCTGATCCCGGAGATCCACGCCAACGCGCCGCACGCCCAGTACGTAGCCCGAAAAGGTGAGATTAACGCCTGGGATAACCCGGAGTTTGTGGCGGCGGTAAAAGCCACCGGGCGTAACACGCTGATTATTGCCGGGACCATCACCAGCGTCTGCATGGCGTTCCCGTCCATCAGCGCGGTGGCGGACGGCTATAAAGTGTTTGCGGTGATTGATGCCTCTGGCACCTACAGCAAAATGGCGCAGGAGATCACCCTGGCCCGTGTGGTTCAGGCGGGCGTTGTGCCAATGGATACCGCTGCCGTGGCCTCCGAGATCCAGCGGACATGGAATCGTGAAGACGCTGCACAGTGGGCTGAGGTTTATACGCATATCTTCCCGGCCTATCAGCTGTTGATCGAAAGCTACGGCAAGGCGCAGGAGGTTGTGAAAAACGGCGAAATGCTCGATTCACAGCGTTAATACCCGGTGCTGCGACCTAAGCTGATTAAGGCTTAACCGAACAAGCACGAATACAGAAAATCTGCTTGACCGTTTTAGCGCAACTCCCTATAGTAGCGCCCCGTTGCCCCCCAAGCGGTCAGGCAGCAAAACAATATGGTGAGGTGTCCGAGTGGCTGAAGGAGCACGCCTGGAAAGTGTGTATACGGCAACGTATCGGGGGTTCGAATCCCCCCCTCACCGCCATATTTGAAGAAGAGCTCGTACGAAAGTACGGGCTTTTTTTTGCATGTTGCACACCCCCGGGGGATGAGAACTCCCGACCGGGGTTCGACAACGGGCGGCAGCCCGTTGGACAGACTGGGCGCGCAGCGAACAGGCTGCCCGAAGGGCGAGCGCAGCGAGTCAATCCCCCCTCACCGCCATATTTGAAGAAGAGCTCGTACAAAAGTACGGGCTTTTTTTTTGCATGTTGCACACTACCCTTGTGCGGTCTGGGCCCCTCACCCTCTCCCCAGGGGAGAGGGAAAACGTCCTAACCTTTGGTAAAACCGCACCGGCCCCGTAGGCCGGGTAAGCGCAGCGCCACCCGGCGCAACAAACTGCACAAAAAAACAAAGCCCGGTTCCCCGGGCCTTGAACACAACACGTCACTCAGTAGTACGCTTGAAGCGTTCGCTGGCACAGCGCCGAACGCACGCAGTCATCTTTGGTAAAGCGTACCACCCCAATCATCTCGTCTTCTTCAAAACGAGCCATGGCGTCACTCAGGCCGGACTTGACGCCCGACGGCAGGTCGCACTGGGTGATATCGCCATTGACGATGACCGTCACGTTCTCCCCGAGGCGCGTTAAAAACATCTTCATTTGCGCAGCGGTCACGTTCTGAGCCTCGTCAAGGATCACGACCGCATTTTCAAATGTACGTCCGCGCATATAGGCGAACGGCGCGATTTCCACCTTGCCAATCTCTGGCCGCAGGCAGTACTGCATAAAGGATGCGCCCAGCCGCTTCACCAGCACGTCATAGACGGGCCTGAAGTAGGGGGCAAACTTCTCTGAGATATCTCCGGGTAAGAAACCGAGATCTTCATCAGCCTGCAGTACCGGACGGGTGACAATAATTCTGTCCACGTCCTTATGGATCAGCGCCTCTGCCGCTTTGGCCGCGCTAATCCAGGTTTTCCCGCATCCGGCTTCACCGGTTGCAAAGATGAGCTGTTTACTCTCGATAGCATTCAGGTAGTGCGCCTGAGCTTCATTCCGCGCCACAATTGGGGAAGTATCACGGCAGTCCCGCGCCATGCCAATTGCTTCTACGCCACTCATCTGCACAAGCGAGGTGACCGACTCTTCTTCACGCTGTTTATGACTACGTGAATCCCGTCTCAGCACACGTTTTGCTTCGCGACGAGCTTTGATCACTGCTTTTTGTCTTCCCATGGATAGCACCTTGAGTTGTTGGTATTCATCACACGCGCCAGCGTCGGCACGATTATGCGCACAAACATCAGAGGGTTGGCTTCCTTGTAAGCCATTGCTTGCTTTGCCGGATGACGACACAAAACGGCTACGCGCACCATTTTGCACGTCGGTAGTAAGAGGGTGTTGCGTTGAGGGGGATAAATCTGTAGTGAAGAGATCGCTGCCGGAGTCAGAGCCTCCGCGCCGGGTGCTGCGGGTGTTACGTTTACCTTGTCCAGTACAGGACGCTACCATTCGCGATCTCCATAGTGAATCAGTTTCACTGCCGGGAACTACCGCTGTCTTATCTTAAGTACATCAGGGATTATCATAAATGCAACATTTATTTTACCATAATGCAACTTTTAAGACTGTACCTGCAGTGGATTCAGTCTTATATAGAAATATTACAGAAAAATAACAACAAGATAGTCATCGCGAAAAATAATGTCCCTGCGAACAATCGCAGGGACGATTATCAGGCTTCGATCAGACCCTGACCGAGATAGGCATCTGGCGTGCGCGGTCCAGGCAGAGCAAAGAAATAGCCACCGCCGATAGGTTTAATGTACTCCTCCAGCGCTTCGCCGTTGAGCCGCTTCTGCACGGTCAGGAAGCCTTTCTCAAGGTCGTGCTGGTAGCAGACAAACAGCAGCCCCATATCGAGCTGGCCGGCATTTGTCACGCCCAGGGAGTAACTGTAGCCGCGGCGCATCATAAGGCTGGACTGTGTTTCTGGCGTGCGCGGATTGGCGAGCCGGATATGGCTATCCAGCGCAATCACGTCCCCTTGCGGGTCGCGGGCATAGTCGGGCACGTCATGCTCGTTCTTCATGCCGAGCGGCGCGCCGCTTTGCTTATCGCGACCGAAGATCGTCTGCTGTTCTTTAAGCGGCGTGCGATCCCAGAACTCGACGTGGAACTGAATGATCCGCACCGCCTGATAGCTGCCGCCCACCGCCCATGCCGGTTCCCCCTGGCTGGCGGTCACCCAGACCACCTCGTTCATCAGCGTGGCATCGCTGCTGTCCGGGTTGGCCGTGCCGTCCTTAAAGCCCAGCAGGTTGACCGGAGTCTCTTTTCCTTTACTGCGGGCAGCGTGGTCAGAGATAAACCCTTCCCGCTTCCAGCGCACGCTCAGCAGGTCCGGCGTGTGCTTAATAATGTCCCGCAGGGCGTGGATCACCGTGTCCTGCGTATTGGCGCAGATCTGCAGCAGCAGATCGCCGTGACAGAGAGCCGCGTCGAGGGAGTCGTTGGGAAAACGCGTCATCTTTTGCAGCGAAATGGGCTTTTGTTTGGTCAGCCCGTAGCGCGCATCAAACAGAGATTCACCCAGCGATACGGTGATTGTCAGATTATCGGGGGCGATAAACGGCCCCAGAATACCGGAGTCCATCGGCGGCAGGCGCGGATTTGGCGTATCCGGGGCTGGTCCACCCGCGGTGAGAAACGCGATACGTGCCGTCAGCAGGCGGAACAAACGCTCCAGGTCGGCTTTGTCACTTGCCAGCGAATCGAAAGCCACCAGCATCATGGAGGCCTGCTGCGGGGTCAAAATGCCCGACTGGTGCACGCCGTAAAACGGCTGGGTCTCCATGCGGGCATCCGGTGACAGCGTGCCGGGGGCACTCTGCGGTTTTGCCGCATGTGCCACCGGACACCCTCCCGCCAGGGCAAGCGCGCCGCCGAGCGCCCCTACCCCTTTCAGTAACCGACGTCGCGACGGTTGTGCGACGTCATACTCGTCTTGCTTGTTCATTCTACTCAGTCCAGACCCAGCACGCCGCGCAGTTGAGCCAGATCTTCCGCCAGGGTGGTCACAGGGCCTTTCAGCGCGTTACGGTCAGCGTCGGTCAGTTTGTCGTAGGTTTCAAATCCGTCTTTGGTGCGGTACCTCGCCAGAATAGCGTCGACTTTCCTGAAATTAGCATCGACTTTCGCCAGCAGTTCGCCGTTCTCTTTCTGCAGCTGAGGACGCAGCAAATCAACAATCTTCTGCGCGCCGTCAACGTTCGCCTGGAAATCCCACAGGTCGGTGTGGCTGTAGCGATCTTCTTCACCGCTGATTTTGCTCGCCGCCACTTCTTCAATCAGGCCTGCTGCTCCGCCCACCACTTTTGACGGTGGGAACGCCAGCTCGCTGATGCGTTTTTGCAGGTCCAGCACGTCGCTGTTCAACTGCTCCGCGTATTTCTCCATCCCTTTGGTGGCGTTGTCGCCGAACAGAGCTTTTTCAAGGCGGTGGAAGCCGGTGAATTTAGGATCGGCTGCTTTCTGCTCGTAGTCATCTTCGCGGGCATCAATACTGCCGTCGAGGTCGGAGAACAGCTCGGCAATCGGTTCGATACGCTCATAGTGCTGGCGGGTTGGGGCATACAGGGATTTCGCTTTTTCGATATCCCCTGCTTTCACCGCGTCGGTAAAGGCTTTTGTCCCGGCAACCAGATCCGCGGTCTCTTTCGTGACATACGCTTTATACGCGGTGATGGCCTCACCCAGACTCAGCAGGGCATCCCCTTTGGCCGCGTCAGCAGTGGCTTCGCCCTTAACGATCAGTTTCCCTTTCGGGTTCGTCAACAGACCGCAGGTCATGTCATATTCACCCGGTTGCAGGTTAGCGGTCATCTTCTGGGTGAAGCCCGGCGCGATATTTTCGCGCTCTTCCACCACCATCACGCCTTTGAGGATCTCCCACTCCAGCGCCTTCTGACTGTGGTTTTGAATAATAAACTGGGTTTTACCGCTGTTAACCGTGATGGTCATCGGTTCACACTGCTTATCATTCACGGTGACTTTCACCTGCGGAATATCAGCGGCCTGCGCGGATAATGCAGACGCAAAGAGCGCCGCCATACCAACCTGTAACGCACTACGACGAAATTGAATTGCCATGACCTTTCCCGTTTAAAAGTATGTTGTAACTAAATTGTGCACTTCACGGCGCGATTTGCGACGGCTGAGTGCTGGGGCGCGAAGGCATAAAGAACAGCACCAGCGCCGGAATAAGGTAGAGGAAGTACACCGCCACTTCGCTGATGCTCGGCGTTTCCTGGTAGCCAAAAATGCCTTCCAGTAACGTTCCGGTCAGAGAATGGGTGGAGAGAATGCCGCTGAGGTTAAACGCCACGTCCTGGAAGTGATTCCACAGCCCGGCTTCATGGAAGGCGCGGATCGCCCCCGCCGCCAGCCCGGCCGCGACCAGCAGAATAAACAGGCTGGTCCATTTGAAAAACGCGCCCAGGTTAAGGCGGATGCCGCCCCAGTAGAGCAGAAAGCCGAGCACGACGGCGGTTGCCAGCCCGAGCATGGCACCCAGCGGCGGCCAGATGCCGACATCCTGCTGGAATGCCGCCAGCAGGAAGAACACCGATTCCAGACCCTCACGCGCGACGGCGAAAAAGACCATCGCGATCAGCGCCCAGCCGTGGTGATTGCCTTTTTGCAGCGCGTTGTCCACCGCCTGCTCCAGCTGCACCTTCACGTTGCGCGACACTTTGCGCATCCAGAACACCATCCAGGTGAGGATCACCACCGCAATCACTGCGACCAGCCCTTCAAACAGCTCCTGTTCCCGCTGCGGGAATTCGCCGGTGGTTTCGTTGATAAGGATGCCCAACCCCAGACAGAGTGCGGCCGCCAGAAAAACGCCCACCCACATCACGCCAATCCAGCGCCCGCGCTGGGTTCGCTTCAGATAACTGGCGATAAGGCTGACAATCAGGGCCGCTTCAAGGCCTTCACGTAACATAATGAGAAATGGAACAAACATGCCGACACCTTAAATGTTTATCGCGGTCAACTGATGCAAAGAAAGGTAAATTCTTTTGATAGTGATTATCATTACGGCGGAAAGAAAAACAAGCGAAATATGGGGCGTTTTGATGACGAGATGTAAACGGATCGCCGGGTAATAGTTAGCGTAGTTATGATTAAGTTTATAAGTTATAACGAAAATGCCCATTTACGGTTAATCGGCACTGTGGCTAAATGTCCGCCTCAAAAACCAACCGTAACCACACTATGTATAACATTGTCCATTTCCTGCTGGCGCTGGTCATAATCCTCGCCCTTGCCTGGCTGGTGAGTTTCGATCGCCGCCAAATTCGTATTCGCTTTGTCTTACAGTTGATCGTTATTGAAATTGCGCTGGCCTTTTTTTTCCTGCACGCGCAAAGCGGCCTGTTTATTATTCGTTATGTCTCGGGATTCTTTGAATCCCTGCTGAAATTCGCGGCCGAAGGGACGAATTTTGTCTTCGGGGGGATGGGTGAAAAAGGGCTGGCGTTTATTTTCCTCGGCGTACTGTGCCCGATTATATTTATTTCGGCGCTGATTGGTATTCTCCAGCACTGGCGTATTCTGCCGATTTTTATTCGCGTGATCGGCACGCTGCTGTCAAAGCTGAACGGCATGGGCAAGCTGGAATCGTTTAACGCGGTAAGCTCGCTGATCCTCGGCCAGTCGGAAAACTTCATTGCTTACAAAGGCGTCCTGGGCGATCTCTCCTCGCGCCGTCTGTTTACGATGGCTGCCACCGCCATGTCGACCGTTTCCCTGTCGATTGTCGGGGCCTATATGACCATGCTCGACGCCAAATTTGTCGTTGCGGCGCTTATTCTCAACATGTTCAGCACCTTTATTATTCTCTCGATTATTAACCCGGCGCGCCCGGAAGCGGAATCAGAGATTAAGCTGGAAAAACTGCATGAATCGCAAAGCTTCTTTGAAATGCTCGGCGAATATATTCTGGCCGGGTTTAAAGTAGCGATGATTATTCTGGCGATGCTGATTGGCTTTATTGCGCTGATTAGTGCGGTCAACGCCCTCTTCTCCAGCGTATTTGGTATGAGCTTCCAGCAGATCCTGGGCTACGTCTTCTATCCACTGGCGTGGCTTATTGGGATCCCGCTCCACGATGCCTTGCACGCCGGCAGCATTATGGCAACCAAACTGGTGGCGAACGAGTTTGTGGCGATGATTGAGCTGCAAAAAATTGCCCATCAGATGTCACCGCGCGGGCTGGGCATTTTATCCGTCTTCCTGGTGTCGTTCGCTAACTTTGCGTCTATCGGCATTGTCGCCGGAGCGATTAAAGGCCTTAACGAGCGTCAGGGCAACGTGGTCTCGCGCTTCGGTCTGCGTCTGGTGTATGGCGCAACGCTGGTGAGCCTGCTGTCGGCGAGTTTTGCGGGGCTGGTATTGTAAGATGCTTTGCCGGGTGGCGCTTCGCTTGCACGGGTCTACGGGATTTGTAGGCCCGGTAAGGCGTAGCCGCCACCAGGCCTGGTTTTATTAAAACTGCACGCACACCGGCTGATCGACCCGCATCACCGACTCCTGCGCGAAGCGAGATTTATAGATCCCGCGCAACGCTTCGATATTCTTTTCGCTCTGCGCATCGTGAGCATGGATTAGCATCAGCGCTTTGCTTGGCTCCCGCGCCACTTTTCCATCGTTACCCAGCCACTGACCGCGCGCGTCAAACACCGTTAAGCCGTCGCGAAAACGCGGCGTCACGTCCTGATCGACAAACTGCTGCCACTCGTTGCCGGTGATCTGCGCGCCAGCAGGACGGTTTAAACCGAAATAGAGCGTGGTCTGCTGCATCTGGTTATCTGCTTTGCAGGTCTCCACGGCTGTGCGTTGCGCGGGCGCGTTACAGCCTGCCAGCATCAGTAATGCCGCCACTATCAACCCTGTTTTAATTGTCATTGTTCGCTATCCTCATCGTTATAAGTGCAGCGATATCACCGTAAATGACGGATTTTGGCAAGAAAAAAGCCGGGTGGCGCTAGCGCTTACCCGGCCTACGGTGTGACGTGGAAAAATTATTCTGCCTGCAGCTTAGACGGTGGTGCAGAGTGGTAATGCGCGTCCGCTTCAGCGAAGCGTTTTTGCATCGCAGCAGACGGTGCCTTGCCAAGCAGGCTGAACACCACAATGCCGATGCTGCCGAAGATGAAGCCCGGAATGATTTCGTACAGGCCCAGCCACGCGAACTGTTTCCAGACGATGACGGTGACCGCACCGATAATCATCCCCGCCAGCGCGCCGTTACGGGTCATGCGCGACCACAGTACCGAGAAGAGCACCACCGGACCAAAGGCCGCGCCGAAGCCTGCCCACGCGTAGCTCACCAGCCCCAGCACGCGGTTTTCCGGGTTAGCCGCCAGCGCGATGGAGACCAGCGCCACCACCAGCACCATGATACGTCCCACCCAAACCAGCTCTTTCTGGCTCGCCCCTTTGCGCAGGAACGCCTTGTAGAGGTCTTCGGTGATTGCGCTGGAGCAGACCAGCAGCTGGCAGCTCAGGGTCGACATCACCGCCGCCAGAATCGCAGACAGCAGGATACCGGCAATCCATGGGTTAAAGAGGATCTGCGCCAGCTCAATAAACACGCGCTCGGCGTTCTGGTTCACCGCCCCTGCCTGCGCCGGATTGTTGTTGAAGTACGCAATCCCGAAGAAGCCGACCGCACATGCACCAGCCAGACAGAGGATCATCCACGTCATACTGATGCGACGTGCATGGACAATGGTGTGGTGAGAATCCGCCGCCATAAAGCGCGCCAGGATATGCGGCTGACCAAAGTAGCCCAGACCCCAGCCCATCAGGGAGACAATGGCCACGAAGTTAAGCCCCTTCAGCATATCGACGTTTTCGATGCTCTTCTGCTTGATCACTTCCAGCGATTCGCCAAAACCGCCGACGGTGAAAATCACAATCACCGGCGTCAGGATCAGGGCGAAGATCATCAGGCTGGCCTGCACGGTATCCGTCCAGCTTACCGCCAGGAACCCGCCCACGAAGGTATAGATGATGGTTGCGGCGGCACCGGCCCACAGCGCGGTTTCATAGCTCATGCCGAAGGTGCTTTCGAACAGACGGGCACCGGCTACGATGCCGGAGGCGCAGTAGATGGTGAAGAACAGCAAGATCACCACCGCAGAGATAATACGCAGGATGCGGCTGTTGTCTTCGAAGCGGCCGGTGAAGTAGTCCGGCAGCGTCAGGGCGTTATTGTTGGCTTCGGTGTGGACGCGCAGGCGGCCCGCCACCAGCTTCCAGTTGATCCATGCGCCGACGGTCAGGCCGATGGCGATCCAGCTTTCTGAAATCCCGGAAATGAAAATCGCGCCCGGCAGCCCCATCAGCAGCCAGCCGCTCATATCGGAGGCACCCGCAGAGAGCGCGGTCACCATCGGGCCTAAGCTGCGACCGCCCAGAATATAGTCGTCAAAGTTTTTCGTTGAACGCCATGCCAAAAACCCTATCAGGATCATGCCGAGGATATAAACGAGAAATGTCACCAGCATCGGTGTGCTAATTGCCATTCAAATTCTCCAAATTGTCGAGCGACAACCGTCCGGGTTGCCTTGTTATGTCATTACCGGAACGGGGTAATGAGTGTCTGTATTTCTGTTGGCCGCGCGTATCCTGCCGGAAGCAGTGCTCGCACACAAACGATTTAACACGGCATTTACATCAAATACATCCCAGGTTTGATACGTCTTTCCTATAGGTTGCACTCGCTCACGCTTTTACGGGTTGCACCTTTCAAAACTGTTAAGTTCCGCATGAAACCGCGCCACGGTCGACCTCGCCTTCGTCATTTTTTAGCTAACCAGCCATTAACAATTAAGCCATTTGCCAGCTTGCAGCACAGGTCACATTTAACACGGTTGCACAAAGTTGCAACATGGTGGATATTTCACGCTAACGATTGAACACGCTTACAGAACAACAGGAGTTTTGGCATGGGGATGACCACCATGGGGGTTAAGCTGGATGACGCTACCCGCGAACGGATTAAAACCGCGGCGACCCGCATTGACCGCACGCCGCACTGGCTAATCAAGCAGGCGATCTATAATTATCTCGAAAGGCTGGAGAGCGACGAAGGGCTGCCCGAGCTGCCTGCCCTGCTCGCCGGCGCAGCGAACGAAAGCGAAGAAACCGCCGCTGTTGTCGAAGAGACCCATCAGCCGTTCCTGGAGTTCGCCGAGCAGATCCTGCCGCAGTCCGTCAGCCGCGCAGCCATTACCGGCGCTTACCGTCGGGCCGAAACCGACGCCGTGCCGATGCTGCTGGAGCAGGCCCGCCTGCCGCAGGATATCGCCGCTCAGGCACACAGCCTGGCGTATCAGCTGGCCGACAAGCTGCGTAACCAAAAAAATGCCACCGGCCGCGCCGGGATGGTGCAAGGCCTGTTGCAGGAATTTTCCCTCTCCTCTCAGGAAGGCGTGGCGCTGATGTGCCTGGCGGAAGCGCTGCTGCGTATTCCGGACAAAGCCACCCGCGATGCGCTGATCCGCGACAAAATCAGCAACGGCAACTGGCAGTCACACATTGGCCGCAGCCCGTCGCTGTTCGTCAACGCCGCCACCTGGGGGCTGCTGTTTACCGGCAGACTGGTATCAACCCATAACGAAGCGAATCTCTCCCGCTCGCTGAACCGCATCATTGGCAAGAGCGGCGAGCCGCTGATCCGTAAAGGCGTGGACATGGCGATGCGCCTGATGGGCGAGCAGTTCGTCACCGGGGAAACCATTGCCGAAGCGCTGGCAAATGCCCGCAAGCTCGAGGACAAAGGCTTCCGCTACTCGTACGACATGCTGGGCGAAGCGGCGCTGACCGCCGCCGACGCACAGGCGTACATGGTCTCTTACCAGCAGGCGATCCACGCCATCGGTAAAGCCTCCAACGGGCGCGGCATTTATGAAGGGCCGGGCATCTCCATCAAGCTTTCTGCCCTGCACCCGCGCTACAGCCGCGCACAGTATGACCGGGTGATGGAAGAGCTGTATCCGCGCCTGAAATCCCTGACCCTGCTGGCGCGTCAGTACGACATCGGGATTAACATCGACGCCGAAGAGGCCGACCGTCTGGAGATCTCCCTCGATCTGCTGGAAAAACTGTGCTTTGAACCGGAGCTGGCGGGCTGGAACGGGATTGGCTTTGTGATCCAGGCCTACCAGAAACGCTGCCCGTTCGTCATTGACTATCTGATTGATCTCGCCTCCCGCAGCCGTCGCCGCCTGATGATCCGTCTGGTGAAAGGCGCCTACTGGGACAGCGAAATCAAACGCGCGCAGATGGAAGGCCTGGAAGGCTATCCGGTCTACACCCGCAAGGTTTACACCGACGTCTCTTACCTCGCCTGTGCGAAAAAACTGCTCGGCGTGCCGAACCTGATCTACCCGCAGTTCGCCACCCACAACGCCCACACGCTGGCGGCAATCTACAGCCTGGCCGGGCAGAACTACTATCCGGGACAGTACGAGTTCCAGTGCCTGCACGGCATGGGCGAACCGCTGTACGAGCAGGTGACCGGCAAAGTGGCCGACGGCAAGCTGAACCGCCCGTGCCGTATTTATGCCCCGGTCGGGACGCACGAAACTCTGCTGGCCTACCTGGTGCGTCGTCTGCTGGAAAACGGCGCGAACACCTCCTTCGTCAACCGCATCGCCGACACTACGCTGCCGCTGGATGAACTGGTGGCCGATCCGGTGCTGGCCGTTGAAAAAATGGCGGCGCAGGAAGGTCAGGTTGGTCTGCCGCATCCGAAAATTGCCCTCCCGCGCGAACTGTACGGCGCAGGCCGTGTTAACTCCGCGGGCCTGGATCTGGCCAACGAACACCGTCTGGCATCCCTCTCCTCTGCCCTGCTCAACAGCGCGTTGCAGAAATGGCAGGCAAAACCGATTCTTGAGCACGCCGTCGACGACGGTGAAATGCAGCCGGTGATCAACCCGGCGGAGCCAAAAGATATCGTCGGCTACGCGCGTGAAGCCACGGAAGCGGAAGTGGAGCAGGCGCTGGAGAGCGCGGTGAACAACGCGCCAATCTGGTTCGCGACGCCGCCGCAGGAGCGTGCCGCCATTCTGGAACGCGCGGCGGTGCTGATGGAAGATCAGATGCAGCAGCTCATCGGCATTCTGGTGCGCGAAGCGGGTAAAACCTTCAGCAACGCCATCGCCGAAGTGCGCGAGGCGGTTGACTTCCTGCATTACTATGCCGGGCAGGTACGCGATGATTTCGATAATGAAACGCACCGTCCGCTTGGCCCGATTGTCTGTATCAGCCCGTGGAACTTCCCACTGGCGATCTTTACCGGCCAGATTGCAGCCGCTCTCGCCGCAGGCAACAGCGTGCTGGCGAAACCGGCCGAGCAAACACCGCTGATTGCCGCCCAGGGTATCGCTATCCTGCGCGAAGCGGGCGTGCCTGCGGGCGTGGTCCAGCTGGTGCCGGGCCGCGGTGAAACGGTTGGGGCAAAACTGACCTCAGACAACCGCGTGCGCGGCGTGATGTTTACCGGCTCCACCGAGGTGGCGACGCTGCTGCAACGCAACATCGCCACGCGTCTGGATGCGCAAGGACGCCCAACGCCGCTGGTGGCGGAAACCGGCGGGATGAACGCCATGATCGTCGACTCCTCCGCGCTCACCGAGCAGGTGGTGGTTGACGTTCTGGCCTCGGCGTTTGACAGCGCAGGTCAGCGCTGCTCGGCCCTGCGCGTGCTGTGCCTGCAGGATGACATTGCCGACCATACGCTGAAAATGCTGCGCGGCGCGATGGCCGAATGCCGCATGGGCAACCCGGGACGCCTCACCACCGACATTGGGCCGGTGATTGACGCCGAGGCGAAAGAGAATATCGAGAACCACATTCAGACGATGCGTGCCAAAGGCCGCCCGGTGTTCCAGGCGGTGCGTGAGAACAGCGAAGACGCCCGCGAATGGCAGACCGGCACCTTTATCCCGCCAACGCTGATTGAGCTGGCAAGCTTCGACGAGCTGAAAAAAGAGGTCTTCGGGCCAGTGCTGCACGTCGTGCGTTACAACCGAAACAACCTGAACGAGCTTATCGGGCAGATTAACGCCTCCGGCTATGGCCTGACGCTTGGCGTGCATACCCGCATCGATGAAACCATCGCTCAGGTTACCGGCAGCGCGAAAGTCGGCAACCTGTACGTCAACCGCAACATGGTGGGTGCCGTGGTGGGCGTGCAACCGTTCGGCGGCGAAGGCCTGTCCGGCACCGGTCCGAAAGCGGGTGGACCGATGTACCTGTACCGTCTGCTGGCAAACCGTCCGGAAAATGCGCTGAGCGTTACCCTGGCGCGCCAGGATGCCGCCTACCCGGTAGATGCGCAGCTCAAGGCCGCGCTCACGCAGCCGCTGGACGCGCTCATCAAATGGGCCGACAAGCGTCCGGAACTGCGCACCCTGGCGCAGCAGTACGGCGAGCTGGCGCAGGCTGGTACCCAGCGTCTGCTGCCGGGGCCGACCGGCGAGCGCAACACCTGGACGCTGATGCCGCGCGAGCGCGTACTGTGCATGGCCGATAACGAGCAGGACGCGCTGGTTCAGCTGGCCGCCGCTGCCGCCACGGGTTGTGAGGTGCTGTGGCCGGAAGACGCACTGCACCGCGATCTCGCCAAGCAACTGCCGAAAGAGGTGGCCGCCCGCATTCACTTTGCGAAACCGGATGCGCTTCTCACCCAGCCGTTTGACGCGGTGATCTACCACGGCGACTCGGATCAGCTGCGCGAACTGTGCGAGCAGGTGGCGGCCCGCAGCGGGGCCATCGTGTCGGTGCAGGGCTTTGCCCGCGGTGAAACAAATCTGCTGCTGGAGCGTCTGTACGTTGAACGCTCGCTCAGCGTGAATACCGCCGCCGCAGGGGGCAACGCCAGCCTGATGACTATCGGCTAATTGTGTAAAATCCCCCGGTGGCGCTACGCTTACCGGGGCTACATACGTTACCGTAGGCCGGATAAGCGCAGCGCATCCGGCTTTTTTGTAGGGAGAGAAGATGAAACCATTACTTATTGCGGGCGCCGCACTGCTGTTTAGCACCAGCGCGCTGGCCGATGTTTGCACCAGCGCCAACACCCAGGCGGACATGAACAGCTGTACCGCGCAGCAGTATCAGGCAGCAGATAAAAAGCTGAACCAAACGTATCAGACGGTGATGAAGCGCGCCGACGCCGCACAGCAGCCGCTGCTGAAAAAAGCGCAGCAGGCATGGATTGTCTTAAGGGATGCAGACTGCGCGTTTGCCGCCTCCGGCAGCGCGGGGGGCAGCGTCCAGCCGATGATCGCCAATCAGTGTCTGGCGGAAAAAACCACCGAGCGCGAGGCCTATCTTGCGTCCTTAATGCAGTGTGAAGAGGGCGATTTGAGCTGCCCCCTTCCCCCGGCGCACTAACGCACGCGGATCCCTTCGATTATCATCCGCTGGACGTTTTCAAGGGTGCTCTGGAAAAACGCCTCATCCCGCAGCGTTTTTCCGGTCACTGCTTCCACCTGGGCCGCAAAGTCAGCGTAATGCTGCGTTGAGGCCCAAATCATAAAGATCAGATGCTGCGGGTCGACCGGAGCCAGCTTCCCGGCGGCTACCCATCCGGCAATGATTGCCGACTTGTCGTCAACCAGCTGCTTTAAATCGCCCGTCAGCTCAGCCTGCAGCAGCGGCGCGCCCTGCAGCATCTCCAGACAGAACAGCCTGGACGCCTGCGGATGGTCGCGGGAAACTTCGAGCTTCAGGCGGATGTACTCCCCGATGGCGACCAGCGGTGCCAGCTCTTCGCGAAACGCTTTCAGCGGCGCGAGCCAGATATCCAGGATCTGCTTCATCACCGCCACATAGAGCGCCTCTTTTGACGGGTAGTAGTAGAGCAGATTGGTTTTCGACACCCCGGCCTGTTCAGCGACCTGCTCAAGACGCGTGCCGTGAATGCCAAACTGCGAGAAGGTCTCAAGCGCCGCGCTGAGAATGGCCTGCTTTTTGGCGCTGACGGCCAGGGAACGCTTGCCGGTTTTTGGCGCTGCGCGCGGGCTCATACCTGCTCTCCCGGCTCGTCACAGACTCGCGTCTTTTTCTTGCGCCTGAGCTTTAGCTCGCTGACCAGCACGCCCGCGATGATAAACGCCGCCCCCAGCAGCGCGAGCAGCGGCAGACGCTCGCCGGCGATGCGCCCGAAAATACCCGCCCAGACCGGCTCACCGGTATAGATAACCGTCGCGCGCGTGGGTGATACGCTGCGCTGCGCCCAGTTCATGGTGACCTGAATAATGGCGCTGAAAATGCCCAGCCCCAGGGCAACCACAACCAGCCCGGTGGACATTGGCGGAACCGACTCCCCCGCCGGAACCATGGCGGCAAACGCCACCAGCGAGGCGGTGGCAAGCTGCACCACCGTCACCCGCTTAACGTCCACGCTTCCCGCCCAGGCGCTGATCAAAATAATTTCTGCCGCAATGGCAATGGCACCCGTGAGGGTGATCAGCTCGCCCGGCCCCAGCGCCAGCAGGTTATTTTCCGGTCCGGCCAGCAAAATCAGGCCAATAAAGGCCAGCACAATCCCGATGCAGGACATCAGCCCCGGCATCCGCCCCAGACAGAGCCACTGCAACAGCGGCACCAGCGGCACGTACATGGCGGTAATAAATGCAGATTTACTGCTGGAGATGCTCTGCAACCCCCAGGTTTGCAGGCTGTAGCCCATGGCGATGGCAATACCAATTGCCACACCGGCCTTCAGTTCTTTGAGCGTCAGCCCGCGCAGAGTTTTCAGTGAGATTAACGCCACGGCAATCGCCGCTGTGGCAAAGCGCAGACCCACAAAAAAGAAGGGATCGCTCAGGGTGACCGCGTACTGGACGGCGAGGAAGGTTCCGCCCCAGAACATGGTGATCAAAATGAGAATGGCTTCCTGGGGTTTAATGGAGAGTGTAAGGCGTGAAACTGACATGCGGCACCGGCGAAAATAATCAATGCCCTAGTGTGCGATGCCTTGCGTTCCAGTTCAATGTTACGGGCATAAAAAAACCGCCGGGAGACCCGGCGGCAGGGAGTCAACCCGGCGTACTACTTGTTGCTGCTGCCGTGGCTGTTTTTGCCCCCTTTTTTGCCAGCTTCTGATGCACGCTGAGGGTCATTTTTGAAATTACCCCCGCTTGACTGGCCACCTTTACGACCTGCTTCTGATGCTCTGTCACGGTCTTCTGCGAAATTACCTGAACCACCACGATGGTTTGCCATCTCTAACCTCCAGAGTGTGAAACATTAGACATCATATTGCATTCAGTAAAAGAGTATTCTTTCACCTGGCGACGTCAGCGCAGTACCTTTATCTGCGTCGCGTGAAACTAAGCTTAGCGGAGTAGGGCTATCCGGCAAGCCAGAGGTAATATCCTGCAACATGATCTGAGCCTTTTGTATGAGATAACGTGACGGTCATCCATAAGCCTCTCTTATCATTCCAAAAATTTGACGGCCGAAAGTTGTTTCATTTTGCTACAGAGACGAAACTTTAACATATTGTTATAAATCAAAGAAATGGCCTGAAAAGTTGCAGTCTGCCCATCACAACATATCTTTAAAGTAACGCAGCGATTCGCTGTCAGAACAACAAACGAGGAGTGATGCAAAATGGCAAAAGTTCTGGTGCTCTATTATTCCATGTATGGACACATTGAAACCATGGCTCACGCGGTTGCAGAAGGCGCAAACAGAGTAGACGGCGTGGATGTTGTGGTGAAGCGCGTACCGGAAACCATGAACGCCGAGGCGTTCGCCAAAGCCGGGGGAAAAACACAAAACGCCCCGCAGGCCACGCCGCAGGAGCTGGCCGACTACGATGCCATTATCATCGGCACCCCAACACGCTTCGGCAATATGTCAGGCCAGATGCGCACCTTCCTCGACCAAACCGGAGGACTGTGGGCGTCTGGCGCGCTGTACGGCAAGCTGGCGAGCGTATTCAGCTCAACCGGGACCGGCGGCGGCCAGGAGCAGACGATTACCTCAACCTGGACTACCCTTGCTCATCATGGGATGGTGATTGTGCCGATTGGCTACGGCGCGCAAGAGCTGTTTGATGTGTCTGAGGTTCGGGGCGGCACACCTTACGGCGCAACCACCATTGCCGGTGGCGACGGCTCTCGCCAGCCAAGTAATGAAGAGCTTTCCATCGCCCGTTATCAGGGTGAACACGTCGCGGGTCTGGCCAAAAAACTTTTCGGCTAACCCAACAGGAGGACAAGCATGCCAACTCAAGAATCGAAAGCCCACCGCGTAGGTGAATGGGCCAGTTTACGCAACACCTCGCCGGAGATCGCCGAAGCTATCTTTGAAGTCGCAAAATATGACGAGAAGCTGGCAGAGCAGATATGGGAAGAAGGCAGCGATGAGGTTCTGGAACTGGCCTTCGGGAAAACGGACAAAGACTCCCTGTTCTGGGGTGAGCAAACCATCGAACGTAAAAACGTCTGACAATGTCCCCCGCCGCGGCGGGGGATTTTCCGCTATTTTGCCGCGCTGTTCATTACCGCATCAAACTTATCAATCGGACAGAATCCGTCTGCATCAATAGGGCACCCTTTCAGCGCCAGGGTCACGCGCTGCGCCGGGGATGCCAGTGACAGCACGCTGGCGTTACGCAACTGCTCCGTACTTTGGTAGACATACTCAATCTTCATCAGCTCGCGGTTGGCGTTCTTATCGTGCCAGCGCTGGAAGACGATTTTCCCGCCAATCGGCGTGCGCTCCAGCTGGTCATGAAGCTGATACGGCTGGAAATCCAGCGCCGTCAGCAGCGAGGCGATGTTGGAGTCGTGACCCACCAGCAGCGTTATTTTTGGCGAGGTGGTCCGGTCGGTGACCATCGCCTTGTCGATATACTTCACCAGCGGTTTCGCGACGTTTTGTGCCACCGCTGTAGAGGTAAACAGCGCGTCCTGATAGCCGTTTTTCAGCTTCGACAGCACGCGCCACTGCTGGTCGGTTTTGATTTCGCCCCACGCGACCTGGTCCATCGGGAACCCTTCGTAATACTGCAGAGTGAAGGCATCCACCAGTGAATTCCCTGTTTTCAGCGGCCCGGAGACGCCCGGCTCTTTGTCGACGTCCGCGCTGAAGGTATCTTTTGCATCCGTCAGGGAACAGATCTTCTTCTCCTTGCAGGACGGCGAATCAGCAAAGTTGGTCATCTGCTCCAGCAGCCTGTAGCTCTCGTCCAGCTGCATTTTCTGTCGTTCTGATGCCATCGCACTGAGCGCTTTTTCGCGGAATTCCGGCGAGCTGTCGGTAATGATGGGGTTGAAGGTCGGGTCCATGGTGCCCTTTTTTTCCTGATGATGCACCGGCACGTCGCAGCCCGGGAAAGCCCCGGTAATAAAGAACTGCGCGGTTGCCACGGTGCGCTGCAGGCTGTTGGCGTAGGCATACACGGTGTCGGCTGGCGGGCATTCACCGGAGGTCACCATCTTCTGCGCTGCCAGCCATTCGCGCATATAGTGGCCCATGTAGACTTCAAGCACGCCGCCCTTGGTGGTCAGCTGGCCGCCCGGCACATCCCACTCAGGCCACTGCTTCGCCGTGGACTGCTCCAGAACGCTGCCGTTATTGGCGAGCGGCGCGCGCAGGTTGTGGCGGCTCATGATTAAGACCTGTTCCAGCTGGTATCCTTCGGGCGTGTCCTGCGCCTGAGCGCCAAAGGTGACTGATACGCAACCTGCCACTGCAACAGCGAGTAGTGCTTTTCTCATCCCTTATTCCTCACTCGGTTTTGATGTCGCGTTAAGTGTGACAGATTGATGACAATTTTCCGGGAAGCATTTCTCAAACCGCTCATAAGATTAGAAAATCGCGATCCCCATGGCCGCAGCAACGTATAACGCTGCCCAGACGCAGGCTGAAATCAGGCTCACGAGATACACTTTGCCGGCGTTCAGCCTTAGCATACCGGCGGTCAGCGGGACGATATAGCGCAGTACCGCCAGAAAGCGCGCGGTGAACAGTACCAGGATGTCGTTTTTCTGCAGCCGGTGCTGCACGCGCAAAAACGTATCGGCATGTTTTGCGGTGAGCCGCGTAATGGTGCGCGTGTTCCCCATCCGCTGGCCGAGGTGGTAATTGAGCACCGATCCCAGGGCGGCACCCAGCGCGACGGCGAGCCACGCCAGCCCCGGATGCAGGCTGGACAGGCCCGCAGCAATCCCAGCGATCAGCATTACCGAGGCGGGCGGAAGCACGGAGGAGATGATAACCGTCGATTTGGCCAGCGCCATTGCAAAGAGCAGCGCGAACAGATGCGCCGGGTAGTGCGCAAAATGGTTCAGCAGATTGTCCAGCCACGCCATGCTTCACTCCGGATCGTTGTTTCGTCAGTCCTGCTATTAGAAACGAACGTGCCTGAATGGCGTCTAAACCGCTTAGACCTCGAGCCCTGCCCGGTACTGCCCCCACCTGAGCACCGAGTTAACGCCTACAGAGAGGAACGGCTCCGGCGGCGTCTTATTCGGCCCCGGCGAGGCGGCAAGAAAATCAATCAGCTCATTGCGCTCGCCGGCAATCATATCCGCCAGCAGCTTGCCGGTAGCCGTGCCGCGGGTGATCCCCAGGCCGTTACAGCACAGCGCGCCGTACACGTTTGGCGCAAGCTGGCCGAAAAAGCCCTCGTGATTCTCCGACAGGCAAATCGCACCGCTCCAGGAGTATTCAAAATCCACCTGTTTCAGGGTCGGGAAGCGGCGTTCAAAGGATTTACGGTGGTTGGCGATAAACCGTTTCAGGTGCTGCTCGCGCGGGCGACCATCCGGATGGAAGCTGAAGCTGTTACGCACCAGGATGCGGTTGTCCACCGTCCGGCGCACGGTACTGCCAAAGGGATGCGCCGGGATCACCCCCCAGACCGGCTTGCCGCCGAGTTGAGATTGCTCAGCAGCGGTCAGGGGCCGCGTCAGGCTACCGTACAGGAAGGTCGGCAGCAGGCGTCCGCGCAGAAAGCCAAAGTGCGACGCAAAGGCATTGTTCGCCAGAATCAGCGTATCTGCCGTGATGCTGCCTTTATCATGCACCAGTGTCACTTTGTCGCCGTAGTTTATCGACGTAATGGGCGTGTACTCATAGAGCGTGACGTTCGCGGGCAGGCTGTTTGCCAGCCCTTTTACCAGCGCCGAGGGTTGCAAAAGGATGGTGCCCGGAATATAAAGCGCCTGTTTGTAATACGACGTGCCGATGTGGTCGGGAAGATCGTGACCCGCAATCATCTGCGTTTCCCGGCCAATCTTCTCCAGCCCCCTGCGATAAGCTTCCAGAATCGCTATCCCCTGCTCGCCAACCGCCGCCTGGTATTTCCCGGACTCGGACATCTGGCACGCAATACCGTGCTCCTGAACAACCTCACGCAGATAGTTTTGCCCCAGCGTGTTGAGCCGGAGGATCAGATTTGCCGTTTTGACATCGCCGATGTAGTCCTTCGCCCCAATGTCGTGCGGGACGTCGATGGCAAAGCCCGCGTTGCGACCGGACGGGCCAAAGCCCACCTCCTGCGCCTCAATCAAGACAATTTCATCATCGGGGAAATTCAGCGCCATCTGTCGGGCGGCGGCAAGCCCGGTTAATCCAGCTCCAACGATCGCCCAGCGGGCATGTTTTTGCCCTACATGGGCAGGACGAGGGATGCGCGATGGACTGGTGTGATACCACCCTGGCAGGGCGTCATCGGCAGGCAGTGAGGTGATCTTTTGCACGTGATTTACTCCGGTACGCTGTCATTTTTTCTTTTCGCTTACGACCACTAAGCGTTGCTGAAAAACATGGTAGCCAGACTGGAATAATGAATACGTGATGTATATCTCATGTATACAACAAGTATAAAAATAGTTAAATCCAGGTTAATTTTGGGCGTAGAAAAGCCCCCGATAAACGGCGAATAAAGGAAAAAAATGTCGTGAAAAACGCCCGCCAGCGGAGGCCGCGGGCGGAACGTCAGGTGAGATTAATCAAATATCTAAACGCGCTCATCGGCCTTCAGCCCCTGCGGCGCAATGAAGATCTCCATGTTTTCCCGGGACAGCTCCCAGTGTTCAAATACCAGATCGACTACCGTCTGTTCATCGCGTGCTTCCAGCGCGGCGATAAACGCATCGTGATGATCGGCGGCCAACAGTAACCGCCGCTCCATGTCCTCATTTTGCGGACGGAAAAAGGTGTGGCCGATACGGCAGTGGTCTATCAGCAAACGGCCCAGGCTCGGCTGCAGATAGGGGTTCGCCGCCATCTCGCCCATGATCTCGTGAAAGCGGTTGTTCTCCAGCGCCAGCGCGTCGGCATCCTGGTTTTGAACCGCTTTGCGAAAGCGCTTTTGCGCCTCTTTCAGCGCCTTTAACTGCACAGGCTTGTAATGCTGAACCGCCAGGCGCCCCACCGCGGCATAGATCATCGGGGCCACGAGGAAGAAGTTGCGCAGCGTAGCGTGGCTCATGGGGATCACCCTTACGCCCCGCTTTTCGACAATCTCGAGATACCCTTCCCCCGCAAGGCGCTGAAACACTTCGCGTACCGGGGTGCGTGACAGGCCGTACTGCGCCGTCAGGCTGGCTTCATCCAGCAGCGCATCGGGATCCAGTTCCATCGTCAAGATAAGCCGCTTGAGATCCTCATAAAGCGCAGCTTTGCCCGTTCTCATTATCGCCTCCTGAAACTGCCTGTAATGCTGATTAACCTACAGATAAAGGCGCGCGACGGCAAATTTCCTCAGTCATCCTCATCAGAAACGTCAATCCAGATGGTTTTCAGTTCGGTGTACTGATCGAGCGCGAAGGCTGACTTATCACGCCCGCCAAAACCGGACTGCTTATAGCCGCCAAATGGCGTCGTGGCGTCGCCTTCCCCGAAGCAGTTCACGGTCACCGTCCCGGCGCGAATAGCACGGGAGACGCGAACGGCGCGATTGAGTCTGCCGGTATAAACCGACGCAGCCAGCCCGTAAGGGGTGTCATTCGCCAGCGCAACGGCTTCGGCTTCGGTTTTAAACGTCGTGACGCACAGCACAGGGCCGAATATCTCCTCGCGGAACAGCGCGCTTTCCGGCGTAACGCCGTCGATCACCGTCGGCTGCACATAAGCGCCCTTCTCCGTACTGCCGCCGTGCAGCACGCGCAGCCCTTCCTGACGCGCAATATCAAGATAGCGGCTTACCTTACTGAAGTGTTCCGGCGAGACCATCGTTCCCAGACGGTTGTTCGGATCGAGCGGATTGCCCATCGTCCAGGTGCCGATCTGTTTCGCCATCTCTGCCAGCAGCGCCTCTTTTATCCCTTCCTGCACCAGCAGGCGCGACGTGGCAGAACAGTTCTCGCCCATGTTCCAGAACGCACCGTTAAGCACATGCCCGGCAACCGCCGCGACATCATCGGCATCATTAAACACCAGCGCCGGATTTTTGCCGCCGCACTCCAGTACAACCTTTTTCAGGTTAGATTCGGCGGCGTAATGCAGGAAACGACGCCCGGTTGCGGTCGATCCGGTAAAGCTGACCATGTCGATGTCGGGATGCAGCCCAATCGGCTCACCAACCGCCTTGCCGGTTCCGGTGACGATATTCAGCACGCCCGCCGGAACGCCCGCCTCATACGCCAGTTCCGCCACGCGCAGCGACGTCAGCGAGGTTTGCTCTGCCGGTTTAACCACGACGGAGCAGCCTGCCGCCAGCGCCGGACCGATCTTCCAGGCGAGCATCAGCAGCGGGAAGTTCCACGGCAGGACGCAGCCCACCACGCCAATCGGCTCACGCACCACCAGCGCCAGCGCGTTGCCCGTTGGCGCGGTGTGGTCATACAGCTTGTCGATGGCTTCCGCGTGCCACTTCAGAACATGAATAGTTTCCGGCACGTCCACCGCCAGGCACTCGCTGAACGGCTTGCCGCTGTCAAGGCTTTCCAGCGCCGCCAGCGACTCACACTCCTGCTCCATCAGCGCCGCCAGCCTGAGCAAGACCGCCTTACGTTCACCCGGCGTCTGCTTGCGCCAACTGCCTGTCTCAAATGCACCACGCGCCGCGCTGACTGCCGCGTTCACGTCGTTTTCATCGCAGGCGGCGATTGCGGCCAGGGGTTCACCGGTCGCCGGATTATAGGTTGTCAGGGTTTGGCCGGAATGGGCCGCGGTGAAACGGCCATTGATAAACGCGTTATCCGGGATCTGAAGATGGTCCGTAAGGCGCATCACGTCCCCGAGCGTCTGAAGCTTGTTCATCTTTTCTCCTTACGCCGACGTTACCGCCGCCACGTTGCGTTTAACTTCAGTAATCACCGCTTTCAATTGCGCTTTTTCTGCTTCATTCAGATCCTGTAACGGCGCGCGCACCTGACCGGATGTCAGGCCGTTCAGTTCGCAGCCGTAACGGATGGACTGTACAAACTTGCCGCCGTCCAGGAAATGCATCAGCGGCATCATGGCCGCCATGATCCGACGACCTTTGTCGAAGTCTTTCTCCACCACGCAGGCCTCATACAGCGCCACGTGTTCACGCGGAATGAAGTTAGACCCGGCGCACACCCAGCTGCGTGCGCCCCAGGCGAAGAATTCCAGCGCCTGATCGTCCCAGCCACAGGAGAGCGCAATATCAGGGAATGTGCAGGCCAGCAGGTGCAGGTTGTTAAAATCGCCCGAGCTTTCTTTGATGGCGACCACGTTGGACGAGCGGCTCACCTCACGGAAGTAGGTTTCACCCATGGTGATCCCCATCCGGCCGGGATAGTTATAGAGCATGATCGGCAGCTGGGCGGCTTTATCGACCGTCAGCGCATGATGGGCGTTTTCCAGCTCGGTCGGCAGCGCGTACGGCGGCGAGGTCACCAGAATCGCATCGGCCTTGATTTCGCGGGCGTGCTTCGCATAGTCCACCGCGTCTTCGGTGCGGGTTGCCCCCGTGCCGACAATCAGCGGGAGTCGAGTGCCAATCACCTGACGCGCATGTTCGGCCAGCGCCTTACGCTCCTGCGCGCTCTGGGCATAATACTCACCTGTTGAGCCGCCGATGATGATGCCGTGAACGCGAGCTTCAATCAGCGACTCCAGCACCTCGGCGAAGCGCGCAAAATCAATGCTGCCATCGGCCGCATAAGGGGTAATTGCCGGGGTGTAAATACCTTCAAATGTTAACACGTTAACCTCCAGAGAAATGCGCGACCCTCGGGTCGATACGGCAGCCCGCCAGGCTGCGTTTGTTAAAAATTTGCACATCGGCGTGAAGGAGGTCAATAAATGAATATTTTGTGTATACATAAAAAATACAAAATAAATACGCTTCTGTTGTATATTTCTACGCACACTAAAAATAAAAACATTAAATATCAATGTATTAGAAGTTATTTTTCGTCGTAGTAATTTTCTACATGATTTCAGATAACGATCACATTCCAGAATTTTTGGCGTCCTGGACGTATTTACAGCGCTCCGACGGCGGCATAGTTTTAAGGCAAGATTTAACCAGAATTTAACAGCCAGCCGCCCTGGTTGTGATCCAAATGTAAACAGAGGTACAGGGTATGCCCCAGAAGAAAGCCACGCTTATCGGATTACTCGCCATCCTGCTGTGGAGCGCGATCGTTGGGTTGATTAAAAGCGTGAGCGAAGGCTTCGGGCCGGTGGGCGGCGCGGCACTGATTTACAGCTGTAGCGCAGTGCTGCTGCTGTTCACCGTTGGCTTTCCGAAGCTGCGGCAGTTTCCGCCGGGCTATCTGATCCTCGGCAGCATTCTGTTCGTGTGCTACGAACTCTGTCTGTCACTGTCGCTGGGCTTTACCCACTCGGGTCGGCAGGCCATTGAAGTCGGGATGGTGAATTATCTCTGGCCGAGCATGACCATCCTGCTGGCGGTGATCGTCAACCGGCAAAAAACCCGCCCGCTGATTATTCCGGGGGTGATTTTAGCGGTCGCAGGAATATGCCGGGTATTAGGCGGGGAACAGGGATTTTCGTTCAGCGAAATGACGCGCAACGTCATGGAAAACCCGCTCAGCTATGGACTGGCCTTTAGCGGTGCCATTATTTGGGCAATATATTGTGTGGTTACCAAAATAATTGCCAAAGGCAGTAACGGGATCACCCTGTTCTTTATGTTAACCGCCCTGACATTATGGGTGAAATACCTGACGTCGCCGCAGCCGGAATTTGTGCTTTCGTGGCACGCCTGTATTAGCCTGCTGCTGGCCGCCATCGCCATGGGCTTT
Source organism: Enterobacter sp. UPMP2052 (assembly GCF_053709675.1). NCBI lineage: Bacteria > Pseudomonadati > Pseudomonadota > Gammaproteobacteria > Enterobacterales > Enterobacteriaceae > Enterobacter > Enterobacter sp. UPMP2052. Next base: position 1,664,336 of record NZ_JBSKJR010000001.1, read on the forward strand.
GGTTACGCCGCCTGGAACGTCGGTATTCTTCACGGCAACGTGACGGTACTGGCTGCCGCTTCGTATTTTATTCCGATTATCTCGGCGGTGCTCGCCGCGTTTATGTTGAACTCACATCTGACGCTCTCCTTCTGGCAAGGAACCGCGATGGTGAGCCTGGGGTCGCTGATGTGCTGGTGGTCTACCCGCAGCGTGGCCGCAAAGAAATTACCCGTCATCAATGAAAGTAAGTAAGACCTTAATAATAAAAAAACATCTTATCCGACCATCCTGCACCGGAGGAGTATTGATAATGAAAAACTCTCAATAACAGAAAAGCCCGTTTATTCATCACGCTTTACTTATTTTACCTGACCGACATTTATACCGTAATCGTTTGATTAACGGCACCGTCTGCGTGCGCCTGTAATAAGCCTACATCGCTTTTAAGGACTGTTACAGCCGTTAATTCAACGACGTCGGGGAAAGACAGGAGTTACCATGTCAAAGACCATTTCTGTAGAAGATGTTCCCCTTAATCGTTTCCACCGACTGCTGACCGTGCGATCGGGCGGCGGATCCTTTGTCGATGGCTACGTGCTGAGCATCATCGGCATCGCGATGATGAAAGTCTCGCCCGCACTGGGCCTGAGCGCCTTCTGGGAGGGGCTGATTGCCGCCTCGGCGCTGATCGGTATTTTCTTCGGCGGGTTTATCGGCGGCGCGTTGACCGACCGACTCGGCCGCCGCGTGCTCTATTTCGTTGGCCCGACGCTGTTCGTGGTCTGCTCCGTGGCGCAATACTGGGTGCAGAGCGGCGAGATGCTGTTTGCCCTTCGCTTTATGAATGGCGTGGCCGTGGGGATTGAGTACCCGGTAGCAACCGCCTTCCTGGTGGAGTTTCTGCCAAAGAAAAATCGAGGGCCTTGTCTCGCCACCCTGACTATTCTGTGGTTCGCGGGGGCGGCAACCGCCTATCTGACGGGCGAAGCCATCCTCAGATTTGGCGGGCCTGACGCCTGGCGTCTGGCGCTTGCCAGCACCGCCGTTATTGGCGTGCTGCTGTTCCTGGTCCGTTTGGGTACCCCGGAATCGCCGCGCTGGCTGATGAGTAAAGGGCGTCATGCAGAGGCCGAAGCGATTATTCGCCGCGTCTATGGTCCCGGTTTTGGTCTGGATAACCTGCCCGTGCAGGCCGAGAGCAAAAACCTCTCCTTTGCCAGCCTGCTGCATTCCGGCTATGGCAAACGGATGGCGTTTGTCACCGTCTTCTGGACCTGCTCCGTCATCCCTGTTTTCGCCGTGTACGCCTTTGCCCCAAAAGTGCTGGACGCGCTGCACCTGACCGGCGGCTGGGCATCCTACGGCTCGGTTGCCATTACCCTGCTGTTTGTGGTCGGCTGCGTTATCGCTACCCGCCTGGTAAACATCCTTGGCCGCCGCAGGCTGCTGCTGCACAGTTTCCTGTGGTCGGGTCTGGCGCTGCTGCTGCTAGGGTTGTTGCGCGACGGCCCCTCTGCGGTGATCCTGCTGATGTTTGGCCTGTACGCCCTGTTCATTGGCGGCGCACAGGTGCTGCAGCTGGTCTACCCGAACGAGATTTTCCCCACCGAAATCCGCGCGGGCGCAGTTGGCGTTGGCACTTCGCTGTCGCGTATTGGCGCGGCCGTGGGGACCTGGCTGGTGCCGGTATCACTGCAAAGCCTGGGCATAGGCCCGACGATGTATATTGCGGCGGCCATCACCTTCTTTGGCCTGGTGGTGTCATGGTTCCTTGCACCTGAGACCACTGCCCGTAGCCTGGAAGATGCCTCATCGCTTGAAGAGACGCCTCCGCGTGACAAGGTCTCCATTCAGGCGGTCATGCCGAAACGGCAGAGTTTCTGACGTCTTACGCCGGGTAGCGCTGCGCTGGCCCGGCACGCAAACTGCGTTATTCCCTCACCAGTTTCTCAACTTCCCGACGCCGTTTACGAAACGAGCTGGGCGTTTCGCCGTACTGCTTGCGAAACCACGCGATCAGATGCGAGGCGTCCGAAAAGCCGGTGGCGGCAGCGATGGCCGTAATGCTGTTGCTTGAGTCTGCCATCAGCTTACGGGCCTGCTCAAGGCGCAGGGTGCGCCAGTAAACCGCTGCGGAATGGCCGGTGCACTTGGTAAAAATCAAATTGAGCTGGCGGAAGGTGACGCCCGCAAACGTCGCTACGTCGCTCAGCGGGATCGGTGAATCAAGATGATGTTTCATAAAGCCGATCACCTTGCTCACCAGTTCGTTTTCATACACGTCCGGGGCGTTGAGTGGGGCTTTCTGCTTCGCCTTACCGGCGGGCTGACTGGCGTCGTCCACCAGCAGATATTTCAGTACCTTCTGGGAGCGAACCAGCCCGCAGTGCTGACGGATAAGATCGGCCGCCAGATCGATCGCCGTGCCGCCGGGACAGGAGATAATGCCGCCGTCCTTGATGTAGGTTTTGTCGATGACCGGAATCGCCCTGGGGAAACGCATGCGGAACTCGTCGCGGGTGGTGAAGTGGATCGCGCAGTGACGCCCGTCCAGCAGCCCGGCGTTACCCGCCACAAATGCCCCGCTGCACAGGGTGATTATCGGGATATTCCTCGCGTGCAACTCGCGCAGCGCCTGCAGCAGCCAGGGCGGCGGGTTGCGCGTCTCCTCAAGCAGCCCGCCCGCCACCACAAAGTAGTCCCACGCTTTACTGAAATCGAGCGTCGCCGTCGGGGAGACCGGCAGCCCGCAGCTGGCCGTGACCGGCTGGTTATCGCAGGTCATCCACTCCCAGCGGCAGAATATCTGGCGACTGGAGAAGGATTCATCTGCCGCAAAGCGCAAAGACTCCACCAGCCCGGCAACGGATGCCAGGGTGAACTGGGGCATCAGCAAAAAACCGATGGTCAAATCCGGCTTCGGTCCGGCGTGGAGTAAGGACATTAGGTTAGCTCCTGCAATCCGCCCAGCTTGCTCAGCAAGCGCTTGAGATCGGCGATGTCCTGCGCGTCCAGCCCCGCTGCGATAGTTTTTTCGGCATTTTTCGCCTGCTCAATCATTCGGGCGAGCATCGCTTCCCCGTCGGCGGTCATCGTGACCCGCTTGCGGCGACGATTGGCAGGGTCGGTCTGCACGTTGAGCAGTCCGCTTTTGGTCATGCGATCGATGACATAGGTTCCGGTGGCTTTATCAAACCCCGCCCGGTTGCCCAGCGTTTGCTGGTCGCAGACGGTTTCTTCGGCCAGCACCACCAGTATGGCGTATTGCACCGCAGAGAGCCCGGTATCAACGCACTTTGACCAGCACGTCGAGGAGTACTGCCCTGCCCGACGCATCAGATGCATTAACGAACTGTCACCGTGTGGCCATAGCGGCGCGGCAAGAATGAGATCGGGCTTTTCTGACATCGGCTCTCTTGACTCCTGATAACGACAAACATATAGTTCGAACACAAACAGTTTGAACTTAAACTATAAACCTGAACGGACTTTATCGCATTCTACAGGATGTTTCCATGCCAGGCCTGAGGAGTGCCGCATGAAATATTATGATGATTTAAGAAGTTTTATCACTGCGCTGGATGAGATGGGCGACATTGCGCACGTTACTCGTGAAGTTGATTGCGATTATGAACCGAGCGCGATAACCCGCCGCAGCTACGAAACTCAGTCTCCTGCCCCGCTGTTCCACAACGTTGCGGGAGTGGCCCCGGGCTTTCGCCTGTTTGGTGCCCCGGCGAGCCTCTCCTCCCGCGCCGACATGCCCTACGCCCGGGTTGCCATGTCGTTAGGGCTGGCACCCAACGCCAGCGGACCCGAGATTATCGAAGCCCTGTCGGCAGCGCGCAGCCAGCCCGGTATCCCGCCCGTGCGCGTGGGATCCGCCGACGCCCCCTGCCAGCAGAATATTTTACGCGGTGGCGAGGCCACGCTGGACCGCTTCCCAATCCCCTTTGCGCATGATAAAGACGGCGGTCGCTATGCCAATACCTGGGGCACGCTGATCGTCAAAACGCCAGACGGCAAATGGGTCAACTGGTCGATTGCCCGGGTGATGAAGGTTGACGGTAAGCGCATGGTAGGGCTGATCGTGCCAAGCCAGCATATCGGGCAAATCTGGACCGAATGGGTCAAACGGGGGCAGCCGATGCCCTATGCGCTGGTTCAGGGGCCCGCCCCTGCCATCTCCTGCGTCTCCGGGATCCCCATTCCGGCCCACGCCGATGAGGCTGACTACATCGGCACGCTGGCAGGTGCGCCGGTCCCGGTGGTCAGGGCCGTGAGTATCGATCTGGACGTGCCGGCTACCGCGGAAATTGTCATTGAAGGGCACGTCTCCATCGAGCGCGACTGCCAGGAAGGCCCGTACGGGGAGTACGGCGGTTATCTCGGCGAAGGCTCTTCGGCGCAGCCCACCTTCCACGTCGACACCATTACCCACCGCGATGACCCGATCTGGCCGATGTCGATCACCGGACGGCCAACCGATGAGTCTCACACCCTGTGGGCCATGGGGCTGGCTGCCGATGCGTTAACCCACCTGCGCGACGCAAACCTGCCCGTCAAAACTGCCTGGATCCCGGAGGATTCAACCGTGCACTGGCTGCTGGTAGTGATGCCGCAAAACTGGCGGGAACGTCTGCCGGGCATGACCAGCGATGCGCTGTCACAGCGTATCGGTGAGGTGCTGTTTAGTACCGACGCGATGGTGTTTATCCCGAAAGTGTACGTGGTGGATGACGATTTCGACCCCACCAATCTGCGCGAGGTGGTGTGGGTGCTGTCGACCCGCGTGCATCCTGTTGGCCGCCGCGCGGTGTTTCACGATCGGCGGGTGATTCGCCTGCCCCAGTGCTACGACGAAGAGGAGTACGTCGCGGGCAAAGGGCCGAAAGTGGTCTTTGATACCCTGCAAACCACTCGCCATCTGCATGCCTCTTTTGACCAGGGTTATCCTGCGGAAATTCGCCAGCGCGTACTGGATAACGAATAAGTGAACAATCAACGCCTCTGCGGAGGCGTTATTAAACCGCACATCAATCATCTTAAAAAATATATTCTTTTAAACGCTTCATAAACGTCATTTAAATTCCACAGCACGCCGTTAAAAAATGCGTATTATTCCCCTCGATTTACAACGATCTCGTTATGGCGAGGCTCCTGTACAAATACACGTTATCGCTCTGGTGGGTTCGAGAGAACCGGCACAGGGTAAAACAGGCACTGTCGAATCAAGGCTTTGTCAGTATAACTTCCCTTGCGGGATACGGTGTACAGTGCTGAACCCAGGACGTGGGGATCTCTTCTTCGACATGCCCTGTCTTGCTCGCCCCTGAGAGATTTTATTATTCAAAGGGAATTCACTATGTCTTACGCTATTCACAATCACTCTCTGGCATTCAATGACAGCGCCGTTGCGCAATATATGAATACCGACTTTATTGTTCTCGATATTTCATTAAGCGTGGCGCTGGCACGCGCGCATTTTTTCGAAAAATTAAAAGACGATGATATTCCGTCGCATATTTTTATCGAAGACAGTGGCCGCCTGGCGGGCATGGTTGCCGTGCGTAAATTATTACAGGCCGCCGATATGGAACAGCCGGTAAAAGCGCTGATGATTTCACAGTTTGTGCAGGTAAAACCGGAAGATGAGCGCGCTGATATCGCCGGGCTGTTGGCCCACGGTAGCGCAGATGTCGTGCCCGTGGTCACCCACGGCAAGCTGGTGGGCTGCCTGACCGAGCGCGAAATTGCCCATCTGCTGGAAGACGATGTCACCGAGGATGCCCAGCTTCAGGGCGCCACCCTGCCGCTGGAAAAGCCCTATCTTGAGACCAGTGCGGTCAGTCTGTGGAAGAAGCGCGCGGTCTGGCTGCTGCTGCTGTTCGTGGCGGAGGCTTACACCAGCACGGTGCTCCAGCATTTCGAAGAAGCGCTGGAGTCCGCCATCGCGCTGGCGTTCTTTATTCCGCTGCTGATCGGCACCGGCGGGAACAGCGGGACGCAGATCACCTCCACGCTGGTACGCGCCATGGCGCTGGGGGAAGTCGGGCTGAAGGATGTCGGACGCGTGCTGCGTAAAGAGATGACCACCTCAATGATGATTGCCATCACCATGGGCATGGCGGGCTGTTTCCGGGCCTGGATGATGGGTATCGGGGTCGAGATTACGATTATCGTCAGCCTGACGCTTGTCTGCATCACCCTGTGGAGCGCGATTGTCTCCTCGGTGATCCCGATGGTGCTTAAGCGCTGCGGTATCGATCCGGCGGTGGTTTCCGCGCCGTTTATCGCCACGCTTATCGACGGCACCGGTCTGATTATCTACTTCAAAATTGCGCAGTACACGCTGGGCCTGGAGTAATGGATGAACGGCGCGCGCCTTTTCAACGACGGCGCGCGCCATGGGGAGCAATCAGGAATCCCAGGCCTGCTCAACCTTGGCGGCCTGATACTGCGGGGGTGGCTTACGGAAGCGTCGGGTCAGGTAGGTCAGGTACAGAATACCCACTGCGGCCCACACCAGCCCCAGCGTCAGGGACGTCGCTTCAAGGTTGATCCACAGCACGCCGACCGTTGCTGCGCCGATCAGCGGCAGCAACAGATAGTGAAAACGATCTTTCCACGTTTTGTTGTAGCCTTTGCGCCGCCAGAAGTGGTTAAACACCGACAGATTGACGAAGGTAAAGGCGACCAGCGCGCCAAAGTTGATCAGCGCCGTGGCGGTGACGAGATCAAAGAACAGCGCGGAAAGCGCAACGACGCCAACCATCACCACGTTCAAAGCAGGCGTGCGCCACTTCGGGTGGATGTAGCCAAACACGCGCTCCGGGAAGACGTTGTCGCGGCCCATGACATACAGCAGACGAGAAACGCTGGCATGCGACGCCAGCCCCGACGCCAGCGTATTAACAAACGTGGTACAGAGGAAAATCGACTGGAACAGTTTGCCGCCCACGTACAGCGCAATTTCCGGCAGCGCCGCGTCGGGGTCTTTAAAGCGACTAATGTCCGGGAAGAAGAGCTGCATAAAGAACGAGGCGATGATGAAGATCAGCCCGCCGTACAGCGCGGTCAGGAAGATCGCTTTCGGAATGACCCGCGCGGCGTTCGGCGTCTCCTCGGAGAGCGTCGTAACGGCATCAAACCCGAGGAACGAGAAGCAGACGATGGTTGCCCCGGTGATGATCGGTATCAGATGGGCGTTCTGGCTGATAAACGGCTGGAGCGACCAGACGGTCCCCACCCCCTCGCCGTTGTGTAGCCCGTGCACCACCAGCACCACGAAGACCACCATGATCGACACCTGCACCAGGACGAACAGGGTGTTGAAGTTGGCAACGAGGCTCACGCTTTTCAGGTTTGCCAGCGTCAGGATGGTGACAAAGCCGACCACCCAGATCCACTGCGGCACCTCCGGGAACATGGCGGAGAGATAAATTTTTGCCAGCAGGACGTTGATCATCGGCAGGAACAGGTAGTCGAGCAGCGACGACCAGCCCACCATAAAGCCTACGTGCGGGCCAATTGATTTTTGCGCGTAAGTGTACGCCGATCCCGCTTCCGGGAACTGGCGCACCAGCTTGCCGTAGCTGATGGCGGTGAACAGCACGCCCGCCAGGGCCAGCAGATAAGAGGCTGGCACGTGGCCGTTACTGATGCCGGAGACAATCCCGAAGGTGTCGAAAACCGTCATCGGCGTCAGGTAAGCCAGCCCCATCATCACCACCTGCCAAAGCTTTAGCGACTTGCGCAGGCGGGGTTTTTCAACGGCTGACGGGGCGTTCAGAGAGGTATTAGTCGCCATAGACCTGACCTCCCATGCTTAGGGTTGCGTGTCGGGGCATGCGCCTCAGGACACACCTGCCTGGCAAGGGAGGAAATAATAAAAAGGGAGAGAGTACGTCACAGCAGGACAGCGCGGTCTGGCATTCAGGGCGAAGGAGAGCGTGGCCTCCCTCACCTTGCGGATATTTGAACATCTGCATCATTTCATTTCCTCGTCACACACAGTGTCGTTAACTGAAGCCCCGTTGCCGCCTGCGCTCCTTAACGCGACACCCGGGAAATGGCTGGATCACCAGCAGATTTTTCGGCCAGGCTCCGCGCAGACCGTATGATGCTACTTATTAGACTGTCTCAACTGGCCCCTCGCGGGGCACGATATCAGGCGTTTTTCAACATCCACTCAATTTCGGTTTCTGTGATAAGACGCTCAAACTGCAGCAGTTCATCGTTTTTGCAGGCGTGATAAACATGGCAGAAACGCTCGCCCAGACGTTCGCGCAGATCGTCGTTTTGCATAAACGTCCACAGCGCGTCGCTCTGGCGGATAGGGAACGGCAGCCCGTCCTGCTCAAGCCCATTACCTTCCACTTCTTCCTGCAGCGGTAAATCATTGTCCAGCCCGTGCAGGATCCCGGCGAAGATGGCGGCCATCACCAGATACGGGTTAGCATCCGCTCCCGCCACACGATACTCGACGCGATGGTTATGGCGATCGCCACACGGAATGCGCAGGGCAACCGTGCGGTTGTTATGCCCCCAGGACGCCTGGGTTGGCACATACATCCCCGGCTGGAAACGGCGATACGAATTGACGTTGGGTGCCAGCAGCGCCATCGATGCGGGCATCAGGTCGATCATCCCCGCCAGCGCCCGCTTCAGCAGCGCGGAATCTTCCCCGTCTTTATCAGCCAGCACGTTCTCGCCTTTGCTGTTTTGCATGCTGATGTGGATGTGCATCCCGCTTCCCGCATGCTCTTCGTACGGCTTCGCCATAAACGTGGCGTGCATCTTATGTTTTTCCGCCATCAGACGCACGAGACGTTTTAAGGCCAGCGCATCATCGCAGGCATCAAGCACGTTTTCGGTATGGTGAAGGTTGATTTCAAACTGCCCCGGCGACGCTTCCGCCACCGCGCCATCGGCGGGGATCAGCTGGAGCTGCGCCAGCTCGTCAATGTCGTTCAGCACGTCGGCAAAGTGGTTAAGGTTGTCGACGGAATAGACCTGGCTCTGGGTATTACGCACGTCGGTACCCGGCGCGCACGGTGGCTGGAGATACCCTTCGGCGTCGCGTTTGCGATCGAGTAAATAGAACTCCAGCTCTACCGCTACCACCGGGAACAGACCGCGCTGGCGCAGCTGCTGCCAGAGTCGGTTGAGAACGTTCCGTGGCTCAACGTCAAAGGGAGCGCCATCTTCATCAATCATCGTCAGCTGAACCTGACCAATATATTCAGGGTCGGCGGCTGACGGGGTTAAGGTGCCCGGCACCGGGACGCAGGTGCAATCCGGCTCACCCAGCTCCTGCCCTAATCCGGCCTCTTCCACCACATTACCGAGAATGTCCATGGCAAAGACCGACGCCGGGAAGTAGCAGCCTTTTTCCAGCTTGCTCAGGCCAGCAACCGGAATGCGCTTGCCGCGGAAACACCCGTTCAAATCGGTAAGCAGTACGTCGATAAACTGGGTATTCGGATAGTTTTCCAGATAGCGCTTCACCTCCTGGCTAAATGCGCTGCCCCGCCTCTCTTCCGACTGCTGCACAAAGTTCTCAACTTCTACGATATTGGTTTCCATGATTTACCACCGTTTTGGGTTTGCGTTCGCGGACTTCGACTGTCAAATATAATGTCCATACTATCGAATCTGTATGCAAACAAATTGTTTGTCAAATGTTAAATTAAGTTTGCAAATGGCAGATCCCACTGCTAGATTGAGAAAATATTGAACGAAATGGCCGTTTAATATGCGAAACCGGCCTAAATTTAGTCCACTTTGTGAGGGCGATCATGGAAAATATAATGTACAAGCCAGTTATTGGCGTGGTGATGTGTCGAAACAGGCTTAAGGGTCATGAGACCCAGACCCTGCAAGAAAAGTACCTGAATGCCATTATTCACGCAGGCGGATTACCGATTGCCCTGCCCCACGCGCTGGCAGAGCCAGAGCTGCTTTCTGTTTTACTCTCAAAGCTTGACGGCATTTACCTGCCGGGCAGCCCCAGCAACGTGCAGCCGCACCTTTATGGTGAAAACGGCGATGAGCCTGACGCCGATCCCGGGCGTGATCTTCTGAGCATGGCGTTGCTCCGCGCCGCGCTCGAAAGGCGCATCCCCATTTTCGCCATCTGCCGTGGTTTACAGGAACTGGTTGTCGCCACCGAAGGGACTCTGTATCGTCGTCTTTTCGATGAGCCAGCGCTGCTTGAACATCGCGAAGATCCTGAACTGCCGGCTGAGATGCAGTACGCGCCCTCTCATGAAGTACAGGTTCAGGAAGGAGGTTTACTTTCTCAGTTGATACCGGGCTGCAACACGTTTTGGGTAAACTCGCTGCACGGACAAGGAGCAAAAACGTTAGGGCCACGGCTGCGTGTGGAAGCACGTTCCACAGACGGGCTGGTGGAAGCGGTCAGCGTAAATGACCATCCTTTCGCGCTTGGCGTACAATGGCATCCCGAATGGAACAGTAGCGAATATGCCCTGTCGCGTATGTTGTTTGAGGGTTTTATCACCGCCTGTCAGAGCCACATTGCTGAAAAACAGCGGCTTTGACCACTACAGTTAAGGAAATGCAACTATGAGCGATGACGGACTGGCGCCAGGGAAACGTCTGTCTGAGATCCGCCAACAGCTGGGTCTCTCACAACGCCGTGCCGCCGAACTGTCTGGATTGACACACAGTGCCATCAGCACCATAGAGCAGGACAAAGTCAGTCCTGCCATCAGTACGCTGCAAAAGCTGCTGAAAGTCTATGGGCTGTCGCTCTCGGAATTCTTTTCTGAACCCGAAAAGCCTGATGAACCGCAGGTGGTTATCAATCAGGACGATCTTATCGAAATGGGCAGTCAGGGCGTTTCGATGAAGCTGGTTCACAACGGAAACCCGAACCGTACGCTGGCGATGATTTTTGAAACTTACCAGCCTGGAACCACAACCGGGGAGAGAATCAAACATCAGGGTGAGGAGATAGGCACCGTTCTGGAAGGTGAAATTATGTTGACCATTAACGGTCAGCACTATCACCTGGTTGCAGGGCAGAGCTATGCCATTAATACCGGCATACCGCACAGCTTCAGCAACACCTCGGCAGGGATTTGCCGAATTATCAGTGCCCACACCCCCACCACATTCTGATTTCAGACCCGCCCCGACGATAACGCCTTATTGTCGGGGCTTATAAAAAGCCCTATTGACGGTATTTAACAGGTCATCACCTGGGACGCCCTGCGGCCTTTTGACGCCTGTTATCTGCGACCGCCTTTATTTATCTGATTGCGACAGGAAGGAGTGAATATGCATTTTCAGGACCTGACCTACTGGCAGGATAAAGCGAAAAATATCCACATCGAAACGCGTTTATTTATTAACGGCGAATATTGCGATGCCGCCGATAATTCCACGTTCGACACGCTGGACCCGGCGGCGCAAAAGACGCTGGCGCAGGTGGCACGCGGCAAACAGGCCGATGTCGACCGGGCGGTTGAGGCCGCGCGTGCGGTCTTCGATCGTGGCGAATGGTCGCAGGCCTCTCCTGCCCGACGTAAAGCGGTGCTCAACAGCCTTGCAGACCTGATCGAGCGCGACCGCGAAACATTAGCGCTGCTGGAAACGCTGGATACCGGCAAGCCTGTCCGTCACAGCCTGCGGGACGATATTCCCGGTGCCGCGCGCGCCATTCGCTGGTACGCCGAAGCGGCCGATAAGGTGTATGGCGAAGTTGCGCCCACGGGGAATAACGATCTGGCCATGATCGTTCGCGAGCCGGTCGGCGTGGTGGCGGCCATTGTGCCGTGGAATTTCCCGCTGCTGCTGGCCTGCTGGAAGCTCGGCCCGGCGCTGGTGGCGGGCAACAGCGTCATCCTCAAGCCTTCTGAAAAATCGCCGCTGACGGCTATCCGGCTGGCAGCGCTGGCGAAAGAGGCCGGGCTGCCGGACGGCGTGCTCAACGTGATCAGCGGTTTTGGTCACGAGGCGGGCCAGGCGCTGGCGCTGCATCCGGACGTGGAGGTGATGACCTTTACCGGCTCAACCCGCACCGGGAAACAGCTGCTGAAAGATGCGGGCGACAGCAATATGAAGCGCGTCTGGCTGGAGGCGGGTGGTAAGAGCGCCAATATCGTTTTCGCTGATTGCCCGGATCTCGACAAAGCCGTCAGCACCACCGCTGCGGGCATTTTCTACAACCAGGGTCAGGTCTGCATCGCCGGTACACGCCTGCTGCTGGAGGAGAGCATCGCTGACGCGTTTCTCAGCCGCCTGAAAGCCGAGGCGCAGAACTGGCAGCCGGGCAACCCGCTGGATCCTGACACCACCATGGGTACGCTGATTGACGCCGGTCACGCCGACGCGGTGCACGGTTTTATTCGCGACGGAATGAATAACGGCACTCTGCTGCTCGACGGGCGTAACAGCGCCTGGCCTGCCGCCGTTGGTCCCACCCTGTTTGTCGACGTCAAGCCCGAGGCGGCTATCTGCCGGGAGGAAATTTTTGGCCCGGTGCTGGTTGTTACCCGTTTTAAAACCGAAGAGGAGGCGCTGCGCCTGGCGAACGACAGCCAGTACGGCCTTGGCGCGGCGGTATGGACGCGCGATCTCTCCCGCGCCCACCGCATGAGCCGCCGTCTGAAAGCGGGATCGGTCTTTGTGAACAACTACAACGATGGCGATATGACCGTCCCCTTTGGCGGCTATAAGCAGAGCGGCAACGGGCGGGACAAGTCCCTGCACGCGCTTGAAAAATTCACCGAACTGAAAACCATCTGGATTGCCCTGGAGCCTTAATCATGACTGAACATACCACCAGCTATTACGCCGCCAGCGCCAATAAATATGAACCCTTCCCGACGCTGAGCGAATCAATTAGCTGCGACGTCTGCGTGGTCGGCGGCGGTTACACCGGCCTCTCCTCTGCCCTGCACCTTGCCGAAATGGGCTACGACGTGGTGCTGCTGGAAGGGGCGCGCATCGGCTTTGGCGCCAGCGGACGCAACGGCGGCCAGCTGGTTAACTCCTACAGCCGCGACATCGACGTTATCGAGAAAACCTACGGTCCCGATACGGCCCGCATGCTGGGCAGCATGATGTTCGAAGGCGGGGAGATTATTCGTGAGCGTATTCAGCGCTACCAGATCCAGTGCGATTATCGCCCCGGCGGCCTGTTCGTGGCGCTCAACCATAAACAGCTCGAAACACTGGAAGAGCAAAAGGAGAACTGGGAGCGTTACGGCAACACGCAGCTGGAGCTGCTTGACGCCAGCGCTATCCGCCGCGAGGTGAACAGCGAACGCTACACCGGCGCGCTGCTGGATCGCAGCGGCGGGCATATCCATCCCCTGAACTTAGCCATCGGCGAAGCGGACGCGATTCGTCTGAACGGCGGACGCGTCTACGAGCAGTCTCCGGTGACCCACATTGCGCACACCAGTCCGGCGGTGGTCTCCACGGCTAAAGGGCAAGTGACCGCGCGCTACGTTATCGTCGCCGGTAACGCCTATCTGGGCGACAAAGTAGAGCCGGACCTGGCGAAGCGCAGCATGCCCTGCGGCACGCAGGTGGTCACGACCGCTCCGCTCTCTGACGATCTTGCCCGCTCGCTGCTGCCTAACAACTACTGCGTGGAAGACTGTAACTATCTGCTGGATTATTACCGTCTGACCGCCGACAACCGCCTGCTGTACGGTGGCGGTGTCGTCTATGGCGCGCGCGATCCCGAGGATGTGGAGCGTCTGGTCATGCCGAAACTGCTGAAAACCTTCCCGCAGCTTGAAGGCGTAAAAATTGACTATCGCTGGACCGGCAACTTCCTGCTAACGCTGTCGCGCATGCCGCAGTTTGGCCGCCTCGACAGCAACATCTACTACATGCAGGGCTACAGCGGGCACGGGGTGACCTGTACGCACCTCGCCGGCCGGTTGATTTCAGAATTGCTGCGCGGCGACGCCGAGCGTTTTGATGCCTTTGCCAACCTGCCGCATTACCCGTTCCCCGGCGGACGCAGCCTGCGCATTCCGTTTACCGCCATGGGCGCGGCGTACTACAGCCTGCGCGACCGTCTCGGCGTGTAATTTCCTTCATCGACTGGCGTTTTAATAAGGGTCTTTATCATGAGCAATAATGAATTTCATCAGCGTCGACTCTCTGCCACGCCGCGCGGCGTGGGCGTAATGTGCAATTTCTTTGCCCGCTCGGCCAGGAATGCCACGCTCACCGATGTGGAAGGCAATGACTATATCGACTTTGCCGCCGGGATTGCGGTGCTGAACACCGGCCATTGCCACCCTGAACTGGTAAGCGCGGTGGAAAAACAGCTCCAGCAGTTTACCCATACGGCGTATCAGATTGTGCCCTACGAGAGCTACGTCTCCTTAGCCGAGAAACTCAACGAGCTGGCGCCGATCCCGGGCCCGGCGAAAACCGCCTTCTTCTCAACGGGGGCAGAAGCGGTGGAAAACGCGATTAAAATCGCCCGCGCCCATACTGGCCGCCCTGGTGTGATTGCCTTTGGCGGCGGCTTCCATGGCCGGACCTACATGACCATGGCGCTGACCGGCAAAGTCGCGCCTTATAAACTGGGATTTGGCCCCTTCCCCGGCTCCGTTTACCACGTTCCGTACCCTTCTGAACTGCACGGCGTGACCACCCAGGATTCCCTCACCGCGATTGAACGCCTGTTCAAGGCCGATATCGAGGCGAAACAGGTGGCAGCCATTATCTTCGAACCCGTGCAGGGTGAAGGCGGTTTTAACGTTGCGCCAGCGGAACTGGTTGCCGCCATTCGCCGCCTCTGTGACACCCACGGAATTGTGATGATTGCCGACGAAGTGCAGAGCGGCTTCGCCCGCACCGGCAAACTGTTCGCCATGGACCACTATGACGACAAGCCCGATATCATGACAATGGCGAAAAGCCTGGCGGGCGGCATGCCGCTTTCAGGCGTCGTCGGTAAAGCGGACATCATGGACGCTCCTGCGCCGGGCGGCCTGGGCGGTACCTATGCCGGGAACCCGCTGTCGATAGCCGCCGCGCATGCGGTGCTGAACATCATCGATAACGAGGCACTGTGCGAACGTGCCCGGCAGTTGGGCGACAGATTGAAGTCAACGCTTGAGGAGATCAAAAGCGGCTGTCCGTCGCTTGCCGCCGTGCGTGGCGTAGGGTCGATGATTGCCGCCGAATTTTTTGACCCGACGACGCGCGAACCTTCCGCCGCCATTGCGCAGCGGATCCAGCAGAAAGCGCTCGAGAAAGGGCTGCTGCTGCTGACCTGCGGGCAGTACGGCAACGTTATCCGCTTCCTCTATCCGCTGACCATCCCGGACGCGCAGTTCAGCCAAGCGTTGGGGATCCTGCAGGAGGTCGTGCGCGGCTAAGCTGGAGGCGAGAAACGAAAAAACCCTGTGATATTGCTATCACAGGGTTTTCGAATTTGGCGGAAGCGTAGAGATTCGAACTCTAGAACCCTTTCGGGTCGCCGGTTTTCAAGACCGGTGCCTTCAACCGCTCGGCCACGCTTCCAAAGTGAGGCGCACTATAAACATCTATTAGCGCGTTGTAAAGCAACATTTTTTCTATTTTTCGATTCAGGGTCAAAAAAGCAAAAAGCCCCGCGATATTGCTATCGCAGGGCTTTCAAATTTGGCGGAAGCGTAGAGATTCGAACTCTAGAACCCTTTCGGGTCGCCGGTTTTCAAGACCGGTGCCTTCAACCGCTCGGCCACGCTTCCTAAGTGAGGCGAACTATAAACACCTGCCCGCGCCCTGTAAAGCATCAGCCTTATCGTTCGCCTGAAAAATAGCCAAAATGCGTTTAATCGGTTGAATAGACGACAAATCGGCCATTTTCTCAGCACAAAATCTCCCCGCTACGGCTTAGTGCTTCTTAATGTACATATCTTTGGTGTAGTAGTACCCGAGCTTATCCGGCGTAAACCCGCCGACCCACGGCTTCACCAGGTGCGTACGAACGTAGTGATAAACCGGTATGGCTGGCACGTCGCGGCTCAGCAGATCTTCCGCCTTCTGATAAAACGTACCGCGCTCCTCCGCCGTTTTGGCCTTAGCGGCGCTTATCATCGCCTGGTCATACTCTGGATTGCTGTACTGGGTGGTATTCTGGCTATCGCCGGTCCGGAAGTTGTTCAGGAAGGTGGAGGCGTCGTCGTAGTCTGCAATCCACGCGTAGCGCACCGCGTCAAAGTTGTGGGTGTGCATGGTATCCAGCATGGTTTTCCACTCCTGGTTTTGCAGCTTCGCCTCCACGCCGAGATTTTTCTTCCACATTGAGCTGGCGGCGATTGCAATGCGCTGATGCGATTCGGAGGTGTTATAGAGCAGATTAAAGCTGAGGGGATGATCGGCATTAAATCCGGCCTCTGCCAGCAGCTTTTTCGCCTCGGCAATGCGCTTGTCCATCGGCCAGCTGGCATAATCCGGGTTTTTTAACGTCACGCCGCCGATATCCGGCTGGCTGATAAGCCAGGCGGGACGCTGCCCCTGCCCCAACACCTTCTCCGCAATGATCTCTTTATCCAGCGCCAGGTTCAGCGCCTTGCGCACGCGGGCATCGTTGAACGGCGGACGAGCGGTGTTGAATTCGTAGTAGTAGGTTGCAAGCTGCGGCGAAACGTCCAGCTCGCTGCCCAGCGTTTTTTTCAGCAGCGCAAACTGGTTGATCGGGACCGTATAAACGATATCGATTTCGCCCGCCTTGTAGCGGTTGACGTCCGAAGCCTCGGAGGTGATCGGCAAATAGGTGACTTTATTGATGACGGTATGGGCGTTATCCCAGTAGTGTGGGTTGCGCTCGGCGATGATGCGTTCGTTCACCACCCACTGCGACAGTTTGTACGCCCCGCTGGTGACAATGTGCTCAGGTTTAGTCCACTTCTCGCCGTAACGTCCCACCAGCACCTTATCAATCGGCACCAGCGACGGGTGCGCCAGCATCGCCAGGAAGGCCGCGTTTGGCTGGTTTAAGGTCACCTCGAGCGTGGCATCGTCAATCGCCTTTACGCCCAGCGTCTCGGGAGACTTTTTGCCTGCGGCAATGTCGGCAGCGTTAGCAATGTGCATGCTGCCGGGATAGCTGGCGTATGGTGACACCGTTTTTGGGTCAACCAGACGCTGCCAGCTCCAGACGACATCCTGCGCGGTGATGGCCGTACCGTCACTCCAGGTGATGCCCGGACGCAAATGGAACGTCCAGACGGTGTTGTCTTTATTGTCCCATTTCTCCGCCAGCCGCGGCTGGATCTCGCCCTTCGGAGAAACGCTTACCAGCCCGTCGAATAAATCGCTGATAATATTGAATTCGACGTCGCTTTCCACCTTATGAGGATCCAGCGACGCCGGTTCATTACCGTTGTTGCGGACCAACTCCTGCTTTTGCGCAAGCTCAGTCCCTGCCGGCACGCTGGCGGACCAGGAGGGTGCGCTCGCACCGAGAAGCGCGGCGGTGACCAAAGAGAGTGTAAAGATATTGCGTGTTTGTGGTTTCATTTCCTTCGCCTTATTGTCTGTATTCTGACGATCCCGCAATAACTCTTAGCGCCGCGGCTGTAATAACGCAATATTTTTCAGTAACCTATAAGAGCCCGATCTGGATAAAATCTTTATAACGCCGTTCATTCTGCCAAATGCCATTTTTGTAGAATAAATAACCAGCCACGGCGCTAAGGCGCTGAGTAAAGATGGGTAAAACCATTTTGAGTCTGGCGTCCCGTTTCCTATTCTTGCCGTTAATTACATCTGTCATAAGAGAGTGACTCATGGATCGTATTGTAAGTTCTTCACGCGACCTCACATCGCTACTCAGCACGCATAAAGTGCTGCGCAACACCTATTTCATGCTCAGCCTGACGCTGGCGTTTTCCGCTATCACCGCCACGGCCAGCACCGTGCTGATGCTGCCGTCTCCGGGTCTGATCCTGACGCTGGTGGGGATGTACGGTCTGATGTTCCTGACCTACAAAACCGCTGACAAACCGGTGGGAATTTTGTCCGCATTCGCCTTTACCGGCTTCCTGGGCTACATTCTGGGGCCGATTCTGAACGCCTATCTGTCGGCCGGTATGGGTGACGTGATCGGCATGGCGCTGGGCGGTACCGCACTGGTGTTCTTCTGCTGCTCGGCCTACGTGCTGACCACCCGGAAAGACATGTCCTTCCTCGGCGGGATGCTGATGGCGGGTATCGTGGTGGTGCTGATTGGTATGGTGGCGAACATCTTCCTGCAGCTGCCTGCCCTGCACCTGGCTATCAGCGCGGTGTTCATCCTGATTTCATCGGGCGCCATTCTGTATGAAACCAGCAACATCATTCACGGCGGTGAGACCAACTACATCCGTGCTACCGTGAGCCTGTATGTGTCGCTGTACAATATCTTCGTCAGCCTGCTGAGCATCCTGGGCTTTGCAAGCCGCGATTAATCAACAGTGCTATGAACTCAGCCCCGCTTATGCGGGGCTTTGTTTTTTGGTACACTGCCGCGGTTTTTGACTGACGTGTGAAAGGCTATGTTGAACTTTGAAGGTAAAGAGATCGAAACCGATAACGACGGTTATCTCAAAGAGAGCGGTCAGTGGAGCGAAGCGCTGGCGGAAGTGATTGCCGAAAAAGAAGGCATTACCCTCTCCCCCGAGCACTGGGAAGTGGTGCGCTTCGTTCGCGAGTTTTATCTCGAATTTAACACCTCACCCGCAATCCGTATGCTGGTGAAGGCGATGGCGAACACATTTGGTGAAGAGAAAGGCAACAGCCGTTATCTGTACCGTCTGTTCCCGAAAGGCCCGGCCAAGCAGGCGACCAAAATTGCCGGCCTGCCAAAACCGGTGAAGTGTATTTAATAGCGAATACCGAAGTCAGCGTATTCCCGGTCGGGTTGATGCGGTTGCGTTAAGACTTTATCAACCCGGGCGCTGCGCGGCCCGCCCGCCTTCAGCCAGGCTATCAGGGTTTCCACCCGCTCCGCCTCGCCGCAGGCTAAAACCTCCACGCTGCCGTCGTCCAGATTGCGCGCATAGCCCGTCAGCCCAAGCTGGAGTGCTTCGCGCTGGGTGCTGTAACGAAACCCGACGCCCTGAACCATGCCGTGAACCCACGCGATTGTGCAGACTTTTGACATCTTCCTTCTCCTTATCCGTCTGGCGCGTTGCATTTCCTCACTGAACTCGGGAAAATGGCGGCCATTTCATTGGAATCGACAGAATAGCAAATTATGAGTGTACGTTTAGTGTTAGCCAAAGGGCGCGAGAAGTCATTACTGCGCCGTCATCCCTGGGTCTTCTCCGGCGCGGTTGCCCGCATGGAAGGCAAAGCCAGCCTCGGTGAGACCATTGATATCGTTGACCATCAGGGGAAATGGTTAGCGCGCGGCGCATACTCGCCTGCGTCTCAGATCCGCGCTCGCGTGTGGACCTTCGATAAAGATGAAACCATCGACATCGATTTCTTTGTTCGTCGCCTGCAGCAGGCGCACCAGTGGCGCGAGTGGCTGGCACAGCGTGACGGGCTGGACAGCTATCGTCTGATTGCCGGCGAGTCCGATGGCCTGCCGGGCGTGACCATTGACCGCTTCGGCAACTTCCTGGTGCTGCAGCTGCTGAGCGCAGGTGCGGAATATCAGCGTGCCGCGCTGATCAGCGCCTTACAGTCTCAGTTCCCGGAATGTGCCATATACGACCGCAGCGACGTGGCGGTGCGTAAAAAAGAGGGTATGGAGCTGACGCAAGGCCCGGTCACCGGCGAACTGCCACCTGCCCTGCTGCCTATCGAAGAGCACGGCATGAAGCTGCTGGTGGACATCCAGGGCGGGCATAAAACCGGTTATTACCTCGACCAGCGCGACAGCCGTCTGGCGACGCGCCAGTACGTTGCCAACAAACGCGTCCTGAACTGTTTCTCCTACACCGGCGGGTTTGCCGTCTCTGCGCTGATGGGCGGCTGTGCTCAGGTGGTGAGCGTGGATACGTCTCAGGAAGCGCTGGACGTGGCAAAGCAAAACGTTGAGCTGAACAAGCTGGACCTGAGCAAAGCCGAGTTCGTGCGTGACGACGTCTTTAAGCTGCTGCGCAAATACCGCGATCAGGGCGAAAAATTCGACGTCATCGTGATGGACCCGCCGAAATTCGTGGAGAACAAAAGCCAGCTGATGGGCGCGTGCCGTGGGTATAAAGACATCAACATGCTGGCCATTCAGCTGCTGAATCCTGGCGGCGTGCTGTTGACCTTCTCCTGCTCGGGGCTGATGACCACCGATTTATTTCAGAAAATCATCGCGGATGCCGCAATAGATGCGGGTCGTGATGTACAATTTATAGAGCAGTTCCGTCAGGCAGCAGACCATCCTGTGATCGCTACCTACCCGGAAGGGCTGTATCTGAAAGGGTTTGCCTGTCGCGTCATGTAACTTGAAAAGAGAAATATTGCCCGCACATAGAGTGTAAGTAATGTTTCCCGGGAGGTGACTATGATTGCCAGCAAATTCGGTATCGGCCAGCAGGTCCGCCACACCTTGCTAGGGTATTTGGGTGTGGTCGTGGATATCGACCCGGAGTATTCCCTTGATGAACCGTCGGCAGATGAGCTGGCGGTTAACGCAGAGCTTCGCGCCGCGCCCTGGTATCATGTGGTAATGGAAGATGATGACGGTCAGGCCGTTCACACCTATCTTGCCGAAGCGCAGCTGAGCGGCGAACAGCGGGATGAGCATCCGGAACAACCCACCATGGATGAGCTAGCGCAAACCATCCGCAAACAGTTACAGGCTCCAAGGCTGCGTAACTAACGCT
Source organism: Enterobacter sp. UPMP2052 (assembly GCF_053709675.1). NCBI lineage: Bacteria > Pseudomonadati > Pseudomonadota > Gammaproteobacteria > Enterobacterales > Enterobacteriaceae > Enterobacter > Enterobacter sp. UPMP2052. The sequence goes on from NZ_JBSKJR010000001.1 coordinate 1,685,119, forward strand.
GTAAAAAAGCCCGATAACCGGGCTTTTTTTATATTACTTTGTCAGCCCCAGCCGGGGAATTTCAATTGCCGGGCATCTGTCCATCACCACTGCCAGCCCCGCCTCGCGCGCCAGCACCGCAGCCTGTTCATTGATCACACCCAACTGCATCCACAGCGTTTTTGCCCCGATGGCGATTGCCTCCTGCGCTACACCCCATGCCGCCTCAGAGTTGCGGAAGACATCAACCATATCCACTTTCTCCGGCACGTCGGCGAGCGACGCGTAACCCTGCTGGCCCAGCAAGGTTTTACCGGCGACCTTTGGCGAAACCGGAATAACGTGATAGCCCTGATCCAGCAGGTATTTCATCACCCGATAGCTGGGACGGTCGGGTTTATCGCTCGCCCCCACCAGCGCGATGGTGCGTGTCGATGTCAGGATCTCGGCAATATCGTTCTCTTTCATCTTCTTTCTCCAGGCTTTTTTTAAAGTGTACGCCATCGCGGACATCCCAACCATCCATCCCATACCGATGTATGAGGGCAAAACAGCGGAATATGTCTATATGTTAGTAAACGTGATTATCGAAAAATTTAGATACATTATTGCGACACGCGTTTAGACAGGAGCGCACTATGAAAACCGGCATTATCTCTGCTGTGATTGCGTTAGTGATGCCGGTTTGCGTTTTCGCAACCACGCTGCGGCTCTCTACGGATATCGATTTGCTGGTGCTGGACGGGAAAAAGGTGTCCAGTTCGCTCCTGCGGGGTGCTGACAGCATCGAGCTGGATAACGGGCCGCATCAGGTAGTGTTCCGGGTCGAAAAAACAGTTCGCCTTTCGAATCACGAACAGCGTATGTACATCTCCCCGCCGCTGATTATCAGCTTTAACACCCAGCGCGTGAGCCAGGTTAACTTTCATCTGCCGCGCCTGGAAACCGAAAAAGAGTCGGTCGCGTTTGATTCCGCGCCGCGCATAGAACTGCTGGACGGGGATGCCATGCCCATCCCGGTGAAGCTGGACATTCTGGCGATAACCGCAACCGCGAAGGGAGCCAACTACGAGGCGGATACCGAGATCTACAATAAAGCCGGTAAACCCGCGTCGCTGCCCCAGTTTGCAACGATGATGGCGGACGACAGTACCTTGCTGTCCGGCGTCTCTGAGCTGGATGTCATTCCGCCTCAGTCCCAGACGCTCACCGAGCAGCGCCTGAAGTTCTGGTTCCAGCAGGCCGACCCGGACACGCGGGCCCGTTTTCTGCAATGGGTGAAGCAACAACCTTCGTCATAAGCCACATTTTTTTGCCCTTTCTCTTGCAGCATCAGGCGGTTCCCGTCATCGTGTAGTCAGATAACCTCACGGATAAGATTATGGAACTGACAACACGCACGCTGCCTTCACGTAAACACATTGCACTGGTGGCACACGATCACTGCAAAGACATGCTGCTTAACTGGGTGCGCCGCCATCAGCCACTGCTGGCCAGTCACGCCCTTTCCGCCACGGGAACGACCGGGAACCTGATCCACCGGGCAACGGGGTTAGAGGTCAACGCCATGATGAGCGGCCCGATGGGCGGCGATCAGCAGGTGGGCGCGCAGATCGCCGAGGGGAAAATTGACGTGCTGATTTTCTTCTGGGACCCGCTCAACGCGGTTCCCCACGACCCGGATGTAAAAGCGCTGCTGCGCCTGGCAACGGTGTGGAACATCCCGGTAGCGACCAACGTGTCGACGGCGGATTTTATTATTGAGTCACCGCAGTTCAGCGCGCCGGTTGAGATCCTGATCCCGGATTACCCGCGCTATCTGGCTGAAAGACTGAAGTAGCCTGTTTGCCCGGCGGCGCTACGCTTGCCCGGGCCTGCAGATTTTGCCAGCCGGGTCAGGCGAAGCCGCCACCCGGCAACTTTGCTACGGCTTCTTCGCCACCGGCACGTCAAGACTCTTGAGAATATCAACAAACGTCGATGGCGCCTCTTTATTAAACAGCAGCCATACCCGATGACGCGCGCGGGTTAACGCCACGTACAGCAGGCGTCGCTCCTCGGCATCCGGAAAATCTTCTGGCACCGGCAGCAGGGCCTGCTCGATCACCGACTCGCGCGCCGGCGCCGGGAACCCATCACTCCCCTCTTTCAGCCCAACCACAATCACATAGTCAGCCTGCTGGCCTTTACTGGCATGAATGGTCATAAATTCGAGCTGAAGCTTCGGCCAGCGGGTAGCCGCCTTTTCCAGCGCCGCCGGTTTAAGATGGTGATAGCGCGCCAGCACCAGAATGCGCTCTTCGGGTTTGGCGTAGCCGCTAAGTTTATCCAGCAGCGGCTCCAGTTGTTCGTCCGCCAGCAGGGTGACCGCTTTTTTATCGCCGGTCGTCAGGCTGTTGAGCGGCTTCGCCAGCTGATGCGGGTTTTGCTGAATAAAGCGGTTGGCAATTTCACCAATACGCGAGTTAAAACGGTAGGTGGTATCCAGATCGCTGCGATCGCCCTCGCCAAAATAGTGGTGGAAGGCGGTGGTGAGCGCGAGTTGTGCCCCGCTAAATCGGTAGATTGCCTGCCAGTCATCGCCGACGGCAAACAGCGAGGTATGTTTGTTTTGCGCCCGTAGCGCTGAAAGCAGTGCGGCACGCTGCGGGGAGATATCCTGGAATTCATCTACGAGGATATGCTTCCACGGGCTGACAAAGCGCCCTTTTTCCAGAATGATGACCGCCTGATGGATAAGCCCGGAGAAATCGACGGCATTTTCTGCCTTCAGCGCCGTTTTCCAGGCTTTCAGCATCGGGGCCATCAGCTTGATTCGCTTCGAAAATACGGCGCGGATCGCCTCCGGTGCGCTTTCAATCATCTCAGCCTGAGAGCCACCGTGCATGCGCATCAGGCTCACCCAGCGATCGAGGCGCGAGCCAAGACGGCGTGCCAGTTTGTCATCCTGCCAGAAACTGCCTTCCGGCACCTCCCAGTTCAGCTCGTCTTCCAGCCACTGACGCCACCCTTTTGCCTGAGCTTTTTTCTCGCTGCACTGCTGCTGCCACGTCTTCACAAACAGTGCCTGTCGGGCCTGAGCGTCGTTTTCCAGCTTGCTGACGACAGGTACTTTTTTACTGCCCTGCTGGATAATATGCAGCGCCAGCGAATGGAAGGTTCGCGCCGCGATATCCTGAGTATGCAAACGCGACTGAATGCGCTCATCCATCTCCTGCGCGGCCTTGCGGCCAAATGCCAGAAGTAAAATTTGGTCCGCTACCGCCTCGCCAGTTGTCAGCAGCCAGCCTGCCCGCGCCACCAGCACGGAAGTTTTACCGCTCCCGGCCCCCGCCAGTACCAGCAGCGACGATTCCCCGTTCACCACGGCGCGCGCCTGGGCAGGGTTAAGCGGCGATGATTCCACGGTTCTGAAGAAATCGGCATATTGCGTGAGCATGGCATCGGTCCAGGCCTGATTATGCGCCAGACGGCGCTTATCGATATCATTCAGCCAGGCCTGACAGGTGCGCCATGCTTCACGGCAATTTTCAAACTCATCAAGGCGCGATGCGGGAAGCGGCAGCGCGGTTAGGGCGTGCTTTATCTTTTGCTGCAACCCGGCGGTTTGCTGGCGCGTTAGCCATTTTTGCTGCTCGTTGCTGTGGGCGATGTCATCCAGCACCTGCTGCAACACCTGGGCGGCAATGACGCTCATGTCCTCGCTCCACTGCTGCCAGCGCGTACTGAGATGGTGATGGAAGCGCTGCGTTTGCGCCCACTCCGTCCCGTGGAGGCGCACGACTTTATCGTCCGGCAGCACAAACTCCAGCTCCCCCCATACCAGCCCGCGCTTGCAATGGATGGCCAGTAGTTGGTTAAACGGAATGAGGTATTCATGGCGCTCCCCGGAGACCTTCACTCCCGCATTGAGGAGGACAACCTTGTCATAAGGGTGCTGCGCCAGGCGTTTGCCCATTGAAGTTGCTTTCAGTTCCATATCCAGCCGGATCCACGAGTGATATTTTGTCTGACAGTTTAACTGCCAGTTTTAAGGTGCTCCAGCCCAAAAAACGTTACAATCACTTCGCGTTAATCATATCGAAAGGAAATGCGGGTTTATGCGTACCGTTCTGAATGTTTTGAATTTTGTCCTTGGCGGTTTTGCCACCACCCTTTCATGGCTTTTTGCCACGCTGGTGAGCATCGTGCTCATCTTCACCCTGCCGCTGACGCGCTCATGCTGGGAAATCACCCGGCTTTCATTCATTCCTTTCGGGAATGAGGCGGTTCACGTTGACGAACTGAACCCCGACGGTAAAAACGCCCTGATGAACACCGGCGGCACCCTGCTGAATATTCTGTGGTTGATCTTCTTCGGCTGGTGGCTCTGCGTAATGCATATCATTGCCGGTATCGCCCTGTGCATCACGATCATCGGCATCCCGGTTGGGATTGCGAATTTCAAAATTGCCGCCATTGCCCTGTGGCCGGTTGGGCGTCGTGTCGTCCCGGTAGAAGTGGCGCGCGCCGCGCGTGAAGCCAATGCCCGTCGTCGTTTCCAGTAAATAAGGACAGGCCGAGCTCATGCTAAGCCCACTGATTCGCCGTTATACCTGGAACAGTACCTGGCTATACAACGCCAGGATTTTTATCGCCCTGTGTGGCACGGTCGCCCTGCCGTGGTGGCTCGATGACGTAAAGCTTACCATTCCACTCACCCTCGGCGTGGTCGCCGGGGCGCTGGCCGACCTGGACGACCGCCTGACAGGACGTCTGCGCAATTTAGTCATCACCCTGATCTGTTTTTTCATTGCTTCAGCCTCGGTTGAGCTGCTGTTTCCCTGGCCGTGGCTGTTTGCCCTGGGGCTGACGCTCTCGACCAGCGGTTTTATCCTGCTGGGCGGGCTGGGACAACGCTATGCCACTATCGCCTTTGGCGCTCTGCTGATTGCGATCTACACCATGCTGGGCGTCTCTCTTTACGATCAATGGTATCAGCAGCCCGTTCTGCTGTTACTCGGCGCAATCTGGTACAACCTGCTGACGTTAACCGGGCATCTGATTTTTCCCGTGCGGGCGTTGCAGGACAACCTGGCGCGGAGCTATGAACAGCTTGCCCAGTATCTCGAACTGAAATCCCGGCTTTTTGACCCGGATATCGACGAAGAGAGCCAGGCACCGCTTTACAATCTGGCGCTGGCGAATGGCCAACTGGTGGCGACGTTAAACCAGACTAAAGCCTCGCTGCTCACCCGTCTGCGCGGCGATCGCGGACAGCGCGGCACCCGCCGAACGTTGCACTATTACTTTGTCGCGCAGGATATCCACGAGCGCGCAAGCTCCTCGCACGTGCAGTATGCGGCTCTGCGTGAGAAGTTCCGCTACAGCGACGTGATGTTCCGTTTCCAGCGGCTGCTGTCGATGCAGTCCCAGGCCTGCCAGCAGCTGGCGCGATCCATACTGCTGCGCACGCCCTACCAGCATGACCCGCGTTTTGAACATGCCTTTAGCCATCTTGATGCGGCGCTCGATCGCGTGCAGGCCAGTGGAACGTCGCCGGAGCAGATCAAGGCACTCGGTTTTCTGCTCAATAACCTGCGGGCGATTGATGCTCAGCTGGCGACCATTGAATCCGAGCAGGCGATGGCCCTGCCGGGTAACGATGCCGAAAACCAGCTGGCGGACGATAGCCTGCACGGATTTAGCGACATGTGGCTGCGCCTGAGCCGCAACTTCACGCCGGAATCCGCGCTGTTTCGCCACGCGTTGAGGATGTCGCTGGTACTGTGTGTGGGTTATGCCTTCATTCAGATAACCGGCCTGCAACACGGTTACTGGATCCTGCTGACCAGCCTGTTTGTCTGCCAGCCTAACTATAACGCCACGCGACACCGCCTTGCGCTGCGTGTTATCGGTACGCTGGTGGGCGTTGCTATTGGGCTACCGGTGCTCTATTTCGTTCCGTCCGTTGAAGGGCAACTCATTCTTATCGTCATAACGGGGGTGTTATTCTTTGCGTTTCGAAACGTCCAGTACGCGCATGCCACCATGTTCATTACCCTGCTAGTGCTGCTCTGCTTCAACCTGCTGGGCGAAGGCTTCGAGGTTGCCCTGCCGCGCGTGATTGATACTTTAATCGGCTGCGCTATCGCCTGGGCGGCGGTGAGTTTTATCTGGCCCGACTGGCGTTTTCGCAATCTGCCGCGCGTGGTAGACAGAGCGATGAACGCAAACTGTCGTTACCTTGACGCCATTCTTGAGCAATACCACCAGGGGCGTGATAACCGTCTGGCCTACCGTATAGCCCGCCGGGATGCGCACAACAGCGATGCCGAACTGGCTTCCGTGGTCTCGAATATGTCTACGGAACCCCGGGCCACACCCGACATCCGGGAAACCGCCTTTCGCCTGCTGTGCCTGAACCATACGTTTACCAGCTATATTTCCACGCTGGGTGCCCACCGCGAGAAGCTGAAAAACACCGCCATCCTGAACCTGCTGGATGATGCTGTGTGCTACGTCGACGATGCCCTTCACCATCAGCCAGCCGACGAGCCGAAAGTTCAGCAGGCGCTGGATGAACTGTCCCAGCGAATTGCGCATCTCGATCCGGGAACCGACAACAAAGCTCCGCTGGTTTTGCAGCAGATCGGCCTGCTTATTGCTTTGCTGCCGGAAATTTGCCGACTGCAACAGCAGATTGCTACCTGGCGGAACGACTCTCCTGCACCTCAGGCAGTGTATTAAACCACTCCGTAAGCTCCCGGCGAATGTTCGCCGGGAGTGCCGCCTCATGCATCCCCTCAATGGCCCCTTCAAGGGCAAAAAGCACCTTGATACTGAGCGCCCGGTTTTTCGATCTAATTTTTAGCCAGCTGGTCTTTGCGCCGAGTTCCCGCAACGTCTCTTCATTCGTAATGCCGGCTTCGTAGAGCAACACTTCAATCTGGAAAGTCAGGTTAGGCAGATCCTTGAGCCGGTTTCGTTGATAGCGCAGGCTACGCTCTTTTCGTGCCGCATCGAGGGCATAAGTGGAAAGCTGAAGCAGTTTTTGCCGATCCTGCCACAGCCCTTCATCCACGCGATAGTAATTCAGCAGGACGGGGCGGCCTCGCTTAACAAGCGTTAAGAAAGAAGAAGGATGCTTGACGCAATAGGTCGCGCTCTCCTCGCAGGCACGCAGGTAAAGTTCACCGTCTGACACCATGGCAAACACCGCATCGTCTACCGCCAGGGTGTAGCCGCCGAACAGCGCCCGATGGTGAATTTCACCCAGAGGGGAGAGGTATTCCTGCGATTTATAAATCCGTTCATATGATATCTTTTTCATGATATTTCCATTAAAAATCAACTATTAACGACAAAATTTATCACTAGCGGATCCGTTAGCAGGAACATAGGCAACTTATGGCTCATGAGCAAGATGATTTTTTCGGACACGCCAGGAAAGGACCAAATTTGCGAGTTGCTTTCCGAAAATGAGGTTGATCTTTATGCACACAGGGGTTACTGTATATCCATACAGTAACTACAGGGCTGGAATGAATATGTACACTTCAGGCTATGCAAATCGCTCAACATCTCTCTCAACTTCTGCTGGCGATGTCGCGCAAAATTCCACCGGTCGCGTGTCGACAGGTCTTATCAGTGAAGTGGTTTATCGTGAAGACCAGCCCATGTTAACGCAGCTGTTGCTGTTGCCGCTGTTACAACAGCTCGGACAACAATCGCGCTGGCAGCTTTGGCTGACGCCACAGCAAAAATTAAGCCGGGAATGGGTTCAGTCTGCGGGCCTGCCGCTGACCAAGGTGATGCAGATCAACCAACTCTCCCCGTGTGATACGGTTGAGTCGATGATCCGCGCGTTACGCACCGGAAATTACAGCGTGGTGATCGGGTGGCTGTCGGAAGAACTGACGGAAGAAGAGCATCATCGTTTGACCGAAGCAGCAGAAGATGGTCATGCAATCGGGTTTATTATGCGTCCCGTACGTGCCGATTCTTATCGCAGAGGACAACATTCAGGGCTAAAAATTCACTCGAATTTGTATCACTGAGTAAATTTAAGAGTTTTCCTGGAATTTTTTTCGACACTCAGTTGTGTAAATAGTTCAAAAAGCAAAACCTGCGGCAAGGCTTGTCTGGAGCGGTTCTCGTTAATTTTACTGTACAAAATTCGTTCGTAAAATGTTAAATATTCGCTATACGGAACTTTTTTTTTCATATGCCTGACAGAGTTCACACTTGTAAGTTTTCATCTACGTTGTAGACTTTACATCGCTAGGGGTGCTCGGCCTAAGCCGAAGATATCGGTAGACTTATATTTGACCACGCCCCCCGGTGAAGGATTTAACCGTGATTTCTCCGTGGAGATCTTCATGGCAAATTTTGGATGATAACGAGGCGCAAAAAATGAAAAAGACAGCTATCGCGATTGCAGTGGCACTGGCTGGCTTCGCTACCGTAGCGCAGGCCGCTCCGAAAGATAATACCTGGTATGCAGGTGGTAAACTGGGCTGGTCTCAGTTCCATGACACCGGCTGGTACAACAGCAGCCTGAACAACGATGGCCCAACTCACGAGAGCCAGCTGGGTGCAGGCGCGTTCGGTGGCTATCAGGTTAACCCGTATGTTGGTTTTGAAATGGGTTACGACTGGTTAGGTCGTATGCCATACAAAGGCGACAACGTAAATGGCGCTTTCAAAGCTCAAGGCGTTCAGCTGACCGCTAAACTGGGTTACCCAGTAACTGACGATCTGGACGTGTACACCCGTCTGGGCGGCATGGTATGGCGTGCAGACTCCAGCAACAGCATCGCTGGCGACGACCATGACACTGGCGTTTCCCCAGTATTCGCTGGTGGCGTTGAGTGGGCTATGACCCGTGACATCGCTACCCGTCTGGAATACCAGTGGGTTAACAACATCGGCGACGGTGCTACCGTTGGCGTTCGTCCAGACAACGGCATGCTGAGCGTTGGTGTTTCTTACCGTTTCGGTCAGCAGGAAGATGCGCCAGTCGTAGCTCCAGCACCGGCTCCAGCGCCAGAAGTACAGACCAAGCACTTCACTCTGAAGTCTGACGTTCTGTTCAACTTCAACAAAGCTACCCTGAAACCAGAAGGTCAGCAGGCACTGGATCAGCTGTACACCCAGCTGAGCAACCTGGATCCTAAAGACGGTTCTGTAGTGGTTCTGGGCTTCACCGACCGTATCGGTTCTGACGCTTACAACCAGGGTCTGTCCGAGAAACGTGCACAGTCTGTAGTTGATTACCTGGTATCTAAAGGTATCCCAGCTAACAAGATCTCCCCACGTGGTATGGGCGAATCTAACCCAGTGACTGGCAACACCTGTGACAACGTGAAACCTCGCGCTGCACTGATCGACTGCCTGGCTCCAGATCGTCGCGTAGAGATCGAAGTTAAAGGCATCAAAGACGTTGTAACTCAGCCAGCGGCATAAGTTAGCGTCTTATAAAAAAACCCCGCATTGCGGGGTTTTTTATTGCCTGAAGAAAGCCAGAAACTATTTTTTGCCCAGCAGCGCCTGCAGATCGTTTTTCAACGTCGACATCTGACTGGCATACTTTTCTTTATGTTCCGCATCTTCAATCAGCTGCACCACCGTTTCCGACAGGGTTTTCCCGCGCCGCTGCGCAAGCCCCGCCAGCCGTTGCCAGACCATAAACTCCAGATCGATTGATTTTTTACGGGTGTGCTGATGCTCGGCATTAAAATGCCGCTTGCGACGCGCCCGAATCGTCTGCTTCATCCGGTTCAACAGTGCCGGGTTGATATGCTTTTCAATCCAGCCGTTAACCAATACCGGTTCGTTTTCGAGGGTCAGCAAAATATCTACGGCGTCTTGCGCCGCGCTGGCTTCGAGGTAGCAGGTGATCAACTCGCCCTCACGGTGCTTTTTGACCAGGTACTTCCATTTCCAGCCGCTTTCGAGGTTTTCCAGTTGTTGATATTTCATTGCGATCTCAGTGTTACCACGTAACTCTGTTCAGAATATCAGTTTTTTAGCAATCTGCTGAAAAGAAATCATAACCTGTGCAGCATTGCAGGAGAATCCCCTGTCGAAATCCCCATTCCCGCTTGGGAAGAGGCCTCCGCTTACGGTATACTCCACGGTTTTACATCTGACTAAAAAACATCAACTTTGACCATTACGAAACTTGCATGGCGTGACCTGGTTCCCGATACCGAGAGCTATCAGGAGCTGTTTGCACAGCCAGACCTCACAAAAGAAAACGAATTCATACTTAGCGATACACAACCGCGTTTGCATTATGCGCTGGAGCAGGTGTTAAGCCCGTGGGCGACATCTCCTTTCATGCTGCTCAAAGCCCCGGAAGAAGCCGAGTATTTGACGCTTCTGGGTGATGCCATGCGCCAGTTGCGGTCAGAAACGAACGACGTCTTTGGCGGCCACTATCGTATCGCAGGGCAACATATCACCTTTACACCCGCTGACGAGGCGGATGGGCTTTTTGCGTCGAAAGGGGATGTCATTACCACCAACTGGGCAGAAGCAGAACAGCTCTTTGGCTGCCTCCGTCAGTTTAACGGCGAGCTGACGCTGCAGCCGGGGCTGGTGCACCGCGCAAATGGCGGCGTGTTGATTATCTCGCTGCGCACCCTCCTCTCTCAGCCGCTGCTTTGGATGCGCCTGAAAACGATCGTGACCCAGCAGCGCTTCGACTGGGTGAGTTACGATGAATCGCGCCCTCTTCCCGTCGCAGTACCGTCGATGCCGCTGTCCCTTACCGTGGTGTTGACCGGCGATCGTGAATCTCTGGCCGATTTCCAGGAAATGGAGCCAGAACTGGCCGAGCAGGCTATTTACAGCGAATTTGAAGATACGCTCCAGATAACCGATGCGGATGATATGGCGCAATGGTGCCATTGGGTGATGGGCCTGGCGCAGCGTGCTTCGCTGCCAACGCCTGCTCCGGATGCCTGGCCCGGTCTCATCCGGGAAGCCGTACGCTACACCGGCGATCAGGAAACCCTGCCGCTCTCTCCGCTGTGGATCGCCAGACAGCTGCGCGAAGTGGGCGTGATAAGCGGTGACGCGGCCTTCAGCAGCGAGCAACTTTCCCAGATGCTTGCGCAGCGTGAATGGCGCGAAGGATATCTGGCCGAGCGCATGCAGGATGAGATCCTGCTGGAGCAGATCCTCGTCGAAACCGAAGGCGAGCGTATTGGGCAGATTAACGCCCTCTCCGTGATTGAGTTCCCGGGGCACCCGCGCGCGTTTGGCGAACCTTCCCGTATCAGCTGCGTTGTTCATGTTGGTGACGGTGAGTTTACCGACATTGAGCGTAAAGCAGAGCTGGGCGGGAATATTCACGCCAAAGGCATGATGATCATGCAGGCGTTCCTGATGTCGGAACTGCAGCTTGAGCAGCAGATCCCCTTCTCGGCCTCACTGACCTTTGAGCAATCCTACAGTGAAGTAGACGGTGACAGCGCTTCGATGGCGGAGCTGTGTGCGTTAATCAGCGCCCTGGCAGAAGTGCCCATTAACCAGAATATTGCGATTACGGGTTCAGTCGATCAGTTTGGTCGCGCTCAGCCGGTTGGCGGCCTGAACGAGAAAATCGAAGGCTTCTTCTCCATCTGCCAGCAGCGCGGCCTGAACGGCAAACAGGGTGTGATCATTCCTGCGCCGAACGCTCGCCATCTGAGCCTTAGCCAGGCGTTGCTCGAGGCCGTAGAACAGGAGCAATTCGCCATCTGGGCCATCGAAGGCATTGAGGATGCGCTACCCTTACTGACAAACCTGAACTGGGATGGTGAAGGCCAGACAACCCTCATGCAGACCATTCAGGAACGCATCGCTCAGGCGACACAACAGGATGCACGCCATCGTTATCCATGGCCATTACGCTGGTTAAGCTGGTTTAGTCCGAACTGATCGGACTTGTTCAGCGTACACGTGTTAGCTATCCTGCGTGCTTCACTAAAATAAGGCTTACTGAGAACATGGTAGATAAACGCGAATCCTATACAAAAGAAGACCTTCTTGCCTCTGGTCGTGGTGAACTGTTTGGCGCTAACGGCCCGCAGTTACCGGCCCCAAGCATGCTGATGATGGATCGTGTCGTGAAAATGACCGAAACCGGCGGCAACTTTGATAAAGGTTATGTTGAAGCGGAACTCGATATCAACCCGGACCTGTGGTTCTTCGGTTGCCACTTTATTGGCGATCCGGTAATGCCTGGCTGCCTGGGCCTGGACGCTATGTGGCAGCTGGTTGGCTTCTACCTGGGTTGGCTGGGTGGCGAAGGTAAAGGCCGCGCGCTGGGCGTGGGCGAAGTGAAATTCACCGGCCAGGTTCTGCCTACTGCGAAGAAAGTGACTTACCGTATTCACTTCAAACGTATTGTTAACCGTCGCCTGATCATGGGCCTGGCGGATGGCGAAGTGCTGGTAGACGGTCGTCTGATCTACTCCGCGAGCGATCTTAAAGTGGGTCTGTTCCAGGACACCTCCGCGTTCTGATGACCGCGCTGTAGCACTCCCCAGAAAGGCGAAACCTCCGCAGTGCGGAGGTTTCTTTTTTAAAGAGACGTTATCAAGCAAGTACTGCCCTGTCTCCGATGGCTTCTCGCCAGCCCCCTAACCATTGCGACCTCTGATTCAAGGTTTGATAGGGACACATTTCTTTTGAACGTCCGGCGATGCCAGCCTGATAACCACGTTGATGAGCCCTTTCCAGGCGATCTCGTTTCTGTCTCTTCATGCCTCGTTTCCCTCATTCTTTTGTCTGGTGGAAAGAAAACAGTGGTTGCAAAGTATGCAAGCACAGTAAACGAATAACCCGAATCATCTTCTGCGTCAACGGTCAAAATTCATACGGATGTCATATTTGTGAACTATACGGAAGTTCATTTGTACAAAAAATGTGATGAAGCACAAGTAACAACCTGATGGTAAACCGAAAAAAAAACCGCCGTGAGCGGATGGCTGACGGCGGTTTTTGATTATGAATTTTACTTATGGAAGCCGGGCGATCTCACGCGCGATATTCGCCGATTCCTGTGCCCAGCCCTGGGCCAGCACTTTCACCATCTCGTCATAACCATCTTTTTGCTGCTTCATTTCCAGATGGAACGGGCGCTTAATCAGCTGTCCTTGGTGATTCAGCAGCCATTCGCCACTGATCACCACGGCACCGTCATAGCGGCCATGGAAGCCCGTTACCGTGACGTTCAGCGTATCCTGATCGCTTCCCAGCGGCTGAGACGCGACAATCCACCCGGGAAGCTGGCTGCTCAGATTCGCCACCAGCGTGTTACGCAACTGCTGATCCAGCGGGCTGGCCCAAAGATTATTGTTGGCAATCACGTACTGGACATCGCTGGTCTGGTACACCACGCCGTTACCCGCCAGATAATCCGGAACCGCTACCTGTTCTACCCACAGCAGACGGTTACCCTGCGAAGCGCTGCTTTGCGCGCCCGACTGGGCGTTCAACGGCAGCTGATAGTAGCTTTTATTTTCACTCCCCGAGCTACAGGCCGTTAATACCAGCGCTCCGACAATTACCAGCCATTTTTTCATTGTTTCGCCCTCTTAGGCTCAGGATCCTTTTTATCTTTCGCTTCAAACACCAGCGCGTTGCTCTTCTCGTTGAGCGTTTTCAGAACCGGCTGGAGTTCACGCAACACCTGATCAAGACGCTGCATATCGGCCACCATCTTATTGTAGGCCGCCGATCCCGGCTGGAAGCCCTGCATGCTGCGATTCAGTTCACGCAGCGTTTTCTGCATGTCCTGCGGCAGCTGCTGCATGGACTGGCTTGCAGTGATCTTGTTGATATTATCAAGCGTGGTCTGCAGACGGCGCATGGTCGCCTGGCTCTGACTCAGCGAGTTGGTCGCCGCTTCAATCATCGGGTTCAACGGCAGATTGTTAATCTTATCCAGCGTATCCATCAGACGCTGCTGGATCTGTGCCAGACCACTGCTGACCGTTGGAATGATTTTGTAGCCGCCAAATTCGCGCTGGCCGGTGATGGCAGGTGCTTTAGGATAGAAATCCATATCGACATACAGCGCGCCCGTCACCAGGTTGCCGGTCTTCAGCGAGCCGCGCAGCCCGCGGTTCATCAGCTCGGTGATATGCGCGCCGATATCCTGATTTTCGCCAATCTGGTTGATGAGACGCTCTGGCTCAATGCGAATCAGCACCGGAATGCGATAATCGTCGTCCAGCACCTGACGCAGGCCTGGAACGAAGAACGGTACCTGTCCGACCGTACCCAGGCGGATCCCACGGAACTCAACCGGCGCACCCGGCTGCAGGCCACGTACGGAATCTTTAAAGAACATCAGGTAGTCGATGTGATCGGTATAGAGCGCATCCTGAATGCTTTTCTGATCGTCAAAGAGCCTGAAGGCGGTTTTCTCAGCAACAGGCTGCCCGATGTCGATCCCCTCTGGCACATCGAAGCTCACTCCACCGCCAAAGAGCGTGGTCAGAGATCCCATTTCAACGCGCATTCCGGCAGAGGTCAGATCCACGGCGATCCCGCTGTCTTTCCAGAAACGAACGTTGCTGGTCACCAGACGATCGTTTGGCGCATTGATAAACAGCTGATAGCTGATGGTGCGCTTTTGCGGATCGAAAGTGCTGGTTTCAACCGAGCCAACGCGATAGCCCCGGAACAATACCGGGTCGCCAGGCGAGAGCTGACCGGCTTTTTTGCTGTCGAGGATAACGCGAATCCCTTTTGCATCCGGTGGCGCAAGCGGCGGTGAGTCTAACAACTGATACTGGGCAGGCTGGGTGCCTTTGCTCCCCGGCTGCAGCTCAATATAGGCGCCGGACAACAGCGTGCCTAAGCCGCTGATGCCTTCTCTTCCGACCTGGGGTTTAACCACCCAGAATACGGAATCATTATGAAGTAGCTTCTCCATCCCGGCATGTAAGCGCGCCTTGATTTCAACGTGCGTTAAATCATCCGTCAGCGTCGCGCTCTCTACCACACCGACGTCCACGCTGCGGCTTTTGATGGTGGTTTTCCCACCCTCAATGCCTTCCGCGTTAGTGGTGATAAGCGTGACTTCCGGTCCCTGATGGCTGTAATGATAAAACAGGATCCATGCACCGATCAGCGCGGTCACGATGGGGAAAATCCACACCGGCGACCAGTTCTTGACCTTGCGCACTTTCGCCTCTCCACTCTTATTTTCCATGCTCTAACTCTTCCTCATGGCTTGAATCTGGCTCACGATCCCACGATAAACGAGGGTCGAAGGTCATGGCCGCAAACATGGTCATAATCACGACCAACGCAAACATTAGCGCGCCCAGCGCGGGATAAATACTCATGAGTCCCCCCATACGCACCAGCGCAGAGAGCACCGCAATCACAAAGACATCGATCATTGACCATCGCCCGACGAACTCCACCACTTCATAAATCAGGTGCATACGTTCGCTGTCGCGCTTGCCGTGCCCTTTCGCATCCCAGCACAGCCAGGCGATGGCGATCATCTTTAAGGTGGGCACCATAATACTGGCAATGAATATCACGCCAGCAACGGGGTAGGACCCCTCCCCCCACAGCAAAATGACCCCGGCAAGGATTGTCGAGGGCATTTTGTCACCGAGCAGATCGGTAATCATGATCGGCAAAATATTGGCGGGCAGATAGAGCATGATCGACGTCAACAGCAGCGCCATGGTCCACTGCAGGCTATTTTTACGCCGCACGTGCCCCGTCGTTCCACAGCGCGGGCACACTTCCCGATCGGCCGGCAGCACGGCAGTACAGCAAGAGCAGGAGCGCAGCCCCTGGCGGATACCGGGCACGCCCACCTTAACCGTCTGGTTAAGGGTGGGAGCAGGCGCGATGTCGTCCCACGTCCAGCGTCGGTCCACGCACTGAAACGCACGAAGCTGCAGCACACAATAGAGACACCAGGGAATAAAGCTGCTGCCAATCCCGACGTCGCCGTAGGCCATCAGCTTCACAAAGCTCACCAGGATCCCCGCCAGAAAAATCTCTGCCATTCCCCAGCTTTTCAGCAGGAACAGGGTTCGCGCGAGCCTGATTTTAACGGGCGTGGGCATCCGGACGCGGTTGACCAGAAGCAGGATGGCGATCAGGCAAAACGCCGGAACGATTTGGACGAATAACAGAAAGAAGGTACCGAGGCTGGCGTAATCTTCGGTGAACATCACCCCCGGTATTTCAAGTAATTTGACCTGGCTGGTCATCCCTCCCACCTTCATATAAATGAAGGGGAAGAGATTCGAGAGCACCAGCATGAACAGCGCGACAATAGCGTAGGCGGTAGGACGCTGCCTTGGCGCGTCCCACTCCGTCGTTAAGGTTGCTCCGCAGCGCGGGCACGTCGCCTTATGTCCGTGACCCAGCTCTGGTATCGCCACGAGCATATCGCATTGCGAACATAATATATGTCGGTCGGCATGGTGCTGGTCACACATTGTTGATCCCTGTTATGCGCCGTTTTTCAGTGATTCAAGGTATTCCCAGCGCTCAAACGCCTCTTCCAGCGCCTTCTCTGCCTGGGACAGGTCTGCCAGTACTTTCTGAGTATAGTCGTGAGGCTGCGTAAAGAAGGAGGCATCCGCCACCTGGGTTTGCAGCGCTTCAAGCGCCGCTTCCAGCTCTTCAAGACGCTGCGGCAATGCTTCCAGCTCGCGCTGCAGGTTATAGCTCATTTTAGCAGGTGATTTTTTTGCACTTTCTGCTTTCGCGACAGCAGGTTCTGGGACGTTTTTGGCTTTCGCCTGCTTTAACGCCAGGGACTGCGTCTGCTGTCCACGCGCGTCATTATACCCGCCCACGTACTGACCAATGCGGCCTTCGCCTTCGAAGATCCAGCATTCGGTAACAGTGTTATCAACGAACTGACGATCGTGGCTCACCAGCATGACGGTGCCCTGATAGCCGTCGATCAACTCTTCCAGCAGTTCCAGCGTTTCGACATCCAGATCGTTGGTCGGTTCATCGAGAATTAACAGATTGCTCGGTTTCAGGAACAAACGTGCAAGCAGGAGACGATTTCGTTCCCCACCGGACAGCGCGCGTACCGGCGTCATCGCCCGTTTAGGGTGGAACAGAAAGTCCTGCAGGTAGCCCAGCACGTGGCGCGGCTTGCCGTTGACCATCACTTCCTGCTTACCTTCGGCAAGGTTATCCATCACCGTTCTGTCTGGATCCAGCTCCGCGCGGTGCTGGTCGAAATAGGCCACTTCCAGCTTAGTACCGCAGTGCACGCGGCCGCTGTCAGCCTGCAGCTGACCCAGCATCAGCTTCAGCAACGTGGTTTTACCGCAGCCGTTCGGGCCGATAAGCGCGATTTTGTCGCCACGCTGTACCTGCGCGGAGAAATCTTTCACCAGAACTTTGCCGTCGACCTGGTAATTGACATCTTCCATCTCAAACACAATCTTGCCTGAGCGGGCGGCTTCTTCTACCTGCATCTTCGCGCTACCCATCACTTCACGGCGGGCGCTGCGCTCGTTGCGCATCGCTTTCAGCGCGCGCACGCGGCCTTCGTTACGGGTACGACGGGCTTTAATGCCCTGGCGGATCCAGACCTCTTCCTGCGCCAGCTTGCGGTCGAACTCGGCGTTTTGCAGCTCCTCAACGCGCAGGTTTTCTTCTTTTTCCAGCAGATAGGTATCGTAATCGCCAGGATAGGTCACCAGCTTACCGCGATCGAGATCGACAATGCGGGTGGCCATATTGCGAATAAACGAACGGTCGTGCGAGATGAAGATGATCGTGCCGTTGAAGGTTTTCAGGAACCCTTCCAGCCAGTCGATGGCTTCGATATCCAGGTGGTTGGTCGGTTCGTCCAGCAGCAGTACTTTCGGGCCGCTGACCAGCGCGCGGCCAAGCGCCGCTTTACGCAGCCAGCCACCGGAGAGCGACGCCAATTCCATGTCCGCATCCAGGCCTAACTGATCCAGCACTTCGGTGATACGGCTTTCAAGCTGCCACAGGCCGTGGTGATCCAGCAGCTCCTGCAGGCGCGCCATCTCATTCAGGTTTTTCTCGCTCGGATCGGTCATCACCAGATGCGAAATTTCGTGATAGCCCTTCAGGTATTCAGCCTGCTCAGAGATCCCTTCCGCGACGAAGTCGTACACGGTCCCCGCCACGTTACGCGGTGGATCCTGCTGCAGGCGGGAAACAATCAGATCCTGCTCGTAAACGATGCGTCCGTCATCCAGACCCTGCTCACGGTTTAAGATCTTCATCAGCGTGGATTTACCCGCGCCGTTACGGCCTACCAGACAAACGCGCTCGTTATCTTCGATATGCAGTTCAGTGTCGTCGAGAAGAGGCGCATCGCTGAAGGACAGCCAGGCGCCATGCATACTAATTAGTGACATTTAATTTTCCTTTCAGACCGCGGAGATTAACCAGCAGTTATGGATCTGACGATTACGGGCGAAGTCCTGAGACAGCGTTTTTTGACTGATTTCTTGTGCTTTCAGTCCCAGAGCGGCCAGGCCGTCGTGATCCATGCGGAATCCGCGTTTGTTATTCGAGAACATAATGGTACCGCCCTTGCGCAGGAGGCGTTTCAGGTCGGTCATCAGGCGCAGGTGATCGCGTTGAACATCAAAGCTATCTTCCATACGCTTGGAGTTAGAGAACGTTGGTGGATCGATAAAGATCAGATCGAACTGTTCATGGGTGTCGCGCAGCCAGCCCAGCACGTCGGCCTGCATCAGACGATGCTGACGCCCGGTCAAACCGTTCAGGCGCAGGTTTCGTTCGGCCCATTCCAGATAGGTGCGAGACATGTCGACGGTGGTCGTGCTGCGCGCCCCGCCCAGGCCAGCATGGACGCTGGCACTGCCGGTGTAGGAGAACAGGTTCAGGAAGTCCTTACCTTTGCTCATCTGGCCCAGCATACGACGGGCAATACGGTGATCGAGGAACAGTCCGGTATCAAGATAGTCGGTCAGGTTGACCCAAAGACGGGCGTTGTATTCACCCACTTCGATAAAATCACCCTTCTCATTCATCTTCTGGTACTGATTTTTACCCTTCTGGCGCGCGCGGGTTTTGAGGACCAGCTTGTTAGGGGCAATACCCAGCACGCTGATGGTCGCCGCGATCACGTCCAGCATACGCTGACGCGCTTTCTGTGCATCAACAGTTTTAGGCGGGGCATATTCCTGAACGACTACCCAGTCCGCATAGCGGTCTACCGCCACGTTATACTCCGGCAGATCGGCATCGTACAGGCGATAACATTCAATGCCTTCCTGTTTCGCCCACTTTTCAAACTTCTTCAGGTTTTTACGCAGACGGTTGGCGTAATCTTCCGCCACGCCAGAAGGCTTGCTGTCCGCCGTTTTCTCTGCCAGATGGTAGTTTTTCTGCACGCAATCCAGCGGACCGTTTTTGGCCTTAAACTGGCGATCGGCGCGCAGCTGCAGGCAGCTTAACAGCTCAGGCGAGGCGCTAAACAGCGACAGGTTCCAGCCGCCGAAGTGGTCTTTCATGTTGCGACCGAGCAGGCTGTGCAGGGCAATCAGCGCCGGTTCGCTGTCAAGGCGCTCACCGTATGGCGGGTTGCTGATAACGGTGCCGTACGGGCCTTTTGGCAGCGGATTGGTCAGGTTGGCAACGTCTTTTACCTCGAAGGTTACCAGCTCGCCGATACCTGCACGGCGGGCGTTGCTGCGCGCGCGTTCAATGACGCGTGCGTCGCTGTCAGAGCCGTAGAAATGGGAGGTATATTCTGCCAGGCCTTTACGCGCACGGGTCTGCGCATCGGCTTTCACCTCTTTCCAGATCGCTTCGTCGTGCTGTGCCCACCCTTTGAAGCCCCAGTGCCCGCGGTGCAGCCCTGGCGCACGGTCGGTTGCCAGCATGGCCGCTTCAATCAGCAGTGTACCGGAACCGCACATCGGATCGAGCAGCGGGGTACCCGGTTGCCACCCAGAGCGCATAACAATGGCGGCGGCGAGGGTTTCTTTAATGGGCGCCATACCGGTGCTGTCGCGATAGCCGCGCAGGTGTAAGCCCGCTCCGCTCAGATCGAGAGAGATGCTGGCGGTGTCGCCATTGAGCCAGACGTTGATCCGCAAATCGGGATTTTCACGATCGACGTTCGGACGTTCCTTATTTTTACGGGTGAAACAGTCCACGATGGCGTCTTTTACGCGCAGGGCACCGTACTGGCTGTTGCGGATCTCATCGTTGACGCCGTTAAAGTGCACCGCAAAGGTTGCGTCAGGGGAGAAGATCTCTGTCCAGTCGATCATCTGAACGCCGGTATAGAGGTCGAGATCGCTGTAGACCTTGCACTCTTTCATCGGCAGCATGATGCGCGACGCCAGACGGCTCCACATCAGGCTCTGGTAAATAAGCCGCGTGTCGCCCTCGAAATGGACACCACCCTGAACCACCTGACACGCTTGCGCGCCTAAGGCTTCCAGTTCAGTTTTTAACAGCTCTTCCAGCCCACGGGCCGTACTGGCAAACAGAGAATTCATATCGTCACTTTTACTCTTAGAAAATTGTCGCGCATTATAGCTAATATGGCGTGTATGTCATAAAGTTGAAGGCTTATTTTCATTTGCAGGAGTGTGCGGTGGCAACGTTATCCAGGCTTTTTATTCATCCGGTAAAATCCATGCGCGGGATTGGCGTGTCTCACGCGCTCGCTGACATGAGCGGTTTTGCCTTCGATCGTATTTTTATGGTCACCGAGCCTGACGGTACGTTTATCACCGCGCGCCAGTTCCCGCAAATGGTTCGCTTTACCCCTTCGCCGCTGCATGACGGCCTGCACCTGACCGCACCGGACGGTGCCAGCGCGGTGATCCGCTTTGCTGATTTTGCGCCAGTCGACGCGCCAACGGAAGTGTGGGGGAATCATTTTACCGCACGCATTGCCCCGGACGAGATTAACCGCTGGCTAACCGGGTACTTCTCCCGCGACGTCCAGTTGCGCTGGGTGGGTCCGGCGCTGACGCGTCGCGTTAAGCGCCACGATGCAGTTCCCCTCTCCTTTGCCGACGGTTTTCCTTACCTGCTGACAAACGAAGCCTCGCTGCGCGATCTGCAGAGCCGCTGTCGCGCCAGCGTCCAGATGGAGCAGTTCCGCCCCAATCTGGTCGTAACCGGAGCAGACGCCTGGGAAGAAGACACCTGGAAAACGATCCGCATCGGCAGCGTCATTTTTGACGTGGTGAAGCCGTGCAGCCGCTGTATCTTCACCACCGTCAGCCCGGAGAAAGGCCAGAAGCATCCTTCCGGTGAACCGCTGAAAACGCTGCAGTCGTTCCGTACCGCCCAGGATAACGGCGATGTCGATTTCGGCCAGAACCTGATCCCCCGCGCCAGCGGTGTGATCCGCGTGGGTGACGAGGTGGAGATCCTCGCCCGTGGGCCTGCCAGAGTGTACGGTGCGAGTCAGGAAGATGCGTTCGTGGACGTCGTCACAGAGGCAAGCGCGGCTGTCGATATTCACTGGGAAGGCAAAGCGATCCGTGGCAATAATCAACAGGTGTTACTGGAGCAGCTGGAACAGGCGGGCATTCGCGTGCCGTATTCCTGTCGGGCGGGCATCTGCGGATGTTGTCGAATCAAGCTGGTGAGTGGCGAAGTCCAGGGTCTGAAGAAATCCGCGATTGGGGATGACGGTACGATCCTCTGCTGCAGCTGTATTCCAAAAACGTCGGTACAGTTAGAGGCTTAAACGGCCTGCTCAAGGCTGAAGGCATCCACACGAAGCTGGGGCTTCAGCCTGTCATTCATCACCTTGATCGCATCGCCAAGCTGCATCACTCGACCGGCAATGGTCACACCGGGCTGGGCCAGCAGACAAAGCGCGGCGTTTTCACCCGGCTCAACCACCAGCAGGCTCACCTCTTCCGCGGTATCGCTTAAGTTTACGCTGGCGGCATCACCCACGGCAGGCGTCCAGCTCATGCCGTGCGCCTGAAAATGCCAGCTCTTGGGCATTTGCGGTTTCAGGAAACGGATCGCGACCAGCGCATTTAGCACCAGCTCAGCGCGTTGTTCTTTAGTGAGTTCCAGATCGCGGCATTTTTCTTCGAAAGAGAAATACAGCGCGGCATCATCAACGCAAAATCCTGACGGATCAAAGGCATCCGGGGTCAACATTCGGCGCGCAAAACGTGAGCGAAATAACATGCCATTGGCTAAATCGAGCATCATTCGATCGTGCTCGTCACAATAATACCAGCGCCAGTTATCGTCAGGTTTAATTCGCATGTGACTTCCCCCCTTCCCGAACGTCCTGTTCTAAAAATGTCTCGTTTGCCGTCTCGCTTTTAGCAACATTAATAAAAGACCATAACGTCTAAATAAGCAACAACGAGGGAATATAAATCAACCAGGGCTGGAAATAAAGCCCTGGTTGTCTGATAAAGGGAAAAGATTAGATATGCGTGACGATTTCTTTAATCAATTGCGGGCCTTTGAAAATAAAGCCGGAATAAATCTGGACCAGCGAAGCGCCAGCCGCCATCTTCTCGCGCGCCGCAATAACCGAGTCGATACCGCCCACGCCAATAATCGGCAGCTGACCTTTTAATTCAGCAGACAATGCCCGAATAATTTCAGTGCTTTTTAATTGTACTGGACGTCCGCTTAACCCACCCGCTTCGTTACAGTTTTTCATTCCCTGAACCAGAGAACGATCGAGGGTGGTATTGGTCGCAATGACGCCATCAATATTATGGCGCACTAAACTGTCGGCGACCTGGATCAATTCTTCAACTGAAAGATCGGGTGCGATCTTCACTGCCACCGGCACATATTTATGGTGGATCGCCTGGAGTGCATTTTGTTTATTTTTTATCGCGCTAAGCAGATCGTCCAGCGCTTCACCATATTGCAGTGAACGCAGGCCCGGCGTATTGGGTGAGGAGATATTGACCGCAATATATCCGGCATAGGCATAGACTTTTTCCATACAAATCAGATAGTCATCTTTACCCTGCTCGACCGGCGTGTCTTTATTTTTGCCAATATTGATGCCTAATACGCCGTCGAAATGGGCTTTTTTCACGTTCTCGACCAGATGATCGACGCCGTGGTTATTAAAGCCCATACGGTTGATTAGCCCTTCGGCTTCAACCAGGCGGAACAGGCGCGGCTTATCGTTACCCGTTTGCGGGCGCGGGGTCACCGTACCGATTTCAATGGCGCCAAAGCCCATCGCGCCCAGGGCATCGATGCACTCGCCATTTTTATCCAGACCAGCAGCCAGGCCCAGCGGGTTCTTAAAGGTCAGCCCCATGCATTGCACAGGTTTTTCCGGCACGTTTTGACGCACCAGAGCGGCCAGCGGCGTTCCGGTAATACGGCGTAACTGCTGGAATGTAAATTCATGAGCGCGCTCAGGATCGAGCTGGAAAAGGGCTTTACGAACGAAGGGGTAGTACATGAACTCTCCTGGATTCCCGGTGTGCAAACCGGGAGGGGATTATCAGCGATCCGGCCCGGAAAGGGAATTGACCTGTGGCAAAAAAAGCGGGTTAAAACGCAATCGTTTACTTCGCCGTTCGTTTCTTATGCAGTTTCCGGCAGTTTAATTGCGGATAAATCATTTAGTGGAATAAGCCTGCGATGTCACACTCCTGAAAATTGTTATGAATGTTAGATAAAAGCAAACAATTAGTTATAAGGAGAAAGCATGCGCGTCATCACCCTGGCCGGAAGTCCACGATTCCCTTCTCGTTCCAGCGCTCTGCTGGAGTACGCCCGCGACAGGCTCAGCGCCCTGGACGTGGAGGTGTGCCACTGGAACCTGCATAACTTTGAACCCGAAGATCTGCTTTATGCCCGTTTCGACAGCCCGGCGCTGATGGCCCTGACCGAGCAGTTCAAGGACGCAGACGGATTGATCGTCGCGACGCCGATATATAAAGCCTCTTTTGCCGGCGGGCTGAAAACCCTGCTCGACCTGCTGCCCGAACGTGCGCTGGACGGCAAAGTGGTGCTGCCGCTGGCGACAGGGGGAACGGTCGCCCATCTACTGGCCGTCGATTATGCCCTGAAGCCGGTGCTGAACGCCCTGAAGGCCCAGGAGATCCTGCACGGCGTATTCGCCGACGATTCTCAGGTCATCGATTATCAGCATAAACCGCAGTTCACGCCGAACCTGCAGACCCGCCTCGATAGCGCCCTCGAAACCTTCTGGCAGGCTTTGCACCGCCGTGATGTGCAGGTACCCGCGTGGACATCTCAAGGAGTGGCTCATGCGTAAAATGTTGACCCGTCTCGCCCTGGCAGGCGTGCTGACCATTTCCTCTCTGAGCCATGCGGCTGAGACGGCGCCGGAAAGCCTGCGTATCGGCTATCAAAAAGGCAGCGTCAGCATGGTGCTGGCAAAAAGTCATAAGCTGCTGGAAAAACGCTACCCGGATACGCACTTTTCGTGGGTGGAGTTTCCGGCCGGTCCGCAGATGCTGGAGGCGCTTAACGTCGGCAGTATCGATCTTGGCAGCACCGGCGATATCCCGCCGATCTTTGCCCAGGCGGCTGGGGCCGATCTGGTGTACGTGGGTGTTGAACCTGCCAAGCCTAAGGCCGAAGTGATCCTGGTGCCGGAAAATAGCGACATAAAACGCGTCGCCGACCTCAAAGGACATAAGGTCGCTTTCCAGAAAGGTTCCAGTTCGCACAACCTGCTGTTGCGTGCGTTGCAGGAGGCTGGACTTACGTTCGCCGATATCCAGCCTGTGTACCTGACGCCAGCTGACGCCCGCGCGGCGTTCCAGCAGAAAAACGTGGATGCCTGGGCAATCTGGGACCCGTATTACTCCGCCGCGCTTCTGCAGGGTGGCGTGCGCGTCCTGAAAGACGGTACCACGCTGAAACAGACCGGCTCGTTTTACCTGGCGGCACGCCCGTATGCCGAAAAGAACGGAGCCTTTATACAGGGCGTGCTGGAGACCTTTACCCAGGCGGATGCGCTGACGCAAAGCCAGCGCCAGGAGAGCATCACCCTGCTGGCGAAAACGATGGGCTTGCCCGAGCCGGTGATCGCCAGCTATCTCGACCATCGGCCGCCCACCACCATCGCCCCGGTGGACGCCCACGTCGCCGCTCTCCAGCAGCAAACCGCTGATCTCTTCTATCAAAACCGCCTGGTCCCCAAACAGGTGGATATCCGCGACCGTATCTGGCAACCCGCAGGCAAAGAAGGAGCAAAATCATGAGCCTTAACCTTTTCTGGTTTTTACCGACCCACGGCGATGGGCACTATCTTGGCACCGACGCGGGCTCTCGCCCGGTTGACCATGGCTACCTGCAACAGATTGCGCAGGCCGCGGACAGAATCGGTTTTACCGGCGTGCTGATCCCGACGGGGCGCTCGTGCGAAGATGCCTGGCTGGTGGCCGCGTCGATGATCCCGGTGACGCAGCGCCTGAAATTCCTGGTCGCCCTGCGTCCGAGCGTGGTTTCCCCCACCGTGGCGGCACGACAGGCTGCGACGCTGGACAGGCTTTCTAACGGACGCGCCCTGTTTAACCTGGTGACCGGCAGCGACCCGCAGGAGCTGGCGGGCGATGGCGTGTTTCTCGATCATACCGAGCGTTACGAAGCCTCCGCAGAGTTTACCCGCGTCTGGCGACGCCTGCTCGAAGGTGAAACCGTCACCTTCGAGGGCAAACATATTCATGTTCGAGACGCGAAGCTCTACTTCCCGCCGCTCCAGCAGCCCCGCCCTCCCCTCTATTTCGGCGGCTCGTCTGATGTCGCGCAGGATCTGGCAGCCGAGCAGGTCGATCTCTATCTGACGTGGGGCGAGCCGCCCGAGCTGGTAAAAGAAAAGATTGCGCAGGTGCGCGCCAAAGCCGCAGCGCATGGCCGTCAGGTGCGCTTCGGTATTCGCCTGCATGTGATTGTGCGCGAAACCAACGAAGAGGCGTGGCAGGCGGCAGACAAGCTGATATCCCACCTTGACGATGCCACCATCGCGAAAGCACAGGCGGCGTTTGCGAAAACCGATTCCGTCGGGCAGCACCGCATGGCCTCGCTGCATAACGGCAAGCGCGAGAACCTGGAGATCAGTCCAAACCTGTGGGCGGGCGTTGGCCTGGTTCGCGGCGGAGCGGGCACTGCGCTGGTGGGGGATGGCCCGACCGTGGCGGCGCGCATTAACGAATATGCGGATCTCGGTATCGACAGCTTTATTCTCTCGGGCTATCCGCATCTTGAAGAGGCGTACAAGGTCGGCGAGCTGTTGTTCCCGCATCTGGATGTTGCCATTCCGGCGATCCCGCAGCCTCAACAGCATCAACTGCAGGGCGAAGCGATAGCGAATGAATTTATTCCGCGCCGCGTCGCACAGAGCTAAGGAGCCGCTATGTCTGCCACCCCGCAAAAATGGCTGTTACGCGCTGCTCCATGGTTTTTACCCGTCGGTATTGTCCTCGTCTGGCAGCTGGCGTCGTCTGCTGGCTGGTTATCCAGCCGCATTCTGCCCTCTCCGGAGGGCGTGGTCGAAGCGTTCTGGTCGCTGAGCGTGAGCGGTGAGCTGTGGCAGCACCTGGCTATCAGCTCATGGCGCGCGGTGATCGGCTTCTCAATCGGTGGAAGCATCGGCCTGACGCTTGGGCTGATTAGCGGTTTGTCCCGCTGGGGTGAGCGGTTGCTGGATACGTCGATACAGATGCTGCGCAACGTGCCGCATCTGGCGCTGATCCCGCTGGTGATCCTGTGGTTTGGCATTGATGAAAGCGCCAAAATTTTCCTCGTGGCGCTCGGGACGTTGTTCCCGATTTACATCAACACCTGGCATGGCATACGCAATATCGATCGTGGACTGGTGGAGATGGCGCGCAGCTATGGGCTATCCGGCTTTGCGCTTTTTACCCATGTGATCCTGCCGGGTGCCCTGCCCTCAATCATGGTTGGCGTGCGCTTCGCGCTCGGGCTGATGTGGCTGACCCTGATTGTGGCAGAAACCATTTCGGCCAACTCCGGCATCGGCTATCTGGCGATGAATGCCCGTGAGTTTTTGCAAACGGACGTGGTGGTGGTCGCCATCGTTCTTTACGCCCTGCTCGGCAAACTCGCCGACGTCAGCGCCCAGTGGCTGGAACGCAGCTGGCTTCGCTGGAACCCGGCCTATTCCCCTCAGGAGGCTAAAGCATGAACACTGCCCGACTTAACCAGGGAACGCCGCTGTTGCTCAGCGGCGTCACGAAACGCTACGGCGATAACTCCATTCTGAACGCACTGGATTTACATATTCCCGCCGGACAGTTTGTGGCGGTAGTGGGCCGCAGCGGCGGCGGAAAGAGTACCTTGCTACGGCTCTTGGCCGGGCTGGAGGCGCCAAACGGCGGCGATATTCTGGCTGGTACCACGCCGCTGGCAAATATTCAGGATGATACCCGCATGATGTTTCAGGACGCGCGCCTGCTGCCGTGGAAAACGGTTATCGATAACGTTGGGCTGGGCCTGAAAGGTGACTGGCGGGAGGCGGCAAGGCAGGCGCTGGCCGCCGTGGGCCTGGCGGATCGCGCCGGTGAATGGCCTGTGGCGTTATCCGGTGGGCAGAAGCAGCGCGTGGCGCTGGCGCGCGCGCTGATCCACCGTCCGGGGCTGTTGCTGCTGGATGAGCCGCTCGGCGCGCTCGATGCCCTGACGCGGATTGAGATGCAGGCCTTGATTGAGTCCCTGTGGCAGGAACATGGGTTTACGGTACTGCTGGTAACGCATGATGTCAGCGAAGCCGTTGCGATGGCCGATCGCGTGTTGCTTATAGAAGAAGGGAAAATTGGCCTGGATTTGAGCGTGGATATCCCGCGCCCGCGCCGCGTGGGGTCAGCAAGACTGGCGGAGCTGGAAGCGGAAGTGTTGGATCGGGTGATGAAGCGCGGGGTGAATGAGCGGGCGTTGATTACGGCGAATGCCTGATGCCCTCACCCCGGCCCTCTCCCACAGGGAGAGGGCGAAAACCCTATGTAGGCCCGGTAAGCGCAGCGCCACCGGGCAATTTTTTTACGCTAACGCTTTAGCGATCTTCTCGTACAGATCGCCAGACAGGTTTTCCAGCCCTTTCAGCTGCTCCAGCGCGGCGCGCATTTTCGCCTGACGCTCGGCGTCATAACGCTTGAGGCGGATCAGCGGCTCAATCAGACGTGACGCCACCTGCGGGTTACGGCTGTTCAGCTCGGTCAACATTTCAACCATAAACTGATAACCGCTGCCGTCTTCGGCGTGGAACGCTGCCGGGTTGGCGCTGGCAAATGCACCAATCAGAGAACGTACGCGGTTCGGGTTGCTCATGGTGAAGGAGCGGTGCTTCAGCAGGCTGCGCACGGTGCTCAGCACATCTGCCGACGGGCTGGTGGCCTGCAGAACAAACCACTTGTCCATCACCAGGCCGTCCTGATGCCATTTGTCATCGTACTCCTGCATTAGCGCATCGCGACACGGCAGTTCGGCAGCAACGCTTGCCGCCAGCGCCGCCAGCGCATCGGTCATGTTGTCCGCCTCGTGGTACTGTTTGCTTACCAGCGTATTCGCCAGCTCGACATCACCGAAGGCCAGGTAGCGCAGGCAGGTGTTACGCAGGGAGCGCTTACCGATGTCCTCATGCTCTACGCGATAGGCATCCAGCTTGTTGAGGTTGTAAATCGCCAGGAATTCGTCCGCCAGCTCGGTCGCCAGGGTGCGGGTCAGCGCTTCGCGAACGGTCACGATCGCAATCGGGTCGATGATGTCGAACAGCTCAGCGATTTCACTGGCAGAAGGCAGCGTCAGAATTTCCGCCGCCAGGGCCGGATCGATCTGCTCATCGAGCAGGATGGCACGGAACGCGTCGGCCACATGCACCGGCAGCGTCAGCGGCTGGCCCTGCTGGTAACGGTTAACGTTGAGCTTAATGTAGGTTGCCAGCAGGCTTTGCGCCGCATCCCAGCGAGAGAAGTCATTGCGCGCGTGACGCATCAGGAACGTCAGCTGCTGATCGCTCCACTTGTACTCCAGCTTCACCGGGGCAGAGAATTCGCACAGCAGCGCTGGCACCGGCTGGAAGTAAACGTTATCGAAGATAAAGGTCTGCTCTGCCTGGGTAACGTTCAGCACGTGGTGCACCGGATGGCCGCCCTTCTGCAGCGGGATGACGTTCCCTTCGTTATCGTACAGCTCAATGCTAAACGGAATGTGCAGCGGGTGTTTCTCTTCCTGCTCAGCCGTTGGCGGCGTGCGCTGGCTGATGGTCAGAGAATACTGCTCGGTTTCCGGGTTGTAGTCGTCTTTTACGCTCACAATCGGCGTACCGGCCTGGCTGTACCAGCGGCGGAAATGAGACAGGTCGACGTTTGAGGCATCTTCCATCGCCTGCACGAAGTCGTCGCAGGTGGCGGCACTGCCGTCGTGACGTTCGAAGTAGAGCTGCATCCCTTTCTGGAAATTCTCTTCGCCCAGCAGAGTGTGGATCATGCGGATGATTTCAGCGCCCTTCTCATACACCGTCAGGGTGTAGAAGTTGTTCATCTCAATCACTTTGTCCGGACGAATCGGGTGCGCCATCGGACTGGCATCTTCGGCAAACTGCAGGCCGCGCATGGTGCGCACGTTGTTGATGCGGTTAACCGCACGCGAACCCAGATCGGAGCTGAACTCCTGATCGCGGAACACGGTTAAGCCCTCTTTCAGGCTCAGCTGGAACCAGTCGCGGCAGGTCACACGGTTACCGGTCCAGTTGTGGAAATATTCGTGGCCAATGACGCGTTCGATATCCAGGTAATCTTTATCGGTCGCGGTATCGGTACGCGCCAGGACATATTTCGAGTTAAAGACGTTAAGGCCTTTGTTCTCCATCGCCCCCATGTTGAAGAAGTCGACGGCGACGATCATGTAGATGTCGAGGTCATATTCGAGGCCAAAGCGCTCCTCGTCCCACTTCATGGAGTTGATAAGCGAGGTCATCGCCCACGGCGCGCGATCGAGATTGCCACGGTCAACGAACAGTTCCAGCGCCACGTCGCGTCCGGAACGGGTTTTAAAGGTGTCGCGCAGCACGTCGAAATCACCCGCCACCAGCGCAAACAGGTAGCATGGTTTCGGGAACGGATCCTGCCACTGTACCCAGTGACGTCCGTTTTCCAGCTCGCCCTCGCCCACACGGTTACCGTTGGAAAGCAGGAACGGATAGAGAGTTTTATCGGCGATGATTTTGGTGGTGAAGCGCGCCAGAACGTCCGGGCGATCCAGATACCAGGTAATGTGGCGGAAACCTTCCGCTTCACACTGGGTGCACAGCGCCACGCCTGACTGGTAAAGCCCTTCCAGCGCGGTGTTGGCGGCAGGGCTAATTTCATTCACGATGCGCAGGGTAAAGCGTTCAGGCAGGTTGTTAATGACCAGCTGATTGTCTTCTTCTTTATAGTCGGTCCAGGCGGCGTCATTAATATGCAGAGAAACCAGCGTCAGGTCTTCACCATCAAGACGCAGCGGGACGGCCGTCGCGCTCTGACGCGTCACCTGGCTTACCGCCGTTACAACGGTTTTAGTGGCATCCAGGTCAAAAGTCAGATCGATATCGCTAATCAGGTATTCCGGCGCACGGTAGTCGTGGCGGTATTTGGCTTGAGGCTGTTGTGTCATAGAAAACCTTATGCATCGTTTGTCGAGTAACGTTTCAATATATTCCTGTTGCGTAAAACGCGCTACGCAGAATGTTCATCTTTTCAGTTACAAACCGCTTTTTCGCTACATTTATTTAACAGGGGCACGAAATGCGCTCGACCCTAAAGTCAGCTTATGTTGTGATCGGGGTTCAATAAATCACTAAACAAGGTATACTCCGGAGTTGTTTAATGTACTAAACGCTCCTGTGAGAGGATGCTACTGCGCACCTATGACTCGATTCGCTTCTCCTGTTCTGCATACGTTGCTGGATACCGACGCGTATAAACTGCATATGCAGCAAGCCGTTTTTCACCATTACCATGACGTTCAGGTTGCGGCTGAGTTTCGCTGCCGGGGCGACGACTTGCTGGGTATCTACGCAGATTCCATTCGTGAACAGGTCGATGCCATGCGGCATCTGGCGCTGCAGGACGACGAATATCACTGGCTTTCGGGCCTGCCTTTCTTCCACGCCGATTACCTGAACTGGCTGCGCGAGTTCCGCTATAACCCCGATCAGGTGACCGTGACCAATGACAATGGCAAGCTGGACATTCGCCTTGAAGGCCCGTGGCGTGAAGTCATTATGTGGGAAGTGCCGCTGCTGGCCGTCATCAGTGAACTGGCCCACCGCTACCGCTCGCCCGACACCGGCGTTGAGCAGGCGATTGCTTCGCTTGAACATAAACTCGTTGAATTCTCGCATCTGACCGAAGGGCTGGATATGTCCCGCTTCCGTCTGATGGACTTCGGCACGCGCCGCCGTTTCTCCCGCGAGGTACAGCAGGCCATTGTTGAGCGTCTGAAGCAGGAACCATGGTTTGTAGGCACCAGCAATTATGACCTGGCCCGTCGTCTGGATCTGACCCCCATGGGCACCCAGGCACACGAATGGTTCCAGGCACACCAGCAGATCAGCCCCGACCTTGCCAACAGCCAGCGCGCTGCGCTTGCCGCCTGGCTGGACGAGTACCCTGACCAGCTAGGTATCGCCCTCACTGACTGCATTACCATGGACGCGTTCCTGCGTGACTTTGGTCCTGAGTTTGCACAACGCTATCAGGGCTTGCGCCATGACTCCGGTGACCCGGTTGAATGGGGCGAGAAGGCCATCGCCCATTACCAAAAATTGGGCATCGACCCAATGAGCAAGGTGCTGGTCTTCTCCGATAACCTCGATCTGGCGAAAGCCGTCGACCTTTATCGCCACTTCTCTTCCCGAGTGAACCTGAGTTTCGGTATCGGGACCCGTTTGACCTGTGATATCCCACAGGTAAAACCGCTGAACATCGTCATAAAGCTGGTGGAATGTAACGGCAAGCCGGTGGCAAAACTCTCTGACAGCCCAGGCAAAACCATCTGTCACGACAAAGCATTTGTCCGCGCCCTGCGCGAAGCCTTCGATCTGCCGCAGGTTAAAAAAGCAAGCTGACCGCCTCAGGGAGCCTTTCAGGCTCCCTCTCACCTTATTTATTTCTGATTTCTTCTCTTTTGACTGCGAAATCTGCTTGTCTGATGGCGGATGCCAGGTAACATAGATATCCCCCCTATAAGGGCGGACAAGTGTTTATTTTTTCCGACTATTAACAGAGAGAATATTATGAGCGTTGTGCCTGTAGCCGACGTACTCCAGGGCCGTGTCGCCGTTGACCAAGAAGTCACCGTGCGCGGATGGGTGCGTACTCGCCGAGATTCTAAAGCTGGCATCTCCTTCCTCGCCGTCTATGACGGTTCCTGCTTTGATCCTGTACAGGCCGTCATCAATAATTCTCTGCCCAATTACAATGATGACGTTCTGCACCTGACAACGGGTTGTTCCGTTATTGTCACCGGCGTGGTTGTGGCATCGCCTGGTCAGGGTCAGAGTTTCGAAATTCAGGCTTCCGCTATCGAAGTCACGGGCTGGGTTGAAGATCCTGATACCTACCCGATGGCGGCAAAACGCCACAGCATTGAGTATCTGCGTGAAGTGGCGCACCTGCGTCCGCGCACCAACCTGATTGGAGCGGTTGCCCGCGTGCGTCACACGCTGGCGCAGGCGCTGCATCGCTTCTTCGATGAGCAGGGTTATTTCTGGGTCTCTACCCCGCTTATCACCGCGTCTGACACCGAAGGTGCCGGCGAAATGTTCCGCGTTTCAACGCTGGATATGGAAAACCTGCCGCGCACGCCGGAAGGCAAAGTGGATTACGACAAAGACTTCTTCGGGAAAGAAGCCTTCCTGACGGTGTCCGGCCAGCTCAACGGCGAAACCTACGCCTGTGCGCTGTCTAAAATCTACACCTTCGGCCCAACCTTCCGTGCCGAAAACTCCAACACCAGCCGTCACCTGGCGGAGTTCTGGATGCTGGAGCCCGAAGTGGCTTTCGCGGATCTGAATGACGTAGCAGGCCTGGCAGAAGCCATGCTGAAGTACGTGTTCAAAGCGGTTCTTGAAGAACGTGCTGATGATATGAAATTCTTCGCTGAACGCGTGGATAACGACGCGATTGCCCGTCTTGAGCGTTTCGTTTCCGCTGACTTTGCGCAGGTGGATTACACCGATGCGGTTGCTATCCTCGAAAAATGCGGCGAGAAGTTTGAGAACCCTGTTTACTGGGGCGTTGACCTCTCCTCCGAACACGAGCGTTATCTGGCAGAGAAACACTTCAAAGCACCGGTGGTTGTGAAAAACTATCCGAAAGACATTAAGGCCTTCTACATGCGCCTTAACGAAGACGGTAAAACCGTGGCAGCGATGGACGTGCTTGCGCCGGGCATCGGCGAAATCATCGGCGGTTCTCAGCGTGAAGAGCGTCTGGACGTGCTGGACGCCCGTATGGAAGAGATGGGTCTTAACCCTGCTGACTACGGCTGGTATCGCGATCTGCGTCGTTACGGCACCGTTCCGCACTCCGGTTTTGGCCTTGGCTTTGAACGTCTTATTGCCTACGTCACCGGTGTACAGAACGTGCGTGATGTGATTCCTTTCCCACGCACGCCGCGTAACGCCAGTTTCTAATCGCGTTATCAATGATAATGGCCAGCACATGCTGGCCATTATTTTATTCTGCAATGTCAATTTTCGTCAGGTCAAAGTCAGCTTGATTAAGCTGCAACCCCGTCAAATCCCCTGCTTGTTACGTTTTATTTCCACGAAACATCTGCGAACAAAAAATAAACCACAGTCTTATTGTGCTTATTGAATTCTTAAGCAATAGCACAAAATTAACGCCACTATGCAGCCTTCCGGAAGGCTATTCGTGGTCATAAGAAAAGATGCACCGTTTAACTTCTGTTTATATGAAATCCTTTTATCGAAAATAAATATAAGAAATTCATATATATAGGAATGAAAACGCTGTTTATTTAGGCAATCAGTTCTGAAGTTTGAGGTGGTTCACAAAGTTCCCGAAAATACACAAATTTTTACACATTATTTCTTTTTGTTACTGAATCTTGAGGATTGTAGCACTTTCAGGCTAGCGAAACGGTTCTATGAATGGAAAGATGCCTGTCAGACACATAAAGACACCTAACTCTCATCAATAGTTCCGGAAATATTTATTGACAGAATTTATTGGCGGCAGTGGCGAGTGTCATAAAAAAACCAATGAGGGTAATAAATAATGATGAAGCGCAATATCCTGGCAGTGGTTATCCCTGCCCTGCTGGTAGCCGGTGCAGCTAACGCTGCAGAAATCTATAACAAAGACGGCAACAAATTAGATCTTTACGGGAAAGCTGTTGGCCTGCATTACTTCTCTGACAATGATGGCAACGATGGCGACATGACTTACGCGCGTCTGGGCTTCAAAGGCGAAACCCAGATCAACGACCAGCTGACCGGTTACGGCCAGTGGGAATACAACTTCCAGGGTAACAACTCTGAAGGCAGCGACGCACAGAGCGGCAACAAAACTCGTCTGGCATTCGCAGGTCTGAAATTCGGTGACGCAGGCTCCTTCGACTACGGTCGTAACTATGGTCTGGTGTATGACGTTATCGGTATCACCGATATGCTACCTGAGTTCGGCGGCGACACTGGCGCAAGCGATGACTTCTTCGCGGGCCGTACCGGTGGTCTGGCAACTTACCGTAACAACAACTTCTTCGGTCTGGTTGACGGTCTGAACTTTGGCGTTCAGTACCTGGGTAAAAACGAGCGTACCGACGCTACCCGTTCTAACGGCGACGGCTGGGCAACCTCTCTGAGCTACGAGTTTGATGGCTTCGCAGTACTGGGTGCTTACGGCGCCGCTGACCGTACCAACAACCAGCAGACTCTGGAATGGGGTAACGGTGATAAAGCTGAGCAGTGGGCGACCGGTCTGAAATACGACGCGAACAACATCTACCTGGCAGCACTGTACGGCGAAATGCAGAACGCAGCGCGTCTGGGCAGCCGTGGCTTCGCTAACAAGTCTCAGGACTTCTCTGTTGTTGCACAGTACCAGTTCGATTTCGGCCTGCGTCCGTCCATTTCCTACTACAAATCTAAAGCGAAAGACGTAGAAGGTATCGGCGACGAAGACTTCATCAACTACATCGAAGTGGGTGCGACTTACTACTTCAACAAAAACATGTCCACCTATGTTGACTACCAGATCAACCAGCTGAAAGACGACAACAAGCTCGGTATCAACAATGATGACACCGTTGCTCTGGGTATCGTTTACCAGTTCTAATCAGCACGCCACAATGTTATATGCTTAATGAACAGGGCTTCGGCCCTGTTTTTTTTTGCCTGAAAGCAAAAAATGGCGACTTTTGAGAAGCTGCACGCTTTTCGTCGCAAACGGTTGGCATTTTGTAAATCTACCGTTAACCTGATAGCGGATTTCACTTCTGTAATCACAATGGAACTTCGTCATGTTTGAGAACATTACCGCCGCTCCTGCCGACCCAATTCTGGGCCTGGCCGATCTGTTTCGTGCCGATGACCGCCCTGGCAAAATCAACCTGGGTATTGGTGTATATAAAGATGAAACCGGCAAAACACCGGTACTGACCAGCGTTAAAAAAGCGGAACAGTACCTGCTGGAAAACGAAACCACCAAGAACTACCTCGGTATTGATGGTATCCCTGAATTTGGTCGCTGCACGCAGGAACTGCTGTTCGGTAAAGGCAGTGAGATTGTGAGCAGCAAACGCGCTCGTACAGCACAAACGCCAGGCGGCACCGGTGCCCTGCGCGTTGCGGCGGATTTCCTGGCGAAAAACACCTCCGTTAAGCGCGTCTGGGTCAGCAACCCAAGCTGGCCAAACCATAAAAACGTCTTTAACTCTGCGGGTCTGGAAGTGTGTGAATACGCTTACTACGATGCAGCAAACCACGCGCTGGACTTTGACGGTCTGCTGACCAGCCTGAACGACGCGCAGGCGGGTGACGTTGTTCTGTTCCATGGCTGCTGCCATAACCCAACCGGTATCGATCCGACGCTGGAACAGTGGGAACAGCTGGCAAAACTGTCCGTTGAAAAAGGCTGGCTGCCGCTGTTCGACTTCGCCTACCAGGGCTTTGCTCGCGGGCTGGAAGAAGATGCCGAAGGCCTGCGCGCGTTCGCGGCTGTTCATCAGGAGCTGATTGTCGCAAGCTCATACTCCAAGAACTTCGGCCTGTACAATGAGCGCGTGGGTGCCTGTACGCTGGTCGCCGCCGACGATCAGACCGTCGACCGCGCGTTCAGCCAGATGAAATCCGTGATCCGTGCAAACTACTCTAACCCACCGGCACACGGTGCCTCTGTGGTGGCGACCATCCTGAGCAACGACGCGCTGCGCGCGATCTGGGAGCAGGAGCTGAACGATATGCGCCAGCGTATCCAGCGCATGCGTCTGCTGTTTGTGAGCACGCTGGCGGAGAAAGGGGCTGACCGTGATTTCAGCTTCATCATCAAGCAAAACGGCATGTTCTCGTTCAGCGGCCTGACTAAAGAACAGGTTCTGCGTCTGCGTGAAGAGTTCGGCGTCTACGCCGTTGCCTCTGGCCGCGTAAACGTGGCGGGCATGACGCCAGATAATATGGCACCGCTGTGCGAGGCGATTGTCGCCGTTCTGTAACTCGCGCCCACAAAAAAGCCTGCATATGCAGGCTTTTTTCATTCTGGTTACCAGACAGGCATTTCATCCTGAAGGAACGGATTGTGTACCCGTTCATAGCCCAGCGTCGACATCGGACCGTGCCCGGGGATAAACGTCACGTCATCGCCTAACGGCAATAACTTCTGCTTAATCGACTGGATCAGCTGTCCGTGATCGCCGCGCGGAAAATCACTGCGTCCTACCCCACCTTTGAAAATCACATCGCCGGAAATCAGCAGACGCGACTGGTCATCAAAGAAGACGATATGGCCCGGCGTGTGCCCGGGACAATGCAACACCTGTAACGTCACATTCCCTACGCTTACACGATCTCCTTCGTTCAGCCAGCGATCGGGCGTCAGCGGCTGACACTCATCAAGGCCAAACATGCGACTTTGGGCAGGTAACCCCTCAAGCCAGAACTCATCTTCTTTTTCCGGACCGATAACCGGCACACCGTAGTGCTGCGCCAGTTCAGCTGCTGCCCCCACGTGGTCAAGGTGACCGTGAGTGAGCAGGATCTGCATCAGTGTGACGCCGCTTGCAGCGACTTCCTGCTTGATTTTCTCAGCGTCGCCGCCGGGATCAACAAGCGCGGCCAGTTTGGTTTGCTCACACCAGATTAATGAACAGTTCTGGGAGAACGCGGTAACCGGAATAATACGATAGTTCATACTGCTCCTGTGTTTCGTTATTACCAGTGCCTGACCGGCCCGGTATCAATATGCACAAAGTTGCTACGTGGGTAATATCCTACACCACCTGCGCGCATAGATAACGCAGCTTTGCGAATATTGGCTAACGAAACGCCTTCAATGTGGAAATCCATTGCCTGCCCTTTGGTGTGGTAGCTTTTTTTCGCTACCCCACGGCTGTGGGCACGCAGTTCGTTATTGGTATCGAGCGAGCGATAGCCAGAAATGAGCTGCACAGGTCTGCTGGTCCCCAACAGGCCCTGAAGGCGAAACAACTGATCAAACAGTCCTGGATCGATGGCTTTTATTTTATTCGCGCGGAAATCACGGAAAAAATGGTTTAGTTTTGCTAATTCATCCTGAATATAGCCTCTGCCATCGAAAAACTCCGCTTTAAGCGACTCACCGGTGTGAAGATTGTTGAGCGTTAAAATACGCGGACGTGGGGTCGAGAGGGTGGCAAATGCTGGCGTCGGCAAGATGGCCGCTGCGCCCAGCGCAACACCACCTAACGCCAGCAGTTTGCGGCGATTAGCGTCAAATTTGTCCATGATAATCAGGTCTACAGGTCAATGAAATCGTCAATATGCTTAGCGCACGAAGGGCACCTTAACTGGCAAAGCCGACAACGTCAAGGCGCCC
This sequence comes from Enterobacter sp. UPMP2052, assembly GCF_053709675.1. Lineage (NCBI taxonomy): Bacteria > Pseudomonadati > Pseudomonadota > Gammaproteobacteria > Enterobacterales > Enterobacteriaceae > Enterobacter > Enterobacter sp. UPMP2052. The sequence goes on from NZ_JBSKJR010000001.1 coordinate 1,723,125, forward strand.
AACCCCAGTAAATACGCGGCCTACAGCCATATTGCCCCGTATTCACCATAACTTACGACAATCATTTTTCCCGAACTACTTCATTTACCTGATTAATTGTTCCGCTTTTGGCAAAATTTGTGCGCCGGATCGCGCGGGGAGATCATAATTGTAAATATCTGTACGATACTGGGTACGCCCGTCGGCCCCGACAAACGCCGTCAGGTAGTAAAGATTGACGGGAATATTGTGGCGGATATTCACGTACCGGGTATCACCTTGTTTCAGCGCATCAGAGATCCGCGTATCGTTCCAGCCGGCATCCTGCAACAGCATGTTCGCCAGTTCAGACGCTTTGTTTACACGAACGCAGCCGGAGCTGAGTGCGCGGGTGTCTTTCTGGAACAGGGTATGGTTTGGCGTATCGTGCAAATAGATAGCGTCGGAACTCGGCATATTGAACTTGTAACGTCCCAGCGAGTTATGCGCGCCCGGTGCCTGCTGGAAACGGAACGGCAGGTTCGAGGCCGTAATTGTAGACCAGTCGACCATATACGGGTCAATCGCTTCTTTACTGTTCCAGCCGCGCATCACCGTATAACCGTGGCGTTCCAGATAGCCCGGATCGTTCCACACCTTAGGCAGGATGTCTTTGCGCGCAAGCGTCGGCGGAACGTTCCACGGCGGGTTCACCACGACATTGTTCAGCGCGCTGCTCATCATCGGCGTTTTACGATCTGGCCGCCCGACAATGACGCGGGACGCCAGCACTTCGTTTCCGTCCTGATAATAAACCAGAGAGTAAGCAGGAATATTGACCATGATGCCGGTCGAAAGCGTACCCGGCAGCAAACGCAAACGCTGGATATTCAGCGCCAGCACCCCTGCCCGCTGCGCAGGAGAGACGTTCAGCCAGTCACGCGTGGACTGACCAATGACGCCATCAGCCCCCAGCCCTTGCGCGGCCTGAAATTGCTTCACGGCTGCCACCAGTTCACGATCGTACGCCGCGGGCTTGTTGTTTAGCCCTACGGCTTTTTTCTCTTTGACCGGGGCAGACGGGCTGACCACCACGTTTTGCGAATCGTCGCCAGGAAGAGCAATGTTAGGCCCGCCGTCGAGGATGCCGGAACGGCTGAGGATTTCACGCAGGGCGGGAACATCGCTGCTCCACTGGCCAGGGCGAAGCGTCGCGGTGGCGCGCAGTTGCGGCCACGGCCGCGAGTCCGCCACCAGCGCCAGTAAGGATTGATGCATCGTGGCGTATTGCGGATGCGCAGGCGCAAGGCTTGCGATAAAGCGCGGCAGTTCACCATTATCCAGCGACAGCTGCCACTGGTTAATCACTGACAGCGCCGGGGTCGCCAGCTTGTAAGGCTTTTGACTATACAGCCAGCGGTTGCCATTAACCGGAATGCCCGCCACAAACTGCAGGTAGCCCATCATCGCATCAGACAACACCACATCCCGCGCCTGGCCGGTAACGGAAGGGTCGGTCAGCAGCTCCACCCAGGTGGTGAACTGCGGCTGGAAACCTGCAATCGCGACTTCCGCAAGCTGTTGCTGAAACGCGCGCACCGCGTCGCGGTTTTCCCACATAGGTTTCATATCACGCGCGGCATACAGCAGCGTGAGCTGGTTGATATAGGCTGGCGTGTAGCCTGACGGCAAGCCCGTCATCAGCTGCTGGCGAAGTGAACCAGTGTCGATCCCTTCGGGTAGCGGCCGGATTCCCGCCATGATCGCCGTCGCCGGAGATTGATCCAGCGGCAGAGACAGCGACATCGGTTGTGTACCCGTCGTTGCAGAGCTGTCCGAAGGCACAACTTCAGGCTCATCCGCCTGTGCGGTAAACAGTGGAGCAAACATCACTGTCAGGCACAAACCCAGCGCTGACAGCTGACGACCACGATTTTTCTTTAGCAACATCCCTTGCCCCCTGTTTTTCACGACATGCCCATCATTCTGGGGCTTATGTTTAGTTAGTATAGGAAGGCATAACCGCAGTTGCCTTGCCTTATGTAAAGAAGTTTAAAGATAACCCCGCTATCAGCACAAGTTAAGTGAATAAAAAAAGCGGCGCTACTGCGCCGCTCTTTGTAACAAAACGCCTCAGGAAGCGTCAGCCGTGCCGGGTAACGACTCCGGTGGCTGCGGTGCAAAGCCGCGCAGACCCACGACGTGTACGTGCTCGCTGTTCTGGAAGACTTTACGCACCAGCTTATAGGTAGTGCCTTTTTCCGGGCTGATGTTCTCTGGTGCCGCGATGATAAGCTGCATATCAAGACGGTCGCACAGCTCAAACAGCGTGGCGATAGAGCGGGCATCAAGACGCGCCGCTTCATCAAGGAACAGCAGGCGGCATGGGGAGATATCTTTGCCGCGCAGACGACGCGCCTCATCTTCCCAGCTCTGCACCACCATCACCAGAATAGACATCCCGGTACCGATAGCCTCACCTGTTGAGAGCGCACCGGACTCGGCGCGCAGCCAGCCGTCTGAACCACGGTTGACCTCCACTTCCATCTCAAGATAGTTACGGTAATCCAGCAGTTCTTCGCCGATGGTTTGCGGCGTGCGCTGCCCCATATCAATCTGCGGGTTCAGGCGCTGGTACAGCTTCGCCAGTGCTTCCGAGAAGGTCAGGCGGTTGCTGTTAAACAGATCCTGATGCTGTTCGTGCTGCTCGGACAACACATCAAGCAGCGTCGAGTGGGCCTCACGTACGTTCACGTTCAGACGCACGCTGTTAACCTGTCCAAACGACACGCTCTGCAGTCCCTGGTTCAGCTGACGAATACGGTTCTGCTCGCGCTGAATGGTTTTGCGGATGATATTTGCCACGCTGCGGGAACTGATTGCCAGCTTCTGCTCGCGGGAGGTTAACTCTTCCGTCAGGCGACCCAGCTCGATTTCCATCTGCTCGATGGCTTCGACCGGATCGTCGGTGCGGATGATATCCTGGCGAATACGCTCGCGCAGGTGCTGGTAAACCGCCACGAAGAACTGGATTTTACGCTCTGGACGTTTTGGATCTTCGGACATGCGCAGCACGTCGCGCAGATGTTCGTTATCCGCTACCGCCAGACGCAGCGCACCCAATGCCTTATCCGACATGGAGCGCAGTTCATCCCCGGAAAGGTAGGCCAGCTCGCGACGGTGCAGACGACGCTCAACGTTATTGTCTTTCACCATGCGCATCACCGCGCACCAGCCCGCCTTGGCGGTCACAACCTGCTCGCGCATTTCGTGATAGTCACGTTCCAGCTTGCGCAGGCGACGCGTCAGGTTGTCCATCTCCGCTTCACAGAAGGTCAGCGCTTTTTCCAGCTGATTACGGCGCGCACGGTTGTTGCTTAACTGGGCATGCAGCTCGTCGCGACGAATACGCGCCCGCTCTTCCGAGCCGCTGTCGGCGCGAACCCCGATATCCTGCAGCTCTTTGTGTAAATCGTTAAGAAGCTCTTTCTTGGTGTCATAGGAGCTTTTCAGCGAGGCCATGACCTGGCTGTACTGACTCAGCTGCGCAGCGTGCGTACGCATGGCTTCACGGGCGCGGGTACGTTCCGCTTCCGCCTGCTCAAGACGCTGGCGAAGTTTCTCGTTAAGATCGCTGTTACCGCTGAGCATTTCAGCGGAATCAGAGTAGCCAAAGTGGGCGCGACGCTGCACCACTTCCGTCAGGGCAAATGCCTGCTGGCGGGCTTCGCGCTGTACCTGCTGAGACCAGGCGTAATCTTCTTTCAGCTGCTCATACTGTTCCGGATCGCTCTGGAGCACCGAAAGCACCGGTTCCAGTTTCGCCAGCTGATTACCATGCTGCTGAATGAAACGTGCCGCTTCCTGCGCTTCATCCAGACGTTCCTGAATTTCATCGACGCGATCGGCCAGCGTCTCGTCCGCCAGAAGGTTAAGACGCGGCAGAATGCGGTTGAGCGCGGCTACGCCCTCTTTCGCCTGTTCGAACTGTACACGGCTCTGCTGGTTATCATTTTCATGATTCGCCAGCGCGCGTTCCAGTTCACCCCGGCGGGTGTTGAGCTTGCGAATTTCGGCTTCCGGGTCGGCGTCAAACGCCACCGCCAGATGGCTACCGATAAAGCGGCTGAAGGCCTGATGCAGACGCTGGGTTTTCTGAACGTCGAACGACAGGGTGGCAAAACGCTCTGACAACGTTTCACGTTCAGCATGCAGACTTTCGATACGGTTTTCACGCGCGGCACGACCAAACAGCGGCAGTTCCGGGAAGCGAGAATAGCGCCACTGGCGGTCGGCAATTTTCACCACCACCGCTTTTTCAAGCTCGTCCACGCTGAACACGCTGTCATCGAATGACTGCGGATCCCCTTCGATTAAATAGAGATCTTCCGGGCAATCTTCCAGACCGGCCAGCTGCTCAGAAATCTGCGACAGATCGGGCACGACGATCGCATTACGCGACGGGCCGTACAGCGCCGAGAAGTACGGCGCGTCATCCAGACCCACGTCGTCATAAATTTCCGACAGCAGTACGCCGCCAAAACGTTCCGCCAGCGCATTCAGGCGCGCATCTTCTGCACCGCCCGGCTGGCTTAAGCGTTCAATCTCTTCGTCAACTTCACGTTTACGGTTACCGACTTCATCACGCTCAACGATCGCTTCACGCTCACGCTCCAGCAGTTGTTGCAGGTATTCCGTAACGTCCTGGCCGGATTCAAACGTTTCCCCGCACTGCTCGCTGAGCTGGCTCAGGCTGCTTTGCGCGGCAAGCCAGATCGGCGCGCGTTGCAGGAGCTTTTGCGAACGAGACTGGAGCTGATCCATTTCCTGACGCAGGTTCATGCGCTGTTCGCTGGCGCTGGAAACGCTGTCAGAAAGTGAAGCAATTCGCGCTTCCAGCTCCTGATGCAGGGCTTCAAGATCGTCGAAATCGTAATTTTTGCCCTGACGTTTGCAGAAATCGGCCAGCAGACGCTCGGCTTCCTGCTGTTCGCGTAGACGCTGTTCCAGTTCGTTCAGACGCATACGCAGCGGCTGAACCTGTTCGGCCAGATGGCGCTGGTTCATACCGTCACGCAGCAGTTCGCGGGCAACGCTCCAGGCGTCGCTACGCGCAACCGGGCCATTGATCGCCACGACCAGCTGGTATGCCTGCTCAAACTGGCTGTGCGCCGTTTGCGCCACGCTCATTTTCTGATCGAGCGACAGCAGTTTCTCGGTGGCTTCCTGCTCTTTCGCCTGGAAGGTGTCCAGCCAGTCTTCCGCGCTCTCTGGCGTTAAGTCCGGCAGGTGACACAGCTCTTTCGCACGCTGCAGGGCCTGCAGCGCCTGGGTGTACTGAATCGCACGGGTCTGCTGCACGTCCAGCGCCTGCTGGTAATCGGCGAGCTGGCTTTTCAGCTCATCCACTTCCAGTTCGGCCGCTTCGGCGCGCGCTTCGTTCTCTTCCTGCAGATCGGCGGCTTCGGCCACCACTTCGTTTTGCTCTTCAAGACGAATTTGCAGCTCATCGAGATCCGCTTCGTAGCGCTCGATTTTTTCCTGCTGACGCAGCGCGGTCTGCACCAGGTTCAGGTGATCGCTGGCGGCCTGGTAATCGGCTTCCAGATCCCCTTCCGCACCGTTGTGCTCACCCAGTTCGCGCGCCATTTCGACGTGCTTATACTGCTCAGCCACCAGCTGCTTACGGGATGTAAACAGTTCGCGGCGGTACTCCAGAGCCTGATCGAGATGTATGCGGCGCTCGTTGGCGTGACGCATATAGTCTGCCGCCACGTAGTTAGTGGCTTCGCTGATCAGATGTTTAAACAGATCGCGGTCAGACTGGGTCACGCGGATCGCTTCCAGCGTCATGCGGTTTTCACGCAGTGCGGCTTCCATGTCCTGGAAGGCTTTACGCACGCCGCTGTTTTCTGGCAACAGGTAGTCGCGCAACGAGCGGGTAATGGCGCTGGAGATACCGCCGTACAGGGACGCTTCGATCAGACGGTAATATTTGCTACGGTCGGATGCAGTCCGCAGACGACGGGCAACCACGCCCAGATCGAACATCAGGGAGTGGTATTCGGTAATGGAGTTGAACTGCTTAAACTGCACGCCTTCGATAGCTTCAAGCTTGTCTTTCAGCTCCTGAAGCGTCAGCACGCGCGCCTGACGTTCGTTTAAGGTCTCCGTCAGCAGCGCGGTCGGCTGCACGGAAGTCGGCAGGCCCTGAATGGCGAAAGGTTTGATATCAACCTTACGGTCACGGCCTGCCACCTGTTGCAGACGCACGCCAACCACCACGCGCTGATGACGGGAGTTGATCACGTCCAGCACCGAATAACAGACGCCCGCTTTCAGCTTACCGTGCAGGCCTTTGTCACGGGAGCCGCTTGTCGCGCCCGCTTCGGTGGTGTTTCGGAAGTGCAGCAGGGTCAAATCGGGGATCAGCGCCGTGACGAACGCCGCCATGGTGGTGGATTTACCCGCCCCGTTACCGCCGGAGAGCGTGGTGACCAGCTCATCCAGATCGAAGGTTCGGGCAAAGAAGCCGTTCCAGTTAATCAGCGTCAGTGAGCGAAATTTACCGCGTTCAATCATTACTCTTCCTCCCCGCTTTCCGGCTGATTCTCTTCATGCTCATCATTGAGCTGCAAATGGTTTTCCACCGGCATCGCTTCACCGTCACGGATCATGCGTAGCTGCGCCTCACGCGCATCGTCGCCCGCGCGCACGTCGGCACCAAAGCGGAAGACTGATTCCGTAATGCGGAACTTGCTGCTGTCATGGCCCATAAACCAGACCATACCCAGTCGGCGCAGACGGTTCAGAGAAGAGCGAACTTTTTCCTGCAATTTCTGACGATCAAGGTCTGACCCCGTCGAACGGTTGTTCACCAGCTTGAGCAGCTTGCTTTCATCCGCCAGCGCCAGCAGCTCATCGTAAAGCTCCTGTTGCGTGAAAATACCTTCGTTCGCCAGACGTTCCGGGCTGAGATAGAGATAGCAGAGAATTTTCCCGACCATCATGTCCAGCTCGGAAAGCACGGAGCGCGGAATGAGCGTCGTGGAGCGCGGGCGCAGATAGAAAAAACCTTCCGGCGCACGAATAAGCTCAACGTTGTAACGCGCGTAAAACTCTTCCAGATACTCCTGGAAGTCCATCAAAAAGGCGTGATTATCCAGCTCGTCAAGGCCAATGTGACGACCGGCACGTAGCTGGCTGTCCAGCGCCGGAAACAACGGATTCGCCAGCGCCTGTGCCAGCTTAACTGGCATCACGTTTTCAATATTTGTCAATGACATGCGCCTGTACCTTGGCTCCGTAATCGTTAATCGGCTGCCACTTCGGCGGCAGCCCGGTGAAATCTGCTTGCGCGACGCCCAGGCGTACGGCCTGGTCGACGACAATGCGGGCGATATCGAAATGGCGCGCCCGAGGATATTGCGCCAGATAGTCGCGCACCACGAGACCAAGATCCAGCGGCACTTGTCTGGTTTTGTAGACCGCGAGCTGTTCTTCGATCATCGCCGCAAGCTGCTCGCGAATTTCGTTGAATTCTTCGAATTCCAGATCCGGTGGCAGTTCACCGGTCACTTCTTCATCACGCAACGCCATCTCTTCATCGCGCATATCCAGCAGGCGATCGGCACTTGCGTAGGTCAGCGCCCAGGGCGCATCGAAATAGGTCTGTACCGACTGGCGCAAACGCTGAGCAAAGACGCGGTTTTTATCCATATCAATCGCGGTACGGATAAATTTATGCACGTGTCGGTCGTAGCCAATCCACAGGTCAATCGACTGCTGGCCCCAGCTAATAATGCGGTCAAGCTTGCTTTGTAAATCAAATACCAGACGGTCGACAAAGTGCAGATCGTCGTGGGCAAGCGTGGCATCCTGAATACGCAGCAGGTTAGCCTGCAGCTTATCCCCTGCCGCCTCGAGGGTGTCCTGCAGTTCGCGCAGCGTACCAGAGGTTTCTGACAGCAGGAGTTCGCAGCTGGAGATGGCCGCCCGCCAGTCTTTATTCAGCAGTTGTGCGATATCGTCTTTCACCTGCTGCTGCTGTTCGTCCATCAGACGCTGGGTCAGATCGATACTGTCAAAGATCTCGGCTACCGAATATTTCAGCGGCGCGTAGACGTTGCGGTGCCAGTGGAATTCATCGCCATTCTCATCTGCAGCATCCGCGGCACGCTTCAGCTCGCCCGCAACAATCGAGAGCTGCATAGAGAGGCGCAGCGTCGAAAACTCACGCTGGCGGATGTAATAGTCGGTAATGCCGATACCCAGTGGCGTCAGACGATAAATGGCGTTTCCTTCCGCCTGCTCGCTGGTAAAGCGGTTCAGCAGACGTTGACGCACCATGTCGTTGATCGCGTTGTTGGCACGCACGCTAATGGTTTCGCTGGTTTGCTCAAACGCATCACTGACATGGCGGAAGGCATCCACCAGTTCACCCTCGCTCATTTCACCATCAAGCCGCTCGCCGTTCAGCGTAGCCACCGCCAGCAGGAAAGAGAGTCTGTCTACCGGCAGCGAGATGGAGAAATCATTTTTTCTGGCCCAGGCAACCAGTTCGGGGACTGTCTGGGAAAATTCACTCATAGATTATCCTTGCATCTGCGGCTTGCGCGCGGTGACGTGGATATAGCGGCCAAGGCTTAAATAAGGCTCCTGGCGGCAGTACCGCGTTTCAATTTCTGTTAAGGCGTCTAAGCAGTCATGCTGTTTTTGTTTATCACGCAGATAGTCATGAAACACCCTCACGCCCGTTTTACCGGTGATCTCCCAGCCGATCTCCTCCAGCCAGCCATAGACCTGCTGCGGTTCACGCGGAAAATCCGGCGACAGCGTGCGCCGTTTCTTTTTATACATGCCCTGCTGAACGTAGCCGAAATTGCCCACCAGCACGTTTCGCATTAACAAGCCGTTTGCGTTGTAGAACATCAGCGATAACGCCCCGCCCGGGCGCAACATCGACCACAGCGTTTTTAGCACCGCCTGCGGATCGGCCACCCATTCCAGCACAGCATGAAACAATATCAGATCAACCTGCGTTTCCAAATGCTGCGCAATGTCCTGAGCGGCGCAATGTATAAAATGCATGTTGTCGCTCACACCTTTCTCGTCTGCCGCCTGCCGGGCACGCGCCACCATTTCAGCAGAGAGATCGCACAAGGTGACGTGATGACCCCGCTGTGCCATCAGGATGGCAGTCTGGCCTTCGCCACCGCCCGCATCAAGCACACGCAACCTCTGGCCCGGATAGTCGGCAAGAAGCTTGTCGAGATCCTGCCAGAGGATCGTCTGACGCAGCTGGCCTTTAGTCGTGCCATAAATGTTGCGCGAAAACTTTTCCGCGATGTCATCAAAATTGCGATCCCGCATTGGGAGAGTTCCACTCGCTAACTGCAAAACCGCTATTTTGTCACACCCGAGCGGAGAATGAACCTCTCTGGTGTAATATCACTGGCATTCACCTGCTATATGGTTAAAAAAGGAACCAAAAAGGATGCTTTTTACCCTAAAAAAATACATCGGCGGCATGATGCTTCCCCTTCCCCTGCTGCTGCTCGTCATCGCGCTTGGTCTGGCGCTGGTGTGGTTTAGCCGTTTCCAGAAAAGTGGAAAATCGCTTATTACCCTGGGCTGGCTGGCGCTGCTGCTGTTAAGCCTGCAGCCGGTGGCGGATGGGCTGTTGCGCCCCATTGAGAATAAATATCCAACCTGGCAGGGCAATCAGAAAGTGGGGTATATCGTCGTGCTCGGCGGAGGGTATACCTGGGACCCGGACTGGGCGCCCAGTTCAAATCTGATCAACAACAGCCTGCCGCGGCTTAATGAAGGCATTCGCCTGTGGCTGGCTAATCCGGGTGCCAAACTGATTTTCACCGGTGCCGCCGCGAAAACGAACCCGGTCAGCACGGCGGAAGCCGGGGCGAGAGTGGCGGAATCGCTGGGCGTACCGCGCTCGTCAATCATCACGCTGGACAGCCCCAAAGACACTGAAGAAGAAGCCGCCGCGGTGAAAAAAGCCATCGGCGACGTTCCGTTCCTGCTGGTAACCTCTGCCTCCCATCTGCCGAGAGCGATGATTTTCTTTGAGAGCCAGGGGCTACACCCGCTGCCGGCACCGGCTAACCAGTTGGCCATCACCGCACCGCTGAATCCGTGGGAGCGGGCGATCCCGTCCCCGGTGTGGTTAATGCACAGCGATCGCGTGGGCTATGAGACGCTTGGGCGGATCTGGCAGTGGCTCAAAGGTGTGTCAGGCGAGCCACGGCAGGAGTGATTTTGCCGCAAGATCGAAGTTGGCGCGACTGAAACGCCCGGTATTGACCAGTTGCGCGACTTCATCCCAGAGCAAGTAGAGCCAGCGCCGCCACAGGAAGGCCTCTGCCACCGGCGCGCGCTGCAAGTAGTGCCAGAGTAAACCTTCTGCCGCGCCGCTGTCGCTTAGCCTGAACAACTCGTACTCACGCGGTGCCCAAAGCATGATGCCCGGCCCGACCATCGCCAGCAGTTGATCGCTGCGCGGATCTTTAAGCATGCTGCGCAGGGTAAAATTACCGTGTACCAGCACACAGTTGTCGTTAAAACCTTCGAACAGGGCCGGCAGGCATTCCCGGGTGCGGAACAGAATGCGTTTGTCCTGCATGGTGAGGCCGGTGTTGTTGAACTGGTTTAAGGTTCCCCACAGCACCTCAATGCGCTGGCGATACCAGAGCGGCCACAGGTTCTCCTGCGTGCTGTCAACCGGGCCAACGAGACCACGGCTGTCCTGCCGGTGCCAGGCGAGCAGCGCTTCCACAATCTGGTCTTTTAACTGCTCCCAGCGCTCTGGCGTGCGCGCCGGGGCTTCCACCGGGACACCGCGTAACCGCTCAATCAACAACACGTCCGGGCCGGGATGTTCCTCATGGGTCATCACACCGTAGACTGTCGGCATACGGACCGTCCCTTCGCGCGCCAGCATCGACATTTTCCAGGCCAGCTGTCGGGCAACGCCCGGCGAGGAAAAACTCCTCGCCATTAGCGGCATCGGGTTTCCCTGACTGTCATACAACGCCCAAAGCGCGGTATCGGCCTTTTCATTCACGCACTCCACCCGGCTTAATGTCTCCCCGAGCAGATGGCTAAGTTCGGCACGCAGTTGTTCCATATGAGATTACCCCCATTAAGACTACTGCTTTTATAATGAGCGCGTCAGGGGAAGATGTCACCCGACAGAGATCAATTAAGGCACTGAAAAGGGAAATAACCTGGCGGGAAACTGTCCCCCCAGGCGGGGGGACGACGGAAAAATTAACGCATTTCGGCGCGAACGCGCTCAAGATCGTCAGGGGTATCTACGCCAGTACCCGGCACTTCCTGGGCAACCGCAACGTGGATCTTCTCCCCGTACCACAGGACGCGAAGCTGCTCCAGCATCTCGATATGTTCCAGCGGGCTTGGTGCCCAGGTGACATAACGGCGAATGAAACCGGCGCGATAGCCGTAGATGCCCAGATGGCGCAGGAAGGTGTCGCCAATCGCCTCTTTTGAGACGGCAAAACGATCGCGATCCCAGGGAATTGCAGCGCGTGAAAAATAGAGGGCATACCCTTCGGCATCCATCACCACTTTCACCGCATTCGGATTGAAGGCTTCTTCTACGTGGTGAATCGGCACGGCGAGCGTCGCCATCCCCACCTCACGCTGCGCCAGATTTTCCGCCACCTGACGAATGATAACCGCCGGGATCATCGGCTCGTCGCCCTGGACATTCACGATAACCGTGTCGTCACTGAAGCCGCATTTTTCAACCACTTCCGCCAGACGTTCGGTACCGGACTGATGATCGGCACGGGTCATGCAAACTTCTCCGCCTGCCGCTTCCACCGCACGCGCCACGTCCGGGTGATCGGTGGCAACAATCACGCGCTCGGCACCCGATTCACGGGCACGCTCAAGAACGTGCACAATCATCGGCTTGCCGTTGATGTCCACCAGCGGTTTACCCGGCAGGCGCGTTGAGGCGTAGCGGGCAGGAATGATGACAACAAAACTCATGGTTTGCTCTCTTCCGCGACCAGGGAACGGGCTTCGTTTTCCAGCAGGACCGGAATACCGTCACGCAGCGGGAACGCCAGGCTATCCAGTTTGCAAATCAGCTCTTGTTTGTCCTGGCTGTAGTACAGCTTGCCGTTGCATACCGGGCAGGCAATGATTTCAAGTAAACGGTGATCCATAGTTCCTCCGTAGGGGTAATCGCTAAATCTTAACACATTCCTTTTTCAGGGAGTGCCTGTTTCCCAGCCATGTCGACAGGCGTTAAACAGCCCGTCGGGCAGACGCCCCAGCGTCACGCGGTGGGCGTCCTGCCAGCGCGCAAACTCGCTAATCGCGGACGTTAATCCTTTTTCTAAGGTCGCGGTGACTTTCACGCCGTCCTCAAGGTAAAGCGCAATGATTTCAAGCGTGCCGGTTTTGCGGTGCATTTTGGCATCCATCCGCCCGACAAGCTGCCCTTTGTGCAGTAACGGTAACACGAAGTAACCGAACTGGCGTTTCGGTGCCGGGGTATAGCACTCCAGCCGGTAGCTGAAATTAAAGAGCTGCTCAGCCCGTTTTCTGTCCCAGACTACCGGGTCGAATGGCGAGAGTACCGCGCTGTGGGTTGCCTGCAGTTTGCCATCAAGCGCCTGTGGCAGCAGCGGGAGGAGATCCGCATGCAGCCACATTTCGCCCAGCGTGTCCACCGAAACGGGGACGACACGCTGCTCCTGCTGCCACCTCTCCAGCAGCGGTTTCAGCGCAGGCTGGCGAAGACGATAGTAATCCGCCAGCCATTGCGGGCGGAAAATCCCCAGGCTGCGGGCGCTGTTCTCAAGCATGACGGCTTCAGCCGCCTCCTGAGTGAGGAGATCGCGCTGGTCGTCCCAGTGCGGCATCACGCGGTGCGTCAGGTCATATACACGCTGAAAGTTACGCCGCTCAATCACCATGACTTTGCCGGAAGTAAATAGCCCTTCCAGATGTCGTTTGTGCGGCTTCCATTCCCACCAGCCGCTGGCCCCTTTACGGGGATGTTCAAAATCAGCGGACCGTACCGGCCCCTTCTCCTGAATATGCGCGATCAGTTGCTCAATTTCAGCGGCGTGCTCCAGCATCCACTCCTGGCGGTATTTCCAGCCCATCTTATCCGGGGAGAGCATCCGATGGCGGACCAGCGCGAAGTCGCTGCGCGGAAGGAAACAGGCCTCGTGCGCCCAATATTCCATCAGCTCGCCCTGCCTGAGGGCGTTGTCGAGCCACTGAGGCTGATAGTTCCCCAGACGGCTAAACAGCACCAGATAAGGACTGCGCGCCACGATATTGATGGTGTCGATTTGCAGTAGCGACATGCGCTGCACGGTAGAGAGAATATCGGTGGGCTGAGCGCGACGACGCGGCTTTTTCAAAAGCCCCTGCGCGGCAAGGTGAAGATGACGTGCGGCTGAAAGCGAGAGTTGCGGTAAAGACATGCGTTTTCCTGTCCGTAAAAGCGCCACCAGAACCGCAGTTGCTGTTAATGCACTAACGCAATCAGTTCTTTAAGCAGTTGCTCCGGTTGCTCGCCGCTAAGCTCAGCGTCAACCGGCAGATACCACCAGTTTTCTTTCGCGAAGGCACGGCATTTCACCGCGTCTTTTTCGGTCATGATCAGCGTCTGCTCAGGCGACGCCAGGGCGTTAACCTGCTCCGGTACCAGCGCCTGATGGTCGGCCAGCGGAACACGCTTTTCAAGTTTTGCGCCGCACTGTTCCAGCGTCGCGAAGAAACGCGGAGGATGGCCAATGCCCGCCATCGCCACCAGTGAGGTCAGTTGGGCGACCGCTTTCCTTTCACCGGTAAGCAGATTTACCGCCAGCCCCGGATGAAGGTGCATCGGGATCTCCCCCGCTCTGGCTTCACCGCCGTTGACGATAACCGCATCAACGCTTTTCAGGCGAGAGGCTCGCTCACGCATTGGCCCGGCCGGTAACCACCAGCCGTTCCCGAAACGGCGAACACCGTCAATGACAACAATCTCTTTGTCACGCGCGAGGGCATAATGCTGCAGGCCATCGTCAGTGATGACAATCTGAACCGAGTGTTCTGCCAGCAGGGCCTGCACAGCCTCGCTGCGCACCGGCGAGACTGCTACCGGCGCGTGGGTACGCTGAAAAATCAGCACCGGCTCATCACCCGCTTCGGCGGTAGTGGTATCAGGGGTCAGCAGCAACGGATACTGCACCGCATTTCCGCCATACCCCCGCGACACAACCCCGGCGCGGATACCGCGTTTTTGCAATTGCTCCACCAGCCAGATCACCACCGGCGTTTTACCGTTTCCGCCTGCGGTTAAATTCCCCACCACAACAACCGGCACCGGCGCTCGCCATGCACGCTTCAGCCCAAGCCGGTACAGCAAGCGAATAGCACCGCTCACCAGGCCATACAGCCAGGAGAGCGGCAGCAGCAGTCGCCAGAGAGGAGATTCACCTGACCAGATGCGTGCAATCATTGACCAAACTGCATCTTATGAAGCTGGGCATACACGCCGCGGTGAGCCAGCAGATCGGCATGGCTGCCGCGTTCAACGAGAACGCCATCTTCAACGACAACAATTTCGTCAGCCTTTTCAATGGTCGACAGACGGTGCGCAATGACCAGCGACGTACGGTTCTTTTGCAGCTCATCCAGCGCGGACTGGATGGCACGCTCAGACTCGGTATCCAGCGCAGAGGTGGCTTCATCAAGGATCAGGATTGGGCTGTCGCGCAGCAGGGCACGCGCAATGGCAATACGCTGGCGCTGACCACCAGAGAGCAGAACGCCGTTCTCGCCGATGATCGTATCCAGGCCGTTATCCATCTTGTTGATAAAGTCCATGGCATAGGCCATGCGAGCGGCGTTTTCGATCTGCTCGCGGCTGTACTCTTCCGTACGCGCATACGCAATGTTGTTGGCAACCGTGTCGTTAAACAGGTGTACGTTCTGGGAAACCAGCGCAACCTGGTTACGCAGCGACTGCAGGGTATATTCCCGCAGATCGTGACCGTCCAGCAGAATCTCGCCCTGGTCGATGTCGTAGAAGCGGGTGATCAGGCTGGCAATCGTTGATTTACCGGAGCCAGAACGCCCAACCAGCGCAACGGTTTTACCCGCCGGGAGATTAAGGCTGATATCACGCAGCGCAGGCGTTTCGCGGCCAGGATAGGTGAAAGTGACATTGCGGAACTCAAGGTCTCCTTTGGCGCGGACAATTTCGCGCGTACCTTCGTCTTTTTCCTGCTCGGAATCGAGGATGCTGAACAAGGTCTGGCACGCCGCCATCCCGCGCTGGAACTGCGCGTTGACGTTAGTCAGCGATTTCAGCGGACGCATCAGCGCAATCATAGACGAGAAGACAACGGTAATCGTACCTGCCGTCAGGGTATCCATCACGCTCGGGAAGCTCGCCGCATACAGAACAAAGGCCAGCGCCAGAGAAGCAATCAGCTGAATAATCGGATCGGAAATGGAAGAGGCCGACACCATCTTCATCCCCTGCAGACGCATTTTATTGCTGACCTTATCAAAACGTTTGGTTTCGACTTCCTGGCCACCAAAGATCAACACTTCTTTATGACCTTTGAGCATCTGCTCTGCGCTGGTAGTCACCTGCCCCATCGTATTCTGCATGTTTTTACTGATATTGCGGAAACGCTTAGAAACAAGGCGGATAGCGAACGAAACAATCGGCGCTAAAACGATAAGAATGATCGACAGCTGCCAGCTGTAGTAGAACATCATGATAAACAGGCCGATGATCGAAGCACCTTCACGCACCACGGTGATCAACGCGCTGGACGAGGAAGAAGCAACCTGTTCTGAATCATAGGTAATACGCGACAGCAATGTGCCGGTAGACTGCTTGTCAAAGAATGCGACCGGCATGCCCATCATGTGGCTGAACAGTCGACGACGCATGGTCATTACCACTTTTCCCGATACCCAGGAGATGCAGTAGCTGGAGACGTAGCTGGTGATACCGCGCAGGATCATCAGGCCAATAACCACCAGCGGCATCCATAGCAGCACCGATCGATCTGTTTTACCAAAACCGTCATCCAGTAACGGTTTAAGAAGCGATAGCATAAAGGTATCGCTGGCTGCGTTGAGGATTAACGCTACGCCCGCCACGATCAAGCCTGATTTAAAAGGTGCAATCATCGGCCAGAGTCGGCGGAACGTTTGCCACGTGGAGAGATCTTTGTCGTTATGCATTCAAAAAACCAGCATTTGTTGAAATAGCCGCATATTCTACCCGTTATCTACGCGCACGCCAAACCACTGATGATACCAACGAGGTAAACAGCCATCCCGTAACCGTCGGATTTGCGTGCCATGTAGCGAAAATGTTACCGAAATTTGCCCGGAATGCGGCGTGTCAAACCAGGCATATCCCTCTTTCATGTAACGCCTGACCACTTTCGCTGAAGGAAAATGCCAGGCGTTATAACGCGCCGCAGAAGCTAACGCTATTTTGCCTTCAACACGCTGCACCATGGGGGCAAATGACGATGTATTACTGCCATGGTGAGGTACCTGAATCAGTGTAGACGTAAGATCGCGCCAGCGATGGCTCAGCATCGCCTGTTCAGACGCTGCCTCAATATCCCCTGTCAGAAGCACGCTTTGCTCACCATCATCAATTTTAACAACGCAGGAGCGATTATTGCCCTTCCCCACAAAGCCCGCCGGAGGCCAGCGCACGGTAAAGATTAACCCCTGCCACTGCCACCGCTGCCCACGAAAGCACGGAAGATGTCCGGCCCACCCCAACGGGCTTCTGACCCACAGCTGTGGCCACGTTTTCTGCAAAGATGCTAACCCTCCAGCGTGATCGAGGTGCTCGTGGCTGAGGACAATCCCTTCTGGTTTCAGGTTATGCCAGCGTAGCCAGGGAATGATGAGCTGCTGGGCGCTGTCTCCCCCGGGCCAGGCGAGACCTGTATCGTACAGGATCGCTTTGCCGTGGCGTTCCACCACCATCGCCAGCCCCTGTCCGACATCCAGCATATGCAGGGTCCAGCCCGCGTTTTTATCCGCGCGCCAGAGTGGAAACGCCAGCATCACGCTTGTGGCCAGACACACCGCGGGAACAACACGCCATGCACGGAAACGCCACCCAATCAGGGCAAACCAGGGGAATAAGGTGAGATATTGCCAGCGCTGATCGACCCCCTGCCAGCCATCCGGCAAGCGCATTAACAGCCAGAAGAGCACACCGAGGGATTTATCCGCGGCAAACCAGATTATGGTTTCCAGCGAGGTCAGCGGAAGTAAATGCAGTGCCATGCCGAGCAGAATCAACGGGACCGAAACAAACGTCACCAGCGGCACGGCAAAAAGGTTTGCCACCAGCGAGGAGAGACTCACGCCGTGAAATATCAATACCTGCAGCGGCAGAAGCAGCACCAGCATTCCCGCCTGCAGGTGAACCAGATTCACGATTGGGCGTAACCGACGGCTCCAGCGCCAGTCTGGCAACGGCAGCCACTGGAACCAGAAAATTAACGCGGCAACGGCAAAAGCCGACAGCGCAAAGCTTTGTGACAGCACGGCCAGCGGATCGAGGATCAAAATCATCGCGACACAGCTCAGCCAGACCTGCCAGGAGGACCACTGGCGGCCACTTATCCGCAGCGCGGCGAGCACGGCAAGCGAAACAGCCGTTCGTAGCGCGGGCGGCTGCATGCCGGTAAGCCACGAATAAAACACAGCGAAGAGCAGCCCCGCCAGCACCGGTACCTGCCAGCAGATCAAGTGCACCGGTAATAAAAACTGAAGTCCCCGGGCGAGCAACCAGGCGAGGGATGCCGCCAGCGCAATGTGCAATCCTGATATCGCCATCAGATGCAGCGTCCCTGTCTCACGCATCAGATCCTTTATTTCGCGCGTGACGTTAAGCCGCTCTCCCATACCCAACCCCAACATTACCGGCCCCCATATATAGGACGTGAGCCTGTTTTGCAGTGATGTCAGATAGGTTGCGCGTAAACTGCAATGCGCGTCGACGATCGTGGCCTGAGTAAACCGCCCGCTCAGCGTTTGATGGCGGGCAATGGCGCTTTGCTGCGTGTCATAGCCTCCATCATTGAGTTCACCATGCACCGCCCGCAGGCGAAGCGTCATAGCCCAGCGCTGTCCCACGCACACGGGTTGCGGCAGATAGTTTCCATACAGCGTGATACCCGTTGAGGCCCACCAGCGTTTTCCGTTCAGGGTAACGATCTTTCCCTGATGCATCGTTGCCCCATCGGTGGCGGTGATCATCACCTCGGCCTGCTGTGGCCCCGCGGTTAAATGCGCCATAGGCCAGACGCTTTCTTGCGCGGCGAGAATGCCCCAGCAAAAAAAGAGTAATCCTGCCCCCGTTAGTTTCAGTGCATTTTTTTTCTGAACGCCAAGTGCTACCCCGGCCGCAATCAATACCCAGACGCTATGAAGCCCTGGCAGTACGGGTAACCAATACAATGGAATAATGGCCAGAATGGCACAGACGCTGATGACGGATATTCCCACATGTCCCTCCCTGTTTTGGGAAGTATGCGGGCAGTTCAGGGCGTGGTCAGACAGAAAAAATGCACGTTACAGCCCTGGCTGTAAACTTTTTCACTCGTTTGCAGGAAGGACAGAAAGCATTGCGAGGTGCCTTCAGGATCTAAGGCGAGAAAAACAAAAAAAGCACCCGCAGGTGCTTTCTTTTAACCCAGTTTAACCCGATGGCTAAACTCAGTTACCGTAAATATTGGCGCGATCGCGCAGCTCTTTACCCGGCTTAAAGTGCGGAACGTACTTACCTTCCAGCTCAACTTTATCGCCCGTCTTCGGGTTACGCCCGGTACGTGGTGCACGATAGTGCAGAGAAAAACTACCGAAACCGCGGATTTCAATGCGCTCGCCCTGGGCAAGAGTGGTGGCCATATGCTCCAGCATCTCTTTTACGGCATCTTCCACTGCCTTGGCAGGGATATGCGGTTGCTGACTGGCAAGTCTTTCAATCAATTCTGACTTGGTCATGATTCCTCCGGTTCCTTTCAAACCAATTAGCTTAACAGCTCATTAAACAAGGGCGGCCGTAGCCGCCCTTTGTTATTGATTACAGGATGAATCCTGCAATCTGTCAAGTCCGCCTCACATCCTTTGCGCTGTAAATGCTTTACAGGTCAAGAGAAGGAGAGAACCTGATATTACTCGCCTTTAGCTGCTTTGAAAGCTTCAGCCATTGCGTTGTTAGAGAAGTTTGCATCTTCCTGTTTGTTAACAGTTGCGATTGCATCTTTCTCATCAGCTTCGTCTTTCGCACGAACAGACAGGCTGATTGCACGGTTCTTACGGTCAACACCGGTGAACTTAGCTTCAACGTCGTCACCAACGCTCAGAACCAGAGTTGCATCTTCAACGCGGTCACGTGAAGCTTCGGAAGCGCGCAGGTAACCTTCAACGCCGTCAGCCAGTTCTACGGTTGCGCCTTTAGCGTCAACTGCAGTCACTTTACCGTTTACGATTGCGCCTTTCTTGTTCAGTGCAACCCAGTTGTTGAACGGATCTTCTGCGAGCTGTTTAACGCCCAGGGAGATACGCTCACGTTCTGCGTCAACCTGCAGAACAACTGCAGCGATTTCGTCGCCTTTCTTGAATTCACGTACTGCTTCTTCGCCTGCAACGTTCCAGGAGATGTCAGACAGGTGAACCAGGCCATCGATGCCGCCGTCCAGGCCGATGAAGATACCGAAGTCAGTGATAGACTTGATTTTACCTTCAACACGGTCGCCCTTGTTGTGGGTTTCCGCGAACTGCTGCCATGGGTTGTTTTTGCACTGTTTCAGGCCCAGGGAGATACGACGACGTTCTTCGTCGATATCCAGAACCATCACTTCCACTACATCACCAACGTTAACAACTTTGGATGGGTGGATGTTTTTGTTGGTCCAGTCCATTTCGGAAACGTGTACCAGACCTTCAACGCCTTCTTCGATTTCAACGAAGCAGCCGTAGTCAGTCAGGTTGGTAACGCGACCAGTCAGTTTAGTACCTTCTGGGTAACGCTTAGCGATAGCTACCCATGGATCTTCGCCCAGCTGTTTCAGGCCGAGGGATACACGAGTACGCTCGCGGTCGAACTTCAGCACTTTAACAGTGATTTCGTCGCCCACGTTCACGATTTCGCTTGGGTGCTTAACGCGTTTCCACGCCATGTCGGTGATGTGCAGCAGGCCATCAACGCCGCCCAGGTCAACGAATGCGCCGTAGTCAGTGAGGTTCTTAACGATACCTTTGACTTCCATGCCTTCCTGCAGGTTTTCCAGCAGCTGATCGCGTTCTGCGCTGTTTTCGGATTCGATAACGGCACGACGGGATACAACAACGTTGTTACGCTTCTGGTCCAGCTTGATTACTTTGAACTCAAGCTCTTTGCCTTCGAGGTGCAGGGTGTCACGGACTGGACGAACGTCTACCAGTGAACCTGGCAGGAACGCACGAATACCATTCAGCTCAACAGTGAAGCCACCTTTAACTTTGCCGTTGATAACACCGACCACAGTTTCAGCTTCTTCGTAAGCTTTCTCCAGCGTGATCCATGCTTCGTGACGTTTAGCTTTCTCACGAGACAGCAGGGTTTCGCCGAAGCCGTCTTCTACTGCGTCCAGTGCAACATCAACTTCGTCACCGACCTGGATTTCCAGCTCGCCCTGGGCGTTTTTGAACTGCTCAGCCGGAATGGCGGACTCAGATTTCAGACCGGCGTCAACCAGTACTACGTCTTTGTCGATAGCAACAACAACACCGCGAACGATGGAACCCGGACGGGTTTCGATTGTTTTTAAGGATTCTTCAAATAGTTGAGCAAAAGATTCAGTCATGTTTAATCTTCAGGTTAATATTAACGTCCACCTGGCTCCGTGCCGGATGGGGTTGTTTCACATACCCGCCGTCAATCCTTTGCAGCGGGGGTACTGCTAAATCTGTCGCGATTACGCGAGTGCCAGTTTTTGGCGCGCATATTGTAGCGCTTTTTCAATCACTTGCTCAATAGTTAAACTGGTGGAATCCAGAACTAATGCATCTTCTGCGGGAACAAGTGGGGCGACGGCGCGGTTACGATCGCGGTCATCGCGCTCTTTTATCTCGGATAAAAGGCGTTCAAAGTTAACACTAAACCCCTTTTCCTGCAACTGAAGCATGCGGCGTTGAGCACGTTCTTCCGAAGAGGCATCAAGGAAAATCTTCACTGGTGCATCAGGGAAAACCACCGTTCCCATGTCACGTCCGTCAGCAATCAGCCCAGGGGCCTCACGGAAACCTCGCTGGCGGCGCAGCAGTGCTTCGCGTACGCGTGGGAACGCGGCGACCTGAGAGGCCGCATTCGCGACGTCCTGGGTACGGATTTCACCGCTGACGTCTTCCCCTTCAAGGATCACTTCAAGGTTGCCGTTGGTTGAGACAAAACGGACATCCAGATGGGCAGCCAGGGGAACCAGGGCCTCTTCTGAGGCAACATCCACATGGTGATGCAGTGCAGCCAGAGCCAGCACGCGATAGATTGCTCCCGAATCTAAAAGATGCCATTGCAAGGCTTCTGCCATCGCTTTGCACAAGGTCCCTTTCCCTGCGCCACTTGGCCCATCAATGGTGATTACCGGGGCAACTGCCGTCATCGTTTTCTCCTTAATAAAGGCATACCGTTAACATAAACGCCGCGCATTATACGCGCCAATGTACGCAACTGTTACCTTTGCGTGCAAATTACGGAATTAATGAAGCAGAGTGTAGAAGAAATGGACGGGAATGCGTGTCAGAAAGCGTAAGCAAATGCCGCATCGGGAGATGCGGCAGAACGTTATCAGGCCAGCGTGCTAATGCGGGCCAGCTGTTCGAAATAGTCCGGGAAGGTTTTTGCCGTGCATTTCGGATCGAGGATGGTGACCGGCGTATCGGACAGCGCCACCAGCGAGAAGCACATCGCCATGCGGTGATCGTTGTAAGTCCCAATCTCGGCGAATTGCAGCGTTGCCGGCGGTGTGATGCGAATGTAATCTTCACCCTCTTCAACCGTTGCACCCACTTTACGCAGCTCGGTCGCCATCGCAAACAGGCGGTCAGTCTCTTTCACGCGCCAGTTGTAGATGTTACGTAACGTCGTGGTGCCTTTGGCGAACAGTGCCGCCGTCGCAATGGTCATCGCCGCATCCGGAATGTGGTTCATGTCCATATCAATGGCGTTCAGTTCACCGCGGGTGCAGGCGATAAAATCCTCTCCCCAGGTCACAACCGCGCCCATTTTCTCCAGCACGTCAGCAAAACGAATATCGCCCTGCACGCTGTTGCGGCCAATACCGGTGACTTTTACAGTGCCGCCTTTAATCGCGCCCGCCGCCAGGAAATAGGAGGCTGACGAGGCATCCCCTTCAACGAGATAGTGGCCCGGCGACTGATACTGCTGCGCACCGCGCACCACGAAACGCTGATACGACTGGTTGTCGACCTCAACACCGAAGGTCTTCATCAGGTGCAGCGTGATATCGATGTAGGGCTTAGAGACCAGGTCACCTTTGATGACAATCGTCGTGTCCTGCGGTGCCAGCGGCGCGGTCATCAGCAGTGCCGTCAGGAACTGGCTTGACACGCTGCCGTCAACCTCAACATGACCGCCGGTGAAACCTCCGCGCAGACGCAGCGGCGGATAATTTTCCTGCTCCAGATAGTCAATCTGCGCGCCGCCCTGACGCAGGGCATCCACCAGATGACCAATCGGACGCTCTTTCATGCGCGGCTCGCCGGTCAGCACAACGTCGCCGCTGCCGAGACACAGCGCCGCCGCCAGCGGGCGCATTGCCGTCCCGGCGTTGCCGAGAAACAGTTCCAGCGCCTCAGACGAGCGTAACGCGCCGCCGTTGCCGGTGACGTCACAGCGGGTACGGTCTTCGGAGAGCGTGTAGTGAACTCCCAACGCTTTCAGCGCATTAAGCATATGGCGCACGTCATCGCTGTCCAGCAGATTCGTGAGGACGGTGGTGCCGTTTGCCAGAGCTGCCAGCAGCAGAGCGCGGTTCGAGACACTTTTTGAACCAGGCAGATTGATGGTGCCATCTACCCGCGCGATAGGTTGTAACGTCAGGGATTCCATGAAACTTAACTCTCAACTCAACTGAATAAAAACCCCGCAGCCAGGCTACGGGGGTGAAAAACGGTGCAATTAACCGTGACGACGTTCGAAGTCAATCATGAAGTCGGTCAGCGCCTGAACGCCTTCCAGCGGCATGGCGTTATAAATGGAGGCACGCATGCCGCCAACAACACGGTGGCCTTTCAGCGCGTGCAGGCCTGCAGCAAAGGACTCTTCCAGGAAAAGCTTATCCAGGCCGTTGTCCGCCAGCTGGAACGGCACGTTCATGCGGGAGCGGTTGGCTTTTGCGACGTCGTTGCGGTAGAAGTCGCTCTTATCAATGACGCCATACAGCAGTTCGGCTTTCTGCTGGTTGATTTTGTCCATCTGCGCCACGCCGCCGTTCTGTTTCAGCCATTTGAAGACCAGGCCAGAGAGATACCAGGCAAAGGTCGGCGGGGTGTTGAACATCGAATCGTTATCGTTCAGGACGGTGTAATCCAGAATCGACGGGCAGGCTTTATGCGCTTTTCCGAGCAGGTCTTCCCGCACGATAACCAGCGTCAGGCCGGCAGGACCGATATTCTTCTGCGCACCGGCGTAAATCACGCCGTAGCGGCTGATATCCAGCGGTGTGGAGAGAATGGTGGAGGAGAAATCCGCCGCCACGACCACGTTTTCGCCGAAATCTGGCTCTTCGTGAATGGCGATGCCGTCAATGGTTTCATTCGGGCAGTAGTGAAGGTAAGCCGCATCGCGGGAGAGTTGCCATTCGCTCATTGGCTTCACGGCACGCAGGCCGTCAACGGTCACTTTGGCGTCGATGACGTTTGGGGTGCAGTATTTATGCGCCTCTTTCACCGCGCTGGCTGCCCAGTATCCCGCATCAACGTAGTCAGCGGTCGTTTTGTCGCCCAGAATATTGAGCGGAACGCCAGCAAACTGACCGCGTCCCCCGCCGTGGCAGAACAATACTTTGTAGTTCGAGGGGATGTTCAGCAGATCGCGAAAATCCTTTTCTGCCTCTTCCGCCACCTGAATAAATTCTTTACCACGGTGGCTGATCTCCATCACCGACGTACCCAGACCGTTCCAGTCACACAGCTCCTGCTGAGCCTGCTTGAGTACATCCGCCGGTAACATTGCCGGACCTGAACTGAAATTAAAGACTTGAGTCATTTCCCCTCACCACGCTAAAAGCCATAAGTTATAACTGTGGATATCGGTTTTATCATTCAGTGACACGCGCCGCAATGTCTAAAACTGACGAGCGGTAAAATGTGTCCGCCGTCACACAAAACAATCTGCCACCCTGTTCATAAGAAACCGACAAAATGGCTGTCAGGTGATACGTTTAGCCCTGCTAACCCTGGTCCATTCTGGATTGGCACAGCGCGGACATAATTGATGAGAACCTGCCTGCATCGGAATCACATGGCTGCATTTTATGCAGGCATATTCTCCGGCGTCGGGGACGGTGGTAAATCGCTCAATTAAATTATCGGGCAAGATACACAGACCGGGCTTAACCTCATCGTCAGAATAATAGTAAACGCTGATTTGCCCGTTGGTTTCCATAATAGCCAGCCGGACCTGGCCCAGCTGCTCGACGCTGTTCAGACGCAGTTCCATGAAGAATTCAAATTCCGTCATGTTGGCGCGTTGCACTTTTTCCCACGCCAGTTGCCCTTCTTCCACAATAACCACCGGCTTGCCTTCAAACAGATCTTCCAGCTTTTCGCTTTTCGACATCAGCCACATCACCAGCCGGTACAGCAGGGCAAGCGAGAGGAAGACGATAAACACCGGCACCATGGGGACATCGTCATAAAAGGCCACGTCCCCCGCCGCCGAGCCGAGCGTCAGGATGATCAGCACCTCAAAGAGCGACATCTGGCGGACGCCGCGGCGGCCAGTGATTTTGAGAAACAGAAAGACCAACACGAAGGTATAGAGGCTGCGCAGCGCCACTTCGCCTAAAAACTCGGGAGGAACTTTATCAAACGCCATCCGCTGGAGATCAAATGCTTTCATTTTTCTATGCCTTAACAGTAGGTTACTGACTCTAAGCATAGTCCAGCCTTTTATTTTCGCCGAAGATAGCACCCGTCACGCAAAACCCGTATCATTGCGCGCTTTACGTACGATAAAAGTGAACGCCATGACTCAAACGTTTATCCCCGGCAAAGACGCCGCTCTGGAAGATTCCATCGCTCGCTTCCAGCAGAAACTGACCGACCTGGGCTTTAATATCGAAGAAGCCTCCTGGCTGAACCCGGTGCCTCACGTCTGGTCCGTCCATATTCGCGACAAAGACTGTGCGCTGTGCTTTACCAACGGTAAAGGTGCGACCAAAAAAGCGGCACTGGCCTCTGCGCTGGGTGAGTATTTTGAACGTCTGTCGACCAACTACTTTTTCGCCGATTTCTGGCTGGGCGAAACCATTGCCAATGGTCCGTTCGTACACTATCCGAACGAAAAATGGTTCCCGCTGACCGAAGACGACGCACTGCCGGAGGGCATTCTGGATGCGCGCCTGCGTGCGTTTTACGATCCGGAAAACGAACTGACCGCCAGCATGCTGATCGATCTGCAGTCAGGTAATGAAGAGCGTGGTATCTGCGCCCTGCCGTTCACCCGCCAGTCGGATGAACAGACCGTCTATATTCCGATGAACATCGTCGGCAACCTGTACGTATCCAACGGGATGTCCGCCGGGAACACCCGCAACGAAGCGCGCGTTCAGGGTCTGTCTGAAGTGTTTGAACGCCATATTAAAAACCGCATTATTGCCGAATCTATCAGCCTGCCTGAAATCCCGGCCGATGTGCTGGCGCGTTATCCGGGCGTGGTGGAATCCATCGCCAAACTCGAAGCGGAAGGTTTCCCTATCTTTGCCTACGATGGCTCGCTGGGCGGCAAGTATCCGGTTATCTGCGTGGTGCTGTTTAACCCGGCAAACGGAACCTGCTTCGCCTCCTTCGGTGCTCACCCGGACTTCGGCGTGGCGCTGGAGCGTACGGTAACCGAACTACTGCAGGGCCGTAGCCTGAAAGATCTGGACGTGTTCACGCCGCCTACGTTTGATGACGAAGAAGTGGCCGAGCACACCAATCTCGAAACGCACTTCATCGACTCCAGCGGCCTGATCTCCTGGGATATGTTTAAGCAGGACGCAGACTATCCGTTCGTGGACTGGAGCTTTGCCGGCACCACGGAAGAAGAGTTCGCCACCCTGATGGCCATCTTTAAAGCGGAAGACCAGGACGTTTACATTGCGGATTACGAACACCTGAGCGTATACGCGTGCCGCATTATTGTTCCGGGCATGTCCGACATCTATCCGGCAGAAGATCTGTGGCTGGCAAATAACAGCATGGGCGCACACCTGCGTGAAACGCTGCTGTCCCTGCCGGGCAGCGAGTGGAAGAAAGAAGATTATCTGAACCTGATCGCCCAGCTGGACGAAGAAGGTCACGATGACTTTACCCGCGTGCGTGAACTGCTGGGTCTGGCAACCGGAAAAGACAACGGCTGGTATACCCTGCGCATTGGCGAGCTGAAGGCAATGCTGGCGCTGGCGGGCGGCGATCTGGATCAGGCTCTTGCGTGGACGGAATGGACCATGGAATTCAACCAGTCCGTATTCTCTGCCGAGCGCACCAATTACTACCGCTGCCTGCAGACGCTGCTGCTGCTCTCTCAGGAAGAAGACCGCGAGCCGCTGCAATATCTTAATGCCTTCGTGCGTATGTACGGCGCAGAGGCGGTTGAAGCGGCCAGCGCGGCGCTGAGCGGTGAAGAGCCATTCTACGGTTTGCAGGCTGTCGACAGCGATCTTCACGCCTTCCCTGCGCATCAGTCGCTGTTGAAAGCCTATGAGAAGCTGCAGAAAGCCAAAGCGGCGTACTGGTCAAAATAAGCGCATATAACATTATTGGCAGTAGGCGTATTCTGTCGTCTGGGCTATATTACGGGGCAATTTCATTGCCCCGTTTTTTTATTTTATAAGCAATGATGTTTGAATGTAATAATTAAGTTAAATACGGGTAAATATATGAATACTTACCTGGATATTACTGTTACTTATTATGGCAAATACTCCATTTTAATTAACCGTTTCAGAGGGGGTGAACCAAAAAAACTCAACTCTTTTTGTAACTTTTAAAATTTATTTTTATACGGATAATCAAATACTTACTCCGCCTTTGCTGTAAAACCATACACATAGCGGGCCTATAAGCCAGGCGAGATATGATCTATATCAATTTCTCTTCTATAATGCTTTGTTAGTATCTCGTCGCCGACTTAATAAAGAGAGAGTTAGTGTGAAAGCTGACAACCCTTTTGATCTTTTACTCCCTGCTGCGATGGCAAAAGTTGCCGAGGAAGCGGGCGTCTATAAAGCAACGAAGCACCCGATGAAGACGTTCTATCTGGCGATCACGGCCGGTGTGTTCATCTCAATCGCCTTCGTCTTCTACATCACTGCCACTACCGGTACTGCTGCCATGCCTTTCGGCATAGCCAAACTGATTGGCGGTATCTGCTTCTCACTGGGTCTTATCCTCTGCGTCATCTGCGGCGCCGACCTCTTCACCTCGACGGTGCTGATTGTTGTGGCGAAAGCCAGCGGACGAATTACCTGGGGTCAACTGGCAATCAACTGGCTTAACGTATACGTTGGCAACCTGATTGGCTGTCTGCTCTTTGTTCTGTTGATGTGGCTCTCTGGCGAGTACATGACCGCCAACGGCGGCTGGGGCTTGAACGTCCTGCAAACCGCCGACCACAAAATGCATCACACATTTATCGAAGCCGTTGCTCTCGGCATCCTGGCTAACCTGATGGTCTGCCTGGCTGTATGGATGAGCTACTCGGGTCGTAGCCTGATGGACAAAGCCATGATTATGGTTCTGCCGGTTGCGATGTTTGTTGCCAGCGGCTTTGAGCACAGTATCGCGAACATGTTTATGATCCCGATGGGTATCGTAATCCGCAACTTTGCGAGCCCGGAGTTTTGGACTGCAGTTGGTTCAACCCCGGATAGTTTCTCTCACCTGACTATTATGAATTTCATTACTGATAACCTGATCCCAGTCACTATAGGGAACATTATCGGTGGGGGTTTATTAGTTGGGTTGACATACTGGGTCATTTACCTGCGTGGCGGCGACCATCATTAATGGTTTCCTCAGGCAGTAAATAAAAAATCCACTTAAGAAGGTAGGTGTTACATGTCCGAGCTTAATGAAAAGTTAGCCACAGCCTGGGAAGGTTTTACTAAAGGTGACTGGCAGAATGAAGTAAACGTCCGTGACTTCATTCAGAAAAACTATACCCCGTATGAAGGTGACGAATCCTTCCTGGCTGGCGCAACTGACGCGACCACCAAGCTGTGGGACAGCGTAATGGAAGGCGTTAAACTGGAAAACCGCACTCACGCGCCAGTTGATTTTGACACCTCCGTTGCTTCCACCATCACTTCTCACGATGCTGGCTACATCAACAAAGCCCTTGAGAAAATCGTTGGTCTGCAAACTGAAGCGCCACTGAAACGTGCGATTATCCCGTTCGGTGGTATCAAAATGGTTGAAGGTTCCTGCAAAGCGTATAACCGCGAGCTGGATCCAATGCTGAAAAAAATCTTCACCGAATACCGCAAGACCCACAACCAGGGCGTATTCGATGTTTACACCAAAGACATTCTGAACTGCCGTAAGTCTGGCGTTCTGACCGGTCTGCCAGATGCGTATGGCCGTGGCCGTATCATCGGTGACTACCGTCGCGTTGCGCTGTACGGTATCGACTTCCTGATGAAAGACAAATACGCGCAGTTTGTTTCCCTGCAGTCTGATCTGGAAAACGGCGTAAACCTGGAAGCGACTATCCGTCTGCGCGAAGAGATTGCTGAACAGCACCGTGCGCTGGGTCAGATCAAAGAAATGGCAGCGAAATACGGCTGCGATATCTCTGGTCCTGCGACTAACGCTCAGGAAGCTATCCAGTGGACCTACTTCGGCTACCTGGCCGCAGTTAAGTCTCAGAACGGTGCAGCCATGTCCTTCGGTCGTGTATCCACCTTCCTGGATGCATACATCGAACGTGACATCAAAGCTGGCAAAATCACCGAGCAAGACGCTCAGGAAATGATTGACCACCTGGTCATGAAACTGCGTATGGTTCGCTTCCTGCGTACCCCAGAATATGATGAGCTGTTCTCTGGTGACCCAATCTGGGCAACCGAATCTATCGGCGGTATGGGCGTTGATGGCCGTACCCTGGTAACCAAAAACAGCTTCCGCTTCCTGAACACCCTGTACACTATGGGTCCTTCTCCGGAGCCGAACATCACCGTTCTGTGGTCTGAAAAACTGCCTCTGAACTTCAAGAAATTCGCCGCTAAAGTGTCCATCGATACCTCTTCTCTGCAGTACGAGAACGATGACCTGATGCGTCCGGACTTCAACAACGACGACTACGCTATCGCTTGCTGCGTAAGCCCAATGGTTGTTGGTAAGCAAATGCAGTTCTTCGGTGCGCGTGCAAACCTGGCGAAAACCATGCTGTACGCAATCAACGGCGGCGTTGATGAAAAACTGAAAATGCAGGTTGGTCCTAAGTCTGAACCAATCAAAGGCGACGTGCTGAACTATGACGAAGTCATGAAACGCATGGACCACTTCATGGACTGGCTGGCTAAGCAGTACGTGACTGCGCTGAACGTTATCCACTACATGCACGACAAGTACAGCTACGAAGCTTCTCTGATGGCGCTGCACGACCGTGACGTTGTTCGCACCATGGCATGCGGTATCGCGGGTCTGTCCGTTGCAGCTGACTCCCTGTCTGCAATCAAATATGCGAAAGTTAAACCAATTCGTGACGAAGACGGTCTGGCTGTCGACTTCGAAATCGAAGGCGAATATCCGCAGTTTGGTAACAACGACTCTCGCGTTGATGACATGGCGGTTGACCTGGTAGAACGTTTCATGAAGAAAATTCAGAAACTGACGACTTACCGTAACGCTATCCCGACTCAGTCTGTTCTGACCATCACCTCTAACGTTGTGTATGGTAAGAAAACCGGTAATACCCCAGACGGTCGTCGTGCTGGCGCGCCATTCGGCCCAGGTGCTAACCCAATGCACGGTCGTGACCAGAAAGGTGCTGTTGCCTCTCTGACCTCCGTTGCTAAACTGCCGTTTGCCTACGCGAAAGATGGTATCTCTTATACCTTCTCCATCGTGCCAAACGCGCTGGGTAAAGACGACGAAGTGCGTAAAACCAACCTCGCGGGTCTGATGGATGGTTACTTCCACCACGAAGCGTCCATCGAAGGTGGTCAGCACCTGAACGTGAACGTGATGAACCGTGAAATGCTGCTCGACGCAATGGAACACCCTGAGAAATATCCTCAGCTGACCATCCGCGTATCTGGCTACGCAGTACGTTTTAACTCCCTGACTAAAGAACAGCAGCAGGACGTTATCACCCGTACTTTCACTCAGTCCATGTAAGTGGATTTGACTGAAATCACGCGTTAAAAGGCGTACAATAAAGGCTCCACGCAAGTGGGGCCTTTTTAACACCCTCGCTTCATCAGTCTCTTTTGTCCGCTATCTATACTTAATGGATAACAGCCAAAACAGACTCGACATAGCCTTTGAGCTGTGCAACTACATAGGCCCCCGGATGGGCCAAATTCGGAGATATCACCGCAATGTCAACTATTGGTCGCATTCACTCCTTTGAATCCTGTGGCACCGTCGATGGCCCGGGGATCCGCTTTATTACCTTCTTCCAGGGCTGCCTGATGCGCTGCCTGTACTGCCACAACCGCGACACGTGGGATACCCACGGCGGGAAAGAGGTCACCGTTGAAGATTTAATGAAAGAGGTGGTGACCTACCGCCACTTTATGAACGCATCCGGCGGCGGCGTGACCGCATCCGGCGGCGAGGCGATCCTGCAGGCAGAGTTCGTGCGTGACTGGTTCCGCGCCTGCCGCAAAGAAGGCATTCATACCTGCCTTGATACCAACGGCTTTGTGCGCCGTTACGATCCGGTCATTGATGAGCTGCTTGAAGTGACCGATCTTGTGATGCTCGATCTCAAACAGATGAACGACGAGATCCACCAGAATCTGGTGGGCGTGTCCAACCACCGTACGCTGGAGTTTGCGAAATACATCTCGGGCAAAGGTATTAAAACCTGGATCCGCTATGTGGTGGTGCCGGGCTGGTCAGATGACGACGACTCCGCGCATCGTCTGGGCGAATTTACCCGCGACATGGGCAACGTCGAGAAAATTGAGCTGCTGCCCTATCACGAACTGGGTAAACATAAGTGGGTGGCGATGGGTGAAGAGTATAAGCTCGATGGCGTTAAGCCGCCGAAGAAAGAGACCATGGAGCGCGTCAAAGGTATTCTTGAGCAGTACGGTCACAAGGTGATGTATTAAAAAAAGGGCCCGGTTAAACCGGGCCCTTTTGTATTCTATTTAAATACGCCGTTAATAATGGTCGTGACGATGGCCGTGCTGAGCGCAATTAAGACCAGGTCATCCCCCACCACCCGCCATTCATATCCGGGATAAGACGGAAGCTGGCCGAGCATAGAGGCGGGTACCGTTTTTTTCGCAATGCCCGGAGGCAGCGGTTTACCGCGCGCGAGGTTCTTCGCAATGCCCGGCGGCAGTGAATCATAACCCGTCAAACCGTAGTTCAACGCCAGATGACGGGCATGATCGAAGCTCACGCGGGCGTCGACATCATCACTCACGCTCTTATTCGATTTCCCCGGTTTTTGGTTATCGTTATTGTGCTTATTGCCATGGTTGCCGGAATTACCGTTCCCATGGTTGCCGCTATTGCCTTGCCCATTACCGTGACCATTTCCATTCCCGTTTCCGGGGTTGGCCATAACCGGCGCACTGGCAAAGGTTAAAGACAACACTACGACCAGGGCAGTAGTGGTAAGACGACGAGTAGACATGATGGCTGCCTTTTAGTGATAGAACTCACCTGAATTATCGCCTGGCGCAATAAACACACAATGCGTAAAACTCTGATATGTGATGGAGACAAAAAAGCCCGTCATCGACAGGCTTTTATTTCATCAGGCATGGGCAACCGGCGTCGGGTGCTCTCCCACTTTTCGCAAAAGCATGAGCAGGTAAATAAACGACACGCTGGCGATCATAATAAACAGCAGGTTGTCAGAATAATTTTGCATCAGCATGGCGGTAAAGGTTGGCCCTAATAAACTGCCGATGGTGTAGCTCAGCAGCAGCGCCTGGTTCATCGCCACCAGTTGGTGGTGCTCGACCTTTTCACAGGCCCAGGCCATCGCCACCGGATAGAGAGTAAAGCCCGCTGCGCCCAGGATAAACAGCGCGGGCGCCATCGCGGCGTTGCTGAGCATCGCCAGGCATCCCATGATAACCACGAAGACCTGCACGCGCAGAACCAGCAAACGGCCAAAGCGATCGGCCAGGCGACCAACAGGCCACTGCCCGACGATGCCTGCGCTCACCATCACCGCCATCCAGAAGCCAATGCCGGAGTCGCTGACGCCCTGGTGGTTAAGATAAAGCGGCATCAGGCCATAGAGCGAGCCAAGCACAATACCGGAGATGATACAGCCGTTCACGCCCAGACGCGCCTGGCGCAATCTGAGCATCGGCCAGACGTGCGTGGCTTCCTGATGTTCACTGTGCTGGTTCACGATGCGGGTGAACAGTAGCGGCAGGATCGCAGCCAGGACCATGCCCGTCACCCACGGCAGGACGCTCACCAGATCGGTCGGCAGTTTGCTGACCATCAGTTGCCCCAGCACGGTACCGATGTAATAGACCATCATGTAGGCCGCCAGCAGGCGTCCACGGTTGCGCGAGGTGCCGCTGCACATCAGGGCGCTTTCCACCACCACCCAGATCATCGCGCAGCCGACGCCCGCGATAAAGCGCCAGGCCATCCAGCTCCAGAAGCCGACCATCAGGCCCAGTCCGGCGCATCCGGCGGCGAAAATCAGCGAGGCCAGATAGTAGCTGCGGTTAAATCCCACGCGCTTTATCAGGCTGCCGGTAAGCAGCGTGCCGAGCAGGTTACCCGTAAAAAAGGACGAGCTAACCATACCCACCTGCCAGGTCGGTAAGTTTTCATGGGCGAGCCAAAGCGGGACGAGCGTGTTTAACACGGCGATCGCCAGGGTCAACAAAAGCAGGCCACAGAGCAACAGGAGCACTGGCCGGGTATAGGTAGTCATGGATTAAAAACCGTGAGGAAGTTCAGATTTCGTGCGCATCATGCCACTGGCAAAAACAAAGTCAATCCGCCGTTTCAGGTCGCTCGCACAATATGTTCCTCGTCGATTTAAAAAACTCATCCAGCCCATGCCGGGCGAGTTATAAATTTTTATTATGTATTTGTTTTTATTTATTTATGGCTAAAATCGAAGCCAAACGACAGTCGAAAAATTTCATGATTGAAAAATGAAAAGCCGGGCACGCTGTCCCGGCTTTTTATAACGAAGAGTATGATTAACTGGCGATAGCCATACCCACGGTCATATGCAATCCGTAGAAGACGCCACGACCAATGAGCTCCCCTGCCAGCACCAGCACGAAGGCCAGCGACAACAACGGCAGCGCAGGCTGATAGCCTTTCAACTGAGGCGCAATCCAGCATACGCACGCAACCACCAGCAACGCCAGACGCCAGGCCATCAGCGTGCCGTAATTCGGCACCAGCGCGGACGCCTGCTGAATGGAGCTGTGAATGGTTGCCAGTTCAGCACCCTGCATCAGGGCGACCATCGCACTGACCACCAGCGCCAGCAGCGAAACCGCCGGCAGCAGACGCATTGCCCAGCCATCCACGCCCGCCACACGCAGCAGCAGGAAGCCCAGGATCGGCCCACCGATAAACATCGTCAGGAAGAAGCTCATCGGTGTCCAGACGCTGTACCACGTCGGCACGGTGTCGATGGTGTTATACACCCGCACCATCATCCAGACGAACACAACGCCGAGCACCATCGTCACGATAAGCCACAGGTTACGCAGCCCTGAAGGGAGCTTTTTCAGCGCCGCGAGCAACCAGCCAAGGCCGCCGACGGCAAAGAAGATCGCCCCGCTGGCAATCTCGTTACTGAGCGAAGAGGCACCCACGCGGTTCAGGGAGTTAAAGGCGCGCATCGGCGAACCCAGGTGCAGCGTAGAGGCGATAAAGCCAATCCCCATCAGCACCCACAGGCCAAACATGCTGAGTACCAGACGCTGCAGCTGTTCGGCATTCAGATTGCCCTTTAACATCGCCAGCGCGAGCACGATAAACCCGCCCGCCACGCACTGCCCAAAGACCGTGAAGATCATCAGCGGCCATTCATGCCATCCACTTCCCATCTCACACCTCCTTCGGGTTTGCCAGATAGCCGGTGGTATCCCCGGTCGGGCGGCTGTTGGCGTTAGGTTTTATCACAATGCTCGGCTTCGTGAAGTGCGCGGACGGCAGCGGCGCAACCGCCGCCAGCTGGCCGTGCTTTTTACGCAGCTCCTCAATCGGGCCAAAGTCCAGCGCGCGCAGCGGGCAGGACTCAACGCAGATCGGCTTTTTGCCTTCCGCCACGCGGGTGTGGCAGCCGTCGCACTTGGTCATGTGGCCTTTGGCGGCGTTATACTGCGGTGCGCCGTACGGGCAGGCCATGTGGCAGTAGCGGCAGCCGATACAGACATCTTCGTCCACCACCACAAAACCGTCCTCACGCTTGTGCATCGCGCCGCTCGGGCAGACCTTGGTACAGGCCGGATCTTCGCAGTGGTTACAGGCAATGGACAGATAGTAGGCAAAGACGTTCTGATGCCAGACGCCGTTATCCTCCTGCCAGTCGCCGCCCGCGTATTCGTAGATACGGCGGAAGCTGACGTCCGGGGTGAGGTTTTTGTAGTCTTTACAGGCCAGCTCGCAGGTTTTGCACCCGGTGCACCGACTCGAATCAATAAAAAATCCATACTGGGTTGTCATCGGTTACTCCTTACACCTTTTCAACCTGAACAAGGTTCGTGTGGGACGGGTTGCCTTTCGCCAGCGGCGACGGGCGCTGCGTGGTCAGTACGTTAATACTGCCTGCCTGGTCGATGCGGTTTGCATCCGGGCTATACCAGGCCCCTTCCCCCAGCGCGACAACGCCAGGCATCATGCGCGGTGTGACTTTGGCCTCAATGTGCACCTCACCGCGGCCATTGAAGATGCGCACACGGTCGCCGTTGCTGATGCCACGCGCTTTAGCATCCATCGGGTTGATCCACATCTCCTGTCGGCAGGCGGCTTTCAGAACGTCAACGTTGCCATAGGTGGAGTGAACGCGGGCTTTGTAATGGAAGCCCGTCAGCTGCAGCGGGAATTTCGCCGTCAGCGGATCGTTATAATTTTCGAATCCAGGCGTATAGATAGGCAGCGGATCGATAACATCCCCGTCCGGCAGCTCCCAGGTGGAGGCAATTTTCGCCAGTTCTTCGGAGTAAATTTCAATTTTGCCCGACGGCGTGGTCAGCGGATTCGCCTGCGGATCTTCACGGAAGGCTTTGTAAGCCACATGGTGCCCTTCCGGGTCGCGCTGCTTGTACATCCCCTGCTTGCGGAAGGTGTCGAAGTCAGGCAGGTCCGGGATGGCCTGGCGGGACAGTTCATGCAGGTGGCGCATCCACCCTTCCTGAGTACGCCCTTCGGTAAACTGCTGCTCCACGCCCAGACGTTTCGCCAGCCCGGTAGTCATCTCATAGATGGTTTTGCACTCGAAGCGCGGCTTGATGGCCTGGTCGGTGAAGATCACGTAGGACATGTTGCCGCATGAGGCGTCCAGCGCGAAGTCCCTCTGCTCGGAGGCGGTGCAGTCCGGCAGCAGAATGTCGGCATATTTCGCCGACGAGGTCATGTGGCAGTCGATCACCACAATCATTTCGCACTTCTTGTCGTCCTGCAGGATCTCGTGCGTGCGGTTGATCTCAGAGTGCTGGTTGATCAGACAGTTTCCGGCGTAGTTCCAGATCATCTTGATCGGCACGTCCAGCTTGTCTTTGCCCCGCACACCGTCGCGCAGGGCGGTCATTTCCGGGCCACGCTCAATGGCATCGGTCCACATAAACATGGAGATACTGGTCTGTACCGGGTTGTCCAGCGTGGGCATACGTTCAAACGGCACTTCATAAGAGCCTTCACGCGCGCCGGAGTTACCGCCGTGAATGCCGACGTTACCCGTCAGAATCGACAGCATAGAGATCGCGCGGGTGGCGATTTCACCGTTGGCGTGACGCTGTGGTCCCCAGCCCTGGCTGATATAGGCCGGTTTCGCCGAGCCGATTTCGCGCGCCAGTTGAACAATGCGCTCAGCCGGAATACCAGTGATAGTGGAAGCCCACTCCGGCGTTTTCGCCACGCCATCGCTGCCCTGGCCGAGAATATAGGCTTTATAGTGACCGTTGGCCGGCGCGCTGGCAGGCAAGGTTTTCTCATCGTAGCCGACGCAGTATTTATCGAGGAAAGGCTGATCGACCAGATTTTCGGTGATCATCACCCACGCCAGGGCGTTGACCAGTGCCGCATCGGTGCCCGGACGAATGGGGATCCACTCATCTTCTCGCCCTGCTCCGGTATCGGTGTAGCGCGGATCGATGATGATCATTCGGGCGTTTGATTTGGCGCGCGCCTGCTCAAGATAGTAGGTTACCCCACCGCCGCTCATGCGCGTCTCGCCGGGGTTATTACCGAACAGCACCACCAGCTTGCTGTTTTCGATATCGGACGGGCTGTTGCCGTCGGCCCAGCCGCCGTAGGTGTAGTTAAGCCCCGCAGCGATCTGCGCTGAAGAGTAGTCGCCGTAATGGTTAAGATAACCGCCACAGCAGTTCATCAGGCGGGCGATAAGCGTTTTTCCAGGTGGCCATGAACGGGTCATGGTGCCGCCCAGCGTGCCCGTACCGTAGTTCAGGTAGATGGACTCATTGCCGTAGTCTTTGATCAACCGCTGCATCGTGGTCGCGATGATGTCGTAGGCTTCGTCCCAGCTGATGCGCTCGAACTTACCTTCCCCGCGCTTGCCTACGCGCTTCATCGGATACTTCAGACGGTCCGGGTTATAGACCCGACGGCGCATAGAGCGCCCGCGCAGGCAGGCACGGACCTGGTGTAACCCTTCGTAATTGTCATCCCCGGTATTATCGGTTTCGACATATTTGATTTCACCGTCCACTACATGCATACGCAGTGGACAGCGGCTTCCGCAGTTCACGGTACAGGCGCTCCACACCACTTTTTCCTGGGCAGCAGACGGAGACAGTGCATCCGCCGCCGAAGCCAGACGAGAAAAAGGGAGCGTGAAGGCGCTGCTGGCAACGGCCAGGCCGCCTATTGCCGTGGTTTTCATTAACCCACGGCGAGTGACCTCGGCAGCCATTAATGCATCAGGCGCTTTGATTTTCATAAAAACTCACTTTGGTTGCTCACAAAGAAAAGAGAGGCGGCCCCAGCCGCTGTATATTTTTATTTATAACGAAGTACTTCGTTTTCAGCGAGTTACGCTAAATATCATCTACCGAAGTATTACTACTTTAGAGGGAGGGGTTATTGCTTAGTATCAAACGAGGGGCATAAAAAAAGCGCCGGGAGGCGCTTTTTACATTACGGCTTTCGTTAGCCGATGAACTGCTGGCCTTTCATATACGGGCGCAGCACTTCCGGGATCTCAATACGACCGTCCGCCTGCTGGTAGTTTTCCAGCACGGCAACCAGCGTACGGCCTACAGCCAGACCCGAACCGTTCAGGGTGTGAACCAGACGGGTTTTCTTGTCGGATTTGTTGCGGCAACGTGCCTGCATACGGCGCGCCTGGAAATCCCAGACGTTAGAGCAGGAGGAGATTTCACGGTAGGTGTTCTGCGCAGGCACCCAGACTTCAAGGTCGAAGGTTTTGCAGGCACCAAAGCCCATGTCGCCCGTGCAGAGCGCCATACGGCGGTACGGCAGGCCGAGCAGCTCCAGCACTTTCTCCGCGTGACCGGTCATCTCTTCCAGCGCATCCATGGAGTCTTCCGGACGCACGATCTGCACCATCTCGACTTTATCGAACTGGTGCATACGGATCAGACCGCGGGTATCGCGACCGTAAGAACCCGCTTCAGAACGGAAGCACGGAGAGTGCGCGGTCAGTTTGATCGGTAGATCGTCTTCGTCGATGATCTCATCGCGTACCAGGTTGGTCAGCGGCACTTCCGCCGTCGGGATCAGCGCGTAGTTGCTGCTGTCCGCTTCTTCGTCCAGCGGACGGGTATGGAACAGATCGCCGGCAAATTTCGGCAGTTGGCCCGTACCGTACAGCGTATCGTGGTTAACCAGATACGGGACGTAGGTTTCACTGTAGCCGTGCTGTTCAGTGTGCAGATCCAGCATGAACTGCGCCAGCGCGCGGTGCAGATGGGCAATCTGGCCTTTCATCACCACAAAGCGTGAGCCGGTCAGCTTAACCGCGGCCG
Organism: Enterobacter sp. UPMP2052; assembly: GCF_053709675.1. Classification (NCBI taxonomy): domain Bacteria; kingdom Pseudomonadati; phylum Pseudomonadota; class Gammaproteobacteria; order Enterobacterales; family Enterobacteriaceae; genus Enterobacter; species Enterobacter sp. UPMP2052. The sequence goes on from NZ_JBSKJR010000001.1 coordinate 1,761,755, forward strand.
CAAAGTCCAGCCCCGCGTGCATTTCGCCCAGCGTAACGTGATCGCGAACCTCGAAGTCGAACTCGCGAGGCGTACCCCAGCGTTTCACTTCAACGTTGTCGTTTTCGTCTTTACCCACAGGCACGCTGTCGTCAGGAATGTTTGGGATCGCCAGCGCAATATCGCGAATTTCGGCCAGAAGAACGTCAAGCTCGGCTTTCGCCTGATCCAGTTCTTCACCCAGTTTGTTCACTTCCAGGCGTAATGGCTCAATGTCTTCCCCGCGCGCTTTCGCCTGGCCGATGGATTTCGATCGAGAATTACGCTCTGCCTGCAGATTTTCAGTTTGTACCTGCAGAACTTTACGACGCTCTTCAAGAGCGCGCAGCTTATCTACATCCAGCTTAAAGCCCCGGCGTGCCAGTTTTTCAGCGACTGCGTCTGGCTCATTACGCAGCAGATTGGGATCGAGCATGCTTATCCTGTGCTTATCGAATTAAAAGAGGAAAAGTGACCACAGCCTGCGGCCACAAGGTTTTTACCCTAAATAATTTGAGTTGCAGGAAGGCGGCAAGCGAGCGAATTCCCCAGGAGCATAGAAAACTATGTGACTGGGGTGAGCAAGCGCAGCCAACGCACATGCAACTTGAAGTATAACGGGTATAGATTGCCAACATTACCGCAACGTTAGCGCTAACGGTAGCGTTTTATAGGGCTATTTTGATCCTGTCCGGCAAGCCAGGCGAGCTTTTCGCCAATCTTGCCCTCAAGACCTCTGTTTGTCGGCTGATAGTAGCGGGTTTGTGCCATCTCCTGCGGAAAATACTCCTCTCCGGCAGCATAGGCGTTGGGTTCATCGTGGGCGTAGCGGTACGCCTGCCCGTAACCCATCTCTTTCATCAGTTTGGTCGGGGCGTTGCGCAGATGAACCGGGACATCGTAATCCGGGCGCTCGCGCGCGTCGGCCATAGCCGCTTTAAAGGCGGTATAGACGGCGTTGCTTTTCGGGGCACAGGCAAGATAAACAATCGCCTGGGCAATGGCGCGCTCGCCTTCAGCAGGCCCGACGCGGGTGAAACAATCCCAGGCGGAGAGCGCCACCTGCATCGCACGCGGATCGGCATTGCCGACATCTTCCGAGGCAATGGCCAGGCAGCGACGCGCCACGTACAGCGGATCGCCACCGGCGGTGATAATGCGCGCATACCAGTACAGCGCCGCGTCCGGCGCACTGCCGCGCACGGATTTATGCAGCGCCGAGATAAGATCGTAAAAACGATCGCCTTTATTATCGAACCGTGCGCTGCGCTCACCCGCAATTTCAGTGAGCAGTTCAGGTTTCAGCACGCGCTTGCCGGCATCGTCAACTTCGGCCATATCGGCCATCATTTCCAGCGTATTGAGTGCCCGGCGCGCATCGCCGTTCACCAGCTGCGCTATCGCCAGACGCGTTTCGTCAGGCAGAACGATATCCTGTCCGCCGTAGCCGCGCGCTTTATCGCTCATGGCCTGCGTCAGGACGTGCTCAATATCCTCGGTCGTCAGCGATTTAAGCAGATAGACACGCGCCCGGGAAAGGAGCGCTGAATTGAGTTCAAACGACGGGTTTTCGGTGGTCGCACCAATGAAGAAGATGGTGCCATCTTCAATGTGCGGCAGGAAAGCATCCTGCTGGCTTTTGTTGAAGCGATGGACTTCGTCGACAAAAAGAATGGTACGCCGCCCGGCGTTGCGATTCTGTCGCGCGCGTTCGATAGCCTCGCGGATCTCCTTCACGCCGGAGGTGACGGCGGAGATACGTTCAACATCCGCGTTAGCGTAGCGGGCAATCACTTCTGCGAGGGTGGTTTTACCGGTTCCCGGCGGCCCCCAGAGGATCATGGAGTGCAGATGCCCGGCCTCAATGGCGCGCGGCAAGGGTTTTCCCGCAGCCAGCAGATGCTGCTGGCCGATGTACTGCGCTAAATTTTCTGGCCGCATACGCGCGGCCAGAGGTTGAAACGCGTTATCTGAAAAATCGAGCGACAGGTTGCCCACTCATGCCTCTTACTTACGTTGGTCGTCCACCGTTACGCCCTGCGGCGGGGTAAAGGTGAATTTCGATGCATCGACAGCGCCATTTTGCTGTGATTTGAGCTGATAGCTGCTGCGCTGATCGTCTTGCTCAACTGCACCGAACTGATTAATGGTCCCGTTGCTGCTCACGTTGATGGTGAACTGTTTCAGGTTACCGTTGTTGCCTTTTGGCGTCAGAACAAACTCGTCACCGGTCTGCTTGATATTGTACTGCTGCCAGTCGCTGGCCTGGTTACGGGCAATCAGCATGAACGGCGTGTTGCCCGTGGCGTCTTTCAGCCAGGTCGCGGTAGCCTGCTCAACAAACGGGTTATAGAACCACAGCGTTTTGCCGTCAGACACAAGGATGCTTTCATCCGGCTGTGTCATATGCCAGTTGAACAGATTAGGGCGTTTTACCCATAAATCTCCCTGGCCTTCCTGCACCGCGTTGCCGCTGCCGTCTGTGACTTTTTGGGTAAAGCTGGCGTGGAAGCTGCTCACTTTATCCAGGCGGCTTTTAAGGTCGCTGGCGGCATCAGCCCAGACGCTGCTGGCAACAAAACTGGTAAGTAATGCACAGGCGATTGCGATTTTTTTCATTCTTATTCCTTAAAATACGTCGTCCCGAAGCGGGTTCCGTTTCTATTCTGGACCTGCCCGCAGGCAGGTGACAGAAGAATATGCTTAATTTTGACTGATTTACCCTTCTTTGCAATCTCGAAGGATCATTCAAACGGCGGTGGAGCCAGCACCTCACGGTTACCATTATGCCCCTGCTCGCTGACAATCCCCTGCGCTTCCATCTGCTCGATGATGCGCGCCGCGCGGTTGTAGCCGATACGGAACTGACGCTGCACGCCGGAAATAGAGGCCTTGCGTTTTTCGGTGACGAAATTAACCGCCTGATCGAATAACGGATCCAGCTCCTCGCCGCCGTCAAACCCGCCACCGCCGCCTTCGCTTTCGGTGTCGTTGGTAATGCCATCCACGTATTGCGGACGACCGCGGGCCTTCCAGTCCTGAACAACCGCGTGCACTTCCTGATCGCGGACAAATGCGCCGTGTACGCGCACCGGAGAGGTCGAGTTCGGGCCGGAGTACAGCATGTCACCCATACCCAGCAATGACTCTGCGCCGCCCTGATCGAGGATGGTACGCGAGTCAATTTTACTGGAGACGGTAAACGCAATACGGGTCGGGATGTTCGCTTTGATAAGCCCGGTAATAACGTCAACGGACGGACGCTGGGTCGCCAGAACGAGGTGAATACCGGCCGCACGCGCTTTCTGCGCCAGGCGAGCAATCAGCTCTTCGACTTTCTTACCCACGGTCATCATCAGATCGGCGAACTCGTCCACCAGCACCACGATGTAAGGCAGTTTTTCCAGTACAGGATGCTGCGCATCCATGCTGTCACCCGGCTTCCAGTAAGGGTCCGGGATCGGACGGCCCATGCGTGCCGCCTCGGCAATTTTCTCGTTATAGCCCGCCAGATTACGCACGCCCAGCGCCGACATCAGTTTGTAGCGACGTTCCATCTCATTGACGCTCCAGCGCAGCGCGTTAGCAGCATCTTTCATGTCGGTCACAACTTCGGTCAGCAGATGCGGAATACCTTCGTAGACGGAGAGTTCCAGCATTTTCGGGTCGATCATAATGAAGCGCACGTCTTCCGGCTGTGCTTTGTAAAGCATGCTCAGGATCATGGCGTTCACACCGACGGATTTACCGGAACCGGTGGTACCCGCTACCAGCAGGTGCGGCATTTTCGCCAGATCGGCGACCACCGGGTCGCCCGCGATATCTTTGCCCAGCACCACGGTCAGCGGGGATGGGTTGTCACGGAACTTGGTGTTATCCAGCACTTCGCGCAGGTAAACGGTCTGGCGCTTTTTATTCGGCAGTTCAAGCCCGACGTACGGCTTGCCTGGGATCACTTCAACCACACGCACCGCAACCGTCGACAGCGAACGCGCCAGGTCACGGGACAGGTTTGAAATCCGTGCCGCCTTAACGCCCGGGGCCAAATTCAGCTCGAAGCGGGTGATCACCGGACCCGGTGAGTAGTTCACCACATCGGCCTTGATGCGGAAGTCCGCGAGGCGAGCTTCCACCAGACGGGCCATCTGCTCCAGCGCAAAAGTATCGACAGGCTCGACTTCTGCCGGTGGCGGCGTTAACAGATCCAGAGACGGCAGCGGCGTGCTCGGACGCTGCAGCGGACGGCTGTCGCCGTTACGCATCAGCAGCGGATGAATAAGGCTCTCCTGCGGCTGTGCCGGTGGCTGCTGGAACTGCGGCTGCTGCGGCTGCGCATAAGCCTGTGGAGCCGGCTGCTGCGGCTGGGCATAAGTCTGCGGAGCCGGCTGCTGCGGCTGCGAATAAGCCTGTGGAGCCGGTTGCTGACGAACGGGTTCCGCTTCCGGCATGACGCTCGGCGTAAACAGCGGTTCGCTCGGGCCATCATCCACCAGATCTTTCATCGGCGAGAATTCGAAATCCGACAGCGAGAACGGATTTGCGCCAGACGGCTGCTCACCGGAGTAGCGCTGCTGCTGCGTGGCCGCAAACTGACGTGCTAATTCTGCCTCTGCGGCATCATCATCGTCTTCGGTAGTCTGCACATCGTGCTGATACTCATCACCGTAACGCTGATTCTGCTGTGCGGCGAACTGGCGAGCCAGCTCATCCTGATGCAGCTCATCGCCATCATCTTCGTAGTCAGCCTCGCGCGCTTTCTCTTCCGCCATGCGCTGAGAAGGCAGCTTGATACCGTAGGAGGCCAGCTCGCGGCGAGTAGGTACGCGCACGCGGTTAGGGCGAGGCAGCTGTGGACCAATGCCCTCTTTTACCTGAGGACGCGGTGCGCCTCCGGCCAGGCCAAATACCGGTGCCGCTGCGGCGGCGGCAGCCGTCGCCTGTTTAACGCTTTCAGCCACTGGCGCAACGGCTGGCGTTGGGTCGACCGGTGGTACGGAAACAGACGGTGCAGGTGATGACGTTGGCTGCGCCGGTTCCGGCACAGGTTGATACCAGGCCGCCAGCTGCTCGCGTTCGCGGGCGCGGCGCTCTTCAACCTCTTCAAAGTAATACATTGGCGGACGAGACGGTTTCGCCTCTTCCACTGGTTCCGGTTCTGGCGCAGGAGCGACATACAGCTGCACGGGTTCAACCGGCTCAGGCGCAGCATACGGCTGGGCAGGTTCAACCGGCTCAGGCGCAGGTTCATGATACGGCTGGGCCACCGGCTGCTCGTAGTGCGGATACTCTTGCGGAGCGTAAGCAGGCTCTGGCTGATAAGGCTGCTGCCACGGCTCCTGCTGCACGGGCACATAGCTTTCCGGCTCCGGCGCAATAGTCGGTTCTGGCGTGTGGACACCCGGCGCGGTTTGCCAGGCAACCTGCGGCTGCTGAATCACAGAATCCGGCGCGGGTACAGCCGCGGACGGCATGACTGCATCAGCCGGTGCAGCATAAGCCTGCGCAGCGGTTGTCGCCGCGGCAGCAGCGGCAACCGGCTCCGTGACAGAGTGACCGCTCATAAGCGGATCGTACTCGTCATAATCGTCTGGCGTTGCGCGATGCCCTGAGAAAAGAACGTCATCCGGATCAACGGCGCTGCCCCCGGCGCGGTACTCAACCCGATCCTCTTCATCCATACGTTTGCCAGAGAAAAGCGCCGCATCCGTTTTACGGCCAAGCGGGTTGGCAAATTTTTCCGCTACGCGCTGACGACGCGCCAGCGCACCGCGCAGAATGCGTGCACGACGGGATTCACGACGTTCAACGGGTGCATCGTCATCCTCATAGTCATCTTCATATTCGTCTTCATCGACCCACGTATCATCGCGGCGGGTGCGGTTGCTGGCAAAAGTGAGAACCGTCAGGATAAAGCTGCCAATCTTCTCGGCGATGCTCACCCACGACCAGCCGGTGAACAGCGTCAAACCGGCGGCCCAGATACAAAGCAATGCCAGCGTGCCGCCGCTGCTGTGAAGCATCGGTTGCAAGGCGGAGCTTAACAGGCTGCCAATCACCCCGCCGGAAGCAAAGTACCAGATATCATCGGCGTTAATGGCCGCCAGACCACAGGAGGTCAGGATCAGCGCCAGCGCCCCTATCAGGCGCAGTGAAACCGCAAAATAGTCGATGTAGTCGTCGTTCTGACGGTGACGCCAGGCAAACCAGCATCCGCCAATAATAATGACGGGAATGGTGTACGCCATCACACCGAAAATGAAAAAGAGCGTGTCAGCAAGCCAGGCACCGGGAACGCCGCCTAAATTATGGATAGGCTCATGCCAGGCGGTTTGCGACCAGCTGGGATCGGAAGGATTGAAACTCAGTAACGCTGCCATCAGCCAGACGGCAAAAAGGGCAATAACAATCAGTAACGCCTCAAGGAGACGACGTCCGCTGCTTAGCTTCGATAGTGTGACTTCTTTGTCTTCAGTGTATTCCTGGCTCAAGAAAGGCTCTCCAGGTATCAGGCATATCCTGCCTGTTTGCTAAAACGGACAACAGCGCCGGGTATCCCCGGCACTGTTGCTGTATGGATTAACAGGAGTGTAATCAAACTACGCTGATAATGCACCTGTTCCGTGTTAGCGGGTCTTAATAACCAGACGATTACTCTGTTTGACCTCTTCCATCACCACGTAGGTACGGGTGTCGTTCACGCCTGGCAGACGCAGCAGGGTTTCACCCAGCAGCTTACGGTAGGCGGACATATCAGGCACACGGGTTTTCAACAGGTAGTCGAAATCACCGGAAACCAGGTGACACTCTTGAATCTCTTCAAGTTTTTGTACAGCGGAGTTAAATTGCTCAAACACATCCGGTGCGCCACGATTCAGAGTAATCTCAACAAATACCAGAAGTGAGGCATCCAGATAATGCGGGTTCAGCAGAGCCGTATAGCCCTGAATAAAACCCTGTCTTTCCAGTCGGCGCACACGCTCGAGGCACGGCGTCGGGGAAAGTCCCACACGTTTTGAAAGCTCGACGTTGGAAATACGCCCATCCTTTTGCAATTCATTAAGAATGTTACGATCGATACGGTCGAGATCTTTGCCAGGGCGCTTCTTGCTATCTACCATTATTATTGTCTCTCTGTATTCCTTCCCTACTCCTGCCTGGACCCTGTGCACATCACTGTTCAGAGCCTGTACCCGTTGTTTATCACATCGCCTGGTTATGTATTAGACGCGACGCAGATTCGGGTTCTGATGGTAAGAAAACCGTTGCCCGAAGGCCGTCACCGACATCACGTATGGCGTCTGTCCACGCCATGCGTAGATTTCACTGACCCGGTAAAAATGGCATTTACGTGCATGTCTATGCGACATGCAGTTAACGCGGTTTTTTTTCTTCCTTGAATGTTTTCGCAAAAGCGCAGGGGATTGTCAAAGCAAAACATCGATTTTTAGTACAACATGCCGGATATTCATTACGGCAGGGTATTAATCCTCATTTTATTGTCTTATAAACGAGCGGATTCACAGATGAAGCGTTATGTTATAGCGCCACTTCCATCGCTCGTGGCTATTGCACATATCGGTATCAAAACTGCTGTGCTCTTTTTTTACGGCAACAAATTCCCTACAATCCAGCCAAACGTCTGCCAACAACAATGGGGATCTCATGGGCACGGCTAAACACAGTAAGCTGCTAATCCTTGGCTCTGGACCTGCGGGATATACCGCGGCGGTCTACGCTGCACGCGCTAACCTGCAGCCGGTATTAATCACCGGCATGGAAAAAGGCGGTCAGTTGACCACCACGACCGAAGTCGAAAACTGGCCAGGCGACCCGAACGACCTGACCGGGCCGCTGCTGATGGAGCGTATGCACGAGCATGCGACCAAGTTCGAAACTGAAATTCTCTTCGACCATATCAACAAAGTCGATCTGCAGAACCGTCCGTTCCGCCTGACGGGCGACAGCGGCGAATACACCTGCGACGCGCTAATCATCGCGACCGGCGCATCTGCTCGCTACCTCGGCCTGCCGTCTGAAGAAGCGTTTAAAGGCCGCGGCGTGTCTGCCTGCGCAACCTGCGATGGTTTCTTCTATCGTAATCAAAAAGTGGCGGTCATTGGCGGTGGCAACACGGCGGTAGAAGAAGCGCTGTATCTGGCGAACATCGCCTCAGAGGTTCACCTGATCCACCGTCGTGAAACCTTCCGCGCGGAGAAGATCCTGATCAAACGTCTGATGGATAAAGTGGCGAGCGGCAACATCGTGCTGCACACCAACCGCACGCTGGAAGAGGTCACTGGCGATCAGATGGGCGTATCCGGCCTGCGTCTGCGCGATACCCAGAACGCGGATAACATCGAATCCCTGGACGTGGCGGGTCTGTTTGTGGCAATCGGTCACAGCCCAAACACCGGCATCTTCGAAGGTCAACTGGCGCTGGAAAACGGCTACATCAAGGTTCAGTCTGGTATTCACGGCAACGCGACCCAGACCAGCATCCCGGGCGTGTTCGCTGCAGGCGACGTGATGGACCATATTTACCGCCAGGCGATCACCTCTGCGGGCACCGGCTGCATGGCCGCGCTGGACGCCGAACGCTATCTGGACGGACTGGCTGAGCAGGCCAAATAATCTTTACAAGTCAGTAACAAACGTAAATAAAGGCGGCCACTGGTCGCCTTTATTTTGCCCCGCGTGTAACATGCTGGTGTCTAATTTCTTATAACGTCACCTGCAAAGTACGCAATGGAAAAAAACCGTCAACAAGAATTAACCCGCTGGCTAAAACAGCAAAGCGTTCTTTCCCGCCGCTGGCTTATGTTTTCCCGCGTTCTGGGGCTAATCAGCGGTCTGTTGATTGTTGCCCAGGCATGGCTGCTGGCCCGCATTCTCAACCATATGATCATGGAGAACATCCCGCGCGAAGCGCTGCTAATGCCGTTTGTCGTTCTGGTGCTGGTTTTTGTCCTGCGTGCATGGGTGGTCTGGCTGCGCGAGCGCGTCGGCTTCCACGCCGGGCAACAAATTCGCTATGCGATACGCCGTCAGGTGCTGGATCGCCTTCAGGAAGCTGGCCCAGCGTGGATCCAGGGTAAGCCTGCCGGAAGCTGGGCGACGCTGATCCTGGAGCAGATCGACGATATGCACGACTACTATGCCCGCTACCTTCCCCAGCTGGCGCTGGCTGTTTTCGTACCCTTGCTTATCGTTATCACGATATTCCCGATTAACTGGGTCGCGGCATTGATTCTGCTGGGCACCGCCCCGCTGATCCCGCTGTTCATGGCGATGGTCGGAATGGGCGCTGCGGATGCCAACCGCCGTAACTTCCTCGCACTGGGCCGTTTAAGCGGCCATTTCCTTGACCGCCTGCGCGGCATGGAAACGTTGCGCGTCTTTGGCCGGGGTGAAGCAGAAACCGAGAACATCCGTCTGGCCTCGCAGGATTTTCGCCAGCGCACCATGGAAGTGCTCCGTCTGGCGTTTCTTTCGTCTGGCGTGCTTGAGTTCTTTACCTCCCTGTCGATTGCCCTGGTGGCGGTTTACTTTGGCTTCTCCTATCTCGGTGCCCTGGATTTCGGCCATTACGGCACGGCGGTCACCCTTTCCGCCGGTTTCCTCGCCCTGATACTGGCACCGGAATTTTTCCAGCCGCTTCGCGATCTCGGCACCTTTTATCATGCAAAAGCGCAGGCGGTAGGCGCAGCCGATAGCCTGAAAACCTTCATGGAGACGCCGCTGGCGCATCCGGAGCGCGGTGAAATCACGCTGAATGCCAAAGAGCCGGTGACCATCGAAGCGCGTCAGTTTTGCGTCCTGTCCCCCGAGGGCAACGTTCTGGCAGGCCCGCTGGACTTTACTCTCCAGGCCGGGCAACGTGTGGTTCTGGTCGGGATCAGTGGTTCCGGGAAAAGCTCCCTGCTGAACGCCCTCGCCGGGTTTATGGCCTATACCGGCTCGCTGCAAATCAACAAAACCGAGCTGCGCGATCTGGACCCCGACGCCTGGCGCAAACAGCTGAGCTGGGTCGGTCAAAATCCGCAACTGCCTGCCTCTACGCTTCGCGAAAATGTGCTTCTGGCTCGCCCGGATGCCCGTGAAGATGAGCTGCAGTCGGTGCTGGATCGCGCCTGGGTCAGCGAGTTTCTGCCGCTGCTCCCGCAGGGCGTAGACACGGTGGTCGGCGATCAGTCCGCCGGGCTATCCGTTGGTCAGGCGCAGCGCATTGCGGTTGCCCGTGCGTTACTGAATCCCTGCCAGCTAATGCTGCTGGATGAACCTGCCGCCAGCCTGGATGCACACAGTGAACAGCGCGTGATGGCGGCCCTGAATGCCGCGTCCGTGCAGCAAACCACCCTGATGGTTACGCACCAGCTGGAAGGGATTGCCGAGTGGGATCAGATCTGGGTTATGGAAAACGGTCAGCTCGTGGAACAAGGCGATTACGCCTCTCTTGTTGCTTCGCAGGGGGCGTTTGCCACTCTGCTGGCGAACCGTCAGGAGGATATCTGATGCGCGCCCTGTTACCTTACCTCGCACTGTATAAACGCCACAAATGGATGCTGACGCTGGGGATAATCCTCGCCATCGTGACCCTGCTTGCCAGCATTGGTTTGCTCACACTGTCCGGCTGGTTCTTGTCTGCCTCCGCCGTCGCGGGTTTCGCTGGCTTATACAGTTTTAACTACATGCTTCCGGCGGCGGGCGTCCGTGGCACCGCCATTACCCGTACTGCCGGGCGTTACTTTGAGCGTCTGGTCAGCCACGATGCGACGTTCCGCGTGCTTCAGCACCTGCGTATCTACACCTTCAGCAAACTGCTGCCCCTCTCCCCTGCCGGGCTGGCCCGTTTTCGTCAGGGCGAACTGCTTAACCGCGTGGTGGCGGATGTCGATACGCTGGACCATCTGTACCTGCGGGTGATTTCCCCGATCGTCGGCGCGTTTGTGGTGATTGTGGTGGTCACACTGGGGCTGTGCGTTCTCGATGTTCCGATTGCCCTGACGCTCGGCGGGATCATGCTGCTGACGCTGATTGTCCTGCCGCCGCTGTTTTATCGTGCCGGTAAGTCCACTGGCGAAAACCTGACGCGCCTGCGTGGAGAGTACCGTCAGGAGCTGACCGCCTGGCTGCAGGGTCAGGCCGAACTCACCATCTTTGGTGCCAGCAAACGCTACCGCGCGCGCATGGAAAGCACCGAGCTGAACTGGCACGAAGCCCAGCGCCGCCAGTCAGAGCTGACCGCCTTCTCACAGGCTGTGATGATGTTAATCGGCGGCGTGGCGGTCATCGCTATGCTGTGGATGGCCTCGGGCGGCGTGGGCGGTAACACCCAGCCCGGCGCGCTGATTGCCCTCTTTGTGTTCTGTGCGCTGGCGGCTTTTGAAGCGCTTGCCCCGGTTACGGGGGCGTTTCAGCATCTCGGCCAGGTTATCGCCTCTGCCCTGCGCATTACGGAGATCGCTGAGCAGGATCCGCAGGTTACGTTCACCGCAGCGCAAACTGCCGTGCCCGACCAGGTTTCCCTGACGCTCAGCGATGTCACCTTCGCCTACGACAACCAGGCGCAGAATGCGCTGGAAGGCATTAACCTTTCGGTGAAGGCGGGCCAGCGTATTGCCATTCTTGGGCGTACCGGCTGCGGCAAATCGACCCTTTTACAGCTGTTAACGCGCGCCTGGGATCCGCAACAGGGTCACATTCAGCTTAACGCCACGCCGCTGGCCGACTTTAGCGAGCAGAGCTTACGTCGGACCGTCAGCGTCGTGCCACAGCGCGTACATCTGTTTAGCGCTACGCTTCGCGATAACCTGCTTCTGGCGGCCCCTCAGGCATCTGACGACGCGTTGCGTGCGATGCTGGAGCAGGTCGGGCTGCATAAACTGCTCGAAGACGAGGGGTTAAACAGCTGGCTCGGAGAAGGCGGACGTCAGCTCTCCGGCGGCGAGTTGCGCCGTCTGGCGATTGCACGCGCGCTGCTGCACGATGCGCCGCTGATGCTGCTCGATGAACCCACCGAGGGGCTGGATGCCACCACCGAGAGCCAAATTCTTGATTTACTGGCAAACGTCATGGAAGGCAAAACCGTGCTGATGGTCACCCACCGTCTGCGCGGCCTGGCGAGCTTTGATCGGATAATTGTGATGGACAACGGACACATTATTGAGCAAGGTAGTCACGCAGAATTGTTGGCGAAACAGGGTCGCTACTACCAGTTTAAACAACGTCTGTAGACTAATATTGTACCGATACTACTCGCGTACTGGAGTTTTGCTGTCATGCGCCTGGTCCAGCTTTCTCGTCATAATATTGCGTTCCCCTCCCCGGAGGGCGCGCTACGTGAGCCTAACGGGCTGCTGGCCCTGGGTGGCGATCTCAGCCCGGCGCGGCTGTTGATGGCGTACCAGCGCGGCATTTTCCCGTGGTTTTCCCCCGGCGATCCCATTTTATGGTGGTCGCCCGATCCCCGTGCCGTGCTGTGGCCCGCGCAGTTTCACCTGAGCCGCAGCATGAAACGTTTTCACGCCAGGTCAACCTGGCGCGTCACCCTGAACCACGCCTTTGGCCAGGTCATAGAAGGTTGCGCCGAAGATCGTCATGAAGGCACGTGGATCACGCGCGACATTATTACCGCTTACCATCAACTGCATGAGCTTGGCTATGCGCATTCAATCGAGGTCTGGAATGAGGGCGGCGAACTGATTGGCGGCATGTACGGCGTTGCTCAGGGCACGCTGTTCTGCGGTGAATCGATGTTCTCCCGCGCCGTAAACGCATCCAAAACGGCACTGCTGGTTTTTTGCGAGGAATTTGCCGGGCGCGGCGGAAAGCTAATGGATTGTCAGGTACTTAATGACCATACCGCCTCGCTGGGCGCGGTTGAAATCCCCCGTCGCCATTACATTGAACACCTGGATACCTGCCGCCAGGAGACGCTCCCGCGCGATTTTTGGCTACCCCGAACACTCTTTATGCCCGGAGCCTAAATGTTTTCCGCACATTTTTTATGAGGGTGTTATAATTACGCCGCAGAATAGGTTCTGCCTGTTGCCCCGCCGCCGTTTGGGACCCCCGCTTCAGATAACGTCCTGACGTTTATCCTGTTGTCTCCCCTTTACGAATGCGCTTCCTGTTCGGTTGTACCGTGACGCCTGGGCAATACGCTGAGACTGTTTTGCTGCGTTTTAAACGCGCAATTCTTTACTTAATTGATGAATTTCGGCATTATCTTGCCGGTTCAAAACTTGGTAGTGATACCCCAGAGGATTAGATGGCCAAAGAAGACAATATTGAAATGCAGGGTACCGTACTTGATACGTTGCCTAATACCATGTTTCGCGTAGAGCTGGAAAACGGTCACGTGGTAACTGCGCACATCTCCGGTAAAATGCGCAAAAACTACATCCGCATTTTAACGGGCGACAAAGTGACTGTTGAACTGACCCCGTACGACCTGAGCAAAGGCCGCATTGTCTTCCGTAGTCGCTAATCGTTTTCGCCTGTAATGGCAGATGAATATGAAATAAGGCCGGGTTTTCCCGGCCTTATTTTTTTACAGGGTTTTATCGGATATCTGGCAGCTTAAAACCACGGGATGGTTGCTGTGCCACTTAATCCGTAGGTGGAAAACGTCCCCGGAACGGGCGTATTGCCGATCTCACCATGGCGTATAAACAGACGGAACGTCTGCCCCGTGGACAGGCTGCGCAAAGTGAGCCACGGTAAATCGGTCTGCTGTTCGCTCATGCCCGGCAGCCGCAGCCGGGCCTCTTCCTCCGTCAGCCAGCCTTTTTTGACCGAACGACGCAGTAACCGCTCCGGGCTGCTTTTCACCTGCACGCGGCTCACGCAGCGCCAGCTCACTCCCGCCGGAATCGGGCGCACGTCCGAACAATGGCAATAGTCCGTCAGCCCTTTTCGCCACGCTGTCGACTCCAGCGCCTGCAGCGCGGGCGCACTGCCGTGCAGACGAAGGCAGGTGCCTGGCTTAAGGTTATGCAACGGAAAGCTCACGCCGATATCGCCCTTTCCCCGCGCGCCTAACGCCCGGTGAAGTTTGGCAAAGAGTGCCGCCATCAGCATCTCTTCATGAAACTCGGGATCGGGCCGTACGTGGATCTCAAGGTAGTGATCCATCATGACTCCTTATTCGCTCTTCTCGCCAAACACGCCGCCGCGGATCAAAATCGCCATCACGTAATGCTGTTGATCTACCTCTGGCTTGTGCCCTTTCGTCACCCAGTTATCCAGCAGCGTATAAAAGTCCGTTTTCTCTTTCGGCTGGCGGCATGCAATACCGCGACTGGTGACTGAACCGTATGGCTCCACGGCAATCGCGCCGAGTTCGTCAACGCGTGGATGCCAGGTATCAATGGTTCGGACCGCATTGCCGATCTTCTGCGAGTGCATACCCGCAACGTTATCGACCTGATAAAGCAGGCGGCTCTTATCACTGTTGCTGTCGAGCACCAGCTCCTGCGATGGAAACACTTCCTGCCCGTTCCCCAGCAGAACGTTAGCGCTGACCTCGAGCAGGACATAGCTTTCACCGCGCATTCCTTTCTCAATTTCCCGGGAAAGCGTTTCTAGCTTCTCATCCTGGGTGGAGAAATCCCGCAGCGGATAGTCATGGGCGTTGAACGTCCAGGTCTCACTCCCCTTCTTCACCGTAATCTCGATTTTTTCTGCACCTATGCGGTTGCGCCACAGGAAGCGACCGTTCGCCAGGTTGGTGGCATAGCGGTGGGCCAGCACGCTAAACCCATGCTCGGCAATGTAACCTTCAATAACCTGCTGCAGGGCATCCTGATAGGCGCGATCGTTACAAACCGACGGCACAGAAAGGTTGCCCAGCACGCGCAGGGTGAATCTCACCTGGAGGGTATCGGCCTCTGCCGGCAGCGCCGCCACATCCACGCGCTGCAGGTTGGCTTTCTGGATTTCCGCATCCAGTTTCGTTGTGTCGTTAAGGAGCGCATTTTTCAGACGATTGGAAATCGTTCCGCGCACCGCCTTTTCCTGAAGCCGGATCGGCTGCCAGTCAGTTCCTTGCCAGTTCCCCGCATACATTACCGCGTCTGACGTTGCCAGCTTGCGTTCGAATGCCAGTACAGAAGCCGTTTTAACGGCAGTTGGAGCCTTTGCCATGTGATAGTCCTTTTTATGAATGTTGTTTTGCTGCCTGCGGCGCGTTGGCACCCTGGCAGTAGTAGCCGGTTTCCGTGGTGTGGTAGCGCCAGAAAATATCCTCCAGCGACGTAATGCGGTGCAGTCCACACCATTCGCCCACGCCATACACCGCTTCGGTAAAGGCAAACGGCGTCTGGTCGTCCCGGGCATGGGTCACCACCCCCGGCGCGTAGAGTTCAGAAATGCGCTGGTAACCCGTCATCAGCGGAACCAGATACCCCGGGTAGGGTTTGGGAACGCGCTGCCAGGCGGCTGGTTCACCTTCCTGGATATCGTCTTCTTCCAGCGTTTCAGCCTGGAATTTCAGGGCGGCAAAATCGAGCCAGGCGTCCAGCATGGTGGCCTGCGGGTTATCCTGGAGCAGGTTCTGATGATGCTCGCCAAGCCAGGCGCTGCGATCGCGCAGGACAAAGCCCGGCGTCAGCTGCCACTTCAGGTAAGCCAGCTGTTCATCCGTCGTCGGCTTATCCATAACCGCAATATCTTTAATGCTGACGATAATGCCGCCCGCCAGGCGCAGCGTCGGGCAACGCGCTTTCAGAAACTCTGCCAGCGCCTGCTGCCCGTAATCGCCGTTAAGGATTTCACCGTGACACTCCAGCAGCAGGGAGACGGTCATATGCATCCGGCCCTCTTCGTTGAAGGAGGCGGTTTTACCTTCGCGGGTCAGCGGGTTGCGCGTCAGGGCAAACTGATAGTCGCGGCCAGACGTGTGCGCGTGGATCTGATGTCCGTGGCTGACAACGGCACAGCCTTCCAGCGTCAACCCGTGCGTTTGCGTCAGGATGCGCGACAGCGCGTGGGTGAAACCTAAAAAGTGGGTGATGGCCGGAAAACCGTAAGTGATGCCTGCAATGGCGTTGGCGTTTTCAACGCGCACGTGGCGTAAAAGGATCAGCGTGCTCATTTCAGCGCCTCCCGGAGCATTTTTTCCGTTTCACGCAGATTGGTACGAAGCTTTTCGCGCGTCGCCCATTCCCGTTTTTCCACTGCACCAACGTCGGGTAAATTTTTACGCAAGCGAGTGTTCAGCCATATAGAAAAATCTGCGGCGACTTCTTCCAGCCAGTCGTCTTTATCCCGCTCTTTACGAAATGCCTCGTCGGTTTTGGTTCGCCACGGATCGAGCCAGAGCTGCTGGTGTGTTTTCAGCGTCGGGCATTTGAGCGTCCAGTTTTGCCATTCTTCACGCTGAAGTTCTGACACCACAAGAAACAGAAGATCGATAAGATCGTCGATGTAATTATCGCGTGCTTCACGGATGCGTCGATTGTTGTAATCCGTTGATCGCGTAAGTAGTGTTACCAGCCGCTGCACCGTCACATTTGCTCTGCGGTCAAACTGGCCACCCTCGGTAAATACCGAGCGCAAAGTTACCGGGGGTTTATCCGCACGCTTCCACTGCGGAGGCTGCGCCGAAAGCAGCCAGACCCGCCCGCCGCGCACGCTGTTCAGATAGGAGATATTCTGTGGCTTGGTACCGCCAAAATGCATTTCAGCGCTTTCAGGAAAGAGCACAAGAGGCTGCGAATGCCAGGTTTTCTCGCGTCGCGCTTTGCGGATGGCGTTTACATCGTCACCGAAACGAAACGCGATCATTTTCTGGTGGTAAGCATGCACCAGCGAGGTGGCAAAGAGAGGACTGAGGAGATGGTAATCGTCACCCACCGGGAAATAGTTCTGCTTTGCCAGCTTGTGCGAAGTGGGCTCACCGGGCGTGAGCGCACGGGAAAAACCGATAATCCATTCCTCGAGTTGAGCCGCATCCTCCGTGAAGGCAGCAAGCGGGCTATAGTCACCTCGTTTCAGGCAGGCAAGGAGCGAATCTCCTTCAACGCGGGTTTGCAGCAGCTTTGCGACGTCCAGCGCAGCGGCGTTCCCGACGGCATCCGGCTCGACGTCGTCTAACGCGGCGCTGCTGAGATAGCCTTCCTTCTGCGTCGTTTCACTGTACAGGCTGCTGCTTTTTGAATCCCCGTGCGTGAACTTCGCCGCATGGGTGACCAGGCTAATCTGCCCGGCTCGTCGTGCAGCATCGGTGAGCCACGTCTGCGGATCATAGCGAAGCTCAAGCTCCCTGCGTTCACTTGCCAGAGCTGCGCGATCCGCTTCGTCACGCTTTGCTGCTTCTTTATCAAACGCTTCCAGCTTCGTTTGCCGTCGTGCGGCAATGTATTCAGCAATAAAAGCGGTCAGTGCTTCTACAGACATACCTGCTCCTGACAATTTAGTAATAATCTCTGAAAACACCCAGAATCGGGTGGTATCGCCATTGTTCTATTGCATCCTCCTCTCCCGTTCTCACCGTTATCTCCCCATATCGCTTTGACACCGCCTCCAGCGCCATCTGATTTGCCTCGGCCTGCGCCAGCAATATCTCCTGATAGTCCACTGCAAACCACGGCTCCACGCCGGCGGCCAGCGTAATCTCCTGGCGTTCAAATCGCCCCGCATCTTTCAGGCCGCCGTTGGTCTGTATCAGACAAAAAGCGGGCTTGTCGTCTTCCTCTTGCATTCCCAGGTAAAACGTTTCCTGTGATGCCGATTGACGAAACGGCGTGCGCCGTTGCAGCTCGCCGCACCAGGTGAGCGGCAGTCTCCACCAGTGGGCAGCGATGGCCTCATTCTTGTCAGCGGCATCCAGCAGCGCGGCGCGCAGCCGGGTGTGTTCCTGAGCGGCAAATGCGTTATCCGCCAGGGCATCCGTTATTCGTGGTATGGCATTAATGGCGCAATACGCCGACGCGGGCAGCAGCGTCTGCAAATCATGATCGCTGAACGCGTGTTTTTCCGTTTCAAAACCCGGCTTGCAGTACGCAATACTCTCGCCGCGCAGTGCATTAATGTTGCGGTTCAGAATCACCAGATTTTCAGTCTCTGGCACTAACTGACGATGGCGCTGAATGCGGCCCGCGAACTGGATCAGCGAGCGCATGGAACTGGGTTCGATAATCCCCCAGTCTGCACAGAAATCGCGCCCGACTTCTAAAACAGAGGTCCCCAGCACCACAAAAAGATGGTGCTGGCAGGGCGATTCCAGCGCCTGTTTCACCTCGGGGAGCTGCCAGATACTGTCGGGATCGTGGCGCGTAAAGGCACTGTCCAGCCGGGCTTCAATATGCGAGCGCACCACCAGCGGGTGCCGCCCGTGATACACGCAGTAGTGGATGGAGGTATTTTCCGGTGCTGGCATGGTCATCAGCGCCTGCGCCACGGCCACCAGCGAGTTAATATTGGCCAGCCGTATCAGGCCGAATGAAACCCTTTTGCCGCTGTTATGCACGCTGTGGTGAGCATGGTGAAGTTCAGGCATGTACTGATGCAACGTTTTCGCGACCGCAGAAATCACCGCCTGCACATCGGGAGATTCAGGCTCGACGCGGGCAAGTTTCCCCCTGCGCAGAACGGGTTGTTGAGGAAGCTTTTTCAACCGCCCGGCGACAAACCGGGCGTGCGCCTGCTGAAACATCCCGCTATCAGCCACATCCTGGGACTGCGCGCCGTATTCATCAAACCAGGCGCAGCAAATATTCACAGGCCTGTTCGGTTCACCGCATGCCTGCTGATACGCTTCCCGCCCCGCCCGATAGGCCTCAAACAGGGCCTGCGTCAGCGCGGGCGGCAGCGTTGCAGACGAGAGCAGCACGCGTGAACCCAGCATCCCGGCCCAGTTAACCAGCCGGGAGAGCGCGTGCAGGTCGTCAATATCAAAATCATCAGGCTCGTCCAGCACCAGATCGCTGGTCATCAGGCGCAGCATCGCGGGGATCTGCCTGCCGCCGCGAATGCCTTCGGTGGCAGGCATCAGATGATCGATGGTGGTGACCAGCACCGGGGCACTCACCAGCCGGTTAAGCGCGGGCTCGGAAGAGAGCCATTGTTGCGTGATTCCCTGACACACGCTGCCTTCATAGTGAACGTACTGATGGCTGGCGAAAAATCCTTCGTCGCTGGCGCTATTGTCGTCCGGCTCTTCCTGCTTTTTCTGCTCTTTAAGCTGTCGTTCATAAAGTTCACGCACGGCAGCCGAACCGGTGACCACGGCAAGCGTGTCCTCATCCAGTCTCAGACGTTCGCGCAGCGCCTGCCCGGTTTGCAGCGTCAGGGTACGCAGGCCCAGTGCGATGCTGAAGCGGCAGCCTTCGTGCTCATCCGCCAGGGCATACATGATGCGGGCATTGGCGAAGGTCTTACCGCAGCCCGTAGACGCCATATTGATGCCAAAAAATCCCTGCGCTGCACTGCGTTCGCGCAGCGCCGACGCGACATCCCAGGCTCTGTTCTGCCACTGAAACCGCTCGCCCTTCGCCCGCTCGCGAAAGGTGTTGTGCCGCGCAATCGCAGGCAGCGAACGCCGCAGCCAGGGCAGCGATCGCCCCAGCAGCAGGGCGTGATGCGCCACGCCTGTGTTATGTTCATCCAGCTTTTGTTTTAGCTGAGTGGTGGCGCGATCGCTGTTGGCCCACAGATCAAGGTCTTGCGCCTGCCACTGGGCGCAGGGAGGTTGTGAAGAATAAAAGTGATCGGCCAGCATCAATGACAGACGGGCAAGGTGCGCGGTAAACAGATTGTCCAGCGTGCCATACTGGCGTAACGACGCTGCATGGCGGGCACGCCTGCCGATCTGCCTGGCTTTTTCACGCCAGACGGCGCTTTTAAACGGCGTACCGTTGGGGAATGTCCAGACGCTTTTTAAATCGCTGGCTTGCCACTTATGTTTCTCATTGATCTGATGATTGAGGGCGTTCCAGTGGACATTCAGTTGCCGATCAAGCCAGCCGTCACAGTACTGAAGGTTGGGTCTGGATTGCAGGGATTGCGGCAGGCGGTGATGAGACAGGATCAGCCATGTCACGATCCTCGCCAGCGGAGGCAGTCCCTTTAACGGACTGCCGTCCGTCAGCTGCGGCTCCTTGAGCATTGCTTTCAGCATTCGCGTTTCGTCGGCAGGCTTCAGGTGCTCAAGCGATGCCAGCCACGCCTCGTCGGTCTGCCCTGCGGCAAACCCCTGAAACAGCCGGGCTGAAATCCATTCATGGCGATAAGGCTGGCAGCGATAATCACTTTTACCCGTCAGGGTCTGCTGAAAGCATTTTCCCGCCTTACCAAAATCGTGAAACAGGCCGGCGATGGCGGCCAGCAGCGCAATACTTTCTGCGCAGTGCCAGTGATGTTCAGCTCCGCTTTTCAACACGTTGGACGTCGTGCGGTTTGTCGGCACGCGTCCCTGAGCGTTGAAGCGACGCAGGTTGCCCACGATCCAGAGCAATTCCGTCTCACCGCTTTTTTTAATCCAGTGACAGGCCACCGCGGTATTACGTCGCGCGTGTTTGCGCAATAATTTTCGCAGGGTATTGAGGCCATCAAGGGTTATGGGGGTTTGCCAGGCCGCGTCGCCGGTGCGTTCGGCAAACTGGTCAATAATCTGGCAGCTGATTTCACGGGCGCGTTTGGTACAGCGGGAGATAATCAGGACGTTCATTCTGCCACACCCGCCAGTGAGCAAGCCGTTTCCTGAAGCGTCGTGATCATGACGTCCAGCGCGTCGGCCTGCTGAAAGGCGTTGATACAGCGCTGGCGAAACTGCATGTTGTCTTCTCCCTGCATCGCCGCGATAAACGCCTGGGGCATCACCAGCGCATCTTTAATCAGATCCGCAAGATCGAAGACCAGCCCGCCCCGACGGGTTTTGCCGTGCATCACCGCCAGTCCGTAGGCCAGATAATTACCCTGGTCGAGAAACCGGTTAGCCATATCCACACCGCCACCGCGTTTTGCGCGACTAAAATCGCCGTAGCCGACCGCCTGGCTGACCTGTTTATAGAGGGATTTGGTGAGGAGCGCTTCTTTCAGCATCAACGAAGTATGATCGGCGGCGTCCGACATGCTCTCCCGGGCGCGCGCCAGAGACGCCAGCAGCCGGGTTTTGTCAGGCTGGAAAGCCTCTTCGCGCTGCATTTTCGCGCTCAGCCAGTGTTTCTCTATTTGCTGAAGCCGGATCATTTGAAACTGCTTTGCCGCCTGCAGCCGTTTTTCTTCGTTGAACCAGAATGAGACCCAGTTCTGGAGATACGCAGTGGGCCGATATTCGCTTTGCGGGCATAACCAGGAGACATCAATATCCACTTCGTTAGCGGAATAAAGCGGTGTGCCGTCTGTACCGCAAAAGCCCACCATCACCCCCGCCCGCGCAAATTCCCGCATGGCCATTTGGGTGACCGACGTCCCCATTCCCAGCATTACCGCCGTCGTATTCGCAATGGGGATGTTCCAGTAAAACGATTCTTTACCTTCCTGCGTGACATACTCTACCCGCCCACCGTTCACCTGAATGCGGCATTTTTCCAGGTAATAGATATTTGCACGTTTAGAATGAAGAATCGTTTTCAAATCTGAGGGGGTAATAGTTGGCTGCGACATAAAATACATCAAATGAAATATCAATGGCGTTTATGGTATCGGCATTTTGCAGGTCCTGGATGTGATCTATTTCAAATAAGTCGTGATGTTGACAGGTATTTTCGCACGCAACGGTCTAATTTTGTTATTAATCATTATTGGCATTCATATAAATAAATTATCCATACAAAATAAATATACGTACTTTTGTTTTTATATGGGTGTAATGAGTTGATGAATGATATTGAGAGGAATGATTAATTTCTTGATTGAATATATTATTTTTGGTGATGAATTACTGTTGGGAATTTGTAGGGATTTATGGGTTGTTTGCAGGGCGGTGAACTAGCGGTGCGGCGCACTGTCGGCTGGTTTACTTTAAAAGCTGCCTGTACGGCAGTGAACATAATGGTCGTTGTCGTCGCTGATAAACCGCCATTTCGAAGCTGCCTGTACGGCAGTGAACGCAGAATCGCAAACCGATGTCCTATTGTTCTGTTTCTAAGCTGCCTGTACGGCAGTGAACGCTGGCTGCCGCCAATAGGCTTTTAACTACGCTTTCTAAGCTGCCTGCACGGCAGTGAACTTTTTATTTCCTCATTTAACCCAGCAGTTCGCTTTCTAAGCTGCCTGCACGGCAGTGAACTCCAAAGCAACAGAGCGCGCCATCGCTTTACATTTCTAAGCTGCCTGCACGGCAGTGAACTCGTGTATCTGAATGAGCCATTCACCCTCAAACTTTCTAAGCTGCCTGCACGGCAGTGAACGATTTTGTATAGCGTTCTTGCAGCTCGTCCTGTTTCTAAGCTGCCTGCACGGCAGTGAACAATTTGTTTATGAGGTGTGCCATTTTCAATTCATTTCTAAGCTGCCTGCACGGCAGTGAACATCAAAAACGAGCGCGGAACCATTCAGCAGCATTTCTAAGCTGCCTGCACGGCAGTGAACTTCTTCTTTCTTGCCTCTGGTTACCTGATGGGTTTCTAAGCTGCCTGCACGGCAGTGAACGTTGTTGCCATCATGGGTATCGCTGTAACCATTCTTCTAAGCTGCCTGCACGGCAGTGAACGGTAGTGGATACGCTGCATGATGACAATCATTCTTCTAAGCTGCCTGCACGGCAGTGAACGGGCTAACAGGCTGGCTTTTACTTCCGGTGTCACTTCTAAGCTGCCTGCACGGCAGTGAACCTGAATATCGATACGCGCAATCTAAAATTACTCTTCTAAGCTGCCTGCACGGCAGTGAACACTACACGTTTGACGACGAGAATGACTCTCTCCTTCTAAGCTGCCTGC
Organism: Enterobacter sp. UPMP2052; assembly: GCF_053709675.1. Classification (NCBI taxonomy): domain Bacteria; kingdom Pseudomonadati; phylum Pseudomonadota; class Gammaproteobacteria; order Enterobacterales; family Enterobacteriaceae; genus Enterobacter; species Enterobacter sp. UPMP2052. Next base: position 1,784,659 of record NZ_JBSKJR010000001.1, read on the forward strand.
ACGGCAGTGAACTGGAAGAGAACTCACTTATCCTATTGTTTAAGAAAAATAAAAGCAATATTCCTGCTTAAACCCCTTTTTCCAGCGCTCAAATAACCCAACCATAAATCAATACCTTACGAAAGGGATTAAAAAAAGGGTTTTTCCATTACGTCAGGAAGTGAAAAGTGTAAAAACCTCCATAATCCCCACCCCAGAAATATCCCCCTCACCTCGTTCCTTTTCTTTTATAGAAAAGGAGGCAGATGCGCGCAATATTACTGGCTTCTGTCCAGCCATAAAAAAACCGGGCTTTCACCCGGTTTTTAAGACTGATGTTTAAAATCAGTGAGCCGCTTCCGGCTTGTGCTTCGCCGCACTCTGGAAGTCGTAGGTCAGCTCATTCTTGGCCTGATCCAACGCTACGGTGACCTGGCCGCCGTCCACCAGCGAGCCAAACAGCAGCTCGTTCGCCAGCGGTTTCTTCAGGTTATCCTGAATCACTCGCGCCATCGGACGCGCGCCCATCGCACGGTCGTAGCCTTTCTCGGCCAGCCAGTTGCGGGCCTCCTGGCTGACTTCCAGCGACACGCCTTTCTGATCCAGCTGAACCTGCAGCTCGACGATGAACTTATCCACCACCTGATGGATCACTTCGGTAGAGAGGTGATCGAACCAGATAATGTTGTCCAGACGGTTACGGAACTCCGGCGTGAAGATCTTCTTGATCTCCTCCATCGCATCGGTGCTGTTATCCTGGTGGATCAGGCCGATGGATTTACGCTCGGTTTCACGTACGCCGGCGTTGGTGGTCATCACCAGCACCACGTTGCGGAAGTCCGCCTTGCGCCCGTTGTTATCGGTCAGCGTCCCGTTGTCCATCACCTGCAGCAGGATGTTGAACACGTCCGGGTGCGCTTTCTCGATTTCATCGAGCAGCAGTACCGCGTGCGGATGCTTGATCACCGCGTCGGTGAGCAGGCCGCCCTGATCAAAGCCCACGTAGCCCGGAGGCGCACCAATCAGACGGCTGACGGTGTGACGCTCCATATACTCGGACATATCAAAGCGCAGCAGTTCAATGCCCAGCGCTTTAGAGAGCTGCACCGTCACCTCGGTTTTTCCGACGCCAGTTGGGCCAGCGAACAGGAAGGAACCAACAGGCTTATGGTCATGCCCCAGCCCGGCGCGGGCCATCTTGATCGCTTCGGTTAAGGCCTCAATGGCTTTATCCTGACCAAAGACCAGCATTTTCAGGCGATTGCCGAGGGTGCGAAGCGTGTCGCGGTCGCTCTGAGAAACGCTCTTCTCAGGGATACGCGCGATACGTGCCACCACGGACTCAATATCGGCCACGTTAACGGTTTTCTTACGCTTGCTGACCGGCATCAGACGCGCACGCGCCCCTGCCTCATCAATCACGTCAATGGCCTTATCCGGCAGGTGACGATCGTTGATGTATTTCACCGCCAGCTCCACCGCCGCACGCACCGCTTTCGCGGTATAACGCACGTCGTGGTGCGCTTCGTACTTGGTTTTCAGGCCGTTGATGATCTGCACCGTTTCGTCGACCGACGGCTCAGTGACGTCGATTTTCTGGAAGCGACGCGCCAGCGCGCGGTCCTTCTCGAAAATGTTGCTGAACTCCTGGTACGTAGTGGAGCCCATCACGCGGATCTTGCCGCTGGAAAGCAGCGGTTTGATCAGGTTAGCGGCATCCACCTGGCCACCGGAGGCGGCACCTGCACCGATGATGGTGTGGATTTCATCGATAAACAGGATGCTGTTGGTGTCCTGCTCCAGCTGTTTCAGCAGCGCCTTAAAGCGTTTTTCAAAATCGCCACGGTATTTGGTGCCCGCCAGCAGCGAGCCGATGTCCAGCGAATAGATGGTGCAATCGGCAATCACTTCCGGCACGTCGCCCTGCACGATCCGCCAGGCCAGGCCTTCGGCAATCGCCGTTTTACCGACACCGGATTCCCCCACCAGCAGCGGGTTGTTTTTACGGCGGCGACACAGCACCTGGATCGCGCGCTCCAGCTCTTTGTCGCGGCCAATCAGCGGGTCGATACCGCCCACGCGAGCAAGCTGGTTAAGGTTGGTGGTGAAGTTTTCCATACGATCCTCCCCGCCTGCTTGCTCATCGGTGTTGTTAATCTGGTTGCCGGGATCGGATGCCTGATTCGGCTCGTCTTTTCGCGTACCGTGAGAGATAAAGTTCACCACGTCGAGTCGGCTGACTTCATGTTTGCGCAGCAGATAAGCCGCCTGGGACTCCTGCTCGCTGAAGATGGCGACCAATACGTTCGCGCCAGTCACTTCGCTACGCCCGGAAGACTGGACGTGGAATACCGCACGCTGCAACACGCGCTGGAAACTGAGCGTCGGCTGCGTGTCGCGCTCTTCTTCACTGGCTGGCAGCACCGGTGTGGTTTGTTCGATGAAGGCCTCGAGTTCCTGACGTAGCGCCACCAGATCCACGGAGCAGGCTTCCAGCGCTTCGCGGGCAGATGGGTTGCTAAGCAGTGCGAGCAGTAAATGCTCGACGGTCATAAACTCATGTCGGTGCTCACGCGCTCTGGCGAAAGCCATGTTTAAACTGAGTTCCAGTTCTTGATTGAGCATAGGCACCTCCCCCAATTTTATGCCTTATCAGGCTTTTTCCAGCGTACACAGCAACGGATGCTCGTTCTCCCTCGCATAATCGTTCACCATCGCCACTTTGGTTTCCGCCACTTCTGCCGTAAAGATGCCGCAGATGGCTTTGCCTCGATAATGAACGGTAAGCATCAGTTGCGTTGCACGTTCTACATCATAAGAAAAGAACTTTTGTAGCACGTCAATAACAAATTCCATCGGCGTGTAATCATCGTTCATTAACATAACTTTATACATAGATGGCGGTTTTAGCGCGTCGCGCACTTTATCTTCCGCCAGCTGGTCAAAATCCAGCCAATCGTTGGTCTTACCCATTTTGCATAACCACGTTGAATCTACCTCAGAAGTTAGATAACAATCATCTATTACTGTCATCCGCGATGTCTGTCACAAACCGCTGCAATAGCGTTAACTGCCTCAAATTTTGGTTGATTATTGTCCCAACTCCAGCGCCAAACGCTTGACGGCTTCTTTCGTTTATCTAAATTGTACAAGCGTGAGTTGGCGAGGTTTTGAACAGCCCCCACTCCACCACCGGTTCATTCCATCTTAATTTATAAGATTTACGAAGGATGTCGAAGCATGGAAATGGGTACTGTTAAGTGGTTCAACAACGCCAAAGGGTTTGGCTTCATCTGCCCTGAAGGCGGCGGCGAAGATATCTTCGCTCACTATTCCACCATTCAGATGGATGGTTACAGGACGCTCAAAGCCGGGCAATCCGTTCGGTTCGATGTACACCAGGGGCCAAAAGGCAATCACGCCAGTCTTATCGTGCCCGTAGAAGCTGAAGCGGTTGCATAGCGCTTAGTTTCATTGTGTACACCCTGCAGACAAAATGCCAGCCCGATCGGCTGGCATTTTTATTTTCGGGTTATTCCCGCGCCAGGGCATCCACCGGATCGAGCCGCGCCGCATTGCGTGCCGGTAGCCAGCCGAACAGGATGCCGGTAAAGGTTGAGCACAAAAACGCGGTGAGAATTGCCAGCGGCGAAAAACCAATCTCCCAGCCGGGTAAAAAGAGCTGGAGCGCGAAAGCAATCATCATCGACAGCGCAATGCCCATCGCGCCGCCCACCAGACACACCAGCACCGCCTCAATCAAAAACTGCTGCAACACGTCACTGGCGCGGGCACCCACCGCCATACGGATGCCAATCTCGCGCGTACGCTCCGTGACCGACACCAGCATGATATTCATCACCCCAATACCGCCGACGACTAAAGAGATCACCGCCACCAGCGTCAGGAACATCTGTAGAGTACGTGTGGTCTTTTCTGCCGTTTTCAAGATCCCGTCCATGTTCCAGGTGAAGAAATCTTTCTTCCCGTGGCGCAAAGTTAACAGCCGCTCAATCTGCTGCTCAGCAAGCGCGCTGTCGTAGCCCTCGTTCACACGAACGGTGATGGAGTTAAGCCACGACTGTCCCATAATGCGCCCGGAAATGGTGCTGTAGGGCAGCCAGACGCGCAGGATCTTGCTGCTGCCAAACATAGACTGCTTTTCTTCTGCCACGCCGATGACCGTGGCCGGCATATTTCCGACGAGGATCACTTCGCCCACCACGCTGGCCTTATCCGGGAACAGCTGCTTGCGCGAGTTGGCATCCAGCACCACCACCTGCGCCCTGCCCGCCAGCTGTTCGGCATTAAAGGTTGCGCCCTCGCTGAAGGTCATGCCGTAGACGTTGAAATAGTCCCCGCTCACGCCGTTTGCGCTGGCCGCGACGTCAATGTTGCCGTAGCGCAAACGCAGGTTCTGCGATACTGCAGGCGTCGCCGAGTTAACCCACGGCTGCTTCTGGAGCGCCGCCAGGTCGTCATATTTCAGCGCCTGCTGATTCTGCGGCTCGTCGTCACCAAAATCCTTGCCGGGATAGACATCAATGGTGTTGGTGCCAATCGCGCGGATATCCGCCAGCACCAGCTGCTTGGCGGCATCTCCCACCACCACAATCGACACCACCGAGGCGATGCCGATGATGATACCGAGCATGGTCAGCAATGTGCGCATCTTATTGGCCGCCATCGCCAGCCAGGCCATGGTCAGCGCCTCGCGAAATCCGCTGGAGAACTGTCCCCAGCCCGTTGAAACAGGCAGCGCTTCTTTCGGCGCGGCCGCTCTGGACGCACGCGGCGGCGGATTGCTGACCAGCTCGCCGTCGTGGATCTCAATAATCCGCTCCGCCTGCGCCGCCACCTGCGGATCGTGGGTAACGATAATCACCGTATGCCCCTGATCGCGCAGCTGGTGGAGGATCGCCATCACCTCTTCACCGGAATGGCTGTCGAGCGCCCCGGTGGGTTCATCCGCGAGGATCACCTGCCCGCCGTTCATCAGGGCGCGTGCGATACTCACGCGCTGCTGTTGGCCCCCGGATAGCTGCGACGGCTGATAGTCCACACGCTCCGCCAGCCCCAGCCGCGTGAGCAGCGCCTTCGCACGCTCCAGGCGTTTTTTGCGTTCCACACCCGCATAGACGGCAGGCACTTCCACGTTTTGCGCCGCACTCAGGTGCGACAGCAGATGATAGCGCTGGAAGATAAACCCGAAGTGTTCCCGACGCAGCTTCGCCAGCGCGTCGCTGTCCAGCGTCGAGACGTCCGTCCCGGCTACCCGATAGGTGCCGCTGGTCGGCTTATCCAGACACCCGAGGATGTTCATCAGCGTGGATTTGCCGGAGCCGGAGGCCCCCACAATCGCCACCATCTCGCCCGCTTCAACGCGCAGGGAGATGCCCTTGAGCACCTCCACCGGCCCGTCTCCGGAAGGATAGCTGCGACGAATATCATTCAGCTCAAGCAGCGCCGTCATTTAGCGGCTCCGGGTAAACTTTCGCTGATGACCACCTCTTCGCCCTCTTCCAGCCCTTTCTCGATCACCACGTCGGTATCGTTACGCGCGCCGATTGTGACCTCACGCTCGCGGGTCTCGCCGTTGCGCAGTACTTTAACCTTATAGCGGCGGTCGCCTGCCGCTTCACCCAACGCAGAGAGCGGAACGGTCAGCACGTTTTTCACGGCGGTCAGCTGGATATGCACCTGGGCGGTCATGTCCAGACGCAGAACGCCCTGCGGGTTCGGCACCTCGAAACGGGCGTAGTAGAAGATAGCGTCGTTAACCTTTTCAGGCGTCGGCAGGATATCTTTCAACACCCCTTCATAGCGGGTCTGCGGGTCGCCCAGCACCGTGAACCAGGCTTTTTGACCCGGCTTAAGATGGATCACATCCGCCTCGGACACCTGTGCTTTGACCAGCATCGTGCTCATATCCGCCAGCGTCAGAATGTTCGGTGCCTGTTGCGCCGCAATCACCGTTTGCCCCTGGAGCGTGGTGATCTGGGTCACTTCGCCGGCCATTGGCGCGACGATTTTGGTGTAGTCGAGGTTGGTTTTCGCCGTATCCAGCGAGGCCTGGTTGCGTTTGATCTGCGCGTCGATGGTGCCGATCTGCGCCTGTTTTACCGCCAGCTCGGTGGCCGCCGTGTCCAGATCCTGCTTTGAGATCGCCTGCGTTTTTGCCAGCGCCTGCTGGCGCGTCAGCGTGACCTGCGCAAGATTGCGCTCGGCCAGCGCCTGGCTACGCTGGGCGCGCAGCTCCATCAGTGTGGCTTCCACTTCACGGATCTGGTTTTCTGCCTGCTCCGGGTCAATTACCCCCAGAAGCTGGCCTTTCTTGACCTTATCGCCAATCTCGACCGACAGCGTTTTCAGCTGGCCGCTAACCTGCGCGCCGACGTCAACTTTGCGCAGGGCATCGAGCTTGCCCGTCGCCAGCACGTTTTGTTGCAGCTCGCCTGGACGAACGATCAACGTTTGATACTGAGGTACAGGCGCGTTAAGCACCTGCCATAGCCAGAATCCACCCGCTAATACCACTACCGCCAACAGCAGAAACAGTTTTCCGCGTTTTCCCTTGAGGTTCATAAATATTCCAAATAAATGTTCTGGCAATCATAACTGCTGATTCTATCTAAACCACTCGTCAACGAAACCCCCTCTTTCCTGACAACGTCGGAATTTGTTGACGAGATGTTGATAAATCCCCTGCTGAAATAGCGCTATTCCCTAAGAAGCAGGATCTATCATGTCTTCCATCGTCGATACACCTTATTCACACCTGCCACAACCCAAATCCGGCTGGCAGCTTTTCAAATGCCTGGCGCGCGGTACCCTCACTCCGGGCCTGGCGTGGCAAAACCCGGCCTATCGGCGTAAATTCCTGTTACGTTCGCTGACCACGCCTTTCAGCACCGCCCGGCTGCTGGCAGACCTGGCAAAGCAACCGCGTCTTATGCAAATGCTTCGGGTACAGCCCGGCCTGCCGTGCCGCCTGCATCGCCCGTGGCTGACCGTCAATATGGACCGCGCACGCGCGCTGGCGTCAATTAACTGGCACTATCAGGCCATGAGTCGTCATCTTCCTGCTGCGCTGCTCAACGGTTATCTGTCAAATCAGGGTGTGACGCTGCTGACCTTAACCGGTAAAGATGAACAGCAGTTTACCGTTCGCCTGTGCGCAGACGCGTTTCTGGATAAAGAAGGCGAAGCGACTCTCGCCTTTTGCGACCATCAACATACCGTGCTGGCCGAGATGACCTTCACGTTATGCGAGTTTAACGGAAAATCCACCCTCTTTATTGGCGGGCTTCAGGGCGCCAAAGCGCACGTCCCGCACGAGCTGATTCAGGGTGCGACCAAAGCCTGCCACGGGTTATTCCCGAAACGCCTGCTGGTGGAAGCGGCCATGACGCTTGGCGCGGCCTTCCCGGTAGAGCAGATTATCGCGGTGAGTAACGCCACCCATATCTATCGCAGCTGGCGCTACCGCAAGAAAAAAGAGGGAAAACTGCTGGCCGATTACGACAGCTTCTGGCGCTCGATTGGCGGCCAACCGCAGGACGACGGCAATTTTGCCCTGCCGCTGACCATGCCGCGCAAACCAATGGAAGAGATAGCGAGCAAAAAACGCTCAGAATACCGCCGCCGCTATGAACTGCTCGACAGCCTGATCGCCCAGGTGGCCCAGGCCAGCCGCAGTTAATCCGCTCTCCCGCGTGCCAGCCACAGCACGCGGGAGAACATTTTGCGCAGCAGCGTCGGCACCGACTCCACGCCGCGTCTTCCCGCTTCCGTTGCCACCTCAATCGCCAGATCCGGTTTTGACGAACGGTGAATGGCTTTGGCGATGACCCGACGCATATTCATCGGGACATCCACCGGCACCATGGCCACGCGGTGAAACACATCATCGAAACCCTGACGATACATAAAGTGTTCCATGTCCATCGCGGGCAGCGTGGTCAGATGATCGCGCTCTTCTTCCCGGTCATTGTTCAGCAAGCTGCGCACGGTGGAGGCGTACTTTTTCCCCGCCTCGTCACCGTCTACCAGCACATGCCACTGAATGCCCATCCGGCGGGCAAATTTAATGAGCGGTTTTAACCCGGACTGGGCAAACTCAATCACCTTGATCCCTTCGGCATCAAAATGATGACCGCACTGGCGCGCCAGCTCGTTGATCACCCAGGTCTCCGTTTCCCCTTCCACCAGCAGCCAGCAGCGCGCAAAAAGCGAGGAGGCGCGATTAAAGCGGATATGAAAGGCAATGCGCCGCCCGTCCTCGGCATTTAAGCCGCCCGGCCCCAGCCGGTAAGCGGAGACGCGGGATGACTCGCGCACCAGGCGACAGACGTATTCGACCGGCGTAAGGGAGAGCAGCTCCCCGGAGTTGGTGGTCGTGATGCGCTGGAGAGGCAGCAAATTGAGCAGATGCCACGCTACAGAGAGCATGATCGGATGCAGACGGGTTTCGGGGTCTTCCACCAGCAGCAGCGGCCGCGCATCGCGGTCCAGACGGACGGTGCCTTTCGCCTGCAGCAGCGTTGAGAACAGCCCCAGCAGAATAACCCGATGCGTGCGCCCGCCGGGCCTGTCGATCATCCGGTTGATGATATCCAGGTAGCGCCAGCTGCGTTGTTCATCGTGGGAGCGGCGGCGCATCAGCCGGTGGCGGGAAGGCGACATCCCCTGCTCGGAGAAATAGTGCTCCAGCAGCTGTACCATGGCCGAAAGCCCCTGGCGGATCTGCCCGTCGGTAAGATTCTGTGGCCGGGAGACCAGCTCGCGCGCCAGAAAATCCAGCTCGCGGGCGGTGACTTCAACGTCCGGCATATCCGGAACCGTGCCGTTGCGGATACGGCGCATAAAACGCGCGTCGCGCAACCGGAGCACGGGCATCAGCCGGTTCAGATGGCGGGCAAGTTCGTCAATATTCTCCAGGGGAATGGGGTTGCCTTTCTCATCCAGAAATTCGCGCAGGGTTAACACGCTGTCCGTCCCGGCCAGCTCCCCTTCCAGACGATAGAAAATGCGGTGATAGTCATCGGCGCACGGTACCCAGCAGGGCGACATGGGGCGGAACCTGCGCACGCGATGCCGCCCCGGCTCGGACTCACGGAAGGTCAGAATAATATGCAGGTGTTTCTCGCGGCCTGTCACATCGCCCGGCGGGAACCAGAAGTCATCATGAACAAAATGGTAGAGCTTTTCTTCAGGCGAAAGCAGCAGCGTCAGCGCGTCCAGCAGGCTGGATTTACCCCAGGCGTTCTCACCGATCAGGACGTTGTTCTGCTCAAGCTGCAGCGACAAACGGTTAATACCGCGAAACCCGACAATTTCCACACGTTCGAGAAGCATAAATCCCCCGCGAGATGGCCACTTTTTCCTTCAAGTTATCAGCAGTATAGCGGGATGCACGCTTTCGGAACACCGCAAGATATGAATAGTCTTGTCAAGAAATACCCATTGCCTGTGTAAGGTCAATCTGAAGCAAGGATTCACAACACCTTGCCTTAAATCAAATTAAACGAATTTATTTGAGTGGCGAAGGTATGGAATGGGTTTTTAAAATAGCGGCTCTTTAAATCGTCATCCTTTTTTGACGATATCCCCCGCGCGCGGCAATACGTGTGCGGTAGTTTATTATTTGAGGTGGTTATGTTTAGAAAATTGGCGGCAGAATGTTTTGGTACATTCTGGCTGGTGTTTGGTGGCTGCGGTAGCGCCGTTCTTGCAGCCGCATTTCCGGAATTAGGCATTGGTTTTGTCGGTGTGGCGCTGGCTTTTGGTTTGACCGTATTAACCATGGCCTATGCCGTCGGCCCTATTTCCGGCGGTCATTTTAACCCGGCGGTAACCTTAGGTTTATGGGCAGGCGGTCGTTTCCCGGCGAAAGATATCCTTGGTTATATTATTGCTCAGGTTGTGGGCGGTATTATTGCCGCCGCAGTGCTGTACGTTGTTGCCAGCGGTAAAGCGGGCTTTGACGCCGCAGCCAGCGGTTTCGCCTCTAACGGCTATGGTGCGCACTCGCCAGGCGGCTTCTCTATGCTGTCTGCAATTGTGATTGAGATTGTCCTTACCGCAGGCTTCCTGCTGGTGATCCACGGCGCAACGGATAAACACGCGCCCGCAGGTTTTGCCCCCATTGCCATTGGCCTGGCGTTGACGCTTATCCACCTGATCTCCATTCCCGTCACTAACACATCCGTTAACCCGGCGCGCAGCACCGCGGTCGCCATTTTCCAGGGCGGCTGGGCGCTTGAGCAGCTGTGGCTGTTCTGGGTGATGCCGATCGTCGGCGGTATTCTGGGCGGCCTGCTCTACCGCACCCTGCTGGAAAAACGCGATTAACGTTTTTCTCTTTCTCCCTCTCCCTGTGGCAGAGAATGCGTGTTTTCTCCCTCTCCCCGTGGGAGAGGGCTGGGGTGAGGGAATCAGACTGCAACGCGCGGTATTGTGCCGGGTGGCGGCTTCGTCTTACCCGGCCTACGGGTCCCACCCGGTTTATTTTTGTGGCTTTACTGGGCAGCCGTTATTGGGTAGTGTCTTTGGCGCTTAACAAATACCCCATAAGGACCGGCTGTTCATGTTTTCAGGACTCCTCATCATTCTTCTGCCCCTGATTGTGGGCTACCTCATTCCGCTGCGTCGTGAATCAGCCTTAAGGCTCATCAACCGTTTTCTCAGCTGGATTGTCTACGTTATTCTTTTCTTTATGGGGATCAGCCTGGCGTTCCTGGATAACCTGGCGACCAATTTACTTTCCATCCTGCATTATTCTGCTGTGACGGCAGTGGTTATTTTAGCCTGTAATATTGCCGCCCTCTTCTGGCTGGAACGATCTATTCCATGGAAAAATACCCACCATCAGGAAAAATTGCCGTCCCGTATTGCCATGGCGCTCGAATCGTTAAAATTATGCGGTGTCGTGGTATTGGGTTTTCTGCTGGGACTGACCGGATGGTCTTTTTTACAGCATGCCACCGAGGCCAGCGAATATACCCTGATTTTCCTGCTGTTCCTGATTGGCATTCAGCTGCGCAATAACGGCATGACCTTAAAACAGATTGTCCTTAATCGTCGCGGTATGATGGTGGCGGTGATCGTGGTGGTCAGTTCCCTGGTGGCGGGCGTCATTAACGCCTTTATTCTTGGCCTGCCGCTGAAAACCGGGCTGGCGATGGCCTCGGGGTTTGGCTGGTATTCGCTTTCCGGCATTCTGCTGACCGAATCGTTCGGCCCGGTCATTGGCAGCGCGGCGTTCTTTAACGATCTGGCGCGCGAGCTGATTGCCATCATGCTGATCCCCGGTCTGGTGCGCCGCAGCCGCTCCACCGCGCTCGGCCTGTGCGGTGCCACGTCGATGGACTTCACCCTGCCGGTCCTGCAGCGTTCAGGTGGCCTTGAGATGGTCCCTGCCGCCATCGTACACGGGTTTATTTTAAGCCTGCTGGTCCCTGTTTTGATGGCCTTTTTCTCCGCCTGATCGTCACGAGGCGGCCGATTCAGGCCGCCAAAATTGCGCTAAATCAATATCCCTCTATTTTGTAGAAGAAACCCCTTTTCTCCGCTGTGGCACAGGCATAACCTTAAACATGTATATCAAATATAACTTTAACAGGTGTGATTATGTTTTGTGTGCAATGTGAACAAACCATCCGTACTCCGGCAGGCAATGGCTGCTCCTGGGCGCAGGGGATGTGCGGTAAAACCGCCGAGACGTCAGACCTGCAGGATCTGCTGATCGCTTCCCTGCAAGGGCTTTCCGCATGGGCATTCAAAGCCCGCGAATACGGTATTATCGACCACTACGTCGACAGCTTCGCGCCACGCGCATTTTTCTCCACGCTGACCAACGTTAACTTTGATTCTCCTCGCATCGTCGGCTATGCCCGCGAAGCCATTGCCCTGCGTGAAGCGCTGAAGGCCCAATGCCTGAACGCCGACGCAAGCGCGCGCGTGGATAACCCAATGGCCGAGCTGCAGCTGGTGAGCGACGACCTGGGCGACCTGCAGCGTCAGGCGGCGGAATTTACCCCGAACAAAGACAAAGCGGCGATTGGCGAGAACATTCTTGGCCTGCGTCTGCTGTGCCTGTACGGTCTGAAAGGTGCCGCGGCCTATATGGAACATGCGCACGTTCTCGGCCAGTACGACAACGACATCTATGCCCAGTACCACAAAATCATGGCATGGCTCGGCACCTGGCCTTCCGACATGAACGCTCTGCTGGAGTGCTCAATGGAAATCGGCCAGATGAACTTCAAGGTGATGAGCATTCTGGATGCCGGTGAAACCAGCACCTACGGCCACCCAACGCCAACCCAGGTCAACGTTAAAGCGACCGAAGGCAAATGTATCCTGATCTCCGGGCATGACCTGAAAGATCTCTACAACCTGCTGAAGCAAACCGAAGGCACCGGCGTTAACGTCTATACCCACGGCGAAATGCTGCCTGCACACGGCTACCCGGAGCTGCGTAAATTCAAACACCTGGTCGGGAACTACGGCAGCGGCTGGCAGAACCAGCAGGTTGAATTTGCCCGCTTCCCTGGCCCAATCGTGATGACCTCTAACTGCATCATCGACCCTACCGTGGGCGCGTATGATGACCGCATCTGGACCCGCAGCATCGTCGGCTGGCCGGGCGTGAGCCACCTCGAAGGCGACGATTTCGGCCCGGTTATCGCCCAGGCGCAGCAGATGGCTGGCTTCCCTTACAGCGAAATTGAACACCTGATCACCGTGGGCTTTGGCCGCGAAACCCTGCTGGGTGCGGCGGATTCCCTCATCGACCTGGTGAGCCGTGAAAAACTGCGCCACATCTTCCTGATTGGCGGCTGTGACGGCGCGCGCGGCGAGCGTAACTACTTCACCGATTTCGCCACCAGCGTACCGGATGATTGCCTGATCCTGACGCTGGCGTGCGGGAAATACCGTTTCAACAAGCTGGACTTCGGCAACATCGAAGGCCTGCCGCGTCTGGTCGATGCCGGTCAGTGTAACGACGCCTACTCAGCCATCATTCTGGCCGTTACACTCGCAGAGAAACTGGGCTGCGGCGTGAACGACCTGCCGCTGTCACTGGTGCTCTCCTGGTTCGAGCAAAAAGCGATTGTCATCCTGCTGACCCTGCTCTCACTGGGCGTGACCAACATCGTGACCGGCCCGACCGCGCCTGGCTTCCTGACGCCGGACCTGCTGGCCGTGCTGAACGAGAAATTTGGTCTGCGTTCCGTGACCACCGTTGAAGAAGATATGAAAGAGCTGCTGAGCGCGTAAGGAGAGATTCATGACCATGCCAACCTCACAATGTCCGTGGCGGATGCAGGTTCATCACATCCATCAGGAGACGCCGGATGTGTGGACGCTGTCACTGCTGTGCCATGACTACTATCCGTATCGTGCAGGTCAGTATGCGCTGGTCAGTGTCCGCAACTCTGCGGACACCCTGCGCGCCTACACCCTCTCCTCCACGCCGGGCGTGAGCGAGTACATTACGCTTACCATCCGTCGCATTGATGAGGGTGCAGGTTCCGAATGGCTGACCCGCGACGTGAAGCGTGGGGATTACATCTGGCTTTCAGACGCGCAGGGCGAGTTTACCTGTGACGACAAAGCCGATGATAAATTCCTGCTGCTGGCCGCCGGCTGCGGCGTGACGCCCGTAATGTCAATGCGCCGCTGGCTGGCGAAAAACCGCCCGCAGGCCGACGTGCAGGTGATCTTCAGCGTCCGCTCGCCAGACGATGTGATTTTTGCCGAGGAGTGGCGTAACTACCCGGTCACGCTGGTAGCGGAAAATAACGCTACCCACGGTTTTGTCTCTGGTCGTTTAAGCCGGGAATTGCTGCAAAGCGTGCCGGATATTGCCTCCCGCACCGTGATGACCTGCGGCCCTGCGCCGTACATGGATATCGTGGAAAAAGAGGTTAAAGCGCTGGGTGTGACCCGCTTCTTTAAAGAGCAGTTCTTCACGCCTGTCGCCGAAGCGGCAACCAGCGGGATCAAGATCACTAAGCTGCAACCTGCGCAAACCTTCTTTGGCCGCGTGGGCACCACGCTGCTGGAAGCGCTGGAAAGCAACAAGGTGCCGGTAGTCGCGGCCTGTCGCGCTGGCGTGTGCGGCTGCTGTAAGACGAAGGTGGTTTCCGGCGAATATACCGTGAGCAGCACCATGACGCTGACGGACGCAGAAATCGCCGACGGTTACGTGCTGGCCTGCTCCTGTCATCCGCAGGGCGATCTTGTCCTCGCATAAAACGTAAAGGTTCGCTCACAGGCCCGGTAAGCGTTAGCGCCACCGGGCTTTTTTGTCGGGTGGCACTGCGTTTACCCGACCTACGGGGAGTGTGGTGGGGATTTATAAGCTGCTTGTGGGGCAGTGAACGCCAACTCGAACGGCGTGATCTCCGTCTTCAGTTTCTAAGCTGCCTGTACGGCAGTGAACCGTAGACTGCCGAAAAGTCGATGTCCGGCTCCTTTCTAAGCTGCCTGTACGGCAGTGAACATATTAAAGGGGCCAGTGTTTTCCCGTTCGATTTTCTAAGCTGCCTGTACGGCAGTGAACCAAAAGCAAACTGTAGGGATGCGCACAACATATTTCTAAGCTGCCTGTACGGCAGTGAACGGCCAAAAATATGACTCTGAGATCCTCTCTTCTTTCTAAGCTGCCTGTACGGCAGTGAACTCAATAAAGTGCGCGCAGAAATTGCCGCTACTTTTCTAAGCTGCCTGTACGGCAGTGAACCCAGCATAAGTCCCCACAAACTAGACGTGTGCTTTCTAAGCTGCCTGTACGGCAGTGAACTCCCAGCCGAGGCTGTAACTGTTCGCGATACATTTCTAAGCTGCCTGTACGGCAGTGAACCTGGCCGACTCGTTATCAGCGGAGGGCGTAATTTTCTAAGCTGCCTGTACGGCAGTGAACTTTTTCCTCTTTTCACAAAGGGATCGCAATATTTTCTAAGTTGCCTGTACGGCAGTGAACAAAAGAGAATGAGAACAGCAGAAGCCGCTAACTTTCTAAGCTGCCTGTACGGCAGTGAACTCTTCGAAATCGCTGTACTTCACGGCTTTACGGTTTCTAAGCTGCCTGTACGGCAGTGAACGAAATCGCAGTGGCGATGTTGCTCGGTCACTCTTTCTAAGCTGCCTGTACGGCAGTGAACTTGGTCTACCCGTTGGGCTTAACAGTGCCTTTTTTCTAAGCTGCCTGTACGGCAGTGAACTTCGACGCGCAGCCAGGTGATTGCCACGAACTTTTCTAAGCTGCCTGTACGGCAGTGAACCTGCACGCGCTCGAGTCGGGGCATACTATGCTATTTCTAAGCTGCCTGTACGGCAGTGAACTTCGAAGGCCGATGGCGACATGTCACTCGCACTTTCTAAGCTGCCTGTACGGCAGTGAACTCCACGTCCCGTTAATGTAGTTGTAAGTTAAATTTCTAAGCTGCCTGTACGGCAGTGAACGTGATAGCGATTCTGGGGATAGCGGTATCGCTTTTCTAAGCTGCCTGTACGGCAGTGAACGCTGACTTGGTTGGCGACGCGGTGCCGGGAATTTTCTAAGCTGCCTGTACGGCAGTGAACGGCTGTAGACGTCCTGCCAGAACCACGTTTTATTTCTAAGCTGCCTGTACGGCAGTGAACCCTGCGGGCTTACATCATGGCCTGCCGCCTGCTTTCTAAGCTGCCTGTACGGCAGTGAACTAGCTCGCCATCTTGGAACCACTGCGCAATCATTTCTAAGCTGCCTGTACGGCAGTGAACCAGTCAATCATGACGACTAACGAACCGTCAATTTTCTAAGCTGCCTGTACGGCAGTGAACCCCGACAAACTGATTGTCGGCGTGAGGATCGGTTTCTAAGCTGCCTGTACGGCAGTGAACTCACACAATCTACACCTATCTCATTGTAAAATAAATCTTATCCCCTCACATTCTTCTGCACACCCTTTTTCCAGGCACCTCCACCGCTCCATGAAAAATCAACAACTTACACATGCTCTAAAAAAAAGGGTTTTCACCCGCACTGGTGTGGTAGTTCCCCATGAACAACACCCACCACGCTCCCGCAAATCGCTGTGCGCAACGGGGGATTTAACGGGCAATGCGCCGACTTTCTTCTAAGCTTGTAAGCGATATCACAAAAAGGAGAAGGACACCCATGAAACAAACCGTGGCTGCTTACATAGCGAAAACCCTTGAACAGGCTGGCGTAAAACGTATCTGGGGCGTCACCGGCGATTCCCTGAACGGACTCAGCGACAGCCTCAATAAGATGAAAACCATCGAATGGATGCCGACCCGCCATGAGGAGGTTGCCGCCTTTGCCGCAGGCGCAGAAGCGCAGCTTACGGGTGAACTGGCGGTCTGTGCGGGATCGTGCGGGCCGGGTAACCTGCATCTTATTAACGGCCTGTTCGACTGCCACCGTAACCATGTTCCGGTGCTGGCGATTGCCGCCCATATCCCGTCGAGCGAAATCGGCAGCGGCTATTTTCAGGAGACGCATCCGCAGGAGCTGTTCCGTGAATGCAGCCACTACTGTGAGCTGGTTTCATCCCCGGAGCAGATCCCGCAGGTGCTGGCGATTGCAATGCGCAAAGCCGTGCTGAACCGCGGCGTTTCGGTGGTGGTGTTGCCTGGCGACGTGGCGCTCAAGGCCGCGCCGGAGGGTGCCAGCAGCCACTGGTATCACGCGCCGCAGCCGGTGGTCACCCCTGCCGAAGAGGAGCTGAAAAAGCTGGCGCAACTGCTGCGCTACTCCAGCAACATCGCCCTGATGTGCGGCAGCGGCTGTGCGGGTGCGCACCAGGAGCTGCTGGCGTTTGCTGAAAAGCTTAAAGCGCCGATTGTTCACGCCCTGCGCGGCAAAGAGCACGTCGAGTACGACAACCCGTTCGACGTCGGCATGACCGGGCTGATCGGCTTTTCCGGCGGCTTTCACACCATGATGAACGCCGATACGCTGGTGCTGCTCGGCACCCAGTTCCCGTACCGCGCGTTTTACCCGACGGATGCAAAAATCATCCAGATTGACATCAACCCGGGCAGCATCGGGTCGCACTGTAAGGTCGATATGGCGCTGATAGGCGATATTAAGTCCACGCTTAGCGCCCTGCTGCCGCTTCTGGAAGAGAAAACCGACCGTAAATTCCTCGACAAAGCGCTGAGCGACTACCGCGATGCGCGCAAGGATCTGGACGACCTCGCGAAGCCAAGCGACAAGGCAATTCACCCGCAGTATCTGGCTCAGCAGATCAGCCGCTTCGCGGACGATGACGCCATCTTCACCTGCGACGTCGGCACGCCGACCGTCTGGGCAGCACGCTATCTGAAGATGAACGGCAGACGCCGCCTGCTCGGCTCGTTCAACCACGGCTCGATGGCAAACGCCATGCCGCAGGCGCTGGGCGCGAAGGCTACCGCACCGGAACGTCAGGTGGTGGCGATGTGCGGCGACGGCGGCTTTAGCATGCTGATGGGGGATTTCCTGTCAGTGGTGCAAATGAAGCTCCCGCTCAAAATCGTGGTCTTCAACAACAGCGTGCTGGGCTTCGTGGCGATGGAGATGAAGGCTGGCGGCTACCTGACGGACGGCACCGACCTGCACGACACCAACTTTGCCCGCATCGCCGAAGCCTGCGGCATCACCGGCATCCGCGTGGAGAAAGCCTCAGAGGTTGATGAAGCCCTGCAGCGCGCGTTCTCCATCGACGGTCCGGTGCTGGTGGACGTCGTCGTCGCCAAAGACGAGCTGGCGATCCCACCGGAGATCAAGCTGGAGCAGGCCAAAGGCTTTAGCCTCTATATGCTGCGCGCCATTATCAGCGGACGCGGTGACGAGGTGATGGAACTGGCAAAAACCAACTGGCTCAGGTAAAACATCTCACATTACCTTTTTAACTATAGGGATGTGAGATGATTGATTTACGCAGTGATACCGTCACCCGGCCGAGCCGCGCCATGCTTGATGCAATGATGGTCGCCCCGGTCGGGGATGACGTCTACGGTGATGATCCGACGGTTAACGAACTGCAGCGCTATGCCGCAGAGCTGAGCGGTAAAGAGGCGGCGCTGTTCCTGCCGACCGGAACCCAGGCCAACCTGGTGGCGCTGCTCAGCCACTGCGAGCGCGGCGAAGAGTACATTGTCGGCCAGGGTGCGCATAACTATCTGTACGAAGCCGGCGGCGCAGCGGTGCTCGGCAGCATTCAGCCGCAGCCGATTGACGCCGCGCCGGACGGCTCCCTTCCCCTGGATAAAGTCGCTGCGAAAATCAAAGCCGACGACATCCACTTTGCCCGTACTAAGCTGCTGAGCCTCGAAAATACCCATAACGGCAAAGTCCTGCCGCGCGAATACCTGAAAGCGGCGTGGGAATTTACCCGCGAGCGCGGGCTGGGCCTGCACGTTGACGGCGCGCGCATTTTCAACGCGGTGGTCGAGTACGGCTGCGAGCTGAAAGCCATCACTCAATATTGTGACTCGTTCACCATTTGCCTCTCGAAGGGATTAGGCACGCCGGTTGGCTCGCTGCTGGTCGGCAGCGCGGATTACATCAAGCGTGCGAATCGCTGGCGCAAAATGACCGGCGGCGGAATGCGCCAGGCCGGGATCCTGGCGGCAGCCGGGCTGTATGCGCTGAACAACAACGTTGCACGCCTGAAGGACGACCACGAGAACGCCGCGTGGATGGCGGCACAGCTGCGTGAGATTGGCGCGGACGTCATGCGCCACGACACTAACATGCTGTTTGTCCGCGTGGGCGGCGAGCACGCTGCGGCGCTGGGTGAATTTATGAAGGCGCGTGGCGTGCTGATCAACGCCTCACCGGTGGTACGCCTGGTCATGCATCTCGACGTCAACCGCGAGCAGCTCACGGACGTGGTCAAACACTGGCAGGCGTTTTTACAGCGTTAATTAAGGAGAGCAACGTGCCACAACGTATTCTGGTGCTCGGCGCCAGCGGTTATATCGGCCAGCATCTGACCGTCGCGTTAAGCCAGCAGGGGCATCAGGTGCTGGCGGTGGCACGCAGCGTTGAGCGCCTGCAAAAGCAAAACCTGCCCGGCGTCACCTGCCACAGCGTCGACCTGACCTGGCCGAAAGAGCTGCCCGCGCTGCTGGAAGGGGTCGATACGCTTTATTACCTGGTTCACAGCATGGGCGAAGGCGGCGACTTCATCGCTCACGAGCGCCAGGTGGCGATGAACGTTCGCGACGCCCTGCTGCAAACGCCGGTAAAACAGGTGATTTTTTTAAGCTCGCTGCAGGCCCCGGAAAGCGAGCAGTCCGACCATCTTCGCGCCCGCCAGCTGACGGCAGAGACCCTGCGCAGCGCCGCCATCCCGGTCACCGAACTGCGCGCCGGGATCATCGTCGGTGCCGGTTCTGCCGCCTTCGAAGTGATGCGCGACATGGTCTATAACCTTCCGATCCTGACGCCGCCACGCTGGGTGCGCTCGCGCACCACCCCCATCGCGCTGGAGAACCTGCTGCACTATCTGGTTGCACTGCTGGACCATCCGGGCGAGCAGCATCGTGTGCTGGAAGCCGCAGGCCCGGAGGTGCTGAGCTATCAGGAGCAGTTCGAGCATTTTATGCGCGTAAGCGGACGCCGCCGCTGGCTGGTGCCGATCCCCTTCCCGACCCGCTGGATCTCGGTGTGGTTTTTAAACGTCATCACCTCCGTGCCGCCAACCACCGCGAAAGCGCTGATTCAGGGGCTGAAACACGATCTGTTAGCCGACGATCGCGCGCTACGCGCCCTCATCCCGCAGGATCTGATCCGCTTTGACGACGCCGTGCGCCACACCCTGAAAGAGGAAGAGAAGCTGGTCAACTCCAGCGACTGGGGCTACGACGCGCAGGCCTTTGCCCGCTGGCGCCCCGAGTACGGTTACTACCCGAAGCAGGCCGGCTTTACCGTCACAACCCAGGCGAGCCTGGCATCGCTGTGGGAAACCATCAACCAGATTGGCGGCAAAGAGCGCTATTTCTTCGGCAATATTCTCTGGCAAACGCGGGGCGCGCTGGATCTGCTGGTCGGTCATCGGCTGGCGAAAGGCCGCCCGGCGCATCCCTGGCTTAAGGTGGGGGATACGGTCGACAGCTGGAAGGTGATTATCGTTGAGCCTGAAAAGCAGCTGGCGCTGCTGTTTGGCATGAAAGCGCCGGGGCTTGGGCGGCTCTGCTTTACGCTGAAAGACAAGGGCGATCGCCGTGAACTCGACGTCCGTGCCTGGTGGCATCCGCACGGTATGCCGGGGCTGTTCTACTGGCTGTTTATGATCCCGGCGCACCTGTTTATCTTCCGCGGCATGGCGAAGCGCATTGCGCAAATTGCAGAAGCAAAGCGGGAAAAGATCTAAATAAAACGCTTATTCTTTCACGTTTCCCATTGCATACGACCGTAATTCACGAAAGAATGCGCACGAAATTCTTTTCAACACAGTGGATTGATATGAAGGTACTGGTGACCGGGGCGACCAGCGGCTTAGGCCGAAATGCGGTCGAATTTCTGCGCAACAAAGGCATCAGCGTCAGGGCGACCGGTCGCAATGAAGCGATGGGCAAGCTGCTGCAAAAAATGGGCGCTGAATTTGTCCATGCCGACCTGACGGAGCTGGTCTCCTCTCAGGCCAAAGTGATGCTGGCCGGTATTGATACGCTGTGGCACTGCTCCAGTTTTACCTCCCCGTGGGGAACGCAGGAAGCGTTCGACCTCGCCAACGTGCGCGCCACGCGCCGTCTGGGTGAATGGGCCGTCGCCTGGGGCGTGCGTAACTTCATTCATATCTCTTCCCCGTCACTCTATTTTGATTATCATCACCACCGCCATATTCAGGAAGATTTCCGTCCGGCGCGCTTTGCCTGTGAATTTGCCCGCAGCAAGGCTGCCAGCGAAGAGGTGATCGACCTGCTGGCGCAGTCAAACCCGCATACCCGCTTTACCGTCCTGCGTCCGCAGAGCCTTTTCGGGCCGCACGACAAGGTGTTTATCCCGCGACTGGCGCAGATGATGCACCACTATGGCAGCGTGCTGCTCCCGCGCGGGGGCGATGCGCTGGTAGACATGACCTACTATGAAAACGCCGTCCACGCCATGTGGCTGGCCAGCCAGCCTGACTGCGATAAGCTGGTGTCAGGCCGGGCCTATAACATCACCAACGGCGAACCGCAAACGCTGCGCAGCATTGTTCAGCGCCTGATCGATGAGCTAAACATCCACTGCCGCATTCGCTCGGTGCCGTATCCGATGCTGGATATGATCGCCCGCAGCATGGAACGCTTTGGCAATAAATCGGCCAGAGAGCCGGCGCTGACGCACTATGGCGTATCGAAGCTGAACTTTGATTTTACGCTGGATATTTCCCGCGCCGAGCGTGAACTGGGCTATAAGCCGGTGGTGTCGCTGGATGAAGGGATTGTGCGTACAGCGGCGTGGCTACGGGATCACGGGAAACTGCACCGCTAGCCGGATAGGCCAAAATACACATATTGCGGCCTGATGCCCTCACCCCAGCCCCCATGCACGAACCCGTAGGCCGGGTAAGGCGAAGCCGCCACCCGGCAAAATACAGCGCATTGCGGCCTGATGCCCTCACCCCTGCCCTCATTCACGAACCCGTAGGCCGGGTAAGGCGAAGCCGCCACCCGGCAAAATACGGCGCATTGCGGCCTGATTCCCTCCCCCCTGCCCTCATGCACGTACCCGTAGGCCGGGTAAGGCGAAGCCGCCACCCGGCAAAATACAGCGCATTGCGGCCTGATTTCCTCACCCTCTCCCACAGGGAAAGATGTCAAAATAAAATAACATAAGAAATTCGTGACAGAATACAGAATCATGCAATGAATGATTCTTCAAGCGTGCATTATGACAGATATGATTATAATGATGAATAACTGGAAGCCCTTTTGAAAATGGGAAAGTAAGTTGAAAGAAATAATGGACAACAATTAATTATACATTACATTCACCAGTTTAATTATTTAAAGCCACCTATCTATCTAAATAATATGAAGGTGGCTTTTTTACTATTTACAAGAATTGAGAGCGTGATCACTTTAAACAAAGCGAAACGTATAAGATGATCAACGTATCAAATCACAGGAAAATATTATGTATTACAGTAACTTTATTATTAAAAAAATAGGAACCGACAAAGAATTAGCCTTAAGATTAGATAAAGCTATGGCTGGTGTCAAGGATGGCTTTATTGATTATTTGGGTAATCTTGGTGATGGTGCAACAAGAGCACTTTATTACACTTCTTGCTTTACAGAAAAATATAAAGATGTTTGTAAACGGCTTGGAAATGAAGATAAGCGTTTTATGCTAGGTTTGTATGAACTTTATAAGCATAGAAATATAATTTTTAGGATGATATTAATTTATGTTCAGACATTGCTTAAGAATAAAGATGAAAGTGAACGAAACATTATTCTTAGAAAAGTTGTGCCGCCTACAACACACTATTCAGTTATGCAAACTTCAAGACTTGCACTAGTCTATTCTGTTGTAAGATATATTTGCTACGGGAGTAAAATCAATGGAGTAATACAAAGTGCATTGATGAAAAAAATTGGTGGCCTTACATCAGGGGGGTTAATAGCATTAAGCACATACGGTACGGTTCAACATGCTGCTGATAGTGCGCATAATTTAAAATATTTTCTGCCGCTGTACTATAATGCTCTTTACACTGAAAACCTTGAAATGATGTACTTTTTAATAGAACCATTAGTCTTAGATGTTGGTTATATAAATATAAGCACAGCATCTAATGCTGAAATAATTAATGCATTAAAACGAATGACTGGCCTATGAATAAGATATTAAAAGAAATATTTAGGCTTATCTTTGATGATTTAATACTACAATTGAAAACGTACTTAACGATTTTAGTTATAATTTTATTATCATATATACCTGTAAAATATATTGATAATCCTGCTATTACTATTGGCGTAGTCGGAATTATAATTGTTACCGTTCTATATTTTTCATTTTTTTATGAGAGAAAAAAATAAATGTCTATACCAGCACATATCTGGCTTACCGATGAAAATAATTCACCTTTAATTGGTGAATGCTTAATGCCGACACGATTGGGTTCCACTGAGCTTAAATGATTCAATCATTCCGTATGGATACCTGCCGATCATAATACAGGGAAACTTACTGGAACACGACTTCATGTTCCTGTCACATTTGAAAAAGAAATTGATCGCCTCACACCAATTTTATTTCGGGGTTTATGCCAGGGTAGGATCTTTAAAGAGGCGATAATCAAAATGTACAGGATTAATGACGCAGGGATAGAGGTGGAATATTTTAATATAACCCTGGAGAATGTGAAAATCACAAAGATTTCTCCCGTTTTATTTCCATTTGGGATCGCAAGTAAACATATGGAAGAAATTGAGATCCGTTATGAATCAATTGAATGGAAATACACCGACGGAAATATACTGTACAAGGATTCGTGGAACGAAAGAGTGACAGCATAAAATTAAAAACGGCAACCCGAAGGTTGCCGTTTGTGATTACAGAGCCGTCCAGGCGTCGGACCATGCCAGGCCTGCACCTGGTTCATAGTACGTCGGAGAGTTGTTACACCAGCCGCTGTACGGGAACGGTTTGCACTGGAACAGTTTACCGTGGTTGTTCACGATATCCCCTTCCTTGTACTTATCGTTCGCACTCCAGCCTGGGTAAGAACCGGACGTGCCTTCATCAGATGGCGTCGCCGCTTTCGCTTTCACGTTCAGCAGGTAAGACGTGGTGCTGCTCAGCTCACCGTCGCTCACGGTCAGGCTAACTTCATACTGCTTCGCCGTCGCCGCTTCTGGCGCAGTAAAGGTCACTACGGCTTTGTCATCACCGGTCACGGTCTGGCCATCCTGGGAGCGCCAGGTGTAGGTCAGTTTGTTACCGTCTTCATCGGTGGACCCTTCCGCGCTCAGGGAAACCTGCGCACCGGCTTCTACCGCACCGATTGGGCCAGCAATCTGCGCGACAGGCGCGTGATTGACAACCGCCGGGGTGGTGTCTTCAGATGGCGTGGTATCGTCGGATGGCGCTGGCGTCACGTCTTCAGACGGTACTGGAGCAGGCGTCACATCTTCAGATGGCGTCGGCGTTGGTGCTGGCGTCGGCGTTACGCTGCCATCAGCCGGGGTGCCGTCGTCGTTAACGATGTTAACTTTATAGAACTTCTGCACGCACTTGGTGTAGTCGCCCGCTTTGAAGGCGCTGAACGGCGTCTGGTAGCCCACCAGCTGGCACGCGTAGGTTGAGCCGCTTGGCGTATCCGGGCTCCATCCCCAGTCCTGCTCCCAGTATATTTTCAGCGCGCCGGAGCCGCCTTCATCGAACTGTTTCATGTTAGCGCAGCCCAGTACTTCGTTTTCCGGGACCGGCACTTTCAGATAGTTGGCGAACTCTTTGTAGTATTTAATACGGTTCTGCGACTGGGCAATCTCAGTCGGGCCGCCGCACTCAACGCCGCCGTTGATGATCTGCGTGGTCACGCCGAAGCCCGGCACCAGGCCATTAGCTTTATCGTGATCGTTCGGCTGCCATGTTCCGTCGATAACCTGCAGCATGCTTGGTTTTGGCGGCTGTGGATAGGCGAAGAAGAAGATCGCACTCGCCAGGTTCAGCCAGGTGTCCGCCACCAGCTCAGGTTTGTCGAGCAGAGTACGCACGGTGCCGAACATGGATTCGGAGAACGGACCGTAGTTGTAGTTGTAAGACAGCTGCTTCGCGCCGCGGCCAAAGTAGCTCACGAAGTCGCCGTCTTTGTCTTTACCGCATGGCCAGGTCTGACCCTGCCAGACGTCCGGGTTACATTCGCCGTTATAGCCGCCCTTCTGCCCTTCGCTCCAGCCCATCTCACGCACGTAGACCAGCGCCTGACGCCATTCGGCTTCCGGACGCCAGCTTTCGTGACCGCCGGTTTCCTGCGCGAAGTGAGCAAACATGGTCGCCAGCTCTTTACGGCAGATGGCGTCGCTGTCGCGGCCATCATTGTAGGTATCGCACAGCGCCGGGAATTTACCCACGGCCTTCAGGAAGTTGCTGTAGCTATACTCTTTGGCGCGCAGTGGGAACAGGTATTCCCAGTCGCTCTCTTTGAGAATGCTTTCAACGCGCTTCACATTAGCAGGGTTAGTGGCTTTACCCGGTTCAATCTGCTCCACCAGGCTGTTATCCAGGGTGCGGATGGTCGCTTTCACCGACTGCATCAGGGGAAAGTTGGTCAGTTCCTGCTCTTTTTTTGCCAGGTCGCTGGCTTTGATGGTGTATGGCTCGCTGCTGGTTTCCTGCAGCATCGTTGCCTGAGCCATGAATGGAGCAATACATGCCCCAGCAACCAGTACGCTCAGTAATGTCCTTTTGGTCATCTTAAATAGTCCTGTTTATTTTCAGCAACAATGAGAATTACATTTCCGGCTTATGTATTAGTCCTTTAATAAATAAACCTAGAGATGCGGTCTTTTTCACTTTTTGAAACGCGCCTGACGGCACGCTTCAAAAAATAAAAATCAATCCTGATAATATCGGCTCGCTTTAATCTGCTGATATTTACGCCACACTTTATGGGCATAGATCATGCGCTGCGGATAGTTCTCTTTTTTAAGCCCGGCGTTATAGGCTCCAACGGCTTCCCAGTTATATCCGTACACTTTGATCATGCCGGACAAAATGGATGCGCCGACCATAATCGAGGTACAAGGCTCAGCCATCAGGCGTCGCTCATCTATACCGCGGCGTTCAAGTTCACTAAAGTGCGAGCTGTTTATTTGCATCAACCCCACATCGCGGGTTCCGTCATGATTTTTGCCGACGGCGTAGGGATTCATTCCCGATTCAACTTTTGCGATGGCGTATAATAAATAGGGATCGACGTGATAATGATGTGCAGCGGTATCCCAGCAGTTCGCAAATACACTTTGGCTAAAAATCATCAACAACAATATTAGGCGTTTCATTATTTCACTCGCTTGATATGTACTCTCTTCTCCTTGCGCGTACCTGCTAACTTTAAAGAACTGGCTGCACCCAACGCGGGAACAGCCAGTCATTGCGGGCGAACGTCACGCCCGCAATTTAAGGCTCAGAAGATTATTTGCAGTCTGTTGCTGCGCCTTCTTTCACCCATACATCGCTGTTGCCTGGTTTGTCGCCCTGCGTCCACCATTTCGCACGGTATACAGAACCCTGGTAGGTAGTGGTTTCGCCGCCGTTATAAACGACTTCCGCACGCCAGTTGAACTTCACGTTACTGACCAGTTCCCAGGCTTCTGAACCGAAGCCAGGTTTGTCGCCCTGAGTCCAGTACTTCGCTTTCCAGACCAGGTTGTCAGAACTGACGGTATCGCCGCCGTTGTACACGGTGCTTGCGCTCCATGCTGCATATTTGCTGGCATTGGCATCAACAGGTGCATCACAGCTGCCGGTTGCGGAACCTTCGTCTGCCGGGGTCGTCCCTTCATCTGCTGGCGTAGTACCTTCATCAGATGGGGTCGTCCCTTCGTCAGCTGGGGTGGTGCCTTCGTCAGACGGGTTAGTATCTTCATCCGCCGGAGCCGGAGCGGCTTTAGGCGTTACGGTTACCTGGACGTTTGACTGCACGCTGGTTTTGCCGTCAGAGACGACAACGCTCAGGGTGTAAGACGATTCGGAGCTCACTTCTGGCGCGGTGATAGTGGCGTTCGCGGTGTCGGTACCGGTCGCGTTCATATCAGCCGGAATGCTCCAGGAGTAGGTCAGTGCATCGCCGTCCGGATCCGCAGCCTGAGCGTGCAGGGACAGAGACTGGCCCGCTTCCAGGGTCACGTTTTCCATCTGGTTGATCACCGGTGCCTGGTTCGCTTTAGGCGCTTTGTTCACAACCTGAACGTCAGCAGTACTGGTCAGGCCTTTCGGATCTTTCACCGTCAGGCGGAAGGCCATGGACTGGTTGCTGGTCACCGCAGGGACGTTGAAGGTCGCTTTCTTGCTGGTGCTGTTGGTCAGCGTGACCGTAGAACCAGAAATCTGGGTCCATTTGTAGGTCAGCGCATCGCCGTCCGGATCGGTGGAGGCAGAGCCGTCCAGCGTCACGGTTGCCGGGCCTGTCACGGTCACGTCAGACGCAGAAGCCACTGGCGCATGGTTGGTCACCACAGGTTCATCGGAACCGGAAGAGCTGCCCAGCAGGCTTTCGTTCATGGCGTTCAGGATGTCGCCGTTATCAGATTCGATGGACCATGCGAACAGGCCGCCGAGATCTTTGTTCAGGACATACTTACCTTTAGCGTTAACGGAACGCGCGTCATCGTACGTCACCAGCTCGCCGGTAGACTTGTTGAACAGGTATGGCGCTTCAGCGGTAGTATCATATTTGTACTCCCAGCCTGGTTTGCCCTTCATGTCGTTTACGATGTTGCGGTAGTCAACGATGCCGTTTTCCCACGTGCCTTTGATTGCGCCGGTTGCAGTGCCGGTGAACGGATTGTCGCCGGTGTAACCGTGAACGCCCGTCCAGCCGCGGCCATACATTGCAGCACCCACCACGATCTTGCCTGGCTGTACGCCCTGCGCCAGCATCGCTTTAACCGCGTTGTCGGTGGTGTACGCTGTGTCAGGCTTGTAGGACGGTGCATACAGCGCCGTCTGGTGGCCCAGGTCGGTGTTGCTCCACGCGCCGTAGAAGTCGTAGCTCATCAGGAAGATGTAGTCCATGTACTGCTGAGCAGCTTTGTAGTCTACGTCTTCAATTTTGTCCCAGCCGGAGCCGATAGCAGAGGTCAGCTCGTACTGACGACCGGTTTCAGCGGAGAGGCCGTTCAGCATCTGGCGCAGATCGTGCATCAGCAGGGTGTAGGTCTCTTTATCAACCTGTGGGTTGCCGAGGGTCGCGTTCTCACCGCCGCCGCCCGGGAATTCCCAGTCGATATCCACGCCGTCGTAGAATTTCCAGGTCTGCAGGAATTCTTTAACGGAGCCAACGAAGCGGTCACGCAGCACTTTGTCGTGCAGCTGGAAGAACGGGTCAGAAAGCGTCCAGCCACCGATGGATGGCAGAATCTTCAGGCCCGGATGCGCTTTTTTCAGCGCCATCATCTGACCGTAGGTCCCTTTGTACGGGTCGTCCCAGTTGGTCACGCCTTTCTGTGGCATCTGCAGCGCAGCCCACGGATCGTGGATCGCCACGGTGTAGTCCTGGCGGCCAGCACACGCGCGCTTCAGGGATTCCAGGGCACCGGAGGAGGCCGCGCTGGCGTTGATGTTGTCGCCACACATTGGGATGAAGCCGTAAATGATGTGGTTCAGGTTATCAACCGGGATTTTATCAACCGGGAAACCGCGATCGTATACGCCCCACTCAGGGAAGTAGGCGGCAACCACTTTGTTAGTGTGGGTGGCGAAGGCTTTGTTGTTTTCCTGCAGCGTCGTGGTAAGCGGCAGCAGGTGGGCACCGTCGGTATCCGCAACGATGATCAACTTGCTGGCGCTTTTGGTGCAACCGCTGTCGTTACAGAGTTCAACCTGCTCCTGATAACGGCCGCCTTTTTTCACTTTAAAGGTCGCAGAGCCTGCAGTGCTGCCTGCACCGGTCCAGACGGTTTTGCCGTCCAGCAGAACTTTCGCGGAGGTAGGCGCATCGCCGCTCCAGACGTTCCACTCAACTTTCACGTCTACGCCGTCTTTGTGGACTTTAAGCAGGCTGTTGTAGTCCTGTGCGGCCTGGTCGACTTCAACCAGCGCAAATTTGTCGTTGCCGCTGGTAAGAGACGGTGTGCCCGGAGCAGCTGCAAATACTGAGCTTGTTGCGGCAGCAACAAAGAGCGCCAGATATTTAGGCTTCAAAAATTTCATTTTTATTTCCTGATAAATTCATTCGTGAACGTAATTCACCATGTCTTCCTTAAAACATGGCATACTTTATTTACAACTAAACGACCCGTTACCAAAAACAATAATAATGTGCTGTATTCCTCCATAAAAAAACACAAGCCGCAATTCCGTGTAGCTTATGTTCTTTACGATACACATAAGGCAAAACAGATTCCTTCTGTTTGCTTATCGAAAAAGATTTAAAAAAAACTTGACCGTTTTTTTAGAAAGTGACAGAGAAAATCTGTCCAGCCATAACGGCAATACCGGCGAACGCTAAATAAGGTCCGAAAGCAATTGTTTGGGTATTTTTATTCTGCGCAGCAAATACGAGATACCCAATAATACCGCTGAGCGCGGCCAGTAATTCAATTGTTGGCAGTGCCTGCCAGCCGCACCAGGCACCCAGCGCCGCCAGCAGCTTAAAGTCACCGTATCCCAGCCCTTCCCGGCCGGTCGTCAGACGAAACGCCCAGTACAGCAGCCACAGCGACAGATACCCCGCTACGGCGCCAAAGAGCGCATCACGCAGCGGCAGGCCCGTTCCGCAGGCATGGACCAGCAATCCGGCCCACAGCAGCGGCTGCGTCAGGCAGTCTGGCAACAGCTGATAGCGCCAGTCGATCATCGCTAACGGCAGCAAAAACGCCGCCATCAGCCAGAGTGAAAACAGGTCCTGAAGGCCAGGAACGGCCCAGGCGGTGGTGCCGAAAAAGAGTGCGGTAATCAGTTCAATGAAAAAGAGGCGCAGCGGGATGGGGCGTCGACACTGGCTGCACCGTCCGCGCAGCAGAAGCCAGCTTACCAGCGGAATGTTTTCCCAGGCCGCCAGGGCGTGCTGACAGTCCGGGCAGTGCGAGGCGGGAAAAAGCAAATTACCGCTCCCGTCCTCCTCCAGCACCATCGCCGGGACGCGCTCGGCCACCACGCCGAGAAAACTCCCGACTATCGCGCCTAACGCGGTACTCATCGCCGCAAACCCAATCGGGTAAACCTCCCGGATTGGCAGGAGCGTCATCATGCGTTCTTTTTCCAGGTAAGCTGAATCTCTGCCCGCACGTCGCTAAGATGATCGACAGGTTTCAGCGTCATCTTTTCCAGCCGGACGCCGGAG
Organism: Enterobacter sp. UPMP2052; assembly: GCF_053709675.1. Taxonomy (NCBI): domain Bacteria; kingdom Pseudomonadati; phylum Pseudomonadota; class Gammaproteobacteria; order Enterobacterales; family Enterobacteriaceae; genus Enterobacter; species Enterobacter sp. UPMP2052. The sequence continues at coordinate 1,814,652 of NZ_JBSKJR010000001.1, forward strand.
GTCTGGTTGATTTCCCGCAGCCAGTTTTTAAGCTCATACACGTTCACCCGGGGCACCACAAACGCCAGCGACTGCCCATCCTGATGCAGCTCCGTCAGGGAGAGATCAATCTCATGCGCGCTGCTTTCAATTACGCTGCGGGGATTATTGGTTTTAATCTGCTGCACCTGAAGATGGTTTTTATCAATTTCAGTGCGCATCCAGTTCAGCGTTTCCTGCTGGCGCGCCAGCGTTGATCGGCTATTTTGAATAATATTATCCAACGGGGTAACTCCTGCATAATAAACCACGGCGCAGAACAGGGTTATCGCTCCGGCCTTAAATAGTGTTTTTTCGCGAGCTGAATAGTTTTGATAACGTGATTTCAGCTGCGCAATTCGCTCTTTCATTTAAATTTCCCTGTTATCATGGCGGTGTACGGCGCGTCCTTCGAAATAGGCTGTAAGGTAAAATCAAATTTCGTATTCGCCTGATTAATAAATTCCTGTAACGCTGGCTGGTTTTGCGCGCTGACGCTCAGCGTTAATGCATCCTGATTGCTGTCATATTCCAGCAGGTCAATTTCCATCGCCGGGACTGTCTGCTTAATCTGCGCCAGCTCGTCGAGCTGCAGGAAGAATCCTTTGCGCTGCTTCTTAAGATTCTGACCAAAGTGGTACTTGATGTTGGTTTGCTGGCGCATGCTGGGGAAGTGGTGCTGATAAACCTCCACAATCTCCTGCTGCACGCGGTTTTCCTGCTGCACCAGCATCCATGCCATCCCCACGCGCGGCCCTAACAGCAGGCCGAGCGACAGAATGCCCATCGCCACCATCGCTCTTCTGAGGCTTTTTTCCACTTTCGCACTGGCGGCTGCGTCGCTGAACTCGCCGTGCAGAAGCGTGATGCGGCATTTCTCCCACTGGGGCTGGATCAGCACCAGCGGGTGCACCCAGGGCAGCGTGTCTGCGTCAACGCCGGCAGGGGCGTCGCCGTAACAGTAGATCTCCCCCTCGCCCGCTTTTTGCATCAGCAGCGAAACGAGGGTGGCATCCACCTCCGTTGCGGTGTGGTCGCTAAGCCGCAGCCAGTAGTTATCGTCCAGTGAAACCAGCGTACTGCCGCCCGCTGAAACGGGCAGCAGCCAGGCATCCGGCAGCGCCTGGATCACCTGAAGCCCGGCGTCGCGGCAGCGGGTCAGCCAGTGACGCAGACGCGTGGCGTCTATCGCCACCGCATCCACTTCGCGCCCTTTTTTGTGCAGCACCGTCCAGTGGAGATTATCCACGTCACCAATCAGCGTCTCTTCCGCCATCCAGGAGAACGCCGTCGCCTGCGAGGCCATCTTCTTTGGCAGCGTAAAGTGGCGGAAGATCATGTCGCTGGCGGGCAGCAGCAGGCAGACGCGCGCCGCCAGAGGATGGTCCGCCAGGGTGGCAAGCGCCTCCAGGCTGTCCAGAGTACCCACCTCCTGACTACCGGATCCGCACCACCATATTTTCCCGTCCTTGCGGCTGTCGGGACGAATAAAAAGCACCTGTTTCATAGAGTTCGACTTTGGTTATTCAATCATTCGGTAACGACGTTGCCACGTCACGATCTCACCGGCTTCGTTATTGACCTGAAGCTGGCTCACCACGCGAAGCGTTAGCTCGTCAGTGTTGCCGGTATAGTTGACGCGGAAATATCGGCTATTAATGGCTATCAGTTCAGCCACCTGGGGCAAATCATCTTTTAGCTGCGGAAAATTCTGTTCCAGCGCTTTGCTGAACGTTTCCATGCTTTCCCATCCCTCTTCCGGACGGGCCTCAATCAGACGCCGGGCCTCTTCTTCGGTTAATTTCCCGGGGAAGAGCGCCGCGACTACCGCAGCCCGCGCCGGATCAAGGGTGTTGATGTCCACTTTGGTGGCCGTATCCGGCAGCGCACAGAGCAGTTTGCTGACCTTTGGCCACGCGGCGGCAGGAAACGCCGGCAGCTGCTTTATTTCCGCAATGGTGCGCATCATCTGGTTTGCCGGTTGCCGGGCGGGTATCACCCCGGCCCAGGCGTCGCTCTCCGCGCCCTCTTTTACCGTGGTCGCGTCACCGTCGAGATAATCCACCAGCTGCTGATACACCTCTTCGGCGTTTGCCTGGCTTAAGCCGCTTTCGGTGAGGAGTTGCTCAAGGCTCTTCTCGCTGCGCGGTTTTTCCGGCACGGCGGCCGCATCCGTCGCGGCGGGGGTTTTCTCCGCCGCCAGCAGGGTATTGACGTTAAAGCAGTCCTGCGCGTCCTCGACCTGGCCCACCACGGTGTAGTCATCGCCCTGGGTTTCCAGCGGCTGATGCCAGTCACCGTCGGGTGCCAGCGCTTTACTTTCGCCGCTCGCATCGGTCTGCAAACGGTCTTTTATCTCTTTTTCCTGCGCCTGAATGGCCCAGCGGATCTGCTGCTGGCCCACCTGATAATGGGTTTTTTGCAGGTTGCGGCAGAACTGCTGGCTGATTTTGGCGGCGAGCGCCGACATCATCACCAGCAGGATCAGCACCACCAGCAGCGCAACCCCTTTCTGTTTAGCGATGCGATTCATGGTTTGCTCCCGGGCACAGGCTGTGGCGCGACCGGCGGCGTTGCGCCGTTTGCAGGAACCTTGTCACCTGTCGGAGCAGGCGTTTCGCCGCCCTCTTTTGGCGCGACTTGTGGCGCAGGCAGATCCCCCGGGGTAGTAAACACCCAGCGCCAGGTATCGCCATTCTCCATTGTCAGCGTCGCCTCCACGCCATCAGGCTGATGGCCTGCATCCGTCCAGCTTTTCAGCCAGCCGTTGCGGTAGAAACGCCACTCCAGGGATTTCACCTCGTTGACGATCGGCACCGCTTCCGGCTTGACGTCCGCCGGGCCGTCAATCGCGGGCCAGACGTCGCGATACAGCCGCCCCTCCTCCAGCCGCCAGCGCACGCGTTCCAGCTGAACCGTGCCGCTCACGCCGTTGAGCGTGGTCATCTCCAGGCCGTTGTCATCCTGGCGAAACAGATCCGGCTCGTTGCGCGGCGCGCGCGCCTGAAGCTGAAAGAAGTCGCGCTCCATCAGGCTCCAGGCGCGCTGGAGCTGGTTAAGCTTTGCTGCACTGGCGTCGGTCGCGGAGCTGGTCCGCATGGCACCGTCGAGAATTTGCCAGGCCAGCGTGCTGATCACCGCAAAGATGGTCAGGGCAATCATGATCTCCAGCAGGGTAAAACCGCGCTGGCGTCGCGTGTTGTTCACTTGATCTCTCCCGGCGGAATAATCTGCAGCGTGATGGCCGGCTGGCTTTCGTCGCCTTCGGCATAGACGCGGATCTCATTGGCCCACACGCCATCGGCCTTCTTGATACGCTGCTTGCGCCAGTTCCAGCTGCGCCCGCCCATGGTCTCGGTTCCCTGCTGTTCGGCGTCGGGGAAATCGGATCGCGTGAGCTGCGCTTCCGCTAACTGGTTTTCCGCCACCCAGCTGGCCTGCAGCGTTTCGCCCAGACCCTGGGTGAAACGCACGTTAAGCGACACCGAGTTCATCAGCGCCAGCGCGGCGGTAGAGAAGATGACCAGCGCGACCATCACCTCCAGCAGGGTCATCCCCTTTTGCGTTCTCTTGCCTTTAGTCATCGTTCTCTACCGATACCGGAGCGGCACCCTGCGACACCACGCGGAAGCGGTGCTGCTTGTCATAACTTTGCAGCGACAGCGTGAAGCGGCCAATCTCGCCGTCAGGTAAAAACACAATCTGCGGATCGGCATCGATCGTGGCGGCCAGCCGCTGCGGCGACAGAGAAACGTGCATCTCTTCGGGGAAATCACCTTTGGTTGTAATACGCCCTGCGGTTAACGGCACCCAGCGCTGTTCTGCGCTTTTAACGTCAAGCGTCACCAGCTGGTATTTATCCGCGGTAATCACTAACCCAACGATATTTCCATCCATCACCGCACGGTCAGAACCATAATCAACGAGGGCTTTTAACTGCTGTCCAAATATATCCGCACCGCTACGTGAAGGTATTGTCGACACCACCATCATGGCGCAACTGGCAAATATCACCAGCGCCAGAATAATTTCCAGCAGCGTAAACCCGCGTTGCTTATTCATTATTTCTCTTTTTTATCGAGAGACCAGTTAGTAATATCATCTGCGGTATTGGCTTCACCGTCAGGGCCTGCGGAAAATACGTCAACCGCGCCATGTTCGCCCGGGCTGACCATCAGATAGTCGCTGCCCCACGGGTCCTGCGGCAGGCGGCGAATATAGCCGTCAGCGCGGTAGCCGTTCGGAATTGGCGCGATTTCAGGTTTGGTGACCAGCGCCTGCAGGCCCTGTTCGGTGGTCGGATAACGGTGGTTATCCAGCTTATACATATCCAGAGAGCCTTCGAGCGCGACAATATCGCTGGTCGCTTTTTGCGAGTCAGCTTTCTCTTTATTGCCCATTAAGTTCGGTACCACCATACTCGCCAGCACGCCGAGAATAACAATTACCACCATTAATTCGAGCAATGTGAAGCCCGCCTGGCGAGCCAGGTTTTTACGTTTTACAGCCATTATTTACCCTACCATGTTATTAAGTTGCAGAAGCGGTTGTAATATTGACAGCACAATGAATAAAACAATTGTCGCCATACTGACCACCAGCGCCGGTTCAAATACCGACAGTGTTAACGTAATTCGATGCTGCAGCGCCGACTCCTGGTTTTCCGCCGCGCGGTCCATCAAATTGCCTAATTCGCCGCTCTCCTCACCGGAGGCGATCATATACAGCATGGTCGGCGGAAAGAGCTTCGCCTGTTCCAGCGCGGCATACAGCGAGGCCCCCTGACGTACGGTATCCGCCGCCTGCTCCAGCACCTGCCGGGCATAGAGGTTTTCAATCCCGTCCATCGCGATGTACATCCCTTCCAGCAGCGGGACGCTACTGGCCTGCAGGATGCTCAGCGTACGGATATAGCGCGCGCTGTTAATGGCGCAGACCAGCTTTTTAATCGGCGAACCGTTAACCAGCCAGCTGTGCCAGCGAAAACGGTTTTTGACGTTTCTGACCCAGGCTTTGAAGCCGACAATTCCCCCGCCGATGCCGCCCGCGATATAAATACCGTAAGCCTGTAAAAAATCGCTCACTGCAATCAGCGTGCGGGTGGTGATCGGCAGCTGCTGCTTCATGTGGGTGAACTGTTCGATCACCTGCGGCACCACCGCCACCAGCAGAATGCTGATCACCGCGATGGCGACCACCGTCAGGGTGATCGGGTAGACCATCGCCTGCGTCAGCTTGCTTTTCATCTTCTGACGCTGCTCGTTGTACTCGGCCAGCTTTTCCAGCACGTCGCCCAGGTGACCGGTTTTTTCACCGGCCATCACAAGGGTGCAGTAGAGCTTGTCGAAGGTGCGCGGGAACTGGCTGAATGCGTCAAACAGCGTATGCCCTTCCACCACCTTCTCGCGGATCTCCACCACCATCGCCGCCAGCTTTTTGTCTTCCGTCTGTTTGGAAATCGCTTTGAGCGCGCTCTCCAGCGGCAGCGCCGCGTTGACCAGCGTCGAAAGTTGACGGGTGAACATCGACAGCACCGGCGTGGAGAGCTTCGTCCCGGTTTTGGCTTTTCCGGCCACCGCCGCTTCGCGCGTTTCGCTGATACTCACCGGCATCAGCTTTTGCTCACGTAGCCACTGGCGAACCTGCTTTTGCCCTTCCGCCTGCAGCGTGCCGCGCTGGCTTTTGCCCGCCGCGTCCGTAGCCGTCCATGCGTAGAAGGCCATCAGACGTCTCCCCCGCGTTCGGCGGTAACGCGCATCACCTCTTCAAGGGAGGTCACGCCGCTAATCACCTTCAGCAGCCCGTTTTCACGCAGGCTGTAGGCCTGCTTAAAGAGCTGCGTTTCGATGGACATTTCGTCTTTATCTTCGTGAATGGCGCGGCGCATCGGCGTATCAACAACCAGGAACTCGTGGATACCCGCGCGCCCCTGATAGCCGCTCTGGCGGCAATGTTCGCAGCCAACCGCACGATAAATCGCCTTCGGTGGCGTGGGCATAAAGCTGAACAGCGCCTTTTCATTGTCATCCAGCGGACTGGTGGTGCGGCAGTGGGTACACAGCCGACGCACCAGACGCTGGGCAATGACACCGAGCAACGATGATCCAATTAAAAACGACTCCAGCCCCATGTCGCGCAGACGCGTAATCGCGCCCGCGGCGCTGTTGGTGTGCAGCGTAGACATGACCAGGTGACCGGTCAGCGACGCCTGCACCGCGATTTGCGCGGTTTCACCGTCACGGATTTCCCCGATCATCACCACGTCCGGGTCCTGGCGCAAAATGGCGCGCAGCCCGCGGGCAAAGGTCATGTCCACGCGCGGGTTAACCTGCGTCTGTCCCACCCCTTCCAGTTCATATTCAATCGGGTCTTCAACGGTCAGGATGTTGCGTTCATGGCCGTTCAGCGCCGACAGAATGGCGTACAGCGTGGTACTTTTACCGGAGCCTGTCGGCCCGGTGACCAGGATAATGCCGTGCGGGCGGTCGATCAGCCCTTTTAACTTTTCCAGCTCCTCATCAATCAGCCCGAGCTTGTTGATATCCGGCTTCAGGTTGCTTTTATCCAGCAAACGCATGACCACGCGCTCGCCGTACTGTGACGGAATGGTCGAGACACGCACGTCGATGGCCTTGCGGCCAATGCGCAGTGAAATACGGCCATCCTGCGGCAGGCGTTTTTCCGCAATATCCAGTTTGGACATGACTTTAATACGCGACACCAGCAGCGGCGCGAGCTTGCGCGCCGGTTGCAGCACCGGGCGAAGCACGCCGTCAACGCGAAAACGGATGCTCAGGGTGCGCTCGAAGGTTTCGATATGAATATCTGAGGCACCCTCTTTCACCGCTTCACCGAGAATGGCGTTGATCAGGCGGATCACCGGCGAGTTTTCGTCGTTATCCAGCAGATCCTCGTTGTCGGGGATCTCCTCGGTTAACGCCATTAAGTCGATGTCGGCATCCATATCGTCAACCAGCTGCTGCGACACGCCGCTGCTCTGCTGCCAGATTTTCGCCAGCAGCTCCTCAAACGCTTCCGGCGTCAGGGTGACGGGAACAAAGGACCGCCCCAGCACCCGACGCATCTCAAGCAGCGCAAACGCAGGCGCATCGTCACGGACATAAACGTCATCGTTATAAAACAGCACGCCGTTGTCTTTTGCGTAGCTACTGCTGCACAGGGTTTTGCTCAGTTCGTCCACGTTGCGCCTCCGCCTTATTGTTTAAACGGATTACGCGTCGTGGTTGCGCTGGCTTTCACCGGCGCAGCGCTCACTGACGGCTCGCTCGGGTAAGCGGGCATCACCGGGTTGTTGGCGTTCGTCACGATCCCAAGCTTCTGCTCTTCCAGACGCTGCTGCTGACGCGCGCGGATCTGGTCATATTTCTCCTTCGACGCGGCGCTGTAGTTATCGTCGTCGCGCAGCACCGTGGTATGGATAAACACCATCAGGTTACGCTTCGAGGTATCCTCGGAGGTGTAGCGGAACAGCTGGCCCACCAGCGGGATATCCCCCAGCAATGGCACCTTGGAGACGGTCTCTTTGGTGACGTTCTCCATCAGGCCGCCCAGCACCACGGTCTGGCCGCTGTGTACCATCACTTCGTTATTGATGGTACGGGTGTTAAAGGTCGGGCCGAGGCTCGCATCTTCGGTGGCGCTGGCGTCCACGCTGGACACTTCCTGCTCAATCTTCAGGTGGATCATGTCGCCGTCGTTGATCTGCGGCACAATCTTCAGCTTGGTACCCACCGTCTTACGCTCCACGGAGTTAAAGACGTTGTCGCCGCTGGTGGTCTGGGAACCGGACAGTACCGGCACATCCTGACCCACGTTGAACGACGCTTCTTTGTTATCCAGCGTCACGACGCTCGGCGTAGAGAGAATATCGTTCTTCGACCCGGTGGAGAGCGCGGTCACCAGCGCACCGAAGTCGCCGTTGAAGAAGCCGGTCGCCAGGCCGGTAAACGCGGTGCCTTTCATGGTGCCGTTTTTCACCTGGCTGATAGGCAGGCCCGTTGCGCCAAACTGAACGCCACCGTGCTTACCGGTCCACTGCACGCCCAGATCCATGCCGTTACCGTCCTGCACTTCCGCAATGATGGCTTCCACCAGCACCTGCGGACGACGGATATCGAGCTTGTCGATCACTTTTTCCAGCGAGTTCATCACGTTAGGCTGGGCGGTGATCACCAGTGAGTTGGTGGACTCGTCGGCGGTAATATTCAGATCGCTTGAGGCCGTGGCGGTTTTGCTTTTCGGCGCGCCCGGTTTGTCTTTCAGCTGCTCGCCGATGCCGGTCAACACCGGAACCACCTTGGCGGCGTTAGCATATTTCAGGTAGAACACGCGGGTGTTACCCTCGTTGTTCTGCTCGCGATCCAGCTGGCCGATCAGGGTGCGGGTGCGCGAACGCGCATCTTCCGACCCGCTGATCACCAGGCTGTTGGTTTCGTCGTCGGCCACGACTTTGGTCGCCAACTGCGGCGCGTTCTGCCCTTTTTGCTCTTCGTTGTTGAGATTATTCAACATTTCCGAAAGCTCTTTGGCAGAGGCGTAGCGCAGGGGCACGATCTCACGGCGCTGCACGCCGTCTCTGTCAACGCGCTGCACCAGGTCCACCAGGCGGTTCACCACCGAGGCTTTACCGGTTAACAGCAGCACGTTAGACGGCTCGAAATGCACCACGTTACCGATGCCCGAGGCGTCGTTAAGCTGGCGCAGCAGCGGGGCCAGTTCACGCACCGGCACGTTTTCCATCCGCACGACGCGGGTGATGATCTCATCGCCCTTGCCGGGGTTTTTGCTGTCCGCCAGCGGCACGCCAGCGGTACGTGCTACGCTTGAGCGCACCACTTTCACCATCCCGTTGTCCATCGGGATCACCGACAAACCGTACAGGTCCAGCACGCTCAGGAAGAACTGATAATATTCATCTTCCGACAGCACGTTATAGGTTCTGACCGAGACCGTTCCCTGAACGGAAGGATCGACCAGAATCGTTTTATTAAGATTACGACCAACCGTATCGATAAATTCACGGATATCGGTATTTTTAAAACTTGCGCTAAAGTTAGCTGCAAACAGCGAACCGGAATATAACGACAATGCGGTCAGCGCCACGCACGCCCATGGAAATTTCTTCATGTCTGTACACTTGTTAATTGTTTAGAACATTAACCCGAATATTTTCAAGGTGAGCGTGACGTTTCACAACGACCTCCGCTTCTTTCATTTTTGACCAGCTGGCAATAATGTTTTTTGCTTCAGCTTGTTTGGTCATATCGACAGAATTGACTTTCACCGCCACATCGCCTTTTTGCAGGCCGGAGTGGCTATAAAAGGCAGAGGCATTGCGTGGATTGATCTTATATCCCTCCAGTTCGCCCTTTTCGATTAACGGCTTTAACACCAGATAATCATCCAGATGCACACTGTCCGCGCCTGGATCTTTTGTCGATTTGGTTACCGGGCCGCTGTCGACGCCGCCCTTAAAGTAGTCTGGTTTTTTGAGCGCCAGCACCTGCTCGGTGCCTGCGTAGTTGACCACCACGTTATCGCTGTTAATTTCTTCGATATACGCATCGTCAAATCCGGTGAGGTTTTCCCCCTCCCGGTAGCTTTTCTGGCCCGCAGGCGTTTTAATCACGGCAAACGACAGCCACGCCTCGTCGCTGCTGACAATACCTTCGATTTCAGCAGCCAGTGGGGCTTTTGCCGCAGCTGGCAGACTTTGCTGACGGACGGCGGCGGTGAAAAGCGCAAACGCTTTTTCATCCTGACGTTTTTTTTGCGGTTTTACATTCGCGTTCGCCAGTTTGTTTGACACTCTTTTATAATCTTTAAAGATGACGTATCCCTGCTGACCGCAAAAAATCAGGGTCAAAAACATAATACAGGGCATCATCAACCGGGGAAGAAATGAGAACCTCATTATTCATCTGGCCTTTAGCAAAGCGATAATAAGCAGCATCGTGCTGCGCCAATATGTGACATAAATAGTAATTATCTGCTCGCGAAGCGACCACCTGCTTCGCCATTAACTTTGATGAAGAAAAATATTGACCGAGAAAAAACGGGATGTTAGAGGGTCACAACAGGTTATTTTTACCCTGATGGCAAATTGACCACCCGACGGGCTTAACGTACTTTTCTGCACTATTGCTATTCATGTGAAGAGACGGTAAGTCGTATGTATCAGAGTCATTTTAATTTCCAGAAGCCGCCGTTTAAAAAAGTCACTCGCGCCTCGGGTGATTTTTTTGTGCCTTATCATCAGGACATCTTTAATCTGTTGAAGGAAAAAACCCAGCAGGCGGGTATTACGGGACTCTTTTGCAACGATGCCCCCCTGCTCGGCGAATTCAGCGATGCGCTGAAATCTCACAGCCAGACGGTCCTTGCGATTAACGCTTTCCCTAAACTGAGCGCCAGTAGCCTGCTGTACAAGCTCAGTCCAGGTACGAAAGAGAGTAAAACCCGCATTCAGGCCATCGACGCCGTGATCCGCCAGTGGCAGGACTCTGCCTCTTCACGCAAACCTGCCGGCAAAGTGGTGATCGTCTCTCACATGGAAGCCATGAAGGATAACTGCCGTGAGGTCCTGGGCATGTTGTTGACCCGCGCACAGGAGCTGGAGTTTCGCTTGTCGATTGTGCTGATGGGGTCAGCCGAGCAGGAAGCGGTGCTGATGCAGCACTCCGGCCTTCAGGAGTATGTCCACACCCACCACACCCTGCGATCCATGACCTGCCGAGAAACCCTGAGCTATGTTCAGGCCCAGTGCGAAGACAACGGCTGTGAAACGTCACCGCTCGCCCCGGCCCGCGTGCGCAAAATGCATACGCTGACCAAAGGCAGCATCAGTAAATTCAACGCCCTGGCCCACCTCGCCCTGCTTGCCGCCTGGACAGAGCGTGCGTCGGCGGTGGGTCCACGTCATTTACGTCTGGCCACCAGCGAAATTTTACCGGCCAAAAAACACGGGACGCGCCTGGCGACCGTCGGTTTATTTGCGTCGGTGCTGTTTGCCGCCTGCGGCTGGTATATGACCTCGGCGATCACCGCAAAATTGCCGGTGCAACTGCCCGTCCCGGTGAGCTGGAAACAGCAGACGCCGCCTAAAAAGGCACCGGTTGTACCGGTTATCGACCACGAAGTGGTTAACCAGCCGGATGCCATGCATCAGCTTTATCAGATGTGGGGGTATGACGCTTCCGCCGACGATGCGCTGTGCCAGAACGCGTCGAAGGTGAATTTGATGTGTCGCCAGGGCAACGCGCCGCTGAGTGAACTGGCAAAAGAGGGGTATCCGTGGGTCAGCGAAATGCACACCGGCGGCCACCTTAACTATGCCGTTGTCGCCCGCGTCGGGGATAACACCCTGGATCTCTTAATGAACGGCCGGACCTGGCAGGTGACCCGCAACTGGTATAGCCAGCATGCGACGGGGAACTACACCCAGCTGCATCGCCTGACGCCGCAGGGCAAAGACGAAATCAGCGCTGCCAGCAGCGGTAAAGATCTGGAATGGCTCGATCAGCAGCTGAGCCAGGCGCTTGCGGAGCCTGAAACCCACGCGCAGAGCTGGACCGCTGAAATGATGAAACGCACCCGTGAGTTCCAGCAAAAAATGGATCTCCATGTCGATGGCATCCCCGGCGAAGATACGCTGATGCAGTTGATGCGTGAAACCAATACTACCCCCAGCGTGCTGATCCAGGCATCGCAGTCGGGATCGGATGCGACCACGCAAGAGAAGAAATCATAATGTCTACGATATGTCTCGCTGCCCAGCGCAGCTACGAGACCGGGGAAGCGGTCTGGTTTTCGTATCGCTTCCCCGGCCTGAAAAAAATCTTCGGCACCACCTTCTTATGGCTGCTGGGGCTGTGCGTCCTGATTGGCGCAGGACTGTACGCGCACGTTTACTGGAACCTGCGCCACCCTGCGCCGGTCACAACGAAGGTCAACACGGTGAAGCCGGAAGCCACCTTGTCTGATATGCATTACATCTATGTCAGCAAGCCATTCCCGCATCCGCAGCCTAAGCCGATCCCGGTGCATGAGGATGTTCCCGCGATGCAGGATGTACCGATTAACAGTGACGATGCAGACTGGCAGCAGGCGCCGGACGGCGTTGCAGAACCCGAGCACGATACCTCGCGGGATACCCTTCCCGGAACGGAAGAACATGACGCGGCGAGCGCAGAGTCCGATGACGATTCATCGTCCCTGAAGACGTTGTTTATGAAGGCATTAAAAGAACAACAGCAAGATTATTCTCAAGGAAAAACGCCCGCGCCGCCGATTGATGAAACGCAGGATATATCACATATTAACGATACTCATCAGGAGAAAGCGCCGTCTCCTTTAAGTCAAAAAGGAGATCGGCTGGAGTGATTAATATTTTTCTGGCAGCGTAGTGAGATTCAGGAGACGTCCTTTTTCCACCACGATATATTGACCTTTTTTCAGGTCGGAGAGAATTTTAATGATGGTACTGCGGGCCAGGTTGGTGTATTCCTGAATATAATCATAAACATTAATATCGCGTTGATGATGAACAATCAGCTCATTAATTTCTAACAGGAATTCACGTACAACCGAATAGGCGCTGCGGGCAACGAGAACATCGTCACGCTTGCTGAGCATGCAGATGTACCAGGAGAGCACTTTTGTCAGCTGCGGCCACAGGTTTTTGTCGGTCATTAACGCCATAAACTCCTCTTTGTCGATGGAGCGAACCACCGTGTTGGCCCGCACCAGGCCGTACATATGGGATGAGTTATAGTAAATGGACGACAGGCCGAAGATGCACTGCCCTTGCAGAGAGAACATGCACAGCTCGTCAGATTCGCGGCGGAACTCCACGTCACCGCTGACGATGATATGGATTTTGCCTGAATCAGACGTGGAAATTTTTTGCCATTTCTTTAAGGTTTTTTCTTCATAACCTGAGGTTGCAGAAATAATGGTTTCCATTTCCTGTTGAGGACGTAATTTTTTACCGTAGATACTTAACATTGTTATACCCGCATAAGATTAAAGTTAAAATAAAATGAGGTTACGGAAGAAAACCGAAACCTAAAAATGAGGTCCTGACTGGCAAAAAAAGAAATGAGAGAAAATCGTCTTGTTTATTTTTTATGATTACTTAGCAAGCTATGTGTCTATATTAAATGCGGGTAAATTTAAGTCAATTTACTAAAAATTAATTTAGATTGAATCTAGGATTAATCTGATGAAAGTAAAAGTAAAACTACCAGGTTCGGAGTAATCCCGAAGGATTACCCCTGTCCGTATTTTTCTAAAAGCGCTTCAGCAATCGCCATGGTTTCCCGATCGGCTACACCGTCCCAGCGATACGGGCGAAAATGCATCTGGAAAGCCATAATGACGCGCTTTTGCTGCGCGGCGGTGCTGTTTTCCGGCACCTCGTAGCCATAGCGCGCCAGCAGACCGAGCAGTGCAGCGGTATCCACCGGCTGATAAGGCGGCTGTCCGTCCAGGTAAAAGGCGACGCGGTGCGGATCGGGCCAGGCGCCAATACCCTGCTCCGCCAACTCACGCCACGGGAAAAGTGGCCCCGGATCGTCTTTGCGCTGCGGGGCGATATCCGCATGGGCCACCACGTTTTCGGGCTTAATGTTGTAGCGGGCGACAATATCCTTGGCGAGCGGGATCAGCGCGGCGATCTGTGCCGGTTCAAACGGCGCGAAATACTTCATGCCTGCCGCTTTTTGCCAGCCGCGATTTTCCAGCTCAATGCCTATCGAGGTGTCGTTTATGCGATTGGTTCCGCGCCAGAAGCTGATGCCCGCGTGCCAGGCCAGCTCGCTTTCGGGGACCAGCTGCCAGATGCGCGGTTTGCCGTCGGGCGCGGGTGGACGGGCGGGGATCAAATAGTGCGAACTGACATTTTTGTCCGTCAGCGTGGCAAGCGAGGTATCAAAATCATCGGCGGTATAGTGAATAACCAGCACCTTGATACGCGGGTAGGCCGCCTGCGCCTGATGGCGTGTATCCAGCTCGTAGGCACCCTTATCAACGATGCCTTTTTCCGTGGCACAGCCTGCCAGCATCAGCGCCAGCAGGAGCGTTGAGAGCGTACGTTTCATCGACGGGTTTTCACCGCCGTACCGCTGACGCTGACCATCAGCATACTGGCATCTTTGCCGACGGTTTCGTAGTCGATATCAATGCCGACCACCGCATCCGCCCCGAGGGCTTTCGCCTGCTCGCCCAGCTCTTTGAAGGCAATTTCTCGCGCCTTACGCAGCTCTTTCTCATACGCGCCAGAACGTCCGCCGACGATATCGCGGATCCCGGCAAAAAAGTCGCGGAAGATGTTGGCGCCCAGAATGGCTTCGCCCGTGACGACGCCGCAATATTCGGTAATAGGCTGCCCTTCCAGGGTTGGGGTCGTTGAAAATTGCATGGTTAATCTCCTTCTTTAGCGTTCAATGCCTTAGGCCATAACTTCATCAGCATTATCGGTTCGTTACGCTATGATTGAAAGGATAGTTAATAAATAAGGAAATCAACATGCGCTACTCTGCTTTAACGCTTTTAGTGCCTTGCGCGCTGGTGCTCAGCGCGTGCACCACCCCGGTGACACCCGCCTTTAAGGATATTGGTACCCGCAGCGGCCCCTGCATCGAGGGTGGCCCGGATGCCGTCGCGCAGCAATTCTATGATTATCGCATTCAGCATCGCGGTAACGACATGACTGCCCTGCGCCCTTATCTGAGCGATGGCCTGGTAAAATTGCTTAACGATGCGTCGCGCAATCCTCAGCATAACGCCCTGCTGAGCGCCGATCCGTTCTCAAGCCGTGCAACGCTGCCGGACAGCGCCGAGGTCTCCAGCGCGTCCACCATCCCAAACACCGATGCGCGCAACATTCCACTGCGCGTAAAACTGACCCAGGGCTCCCAGACCTGGCAGGATGAAGTGCTGATGATCCGCGAGGGCCAGTGCTGGGCCGTTGACGACGTGCGCTACATCGGCGGCAACGTTCATGCCCCGGCAGGCACGCTTCGCCAGTCGATTGAGAACCGCTAAACCCATCGGTGGAAATGTGTTAACCCGGTAAAATGTCCGGCATTTCTGATGGAATGCCGACATTTATTCTCGCGGTCTTAGAGCATCGCTATTTTGTGCTATGTTTAGAGGAGTTAACGGGTTATATTTAACTTTTAACGCAGAAATATTGCATAACTATTCTGTCAACGGTACTATCTGCGGCCTCAATTGCTATAGATTGCCTGGATGAGTAAAGACTGCCCCGATGAGTATTAAACTAAACGGCATTAACTGCTTCTACGGCGCACACCAGGCGCTGTTCGACATCACGCTGAGCTGCCCCGAAGGCGAAACCCTGGTTTTACTTGGCCCAAGCGGCGCGGGTAAAAGCTCTCTTCTGCGTGTCCTTAATCTGCTTGAAATGCCCCGTTCAGGTACGCTGGCGATCGCCGGTAACCATTTCGATTTCGCCAAAACGCCTTCTGATAAAGCGATCCGCGAACTGCGTCAAAACGTCGGCATGGTATTCCAGCAATACAATCTTTGGCCTCACCTTACGGTGGTGCAGAACCTTATTGAAGCGCCGTGCCGCGTGCTTGGCTTAAGCAAAGACCAGGCGATGGCGCGTGCCGAAAAGCTGCTGGAGCGTCTGCGCCTTAAGCCGTACAGCGATCGTTATCCGCTGCACCTTTCCGGCGGTCAGCAGCAGCGCGTGGCCATTGCCCGTGCGCTGATGATGGAGCCAGCCGTGCTGCTGTTTGATGAGCCTACCGCCGCGCTGGACCCGGAAATTACCGCCCAGATCGTCAGCATTATTCGTGAACTGGCGGAAACCAATATTACGCAGGTCATCGTTACCCATGAAGTGGAAGTGGCGCGCAAAACCGCCAGCCGCGTGGTGTACATGGAAAACGGGTATATCGTTGAGCAAGGTGATGCGAGTTGTTTCACTCAACCGCAAACCGACGCCTTCAAAAACTACTTATCACACTGATGTGTTAGGGAAAAAGATAATGAAAAAAGTATTGATTGCCGCGCTGCTCGCTAGCGTCAGCCTTTCCGCTACCGCAGCTCAGACCATTCGTTTCGCCACTGAAGCGTCTTATCCTCCGTTTGAATCCATTGATGCCAACAATAAGATTGTCGGCTTTGATGTGGACCTGGCTAACGCCCTGTGTAAAGAGATTGATGCGACCTGTACTTTCAGCAACCAGGCCTTCGACAGCCTGATCCCAAGCCTGAAGTTCCGTCGTATCGACGCCGTAATGGCAGGCATGGACATCACCCCTGAGCGTGAAAAACAGGTTCTGTTCACCACCCCTTACTATGACAATTCTGCGCTGTTCATCGGTCAGAAAGGGAAATACGCCTCTGTTGATCTGCTGAAAGGCAAGAAAGTGGGCGTGCAGAACGGCACGACGCACCAGAAATTCATCATGGATAAGCATCCGGAAATCACCACCGTGCCGTATGACAGCTACCAGAATGCGAAGCTGGATCTGCAAAACGGTCGTATCGATGCGGTGTTCGGGGATACGGCAGTTGTCACTGAATGGCTGAAAGCCAACGACAAGCTGGCCGCCGTGGGTGACAAAGTGACCGACAAAGATTACTTCGGTACCGGCCTGGGCATTGCCGTGCGTCAGGGCAACACCGAGCTGCAGCAGAAATTCAACGCTGCGCTGGAGAAAGTGAAGAAAGACGGCACCTACGAAACCATCTACAAAAAATGGTTCCAGAAGTAATTCCTGATGAATGAAATTTTTCCTTTAGCAAGCGCCGCCGGGATGACCGTCGGCCTTGCCGTTTGTGCACTGATTATCGGCCTCGTGCTGGCGATGTTCTTTGCGGTGTGGGAGTCAGCGAAATGGCGTCCCGTCGCATGGGCAGGCTCCGCGCTGGTGACCGTGCTGCGTGGGCTACCCGAGATTCTGGTGGTCCTGTTTATCTATTTCGGCTCCTCACAGCTGCTGTTAACCCTGTCGGACGGCTTTAACATCAATCTTGGCTTTGCACAGATCCCGGTGCAGATGCAGATTGAAAACTTCGACGTTAGCCCGTTCCTGTGCGGCGTGATTGCCCTCTCCCTGCTCTACTCCGCCTACGCCTCGCAAACGCTGCGCGGCGCGCTGAAAGCGGTACCGCAGGGCCAGTGGGAGTCCGGCCAGGCGCTGGGGCTGTCGAAAGCGGCGATCTTCTTCCGTCTGGTAATGCCGCAGATGTGGCGTCACGCGCTGCCGGGGCTGGGCAACCAGTGGCTGGTGCTGCTCAAAGACACCGCGCTGGTCAGCCTGATCAGCGTTAACGATTTAATGCTGCAAACCAAGAGTATCGCTACCCGCACTCAGGAGCCGTTTACCTGGTACATCGTGGCGGCGGCTATCTACCTGGTCATCACGTTGCTTAGCCAGTACATCCTCAAGCGTATTGATCTGCGTGCAACGCGTTTTGAACGGAGACCAGGCTGATGCTTGACTATTTACCCGAGTTGATGAAAGGGCTGCACACCAGCCTGACGCTGACCGTCGCCTCCATCGTGGTGGCGCTGATCCTGGCGCTGATCTTCACCATCATCCTGACGCTGAAAACGCCGGTGCTGGTGTGGATTGTGCGCGCCTATATCACGCTGTTTACCGGTACGCCGCTGCTGGTACAGATCTTCCTGATTTACTACGGCCCGGGTCAGTTCCCGTCGCTGCAGGAGTATCCGGTTATCTGGCATCTGCTCTCGGAGCCGTGGCTGTGCGCCCTGATTGCGCTCTCGCTCAACAGTGCGGCCTACACCACCCAGCTGTTCTACGGGGCCATTCGCGCCATCCCGGAAGGCCAGTGGCAGTCCTGCGGGGCGCTCGGCATGAGCAAGAAAGACACCCTGGCGATCCTGCTGCCCTACGCCTTTAAGCGTGCGCTCTCTTCGTATTCCAACGAAGTGGTGCTGGTGTTCAAAAGTACCTCCCTGGCCTATACCATCACCCTGATGGAAGTGATGGGCCACGGACAGCTGCTGTACGGACGCACCTACGACGTGATGGTGTTTGGCGCGGCGGGTCTGGTCTATCTGGTGGTCAACGGTTTGCTGACCCTGATGATGCGTTTGATTGAACGTAAAGCGCTGGCGTTCGAGCGCAGATCGTAGGCGGGGAAGCGCAGCGCCATCCGGCAAGAAATGCATAAATGTGATTAATAAACGCGGGTAACTTTCTGGTTATCCGCTTTTTTTTATCCCTATATAAATATTTAATCATTTATATTGCATACAAATTCATTAAATGGCATTGTACTTTCATAAGACCTACAGACGGGAGTCGTACAATGAAAAAGTTAGTCCTGGCCGCATTACTGGCAACCTTTGCCGCTGGCGCATCCGCTGCGGATAAAATCAATTTCGGCGTTTCCGCCACCTATCCGCCGTTTGAATCGCTGGATGCCAGCAACCAGATCGTCGGGTTTGATATCGACCTGGCAAAAGCGCTGTGCAAACAGATGCAGGCCGACTGCACCTTCACGAACCACGCGTTCGACAGCCTGATCCCGTCTCTGAAATTCAAAAAATATGACGCGGTGATCTCCGGGATGGACATCACGCCGGAGCGCAGCAAGCAGGTCTCCTTCACCGACCCGTACTACGCAAACTCAGCCGTGGTGATTGCGAAGAAAGGTGCTTATACCGCTTTCGATCAGCTGAAAGGCAAACGCATTGGGATGGAAAACGGCACCACGCATCAGAAATACCTGCAGGACAAACATCCTGAAGTGAAAACCATGGCCTACGACAGCTACCAGAACGCGATTATCGATCTGAAAAATGGCCGTATCGATGGCGTCTTTGGCGATACCGCCGTGGTTAACGAGTGGCTGAAAACCAACCCGCAGCTGGGTACCGCCACCGAGAAAGTGACCGATCCGCAGTACTTCGGCACCGGTCTGGGCATTGCCGTGCGTCCGGACAACAAAGCCCTGCTGGAGAAACTGAACGGCGCGCTGAAAGCGATTAAAGCTGACGGTACCTACCAGAAAATCAGCGAGCAGTGGTTCCCGCAGTAATTCCTTTTGCCGGGTGACGGCTTCGCCTTACCCGGCCTACGGGGGTGGTCTGTAGGCCGGGTAAAACGCAGCGCCACCCGGCGATTTCTCACAGTGGCACGTAAAACCTGAACCTGGCCCCGCTCACCGACTCCATCAGCCCAATCCCGCCGCCGTGCAGTTCCAGCATTCTTCTCACGATCAACAGCCCTAACCCGCCCCGGTTTTCCCGCGATGCCTGTGGATTGAGCGCAGAAGGACGCTGAAACAGATCGTCACGCAGCGCGTCATCGACGCCCGTTCCGCTGTCTGCCACCTCAACCTGCAACTGCCCATTCTCCTGCCACACCGTCAGGCGGATCTCGCCACCGGTGGGCGTATGGCGAATGGCGTTATCCAGCAAGTTGGTCACTACCCGCTCGATCATCGACACATCGGCGTTGACCAGCGGCAGCGGCCCCGGCACGTCAACATGCAGCTTCAGCTCACGCGTGCGCGCGGCCAGCTCGAACTTCTGCACCACGTCGGAGATCAGCTCCGCCATGGCAAAACGTTCGCGCTGGGGTTTGATGCCGCCATGCTCCAGCCGCGCCAGCTCAAACAGCTGCTGCGACAGATGACGCACCTTCTGCCCCTGACGCAGGGCGGTCGCGAGATACTGCTGATGCTCCTGCGGAGTCAGCGTGGCGGATTTGAGCGACAGCGTCTCCAGATAGCCCAGCAGCGAGGTCAGCGGCGTGCGCAGATCGTGCGAGATATTGGCGATAAACTCCCGGCGCTGGCGGTCGCTGTCGGCCAGTCGATCCCACTGAGAGGTGATTTTGCGAGCCAGCTCGATAAAGGTATTGCGCAGGATCGCGACTTCGTCGTTCAGGGCCGGCTCAAGCGGCTCTGCCGCCAGCTGTTTGATGGCGGTGATGCTGTCGTGCTCAAGCCCGGTCACCTCGTGCGTAAGCTGTTTAACCGGACGCGTGACCCAGTACCAAATCAAAACGCCGGCCAGCAGGCCAAACAGCGCCACCCACAGCAGCGACCACAGCACGGTGCTCCAGAGCGCTTTGTGCCAGGCCATCCCGGCCAGCGCGTTAGACTCCTCGCCCTGCAAAATGATGTACAGATAGCCTTTCAGCTCCCCGTCCTGGCGCAGCGGCGTCGCGCTGAACACTTTCTTATTCTGGCTGCGCGGATCGTCACCCAGCACCGGCATTGAGGCGCCGCTCAGGAAGGACTGCACGGGCGCAAGGTCGATTTTTTGCCGCTGGATATGGCCCGGCGGCGCAGCATCGGCCAGCACGTCACCATCGGGAGAGATAACGTACAGCTCGACGCTCGGGTTAAAGGTCATCAGCCGGTCAAACAGCGGTTTCAGCGCGCTGCGGTCAACGGTGCCCTGCGCATCGAGAATCGGCTCACGCTGCACAATTTGCTGGGCAAGCCCGCCGGACAGGCGCTGAACCATGGCGTTACCGTACTGCATGCTGGTGTAGAGTTGCACCGCGCAGGCGACGGTGGCGCAGAGCATCATCAGCAGGATAAATAGCAGCGTCAGACGCTGGCTCAGGCTAAAGCGGCGCATCGTCGTTCAGCTCCGCAAATTTATAGCCCTTGCCCCAGACGGTGCGCACGATCTCCGGCTCGGCGGCGTCTTTTTCAATCTTGATCCGCAGGCGGTTGATGTGGGTGTTAACGGTGTGCTCGTAGCCTTCGTGCTGATAGCCCCAGACCTGCTCCAGCAGTTCGAGACGCGAAAAGACTTCTCCGGGGTGGCGGGCAAAAAAGTAGAGCAGCTCGAATTCGCGCGGGGTGAGATCAACCTCCTGCCCGTTAAGCCGCACCGTGCGCGCCAGCGGATCCAGCGTCAGGCCGTGCGCGTGAATGTGTCCGTCGTTCTGCGCCTGCCCCATCGCCTGCTGGCGGCGGAACAGCGCTTTAATGCGCGCAATCAGCTCCTGCACCGAAAAGGGTTTGGCGAGGTAATCGTCGGCCCCGGTTTCGAGGCCGGTAATACGGTCGGTTTCGCTGCTGCGGGCGCTGATAATGATCACTGGCAGGTAGCGGGTCATCTGGCGGATGCGGCGACAAATTTCGAGGCCGTCGACACTGGGGAGCATCAGGTCGAGGATCACCGCGTCCCAGGGCTGTTTTTCAAGCAGGCGTAACGCGTTGCCCCCGTCAGGCTCGTGGGTAATGGTGTAGCCTTCGTCTTCCAGGTTGAGGCGCAGGAGCGCCGCGATATCGCGATCGTCCTCCACCAGCAGGATTTGCTTCATGGGTAAGCCTTTAATCAATTCTTATGAGGTAAGCTTACCTGATTTTGAGGGCGGGAAGAGTTCACATTTTGTTGAACATTGTGCGGGGTTTATGCCGGGTGGCGGCTACGCCTTACCCGGCCTACGCTTTGGCTAACAACGTCAACACTTCGTAATGCGCGGTATGCGGGAACATATCAAAAAGCTGAACGCGTTCAATGCGGTAGCCCGGCAGGTGAGCAATATCTTTCGCCATCGTCCGGGCGTTGCAGCTGGAATAGACGATGTACGCCGGTGCCATCTGGCTCAGATAATCGCAAAGCGGTTTGCCGATGCCGCGGCGCGGCGGGTTGACCAATACTAATTCCGGCACGTTGCCCTGCCCGGTCGCAAACTGGGTCGAATCCAGCGCCTGGAAGTGGAGGTTTGTTAACCCCAGTTCGGCGGCGGACTGCGTCGCGCAAGCAATCGCCTCGGCGGAGATTTCAATCCCGGTCAGTTGCATCTCCGGGGTGGCGCAGTGCAGGCCAAAGCCGCCCACGCCGCAGAACAGATCCCACATATGGCCGATATTGAGGGCGCGAACCCAGTCGCGCGCGGTGGCGTACAGCGCGCTCGCCACCGTCGGGTTAGTCTGGAAGAAGCTCTGCGGGCGGATCCACAGCGGCACGCCGTTGAAGGTCTCTGCCAGCGCGTGCTGCCCGGAAAGAAAGATCTCTTTCTCCCCCTCCATGATCGCCATATGCACCGGCTGAATATTGACGGTGATGACCTTTAACTGCGGTAGCTGCTGTTGCAGCCACGGCAGCGCTGCGCGAAGCTGTTCCAGCCTGGATTCTGAGCGCAGCACAAAGCGCAGCATCATGCCGCCGTCCCTCTGGCTTTCGGTGAGCAGCAGGTATTTCAGCTCGCCGCGCTTGCGGGCAACGTTATAGGGCGTTAACCCGGCGCGGGCGATAAACGGCTTGAGTGCTGCAAAAACCGGTTTAAAGGATTCTGGATACAGCGGGCAGTCGATTAAATCTTCCGGCGTGCCGTCGCGGTGCAGCATACCCAGCAGCGGTCGTTCCACGCTGCCGCTGACCACCATTTTGGCCTTATTGCGAAAACCCTGCTCTGGCCCACTGACGGGTGCGCACCACTCGCCCACCGCATGGTCAGCCAGGAGCTGCTGAAGGTCGGCCATTTTGGCGGCGAGTTGTTGGGAGACCGGCTGTTCAATCCACTGACAGGAGCGGCAGCGACCGGCGTCATAGAGTGCGCACTGCATATGAAAACCTTAAGAATGGCGGGGGCTGCGATTATACACATTATTGCAGACGGAAAAACCGCCTGCTTGCGGCGGGTGCAAAGAGCAGGCACAGCACCAGCGCATCCGGAAGTTTTTGCATCACCAGCGAATGGAATATCTCGCGCTTAGAGCCTCCCGCGATGCTGAACAGCTCCGGGTAGCCATAGCCCAGCGAGGCGGCCCACAGGTAGGTGGCGGCAGTCACCTGGGTCAGCAGATAGGTCCAGCGCGCCCAGTTGCGCCCCTTCACCAGCGAGAAGGCACAGTAAATTTCAATAAATACCAGCGCCAGGCTGCTCATAAAGACCAGCGTCAGGTTCCAGGTCTGGACGCTGCGGTGAATAAATTCTCCCATGCCGCGCACGCCCAGGGTGTTGAAGATCATCAACACGTCCAGACAGCGGATCATAATAATGGCGAGCGCCGCCACCTGCACCAGCGCAGGGACGTTCGGACGAGCATGCGTATGACGTGTTTTTTGAAAGAATCCCAATGTTTTTACTTCCCTGAAAAACAGTGCCGCGTCTTGCGCGGCACTTCACTGGAAATTTTAAATGCTTCAGCCGCGTCTTGCACGCTGGATATCGCGCACACGCTGTTTTTCCGCGCGCGCCATCAAATACCAGGCGATAAATCCGACAATTCCGATCACCCCAAGGATGATGGAGGCCAGGGCGTTGATCTCCGGGTTCACCCCCATGCGTACGCTGGAGAAGACCAGCATCGGCAGCGTGGTAGCGCCAGGCCCCGAGACAAAGCTGGCGATGACCAGATCGTCTAAAGAGAGCGTGAACGCCAGCAGCCAGCCGGAAATGACCGCCGGCATGATCATCGGCAGAGTGATGATAAAGAACACCTTCAGCGGCGTGGCACCCAGATCCATTGCCGCCTCTTCGATGGAGCGATCCAGCTCCCGCAGTCGCGAGGAGATCACCACCGCCACGTAGGCCGTGCAGAAGGTGACATGCGCCAGCCAGATGGTCAGCATCCCGCGATCTGCCGGCCAGCCGATGGCGTGCGCCAGGGCGACAAACAGCAGCAGCAGCGACAGCCCGGTAATAACATCCGGCATGACCAGCGGGGCGGTGATCATAAACGCAAAACCATTTGCGCCGCGAAAGCGCCCGAACCGCACCATCACCATCGCCGCGATCGTCCCGAGTATCGACGCCATCGTGGCCGCCAGCGCCGCGATGGTCAGGCTCAGCCCCACCGCGCTCATCATGGCATCATCGTGGAACAGCTCGCTGTACCAGCGCGTCGACCAGCCCGCCCACACCGTCACCAGCTTCGAGCTGTTAAAGGAATAGATCACCAGCATCAGCATGGGTGCATACAGGAAGGTGAAGCCAATCACCAGGATCAGGATCCGCCACGGGGAGCGCACTACCGGTAAGTTGTTCATCCGTGGTCTCCCATCTGTTTCTGCTGGTGCTTGTGGAACCACATGATCGGCACGATCAGCAGCAGCAACATCACGATCGCCACCGCAGAGGCCACCGGCCAGTCGCGGTTGTTAAAGAACTCCTGCCACAGCACGCGGCCAATCATGATGCTGTCCGGGCCACCCAGCAGTTCCGGGATCACAAACTCCCCTACCGCCGGGATGAACACCAGCATCGACCCGGCAATAATGCCGCCTTTGGTCAGCGGGACGATCACGCTGAAAAAGGTCTTCAGCGGACGCGCGCCGAGATCCAGCGAGGCCTCCACCAGCGAATAGTCTATGCGCGTCAGGGCGGTATAGATCGGCAGCACCATAAACGGCAGATAGGCGTAAACGATCCCAATGTACACCGCGAGGTTGGTGTGCAGGATCGTCAGCGGCTGGTCGATGACGCCAAGCCACAGCAGAAAGTTATTGAGAATGCCGTTGTTTTTCAGGATACCCATCCACGCGTAGACGCGGATCAGGAACGAGGTCCACGACGGTAAAATCACCAGCAGCAGCAGGATGTTGCGCGTCGAGGGTTTACTGTGCGCCACCGCCCACGCCAGCGGATAACCCAGCAGCAGACAGCAGATCGTCGAGATCCCCGCCACCTGCAGCGACTGCAAGTAGGCCTCCACGTACAGCGGATCGTCGGTGAGTTGCAGGAAGTTCCCGAGGTTAAGGGTGAGCGTCAGCTGCCCGTCGGCCCAGTCCATCAGGTTGGTGTACGGCGGGATCGCCCGCGCCATCTCCGCCAGGCTTATCTTAAAGACAATCAGGAACGGCAGCAGGAACAGCAGGATCAGCCAGACGTACGGCAGGGCAATCACCAGCTTGCGCCCGTGCGCCATCTGCATACGCGTCAGCCAGTGGCGAAAACCGCCCGGTTGTTTGACGCGGGCTGGAGGTTCAAGTGTACTCACGATCGCTCCTTATGCCGTTAACACGACGCAGCTGTCCGCATCCCAGCACAGGCGCACTTCGTCGCCCCAGGTCGGCTGGCCCTTGCGATAGCGGTGTTCGTTCTGCAGCTGGGCGCTGAGCATCTGCCCGCTTTGTAGACGCACATGGTAGATAGAGAGATCGCCCAGATAGGCGATATGCACCACCTCACCCACGGCAAAGTTATAGCCATCGGCTGGCGGCTCGTCACAGAGCATGATTTTTTCCGGGCGCAGGGCGACGTACACCGGTACGTTATCCACCACCGAACTATCAGGATCAACCTTCAGCGGGTGAACCAGCCCCGGAGAGTCAATCACCAGCCCGTCGTCCTCGCGCGCCTTCAGCAGCCCTTCAAAGACATTCACCGAGCCGATGAATTCCGCGCTGTAGCGGGTGGTCGGGTGCTCGTAAATCTCCTCCGGCTCGCCGGTCTGCACGAATTTACCGCGATTCATGATCGCAATACGCCCGGCCATGGTCATCGCCTCTTCCTGGTCGTGGGTTACCATCACGCAGGTCACGCCGACGCGCTCAAGGATGTCCACCACCTCAAGCTGCATGCGGTCACGCAGCTTTTTATCCAGCGCCCCCATCGGCTCGTCGAGCAGTAGCAGCTTCGGGCGTTTCGCCAGGCTTCTGGCCAGGGCCACGCGTTGACGCTGACCGCCGGAGAGCTGGTGCGGTTTACGTTTGGCGAACTCCTGCATGTGGACCAGGCTCAGCATCTCGGCCACGCGTTCGGTAATCTCCGCCTTCGGCAGTTTGTCCTGCTTCAGGCCAAAGGCGATGTTCTGCTCAACCGTCATGTGCGGGAACAGCGCGTAGGACTGGAACATCATATTGATCGGGCGCTGATACGGCGGCACGCGGGAGAGATCGACGCCGTCCAGCACGATCTGCCCGGCGGTCGGCTGTTCAAAACCGGCCAGCATGCGCAGCAACGTCGATTTACCGCAGCCGGACGGGCCAAGCAGGGCAAAAATTTCGCCTTTGTAGATCGTCAGGCTCACGTCGTCCACGGCGTGTTGCCCGTCGAAGGATTTGGTGAGATTACGGATTTCAAGAAGCGGGGTCAGCGCTTTACGGACTTTCGCCTGCGGGCGGGGGATCACGTCATTCACGGGGTGTTCTCCGGCAAAGATCAAATCAGGGTGCAGGCGCACCAGAACGGTGCACCTGTTGCCGAGGGCGCTTCGCTTGCCCGGCCTACGACAGCGGTTTATTTACCGCTTTTCACCTTGGTCCACGCACGGGTGCGCACGCGGTCAATTTTTGGGTCCTGCACTTTGAGGGTGAACAGCTTGGCAAAGACGTCCGCTGGCGGATAGATAGCCGGATTATTGCGGATCGCTTCGCTGACCATCGGGGTGGAAGCCTTGTTACCGTTGGCGTAATAGACATGGTCGCTGATGTGGGCGATCACCTCCGGACGCATCAGGTAGTTCAGGAACTGATACGCTTCGTCTTTGTTTTTCGCATCCGCAGGCATGGCGAAGACGTCGAAGAAGGCCAGCGCCCCCTCTTTCGGAATGAAGTAAGAGACATTCACGCCGTTTTTCGCCTCTTTCGCGCGGTTTGCTGCCTGCCAGACGTCGCCCGCCCAGCCGATCGCCACACAGATATCGCCGTTGGCGAGGTCGTTAATGTACTGAGAGGAGTGGAAGTAGCGAATGTTCGGGCGCAGCTTCAGCAGCAGATCGGTGGCCGGGCCGGTGTAATCATCGGCCTTGCTGCTGTTGGGATCTTTGCCCAGATAGTTCAGCACGGTGGCGAAAATCTCTTCCGGCGCATCAAGGAAGGAGACGCCGCAGCTTTTCAGCTTCTCAAGGTTTTCCGGCTTAAGCACCACGTCCCAGCTGTCGAGCTTAACGTCTTTCCCCAGCACAGCTTTCACTTTATCGACGTTATAGCCGATGCCGGTGGTGGCCCACAGGTAAGGCATGGCGTACTTGTTGTCCGGGTCGTGTTTGGCGACCAGCTTCATTACTTCCGGATCGAGGTTTTTCCAGTTGGATAATTTGCTCTTATCCAGCGGCTGGAACACTCCTGCCGTCAACTGGCGCTCCAGGAAGCTGGCGGAAGGCACCACCAGGTCAAAGCCGGTGCTGCCCGCCATCAGTTTACCTTCCAGCACTTCGTTGGAATCGAACACGTCATACACGACCTTAATGCCGGTCTCTTTTTCAAAGTTTGCGACGGTGTCCGGCGCAATATAGTCCGACCAGTTATAAACGTGGAGCGTTTTCTGTTCCGCAGCGAGCGTGCCGGCAGAGACGGCCATCAGAGCACCCGCAACCAGACCCGATACCCATTTTTTATTCAAGGTGATCATATCGTTATTCCTTCTGAAAGCTCGTTAACACACGAACTAAAACTGTGCACTCTGACGATATGCAAGAATCATGCATACTTTGTCGCTCTGGCCGAAAAGGAATAAAAGATTTTTCCGGCAGGATCCGCTCGCTTTTGTAAGCATCGCAAGAATAACTGTAGCCCTTGTCCCGGGCTATAGCCCAGACGAAAAAACGCCTTTTATCAATTTTTTATGCAGAATATGTCTATGTGATAAGCCGAAATGGCCTTTGAGGAGGTGAAATAATCTTGAAAGGAGGGTTTAAGACAGCAGAAAAAACGGCGTTACGCAGCCGCCGTGGCAGCGACTGCGCCATGCTCAGACAGCATTAGTGCAGAAAAGTGGGAGATGCATCATTATTCTCTGCATCATCTTCGGCGCTGTACAACAGGTGATGCGCGTTAGCTTCCATCATCACCATGGAAATCTGCTCTTCGCCCATGCGCATAAACCAGGCAAACTGCTTGAAGGATAACCCTGCCCCGGAGAATAAAGACTCGCACACCACCAGTTTCGGCAGATTATCATCCTGTATGTCGAGAAATGCTTTCACCGTCAAAGAACTGGCGTTGATGGCAGACAGATCGGACGCCAGCGCCAGCAGCGCAGAGGGTTTAACCTCGGCCAGCGCGGAGAAAAGAATGACGTCATTAATCAGATCGATCTTGGCATCAAAAATACCGTCGAAATTTTGCATGTGAGGCAGATGCAGCGCCTGGCAGGAGTCGCATTCAAAGAAGGTAATTCCGGCATCATCGAGCCATTGACGTAACGTATCCAGTGTTGGAACGACCTGTAAATCCATCGCTGTGCAGCCTCTTAAATAATAACTTCGCTTAGAGTACGCAAAAAGTGCGCGATAATCTATTTAACCGCCCGTTTTCAGGCAAAATCCCGGGGTCGCGTGGCATTCAATCCAGGCGATCATTTTGCCCGCAATGTCCACGCCCGTGGTTTTTTCAACTCCTTCCAGCCCTGGAGAGGCGTTGACCTCCATCACCAGCGGGCCGCGCGTTGCGCGCAGCAAATCGACGCCCGCCACGTCCAGCCCCAGCGTCTGCGCCGCTTTTACCGCAATCACGCGCTCTCGTTCGCTGATCTCTGCGATACGCGCCACGCCGCCGCGGTGCAGATTCGAGCGGAAATCGCCCTCTTTGGCCTGACGCTCAATCGCTGCCACCACCTCATCGCCGACCACAAAGCAGCGAATATCGCGCCCTTTGGCCTCTTCGATATACTCCTGCACCAGGATATGGGCGTTGAGTCCGCGGAAGGCATCGATCACGCTTTCCGCCGCCTGGCGCGTTTCGGCCAGCACCACGCCAATGCCCTGCGTGCCTTCCACCAGCTTGATGACCAGCGGCGCGCCGCCCACCATGTCGATCAGATCGCTGGTGTCATCCGGTGAATGAGCGATGCCGGTAACGGGCAGGTCGATACCCTGTCGGGCCAGGAGTTGCAGCGAGCGGAGCTTATCGCGGGCGCGCGAAATGGCGACGGACTCGTTTAGCGGATAGCTGCCGAGCATCTCAAACTGACGCAGCGCAGCGGTGCCGTAGTAGGTGATCTGAGAGCCGATGCGGGGGATCACCGCATCGAAATGCGGCAACCTGCGGCCTTTATAATGAATCGATGATGCCGCCGGATCGATGTTCATATAGCAGGACATCGGATCGAGGATTTCGATCTGATGCCCGCGCTTCGCCGCGGCTTCCCGCAGGCGTCTGCATGAATAGAGCTTTCCATCCCGGGACAATATGGCAATTTTCACCCTGCACCTCTCTAAAGACCTGGTAAAAGCCTGCGTATCATACACGCAGCGAGGCACAGGATGAATGGACTATCGCGTCGCCCAGCCCTGCTTGTGCAGATAATCGAGAATAAACGGACGGTTCTCTTTAATGATGGTGCGACGGATATGGTCAGTCCAGGTATCGCGGCGGTTGTTGCTGTCGCGCGTCAGATAGTAGTTCGCCAGCTCCTCATCGTATTGATTCAGGACCTCCTGGTCGACCGGCTGGTAGTGGTTTTCATGCACCAGCATCGCTGCGGGGATACGCGGTTTGAGATCCGGGTTATCCGCAGGCCAGCCCAGGCACAGGCCAAACAGCGGGAGGACGTGTTTTGGCAGCTTTAACAGCTCAGTTACGCTTTCAATATTATTGCGCAGCCCGCCGATGTAAACCCCGCCCAGCCCCAGCGATTCCGCCGCCGTGAAGGCGTTTTGCGCCATCAGGGCAGTATCGACCACGCCCAGCAGCAGCTGTTCGGCGAGGCCCAGTTCCGCCTCAGGGCAAATTTGCAGGTGACGGTTAAAATCGGCGCAGAAGACCCAGAACTCCGCCGCCTGGGCTACGTGCTTCTGCCCACCGGTCAGCGTCACCAGCGTTTCACGCATCGCCGGATCGGTAATGCGGATAATAGAGCTGCACTGCAGGAAGCTGGAGCTGGACGTTCCTCGCGCGCTGTCGATAATGGCTTCGCGCTGGGCCTCGGTAATTGGTTCATCCGTAAAGTGGCGAATGGAACGGTGGGAACGGAGCAGGTCAATCGTTGGCGTCATCGTGTCTCTCTTTGTCTTGCTTAAAACGTATCGCAGCCAGTATAGGCAATGATCCGCGCGCTGTAATTGGCGAAACATAGCTCGAAGATATTAAAGCGACAGGTGAAACCTTCTTTCCATGACGGCAGGTTATCGTGCACTATACGTCGTATTCGCCGTCAGGCTTGTTTTTTGAGGAGAGAGAAATGTTTGCAGTGATTTTTGGTCGTCCAGGATGCCCTTACTGCGTGCGCGCAAAAGAACTGGCTGAGAAACTGACCGCAGAGCGGGATGACTTCAACTT
Organism: Enterobacter sp. UPMP2052; assembly: GCF_053709675.1. NCBI lineage: Bacteria > Pseudomonadati > Pseudomonadota > Gammaproteobacteria > Enterobacterales > Enterobacteriaceae > Enterobacter > Enterobacter sp. UPMP2052. The sequence continues at coordinate 1,844,836 of NZ_JBSKJR010000001.1, forward strand.
CCGCTACGTGGACATCCACGCGGAAGGGATCAGCAAAGCCGACCTGGAAAAAACCGTGGGTAAACCGGTTGAAACCGTACCGCAGATTTTCCTCGACCAGCAACACATTGGCGGCTTCACCGATTTTGAAGCCTACGCCAAAGAAAACCTGGGCCTGTTTGCTGCTCAGTAAGCGTAAAACGCCCTCATTATGAGGGCGTTATTGTTTGTGCCGCCGCTGCAAAAGGCTGCTGATACATAAATAGCATAGCGCCCCCAGCGCGCACCAGAACACGCCGCTTAACAGCCACGCCAGCTCCTGCCAGATGGTTCTGGAAGAGGTCAATACCAGCCGCATCAACAGCAGGCACAGCGGTGCCGCCAGTATGGCTCCCAGCAAAGGCTTAAACACTTCGCCCCCGCGAGAGAGAAAGCTGGCCGCCGCGCCCGGCAGAATGAAAAAGAGCAAACCCAGCTCAGGATGGCCGGATGCACGAAACGCCCCTTTTACATTAAACGCTAACGACAGGCAGACAACGGTAAACAGCAAAAAACAGCTGATCGCGCCCACCCAGTTTCGCCTTAAATTCAAACTATCCTCCTGATGTTTCTCTATCAAATACACCTTCGTCCTGTGGACGCCCAGTCAGATAAAGCATTGCGGCAATCCTTGCCAAAGCTCGCACAGCGTTGTGCGATAATGAGTAGCCGTCGTTAGCTAATACGACTAAACTACCCACCTGCTAGTGTTTTTGGGAATTAAGAAAGAAACAGGAAATGCTGAAACGCTGCCCTGTCATCCAAAACAGTAGCCCAAAAAACCACTTCATTCAACAACTTACTGGTAAACAAGAAGTTAGCCTCCGTGAATATAAACGTCGCAGACTTGTTAAATGGGAATTACATCCTGTTATTATTTGTGGTACTGGCATTGGGCCTTTGCCTGGGAAAATTACGCCTCGGGTCGGTTCAACTTGGTAATTCCATTGGCGTTTTAGTCGTCTCTTTATTATTAGGTCAGCAGCATTTCAGCATTAACACGGACGCCCTCAACTTAGGCTTTATGTTGTTTATTTTTTGTGTGGGTGTTGAAGCGGGTCCCAACTTTTTTTCAATTTTCTTCCGCGACGGCAAAAATTACCTGATGCTGGCGCTGGTGATGGTTGGCAGCGCGCTGCTGATTGCGTTAGGCCTGGGTAAACTGTTTGGCTGGGACATTGGCCTGACGGCGGGTATGCTTGCCGGCTCGATGACCTCCACCCCGGTTCTGGTGGGTGCGGGCGATACCCTGCGCCACTCCGGGATGGCCGGAGCGCAGTTGTCCACCGCGCTCGACCATCTGAGCCTTGGCTATGCCCTGACCTACCTAATTGGGCTGGTGAGCCTGATCGTCGGCGCGCGTTATCTCCCTAAACTCCAGCATCAGGATCTGCAGACCAGCGCCCAGCAGATTGCCCGCGAGCGCGGTCTGGATACCGATTCCAAACGCAAAGTTTACCTGCCGGTGATCCGCGCCTACCGCGTAGGGCCAGAGCTGGTGGCCTGGGCCGACGGTAAAAACCTGCGCGAGCTGGGCATTTACCGCCAGACGGGCTGCTATATCGAACGTATTCGCCGCAACGGTATTCTGGCGAACCCGGACGGCGACGCGGTGCTGCAGATGGGCGATGACATCGCGCTGGTCGGTTATCCGGATGCCCATGCGCGCCTCGACCCGAGCTTCCGTAACGGCAAAGAGGTCTTTGACCGCGACCTGCTGGACATGCGTATCGTCACCGAAGAGATTGTGGTCAAAAACCACAACGCCGTTGGTCGCCGCCTGGCTCAGCTGAAGCTGACCGACCACGGCTGCTTCCTGAACCGCGTGATCCGCAGCCAGATTGAGATGCCTATCGACGATAACGTGGTGCTCAACAAAGGTGACGTGTTACAGGTGAGCGGCGACGCGCGCCGCGTGAAAACCGTTGCAGACCGTATCGGCTTTATCTCCATTCACAGCCAGGTCACCGACCTGCTAGCCTTCTGCGCCTTCTTTATCGTGGGCCTGATGATCGGGATGATCACCTTCCAGTTCAGCAACTTTAGCTTTGGCATCGGTAACGCCGCCGGGCTGCTGTTCGCCGGGATCATGCTGGGCTTCCTGCGTGCCAACCACCCGACCTTCGGCTATATCCCACAGGGTGCGCTCAACATGGTGAAAGAGTTTGGGCTGATGGTCTTTATGGCCGGTGTTGGCCTGAGCGCGGGCAGCGGCATTGGCAACAGCCTTGGCGCAGTCGGCTGGCAAATGCTGGTGTCCGGCCTGATTGTCAGCCTGGTGCCGGTGGTGATCTGCTTCCTGTTTGGTGCCTACGTGCTGCGCATGAACCGCGCCCTGCTCTTCGGTGCCATGATGGGCGCACGTACCTGCGCGCCTGCGATGGAAATCATCAGCGATACCGCGCGCAGCAATATCCCGGCACTGGGGTACGCAGGCACCTATGCAATCGCTAACGTCCTGCTGACGCTGGCGGGTACGCTTATCATCATCATCTGGCCGGGACTCGGATAACTCTCAAGTTTGCGCACGGACGAAAATATTTTCGTGATGCGCAGAACTTTTAAGAAAGGGGGCAGTCATAACTATTGCCACTGCTTTTCTTTGATGTCCCCAATTTGTGGAGCCCATCAACCCCGCCGTTTTGGTTCAAGGTTGATGGGTTTTTTGTTGTCTTTTTTATGCTTGAAAATCAAACATTATAAATACATCAGAATTGCCATTGGCGGCATAATGGCAGCACAATTTACTCCTGGGCTTTTTATTTAAGTCTGTCTGTTATCTAAATAATCACGCATGCAAGCCTCCGGTCAGGGCTACTCCTGGCATCGAGCGTTTTTATATCTGGCTTACCTCTTCCCTTCCCCCGCCCAAATATATATGCTTAACCATATATATCTCACCCAACATCCAGGACTCCCAATGCAACACCCCGTCCACCTTTTCAAGGCTCTTTCAGACCAAACGCGGCTGTCCATCGTGATGCTTTTGCGTGAGGCGGACGAGCTGTGCGTCTGCGATCTTTGCGCGGTGACCGGTGAGTCGCAGCCTAAAATTTCCCGTCATATGGCGTTGCTGCGCGAGTCCGGGCTGGTGCTCGATCGCAAGGACGGCAAGTGGGTCTATTACCGATTGTCACCCGCCATTCCGGCGTGGGCGGCCGCCATTATCGACAGCAGCTGGAACTGCCTGAGAGAGGAGACCCGCCTGAAGCTCAAAAACAGGGCGGGCTCGTGTTGAGCAGAACTCACACATTCACTAAAACATATATAACGGAGTAAAACGATGTTGCTGGCAGGGGCTATTTTTCTCTTCACGCTGGTACTGGTTATCTGGCAACCCAAAGGGCTAAGCATCGGGTGGAGCGCCACGCTGGGTGCCGTGCTGGCGCTGGTAAGCGGAGTCGTTCATATTAACGACATTCCGGTGGTCTGGAATATCGTGTGGAACGCGACAGCGACCTTTATCGCCGTCATTATCATCAGCCTTCTTCTGGATGAGTCCGGCTTTTTTGAGTGGGCGGCGCTGCACATCGCCCGCTGGGGCAACGGCCGGGGACGGCTGCTGTTTACCTATATTGTTTTGCTGGGCGCGGCGGTGGCGGCGCTGTTCGCCAACGACGGCGCTGCGCTGATATTAACGCCTATCGTCATCGCGATGCTGCTGGCGCTGGGCTTCAGCAAACAGGCCACCCTCGCCTTTGTGATGGCGGCGGGGTTTATTGCCGACACCGCAAGCCTGCCGTTAATTGTCTCGAACCTGGTTAACATCGTCTCGGCAGATTTCTTCACGCTAGGCTTCAGCGAATACGCTTCGGTCATGGTCCCTGTGAATATCGCGGCCATCGCCGCCACGCTGGTGATGCTGCACCTGTTCTTTCGCAAAGAGATCCCGCCGACCTACGAGCTGGCGAAACTTCGCCAGCCCGCCCTTGCCATCCACGATGTCGCCACCTTCAGAACAGGCTGGGTCGTGCTGCTTCTGCTGCTGATCGGGTTCTTTGTGCTTGAGCCGCTCGGCATTCCCGTCAGCGCCATTGCGGCGTCGGGCGCGTTAATTTTATTTGCCGTGGCGAAACGCGGACAGGCGATCAATACCGGCAAAGTGCTCCGCGGGGCACCGTGGCAAATCGTCGTCTTCTCGCTGGGAATGTATCTGGTGGTTTATGGTCTGCGCAATGCCGGGCTGACGGACTCCTTATCCGGCGTGTTGTCTATGCTGGGCCAGCATGGACTCTGGGCCACCGCGATGGGCACCGGCTTTATTACCGCCTTCATGTCTTCGGTGATGAACAATATGCCGACGGTGCTGATTGGCGCCCTGTCGATTGAGGGGAGCACCGCGTCCGGGGTGATCAAAGAAGCGATGATTTATGCCAACGTGATTGGCTGCGATTTGGGCCCCAAAATCACGCCGATCGGCAGCCTGGCGACGCTGCTCTGGCTGCACGTGCTGGCGCAGAAAAATATGTCGATCGCCTGGGGCTATTATTTCCGAACGGGCATCATCATGACCGTGCCCGTATTGTTCGTGACGCTCGCCGCGCTGGCGTTACGACTCTCTTTTACACTGCAGTGAGTAACCGATATGAGCCACATCACCCTCTTCCATAACCCGGACTGCGGCACCTCGCGCAATACTCTCGAGATGATCCGCAACAGCGGTAATGAACCCGAGATCGTCTTGTATCTCGACACGCCGCCGTCGCGCGAAACGCTGTGTAAGCTGATCGCGGACATGGGCATCTCGGTACGGGATTTACTGCGCACGAACGTCGAGCCCTATGCGCAACTCGGGCTTGCCGATGGGCAGTTCAGCGACGAACAGCTGATTGATTTCATGCTGCAATACCCGATCCTCATCAATCGCCCGATTGTCGTGACCCCGCTGGGGACGCGCCTGTGCCGCCCTTCTGAACGCGTGCTGGATATTTTACCCGATCCGCAGCGCGCGGCGTTTACCAAAGAGGACGGCGAAGCGGTGGTCGACGCGTCGGGAAACAAAATTCGCGGGAAATAGTCCCGACTGGCCCTGCCGTTTAGCGCAGGGCTGTGCGGCTCCCCTCGCCTGCAATTCTCCCCACCATCGTGCGGATCTCCTCCCGCGTTAACGGTACTCTGTCGGTAACGTAGTGCAGCGTCATCCCCTCGATAAACGCATCCAGCGCGCGGGCCGTCGCCGGATCAAACCACTGTTCAAGCGTGGTCTGGCTCATTTTCATCCAGTCCTGCATCACGGTTTTCAGCGCCGCGCTACGGTTCATAAAGGCGTACAGCTGGTACATCAGCGCCATGTTGTGCGGCGTGGTCACTTCCGAACTGTGGATTAAGGTTGTGATGGACTCGCACGCCATCTCCGGCCCGCTGACCCCGGCAAAGTAATCCAGATACTGCTGCGACATCTTCCGCGTAAACCACGTAAACGCTTCCTCCAGCAGCGGCTCCTTGCCGTCGAAATAGTAGGTCATCGACCCCAGCGGCACGCCTGCGCAGCTGGCGATTTTACGGTGCGTGACGGCGTGGATCCCGTGCTCGGCAATGGTATCCAGGGTCGCCTGGAGGATTTTCTCGCGGCGATGAGGATCGTTGGGGGGTCTGCTCATAAATACCTCATGTAGTTTATGTACAAATGTACACAAACTTGCTAGTGTTGTCGCTATTGTTGTACTTCTGGTGCTAACCCAATGACGCTGACCTCCCCTCGTAAAGCCCTGCAGCTACGCATGTGGGCGCTGTTTATGTTCTTCTTTATTCCCGGGCTGCTGATGGCCTCCTGGGCGACACGTACGCCCGCTATCCGCGACATTTTATCCGTCTCAACCGCGGAGATGGGCATCGTGCTGTTCGGTCTGTCGATTGGTTCCATGAGCGGCATTCTGTGCTCCGCCTGGCTGGTGAAGCGCTTTGGCACGCGGGCGGTGATCCGCACCACCATGTGCTGCGCGGTGCTGGGCATGGTGGTCCTGAGCGTGGCGCTGTGGTTTGCTTCTCCGCTGATGTTTGCGCTGGGGTTGACGGTCTTTGGCGGCAGCTTCGGCGCGGCGGAAGTGGCGATCAACGTTGAAGGGGCAGCCGTTGAGCGCGAGGTGAACAAAACGGTGCTGCCGATGATGCACGGCTTTTACAGCCTCGGTACGCTGGCGGGCGCGGGCGTTGGCATGGCGCTGACGGCGTTTGGCATTGCGGCGAATCTGCATATTTTGCTGGCGGCGCTGGTATGCATTATCCCCATTTTGACCGGCATCCGGGCCATCCCCGACGGTACGGGCAAAAACTCGACCGGGGAGCAAAAATCTGCGGCGAAAGGGCTGCCGTTCTATCGCGATATTCAGCTCATGCTCATCGGCGTGGTGGTGCTGGCGATGGCCTTCGCCGAAGGCTCCGCCAACGACTGGCTGCCGCTGCTGATGGTTGACGGTCACGGCTTCAGTCCCACCTCCGGCTCGCTGATTTATGCCGGATTTACGCTCGGCATGACGGTCGGGCGCTTTACCGGCGGCTGGTTTATCGACCGTTACAGCCGCGTGGCGGTGGTTCGCGCCAGCGCCCTGCTGGGCGGGTTAGGTATTGCGATGATCATCTTTGTGGATGTCGACTGGATTGCCGGTGTCTCGGTTATCCTCTGGGGCCTGGGCGCCTCGCTCGGCTTCCCGCTGACCATTTCCGCCGCCAGCGATACCGGCCCGGACGCGCCAACGCGGGTCAGCGTGGTGGCGACCACCGGCTATCTCGCCTTCCTGGTGGGGCCGCCGCTGCTCGGCTTCCTGGGTGAGCACTACGGGTTGCGCAGCGCGATGCTGGTGGTGTTAGGGTTAGTGATTATTGCCGCACTGGTGGCGCGTGCGGTCGCAAAACCGGAAGCAGAACAGACACTGGAGAATGGATATGAGCGTTAAGCTGATTGCAGTAGACATGGATGGAACCTTCCTGAGCGATGCCAAAACCTATAACCGGCCGCGTTTTCTGGCGCAGTATGCGCGTATGAAAGCTCAGGGCATCCGCTTTGCGGTGGCCAGCGGGAATCAATACTACCAGCTGATCTCCTTTTTCCCGGAGATCGCCCATGAGATTGCCTTTGTGGCCGAGAACGGCGGCTGGGTCGTCTGCGCCGGGGAAGATGTCTTTAACGGCGAACTGTCGAAAGAACACTTTGATACCGTCGCCGCCGTGCTTAACGACGTCGTGGGGATTGAGATTATCGCCTGCGGCAAAAGCAGCGCCTACACGCTAAAAGAGTATGACGACGCCTTCCACGACATCGCGGCGAAATACTATCACCGTCTGGAGAAGGTCAGCCATTTTGGCAACCTGAACGATATCTTCTTCAAGTTCGGGCTTAACGTCTCCGATGACGAGATCCCGCGCATTCAGGCTCTGCTGCATGAAAAGCTCAACGACATTATGGTGCCGGTGACCACCGGCCACGGCAGTATCGACCTGATTATCCCGGGCGTGCACAAGGCGAATGGTTTGCGGATCCTGCAACAGCGCTGGGGCATTGAGGACAGCGAAGTGCTGGCCTTTGGTGACAGCGGCAACGACGTGGAAATGCTGCGCCAGTCGGGCTACAGCTTTGCAATGGCCAATGCCGGACCGCACATCAAGGCCATCGCCCACTACGAAGCCCCGAACAATAACGAGGAAGGCGTGCTGGATATCATTGAAAAAGCGTTGAACGGGGAAGCGCCGTTTAACTGAGTTGAGGCCCTCTCCTGCACGGAGAGGGCAATTCGCTTACGGCTGTAACGCGCTGCCGACGCGTTTATCTTTCAGGAATACCACCATCAGCCCCACCCACAGCAGACCGTTCGCGAGGTTGAACAGGCTGAACAGCCCATTGCCGCCGAAAGCGTAGGCGTGCTTGCTCACTTCAATTCCCACGGTGAAGATCAGCATCTGCAACATGCCCATTGCGGCGGACACCGTGCCTTTACTCATCTCGCTGGCAAACAGCGTCAGACGCACCAGACCGGCGTTCGCCAGGCCAATCCCGAAGGCATAAATGCTCAGCCCCGCCGTCATCCACAGGTAGGCATGGGAGGACGCAACCGTTGCAACCGCCGCCACCATCAGCCCTGCCGCAATCGGCCAGCCGCCCATAACGATCAGCGACCGCACGGTGCGGCGCGCGGTCAGGCGGGCCAGCACCAGGTTACCCAAAATCAGCGCGCCAAAAATCGGCACCTGCAGCAGGCCATACTCGTAGCTGCTGAGCTGCTCGCCGCTGATGATAATGACCGGTGACTGGGCAATCCACGCCAGCAGCGGCAGGCTAACAAAGCCCGTCGCCAGCGCACCCGCCACAAAGCGAACGTTCTTGAGAACCAGTTTGTAATCCCGGCCCAGCTCTTTCAGGGAGAGCTTCTCCCCCAGGCGCGTAGCGGTTTCGGGCATGGCGCGGTGCAGGCCAAAGAAGGAGATGGCGGCAAGCAAGGCGAAAAGCACAAACATGCCTTCCCACGGTGCAACGTGTACCCACGCCGCCCCCACCAGCGGCCCGAGCAGCGGCGCAATCAGCGCGACGTTAGCCATCAGCGCCGTAATTTTGATACAGACCGCCTCTTCAAACGATTCCTGAATGGCGGCATAGCCCACCGCGCCGATAAAGCACAGGCTCACCCCCTGCAGGAAGCGCAGCAGGGTAAATTGCTCGATGTTTTGCGCGAGCAGCGTGGCGAGGCAGGTCACGATAAACCACACCACGCCGGTCAACATCACCGGACGGCGGCCAATACGATCCGACAGCGGCCCCAAAAGCCACTGCAGAAACATGCCGCCAGCCAGATAGGCGGTCATGGAGGTCGGCACCCATTCAATACCTGCGTTGTACTGTTCGACAACGGCCAGCATCCCGGGCTGGATCATATCGTTGCCGATATAGGTAGAGAATTCGTAGAGCACCAGACACAGAGGGAAAAGTAACGCCTGACGACCCAGACGGTTACCGGAAGAAGAACGGTTTAACATGCCATCTCTTTATAAAGAAAAAATCGCGATGAGTGTAATGAATTGCCGCAGCCTGAGATAGTAAATAATCGAGACGAAACAGAAATAAAGCACGTATCGTTGTCGTTTAAGGTTTCCTTAAGTTGCCCCCTTTAAGATAGCCTTTTTTCCCGTTAATGACCTTGACTATGGCACACGGCGTCAGCCCTTCAGAATTATCTAACTTACAGACAGATAAGACTAAATCCCTTTACCGATTACCGGTACGCTTTTATGGTTATCAGCTTTTCGTGCTGTTAATCCTCGCGGTGCTGTTTATCTGGCTGTCTCGCGATGAAACGCTCGACAAATGGATCACCGGCTTTTGGTATGACGCGGCGACACACGGTTTTCCGCTACAGCAAAATCACCTGCTGGATCTGATCAACCACCGGCTGGCGAAATACGTTGCGATTACAACTGGCGCGCTGGCGCTGATTATCGGGGCCTGGCGACGCAATACCCGGCTGGTCACTGCCGCCCTGCTGATGGGGCTGGGTGCGCTGGTGGTCGGTGCGCTGAAAAGCATAAGCCACCACAGCTGCCCGTGGGACCTGGTGGAGTACGGCGGAAAAGCGCTTTCGTACCCGCTGTTTAGCGCGGTCCCTGAGGGCAGCGGCCCCGGGCGTTGTTTCCCCGGCGGGCATGCATCGAGCGGCTTTATGCTGATGGGGCTGTTTTTTGCCTTCTGGCGCGAACGTCCGCGACTGGCCTGGGCCTGTGTCGCACTGGGCGTGATTGCCGGGCTGGCGATGGGCTACGGGCAGGTTATGCGCGGCGCGCATTTTTTCTCTCACAACCTGTGGGCCGGGTGGTGGGTTTGGTTTTCTCAGGTGGCCGTCTACGGGCTGGTTTCTACCTGGTTTGCAAAAAAGTGACGAGGGTATGTTAGAAAATCTAAATTACAGTCTGTTCTATCTGATTAACGCCACCCCCGCTTCCCCGGCGTGGATGATCGATTTTGCCACCTTTATCGCGCGCGATGTGATAAGCATAGTGCCCGTGCTGGCCGTTATTCTGTGGCTGTGGGGGCCGCGCAAGCAGGTCGATGCGCAGCGCCAGCTGGTGATCAAAGTGGCAATGGCTATCGGCGTCAGCGTGGTGACAAGCTATTTGCTCGGCCACGCCTTCCCGCACGACCGTCCGTTTGTCGATCACGTCGGCTATAACTTCCTGCATCACGCCCCGGACGACTCCTTCCCGAGCGACCACGGCACGGTGATCTTCACCTTTGCGCTGGCATTCCTGTTCTGGCATCGCCTGTGGTCCGGTGCGCTGCTGATGGCCATGGCGCTCGCTATCGCCTGGTCTCGCGTCTATCTTGGCGTTCACTGGCCGCTGGATATGGTCGGCGGGTTCCTGGTCGGGCTGATTGGCTGCGTCAGCGCGGCTATTCTCTGGAGCCTCTTTGGTCCGGCGCTGCATCGCGGGCTGTCTGGGGTGTACCGTACCCTCTTCGCGCTGCCGATCCGTAAAGGCTGGATACGTGACTAACCCCGCGCTGACAGGTTACACTTGACCCCCCGCCCTGCGGGGGTTCACTTTTCAGCCCGAGGATCTATGGAAACACGCCGCGATGACCGCATAGCCCAGCTGCTACAGGCGCTGAAGCGCAGTGATAAGCTGCATCTCAAAGAGGCCGCCACGCTGCTTGGCGTTTCAGAGATGACCATTCGTCGTGACCTGAACAGCAACAGCGCGCCCGTGGTGCTGCTGGGTGGGTACATTGTCCTGGAACCCCGCAGCGCCAGCCACTATCTGATAAGCGATCAAAAAACGCGCCTGGTTGAAGAGAAACGCCGGGCCGCAAGGCTTGCCGCCTCCCTGGTCCAGCCGCATCAAACCCTGTTTTTTGACTGTGGCACCACCACACCGTGGATCATCGAAGCCATCGACAGCGCCATCCCCTTCACGGCGGTCTGTTATTCCCTGAACACCTTTCTGGCGTTACAGGAGAAACCCGAGTGCCGGGTTATCCTCTGCGGCGGCGAGTTCCATGCCAGCAACGCCATCTTCAAGCCGCTTAACCTGCACGACACGCTGAGTAATGTCTGCCCGGATATCGCGTTTTATTCCGCGGCGGGCGTCAATGTGCGCCAGGGGGCGACCTGCTTTAACCTGGAAGAACTGCCGGTGAAGCACTGGGCGCTCAATGCAGCGCAGTACCACGTGCTGGTGGTGGATCACAGTAAATTTGGCAAGGTGCGTCCGGCGAGAATGGGCGAGCTGGCACAGTTTGACGCCATCGTCAGCGACTGCCGCCCGGATGATGACATCGTGGCCTGCGCGAAAACGCAGCAGGTGAAGTTGATGTATTGAGGTTTTACCGGGTGCGTGCTTTCCCCCTCTCCCTGTGGGACAGGTTGGAGTAAGGGCATCAGGCAGCAACACACTCTGGTTCGCCGGGTGGCGGCTTCGCCTTACCCGGCCTACGAGCCCGTGTTTTCCCCCTCTCCCCGTGGGACAGGTTGGAGTAAGGGCATCAGGCCGCAACGCACTCTGGTTCGCCGGGGGGCGGCTTCGCCTTACCCGGCCTACGGGCCCGTGTTTTCCCCCTCTCCCCGTGGGAGAGGGTTGGGGTGAGGGCATCAGGCCGCAATACACTCTGGTTCGCCGGGGGGCGGCTTCGCCTTACCCGGCCTGGGTTCGAGCCGTTGCAGGCCGGGTTAACGCAACGCCACCCGGCAAACCCTTAGCTAAACCAGCTGCCAAACCATCCGTGGAATTTCATTAATACAAAGTCCCACATCCGGCTGAAGAAGCCGCCCTCTTCGACCGCCTCCATGACGATCAGCGGACGCTGCTCAATGGATTTACCGTTCAGCTGGAAATCAATCGTCCCGACAACCTGGCCCTTTTTCAGCGGCGCGGTCAGCTGCGGATCGGTCAGGGTATAGCTGGCTTTCAGGTTTTTCAGCTGACCGCGAGGAATGGTCACCGAACCCGCTTCGCCCGCGCCAAGATTCACTTCGCGCTTATCGCCAAACCAGACGCGCTGGCTGATGAACGTCGCATCCGGCTTGATTGGCGTGACGGTTTCGAAGAAGCGGAAGCCCCAGGTCAGCAGTTTTTCCGATTCGTTAAAGCGAATGCGGTCGGTTTTGGTGCCAAGCACGACCGAAATCAGGCGCATATCGCCCTGTGTGGCGGATGCCACCAGGTTATAACCCGCACCTGCCGTCGTCCCGGTCTTCATGCCGTCGACGTTCACGTTGCTGCTCCACAGCAGACGGTTACGGTTCGGCTGGCGGATCTTGTTGAAGGTAAACTCTTTCTCTTTGTGGATGGCGTACTCTTCCGGCACGTCGTGGATCAGTGCTTTGCCCAGCAGCGCCATATCACGCGCGGTACTGAACTGCCCCGGCGCGTCCAGACCGTGAACGGTCTTGAAGGTGGTGTTGGTCAGACCCAGCCTTTGCGCATAGCCATTCATCAGGCCGATAAAGGAGTCCTGGCTGCCCGCCACGTAATCCGCCAGCGCTATACAGGCATCGTTACCTGACTGGATAATCACCCCTTTGTTCAGGTCGGAGACCGATACCCGATCGCCCGGTTTCAGGAACATCACCGATGAACCGCGCAGCGCCGGGTTACCGGTTGCCCACGCGTCTTTCCCGACGGTCACCATGTCATCGAGCTTAATTTTTCCGGCCTTCAGCGCCTGACCCACCACATAGCTGGTCATCAGTTTGGTCAGGCTGGCAGGATCCAGTTTTTCGTCGGCGTTCCCTTCCGCCAGCACTTTACCACTGGCGTAATCCATTAAGATCCAGGCACGCGCATCAACCGGAGGCGCTTCGGGCGCCGCCTGTTCCGCCGCATAGAGCGTGGGTGCAAAAAGGAAAAGAAGCGCAGAGCCCGCCGCCAGGCTGCGCAGAGAAGAAGTTTTTAGCGTCATAAATGCCACCCGAGTGTCCATTCTAAAAATTACGTCACATCACCGTGTCGCAACAAGCGATGAGTAATAGCGCACTACAACTGTTAAGGAAACCTCAACCAGGTAAAGTTTTTAAAGTTTATGCAATACCCGACGGATACGCTTCGATTCACGGGATTTTTTTCTCTTCTGTTGCGTAATTGTTAGGTTTATCTCACCATGGCGACTCTCAGGTTTGACTATTTGGGGAATACAATGATTACGCTGTGGGGCAGGAACAACTCGACCAACGTGAAGAAAGTTCTGTGGACGCTGGAAGAGCTGGATTTACCGTTTGAGCAGGTGATGGCAGGTTTACAGTTTGGGGTGAATAAAGAGGCCGAGTATCTCGCCATGAACCCGAATGGCCTGGTGCCGTTGCTGCGCGACGAAGAGACCGGCGTCACGCTCTGGGAGTCGAATACTATCGTGCGGTATCTGGCCGCCCAGTACGGCCAGAGCCGTCTGTGGATTGAAAACCCCGCCAGCCGTGCGCAGGGAGAAAAATGGATGGACTGGGCGAACCAGACGCTCTCCCCGACCCACCGCGTGATCCTGATGGGCCTTGTGCGCACGCCAGAACCCGAGCGCGATTATCCTGCCATTCACGCCGCGCAGGACGCCTGCGAAGGGCTGTTCGCCATGATGGACGAGGAGCTGTCTCAACACGCCTGGTTCTCCGGCGATGCCTTTGGCACAGGCGACATTGCCGTTGCGCCGTTCGTCTGGAACCTGACCAACCTGGGGCTTAAATGGACGCCGCGCCCGCACCTTGAGCGCTGGCTCGCGCAGCTCAGTGAGCGCCCGGCGTACCGTAAAACCGTGATGATCCCGGTAAGCTGATCACCCGCCGGACGGGCTGACTTTCAGCAGTTGCCCGTCCGTCTCGTCGGTCAGGACGTACAGATAACCATCCGGCCCGACGCGCACGTCGCGAATACGCTGATCTCTGTCCCCCAGGATCCGTCCCTCTTCCGTCACCTTGTTGCCATCAACGTTCAGCACGATAACGTCCTTCTCTTTCAGCGCCCCGATGAACAGCCTGTTTTTCCACTGCGGGAAAACGTCGCTGTTATAGAACGCCATGCCGCTTACCGCGGGGGAGACTTTCCAGACGAACAGCGGTTTTTCTGTGCCTTCGACGTGCTCGCCTTTGGCCTCCGGGATCTTCAGGCCGCTATAGTTAATACCGTGCGTAGCCAGCGGCCAGCCGTAGTTTTTGCCTTTTTCCGGGATATTAATCTCATCCCCGCCGCGTGGGCCGTGCTCATTAAGCCACAGCGTGTCGCTCCACGGGTTCATCGCCATGCCCTGTGGGTTGCGAATGCCATAGGACCAGATTTCAGGCCGTGCGCCGGCGGTGTTCACAAAGGGGTTATCAGGCGGGACTTTACCCTCTTCGGTCAGGCGAACCACTTTGCCCTGCAGTTTGTCGAGATCCTGCGCCGTTGCACGCTGGTTGTTCTCCCCAAGGCCGATGAATAAATAGCCTTTACCGTCAAACACCAGTCGGCCACCAAAATGGTTACCGGTGGAGAGTTTCGGCATCTGGCGGAAGACCACCTGGAAGGCTTCAATGCGCGAAAGATCGTCGCTCAACCTGCCGTAGCCCACCGCCGTGCCCGCTTTCCCGTCCTGACCCGCTTCGGCGTAGCTCAGCCACACCCGGCGCGATGTGTCAAAATCCGGGGCCAGCACAACATCCAGCAGTCCCCCCTGGCCGTTCGCCCATACCTTTGGCACACCGACGATGGGATCGGATAACCCCTTCCCGGCCTGCCAGTGCTTAAGCTGGCCCCCCTTCAGGGTGACAAGCAGGCCTTTGTTGTCGGGCAGAAAGGCCATCGACCAGGGGTGATCGAGTCGGTTTTGCAGCACCTCAACCTTAACCGCATTGGGCGCAGCCAGGAGCGAGACGGGGAAAAATAACGCAGGGAGGAAAATCAGCGAGGATCGATGCATAACGCGCTCCTTTATCAGCATATGGCATAAAGATTAGCCACAACGTCCGGGCGCGTTACCACTTTTACAAAAGCTTAATCAGAAGGGGGAGTTGCCTCCCCCGGGGCTTAGTGCTGTTCGAGCTTCGCGTGCTCGTTCAGACACATAATGCATAGCGAGATCGTAGTCAGGCAGTTTTCGAGCTTCTCTGCGTTAACGGCGATAAACGTTGGGCAGTCATGACGTCCGGTCATCAGGCATACCCCTGCTGCGGTGAGCATTTCGGCGGCACGACGCAGGGCAATCAGTTCGCTCTCGTCGTACTCCATTTTCAGGATCGGGGCTTTTTCACGCATGAAATTGCACAGTTCAAACAGATTATCACGCAGATGTTCGCTTTCGCTGACTGACATATAGCCTTTCGCTTTTCTTAACTGCAGATAGGCGGCAAGGTCGATGCGGGCATTGATCAGCTTGTTCAGCAGATCGCGCTTCAGTCTGTCAACGGACATGCTTTTTCCTCCTCTGTCAGCCATGTTGCATAATGAGCATAAGGTTATTTTTTGTACAATGTAATGTATGAGATCAATAAATCGTAACTGATTAACATTCTTTACAATGTAACAACGTTCGGGAGCGTCATCTGCCCCGCAAAGAGTGTATAAATCGCCCGCGATACGCTGTAAAATCCCGCCCTGATAACTCCATAATTGATGAATTTTTAACCTATGAGCAATGTTACGCACCCGCCGAAGATTGGCTTCGTCTCCCTCGGCTGCCCGAAAAACCTGGTGGATTCTGAACGCATCCTGACCGAACTTCGTACCGAAGGCTATGACGTGGTGCCAAGCTACGACAACGCTGACATGGTGATTGTGAATACCTGCGGTTTTATCGATAGCGCGGTTCAGGAGTCGCTCGAAGCCATTGGTGAAGCGCTGACGGAAAACGGTAAAGTGATTGTGACCGGCTGCCTGGGTGCCAAAGTGGATCAAATCCGCGAAGTGCACCCGAAGGTTCTTGAGATCACCGGTCCGCACAGCTACGAGCAGGTGCTGGAACATGTGCACCACTATGTGCCAAAACCAAAGCACAATCCGTTCCTGAGCCTGGTGCCGGAACAGGGCGTGAAGCTGACCCCACGCCACTATGCCTACCTGAAGATTTCCGAAGGCTGCAACCACCGCTGCACCTTCTGCATCATTCCGTCCATGCGTGGCGATCTGGTGAGCCGTCCGATCGGCGAGGTGCTGGCCGAAGCTAAACGTCTGGCCGATGCTGGCGTGAAAGAGCTGCTGGTGATTTCGCAGGACACCTCCGCCTATGGCGTTGACGTCAAGCACCGTTCAGGCTTCCACAACGGCGAACCGGTGAAAACCAGCATGGTCGGCCTGTGTGAACAGCTCGCGAAGCTGGGTATCTGGACGCGTCTGCACTACGTCTACCCATATCCACACGTTGACGATGTGATCCCGCTGATGGCGGAAGGCAAAATCCTGCCGTACCTGGACATCCCGCTTCAGCATGCCAGCCCGCGCATTCTGAAGCTGATGAAACGCCCTGGCTCCGTTGACCGCCAGCTGGCGCGCATCAAGCAGTGGCGTGAGATCTGCCCGGACCTGACCCTGCGTTCGACCTTTATCGTTGGCTTCCCGGGCGAAACCGAAGAAGATTTCCAGATGCTGCTCGACTTCCTGAAAGAAGCCCGTCTGGATCGCGTAGGCTGCTTCAAATACAGCCCGGTGGACGGCGCGACCGCTAACGAACTGGCGGATCAGGTGCCGGAAGAGGTAAAAGAGGAGCGCTGGAACCGTTTCATGCAGCTGCAACAGCAGATCTCCGCCGAACGTCTGCAGGAGAAAGTGGGCCGTGAAGTGCTGGTCATTATCGATGAGGTGGACGAAGAAGGCGCCATTGGCCGCAGCATGGCGGACGCCCCTGAAATCGACGGTGCGGTCTACCTGAACGGCGAAACCAACGTGAAACCGGGTGATATCATTCGCGTGAAAGTTGAAAACGCTGACGAGTATGACCTGTGGGGAAGCCGGGTGTAATTTCTGCCCTTACCCTGCCCCTCTCCCACCGGGAGAGGGGATCACAATCCCTCTCGAATTACCCTTTCACTTTCGGATCCAGCGCGTCGCGCAGTCCATCCCCTAACAGATTAAACGCCAGCACGGTCAGGAAGATCGCCAGACTCGGGAAGATGGCGACGTGGGGGGCAATCACCATATCCGCCCTGGCTTCGTTGAGCATCGCGCCCCACTCCGGCGTGGGCGGCTGCGCGCCCAGCCCCAGAAACGACAGGCTGGCCGCCGAAATAATCGACAACCCGATACGCATCGTGAAATAGACCACGATGGACGACACCGTGCCCGGCAGAATATGGCTGAACAGGATCGTGGCATCGCTGGCCCCCATGCTGCGCGCCGACTCGATAAAGGTCTGCTGCTTAATCACCAGCGTATTGCCGCGTACCAGGCGTGCAAAGGCCGGGATGGAAAACACGGCCACCGCGATGATCACGTTCGCCATGCCGCTGCCCATAATGGCGACCACCGCAATAGCCAACAGAATGCCCGGGAAGGCAAACAGCACGTCGCACACGCGCATGATGATGCGATCCCACCAGCCTTCGTAATACCCGGCAACCAGGCCTAATACCGTTCCGATAACCGCGCCAATCAGCACGGCAAACACCCCGGCGGTGAGCGAAATCTGCGCCCCGACCAGTACGCGGCTAAAAATATCGCGCCCCAGGGAATCAACGCCAAACCAGTGCATCATCGACGGCCCGTCGTTCAGGCGGTCGTAATCAAAATAGTTTTCCGCATCAAAGGGGGCGATCCACGGGGCGAGGATCGCCACCGCGATCAGCAGCAGCACGAACAGCCCCGCCGCCATCGCCACGGGCTGACGGCGAAAACGCCGCCAGAATTCGAACCACGGGGTGCGGATATGGTCCGGTTTCACCCCCGGCATCGCGTTTAAAATGGCCTGACGTCGCCAGTTCAACAATCGCATCTTATTTGTACCTGATGGCCGGATTAATGGCGGCGTAAAGCACATCCACCACTAAGTTGATAAGAATAAACTCCAGCGAGAAAAGCAGCACTTCCGCCTGAATCACCGGGTAATCGCGCATGTCGACCGAGTCGACCAGCAGACGCCCCAGCCCCGGCCAGTTAAACACCTTCTCCACCACGATAGAGCCGCCCAGCAGGAAGCCAAACTGCAGCCCCATCATCGTCACCACCGGGATCATCGCATTACGTAAGCCGTGTTTAAGAATGACCCACTTCTCACTCACCCCTTTCGCCCGCGCGGTGCGGATGTAATCCTCGCTCAGCACCTCAACAAACGAGGCGCGGGTAAAGCGCGCCATCACCGCCGCCACGGCAGCGCCCAGGGTCAGGGAGGGCAGAATATAGTGCTTCCAGGTATCGGCCCCGACGGTCGGGAGCCAGCCCAGCTCTACGGAGAAAATCTGCATCAGCAGCATGCCGAGCGCAAAAGCCGGGAAGGAGATCCCCGTCACGGCCAGCGCCATGCCGAGCTTATCCGGCCAGCGGTTGCGCCACACGGCGGCGACAATCCCGGCCCCCAGGCCGAACAGCACCGCCCAGCCCATGCTGGCAAGGGTCAGCCAGAACGTCGGCATGAAGCGGCTGGCAATCTCTTCCGACACCGGGCGGCGCGAGACCATCGAGGTACCAAAATCCCCCTGCAGCACGTTCGCCATGTAGTGCAGGAACTGTTTATACAGCGGCTGATCGAGGCCCAGCTGTTTGCGCACCAGGTCAATCACCGTCGCATCGGCTTCTGGCCCTGCAATCAGCCGCGCCGGATCGCCCGGCAGCAGATGGACAAACAGGAACACCAGCACCGCCACGATGAACAGGGTCGGGATAAGCCCCAGCAGCCGTTTACACACATAATTCAACATGGGTTATCTTATTTTAAATCCGCGTCATCAAAGCTAAAGCCCGTGTCCGGCATGATATAGAAGCCGGTCAGCGCTTTGTTATGCGCAGAAACCAGTTTTTCCACCACCAGCGGGACCCACGGTGACTCTTTCCAGATGGTGTCCTGAGCCTCTTTATAAAGGCGCGCTTTCTCCTCCGGTTTGGTGGTTTTCAGCGCGTCGGCCAGGTCTTTGTCCACCTGCGGGTTGCTGTAAAACGCGGTGTTAAACAGCGTTGGCGGCCAGTTCTGTGAAGCAAACAGCGGCGACAGCGCCCAGTCGGCTTCACCTGTCGAGGCCGTCCAGCCGGTGTAGAACATCCGCACCCCGCTCTCTTTCTGGCCTTTGCCCTCCACTTCTGCCGCACGCTGTCCGGCATCCATAGCGGTAACCTGCGCCTTAATCCCCACCTGCGCCAGCTGCTGCTGGGTGAACTGCAGCACTTTCTGCGCGGTACTGTGATTATGGGAAGACCACAGCGTGGTGCTAAAGCCGTTCGGGAAGCCGGCCTCTTTTAACAGCTCGCGCGCTTTAGCCGGATCGTACGGCCACGGCTGGTACTGTTGGGCATAGTCAATCGACGGCGGCAGCACGCCCGTTGCTGGCGTGGCGAAGCCCGCGAAGGCCACCTTCACCAGCGCCTGACGGTTAATGGCGTAGTTGATGGCTTCACGCACCTTGGGGTTATCAAACGGCTTTTGCGTCACGTTCATGCTGATGTAGCGCTGCATGATGGACGGGCTGGCAACCAGCTCCAGCTTGCTGTTTTTCTGCAAAATCGCAGCCTGCTCATAGGGGATCGGGAAGGCAAACTGCGCCTCGCCGGTTTGCAGCATCGCCGCGCGGGTGTTGTTGTCCACTACCGGACGCCAGGTAATGGTGTCGAGCTTCGGCAGGCCCGGCTGCCAGTATCCGTCGAACTTCTTCACCTTCACAAAGTCGGTCTGGTTCCAGGTCAGCAGCTCGTACGGGCCGGTGCCCACCGGGTGAAAGCCGATCTCCTGGCCATATTTTTTCAGCGCCGCCGGGGAGATCATGGCCGTCGCCGGATGCGCCAGAATATTGATAAAGGCCGAGAACGGCTCTTTCAGGGTGATTTTCACCGTGGTCGGATCCACCACCTCGGTACTGCGGATATTTTTATACAGGTTATACCGCTTGAGGCTGTTGTCCGGGTTGCTGGCGCGGTCAAGGTTGACCTTCACCGCCTCAGCATTGAAATCGGTCCCGTCCTGGAACTTCACGCAGCTGCGCAGCTTAATGGTATACACCAGCCCGTCATCGGAGACGGTGTACCCCTCAGCCAGCACGTTTTTCAGCTTCATATCCTTATCCAGGCCAAACAGCCCCTGGTAGAATGATTTCGCCACCGCCTGTGACAGAGTGTCGTTTGCGTCATACGGGTCCAGCGTGGTGAAGTTAGACCCCACTGCGACCACCACATCTTTGGCAGCAAATGCGGGGGCGGCGGCCAGTGCCAGCGCCACGCTCGCGGCTAACCACCCTGTCCGGGCAACAAATTTAACCATGGTGTTCTCCTGCCTGTTGTAAGTTATAACCGCGAGAAGGCATTGTCCTGGCGCGGGGGGGTCACAAAATGTCCGGGGCCGACCTCACGCAGCGCCACGCGCTCCATGTGCTCACCCCGTTTACGAATATTGCTCGGCATTTCATCCTGCAGGAGCACGCGCCGGGCGTGGCGATGGGCAGGATCGGCAACCGGCACCGCCGCCATCAGCTTGCGGGTATAGGGGTGCTGCGGGTTCTCAAAGACCGCCCGCCGCGGGCCAATCTCCACAATTTGCCCCATGTACATCACCGCCACACGATGACTTATCCGTTCCACCACGGCCATATCGTGAGAAATAAACAGGAACGCGATGCCTAAATCGCGCTGAAGATCGAGCAGCAAATTGATGATTTGCGCGCGGATTGAGACATCCAGCGCCGAGACGGATTCGTCTGCAATCACCACTTTGGGGTTCAGCGCCAGCGCGCGCGCGATACAGATGCGCTGGCGCTGGCCGCCGGAAAACTCATGCGGATAACGCCAGGCGTGTTCCGGCTTGAGGCCCACGCGCTTCAGCAGCCAGGCCACGCGACGCTGGGCGGCTTCGCCGTCGAGCAGGTTATGCACCCGCAGCGGCTCCATAATGGAATAGCCTACCGTGTGGCGCGGATCGAGAGAGGCGAACGGGTCCTGGAAAATAAACTGGATATCCCGGCGCACCGCCTGCAGCCTGCTGTCCGCAAGGGTATCGATACGCTCACCGTTAAAGGTAATACTCCCCTCCTGAGACGCCACCAGCCTGAGCAGCGCCCGTCCGGTGGTGGATTTCCCGCAGCCGGACTCGCCCACCAGCGCCAGCGTCTCGCCCGGCCAGAGGTCGAAACTGACGTTTTCCACCGCATGCACTTCGCGTTTTACGCGGTTGAAGATGCCACTGCGCAGCGGGAAACGGGTCACCAGATTACGCACTTCCAGAATTGGCTTGCCCGCCACCACGGTATCCTGCTCGACTTCCGGTTGCGGTTCCTCGCCCTGAATAATCAGCGGGAATCGGCGCGGTAAATCGCTGCCGCTCATGGCCCCCAAGCGCGGGACCGCCGCCAGTAGCGCTTTGGTGTAGGGATGAGCCGGAGCATGGAAAATCTGCTCCACGCGTCCGGTTTCCACCACCTGGCCCTGATGCATGACCAGCACGCGATCGGCGATATCCGCCACCACGCCCATATCGTGGGTGATAAAGATCACCCCCATCTCCATCTCCTGCTGCAGCACTTTAATAAGCTGGAGGATCTGCGCCTGAATAGTGACATCCAGCGCAGTGGTCGGTTCGTCAGCAATCAGCACGGCCGGACGGCACGACAGCGCCATCGCGATCATCACGCGCTGACGCATCCCGCCGGAGAGCTGGTGCGGGTAACGCCCTAAAATCGATTGCGCTTCGGGAATGCGCACCCGGTCAAGCATCCGCTTCGCCTCAAGGAGCGCCTCATCGCCGCTCAGCCCCTGATGCAGGCGTATTGATTCGGCGATCTGTTCGCCCACCGGAAAGACCGGGTTCAGGGAGGTCATCGGCTCCTGGAAGATCATCGCGATGTCCGCCCCGCGCACGCGCTGCATCTGCGAGGCGCTCAGGGCGTTGAGATCCGTCACCTGCTGGTTACGACGACGCAGCAGCAGCCTGTCGCTGGTGACCTGCCCGCCCGTCTGTTCCAGCAGACGCATCAGCGCCAGCGCGGTGACCGATTTCCCGGAACCGGACTCACCGACAATCGCCAGCGTTTCGCCGCGGTTCAGCGAAAACGATAAATTTTGCACGGCGGGGATGAACTGCCGCTCCTCCTGGAACGCAATGTTCAGTTGATGGACGGACAGTACTTCCCGGCTGTCCATCGCTTCAGCGTGCGGCACGTTTTGCCCCCTTATTCACGATAAATTCCCGTACTGGGTTCGTCACCGGCATAACCCCAGGCGCGATACATCCCTTCACTGTTGAAGGGCAGCGCGACGTTGCCTTCACGATCCACCGCAATGACGCCGCCGACGCCGCCCAGCGCCGGCAGTTTTTCCATCACCACCCGCTCACAGGCTTCGGCCAGGCTAAGCCCGCCGTAGTCCATCAGAGCGGTAATGTCGTACGCCGCCAGCGCGCGGATAAACACTTCCCCGGTGCCGGTGCAGGAGACCGCCGCCGTCGCGTTATTGGCATAGCATCCCGCACCCGGCAGCGGGCTGTCGCCTACCCGACCCGGTAGTTTGTTGGTCATTCCGCCAGTCGAGGTGGCGGCGGCGAGGTTGCCCGCCTTATCGAGCGCCACGGCACCTACCGTGCCCATTTTAGTGCGCTCGTCCAGCGGCGCATCGTGATCGAGCCGGGTCATGCCCGCCGTACGGGCTTCCAGCAGCTGCTCGTAGCGCGCCGGGGTCGAGAACAGATCGGCCGATACCCGCTCCATCCCGCAATCATGGGCAAACTGTTCCGCGCCTGCTCCCGTCAGCAGCACGTGCGGGCTTTGCTCCATCACCAGACGCGCCGCCAGGACGGGGTTACGCAGATGACTCACGCCCGCCACGGCCCCCGCTTTCAGGGTCACCCCGTCCATCACGCAGGCATCCAGCTCGTGCGTCTCATCGCGCGTATACACCGAGCCAATCCCCGCATTAAATAACGGGCACTCCTCCAGCAGACGCACGGCCTCGGTGACCACATCCAGCGCGCTCTCCCCGGCTTCCAGCATGTGCTGGCCGGTTTCCACGATGGCAGAAAGCGCGTCAATATACCGCTTTTCCTGTTCGGGACTGAGCATTGCGCGGGTGATTGCCCCGGCGCCACCATGAATCGCGATTACCGCTTTGACCATTTCCCATCACCCGTTAGCCAGACCTGCGGCTTTTTCTATAAATATCATTATCGTCGCTGAAACTTCAGATGATTTTTGAATATAGAAAGACGCCACTGTGATGTAAAGCGTACACCCATCGGGTCATACTGTTAGCGGCACTTTTCTGCCATAATGGACGCTTTCGTTGTTACTGTGCAGGAGCCACCCATGGATTTTAACGCCGGACTGATGCCGCTTGAGACGGCACTCACGCAGATGCTCGACCGCATTTCCCCGCTGCAAGACGCAGAATCGCTGCCGCTGGTGCGCTGTTTCGGTCGGATTGCCGCGCGCGATATCGTCTCCCCACTCAACGTGCCCGGGTTCGATAACTCTGCGATGGACGGTTATGCGGTGCGCCTGGCGGATCTCCAGACGGGCAAGTCGCTGCCGGTGGCGGGTAAAGCATTTGCGGGCCAGCCGTTTAGCGGCGAATGGCCTGAAGGCACCTGCGTGCGGATCATGACCGGCGCGCCGGTCCCACAAGGCTGCGAAGCCGTGGTGATGCAGGAAGAGACCGAACAGACCGACGACGGCGTGCGGTTTACCGCCAGCGTCAGGGCCGGCCAGAACATTCGTCGCGCGGGCGAAGACATCACCCTTGGCGCCACGGTGTTTGCCGCCGGGCAAAAGCTGACGGCTGGCGAACTGCCGGTACTGGCTTCGCTCGGTATTGCCGACATCGAGGTGATTCGCAAGGTGCGCGTGGCGGTGTTCTCCACCGGTGACGAGCTGCGCCTTCCGGGCCAACCGCTGCAGGACGGCCAGATTTACGACACTAACCGCCTGGCGGTACACCTGATGCTGGAGCAGCTGGGCTGCGAGGTGATTAACCTTGGCATCATTCCTGACGATCCCGATCGGTTGCGCGCGGCATTTATTGAAGCAGATAACTGGGCCGACGTGGTGATCAGCTCCGGCGGCGTATCGGTTGGCGAAGCGGATTACACGAAAACCATCCTCGACGAACTGGGTGAAATCGCCTTCTGGAAGCTGGCTATCAAGCCGGGCAAACCTTTCGCCTTCGGCAAGCTTGAGCACAGCTGGTTCTGCGGCCTGCCGGGCAACCCGGTCTCTGCGGCCCTCACCTTCTACCAGCTGGTGATCCCGCTGCTGACCAAACTTTCTGGCAGCCATACCCGCCCGTTGCCTGAACGCCTGCGCGTGCGGGCGGCGACGCGCCTGAAAAAATCGCCGGGCCGTCTCGATTTCCAGCGCGGCATTCTGGCAACGGGTGCCGACGGCGAGCTGGAGGTGAGCACTACGGGTCATCAGGGGTCGCACATCTTTAGCTCCTTCAGCCAGGGCAACTGCTTTATCGTGCTGGAGCGCGAGCGCGGCAACGTAGAAGCGGGCGAATGGGTTGAGGTCGAACGCTTTAACCACCTGTTCGGAGGCTAAGATGACGGTGGAACTGAGCGACCAGGAGATGATGCGCTACAACCGCCAGATCGTCCTGCGCGGGTTTGACTTCGAAGGGCAGGAAGCGCTCAAGGCCGCGCGCGTGCTGGTGGTCGGCCTCGGCGGCCTGGGCTGCGCTGCTGCACAGTATCTCGCCGCCTCGGGCGTGGGCCAGATGACGCTGCTGGATTTTGATACCGTCTCGGTATCGAACCTGCAGCGCCAGACGCTGCACAGCGACGCAACCCTGGGTCAGCCGAAAGTGGAATCTGCCCAGGCGGCGCTGGCGCGTATTAATCCCAACGTTCAGTTCACGCTCATTGACGCCGCGCTGGATGACGCAGCGCTCTCCGCACAGATTGCGCAGCATGATCTGGTTCTCGACTGTACCGATAACGTCGCCATTCGTAACCAGCTCAACGCAGGCTGTTTTGCGCACAAAGTCCCGCTGGTCTCCGGCGCGGCGATCCGCATGGAGGGCCACATCAGCGTCTTCACCTACGCCGACGGCGCGCCCTGCTACCGCTGCCTGAGCCGCCTGTTTGGCGAGAATGCGCTGACCTGCGTCGAAGCGGGCGTGATGGCGCCGTTAGTCGGCGTGATAGGTTCGTTGCAGGCAATGGAAGCGATCAAGGTGCTGGCGCATTACGGTACGCCTGCTGCGGGGAAAATCGTGATGTACGACGCGATGACCTGCCAGTTCCGCGAGATGAAGTTAATGCGCAATCCGGGATGTGAGGTGTGCGGCGGTTAAGCCTTGTTGCAGCCTGATGCCCTCACCCCGGCCCTCTCCCACAGGGAGAGGGAGAAAACCGTAGGCCGGGTAAGCGCCAGCGCCACCCGGCAACAGAATCAAATCGACGTCCGCCCAAACGCGCCCTGCCAGTCCTGCTCAAACTTCACAATCGCCGCATCCACAGCCGGTGAAGTAATAAACTGCTGCGCCACGTCCAGCGGCAGGGTGATGGATTCACAGCCCGCCAGCAGGCAATCCAGCGCCTGACGCGGGGTTTTGAAACTCGCAGCCAGCACTTTTGACTGCGGGGCATGCAGGGTCAGCAGCTGTTGCAGCTCAATCACGGTCTGGATCCCGTCCCCGCCCTGCGCGTCCACGCGGTTCACGTAAGGTGCCACATACTCCGCCCCCGCCAGCGCAGACAACATCCCCTGCGCTGCGCCATACACCGCCGTCCCCAGCACAGGGATACCTTCCGCTTTCAGCAGTTTGATGGCGGCCAGCCCCTCTGCCGTCACCGGCACTTTGACCACCAGGTCGTGAACAATCGCGCGCAGTTTACGCGCGTCCTCTACCATGCCGTCGGCCGTCGTCGCCATCACCTGCGCAAACAGACGCCCCTTCCCGCCCAGCGCGTCGTGCAGGTCCGGCAGCAGCACGTCCAGCGGCGTTTTGCCTGCGGCAACGATGCTCGGGTTGGTGGTCACACCCGCCAGCGGGAAGATACGCGCCAGTTTACGCACTGCCGCAACGTCAGATGTGTCGAGATAAAGTTCCATGATGTCACCCTCAAAATTAGCCTGTACCTAACCTATCACGATAAAACCTGCTCAGGAGTTGACCTGCATCAAGATAACTTTCATTCGAAAGTCATTTAATCTTCATATGCAACCTGAGGGCTAAAAAATGATCTTCAATATTCAGCGTTACTCTACCCATGATGGCCCCGGAATTCGAACCGTGGTGTTCCTGAAAGGCTGCTCGCTGGGCTGCCGCTGGTGTCAGAACCCGGAAAGCCGCTCCCGCACCCGCGACGTGCTGTTTGATGCGCGTCTGTGCCTGGACGGTTGCGACCTGTGTCAGCAGTCCGCGCCGGGCATTATCGAGCGTGCGCTGAACGGGCTGGTCATCCATCGGGAAAGGCTGAATGCAGAGACGCTCGACGCCCTTACCGACTGTTGCCCGACGCAGGCGCTCACCGTCTGCGGAGACACGCAGCCGGTTGCGGAGATCATGGCTACCGTCCTGCGCGATAAACCCTTTTACGACCGTAGCGGCGGCGGCATTACCCTCTCCGGCGGCGAACCCTTCATGAACCCGACGCTGGCCCACGATCTGTTTAAAGCCAGCCACGAGCACGGCATTCATACCGCCGTAGAAACCTGCCTGCATGTCCCCTGGCACTCTATTGCCCCCTCACTGCCGTATGTCGATCTGTTCCTGGCCGACCTGAAGCACGTCGATGGCGACGTGTTCAAACAGTGGACCGACGGCTCA
Organism: Enterobacter sp. UPMP2052; assembly: GCF_053709675.1. NCBI lineage: Bacteria > Pseudomonadati > Pseudomonadota > Gammaproteobacteria > Enterobacterales > Enterobacteriaceae > Enterobacter > Enterobacter sp. UPMP2052. The sequence goes on from NZ_JBSKJR010000001.1 coordinate 1,871,680, forward strand.
GCGAAACGGATCCTGGATAATCTCCGGCGTCTGGCGGCGGCAGGGAAAAACATCACCATCCGCGTGCCGCTGATTCAGGGCTTTAATGCCGATGAAGCGTCCATTACCGCCATCACCAACTTCGCCGCCGACGAACTCAACGTCCGCGACATTCATTTTCTGCCGTATCACACGCTGGGCATGAACAAATACACCCTGCTCGGTCAACCTTACTCTGCCCCTGACAAACCGCTGGATAACCCTGCCCTGCTGGACTTTGCACAGCAGTATGCCTGCCACAAAGGGTTAACCGCGACCTTACGAGGATAAACTTATGACGACCCTGAATCTCACCACCCTCAGCGAGCGAATTAAAGCGCACAAAACCGCCCTGGTGCATATTGTGAAGCCGCCGGTCTGCACCGAGCGCGCGCAGCACTACACCGAAATGTACCAGCAGCACATGGACAAACCGATCCCGGTGCGTCGTGCCCTGGCGCTGGCGCATCACCTGGCGCAGCGTACTATCTGGATCAAGCACGACGAGCTGATCGTCGGTAACCAGGCGAGCGAAGTCCGCGCCGCGCCGATTTTCCCGGAATATACCGTTTCGTGGATTGAAAAAGAGATAGACGATCTGGCCGACCGCCCCGGCGCAGGCTTTGCGGTCAGCGAAGAGAACAAACGCGTGCTGCATGACATCTGCCCATGGTGGCGCGGCCAGACGGTACAGGACCGCTGCTACGGCATGTTCACCGACGAGCAGAAAGGCCTGCTGGAGACCGGCATTATCAAAGCCGAAGGCAACATGACCTCCGGTGACGCGCACCTGGCAGTGAACTTCCCGCTGCTGCTGGAGAAAGGCCTCGACGGCCTGCGCGCCAAAGTGGCCGAGCGCCGCTCGCGCATCAACCTGACGGTGCTGGACGATCTGCACGGCGACCAGTTCCTCAAGGCGATCGATATCGTGCTGGACGCCGTTAGCCTGCACATTGAACGCTTCGCCGCGCTGGCCCGCGATATGGCCTCGACAGAGACGCGTGCAAGCCGCCGCGACGAACTGCTGGCAATAGCGGAAAACTGTGACGTGATTGCCCACCAGCCGCCAGCCACCTTCTGGCAGGCGCTGCAGCTGTGCTACTTCATCCAGCTGATCCTGCAGATTGAGTCCAACGGCCACTCGGTGTCGTTTGCCCGCATGGACCAGTATCTCTATCCGTTCTACCGCCGCGACGTGGAGCTGAACCAGAGCCTTGACCGCGAGCACGCGATTGAGCTGCTGCACAGCTGCTGGCTGAAGCTGCTGGAGGTCAACAAAATCCGCTCCGGCTCGCACTCCAAAGCTTCGGCGGGTAGCCCGCTGTACCAGAACGTCACCATCGGCGGGCAGACGCTGGTTAACGGCGAGCCGATGGACGCGGTGAACCCGCTCTCTTACGCCATTCTCGAATCCTGCGGCCGCCTGCGCTCCACCCAGCCAAACCTGAGCGTGCGTTACCATGCGGGCATGAGCAACGACTTCCTCGACGCCTGCGTGCAGGTGATCCGCTGCGGCTTTGGGATGCCGGCGTTTAACAACGATGAAATCGTTATTCCGGAATTCATCAAGCTCGGCGTCGAGAAAGACGATGCCTACGACTATGCGGCAATTGGCTGTATTGAAACCGCCGTCGGCGGCAAGTGGGGCTATCGCTGTACCGGCATGAGCTTTATCAACTTTGCCCGCGTGATGCTCGCCGCGCTGGAAGGTGGCCGCGACGCCACCAGCGGTAAGGTATTCCTGCCGCAGGAGAAAGCGCTCTCTGCCGGCAACTTCGATAACTTCGAGGAGGTGATGGCGGCGTGGGATACCCAGATCCGTTATTACACCCGTAAATCCATCGAGATTGAGTACGTGGTGGACACCATGCTGGAAGAGAACGTCCACGACATTCTCTGCTCCGCGCTGGTGGACGATTGCATCGAGCGCGCGAAAAGCATCAAACAGGGCGGCGCGAAGTATGACTGGGTATCCGGCCTGCAGGTGGGCATTGCTAACCTCGGGAACAGCCTGGCCGCGGTGAAGAAACTGGTGTTCGAGCAGGGCACCATCGGCCAGCAGCAGCTCGCCGCCGCTCTGGCGGATGACTTCGACGGGCTGACGCACGAACAGCTGCGCCAGCGTCTGATCAACGGCGCGCCGAAGTATGGCAACGACGATGACAGCGTGGACATGCTGCTGACCCGGGCTTATCAGACCTACATTGAAGAGCTGAAGCAGTACCACAACCCGCGCTATGGACGCGGCCCGATTGGCGGTAATTACTACGCCGGGACATCGTCTATCTCCGCCAACGTGCCTTTTGGTGCCGCAACCATGGCCACGCCGGACGGACGTAAGGCGCATACGCCGCTGGCGGAAGGGGCAAGCCCGGCCTCCGGCACGGACCACCTCGGCCCGACGGCGGTGATTGGCTCCGTGGGCAAACTGCCGACCGAAGCGATCCTTGGCGGCGTGTTGCTCAACCAGAAGCTGAACCCGTCGACGCTTGAAAACGACAGCGATCGTCAGAAGCTGATGGTGCTGCTGCGCACCTTCTTCGAGGTGCACAAGGGCTGGCACATCCAGTACAACATCGTGTCGCGCGACACGCTGCTGGAAGCGAAGAAACACCCGGACCAGTACCGCGATCTGGTGGTGCGCGTCGCAGGGTATTCGGCGTTCTTCACCGCCCTTTCCCCGGATGCGCAGGACGATATCATTGCGCGTACCGAGCACACGTTGTAACGCGTTATCCCCTCTCCCTTGAGGGAGAGGGTTAGGGTGAGGGGGAAACGCGCACGCAGATGCCCTCACCCCGGCCCTCTCCCACGGGGAGAGGGAGAAACCACTCAGCGGCAGCCTCGGTTGCCGTTTTGTTTTACTTTCGAATGAAATTAAATTTGTGCTCCCCGTCACCTTGTTATTAGAATGTTTCAAAACGAAGTGACTCTGGAGCACAGTATGACCGTAAAAGTTATCGTCACCGATATGGACGGTACTTTCCTGGATGACGCCAAGCAGTACGATCGCGACCGCTTTCAGGCACAATTCGAACAGCTTAAGGCCCGTGATATTGAATTTATTGTTGCCAGCGGCAACCAGTACTACCAGCTAATCTCCTTCTTCCCGGAGCTGAAAAATCAGATCTCCTTTGTGGCGGAGAACGGTGCGCTGGTGTTCGATCATGGCGAACAGATTTTCCACGGCGAGCTGACCCGCCACGAGGCGCAAATCGTCATTGGCGAACTGCTGAAAGACAAAGGGCTGAACTTTGTCGCCTGCGGGCTGGAAAGCGCCTACGTGAGCGATCGCGCCCCCGAGGCGTTTGTGGCGCTGATGTCAAAGCACTACCACCGTCTGAAGCGCATCGGCGACTACCGTGAAATCGACGACGTGTTGTTCAAGTTCTCCCTCAACCTGCCGGACAGCGATATCCCGAATCTTGTCGACAAACTGCACGTGTCACTGGACGGCATCATGAAACCCGTCACCAGCGGTTTCGGGTTTGTCGATTTGATCATTCCCGGCCTGCACAAAGCCAACGGCATCAGTCGCCTGCTGAAGCGCTGGAAAATCTCCCCGCAGGCGTGCGTGGGTATCGGCGACAGCGGCAACGACGCGGAAATGCTGAAGCTGGTGAAGTACTCCTTTGCCATGGGCAACGCGGCTGAAAGCATCAAGGACATTAGCCGCTACAGCACCGACGATAACAATCATCAGGGCGCGCTGAACGTTATTCAGGCCGTGCTCGACGCTCACTCCCCGTTCGACATCTGATCCTTCTCCTGCCGGGGCATCGCTCCGGCACCGCACGCGTTTCCCATCCTGTGGCACAGGTCAAGTTTTTAAACTTGCATTAACTTATTTTTAACTTAGAGTATCACTTGTAGATAACTTTACTTTCGAATGAAAGATGCGAGGCAGTAATGACGTTTACCAGTGAAATTTTGCCTGCGGACCACAAAGCGGCGATACGTCAGTTGAAACGCGAGTTACGCGCACAGATCGGTGACGTTCAGGCGGTGTTCGACAAGCTCAGCGATAAGATTGCCACCCGCGTGGCGGAAATTAATGCGCTGAAGAATAAAGGCGAAAGCGTCTGGCCGGTGATCCCGTTTGCGGATGTCAAAAACGGCACGATAACTGCGGAACAGCGCGACGCGGTAAAACGTCGCGGCTGTGCGGTGATCAAAGGTCATTTCCCCCGCGAGCAGGCGCTGGCGTGGGATAAGTCGATGCTCGATTACCTCGATCTCAACCACTTTGACGAGGTGTATAAAGGGCCGGGCGATAACTTCTTCGGGAGCCTGACGGCCTCTCGCCCGGAGATTTACCCGATCTATTGGTCGCAGGCGCAAATGCAGGCGCGCCAGAGCGAGGAGATGGCCCAGGTACAGTCGTTCCTGAACCGTTTATGGACATTCGAGAGCAACGGCAAACGGTGGTTCGACCCGGACGTCAGCGTGATTTATCCGGACCGCATTCGCCGCCGCCCGCCGGGAACCACCTCGAAAGGATTGGGCGCACACACCGATTCCGGCGCGCTGGAACGCTGGCTGCTTCCGGCCTATCAGCAGGTCTTCGCGCGGGTGTTTGACGGCAACGTCGATCAATACGATCCGTGGAACGCCGCGCACCGTACCGAGGTGGAAGAATACACCGTGGATAACACCACCAAATGTTCAGTGTTCCGCACCTTCCAGGGCTGGACGGCGCTGTCGGACATGATCCCCGGTCAGGGTCTGCTGCACGTGGTGCCGATCCCGGAAGCGATGGCCTATATTCTGCTGCGTCCGCTGCTGGACGATGTACCCGAGGACGAACTGTGCGGCGTCGCGCCGGGACGCGTACTGCCGGTTTCAGAGAAGTGGCACCCGCTGCTTATCGAGGCGCTGACCAGCATTCCGGCGCTGGAAGCCGGAGATTCCGTCTGGTGGCACTGCGACGTGATCCACTCCGTTGCGCCGGTTGAAAACCAGCAGGGCTGGGGCAACGTGATGTATATCCCCGCCGCGCCGATGTGCGAGAAAAACCTCGCCTACGCGAAGAAGGTCAAAGCCGCGCTCGACACCGGCGCGTCGCCGGGCGATTTCCCGCGCGAGGATTACGAACAGACGTGGCAGGATCGCTTTACCCTGAACGACCTGAACATCCACGGCAAACGGGCGCTGGGCATGGCCTAATCGTCGTACAGCCCTTCCCGCTCGACGGCGGTGCGTCGCTTGCCCTGACGTATCCGCCGTACCGACTCCCTTACCGTCAGCGTGCCGTTGAGCAACAGCGTGCCGACCGGGGCGTCCGGGCGCATCAACCGCTGCTGGAGCATGTGCACCGCCTCCACGCCCAGCTCATCGCGCGGGACGTGGACTGCGGTTAACGGCACGTCCTGAATCGCCGCCAGATTAAAGCCGTCGATGCTCATCACCGAAACATCCTGCGGAACCCGCAGCCCGTGATTTTGCAGCGCACTGATGGCGCCCGCCGCCATAAAATCGCCGCCTACCAGAAACGCCGTGGGCAGCTCTTTTCCCTGCCGCTGCCCGAGCCATTCGCTGACCGCGCGCTCGGTCTCTTTGGCACTGAAGCTTTGCACCTCCAGCAGATCGCGTTTGTCGTCGAAGCTCAGATTATGCGTGCGCCACGCATCGCGGATCCCCGACAGACGCAGCTCCATGGTATAGCGCCGCAGACAGAGCACGGTCATCACCTCACGATGCCCCATCTCGAACAGGTACTCCGCCGCTCTTTCGCCAATCGCACGGTGATCCGGCGCAACGGCAGGCAAGCGCATATGCCGGTCACGGCAGTTGATAAGCATGCACGGTTTGCCCACGTCGACCGCCAGATCGTGAATGTGCGGATCGTCGATACCCAGCAGGATCGCCGCCTGGGTATCCGGCTCGTTCATGCGCGTCAGAAACAGCTGAGCGTCGCTGTCGTTTTCCTCCAGCGCGCAGTAGCGCAGACGCACCTCGTACGAGGCCAGCCCTTTGCTGATGCTCTGGATCACGCGGTAGTAAAAGATATCGGACCGTTCGTCAAACGCTCGCTGGGGGGCAAAAATCACCAGGCTATTGAGCAGCAGACGGCCCGCTGCCAGACCGTCCATCACGCCCAGCTCCCGCGCGCAGGCCAGCACTTTCGCCCGCGCACGTTCGCTGGTGTTGGCTTTGCCCGCCAGCACGCGCGAAACGGTGCTGATCGAGAGCTGCGTGCGCTCAGCGATTTGAGTGATTTTTAACCTTTTGTCCATTTTGTGATCTGGCTCCGGTTGTGTCATGAAAATTTTTTCATATCGCCGCCAATGCTCAATAACTTAGCTTCACAGGCCACGAACGATCAATCACAAAGGATCATGAAAAGTTTTGCATAAAATCCCCTGTCGTCCAGCCACTTTCTCCCCTACTGTGCAGTTATCACACAAAACGCATCGAATTGGTATAACAGGTTTAATGCATAAAACCGTTACTATTCAGCGAAATATAAAAATGTGTGTGACAACTTACTTTCTCTATCCTGCCGTCCGTCTTGTGGAGATCAAAATGAGTCAGGACATCAATACACCCCTTGCGGCAAGCAAAACCCGCCGCGTGATTAAGAACCTGCGCTGGTACGTTCTGGTCCTGTTTTTACTGGGCGTGACCGTTAACTACATCACCCGTAACTCGCTGGGGATCCTCGCGCCCGAGCTCAAAGAGAGCCTGGGGATCACCACCGAACAATACTCCTGGATCGTCGGGGCGTTCCAGATTGCCTACACCCTTTTTCAGCCCCTGTGTGGCTGGCTGATTGACGTTATCGGCCTGAAGATTGGCTTTATGGTGTGCGCCGGTCTGTGGGCGCTGATGTGTATTTTTCATGCCGGGGCCGGAAGCTGGCTGCATCTGGCGATCCTGCGCTTCTTTATGGGCGCCTCTGAGGCGGCCGCCACACCCGCGAACGCCAAAACCATTGGCGAATGGTTCCCGAAATCGGAACGTCCTGTCGCGGCTGGCTGGGCGGGCGTGGGCTTCTCGGTCGGCGCAATGCTGGCCCCGCCCATCATCTACTTTGCCCATGCCTCGTTCGGCTGGCAGGGCGCGTTTATGTTTACCGGCGTGCTGGCGCTGCTGTGGGTGATTTTATGGTGGGCGTTCTACCACAACCCGGAGCAGCACCCGAACCTCAGCAACGAGGAGCTGGCGTTTATTAAAAAGGATAACGAGCCACCGCCGGTCAAACTCCCCTTCCTCACCGCGCTGAAAACCGTGTCGAAGAACAAACGCTTTTACGGTATCGCCATTCCGGCCTTTATGGCCGAGCCTGCCTGGGCGGTACTGAGCTTCTGGGTGCCACTGTACCTCGCCAAACAGCACGGGATGGACCTGAAGCAGATTGCGACGTTCGCCTGGCTCCCCTTCCTGGCAGCAGATCTCGGCAGCGTGGCGAGCGGTTACCTTACCCGGCTGTACACCCGCCTGTTTGGCTGCTCACGCGTGAACGCCGTGGTCGCCAGCTCCGTAACCGGCGCATTCCTGATGATCTCGCTCGCCGTCGTGGCGATAACCCGTGACCCGTATATCACCATCGCGCTGATCTCCATCGGCGGCTTCGGGCACCAGATTATCTCCTGCATGCTGAGCGCGCTGGTCGTGGAGTCGTTCGACAAAGGCCAGATGGCGACCGTCAACGGCATGCGCGGCTCGGCGGCGTGGATCGCCAGCTTCCTGTTCTCTCTTTTGATTGGGGTGACCGCCGACAAAATTGGCTTTAACCCGCTGTTCATTGCCATGGGTTTCTTTGACCTGATTGGCGCTGTTTTCCTGGTGGCATTTATTGCTGAACGTCGCGCCACGCGCGCCTGATAGTGGATGTATTGCATATGAAAACCCTGAAAAACTGGACCGTCGATACGCAGTCCGCGAACCATCTGGAACTGCTGGTCGATAATCAGCACCGCCTGTGCCTGTACGTGCTGGAAGAGAACCTGTTCCGCGTGCTGATTAAACGCAAAGGCGAGCTGGCGCTGGACCGCACCTGGAGCATCGCGCCGGAGAAAGACGTACCGTGGGAAGGCCGCCACCGCGACGATCTGAGCGGCTTCACCTGCCCCTGCTGGACGCTTTCGCAGCAAGACGATGTGCTGACGATGGCCACCGACAAACTGCGCGTCACCGTGCACCAGCCGCTGTGGCTGGAGTGGCATTACCGCAGTGACGACGGCCAATGGAACCCGCTGGTCAGTGACCGTCCGACCAGCGCCTACCTGCTTAACGCGCACGGCGACGGCGTGGCGCACTACCTGAGCCGCCGCAAGGACGAGCGCTTCTACGGGCTGGGAGAAAAATCGGGCGATCTGCAGCGCAACGGTAAACGCTACGAGATGCGAAACCTCGACGCGATGGGCTATAACGCCGTCAGCACCGACCCGCTGTACAAGCATATTCCGTTCACCCTTACCCGCCGCGACGACGTAAGTTACGGCCTGTTTTACGACAACCTGAGCAGCTGCTGGCTGGATCTGGGCAACGAGATCGACAACTACCACACCGCCTACCGCCGCTGGCAGGCGGAAGCAGGCGATATCGATTACTACATTTTCACCGGTAAGCGGGTGCTGGACGTCATCAAAGCCTTTGTGCGTCTGACCGGTAAAACGCTGTTCGGCCCGAAATGGAGCCTGGGCTACAGCGGGTCAACCATGCACTACACCGACGCGCCGGACGCGCAAAACCAGCTGATGAACTTTATCCGCCTGTGTGAGGAGCACGCTATTCCATGCGATTCGTTCCAGCTTTCGTCCGGGTATACCTCGATCAACGGCAAGCGCTACGTCTTTAACTGGAACCATGACAAAGTGCCGCAGCCGAAGGTGATGAGCCAGGCGTTCCATGACGCCGGGTTAAAACTGGCCGCCAACATCAAGCCGTGCCTGCTGCAGGATCATCCGCGCTATAACGAGGTGGCGGAAAGAGGCCTGTTCATTCGTGATTCAGAAACCGATGCACCAGAACGTTCCAGCTTCTGGGATGATGAAGGCTCGCACCTCGATTTTACCAACCCACAGACGGTGCAGTGGTGGCAGAACGGCGTCACCACGCAGCTGCTGGAGATGGGCATCGATTCCACCTGGAACGACAACAACGAGTATGAAGTGTGGGACGGAGAAGCGCGGTGTCATGGCTTTGGCAACGACATTGCCATCAAACACATTCGCCCGGTGATGCCGCTACTGATGATGCGCGCCTCGCTGGAAGCGCAGCAGCGCTTTGCCCCGGAAAAACGCCCGTATCTTATCTCCCGCTCCGGCTGCGCCGGGATGCAGCGCTACGTCCAGACCTGGAGCGGCGATAACCGCACCAACTGGGACACCCTGCGCTATAACATCCGCATGGGGCTGGGCATGAGTTTATCCGGGCTGTTTAACGCCGGTCACGACGTGGGCGGCTTCTCCGGCGATAAGCCCGATGCCGAGCTGTTCGTGCGCTGGGTGCAGAACGGCGTGATGCATCCGCGTTTTACCATCCACTCGTGGAACGACGATTGCACCGTTAACGAGCCGTGGATGTATCCGGGCGTCACGCCTGCCATTCGCGGCGCGATTGAGCTGCGCTACCGCCTGCTGCCGTATCTCTATACCCTGCTGTGGCAGGCGCATGCGGACGACGAGCCGATGCTGCGCCCGACCTTTCTCGACCACGAACACGATCCGCAGACCTTTGAAGAGTGCGATGATTTCCTGCTCGGTCGTGACCTGCTGGTGGCAAGCGTTGTCGACGCCGGTCAGCGCGAGCGCCGCGTCTGGCTGCCGGATAACGTAACCGGCTGGTATGACTATTACACCCACGAGTGGTTCTCTGGCGGCCAGTGGATCGTCCGCGACGCGCCGCTGGAAACCCTGCCGCTGCTGGTACGCGCCGGGGCCGGTTTGCCGCTGAGCGAGCGCATTACCCACGTGAGTGCTGAAAAAGACGATACCCGCGAGCTGAAGCTGTTCCCGGTGAAAGGCGTGGGGACGACGTCGGGCCTGCTGTTTGAGGACGACGGCGAGAGCTGGGGCTACCAGCAGGGCAATGCGCTGTGGGTTGAGTGGCAAATGGTGTGCGACGGGGCGAGCATTCATCTGAATATTGCGGCACGCGGCGACTATCGTCCGGCATGGAAGGTGCTGAAGGTGTCGTTACCGGCGGGGGAAAAACGTACGCTGCGGGTCAATGGTATTGAAGGGGGTGAATGGGAGGTGTAGTGCGGCCTGATGCCCTCACCCTAACCCTCTCCCACGGGGAGAGGGAACAGAATGTAGGCCGGGAAAGGCGAAGCCGCCACCCGGCATTTTTTAGCCGTCGATACCTTTGCTACGCAGGTAATCTTCGTAGTTACCGGTGAAGTCCACCACGCGCTCTGGCGTAATCTCAATCACGCGGGTCGCCAGGGAGCTCACGAACTCACGGTCGTGAGAGACGAAGATCAGCGTCCCCTGATACATCTCCAGCGCCATGTTCAGCGATTCGATAGATTCCATGTCCAGGTGGTTGGTAGGTTCATCCATCACCAGGATATTCGGTTTTTCCATCATCAGTTTGCCGAACAGCATGCGGCCCTTTTCACCACCGGAGAGCACTTTGGCAGGCTTTTTGATGTCGTCCTGGCTGAACAGCAGACGCCCCAGAATGCTGCGCACCGCCTGCTCGTCATCGCCTTCCTGCTTCCACTGGCTCATCCAGTCGAAGACCGTCAGGTCGTTTTCGAACTCGTACTCGTGGTCCTGCGCGTAGTAACCGATCTGCGCGTTTTCGGACCACTTCACGGTACCGTTGTCCGGCTGCAGTTCGCCCACCAGCGTTTTCAGCATTGTGGATTTACCCACGCCGTTGGCACCGAGGATGGCAATCTTCTCGCCCACTTCCAGCAGCAGGTTGAAGTTTTTAAACAGCGGACCGCTTTCAAAACCTTTTGCCAGGGCTTCCACTTCCAGCGCATTACGGAACAGTTTCTTGTCCTGCTCGAAGCGGATGAACGGGTTCTGACGGCTTGACGCTTTGACTTCGTCGAGCTTGATCTTGTCAATCTGACGGGCACGCGAGGTTGCCTGACGCGATTTTGAGGCGTTGGCGCTAAAGCGGCTGACGAAGGACTGCAGGTCAGCGATCTGCGCTTTCTTCTTGGCGTTATCAGCCAGCAGACGTTCACGCGCCTGGGTTGCCGCGGTCATGTATTCGTCGTAGTTGCCCGGGTAAACGCGCAGCTCGCCGTAATCCAGATCCGCCATGTGGGTGCAAACCATGTTCAGGAAGTGACGGTCGTGCGAGATGATGATCATGGTGCTGTCGCGGTCGTTCAGCGTCTGCTCCAGCCAGCGGATGGTATCGATGTCCAGGTTGTTCGTCGGTTCATCGAGCAGCAGGATGTCAGGATTTGAGAACAGCGCCTGCGCCAGCAGCACACGCAGCTTCCAGCCCGGCGCGACTTCGCTCATCGGGCCGTAGTGCTGTTCAACAGGGATACCGACGCCCAGCAGCAGCTCGCCCGCGCGCGCTTCGGCTGAGTAGCCGTCCATTTCACCGTACAGCACTTCGAGATCGGCCACTTTATAGCCGTCTTCTTCGCTCATCTCGGCCAGGGCGTAGATGCGATCGCGCTCCTGCTTCACTTCCCACAGCTCTCCGTGTCCCATGATCACCGTGTCGAGCACGGTGAACTCTTCGAAGGCGAACTGGTCCTGACGCAGCTTACCGATACGCTCGTTAGGATCGAGCGACACGTTGCCGAGCGTCGGCTCCAAATCACCGCCGAGGATCTTCATAAAGGTGGATTTTCCGCTACCGTTGGCACCAATCAGGCCGTAACGGTTGCCGCCGCCAAATTTGACGGAAATATTTTCGAACAGCGGCTTACTGCCAAACTGCATAGTGACGTTGCTGGTAACTAACACGGAGAGATTCCTGCGAAAAGTGTGATAAACGCGGCATTATGCCACAATTCCGAATTGAGATCCCGTGTTGCAGCAATGCACTAAACTTTAACAAATTCGAAAAAAATGTGATTTCGTACACATCTGAATTCCCAGTGAGCAGGAATGCACATATAATGCGCTCCCATCACAGATTCAGACTTATCAACTCATCGCCGGAATGGCTTAGATACCTCGCAAAACATGAACATGAAATTAACAACGCTTTTTGCGGCAGCGTTAGCCGTCGTAGGTTTTTGCAAAACCGCCTCTGCGGTGACTTATCCCCTGCCGACAGACGGAAGCCGTCTGGTAGGTCAAAACCAGGTTGTCACCGTTGAAGAGGGCAACACCCAGCCGCTGGAATACTACGCTGCGCAATACCAGCTTGGTCTGTCTAACATGCTGGAAGCCAACCCGGGCGTCGACCCGTACCTGCCAAAAGCAGGCACCGTACTGAACATTCCTCAGCAGCTGATCCTGCCTGATACCGTTCATGAAGGCATCGTGATCAACAGCGCGGAAATGCGTCTGTACTACTACCCGAAAGGCACCAACACCGTGATCGTGCTGCCAATCGGTATCGGCCAGCTCGGTAAAGACACCCCGCTGAACTGGACGACTAAAGTCGAGCGTAAGAAAGCCGGCCCAACCTGGACGCCAACCGCCAAAATGCACGCGGAATACATCGCTGCCGGTGAGCCGCTGCCAGCCGTCGTCCCTGCCGGCCCGGATAACCCGATGGGTCTGTATGCGCTGTACATTGGCCGTCTGTACGCTATCCACGGTACCAACGCTAACTTCGGTATCGGCCTGCGCGTCAGCCACGGCTGCGTGCGTCTGCGTAACGACGACATCAAATTCCTGTTCGACAACGTGCCGGTGGGTACGCGCGTGCAGTTCATCAATGAACCGGTGAAAGCGACAACGGAGCCAGACGGCAGCCGTTACATTGAGGTGCATAACCCGCTCTCCACCAGCGAAGACCAGATCAACAACAACGAAATCGTGCCAATCACCCTGACCAGCGCGGTACAGGCCGTGACCTCTCAGGCCGATGTTGACACGACCGTTGTCGATCAGGCGATCCAGAACCGTTCCGGTATGCCGGTGCGTCTGAACTGATAGCAACACGCATAAAAAAGCGGGCCTCGAGGCCCGCTTTTTTTTATCCGTTATTTACGATAACAATCCCGCCGTGGTCGTACCGATAGTGGCAGTGGGCGTACTCCAGCGGCGTACCGTCTTCAAGATAGATTACCTGCTCTACCTCCAGCACAGGGTCGGTTTGCTCGCAGACCAGGTGCTGCATATCCAGTTCGTTGGGCTTTAACGCCCGCACCACCCGATACGACCCCATGATCTTCAGCCCGAGCGTCTCCTGCACATACTGGAACACCGAACTTTCAAGATGGCTCTTGTTTAACCCCGGCACCAGGTTCAGCGGCATGACCGTGGAATCCAGCGACATCGGCTCGCCGTTCAGCAGACGCAGGCGGATAAAATCATAGACCGGCGCATCGCCGTTAATCATCAGCGAGGCCTGCTCTTTCTCGTTGGGGAAGCGCAGTTCAAAATGCACCACCTGGCTGCTCACCGTGCCAAGGTGTGCCCAGGTTTTGGTCGCGCCAAAGTAGTCGCTGCCGGAGAGATCCCACTGCGAAAGCTGGAGGAAGTTTTTGCGGATAAACGTCCCCTGCCCCTGACGGGTGTAGACCAGCCCTTCGACAATCAGCTGGCGCATCGCCTGCTGAATGGTCATCCGGCTGGTGCTGAACTCCGCCGCCAGCGCGAACTGGTCCGGCAGCGGTTCATTGGCGGCGTACTGCTGGCTGATAATGCGTTTCTTGATTTCCCGCGCTATGGTGATGTACTTCGCCGCCATCGTCCTGTCCTTCTGTTTAGTTTTCTATCCCGCTGTTTTTCAGCGCCACTCTCTCGGCTATTTTGAGGAAAGGCAGGTAGAAGAATACACCAAATGTCATGATTGCCAACTGCACGACCACGGCACGCCAGTCCCCCGCTGTTGCCAGCCAGGCGCTGAGGATCGGCGGCGTGGTCCAGGGGATCATCACCACGCAGCGCGACATCAACCCCAGGGTGGTGCAGAGCCAGGCGAAATAGATGCCGATAGCGGGCAGAAGAACAAACGGGATCATCAGCGGCAGGTTAAAGACAATCGGCAGGCCGAAGATAACCGGCTCGTTGATATTAAACAGGCCGGGCGCCAGGGACAGACGGGCCACCTGCTTCGCCGATTTTTGCCGCGAGAAGATGAAAATGGCGATCAGCAGCGAAATGGTGCTGCCCGTACCGCCGATCATGCCAAAGGTCGGGACAAAGATGTTGTTGATGATATGCGGGATCGGCTGACCGTTAGCAAAGGCCAGCATGTTCTCGTTAGTGTTAATCAGCAGGAACGGTTCCAGAATCACGCTGTTGACCACCGACTGGTGAATACCCAGCGTGAAGAGGAAGTTGCCGAAGCTGTAGATAAAAATCGTCCCCGGAAGACTGGTGTTAATCAGGCGCAGCGGCTGCTGGATAAAGGTGGTAATGAGGTGGATCAGATCCGTGTGCAGGACATTCGCCAGCACGGCGGCCAGCACGGCAAACAGAGAGAGCGTGATGATCGTCGGGATCAGCGCGGTAAAGGATTTGCTCACCGCAGGTGGGACATTTTCCCCCAGAGAAATGTGCAGCGCCTTAAGGCGCGAAATGGCGATAAAGATTTCCGTCGACAGCAGGCCAATCAGCACCCCGGCGAAAATCCCGGTGCTGCCAATATTGCCAAACGACAGTACCTGGGTAACGTTGACCGCCGTCTGGCTGCCTGCAGGCGTGAGCGAAAGCTGCATCGGCATCATGATGATAAAGCTGCTGACGGCGATAACCACTGCCGAGACCGGATTGTCGAAATCTTTGTTACGCGCCAGCGCCCAGGCAATCATCGGGGCCAGCAGCAGCGCGGCGATATTCAGCGTACCGTTGATTATCGCCTCGCCCCACACCTTGAACTGCGCCAACGTGTCGCCTTCAAAGATCCACGGAAACACCACGTTATTCACCAGCACCGCCAGCCCGGCGAGGATGAAAATCGGCATCACCGTGGCGAAGGCATCGCGCAACGAGCGCAGGTGCACCTGGTTTGCCAGGCGCGCCGAGAACTCTACAAATTTGTCGACAAAAGACTGCATATGCGGTGTTATTTTTGCTTCAGACATAGCGGATATTTCCCATCAATCAGTCACAAAAACGGCCTGGCAGCGTACGGCTTACATCTCGCGTCCGTTGGTATGGATGACCTGTTTCAGCCACGCGTAGCTTTTCTTCGGCACGCGCTTGAGGTCTTTCAGGTCGTGGTTTTCACGGTTGACATACACCACGCCGTAGCGTTTGCGCATATCGCCCTGCGAGCTGAGGATGTCAATTAACCCCCAGCCGAGATAGCCCATCACCTCGGCGCCATCCTCAAACATCGCCGCCTTCATCGCCTCGATATGCGCCCGGTGATAGTCGATGCGATACGTGTCCTCAATCGGGTTCACGCCGTCCCAGGACTCAATGACGCCAATGCCGTTTTCAATCGGGAACACCGGCATGCGCCAGTCGTTGGCGTAGCGGGTGATGATGGTGCGAAAGCCCATAGGGTCGATCTGCCAGTTCCATTCCGTTGCCTTGAGATACGGGTTGTTCTTTTCACCGTGCTGCAGGTAATAGTTAACCGGCGTACCTTCCGGGATCGCGTCGCTGTCCAGCGTTTTACTGGCGTAATAGCTAAAGGCCATAAAATCGTTTTTGGTGCGGGCGAACAGCGCCAGATCCTCAGCGCGGTAGATATCGCCAAAGCCCTGCTGCTCCACTACCGCCATCACCGCCGGGCTGTAGCCCTGGCCGGCAAAGACGCGCAGCAGGTTCTGGTTGAGGAATTCGTCGTACTGCTGGGCGCAGAAGATATCGCGCGGCTTGCAGGTTGCGGGGTAGATCAGCTGGTGCGCCAGCATGCCGCCCATCAGCTGGCCTGGCCGGGACTGGTGCAGATACTCGGTCAGCGCCATGTGCGCCACCATGGTGTGATGCTGCACTTCGTACAGCTCGCGCAGGGTTTCCTCCCCTTTCATATAGCCGGAGATGCGGAAGGCTATCGGCATGTGGAAAATATTCTGCTCGTTAAAGGTCAGCCAGTACTTCACCCGGTCGCCGTAGCAGTCGATCATTTTTTTGCCGTAGCGGATAAACGCCTCCACGACGCGACGATCGTTAAATCCGTTGTACTCCTGCGCCAGCGCCAGCGGCATATCGAAGTGGTAGAGGCAGACCATCGGCTCAATGCCTCGGGCGATCAAATCATCGATAAAGCGGTCGTAAAAGGCGATACCCTCGTCGTTAAAGTCGCCGTCACCCTGCGGGCAGACGCGGCTCCAGGAGATCTGAAAGCGGTAGCAGTTCATGCCCAGATCCTGCATCAAATCAAAGTCTTCCCGGTAACGGTGGTAAGAGTCGGTCGCCACTTTCCAGTCAGAGATATTTTCACCGGCTTCGCGAATGTCGTACACCGACATCCCCTTTCCGCCCTCGTTCCATGCCCCTTCCGTCTGCATGCTCGACACCGAGTTGCCCCATAAGAAGTTTGCTGGCAGTGATTGATTCATGGTTGCCTCCTGTATGACTAGTCATTTAAATGATATGACTAGTCATATAGCCGGAGATGAAATTTCGATCAAAGGGGAGGAACGATTTTTGTGAGATGGGTTTGAATAATGACGAGGGATGTCTTGCGAACAGCGCCGTGGCAGCAAGTCCTTTTGCTGCCAGACGTAAATGAGTCTGCGCACTTCAGGGGAAAGATACCGAACCGCCGAACTCCATATAGATTTTTGCCAGATTATTTAACTGGTTAAAGCGATTTTCATACAGTGCCAGTTCGGCCTGACGGCGTTTCTCCTGAGCATCAAGCCAGAAAGAAATTCGCACCGCGCCCTGGCGGTAGCGAACTTCGTTTAGCCTCTCTGATTTTTTCGCCAGTTCCAGGCCTTCACGTAGAAGCGTCTCCTGTTCCAGGAGTTGATGACGCAAAGCAAGCGCATCTTCTATGCTACTCATCGCCTTGTAAAGTTCCTGTTTAAACTCCAGAACCCGTTGCTCGTAGTCGTTGCGGGCAATCTTCACGTCCATGCCCCTTTCTCTCCATTCCAGGAACGGCAGGGTCAGGTTTGCTCCAACAGAGCCTACAGGATTTTCCAGGAAGGCCATAAGGCTGCTGCTGCTGGTGCCAAGCGAGCCGGTCAGACTAAACGCTGGATAAAATGCAGTACGCTGGACATCAACGGTGGCCAATGCTTCCCGTACCCGCCACTCTTTAGCGCTGATATCGGGTCGATGCCGCAGCACGTTGACCGGGATCTTTCCACTGACCTGCGGCAGTGGTCCCATTGGTAACGCTTTCGGTTCGACTATCGCGCTGCCCGGCGCGGTTCCAAGCAAAACGGCTTGCTGATTGAGCGCCTGTAAACGTTCATTCTTCAACGCTGCCAGCCTGTTTTCCTGCGAAAGCACGCCCTGCTGCGCATCCACAACATCCAGAGAGGAGGCACCGCCCGCGGCATAACGCGCGTTAGCCAGGCGCAGCGTCTCTTTTGCATAGTCGATGCTTTGTTGCAGGACAGACAGCTTCTGGTTAATAAAGCCTAAGCGCCAGTAATTATTACTGGCATTTGAAAGCAGCGTCAGGCGGGCAGAACGCAGATCCTCTTCCGAGGCAAAACGTGCCCACGCCTTCGCATCGCGCTGCCGCGCTATTTTGCCCCACAGATCCAGCTCATAGCTGGTATTAATACTGGCAACGCTGCCCCTGCTCCAGTTGGCTGAGCTGTTCAGCTGTTTTTTACCGTCAAGCGCGAGCGAACCTTTGAGTCCCGGATCGTTTGCGATGCCGATCCGCTCTTCGTCCAGGCGGGCGCGATACACACGCAATACCGCTCTAGCGACATCGTTATTGCGCACCATCACCTGCCGCAGCCAGCCGTCGAGGTCTGGATCGTTAAAGGCCTGCCAGTCGAACGGCATCCTCTCCTCCGCAGCATCCGCTTGATACCAGTTGGCAGGGTATTTCACCTCAGGAGGCTGATAGTCGCTTTTCAGAGAGTCGGCGCAGCCAGCACTAAGCAGGACAGCAAGGCATACCGTTAAAGGGGATAATATTTTCATGCGTTACTCGCTGGCCAGTGAAACGACCGGATCCATCCTTGCTGCCTTGCGGGCAGGGAGATAACCAAAGATCATGCCGATTAACGTTGAACAGAAGAATGCGGCAGCAGCGGCCTGCCACGAATAAATGGCGGTGAAAAGGCCCCCTGCCAGCGCGGTGAACAGCGCTCCGGCAGCATACGACAGTGCAATACCTAACACTCCGCCTATCAGACATACCAGCACAGCCTCAATCATAAACTGCTGCATGATATCGCCCTGACGCGCACCGACCGCCATTCGCACGCCAATCTCATGGGTCCGTTCCGTGACCGACACCAGCATGATATTCATCACCCCAATGCTGCCGATCATCAGTGAGATGCAGGCCACCATCAGAATCAGGATGCTAAAGGTCATTGAGGTCCGTTCGATTGATTGTCGAATCTGCTCGAAATTATAAAGCTGGAAGTCTTTCACGCCGTGGCGTTGGGTAAGAAGCTGAGAAATAGCGCTGACCGCTGCCTCGTTGGCAACATCATCCTTAAGCCTTACGCTGATGCTGGTCAACACCGGTTTTCCTGTCATTCGGTACATCACCGTGCTGTAAGGCATCCAGACGTTAATGCGATTAGGCGCATAGCTTCGGCTGTTCCCTTTGGCGATGCCGACAACCCGTGCAGGCACGGAACCCAGAAAAACGATTTGCCCAAGTGCCTTGAGTCCCGCATCGTCAAATAACGCCTTGCGGGCGTTTTCATCAATGATGACTTCCTGCGAGGCATTTCGATCGTCCTGGAAAGTTGATCCCTGCAACAGTTCAATACCGTTTACGCGAAAATGATCGCGCCCAACGCCGTTGATCGTGGCGGTAGCGGATTTACCCAGAAAGCGAATGTTGTCGGAAGCGTTAACTTCGGGGCTGACGCTGTCAACAAACCCCTGCTTTGCTAATGCTTCGGCGTCTGCCGGGACCAGTGTACGAATGGCTTCGGTGCTGTCGTCAAAGAAATCCCTTCCCGGGTAGATGCTCACCACGTTGGTTCCAAGCTCCTTGATATTATCAAGGGTTCGCTGTTTCGCGCCTTCACCCAATGCCACCACCGTAACAACCGCGGCGATACCAAAAATAATGCCCGTCATGGTTAACGTCGTGCGCAGGCGATGCGCATTCATCGCTTTTAACGCCATGTGCAGGGATTCACGGGTACGATCAACAATACTTTGCCACCAGCTTTGCTGAACGCTGTCAGGTCGTTTAAGGGCAATCCCGGAGATAACACGACTGCCGGTATCAGAAATAATTTCACCGTCACGCAGCTCAATAATACGGTTAGCATGCTGCGCTACCTTCATATCATGTGTCACCATAACCACGGTATGGCCACGCTGATTCAGTTCACTGAGTATTGACAGTACCTCCTGACCGGACTGCGTATCCAGCGCGCCGGTGGGTTCATCCGCCAGAATGATTTCACCGCCGTTAATCAGCGAGCGGGCAATACTTACACGCTGCTGCTGGCCGCCTGAAAGCTCTCCCGGCTTATGATGTTCACGACCTTCCAGCCCGAGTCTTCCAAGCAATGTCGCCGCGCGCAGACGGCGCTTTTCGCGCTCGCTATTGGCATAAATCGCCGGAATTTCAACGTTACTTAACGCGCTCAGGTCGGGCATTAAATGATAACGCTGGAAGATAAAACCGATGTGCTCACGGCGGATCCTTGCCAGATCGTCAGGTGAAAGCTGGGCGGCATTTTGACCGCTGATATAGTAGTCGCCACAATCAGGGACATCGAGACAGCCCATAATATTCATCAGGGTTGACTTACCGGAACCGGAGGCACCGATGATCGCGACCATCTCCCCGGCAGCGATAGTCAAATCAATCCCTTTAAGCACGGTGAGATCCTGTCCACCGTTCCGGTAGGTGCGGCTGATGCCCTTGAGTTCTATGATATTACTCAAGATACAAACCCTTCCCCGGGCGCTTTTTCACCCGGCTGCGATAACACAACATGTTCCCCGACTTTTACACCGTCCAGGATCTGGATATCCACACTGTTAGTAATGCCGGTTTTGACCTCACGGGTTTCCAGCCGGTTATCACTGGTCAATATCTGCACCTGCTGCTTGTTGCCACTCACTTTGTGCACAGCCTGAATCGGCACCAGTAACGTATTTTTAGCTTCTCCAGCCAGCAAGGTCACCTGTGCTGTCATGGCAATTCGCAGCCGATTTTCTGGATTGGGAACATCCAGCAGCGCGTTGTAGTACACCGAAGCATTTGACGTGCCTGACCCCGAGGATGAGCTACTGCTGGCCAGGCTATCATCTTTCATAACCGACTCAGGGGCCAGTTCTACGGTACGTAACGTGGCGTCATAATGCTTATCCGGCTCAGAGAAAATGGTGAATCTGGCTTTCTGTCCCGGTGAAATTCGCGTGATATCCGCCTCAGAGATCTGGGCTTTAATTGTCATCACGTCCAGACGTGCGAGTTTAATAATGGTCGGCGCACTTTGGCTGGAGTTAACCGTTTGGCCCTGTTGGGTGACAACGGCAATAACAATGCCGTCCATGGGAGCAACAACTTTTGTATAACCCAAATCGACCTTTTTCTTGTCGACATCAATTTGCGCCTGGACGAGTTTGGCGTTCAGTGCCGATAACTCAGCGCGGGTACTGGCCAGCGTGGTTTCAGCCGTTTCGAAATCTTCTCTTGAGCTGGCATCCTCATTTAGCATCTGGCGCTGGCGCTTAAAACGCAATGAGGCTTGCTTCAACTGCGCCTGCTTAGCCTGAAGGTCCGCTTTTACCACGTTGAGAGCAGCTTCTGCGTTGCGTAAATCATTACGCTGCGGCACGTCATCAATTTCAGCGATGAGCTGTCCTTTAGTGACACGATCGCCTAACTTCACTTTCAGCGACTTAACCTGGCCAGAAACCTGTGCCCCAACGTTGACCCGCTCAATCGCATCAATTCGACCGGTAGCAAGTACGGCGTTTTCAATATCGCCGATGCGTACTGGAGCGGTAACATACTCAGGGACCTCGGGGCTTCTCAGGAAGAAAAACAAGGCGATGCTAAAAATAATTAGCAGAGCCGCAGCACAGGTCAATACGCGTCGGGGAGGGAATTTTGTTAGCATTACGCAGGTTTTCCATAACGATAAACAGCAGTGAATCAGGCATCATAGTAACATCGCCAGTATTTACGGGAAGTAAACACCGCGCTATTTGGTGAAATAACGTCATCGGATTTTTCCACCCCGCAATCCATTACGCAGAATCTCCAGGTCCGCCTGTAAACCGCCGCCAGAGTGGGATTCTGCGCCGGAATCGATAAAATTTCCGGCAACCACATGCATAAAGACATCACTGAGCGATCAGACCCCATAAGAGCGTCAGGTCGTATGATGGCTTTCACATTTTTCATTATTCAGTTCCTGATTTTTCAACCGGGAATAAACCAATAGCGATTTTTTATTTCAATTACAATCATCTTTCTTAAAGGTAAAAGTCCCACCTGCACCTTTAAGGAAGATGACTGTGAAAATAAAAGCATGGACAGTTTTACTGATGTCGGTATATCTGACTTCCTGTGCCATACCCCATACAGAAAAATATCAGACCCTCATGGACAGCGTGACGGCGGAAAAAGTCAGCCGGATAATCCGGTCGGATGTCATCCCTTTTTCAGGTCAAAAACACGGGGAGATTATCAGCCGCGTGTCGTCTGCTTTTCTCGGTACGCCTTACCAGGCTGACACGCTTATCGGAGGGCCCGACACTCCCGAAGCGCTTGTCGCGAATTTCAACGGCGTGGACTGTTTTACTTTGGTGGATTACGTCGAGGCCCTGACGCGCAGCCATGACGAGACAACATTTCTGCATAATGTGGCGGAGGTTCGTTACACCCACGGGAATGTTGACTATCTCAGCCGTCGGCACTTCTTCTCTGACTGGTTCGCCACACAACCACGCAATGCCCGGGACGTTACGCCGGATATTAGCCCTGATTATGTTGTCGTCGACAAGCAACTTAACCGCAAACCGGATGGGAGTGAGTACATCCCCGGCCTGGGCATCCATTACCGTAAAATTAATTATATTTCTGGAAACGCCATCACTCAGCAGGTACTGGACCGTCTGAAAACCGGAGATTATGTCGGCGTCTATTCTCCGCTTGAGGGGCTGGACGTTTCGCATGTGGGTATAGTGGTCCGCCACGACGGTCAGGTATGGTTCAGAAATGCCTCCTCACTGGATGCAAACAGAAGAGTGGTGGATTCGGCGTTTCTGGAATACATGCGCGCAAAACCGGGCATCGTCGTTCTGCGCGCTGAGTGACCAGCCCATCATCCTGTGTGCTTACCTTCACGTTCTGCTCAAGACATGACATTTTCCATCCGAAATGTCTGCACGAACGTGAATGCATAATCCACAGAGTCCCCTTTTGCTGAGCCCAACCTGCGATTTTTCCCATAAACGAATCATTGTGCATTACGTGCTTAATTATAGTTGCAATCCAAATATGATAATAGTAATTATTATCATTAGCATTTGCATTGATGGTTTATCTGGCAAGGTATACAGAGGTATCAGGAAACAAGCCTCTCCAGGTTTGTTGACCGGTCTCACACTCAACAAATGCATCAGAACACCGCGGCGTGGCAGCACGACGCCGTTTGGGCTATTCAACAGGACAACGGCGCGAAAGCGTTAATGGAAGCCGGGACAAGGAATTCCCGATTCACCCGCCTACGTCACGGAATAGTCACCGACAGGACCGTCCGTCAGGCTGGTGAAACTCAAAAAGGACGCGGCGTCTGTCAAAGCAGGCTTAACGAAAATTAACGTCCTGCTGCTGGCATATGACTGCGTCGACTTCCTGATTTAGTTCGTCAAGCGGAGAGGGATTTTCTCATGCGTATTTTGTTTGTAGGCCCGCCTCTCTATGGGCTGCTGTATCCTGTGCTGTCTCTGGCACAGGCGTTTCGCGTTAACGGCCATGAAGTGCTGATCGCCAGCGGAGGAAAATTCGCCCAAAAAGCGGCAGAAGCGGGGCTGGTGGTATTTGACGCCGCACCCGGTTTTGATTCTGAAGCTGACTATCGCCGTCGCGAGGCACAGCGAAAAGAAAGTAACATCGGCACAAAAATGGGCAACTTCTCATTCTTCAGCGAAGAGATGGCCGACCACCTGGTGGAGTTTGCCGGACACTGGCGGCCCGATCTCATCATCTACCCGCCGCTCGGCGTCATCGGGCCTCTGATTGCCGCCAAATACGATATACCGGTCGTAATGCAAACCGTCGGCTTCGGCCATACGCCCTGGCATATCAAAGGCGTAACGCGTTCGCTCGCGGACGCCTATCATCGCCACGGCGTTGGGGCCGCACCGCGCGATATGGCCTGGATCGACGTAACACCACCGAGCATGAGCATTCTTGAAAACGACGGCGAACCCATTATTCCCATGCAGTACGTCCCGTACAACGGCGGCGCGGTGTGGGAACCGTGGTGGGAGAGGACGCCCGACCGTAAACGTCTGCTAGTGAGTCTCGGTACCGTCAAACCGATGGTCGACGGTCTTGACCTGATCGCCTGGGTGATGGATTCCGCCAGTGAAGTCGATGCCGAGATCATCCTGCATCTTTCGGCCAATGCGCGGTCGGATCTGCGCTCACTACCCTCAAATGTTCGCCTGGTCGACTGGATACCCATGGGAGCATTCCTGAACGGCGCAGATGGCTTCATTCATCATGGTGGCGCGGGCAATACACTGACGGCGCTGCACGCCGGTATTCCACAGATCGTCTTCGGCCAGGGTGCCGATCGCCCGGTCAATGCCCGCGCTGTTGTCGAACGCGGCTGCGGGATCATCCCCGGCGACGACGGCCTGTCAAGCAGCATGATCAATGCTTTCCTCGACAATCGTGCGCTTCGCGACGCCTCTGAAGAGGTAGCGGCGGAAATGGCGGCGCAACCCTGTCCAAGCGAGGTGGCGAAAAGCCTGATCGCGAGGATACAGAAAGGGTAGCCACTGCGCCGTCATGACGATCATACGCCAGCACGCATCCAGGAGTCATACGCCCGTAACAATGCGGGACCGGATCGGGCTGGCGCTTTTTTGCACAGCGATCCGACTCGGATCCTATTGTTTACAGACGGAGGAGGCTTAATGCCTGCGACTCACTCTCCCACACCTGCGCGGTCCTGGATAGTTCGCCTGGCGCGCGTGTGCTGGGAACGTAAGAAACTTAGCATCATCGTGGTGGTAGCGTCGGTCTCGACCATTCTGCTGGCCGCGCTGACGCCGTTGCTGACAAGGCAAGCGGTAAACGACGCGCTGGCGGGCAATCCGACTCGTCTGCCGTGGCTGGCCTGCGGGCTATTGCTGATCGCCTTTTTTGATTTCATCGGTAACTATGTGCGCCGCGGTTATGCCGGGGAGCTCTCGCTCTGGGTGCAGCACACCCTGCGAGGACGGGCATTCGACAGTATTCAAAAACTTGACGGCGCAGGCCAGGACGCACTGCGCACCGGGCAAGTGATTTCACGGACCAACAGCGATCTGCAGCAGGTGCATACCCTGCTGCAGATGTGTCCGGTGCCGCTGGCGGTGTTCACTTATTACATTGCCGGCATTGCCGTGATGCTGTGGATGTCACCCGCCATGACGCTCATCGTCGTGTGCGTACTGGCGTGCCTGGCTATCACTGCGCTGCGCGCGCGTCGCCGGGTCTTCGCGCAAACCGGGCTGGCCTCGGACCGACTGGCCAATCTCACCGAACATATGCGCGAGGTGCTGGCGCAGATCTCAGTGGTAAAATCCTGCGTGGCGGAGCTGCGTGAAACGCGCTGGCTGGATCGCCAGTCGCGGCAGATGGTGCGGGTACGCATCGGCGCGGCCATTTCGCAGGCGATGCCAGGCGCCACCATGCTGGCGCTGCCGGTGCTCGGGCAAATCGTCCTGCTGTGCTACGGCGGCTGGTCGGTCATGCACGGGCACATCGATCTCGGCACCTTCGTGGCGTTTGCCAGCTTCCTCGCGATGCTGACCGGGCCAACCCGCGTACTGGCATCGTTTCTGGTTATCGCCCAGCGCACCCAGGCGTCCGTGGAGCGGGTGTTTGCCCTGATCGACACCCGTTCGCAGATGGAAGACGGGACGGAGGCGGTTAACGGCCAGGTTATCGGGCTGCAACTGGAGAATATGAGCTTCGACTACCGTGGCGGCAGACGCATCCTCAGCGATGTCTCCTTTTCCCTGCACGCCGGTGAAACCGTGGCGGTAGTGGGCGCATCGGGTTCCGGGAAATCCACGCTGCTGATGCTGCTGGCGCGTTTTTACGATCCCAGCGCCGGAGAGATATGGCTCAACACCAGCGCAGGCCGACAGAACCTCCGCGATCTCAGGCTGGAGGCGCTTCGTCGTCGGGTAGGCGTTGTGTTTGAGGATGCTTTTCTGTTTGCCGGTACGGTGGCGGAAAATATCGCCTACGGGCACCCTCAGGCAACGGCGGACGACATTCGCCTTGCGGCGAGGGCAGCAGGAGCCAGCGATTTTATCACCGCCCTGCCGAAAGGCTTCGATACCCAATTAACCGAACGCGGTACGAATCTTTCCGGCGGACAGAGGCAGCGAATCGCGCTGGCACGGGCGCTCATTACCGCGCCGGAAGTGTTGATCCTCGATGACACCACCTCGGCGGTCGATGCCGGTACTGAAGCGGAGATCAACACCGCGCTGAGTCGCTATGCTGACGAAAAGCATATGCTGCTGGTGATTGCCCGACGCCGCTCGACGCTTCAGTTAGCCAGCCGGATTGTGGTGCTGGATAAGGGCCGGGTGGTGGACACCGGAACCCAGGCAGAACTTGAAGCGCGCTGTCCGGCGTTCCGCGCGCTGATGACCGGCGACGGCGATTTCCTCGCGCCTTCCCACAGTGGGCCTAACGGATTGTGGCCGACCGTACCAGCGGCACAAGACGATGCGGCGCAGACGGGGGATAAAGGCTTTGTCGCCCGTATGACGCGCGTGCCGGAAAATGCAGTACAGCAGGCGCTGGCCGGTAAAGGCCGCAAAGTCACGTCACTGCTGAAGCCCGTGGCGTGGATGTTCGTCATCGCCGCCCTGCTGATCGCCCTCGATTCGGCGGCAGGCGTCGGGGTACTGATACTGCTGCAGCGCGGCATTGACTCCGGCGTTGCCACAGGCGATATGTCGACTATCGGCCTTTGTGCCCTATTCGCCCTGTGCCTGGTGGCCGTGAGCTGGTGCTGTTATTCACTACAGACTGTCTTCGCCGCCAGAGCGGCAGAGTCAGTCCAGCATACGGTGCGCTTGCGCAGCTTCGGCCATATGCTGCGTCTTGGTCTCCCCTGGCATGAAAAGCATGTCGATTCGCGTCTGACCCGTATGACCGTAGATGTGGACTCGCTCGCCCGTTTTCTGCAAAACGGCCTTGCCGGTGCAGCCACCAGCATGGTGACAATGTTCGCCATCGCCGCCGCCATGTTCTGGCTCGACCCGCTCCTGGCGCTGACGGCATTAAGCGCGGTGCCCGTGGTCGCACTGGCAACCTGGATTTATCGCCGCCTCAGCTCCCCTGCTTATGCGCAGGCGCGGCTGGAAATAGGCAAAGTCAACAGCACCCTGCAGGAAAAAGTCTCCGGCTTGCGCGTTGTGCAATCGCATGGCCAGCAGGAACAGGAAGCCGCCCGGCTGCGCGCGTTATCGGATCGGTTCCGTGCGACCCGCGTACGTGCGCAAAAATACCTTGCCGTCTATTTCCCGTTCCTGACCTTCTGCACCGAGGCCTCCTATGCCGCCGTTCTTCTGGTGGGTGCATCGCGGGTCGCCGAAGGCGAAATGACCGCCGGGGTGCTGGCGGCTTTCTTCCTGCTGCTGGGGCAATTCTATGGGCCAGTGCAGCAGTTATCAGGAATTGTCGACGCCTGGCAGCAGGCGACGGCCAGCGGCAAACATATCAATGAACTGCTGGCGACCGAAGGCACAGAGAACATCGAGCCCTCTTCCGCACCGCCCGCCACTGGCGCGCTGCATCTTGATGAGGTCACGTTCAGTTATCCCGACAGTTCTGAACCCGCGCTGAACAAACTTACCCTGACAATCCCTGAGGGAAGGGTCGTCGCGGTCGTTGGTCGCAGCGGTGCGGGTAAGTCAACGCTGATTAAGCTGATCGCCGGATTGTATTCCCCCACCCACGGCAGGATCAGCATTGGCGATCGGATGATTGATGATGCCTCGCTTGCCGATTACCGTCGCCAGATTGGGCTGGTCGATCAGGATGTGGCGTTGTTTAGTGGTGATATTGCGGAAAACATTCGTTACTCACGGCCATCCAGTACCAATGAGGACGTTGAGATTGCCTCTCAGCGGGCAGGGCTGTATGAGACGGTGCGCAATCTGCCGCAGGGATTCCGGACACCGGTGAATAACGGCGGTGCCGATCTGTCCGCAGGTCAGCGCCAGCTGATTGCGCTGGCCCGCGCACAACTGGCGAATGCTCACATCCTGCTGCTTGATGAAGCCACGTCGCGTCTGGATCGCACATCCGAAGAGCGATTGATGTCATCGTTAACAGACGTCGCGCACGCCGGGAAGCACCTGGCGCTGATTGTGGCGCACCGTCTGACCACCGCGCAGCGCTGCGATCTGATTGCCGTTATCGATAAGGGGCAGCTTGCCGAATACGGCACCCACGCACAGCTGTTAGCGGCCGGCGGCCTCTATACCCGCTTGTGGCATGACAGCGTCGGCAGCGCTGTTTTCCATCGCCAGCACGCCATCACGGGGGAAATCGTGGAAGAGTGATTGCGCACCTAAGACATTAAAAAACACGCGCTGAAGCGGCTGTTCCCGGAATAGCCGCTTTAGCTATTTATACTGACACCCTTCATATTCAAAGAGAGTGAATGCTGAACATGCAACAACATCCCTCTGCTATCGCCAGGCTGCGCAGCCAGCTGGCAGCAGGCCACATTGCTAACCTTTCTGACTTCTGGCAAGACGCTGAGTCGCTGAATGTACCGCTGGCGACGCCAGTGGACGGAGCGAAAGACGAGCGTGATGTGACATTTCTGTGGCGCGCCAGGCACCCTCTGCAGGGCGTTTATCTGCGTCTGAATCGGGTGACGGATAAAGAGCACGTGGCGAAAGGGATGATGACCGCCCTTCCCGCGACGGATATCTGGACTCTGACGCTGCGTTTACCCGCAAGCTACTGCGGCTCCTATTCGCTGGTGGAAATCCCCCCCGGCACCCCGGCCGAGACGATTGCACAGTCCGGAGGCCGCTTTGCTACCCTCGTCGGGCACGCCGATCCGCTAAACAAAACGCCGGGGATCAACGTTCGGGGAAGCACACAGGAGTCGGTGCTGGCGCTTGATAAAGCCCCCGCCCAGTCCGAATGGCGCGGCGGGTCACCCAGCGGGCAATTGCTTACCTCGGCGCGCACTATCGCCGGGGAATCGCGCCGGGTTCGGCTCTATCTGCCGGACGTTGATGTTTCGCAGCCCCTCGGCCTGGTGGTGCTGCCTGATGGTGAAACCTGGTTCGATCACCTTGGCGTATGCGCGGCAATAGACGCCGCCATAAACAACGGACGCATCGTGCCCGTGGCTGTACTTGGCATCGACAACATTGATGAACACGAGCGAACTGCGATACTCGGCGGGCGCAGCGAGCTGATAAAGGATATCGCCGGCCAGTTGTTGCCGACGATCCGCGCTGAACACCCACAGCGGCAGTGGGCAGACCGTTCGCGCACCGTGCTGGCCGGACAAAGCCTCGGCGGGGTCAGCGCGCTCATGGCCGCTCGTCACGCACCGGAAACGTTCGGCCTGGCGCTCAGCCACTCCCCTTCGATGTGGTGGACGCCAGAGGGTGCCAGCCGGCCAAACGTGTTCAGCGAAACCGATACGTCTTGGGTGAGCGAACATCTGCTTTCTGCCCCACCGCAGGGCGTGCGCATCCGCCTGTGCGTGGGATCGCTGGAAGGTTCGACGGTACCGCACGTTCAGCAGCTCCATCA
Organism: Enterobacter sp. UPMP2052; assembly: GCF_053709675.1. NCBI lineage: Bacteria > Pseudomonadati > Pseudomonadota > Gammaproteobacteria > Enterobacterales > Enterobacteriaceae > Enterobacter > Enterobacter sp. UPMP2052. The sequence goes on from NZ_JBSKJR010000001.1 coordinate 1,900,858, forward strand.
GCAGTTGCTTACCGCGGGCGTCGACAGCCATTGCGCAATATATACCGGGGGTCACGATTACGCATGGTGGCGCGGCGCACTGATTGACGGGCTTGGTTTACTGCAGGGTTGACTTGACCCGCGAACACATTCAGGCAACTGTACAGGCTTCCTGAATAAAGAAAATCTCACCTGCGGAAAAGGAATAATCATCAGATGTATGCCCGCGAGTATCGCCCAACACGCCCACGCAAGGCGCTTGTCACTCTTTTTTCTGGTCTTACCCTTATCTGGAGTGCGCACGCTTTCGCAAAGCCGGATATGCAGCCACTGGGGCCAAATATCGCCGATAAAGGCTCCGCGTTTTACCATTTCAGCGTCAACTCGTTCGACTCCGCCGATGGCAGCCGCCATTATCGGGTATGGACGGCCGTGCCAAATAAAGCCGCACCGGCGTCGGGCTACCCGATTTTATATATGCTCGACGGCAACGCAGTTATGGACCGCCTGAACGACGACCTGCTCAAACAGCTGGCAGAAAAATCACCGCCGGTGATTGTGGCTGTCGGGTATCAGACCAACCTCCCCTTCGATCTCAACGGCAGGGCCTACGACTATACGCCAGCAGCAGAAAGCGGCAAAACGGATACCCGTAACGGGCGTTTTAGCCGTAAGAGTGGGGGTAGCAACGACTTCCGCCAGTTACTGGAAACGCGTATAGCGCCAAAGGTGGAACAGGGATTGAATATCGATCGGCAGCGCCGCGGCCTGTGGGGGCACTCCTACGGCGGCCTGTTCGTGCTGGATGCCTGGCTGTCCTCCTCTTATTTCCGGACGTACTACAGCGCCAGCCCGTCGTTGGGCAGAGGCCATGATGCGCTGTTGAGCCGCATCACGGCGGTTGAGCCGTCGCAATACTGCGCCAGGCGCCTGATGATAATGGAAGGTTCGGCGACGCCGGGCGATAACCGGGAAACGCATGCTGCCGGGGTGCTGACGAAAATTCATGCCACCCTCGCCACGCTGGAAGATAAAGGCGTCAATGCCGCCTTTTGGGATTTCCCGAACCTGGGACACGGACCAATGTTCAACGCTTCATTTCGCGGAGCGCTGTTAGATATCAGTGGTGAAAACGCAGGTAACACAGCAGGTTGTCATCCATTAAACCGCTAAACACTGCCCGCCTTGACGCGGGCAGTACGCCTCTGGCACTACGATCAGAATGACGCGGTAACACCGGCATAATAAGCCCGACCAGGCTCGTTATAGGTATTCGCCCCTTCGGAAGATCGGTAGATCTGTTTATCGAAGATATTGCTGACACCAACGTTAAGACGCAGATTTTTATTAATATCGTAATTAAAGTTCGTCCCCACCAGCGAATAAGCGCCCAGCTCTTTACCTGACAGACCGCCCGTATCTTCACTACGAGTTTCCGAATGAGTACGCGGTTTTTGTCTGCCGTATAACGTCCAGTTGACGCTGGCAGAGAACGCCTGGGTGATGGTCCAGTCAAGCGAGTTATTAATGGTGTATTTCGGGATGATCGACAGCGGGTTACCGGTGTCTTTTTGCTCCGAGGTGATCATCCAGGTGGCATTGGTATTCCAGTTCAGACGATCTTTCACCAGCGGGAACGCCATGCTGGCTTCGATACCGTCCACCAGCGCTTTCCCGCCGTTCTGCCACTGGAGAATATATGCGCCGGAAGCGGTTTGCCCGATAACATTATCTCCGGCCACAATCTTATTCTGGTAGTCATTGCGGAAGTAGGTCACGCTGGCGTGGTAATCTTCCCAGGCGAACTCCAGCCCAATTTCTTTATTGATGCTGATTTCCGGATCGAGATCTTTATTACCGATCAGGTAGCAGCCGCCCGATGTAATATCTTTTGGGCAACCGTTGCCTTTCGAGTAGAGCAGATAACCTTCGCTGGTTTGATACAGGTTGGGTGCTTTAAAGGTTCTGGCAATCCCCGCTTTGACTTTGAAGTAATCCCCCAATTCCTGCGAGAGGTTCAGGCTGGGGCTGAAGTTACCGCCGGACTCGTTGAGATAATCAAAGCGCAGGCCGGGAATGATATTCGTGCCGGGAACCGGCTCAATATTATCTTCAAGATAGAGCGCACTGATTTGGGAATGATTTTTACTGCTGCGATCCGCAGCCGAACCAGAAATGCCGCCGATATTGCTGTCAGCCCCCGTCAGGCTGGTAGAGGAAGGATCGTCGAGCTCATCGCGGCTCCACTCCGCGCCCACGGTCAGCGTTTGATCGACCAGCGCATTCAACGGAATATTAACCTCGCCGCTGGTTCGCCAGGAGCTCAGGCGATTGGTCGTGAACTTTTCATCCGCCGAAATACGCCCTTCACCACCGCCGGATAATCCTTCGTTCATACGGGTGTTATTGGTTTTCTCATAATAGACACCAAAACGGCTTTGACCCCAGTCCCAGATACCATTGTGCGTAACGCCATAATTTTGCCGGTACAGGCGGTTCGTCTCTTCACCGGATTTCGCCAGGCTTTCAGTGACGGCACTGGAAGAACTGTTTTGCGTATCGCCAGCATAGATATTCCCCTGGCGGCTATATCCGGCTTCGAAATCGATAATTTGCTGCGGATTTAATTTCCACGAGACAACGCCGTTGATATCTTTGTTGCGCACCCCTTCATGCCCGGCCGCGTTTTTCGTACCGGCCAGGGAGTTAATATCCCAGCTGTCGGCATCGGTTTTATTCAGGTTGCCGTACAGACGCATGGTCAGCGCATCGCCAGCCAGCGGCCCACTCAGGCTAAAGTTGGCGCGACGCGTAGCGCCTTCGTCGCTGCTTTCCGGCTGGTTAGTGTATAACGACAGCGAACCGTGCCAGTCGTTGGTGGGGCGTTTGGTAATGATGTTCACCACCCCGCCCGCTGCGCCCGAACCGTAGCGTGCCGCCGCAGGGCCGCGGATCACTTCAATACGCTCAACCTGTTCCGGTGGCACCCAGTTGGTGTCGCCGCGAGTATCACGCTCTCCGCGCCAGCTATAACGCACGGCGTTGCGCGACGTCACCGGTACACCATCAATCAAAATTAAGGTGTTTTCCGGCCCCATGCCGCGAATGTCGATCTGGCGGTTATTACCGCGTGTACCCGAGGCGCTGTTGCCGGTCAGATTAACACCGGGCATTGTGCGAATAATATCGGAGAGATCGTTGACCGGAGGGTTCTTTTTAATATCTTCGCTGGTAATAATCGACACGCCCGGCTGCTGTTTGAGTACCTGCTCAGCGGTGGCTTCTACCACCAGGGTCTCGTCGTTATCATCGGAGGATTGTGCCAGTGATACCTGACTGTTCAACCCTGCCAGGAGCGCAGTGAGCGGCCAGAAGATCTTGATAATTCTCATACCCATTCCCTAATACATGCCTAACGTAAAAGTGATTGATCGTTAAGCTCACATCCTTGCCAGATATTTTTAACTGCCATTATTTTTATAATAAGAATGATAATTAATATCATTTAGAGAGGGTTAAGGCAATCTTTAATAACACGGATGCGCGCATTAACGAAACGCACGCATTGACCCGGAATGATTCTTCCCGGATACCGCCCTGTGCGTTCGTAAAGCTGGCATACTGAAACAGCGGAAGAAGAGAACGGCCCACGGGAATTTCGTGTTGTGACATAACGTTAATATGTCATTACAGGGGAACGTAGCCCCGGTAAGCGCAAGCGCCACCGGGGGAAGGAAGGTTATTGTTGCGCTAACTGATTGCGACGGTACTCGCCCTGGCGCTCCAGCATCCAGCCAGGATACTCGCGCGGCAGCGCGCTGACCGCATCCAGCTGTTTCAGCTCATCATCGCTCAGCTGAACGCCGGTTGCGGCAATGTTGTCATCCAACTGATCGACCCGTTTCGCTCCGATGATGACGCTGGTCACCGCCTTCTGGTGCAGCAGCCATGCCAGCGCAATTTGCGCCACCGACACGCCCTTGCCTTCCGCCAGGGTGCGCATCACATCCACGCAGTCGAAAGCGCGATCCTTGTTCACGGGCGGGAAATCAAACTCCAGTCGACGTCCGCCTGATGCGCTCTGCCCGCTGCGGTCATACTTGCCGCTCAACAGGCCGCCCGCCAGCGGGCTCCAGACCATCAGCCCGACGCCTTCGCTCTGCATCATCGGCACCAGCTCACGCTCCAGATCGCGCCCGGCAAGGGTGTAATACGCCTGCAGCGAAGCAAATCGCGACAGCCCCAGACGCTCGGAAATGCCCAGCGCTTTGGCGATCTGCCATGCCGCCCAGTTAGAGACGCCGATATAGCGTACGTGGCCGTGCTGAACGAGGTTATCCAGCGCATAAAGCGTCTCTTCGATCGGCGTGGCCGGGTCAAAACCGTGGAGCTGATAAAGATCGATATGATCGAGCTGCAGGCGGCGCAGGCTCTCTTTGGCGCTATTGATGATGTGGTACCGCGAGCTGCCGCGCGAGTTCACCCCCGCCGTTCCCGTTTCACCGAAGACTTTTGTGGCGACCACTACGTTCTCGCGGGGGATCTTCAGGTTCTTCAGCGCCTGGCCGGTGATCTCCTCCGACCGCCCTTCCGAGTAGACATCTGCCGTGTCGATAAAATTGATCCCGGCGTCCAGCGCGCGGCCCACCAACTGCTCGGCGTCGCTTTGCTGAAGCTGACCAATCTTGCCCCACATGCCGCCTTCCCCGCCAAAGGTCATGGTCCCGAGGCACAGTTCAGAAACAAACAGACCGGTATTGCCCAGTTTTTGATAACGCATAATTCATTCCTCGCTTTTCGTTTGGGTGCTTAACAGTTATACCCGCCGCTCAGCCAGCGCGAATGTGGCGTTCCTGTCCGTTTCTTGCCCAATCCTCTGAATCTTATCCCCGCGGCGCGTCGCCAAAGACCTTGTAATCTGGCAGCTGCACCTGCTGATACGGCTCCCAGCCACCGCCCAGCGCCTTGTACAGCGCCACCAGGTCGAGCGCGCTTTGCACCTGCGCCTGGGCCCGCTGCTGCTGCGCCTGAGCCAGCTGACGCTGCGCGTCCAGCACGTCGATAAAGCTGGCGATCCCCTGTCGATAGCTGTCGCTCGCCAGGTCGAAGGCGTTTTGCAGCGCATCAATGGTTTTCGCGAGGCCCGCTTCGCGCTGCTGGTCGGTGCGGTAGCTCACCAGCGCGTTTTCAACATCACCCAGCGCGGTCAGCACCGTCTGGCGATAGTCCAGCACCGCTGCGCCCTGCTGCGCGCGCGCCACCTTCACGCTGGAGACCAGCCGGCCGCCCTGGAAGATGGGAATGGAAACCTGCGGGCCAAAGCTGTAAAAGTGGCTGCTCCAGTCGGTGAGCCAGTTGGTTTCGCTGTTGCGCAGACCAAACTGCCCGGAAAGGGTAAAACTCGGGAACAGCTCCGCCACCGAGACGCCGATCTCCGCCGTCGCCGCATGGAGTCGGGCTTCTGCCTGACGCACGTCCGGACGGCGGCGCGCCAGCGTTGACGGAATGCCCGTCTGGACAATATCCGGCAGCGCGGGCATCGGCTGTGCCGACTGCAGCTCTGCGTCCAGCGCGCCCGGCGGTTTGCCGAGCAGAATGGCCAGGCCGTTCATCGCCTGGCGTTCCTGCGCCTGATACTGCGGCAGCTGCGCCTCCAGGTTGCCCAGCTGCGCACGGGCATTCTCCACATCCATCTGCGGTGAAAGCCCGCCGCGCTGACGGCTGTCGGTAAGCTCCAGCGTCTGCTGTGCGCTCTCAATCTGGGTATTCAGCGTGGCGATAATGCTCTGCGCGCCGCGCAGCTGTAGCCACGCCCGCGCCACTTCCGCCTCCAGCGACACCAGCGCATCGTTACGCTGCTCAATGGCCACCTTCTGCTGTGCTTCGGCGGCCTCAACCTGACGGCGCACCTTGCCCCACAGGTCGATTTCCCACTGGGCGTCAAAGCTGCCCTGGTAAAGATTGATCGGCTGGGTCAGCGGGCCTAACGCGCCTCGCAGCTGCGGGTCGACATTATCAAGCTGGTCGTACACCCCGTGAGATTTCAGCTCCCCCTCCAGCCCAAGCTGCTGGCGCGTTGCCTGCAGGTTGCCGTTAACCGCCGGATAAAACGCGCCGCCCGCCTGATTAATTTGCTCACGCGCGCCGGCGATGCGCAGCACCGTTTGCTGCAGCGATAAATTTCCGGCGATGGCGCGTTCAACCAGGCTGTCGAGCTGCTGCGAGCCAAAGGTTTTCCACCAGCGCGGGTTAGTCGCGGCTGAAACCGTTTTCGACTTCACCTCGCCGTCGCCCTTGTCATTCCAGTGGCCAGAGGGTGGCGGTGCGGGCTGCTGGTAGTCCGGCCCGACGGCGCAGCCAACCAGCAACATCATTATCATCAGGGGGTGTAAACGTCTGTGTATCATCAGTGTGCTCCTGCACTCCCCTCGCTCTTAACCGGCGAGAGCAACAAACAAAACGGAATCAGTAAAAAGGCCACCGCGCTCAGAATGGTAAAGACGTCGATATAGGCCAGGAAGCGCGACTGTTCGATCATGGTCTGGTACATCCGCCCGGTGGCGATACCCGTCGGGTCGCCCACCTGCGTCGTGAAGTTCTGGATAGCTTGGGCGCTTTCGCGGATCGCCAGCTGGAACTGCTCGTTAAACGGCGATGCGTGATACGCCAGATGCGCGCTGTGGGCCTGAGAGCGCTCGGTAATCGCTGCCGTCGAGAGCGAAATGCCAATCGAGCCTGCGACGTTGCGGAACATGGTAAACAGCGCCGCCGCGTCGGCGTTGAGCTGCCGTGGGATCGAAATAAACGCAATGGTGGTCAGGGGCACAAACAGGAACCCCAGCCCGATCGACTGCGCGCTGCGGAACAGCACCAGCGTTTCGAAATCAATATCCGGCGTCAGCGTGCGCGACCAGAAGAACGACACCGCCAGACAGGTAAAACCGAAGGCGATGATCCAGCGCGTCTGCACCACCGGCATCAGCTTCAGCACCAGCGGTATGGTCAACACAATCAATATTGCGCCCGGCGAAAGCACCATGCCCGACCAGGTGGCTGTATAGCCCAGATCCTGCTGCGCCAGCTGCGGGATGACCACCGAACTGCCGTAGAGGATCATCGCCATGCCCGCCATCAGCAGGCTCGAGACCGCAAAGTTCTTATCCTTCATGCAGTGCAGGTCAACCACCGGCTTTTTGGCGTACATCAGCCAGTAAATCGCGCCGATAATGCCGATCAGCGTCAGCACCGCAAAGGTGCGGATAAAGTTTGAGTAGAACCAGTCGTCATCTTCACCCCGGTCGAGCATCACCTGCAGGCAGCCCAGCCCGAGGGCGATCAGGCCGATCCCCGTCCAGTCAACGGAGAGCTTCTCTTTGGATTTACTTTCCCACGGCGGATCTTCCAGAAGCTGGTAGATCGCCAGCACCGTAATGATCCCCACGGGAATGTTGATGAAAAATACCCAGCGCCAGGAGTAGTTGTCGGTGATCCAGCCGCCCAGCGTCGGGCCGAGCACCGGCGCGACGATAATGGCGATGGACGAGAGGCCAAAGGCTTTACCCCGATCCTCCGGCTTGAAGTAATCGAGCAGCACCGACTGCTGGGTAGGCTGTAGCCCGCCGCCGAAAAAGCCCTGCATGATGCGGAACAAAATGATCTGCCACAGCTCGGTGGCAATGCCGCACAGGAACGAACAGACGGTAAACATCACGATGCAGATCAGAAAGAACTGCTTGCGGCCAAACACCCGGCTCAGGAAGGCGGAAATAGGCAGCACGATACCGTTGGCGACCAGGTAACTGGTGAGCACCCAGGTGGATTCGTCATAGCTTGACGAGAGCGATCCGGCGACGTGCGGCAGCGCCACGTTGACGATGGTGGTGTCGAGGATCTCCATAAACACCGCCAGCGTGACAACAATCGCCACCGCCCACGGGTTGCTGGCAGGCTTCCAGCTGTCGTGGCTGTGGTCCGTCATTCCACCGTCACCTTCGGTTCAACCGACAGCCCCAGCGGCAGCGGTTTGTTCGGATCCAGACCTTTATCAATGACGATTTTTACCGGCACGCGCTGGACGATTTTCACAAAGTTACCGGTGGCATTTTCCGACGGGAAGGCCGAGAAGCGCGATCCGCTGCCCTGCTGGATGCTGTCGATATGGCCCTCAAGCGCCATATCTGGCCAGGCATCCACAGAGACACTGACCTTGTCGCCCGGCTTCATGCGCTCAAGCTGCGACTCTTTGAAGTTCGCAACCACCCACACGTTCGGGGAGACCAGCGAGAACAGCGCCGTTCCCGCCTGCACCAGCGTGCCGGGCTGAACGTTACGTTTGGTGACAAAGCCGTCGAACGGGGCGCGCACCTCGGTGTACGAAAGATTGAGATTGGCGGTTTCGAGCTGCGCTTTCGCCTGGTCAACCTGACGTTCACGCGCTTCGACGTTGGTCTCCTGCTGGCGAATCTGCAGCTGAACCTGCTCCGCCACCTCAAGCTGCGCCTGCGCGCTGGCCAGGCCAGCCTGAGCGCTACGCAGCTGGGCGTTAGCGGAATCGATACTTTGCTGGGTGGTCGCTCGGGGGTCAACGCCGCGCTGGCGGCGATACTCGGCCTGAGCGTTCGCCATATCTGCCTGCGCCTTGAGCACCTGCGCTTTGGCTTCGTCGCGCTGGGCAGGATACTGCACCTTCGAGAGCGCCAGCTGGGCCTGCGCCTGATGCAGCTGTGCCACGGCCAGCCCAAGCTGGGCCTGCGCCTGGTCGCGCTGCGCGGCGGTATCGCGCGGATCGATAACCACCAGCACATCACCTTTCTTCACGCGCTGGTTATCGCGCACCCGCAGCTCGGTGACATAGCCCGCCGTTTTGGGAGCGATGGTCACCACGTCGCCGTCGGTAAAGGCGTCGTCCGTGGTCTCTTCGTTACGGGTTAAAAACCACCAGACCAGCGCCACCACAACCATCACCACGACAACGATGCCGAGGATAATTAACGGTTTTTTTCCGGGGCGCTTGCGTTCTTTATTGTTTTTTTCCTGCTCGTCAGCAGGGGGATTTTGTTCTTCTGCCATGGTCAGCAACGGTCCTGTCAGTGAGCGGCATCACACTATGCCGTTCACTAAAGCTAGGACGTTGCTATACATTTGCCAGGATAAACTGACAAATAACGCACTATATGAGAAGGAATAGTCCGAATCCGATCCCCGCAGCCCAGGCCAGCATGGGGATCGACCACAGGTGGAAGCGCCACCAGATGCGGCGATCGTTCGCCATCCGCAGGGCAATGAGGTTCGCGAGCGAGCCGGGAAGCAGCCCAAAGCCGCCGATGTTGACCGCCCAGGCCAGCAGCGCCGTTGGGGGAACGTAGTTAAGCAGCAGAATGGTGGACGGGACATTGCTGATAAACTGCGACAGCCCAATTGCCGTCAGCCACAGCGCCGGCTGAGACAGGCCGCTGACGCCGTGCAGAACGTGCTGTAGCACCGGCAGCTGGATCAGCAGATGCACATCGATAAACATCGCCATAAAGACAAGCAGCAGCGTCCAGTCGACGCTCACCAGCACGCGTCTTGCCAGCAGCAGGAACCCACCGGCCACCAGCAGCACGCCCGCCAGTTCGAACTTCATTTCCAGCGCCGTCAGGAAAACGATATACAGCCCCAGGCAACTCCAGACCAGACGCGGCTGCCACTGCGGGCCGGGGGTGCCGCTGTGGTACTGAAGTTTTTTGGTTGGGAAGGCGAACCAGGCGACGAGCAGCAGCGAGACCATCATCACCAGCGCCAGCGGGGCCATCTGCCAGGTAAAGGCGGCAAATGACAGGCCGGAGCGCCCCCACAGCAGAATATTTTGCGGGTTGCCGATGGGGGTCAGCAGTGAACCGGCATTGACGGCCAGCGCCTCGAAAATGATCAGCCGGGTGACCGGGATTTCGCACAGCTTACGCAGCGTAAGGGTCAGCGGCACAACGATAAACAGCGCCACGTCGTTGGTGAGAAAGGTCGACAGCACTGCTGCAGACAGCACCATAAACAGCGCCAGCCTGCGTTCGGTGGCAAAGCGGCGCACCATTTTGCGCCCCAGCACGTCAAAATAGCCGCTCAGCTCAACCCCTTTGGTGAGCATCATCAAACCGCTCAGGGTAATGATGGTGCGCCAGTCAATCGCCGCCGGCCAGGCCTGCGGCGCGAACGGCACAAAAAGACTCAGCCCGATTCCAGTAATAATTAACAGATGAAAGAAACGATCGCGTGCAAGAGCCTGCAGTCCGGGGATCTTCATTCAGCGGAGGGACCATATTTAAGGGTAAATTCGCGGAACTTCACCAGCGTCTCTTCGCTAACGTGATGCTCCATCCCTTCCGCGTCCCGACGGGCAATCTCCGGGCTTACGCCCAGCACCAGTAAAAAGTTCTCGACGATCTGATGCCGCTCGCGGCTCTCCTGCGCCAGCTTTTCCCCTTCCGGCGTCAGAAAGACCCCGCGCCACGGGATCATCTCGATCAGCCCCACCGTCGCCAGGCGTTTTAACATCTTGGCAACCGTAGGCTGGGACACGCCCAGTCGTGCGGCCATGTCAACCTGGCGCGCTTCCCCTACCTCACGGATAAGGTCGGAGATCAGCTCCACATAGTCATCAATCAGTTCGCGACGGTGCGCCTCACGCACCTGGCGGAACCCTTCTACGTGCTCCTCAACGTTCACCAGTTGCGTCATTTTTTTTGTTGTTGGCTTACCTGCGCGACGGTTCATTGTGCTTCCTCAATGGGTTGACGCTTCCAGCGCCCTGTAACGGAGCGCACATTGTAAACCATAGCTCTACAACCACAAAAAATTAACGATTTAGCCATAGCTATACAATATAGCCTGTGCTATATCTGTATGTAATGCAGTCACCCTTCACGGATCGAAGGGATCAGAAATCAGGAGGTCACATGAACGAATTCAAGAGGTGTATGAACGTGTTTACCCACTCTCCTTTCAAAGTGCGCTTAATGCTGTTGAACATGCTGTGCGATATGTTTAGCAACAAACCGCACCAGGACGACAAACCTTCCCACTAAGCGGCGTCGCGGTACGCCGCTTCATTTTTCCGTCATCTTTCCGCTGTACACTGGCCTTCAGCCCTCTATTTCCCGATCTTTTTCGCGGTTTTGTAGCCCTCTTCGCAAAACATCGCTGTAGCAACTGTTGACCTTATTTCGCGCGCGCACTATCTTCTTGCAGCCCTGCACCATTTGCGGCTCGCTGAAGCGGACCCTCATTCCCTCTCCACGCACTGTCAGGCAGGCTTTGACCCTTGGCGCCAGGGTGAGCACATGGCGTTTTCATGATAGTGACCTATGAACGTAACCCTGAAAGAAACGCTTGTTACCCGCAGTCGGGCCTTAAGCCCGTGGACGGGATTTTACTTTCTGCAATCTCTGCTGATTAACTTTGCGCTTGGCTATCCGTTTAGCCTGCTTTATGCCGTCGCGTTCACCTGCATACTCCATCTGCTGTGGCGCACCGCGCCGCGGGCGCAGAAAATCCTCGTCGGGATCTGCTCCCTGATTGCAGCACTCTATTTTCCGTTTGGTCAGGCCTATGGCGCGCCAAACTTCAATACCCTGCTGGCGCTGCACTCCACCAATATGGAAGAGTCCACCGAGATCCTGACGATCTTCCCGTGGTACAGCTACGTCGTCGGGCTCTTCATCTTTGCGCTTGGCGCGATCGCCGTGCGTCGTAAACCCGACGGCAAGAAGCCGTGGGGGAAAATTGAGCATCTGTGTCTGGCGGTGAGCGTGGCTGCCTTTTTTGTCGCGCCGGTGCAAAACCTGGCCTGGGGTGGCGTCTTTAAGCTTAAAGATACGGGTTATCCGGTCTTCCGCTTTGTGAAAGATGTGGTGGTGAATAACCAGGAAGTGCTCGACGAACAGACGCGCATGGCCGAACTGTCCAATATGAAAGACACCTGGAACGTGCTGGCCGTGAAGCCGAAGTACCACACCTACGTGATGGTGATCGGCGAAAGCGCCCGACGCGACGCGCTGGGGGCGTTTGGTGGCCACTGGGACAATACGCCGTTTGCCAGCTCGGTAAATGGCACGCTGTTTACCGACTACATTGCCGCCAGCGGTTCGACCCAAAAGTCACTCGGCCTGACGTTAAACCGCGTGGTCGATGGCAAACCTCAGTATCAGGATAACGTGATTACCCTGGCAAACCGCGCCGGTTTCCAGACCTGGTGGTTCTCGAATCAGGGCCAGATTGGGGAATACGATACGGCCATCGCCAGCATCGCGAAACGGGCTGACGAGGTTCAGTTCCTGAAAAGCGGCGACTTTGAAGCGGATAAAAACACCAAAGATGAAGCGCTGCTGAAGATGACGGCGCAGGTCTTTGCCACACAGCGCACTCATCCGCAGCTGATTGTCCTGCATCTCATGGGTTCTCACCCGCAGGCCTGCGATCGTACCCAGGGAAAATACGCGGAGTTTGTGCAGTCCAAAGAGACGTCCTGCTATTTGTACACCATGACGCAAACCGACGATCTGTTAAGCAAGCTGTACGCGCAGCTTCGTAACTCGGGCGACAGTTTCTCGCTGGTCTATTTCTCGGATCACGGGCTGGCGTTCAAAGAGCGCGGGAAAGAGGTGCAGTACCTGGCGCATGACGATAAGTTCCAGCAAAACTTCCAGGTGCCGTTTATGGTGCTGTCCAGCGACGACAAATCGCATCGCATCATTAAAGCGCGCCGTTCGGCGAATGATTTCCTGACCTTCTTCTCGCAGTGGACGGGGATTTCAGCGAAAGAGATAAAAAATGCGTATACGTTTATCTCGAACAAGAAAGCTCCCCCAGTGTACGTTACCAACTTTAAATTACAGAAAGTTGACTACAACCATCTGGGGACGGATATCTTTGATATTAAGAGTAAGTAAGAGCGCGCCCTCAACGCTTGAGGAGTCTCTACAAATTAATGCGCAGTAATTAATCTCTTCGCCCCATTGGGGCTGAGGAATCCCCAGAAATTACAGCCTGGCGCAGAACACTCCCTCTCCATTCAGGGAGAGGGCTGGGGTGAGGGGGAACATACGGCTGTGGTGGTTATTCCGTTCACTTTACGAGCCTTGCTACTCTGTAACCATAGAACTTGTGAACGTGTTAAGGAGGCTCACCGCCGCCTCCTTAACAATCCGGGCTCCCTCAACCTGCTCTGCGGCGTGAATGTGGCACCGCCGTTGAGTCCCCGCTGAAATCGGCGAACCGTAGACCGGAGGACAAGGGCTGGACGCCATGGATGGCGGCCAGAGGCGAAACGAGACAGGACGTCGAGTCGAGCCGACCGCAGGCAAACGGTCGGGAGGTGAGCGCAGTGCGGAGCACCGATTTCTCTGCGGGGCCGCGGGGATCGATAAGGGGGCCGCGGTGGCCCCCTTATCACGTTCACAGGTTCTGAACACAGTATATTCTGCACATATTGAGGTGAACGGAACCTTCCACTTTACTTTACCGATCAGCGTAGTAACGATAGCTGCTTTTAATGCAAAAAAAATCCGCCACATTGGGCGGATTTTTTACTGGCTCACCGAAGTGATTAGAAGCGGTAACCTACGCCTGCAATCCAGGTGCCAACGTCAACGTTGCGGATACGGCTCTGCTCATAGGAGAAGTCCAGAGCAACGTTTTCGATTGGGTTGAACTGCATACCAGCGCCATAGGAGAAGCCGTAGTCGCTGTTGCTTGCAGTGCGGTTCAGACCTTCGTTTTCGGTCTGCTGGAATTTACCGTAGCCAACACCTACAACACCGTAGATGCTTGCCCAGTCGTTCAGGCGGTAAGCAGGACCAGCGGTGATTCCGTAGTACTGACCTTTATTATAAGCGCCGTTTTCAGTACGATCTTTCTCGGTGTAGGTGAAAGAACCGATCACGCCCAGCGGGTTGTTGTCTTGCTCGTAACGATACTTCAGGTTAAAACCGTTAGTTTTGTTCATTACGCCCTGCATATCGCTCTGAGCGTAACCACCGGTAACGGTAGAAGTAGCAGCTACAGCAGTACCTGCGGAAACAGCCAGTACAGCGGCCAGTGCTGAAAGACATGCAATTTTTTTCATAACCACCTCAAATGTGCTTCAAGTAAGTCCGTAAGTTTTAAATATATCAAAAAATCTTCTGAAACTCTTTGTGATTCGTGATGTCTAACTAAGATTTTCCTGTAACAGAACATTTCCAACAGCAGCTATCTTATTAAAATAACATAAAATTTTCGCTACAAAACGCTAATATTGCGCGTCAGTTCCGCTACATTCATCCAGATTATTCCTAATCTGAGTGTCTATAAATCCATCAACTCATCAGCATTTTACGTGTTTTGCGCGGATTTTTTTCAACAGAACCTCAACCGATGCAGCATATTTCTATTACACTGCCACTTTTACCTCACTTGACATAAATTGACAGGAGAAAGGATGCCTGCTTTATCCCGTACGTCGTCGGTCTGGATGCCGGTTGCCGTCATACTCATCGCCATGATGTCCATCCAGAGTGGTGCATCGCTGGCGAAATCTCTTTTCCCCATCGTGGGGGCACCCGGCGTCACGGCGCTTCGAATCGCGTTAGGCACCCTGATCCTCGTGGTCATCTTCAAACCCTGGCGACTGCGGTTTAAAAAAGAGCAGCGTTTGCCTCTGCTTTATTATGGACTGTCTTTGGGCGCAATGAACTATATGTTCTACCTCTCAATACAAACCATCCCGCTTGGCATTGCCGTTGCACTGGAATTTACCGGCCCACTGGCCGTTGCCCTCTTCTCTTCACGCCGTCCGGTTGATTTTATCTGGGTGGTGCTGGCAGTGCTGGGATTATGGTTCCTGCTGCCGCTGGGTCAGAGTGTTTCGCAGATCGACCTGACCGGTGCCGCGCTGGCGCTAGGCGCGGGAGCCTGCTGGGCGATCTATATTCTTTCTGGTCAGCGCGCCGGGGAGGAGCACGGTCCGGCCACCGTGGCGCTGGGTTCGCTGATTGCGGCAATCATTTTTGTGCCGCTCGGCATGGCGCAAGCCACGGAATCAATATGGCAGTGGTCGGTCATGCCGATCGGTCTGGCCGTCGCCATTCTCTCGACCGCACTCCCCTACTCGCTGGAGATGATTGCCCTGACGCGCTTGCCTACGCGTATCTTCGGCACGCTGATGAGCATGGAGCCTGCCCTGGCGGCGATCTCCGGGATGATTTTCCTCGGGGAAACCCTGACCTTCACGCAGACGCTGGCGCTGTGCTCAATCATCGCGGCCTCAATGGGGTCCACGCTGACGATGCGCCGGGAGCCGAAGGTTGAAAAGCTCGATATAAACTGATTGCTTTATTCTGCATGGCTGCATAGCCATGCAGAATATCGGCCAGAAATCTCACCTGAATTATTCATTCACACTTTTGTGTTAATTCCAGATTATTCCCGCAACGCCTCACGTGTTATTTCAAAAATCTCACGCCCCGTGACAAATATTACAAATCCTTTAAAAAACAACAAAATAAAAAAACAAAACTCTTCTTACTATTAAACCAATAGGCAAGACCTGACCCCCGCAGTAAAAATCAGGTGCTATACTGTTTCTCGGTAATTACCTGGGACATTAACATCAAGAGGATATGAGATTATGAGTACCGCTAAACTGGTGAAAACGAAAGCGTCTAATCTGCTTTATACCCGTAACGATGTATCAGACAGCGATAAAAAAGCGACGATTGAGTTGCTGAATCGCCAGGTGATCCAGTTCATCGACCTGTCGTTGATCACTAAACAGGCCCACTGGAATATGCGCGGTGCAAACTTTATTGCCGTTCATGAAATGCTGGATGGATTCCGCACCGCACTGGTCACCCACCTCGATACCATGGCAGAACGTGCCGTGCAGCTCGGCGGTGTGGCGCTGGGTACCACGCAGGTCATTAACAGCAAGACCGCGCTGAAAAGCTACCCGCTGGATATCCACAGCGTACAGGATCACCTGAAAGAGCTGGCTGACCGTTACGCCGTCGTGGCTAACGATGTGCGTAAAGCCATTAGTGAAGCGAAAGACGAAGACACCGCGGATATCTTCACCGCCGCGTCTCGCGACCTGGATCAATTCCTGTGGTTTATCGAATCTAACATCGAATAATCCATACGAATTTCCAATCAAACCCTCGCCCCGGCGGGGGTTTTGCACGTTTATGGTGCGTCACTTTTGCTAAACCCCCTGCAAAAGTGAATAAAATGTAATAATCACCTCACACAACGGTTAATGGAAGATTGTTTTTTGGTCTGAAATTGCGCTAAATATCACCCCGTCAGTTAACCAAAACGAAGCGCACCAAAACGGTGCTCCATCTTGGTGCAAAACAAGCGCGTTGCCACGATTAGCGTGCAGTGCGTGTCTTCATCCCCTATGCAAAACAACAGCTTGTAAAGTTGGCATGATTTTTTCATTGTGCCAGATGTTCTCGCAGGGGATCGCCCCGTGGATATAAAAGGAAATGCTATGAAGTCTGTATTAAAAGTTTCACTGGCTGCACTTACCCTGGCTTTTGCGGTGTCTTCTCAGGCCGCCGACAAACTGGTTGTGGCAACTGACACGGCTTTCGTTCCGTTTGAATTCAAACAGGGTGATAAATACGTTGGTTTCGACGTGGATCTGTGGGCTGCTATTGCGAAAGAACTCAAACTGGATTACACCCTGAAGCCAATGGACTTCAGCGGCATCATCCCTGCGCTGCAGACCAAAAACGTTGACCTGGCGCTGGCGGGTATCACCATTACCGACGAACGTAAAAAAGCGATCGACTTCTCTGACGGCTACTACAAAAGCGGCCTGCTGGTGATGGTTAAAGCCGACAATAACGATGTGAAAAGCGTGAAAGATCTCGACGGCAAAGTAGTGGCAGTGAAAGGCGGTACTGGCTCCGTTGATTACGCAAAAGCGAATATCAAAACGAAAGACCTGCGTCAGTTCCCGAACATCGACAATGCCTACATGGAACTGGGCACCAACCGCGCGGATGCGGTTCTGCACGACACGCCAAACATCCTGTACTTCATCAAAACTGCGGGCAACGGCAAGTTCAAAGCGGTAGGCGATTCTCTGGAAGCACAGCAGTACGGTATTGCGTTCCCGAAAGGCAGCGACGACCTGCGCACTAAAGTGAACGGCGCGCTGAAAACCCTGAAAGAGAACGGCACCTATAACGAAATCTACAAAAAATGGTTCGGTACTGAGCCTAAATAATTTCACCTGAAATCATGTTTGTACGCCCGGTGGCGCTAACGCCTACCGGGCCTACGTTTTTCGTTTTTTGTTTTTCACCACGGTATACAGGAATACATCATGCAGTTTGACTGGAGCGCCATCTGGCCTGCCATTCCTCTCTTGCTTGAAGGCGCCAAAATGACCCTGTGGATTTCGGTCCTCGGTCTGGTTGGCGGGTTGATTATCGGCCTTGTTGCCGGTTTCGCCCGCACCTACGGCGGCTGGATTGCTAACCACATCGCGCTGGTTTTCATCGAAGTGATCCGCGGCACGCCGATTGTCGTGCAGGTTATGTTCATTTACTTCGCCCTGCCCATGGCTTTCAACGACCTGCGCATTGACCCGTTCAGCGCCGCCGTTGTCACCATTATGATCAACTCCGGTGCCTACATTGCGGAAATTACCCGCGGCGCGGTGCTGTCGATCCATAAGGGCTTCAGCGAAGCAGGTCTGGCGCTGGGGCTTTCCCGTCGCGAAACCATTCGTCACGTTATCCTGCCACTGGCGCTGCGCCGCATGCTGCCGCCGCTGGGTAACCAGTGGATCATCAGCATTAAAGATACGTCGCTGTTTATTGTTATCGGGGTAGCCGAACTGACCCGTCAGGGCCAGGAGATTATCGCGGGCAACTTCCGTGCGCTGGAAATCTGGAGTGCGGTAGCCGTCGTCTACCTGATCATCACCCTGGTTCTGAGCTTTGTTCTGCGTCGTCTTGAAAGAAGGATGAAAATCCTGTGATTGAATTTAAAAACGTTTCCAAGCACTTTGGCCCGACGAAGGTGCTGCACAATATTGACCTCAACATTCAACAGGGTGAAGTGGTGGTCATTATCGGGCCGTCCGGTTCCGGTAAATCAACCCTGCTGCGCTGCATCAACAAGCTGGAAGAAATCACCAGCGGCGATCTGGTTGTCGATGGCCTGAAGGTCAACGATCCGAAGGTTGACGAGCGACTGATCCGCCAGGAAGCCGGGATGGTGTTCCAGCAGTTCTACCTGTTCCCGCACCTCACGGCGCTGGAAAACGTGATGTTTGGCCCCCTGCGCGTGCGCGGTGCCAATAAAGCGGCAGCCGAAGCGCTGGCAAAAGATCTGCTCGCCAAAGTGGGCCTCGCCGAGCGGGCGCATCACTACCCGTCCGAGCTGTCCGGTGGTCAACAGCAGCGCGTGGCGATTGCCCGCGCGTTGGCGGTTAAACCCAAGATGATGCTGTTCGATGAGCCGACATCTGCGCTTGACCCCGAGCTGCGTCACGAAGTGCTGAAAGTCATGCAGGACCTGGCCGAAGAAGGGATGACGATGGTGATCGTGACCCACGAAATCGGCTTCGCGGAGAAAGTGGCGTCTCGCCTGATCTTCATCGATAAAGGCCGCATTGCCGAAGACGGCAACCCGCAGGAGCTGATTGCCAACCCGCCAAGCCAGCGCCTGCAGGAATTCCTGCAGCACGTCTCCTGAAGACGGCTGGCCGTTAAACATCAAGCCGGGCATGCCCGGCTTTTTTACGCCAGATTGTTCCCAAAAATCCCCCCCGGTTCCCCGCACTCTATACTTATCATTTTGCTGGACATTTTCGCCGGAGGACGCCGTGCCGTGGATCCTGTTGCTGTTGATTAGCCTTTTTAGTGCTCCCTCGCTTGCCGTTGCGATACCAGGTGTAACAACCGGAACCGCCGCTACACAGCAAAATACGCCCCCACCGGAACCGGACGCCGAACAGAAGAAAGCCGCCTACAGCGCGCTGGCCGACGTGCTTGAAAATGATGCGTCCCGGCAGGAATTAATAGGTCAACTGCGTAAAGTCGCGGCAACGCCACCGCAGGAAGATGTCCCGGCGATCGCCCCGCCCGAAGAGAAAGAACAAAAAACGGTGCTGGAGAATGTCACCGACGTCAGCCGCCACTACGGCGATGCCCTCGCCTCACGTTTTGCCCAGCTCTACCGCAACCTGATTGGTTCTCCCCACAAGCCGTTCAATCCCCAAACCTTCTCTGCCGCCGCCACGCAATTTCTCATCCTGGCAGGCACGGTATTCATTTTTTACTCGCTGGTGCGCCTGTGCGCCTGGCCGCTGTATCGCAAGATGGGCCAATGGGGACGTAAAAAGAACCGCGAGAAAAGCAGCTGGCTGCATTTGCCGGCGATGATCGCCCTGGCGTTTATCATCGACTTACTGCTGCTGGCGCTGACCCTGTCTATCGGCCAGGTGCTTGCCGATCGTCTCAATACGGGCAATAAAACCATCGCCTTTCAGCAGGCGCTTTTCCTCAACGCCTTCGCTCTGATCGAATTTTTCAAAGCGCTGCTGCGTTTACTCTTCTGCCCACACGTCCCGGAGTTGCGCCCCTTTTCGATTCAGGAACGCACCGCAAAATACTGGGCCTTACGCCTGAGCGTGCTCAGCGGCCTGATTGGCTACGGTCTGCTGGTCGCCGTGCCGATTATCTCCAACCAGGTGAACGTGCAGTTCGGCGCGCTGGCGAACGTGCTGATCATGATCTGCATCACCGTCTGGGCCTTGTACCTTATCTTTCACAATAAAAAAGCCATTACCGAGAGTCTGCTGCATCTGGCCGACCGCTCCCTCTCCTTCTTCAGCCTGTTTATTCGCGCCTTCGCGCTGGTCTGGCACTGGCTGGCAAGCGCGTACTTTATTGTGCTGTGCTTCTTCTCGCTGTTTGATCCGGGCAACAGCCTGAAATTTATGATGGGTGCGACGTTCAAAAGCCTGGCGATTATTGGCATCGCGGCGTTTGTCTCGGGCCTACTGTCGCGCTGGATCTCGAAAACCATCACCCTCTCCCCACACGTTCAGCGCAACTATCCGGAGCTGCAAAAACGGGTTAACGGCTGGATGTCGGTGTCCCTGAAGGTGGCGCGCATTCTGACGGTGTGCGTCGCCATTATGTTGCTCCTGAACGCCTGGGGGTTGTTCGATTTCTGGAACTGGCTGCACAACGGCGCGGGGGAAAAGACCGTCGATATTCTGATCCGCATTGCGCTGATTCTGTTCTTCTCTGCCGTGGGCTGGACGCTGCTGGCGAGCCTGATTGAAAACCGTCTGGTTTCGGATATTCACGGCAGGCCCTTGCCAAGCGCCCGCGCCCGCACGCTGCTGACCCTGTTCCGCAACGCGCTGGCGGTGATTATCAGTACCATCACCATCATGATCGTGCTCTCTGAAATCGGCGTGAATATCGCACCGCTGCTCGCAGGTGCCGGTGCCCTGGGGCTGGCTATTTCTTTCGGCTCCCAGACGCTGGTGAAGGACATCATCACCGGTATCTTCATCCAGTTTGAGAACGGGATGAACACCGGTGACCTGGTGACCATCGGGCCGCTCACCGGCACGGTGGAGCGGATGTCGATTCGCTCCGTGGGCGTACGTCAGGATACCGGCGCATACCACATCATTCCCTGGTCCTCGATCACCACCTTCGCCAACTTCGTGCGCGGGATTGGTTCGGTCGTGGCGAATTACGATGTGGATCGCCATGAAGATGCCGATAAAGCGAAGCAGGCGCTGCAGGATGCGGTAGCGGAGCTGATGGAGATGGAGAACATTCGCGGGCTGGTGATTGGCGAGCCGTCGTTTGCGGGCATTGTCGGGCTGTCGAACACCGCCTTTACGCTACGCGTGTCGTTCACCACCCAGCCGCTGAAGCAGTGGACGGTGCGCTTCGCGCTCGACAGCATGGTGAAGAAACATTTCGATCTGGCGGATGTACGGATGCCGGTGCAGACGTATCAGGTCGTCTCGCCGCCTTCGGCCACACCGCTGCCGCCGCAGGAGCCGACGCTGTAATCTGTTTGCCGGGTGGCGGCTTCGCCTTACCCGGCCTATGGGTCACATTATTTGCGGCGTTTGTTATTGTCCATAAACGACCAGGCGATGAATCGGCTCTGCTTCTGCCCCTGCGCCATCTCTTTTTTCACCACTTTTACCGCGCCCGCATCGGTCAGGGCACGGTACAGCGGCGGCAGGTTGTCGCCGCGTGAGACTAACGTCGTGAACCACTTCACCTGGCGGCCATAGGCTTTGCTCTCATCAATCATGCGCAGGATAAACGCCACTTCACCGCCTTCACACCACAGCTCCTGCTGCTGGCCGCCAAAGTTCAGCGCCGCATCTTGCGCCTGGCCCAGATTGCGACGCTTGCGCTCGCTGCCCGCACGGGCGGTTGCCGCGGAGTCATGGAACGGCGGGTTGCACATCGTGGCATCGTACTGTTCGTTCTTATGAATGATGCCGTTGAAAATCGACGACGCATCTTTCTGGCGACGCAGGCGAACCGCGCGGCTTAACCCCGGGTTGGCGTTGATGATGGCCTGCGCGCTTGAGAACGCCTCTGCGCCCGTTTCACTGCCGGTAAAACGCCAGCCGTATTCATGCGCGCCAATAAGCGGGTAGATCAGGTTCGCCCCGGTACCGATATCCAGAACGCTTGCCTGCGCGGGAACCACGCCGCCGCAATCGTCGGCCAGCAGATCGGCAAGGTGGTGAACGTAATCGGCACGGCCGGGTACGGGCGGGCAGAGAAAGCCTTCAGGAATGTCCCAGTGCGTCACGCCGTAGAAATGGGCCAGCAGCGCTTTGTTCAGCGCTTTTACCGCCTGCGGATCGGCAAAGATAACCGAGGGCTCACCGGCCGGGGTCTGGACGATAAAAGTCTTTAGCTCCGGGCAGCTCTGGCACAGGGCATTCATGTCATAACGGCTGCGGTGGCGATTACGGGGGTGCATTCCGGGCTTTTGGGAAGTCATGGCGTTCTCCTTTAAACAGCGGCGTAAGATAC
Organism: Enterobacter sp. UPMP2052; assembly: GCF_053709675.1. Classification (NCBI taxonomy): domain Bacteria; kingdom Pseudomonadati; phylum Pseudomonadota; class Gammaproteobacteria; order Enterobacterales; family Enterobacteriaceae; genus Enterobacter; species Enterobacter sp. UPMP2052. Next base: position 1,922,901 of record NZ_JBSKJR010000001.1, read on the forward strand.
CCTTTGCTGACCCAACGGTAAATATTTCTGTGAGGCGAACAAAAAAGCGACAAAAATCAACGGCGTGTATGTCTATGATCTGTCAGCGTTTTGTCAATTAACATTGTTCAAAAAATAAGCAGATCATCATCAAATTTTTGCGCTAAATCACACTCTCAGGGCATCTAAACTTAACTGGAATCACCCGTTGTTTCTCCCGGAGGATGTGATTATGAAAAAATATTTGTCCCTGGCTGTCATCGCCGGAGCACTCGCGACCGCCTCATTTTCTGCCTGGTCTGTAGAGCCTCTCACCCCCAGCAACGACACCAGCCAGCTGCGCCCTGCCGGTACTGTCTCCGTCAGCCGCGCAAGCAATCTTGACGATCTTCAGAGCAAGCTGGCTGAAAAAGCCCGTGAAGAAGGTGCGAAAGGTTTTGTGGTGAACGCCGCCGGTGGCGATAACCATATGTACGGCACAGCCACTATCTATAAATAACGTTCCGCCCCCGACTGCATCTGGGCAACAGATGCAGTTTCACCCTACCGCGCCTTGTACGTTCACCTTTTAACCCCATATCGATCCTATACTTTATATAAACACCACTTATATAAACACGACACTGGAGGATGCCATGGCTTCCGGCTGGGCAAATGACGACGCAGTAAACGAACAGATCAACAGTACCATTGAAGATGCTGTTGCCCGCGCTCGCGGTGAAATTCCGCGCGGTGAGAGTTTGTATGAATGTGAAGAGTGCGGCGATCCCATTCCCGAGGCGCGGCGAAAAGCCATCCCCGGCGTGCGGTTATGCATCACCTGCCAGCAGGATAAAGATTCGCATAATACTTCACACGCAGGATATAATCGCAGAGGATCGAAAGACAGCCAGTTACGTTGACCTGGCTTTACGCAAATTCACGACGAAAGCGGTTTCCTTTACGCTCACGCTTTTCAGCGAACCGCGTAGCAAATCGTGCCCTTCACGCGGCTTCTGTAAAGCGCAGCGGCAAGAAACGTAAATCGCTTCGCTGAAGTTATTACTATTCAATATGTTATTTGTCATTCAATTTTTTTGAGCAACCACGTCAATTCTCTTCGATTTTATCCTCCGCAAAAAACCGTGATACTTATCACATCGACGGAACATCGTCCCCTTAACAGAATCATCTGCGAGAGAATAATCATGAAAACCATCAAATATGCTGTTGCCGCTGTTGCCCTTTCCGCTCTGTCCTTTGGCGCTTTCGCCGCAGAGCCTGTCTCCGCCACTCAGGCGCAGAACATGAATAAAATCGGTGTGGTCAGTGCAGAAGGCGCTACCACGCTGGACGGCCTGGAAGCAAAACTGGCTGAGAAAGCAGCGGCTGCCGGCGCAAGTGGATACACCATCACCTCCGCGAACAACAATAACAAGTTAAGCGGTACCGCGGTTATCTACAAATAAGCGAACGCATTATGCTCCACCCTCACCTTACCCTCTGGTGAGATGCTCCAACCCTCATTGACCCTGTTGTTGTTACCCTTTGTTTGCCCGTCCGCCACTGGACGGGCTTTTTTTTGCCTAAAACGCCTGCGCCACGCGCTCAAGCCCTGCGTCCAGCGTCGCCACCTCACCCGTCGCCAGCAGACAACACGCCATCTGCAGCATTATCGCGCGCGGTACAGGGACATTGCCTGCCAGACACTGTTCAATCCAGCGCGCGGTAGTATGCGGATCTTTCGCCGCAGGCAGGATAACGTCTGTGTTCTCCTCGCCGCGCTCAAGCAGCGCGCGCGTGCCCTGTGCGTCGATCAGCACCAGCTGTGGACAGCGCTGCGGGTTGGCATACACCTCCCCTTCCGTACCGTGCATCAGTAACGCCCTGCCGCCGATTGCGTCAAAGAAGGTGCCTACGCGGGCGACATACTCCGGATGCGACACGCTGGAGAGACGCAGCGCGGCATCTTCCGCAAACGGCGTCGCCAGCTTTGCCAGGGTGTGGGCGCTGTTACGCACCCCCATTCGCCAGCGCATATCCAGCTGCTTCTCCAGCGGCGGGCACAGCGCTTTCACCGGAATAAAAACGGGCTGATGGCTGTCGAGCTTTGCCTGCGCCTGGCCGGCGTGCAGGGTCGGCTCAATCCCCAGCTGTTCAAAAATGGTCTGGGTCAGAACGCGCGTAGGATCTTCACTCACCCCGTGCACCACCACCGGAAAACCGAGCTTGTGCAGCAGGATCGCCAGCAGCGGCGTCAGGTTCGCCTGCTTGCGCGCGCCGTTATAGCTGGGAATAACAATCGGCATTGGTTTTGCCACCGGTGGCGTCAGGCGGATTGTCTGCGCCTGCATGGCGTCGTAAAAGCCGCGCATTTCGGCTTCCCCTTCCCCCTTGATCCGCAGGGCAATCAGTATGCCGCCCATTTCCAGATCGGGTACTTCGCCGTTCAGCATATGGCTGTAGAGCGCACGGGCAGTTTCACGATCCAGGTCGCGAGCGTGGTTTTTCCCGCGCCCTACTTCTTTGATAATTTTGCGATAATCCACGACATTTCTCCTTCCTGCATAGTGCTCTCACTATAGCCCTGATGAAGTCCCGCCAGATAGCCTTTTATCCCCGAAAACAGCGCCCGCGTTTTTGAACATAAAAAATAATGCAAGAAAAAGTTCAATTATTTGTGAGCTGAATACAAGAATCTTCTCCGCCCGGATTTTGTTTAAATATCGACCGAAGTTAGTGAGGAACAACGGCGGAAACTTCCAGGCAAGGTCTCCGCCCTACATCAGGATTAATTATGAATAAGATTGCGTTAGGTCTCTTCGTCGCATCCGTTGTGGGCTGCTCGGCCTCCGCTTTTGCGGCAACGGACGGAGAAGGACAAATCAACTTTACGGGCGAAATCATTGATTCCGCGTGTCAGGTTGTAAATGGTTTAAGTAATCCGTTGAACGTGACCTTAGGCAAGGTCTCGAAAACGGTCTTTACCGGTGCAGGTTCCACCAGCACCGCCACGAAATTTGATATTGAGCTGAAAAACTGCCCGGAAACCGTTACCTCGGCGTCCATCAATTTTGGCGGTACGCCAGATGCGAATAACAACACGACGCTGGCGCTGACCCCGGATGCGGATGCGGCAAGCGGCGTGGCGATCCAGCTGCTCGACTCTTCTGAACAACCCGTGAGCTTATACACGCCGTCCAAAGAGTACCCTCTGGCTTCCGGAACCGCCGTTAACGATCTTGAATTTGGTGCACGTTATATTCAAACCCAGGCAGCGGTCACCGCAGGCCCGGCAAACTCCGTCTCCACATTCACCGTTATTTATAACTGATATCATCCTTCAAGGACTATTTTTCGCGTGATCAATAGTCCTTCCTTATTTTGAGAAACAGCTATGCGTCACGGTTATTTACTGAGCACACTTTTACTGGTAGCAGCGACCGCACATGCGGGCGTGATTATTAACGGCACGCGCCTTATTTACCAGGGAGGGAAAAAGGAATCCTCAATCGGTATTTCAAACCCGGATGCAACAGATTATCTGGTGCAGTCCTGGGCGGATTCTGGCGGTAAAAATCTGGCGAAAGCGCCGTTTCTGATTACGCCTCCCCTTTTTCGCCTGGATGCCAAAGAAGATAACGTATTGCGCGTTGTCCGCACCGGCGGAAATTTACCTGAAGATCGCGAGTCGCTTTTTTGGCTGAATATTAAAGCCATTCCCTCATCAAAACGCGTTGAGGGCGTGAATACGCTGCAAATCGCCATCAACACGCGCATTAAATTACTTTATCGCCCGGCATCGGTTAAAGGCAAACCGGAAGACGTGGCCGATAAGCTGGAATGGCACCGCGAGGGCAACGACCTGGTGGTTAATAACCCCACGCCATTTTATATGAATTTCCAGAGCGTCACGCTGAACGGCCACAAAATTGATAAAGCCGGCTGGGCCGTGCCAGAAACGCAAACGCGCATCGCACTGCCTGCTCATACCGGCGGCTCTAACGTCACCTGGTCAATTATTACTGACTACGGCAGCATCAGCAAAAGCTGGTCTACATCCGTTCATTAATCGACAGCCAAACAGTGGATTGAATGGTTATTTATACCTCTACCCCAGGAAGGCCGTTCAGGCTGCCTTCCGTTTACCGATTACTGACTCTGCTGACCCTGATATGCGGTCTGGCAGTGATTGGTTTTTCGCAAAAAACGCGGGCAGATGATTATTTTAACCCGGCGCTGCTTGACGTCGATAATCCACAGCAGGAAAAAACTGACCTGTCTATTTATGAAAAAGGTCCAGGTCAGGCGCCAGGAAAATATCAGGTCGCCATTTATATCAATAACAATAAAATTGATACCCGCGACGTCACTTTTACGCTGCAAAAAGCGGCGTTGGGCGAGACTTCGCTTCAGCCCTGTTTTAGCCTGGACGAATTAAAGAGCCTCGGCATTAAAACCAAATCGTTTCCTGGGCTGGCGGGCGCGGGGAAATGTGCCAACCTGCACGCCATTCCGGCGGCCTCGGCCACGTTTCGCGTCAGCAATCAGCAGCTGCTGCTGAGCATTCCGCAATCCGCGCTGGGCCAGGTGCCGCGCGGCTATATCGACCCGAAAGAATTTGATGAAGGGATCACCGCCGGCATACTCAACTACAGCGCCACCGCCAGCCAGACGCAGGCCCGCCAGCCCGGCATGCAGGACAGCAGCAGCCAGTACGTGAACCTTCGCCCCGGCCTGAACATCGGCGCGTGGCGCATCCGTAACTATTCCACCTGGAACCGAAGCACCACCGGCCACGAAGAGCAGCAGAAATTCTCGTCGGTTTACACCTATGCCCAACGCGATATCGTGGCGATGAAAAGCGATGTGACGCTGGGCCAGAGCAGCTCCCCGGCCGACGTCTTTGACAGCGTGCCCTACACCGGCGTGCAGCTTAACTCCGACAGCGACATGCTGCCAGACAGCGAAAGAGGCTACGCCCCTATCATTCGCGGTACCGCACACAGCAACGCGCAGGTGGTGGTCCGCCAGAACGGCTACGTCATTTATCAGAACACCGTGGCGCCTGGCGCGTTCGAAATTAACGATTTGTACCCCACCGGCAGCAGCGGTGATTTACAGGTCACCGTAAAAGAGACGGACGGCAGCGAGCGCCACTTTGTGGTGCCCTACGCCTCTGTCCCCGTTTTGCAGCGTGAAAAGCACCTGAAGTACAGCGCAACCGCGGGCCGCTATCGTTCCTACGATAAAGACGTCGAGAAAACGCCCTTTGCCCAGGGCAGCGCTATCTATGGTTTACCGTACGGCTTCACCGCCTACGGCGGCCTGCAGCAAAGCAGCCATTACCACTCCGCGGCGCTCGGCACCGGGAAAAACTTTGGCGATCTCGGGGCGTTCTCCATTGACGTCACGCGCGCCAAAGCGCTGCTCAAGAAACAGAAAGCCAGCAAAGGCCAATCCTGGCGCCTGCGTTACAGCAAAGACTTTGCCGGCACGGGTACCAACTTCTCGCTGGCAGGCTATCGCTACAACAGCAAAGGATTCTACACCCTGGAAGACACCATGGAGTCGTACACCCATGCCAGCGACTGGTCGGCCCCGCAACAGCGTCGCGCCCGTACCGAGGCCACCATCGATCAGACGCTGGGCGAAGGCTGGGGGTCGGTCACGCTGAGCCTGGTGAAAGAGACCTACTGGACCCAGAGCCAGGACATGACCTCCATGAGCGTCAGCTACAACAACAGCTGGAAGGGCATCACTTACAGCCTGAGCTACAGCCTGAACAAAAACACCAACGACAGCGATGAAAACGGCGAGTCGGTCAGCAACGATAATCTGTTCGCGCTGAGCGTTTCGGTTCCGCTCGACCGCTGGATGCACAACACCTGGGCTACCTACAACATGAACAACAGCAAGGACGGCACTGTACAGAACCTCGGGGTAAACGGCACGGCGCTGGAGGAGAACAACCTTAACTGGAACGTTCAGGAAGGTCTGGACTCCTCCGGTAACGGCAACTCAACCAGCATGAACGCCGACTATAAGGCCACCTACGGCGAACTGAGCGGCGGCCTGAGCCAGGATAAAAACCAGCGCACCGCCAACGTGGGCCTGCAGGGCGGGGTTATCGCCCATGCCAACGGCATCACCCTGAGCCAGCCGCTGGGCGAGACCATCGCCCTGGTGAAAGCGCCGGGCACGCACGGGACGCACATCGCCAACCAGACCGGCGTTGAGACCGACTTCCGCGGCTATACCGTGGTGCCGTTTGTGACCGCATACCGACACAACACCATCGAGCTGGATACCGAAACGCTGCCGGACGATGCCGACGTGACGCACGCGGCGCAAATCGTCACCCCCACCCGCGGCGCGGTGGTGCGCGCCACCTTCAACACCCGCGTGGGCAACCGGGTGCTGATGACGCTGACGCACGGCGGCAAGCCGCTGCCGTTCGGCGCAACGGTCACCACGGAAGATAAAGACAGCGAGTTTATCGTGGGGGTTGACGGCCAGACCTATCTCTCCGGGCTGCCGAGGCGCGGCAAGCTCGACGTGTCATGGGGGCAGGACGCCAGCGAGCACTGTGTCGCAAACTACCTACTTACGGACGAGAAAAATAAAACCAACATTATTAACGCTGCTGCGCAGTGTCACTAATCCATCGTGAAGGCTTAGCATATGCAACTCGTTAAATCGTTCTTCTTTCTTCTCGTTCTGGGCACGGCCTCGTTCTTTATGCCTCATGCAAAGGCCACCTGTACGACGCCGGACATGCCGAAGATGATCAACGTTGCCTCGGTTTCCGTGCCGACAACCCTGCCGGTGGGGGAAACCATTCCAGGCACCGAGCAGACCGTTCACGTCGCGGGCAATTGCGATGAAAGCGTCGACAGCGGCCTTGAGATTGTCTCCTGCTACTACGGCACCGGTTCAGAAATTCCTGGCATGAGGGGGGTGTATGATTCGGGTGTTGAGGGCATTGGCGTCGCCCTGATGAACGAACAAGGTCAGCGCATCAGAGGCGCGGGCGGCGTACAGTGTGACTCCCGGGAAACGCCGATTGGCTATATCTCGACCGACGGTAAACAGTCGTTCAGCTTCAACGTCACCCTGGAGCTGGTAAAGACCAGCGATAACGTCATCTCCGGGACGCTTGTGCAGTCGCAAACCAGATTTGGCATCGGCGTCTTTGCCCATGAAGGCATCGGCAACCCTAACAATATCGCCTACTCCGGCAACGTGATCCTCCACCAGGTGACCTGCTCGGTATCACCAAAAGATCTGACCGTGAATCTTGGCGATTTCCCGTTAAGTGATTTTGTGGGTACCGGCACGCTCTCCGATCCGGCGCAAACGGTCTACGTCAACGTTAACTGCGACACGACAGTCCAGCCGCAAATGAAGGTTACCAGCGGCAACGGCTACGAGAGCGCGTTCCCCGGGGTGATTAAGCTCACCCAGGAGAGCGGCGTCGCCACGGGCATCGGCGTCAGAATGCTGGTGGACGGCATGATCCCGACGTTTGGTGAATATGAGTCGCTGGGGACCGAAGCCTATGCCAACCAGACGCTGCGCATTCCGCTGGAGTTGCGCTACGAACAAACTGCTGCCCTTGTGACCCCTGGCCCTGCCAACACCGTCGCCACCGTCACGCTTGCCTATAAGTGATCTCAGATGAAAAAAATCATGTTGTTAACGCTGCTGGGGCTGATGACGAGCGCCCATGCAGATGACATTAATCTCCAGATAACGGGACATATCTATGCCAACACCTGCGTCGTGGACAGCGCCAGCCGAAATTTGACCGTCGATTTGGGCCAGGCAACCGCAACGAGTTTTAAAAGCGTGGGCGATACGGGAGAGTGGAAAGAATTTTCCCTGAAGGTGTCGCATTGTCCGTCAAGCCTGACGCTGTCGAACGCCTTTTTTTACGGCCAGCCCGACAGCGTTCACCCGACGAAATTCGCCAATACCGGCAGCGCAAAAGGCCTTGCGCTTGAACTGGCCGACCGGCAGGACAACATCCTGATTTCGCCGCAGGCCAGTTTTAACGTGGTGATTAACAAAAGCGACCATACGGCAGAGTTCCCCCTGGCCGCCCGCTACTATGCAACCTCCACGCCCGTCAGCGCCGGTACGTTTAACAGCGTTGTGCAGGTGACATTCACTTACCAGTAGGACCGCGCCCCTTAGCACGGATGCTTTTTTTACGCCCGGCAATCACTTTCGCCGGGCGTTTTTTTACCTCGGGCACGTCGGGCTGTTCAATCGGGAACACGGGCAAGGCGTTCAGCAACCGCGGGCCGTAATTTTTGGTCAGCAGTCGTTTATCGTAAATCACCACCTCGCCCCAGCAGCCATGGCTACGAATCAAGCGCCCCACCTGCTGAATCAGGTTAAACGACGCTGCCGGCAGGCTTTGCACCTCAAACGGATAGCGATTCAGGCTTTTCAGCCATTCGCCCTCGGTGATCACCACCGGGCTGTCGATAGGCGGGAAGGCGATTTTATGGATATGCACCTGGGTTAAATAATCCCCCTTCAGATCCAGCCCTTCCGCGAACGACTGCAGGCCGATCAGCACGCTGCGCTCGCCGCCGTCAATGCGCTGGCGGTGCAGCTCGACCAGCCGGTAGCGGGGCTTATCGCCCTGCACCAGCAGCAGTAACCGCAGGTCGGTGACGTGTTCAAGGAAGCGCTGCATCGCGCGCCCGCTGGCAAACAGCACCAGCATGCCGGGGAATTTTTTGCTCTCAAGCTGCTCACGGAAGTAGGCCGCCATCTCGGCGATATGCTGCTCTTCGTTGTCGATAAGCGGCTCGTACTGCATACGCGGGATCACCAGCTTGCCCTGCTCGCAGTGGTTAAACGGCGAATCCAGCGCCACGAAGCGGTCGCCCGCTTTCTCCCGGAGGCCGCTCATCTCCTGCAGCCTGGAGAAGCTGTTCAGGGAACGCAGCGTGGCTGACGTGACGACGACATGCGGCACGCTGCGCCAGATGAGCTTTTCCAGCTGATCGGCAACGCGGATACCCACGCAGTGGAAAAAGAGGTGCACCTGCCCGTCCCGCGTTTCCCGGGTCGCCCATTTGGTGACCGGCGCGCCGGACGCCTGCGCCAGAGAGGCCAGCCGCCAGAGCTTGCTTTGCGCCTCAAACATGCCGAGCGCGCGGTTCATCTGCAACAAAATACGGTGAAGCCGCACCACGTCGTGGGTGCCGGTTTTCTCGCTCAGGTCGTTTAAGAACATCTCCGCCAGCCCGCGCAGTTTCTCAAGGTGCTTCGCCAGCTGCTGGCAAATCTCCATCACCTCGTCCGGCAATTCGCCCATGGCAAAGCGGTGTTCCGCCTCCTGGGTCTGCGGCAGATACAGGTTCAGGATGTTATTCAGCGACGAGATTAGCCCGTATACCTCGTCGCAATGCTCGTTGAGCCGTTCAGGCACCGCCAGCGGCGGCGTGGTTTTCGGGCGGAACTGCTCCATGCAGGTTGCCACCAGCTTGCAGAACAGATCGAGCTGCAGGCGGAACCACGGGGCGGTAATTTCGGCGCTCATCTCCAGGGCATCGCGCGCGACGTCCGGCAGATGGTGTCCTTCATCCAGCACCAGCAGCAGGTTTTTCGGCTCCGGCAGCACGGCTTCGCTCTCAAGCGCCGCCATCACCAGCGCATGGTTTGCGACCACCACTTCCGCTTCCTGAATCTCGCGGCGGGCGACAAAGAACGGGCATTCGCGGTAATAGTGGCAGTTGCGGTTCAGGCAGCTCGCTTTATCGGTGCTCAGCCTGCGCCAGAGATCGTCGCTGATGGCCTCGCTGGTGTGGTCGCGCAGTCCGTCCCACTTATAGCCGTCGAGATCGGTTTTCAGTTTGGCGCACCGCTCCTGCTCGGCCTTGTTGTTCGGCGTCAGTTCATCATCAAGAAACGCCAGCAGATCCTGTTGCGCAGGCTCGCTGCTGGCGAGCGCCGCCAGGTTACGCGGGCAGACGTAGCGACCGCGGCCAAAGGCGGCTGTAAAACGGAGATCGGGGATAATTTTGCGCAGCAGCGGCAGGTCTTTGCTGAAGATTTGATCCTGCAGCGCCACGTTGGCGGTACTCACCACCAGCGTTTTTTGCTCTTCCCGCGCAATCGCAATGCCGGGGATAAGATACGACAGGGTCTTCCCGACGCCCGTCGGGGCTTCAATCGCCAGATGCCGCCCGTCGTCCCCGGCGAGCGTTTTTGCCACATCAGCAATCATCTGCCGCTGAGGCGCTCGGGGGATAAAGTCGGGGATCTGCTGCTGTAGCGCCTTATACCAGGCGCCAATTTGCGCTTTGAGCGCCGCGGTTAAAGCCATCGTAAACCTGAAATACTGTATAAACAGCCACTATTGTGGCACTTTCCGGCGGATGCCGCAAAAAGAAAAAGTCCAGATGTAAGGACAAGAGCCTCGCAGCGAATCTACGCAAAGGCTCTTTGTTATTTCAGTGGCATCGTTCCGTTCACTTTAACTATCCTGCTACCTGGTCATTTCTCTGCGGTGAACGTGCTAAGGGGGCTACCGCCGCCCCCTTAGCAATCCCGGCTCCCGGCAGAGAAAATCGCCGCTTCGCGGTGCCCTCAGCTTATTCCTTCCGGCTTTCGGGTCGGGCACCAGCCTGCATCCCTGCAGGCTATGCCCTCGCCGCGCATCCCTGCGCGTCGCCCCGGCCTTCAGGAAACGCTTCGGCGATTTTCAGCCGGACTCTCGCTCCCTCAACCTTTTATGCCGCCTGAATGTGGCACCGCCGTTGAGTCCCGCAGAAATCGGCGAACCGGAGACCGGATGACAAGGGCTGGACGCCATGGATGGCGGCCAGAGGCGAAACGAGACAGGACGTCGAGTCGAGCCGACCGCAGGGAGACGGTCGGGAGGTGAGCGCAGTGCGAAGCACCGATTTCATGGCGGGCCGCGGGGATTGACAAGGGGGCCGCGGTGGCCCCCTTGTCACGTTCACGGGTAATGAACGTATTATATTCTGTGGATATTAAGGTGAACGTAACCTTCAATTATAACCAACAGACAATCATCCCAGAAAACTACACGCTGGCAGGTTTACGCGGGCGGCGTCGACGCTGCCCTTCCCCTGCTGGCCGGGCTTCACCGCTGCGCCACGGGTTCTCGCCGCCGGATTTCGCTTCGCCGTTTCGGCGCGGCGGTTTACCGGATGCTTTCGGCGCGCCGCCTTCCGAACGGCGCGGCTGCTGCTGTCCACGACCACCGCCGCCGCCACGCTGCTGACGACCATTCTGAATCGGCTCCGCCTGAATAGACGGATCGACATCGTAGCCTTCGGTGGTGATGCGCGGGATCTCTTTCTTCAGCAGACGCTCAATATCGCGCAGCAGTTTGTGTTCATCGACGCAAACCAGAGAGAGGGCTTCGCCAGTGGCCGCCGCGCGACCGGTACGGCCGATACGGTGAACATAATCTTCCGGCACGTTTGGCAGCTCGTAGTTCACCACGTGCGGCAGCTCTTCAATGTCGAGACCGCGGGCGGCGATGTCCGTTGCCACCAACACGCGAATGTCGCCAGACTTAAAGTCCGCCAGCGCACGGGTACGCGCGCCCTGGCTCTTGTTGCCGTGGATTGCCGCGCTGCGGATGCCGTCTTTATTCAGCTGTTCCGCCAGGTGGTTGGCGCCGTGTTTGGTGCGGGTAAAGACCAGCACCTGCTGCCAGTTGCCCTGCCCGATCATCTGGGAGAGCAGCTCGCGCTTACGTTTCTTATCCACGAAGTGAACATGCTGCGTCACCTGCTCGGAGGCGGTGTTGCGGCGCGCCACTTCCACTTCCAGCGGGTTATGCAGCAGCTTTTCAGCCAGCGCCTTGATCTCATCTGAGAAGGTCGCGGAGAAGAGCAGGTTCTGACGACGTGCAGGCAGTTTAGCCAGCACGCGGCGAATGTCGTGGATAAAGCCCATATCCAGCATGCGGTCAGCTTCATCCAGCACCAGAATTTCAATCTGATCGAGCTTCACCGCGTTCTGGTGTTCGAGATCCAGCAGACGGCCCGGCGTTGCCACCAGCACGTCCACGCCGCCGCGCAGTTTCATCATCTGCGGGTTGATGCTCACCCCGCCGAAAACCACCAGCGAGCGAATGTTGAGATAGCGGCTGTAATCACGCACGTTCTCGCCAATTTGCGCGGCCAGCTCGCGGGTTGGGGTCAGGATCAGCGCACGGACCGGGCGACGGCCTTTAGCGTGCGGCTGGTTTTTTACCAGCAGTTCTAACAGCGGCAGGGTAAAGCCCGCGGTTTTTCCGGTACCGGTCTGGGCGCTGGCCATCAGGTCACGGCCCTGCAACACGGCAGGAATCGCCTTCTGCTGAATAGGGGTTGGCTCGACGTAGCCCTGCTCTGCGATTGCGCGCAGAATTTCCGGGTTCAGGCCAAGGGAATCAAAAGACATAAAAACTCCGAACCGCCCCGACCGTCACTGGTGTAGTTTTCAGGGAGATATTACGAATAGGGAGGACAAAAACCACAATGTCGTGAAGTTGCGCAGTGTAGCAGCTTTTGTGACGTGGCGCATAAAATATCCCTTAGCCGCGCCTCGACAGCCCTTTTCTTTGGGGAAGTCAGCTGGACAAACCCCGGAACCGGGCATAATCTTAATCAATCGATTGATTAATTTTTAAAACCGCCATGAATACGACTCCGACCACCACCAAAGGTGAACAGGCCAGAAGCCAGCTCATAGCCGCCGCGCTGGCGCAGTTTGGCGAGTATGGACTCCACGCCACCACGCGGGATATCGCCGCGCACGCCGGACAAAACATCGCGGCCATTACCTACTATTTTGGCTCAAAAGAGGATCTTTATCTCGCCTGTGCGCAGTGGATCGCCGATTTCATCGGCGAGAATTTCCGCCCACACGTTGAGGAGGCAAGCGCGCTGCTCAGCCAGCCCTCCCCCGACCGGGCCGCTATCCGCCAGCTGATCCTCAACGCCTGCCACAATATGATCCGCCTGCTGACGCACGACGACACCCTGAGCCTGAGCAAATTTATCTCCCGCGAGCAGCTCTCCCCCACTGCCGCCTACCAGCTGGTGCACAGCCAGGTGATTGACCCGATGCACGGCCATTTAACCCGCCTGATCGCCGCCTATACCGGCCAGGATGCGCACGACACCAACACCATTTTGCATACCCACGCCCTGCTGGGCGAAGTGCTCGCGTTTCGTCTGGGGCGAGAAACCATTTTGCTACGTACCGGCTGGACACAATTCGATGAGGATAAAGCCGCACAGATAAGCCAGGTCATTACCTGTCATGTTGACCTGATCCTGCAGGGTTTAACGCAAAGGAGCCTGAAGTCATGAAAAAACCTGTCGCCATCATTCTGGTGGTCGTTGTTCTGCTTGCTGCGGGCATCGGCGGCTGGCTGTGGTATCAAAGCCAGCAGGATCGCGGCCTGACGCTCTACGGCAACGTAGATATTCGCACCGTGAATATGAGCTTCCGCGTCGGGGGGCGACTTGCCTCACTCAACGTGGATGAAGGTGACGCCATCAAAACCGGCCAGACGCTGGGGATGCTGGATAAAGCGCCCTTCGAGAACGCCCTGATGCAGGCAAAGGCGGGCGTCTCCGTCGCGCAGGCGCAGTATGATTTGATGCAGGCTGGCTATCGTGATGAAGAGATCGCCCAGGCCACCGCCGCCGTCAGACAGGCGCAGGCGGCGTATGACTACGCGAAGAACTTCTATAATCGCCAGCAGGGGCTGTGGAAAAGCCGCACGATTTCTGCCAACGACCTGGAAAACGCGCGTTCGTCCCGCGATCAGGCTCAGGCGACGCTGAAATCGGCGCAGGATAAATTGAGCCAGTACCGCACCGGTAACCGCCCGCAGGATATCGCCCAGGCAAAAGCCAGCCTCGAGCAGGCGCAGGCGCAGCTGGCACAGGCGGAACTGGATCTGCGCGACACCACCCTGGTTGCCCCGTCCGACGGCACGCTGATGACCCGCGCCGTGGAGCCGGGCAGCATGCTGAGCGCGGGCAGCACCGTCTTAACACTCTCCCTGACCCGCCCGGTGTGGGTACGCGCCTATATTGATGAGCCGAATCTCGGCCAGATGCAGCCGGGCCGCGAGCTGCTGCTGTACACCGATGGCCGCCCGGACAAGCCGTACCACGGGAAGGTCGGCTTTGTCTCCCCCACCGCCGAGTTCACCCCGAAAACCGTTGAAACGCCGGACCTGCGCACCGATCTGGTCTACCGCCTGCGCATCATCGTGACCGATGCAGACGATGCGCTGCGCCAGGGCATGCCCGTGACCGTAAAACTCACCGACGGGGAACGACATGAATGACGCGGTTATCCAGCTCAATAATCTGGTCAAGCGCTTCGCCGGGATGGATAAACCCGCCGTCGCGCCGCTAAACTGCACGCTGCAAAAAGGCTACGTCACCGGGCTGGTTGGCCCGGACGGCGCGGGTAAAACCACGCTGATGCGCATGCTCGCGGGCTTGCTGAAGCCGGATGAAGGCTCGGCCAGCGTGCTCGGCCTCGATCCGATTAACGACGACGGTGCGCTCCACGCCATGCTGGGCTATATGCCGCAAAAGTTCGGTCTGTATGAAGATCTGACGGTGATGGAGAACCTTAATCTGTACGCCGACCTGCGCAGCGTGACCGGTGACACCCGGCAGAAAACCTTCGCCCGTCTGCTGGAGTTCACCTCGCTCGGGCCGTTTACCGACCGTCTGGCGGGGAAACTCTCCGGCGGGATGAAGCAGAAGCTGGGGCTGGCCTGTACCCTTGTAGGTGAGCCGAAGGTGCTGCTGCTTGATGAGCCCGGCGTCGGCGTCGACCCGATCTCGCGCCGCGAGCTATGGCAGATGGTGCATGAGCTGGCGGGCGACGGCATGTTAATTCTGTGGAGTACCTCCTACCTCGACGAAGCCGAGCAGTGCCGCGACGTGCTGCTGATGAACGAGGGAGAGTTGCTCTATCAGGGCGAGCCCACCGCGCTGACGCAGAGCATGGCCGGGCGCAGCTTTCTGCTGCACAGCCCGCAGGAGACCAACCGCCAGCTGCTGCAGCGGGTCCTGAAACTGCCGCAGGTCAGCGACAGCATGATTCAGGGTCGTTCGGTGCGCGTGATCCTCAAAAAAGAGGCGACTCCCGACGATATCCGCCAGGCCCAGGGCATGCCCGAGATTGAGATAAACGAAACCGCCCCGCGCTTCGAGGATGCGTTTATCGACCTGCTCGGCGGTGCGGGAACGTCGGAATCCCCGCTGGCCGCTATTCTGCATACGGTCGAGGGCACGGCGGGTGAAACGGTGATCGAGGCGAAATCGCTCACCAAAAAATTCGGTGATTTTGCCGCGACGGATAACGTTAACTTCACGGTGAAGCGTGGCGAGATCTTTGGCCTGCTGGGGCCAAACGGCGCGGGAAAATCCACAACCTTTAAAATGATGTGCGGCCTGCTGGTGCCTACCTCCGGCAAAGCGCTGGTGCTGGATATGGACCTCAAGGTCAGTTCCGGCAAGGCGCGCCAGCACCTCGGCTATATGGCACAGAAGTTTTCGCTCTACGGCAACCTGACGGTCGAGCAAAACTTGCGCTTTTTCTCCGGCGTCTATGGCCTGCGGGGACGGGCGCAGAACGAAAAAATCAGCCGCATGCGCGACGCGTTTGGCCTGACCAGCATCGCCTCCCACGCCACCGACGAACTGCCGCTCGGCTTTAAGCAACGCCTCGCCCTGGCCTGCTCGCTGATGCACGAGCCGGATATTCTGTTTCTCGATGAACCGACGTCGGGCGTTGACCCGCTCACCCGCCGCGAGTTCTGGCTGCACATCAACAGCATGGTGGAAAAAGGCGTGACGGTGATGGTCACCACCCACTTTATGGACGAGGCGGAGTATTGCGACCGTATCGGGCTGGTCTATCGCGGCAAGCTCATCGCTCACGGTACGCCGGACGATCTCAAAGCGCAGGCCGCCGATGATGACGTCCCGGACCCGACCATGGAGCAGGCGTTTATCACCCTCATCCACGACTGGGATAAGGAGAATGCTCATGCGCAGTAACGCCATTTCGTGGCGCAGGGTGCGCGCGCTGTGCGTCAAAGAGACGCGGCAGATTGTGCGCGACCCGAGCAGCTGGCTCATTGCAGTGGTGATCCCCCTGCTGCTGCTGTTTATCTTTGGCTACGGAATTAACCTCGACTCCAGCAAGCTGCGGGTCGGGGTGTTGCTGGAGCAGCAGAGCAAAGAGGCGCTGGATTTCACCCACGCCCTGACCGGCTCGCCTTACATTGACGCGACGATTAGCGACAACCGCCAGGAACTGATCCAGAAGATGCAGGCCGGGAAAATACGCGGGCTGATCGTCATTCCGGTAGATTTTGCCGCCAATATGGCGCGCGCCGGAACCGAGGCGCCCATCCAGGTGATTACCGACGGCAGCGAGCCTAACACCGCCAACTTCGTGCAGGGCTACGCGGAGGGGATCTGGCAGCTGTGGCAAATGCAGCGCGCTGAGGATCGCGGCGAAACGTTCGAGCCCCTGATCGACGTGCAGACCCGCTACTGGTTTAACCCCGCCGCCATCAGCCAGCACTTTATTATTCCCGGTGCGGTGACCATCATCATGACGGTGATTGGCGCGATCCTCACCTCGCTGGTGATTGCACGCGAGTGGGAGCGCGGCACCATGGAGGCGCTGCTCTCAACCGAGGTCACGCGGGTGGAGCTGCTGCTCTGCAAGCTGATCCCCTACTATTTCCTCGGCATGCTGGCGATGCTGCTCTGTATGCTGGTGTCAGTCTTTATCCTCGGCGTGCCATACCGCGGCTCGCTGGTGCTGTTGTTCCTGATCACCAGCCTGTTTTTGCTGAGCACGCTCGGCATGGGACTGCTGATCTCCACCGTCACCCGCAACCAGTTTAACGCCGCGCAGGTGGCGCTGAACGCCGCGTTCCTGCCGTCGATTATGCTGTCCGGTTTTATCTTCCAGATAGACAGCATGCCTGCGGCCATCCGGGTGGTGACCTATATCATTCCGGCGCGCTACTTCGTGAGTACCTTACAGAGCCTGTTCCTTGCCGGGAATATTCCGGCGGTGCTGATTATCAACATCCTGTTTTTGATGGGGTCGGCCGTGATGTTCATCGGCCTGACGTGGATGAAGACCAAACGGCGATTAGATTAACCAACGGATTTTGTAGGTCGGGTAAGCGTACGCGCCGCCCGACAGGAGGACGACACAATGTTTCACCGTTTATGGACATTGATCCGCAAAGAGCTGCAGTCGCTGCTGCGCGAACCGCAGACGCGCGCGATACTGGTACTGCCGGTATTAATTCAGGTACTGCTGTTCCCGTTTGCCGCCACGCTTGAAGTGACCAACGCCACCATCGCGATTTATAACGAGGACAGCGGCAAACATGCCATTGAGCTGACCCAGCGTTTCGCCCGCGCGAAAGCCTTTACGCACGTACTGCTGCTAAAAAGCCCGCAGGAGATCCAGCCGACCATCGATACCCAGAAAGCGCTGCTGCTGGTGCGTTTCCCGGCCGACTTCTCGCGCAATCTCGACACCTTCCAGACCGCGCCGATGCAGCTCATCCTCGACGGACGCAACTCCAACAGCGCCCAGATTGCGGCCAATTATCTGCAGCAGGTGGTGAAGGATTATCAGCAGGAGCTGATGGCGGGCAAACCCAAACCCAACAACAGCGAGCTGGTGGTGCGGAACTGGTATAACCCAAACCTCGACTACAAGTGGTTTGTGGTGCCGTCGCTGATCGCCATGATCACCACCATCGGCGTGATGATCGTCACTTCGCTCTCCGTGGCGCGCGAGCGCGAGCAAGGCACGCTCGATCAGCTGCTGGTCTCACCGCTGGCAACCTGGCAAATTTTCGTCGGCAAAGCGATTCCGGCGCTGATTGTCGCCACCTTCCAGGCCACCATTGTGCTGGGCGTCGGGATTTGGGCATACCAGATCCCCTTCGCCGGATCGCTGGCGCTGTTTTACTTCACCATGGTGATTTACGGGCTGTCGCTGGTCGGGTTTGGCCTGCTTATCTCGGCGCTCTGCTCCACGCAGCAGCAGGCGTTTATCGGGGTATTCGTCTTTATGATGCCGGCGATATTGCTTTCGGGGTACGTCTCACCGGTAGAAAACATGCCGGTCTGGTTACAGGATCTGACGTGGATAAACCCGATTCGACACTTTACGGATATCACCAAGCAGATCTACCTGAAGGATGCGAGTCTGGACATTGTCTGGGGAAGTTTATGGCCGCTACTGGTCATCGCGGCCACGACGGGTTCAGTGGCCTATGCGATGTTTAGACGAAACATCGCGTAGCTTTTTCTCTTTGGTCAGTAACGAGACCACCGCTGGCCCTGCGAGGATTGCCAGACCCGCCAGGGCCAGCAGCAGGTTGTTTTGCAGCACGCGCGACAGCAGCCACAGGACGATCATCGCCGCGCCAAAATACCAGGTGGTGGTCAGCTCCTCGAGCACATCACCCACTTCGCGCCAGCGTGCTTCATGGTGACGCTGCAAAAACAGCATCGACAGCACGGTCACGCCGTAAACCACACACAGGCCTAAGCCAACACGCACCAGCGTACCGCTCATCCAGCCCATCACCAGTACGGCCACGACCAGTAAATGCAACATTATCTGCCAACAACTCAGTCCCGTTGCGACACGAACGCGTTGTTGCCACTTCATGGCTTCTCTCCTGAAGGATTTTTCTCTGCTAATTCAGACTACCGCACTTTACGGAAAATTCCGTAACGCCGCATCTTTTTGTGACGACGACTACACTTTATTTTCATCAGGATAGTGACGCTGGCAGGAGTGTATGACCAATAAAAAACAGCATTTCTCACTTAAGGTGTTGACGATTAATATTCATAAAGGCTTCACAGCATTTAATCGCCGCTTCATTTTACCGGAACTGCGCGACGCTGTACGCACCGTCAGCGCAGATATTGTCTGCCTGCAGGAGGTGATGGGCGCGCACGAAGTGCATCCGATGCACGTTGAAAACTGGCCCGATACGCCCCACTACGAATTTCTGGCGGATACCATGTGGAGCGATTACGCCTACGGGCGCAACGCGGTTTACCCGGAAGGGCATCACGGCAATGCGGTGCTGTCGCGTTTTCCCATTGAGCATTACGAAAACCGCGACGTCTCCGTCGGTGAAAGTGAAAAACGCGGGCTGCTTTACTGCCGTATCGCCCCGCCGGATCTGACATTCCCCATCCACGTAGGCTGTGTGCATCTCGGCCTGCGGGAGGCGCACCGCCAGGCGCAGCTGCAGATGCTCGCCGAGTGGACCAACGCCCTGCCGGAAGGCGAACCGGTGGTGGTCGCGGGCGATTTCAACGACTGGCGGCAGCGGGCGAATCATCCGCTGAAGGCCGAAGCCGGGCTGGAGGAGATATTCACCCGCGCCCACGGCAGGCCAGCGCGCACGTTCCCGGTGCGCTTTCCCCTGCTGCGCCTTGACCGTATCTACGTAAAAAATGCTCACGCCAGCAGCCCAACCGCGCTGGCGCTTCTTAACTGGCGACATCTGTCTGACCATGCCCCGCTCAGCGCGGAGATACACCTATGAAATGTACATGGCAGGAAGGAAACCGTATTACGCTGCTGGAAAATGGCGATAACTATTATCCGGCCGTCTTTGAGGCTATCGATCGCGCCCGGCAGAGGGTGATCCTTGAAACCTTTATCTGGTTCGAAGACGACGTTGGCAAGCAACTGCACGGCGTGTTGCTGCGCGCCGCCCAGCGCGGTATCAAAATCGAAGTGCTGCTCGACGGCTACGGTTCGCCCGATCTCAGCAAAGAGTTTGTTAGCGAATTGACCTCCGCTGGGGTGGTATTCCGTTACTACGATCCCGGCCCGCGCCTGTTTGGCATGCGCACCAACCTTTTCCGCCGTATGCACCGCAAAATTGTGGTGATCGATGAGACCGTGGCGTTTGTCGGCGGCATTAACTACTCCGCCGAGCACATGTCGGACTACGGTCCAGAGGCCAAGCAGGACTATGCCATTCGGATCGAAGGCCCGGTGGTGCAGGATATTTTGCTGTTTGAACTGGAGAACCTGCCCGGAAAAGAGGCAGCGCGCCGCTGGTGGCGACGCCGTCATCGCCCGGAAGAGAACCGCCATCCCGGCGAGGCCCAGGCGCTGTTTGTCTGGCGCGATAACGGCGAGCACCGGGACGATATCGAACGCCATTACCTGAAGATGCTGGCGAACGCGAAGCGCGAGGTGATTATCGCCAACGCCTACTTCTTCCCCGGCTACCGCCTGCTGCACGCTATGCGCAGCGCCGCACGCCGTGGGGTACGCGTGAAGCTAATCGTTCAGGGCGAGCCGGATATGCCGATTGTGAAGGTGGGCGCGCGCCTGCTCTATAACTATCTGGTGAAAGGCGGCGTGCAGATATATGAATATCGCCGCCGACCGCTGCACGGCAAGGTGGCACTCATGGACGATCACTGGGCGACCGTCGGCTCCAGCAACCTCGACCCGCTGAGTTTGTCCCTTAACCTGGAAGCCAACCTGATCATCCACGACCGTCAGTTTAACCACACCCTGCGCGAGAACCTTCACGGACTTATCGTCAACGACTGTGTGCGGGTGGATGAAACCATGGTGCCCAAACGCACATGGTGGAACCTGGGCATTGGCGTGGTGGTGTTCCACTTCCTGCGCCACTTCCCGGCCATGGTAGGCTGGCTGCCTGCGCATACCCCAAAACTTGAACTGGTGGACCCACCGGTGCAGCCCGAAATGGAAACCCAGGACCGCGTAGAAGCGGAAAATGGAGGGAAAACCTGATGTCAAAATCCCATCCCCGCTGGCGTCTGGCGAAGAAGATCCTCACCTGGCTGTTCTTTATTGCCGTCGCCGTGCTGCTGGTCGTGTATGCCCAGAAAGTTGACTGGGAAGAGGTCTGGAAGGTGATTCGCAACTATAACCGCATGGTGCTGCTGAGCGCCGTCGGGCTGGTGATTGTGAGTTACCTGATGTACGGCTGCTATGACCTGCTAGGACGCGCCTACTGCGGCCATAAGCTGGCAAAACGCCAGGTGATGCTGGTGTCGTTTATCTGCTACGCCTTTAACCTGACGCTCAGCACCTGGGTCGGTGGGATTGGCATGCGCTATCGCCTTTACTCGCGCCTCGGGCTGCCGGGCGGCACCATCACCCGCATTTTCTCGCTGAGTATTACCACCAACTGGCTGGGCTATATTCTGCTCGGCGGGGTGATATTCACTGTCGGCGTGGTGCAGCTCCCGGCGCACTGGTATATCGACGAAGCCACGCTGCGTATTCTGGGTGTGGTGCTGCTGCTGATCATTGCCGTGTATCTCTGGGCCTGCGCATTTGCCAAACGTCGCCATATCACCATCAAAAAGCAAAAGCTGGTGCTGCCGTCGTGGAAATTTGCGGTTCTGCAAATGGCGGTCTCCAGCGCGAACTGGATGGCGATGGGGGCCATTATCTGGCTGCTGATTGGCGAAGACGTGAATTACTTCTTCGTGCTCGGCGTGCTGCTGGTGAGCAGTATTGCCGGGGTTATCGTGCACATTCCCGCCGGGATCGGCGTGCTGGAGGCGG
This sequence comes from Enterobacter sp. UPMP2052, assembly GCF_053709675.1. Lineage (NCBI taxonomy): Bacteria > Pseudomonadati > Pseudomonadota > Gammaproteobacteria > Enterobacterales > Enterobacteriaceae > Enterobacter > Enterobacter sp. UPMP2052. The sequence goes on from NZ_JBSKJR010000001.1 coordinate 1,944,513, forward strand.
TGTTTATTGCGCTGCTTGCCGGAGAGCATGTCTCGCAGGGAGCCATTATTGCCGCCCTGCTTGCGTATCGCATGATCTACTACTTCCTGCCGCTGGCGCTGGCCACGGTGTGCTATCTGGCTCTGGAAAGTCGTGCGAAGAAGCTGCGGGCGAAAAACGAGAAGGCGATGGCGAAATAACAGCCCCCCTCACCCCGGCCCTCTCCCCATAGGGGCGAGGGAGAAAAGGCTGCACCGTGCAATCCCCTCTCCCCTATGGGGAGAGGGTTAGGGTGAGGGGAAAACAAACTTATCGACGATTACCCATAATACGCAGCAGCATCAGGAACAGGTTGATAAAGTCCAGATACAGCGTCAGCGCGCCAAGAATGGAGTATTTGCGCAGGGTGGTGCCGTCGCGCACGTCAATCTGGTTGCCAATGTTTTTCAGCTTCTGCGTGTCGTACGCCGTCAGCCCCACAAAGACCACCACGCCGATATAGGTCACGGCCCACATCAGCGCCTCGCTTTTGAGCCACAGGTTGACCAGCGACGCCAGCACAATCCCAATCAGCCCCATAAACAGCATGCTGCCTAAACCGCTCAGGTCACGTTTGGTGGTGTAGCCGTAAAGACTCATCGCACCGAACATCCCCCCGGCCACCACGAAGGTGCTGGCGATGGAAGAGTAGGTATAAACGATGAAGATACTGGAGAGCGTCAGCCCCGTCAGCGCCGAATAGAGCATAAAGAGCGTGGTCGCCATGCCAGCGCTGAGCTTATGCACCAGCCCTGAAAGCACGAATACCAATGCCAGCTGCGCGATAATCAACCCAAAGAAGGTGATTTTGCTGGAGAAGATAAACATCATCAGCTCGGGCGTGTTTGCCGCATACCACGCGATAAACGCGGTCAACAGCAGGCCGACCGTCATCCAGCCGTAAACCTGAGCCATATACGTCTGCAGGCCGCTACGGGTCTGCTGTACTATCGAATCGGAACGCGGAAATCGGTCCATGATTCACTCCTGATTAAGTAGAGACACACGTTAAGACTAACACATCTGCGTCAACCTGTTACCAACGGCTGGCGGCCTGTTTGTCGCTGTCGCGCGACTCTACCCAGCGGTCGCCTTCCGGCGTCGCTTCACGCTTCCAGAACGGGGCTTTTGTTTTGAGGTAATCCATAATGAACTCCCCCGCCGCAAAGGCGCTGCTGCGGTGTGCGCTGGTCACGCCAACAAACACAATCTCTTCACCCGGCCACATTTCGCCGATGCGGTGGATAACCGTGACGCGCCCGAGCGGCCAGCGGCCCCGCGCTTCAACGACGATCTCCGCGAGGGATTTCTCGGTCATGCCCGGATAGTGCTCCAGGGTTAACGCCTTGACGCTGTCGCCGAGGTTATGGTTACGCACTTTGCCGGTAAAGGTGACGACCGCGCCATCTTCATCGCGCTCGGCCAGCCAGGCATATTCCGTGCCGACGTTAAAGCGGTCGGGGCTGACCAGAATTCGGGTGTCGTCCATATCAGCCCCCCGTGACCGGCGGGAAGAACGCCACTTCATCACCCGCCGTCAGCGGATAGCTAAACTCAACCAGCGTCTGGTTAACGGCAGCCAGCAGCTTGCCTTCGTCCAGCGCCAGCGCCCAGCGATCGCCCTGTGCCGCAAGGTGCGCGCGCAGCGCGGCCACGTTTTCAAAGGGGGTATCAAGCGTCAGGCTGTCGGTATCAACCAGCTCACGAACCTGCGCAAAAAAGAGCACCTTAATCATGGCTGTCCACCTTAAAATCACCGGATTTGCCGCCGCTTTTCGCCAGCAGGCGAACCGGGCCAATAACCATATCTTTCTGCACGGCCTTGCACATGTCGTAGATGGTCAACGCCGAGACGGAGGCCGCCGTCAACGCCTCCATCTCCACGCCGGTTTTACCGCTTAAGCGACAAAGCGACTCAATGCGCACGCGGCTGTGTTCCGGCTGCGCCTGCAGATTGACTTCAACCTTGCTGAGCATCAGCGGGTGGCAGAGCGGGATTAACTCCCAGGTGCGTTTTGCCGCCTGAATACCGGCAATGCGGGCGGTGGCAAAGACGTCGCCTTTGTGGTGGCTACCGTCAATGATCATTGCCAGGGTGTCTGGCAGCATGGTGACAAAGGCTTCGGCACGCGCTTCGCGCACCGTTTCCGCTTTGGCAGAGACGTCGACCATATGCGCTTCGCCAGCGGCGTTAATGTGGGTCAGTTGCGACATAGCTTATTTCTTCAAATGAGGATGGAAATTACACGGACGGGTACGGGCATCAAGCTGTGGCGCGATGATGTTCTCCCACGCGGTACGGCAAGCTTTGGTCGAGCCTGGCATGGCGAAAATCAGCGTCTTATTGGCGATCCCCGCCACGGCGCGGGACTGCAGCGTGGAGGTGCCAATCTCTTCAAACGAGAGCATGCGGAACACTTCACCAAATCCTTCTACTTCGCGGTCAAACAGCGGCAGCAACGCTTCCGGGGCCTGGTCGCCCGCGGTAAAACCGGTGCCGCCGGTAATCAGCACCACCTGCACTTCATCGCTGGCGATCCACTGTGACACCTGCGCGCGAATGGCGTAGCGGTTCTCTTTCACAATGGCTTTATCCACGATCTGGTGCCCGGCGTCGTGCGCCGCGTCGCGCAGCCAGTGGCCGGAGGTGTCGTCCTCTTCGCCACGGCGCTCGGAAACGGTAAGAATGGCAATGCGTGTCGGGATAAATTCTGCGCTTACCTGACTCATCTTCTGGTTCCTTCTTAAAGCTGATTACCCGCCAATGTAGGACAGGTTCTGAGTAATACCGGTGTTGCCCTGATGCAGGAAGTGGGTCTGCTTTTTGTGCGTTAGCGCCTCAGAAATACGCGCTTCAAGCGCCTCCTGCTGAGCATCGTTCTCCAGCAGATCGCGCAGATCCACACCGCCGTCGCCGAACAGGCACAAATGCAGTTTGCCGATGGACGAGACGCGCAGGCGGTTGCAGCTGGCGCAGAAGTCTTTTTCATACGGCATGATAAGCCCTATTTCCCCTTCGTAATCGGGGTGACAAAAGACCTGCGCCGGGCCATCGCTGCGCTGGCGGATCTGGTGGATCCAGCCGCGTCGCAGCAGCGCGTCGCGCAGCACCATGCCGGAAATATGATGGCGGCGGAACAGTTCGCTGCCTTCGCCGGTTTCCATCAGCTCAATAAAACGCAGTTGAATGCGGCGCGGTTTGATCCACGCCAGGAAGGTGTCCAGCTGGTGATGGTTCACATCACGCATCAGAACCGTGTTGACTTTGACTTTATCGAAACCGGCTGCAAACGCCGCGTCAATGCCGTCCATAACCTGACGGAACTTGTCCTGTCCGGTGATGGCGTGAAACTGGCGCGCGTCGAGGCTGTCCACGCTGACGTTAATCGCCGTCAGGCCCGCATCGCGCCAGGCCGCCACGTCACGGGCCATACGGTAGCCGTTAGTGGTCACGGCAATTTGCCGGATGCGCTCATTTTCGCGCACGGCGGCAATGATGTCGGGAAAATCGCGACGCAGAGAAGGCTCGCCGCCGGTCAGACGGACTTTTTCAGTACCGAGTTCTGAGAACGCGCGCGTAACGCGACGCACTTCATCGACGGAGAGAAAACCGTTATTGGTGACGCTGCCCGGCTTGTAGCCGTCAGGCAGACAGTAGGTGCAACGGAAGTTGCACACATCGGTAATCGACAGACGTAAGTAGAAAAACTTACGCGCGAAAGCATCAGTAAGTTGTGAAGCCATGTACACCTTTCCAGATACGGGAGGCACAGTCATTTCTTTCTGTACCCTGGTGGCAATCCGCCACGGCCAGAGCGCCATATCTGTTCGACACAGGCGCTAAGGCTAGAGTGTATGTTTTCAAATTTGAAAACGTGGTTAAGGCGATAGTAGCGCGTAAATCACCACTTCGCCATTATCGCTTTTCGCTATATAATTCTCTACATAACGTCACGATCGTGCATTTTAACGACAGAATACCTAAAAACCGCAATTTCGCATTGATTTACGTCATTATGCATCGGGTCAGCAATCGTCTTTTCGGGGTAGTTGGGTTACTGTTACGCGGTCAGAACCTCATAAGGAAAATAAATGCGCAATCGCACTTTTGCCGATCTTGACCGGGTGGTCGCTCTGGGCGGAGGCCATGGCCTGGGCAGGGTCATGTCCTCATTATCCTCACTCGGCTCGCGGCTGACAGGGATAGTGACAACGACGGATAACGGAGGCTCGACGGGCCGGATCCGCCGTGCGGAAGGCGGGATTGCCTGGGGCGATATGCGCAACTGTCTGAATCAGTTAATCACCGAACCCAGCGTGGCGTCCGCCATGTTTGAGTACCGTTTTGGTGGAAATGGCGAGCTTTCGGGGCATAACCTCGGAAACCTGATGTTAAAGGCGCTGGACCACCTGAGCGTGCGCCCTCTCGAAGCGATCAATTTGATTCGTAATCTGCTGAAAGTGGATGCGTTTCTGATCCCCATGTCAGAGCAACCGGTCGATTTAATGGCGATCGATGCCGAAGGACATGAAGTGTATGGCGAAGTGAATATCGACCAGCTTCTGCTGCCGCCAAAAGAGCTCATGACCTACCCCAGCGTGCCAGCCACGCGGGAAGCCGTCGAGGCGATTGGCGAAGCGGATCTTATCCTGATTGGCCCCGGCAGTTTTTACACCAGCCTGATGCCGCTGTTACTGGTGAAGGAGCTGGCCCAGGCGCTGCGCAGAACGCCCGCACCGATGGTGTATATCGGTAACTTAGGCCGCGAACTCAGTCCGGCGGCTGCGAGCCTGTCGCTGGGGGACAAACTGGATCTGATGGAGCAGTACGTCGGCAAGAAAATCATCGACGGCGTGGTGGTGGGACCAAAAGTGGATATCTCCGGCATTGGCGATCGCGTGGTGGTGCAGGAGCCGCTGGAGGCGAGCGATATCAAATATCGCCACGACCGCCACCTGTTGCGTGACGCGCTGGAGAAGGCGATTCAGGCGTTAGGTTAGGTACGTTTTTGCGGCCTGATGCCCTCACCCACAGGGAGAGGGGGAAAAAAGTAGGCCCGGTAAGCGCAGCGCCACCGGGCAAAAACCACTTACGATGCCGCGATGAACAGATCCCTCAGCTGATGCAGCTGGTCGCGGATTTGCGCGGCCTCCTCGAACTCCAGATTCTGCGCGTGCTGCATCATCTGCCCTTCCAGCTCGTGGATCTTCTGCTGCAACGCTTTCGGCGTCAGCGCGACGGTATCCTCCTCCACCACTGGACGGGCTTTCCCGCGCCCTTTGGTTTTGGTCTTCGCAATGTTCTGACCCAGCGCCAGAATATCCACCACTTTCTTGTTCAGACCCTGAGGCGTGATGCCGTGCTCTTCGTTGTAGCGCTGCTGCTTCTCGCGGCGACGTTCCGTTTCGCCAATCGCTTTCGCCATTGACGGGGTGATCTTATCGCCGTACAGAATGGCCTTACCGTTGACGTTACGGGCGGCACGGCCAATGGTCTGAATGAGTGAACGTTCAGAACGCAGGAAGCCCTCTTTGTCGGCGTCAAGTATCGCAACCAGCGACACCTCCGGCATGTCCAGGCCTTCTCGCAGAAGGTTGATCCCCACCAGCACGTCAAACTCGCCAAGGCGCAGGTCGCGGATGATCTCCATACGCTCAACGGTATCGATGTCCGAGTGCAGATACCGCACCTTCTCGCCGTGCTCTTCCAGATATTCGGTCAGGTCTTCGGCCATACGTTTGGTCAGCGTGGTGACCAGTACGCGCTCGTTAATAGCGGAGCGGAGACGGATCTCCGAGAGCAGATCGTCCACCTGGGTGGCGACAGGACGCACTTCGATAATCGGGTCGAGCAGCCCGGTCGGACGCACCACCTGATCAACCACGTCCTCGCCGGATTTTTCCAGCTCGTAGTTGCCCGGCGTTGCCGACACGTAGATGGTTTGCGGCGCGAGGGCCTCAAACTCTTCAAACTTCATCGGGCGGTTATCCAGCGCCGACGGTAGGCGGAAGCCATACTCCACCAGCGTCTCTTTACGCGCGCGGTCGCCGCGATACATCCCGCCGATTTGCGGGATGGTGACGTGGGATTCGTCGATCACCAGCAGGCCATCCGCAGGAAGGTAGTCAAACAGCGTCGGCGGCGCTTCGCCCGGCCCGCGCCCGGAGAGGTAGCGCGAGTAGTTTTCGATGCCGGAGCAGTAGCCCAGCTCGTTCATCATCTCCAGGTCAAACTGGGTTCGCTGGCTTAAACGCTGCTCTTCGAGCAGCTTGTTGTTCGCCAGCAGCACCTTGCGCCGGTCTGCCAGTTCGGCCTTGATATCTTCCATCGCCTGCACGATACGCTCGCGCGGCGTGACGTAGTGCGTTTTAGGGTAGACGGTAAAGCGTTGGATCACTGATTCAATGTGCCCCGTCAGCGGGTCGAACAGCGACAGCCGCTCAACCTCTTCGTCGAACAGCTCCACGCGCAGGGCCATGTCGTCCGATTCCGCCGGGAAGATATCAATTACCTCGCCGCGCACGCGGAACGTGCCGCGCTGGAAAGCCTGGTCGTTGCGGGTGTACTGCAGCTCTGCCAGCCGGCGCAGGATCGCACGCTGGTCGATAATCATCCCCACCGTGAGGTGAAGCATCATCTTCAGGTACAGATCCGGGTCGCCCAGGCCGTAGATGGCCGAGACCGACGCGACCACCACCACATCACGCCGCTCAAGCAGCGCTTTGGTGGCCGACAGACGCATCTGTTCGATGTGTTCGTTCACCGAGGCATCTTTTTCGATAAAGGTGTCAGAGCTGGGAACGTAGGCTTCCGGCTGGTAGTAATCGTAGTAAGAGACGAAATACTCCACCGCGTTTTCCGGGAAGAACTCTTTCATCTCGCCGTAAAGCTGTGCCGCGAGGGTTTTGTTGGGTGCCAGCACCATGGTTGGGCGCTGCAGGTCGGCAATCACGTTGGCGACGGTAAAGGTTTTACCCGAGCCGGTCACCCCCAGCAGCGTCTGGTGTGCAAGCCCATCTTCCAGCCCCTCTTCCAGGCGGCGAATCGCCTCAGGCTGATCCCCCGATGGACGGAAAGCGGAATTCAATTTGAACGGTTTACTCATGGCAACGACCTGATGACGGATTTAGCGGCAGACGTGTAATTTTACTCCTTGTTGCCAGGATTGCCAGTAAAAAACACTGGATGAAAAACCAGTAGCATGTCAGGATATTTAGCATAGCAGCCGGATGATGAGCGTAAACCCGGTCGAAATATCGACAGGGACGAGATAAAACACCAGCGTTCGCGGTTATCCCCAAAAATTTTCCTTTTTTAACATTTGTCAAGCTACGTAATGAAAGTTTTATGGCAGTGGATGACAGTTTAGTGACGGCAATTGCTTTTATCTAACAAGTTGATTAACAGAGGATATTTCCGAAAGCCGCGTTTCGCATCAATTCAGGCTTAAGCCGCGTATTCTCTCGCTTATCGCGTGTTTTCTAACTCTCATACACAAGGTTATCCACAGGAATAGTGGATAACTGCGTGCAGCCCATACAGACTGCCGCTCGGCAACGTCCCGGTTTTTCCCACGAAGCGGCAGCAAAAAAATTTTATCACCCTTTTTTGACGCGCAAGCGCGAGGTTTATCCTTATGGACTGGCGAGATCTTAATCACATTTCTGCAATGCGCTGAGGTCAAGGTATTTCCCGGTTTCAGCATTTTCTGCGTTGCCGCTGAGCCACGGGATCTCCCCCAGAAACGGCGCGGGCAGCATTCGCTTAAGCGTCGCCAGATACTCCGGATGACGTTTGCCCGGTGCGACCACATCGTTCGCGATCCAGCCAGCCAGACGCAGGCCTGACTGCTGCACGGCCTGCGCGGTCAACACCGCGTGGTTGATACAGCCAAGCTTAACGCCGACCACCAGAATTACCGGCAGCCTCTCTGCCTCAACCCAGTCGGCAAAGGTATGCTGCTCTGAGAGTGGCGTAAACCAGCCGCCCGCCCCTTCCACCAGCACCCAGTCCGCCTGTTCTTCCAGGGTACGCAGCCCGGCCGAAAGTACGTCAAACGCAATCGGACGCCCCTCGTCCGCGCTGATGATGTGCGGTGAGGTTGGCTCCGCGAAGGTATAGGGATTCACCGCCGCATAGGCCAGGTCGATACTGCTGTTACGCTGGAGTGCCAGCGCGTCGGTGTTACGCAGGCCTTCCGGCGTCATCTCGCTGCCAGAGGCCACGGGCTTAAACCCCGCGGTCTTTTTCCCCAGCCGACGGGCAGCCTGCAGCAGTGCCGCGCTGGCAACCGTTTTGCCCACTTCCGTATCCGTACCGGTCACAAAATAGCGTTCAGTCACGTTCGATAATCCCATGAAAAAGTTGATAAGAGAGCGGAAACGCGCCCCGCTGCTGCGGCCACGCCAGCCCCAGACGCTGCAACTGACCGCGCGTGAGCGGTTTTTGCTCGCGCCCGGCGTGCAGGTGCGTTGCGCCAATGCCCTTGAGTGAGCGCATGGCGCTGAGGGCATCGCGGAAGTCCAGCGTGACCGTTTGTACCCTGCTTCGGTAACGCCAGCCTGCCAGCGCCCTCAGCACCTCGTCGTGCGACAGGAAGCGGTTCGCGTGCGGACGATCGTCCACGGCTTTCCAGGCCTGATTAAGCTCCGGCAGAGAACTGTCGAGCAGGGTGGTAAACGCCACCTTGCCGCCTGGTTTCGCCACGCGATAAAGCTCCCCCAGCGCGTGCGGCAGGCTGCTACACCACTGCACCGCCAGATGGCTCCAGACCAGGTCGAATTGCCCGTCAGGCAGCGCGATGGCTTCAATATCGGCAACCAGATAGCGGTCAGCCGACTGCTGCTGGCGCGCCTCGTTGAGCATCTGCTCCGAAAGATCGAGCGCTGTCACCGTGCTTCCCGCCTGCCGCCAGTAGCGGCTGTTCGCGCCCGGCCCGCATCCCGCATCCAGGACCTGCGCAAATTGACCGCCTCCCAGCGCGGCCAGCAGCCCTTGTGCGCTCTGGCGCTGCAGTTCATCGTGCTGCGAGTAGCTTTGCGCCGCCCGGCCAAACGCGGCGGCGATGGCCTGCTTATTGACTGGCGTCATCGAGCGCCTCCAGCAGTGCGTCGATATCCTGCGACTCGTGGGCCGCCGTGAGGGTTAAGCGCAACCGCGCGGTGCCCGGCGGAACGGTGGGAGGCCGAATGGCGGTGACCCACATTCCGCGATCGCGCAGCGTCTGCGCCAGGCTCAGAGCCCGGCTGTTTTCCCCCACGATCACCGGCTGAATGGCGCTTTGAGACTCGGCTATCCTGTAGGGAAGCGAGCCTAAACCCCGGCGAAAACGCGCAATATGTTCAGCCAGACGCTGCCTGCGCTCCGCCCCTTCCGCGCACCGGATCACCGACAGCGATGCCGATAACGCTACAGCCTGTGCCGGAGGCATGCTGGTGCTGTAGATCAGGTGCCGGGCAAACTGTAAGAGATAATCCGCCACCGGATCGCTGCACAGCACCGCCGCCCCGCTCACGCCGAAGCCTTTGCCAAACGTCACGATCAGCAGTTCCGGCCTGACGCGCTGTTGATCTGCGCTTCCGCGCCCCTCATCGCCCATTACCGCGATGCCGTGGGCATCGTCGACCAGTAGCCAGGCGTTATGCTTCCGGGCCGCGTCATGCAGGGCGCGCAGCGGTGCGCTGTCACCGTCCATGCTAAACACCCCTTCCGTGACCACCAGCTGCTGGCCGGCGCAGGGTTTCTGAAGCAGGGCGTGGAGGTGCCCGACGTCGTTATGCGTAAAGCGTCGCAGCTGCGCCGGGCTTAACCCCGCCGCCTCCAGCAGCGAGGCGTGGCTTAGGCGGTCGGCGACAATCCGGTCCTCTTTGCCCGTCATTGCCGCAATCACTGCCTGATTCGCGGCAAAGCCAGAGATAAACAGCAGCGCACGCGGGTAGCCCAGCCAGTCGGCCAGCTCCGCTTCCAGAGTCTGATGCGCCGTGGTGTAGCCGCTGACGTGGCCCGAACCGCCGCTGCCCACACCGTATCGCTCCGCCCCGCGTTGCCACGCACGGATAACGTGTGGGTGCTGGCTGAGGCCGAGATAATCATTGCTGGAAAAATTGCAAAAGCGTTGGTTATCACGCGTGAGAAAACGGCCTGCGCCGTTCTCCACCACGCAGCGCACGCGCAACGCCTCCGCCGCCCGACGCTCGTCGAGCGCGGACTGGATACGTGCCTGCCAGGTCATACTGAGGCCGCGTTGTAAAACTGTTCCGTGTCGGCGTTGAAAATCTGCCGCTCCAGCATCTGCTGCTGTTCGTTATCTCCCTTCAGCACCTCGGTCTGATGCGATCTCAGGCCGAGCTTGCGGAACAGCTGGACGTCTTTGTCCTCTTCCGGGTTTGGCGTGGTCAGCAGCTTGCAGCCGTAGAAAATGGAGTTGGCACCGGCCATAAAGCACATCGCCTGCGTCTGCTCGTTCATCTGCTCGCGTCCCGCCGAGAGGCGCACGTACGAGGTCGGCATCATGATGCGCGCAACGGCGATGGTGCGAATAAAATCAAAGGCGTCCACGTCGTCGTTATCCGCCAGCGGCGTCCCTTTCACCTTCACCAGCATGTTGATCGGCACGCTTTCCGGCGGTGTCGGCAGGTTAGCAAGCTGGAGCAGCAGGCCGGCACGATCTTTCACCGTCTCCCCCAGCCCCACGATCCCGCCCGAGCACACTTTGATGCCTGCATCACGCACCTTGTCCAGGGTATCCAGTCGCTCCTGATAGGTGCGCGTGGTGATGATGTTGCCGTAAAACTCCGGCGAGGTGTCGAGGTTGTGGTTGTAGTAGTCCAGCCCGGCCGCAGACAGGCGCTGTGCCTGCTCGTCGTTCAGCGTGCCCAGCGTCATACAGGCTTCCAGCCCCATCTCCTTCACCCCTTTCACCATCTGCTCAAGATAGGGCATATCGCGGTCGTGCGGGTTCTTCCATGCCGCGCCCATGCAGAAGCGGGTGGAGCCTGCATTTTTGGCCTTACGCGCCGAGTCGAGCACCTGCTCTACCTCCATCAGGCGCTCGGTTTCGAGACCGGTTTTGTAGCGGGCGCTCTGCGGGCAATATTTGCAGTCTTCCGGGCATGCGCCGGTCTTGATCGACAGCAGCGTGCTGACCTGCACATGGCGTGGGTCGAAGTGTTGACGGTGTATCTGCTGCGCTTCGAACATCAGCTCCAGGAAAGGTTTGTTGAATAACTCAGTGACTTGCGACATCGTCCAGCGTGGATGGTGAGCCATTTAGCGTCTCCAAAGGGTTTTGTTAATTGTCGGTTCGGTTTATACTTGTAAACCTAATTCTTTTCAAAATGGTTTACAAGTCAATTATGACCCAGGACGATCTCGACTTCGACAAGCAGCATATCTGGCACCCTTACACCTCCACGACCCGCCCCCTGCCCGTTTACCCGGTTGCGTCTGCTCACGGATGCGAGCTGCATCTCGCCAGCGGCGACGTGCTGGTCGACGGTATGTCCTCCTGGTGGGCGACGATCCATGGATATAACCATCCGCGCCTGAACGCGGCGATGAAAACGCAGATTGACCGCATGTCGCACGTCATGTTTGGCGGCATTACCCATCAGCCGGCGGTGGATGTCTGCCGTCGTCTGGTGGCGATGACCCCCGACGCGCTGGAGTGCGTTTTCCTCGCCGATACTGGCTCCGTGTCCGTAGAAGTGGCGATGAAGATGGCGTTGCAGTACTGGCATGCGAAGGGCGAACCGCGCCAGCGCTTCCTGACCTTCCGTAACGGCTATCACGGCGATACCTTTGGGGCGATGTCGGTCTGCGATCCGGATAACTCCATGCACAGCCTGTGGAAGGGCTACCTGCCGGAAAACCTGTTTGCCCCCGCGCCGCAAAGCCGTTTCGACGGCGAGTGGGACGAGGCGGACATGGTGGGTTTTGCGCGTCTGATGGCAGCGCACCGCCATGAGATCGCCGCGGTTATTCTGGAGCCGATTGTGCAGGGCGCGGGCGGAATGCGCATCTATCACCCGGAGTGGCTCAAGCGCATTCGTAAGATGTGCGATCGCGAGGGCATTCTGCTGATCGCGGATGAAATTGCCACCGGCTTTGGTCGCACCGGCAAACTGTTCGCCTGTGACCACGCGGGGATCACGCCGGACATTCTGTGCCTGGGCAAAGCCTTAACCGGCGGGACCATGACGCTGTCCGCGACGCTTGCCACCCGCCACGTCGCGGACACCATCAGCGATGGCGAAGCGGGATGCTTTATGCACGGCCCCACGTTTATGGGCAATCCACTGGCCTGTGCGGTGGCAAGCGAAAGCCTCGCGATGCTGGAGAGCGGCGAGTGGCAAACGCAGGTGGCGGCAATCGAGGCGCAGCTTAAGCAGGAACTGCGCATCGCTTCGGATTCGGAGTTTGTCGCCGACGTGCGGGTGATCGGGGCGATTGGCGTGATTGAGACCACGCACCCGGTGAACATGGCGGCGCTCCAGCGCTTCTTCGTTGAGCACGGCGTCTGGGTACGACCGTTCGGCAAGCTGATCTACCTGATGCCGCCGTATATCATTACCCAGGATCAGCTACGTAAATTAACTGCCGCGGTCGTTACCGCTGTTAACATTCCCACGCATTTCACGATTTAACCCTATGGGTTACACTTCGTGAACGAGCGATTAACGAGGGTAAACCGTATGAAAATCATCAGTAAAGATTTGCGCGACGGCGAGAAACTGCCGGAACGTCACGTTTTCAACGGCATGGGCTATCAGGGGGATAATATCTCCCCGCATCTGGCCTGGGATGATGTGCCTGCGGGAACCAAAAGCTTTGTCGTCACCTGCTACGACCCGGACGCCCCAACCGGCTCCGGCTGGTGGCACTGGATTGTGGCTAACCTGCCTGCAGAAACCCGCGTGCTGCCGCAAGGTTCCGGCTCTGATCTGGTCGCCCTGCCAGAGGGCGCTATTCAGACGCGTACCGACTTTGGCAAAGCGGGTTACGGCGGCGCGGCTCCGCCAAAAGGGGAGACGCATCGCTACATCTTTACGGTGCATGCCCTCGACGTGGATCGCATTGAGGTGGATGAAGGTGCGAGCGGTGCGATGGTGGGCTTTAACGTGCATTTCCATACGCTGGGCAGTGCGTCGATCACGGCGATGTATTCGTAAAAAAACCGGGTGGCGGCTACGCCTTACCCGGCCTACGTGGCACAGATGTAGGCCCGGTAAGCGCAGCGCCACCGGGCAAATAATCACAACACCGAAGGCACCAACCCCACCAGCCTGCCCTCTTCCAGCAGCGCCATCGCCTTATCAATGTCCGGCGCAAAGAAGCGATCGTCGTCGTAATGCGTGACATGCTCGCGTAATTCGTGCCGCGCCTGCTCCAGCAGCGGGCTGGATTTCAGCCCTTCGCGCAGATCGATCCCCTGACATGCCGCCAGCCACTCAACCGCCAGCACGCCGCGGGTGTTGGACGCCATCTCCCACAGGCGGCGTCCGGCGGCGGGGGCCATCGAAACATGGTCTTCCTGATTGGCTGATGTTGGCAGGCTGTCCACGCTGTGTGGATGCGACAGCGCTTTATTCTCGCTTGCCAGCGCCGCGGCGGTGACCTGGGCGATCATAAAGCCCGAGTTTACCCCGCCGTTACGCACCAGGAACGGCGGCAGCTGGGACATGTGTTTGTCCATCATCAGCGCAACACGCCGTTCGGAGAGGGCACCGATTTCGGCAATCGCCAGCGCAATATTATCCGCCGCCATCGCCACGGGTTCGGCATGGAAGTTGCCGCCGGAAATCACCTCATTTTCTTCGGCAAACACCAGCGGGTTATCCGACACGGCGTTGGCTTCGACCAGCAGCACCTCTGCCGCCTGGCGCAGCTGCGTCAGGCAGGCGCCCATCACCTGCGGCTGGCAGCGCAGCGAGTACGGGTCTTGCACCTTGTCGCAGTTGTGGTGAGATTCCGCGATGTCGCTGGAGTCGGTCAGCAGATGGCGGTACATCGCCGCCGTATCAATCTGCCCGCGCTGTCCGCGCACGTCATGAATACGCGCATCAAACGGACGACGAGAGCCGAGCACCGCTTCGGTGGTCAGCGCGCCGCAGACCACCGCAGAGGCGAACAGGTCTTCCGCTTCAAACAGGCCGCGCAGCGCAAAGGCCGTGGAGGCCTGCGTGCCGTTGAGCAGCGCCAGCCCCTCTTTGGCCGCCAGCGTAATCGGCGTTAATCCGGCTTTTTGCAGCGCCTCTTTGGCGGGAAGCCACTCCCCCTGCCAGCGCGCCTTCCCTTCGCCCAGCAGCAGCAGCGACATATGCGCCAGCGGGGCGAGATCGCCGGAGGCGCCAACCGAGCCTTTCGCCGGGATCCACGGATAAACATTGGCATTCACCAGCGCCATCAGGGCCTGGATCACGCTCAGACGAATGCCGGAAAACCCGCGTGCCAGGCTGTTGATTTTGAGCACCATCATCAGGCGGACAATATTATCGTCCAGCGGCTGGCCGACGCCTGCCGCATGGGAAAGCACCAGCGAGCGCTGTAAATTTTCAAGGTCATGCGTTGCGATACGGGTCTGGGCCAGCAGGCCAAAACCGGTATTGATACCGTAGGCGGTGCGCCCTTCGGCCACAATGGCCTCGACGCAGGCCACGCTGTCGTTAATTGCCGCGTGGGCATTTTCATCAAGCGAAAGGGTCACCGGTTGACGCCAGACGTGACGCAGCTGCTTCAGCGTCAGCGAGCCGGGAGTGAGTGTTAAGGCGTTCATTGATGCTTTCCTTGTGTGGCAGGGACCATCGGCAGGTTGAGCCCCTGCTCTCTGGCACAGTCAATCGCAATCTCGTAACCCGCATCCGCATGACGCATCACGCCGGTTGCCGGGTCGTTGTGCAGGACGCGTGCGATACGCGCGGCGGCTTCATCCGTTCCGTCACAGACGATGACCATGCCCGAGTGCTGGGAGAAGCCCATCCCCACGCCGCCGCCGTGGTGTAAAGAGACCCAGGTGGCGCCGCTGGCGGTATTCAGTAAGGCGTTGAGCAGCGGCCAGTCGGAGACCGCATCAGACCCGTCGCGCATGGCTTCGGTTTCCCGGTTTGGGCTGGCAACAGAGCCAGAATCCAGATGGTCACGACCAATGACAATCGGCGCGGAGACTTCCCCACTGCGCACCATTTCATTGAACGCCAGACCGAGTTTTTGCCGCCATTCCAGCCCCACCCAGCAGATGCGCGCCGGCAGGCCCTGGAAGTTGATACGCTCGCGCGCCATGTCCAGCCAGCGATGCAGATGCTCATCGTCGGCCACGATCGCTTTCACTTTGGCATCGGTTTTATAGATGTCTTCCGGGTCCCCGGAGAGTGCCACCCAGCGGAACGGCCCGATGCCGCGACAGAACAGTGGGCGGATATAGGCAGGGACAAAGCCCGGGAAGTCAAAGGCGTTTGCCACGCCCATCTCTTTAGCCATCTGGCGGATGTTGTTGCCGTAGTCGAAGGTCGGGATACCGCGCTCACTGAACGCGAGCATGGCAGAGACGTGTTCAGCCATCGAGCGTTTGGCGGCCAGCGCCGTGCCTTCCGGGTCGGATTCAGCTTTCTGCTGATACTCTTCCCAGCACCAGCCTTTCGGCAGATAGCCGTGCAGCGGATCGTGCGCGCTGGTCTGGTCGGTGACCAGATCGGGACGCACACCGCGCGCCACCAGTTCAGGGAGGATATCCGCCGCATTAGCGCACAAGGCAATCGAAACCGCTTTGCCCTCGGCGGTATATTTCTGGATACGTGCCAGCGCGTCATCCAGATCGTTCGCCTGCTCGTCCACGTAGCGGGTGCGCAGACGGAAATCGATACGGCTCTGCTGGCATTCAATATTGAGCGAGCATGCGCCAGCGAGGGTTGCAGCCAGCGGCTGCGCGCCGCCCATGCCGCCCAGCCCGGCGGTCAGAACCCAGCGGCCCTTCAGGGAACCGTTATAGTGCTGGCGACCGGCTTCAACGAAGGTTTCGTAGGTGCCCTGCACAATTCCCTGGCTGCCGATGTAGATCCAGCTTCCCGCCGTCATCTGGCCGTACATTGCCAGCCCTCTGGCGTCCAGCTCGTTAAAGTGCTCCCAGTTGGCCCAGTGCGGTACCAGGTTGGAGTTGGCGATCAGCACGCGCGGCGCGTTTTTATGGGTTTTAAAGACGCCAACCGGCTTGCCGGACTGCACCAGCAGGGTTTCGTCGCTTTCCAGATGGGTCAGGGAATTCACAATGGCGTCATAGCATTCCCAGTTACGCGCGGCGCGGCCAATACCGCCATACACCACCAGCTCGTGGGGATTTTCCGCCACCTCGGGATCGAGGTTATTCATCAACATGCGCAGCGGGGCTTCGGTGAGCCAGCTTTTGGCAGTTAGCGTGGTGCCGCGCGGGGCGCGGACATCCTGCTGGCGATATTTATCTGACGACATTGTGTGCTCCTCATACAGGACAAATGATGTATTCAGATATACTTGTATAGACAAGTTCACACAAGGCTGGATTTAACAAAAAAGATACAATTTTGTTATATTGCGTTAGCTATCACGCTTTTTGCTTATGACATAAAGTGGCCCTGCAGCCGATAGCGATTTCCCGGGAACAGCAGCTTCGCCTGGGACACAATCTGCGAGGAGGACCAGGTGCGACGCCGGATAAGCAGGCACGGATCCTGCTCTTTAATCCGCAGCAGCTCGCACTCTTGCGGCGTGGCGCGAACGGCCTCGACGATGTGCTCTCCCTCGGTTAAGGGCGCCACGCGTGACAGATAGGCATGCGGCGTGGTTTGGGTGTAATCCTGCTCCAGGTACTCCGGCACGCGCTCGGCGTTGACGCAGCGGTCCTCGATTTGCACCGGAACGTCATTTTCGTAATGCACCATCACCGAGTGAAAAATCCGCGAACCTTCCTTAACGTTCAGCTCCACGGCCTGCTCCGCGCTGGCCTGTGTCGCTTCCAGTACCAGCACGTCGCAGCGGTGCTGGTGGTTACGCGCGGCGATTTCGTCCGCAATGCTGCGGATTTCAAACAGGGCGGACTGCCCTTTGGGTTCGGCGACAAAGGTACCGACTCCCTGCAGACGCACCAGCAGCCCTTCGTCGGTAAGCTCGCGTAGCGCCCGGTTGATGGTCATCCGGCTAAAGCCAAACTGCGCCACCAGCTCGGCCTCGGACGGAATGCGGTCGTGCGGCTGCCACACCCCCGTGGCGATTTTTTCGCTGATCGCCTGCTTCACCTTTTCATAAAACGGGGCAGGAGGGCTGGGTGGTTCTTGCGATGAGCGTGAAAACATGGTGATTCCTTATAGTGTTATGCCCACCAGTGAGCAATTTGCCAGGCCAGTCGGGCGGCAAGCCGCGCGCCCTGCCCATCACGATCGTAGTGCGGGTTAAATTCAACCAGGTCCGCCGCCGCCAGTTTTCCGCTGCGGCAGATCCGTTCGATGACGGGCATCAGATCCCGCGCGGAGACCCCTAACGCCGCGGGCGCCGAGACGGCGGGCATTTCGGCGGCAGGCAGCACGTCCAGATCAATCGTGAGATAGACCCGATCGGCCTGAGCCAGCACCTTTTCCAGCGAGGATAACGCATCGCGCTGAAAACAGAGATCTTCCACCAGCGTGACCTTGAGCCGTTCCGCCTCATCCCACAGCGCCTGGGTGTTTGCCGCACGGCTTACCCCCAGACAGGCGTACTGAAATTCCCGCGACTGCGCGGCGCAGTAGCCTGCAAGCTGTCGAAACGGCGTGCCGGAGGTGGCGCGCTCGGCGTTGCGCAGGTCAAGATGCGCGTCCAGATTGACGATCGCCACGCGCTCGTCCGGGAACGCATCCAGCACGCCGCGCCCGTGCGCCCACGCGGTTTCGTGTCCACCGCCGAACACCAGCGTGCGCATGCCGGATTGCTGGCATAAGGTTACCACATCGCTTAACGTCCGCTGAGCGGCTTCAAGCGCCTCGCCTTCAACCTGAAGGTTGCCCGCATCCGCAAGGCGTTCATGCCCGGCATGGCTGGCCATATTGGCCAGCGCCGCACGCAGCACATCAGGAGCCTGCGCCGCCCCGGGCCTGCCGCGGTTGCGTTTGACACCCTCATCGCATTCAAAGCCAATCAACGCGATACCTGACGCCTGCGGCGTAAACGGCTCACTCAGATCGATGGTCTGGAAAATACGTTTTGCGTTGCTGGCCTCGGCGCTGTCGTCGCGCCCCTGCCAGACCTGCCCTTGTGCGGGCTGCCACAGCGTCATGATGCTTTCCCCCGAAATACGCGTTGATACAGCGGGTTGCGCCCCGGTTCGTACACCATCTCCACCGGATGCCGCGCGTCCCAGATGATGAAATCGGCCACGTAACCGGCTTTAAGCTGCCCGTGGGTTTCTCCGCGCCCAAGCGCCCGCGCCGCATGACGGGTGACACCGGCCCAGGCTTCTTCCGGGGTCAGGCAAAACTGAACGCAGGCCATATTCATCGCCAGATGCAGGCTGGCAAAGGGGCTGGTGCCGGGGTTGTAATCTGTCGCGACGGCCATCGGGACGCCCTGCTGTCGCAGCTGTTCAACCGGCGGGCGCTGGCGCTCCTGGAGAAAATAGAATGCACCGGGCAGAAGCACCGCCACCGTGCCGCTGTGCGCCATCGCCTGCACACCCTCTTCATCCAGATACTCAATATGATCGGCGGAGAGCCCGTGATAGCGGCTGACCAGCGCCGCGCCCCCCAGGTTCGAGAGCTGCTCGACATGCCCTTTCACCGGAATGCCCAGCGCCGTGGCCGCCTGAAACAGGCGCTCGGTCTGCGCGGGCGTAAACCCGACGTTCTCACAGAACACATCAACCGCTTCGAACAGCCCTTTTTGCCACAGGTCGGGCATGATGTGCTCGCAGACCAGCGTCAGGTAAGCGTCCGGATCGCCGCGAAACTCCGCCGGCACCGCGTGGGCGGCCAGCAGCGTCGACCCGATCTCAACCGGATTGTCACGGGCAAGCTGGCGCGCCACCCGCAGCATCTTCTCTTCGGCGTCGGCGTTGAGTCCATATCCTGACTTGATTTCAAGAGTTGTTACGCCTTCGCGCATCAAACGCTGCAAGCGCTGTTGGGCCAGCTGCAGTAAGGTTTCCTGCGAGTTGCCGCGTGTGGCCGTGACGGTGGCGTTTATTCCCCCGCCCTGGGCGGCAATCGTCTGGTATGCCACGCCGTTCAGGCGCTGCTCCCACTCCGCCGCGCGGTCGCCGCCAAACACCAGATGGGTGTGGCAGTCGATCAGGCCGGGCGTTACGAGACGCCCTTCAAGATCGATACAGCCAGGGTGGTCGGCAGGAACATCCTCATCAGGAATGACCGCCAGGAGCGTGTCTTCGCGAACCACCAGCGCGCTGTTGTCGGTAAGGCCATAGGGGGCGGGATGGTCAGGATCCATTGTTGCCAGGCGCGCATTACGCCAAATCACATCGTCAGGATGAATCTGCTGCATGGGGCTTCCGCTTGTCATGGGTTGTATAGACATTTATTTTCATCTGGCGGCGACTGTCAACCGACTTCGGGGAAAATGTTATCTATTTGTGACGACTTACCCGCCTCGCCCGGCGGAAAAATGCAACTTTTACCGTTTTTATCTTCCCGTTTCGCTCAACTTAGTATAAAAAAGCAGGCTATTTCGTCTATCCCGTTAAGACTTGCATACCCAGGAGCTTTACCTTGAACATTTCCAGGATTTCCCGTCTGGCGCTGGCACTCGCATTTGGCGTGACGTTATCCGCATGCAGCTCAACACCACCGGACCAACAGCCTTCTGAGCAGGTTGCGCCGGGAACCGCCTCCCGCCCAATCCTCTCTGCTGATGAAGCGAAAAACTTCAGCCAGGCGCGCTACTTCACGGCAATGGATCCGAATGCCGCCCCCTGGACTCCGTCTTCCATTAATCTGCCTAAGCAGCCCGATTTCGTGGTCGGCCCGGCAGGTGCGCAGGGCGTGACGCACACCTCCATTCAGGCTGCAGTCGATGCGGCGATCACCAAACACAGCGCGTCGCGTCAGTATATCGCGATCATGCCGGGTGAATACGAAGGTACCGTTTACGTACCCGCCGCGCCAGGCAGCGTGACGCTGTATGGTCTGGGCGAAAAAGCCATTGATGTGAAAATTGGTCTGGCGATTGATTCTGAAATCGACACCACCACCTGGCGCCACCTCGTGAACCCTGCCGGAAAATACATGCCGGGTAAACCTGCGTGGTACATGTTTGATAACTGCCAGAGCAAACGCACCGCAACCGTGGGCGTGATGTGCTCCGCCGTTGTCTGGTCTCAGAACAACGGTCTGCAGCTGCAAAACCTGACCATTCAGAACACACTGGGCGACAGCGTGGATGCGGGCAACCATCAGGCCGTGGCGCTGCGCAGCGATGGCGACAAGGTGCAGATCAACAACGTGAATATTCTGGGCCGTCAGAACACCTTCTTCGTGACCAACAGCGGCGTGCAGAACACCCTGCAGAATAACCGTCTGACGCGCACGCTGGTGACCAATAGCTACGTTGAAGGCGATGTGGATCTGGTGTCCGGTCGCGGTGCGGTGGTCTTCGATAACACCGACTTCCGCGTGGTGAACTCCCGTACCCAGCAGGAAGGCTACGTATTTGCGCCGGCGACACAGTCCAACCTGTTCTACGGTTTCCTGGCGGTAAACAGTCGTTTCAACGCCTCCGGTGACGGCGTGGCACAGCTGGGCCGCTCTCTGGATGTCGACGCGGCCACCAACGGCCAGGTCGTGATCCGCGACAGCGTGATCGGCGAAGGTTTCAACGTGGCGAAACCCTGGGCCGATGCCGCCATCTCTAAGCGTCCCTTCTCCGGCAATACCGGTACCGTGGATGATAAAGGCAACGTGCAGCGCAACCTGAACGACGCAAACTTCAACCGCATGTGGGAATACAACAACCGCGGTTTGGGTAGCAAAGTGGTTGCAGAGCCGAAGCAATAAGTCTGATTCCAGACATAAAAAAACCTCGCATTTGCGAGGTTTTTTGTTTTATGCCCGTCAGTGCGCGTTAACAACCACCCACATTGGCCCCTGGCCGACGGCATAGCGCCCTTTTTCTTCCAGCAGTCCCTGCACGCCTTTGATTTCATACACCGCAATATGGTGCGATTTCTGCCCTGCAGCAATCAGGAACCGACCGCTGTGATCGACATTAAAGCCGCGCGGCTGGGTTTCCGTTGGCTGGAAGCCTTCAAGAGAAAGGATGCTGCCGTCTTCGGAGACGCTGAACACGGTGATCAGGCTTGAGGTACGGTCGCAGGTATACAGATGGCGTCCGTCCGGAGTGATGTGTATGTCCGCCGCCCAGCGGGTATCGGCGAAGTCAGACGGCATCATATCCAGCGTCTGCACGCACTCAATCTGGCCGTTCGGATCGCTCAGTTCCCACACGTCCACGGAGCTGTTCAGCTCATTCACCACATACGCATACTGCTGGTTCGGGTGGAAGACCATGTGACGCGGGCCCGCACCCTCAACGGTGGTGACCTCGGCGGGGGTTTGCGCCACCAGGTGACCATCGTCGCTCAGGGTAAACAGGCAGATGCGATCCTGCTTCAGCGCAGGCACCCACAGGGTGCGGTTGTCCGGCGAGATATTGGCCGAGTGGCAACCTTCGAGCCCTTCCACCACGTCCACCGTTTCAACCGGAATGCCGTCCTCAAGACGCGTCACGCTTACGCAGCCGGCGTTATACGAACCGCTGAAGATAAAGTTGCCTTTGCGATCGGTTGAGATGTGTGTAGGGCTTCCCGGCAGCGGTGCTTCGGCGGTATAGGTCAGGGCGCCGTCATCTGGTGAAATGCGGTACGCCAGCACGCGAAACTCCGGGCGCACGCCAACGTAGAGAAAACGTTTATCCGGGCTGACCACCATCGGCTGGACCTGTCCCGGGACATCAACAACCTGCACCAACGTGAGCGAACCTTCGGCATTCAAACTCCAGACGTGGATCTGCTGACTTTCAGGACTGGCGGTATAAACGGTTTGTTTCATGAATACTCCTTTCCTCACTGCGCGTGAAAGTGATTATTTTTAACGGCGAATGCTGAATTGTAGTCCGGAATTTTGCAGCGATCTGCTCTCGGTGTACCATCCCCTGAGACCTTAAATTCAACATTAACCCGGAAGAACAAATGACCTCGCGTGTGATTGCACTGGATTTAGACGGAACACTGCTTACTCCTCAGAAAACCCTGCTCCCCTCTTCTGTCGACGCGCTCAAGCGCGCGCAGGAAGTGGGTTATCAACTCCTGATCGTAACGGGTCGACATCACGTTGCCATCCATCCTTTTTATCAGGCACTGGGCTTAGATACACCTGCAATTTGTTGTAATGGCACTTATTTGTATGATTATCAGGCAAAAAAGGTCCTGGAATCCGATCCGCTTCCTGTCGATCGCGCGCTGCAACTCATTGACCTGCTGGATGAGCACGACGTACACGGCCTGATGTACGTGGACGAGTCCATGATGTACGCGCGCGCAACCGGCCACGTGATCCGCACCAGCAAGTGGGCTTTGTCGCTGCCGGAAGCGCAGCGCCCGGTCTTTACGCAGGTCTCTTCTCTGCGTCAGGCGGCTCAGGAGGTTAACGCAATCTGGAAATTTGCCCTGACGGATGAAGACACCGGCAAACTGAACGCCTTCGCCAGCCGCGTAGAGCAGACCCTGGGGCTGGAGTGCGAGTGGTCCTGGCATGACCAGGTGGACATTGCGCGTAAAGGCAACAGCAAAGGCAAGCGCCTGACGCAGTACGTCGAATCTCAGGGCGGGTCAATGCAGGACGTGATTGCCTTTGGCGACAACTACAACGACATCAGCATGCTGGAAGCTGCCGGTACGGGCGTGGCAATGGGCAATGCCGATGACGCGGTAAAAGCGCGTGCTAACGTGGTGATTGGGGACAACACCGTCGACAGCATCGCGCAGTATATTTATACCCACCTGCTGTAATCAGGTGGTGATCGAGACGCTCTTGATTTGCGCGTAGAGCCACAGGCCGGGTTTGATGCCGAGTTCATCCCTGGCCCACGGACTGATGCGTGCCCAGAGCGTCTTGCTGCCCACCTCGAGCTTCACCTCGACCTGCCCGTTATCGTCTAAACACTCTGCCACCTTCGCACGCAAAATATTGCGGATGCTGGTTTGTAGCGGCGGCTGCAGCACTAACGAGACGTCCGAGGCCTGAATACGAATACGCAGCGCAGACTGCAACGGTTTATCGATCCTGTTGACCCAAAGATGCTGGTCACCCAGCGCGAGCGCGGTCATGGCATAGTGCGGATGATGCTCAAGCACGTTGACCTTGAGAATGCTGCTCTGCTGCTCTTTGGGTAGCCACGGGTGCATCACGCTGCTGCCCCAGACCGCCTCCAGATTGCCAAACGCCTTGACGCTGCCGTTTTCCAGCACCAGCACGTTATCTGCCAGATGCAGGATCTCATCCAGCGAATGGCTGACGTACAGCATCGGAATATTGATTTCGCGCGCCAGACGCTGGAGATACGGCAGCAGTTCACGTTTGCGCGGAATGTCCAGCGAAGCCAGCGGCTCGTCGAGCAGCAGCAGCTCCGGCGCGGTCAGCAATGCACGCCCAATCGCCACGCGCTGTTTCTCCCCGCCTGAAAGCGCCGACGGCAGCCGGTCGAGAAGCGGTTCAATCCCCAGCAGCGCCACCAGCTTATCAAACTGCCCCGACATGCTTTTCGCCATGCCGTAGCGCAGATTACCGCGCACGCTGTAGTGCGGGAACAACCGCGCGTCCTGGAACACGTAGCCGATCCGCCGCTTTTCGGGTGCCAGGTAAATCTTGTTTTCCACGTCATTTAAGACGCGGTTATTCAGCACGATGCGCCCGGACTGCGGGCGCGTCAGGCCGCTAATGGCATTGATGAGCGAGGTTTTCCCGGCGCCCGACACGCCAAAAATGGCGGTGATGCCGCTCGCGGGCAGCGTTTCGTTGAGCGTGAGGCAGTGGCTTCCCAGCGTCTGGGTAAAATGAAGTTCCAGCATAATTATTTCCCCATCCGCTCACGGCTAAGGCGCGCCAGCCACTCAGACACCAGCAGCGACGCCAGCGCCAGCACAATGGCGATAATACACAGCCGCGCCGCCGCGCCTTCCCCGCCAGGGGTTTGAATGAGGGTGTACATCGCCGACGGGAGGGTCCGCGTCTCGCCAGGAATGTTAGAGACAAAGGTAATGGTGGCACCAAATTCGCCCAGCGATCGCGCGAAGGCCAGCACGGTGCCAACGATAATGCCCGGCAGGGTAAGCGGCAGCGTGATGGTGAAAAAGACCCGCCAGCGCCCTGCGCCCAGGGTGCGGGCAGCCTGTTCCAGTTTGATATCAACGCCTTCCAGCGCCAGGCGAATGGCCCTGACCATCAGCGGGAATGACATCACCGCTGCCGCCAGCACGGCACCGCGCCAGCTGAAGGCAAACGTCAGGCCGAACCAGTCGTACAGCCGTTCGCCGATAAATCCGCGTCGCCCCATCGAGATCAGTAGCAAATAGCCAACGACCACGGGCGGTAAAACAAGCGGGAGATGAAGCACGCTGTCGAGCAGGGCTTTGCCTGGGAACCGGCAGCGAACCAGTAGCCAGGCAAAGAAGATCCCGAAGGGTAAACTCAGTACAACTGCCAGGGAGGAGACTTTAAGGCTCAGCAGCACGGCCTGCCATTCAGGATCGGTCAACATCATTCGTGAGTCGTAAATCCGTAACGTTTAAAGATGGCTGACGCTTCCGGCCCCTTCAGATAATCATAAAAGGCCGTTACCGCCGCATTTTTGTGCCCGTCAACAATCGCAACAGGGTATTCTACTTTCTTGTGCGAGTCTTCCGGGAAGGTGCCAACGACTTTTACCCCTTTGCTGGCGACGGCATCAGAGCCGTAGACGATGCCCAGTGGCGCTTCGTTGCGCTCAACCAGCGCCAGCGCGCCGCGGACATCTTCAGCCGGGGCCAGTTTCGGCGACAGTGACGCCCACGCGCCCAGCTTCTGCAGCGCCTCTTTAGCATAAATCCCGGCCGGGACATGCGCCGGATCGCCAACGGCCAGTCGACCGCCGTTCAGCAGGCGTATCCACGGGGTCTCTTTGCTGATGTTAATGTCGCCCTGCGCGCTGTCTTTCGGTGCCACTACCACCAGGCTATTACCCAGCAGCGTTTCGCGGGTGGCGGTATCAACGGATTTTTTCTCTACCGCATAATCCATCCACTTCTGGTCGGCGGAGATAAACAGATCCGCAGGCGCACCCGCTTCTATCTGGCGGGCAAGCGTGGACGACGAGGCAAACGAGGAGACCACATCAACGTTTTTCTCTTTTTTATACGCGGTCGCGATATCCTGCATAGCATTGGTGAGCGATGCAGCCGCAAAAACCGTGATTTTACCCTCGTCAGCCAGCGCGTGTCCGGCCAGAGAAAGCGTCAGCGTTGCCCCTGCGAAAAGGCGTACCCATGTACCTGCCATTTGTAGCTCCTGTGCATTTCGTTATATACGTATAAATATAACGATAACCGCAGGGATATCCTAGCGTTAAATCGTACCGATTAATGAGTAAACCCGGCTACTGCAGAAATAACTATCGGCGGAAAGGGGAAAAACTTGAGAGCAAAACGCCCGGGCTGGCCGGGCGTTCTGAGGGGAATTATTGCTGCTTTTTAGGCTGGTCTCTGTGACCGATGTTCGAAAAGACGTTGAACACTTCACCCAGGCCGTAGATGGCACCGAGGATGATAGCCATCACTACTGGTACCATGATCACGGCGAATACCAGACTCTTCAACAACTCTAACATGGTTTTCTCCAGATTGTGTGAATCGCTTTATTCTACCCTGAACGGTAAGAAAAACATCCCCTTTTGTGCGGTGCGCTTTGCGCGCTGCGCCATTTGGGTCACAATACCCTTTTTGCCAGGACATTGTTATGCAGGCCGAAATTCTCCTCACTCTCCGTCTTCAGCAGAAGCTTTTCGCCGATCCGCGACGCATCGCCCTGCTTAAACAAATAGAACAGACTGGTTCAATTAGCCAGGGGGCGAAAAACGCAGGCATCAGCTACAAAAGCGCCTGGGACGCTATCAACGAGATGAACACCCTGAGCGAGCAAACGCTGGTTGACCGGGCGACGGGCGGAAAAGGCGGTGGCGGCGCGGTGCTTACCCGCTACGGGCAACGCCTGATCCAGCTTTACGATCTGCTGGCCCAAATCCAGCAGAAAGCGTTTGACGTGCTGAGCGATGACGACAACGTTCCGCTGGACAGCCTGCTGGGAGCTATTTCGCGCTTTTCGCTGCAAACCAGCGCCCGCAATCAGTGGTTCGGCACGGTCACGGCGCGTGATAATTCGCAGGTTCAGCAGCATATTGAGATCCTGCTTGCCGACGGCACCACCCGCCTTAAGGCCGCCATCACCGCGCAAAGCGGCCAGCGCCTGGGGCTGGAAGAAGGCAAAGAGGTGCTGGTGTTACTCAAAGCCCCCTGGGTGAGCATGACCCGCCAGCCGGAGCAGGCTAAAGAGGCGGATAACCAACTGCAGGGCACCATTAGACATATTGAACGCGGCGCGGAGCAGTGCGAAGTGCTGATGACGTTGCCCGACGGGCAGATGCTTTGCGCCACGGTCCCCCTGCACGACGCGGCAAATCTGGAGGAAGGTGCTGAAGTCACCGCATATTTCAACGCGGACCGGGTGATTATCGCCACATTATGCTAAGCGCATTGACAATCGTGCCGACAGTGGGTATCCCTGACATATATTGCTGCAAAAAATGGGATAAATCATGTCATCATTGCATATTTCGCAAGGCACGTTTCGTCTTAGCGATACCCGAACGCTGTCGCTTCCTGATTTAACGCTGCGTGCCGGTGAGAGCTGGGCGTTTGTCGGCACAAACGGCAGCGGAAAATCGGCCCTTGCCCGCGCGCTGGCAGGAGAGCTTACCCAGCTCAACGGTGAACGCCGCTGTACCTTTACCCGCCTGACGCGCCTCTCGTTCGAACAATTGCAAAAGCTGGTCAGCGATGAGTGGCAGCGCAACAACACCGATCTGCTTAGCCCCGGAGAAGAAGATACTGGCCGCACCACGGGGGAGATCATTCAGGATGCGGTCAAAGACGACGCGCGCTGCAGGCACCTGGCGGAGCAGTTTGGCATCACCGCCCTTCTCGGGCGCCGCTTTAAATACCTTTCTACCGGCGAGACGCGCAAAACGCTGTTGTGCCAGGCGCTGATGAGCGAGCCGGACCTGCTGATCCTCGACGAGCCGTTTGACGGGCTGGACGTGCAGTCCCGCGCCCAGCTGGCGACCCTGCTGGAGAGGCTCAATCAGCAGGGTTACACGCTCGTGCTGGTGCTAAACCGCTTTGATGAGATCCCGGACTTTGTGCAAAACGCAGGCGTGCTGGCCGACTGTAACCTGACCGAAACCGGTGAGAAATCCGCCCTGCTCAAACAGGCGCTGATTGCTCAGCTGGCCCACAGCGAGAAACTGGACGGTATTGCGCTTCCGGAACCGGATACCCTTTCGGCGCGCCACGATTTGGACCCCCACCAGCCGCGCATTGTACTGCGCGACGGAGTGGTGTCGTACGACGATCGCCCTATCCTTAATCATCTGAGCTGGACGGTAAACCCCGGTGAGCACTGGCAGATTGTCGGCCCTAACGGCGCGGGGAAATCCACGCTGTTAAGCCTGATTACCGGCGATCATCCGCAGGGCTACAGTAATGATCTTACGCTGTTTGGCCGCCGTCGCGGCAGCGGCGAAACCATCTGGGATATCAAAAAGCATATTGGCTACGTCAGCAGCAGCCTGCATCTGGATTATCGCGTCAGCACGACGGTGCGCAACGTGATCCTCTCGGGCTTTTTTGACTCCATCGGCATTTATCAGGCGGTGTCGGATAAACAGCACAAGCTGGCGCAGCAGTGGCTGGATATTCTGGGGATGGATAACCGCGTGGCGGATGCCCCTTTTCACAGCCTCTCGTGGGGCCAGCAACGGCTGGCGCTGATCGTTCGCGCGCTGGTAAAACACCCGACGCTGCTGATCCTCGACGAGCCGTTGCAGGGGCTGGACCCGCTCAACCGCCAGCTGATCCGCCGCTTTGTGGATGTGCTGATTAGCGAAGGCGAGACGCAGCTGCTGTTTGTCTCCCACCATGCGGAAGACGCCCCCGCCTGCATCACCCATCGGCTGGAATTTGTGCCAGACGGCGAGTGCTACCGTTACCTTCTCAGCAAGATCGACTGACCCCGGAGGGCGGTGCCCTCCTCTTTTCAGACTACCTGCAGCACTAAATCTATCTCTTTGATCTATAATGCCCTCTGGCCCCCCGAACAGGCGCGTGAAAACCAGTGTAAGCGATTCCACTATTTTATCCCATGTCACACTTTTGTCGTCTCTGTTATGCTATGGTTAATTCATACCATAAGCCCAATGGAGCGAAATATGCGAGTTCTGGTAACAGGTGGTAGCGGTTACATAGGAAGTCATACCTGCGTGCAGCTGCTGCAAAACGGTCATGATGTCATCATCCTCGACAACCTGTGCAATAGTAAGCGCAGCGTGCTGCCTGTGATTGAACGTCTTGGCGGTAAACAGCCCACTTTCGTGGAAGGCGACATCCGCAACGAAGCCTTGATGACCGAGATCCTTCACGATCACGCGATTGAAACCGTGATCCACTTCGCTGGCCTGAAAGCGGTTGGCGAATCGGTGGCAAAACCGCTGGAGTATTACGACAACAACGTCAACGGCACGCTGCGGTTAATCTCGGCGATGCGCGCGGCGAACGTTAAAAACTTCATCTTCAGCTCATCCGCGACCGTCTACGGCGATCAGCCCAAAATCCCTTACGTTGAAAGCTTCCCGACCGGCACGCCGCAAAGCCCGTATGGCAAAAGCAAGCTGATGGTCGAGCAGATCCTGACTGATTTACAGAAAGCACAGCCGGAGTGGAGCATTGCGTTGCTGCGCTATTTCAACCCGGTCGGCGCGCATCCATCAGGCGATATGGGCGAAGATCCGCAGGGTATTCCCAATAACCTGATGCCGTACATCGCCCAGGTTGCCGTTGGCCGTCGCGAATCGCTGGCCATTTTTGGCAACGACTATCCAACCGAAGACGGTACCGGCGTGCGCGACTATATCCACGTGATGGACCTGGCCGACGGCCACGTGGCGGCCATGCAGCAGCTGGCTGGCAAAGCGGGCGTGCATATTTATAACCTCGGTGCCGGGGTCGGCAGCAGCGTGCTCGACGTGGTGAATGCCTTCAGCAAAGCCTGCGGGAAGCCGGTGAATTACCACTTTGCCCCACGCCGCGACGGCGACCTTCCCGCTTACTGGGCGGATGCCACCAAAGCCGATAAAGAGCTTAACTGGCGTGTCACCCGCACGCTCGATGAAATGGCACAAGATACCTGGCACTGGCAGTCACGCCACCCGCAAGGCTATCCGGACTAAGGATTTGTCATGACGCAATTCAACCCCGTCGATCACCCGCATCGTCGTTTTAACCCGCTCAGCGGGCAATGGATTTTGGTCTCTCCGCATCGCGCCAAGCGCCCCTGGCAGGGGGCGCAAGAGACGCCTGCAAAACAGACGCTGCCCCAGCACGATCCGGACTGTTTCCTCTGTCCGGGCAATACGCGCGTGACCGGTGACAAAAACCCGGACTATACAGGCACCTTCGTCTTTACCAACGATTTTGCCGCGCTGATGACCGACACGCCGGATGCACCGGAAAGCCACGATCCGCTGATGCGCTGCGAAAGCGCCCGTGGAACCAGCCGCGTGATCTGTTTCTCGCCGGATCACAGCAAAACGCTGCCGGAGCTGAGCGTTGAGGCACTTAAAGAGGTGGTCAGCACCTGGCAAGCGCAGACGGCAGAGCTGGGCCAAACCTACCCGTGGGTGCAGGTGTTTGAAAATAAAGGCGCGGCCATGGGCTGCTCCAACCCGCATCCGCACGGCCAGGTCTGGGCGAACAGCTTCCTGCCGAATGAAGCCGAGCGCGAAGATCGCCTGCAAAAAGCCTATTTTGCCGAAAACGGCTCGCCGATGCTGGTGGACTATACCCAGCGCGAGCTGGCCGACGGCAGCCGTACCGTGGTCGAAACCGAACACTGGCTGGCGGTAGTGCCCTACTGGGCGGCGTGGCCGTTTGAAACGCTGCTGCTGCCAAAAGCGCACGTTCAGCGCATCACCGATCTCAGCGATGCCCAGCGCGATGACCTTGCGCTGGCGCTGAAGAAGCTGACCAGCCGTTACGACAATCTCTTCCAGTGCTCCTTCCCGTACTCCATGGGCTGGCACGGGGCACCGTTCAACGGTGAAGAGAATGCACACTGGCAGCTGCATGCCCATTTCTATCCGCCGCTGCTGCGTTCCGCGACGGTGCGTAAATTTATGGTGGGCTACGAAATGCTGGCGGAAACCCAGCGCGACCTGACGGCAGAACAAGCGGCAGAGCGTCTGCGTGCCGTGAGCGATGTCCACTACCGCGAATCAGGAGTCGAATAAATGAGTCTGAAAGATAAAACACAGTCCCTGTTTGCTGAAAAATTTGGCTACCCTGCCACCCACGTTATCCAGGCCCCCGGGCGCGTGAACCTTATCGGGGAGCATACCGATTATAACGACGGTTTTGTTCTGCCCTGTGCCATCGACTACCAGACGGTGATCAGCTGCGCCACGCGCGACGACCGCACCGTGCGCGTGATCGCGGCAGACTACGACAATGAGATCGACGAGTTTTCTCTCGATGCCCCTGTCGTGACCCACGACACACAGCAGTGGTCGAACTATGTGCGCGGTGTGGTGAAGCATCTGCAACAGCGTAACAAAAATTTTGGCGGCGCAGATTTAGTCATCAGCGGCAACGTTCCGCAAGGGGCGGGTTTAAGCTCGTCGGCCTCGCTGGAAGTGGCGGTCGGTACCGTGTTCCAGCAGCTTTACCATCTGCCGCTGGACGGGGCGCAAATTGCCCTGAACGGCCAGGAAGCAGAAAACCAGTTTGTGGGCTGTAACTGCGGCATTATGGATCAGCTTATCTCCGCGCTGGGCAAAAAAGAGCATGCCCTGCTGATTGACTGCCGCTCTCTCGGCACCAAAGCCGTACCGCTGCCGAAGGGCGCCGCGGTGGTGATTATTAACAGTAATTTCAAACGCACGCTGGTGGGCAGCGAGTACAACACCCGCCGCGAGCAGTGCGAAACCGGGGCCCGCTTCTTCCAGCAGCCCGCGCTGCGCGATGTCACACTCGACGAGTTCAATAAGGTGGCGCACGAGTTGGACCCGACCGTGGCAAAACGCGTGCGTCACGTCCTGACGGAAAACGCGCGTACCGTTGAAGCCGCCTGCGCGCTCGAAAAAGGTGACCTCAAACGCATGGGTGAGCTGATGGCTGAATCTCACGCCTCCATGCGCGATGATTTTGAAATCACCGTTCCGCAGATCGACACCCTGGTCGAGATTGTTAAAGCGGCTATCGGCGATAACGGTGGCGTGCGCATGACCGGTGGCGGTTTTGGTGGCTGTATCGTGGCGCTAATCCCTGAAGACCTGGTGCCAGTGGTCCAGGACGCCGTGGCGAAGCAGTACGAAGCCAAAACGGGCATCAAAGAGACGTTCTATATCTGTAAAGCCTCACAAGGAGCCGGACAGTGCTAAAAGAGACGCCAAACCTCGCACCGGATGGACTGCCGTATCGCCTGTTAACCCTGCGCAATGAAGCAGGGATGGTGGTGACGCTGATGGACTGGGGCGCTACCCTGCTCTCCGCCCGCGTGCCGATGCCGGACGGCAGCGTGCGCGAAACCCTGCTCGGCTGCGCATCACCGGAACAGTATGTTACCCAGACGGCCTATCTTGGCGCGTCGCTGGGCCGTTATGCCAACCGCATTGCGCAGAGCCGCTTCGAACTCGACGGCGTCGGGTATGCCCTCCTGCCAAGCCAGGGTGACAATCAGCTGCACGGTGGGCCGGAAGGCTTCGATAAACGCCGCTGGAAAATCGTCCAGCAGAACGACGGGGAAGTATTGTTTTCGCTGGATTCGCCCGATGGCGACCAGGGTTTCCCGGGCGCGCTCTCTGCCTCGGCACGCTTTACCCTGACCGACGATAACCGCATTGCCATTGAGTATCGCGCGACGGTGGATCAACCTTGTCCGGTGAATCTCACCAACCATGCCTACTTCAACCTGGATGGCAACACCAGCGACGTGCGCCAGCACAAGCTGCAGATACTGGCTGATGAATACCTGCCGGTAGATGAGATGGGCATCCCGTATCAGGGGCTGAAAGCCGTAAGCGGCAACAGCTTCGATTTCCGCACGGCTAAGCCCATCGGCCAGGATTTCCTGAGCGATGACGACCAGCGTAAGGTGAATGGCTACGACCACGCCTTCCTGCTCCAGGCGAAAGGCGATCTGCGCCAGCCTGCCGCACAGCTGTGGTCAACCGATGAGAAACTGCAGATGACGGTCTACACCACCGCTCCGGCCCTGCAGTTTTATTCGGGCAATTACCTCAACGGTACTGCGGCGCGCGAGGGGGATGAATACCGTAACTGGCAGGGCGTGGCGCTGGAAAGTGAATACTTGCCCGACAGCCCTAACCAGCCGGAATGGCCGCAGCCAGACTGCGTGCTGCGTCCGGGTGAAGAGTACGTCAGCGTGACGGTTTATCATTTTATCCCGCACTGATACTCAACCCTCCTGACGGAGGGTTTTTTTACGCCACAATGCTGAAAATAGCGCCGATCGCAGACAAAATCATAACCCAGAATTCACAAGCATCTTACACTCGGAGACTATTTTCGCTATGGTTAGGGTTAAGCGTTGCTGCTGGCACGGCCACAGCAATATAATGAGAATTGTTATCATTCAATAAAGCTTATGAGGAGTAAGAGATGGCTATAACTAAGCTGGTCCTGGTACGCCACGGCGAAAGCCAGTGGAACAACGAAAACCGCTTCACCGGTTGGTACGACGTTGATCTGTCCGAGAAAGGCGTAAGCGAAGCAAAAGCAGCTGGTAAACTGCTGAAGGAAGAAGGCTTCAGCTTTGATTTTGCTTACACCTCTGTGCTGAAACGTGCCATCCATACCCTGTGGAACGTGCTGGACGAACTGGATCAGGCCTGGCTGCCGGTTGAGAAATCCTGGAAACTGAACGAACGTCACTACGGTGCGCTGCAGGGCTTGAACAAAGCGGAAACCGCTGAAAAATACGGTGACGAGCAGGTTAAACAGTGGCGTCGCGGTTTCGCGGTCACGCCACCAGAGCTGAGCAAAGATGACGAGCGCTACCCGGGCCATGACCCACGCTACGCAAAACTGACCGATGCAGAACTGCCGCAGACTGAAAGCCTGGCGCTGACCATCGATCGCGTTGTGCCTTACTGGAACGAAACCATCCTGCCACGCCTGAAAAGCGGCGAGCGCGTGATCATCGCCGCTCACGGTAACTCCCTGCGTGCGCTGGTGAAATACCTGGACGATATGGGTGAAGACGAGATCCTCGAACTGAATATCCCAACGGGCGTACCGCTGGTGTATGAATTCGATGAAAACTTCAAACCTGTTAAACACTACTATCTGGGCAACGCTGATGAGATCGCGGCAAAAGCGGCGGCCGTAGCGAACCAGGGTAAAGCGAAGTAAGTTTCGCAAGCCATAAAAAAAGCGTGGAGCCATCCACGCTTTTTTATTTGCCCTGAATGGCTCAGCCGCGGCGGGCTTTTACCGCATTCGCCAGCCGGCGCAGAAGCGCGTCGGTGTCTTCCCAGCCAATGCAGGCATCCGTTACGCTCTTACCGTAAACCAGCGGCTCGCTGCCTTCCAGGTTCTGATTACCTTCGACCAGATGGCTCTCAATCATCACCCCAATCACCGCGTGTTCACCGTTGGCAATCTGCTGACAAACGTCGGCCCCGACGTCCATCTGCTTTTTAAACTGCTTGCTGGAGTTGGCGTGGCTGAAATCGATCATTACCTGCGGTGCCAGGCCGGCTTTTTCCAGACCGGCTTTCACCTCTGCCACGTGTTTTGCACTGTAGTTCGGCTCTTTACCGCCGCGCAGAATAATATGGCAGTCACCGTTACCGCTGGTGTTCACGATGGCGGAGTGGCCCCATTTGGTCACTGACAGGAAACAGTGTGGCGCACCCGCTGCGTTGATGGCGTCGATAGCCACTTTGATGGTGCCGTCGGTGCCGTTTTTAAACCCAACCGGGCAAGAGAGGCCAGAGGCCAGCTCGCGGTGAACCTGAGATTCGGTGGTACGCGCGCCAATTGCGCCCCAGCTCATCAGGTCCGCCAGGTATTGTGGCGTAATCATATCGAGGAATTCGCCGGCAGCGGGCAGACCGCTGTCGTTAATCTCCAGCAGCAGCTTACGGGCAATGCGAAGGCCGTCGTTAATCTGGAAGCTGTTGTCCATATGCGGATCGTTAATCAGCCCTTTCCAGCCCACGGTGGTGCGCGGTTTTTCAAAGTAGACGCGCATGACGATTTCCAGCTCGTCCTTAAGCTCTTCACGCAGAGTTTTCAAACGTGCGGCATACTCTTTGGCGGCTGCTGGATCGTGAATAGAGCACGGACCAATCACCACTAACAGACGATCGTCATTACCTTTCAGGATCTTGTGGATCGCTTTGCGCGCATGGGACACCGTGTTGGCGGCATTCTCCGTAGCGGGGAATTTTTCAAGGAGTGCTACAGGCGGTAATAACTCATTGATCTCTTTAATGCGTAAATCGTCGTTCTGATAGTTCATCTCTTTTCCAGCTCTGCCATATCTTTTGTAAGGAATGCAATCCTTTCAATCTATCTCGTCGACCGGGAAGTGTAAACGGGCTTTTACACTTCAGGCAGATAATTCCTGGAATGAGCCAAAAAAACGCCACAAAATAGCGAAAAATGAGATCTGACCTAAACTTTTTAACTGTAACAACTAAATTTGTTTGCTTAAACGCGATTCCATATCGCCATAAGTTCGGTTAGTGGAATCTTTCGCCACACAACGTGATGCACAAGTTGGAAATGTTATTCAGCATAACGACCAAAAACAGGAGCAACATCATGAAAATGACGAAACTGGCTACACTTTTCCTGACGGCTACTCTCTCAATGGCTAGCGCCAGCGCCCTTGCGGCCGAGACGGGCTCATCTGACAGCAACGGTGATGCAAACGCAGCCGCCGCGGCAGGCCAGGTTGCCCCGGACGCTAAGCAAAATATCGCCCCTAACAACGTTGATAACAGCAATATCAACACCGGCAACACGAACACCAATACTACCGGCACGACCGACGGTACCATGCAGCATCAAAACGGCACCATGTCTCACGACGGCATGACCAAAGATGAAGTGCATAAAAACTCAATGTGTAAAGACGGCAAATGTCCAGACCCGAATGACAAAGTGGGTAGCGACGCTAACACCAAAACTGACGGAACAACTCAGTAACATTGATTAAACGCAAATATGAAAGGAGAGCTTCGGCTCTCCTTTCTTTTTTGTGCAAAATATTAAAAAATCGACGCTTACTTATCCCAACGTATCAGGAACGATCCCATGGCGCACTCCCATTCCCATACCGCCGGTGACGATAACGCTAAACGGCTGCTGCTGGCTTTTGGCGTCACCGCGACGTTTATGGTCATTGAAGTTATTGGCGGGCTGGTTTCCGGTTCCCTGGCGCTGCTGGCCGATGCCGGGCATATGCTCACCGACGCTGCCGCTCTGCTCTTTGCCCTGCTGGCCGTTCAGTTTGCCCGCCGCCCTGCCAACGCGCGCCATACGTTTGGCTGGCTCAGGCTGACCACCCTTGCTGCGTTTGTGAATGCCATTGCGCTGGTGGTGATTACCATCCTGATTGTCTGGGAGGCGTTCCAGCGCTTCAGACACCCGCAGCCCGTCGCGGGCGCGACTATGATGGTCATCGCGATTGCCGGTTTGCTGGCGAATCTTCTGGCATTCTGGATTTTGCATCGGGGCAGCAGCGAAAAGAACCTTAACGTACGCGCCGCGGCGCTGCACGTGCTGGGCGATTTGCTTGGCTCTGTGGGTGCCATCGTGGCAGCGCTGATTATCATGGGCACAGGGTGGACGCCAATCGACCCGATACTTTCCGTTCTGGTGTCATGCCTGGTCCTGCGCAGCGCCTGGCAACTGTTGAAAGAGAGCGTGAACGAGCTGCTGGAAGGCGCGCCGACATCGCTGGACATCGGCGAGCTTAAACGCAATCTGAGCCGCTCAATACCCGAAGTACGTAACGTTCACCATGTTCACGTCTGGCTGGTGGGCGAGAAACCGATCATGACGCTGCATGTTCAGGTGATCCCCCCTCATGACCATGATGCTTTGCTAGGACGTATTCAGCACTTTCTGGAGCATCATTACGACATCGCGCACGCCACCATTCAGATGGAGTATCAGCCGTGTAGCGGACCAGACTGCGACCTGAATGAGGCGCAGCCTGGCCATTCACACCATCATCACCATTAATGTGACAGCGCGCGGGAGCCTCGCTCGCGCGCGCTCTTGATCCACATCCGGCTGCCGTTCAGCGCGATGAAGGTCAGGAGCAGATACTCCAGCGACATCGCGTAGACACCCTGCAACGCAAAGATCACCACGCTTATTACGTTGATAATGACCCACAGGAGCCAGTTTTCAACATATTTGCGGGTCATCAGGACCATGGCTGAAATCGACAAGACCATCATGCACGAATCCCAGAACGGGAAGGCATCCGGCTGAAGCGCTGGCATGGTGACGTTCAACCCGAGGCCAGACATTGCGGAAACCGCTACACGGGTCAGGAAGGCGAATACCGGGTTGATATAGATAGTCATTAAACCAATCGCCACTACGCAGGCCACAAGCCAGGCAATCGCTTTTGGCAAGGGTAGCCAGCGGATTTGCAGCTCCGCCTCCTGTTGGCTGTTCTGACGCGACCAGGCGTACCAGCCGTAAATATTCGCCACGAAAAAGAACAGCTGTAAAAGCAGGCTGGCATAAAGCTGGATCTGGAAGAAAATAATCGCAAAGAGCGTGACGTTTATTAGCCCAAAAGCGTAGTTAACAATCTTCTCAAGGCTTGCCAGCCAGATGCAAAGCAGCCCCGCCAGCGTGCCAACGGCTTCAATCCATGACAGGTCATAGCCACCCGCACCAATCGGTATGTGAACCAGGATGTTCTGTGTGCTAAAAAAATCCATCTTTTCCCCGAGACGTAATGAATTAAGTTCGTAGTGTAGCCGCAAAATCCAGCATGCGGTTAAGCGGAATTAACGCGCCCTGACGCAACGCGGGGTCGACGTGGATTTCATGCGCTGCTCCCCCGTTTTCCAGCCCTTCGGCAATGGCCTTCAGGCCGTTCATCGCCATCCATGGACAATGGGCGCAGCTGCGGCAGGTCGCTCCTTCCCCGGCGGTTGGAGCTTCGAGCAGCTCCTTGTCAGGCACGGCCTGCTGCATTTTGTAGAAGATGCCGCGATCGGTCGCCACTATAAGCTGCTTATGCGGCAGGGTTTTCGCAGCGTTAATCAGCTGGCTGGTTGAACCGACGGCATCGGCGAGGTCCACAATGGATTGTGGCGACTCCGGATGCACCAGAATAGCCGCTTCGGGATAGAGGCCCTTCATGCGCATCAGCGCCTGTGTTTTGAATTCGTCATGAACAATACAGGCCCCCTGCCAGCAGAGGATATCCGCGCCGGTTTGTTTCTGAACATAGTGTCCAAGATGGCGATCGGGCGCCCAGATGATCTTCTCACCGAGGCTGTCGAGATGTTCAATCAGCTCAACGGCAATGCTTGAGGTCACGACCCAGTCGGCACGCGCTTTAACCGCTGCGGAGGTATTGGCGTACACCACCACGGTCCGGTCCGGATGCGCGTCGCAGAAGGCAGTGAACGCATCGACAGGACAGCCGAGGTCGAGGGAGCATTCGGCATTCAGGGTGGGCATCAGGATGGTTTTTTCAGGGCTTAAGATTTTTGCCGTTTCGCCCATAAAACGCACGCCAGCCACCAGCAGCGTAGAAGCAGGATGCTTCGCGCCAAAACGTGCCATTTCCAGGGAATCAGAGATACAGCCGCCCGTCTCTTCCGCCAGCTGTTGGATTTCCGGGTCGGTGTAGTAATGCGCCACCATCACCGCGTCGCGCGCTTTAAGAAGACCTTTGATCTTCTCGCGGTAAAACTGTTTTTCGTCCCGGCTCAGCGGAGCGGGCTTTGGCGGGAAGGGATAGATTGCGGCTTCTGGATCAAACATCACGCTCATTATGGCTTCTCGTTTTACTGGCTTAACAATATTGCCCTTGTTTTGCAGGAGAGAGCAAAATGAGCGGCAATGTGTTTTATATACTAAACAAGATAGCGAATGTGCAGAGAAAAGTCATCGGAAATAGATGCGTGCAGCATTTGTCGGGTGGCGGCTTCGCCTTACCCGACCTACAGGGATAACTCTTCGGGAATTGCAGAAAGCAAAAAGGCGATTTTTTGCGTTGAGGGGGCGCTAACCTGCTGCAGGTTCGAATCGTACAAATCGCAGAAAGCAAAAAAGCGCCTTTAGGGCGCTTTTTTACATTGGTGGGTCGTGCAGGATTCGAACCTGCGACCAATTGATTAAAAGTCAACTGCTCTACCAACTGAGCTAACGACCCCTTGCGGGATTTACTGCTTTGTCTTCGAAGTGGTGGGTCGTGCAGGATTCGAACCTGCGACCAATTGATTAAAAGTCAACTGCTCTACCAACTGAGCTAACGACCCATTCGGGTACTGACTTCGAAGATTTTACTCGGTACCAATCAAAAGATTGGTGGGTCGTGCAGGATGACTCGGCTTCGCCTCGCCCTTCGGGCCGTTGCTAAAGCAACGTTATCCTTCACGTTTAATATCTGAGTAAGACATTAAATTGGTGGGTCGTGCAGGATTCGAACCTGCGACCAATTGATTAAAAGTCAACTGCTCTACCAACTGAGCTAACGACCCGAGTGGTGGGTGATGACGGGCTCGAACCGCCGACCCCCTCCGTGTAAAGGAGATGCTCTACCAACTGAGCTAATCACCCACTCTGAACTACCGGAACTGCTTTAAGTGGTGGGTCGTGCAGGATTCGAACCTGCGACCAATTGATTAAAAGTCAACTGCTCTACCAACTGAGCTAACGACCCACTTTTGCGCTGCTTTCACGTTGTTTGATATCCCGTGGCAACGGCGGCATATATTACTGGTTTAAGATTTCTGCGCAACAAAAATTTCGATGAAGATCACTTAACTGCTTAGTAATCATGCTGCACGACCAGAAATAACACGATTTCTGGTCATGCGTTAATCATCCCATCGAATTCAGACGTTTTTGCGCCTGTTTGGCACCTTCGGTACCCGGGAATTTTGCAACCACCTGCTGATAAACCGCTTTGGCCTTCGCAGTGTCGCCTTTGTCCTGCATGATTACGCCGACTTTAAACATCGCATCCGGCGCTTTAGGCGATTTCGGGTAATTTTTCACCACAGAGGCAAAATAAAACGCCGCATCGTCTTTTTTACCCTTATTGTAATTCAACTGTCCCAGCCAGTAATTGGCGTTTGGCTGGTAAGTGGAATCAGGGTACTTCTTAACGAAGTTCTGAAACGCCACGATAGCGTCGTCCTGCCGCGATTTGTCCTGTACCAGGGCAATGGCCGCGTTGTAGTCCGTATTCGCGTCACCGCTCTGTACAGGCGCGCCTGTTGAGGCTGAAGCGTCCGGAGCAGGCGTCGTCGTGGCAGCAGCGCTCTGGTCACCTGTCGCAGGCTGTGCTGCTGCACCGCCGCTGCTCAGGCTATCCATTTGCTGCAGGATTTGCTTCTGACGTTCCACAACCTGATTAAGCTGATACTGACTTTCCTGGATCTGACCACGCAGGGAATCAATATCGTTTTGGTTATCGGAAAGCTGCTGCTGGAGTTGCGTTAAAAGCTGGCTGTGAGCGTTAGAGATACGCTCAAGTTGGGTGACCCGGTCTTCTACCGAGCCTGAGCCGACACTACTGATTGGTGCCTGAGCAAAAGCGGCCCAGGGGGCCGCTATTCCAACCAGTAACGACAGACTCAACAGTTGATGTCTGAAGTTACTGCTCATGCAATTCTCTTAGTAAACCAGTACGGCACGACGGTTTTTGGCGTAAGCCGCTTCGTCATGACCCAGTACTGCAGGTTTTTCTTTACCGTAAGAAACGATGGAGATCTGGTCAGCAGAAACGCCTTTACCCTGCAGGTACATTTTAACGGCGTTAGCACGACGCTCACCCAGGGAGATGTTGTATTCTGGCGTACCACGTTCGTCCGCATGACCTTCTACGGTGACTTTGTAAGACGGGTTGCTACGCAGGAAGTTAGCGTGAGCATCCAGCATCGCAGCGAAGTCAGAACGGATGTCGTATTTATCCAGATCGAAGTAAACGATGTTGTTCTGCTGCAGCTGCTGCATCTGAAGACGCGCCTGCTCTTCAGAAGACATGTTGCCATTGCCGTTAGCGTCCATACCGGTACCGGCACCCATCATGCCTTCGCCGCTCTGGTCATTGCTTGCGTTCTTGTTAGAAGAACACGCTGCGATTGCCATTACAGGCAGAGCGATCATCAGCCCCTTCAGCACTTTGTTCAGTTGCATTTCTAAGATTCCTTTAGTAATCAATTAATTATTATTTACAGATACGGCGACCAGGCAGGTGATTTGACCTGTCCATCAGTTGCCGGAATACGCGCTTTGAAACGCCCATCTGTAGAAACCAGATTCAGCACAGATCCCATCCCCTGAGAAGAGCTGTAGATTACCATAGTGCCGTTAGGTGCCAGACTTGGCGTTTCATCCAGGAACGTTGACGAGAGAACTTGCACGCCACCCGTAACCAGATCTTGTTTGGCAATGTGCTGCTGACCACCCGCAGTACTGACCATTACCATCGTTTTACCATCGGCACTGATATCAGCATCCTGGTTCTGTGAACCTTCCCAGGTAATACGCTGCGCTGCTCCGCCGTTGATATTCACTTTATAAACTTGTGGACGACCGGCCTGGTCAGACGTAAAGGCCAGGTTCTGGCTGTCCGGGAACCAGGTTGGTTCGGTATTGTTGCTGCGACCATCGGTGATCTGGCGAATTTGACCCGAGCCGATGTCCATCACGTACAGGTTCAGGCTGCCGGTTTTCGACAGGGCGAACGCCAGTTTTGTGCCGTCCGGAGAGAATGCCGGTGCACCGTTGTGACGCGGGAACGACGCAACCTGACGTACAGCACCGTTAGACAGCGTCTGAATCACCAGCGCTGAACGACCGCTTTCGAAGGTCACGTAGGCCAGTTTAGAGCCGTCCGGAGACCAGGCCGGAGACATCAGCGGCTGCGGAGAACGATGAACGGTGAACTGGTTGTAGCCATCGTAGTCAGAGACGCGCAGTTCATACGGGAACTGACCGCCGTTGGTCTGAACGACGTAAGCGATACGCGTACGGAATGCACCTTTGATCCCGGTAAGCTTTTCGAACACTTCGTCACTTGCCGTGTGACCCGCGTAGCGCAGCCACTGCTTGTTCACTTTGTAAGTGTTCTGAGCCAGAACGGTACCCGGCGCACCGCCGGTATCCACCAGCTGGTAAGCGACGTTATAGCCACCGTCCGGAGCAGGCGTTACCTGACCGACAACAACGGCATCAATGCCCAGCGCAGACCATGCGGCAGGCTGTACTTCCTGCGCGGTGCCCGGCTGCTGTGGCAGACGAGAGCGATCTAACGGGTTAAATTTTCCGCTGTTACGCAGGTCAGCCGCAACGATGCCACCGATATCTTCAGGCGCGGCACCCGGCCCCGCCCACTGGAACGGAACAACGCCGATCGGGCGCGCCGAGTCCACCCCCTGGGTGATCTCGATACGTACTTCTGCGTGCAGCACAGCTGCCCACAGCATTAAAAAACCAAATGCTACACGTAATGCCTGCTTCATCATATCTCCCTTATCCGGGTAACCTTACCCA
The DNA here is from genome assembly GCF_053709675.1 of Enterobacter sp. UPMP2052. Taxonomy (NCBI): domain Bacteria; kingdom Pseudomonadati; phylum Pseudomonadota; class Gammaproteobacteria; order Enterobacterales; family Enterobacteriaceae; genus Enterobacter; species Enterobacter sp. UPMP2052. The sequence goes on from NZ_JBSKJR010000001.1 coordinate 1,986,632, forward strand.
CGATAATTTAGCAGAATGTTAACAAACCCAAATATAAAAACGACACGGTCCTGGCTATGACAATAGTCGGTTTTCCATACTTCCCAAAGGAAAGACGATCACAGCTTAAAGTCTAGTTTGGCATCTTTTATCTTATCGTAAACAGCCTCACTCGGCGGTTTAGGAATGTTCGCCGATCTTGCTGCGGCTAACGCTGCCTGACAAAGCGCAGGATCGCCCCCCTCGGAAGTGACGCTTTTCAACCGTCCATCCGGAGCAAGATTGATATGCAGCACGCACTGTTTGCCCTGATACAGGCCCGCATCAAACAGACGGCTTTGGATCGCCACCTGAATCTGCTTCGCATAAGCGCTGATATCTGCACCCGTTGCACCGCCGTTGGCGCCGGAAGTCCCGCTGTCTTTAGACGGCTGACCGTTCCCTTTCGCCCCGCCGCCCGCTTTCGGTGCATTCTTACCTGAACTCAGGTCGCCAATGATATCGTCGGCGGTGGCAGCTTCAGCGGCAGCTTTTTCAGCAGCGGCCTTTTTAGCAGCGGCTTTTTCAGCAGCAGCTTTCTTATCGGCAGCGGCTTTTTCGGCTGCAGCTTTTTTATCTGCGGCAGCTTTCTCGGCAGCCGCTTTTTTATCAGCCGCAGCTTTTTCAGCGGCAGCCGCTTTTTCAGCCGCGGCCTTCTCGGCAGCAGCCGCTTTCTTCGCAGCGTCAGCCGCCGCTTTTTTCTCGGCTTCCTGAGCGGCTTTCTTCGCAGCATCCGCTTCCGCTTTTTTCTGAGCATCAGCAGCGGCTTTTTTCGCAGCTTCCGCTTCCGCTTTTTTCTGAGCATCGGCAGCGGCTTTCTTCGCAGCTTCTGCTTCCGCTTTTTTCTGAGCATCCGCAGCGGCTTTCTTCGCGGCGTCGGCCGCCTGTTTCGCCTGAGCATCAGCCTGTGCTTTCGCGTCTGCGGCCGCTTTGGCTGCAGCCTCTTCCGCCTGCTTCTGCTGTTCCTGCGCTTTTTTCGCTGCCGCTTCCGCTTGTTTCTGCTGTTCCGCCTGCTCTTTCGCCGCTTCCTGCGCCTGCAAACGCTCTTTCTCCAGCTGTTTCAGACGCTCCTGCTCTGCGGCCTGCTTTTCACGCAGTTCCTCAGCCTGCTGTTGCGCCTGTTTTTCACGCTGTTCTTCAGCACGTTTCGCACTCGCCTGCTGCTGTTGCTGGCGATTATAGTTCTGAACGACCGCACCGGGATCCACCATAACGGCGTCGATGGAGGATCCCCCACCGCCGCCTGATGCATCAATATGCTCGTCGAACGAACTCCAGATCAGTGCTGCAAAAAGAATCACGTGCAGCACGGCGGAGACGATTATCGCTCGTTTAAGCTTGTCGTTCTGTTCGGTTGCCTTTGACACTATCGGTTCCCAAAAACTACGCAGATGATCAAATAGGCTGAGTCATTAAGCCAACTGACTTAACGCCCGCACTATGTAGCAAGTTCAGCGCCTTAATAATTTCATCATAGGGCACATCCTTAGCGCCTCCGATCAAGAAGACCGTTTTCGGATTTGACTCCAGACGCCGTTGCGCTTCGGCAATCACCTGCTCTGGCGGCAACTGATCCATACGATCTTTCTCAACCACCACGCTGTACTGCCCTACTCCGGAAACCTCAATGATGACCGGAGGATCGTCATTGGTGCTCACCGCTTGCGATTCTGTCGCATCCGGCAGATCAACCTCCACGCTCTGCGTAATGATGGGTGCCGTTGCCATAAAGATCAGCAGAAGTACCAGCAGTACGTCCAGCAGTGGAACGATATTGATTTCGGACTTGAGTTCGCGACGACCTCGTCCACGCGATCTGGCCATGGTTTACCCCTTGTTGCTCTCGGTGCTGGTAAACGCCTGACGGTGCAGAATCGCAGTGAACTCTTCCATAAAGTTGTCGTAGTTCAGCTCCAGTTTGTTCACGCGCTGGTTCAGACGGTTATACGCCATAACCGCCGGGATCGCCGCAAACAGACCAATCGCGGTTGCGATCAGCGCTTCTGCGATACCCGGTGCTACCATCTGCAACGTCGCCTGCTTCACCGCGCCCAGGGCGATAAAGGCGTGCATGATCCCCCACACCGTACCAAACAGACCGATATACGGGCTGATGGAACCGACGGTACCGAGGAACGGAATATGCGTTTCCAGCGTTTCCAGTTCGCGATTCATGGAAATGCGCATCGCACGCGACGCCCCTTCAACGACCGCTTCCGGCGCATGGTTGTTAGCACGATGTAAACGCGCAAACTCCTTAAAACCGCTGTAAAAAATCTGTTCGGAGCCAGCGAGGTTATCACGACGCCCCTGGCTTTCCTGATACAGGCGAGACAGTTCGATACCCGACCAGAACTTATCTTCAAAGGCTTCAGCTTCGCGGCTGGCAGCATTGAGGATACGGGTTCTCTGGATAATGATGGCCCAGGATGCGATTGAAAAACCAATCAAAATCAACATGATAAGTTTAACCAGAAGGCTAGCCTTCAGGAACAAATCAAGGATATTCATGTCAGTCACTGCTTAAACTCCGCGACAATAGACTTAGGAAGCGCACGAGGCTTCATTATGGTTGGATCAACACAGACAATCAGTACTTCAGCTGAGTTCAGTACGGTGTTGTCGGCATTAACTATCCGCTGCGTGAACACCAGCGAGGTCCCGCGCATAGATGTAATTTCAGTTTGGACTTCGAGCATATCGTCGAGTCTGGCAGGCGCAAAATACTCAAGCGTCATCTTGCGTACCACGAAGGCAACTCGCTCAGCCAACAGCACCTGTTGACTAAAGTGATGATGTCGCAGCATCTCTGTGCGTGCCCGTTCATAAAAAGCAACGTAGCTGGCATGGTAGACCACACCACCGGCGTCGGTGTCTTCATAGTAGACACGTACCGGCCATCGAAACAGCGTTGTATTCACTTTACATCCCAGTAATGCAACAAATAGAGAGAGCTTTTAAACTTCGCTACTATACGCGCGGGAATGATGGTTTGGAATGGGGGAAAGTAAACGGAGAGTAAATTTTTATGGGCTCGGGTAAGCCCATAAGGTTAACGGACATTTCTTATTCAGAAGAAGAAGAAAATCAGGCCTGCAAGAAGCACCAGATCGGCAATGAGCGGGCAGAAGATCCCCTGCCAGTGCAGCGCTTTCGGACGAAAGCCTACGCCGTGGATCACGCCCGTACAGACGGCCCACATCATCAGGAAGCCGTGCCAGATCTCCAGCTCGCTGGTTTTTGCCGCAAAGCGCGACGGGTCCCAGAAGATGCAGCCTGCCAGCAGTAATGCCATCACTAAAGAAAGCGCCCGTAACGGGCGCTTATCCATGACACGGTAAAGTGTCGCAATGATATTCATCAGTGCTTCTCTTCACCTGCTTTTGACGCTTCGACGTGCTCAAGCGCCAGGGCAGTGATGACACCAAATGCACAAGCAAGAAGCGTCCCTAAAATCCATGCGAAATACCACATATTCAGCTCCTAACTTAATACATAGAGTGAGTGTTGCTTTCGATATGCTCTTTGGTGATACGACCGAACATTTTCCAGTAACACCAGGAGGTGTAGAGGAGGATGATCGGAACGAACACGCAGGCCACATACGTCATCAGGTTCAGCGTCAGCTGGCTGGAGGTCGCATCCCACATGGTCAGGCTCGCATTCATCATCGTGCTGGATGGCATCACGAACGGGAACATCGCGATACCGGCCGTCAGGATAATGCACGCCAGGGTCAGGGAAGAGAACACGAACGCCAGCGCGCCTTTTTCCAGACGAGAGGTCAACACGGTCAGCAGCGGCAGCAGTACACCCAGAGCCGGGATAGCCCATAGCGCAGGCATGTTGTTGAAGTTAACCAGCCATGCTCCTGCCTGACGCGCCACTTCTTTGGTCAGCGGGTTAGACGGTGCGGCATGGTTAATAGCCGAGGTCACCACGTAACCATCGATGCCGTAAACCACCCAAACACCACCCAGTGCGAAGCAAACCAGCGTTACCAGCGCAGCAACCTGCGCCGTTGCGCGGGAGCGCAGGTGCAGTTCACCCACGGTACGCATCTGCAGATAGGTTGCGCCCTGAGTAATGATCATCGCCACGCTGACCACGCCCGCCAGCAGACCAAACGGATTCAGCAGCTGGAAGAAGTTACCGGTGTAGTAAAGACGCATGTACTCGTCGATGTGGAACGGCACGCCCTGCAGCAGGTTACCAAACGCCACGCCTATCACCAGCGGTGGAACGAAGCTACCGATGAAGATGCCCCAGTCCCACATGTTGCGCCAGCGGGTGTCTTCAATCTTGGAGCGGTAATCGAAACCGACCGGACGGAAGAACAAAGAGGCCAGCACTAAAATCATCGCCACGTAGAAACCGGAGAAGGCCGCCGCGTAGACCATCGGCCAGGCAGCGAACAGCGCGCCGCCTGCGGTGATCAGCCACACCTGGTTACCGTCCCAGTGCGGGGCGATGGAGTTGATCATGATACGACGCTCGGTGTCGTTACGACCGAGGAAACGGGTGAGCATGCCCACCCCCATGTCGAACCCGTCGGTGACCGCAAAACCGATCAGCAGAATACCGACCAGCAGCCACCAGATAAAACGCAATACTTCATAATCGATCATTTGATGACTCCTGTCTTAGCGTGCCGGCTGAGTAGTCGCAGTGGACTGCTCGTAGTGATAGCGACCGGTTTTCAGGCTGCTTGGGCCAAGGCGCGCGAACTTGAACATCAGGAACAGTTCAGCCACCAGGAACAGGGTGTACAGACCACAGATCAGCAGCATGGAGAAGATCAGGTCGCCCGCTGTCAGGGAGGAGTTCGCTACCGCAGTTGGCAGCACCTCACCAATCGCCCACGGCTGACGGCCATATTCTGCGACGAACCAGCCGGATTCGATGGCAATCCACGGCAGCGGAATACCGTACAGTGCGGTGCGCAGCAGCCATTTTTTCTCACCGATGCGGTTACGAATCACGCTCCAGAAGGAGGCCGCGATGATCAGCAGCATGATAATGCCGCAGCCCACCATGATGCGGAACGCGAAGTACAGTGGCGCAACGCGTGGAATCGAGTCTTTGGTCGCCATCTGAATCTGCGCTTCCGTCGCGTCGGAGACGTTCGGGGTATAGCGTTTCAGCAGCAGACCGTAGCCCAGGTCTTTCTTCACGTCGTTAAAGCTGTCGCGAACGCTCTGGTCGGTAGAACCACCGCGCAGCTGTTCCAGCAGCGAGTAGGCTTTCATACCGTTACGGATACGCTCTTCATGCTGCTCCATCAGATCTTTCAGGCCGGTAACCTGCTTATCGACGGAACGCGTAGCAATGATACCCAGTGCATAAGGGATCTGAATCGCGAAGCGGTTTTCCTGCGCATCCTGGTCAGGAATACCAAACAGGGTAAAGGCAGCCGGCGCCGGTTGCGTTTCCCACTCGGCTTCAATTGCCGCCAGTTTGGTTTTCTGTACGTCGCCCATTTCGTAGCCGGATTCATCACCCAGAACAATAACGGAGAGAATCGCCGCCATACCGAAGCTGGCTGCGATAGCAAAGGAGCGTTTTGCGAAGGCAAAGTCACGACCGCGCAACATATAGTAAGAACTGATGCCCAGGACAAACATCGCGCCGCACACGTAGCCTGAGGCCACAGTGTGAACAAATTTAACCTGTGCCACCGGGTTCAGGACCAGCTCAGAGAAGCTGACCATCTCCATACGCATGGTTTCGAAGTTGAAATCAGAGGCGATAGGGTTCTGCATCCAGCCGTTCGCCACCAGGATCCACAGTGCAGACAGGTTAGACCCTAATGCGACAAGCCAGGTCACAGCCATGTGCTGAACCTTACCGAGACGGTCCCAACCGAAGAAGAACAGACCTACAAAGGTGGATTCGAGGAAGAAGGCCATCAGACCTTCAATGGCCAGCGGCGCACCGAAGATATCCCCTACATAGTGGGAATAGTAAGACCAGTTAGTCCCGAACTGGAACTCCATGGTCAGGCCGGTTGCCACGCCCAGTGCAAAGTTGATACCAAACAACTTGCCCCAGAACTTGGTCATATCTTTATAAATCTGTTTGCCGGAGAGGACGTAGACCGTTTCCATAATGGCCAGCAGGAACGCCATACCGAGCGTCAGTGGCACAAACAGGAAGTGGTACATCGCGGTCAAGGCAAACTGTAAGCGCGACAGTTCGACTATATCTAACATCATGACTCCTTGCTCATCGCATGAAGACTCCGAGAGTGAAGCCCGTCATAAACGGATTCACACGCATGCCCCAATACAAAGTAATCTGCTCCCCTTCTTCGCTGCTTTTTCTCCTCGACGGGAAAAAGCAGTGATGAAAGGTTACAAATACGTTAATAAAAAACCCAAATTGATCCCGCAAATATAATACGCTGCAAAACCCTTACAATAAACAGGTTTTTAATGAATCACTTTTACGTTTTTCGACGGTGATCAATTTATAGCAAATCTACCGGTTTTCGACCATTTTGATCGCGGACAATTTAACGCCTTTTGATGTCTTTTTCCAAGGATTAAACATTGATTTAAATCAAAAACAGACGGCATTGTTAAACATGTTTAATTGTGGTGAGAATGGTAAAACCCATGTTAACGATATGTGCATTGCGGGAGGATAATAGTTATCAATCACAGATAATAATATAAACAGAGTTGATTTTATTTAACCAGTGCGGAGCGCAACCTGTAATCTGACGGCAAACATAGAGTGTTATCCACCTCACAGTATTTTACGCGGGATCTGTTAAGCCTGATAATTACATTAATTTTACCTTTATTAGTCACAAAATTAACACCCCGTTGTGACTATTTATAAATCAAAAGGCCGCACAGTCTGCGGCCTTGGTTATTGGAGGATGTGATGTCAGGCTAAGCTAAGGTCAAACGTTCGTGACTGACCCGGTCTGAAAGCGCCTGTGATCCCGTCTGCATTGCCCTCCCCTTCCCGTAGACACTCTTTCAGGTCCGTTTCGTTACATGCCGCTATTGTCCGATTCATCGATAACGTCACGTCGCAAGAGGTGGTTTCTGAGGGATTGAACAGGCGGAGAATAAGTGACTCGCGGTCTTCTGCCTTTTTCAGCGCACTCAGGACGCAGCCTGTGGGCGACAGGGTCAACAAGCTGTAGCCCTCCGGCGTGGTGAACGCCGCGCGGTTAAGTTTCATCGCATCCCAGGGGATTTTATTGTAGCAATGCACCGGCGTAAGCCATGCCTTCGCCTGCTGAGCGACGCCAGCGCTTTCCGGTGTGCCGCTAAAACTGAAGAGGCTAAAGCGGCAGTCCAGTTTGCCCCGCAGCTGTGAGTCCGGCACCGGCATCTTGATCCCAGAAGGCCGTCCCGGGCGCAGCAGTAAATCCTCCTTGCCGAGTACCCCTACGCCGCGCAGCAGCGTCAGGGCGAAGGCTTTGGTATCGTCACCCACGATTTCGAATTCCCGTAGCCCCTCGGTAAAGAGCGCCATGCCATTACGCTGTGCCTGAAGGACGGCGTAATGCAGCATATTCCAGACCGGCAGCGGCGCCTCTTTCCATCCCTCCGCCTGCCAGTTGGCCATCGCGGCATCCTGCACAGGGCGGGTCAGCGAGCCAAACTGCGTGTCAGCCAGCACCTCTTGCGTGGTAAACGGCGTGGGGATCAGTACGCGGACACGGTGATCGTCAGCCTGGTTATCCAGGCGAACCGCCACATCAATCCGCCTGCTGTTGTGGCTGAGCGTGATCTCAACTTCAGCCGTGAGCGAGCCGCTTCGCTGGCGTGCCGAGCGTTCGGCCAGGTTTGCCGGCACCGACAGTTGATGCCGGATCACCGCCCTGCTCTGCCAGCCCTCATGCGTCACCTCAACGTCATGCTTGCCCTGCGCCGATGTGAGTCGCCACTCTTCACGAGAGGGAGAGTAATCGTACTCATCCCCGTCATCGGAACTCTCTTCGATCTCCAGCGCGCGGTCATAAACCAGCCCGGATTCTTTATCCCGAAGGCGCAGCGTCCCGTCGTCATTGATATCGATCTGCCAGAACGCATTTTCCAGCAGCGCCTGGGGGGCGTTCTGCGCAGGGCGCACGCTCCCGGCAACATGGGGTTCAATAAAGAACGTGCGATACCCCATTGACGGGAGGATCTGGCTGAGCTGGATGTCAAACTCCATAAACGGGTCGTAGTTGCCGTAATGGACGATTTGCCGGTCGATGAGACCCGGATCGATTTCGCGTGCGCTACGAAGGAAATAAGGGATGTCGTTGCCTTTATCATCCACAATACGGAACTGACGGGCGCGCAAGCGGATAGTGGTGTTAATGACCTCCTCTCGCGGCCAGGGCATCAGATTGAACATCACCAGCTTGTCCTGATCGCGTTGCGGCATGTTATCGACGATTTTACGCATATAAAACCGCGTCAGGTTGTCGGCCATGTCTTCGGCCAGCGCGAACCGGGCGACAATTTCGCGATGGACCTTATCGCTACAGCAGCACCCGATGCTGTCATGAGCATGGTTTTTGAGGATCTCCTTCCACATTTTCTCCAGCAAGCCGTGGTGATACTCAAATCCCAGACTCCAGGCGAGCGTCGCCAGCGGCTCAAGAATATTAACGATCTTATTCTCAATCCGGGCATGGGCGATTTTGATGTCCATCCGCGTGGAGCCGATAGTCCGGTGTACGCGCATGTATTTCCCGTCGATAAACTCACCCTTCAGGGTTGCCAGTTGGTCACGATGGGCATCAATGCGATCGAAAACTTCCTCAAACCGGCTCATCACAAATTCACGCTGCGGGTAGATCTCACGCAGTTTATCCATCACCGCAAAAATATTCTGCTGGAGCGGCATCTGGTCGTGGCCGTTAGGCAGTAAAATCTCTTTGGTGACCGAGGCCTTCTCCAGCACGTCGAAGTAGCTGTCGAGACGTTTTCGCAGTCCGGCTTCGTCCTCCGGTAAGTACTTACCAATCGCGTAGCCCAGCGGCAGCACCTGCGCCGTGACTTCGCTGCCGTCCGTGCTCTGCCAGAGAAATTCGGTTTTATCGGTGCCGTGACGTTCCGAGCACCCTCGCCAGAACAGGGTCCGGGTGATACCAAATCCGTTATAAATGTGCGGCAGTTGCGCTGACATCCCAAACGAATCCGGCAGATAGCCAATTTTCATCGGCTCACCAAAGGCCATGCAGTCGCGAATGCCGTACATCAGGTTACGCACAATCGACTCGGCAGAGACGAGGGTGGTATCCGTTTGGGTATACCACGGACCGATAATCAGCTTACCCGCCTGTACCAGCGCCCTTACACGAGGGCGGTTTTCCGGCTTCACCGCGAAGTAGTCTTCCAGTACCGCGGTCTGGCCGTCGAGGACGTAATATTTCCAGGCATCGTCCTGCTCGAGACGCGTCAGGATCTCCTCCATATTATTGACCAGAAGAATACGTGACTCTTCCGTGGTGAAATACCACTCACGGTCCCAGTGCATGTGCGGCGTGATGTGAACACGAGATACAGCTTTCATCTTCGTTTCCTGTTTATGCGTGGTTATGACGTGACGTCTTCAACGGTGTAGTGACCCTTTTTCACTGCCTGGCGTCGCCAGAGCAGCAACACAACGGTCGAGATAGCGGTGCCCACCAGCGCTGCGCCAAACCAGCCTGCCGCAGCCATCACGCCGCCCAGTCCGGCAGGGTGCAGTAAAAAGAGGGAGAAAATGCCCGCTCCCGGCGTAGATAACCCCACGCCCATCGCCCCGACGATGGCCCCCGTTGCCATTGAGCCCAGAACAAACGAGCCAATCACCCGCAGCGGATCTTCTATCGCCATCGGGATAGCCCCTTCGGTAATCCCCGCCAGCCCGAGCAGCCAGGTGGATTTACCGGTTTCAATTTCAAAGGGTTTAAAAAGTGAGGGAGCCAACACCGTGGAGGCCGTCACGGTGAAAGCCGAGACCATTTTGACCGAGGCGAAAATGGCGTAAGGCCCATAGACGCCGTTAGCCATCGCCCCGAGACAGAACGCATAGGCTGCTTTATTGACCGGGCCGCCTAAATCAAAGGAACACATAAAGCCGAGAAGCGTGCCCAGCAACAGGGCATTTGCCCCGGACAGGCCATTAAGCCAGGCCGTCAGCGAGTTGTTGATCCACGCCACCGGCTCGCCAATCACAAACAGCATCAGGCTGCCCGCGCCCAGCACGCCGATGACCGGATAGAGGTAATAGGTTAAAAAACCGTTGTAGCGGTTACCAAGGCGAATGTGCTGTTTCACCCAGCGCATCAGGTAGCCGGCGATCAGACCGCCCGCGACGGCCCCCAGAAAGCCGGAGCCGATCATGTTGGCGGCAAGACCGGCAGCAAACCCCGGTGCCAGAGCTGGTTTATCGGCCAGCGAAAAGGCGGTGTATGCGGCAAGCACTGGGACCATCAAAATCCCGAGCATGCCGCCGCCGAGCTTGCGATACATCCACAGCCATGAGTTTTCCTGATCGAACAGATGCTGCAAGCCAAGCATTTGTGCCAGCAGTACCGCAACGGCCAGCACCGTTCCTCCGGCAACAATCAGAGGTACAGCAAACGAGATACCGCTGAGAAGCGCCTGCTTCAGCTCGGTCTTAACGCTCTTTTTTTCTGCCTGGACACCCTGCGCAGAAGACGAAGATGACAAGGCCAGCGCGCGCTCGATTAACGCTTCGGCATGGCGCAGCGGTTCTGCCACCGGCACGGAAATAGCCGGAATGCCGTTGAATCGTTCGCTCTCCTTGACCGCCACTTCCGTCGCAAAAATACAGGCTTGCGCTTCCCGCAGTTGCTGAGCGGTAATCCGCCCCTCTATGCCGTTCGCCCCCTGCTTCTCGACCACCACATTGATGCCGAGCTTACGCCCTGCTTTTTCCAGATATTCCGCGGCCATGTAGGTATGCGCGATGCCTGCCGGGCATGCAGTTACGCACACGATGGTCGGCGCATTCACCGGCGCGGCGCGCTCATCGTCCTGCGGCGCATCTTCGAGGGCGGCAATCACCGCGACCGCCGTCTTTGCTGCCATCACCCGTTCCCGAAGGGCATCATCCGCGAGGCGGGAGGTTAGCTCGGTTAAAAGCTGTATATGCGTGGATCCTGCCTGCGCAGGCGGGATGGCGAGCAGGAAAACCAGCTCAACCTGTTCAGGGCCGTCCACCCCTTCCCACTCCAGCGGTTCACTTAACGTTGCGACGGCAAAAGCGGCCTCTTTCACCGCGGACGATTTACCGTGGGGAACGGCCAGCCCTTCGCCCAGGGCGGTGGGGCCAAGCGATTCACGGTGGAAAACTTCCGCTAAAAAGGCATCGCCATCGGTGATCTTGCCCAGCGCCACCAGCTGCACCGTGAGCTGGTGTATGGCTTCATCGCGGCTGGCAAAGCGCTTTTGCACGCAGATTGCCTCGGGATGGGTCAGGGTCGTCAGGTCCATAAAGATCCTCACACTCATGTTGTCATTGTTGAGGATCGATTGTGGCAGACCTAACAATACATTTATGTGATCATTTTCACTAACCCTGATAATTTGTATTTAAGTTGTATTATTTACAATTTTTTGCCGGAAGGCATAATTCCTTGAAAAGGTATTGATTGGATCAATCAAAATGGGCACTAAACCGATGTACCGGCAGATAGCGGACGCGCTGCGTGAAAAAATCGCCAGCGGTGAGCTGAAGCCAGGCGATGCGCTACCGACGGAGTCAGCTCTCCAGCAGACCTTTGGCGTCAGCCGGGTTACGGTCCGGCAGGCCCTGAAGCTCCTCACCGAAGAGCACATCATCGAAAGCATTCAGGGCAGCGGCTCGTATGTGAAAGAGGAGCGCGTCAATTACGATATCTACCAGCTCACGGGCTTTTACGAGAAACTGGCCGACAGAAACATTGCCACGCACAGCGACGTCAAAATTTTTGAGGTGATAAAAGCCGATGCGTTGCTGGCCCAGAAACTGGATCTGATGCCTGAAGAGAAAGTCTGGCACGTCAAACGCGTGCGCTTTATCAAACATAAACCGGTGAATCTCGAAGAAACCTGGATGCCGCTGGCGCTGTTTGCCGATCTGACCTGGGAGGTGATGGAAAACTCCAAATATCACTATATCGAGCAGGTCAAAAAGATGGTGATCGATCGCAGCGAGCAGGAAATCGTGCCGATCGTCCCCGACGCGGAGACCGTCAGGCTTCTGGGAATCGATCCGCATAAACCGGTTCTGGAAAAAATTTCCCGCGGCTTTTTACAGGACGGACGTCTGTTTGAATACAGCCGAAATATCTTTAATAGCGATGACTATCATTTCACATTGGTAGCAAAGCGTTTGCATTAGCACCCTGAGCGTTGACGTTAGTTAGCAATAACAACACAACGCTTTAATATTTTTCGGCTTAAATTATTTCTTTGTGTAGCCTTTTGTAAAACAACAAAGTTTAGACATTCATCCAGACAATATATTTTACGCTAAGCCCATCACATTTTATTTCCACCAGGCCGATTATTTCAAGCCAACATTTACTGCCCCGCCTGCGTTGCGGTAATATATTCAACACGATGATATCTTAGCCTCTTTTCTTTTTTCGCCAGACAATCCATTCTACTCTCGCGATATAATTTCCATTCAGCGACATTTGCATTTCTTATCCTTGGCGGTGTTATCTCCACGTAAAAGGAAAAGAGAAATGAAATATGGAAAAATGGCTTTATTAGTCGCTGGATTGATTGGGAGCGGTTACCTGTATGCCGAAGACACCGCCCCACCCGCTTCGGCCTACACGAAAGAGATGAACGCCGCCGTATATCAGCAGCTCGACTTCAACGATAAACAGGATATAGAAGACGCAAAACGGGGATTTATCGCCTCGCTGTCCCCGCAAATGATTAAAAACGACCAGGGCAAAACCGTAATTAATCTCGACAACTGGTCGTTTTTAAAAGGCGAATCCCCGGACACCGTTAACCCGTCGCTGTGGCGGCACGCCCAGCTCACGAACATTGCCGGCCTGTTTAAGGTTACCGACCGGATGTACCAGATCCGCGGGCTGGATATCTCCAACATGACCATTATCGAGGGCGACAGCGGGCTTATTATTATCGATCCACTTGTCGTACCGGATTCAGCGCGTGCTGCGCTTGAACTCTATTATCAGCATCGCCCGAAAAAACCAGTGGTCGCGGTCATTTACTCACATAGCCATCTTGACCACTTTGGCGGTGTGACAGGGGTTGTGTCGGAAGCCGACGTCAACGCGGGGAAAGTGAAAATATTCGCCCCGGAAGGTTTTATGGAGGAGGCTTCCAGCGAGAATCTGCTGGCCGGGAACGCCATGAGCCGGCGGGCGCTGTTTATGTACGGCATGATGGTGAAGCAGGGCCCACAGGGGCACGTTGACGACGGCATCGGTAAAAGCATCGCCATTGGGCGCAACTCGCTCATCCCCCCCACCTATATTGTTAACGAATCGGGTAAACGGGTCACTATCGACGGCGTGGAGGTGGAGTTTATTTTAGCCCCCGGCACCGAGGCACCGTCAGAGATGATGCTCTGGTTCCCGCAAATGAAAGTTCTGAATGGTTCAGAACTCTTCAACGCCACGATGCACAACTTATACACCTTGCGCGGCGCGAAGGCCCGCAGCGCGGTTAACTGGTGGAAAGCGCTCAATTATGTGCTCGATAAATATGGCGATAGAGCGGAGATCGCCGTCAGTCAGCATCTGTGGCCGGTATGGAACAATGCCCGGGTGAAATCGTACATCGCGGCTCAGCGCGATATGTATAAATACATCAATGACCAGGCGCTCAACCTCATCAACAAAGGCTACAATATGGAGGAAGTCGCCGAGAACATGACGCTGCCTGATTCGCTGGCAAAAAGCTGGAAGAACCGCGGTTATTACGGCTCACTCAGCCACAATGCCAAAGCCATGTACATTTACTATATGGGTTGGTATGACAGCAATCCGGCAAAACTTCAGCCCCTACCCGATGTGAAATCCGCCCCTCGCTATATCCACATGATGGGCGGCGCGAAAAAGGTCTTTGAGGGTGCCAAACAGGCGATGTCCAGCGGCGAGTATCGCTGGGCCGCGCAGCTGCTGAATCACCTCATTTTCGCCGAGCCGGATAACAAGCAGGCCAAAGCGCTGCAGGCAGAGGTCTTCACCCAGCTTGCTTACCAGAGTGAAAACGCTATCTGGCGCAATGAGTATCTCTCAGGGGCGAAAGAGTTGCGTGATGGCGTTCCGGCTATTCCGGTCTCAAGTACGCTCGACAGCGAACTGACGGCGCGCATTGAACCTGAAGCGCTGCTGGATTATATGGGCGTTGCGCTTAATGGACCGAAAGCCAACAATAAAACCCTGCACTTTAACTGGCAGGTTTCAGAGGGTTCAACCTATGGGATCGCGTTAAATAATAGCGTTATTGTTTATCACAAAAATAAGCCATTTAACGACCCGGCCTTTACCCTGACTTCTGATGTCGTCAATTTCTCGCATCTGCTCACAAAAGCCACTTCGCTAAATGAGGCTATGCGAAATAAATCGGTTGAATTAAAGGGCAACCCGGATGCCTGTGAACAACTGTTTTCCCTGATCGACGTATTCCCTTCCATGTTTAATATTGTGACCCCTTAACCTCTGGCACCTCCCGCCTTTACTGCGCGGGAGGTTTTTTTATAAATAAGGAGGCGTTATGCGAAGCTCCAGTAAAAGTCTGATTGTCGCACTGATTGTTTTATTATGTGGTTTACTCCTCATTTTATTGCCGCTGGTTGCGAAGGCTGATAATGCGCGCGACTGGCAAAATTTACCGAAGGATAAAAACCTTATTTTCGGCTATTACAATAACGTTAAAAGCAACACCGATATCAGCAGTGCCCTGCCGGTCGATGGCGTTAGCGTGGATGCGGACGTTTATATATTCCGTTACGCGCGCACGTTTGACATTGACGGGCGCATTTCCGCCGTCCAGATCATTCAGCCTTACGCCAGCGTGAGCGCCTCGCTGGATAATTCCCGCTATTTCACCGGCTCGCTGGAGCATGAAAATATCGGCGATACGCAGGTTATTTTCGCCCATAACTTGTTTGGCGCGCCCGCGCTTAGTGAAGAACAGTTCCGTCAGTGGAAGCCGGAGACCTTCCTCAGTGCGGCGTTCTGGCTCACGCTGCCCACCGGGGATTATGACCGTAATAATACAATTAATATTGGCGCTAACCGCTGGGGCTTTAAGCCCGAACTGGCGTTCGGCACCCCTGTTGGTCACAGCTGGATCGAGCTAAACAGCTGGATCAATTTTTATACGGATAACAAGGAGTATCAGCAAAATAGCAGGCTTGAACAGCGTCCGCTGTACGCACTGGAAGGGCACTGGAGCTACTCTCTCTCCCCTGCTTTCTGGCTTTCACTGGACGGCAGCTGGGCCAAAGGCGGCGAAACGCGCGTAGACGGCGTGCTTCAGGACGATGAGCAGGAAAACGTTCTGCTTGGCGGAACGGTGGGCTTTATGCTTAGCCCGCATTTTGGCGGCATGGTGGCGTATACCGATACCGTCGATCGGCGTGAAGGGTCGCCGGATGTCGCTACCTGGACATTCAGACTCCAGTATCTCTGGTAAGGAGAAGACGATGCGCTATTTCTTTCCTTGCCTCGTCGCGCTTCTTATACCGCTATCAAGCGGTGCCGCCACCGATGACGCGATAGAAAAGGCCACTAATCCGCTGCACCTTTCCACCTCCGTGGCGTTACAGGACTACTACACGCCTGAGCTTTACGGCAGCGACCGTCATACCAACGACACCCTTTTCCGGATGACCACGCCCGTTGCAGCGAACGATCTGGTGCCGGTACCGCAGATTTTACGCATGACGGTGCCGCTTGCCACACGACCGCAGCCCGGTGGCGGCTACGCAACGGGACTCGGCGATATCAACCTGTTTGACATTTTTCTGCTCAAGCAGGACGGCATTAAGCTGGGGATCGGCCCTCTGTTAACCGCCAACTCCGCTGCGCACGACGAAACCGGCACCGGCAAGTGGCAGGCGGGCCTCTCGGCCATTGCCATCAAATCGACGCCCGGGTGGATGGCGGGCACGCTTGTCCAGTGGCAAACGAGCGTGGCGGGCGACAGCGATCGCGACGACGTCCAAACCGGTACGTTTCAGCCGATCATGGTCCTCAAAATGCCGGAAGGCTGGTATCTGCGTACGTCGGGGATCTGGACCTGGAACATGGAGACCGATGACTACGCCATTCCCGTGGGGCTTGGCGGAGGGCGAGCCTGGAGCGTGGGATCAAAAGTGGTGAGCGCGTTCCTTGAGCCGCAGTGGACGGTGGCGCATAAAGGCGATTATCAGCCCGAGCTGACGTTTTTTGCTGGCGTCAGCGTTGTAATGTAAAAAAAAGGCCGCTTTTCAGCGGCCAACCATGTCGAAACGGACATTTTGTTATATCAAGCTCCCCATTCAGAGAGCAGAGAGGATTTACTTAATGATGGATTTCAGTGCTTCACCGATATCCGCCAGGCTGCGAACGGTCTTCACGCCTGCGGCTTCCAGTGCTGCGAATTTCTCGTCTGCGGTCCCTTTACCGCCGGCGATAATCGCCCCTGCGTGACCCATACGCTTGCCTTTCGGCGCAGTCACGCCTGCGATATAGCCCACAACCGGTTTGGTCACGTTTTCTTTAATGTAAGCAGCCGCTTCTTCTTCCGCGCTTCCGCCGATCTCGCCGATCATCACGATCGCTTCGGTCTGCGGATCTTCCTGGAACAGCTTCAGGATGTCGATGAAGTTAGAGCCAGGGATCGGGTCACCGCCGATGCCCACACAGGTGGACTGGCCGAAACCGTAGTCGGTGGTCTGCTTAACGGCTTCATAAGTCAGGGTACCAGAGCGGGAAACGATGCCCACTTTGCCCGGCTTATGAATGTGGCCTGGCATGATGCCGATTTTGCATTCACCCGGGGTGATGACGCCTGGGCAGTTCGGGCCAATCATACGCACGCCCGCTTCATCCAGCTTGACCTTCACGGTCAGCATATCCAGCGTCGGGATACCTTCGGTGATGGTGATAATCAGCTTGATACCCGCGTCGATCGCTTCCAGGATGGAGTCTTTGCAGAACGGTGCCGGAACGTAGATCACGGTCGCTGTCGCGCCCGTCGCTTCTACCGCTTCACGCACGGTATTAAATACCGGCAGGCCCAGGTGCGTGGTGCCGCCTTTACCTGGCGTCACGCCGCCAACCATCTGCGTACCGTAGGCAATCGCCTGTTCGGAGTGGAAAGTCCCCTGGCTACCGGTGAAGCCCTGGCAGATAACCTTGGTATCTTTATTAATTAAAACTGACATTATTTCCCCTCCACTGCGGCAACAACCTGCTGAGCTGCATCCGTCAGACTTTTCGCTGCAATAATATTCAGGCCGCTGTCAGCCAGTTTTTTCGCGCCGAGTTCAGCGTTGTTACCTTCCAGACGCACAACCACTGGCACGTTAACACCCACTTCTTCCACCGCACCGATAATGCCGTCGGCAATCAGGTCGCAGCGAACGATACCGCCGAAGATGTTCACCAGAACGGCCTTCACGTTGTCGTCAGAGAGGATGATTTTGAACGCTTCGGTCACGCGCTCTTTGGTTGCGCCACCGCCCACGTCGAGGAAGTTTGCCGGTTCGCCACCGTGCAGCTTAACGATGTCCATGGTGCCCATTGCCAGGCCCGCACCGTTAACCATGCAGCCGATGTTGCCATCCAGCGCCACGTAGTTCAGTTCCCACTGTGCAGCCTGCGCTTCACGCGGATCTTCCTGAGACTGGTCGCGCATTTCGCGCAGATCGGCCTGGCGGAACAGCGCGTTGCCGTCTGCACCCAGCTTGCCGTCGAGGCAGATCAGGTCGCCCTGCGTGGTGATCACCAGCGGGTTGATTTCGATCAGCGCCAGGTCGCGCTCAAGGAAGATATTCGCCAGACCCATGAAGATCTTGGTGAACTGCTGGACCAGCTTGCCTTCCAGACCCAGTTTGAACGCCAGCTCACGTCCCTGGTAAGGCATAGGGCCTGCCAGCGGATCGATAGCCACTTTGTGGATCAGGTGCGGGGTCTCTTCCGCCACTTTTTCGATTTCCACGCCGCCTTCAGTAGACGCCATGAACACCACGCGACGGGAGCTACGGTCAACAACCGCGCCCAGGTACAGCTCTTTTGCGATATCGGTCGCAGCTTCAACCAGGATCTGGTTTACCGGCTGGCCGTTGGCATCCGTTTGGTACGTCACCAGACGCTTGCCCAGCCAGTGTTCAGCGAACGCGCGGATCTCTTCTTTGCTCTTAACAACCTTCACACCGCCCGCTTTACCACGGCCACCAGCGTGAACCTGACATTTAACTACCCACGGGCCAGCGCCAATTTTGGAAGCGGCTTCTTCTGCTTCACGCGGAGTAGTACAGGCATAACCCACCGGAGCCGGTAAGCCATACCGGGCAAACAGCTGTTTGGCCTGATATTCATGTAAGTTCATGTGTTCTATCCATCCTTCAGGGTAATCGTTATCTTTTAACCTGTAGACCGGCGCGTTCTGAGCGCCGCATGGCGGTACGCTTATCCGGCCTACAGGGCAGGTGATGCAAAACTACTACACGTCCAGCAGCAGACGCGTTGGGTCTTCCAGCAGCTCTTTAATGGCGACCAGGAAGCCCACGGACTCGCGGCCGTCGATCAGACGGTGATCGTAAGAGAGTGCCAGGTACATCATCGGCAGGATCTCAACTTTACCGTCTACCGCCATAGGACGATCTTTGATGGCATGCATGCCGAGGATCGCGCTCTGTGGCGGGTTAATGATTGGCGTGGACATCAGCGAACCAAATACGCCGCCGTTGGTAATGGTGAAGTTACCGCCGGTCAGGTCGTCGACGGTCAGCTTGCCGTCACGGCCTTTCACGGCCAGCTCTTTGATTTTCTTCTCGATGTCTGCCATGCCCAGGGTGTCTACGTCGCGCAGAACCGGCGTGACCAGACCACGCGGGGTCGATACCGCCATGCTGACGTCGAAGTAGTTGTGGTAAACCACGTCGTCGCCATCGATGGAGGCATTCACTTCCGGGTAGCGTTTCAGCGCTTCAACCACCGCCTTCACGTAGAAGGACATAAAGCCCAGACGGATACCGTGACGTTTTTCAAACGCGTCACCGTACTGCTTACGCAGGTCCATGATGGGCTTCATGTTCACTTCGTTGAAGGTGGTCAGCATCGCGGTAGAGTTTTTCGCTTCCAGCAGACGCTCGGCCACACGCTTACGCAGGCGGGTCATCGGCACGCGTTTTTCGCTACGGGCACCCAGCGCAGGCTGTGCTGCTGGTGCAGCCGCAGGCGCTTTCGCTTCTGCTTTCGCTTCAGAAGGCGCTTTCGCCAGATGCTTCTCAACGTCTTCACGGGTCAGTCGACCACCCACGCCGGTGCCTTTGATGGCGGACGCGTCGAGAGTGTGCTCGGCCAGCAGACGACGGATCGCCGGGCTGAGCGCGTCGTTAGACTGCTCTTCCAGAGAAGCCTGCTGACGCTGCGCCGGGGTAGAGGCTTTCTCTTCCGTTTTGGCGCTCGACTCTTTGCCCGCGCTGTTGCCTTCACGCAGGCGACCGAGGATCTGGCGAGAGGTGACGGTTGTACCTTCATCTTCCAGCACTGCGTCCAGGATGCCATCCGCCGATGCCGGTACTTCCAGTACCACTTTGTCAGTTTCGATTTCTACCAGCACTTCATCACGCTTAACGCTATCGCCCGGTTTTTTATGCCAGGTGGCAACAGTCGCATCTGCTACGGATTCAGGCAGGTCGGGAACAAGAATATCTACGCTACTCATTATGTATCCTTTAATTAATCGACGTTCAGCGCGTCATTGACCAGATCTTGTTGCTGCTTCTGGTGAACGGACATATACCCTACCGCCGGAGAGGCGGAGGCCGGGCGACCTGCGTAACGCAGGGCAGACCCAAATGGAATCACTTCACGGAAATGATGCTGGCTGCAGTACCATGCGCCCTGGTTGAGCGGCTCTTCCTGGCACCAGACAAAATCATGGACGTGAGCATACTGTTTCAGCACTTCCTGCATCGCCTGATGCGGGAACGGATAAAGCTGTTCGATACGCACGATGGCGACATCTTTCTGATCGTTCTTGCGGCGCTGTTCCAGCAGGTCGTAATAAACCTTACCAGAACACATCACAACGCGCTTCACGCCCTTCGGATCCAGTTCGTCAATTTCACCGATGGCCGGCAGGAAGGTTCCGTTCGCCAGTTCGTCGAGGCTGGACACCGCCAGCGGATGACGCAGCAGCGATTTCGGCGACATCACCACCAGTGGACGGCGCATACCGCGCAGCGCCTGACGACGCAGCATGTGGTAAACCTGAGCCGGGGTCGATGGTACGCAGACCTGCATGTTCTGCTCGGCGCAGAGCTGCAGATAACGCTCCAGACGCGCGGAGGAGTGCTCCGGTCCCTGCCCTTCGTAACCGTGTGGCAGCAGCATCACCAGGCCACACATACGGCCCCACTTCTGTTCGCCAGAAGAGATGAACTGGTCGATAACCACCTGCGCACCGTTGGCGAAGTCACCGAACTGCGCTTCCCAGATGGTCAGGGTGCGAGGTTCTGCGGTCGCGTAACCGTACTCGAATGCCAGAACCGCTTCTTCAGACAGCACGGAGTCCCAGACCCGGAACTGGCCCTGACCGTTATGCACGTGCTGCAGCGGGGTATAGGTTGAACCGTTGGTCTGATTATGCACAACCGCATGACGGTGGAAGAAGGTACCGCGACCCGCATCCTCACCGGAGAGGCGAACAGGGATACCTTCGTCAACCAGCGTGGCATAGGCCAGCGTTTCCGCCCCGCCCCAATCGAACAGCTTCTCACCTGCCGCCATGGACTGGCGATCGCCATAGATTTTTGCCACGCGAGACTGCATCTCGATAGCGTCAGGCACGGTGCTAATGCGTTTAGCCAGCTCCTGCAGGCGCTTCATCTCGACCTTGTTCGGGTAGCTCTCATCCCACTCGTGGTTGAGGTACGGCGACCAGGTAAAGGAGTGCATGTTCATCGGACGCAGCTCTTTCACAACGCATTCACCTGCATCCAGCGCGTCACGGTAAAGATTGACCAGCTCGGTCGCATCTTCCAGCGTCGCCACTTTTTCGGCTTCAAGCCGGTCGGCATAGATTTTGCGCGGCGTCGGGTGTTTTTTGATTTTCTGGTACATCAACGGCTGGGTTGCGCTTGGCTCGTCAGCTTCGTTGTGGCCGTGACGGCGGTAGCAGAACAGGTCGATCAGCACGTCGCGTTTGAAGGTATTACGGTAGTCCAGCGCCAGACGGGTGACGAAGGCCACTGCTTCCGGATCGTCCGCGTTGACGTGGAAGATTGGCGCCTGCACCATCTTACCGATGTCGGTACAGTACGGCGTAGAACGCGCGTCCAGCGGGTTAGAGGTAGTGAAGCCCACCTGGTTGTTGATCACGATGCGAACGGTACCGCCCACTTCGTAACCCCGCGCTTTGGACATGTTCAGGGTCTCCTGAACCACGCCCTGACCGGTAATCGCCGCATCACCGTGAATGGTAATCGGCAGCACTTTATTGCTGCTCGGCTCGTCAAGACGATCCAGACGCGCGCGCACCGAACCAATGACGACCGGGCTTACGATTTCGAGGTGCGACGGGTTAAACGCCAGCGCCAGGTGAACCTGACCGCCTTCGGTTTCGATATCTGACGAGAAGCCCATGTGGTACTTCACGTCACCGGTGCCGAGATGTTCTTTGTGTTTACCCGCGAATTCGTCGAACAGGTCCTGAGGCTTTTTGCCCAGCACGTTGACCAGCACGTTCAGACGACCACGGTGCGCCATGCCCAGCACCACTTCACGGGTGCCGCTCTTGCCCGCATGGCGGATCAGCTCTTTGAGCATCGGGACTAACGCATCGCCGCCTTCCAGCGAGAAGCGTTTTGCGCCCGGGAATTTCGCGCCCAGATAGCGCTCAAGCCCTTCTGCTGCGGTCAACTCACCCAGGAAGCGCTTTTTCTCTTCATGAGAGAAGGTGGCGTGCCCCGCCACGGATTCGATACGCTGCTGGATCCAGCGCTTCTCTTCGGTGGAGGTAATGTGCATATATTCCGCGCCGATGGAGCCGCAGTAAGTCTGCTTGAGCGCGTCAATCAACTCGCCCAGCTTCATCGTGTCTTTGCCGATGGCAAACGAACCTACGTTAAAGGTTTCCTGGAAATCGGCCTCGGTCAGATCGTGGAAGGCCGGATCGAGATCCGCCACACGTTCTTGCTGCCACAGTCCCAGCGGATCGAGATTCGCATGCTGGTGACCACGGAAGCGATAAGCGTTAATAAGCTGCAGGACTTTAACCTGCTTCGCATTGGTGTCAGGGTCGGAAATCGCAGAAGAGTAACGTGAGGCATCCTTCGCCAGACGACGGAAATAATCACGTGTTTTGGAATGGAATTGATCCGGTTTGACCCCTGTACCAGGCAACTGCTGGAACATGGAACGCCAGTTTGCGTCCACTGAGTCAGGATCGGTTAAGAAGTCTTCATAGAGCTGTTCTATCCAGCTCTGGTTTGCACCAGAGAGGTAAGAAGAGTCCAGCCAGGCTTTCATTGCGCCGTTCTGCATCGTGATCCCTTAAGCATTTTATGCTTACTTTCGCCGTAGAAACTACCACGTACAACACGTACGTGCCGGGGTTCACCTGCGAGCTCTTTCTGGCCCGCGAAGGAACCTTTAGAAACTGTCTTAAGGGTTTCCCCTCACCCCGACCCTCTCCCACAGGAGAGGGGGAATGTCGTCGGCAGTTTTTAAAGATTTCCTGCAATCTATTCCCTCTCCCTTGGGGAGAGGGTTAGGGTGAGGGGAACAGCGCCCCCTCTTATTACTTCTTACGCACTGCGCTGCAGCAGCATCGACTTAATATGGCCGATGGCGCGCGTCGGGTTCAGCCCCTTAGGACACACACTGACGCAGTTCATGATGCTATGGCAGCGGAATACGCTGAAAGCGTCACTTAATCCTTCCAGACGGTTATCGGTTTCGGTGTCGCGGCTATCGATCAGGAAGCGATAGGCAGCCAGCAGACCGGCCGGGCCGATAAATTTGTCCGGGTTCCACCAGAACGATGGGCACGACGTTGAGCAACATGCACAGAGAATACACTCATACAATCCATCGAGTTTTTCACGCTGCTCGGGTGACTGTAAGTGCTCACGAGCAGGAGGATTTTGCCCATTATTCAACAAGTAAGGCTTAATCTTCTCATATTGTGCATAGAATTGCCCCATGTCTACCACCAAATCGCGCACGACCGGCAGGCCTGGCAGAGGACGGATAACAATTTTCTGACCAGGACGCTGCAACGCTGAAATTGGCGTAATACAGGCCAGGCCATTTTTTCCGTTCATGTTCACGCCATCGGAGCCACACACCCCCTCACGGCAGGAACGGCGGAACGACAGTGTCGGATCTTTTTCTTTCAGCTGCATTAAGGCATCCAGCAGCATCATGTCACGACCTTCTTCCGCGTCCAGGGTGTAATCCTGCATACGCGGCGCATCGTCTACATCCGGGTTATAACGATAAACTGAGAATTCGAGTTTCATTGTCCTGTCTCCGCATTAATAAGTACGAATCTTCGGCGGGAACGCCGGACGCAGTTTCGGTTCCATGTTAACGCTACGACGCGTCATGGTTTCCGACTCTGGCAGATACAGGGAATGGCACAGCCAGTTTTCGTCATCACGATCCGGGAAGTCGAAGCGGCTATGCGCGCCACGGCTTTCGGTACGGAAGTTTGCCGACACCGCAGTGGCGTAGGCCGTTTCCATCAGGTTATCCAGCTCCAGACACTCAACGCGCTGGGTATTGAACTCGCTGGAGGTATCATCCAGACGGGCATTTTTCAGACGCTCGCGGATCGCTTTCAGCTGCTCAAGGCCTTTCGCCATCGCGTCGCCTTCACGGAATACCGAGAAGTTGTGCTGCATACATTCCTGCAGCGCTTTACGGATTTCCACCGGATCTTCGCCGTTACGGTTGCCGTTCCAGCGGTTGAGGCGCTCGAGGGAGGCATCGATTTCAGCGTCGGTAGCGTCAAGCAGGTCGCCCTGCTCGGCAATGGATTCCTGCAGATGCAGACCCACCGCACGGCCAAACACCACCAGGTCCAGCAGGGAGTTGCCGCCCAGACGGTTAGCGCCGTGTACCGATACGCAGGCGATTTCGCCGACGGCAAACAGGCCAGGGATCACCACGTCTTCGCCCTGCTCGTTCACGGTCAGCGCCTGACCGGTCACTTTGGTCGGAATGCCTCCCATCATGTAGTGGCAGGTTGGAATAACCGGGATAGGTTCTTTAACCGGGTCAACGTGGGCGAAGGTGCGGGACAGCTCCAGAATGCCCGGCAGGCGGGATTCCAGTACCTCTTTACCCAGGTGGTCGAGCTTCAGCTTCGCGTGTGGACCCCATGGGCCATCGCAGCCGCGGCCTTCGCGGATTTCGATCATGATGGAACGCGCCACCACGTCACGACCCGCGAGGTCTTTCGCATTCGGGGCATAACGCTCCATGAAGCGCTCGCCGTGTTTGTTCAGCAGGTAGCCACCTTCACCACGGCAGCCTTCCGTCACCAGAACCCCCGCGCCGGCGATACCGGTTGGGTGGAACTGCCACATCTCCATATCCTGCACCGGCACGCCCGCGCGGATAGCCATCCCCACGCCGTCACCGGTGTTAATGTGGGCGTTGGTGGTTGACTGATAAATACGCCCTGCACCGCCGGTAGCCAGCACGGTTGCACGCGCTTTGAAGTAGACGACCTCACCGGTCTCGATGCACAGTGCGGTACAGCCCACGACTGCGCCATCGGCGTTTTTCACCAGATCCAGCGCATACCACTCAGAGAAGATGGTGGTGTGGTTTTTCAGGTTTTGCTGATACAGAGTGTGCAGCAGCGCGTGGCCGGTACGGTCCGCCGCCGCTGCGGTACGTGCCGCCTGCTCGCCGCCGAAATCTTTCGACTGGCCGCCAAACGGACGTTGATAGATGGTGCCATTTTCCAGACGGGAGAACGGCAGGCCCATGTGGTCCAGCTCCAGAATCGCTTCCGGGCCGGTTTTACACATATATTCGATGGCATCCTGGTCGCCGATGTAGTCGGAACCTTTTACCGTGTCGTACATGTGCCATTCCCAGTTATCTTCATGGGTATTACCGAGCGCCACGGTGATACCACCCTGGGCTGATACGGTATGGGAACGGGTCGGGAACACTTTAGAGAGCAGCGCACAGGTCTGGCCGCTCTGGGAAATTTGCAGCGCTGCGCGCATACCTGCGCCACCAGCACCAATCACGACAGCATCAAATTCTCTGACTGGCAGTTTCATTACACACCCCACACCACAACGAATCCATAAATAACGTAAACCACCAGTGCAACGACAATTGCCAGCTGCAGAGGGAGGCGAATGGCCAGAGGTTTAACGTAATCGGTCAACACCTGCCACATGCCAATCCAGGCATGGATAAGGATGGAGAACAGCGCCAGCAGGGTAAACACTTTGGTGAAGGCCGATCCGAAGAAACCACTCCAGAGCTCCCACGTCAGCGTGCCGCTGGTCGCGAAGAAACCGATCATATAGATGATGTAAAGCGTGAGGACGATGGCGGTAGCGCGGACCAGAATGAAGTCATGTACGCCGTTGCGTCCTAATGCGGAGGCGTTGCTTACCATACGAGAACTCCTGCGAGAATTGAAAGCACGACAGTCAATACAAATGAAATGTTAGCAGAGCGTTTCCCGGCCTCGAAGGTCTCTTCCAGATAGCCGAAATCCATCAGCATATGGCGTACGCCGCCTACGACGTGGTATGCCAGCGCGGTCAGAATGCCCCACATGATAAATTTCACGAAGAAGCTGTTCATAATGGCGGAGGCCTGGAGGAATCCTTCAGGAGACGAGAGGCTGGTTCCCAGTAGCCACAGCAAAATACCGACCGCCACAAACGTAATCACACCGGATACGCGGTGCAGAATGGACGCTATTGCTGTTACAGGGAATCGGATCGTTTTGAGATCCAGATTGACAGGTCTTTGTTTTTTCACGTTTCTTATCATGAATAACGCCCACATGCTGTTCTTATTGTTTCCTTCCTCCGGACTGCGATGCGGGTCAGACAGCGTTCCTTTTCTATAACTGCGCGTCATGCAAAACATTGCTTCCAAATGCTAAAACGACACGTTACAACGCTGGGTGGCTCGGGATTGCAGGGTGTTCCGGAGACCTGGCGGCAGTATAGGCCGTTCACAAAATCATTACAATTAACCTACATACAGTTTGTCGGGTTTTCTCTGGAACAGTGATCCGGGTCACGATAACAACATCTTTTTAATTTTTAATCATCTGATTTGACAAATGTTAAACAATATTGTTACAAACGTCATCAGAAAAGGCATATAATGCGCAAAAGTTATGAGGTCTCTCTTTCACCTGACAAATAGTTATGTAACAGTGTGATGGTATTGACCGAAGTTATCAGGACAGTTATTAGTGGTATACAGGTTTGAATAATTCGGACCGCTGAAACACTGATTTGCTGTTATTTCACTGATATTTCATTCGTTTACCTGCAAGGCGCCATAGCTCTGTACCCTGGTTATGCCTCGTGAGCTGAGCGGTAAGCCAAATAACAATCTGGTAACGGTGATTAACAGCTGAAGGCAAATCCGGTGAACAGCAGTCTTAAGCATAAGGCGCTAAGGAGACCGTAAATGGCTGATACAAAGGCAAAGCTCACCCTCGGGGGTGATACTGCTATTGAACTGGATGTGCTAAAAGGCACGCTCGGTCAGGATGTTATTGATATCCGTACGCTGGGTTCGAAAGGTGTTTTCACCTTTGACCCTGGATTTACCTCTACCGCATCTTGCGAATCCAAAATCACCTTCATCGACGGTGACGAAGGCATCCTGCTCCATCGCGGCTTCCCCATCGATCAGTTAGCCACCGAATCCAACTATCTGGAAGTGTGCTACATCCTGCTGAACGGCGAAAAGCCGACCCAGGCGGAATACGATGAATTCCGGACCACCGTTACCCGTCACACCATGATCCACGAGCAGATTACCCGTCTGTTCCATGCGTTCCGTCGTGACTCTCACCCGATGGCGGTAATGTGCGGGATCACCGGTGCGCTGGCCGCGTTCTATCACGACTCGCTCGACGTGAATAACCCACGTCACCGTGATATTGCCGCGTTCCGCCTGCTGTCCAAAATGCCGACCATGGCGGCGATGTGCTACAAATATTCTATCGGCCAGCCGTTTGTTTATCCGCGTAACGACCTCTCCTACGCCGGTAACTTCCTGCGCATGATGTTCTCCACGCCGTGCGAAGAGTACGAAGTGAACCCGGTGCTGGAACGCGCCATGGACCGTATTCTGATCCTGCACGCTGACCACGAACAGAACGCCTCTACCTCTACCGTCCGTACCGCAGGCTCTTCAGGCGCGAACCCGTTCGCCTGTATCGCTGCGGGTATCGCCTCCCTGTGGGGACCGGCGCACGGCGGCGCGAACGAAGCCGCGCTCAAGATGCTGGAAGAGATCAGCTCCGTTGAGCACATTCCTGAGTTCGTGCGTCGCGCGAAAGACAAGAATGACTCCTTCCGTCTGATGGGCTTCGGTCACCGCGTGTACAAAAACTACGACCCGCGCGCCACCGTGATGCGTGAAACCTGCCACGAAGTGCTGAAAGAACTGGGTACCAAAGATGACCTGCTGGAAGTGGCGATGGAGCTGGAACATATCGCGCTGAACGACCCGTACTTCATCGAGAAGAAACTCTACCCGAACGTCGACTTCTACTCCGGTATCATCCTGAAAGCGATGGGTATTCCGTCTTCCATGTTCACCGTGATCTTCGCGATGGCGCGTACCGTAGGCTGGATTGCGCACTGGAACGAAATGCACAGCGAAGGCATGAAAATCGCCCGTCCTCGTCAGCTGTATACCGGCTACGAGCAGCGTGATTTTAAGTCTGATATTAAGCGCTAACAACGTTGGGTGCGGCCTGATGCCCTCACCCCGGCCCTCTCCCACAGGGAGAGGGTGAAAACATTAAAAACGGCAACTTTCGTTGCCGTTTTGCTTTTACCTCTGGCACCCCGGACACCAGTAAAACGGTCTGGATGAGAGCGTTGTCTTTTCAATTATCCCGCCGCAGCGTTCGCACTTTTTTCCCGCCCGATGAAACACCCTGAACCGGAACAGCGCCCCGTGGTGCTTTTTATCATCTACCCTGCCTCGCGTGTTGTAGGACAGGCGCGGTATCTCCAGCAGCGCGTGGGACAGGGCGTCCAGCTGCGCGTCGCTCAGCTGCGAGGCTTTATGCTGCGCCGCCAGCCCAACGTCCCACAGAATTTCCACCCGCAGATAATTTCCTAACCCCGCCAGAAACGCCTGATCGAGGAATAAGCCGGAGAACTGCCGGTTGCGGAATTTGGGTGATAACAGCCTGGCTTTCACGTCGCTGGCCGTCAGGCGCATATCCAGCACGTCCGGCCCCACGCGTTGCAGGAACGGGTGCGTAAGCAACTGCTCCGGCGTTAACATGTCGATATCCGACGCGCTGTAAAGCAGAACGGCTTTATCTGCCGTTTGCAGCCTGACGCGCAGCACGCGGGTGGTTTCAGGCTGTTCGTCGGCATTCACCACGCGCCATACGCCGTATAGCTGGTTATGGCTATATAACGTCAGGTTATGGGAGAAATGCGTCAGCAATGCCTTGCCGCGCGTGTCGATGTGGGTCACCGTCTGGCCCACCAGCATTGATTCATATTTTTTGAGTTGCGGAAAAGCAAACCAGACACGGGTCAGGGGTTTGCCTTTTATCGCCGCCTCCAGGTTATCCGCCGCGCGGCGGATCTCCGGACCTTCTGGCATGGTGTTGTCCTTATTGCGATGTCAGGCGCTGACGAGAATACCCTGCTCTGCAAAGGCCGCCCGCAGGCGGCGCGCAAATGCCAGCGCATGCTCACCATCGCCGTGTAAACAGACCGTATCAGCCTGGACCTTTGCCGTTGTGCCGTCAATCGTCGTGACCTGCCCCAGGCGTACCATCTCCAGCGTCTGCGCCAGCGCCTGCGGTTCAGAGGTGATAAGCGCGCCCGGCTGCGTGCGCGGGACGAGGCTGCCGTCAGCCTGGTATCCCCGGTCGGCAAAGACTTCCTGGCGGGTGGTTAAGCCCAGACGCGCGCCGGCGCGGATAAGCTCACTGCCGGCCAGGCCGACCAGAATGCAATGCGGGTTATAGTCCCGCACAGCCCGTGCGATGGCATCGGCCAGAGCAGGCTCTTTTGCCGCCTGGTTGTAAAGCATGCCGTGCGGCTTCACGTGGCACAGCACACCCTGCTGCGCACGGACAATCGCGTCCAGCGCGCCAATCTGATAGAGCATCTGGGCATAGACCGTCTCCGGCGGCAGCTCCATCGCCGTTCGGCCAAAATTCGCCCTGTCAGGAAAACCCGGGTGCGCCCCGATCGCCACGCCGTGTTTGATGGCATTGCGCACGCTTGTCAGCATGGTTTGCGCGTCGCCCGCATGAAAACCGCAGGCGATATTGACCGAAGAGACCAGCGTCATCAGCGCGTCGTCCGCGCTGCCGCCCTCGCCCAAATCGGCATTTAAATCAATCTTTGCCATCCAGCCTCCAGGCCAGTTGCTCCAGGTAGCGCTGCTGATCCTGCCGGGCTTTGAGCGCCTCTTCCAGCGTACATTGTACAAAATGGATCGGCTGACCAAGCGGGATCTGCGCCAGATGGTAGCGATCGGCTTCAATAATGCAGGCAATTCTCGGGTATCCGCCGGTAGTTTGCGCATCGTTCATCAGCACGATAGGCTGCCCGTTCGGTGGAACCTGAATCACGCCCGGCAGCAGGCCGTGCGAAAGCAGCTCGCGGTCGGTTGTGCGGGTTAGCGGCTGCCCCTGCAGGCGATAGCCCATGCGGTTACTTTGCGGGCTGATCTTCCACGGCGAGCGCCAGAAGGATGCCTGAGACGCCGCGTCGAACTCCTGATATTCCGGCCCCGGCAAAGCGCGGATCTGATTTCCCCACAGCAGCTGCTTCACGCCCTGGGCGGTGGAAAAAAGCCGATCCGCAGGCTTGATAGCCAGGCGATCGCCGTCGCGCAGCAAGCGTCCTTCATGCCCGCCAATGCCCGCTTTTGCGTCGGTACTGCACGAGCCAAGGACGTCAGGCACGTCAAGGCCTCCGGCGACGGCAAGGTAACTGCGTACGCCGTGCGAAGGACGGTTGAGGGTCAGTCGCTGGCCCGCTTGCGCCCTGAGACGCCAGCCCGTCCAGACCGCTTTACCGTCAAGCGTTGCATCGCAGCCTGCGCCGGTAAGCGCAAACCAAGTCTCCTGGCCGAATTCAATCACGCACTGTCCGAGCGTAATCTCCAGCGCCGCCGTGCTGCCGGGGTTGCCCACCAGCACGTTTGCAATTTCAAGCGCAGGGCGGTCAAGCGCGCCGCAATAGCTCACGCCGGACTGGCGCATGCCAAAGCGCCCGGCATCCTGTACCGAGGTGTAAAGCCCGGCGCGAATAAGCGTTAACATACCCCCTCCTTCTGCGGGATAAAGCGAAGGGTGTCGCCGGGACGCAGAAGTATTGGCGCATCCTGGCGTGGTTCAAATAATGGGGTGGACGTGTGTCCGATAAGCTGCCAGCCGCCGGGCGAGGCAAGGGGGTAGATGCCGGTCTGCTCACCGCCGATCGCCACCGTCCCCGCGGGTACGCTCAGGCGCGGCTCGGCGCGACGGGGGGTATGCAGCTCTGACGGCAGCCCGCCCAGATACGGAAAACCTGGCTGGAAGCCAACGAACCAGACCACGTAATTTACCGAAGCATGCATTTCAACCACCTGCTTCTCGGTTAAACCACTGTGTTGCGCCACGACGCCAAGATCCGGTCCGCCTTCCCTGCCATAAACCACCGGGATTTCAATAGATCTGGACTCCGGCTCCAGCGCCTCGCTCTCCTCCCACCAGCGCTGCAATCGTTCAATGGCATCCAGCGCCCCCGTGTGCGGGTGACGCAGCACCACGGTGATATTATTCATACCCGGAATGGCTTCAACCACCCCCGGCATCTCCGGCAGACGCTGAGCCAGCCGCCAGATACGCTTTTGCGTGGCAAGCGTCACCGGTGGTTCAAGTTCCAGAACCACGGCGGTTTCGCCCAGAAGATAACAACGCGCTCGCTGCACTTAACTACCTCTCATCAGGCCGGATTAGGAATATCAATAAAGGTCACATCCAGATCGGTATTTTCTGTCAGCCACTCCCCGAGCGCGCGAATGCCGCCGCGCTCCGTTGCATGATGCCCCGCCGCGTAGAAATGGAGCCCCTGCTCGCGGGCGGAGTGGATGGTTTGCTCGGAGACTTCGCCGGTAATGAAGGCATCAACGCCAAAACGTGCCGCGCTATCAATAAAGCCCTGACCACCGCCGGTACACCAGGCGACGCGCGTCACCAGATCCGGCCCTGTGTCACCGCACCACAGCGGACGACGCCCCAGACGCGCTTCAATCCACGAGGCCAGCTCCAGCCCCGGAACCGGCATCGCCAGCTCGCCCCATGGCACCAGCGGCTCGATTTCCCCCTTCACGGTGATCCCCAGCAGCTGCGCCAGCTGCACGTTATTTCCCAGTTCCGGGTGCGCGTCCAGCGGCAGATGATAGCCGTAGAGGTTGATGTCGTTCGCCAGCAGCGTTTTCAGCCGGTTACGCTTCATACCGCGAATAACCGGCGCTTCGTTTTTCCAGAAGTAACCGTGATGGACGATCACGGCGTCCGCCTGCTGGCGTACCGCCTCATCCAGCAGCGCCTGGCTTGCCGTCACACCGGTGATAATTTTTTGCACCTTATCGCGCCCTTCAACCTGCAGGCCGTTCGGGCCGTAGTCGCTGAAGGCGGCGGTGTTGAGCTTCTCGTTAATCAGTCGTTCAAGTTCGTGGTTGTTCATCATCATTCTCTTACGCATTACGGGCCGCTTCGTACGCCGCCAGCGTGGCGACGCGCGCCTGTTTATGGTCGACGAGGGGGCGAGGATAATCGAGCGTTACGCCCTGCTTATCCGCCCACGTCCAGGGTTCATGGATCGCTTTAGCCGGCACCTCGTTAAGCTCCGGAAGCCAGTGGCGGATAAACTCGCCGTCGGCGTCAAACCGTTGCCCCTGGGTTGTCGGGTTAAAGATGCGGAAATACGGTGCCGCATCGGTACCGGTAGAGGCCGCCCACTGCCAGCCGCCGTTATTGGCAGCCAGATCGCCATCGATCAGCTGAGAAATAAAATACCGCTCCCCGACGCGCCAGTCGATAAGCAGATCTTTTACCAGAAAGCTGGCAGTAATCATGCGCAGGCGGTTATGCATCCACCCGGTTGCATTGAGCTGGCGCATCGCGGCATCGACAATCGGGTAGCCCGTCATGCCGTTTTGCCAGGCGCGGAGCCGATCGTCGTTTTGCTGCCACTTGACGTTTTCAGTCCAGCGGATGAAAGGTCGATGTTTACATAAATCAGGATGATAAGTCATCAGATGGCGATAGAACTCGCGCCAGATAAGCTCGTTGAGCCACACGGCGCCTGCCGCACCGTCCAGCGCCTGCGGCTGCTCAGCCAGCAGACGATGCAGACACTGGCGTGGAGAGAGCACGCCCAGTGCTAAACAGGCCGACAACCGACTGGTTCCCTCGACGGCGGGAAAATCCCGCTGACTTTCATACTCAGCCGCCCCCTGTTTGCAGAAGTGGCGCAGCTGCGTGATGGCCGCTTTTTCATCGGCGGGGAACAGGGTTTCATCAAACGCCTGTTGAGGATAATCAAACGTCAGCGCGGGGAGATCCGTTAAGGGTTCGCCCCTTGAAGCGGGCGCGGCGACGCACTCCGGCAGCGCCTCTTTCAGGCGTTTGATAAAAGCGTTTTTGAACGGGGTAAACACTTTATACATCTCGTGGTTGCCGGTCATCACGCTGCCCGGCGGCAGCATAACGCTGTCATCAAATCCCTGACACACCACGGTGTCTAACCGGTTTTCCAGCTGACGGTCCCGCTGCTGCTCGTTGAATTCGTACTGGTAGTTATAAAAAAGGTGCGTGACATCATGCTCGTCACATATCGCCTGCACCGCCTGCAGTTGCGCAGAGAAATCGCTCACCTCTTTATAGATCAGCGGAATACCTTTTTCGCCCAGCGAGCGCTGCAGTTCGTTCAGATGCGCGCAGAGGTAGGCCGCCTGTCGGGGTGCCATATCATGCTGCTGCCACTGCTCGGGAGTCGCAATAAACAGTGCCAGCACGCGGGCGTCTTTGGCGCGGCAGGCTGCCGCCAGGGCGATGTTGTCGTGAATGCGCAGATCCGCGCGAAACCAAACCAGATGGGTGGGCATAAAACTCCAGGCAATTGTCCATTATGTCCGTAAGGGCATGCCACCAAAGGAAAAAGGGGGCAGGCTTTTATGTACTTTGCCATGAAGTGTAGACGCGATGAAATAAAAAAGGCCGCCCGGGGCGGCCTTAACGCTACTTGTCCTGCGCTATCAAGGTTAACGCAATGAACGCGGAAGGTTCATCGCTCTTAACGACGAGTACGCTGGCGACAATGAACGCAATGCAAAAATAGCGTTTCATTATGCGGTCCCTGCAGCTAACCGCTCCACCGTTCACCACCGGTGATAAGTCGGTGGACACAAGCTCTGGTGAGAGCCTGACTCACGGTTGTGGTTACACCTTTCCCGGGACCGGTGCCCATGTGCGAGATGGCGGAAAGGGACGACGCATGGTAGTCGGCATTGATGTGGACTGGAATCCGCTCAACAGCCTTTTAAGATTATATTTAGAGAAACAACGTTTGATTCTTCAGTGCTGAGCAGTAAGATCGCAGACCTCTGGTGAGAGCTTGAAAAACCATCTATCCCAACGGACCGCGAACCCCGAGGGACAAAAAAACCGCCACATTGCTGTTGGCGGTTTTTTTATCACTGTGCGTCATCTTTCTTTTTTAGTAGAAATCGCAGGTCGCTTTCTCGGCCTGATCCATCCACACCGGCTTCTCGCTGGTTTTCGCCCAGACGCGATGCAGATAGCTGTAAAAACGTGCGCGGTCTTTCCAGAAAAGCATCACCGGCAGTGCCAGCACGCCAGCCACTACGGCGAAAGTGCGACGCATGAAAACGATATGAGCCGGATACTCTTTATAAAGATCCATATTTTTCTCCCCTGTAGTTGGCCGGAAACGTCATCCGGAAAATGTGAAATCTGTGACCTGGATAAAATAATATCGTTTTGTTTGTAATTTTACTACTCATCCGACCACTTATTTCTCGCCATTTAGGGAATATTTACATTCACGCCGTAACTAAGTTACAAAAAAGTTAACGATTTACTTATCAGTAGTTAAATTGTGGCTTTGCCATTTTTATACTTTTTTTACACCTTCCCTTCAGATTTTTGCGAAATCTTTGCGCCGTAAATCCTACCGTTAGCACCAGTACAACTGTCACCCGGAGGTGAATTGTGAGTGCAGGTCTGATTACCGGCATCGTGCTGGTGTTCCTGTTATTGGGTTATCTGGTTTATGCCCTGATTAATGCGGAGGCATTCTGATGGCTGCTCAGGCGTTTTTGCTTATTGCCAGCTTCCTGCTGGTGCTGTTCATACTGGCAAGGCCGTTGGGTTCCTTACTCACGCGGATGATCAACAACGTGGCGTTACCGGGCACGGCTGGCGTTGAAAACGCGCTGTGGCGGTTTCTGGGAACACACGATCGGGAGATGACCTGGCGGCAGTATCTGCTGGCCATTTTGCTGCTGAATATTATCGGCCTGGCGGTCCTGTTTGCCATGTTGATGCTGCAGGGAAGCCTGCCGCTGAATCCACAGCAGCTTCCCGGCCTGTCCTGGCACCTGGCCCTGAACACGGCGGTCAGCTTCGTCAGTAACACCAACTGGCAATCCTATGCGGGTGAAACCACGCTCAGTTACTTCAGCCAGATGGCGGGACTGACGGTACAAAACTTTCTCTCTGCGGCGAGCGGTATCGCGGTGATTTTTGCCCTGACGCGGGCGTTTGCGCGTCAGAATGTCAGCACGCTGGGCAACGCCTGGGTCGACCTGACCCGGATTACCCTGTGGATCCTGCTTCCCATCGCACTGATCATTGCCCTGTTATTTATCCAGCAGGGCACCCTGCAAAACCTGCACCCTTACACCCCTTATACCTCGCTTGAAGGGGCACAGCAGCTTCTGCCGATGGGACCTGTCGCGTCGCAGGAGGCCATCAAGATGCTCGGGACTAACGGCGGCGGGTTCTTCAACGCTAACTCATCCCATCCATTTGAAAACCCAACGGCGCTGACCAACCTGGTTCAGATGCTGGCCATCTTCCTGATCCCTTCGGCGCTGTGCTTTGCGTTTGGCGAGGTGGTTAATGACCGCCGTCAGGGCCGGACGTTGCTGTGGGCCATGTCGTTAATCTTCGTGGTCTGCGTTGCGCTGGTGATGTGGGCCGAATGGCACGGCAATGGCCATCTTATGCCGCTGGGCGCCAACAGCAATATCAACATGGAAGGCAAAGAGAGCCGCTTCGGTATTCTCGCCAGTAGCCTGTATGCCGTGGTCACCACGGCGGCCTCGTGCGGGGCGGTGAATGCGATGCATGACTCCTTTACGGCACTCGGCGGCATGATCCCGATGTGGCTGATGCAGATCGGTGAAGTGGTGTTTGGCGGCGTTGGCTCGGGGCTGTACGGCATGCTGCTTTTCGTGCTGCTGGCGGTGTTTATCGCCGGTCTGATGATTGGCCGTACCCCCGAGTATTTGGGTAAAAAAATCGACGTGCGCGAGATGAAGCTGACCGCGCTGGCCATTCTGGTTACACCTGCCCTCGTGCTGCTCGGCACCGCGCTGGCGCTAATGACCGATGCCGGACGCAGCGGCATTTTTAATCCGGGTATCCACGGCTTTAGCGAAGTGCTGTACGCCGTCTCGTCTGCCGCCAATAACAACGGCAGCGCCTTTGCGGGCCTGAGCGCCAACTCACCGTTCTGGAACTGCCTGCTGGCCTTTTGCATGTTCGTTGGGCGTTTCGGCGTAATTGTGCCGGTGATGGCGATTGCGGGTTCACTGGTGAATAAAAAAATCCAACCCACGACCACCGGTACGCTGCCTACCCACGGCGCGCTGTTTACCGGGCTGCTGATTGGCACCGTCCTGCTTGTCGGTGCCCTGACCTTTATCCCCGCCCTCGCGTTAGGCCCGGTCGCGGAAACCCTCTCTTTACGCTGATATGCGGAGAATTGTCATGAGTCGTAAACAACTGGCCCTGTTCGAACCGTCGTTAGTTCGCCAGGCCCTCATGGATGCGGTGAAAAAGTTGAGCCCACGCGTGCAGTGGCACAACCCGGTGATGTTTATCGTCTGGATCGGCAGCGTGCTGACCACCGCTCTGGCGATTGCCATGGGAACGGGGCATCTCCCGGGGAACGCCCTGTTTACCGGGGCCATCAGCCTGTGGCTGTGGTTTACCGTGCTCTTCGCCAACGTTGCCGAAGCGCTGGCGGAAGGCCGCAGTAAGGCGCAGGCCAACAGCCTGAAAGGGGTGAAAAAGACCGCCTTTGCGCGCAAACTGCGTGAGCCGAAATACGGTGCGCAGATGGACCAGGTGCCGGCAGACGAGCTGCGCAAAGGCGACGTGGTGCTGGTCGAAGCCGGGGACATTATCCCCTGTGATGGCGAAGTGATTGAAGGGGGCGCATCGGTAGACGAAAGCGCCATTACCGGGGAGTCAGCGCCGGTTATCCGCGAGTCGGGCGGCGACTTCGCCTCTGTGACCGGCGGAACGCGCATTCTTTCGGACTGGCTGGTGATCCAGTGCAGCGTCAACCCGGGCGAGACCTTCCTCGACCGGATGATCGCCATGGTGGAAGGCGCACAGCGTCGCAAAACGCCGAACGAAATCGCCCTGACCATTCTGCTGATCGCCCTGACGATGGTCTTTTTACTCGCCACCGCCACCCTGTGGCCGTTCTCTGCCTACGCCGGAACAGCGGTGAGCATTACCGTGCTGGTCGCCCTGCTGGTGTGCCTGATCCCAACCACCATCGGCGGCCTGCTGTCGGCCATCGGCGTGGCCGGGATGAGCCGCATGTTTGGTGCGAACGTGATCGCCACCAGCGGGCGCGCCGTAGAGGCCGCCGGGGATGTTGACGTTCTGCTGCTGGACAAAACCGGGACGATCACGCTCGGTAACCGTCAGGCCTCCGAATTTTTACCGGCCCCCGGCGTGGATGAAAAAACGCTGGCCGACGCGGCGCAACTCTCGTCTCTGGCAGATGAAACGCCAGAAGGCCGCAGTATCGTCATTCTTGCCAAACAGCGTTTTAACCTGCGCCAGCGTGACGTCCAGAGCCTGCACGCCACCTTTGTCCCCTTCACCGCTCAGACCCGCATGAGCGGGATCAACATTCAGGACCGGATGATCCGCAAAGGCTCCGTCGACGCCATCCGTCGCCATATTGAAGCCAACAATGGCCACTTCCCGCCAGAAGTCGACGCGCTGGTCGAGAGCGTCGCCCGTCAGGGGGCCACGCCGCTGGTGGTGGCTGAAGGTTCGCACGTCCTCGGGGTGATTGCCCTGAAAGATATTGTCAAAGGCGGGATCAAAGAGCGCTTCGCTCAGCTGCGCCAGATGGGCATCAAAACGGTGATGATCACTGGCGATAACCGTCTTACCGCAGCCGCCATTGCGGCCGAAGCGGGCGTCGACGATTTCCTGTCCGAAGCGACGCCGGAAGCCAAGCTGGCGCTGATCCGCCAGTATCAGGCCGAAGGTCGGCTGGTGGCGATGACCGGAGACGGCACCAACGACGCACCAGCCCTCGCGCAGGCCGACGTGGCGGTCGCGATGAACTCCGGTACGCAGGCGGCAAAAGAGGCGGGCAACATGGTCGATCTCGACTCTAACCCGACCAAGCTGATTGAAGTGGTACACATCGGGAAGCAGATGCTGATGACGCGCGGCTCGCTGACAACATTCAGTATCGCCAACGATGTGGCGAAATACTTCGCCATTATTCCGGCGGCCTTTGCCGCCACCTATCCGCAGCTGGATGCGCTGAACGTGATGCACCTGCACTCCCCGGCGTCAGCCATTCTCAGCGCAGTGATCTTCAACGCGCTGATTATTGTCTTTCTGATCCCGCTGGCGCTAAAAGGGGTGAGCTATAAGCCGCTGACCGCTGCCGCGATGCTGCGCCGCAATCTGTGGATTTACGGTCTCGGCGGGCTGATCGTTCCCTTTATCGGGATCAAGGCGATCGACCTGCTGTTAACCCTGTTCGGGCTGGTTTAAAAGGTGAATCTCATGATGATGTTACGCCCCGCTATACTTCTGTTTATTCTGCTGGCGCTGATAACCGGCGGGCTTTATCCCCTGATGACGACCGCACTGGGCCAGTGGTGGTTTGCTGACCAGGCCAACGGCTCGCTGATCATACAAGACGGCGAAACCCGTGGTTCGCGGCTGATCGGCCAGCACTTTACCGCCGCTGGCTACTTCCAGGGACGCCCTTCCGCCACCGCCGAAAGCCCGTATAATCCCATGGCATCCGGGGGGAGCAACCTCGCGGGCAGCAACCCGGCGCTGGATACCGCCATCGCCGAACGCGTAGCCGCGCTGCGAACCGCGAACCCGCAGGCAAGCCGTGAGGTGCCGGTGGAGCTGGTCACCGCGTCCGCCAGCGGGCTGGATTACAGCCTGACGCCGGAGGCCGTCGCGTGGCAAGTTCCACGCGTCGCTGCCGCGCGTCGCCTGACGGTGGAACAGGTGAGTCAGCTGGTCACAGAACATACCCATACACCGCTGGTCAGTTTTATCGGCATGCCTGTCGTAAACATTGTTGAGCTCAATCTGGCGCTGGACGCGCTAAGGAAAAACTAAATGACTGACGAGCCGATGCGCCCGGATCCGGACAGGCTGCTCGAACAGGCGGCGGAAGCCCATCGCGGCAAGCTGAAAATTTTCTTCGGGGCCTGCGCGGGGGTCGGAAAAACCTTCGCGATGCTCACTGAAGCGCAGCGGCTGCGGGCGCAGGGGCTTGATATTCTTATCGGTGTTGTCGAAACGCACGGTCGTAAAGAGACGGCGGCGCTGCTGGAGGGGCTTGCCGTGCAGCCGGCTCGCCGCATCAACCACCGTGGGCGGCTGGTCACCGAGTTCGACCTTGACGCGGCCCTCGCCCGCCGTCCTGCTCTGATTCTGATGGATGAACTGGCGCACAGCAATGCGCCAGGCTCCCGCCACCCTAAACGCTGGCAGGACGTGGAAGAGCTGCTGGAAGCCGGCATCGACGTGTTCACCACGGTCAACGTTCAGCATCTGGAGAGCCTCAACGACGTCGTCAGCGGTGTGACCGGCATACAGGTACGGGAAACGGTTCCCGATCCGTTTTTTGACGCCGCCGACGAAGTGGTGCTGGTCGACCTGCCGCCGGACGATCTGCGCCAGCGCCTGCACGAGGGCAAAGTGTATATTGCCGGGCAGGCCGAGCGTGCCATCGAACATTTCTTCCGCAAAGGCAATTTAATCGCCCTGCGCGAGCTGGCCCTGCGGCGCACGGCGGATCGCGTTGATGACCAGATGCGTGCCTGGCGCGATCTGCAGGGACAGGAGCGAGTCTGGCATACCCGGGACGCCATTCTGCTGTGCATTGGTCACAGCAGCGGGAATGAGAAGCTTATCCGTACCGCCGCCCGCCTCGCCGCGAAGTTCGGCAGCGTCTGGCACGCGGTGTATGTTGAAACGCCGCAGCTTCACGCCCTGCCTGAACAGCAGCGGCGCGCGATTTTAAGCGCGCTCAGGCTGGCACAGGAGCTGGGGGCGGAAACGGCTACCCTCTCCGACCCGCAGGAAGATAAAGCCATCCTGCACTACGCCCGCGAGCACAACCTCGGCAAGATTGTGATTGGCCGCCGTCAGCAGCGTCGCTGGTTGAGCCGGGAGTCCTTCGCCGACAGGCTGGCGCGCCGCGCGCCGGATCTGGACCTGGTGATCGTCGCGCTGGATGATAAACCCACCCCCCTTCCTGGCCGAACGCCAGACGCCCGCACGTTTAGTGAAAAGTGGCGCATCCAGCTTCGCGGTTGTCTGGTGGCCGCGGTACTTTGCGCCCTGATCACCCTGATTGCCAGCCAGTGGCTGATTGCCTTCGATGCC
The DNA here is from genome assembly GCF_053709675.1 of Enterobacter sp. UPMP2052. Classification (NCBI taxonomy): domain Bacteria; kingdom Pseudomonadati; phylum Pseudomonadota; class Gammaproteobacteria; order Enterobacterales; family Enterobacteriaceae; genus Enterobacter; species Enterobacter sp. UPMP2052. Next base: position 2,026,999 of record NZ_JBSKJR010000001.1, read on the forward strand.
GCCAACCTGGTGATGATTTACCTGCTCGGCGTGGTTGTCGTGGCGCTGTTTTACGGACGCTGGCCGTCGGTGCTGGCAACGGTTCTCAACGTGGTCAGCTTCGATCTGTTTTTTATTGCCCCTCGCGGGACGCTCGCCGTCTCGGATGTGCAGTACATTCTCACCTTTGGAGTGATGCTTACCGTCGGGCTGGTGATCGGGAACCTGACGGCAGGCGTGCGCTATCAGGCGCGTATTGCCCGCTACCGCGAACAACGCACGCGGCATTTATACGAGATGTCCAAATCGCTGGCAGTCGGCCGCACGCCACGGGATATCGTCCAGACCAGCGAGCAGTTTATCCGCTCGACCTTTCACGCCAGCAGCCTGATCCTGCTTCCTGATGAGCACGGCAAGCTGCGCCCGCTGACATCGACCTCGGGCATGACGCCCTGGGATGAAGCCATCGCGCGCTGGAGTTTTGACAAGGGCTTACCGGCAGGTGCGGGCACGGATACCCTGCCGGGAGTGCCGTATCAGATCCTGCCGCTGCGCAGCGCGGATAAAAATCACGGGCTGGTCATTGTCGAGCCATCCAACCTGCGCCAGCTGATGATCCCCGAGCAGCAGCGGCTGCTGGAGACCTTCACGCTGCTGGTTGCCAGCGCGCTTGAGCGGCTGGCCCTCACCGCCAGCGAGGAGCAGGCCCGGCTGGCGAGCGAGCGGGAAAGCATTCGTAATTCGCTGCTGGCGGCGCTCTCGCACGACCTGCGCACGCCCCTCACCGTCCTGTTTGGTCAGTCTGAGATCCTGACGCTGGATCTCGCTGCTGAAGGGTCTAAACACGCGATGCAGGCCAGCGAGATCCGCGAGCACGTGCTGAACACGACGCGCCTGGTGAACAACCTGCTCGATATGGCGCGCATCCAGTCCGGCGGGTTTAACCTTAAAAAAGAGTGGCTGACGCTGGAAGAGGTGGTTGGCAGCGCGCTGAAGATGCTGGAGCCGGGTCTCGGCGGCCGCCATATCGCGCTGAATATGCCGGAGCCGCTTACGCTTATCCATGTTGATGGCCCGCTGTTCGAACGTGTACTGATCAACCTGCTGGAAAATGCCGGTAAATATGCGGGGCCGAAGGCGCAGATTGGCATGAATGCTTCCGTGGAAGAACAGGCGCTGCGCCTGGAGGTGTGGGACACGGGGCCGGGCATTCCGCAGGGCCAGGAGCAGGCCATTTTTGAGAAGTTTGCGCGCGGCAATAAAGAGTCAGCCATTCCCGGCGTCGGGCTTGGGCTGGCGATTTGCGAGGCCATCGTTGAGGTGCATGGCGGTACCCTTTCGGCAGCCAACCGCCCGGAAGGTGGCGCACGTTTTTGTGTTACACTTCCTCTTGATGTCCCGCCCGAACTTGATGAATTACCAGAGGATTTGTGATTAACGTCCTGATTGTTGAAGATGAGCTCGCCATTAGCCGTTTTCTGCGCGCCGCGCTGGAAGGCGACGGCTTACGCGTCCACGAAGCCGGTACGCTACAGCGCGGGCTGATCGAGGCCGCGACCCGCAAGCCGGACCTGGTGATCCTGGATTTAGGGCTACCGGATGGCGACGGCATCGATTTTATTCGCGAGGTGCGCCAGTGGAGCCAGATGCCCATTCTGGTGCTCTCTGCCCGCACCGAAGAGACGGATAAAATTGCCGCCCTCGATGCCGGAGCGGACGATTACCTGGTCAAGCCCTTTGGTATTGGCGAGCTGCAGGCGCGGCTACGCGTGGCGCTGCGTCGGCACAGTGCCCCCTCCCCCAGCGACCCGGTATATACTTTTGGCGAGATCCAGGTCGATCTCGCCGCGCGGCGCATCCTTCGCGGTGACGAGGAGATCCACCTCACGCCGATCGAGTTCCGCCTGCTGGCGGTGCTGCTCAACAATCACGGCAAAGTTCTGACCCAGCGCCAGCTGTTAAGTCAGGTCTGGGGACCTAATGCCGTCGAACATAGTCACTATTTACGCATTTATATGGGCCACCTTCGTCAAAAACTTGAAGTTGATCCCGCACGCCCCCGCCATTTATTAACTGAAACCGGTATCGGTTATCGGTTTATGCTTTGAATAGTTATTCACATTAATTTCAAATAAAAACAAAAACCCGCCGGTAATAAAGAGAAAATAAACCAAAAGGCAGTGCCTTACTTATTTTCCGCCATCAAAACACATTTCCAAAACACAAAGATAACATAAAATCTACAAAACAGCATTTTGATCTGCCATATTCATCAAAAGCGCATATTTATTTCTGAAATGATCTTTTAACGGTGATCTGCTTCACAGTTAAACCCATTTTCCAGGATAAAATGGCCGTGCTTTCAATTACTGAAAGGAAAATAAGCATGGAAAACAACAACCGTTTAATGCCGCATATAAGGCGGACAACCCATATTATGATGTTTGCGCATCGTAACTGCTTCGACTTCCATCTCTTTAACGCCCGGTAGTCCTTCGACTTCTGGCGCATCTGTTGACAGGTTGTTTTAAAACACCTTCTCTTACAGGCGTTTGCCTGTGAACACCTGCGTTCATTTCTCCTGATTCAGACTCATCCGCTACCGGGCGGACTGAATCGTATTCTGCAAAAAGCAATCCACTGATTTTCAATCAGCGGCCACCGTTTGCTTTTTTTCCGGATAACGTTCGATTTCTTTTTTAAAGAAATCGAGGGACTGCTATTACCTAAAATAAAGAGTGAAAGATGAAAAATTTAAAAATTGCCACCAGCCGTACCTGCCCCGACTGTTTTACCACACATCGCGAGACGGTAGATGTCAGCGCAACCGATTATATTGACGTCGCCGCCGTGGTTCTGGCCACCCAGGATATATATACAGGCGCGATAGAAGAAATTGAGGCGACAGGCTTTGGCATTCCTGTCTTTATTGCCACCCAGAAAGACGAGATTGTCCCGGCAGACTATTTGTCGCGCATTCATGGCGTTTTTGAATGTTCAGACAGCAGCAATGATTTTTACGGACGCCAGCTGGAAGCGGCGGCACAGAAGTACGAAACCCACCTGCGCCCGCCGTTCTTCCGCGCCCTGGTGGACTACGTTGAGCAGGGCAACAGCGCATTTGATTGCCCGGGGCATCAGGGGGGCCAGTTCTTCCGCCGTCATCCTGCCGGAAATCAGTTCGTGGATTTCTTTGGCGAGACCCTGTTCCGCGCTGACCTGTGCAACGCTGACGTGGCGATGGGGGATCTGCTGATCCACGAAGGCGCACCGTGCATCGCCCAACAGCATGCGGCTAACGTCTTTAACGCCGATAAGACCTACTTCGTGCTGAATGGCACCTCATCGTCAAACAAAGTGGTGCTCAATGCCCTGCTCACGCCGGGCGACCTGGTGCTATTCGATCGCAACAACCACAAATCTAATCATCACGGTGCCCTGCTACAGGCGGGCGCAACGCCGGTCTATCTGGAGACCGCGCGTAATCCGTATGGCTTTATCGGCGGGATTGATGCGCACTGCTTCGAAGAGCGCTATCTGCGCGAGTTAATATCCGACGTGGCACCCGATCGCGCGCACGCACCGCGCCCGTTTCGCCTGGCGGTGATCCAGCTTGGTACTTATGACGGCACCATTTATAACGCCCGTCAGGTCGTGGATAAGATCGGTCATCTGTGCGACTACATCCTGTTTGACTCCGCCTGGGTGGGCTACGAACAGTTTATTCCGATGATGGCCGACTGCTCGCCGCTGCTTCTGGAGCTGAACGAAAACGACCCGGGCATTCTGGTCACTCAATCCGTGCATAAACAGCAGGCTGGCTTCTCGCAAACCTCGCAGATCCACAAGAAGGACAGTCACATTAAAGGCCAGCCGCGCTATGTGCCCCACAAGCGCCTCAACAACGCCTTCATGATGCACGCCTCCACCAGCCCGTTTTACCCGCTGTTCGCCGCGCTGGATATTAACGCCCGCATGCACGAGGGCCAGAGCGGACGCAATATGTGGATGGACTGCGTGGTAAACGGCATTGAAGCGCGCAAGCTCATTCTGGAAAACTGCCGGTTTATCCGCCCGTTCGTGCCTGAACAGGTCGATGGACGCCCCTGGGAGAGCTGGGATACGGCGGAAATAGCCACCGACCTGCGCTTCTTCCACTTCGTGCCGGGCGAACGCTGGCACGCCTTTGACGGCTACGCCGAGCACCAGTACTTCATCGACCCCTGCAAACTGCTGCTAACCACGCCGGGGATCAACGCCAGCAGCGGTGAGTATGAGGATTTCGGCGTACCCGCCACTATTCTCGCCAACTTCCTGCGCGAAAACGGCATCATCCCGGAGAAATGCGACCTCAACTCGATCTTATTCCTGCTGACGCCTGCGGAAGATATGGGCAAATTGCAGCAGCTGGTCGCCCAACTGGTGCGCTTCGAAAAGCTGCTCCAGCGCGATGCGCCATTAAAAGAGGTGCTGCCGTCACTCTATAAACAGCATCCGGATCGCTATGCGGATTACAGCCTGCGGCAAATCTGCCAGGAAATGCATGACCTGTACGCCCGTAATAACGTTAAACAGCTGCAAAAAGAGATGTTCCGTAAATCTCACTTCCCGCGCGTGATGATGAGTCCGCAGGAGGCGAACTACGCCTATCTACGCGGCGAGGTTGAGCTGGTTTCGCTGCGCGATGCTGAAGGACGTATCGCCGCCGAAGGCGCGCTCCCTTATCCACCGGGCGTGCTGTGCGTGGTTCCCGGTGAAGTCTGGGGCGGTTCGGTACTGCGCTATTTTGCGGCGCTGGAAGAAGGGATCAACCTGTTACCGGGCTTCGCACCGGAACTCCAGGGTGTGTACGTCGAGGAGTGTGACGGTCGTAAGCAGGTTCGCTGCTACGTCATCAAACGGTCTGCTGACCAGCCCGCGCTGCTGAAAGGAGAAGCATTATGAGCAAGTCGAACAAGATGGGCGTGGTGCAGCTGACCATCCTCACCATGGTGAACATGATGGGGTCCGGGATTATCATGCTGCCCACCAAGCTCGCCGAGGTCGGGACCATCTCTATTATCTCCTGGCTGGTGACCGCCGTCGGCTCGATGGCGCTGGCCTGGGCGTTTGCCAAGTGTGGGATGTTTAGCCGCAAGTCAGGCGGCATGGGAGGCTATGCGGAATACGCGTTCGGCAAGTCCGGCAACTTTATGGCGAACTACACCTACGGCGTGTCGCTGCTCATCGCTAACGTGGCGATTGCCATTTCAGCGGTGGGTTACGGCACGGAGCTGTTTGGCACCACGCTGAGTCCGGTGCAAATTGGGCTGGCGACCATCGGCGTGCTGTGGATCTGCACCGTCGCCAACTTCGGCGGCGCGCGCATCACCGGACAGCTCAGCAGCATTACCGTCTGGGGGGTGATTATCCCGGTAGTCGGGCTGTGCGTTATCGGCTGGTTCTGGTTTAGCCCGACGATGTACGCCAACTCGTGGAACCCGCACCATGTGCCGTTCTTTACCGCGGTAGGTTCGTCCATCGCCATGACACTGTGGGCTTTCCTGGGCCTGGAATCGGCCTGTGCCAACGCCGACGTGGTGGAAAACCCGGAGAAGAACGTGCCGATTGCGGTGCTGGGCGGTACGCTGGGGGCGGCGGTGATTTACATCGTCTCGACCAACGTGATTGCCGGGATCGTCCCAAATATGGATCTTGCCAGCTCTACCGCGCCGTTCGGTCTGGCCTTCGCGCAAATGTTCACCCCGGAAGTCGGGAAAGTGATTATGGGGCTGATGGTGATGTCCTGCTGTGGTTCGCTGCTCGGCTGGCAGTTTACCATCGCGCAGGTGTTTAAATCCTCGGCGGATGAAGGCTACTTTCCGAAAATCTTCTCCCGCGTGACCAAAGCCGATGCGCCCGTGCAGGGAATGCTGGCGATTGTGATTTTCCAGAGCGGCCTGTCGTTGATGACCATCAGCCCGTCGCTGAACAGCCAGTTCAACGTGCTGGTCAACCTGGCGGTGGTGACCAATATCATTCCGTATATCCTGTCGATGGCAGCGCTGGTGATCATTCAGAAGGTGGCGAAGGTCGAACCGCGCAAAGCAAAAGCGGCGAATATCGTGGCGCTGATTGGGGCCATCTACAGCTTCTATGCGCTCTACTCCTCCGGTCAGGAAGCGATGCTCTACGGCGCAATGGTCACGTTTATGGGCTGGACGCTGTACGGGCTGGTTTCGCCGCGTTTTGAGTTGACGAACAAACACAGCTAAAAAAAAGCCCGGTGGCGCTAGCGCTTACCGGGCCTACAAAATCAATGTAAAACGGCAACCCTGGGGTTGCCGTTTTTAGTGTTTTCTCCCTCTCCCTGTGGGAGAGGGCCGGGGTGAGGGCATCAGCCCGCACCACACCAGCACTTACGCGTTTTTCAGCACTTCGCTGACAATCTCTACCGCTTCTTTCTCAATCTGCTGACGGTGCTCAGCGCCGAGGAAGCTTTCACAGTAAATTTTGTACGCATCTTCCGTGCCGGACGGACGCGCGGCGAACCAGCCGTTTTCGGTCATCACCTTCAGACCGCCGATAGACGCGCCGTTCCCCGGAGCGGCCGTCAGGCGAGCCGTGATCGGATCACCGGCCAGAGTGCTGGCGCTGACCATTTCTGGCGAGAGCTTAGACAGCGCCGCTTTCTGCGCAGAGGTCGCGCTCGCCTGGAGACGGTTGTAGCTTGGCGCGCCAAAACGCTCCGCCAGCTCGTTATAGTGCTCCTGCGGGTTTTTACCGGTGACAGCGGTGATTTCAGCCGCCAGCAGACACATGATGATGCCGTCTTTATCGGTTGACCACGGCGTGCCGTCGAAACGCAGGAAGGAAGCCCCCGCGCTCTCTTCGCCGCCGAAGCCGAAGCTGCCGTTGTGCAGACCGTCAACAAACCATTTGAAGCCTACCGGCACTTCCACCAGCTTGCGGCCCAGCGCATCGACCACGCGGTCGATCATCGCAGAAGAGACCAGCGTTTTACCGACAGCCACCTCGTTGCCCCACTGTGGACGATGCTGGAACAGATAATTAATCGCCACCGCCAGATAGTGGTTCGGGTTCATCAGGCCGGCAGGCGTGACGATACCGTGACGGTCATAATCCGGGTCGTTAGCAAACGCCAGATCGAATTTGTCGCGCAGCGCCAGCAGGCCGGCCATTGCGCACTCTGACGAGCAGTCCATACGGATCGCGCCGTCTTTATCCAGGTGCATAAAGCGGAAGGTCTGATCGACGTGATCGTTCACGATGGTCAGGTTCAGCTTGTAGTGCTCGGCAATACGTTTCCAGTATTCGATACCGGAACCGCCAAGCGGGTCAACGCCCAGCGTCAGGCCCGCTTTCTGAATCGCCGCCATGTCGACGATCTCCGCCAGCCCTTCCACGAATGGCTGCACCAGATCCTGCTCTTTCACGTGGCCAGAGGCCATGGCCGCATCCAGAGAGATGCGCTTAACGCCTTTCAGATCGTCTGCGAGCAGCGCGTTGGCGCGGTCTTCCACCACTTTGGTGACGTTGGTGTCTGCCGGGCCACCGTTAGGCGGGTTGTATTTGATGCCACCGTCATCCGGCGGGTTGTGGGATGGCGTAATCACAATCCCGTCTGCCAGCGCGCCCCCTTTCTGGTTGTGCACCAGAATGGCGTTGGACACCGCAGGCGTTGGCGTAAAGCCATTGTTCTCTTGCACGATCACGTCGACGCCGTTTGCCGCCAGCACTTCCAGTACGGAAATGAAGGCCGGTTCAGACAGGGCGTGCGTATCTTTCCCAACATAGCACGGTCCGGTGACGCCGTTTTTGGCGCGCTCTTCCGCGATGGCCTGGGCAATGGCCAGAATGTGCGGCTCGTTAAAGCTGTGGCGCGCCGCGCTGCCGCGGTGGCCAGATGTACCAAACTTCACTGCGTGTTCTGCGTTGCCCACCACCGGCTTCAGCACGTAGTACTGGGCGGTCAGTTGAGCGACGTTAATCAAATCGCTTTGTTGTGCAGGTTGGCCTGCACGGCTGTGATTTGCCATTGCCTGGTCCTTCTGATGCAAGGGTTAAATTGTACCGCAAACCTTTTCAATCAATTCCGCCGGGAACTGCATGGACTGCATGATGTGTTCAATCATGCTGCACTTGCGGCCCGTGTTGGTATTGGTGATCACCCAGTACGGTGTACCCGGGACGTGTTTAGGTTTGGTTTGATTGCCATTTTGCAGCAGCGTCTGCTCATCGCCCGCGAAGTAAACGCGGGTACGACCATGCAGCGACTCGGTCGCTTCAGCAAACGCGGTGTTATCCAGTGAATAAAGTGTAGTCAGCACCAGCATAAAGCGGTTAACCGCCTTTTTCTGTTCTGCATACTCATCTGACAGCAGCAGCTCGCGCATCGCGCGCACTTTGTCTTTCACCGGCGCGACGGCAGGTTTTGCTTGTGCGGTAACACTCGGCTGAGAGACGACATCTTTAGTGGCTGGGGTAGCAGGCTGTGCGGCGGCGGAAATTTTGAGCATACGCCGTAAAATGTCGGACGCGCTCTCCCCGATATGCCGCGTCTGGCTGGCAATATACTGATAGAGTTCGTCATCAACTTCGATTGTTTTCATCTTAATCCAGTGCGATATCTTATCTGAATACAAGTCGTTGGGATTATAGGAGCAAATCCCAACAGCGGATAGCGTCAAACCAGGTTGGCGGCAAAAGTCGGATTAAACTGGATCCTTGCAGCCGGGCGGCAGAATGGACAACATGATACCCTAACCTGACATACGTAAAAAAAGAACTTTGCCATGAAATTGAATACCCGAGCGCAATCTGCACAATCGCCGAACAATAATTCTCCCATCGTACTGGTTCACGGCCTGTTTGGTAGCCTGGATAACCTGGGCATACTGGCGCGCGATCTGGTTGCCGATCATGACATTTTGCAGGTCGATATGCGTAATCATGGCCTTTCCGGGCGTTCGCCTGACATGACTTACGCGGCGATGGCGCAGGATTTGCTGGATACGCTGGATGCACATCAACTTGAGAAGGTCACTTTAGTCGGGCATTCCATGGGTGGCAAAGCGGTGATGGCGCTGACGGCGCTGGCACCGGAACGTATTGCTGGCCTGGTGGTGGTTGACGTGGCCCCCGTGGATTACGACGTGCGTCGCCACGACGAGATTTTCGCGGCGATCAATGCGGTCACGGAGTCTGGCGTGTCTACCCGTCAGCAGGCCGCAGCCGTCATGCGTGAACACCTCGATGAGGAAGGCGTGGTGCAGTTCCTGCTTAAATCCTTTGTCGACGGCCAGTGGCGTTTTAACGTCCCGGTACTTTGGGATCAGTATGCTCACATTGTCGGCTGGCAGCCGGTTCCCGCCTGGCAGCACCCTACCCTCTTTATTACCGGCGGCAATTCACCCTACGTGACCGAGGCGTACCGCGACGCACTGCTGGCGCAGTTCCCACAGGCTCGCGCGCACGTCATCGCCGGGGCGGGCCACTGGGTTCATGCAGAAAAACCGGAGGCGGTCCTGCGCGCTATCCGCCGCTATCTTACTGATACGGCGAATTGATTAAAAAGAGAGCGACTGGAAGACAGAGGGCTTCCAGTCGTTGGCGTGTCGTTTTCGGTGATGTATGATGGCGCGCTTATCGCCCGGGCATTAACAGGGCGGCTTGTTTTCCCCCGAAGTCTCTGAATCATGGCCAAAGAACAAACGGACCGTACGACACTAGACCTGTTCGCGAATGAGCGTCGCCCGGGACGACCCAAGACGAATCCGCTTTCGCGTGATGAACAGCTGCGTATCAATAAACGCAACCAGCTTAAACGCGATAAAAATCGTGGGCTTAAGCGTGTCGAACTGAAGCTCAACGCTGACGCTGTCGATGCGCTAAACGAGCTGGCCTCCGCCCGTGATATCAGCCGCAGCGAATTGATTGAAGAGATGCTGATCGCTCAGCTCAACGCGTTACGCAGCAAGGCATAAGTCTGAAAAACCCCCGTATTTCCCTTTTCATGTAGCACAGAGTGCAGTCCTGCGCGATAGCTGTTTCCGCAGGGTTGCCAGTTCTGCTATTATTGCCCTTATCCGTGGACAAATTGCGCCACCATACCATTAAGTTTCAAGAGGTTATTTTACTCATGGCAATCATCGGCATTTTCTTCGGCAGTGATACCGGCAATACCGAAAATATCGCAAAAAACATTCAAAAACAGCTCGGTAAAGACGTTGCCGATGTACATGACATCGCCAAAAGCAGCAAAGAAGACCTCGAAGGTTATGACATCCTGCTGCTGGGTATCCCGACCTGGTACTACGGCGAGGCGCAGTGCGACTGGGACGATTTCTTCCCGACGCTCGAAGAAGTGGACTTCAACGGCAAGCTGGTCGCCCTGTTTGGCTGCGGCGACCAGGAAGATTATGCGGAATACTTCTGTGATGCGCTGGGCACCATCCGCGACATCATTGAGCCACGCGGCGCGGCGATTGTCGGCCACTGGCCAACGGCGGGCTACCACTTTGAAGCGTCCAAAGGCCTGGCAGACGACAACCACTTCGTGGGTCTGGCTATCGACGAAGATCGTCAGCCAGAACTGACCGCTGAGCGTGTCGAAAAATGGGTGAAGCAGGTCCGTGAAGAACTGAACCTCGACGACATTCTTAACGCCTGATTTTCCTGCGGCGCAACTGCGGTTGCGCCCGCATGCCAGGTAAAACCGATTAAATTAATTGCTACAAACTTTTAACTTTTTCGCTCAGACCTGTACAATATCCCCCTGATAAAAAGTGGGCTCCATCGAACAAGTTTGTTGGTGATACCACGTTTTTATAAGCATACTTTGCCTGAGACTTGCAGTTTTCATTTAGCCATGGCAGTTCTATAATGAGACGCATTATCCCAGGTGCATTTTCTGTCACTTCTTCTTTTGAAGTGAAACGTTTAGCAACAGGACAGATTCCGCATGACCGACAACAATACCGCATTAAAGAAGGCTGGCCTGAAAGTAACGCTTCCTCGGTTAAAAATCCTTGAAGTGCTTCAGGGGCCAGACAATCACCATGTCAGTGCGGAAGACCTTTACAAGCGTCTTATCGACATGGGCGAAGAAATTGGGCTGGCAACCGTTTATCGTGTGCTGAACCAGTTTGATGACGCGGGCATTGTTACCCGTCATAATTTCGAAGGCGGTAAATCTGTTTTCGAGCTGACCCAGCAACACCACCACGATCATCTGATCTGCCTCGACTGCGGCAAGGTCATTGAGTTCAGCGATGATTCTATTGAATCACGCCAGCGTGAAATTGCCGCGCGCCACGGTATCCGTCTGACTAACCACAGCCTGTACCTGTATGGACACTGTGCGGAAGGCGATTGCCGCGAAGATGAGCACGCGCACGACGCGAAATAAGCAAACTTTCATACTCTGAGCCAGCCGCAAGGTTGGCTTTTTTTTTGCCTTAAAAAGCCCAGTGGCGCTGCGCTTACCGGGCCTACGGGCGATGACACCTCTGTAGGTTCGGTAAACGCAGCGCCACCGGGCGTCAAACAGCGCTATTGGTTATTATTACGAATTTCCTGCCAGATCTTATCGCAACGCTTCTCGACTTCCTGCTCGTTACCGGTCTGACGCGCCTGAATACAGGCCTGGTAATCCATCACGCGGACATTCTCCTGCGTCGCGAACTGTTCATGCGCTTTCTCTTTCTTCAGCACATTCAGCACGCTCTGGCAGGCTTCAACTTTCTCCGGCGAGCCTTGCGCGGTATTGATACAGGCGCTATAGGCCTCTTTCAGACGCGAATCTTCTTTCGGGGCCTGAGGCTGCGCACAGGCCACCAGCCCTGTTGCCAGCATCGCGACCATGACTACTTTTCTTTTCATCTGCCGTCTCCGTTTCGGCGGGCCACGCCCGCCGGGGTTTCATCAGAAAATAGTGAATGGCGCGATGACCATGAATTTCACGTCACGTTCATCCTGGAAGATATTGCCGTAACCGCCCGCATAGCTTGGGATATCGGAGTGGTTGTCATACTGCGTGAAGTGCAGTTTGAACATGGTGCCCTTGGCACGCCCGTCCTGCAGGGTGTAGCTAGCATCCAGACTGTAGGAGGACTCTTTCAGGCGGTAATTAGGATCGTAGTACGCATCCGGGGTTGCCATATCAGCAGGCTTCGCGTCCCACGCGTAAGCATAAGAAGCACCGACCGCCCAGCCTGGCAGATTCCAGTTTTTCAGGTCATACATTGCACCGAAGAAGACGGCTTTTTCACCGTCGGCGTTGAAGTCAGAGCGGTTATCCCACCAGATATCCAGACGACCGTTTGATGAGGCGTATGTTGGGGTCATACGCTGCAGGAAGTAACCCTGCTGCCCTTCCGCCTTCACCCACGTCCCTTCCAGACGCAGGTCAACCTGGCCCACCTTGTAACCGAAGGTCAGCGCCTGCAGCCATGCGGTACCGTCGTAGATATCGTTAACGGTGCCGTTGCTGGCTTTATCACGCGTGCCATAGAACTGATAGCTGGTGCTCAGCGGGCTGCCCACAACGTCGAATTTGTAGCTGGCTTTCGCGAAATACTGATCGATATAGCCTTCAGCCTGTCCGAAGGCGGCTTCCAGTACCAGGTCGTTTTTGAAGTCATACTTCGCACCCAGGGAGTGGAGGTAGTCCACTTTAGTGGTTTTATCGTTCTGGTAGAACTTATCCATCTCAATGTGCCACGGCGCTTTGTACTCGTTGGTCCACATATAGGAGAAGCTCAGCGCCCCGGCGTCACCGTAGTCAAAATTGGCCCCCGCTTCTGCGCCCTGATAGGTACCCGGCATGAAGCTCCAGTGTGGGGCTAGCAGCGTCTGTCCGGTTGGCTGAATATAACCTGCGCGCGCCCATACCGGGCCGTATTTGAATTTCGCCGCGGCCTTATAGAGGCTGATGCCGCTCTTATCCCCGGACCAGTCTTCGTCATAGGCTTTATTGCTGGAGGAGAATGCGATTTCGTTCGGGTGACCGCTGTCGCCGTTTTCCGCCATTTCTATTGCGGTAAACGCCGCAATATCCAGGCCAAACATATCCGCGGCATAACCCGACTGGAAGTCCAGGTTGGCGTTCCAGGTGGAGTGTGAAAGGTTGGTTTTGTATTTGTCTTCAGTGACGTCTTTACGGTCACGCTCACGCTGCCAGTAATAAATTCCGCCCGTGAGGGTTGAATCATCAATGAAACCTTCTGCTTTAGCCTCTGGCGCAATCACCAGGCCCGACATTGCTGTCACACCGGCAATTGCCAGCGCCAGCGCACTACGTTTGCCACTGAACGTACGCATAGATTATTCCTCTTTGACGAATTAAAAACGCCTGAACGGCGAAAAATATAAAAAGACCTAATGGTCAGGGGTAGTTAGAAATACCCTCGAATTAACTACCGTCTTTAGGTTATTTTTCGCGACGCGAATTATCAATGCTTTTTCGTGGGCAAAACTCAGGATTATGACGAAGTGCACATAATTAGTAGTGCTTTGTAACATTTACGCCGAAGCGAGTAATGGCGGGGGGAAGCGCGATTTTTCAATGGCTAAGGGTTAAAAAACCTGTCTGTTAATTCCTCTTTACTGTTTTCGGGTATATACAAACTTTATTTAAAAAAATAAGTAGCACCGCATTGACCAGTTATTTTGACTTCCGTTATTAAAAGCGTTCTTTAACGGCATGATCGTTAAATAAAAAAACGCCGCAATTAGCGGCGTTTGTTTCTGATTGACCAGTGCAGCGATATTATTCGCCGATTTTGGCCCAGGTATCGCGCAGACCGACAGTACGGTTAAATACCGGTTTTTCCGCAGTGCTGTAGCGGCTGTCCAGGCAGAAGTAACCCTCACGTTCAAACTGGAACGCTTTGCTGGTTTGTGCGGCTTTCAGCGACGGTTCGGCAAAGCCCTGCTTGATCACCAGTGATTCCGGGTTAATCGTTGACAGGAAGTCTTCCGCAGCGCCTGGGTTAGGCACGCTGAACAGACGGTCATACAGGCGGAACTCAACCGGCAGCGCGTGCGATGCGCTCACCCAGTGGATAACGCCCTTCACTTTACGGCCATCCGCCGGGTCTTTACTCAGCGTTTCGGCATCGTAAGAGCAGAAGATGGTGGTGATGTTGCCTTCCGCGTCTTTTTCGACGCGCTCGGCTTTAATCACGTACGCATTACGCAGACGGACTTCTTTGCCCAGCACCAGACGCTTGTACTGCTTGTTGGCTTCTTCGCGGAAATCCGCGCGATCGATCCAAATCTCACCGCTAAACGGCACGTCACGGGTGCCCATTTCAGGCTTGCTCGGATGGTTCGGCATCGTCACCATCTCGCTCTCACCCTGCGGGTAGTTTTCGATAACAAGCTTAACCGGGTCGATCACCGCCATCGCGCGCGGAGCGTTTTCGTTCAGATCTTCACGGATGCAGGATTCCAGAGAGGCAATCTCAATGGTGTTGTCCTGTTTGGTCACGCCAATACGTTTGCAGAACTCGCGGATAGAGGCAGAGGTGTAACCCCGGCGGCGCAGACCAGAGATAGTCGGCATACGCGGGTCATCCCAGCCTTCTACATGCTTGTCGGTTACCAGCAGGTTCAGCTTACGCTTGGACATCACCGTGTATTCCAGATTCAGACGAGAGAACTCGTACTGACGCGGGTGCACAGGGATGGTGATGTTATCCAGCACCCAGTCGTACAGACGACGGTTGTCCTGGAACTCCAGAGTACACAGGGAGTGCGTAATGCCTTCCAGCGCATCGCTGATGCAGTGGGTGAAGTCGTACATCGGGTAGATGCACCACTTGTTCCCGGTCTGGTGGTGTTCCGCGAACTTAATGCGGTACAGCACCGGGTCGCGCATGACGATGAATGGCGAGGCCATATCGATTTTGGCACGCAGACAGGCCTTGCCTTCTTCGAAGCCACCGGCACGCATTTTTTCAAACAGCGCCAGGTTCTCTTCTACGCTGCGGTCGCGGTACGGGCTGTTTTTGCCCGGCGCGGTGAGCGAACCGCGGTATTCACGGATTTCGTCAGCAGAGAGCTCATCCACATACGCCAGACCTTTATTGATCAGCTCAACCGCATAGGCGAACAGCTGATCAAAATAGTTAGAGGAGTAGCAGATATCGCCCGACCAGTTGAAGCCCAGCCATTGCACGTCGTTCTTGATAGACTCAACGTATTCGATGTCTTCTTTTGCAGGGTTAGTGTCATCGAAACGCAGGTTGCACTGTCCCTGGTAGTCTTGTGCGATACCAAAGTTCAGGCAGATAGATTTCGCGTGGCCGATGTGCAGGTAGCCGTTTGGCTCCGGCGGGAAACGCGTATGAACCGTGGTGTGCTTACCACTGGCCAGATCTTCATCAATGATCTGACGAATAAAGTTACTCGGGCGGGCTTCTGCCTCACTCATCGTGGATTCCTCAAAGCATAAACAACGTATAACGGCATATGATCTTATAAGCCGGACGTAGTGACAACCTTTAAAACGTCTATTGAGAATAAAATAATGGGGACAATAACCGCAAAAAAAAGCGGCGGAGGTTATCCCCCCGCCGCTTAAGGCATGACTCTACTCAGGAGCGATTACTTGCCTTTAATCTCATACAGTGGGGTTTGGCCCGCAACGACCTGACCTTTCGCCTGAATGACCAGGCCGCTGAAGTCGTCGATGTTGCTGCAAACCACCGGGCTAATCATCGAGCGCGCGTTGGCGTTCAGGTAGTCCAGATCCATTTCCAGAATCGGTTGGCCTGCGACCACTTCAGCCCCCTCTTCCACCAGGCGAGTAAAGCCCTGGCCGTTCAGCGCCACGGTATCGATACCCATGTGGACAACGATCTCCGCGCCGTTTTCGGTCTCAAGACAGAACGCGTGGTTTGTGTTGAAGATTTTCACGATGGTACCAGCTGCCGGAGACACCACGGTTTTTTCCGTTGGTTTAACAGCGACACCGTCACCGACCGCTTTGCTGGCGAACGCTTCGTCTGGCACCTGCTCAATCGCTACCACTTCACCGGTCACCGGAGAGACCAGGGCAGCGATGGTTACCGCATTTGGCACAGCCTGCGGTTTCACCACCGGAGCGTCAGCCACTGGCGCGCTATCCGTTGAGGCGGCAGCTACCGGCCCACGGGCAACCACTTTTTTCATTTCATCGCCGATAGATTCGGCTTTCGCACCCACGATAACCTGGATGGTTTGTTTGTTCAGTTTCACCACACCAGACGCACCCAGACGTTTGCACATTGCATCGCTGACGCGCGCGGAGTCGGCCACGGTCAGGCGCAGACGGGTAATACAGGCATCAATGGCTTTCAGGTTATCGGTACCACCCACAGCGGCAATGTAGTTGGTTGCCAGCTGGGTTAAACCTTCTTCGGTATTGCTGTTTGCTTCACTGGTCACAACGTCGTCTTTGGTATCTTCGCGGCCCGGCGTCTTCAGGTTAAACATACGAATAACCGCGCTGAACAGAACGAAGTAGATAACGAAGAAGATCAGGCCCATCACCACCAGCATCCAGACGTTGCTGCTTGCCGCCGGCAGGTTGTACATCAATACATAGTCGATGGCGCCTGCTGAGAAGGAGAAGCCAGCGTGGATACCCAGAAGGGTGGCAACGAACAGGCTGATACCGGTCAGGATGGCGTGCATGAGATACAGCAGCGGAGCCAGGAACATGAACAGGAATTCCAGTGGCTCGGTTACGCCGGTCAGGAAGGCCGTAATCGCAACGGACAACAGCATACCGCCAACCATTGGGCGACGCGCTTTCGGCGCAGCCAGGTACATTGCCAGCGCAGCACCAGGCAGACCAAACATCATGATAGGGAAGAAGCCAGACATGAACATGCCCGCGGTGCCGTCGCCTGCGTAGAAGCGGTTGATATCACCGTGGAATACCGCGCCAGCGGCGTTAGTGAATTCACCAATCTGGAACCAGGCGATAGTGTTCAGTACCTGATGCAGACCTGTTGGGATCAGCAGACGGTTGATGAAACCGAAGATACCCGCACCCAGTGCGCCCGCAGAAACGATCCACTCGCCGCCCGCATGGATAGCGTGTTGAACAGGTGGCCATACGTAGCCGAAAATAGCGGCGAGGATCAGACAGAAGAAGCCCGTCGCAATCGGTACAAAACGTTTACCGCCAAAGAAGCTCAGGAAGTCAGGCAGCTTGATACCAGCCCAGCGGTTATAGACGGCACCACCGACCAGACCGGTAATGATACCCGCCAGGACACCCATGTTGATTTCAGGGTTGATGGTTACCATCGCTTTGGTGAGGATGAAGTAACCTACAGCCCCTGCCAGTGCCGCAGCACCAGCACTATCTTTTGACCAGCTTGACGCCACACCGATGGCGAAAATCAGCGCCAGGTTGTCAAAAATTGCGCCGCCAGCCTGGGCAATAAACGGCACGTTAAGAAGATCGGGTTGCCCGAATCGCAGCAGCAGCGCTGCAACCGGTAGCACGGCGATAGGGAGCTGCAAAGCCCTACCGAGGCGCTGGAAAAAACCTAAAATATTCATCCTATTCCCCCTACGAGACCCTTTGTGAAGACTCGCACGTAAACTATGTTTTTTATTGTGTCGACAACGATAGATACCGTTGATGATTCACTGGCATGGTGAGTGTGTGAAAAATTAATTCGTATCGCAAATTAAACACCTATTTTTTGTGATTTTTGTCACCAAATATCGTTAATCACCCTCCCTTTCACTGGCTAACAGCGAAAACTTATTTTATCATTCAAAAAATCAAGACGGATTGATCCGGCCTGAAGTTTCCAGGTTACGCTTAGTTCAGGCTCCCTAATCATCCGCCCACTTTATTACTTTAACTTTAGAGGTGAACAATGAGACTGATTCCCCTGGCAACAGCTGAACAGGTCGGTAAATGGGCTGCACGTCATATCGTTAACCGCATTAACGCGTTCAAACCAACGGCAGATCGTCCTTTCGTTCTGGGCCTGCCTACCGGCGGCACCCCGCTGACGGCATACAAAGCGCTGGTTGAAATGCACAAAGCGGGCCAGGTTAGCTTCAAGCATGTTGTGACCTTTAATATGGACGAATATGTGGGCCTGCCGAAGGAGCATCCGGAAAGCTACCACAGCTTCATGCACCGTAACTTCTTTGACCACGTTGATATTCCAGCTGAAAACATTAATCTGCTGAATGGTAACGCGCCCGATATTGACGCAGAATGCCGCCAGTACGAAGAAAAAATCCGCTCTTACGGCAAAATTCACCTGTTTATGGGTGGCGTGGGTAACGATGGTCACATCGCGTTTAACGAGCCAGCCTCTTCTCTGGCTTCCCGTACTCGTATTAAAACCCTGACCCATGACACCCGCGTGGCAAACTCTCGCTTCTTTGATGGCGACGTTAACCAGGTACCAAAATTCGCCCTGACCGTGGGCGTAGGTACCCTGCTGGATGCCGAAGAGGTCATGATTCTGGTGCTGGGCGGCGTGAAAGCGCAGGCGCTCCAGGCAGCCGTTGAAGGCAACGTTAACCATATGTGGACCATCAGCTGCCTGCAGCTGCACCCGAAATCAGTGATCGTGTGTGACGAACCGTCCACGATGGAACTGAAGGTCAAAACGCTGAAATACTTCAACGAGCTAGAAGCAGAAAACATCAAAGGTCTGTAATTTTATCACCGCCCCGTTACGCAGGGGCGGTCGTTTTTTTAAACCGGGGGTCGATATGTACGCTTTAACCCACGGTCGGATTTATACCGGCCATGAAATTCTGGATGACCATGCGATTGTGATCGCTAATGGCCTGATTGAACGTGTTTGCCCGCTGGCTGAGTTGCCGCCGGAGATAGAACAGCGCTCACTCAATGGAGCAATAATCTCCCCCGGTTTCATTGATGTACAGCTCAACGGCTGCGGCGGCGTGCAGTTTAACGACACGCCAGAGGCCGTTACGGTCGAGACGCTGGAAATCATGCAGAAAGCCAACGAGAAATCGGGCTGCACCAGCTATCTGCCTACGCTGATTACCAGCAGCGATGATCTGATGAAACAGGGTATCCGCGTGATGCGAGACTACCTGGCGAAACACCCTAACCAGGCGCTGGGTCTGCACCTGGAAGGGCCATGGCTGAACATGGTCAAGAAAGGCACGCACAACCCGGATTATGTCCGCAAGCCGGATGCCGAACTGGTTGACTACATGTGCGCGAACGCCGATGTGATCACCAAAGTGACACTGGCGCCTGAAATGACCGGTACTGAGGTCATCAGCAAACTGGCCGCCGCCGGGATTGTGGTGTCCGCAGGTCACTCCAATGCCACGCTGAAAGAGGCGAAAGCCGGTTTCCGCGCGGGCATTACCTTTGCGACGCACCTCTATAACGCCATGCCGTATATTACCGGTCGCGAACCGGGTCTCGTCGGGGCAATTCTGGACGAGCCAGACGTTTACTGCGGCATTATTGCCGACGGCCTGCACGTTGATTACACCAATATCCGTAATGCGAAACGCCTGAAGGGCGATAAGCTGTGCCTGGTCACCGATGCTACCGCACCGGCAGGGGCAAATATTGAACAGTTCATTTTTGCTGGTAAAACAATATACTACCGTAATGGACTGTGTGTGGATGAAAACGGCACGCTTAGCGGGTCTTCACTGACAATGATTGAAGGGGTCCGTAACCTCGTCGAGCATTGCGGCATTGCACTTGATGAAGTGCTGCGGATGGCCACGCTTTATCCGGCGCGTGCAATCGGCGTGGATAAACAACTGGGCGGGATTGCACCGGGTATGGTGGCAAACCTGACGGCCTTCACACACGATTATAAAATTATTAAGACCATCGTTAATGGTAACGAGGTCGTCACTGAGTAAGTAAAAGTATGACAACAGGCGGACAAGCTCAAATCGGTAATGTCGATCTCGTTAAACAACTTAACAGCGCGGCAGTTTATCGCCTGATTGACCAGCACGGGCCAATCTCTCGAATTCAGATAGCCGAACAAAGCCAGCTTGCGCCTGCCAGCGTGACAAAAATCACGCGTCAGCTTATTGAGCGCGGTCTGATCAAAGAAGTCGATCAGCAGGCCTCCACCGGGGGGCGCCGCGCTATCTCTATCGTCACCGAAACCCGCAACTTTCAGGCCATCGGCGTCCGTCTTGGCCGTCATGACACCACGCTGACCCTTTACGATCTGAGCAGCAAAGCGATTGCTGAAGAGCACTATCCGCTGCCCGAGCGCACGCAGGAGACGCTGGAACATGCGCTGCTGAACACCATTGCGCTGTTTATGGAAAGCTGCCAGCGCAAGATCCGTGAACTCATTGCCATCTCTGTGATTTTACCCGGCCTCGTCGACCCCGAAAGCGGAGTGATCCGGTATATGCCGCACATTCAGGTAGAGAACTGGGGGCTGGTCGATGCGCTTGAAAAACGGTTCAACGTGACCTGCTTTGTCGGCCACGACATCCGTTCTCTGGCGCTGGCAGAGCACTATTTTGGTGCGAGTCAGGACTGCGAAGACTCTATTCTGGTGCGCGTTCACCGTGGAACCGGGGCAGGCATTATTTCCAATGGCCGTATCTTTATTGGCCGCAACGGCAACGTGGGTGAAATCGGTCATATCCAGGTGGAACCGCTTGGCGAACGCTGCCACTGCGGTAACTTTGGCTGTCTTGAGACCGTTGCCGCCAACGCTGCGATTGAACACCGCGTTCGCCATCTGCTTGAGCAGGGCTATCAAAGCCGCGTCACGCTGGATGACTGTAAAATCGGAGCGATTTGCAAAGCCGCGAATAAAGGCGATGCGCTGGCCTGCGAGGTGATTGAGCAGGTCGGTCGTCATCTGGGCAAAACCATTGCCATTGCCATCAACCTGTTTAACCCGCAAAAAGTGGTCATCGCCGGTGAAATCGTCGAAGCCGAAAAAGTGCTGCTGCCCGCGATTGAAGGCTGCATTAACACCCAGGCGCTGAAGGCATTTCGTCAAAACCTGCCGGTCGTGCGTTCCACGCTGGATCACCGCTCAGCAATCGGCGCGTTTGCGCTGGTGAAGCGCGCCATGCTCAACGGTATTCTGCTCCAGCATTTGCTGGAAAGCTGATCGGACCTTATAGTAATGCCCTCTCTTTTGTGATGTCGGATTGTCCATGACCATTAAGAACGTAATTTGTGATATTGACGGCGTGCTGATGCACGACAACGTTGCCGTGCCGGGTGCTGCGGAGTTTCTTGGCCGTATCATCGACAAAGGAATGCCACTGGTTCTCCTCACGAACTACCCTTCTCAAACTGGTCAGGACCTGGCGAACCGCTTTGCTACCGCGGGCGTTAACGTGCCGGACAGCGTGTTTTACACCTCTGCGATGGCAACGGCTGATTTTCTGAAGCGTCAGGAAGGGAAAAAAGCCTACGTCGTGGGCGAAGGGGCGTTGATCCACGAACTGTACAAGGCGGGCTTTACCATCACCGATGTGAATCCGGATTTTGTGATCGTCGGTGAAACCCGTTCCTACAATTGGGAGATGATGCACAAGGCTTCCTACTTCGTCGCCAACGGCGCGCGGTTTATCGCCACCAATCCGGATACGCATGGTCGTGGGTTTTACCCGGCCTGCGGCGCGCTGTGCGCCGGTATCGAGAAAATCTCGGGCCGTAAACCGTTCTATGTTGGCAAACCTAGCCCGTGGATCATCCGCGCGGCGCTGAACACCATGCAGGCGCACTCTGAAGAGACCGTCATCGTCGGCGACAACCTGCGCACCGATATCCTGGCCGGTTTTCAGGCTGGCCTTGAGACCATCCTGGTGCTTTCCGGCGTGTCGACCATTGATGACATCGACAGTATGCCGTTTCGGCCAAGCTGGATTTACCCTTCGGTTAATGAAATCGACATTATCTGACGCCGGACCACGCCTCAGGGCGTGGTTTTTCATTTATAGCGCCTGAAAACCTCACCCCACCTAATAAAAAGCACAATTCATTAAAAAATCCTCAATAAAAGCACGTTTGAGATACGCGTTTTTCAACATTCTGCAATTGTCATTGCACTATTTGCGTTTTAGCCCGCAAAACTCTTGCGCGCCCTGCCCCTTTGCGGCATTTTCATAAGCAAGCAACATCACAATGCAACAGGGTTAACGGAGAAGGTTATGTGTTCAATTTTTGGCGTACTGGATATTAAAACTGACGCGGGTGAACTGCGTAAAAAAGCACTCGAACTGTCCCGCCTGATGCGCCATCGCGGCCCGGATTGGTCCGGCGTTTACGCCAGCGATAAAGCCATCCTTGCGCACGAGCGTCTGTCCATTGTTGACGTCAATGCCGGAGCACAGCCGCTGTATAACGAGAAAAAAACGCACGCGCTGGCGGTGAACGGTGAAATCTACAACCATCAGGCCCTGCGCGCTGAATATAGCGACCGCTACGCCTTCCAGACCGGTTCTGACTGCGAAGTGATCCTGGCGCTGTATCAGGAGAAAGGACCTGAATTCCTCGACGATCTGCAGGGCATGTTTGCCTTTGCGCTGTACGACAGCGAAAAAGAAGCTTACCTGATTGGGCGTGACCATCTCGGTATTATCCCGCTGTACATGGGGCACGATGAACACGGTAACTTCTATGTCGCCTCTGAAATGAAAGCCCTGGTGCCGGTTTGCCGCACCATCAAAGAGTTCCCGGCGGGCAGCTACCTGTGGAGCCAGGACGGCGAGATCCGCCCGTATTATCATCGCGACTGGTTTGACTATGACGCGGTTAAAGACAATGTCACTGATAAAGCCGAGCTCCGTCAGGCGCTGGAAGAGTCCGTGAAAAGCCACCTGATGTCAGACGTGCCGTATGGCGTACTGCTTTCCGGCGGGCTGGACTCCTCCGTGATCTCCGCGATCACCAAGAAGTTCGCCGCACGTCGCGTCGAGGATCAGGAGCGCTCGGAAGCCTGGTGGCCGCAGCTGCACTCCTTTGCCGTCGGCCTGGAAGGGGCACCGGATCTGAAAGCCGCGCAGGAAGTGGCAAATCATCTTGGTACCGTCCACCACGAAATTCACTTCACCGTGCAGGAAGGTCTGGATGCGATCCGCGATGTGATCTATCACATTGAAACCTATGATGTGACGACGATTCGCGCCTCCACGCCAATGTACCTGATGTCCCGTAAGATCAAAGCGATGGGCATTAAGATGGTGCTGTCCGGGGAAGGATCTGACGAAGTGTTTGGTGGCTACCTGTACTTCCACAAAGCGCCAAACGCCAGAGAGCTGCATGAAGAGACCGTGCGCAAGCTGCAGGCACTGCACATGTTTGACTGCGCCCGCGCCAACAAAGCGATGTCGGCCTGGGGCGTTGAAGCCCGCGTCCCGTTCCTCGATAAAAAATTCCTCGACGTCGCGATGCGTATCAACCCGCAGGATAAAATGTGCGGCAACGGTAAAATGGAAAAACATATCCTGCGCGAATGTTTTGAATCTTACCTGCCGGCAAGCGTGGCATGGCGTCAGAAAGAGCAGTTCTCCGATGGCGTGGGTTACAGCTGGATCGATACCCTGAAAGAGGTGGCGGCGAAGCAGGTTTCCGATCAGCAACTGGAAACCGCGAGCTTCCGTTTCCCGTACAACACGCCGGGTTCGAAAGAAGCGTATCTGTATCGCGAGATCTTCGAAGAGCTGTTCCCGGTACCGAGCGCTGCTGAATGCGTACCAGGCGGCCCGTCCGTGGCCTGCTCGTCGGCGAAAGCGATCGAGTGGGATGAATCGTTCAAATCGATGAACGATCCGTCAGGGCGTGCGGTAGGCGTTCACCAGTCTGCGTATAAATGATCCCCTGCACCAAAAAAGACCCTGCGGGGTCTTTTTTTTGCCCTGAATTTAACGGTACAAAAACGATTAATAACCAATAATTGCCGATTATTCGGCCACGCTGTTCGCAACCTAACCAAACAGTCACATTCAGGACATTTTCGTTGAAAAAGGTGTTGACGCTGCAAGGGTCTATACGCATAATGCGCCCCGCAACGCCGATAAGGTAACGCGAAAAAAAGATGGCTACGTAGCTCAGTTGGTTAGAGCACATCACTCATAATGATGGGGTCACAGGTTCGAATCCCGTCGTAGCCACCATCTTTTTTTGCGGGAGTGGCGAAATTGGTAGACGCACCAGATTTAGGTTCTGGCGCCGCAAGGTGTGCGAGTTCAAGTCTCGCCTCCCGCACCATTTCCAGATAAGCGTTGCACGGATGGGGTATCGCCAAGCGGTAAGGCACCGGTTTTTGATACCGGCATTCCCTGGTTCGAATCCAGGTACCCCAGCCATATTTCTTCGATTTTGCGGTTCTCCGCGGTTATTGGGGTATCGCCAAGCGGTAAGGCACCGGTTTTTGATACCGGCATTCCCTGGTTCGAATCCAGGTACCCCAGCCATCGAAGATTGCAGTACTGGCTACGTAGCTCAGTTGGTTAGAGCACATCACTCATAATGATGGGGTCACAGGTTCGAATCCCGTCGTAGCCACCATATTAGTCATCTGTCGATTTATTCGGTAGACTAGAAAAAATTGTTGGGGTATCGCCAAGCGGTAAGGCTCTGGTTTCTGATACCAGCATTCCGAGGTTCGAATCCTCGTACCCCAGCCAATTTAAAAAGTCGTTAAGCAACATGTTTAACGCAATTGGGGTGTCGCCAAGCGGTAAGGCACTGGTTTCTGATACCAGCATTCCGGGGTTCGAATCCCTGCACCCCAGCCATTTAAAAACAAATAAGCCCGCTCTGCGGGCTTTTTTGTTTTTGTTGTCTGTACGGCCTGATGCCCTCTCCCACGGGGAGAGGGAAAAAAGATTACAGTCCCAGGGCATATTTCAGGGCCTGACGTTTCAGCCCACCGGCACGCTCCGCGGCCATCAATCCAATATTGCGCAAAATACGCACCGGTCCCAGCTCATTGCTGAAACCGGCATAGAACAGTTCCATCCCCGACTGCATGATAAAGTTATCCGCCATCCGTCGCATCTGGTAGCGCTTCAGTACCTGCAGACCCGACCAGGGTTCAGCATGCGCGCGGGCATTGCCCAGCACGTCCAGCAGGGCATCCACGTCGCGGTAGCCGAGATTCACACCCTGCCCCGCCAGCGGATGAATGGTGTGGGCCGCATCGCCCACCAGCGCCAGCCCTTCGAGGGCATACTGCAACGCATGGCGGCGCGTGAGCGGGAAGGCCCCCGCGGCAACCGGCGTCACGTTGCCCAGACGACTCGGGAAGTGTTGCTTGATTTCACGCTGCAACTGCTCCATCGAAAGCCCCTGAAGCTGGCGAATGCGCGCCGGTTTGTCGTACCACACCAGCGATGCCCAGTTATCGAACAGGGGCAAGAACGCATGGGGGCCATTCGGGGTAAAGTGCTGCCAGGTGCTCTCGCCGGGTGCATTCTCTGACTGAACGGTGATCAACATGCAGGACTGCGGGTATTGCCAGGCATGGATCCCGATCCCCGCCATCTGCCGGACCTGCGAATTCGCACCGTCTGCGCCGACCACCAGCTTCACGGCCAGCTCGTCATCATTATTCAGGGTCAGCACATAGCCGCTATCGTGGCGGCGTAGCGCCTTGAGAGAGGCGGGCAAACGCAGCGTCACATTAGGGTGCCCCTCCAGCGCCTGCCAGAGTGCCTGCTGGAGCACACTGTTTTCCACCATATACCCCAGGCGCGGCAGCTTCAGCTCGGCGGCGTCAAATGTCACATGGGCATTTTCCCACTCCCAGGTTTCCAGTCGGTTATACGGATGGGCGCGCATCGCCAGCACGGCATCCCACACGCCCAGCCCGCGAAGCAGGTCAACGGACGCGGCGCTGATGGCTGAAATGCGCACGTCCGGTTTGGCGGTCGGGTCAAATGCCGGAGGCGCAGCCTGCTCGATTACCGTTACCTCAAATCCCTGCTGCGCCAGCCCCAGCGCCAGCGCGGCGCCGACCATACCGCCGCCGACAACGGCAACTTCGGTTTGTTGGAGTGTCATGGTCAATTGTCCTTATTGGAGAATACCTTAAGTTTACCGGATTTTTGGGCGCGTGAGGGTGACAACCTTCATACTGGTCACAACCGCACCAAAGCATTACAATACGCGGCTTGCAATCCTGAGCTGAGCAAGTCGATGACTAAAAAACTCCATATAAAAACCTGGGGCTGTCAGATGAACGAATACGATTCATCGAAGATGGCCGATCTGCTGGATACCACCCACGGATACCAGCTGACTGAAAATCCGAAAGAAGCCGACGTGTTGCTGCTTAACACCTGTTCAATTCGTGAAAAAGCGCAGGAGAAAGTCTTTCACGTATTAGGCCGCTGGAAACTTCTCAAACGAAAAAATCCGGACCTGATCATCGGCGTCGGTGGCTGCGTAGCCTCGCAGGAAGGTAAGCTGATCCGCCAGAGAGCCCCTTATGTGGATATCGTCTTTGGCCCTCAGACCCTGCACCGCCTGCCAGAGATGATCAACCAGGTTCGCGGCAATCGTAGCCCGGTTGTCGACGTGAGCTTCCCGGAGATCGAGAAATTTGACCGTCTGCCAGAGCCGCGCGCGGATGGCCCGACCGCTTTCGTCTCTATCATGGAAGGTTGCAACAAATACTGTACTTACTGCGTGGTGCCTTATACGCGCGGTGAAGAGGTCAGCCGCCCGGCAGACGATATCTTATTTGAAATCGCGCAGCTTGCCGCCCAGGGTGTACGCGAAGTCAACCTGCTGGGCCAGAACGTTAACGCCTGGCGCGGTGAGAACTACGACGGCACCACCGGCAGCTTTGCTGAACTGCTGCGTCTGGTGGCCGCGATTGACGGCATCGACCGTATTCGCTTTACCACCAGCCATCCGATGGAATTTACCGATGACATCATTGATGTCTATCGCGATACGCCGGAGCTGGTGAGCTTCCTGCACCTGCCGATTCAGTGTGGCTCTGACCGCGTGCTGAACCTGATGGGCCGTCCGCATACGGTGCTGGAGTACAAATCCACCATCCGTAAGCTGCGCGAAGCGCGCCCGGATATTCAGATCAGCTCCGACTTTATTGTTGGCTTCCCTGGCGAAACGGCTGATGATTTCGAGCGCACCATGAAGCTCATCGGCGAAGTGAATTTTGACGTCAGCTACAGCTTCATCTTCTCCGCGCGTCCTGGCACGCCTGCAGCCGATATGGTTGACGATGTGCCGGAAGAAGAGAAAAAACAGCGTCTGTACATTCTGCAGGAGCGTATCAACCAGCAGGCCAACGCCTGGAGCCGTCGTATGCTCGGCACCGTTCAGCGTATTCTGGTGGAAGGCACCTCGCGCAAGAGCATCATGGAGCTGTCCGGTCGTACCGAAAATAACCGCGTGGTGAACTTTGAAGGCACGCCGGACATGATCGGTAAATTTGTGGATGTCGAAATTGTCGACGTGCTGACAAACTCCCTGCGTGCGAAGGTGGTGCGTACCGAGGACGAAATGGGTCTGCGCATTGCCGAGACGCCTGAGTCTGTTATCTCGCGTACCCGCAAAGTAAACGATTCTGGCGTGGGCATTTACCAGCCCTAATCCTTCTGGCCTGCCTTTCCGGCAGGCCTTGTAATTCCTTTCTTCACCCCCAATATGCATAGCAATGCTTGCGCCTTCATTCTATGGCGTGAATAATTTCATTAATGACGGTTTTATGATGCCCCTCGGTGATGAGCTAACGGGCCTTCTGAACAATCAAAGAGGAACGGTTTGAATATAGACACGCGTGAAATTAGCCTTGAGCCCGCAGACAACGCTCGCCTGCTGAGCCTGTGCGGGCCGTTTGATGACAACATCAAACAACTGGAGCGACGTCTGGGTATCGAAATCAATCGTCGCGATAATCATTTCAAACTCACCGGCCGCCCCATCTGCGTTAACGCGGCGGCGGATATTCTGCGTAGTCTGTATGTTGATACCGCCCCGATGCGCGGCGAAACGCAGGATATCGAACCGGAACAGATCCACCTCGCCATCAAAGAGGCGCGCGTGCTTGAACAAAGCGCGGAAAGCGTGCCGGACTACGGCAAGGCGATCAACATCAAGACCAAGCGCGGCGTCATCAAACCACGCACGCCGAACCAGGCGCAGTACATCGCCAATATCCTCGACCATGATATTACTTTCGGCGTCGGCCCGGCGGGTACGGGTAAAACCTATCTTGCCGTCGCCGCGGCGGTGGATGCCCTGGAGCGCCAGGACGTTCGCCGCATTCTGCTGACGCGCCCTGCCGTGGAAGCGGGTGAAAAGCTGGGCTTCCTGCCGGGCGATTTGAGCCAGAAGGTTGACCCGTATCTGCGCCCGCTGTACGACGCGCTGTTCGAAATGCTGGGCTTTGAGAAAGTCGAAAAGCTCATTGAGCGCAACGTGATTGAAGTGGCGCCCCTGGCCTACATGCGTGGCCGTACGCTCAACGATGCGTTCATCATTCTTGATGAAAGCCAGAACACCACCATCGAACAGATGAAGATGTTCCTGACGCGTATCGGCTTCAACTCAAAAGCGGTGATTACCGGTGACGTCACGCAGATTGACCTGCCGCGCAGCACCAAATCTGGCCTGCGCCACGCAATTGAAGTGCTGGCAGAGGTCGATGAAATCAGCTTTAACTTCTTCCACAGTGAAGATGTTGTGCGCCACCCTGTCGTGGCACGCATTGTAAACGCTTATGAGGCCTGGGAAGAGGCCGATCAGAAGCGCAGGGCCGAACTGGCCGCAGAACGTAAGCGCGACGCGCAGGAGCAAGAACATAAATGAGTCAGGTGATCCTCGATTTACAGCTGGCCTGTGAAAATAATTCCGGCATGCCAGATGAGGCACAGTTTCAGACGTGGCTGGACGCCGTTATCCCCCAGTTTCAGGAGGAATCAGAAGTCACGATTCGCCTGGTGGACGAAGCGGAAAGCCACGAACTTAACCTGACCTACCGTGGGAAAGATAAGCCGACCAACGTACTCTCTTTCCCGTTTGAAGCGCCACCGGGCATGGAAATGCCGCTGCTGGGCGATCTGATCATCTGCCGTCAGGTGGTTGAGCAGGAAGCGAAAGAGCAGCAGAAGTCGCTCGACGCCCACTGGGCGCATATGGTGGTGCACGGCAGCCTGCATCTGCTGGGCTACGACCACATCGACGATGACGAAGCGGAAGAGATGGAGTCCCTCGAGACAGAGATAATGCTTGCTCTGGGCTATGAGGATCCGTACATTGCCGAGAAAGAATAGTCAGTCCATTGACCGACTCACATGCTGCCGCGCAGGGATATAGCGCGGCGGTAAACGTTGAACTAACAAGAGAACCCTTAACAAACGCCATGAGCGACGACAATTCACACAGTAGCGACAACACCAACACTAAAAAGGGATTTTTCTCCCTCATCCTGAGCCAGCTTTTCCACGGTGAACCAAAAAACCGTGATGAACTGCTGGAGCTGATCCGTGATTCCGGGCAAAACGACCTTATCGACGACGATACGCGCGAAATGCTCGAAGGCGTCATGGACATTGCCGACCAGCGCGTCCGCGATATCATGATCCCCCGCTCGCAGATGATCACCCTGAAACGCAACCAGACGCTGGACGAGTGCCTCGATGTGATCATCGAATCTGCCCACTCGCGTTTCCCGGTCATCAGCGAAGATAAAGATCACATCGAAGGGATCCTGATGGCGAAAGATCTGCTGCCGTTTATGCGCAGCGATGCCGAAGCCTTCAGCATGGAAAAAGTGTTACGCCAGGCCGTGGTTGTGCCGGAAAGTAAACGTGTGGATCGGATGCTGAAAGAGTTTCGCTCTCAGCGTTACCACATGGCGATTGTGATTGATGAGTTTGGCGGCGTGTCCGGTCTGGTCACGATCGAAGATATTCTTGAGCTTATCGTGGGCGAAATCGAAGACGAGTATGACGAAGAAGAAGATATCGACTTCCGTCAGCTCAGCCGCCACACCTGGACGGTGCGCGCGCTGGCCTCGATTGAGGACTTCAACGACGCATTCGGCACGCACTTCAGCGATGAAGAGGTGGACACCATAGGCGGGCTGGTGATGCAGGCCTTTGGTCATCTTCCGGCGCGCGGCGAGACCGTTGACATCGACGGTTACCAATTCAAAGTCGCCATGGCCGACAGCCGACGTATTATTCAGGTTCACGTCAGAACGCCGGACGACTCACCGGTGCCAAAACTGGAAGATTAATGTAAATGGCATTTGCCCCATTGCTTGAACGCCAGCGCGTCCGTTTGCTGCTGGCGCTGTTGCTCGGAGCCAGCGGTACGCTGGCTTTTTCTCCTTACGACATCTGGCCTGCTGCCCTCCTCTCCCTGATGGGATTACAGGGGTTAACCCTGAATCGCCGCCCGGTGCAGGCCGCTGCTATCGGCTATTTCTGGGGACTTGGGCTGTTCGGTTCCGGCATTAACTGGGTGTATGTCAGCATCGCTCAGTTTGGCGGAATGCCGGGCCCGGTAAACGTCTTCCTGGTGGTCCTGCTCGCCGCCTACCTTTCGCTGTATACCGGCCTGTTTGCCGGCATTCTCTCTCGCCTGTGGCCGAAAACGAGCTGGCTGCGCGTTGCCATCGCCGCACCGGTTGTCTGGCAAATTACCGAGTTCTTGCGCGGTTGGGTGCTGACTGGCTTCCCGTGGCTGCAGTTCGGCTATAGCCAGATCGACGGCCCGCTAAAAGGGCTGGCACCGGTAATGGGCGTTGAGGCGATAAACTTCCTGCTGATGGTGGTAAGCGGCCTGCTGGTGCTGGCGCTGGTAACCCGCAACTGGAAAGCGCTGGTCGCCGCCTTCGTACTGTTCGCCCTGCCTTTCCCGCTGCGCTATATCCAGTGGTATAACCTCGTGCCCGAGCGCGCGACGCAGGTTTCTCTGGTGCAGGGGGATATCCCGCAGTCGATGAAGTGGGATGAGAATCAGCTGATCAACACCCTGAAAATTTACGCCGGTGCTACCGAAAAGGTGATGGGTAAATCTCAGCTGATTATCTGGCCGGAATCCGCGATTCCCGATCTGGAAATCAACCAGCAGCCGTTCCTGAAGATGATGGACGCCCTGCTGCGCGCACATGGCAGTACGCTGATCACCGGGATTGTAGACGCGCGTCTGAACACGCAAAACCGTTATGACACCTACAACACCATCATCACGCTTGGCAAAGACAGCGAGTACAGCTACACCTCGACCGATCGCTACAACAAGAACCACCTTGTGCCGTTTGGCGAATTTGTTCCGCTGGAGTCAATTCTGCGCCCGCTGGCACCGTTCTTCGATCTGCCGATGTCTTCGTTCAGCCGCGGTCCGTACGTTCAGCCGCAGCTGCACGCGCACGGTTTTGCTCTCACGGCGGCCATTTGCTATGAGATCATCCTCGGCGAGCAGGTACGCGATAACTTCCGCCCGGATACCGACTATCTGCTGACCATCTCGAATGATGCGTGGTTTGGTAAGTCGATTGGCCCGTGGCAGCACTTCCAGATGGCGCGTATGCGTTCCCTGGAGCTGGCGCGTCCGCTGCTGCGCAGCACCAACAACGGCATTACCGCCGTGATTGGTCCGCAGGGGGACATTCAGGCCATGATCCCGCAGTTTACCCGCGACGTGCTGACCACTACCGTGACGCCAGCCACCGGCCTGACGCCATACGCCCGCACCGGCAACTGGCCGCTGTGGATCCTGACCGCGCTGTTTGGTTTTGGCGCCGTGCTGATGGGCCTTCGTCAGCGTCGTCGATAATCTCAATTCTTCCTGCCGGGTGGCGCTGACGCTTACCCGGCCTACTTTCTCCATTTCGCTTCTGAAGGCGTAGCCGCCACCCGACAATCCCCTCACTACTCCAATTCTGGCACGTCTATTGCTTTTATTTCTCCACGCAAACGCAATCTGGCTTAACGTGCACCTGACCGCACCAGCACTGAGCGTCCCTGGCACCGAAACGGTGCAATGAGAGATTTTTGCCTCTGAATGGTGCGGCGCGCTTCGCAAAAATAAACAATAACGCAGCAAAATCTTTACATTAAGCCAAACTAAATGTTAACAAGCTTGCATAACACTGCACTCGCGTTGCGCGAGATATAACAACATCACAATGGGTATCAATGCGTCACTGGCGCTGATAAGAAAGGAGTTGGGTATGCAATTACGTAAACTGGCCACAGCAATGCTGGTTATGGGAATGTCCGCAGGCGTCGTTCACGCTGAAGACGCGCCGGCTGCCGGAAGCACCCTCGCCAAGATTGCCAAAAACGGCGTGATCGTGGTCGGCCACCGTGAATCTTCCGTCCCGTTCTCTTACTACGATAACACGCAAAAAGTCGTGGGCTATTCACAGGACTACTCCAACGCCATCGTTGAAGCTGTGAAGAAAAAGCTGAACAAACCAGACCTGCAGGTGAAGCTGATTCCAATCACCTCGCAGAACCGTATCCCACTGCTGCAAAACGGCACCTTTGATTTTGAATGCGGCTCCACCACCAACAACCTGGAACGCCAGAAACAGGCCGCCTTCTCCGATACCATCTTCGTCGTGGGCACTCGTCTGCTGACCAAGAAAGGCGGCGACATTAAAGATTTCGCGGATCTGAAAGGTAAAGCGGTTGTCGTGACCTCCGGTACCACTTCAGAAGTGCTGCTCCACAAGCTGAATGACGACAAGAAAATGGATATGCGCATCATCAGCGCGAAAGACCACGGCGACTCCTTCCGTACGCTGGAAAGCGGTCGTGCCGTCGCGTTTATGATGGATGACGCTCTGCTGGCGGGTGAACGTGCGAAGGCGAAGAAACCAGACAACTGGGAGATCGTCGGTACCGCGCAGTCTAAAGAAGCCTACGGCTGTATGCTGCGTAAAGACGATGCGGACTTCAAAAAGCTGATCGATGACACCATCGCGCAGGCGCAGACCTCCGGCGAAGCGGCAAAATGGTTCGACAAGTGGTTCAAGAATCCGATCCCACCGAAAAACCTGAACATGAACTTTGAACTGTCTGACGACATGAAAGCGCTGTTCAAATCACCAAACGACAAAGCTCTTAACTAATTAGAAATACAGGGGCGGGATCTCCTGCCCTCTCGATTGTCGGGAAGCATGGACAGACTCTACGCTGAGTGGCTCGTTCCCCACTCAGCGCGAAAAATGAGCTTCTCACCAATCTTCGAGGGTAGCGCTGCTACCCTTTTTTTTCTGGAGTTTATTATGTCAATTGACTGGAACTGGGGCATCTTTCTACAGCAAGCCCCGTTCGGCAACACCACCTACCTTGGCTGGCTGTGGAGCGGCTTTCAGGTCACCGTGGCGCTATCGATAACGGCGTGGATCATTGCGTTTCTTATCGGTTCGCTGTTCGGTATTCTGCGCACCGTCCCCAACCGTTTCCTCTCTTCTCTTGGCACGCTCTATGTGGAACTATTCCGTAACGTTCCGCTGATTGTGCAGTTCTTTACCTGGTATCTGGTTATCCCGGAACTGCTGCCGGAAAACATCGGCATGTGGTTCAAGGCAGAGCTGGATCCGAACGTGCAGTTCTTCGTCTCCTCGATGCTGTGTTTGGGCCTGTTTACCGCTGCGCGCGTGTGCGAGCAGGTGCGTGCCGCCATTCAGTCGCTGCCACGCGGGCAAAAGAATGCGGCCCTGGCAATGGGGCTGACCCTGCCGCAGGCCTACCGCTACGTGTTGCTGCCTAACGCCTATCGCGTCATCGTGCCGCCGATGACCTCAGAGATGATGAACCTGGTGAAAAACTCGGCCATCGCCTCGACCATCGGCCTGGTGGATATGGCCGCGCAGGCGGGCAAGCTGCTGGATTATTCCGCCCATGCGTGGGAATCCTTTACGGCCATTACGCTCGCCTATGTTCTGATAAACGCTTTCATCATGCTGGTGATGAACCTGGTTGAACGCAAAACTCGCCTGCCGGGCAATCTGGGGGGTAAATAATGTACGAGTTTGACTGGAGTTCTATCGTTCCTTCCCTGCCTTACCTGCTTGATGGCCTGGCGATCACGTTAAAGATCACCGTGATTGCCATTATCGTCGGGATTGTCTGGGGCACCCTGCTGGCAGTGATGCGCCTGTCGAGCTTTAAGCCACTCGCCTGGTTTGCAACGGCCTACGTTAACGTCTTCCGCTCTATCCCGCTGGTGATGGTGCTGCTGTGGTTTTACCTGATCGTTCCCGGTTTTCTGCAAAACGTACTGGGGCTGTCGCCAAAAACCGATATCCGGCTGATCTCCGCCATGGTGGCGTTCTCCATGTTCGAGGCCGCGTACTACTCCGAGATTATTCGCGCCGGTATTCAGAGCATCTCCCGCGGGCAATCCAGCGCGGCGCTGGCGCTGGGCATGACGCACTGGCAGTCCATGAAGCTGATTATTCTGCCGCAGGCGTTTCGCGCCATGGTTCCGCTCCTGCTGACGCAGGGCATCGTCCTGTTCCAGGATACGTCGCTGGTCTACGTTCTGAGCCTGGCGGACTTCTTCCGTACCGCATCCACTATCGGCGAACGTGACGGTACGCAGGTTGAGATGGTCCTCTTCGCGGGCGGGGTCTATTTTGTGATTAGTTTAAGCGCGTCGCTGTTGGTCAGCTGGCTGAAGAAAAGGACGGTATAATGATTTCCCTGAAAAATGTTTCTAAATGGTATGGGCACTTTCAGGTGCTGACCGACTGCTCCACCGAAGTGAAAAAAGGCGATGTGGTGGTCGTGTGCGGGCCGTCCGGGTCCGGTAAATCGACGCTTATTAAAACCGTCAACGGCCTTGAGCCGGTGCAGCAGGGTGAAATTGTGGTCAACGGCACGAAGGTCAATGACAAGAAAACGAACCTTGCTCAGCTGCGTTCTCACGTCGGCATGGTGTTCCAGCATTTTGAGCTGTTCCCGCATCTCTCGATTATTGAGAACCTGACCCTGGCGCAGGTGAAAGTGCTTAAGCGTGATAAAAAAGCGGCGCGTGAGAAAGGGCTGAAGTTACTGGAACGCGTCGGGTTGACGGCCCATGCCGATAAATTCCCGGCACAGCTGTCCGGCGGACAGCAGCAGCGCGTGGCTATCGCCCGTGCATTGTGCATGGACCCGGTGGCGATGCTGTTCGATGAACCGACTTCCGCGCTCGATCCGGAGATGATCAACGAAGTGCTGGACGTGATGGTCGAACTGGCGCACGAAGGGATGACCATGATGGTTGTTACCCATGAAATGGGCTTCGCCCGCAAAGTGGCTAACCGCGTGATCTTCATGGACGAAGGCAAAATCGTGGAAGACTCCCCGAAAGAGGCATTCTTCGCTGATCCGAAATCCGAACGCGCAAAAGACTTCCTCGCCAAAATCCTGCATTAATTTTCCGGAGCGCAATCTGCGGATTGCGCTCCGCTTCACGCTTTGCCTCTCTTCTTCTCGTCGGCGCGACAGTGCAGCGTTAACCTTGTCACACAATAACGCCAGTAATGGAGAACCCTATGGCACAGCCCATTATTCTCGATTGCGATCCGGGTCATGATGACGCGATCGCCCTCGTCCTTGCCCTCGCCTCCCCCGAGCTTGACGTCAAAGCCGTCACCTCGTCTGCGGGGAACCAGACGCCAGAGAAAACCCTGCGCAACGTCCTGCGGATGCTGACGCTGTTAAAGCGCACCGATATCCCGGTCGCTGGCGGCGCGCTAAAACCGCTGATGCGCGAACTGATCATTGCCGACAACGTTCACGGCGAAAGCGGGCTGGACGGCCCGGCATTACCAGAGCCAGCATTCGCGCCGCAACCCTGCACCGCCGTTGAGCTGATGGCGAAGGTACTGCGTGAAAGCGCAGAGCCCGTGACGCTGGTGGCAACCGGTCCGCAGACCAACGTCGCACTGCTGCTCAACAGCCACCCTGAGCTGCACCGCAACATTGCACAAATCGTAATCATGGGCGGCGCGATGGGGCTGGGAAACTGGACGCCTGCGGCCGAATTCAACATCTTTGTTGATCCGGAAGCTGCGGAGATTGTCTTCCAGTCTGGCCTGCCGATCGTCATGGCGGGGCTTGACGTGACTCACCGGGCGCAAACTATGGCCCAGGACATCGAACGGTTCCGTTCTGTGGGGAACCCGGTTGCGACGACGGTGGCGGAGCTGCTCGACTTCTTTATGGAGTATCACAAAGCCGAAAAATGGGGCTTTAGCGGCGCGCCGCTGCACGACCCTTGTACCATCGCCTGGCTGCTGAAGCCGGAGATGTTTACCACGGTGGACCGCTGGGTCGGCGTGGAGACGCAGGGGAAATACACGCAGGGGATGACGGTGGTGGACTACTATTCGCTGACGGGAAATGCGCCAAATACGACGGTGATGGTGGATATCGACCGGGAAGCGTTTGTGGATTTGCTGACAGAGAGACTGGCTTATTACAGGTAGGCCCGCGATTCTCCCTCTCCCACAGGGAGAGGGAATGTAACTTCGCTTTTACCTAGGGTTCAAAGGGCCGGCGCTGAAACTGATCGTGCCCGCATTTCGGGCACAGCGGCAGCACGTCGGGGGTATAGACCGCAATGTGATGATGGCACTTCTCGCAGACCAGATTGCCCAACCCCACCACTTCACCGCTGTGGTACACGCCGTGGTGGTTGAGATCCTGAAATACCTCGCGCCACTCCAGCTGGGTTTTATCGGTGATGTCCGCCAGTTCCTGCCACAGGCTCTCTTTGATCACCCGCATAAAGACGCTGTCGACCACCTCGTCCTGGCTCTCTTCGTAGCTGCGCGCAAACTCTTCCAGATCGCGGCGCACTGCGCGAGTCACCTCTTCAACTTCGGTTCGCGTTAGCTCACCCGTTTGCGTCACCTTTGCGCGCGCCTGTTCGACCAGCGCATCGATATCACGCTCGCCATTACGCAGCCGCTCCGTCAGTGTTGCCACCAGTTCGCGGTAAAATTGAGCAACCTTGTTCATCCTTTTGCCTCCCGGGTAAGTAACTAACTCTAATAATAGACCTTATTTCGCCGCCGCTTTGTCAGGCGCGCCACAGACCCGGTAAATTCCTGCAAAGTGCATTTGTGCGAAAGGCTGTTTTGACGCGGGCGTTTGGGCTATGCTATGCGGATCTGAATTACCACATCCATTGGCTACATTTGTAGCTGTATTGAAAACAGGACCACTGGCTGCCATGCAAGAGCAATACCGCCCGGAAGAGATAGAATCAAAAGTCCAGCAACACTGGGACGAGAAGCGTACCTTTGAAGTAACCGAAGACGAGAGCAAAGAGAAGTATTACTGCCTGTCGATGCTTCCCTATCCTTCTGGTCGACTACACATGGGCCACGTGCGTAACTACACCATTGGCGATGTGATTGCTCGCTACCAGCGAATGCTTGGCAAAAACGTTCTTCAGCCGATCGGCTGGGATGCGTTCGGCCTGCCTGCTGAGGGTGCGGCGGTTAAAAACAACACGGCACCTGCGCCGTGGACGTACGACAACATCGCGTACATGAAAAACCAGCTCAAAATGCTGGGCTTCGGCTACGACTGGAGCCGCGAGCTGGCGACCTGTACCCCGGAATACTACCGCTGGGAACAGAAATTCTTCACCGAGCTCTATAAAAAAGGGCTGGTCTACAAAAAAACCTCCGCCGTTAACTGGTGTCCGAACGACCAGACCGTTCTGGCGAACGAACAGGTTATCGACGGTTGCTGCTGGCGCTGCGATACCAAAGTTGAGCGTAAAGAGATCCCGCAGTGGTTTATCAAAATCACCGCCTACGCTGACGAGCTGCTGAACGATCTGGACAAGCTTGACCACTGGCCAGACACCGTTAAAACCATGCAGCGCAACTGGATTGGCCGTTCTGAAGGGGTAGAGATCACCTTCAACGTGGACAACTACGATCAGCCGCTGACCGTTTACACCACCCGTCCGGATACCTTCATGGGCGCGACCTACCTGGCCGTGGC
The DNA here is from genome assembly GCF_053709675.1 of Enterobacter sp. UPMP2052. NCBI lineage: Bacteria > Pseudomonadati > Pseudomonadota > Gammaproteobacteria > Enterobacterales > Enterobacteriaceae > Enterobacter > Enterobacter sp. UPMP2052. Next base: position 2,064,946 of record NZ_JBSKJR010000001.1, read on the forward strand.
CGCAGGTCACCCGCTGGCGCAGAAAGCGGCAGAAAACAATCCGGAACTGGCGACCTTCATCGACGAATGCCGCAACACCAAAGTGGCAGAAGCCGACATGGCGACGATGGAGAAGAAAGGCGTTGCGACCGGTTACTACGCTAAGCATCCGCTGACTGGCGATGCGATCCCGGTGTGGGCCGCAAACTTCGTGCTGATGGAGTACGGCACGGGTGCCGTGATGGCCGTTCCGGGTCACGATCAGCGCGACTACGAGTTTGCCACCAAATACGGTCTGGACATCAAGCCTGTTATCCTCGCGGCTGACGGTTCTGAACCGGACCTGTCCGAACATGCGCTGACCGAAAAAGGCACGCTGTTCAACTCCGGCGAGTTTAGCGGCCTGAGCTTCGAAGACGGTTTTAACGCCATTGCCGATAAACTGGCCTCTCTGGGCGTTGGCGAACGTAAAGTGAACTTCCGTCTGCGCGACTGGGGCGTTTCCCGTCAGCGTTACTGGGGTGCGCCAATCCCAATGGTGACGCTGGAAGATGGTACCGTGCTGCCCACCCCGGAAGATCAGCTGCCGGTGATCCTGCCAGAAGATGTGGTCATGGACGGCATCACCAGCCCGATCAAAGCCGATCCTGAGTGGGCAAAAACCACCGTTAACGGTCAGCCTGCGCTGCGTGAAACCGACACCTTCGACACCTTTATGGAGTCATCATGGTACTACGCGCGCTACACCTGCCCGCAGTATCAGGAAGGCATGCTGGACGCTGACGCGGCAAACTACTGGCTGCCGGTGGATATCTACATCGGTGGTATCGAGCACGCCATCATGCACCTGCTCTACTTCCGCTTCTTCCACAAGCTGATGCGCGACGCAGGCATGGTGAACTCTGATGAACCGGCGAAACAGCTGCTGTGTCAGGGTATGGTGCTGGCGGATGCGTTCTACTACGTGGGTGCTAACGGCGAGCGTAACTGGGTCTCTCCGGTTGATGCCATCGTTGAGCGCGACGAAAAAGGCCGTATCGTTAAGGCAAAAGACGCCGAAGGTCATGAGCTGGTTTATACCGGCATGAGCAAGATGTCCAAGTCGAAAAACAACGGTATTGACCCGCAGGTGATGGTTGAGCGTTACGGCGCGGATACCGTGCGTCTGTTCATGATGTTTGCCTCTCCGGCAGACATGACGCTTGAATGGCAGGAGTCCGGCGTTGAAGGGGCGAACCGCTTCCTGAAACGCGTCTGGAAACTGGTTTACGAGCACACCTCACAGGGCGATGTGCCGGCGCTGAACGTAGCGGCACTGACTGAAGATCAGCAGGCACTGCGTCGTGATGTTCATAAAACAATCGCGAAAGTGACCGATGATATTGGTCGTCGTCAGACCTTCAATACCGCAATTGCGGCTATTATGGAACTGATGAACAAGCTGGCAAAAGCCCCGCAGGAAGGCGAGCAGGATCGTGCCCTGATGCGTGAAGCGTTGCTGGCTGTGGTTCGCATGCTGAACCCGTTCACTCCGCACGTCAGCTTCACTCTGTGGCAGGAGCTGAAAGGCGAAGGTGATATCGATAACGCACCGTGGCCGGTAGCCGATGAATCAGCCATGGTGGAAAACACCACGCTGGTGGTTGTGCAGGTCAACGGCAAAGTGCGCGGTAAAATTACCGTGGCTGTCGATGCCACCGAAGAACAGGTTCGCGAGCGTGCCGGCCAGGAACCTCTGGTGGCGAAATATCTTGAGGGCGTTACCGTGCGTAAAGTGATCTACGTACCGGGCAAACTGCTCAATCTGGTCGTTGGCTAAGCGCGGGAGGAAACGTGCGACAACTGGCAACAATACTCTTATCCCTGGCGGTGCTGGTCACCGCAGGCTGTGGCTGGCATCTGCGCAACACTACGGCAGTGCCTGCTAACATGAAAACGATGATCTTTGATTCATCCGATCCGAATGGCCCACTCAGCCGGGCGATCCGCAACCAGCTGCGCCTGAATGGCGTTGAGATTATCGAAAAAGACACGCTGCGCCAGGATGTACCGTCATTCCGCGTCACCGGCTCGACGCTGAGTAAAGATACCGCCTCTATCTTCCAGGATGGGCGTACGGCGGAATATCAGATGGTCATGTCGGTTAACGCAGCCGTGCTGATCCCGGGTAAAGATATCTATCCGATCAGCACCAAGGTCTACCGTTCGTTCTTTGATAACCCGCAAACTGCACTGGCGAAAGATGCTGAGCAGGCGATTATCATCAACGAAATGTATGACAAGGCAGCCGAGCAGCTGATCCGTAAGCTGCCAAGCATTGCCGCGTCGACGAAACCGGGCTCAGACATCATCGACCAGCCGGAGGCAAACTCGCCGCCGGTGACTACCTCGATGGGTAACTGATGATCAGGTTGTATCCTGAACAACTCCGCGCGCAGCTCAATGAAGGGCTGCGCGCGGCGTATCTGTTACTGGGCAACGATCCGCTCTTACTTCAGGAAAGCCTTGATGCCGTTCGACACGTCGCGGCGGCTCAGGGTTTTGATGAACACCACACCTTCCAGCTTGATAACAGCACTGACTGGAACGCCCTCTTTTCAGTGTGTCAGGCGATGAGCCTGTTTGCGTCACGTCAGACCATCCAGCTTCTGCTGCCAGAAAACGGCCCAAATGCGGCCATCAATGAGCAACTCGCGACGCTGGTCAGCCTGCTGCACAGCGATTTATTGCTGATCGTGCGCGGCAATAAGCTCACCAAAGCGCAGGAGAACGCGGCATGGGTTACCCAGCTTGCAACAAACGCCGTGCTGGTCACCTGCCAGACGCCGGAACAGGCGCATCTGCCAAAATGGGTTGCCACGCGGGCAAAGCAGCATAACCTCCAGCTGGATGACGCCGCAAATCAGCTGCTGTGCTACTGCTATGAAGGCAACCTGCTGGCCCTGGCCCAGGCGCTGGATCGCCTCGCCCTGCTGTGGCCTGATGGCAAACTGACCCTGCCCCGCGTTGAACAAGCCGTTAACGATGCCGCCCACTTCACCCCCTACCACTGGGTTGATGCCCTGCTTGCGGCAAAGAGCAAGCGCGCCCTGCATATTTTGCAGCAGCTCAGGCTGGAAGGCAGTGAACCGGTCATCTTGCTGCGTACGCTTCAGCGTGAACTGTTACTGCTGATTACGCTCAAGCGCCAGTCCGCACACGCTCCCCTGCGATCGCTGTTTGATAAACACCGTGTCTGGCAGAATCGCCGGGCGATGACCACCGAAGCGGTACAGCGCCTGAGCCATGAGCAGCTGCGTCAGGCAGTGCAACTGTTGATGCGCGCCGAGCTGACGCTGAAGCAGGATTATGGGCAGTCGATATGGGCGGAGCTGGAAAGTCTCTCTCTGCTGCTTTGCCACAAGGCGCTCGCCGACGTTTTTATTGATGGATAATATGCATTCTCTTCAGGCGCTATATGGCGGCACCTTCGATCCGGTCCATTACGGGCATCTTAAGCCGGTAGAAATTCTGGCTAACCTGATTGGCCTGCAGCGCGTCATTATCATGCCCAACAATGTTCCACCGCATCGCCCGCAGCCTGAGGCAACCAGCGAACAGCGTAAAGCGATGCTCGCCCTGGCCATTGCCGATAAGCCGCTCTTTACCCTCGACGAGCGTGAACTGCAGCGCGACGCCCCCTCCTGGACATCGCAAACGCTGCAGGAGTGGCGCGATGAGCAAGGGCCGCACGCGCCGCTGGCATTTATTATCGGACAGGATTCCTTGCTGAATTTCCCGAGCTGGCATCAGTACGAAACCATCCTGAACAACAGCCATCTGATTGTAACCCGCCGTCCGGGCTACCCCCTGACCATGCGCGAAGAGCAGCATCAGCAGTGGCTGGATACCCACCTGACGAACAACGTTGAGGATCTGCATAACCTGCCTGCCGGGAAGATTTATCTGGCCGATACGCCATGGTTTGATATTTCGGCGACCCTCATCCGCGAGCGCCTGCAGCAGGGATTATCCTGCGACGAACTGATGCCCGCCGCCGTGCTGGACTATATTCATCAGCACGGGCTGTATCAGAAAAGTACAGACGCATAATGCTGGCACACGAAAACCGGGCTTATTGATTATCCTGCCTTGACAGGGTAAGCCATACTGTTATCCTCCGCTGCCAGACTTTCCCGCCAGTCATTGCTTTACAGAAATTGTTTTACAAAAATGGCGATGCAATCTCAGGCGGGGGGTGGGATGATACCCGCCTTCAAAAGCCCGGCCGGTGACATTTGTCCCGATACTGGCGTCAGTTCAGGTATACTGTCTGGCCACGAATTCACAGTTGTACAATCTCATTCACCCAGGGGGAAAACTTGCAGGGTAAAGCACTCCAGGATTTTGTTATCGACAAAATTGATGACCTGAAAGGTCAGGACATCATCGCTATCGACGTTAAGGGTAAATCCAGCATCACCGACTGCATGATCATCTGCACCGGCACGTCCACTCGCCATGTTGCTTCCATTGCCGACCATGTCGTTCAGGAATCACGCGCAGCAGGGCTTTATCCGCTTGGCGTTGAAGGTGAAGCGACCGCTGACTGGGTGGTTGTCGATCTCGGCGATGTGATTGTCCACGTCATGCAGGACGAGAGCCGTCGCCTGTATGAGCTGGAAAAACTCTGGGGTTAATGCGTGAAGTTGCAACTGGTCGCCGTCGGCACCAAAATGCCGGACTGGGTACAAACCGGTTTTACTGAGTATCTGCGCCGTTTCCCAAAAGATATGCCGTTCGAACTGGTGGAGATCCCGGCAGGAAAGCGCGGCAAGAACGCCGATATCAAACGTATTCTCGATAAAGAGGGAGAGCTGATGCTGGCTGCCGCAGGCAAAAACCGCATCGTGACCCTCGATATCCCGGGGAAACCCTGGGATACGCCGCAGCTGGCGCACGAACTGGAGCGCTGGAAGCAGGATGGACGTGACGTCAGTCTGTTGATTGGCGGCCCGGAAGGTCTCTCCCCTGCCTGCAAAGCGGCGGCAGAACAAAGTTGGTCTCTCTCCGCGCTGACGCTTCCCCACCCCCTCGTTCGGGTGCTGGTGGCCGAAAGCCTGTATCGCGCGTGGAGCATTACTACCAACCACCCCTATCACCGCGAGTAATGACTGACCAGGGTAGATTAAGCAGCGGATGAAACTACAGAATTCTTTTCGCGACTATACGGCTGAGTCCGCGCTGTTTGTGCGCCGGGCAGTGGTCGCCTTTTTGGGGATTTTGCTGCTGACCGGCGTGCTGATCGCCAACCTCTATAATCTGCAAATTGTCCGCTATACCGATTACCAGACGCGTTCAAACGAAAACCGCATCAAGCTTGTCCCTATTGCGCCAAGCCGCGGCATCATTTACGACCGTAACGGTACGCCGCTGGCGTTGAACCGCACCATCTATCAAATCGAGATGATGCCGGAGAAAGTCGACAATGTGCAGGACACGCTGAACGCACTGCGAAACGTGGTCGATCTCACCGACGATGACATCGCTGCCTTTAAAAAAGAGCGCGCCCGCTCGCACCGCTTCACCTCTATTCCGGTCAAAACGAACCTCACCGAAGTGCAGGTCGCCCGTTTTGCCGTGAACCAGTATCGCTTCCCCGGCGTTGAGGTAAAAGGCTATAAGCGTCGCTACTATCCTTATGGCTCTGCGCTGACGCATGTAATCGGCTATGTGTCCAAAATTAACGATAAAGACGTCGACCGCCTCGATAAAGACGGCAAGCTGGCTAACTACGCCGCGACGCATGATATCGGTAAGCTTGGGATAGAGCGCTATTACGAGGACGTTCTGCACGGCCAGACCGGTTATGAAGAGGTTGAGGTCAACAACCGTGGCCGCGTGATCCGCCAGCTGAAAGAGGTACCGCCCCAGGCGGGACACGACGTCTATCTGACGCTCGACCTCAAACTGCAGCAGTATATCGAAACCTTGCTGACCGGCAGCCGCGCCGCTGTCGTCGTCACCGACCCGCGAACCGGCGGGATCCTGGCAATGGTTTCCATGCCCAGCTACGACCCGAACCTTTTCGTGGATGGTATCTCCAGCAAAGATTATTCCGGCCTGTTGAATGACCCGAACACGCCGCTGGTTAACCGCGCTACGCAGGGCGTCTATCCTCCTGCATCCACGGTGAAACCTTATGTCGCCGTCTCTGCCCTGAGCGCGGGCGTGATCAACCGCAATACCAGCCTGTTCGACCCTGGCTGGTGGCAACTGCCGGGTTCTGAAAAACGCTACCGTGACTGGAAGAAGTGGGGACATGGTCATCTGAACGTCACCAAATCGCTGGAAGAATCTGCGGATACCTTCTTCTACCAGGTCGCCTATGACATGGGGATTGACCGCCTGTCCGAGTGGATGAGCAAGTTCGGCTATGGGCACTACACCGGCATTGACCTCTCCGAAGAGCGCTCGGGCAACATGCCAACCCGTGAATGGAAGCAGAAACGCTTTAAAAAACCCTGGTATCAGGGTGACACCATTCCGGTCGGTATCGGCCAGGGTTACTGGACGGCAACGCCGATACAGATGAATAAAGCGATGATGATCCTCATCAACGATGGCGTGGTGAAAGTTCCGCACCTGCTGCAAAGTACGGTTGAGGACGGTAAAAAAGTCCCGTGGATCCAGCCGCACGAACCGCCGGTGGGCGATATCCATTCCGGATTCTGGGAAATTGCCAAAGACGGCATGTACGGCGTAGCAAACCGGGCCAACGGTACCGCGCACAAATATTTCGCCGGAGCGCCTTATAAAGTCGCCGCGAAATCCGGTACGGCGCAGGTATTTGGCCTGAAAGCGAACGAGACCTACAACGCGCACCGTATTGCCGAACGCCTGCGTGACCACAAGCTGATGACGGCGTTTGCCCCTTACGATAACCCGCAGGTTGCGGTCGCGATGATCCTGGAAAACGGCGGTGCGGGTCCGGCAGTGGGGACAATCATGCGCCAGATCCTCGACCATATCATGCTGGGTGATAACAACACCGAACTGCCTGCTGAAAACCCGGCAGCCGCTGCGGCGGAGGACCAATAAATCATGACGGATAATCCGAACAAAAAATCGCTGTGGGATAAGATTCACATCGACCCCGCTATGCTGCTGATTCTCCTGGCGCTGCTGGTCTACAGCGCGCTGGTCATCTGGAGCGCCAGCGGCCAGGACATTGGCATGATGGAACGTAAAGTCGGCCAGATTGCGATGGGGCTGGTCATTATGGTGGTTATGGCGCAAATCCCGCCGCGTGTTTACGAAGGCTGGGCGCCCTACCTCTATATCTTCTGTATCGTGCTGTTGGTGGCCGTAGATGCCTTTGGGGCAATTTCCAAAGGGGCGCAGCGCTGGCTGGACCTCGGGATCGTCCGCTTCCAGCCTTCGGAAATCGCTAAAATCGCCGTTCCACTGATGGTGGCGCGCTTTATCAACCGCGACGTCTGCCCGCCTTCACTGAAAAATACCGCGATTGCGCTGGTGTTGATTTTCCTGCCTACGCTGCTGGTGGCGGCGCAGCCGGACCTCGGCACCTCCATCCTTATCGCGCTGTCCGGCCTGTTTGTGCTGTTCTTGTCTGGCCTGAGCTGGCGGTTAATTGGCATTGCCGTGGTGCTGGTGGCGGCCTTTATCCCGATCCTGTGGTTCTTCCTGATGCATGATTATCAGCGCCAGCGCGTGATGATGCTGCTTGATCCGGAAACCGATCCGCTGGGCGCGGGCTATCATATTATTCAGTCGAAGATCGCCATCGGTTCCGGCGGTCTGCGCGGTAAAGGCTGGCTTCACGGAACCCAGTCACAGCTGGAGTTCTTGCCGGAGCGCCATACTGACTTTATCTTTGCGGTCCTGGCCGAAGAGTTGGGACTGGTCGGCATCCTCATCCTGCTGGCGCTCTATGTGCTGCTGATCATGCGCGGGCTGTGGATTGCCGCACGGGCGCAAACCACCTTTGGCCGCGTCATGGCCGGTGGATTGATGCTGATTTTATTCGTTTATGTCTTCGTAAATATTGGTATGGTGAGTGGTATTCTGCCCGTTGTTGGCGTCCCGCTCCCGCTGGTCAGTTACGGGGGCTCGGCACTGATCGTGTTGATGGCCGGGTTTGGTATCGTCATGTCGATCCATACCCACAGAAAAATGTTGTCCAAAAGCGTATAAAAATAAGGGGATCGCAATGCGTAAGCAGTGGCTGGGGATCTGTATCGCCGCAAGTTTACTTGCAGCCTGTACGAGTGATGATGGTCAGCAACAGGCAACTGTCGCGCCGCCGCAGCCAGCGGTCTGTAATGGCCCGATAGTTGAGATCAGCGGTGCCGATCCTGTTTATGAACCGCTTAACGCCAGCGCGAATCAGGATTACCAGCGCGACGGTAAAAGCTACAAAATCGTTCAGGATCCGTCCCGCTTCAGCCAGGCGGGCTTAGCGGCCATCTATGACGCTGAACCAGGCAGTAACCTGACAGCGTCTGGTGAAACGTTCGATCCGATGCAAATTACCGCGGCGCATCCCACGCTGCCTATCCCGAGCTATGCCCGCGTCACCAACCTGGCCAATGGGCGCATGATTGTGGTGCGTATTAACGATCGGGGCCCGTACGGTAATGACCGGGTGATCTCCCTGTCGCGCGCGGCAGCTGACCGCCTGAACACCTCGAACAATACCAAAGTACGCATCGATCCTATCATTGTGGCGCAGGATGGAACGCTCTCCGGCCCGGGTACCGCCTGTACGACGGTCGCCAAACAGACCTACGCCCTTCCCCCGCGTCCTGACCTGAGCGGCGGTATGGGTGGCGCATCCACGCCAGCTGAACCTGCTCAGCCGCAGGGTGAAGTACGCGCTATCAGCAACGATACCTTACAGAGTGATGACAGCACGGGCGCCCCGGTTAAAAGCAGCGGTTTCCTTGGCGCACCAACGACCTTAGCGTCGGGCGTGCTGGAAGGCAGCGAGCCAACGCCAGCGCCTGTTGTCGCTGCGCCTGCGGTGACTGAACCTGTAGTGACTGCACCCGTCACTCAGCCCGCGCCTGTTACCGCACCGGGCACAGCGCAAAGCGCGCCGGTTGCTGCACCCGCAACTGCCAGCGGTGGCTTTGTGGTTCAGGTCGGTGCCGTAAGCGATCAGGCTCGCGCGAAGCAGTACCAGCAACGCCTGAGCCAGCAGTTCAGCGTGCCAGGCCGCGTTGAGCAAAACGGTGCGGTATGGCGCATTCAGATGGGCCCGTTTGCCAGCAAATCGCAGGCAGCGGCCCTGCAACAGCGTCTGCAAAGCGAAGCGCAGTTGCAGTCGTTCATCGTTGTTGCAAAATAATGATTCGGCGGTATCCGAAATGTCAATTTGTGTAAAACACATTCACAAACTCATGCTTAAAGTCGGATGCCTGCCTGTATAGCTTTTGCTATAGTAAGGCACTTTTTTTAATTCCATCACGGATGTCGTAGTTCTGACCATGAAGACCACTTTTTCTGCTCGTTTTGTGCAGCGCATGGCGCTGACCACGGCCCTTTGTGCAGCGGCTCTCTCCGCGGCGCATGCCGATGACCTGAACATCAAGACCATGATCCCTGGCGTTCCGCAGATCGACGCGGAATCCTACATCCTGATCGACTACAACTCTGGCAAGGTTCTGGCAGAACAGAACGCCGATGCCCGCCGCGATCCGGCGAGCCTGACCAAAATGATGACCAGCTACGTTATCGGTCAGGCAATGAAGGCAGGCAAGTTCAAAGAAACCGATCTGGTGACCATTGGTAACGATGCCTGGGCCACCGGTAACCCGGTCTTCAAAGGCTCATCGCTGATGTTCCTGAAACCCGGCATGCAGGTGCCTGTTTCTCAGCTGATCCGTGGTATCAACCTGCAGTCCGGAAACGACGCCTGCGTCGCCATGGCCGATTTTGCGGCGGGCAGCCAGGACGCTTTCGTGGGCCTGATGAACAGCTACGTAACTGCGCTGGGTCTCAAAAACAGCCACTTCCAGACCGTTCACGGCCTGGATGCTGAAGGCCAGTACAGCTCCGCGCGCGACATGGCGCTGATCGGCCAGGCGCTGATCCGCGATGTGCCGAACGAGTACACCATCTATAAAGAGAAAGAGTTCACCTTCAACGGTATTCGCCAGACCAACCGTAACGGCCTGCTGTGGGACAACAGCCTGAACGTTGACGGCATCAAAACGGGTCATACCGAAAAAGCCGGCTACAACCTGGTCGCTTCGGCTACCGAAGGCCAGATGCGCCTGATCTCAGCCGTGATGGGCGGACGTACCTTCAAGGGCCGTGAAACCGAAAGCAAAAAGCTGCTGACCTGGGGCTTCCGCTTCTTCGAAACGGTGAACCCGCTTAAAGCAGGCAAAGAGTTTGCTTCCGAGCCGGTCTGGTTCGGCGACAACGACCGTGCTTCTCTGGGCGTGGACAAAGATCTCTATCTGACCATTCCTCGCGGACGCATGAAAGATCTGAAAGCCAGCTACGTGCTGAACACCTCCGAACTGCACGCACCGCTGCAGAAAAACCAGGTTGTGGGGACTATCAACTTCCAGCTCGATGGTAAAACCATCGATCAGCGCCCGCTTGTGGTTCTGGATGAGATCCCGGAAGGCAACTTCTTCGGCAAAATCATTGATTACATTAAATTGATGTTCCATCACTGGTTCGGCTAAAAATTGAACACTTGAAAGTGTGATTTTGATCCCCATATACTAAGTATCCTGATAACTCCCACCCGATGTGGGAGTTATTCTTTTTTGACGTTACGCCGGAGCTGACATGAAAACCAAACTTAACGAACTGCTTGAATTCCCTACCTCATTTACTTACAAAGTAATGGGTCTGGCGAAACCTGAGCTGGTTGATCAGGTGGTTGAAGTGGTACAGCGCCATGCGCCGGGCGACTACTCTCCGTCGGTTAAGCCAAGCAGCAAAGGCAACTACCACTCGGTTTCTATCACCATCACTGCGACACACATTGAGCAGGTTGAGACGCTATACGAAGAACTCGGCAATATCGAAATCGTTCGCATGGTGCTGTAGTCCCCTCGCGGTTACCCGGTTGGCCGGGTAACCCACCTCCCCGCTGTGATATACTCCCTGACATCGTTTCTCGTCCCTCTTCGGAGTCGTCGTTTTGTACCAGGATAACATTCTTGTCCGCCATCTCGGGCTACAACCTTACGAACCTGTCTCCCAGGCTATGCATGATTTCACGGATTCACGCGATGAAACTACCCCGGATGAAATCTGGCTGGTAGAGCACCTTCCCGTGTTTACCCAGGGGCAGGCTGGAAAAGCTGAACATCTGCTGATGACCGGTGATATTCCGGTTATTCAAAGCGATCGCGGCGGGCAGGTGACCTACCACGGTCCGGGACAGCAGGTGATGTACGTTCTGCTGGATTTAAAACGCAGAAAGCTGGGCGTGCGCGAGCTGGTCACGCTGCTTGAACAAACGGTGGTGCGTACCCTGGCGGAATACAATATCGATGCCCATCCCCGCGCTGATGCGCCCGGCGTGTACGTGGGAGAGATGAAAATTTGTTCGCTGGGGCTGCGTATTCGCAAGGGCTGTTCATTCCACGGGCTGGCGCTGAATATTAATATGGATCTCACCCCATTCCTGCGTATCAACCCGTGCGGCTATGCCGGGATGGAAATGACGCAAATGCGCCAGTGGGTCGAGAACGCGACGCCTGAAATAATTCGCCCTGTACTTCTAAACAACTTTTTAGTGCTGCTTAACAATCCTCCTCACGAATATATCACTGCTTAATATATTTCGCCCGGTGGCTCACTATTTGTCGAGCCACTGCTTATTTCCCGCTTTTACGCTTTACAATAATCCCCATATTCTATATTTTCGAAGCGCCCGCATATTAGCGTTACATATTATTTTGTTCCCTAATAGTCCCTGCTGCAGAGTGCATGTTACCGGCGTGATAATCACCCAACTGTTTGTTTTCGCGAAACAAGTGAGGCACGGGTAACACTTTACGAATCTCTACAGGCATAATAAATAAATTCAACTATCATTCATATTGTGAATGAATACGGAGTGAACGCGTGGAGTCTAATAATTTACCAGCTAAACGCCTGAATGAACCCGGTGGCGAGGATAAGCCGCAAATTTTTCGGACTTTACGTAATATTGATCTCAATTTGCTGACTATTTTTGAGGCAGTATATGTCCACAAGGGTATCGTTAATGCTGCGAAAATTCTTAATCTCACGCCCTCCGCAATTAGCCAGTCAATTCAAAAACTGCGCGCCATATTTCCCGATCCCTTATTTATTCGTAAAGGCCAGGGCGTAACGCCAACCGCTTACGCCACGCACCTGCATGAGTACATCAGCCAGGGGCTGGAATCGATACTCGGCGCGCTGGACTTAACCGGGAGCTATGACAAGCAGCGAACCATCACCATTGGTGCCTCTGCCTCTCTTGGCGTGCTGGTGATGCCAGCAATTTATCAGGCCATCAGGCAGCACGCGCCGCAGTTACTCATCCGCAACGTTCCCGTTCACGAACCTGAAGCGCAGCTGGCGCAGTTCCAGACCGATCTGATTATCGACATCAACAGTTTCAGTGCCAGAGCCCTGGGGCAAAACGTGCTTTATTCCGATGCGCTGGTACTGGTGTGTCGCCAGCACCACCCGGCACTCAGCCAGCCCGCCACGCTTGAGAACCTGCGCCTTTACGAACATGCGTCTTTCATGGCCGAGGGACAAGGCTCTGCCCCGCTACGTCAGCGTCTTGATGAGCTCTTCCCGGACCGCCAGATTAGCTTTAGCAGTTACAATATGTTTACCGTAGCGTCACTGATTGGCGGGAGCGACATGCTGTGTGTCATGCCTTCGCGGCTGTTTACTCTGCTGCGCAAATGCTGGCCGCTGGAGCGTCTCGCCCTGAGCGAGTTGAATGGCGAATCCCTCGACATTTCGCTGCATTACAACAAGCTGAGTCTGCGCGATCCGGTACTGGAAAATGTCATCAATATCATCCGTCAGGCCTTCTGACAGACGAACCCAGCAGCCTGCAGGCCATAACGCACAAAACAACAACTATTTTACAATTTGGCGACCTGACAGGCTGCTTTATGGCCCTTATCAATGATATACTGCCTGTCGTTCGTTCAAAAATAGTTGATAAATACAACATTCCCTTGAATTGAAACGCTTTCCTTCGTTATTCGCAACTGGAACACGCACGCTATGAGTAAACCCATTGTGATGGAACGCGGTGTTAAATACCGCGATGCCGATAAAATGGCCCTTATCCCGGTTAAAAACGTGGCTACAGAGCGCGAAGCGCTGTTAAGAAAACCGGAATGGATGAAAATTAAACTTCCGGCCGACTCTTCACGTATTCAGGGGATCAAGGCAGCGATGCGCAAAAACGGTCTTCACTCTGTGTGTGAAGAAGCCTCTTGCCCTAACCTTGCTGAATGTTTCAATCACGGTACCGCAACCTTTATGATCCTGGGTGCAATCTGTACCCGCCGCTGTCCGTTCTGTGACGTTGCCCATGGCCGCCCTGTTGCGCCAGATGCGAACGAACCACAGAAACTGGCGCAGACCATTGCTGACATGGCGTTGCGTTACGTTGTTATCACCTCTGTTGACCGTGACGATCTGCGCGATGGCGGTGCTCAGCACTTTGCGGACTGCATTACGGCTATCCGCGAGAAAAGCCCAAGCATTAAGATTGAGACGCTGGTCCCTGACTTCCGTGGCCGTATGGACCGCGCGCTGGACATTCTGACGGCGACCCCGCCGGACGTCTTCAACCATAATCTGGAAAACGTGCCGCGTATCTATCGCCAGGTGCGCCCGGGTGCCGACTATAACTGGTCCCTGAAACTGCTGGAGCGCTTTAAAGAAGCCCATCCGCATATCCCGACCAAGTCTGGTCTGATGGTGGGTCTCGGCGAAACTAACGCTGAAATCATTGAAGTGATGCGCGATCTGCGTCGCCACGGCGTGACCATGCTGACGCTGGGCCAGTACCTGCAGCCAAGCCGTCACCATTTGCCGGTACAGCGCTATGTCAGCCCGGATGAGTTCGATGAAATGAAAGCCGAAGCGATGGCGATGGGCTTTACCCACGCAGCGTGCGGGCCATTTGTTCGCTCTTCCTACCATGCCGACATGCAGGCGAAAGGCGAAGAAGTCAAATAATCCTGTAATAAACCGTTACAGTAATACAAAAAAACCGGCCTCATGAGCCGGTTTTTTTTCGCAAGCCAACAGGCATTGCCGTTACTCTTTATGAGAAAGCTTCTCTGCAGGAACGCCATCTTCGGCGCTTTTCTTCGCCGCCGCGTCATCATCGTTCATCGCTTTCTTAAAGCCTTTGATGGCTGCACCCAGATCGCCACCCAGTGTGCGTAACTTCTTGGTACCAAACAGCAGGACGACCAGTGCGGCAACCACCAGCAGTTTGGTAATACTAATCTCACCCATAGATACCTTCTTTACATAAAACAGGCTGCATTCAGCGCCGAAAAAACCTGATGGTATTAACGGTCATTTGGCGCGCGCACACAATAGCAATCTGTAACAAGGTGAATCAAGCACTGATGAAAAAAACATCATAATAATTGCGGTGGCGCAAAACGTCGGTTGCGTAGAACAGGTAATTGCTGCCGCGCAAGCGCTATTCGCTCTGAATTTACTTCCGTCAACAGCAAAGCGGGTGCCTCTGCCGCTGCGGCAATGGTCACCCCCAACGGATCGATAACCCGGCTCTGTCCGATATTTTTATTCCCACACTCCCCTGCTGCCACAACATAGCAGGTGGTATCGAGCGCGCGGGCAGCCAGCAGCGTGGCCCAGTGGTGCTCTTTAAGCGGTCCTTTAACCCATGCGGCGGGGAGCACCAGCACATCAGCCCCCTGCAGCGCCAGGTGTAACGCCAGCTCCGGGAAGCGGATATCGTAGCAGGTCATCAACCCGGCCTTAACACCCTGAATATCAATCAACGGCGGGACGCGATCCCCCGGATCAACCAGCCGTGACTCCTGGATACTAAACGCGTCATAGAGATGGAGCTTGGCATAGCTGGCAATCACCTCTCCAGCGCGTATAGCCACCAGGGTATTCACCGCCCTGCCCGACGTGGACGGGACGTGGATCGTCAGGATGGTGGTAAGCGCATTGCCCTCGCTTTCGGCCAGCAGACGTTTCAGGAACGGCCCCTCAAGCGACTGCGCGGACTTTACCGACAGGTCCGGGTCATTATCATCACGCGCCAGCAGCGCCTCTGGCAGCACCAGCATCGCTGCGCCCTTCTGCTGCGCCTGTGCCATCAGAGACACGCATTTTTGCGCATTCACCTGCCAGTCTGGCGTGACGGCAAACTGTCCTACGGCCACATACATAATTGTCCCCTGCTCATAAACAGCGTTACACTCGATGTTCTTAACTATCAAATAGCAGGAATCTACAGTGTTACAACTACTTTTAGCCGTTTTTATTGGTGGAGGAACAGGTAGCGTTGCACGGTGGCTGTTAAGCATGCGGTTTAACCCGGTGCATCAGGCTATCCCCCTGGGAACACTGGCTGCAAACCTGATTGGGGCGTTTATCATCGGAATGGGGTTAGCCTGGTTTAATCGCATGACCGATATCGACCCGATGTGGAAAGTCTTAATCACCACCGGCTTCTGCGGCGGATTAACGACCTTTTCCACCTTCTCGGCCGAAACGGTCTTCCTGTTTCAGGAAGGGCGCATCGTCTGGGCGCTGGGCAACATAGCGGTTAACATGCTCGGCTCATTTGCGATGACCGGGTTCGCATTTTGGCTCGTTTCTTCCGCCAGCGCGCATTCCTGATCGCAGCGTTAATGTTAGCTTAATTTTTATCTGTCACTCTGAGCGCAATACTGAACGAGGGTGACAGCATGAAAGAGAGTTTGATGAGCGCAGGTATGGTTTTGCTGAGCGTCGCGATCGTTGCCAGCTTCCTGAAAATCTATCTGATGGGCTGATTGCAGACGAAAAAAACCCGCTCGATGAGCGGGTTTTGAAATTCTTGCTGACGAGTCTGTATTACAGAGCCATTACGTTAGCAGCAGATGGACCTTTGGCACCGTTAGTGATTTCGAACTCTACGCGCTGACCTTCAGCCAGAGTTTTGAAACCATTAGACTGGATTGCAGAGAAGTGTACGAACACATCTTTGCTGCCATCTTCAGGAGTAATGAAACCGAATCCTTTGGACTCATTAAACCACTTAACGTTACCTTTAATCTTAGACATCAAAATTACCTTTACATTAAAAAACGACACAAATGCTGTGTCGGGTATCAGTACATCAATTGTGGAACGTTTTGTCCAGCGGATCTTTGATAAAAAGTGACAAAAGTCGCGTTAATTTTAACTGCCGGATTTTTATCCTTTACGATTCAAGGCCTGCCCATTTTTTCGCCAGAAGGGAGCGCATTTTTAGTTAAAACTGAAAACGCATCCAAGCGAAGTAAACGTTACCGTTGTTATAGGTCCCTGGGATATAGGTCATCTGGAACGTCGCAGGACCATAGCCGATGGAGGCCAGCGGCAGCAGAACCGGCACCGGGATGTACTTCCAGTTATCACGCGCGGTAAAACCTGCCGTATACCCCAGCCCCAGGCGGAAATTATCATCCGATAACGGACGCCAGGTTTTCTCCCACCCGTAGCCGCCAATCGGTTCCCACTTGTTGTAGGAATCTTTAAACGCCATCAGATAGAGGCCGTGCCAGTTCCCTTTCTCATCCCAGCGGGACTGACCAAAGCCGGCACCCCATGGGCGCTCGTTGTAGCGATCCGTTTTCTCTTTGTCATACGCAAAGCGGGCATGCCACGTGATGGCCGGAATATACAGATCGTAATGCTCCGGCTCGTTCCACGTCTGCGCCACATTATCTTTAAAGGTGGAGAACCACCCTTTCTCGCTTACATTGTCGTTCGCACCTGCAACGCAGGCGAAACTTAACTGGCCGAAAATAAAGGCTAATATGATAAAAATCTTATTACGTAAAGTCACAATACCATTACCATTCTTAGTATACGAGGCGAAGCTTACCATAGAATAGTTGAACGAAGTCTTAACAAAATCGTCTCTGTTCCTAATTATTCTTTTCTGTGCTGAGAATATTCTGAGAAAACATCTGAGCTTTTATGAATAACCTCATAATATTAGTTTTTTAACGTTAATTTAACATTATAATGAAGACCAGAATAATCCTCCCCTCATATCATCGTGGATTTATTAATCGTCCCCTCTCGCGCAGGACCGCATCAGCGCTGGGCTTTCGCCCTCACCCTCCTGTTCAGTCAAATGCGCAAAGCGCGATAACGCCGACGCCTGCACGCGCGACTGGTCCGTTGAGAGCGGTTAGGGAAAACATATATTCACGCCACCCCATAAACGCGGCGTAATTAATTAACTAAAAAAATAATTCCCGTATTTTTATTCAGGAATTATGGGCATATACAATCTTAACTCCGTGATGCATAAATCCTATCTTTTACGTTTGCGCAGCAAACTCAGACAGGTGAAAATCACAGGGAGACGTGGGCGAAACGCCCGAAGATAATACAAAACTACCCATTTTCCGGGTGCCAGGGCATATAATAAGTATTCATGCAGTCAATGACGACTAGACAGAAATGCCAGTGCGGTGGCAAAAAAATCGTCGATACTGCCTCAAGTCGTCTCTTCTTTGATTTTAATCAGCAAGGGCAGGCCATTAATTCGGCACATTTCATGCTTCTTTTTTATTGATTATCTTACTTTTGGGCAGCAAGGATACAGGGGAAATCATGCTTACGTTTATCGAGCTCCTTATTGGGGTCGTGGTCATCGTCGGTGTAGCGCGCTACATCATTAAAGGGTATTCAGCGACGGGCGTGCTGTTTGTCGGTGGCCTGACGCTGTTGATTATCAGCGCGTTGATGGGCCATCAGGTTCTGCCCGCCAGCGAGGCCAGCACCGGCTATACCGCTACCGATATCGTGGAATATATTAAGATTCTGCTTATGAGCCGCGGCGGCGATCTGGGCATGATGATTATGATGCTGTGTGGCTTTGCTGCCTATATGACCCATATCGGTGCCAATGATATGGTGGTCAAGCTGGCCTCTAAACCCCTGCAGTACATTAACTCCCCTTACCTGCTGATGGTGGCGGCCTACTTCCTGGCATGCCTGATGTCGCTCGCGGTGTCATCGGCGACCGGGCTTGGAGTGCTGCTGATGGCAACGCTGTTCCCCATTATGGTCAACGTGGGGATCAGTCGTGGTGCAGCCGCGGCAATCTGCGCCTCGCCAGCGGCAATCATTCTCTCCCCAACCTCCGGCGACGTTGTGCTGGCGGCAAAAGCGGCGGAAATGTCGCTCATCGACTTTGCCTTTAAAACAACGCTGCCCATTTCGATTGTGGCTATCGTTGGCATGGGCATCACGCATTTCTTCTGGCAGCGCTATCTCGATAAAAAAGAGAACATTAACCACGAAATGCTGGATGTGAGTGAAATCACCACAACCGCCCCGGCGTTTTACTCCATTCTGCCGTTCACGCCGATTATTGGCGTGCTGATTTTTGACGGCAAATGGGGCCCGCAGCTGCACATTATCACCATCCTCGTGATCTGCATGCTGCTGGCCGCTCTGCTGGAGTTTGTGCGAGGCTTCAATACACAGAAAGTGTTCTCCGGCCTTGAAGTGGCGTATCGCGGAATGGCAGATGCCTTTGCCGGGGTCGTGATGCTATTGGTGGCCGCAGGCGTGTTTGCGCAGGGGCTGAGCACCATCGGCTTTATTCAGAGCCTCATCTCCATTGCGACGTCGTTCGGCTCAGCCAGCATTATTCTGATGCTGGTGCTGGTCGTGCTGACCATGCTGGCGGCAATGACCACCGGCTCCGGTAACGCGCCGTTCTATGCATTCGTTGAGATGATCCCAAAACTGGCGCACTCCTCCGGTATCAACCCGGCGTACCTCTCCATTCCGATGCTGCAGGCATCCAACCTGGGGCGCACCATTTCCCCGGTTTCCGGCGTCGTGGTTGCGGTGGCCGGGATGGCAAAAATCTCGCCTTTCGAAGTGGTGAAACGCACGTCGGTGCCGGTCCTGGTCGGGCTTATCATCGTGATTATTGCGACGGAGGTACTGGTGCCAGGCGCCGCCTGAGCCTCCTGACTGTTGCCAAAAAAGCGCCTGCGGGCGCTTTTTATGCTTTAATAACTTCCAGAAATATTTCGCTCTCACCGATCAGGAAATCACATGTTCAGGAAGGATATCGTTATCCCGGCTGGCGCTATGGCGCTCGCACTCTGCGCACTCAGCGCACACGCAGAACCGCTCAAGGCCACACAGTATGGCGATTTCGATCGCTACGTTCTGGCACTCTCCTGGCAAACCGGGTTTTGTCAGAGCATGGCTGAGCGCAACCGCAACGAGCCGGAGGAGTGCCGCCTGCAAAAAGAGAGCGCGAATAAAACCGATTTCCTGACCGTTCATGGGCTATGGCCCGGCTTGCCTAAGTCTGTCGCCGCGCGTGGCGTGGATGAACGCCGCTGGATACGTTTCGGCTGCGCCACTCGCCCCATTCCAGACATGCCGGAAGCAAAAGCCAGCCGCAAATGTGCCGCAGCCGAGACAGGGCTTTCACTGTCTGCTGCCGCAAAGCTGAACAGCGTGATGCCCGGCGCGGGCGGAACGTCCTGCCTCGAACGGTATGAGTACGCCCGGCATGGAGTCTGTTTTGGCTTCGATCCCGACGCCTATTTCGGCACCATGGTCCGTATGACCCAGGAGGTCAAAAGCAGTGCCCTGGGGACATTCCTCGCCGGGAACTACGGCAAAACCGTTAACCGCAGCGCCTTCGATGACGCAGTGGCCAAAAGCTGGGGCAAAGAGAGCGTGAAGGCGATCAAGCTCACCTGTAATGGCAACCCGGCATATCTGACGGAAATGCAAATCTCGCTGAACGCCAGCACCATTAACAATCCGCTCGCGGCGGCCTCCTTCGCGCCACGCCCGCATCCCGGTAACTGCGGCAAACAGTTTATTATCGATAAAGTCGGCTACTGACCCTCCTGCCGGGCAGCTTCTGCCCGGCAATTCATTCCTTTCCCTTATATGACGACCCGCGTCACACTTCCGGCTATACGCATCATTTTTCCAGCCAATGCATTATTTATCCGGTAAACAGCGCCAGATCCTCCCCGCCATAATCAAGGCGTTACCTACAGGAGGAATTACACATGGCTAAAAAATTGATTGCACTTTGCGCCTGCCCAATGGGCCTGGCACACACCTTTATGGCAGCTCAGGCGCTGGAAGAAGCGGCGGTGGAAGCGGGCTATGAGGTCAAAATTGAAACGCAGGGCGCGGACGGCATTCAGAACCGCTTAACGGCGCAGGACATTGCCGAAGCTGACATCATTATCCACGCCATCGCCATTACGCCGGAAGATAACGAACGCTTTGAAACGCGCGACGTTTACGAAATTACGCTTCAGGATGCTATTAAAAATGCGGCTGGCACCCTGAAAGAGATCGAAGAGTTGATTGCTGCAGAACAACAATAATCCTCAACCTCAGGGGTTTTCGTCATGGCAATTAAAAAACGCAGTGCGGTGCGCCCGGTAGAGGGTGATACGCTCGCCATCAAGCCGGCGCCCGTCGCGGCAGGCAATACGTTCTGGAAAGAGCTGCCTCAGCACATTATGTCGGGCATTTCCCGCATGGTGCCAACGCTCATCATGGGCGGGGTTATCCTCGCCATTTCGCAACTGATCGCCTACGTCTGGCTGGAGATCCCGCCAGACACCGGTATTCTTGACGCGCTTAACTCAGGCAAATTCACCGGGTTTAACCTGTCGGTGCTGAAATTCGGCTATCTGACCGAGTCCTTTGGCGGGCTGCTGTTTAGCTTCGCCATCCCGATGTTCGCCGCGTTCGTCGCCAACTCCATCGGCGGCAAACTGGCCTTCCCGGCCGGGTTTATCGGCGGTCTTGTCGCCACCCAGCCCACGCTGGTGCTGAATTTCGATCCTGAAAAACTCACCTGGCTTGCCACCAAACCGGTGCCGTCGACCTTTATCGGCGCGCTGATTATCGCCATTGCCGCAGGCTACCTGGTGAAATGGCTGAACACCCGCATCAACCTCCCACAGTATTTGCTGGCGTTCAAAAGCACCTTCCTGATCCCGATTCTCTCCGCCCTGTTTGTGATGCTGGCGATGTATTACGTCATCACCCCGATTGGCGGCTGGCTCAACGCCGGGATGCGCACCCTGCTTCTCGCCGCCGGTGAAGCAGGCTCGATGATGTATGCCATCGGCATGGCTGCGGCCACGGCGATTGACCTTGGCGGTCCGATCAACAAAGCGGCCGGGTTCGTCGGGCTGGGACTGACGACCGATCACGTTTTGCCGATAACCTCCCGCGCGGTGGCGATCGTTATCCCACCGATTGGTCTGGGGCTGGCAACGCTGATTGACCGCCGCCTGACCGGCAAACGCCTGTTTAGCCCACAGCTTTATCCGCAGGGCAAAACCGCCATGTTCCTCGCTTTTATGGGGATCAGCGAAGGGGCAATCCCGTTCCTGCTGGAAAACCCGCTCGCGACGCTGCCAGCGTACATGGTCGGTGCCATAGCGGGCGCGATGACCGCCACCGCCCTGGGTGCTGTGCAGTGGTTCCCGGAATCTGCCATCTGGGCATGGCCGCTGGTGACCAATCTGGGTGCGTATATGCTCAGCATTCTGGTCGGCGCGGTCATTACGGCCCTGCTGGTGGTGACTATCCGTAACCACATGCATAAACGCGGAAAACTCTCCGTCGATACGCTGTAACGGGATAACGAGATGGATTTACTCACAACGCTTCGCCACTGGCTAAAGACCGAAAAGCTCGATGGCGTGCTGATTGCCTCACGGCAGAACAAACAGCCCCATCTGGGCCTGTCCACCGGTTCGGGCTATGTGCTGGTTACGCGAACCGACGCGCATATTCTGGTGGATTTTCGCTACTACCACGACATCGCCTCACGCGCGGAAGGCTACCGGATGCACTTGCTTGATGCAGAGCATTCGTTTGCCGGGGTGGTGAACCAGCTGATTGCCGACGAAGGGCTTTCGCGGCTGGGCTTTGAAGGCGAACACGTCAGCTGGCACACCGCCAGTCAGTGGCGCGACGCGCTGAATGCGACGCTGTGCGGGATCTCTCTCGACGCCCTGCGACAGATTAAAACCGCGGACGAAATCGCCCGGATCCGCGCGGCGTGCCGCATCGCCGACGACGCCGCGCATCATATCCGCCGCTTCATCCAGCCGGGTATGCGCGAGCGCGAGGTCGCCGCCGAGCTGGAGTGGTTTATGAAGCAGCAGGGCGCAGATAAGCCCTCCTTCGATACTATCGTTGCCAGCGGGCCACGCGGCGCAATGCCGCACGGCAAAGCCTCCGATAAGATCATCGACGCGGGCGAAATGGTCACCCTCGATTTTGGCGCCCAACACCAGGGATATTGTTCGGATATGACGAGGACCTTCCTTGTCGCCAGACAAGGCCAGACACCCGAGGCGCATCCGCTCTACACGGTTTACCAGACCGTGCTGGCGGCGCAACTCGCGGCCATCAATGCCATTCGTCCCGGCGTCCCCTGCCATGCGGTGGATGCTGCTGCCCGGGAGACAATCGCACGCGCAGGCTACGGCCCGCAGTTCGGTCACAACACCGGGCACGCTATCGGCATTGATGTCCATGAAAATCCGCGATTTTCCCCCACAGACGCCACGCTGCTCAAACCTGGCATGCTCCTGACCGTGGAGCCTGGCATCTACCTTGACGGTGTGGGCGGCGTGCGGATTGAAGACGTGGTGCTGGTCACGCACACCGGGGCCGAGGTGCTCTACACCATGGACAAAACGCTACTGATGACGGGAGAACACTGATGGACAAGGAATTACTGCGCGCGTTAAGCGAAGCCGATGCCATTGCCGCGTCGGAGCAAGAGGTGCGCGACATCCTGATTAACGAAGCACATCGCTATCAGAAAGACGTTCAGTTCGACGGCCTCGGCTCGGTGCTCATTCGTGTGAATCAGAGCAACGGGCCAAAGGTGATGATTTGCGCCCACATGGACGAAGTCGGTTTTATCGTACGCAGTATTTCGCGTGAAGGAGCCATCGATGTCCTGCCGATTGGCAACGTCCGCATGATGGCCCGCACGCTTCAGCCCGTACGCATCACCACCCGCAACGGGCTAAAAATCCCGGGCCTGCTGGACGGCGATCTGAAAGGTGAAACCGTAGACAACCTGCGCGTGGATATTGGCGCAACCTCAGACGAGGAGGTCTACGCTGCGGGCATAGATGCGGGCGACCGCGTGACGTTCGATACGCCTTTCCAGACGCTTCCCCATAACCGGGTAATGGGAAAAGCCTTCGACGATCGCCTCGGGTGCTATCTGCTGATCACCCTGCTGCGCGAGTTGCATCAGGCCCCGCTCGACTGTGAACTGTGGCTGGTAGCCAGTTCCAGCGAAGAGGTTGGGCTGCGTGGAGGGCGCACCGCAGCCCAGGCCATTCATCCTGATATTGCTCTGGTCCTCGATACCGCCTGCTGGTCGAAAAACTTTGATTACGGTAACGCAAACCACCGTCAAATCGGTGCTGGCCCGATGCTGGTGCTGTACGACAAAACGCTTATCGCCCCACCGAAACTGACCGCGTTTATTGAATCGGTAGCGCGTCCGCTGGGGATCCCGCTGCAAAAGGATATGTTCAGCAACGGCGGTACCGACGGCGGCGCCATTCACCTGTCCGGGACGGGCGTTCCCGCGGTGGTGTTAGGCCCGCCAACCCGACACGGGCACTGCGCGGCCTCGATCGCCGACGAAAAAGACATTAACCAAACTCATCAACTGCTTGTCGCCCTGGTGGCGTGTATGAATCGTGAGACCGTGGCTCACCTGACGGACTTCAGGTGCTGATCTCACGCGTTAAGGAGAGCGTATGATTTCTATTGAATTTTCCTGCCCGCTGCCCAACGGCCTGCACGCCCGTCCGGCGTGGGCGCTTAAAGAGCAGTGCAGCGTCTGGCGCAGCGATATCCGTTTTATCAATAACCGGCTTAACACCCAGGCGGATGCCAAAAGCTCGCTGGCGCTGATCAGCACCGGCACGCTGTTTAACGACAGCTGCGTGCTCGAAATCAGCGGCAGCGACGAAGAGCAGGCCAGACGCGTGCTTGAGCAGTATGTAAACACGTCGTTCATCGACAGCGACAGCATCCCGTCAGGGGATGCGCCGCACGTCGCACATCCTCTGCCCCGTTCGCTGATGCGGCTTAATCCGCAGCTGCAGCACGCAATTACGCTTGCCAGCGGCATCGGTAGCGGAACGCTGCGAGCCTGGCAGAGTGATAATCTCCATCGTTATCGTCAGATACCGGCCTCGCCGGAGGATATCACCCGTCTGGAACACAGCCTCGCCACGCTGGCGGAGCAGCTTAACCAGCGCCTGCGCGGGCTGGGGGGTGAAAGTAAAACCATTATCAGTGCTCATCTGTCGCTGATTCAGGACGATGAGTTTGGTGGCAATATTCGCCGTCTGATCGGCGAAGAACGGCTGAGCCTTGCAGAGGCGATCATTGGCAACATGGAGCAGATTTGCGACAAGCTCTCCCATTCGGCCAGCGATTACCTTCGCGAGCGCGTCAGCGACATCCGTGATATCAGCGAACAACTGCTGAGCATTACCTGGCCTGAGCTTCAGCAAGCGTCCGTATTTACGCTGGATGCGCCCACAATTCTGATGGCGGAAGATTTAACCCCGAGCCAGTTTTTAAGCCTTGATACCCGCTATCTGAAAGGCATGGTGCTGGAAAAAACCGGGCGAACGTCGCATACCCTGATCCTGGCCCGCGCCGCTTCCATTCCGGTACTCAGCGGGGTAACCATTTCCTCCCTGGCACCGTTTACCGGCGACGAGGTCATTCTTGACGGCGTGTGCAGCGTACTGGTGGTGAAGCCTGATGAGGCGGTGAATCACTACTACAGCGTGGCGCAGCGGCTTGCCGATAAACGCCAGCAGCAGCAGCTCAAAGACGCCGGGCGTCCTGCGCTGACCCGGGACAATATTGCCGTGGATATTGCCGCCAATATCGGCAGCGCCCTGGAAGCCCCCGGCGCGTTCGCCTGTGGCGCGCAGGGCGTTGGGCTGTTCCGTACCGAAATGCTCTACATGGATCGCGATACCGCCCCGGATGAGCAGGAACAGTTTGAAGCCTATCAGCAGGTGCTGCTCTCGGCTCAGGGTAAACCGGTGATCTTCCGCACCATGGATATCGGCGGCGATAAACAGATCCCGTATCTCAATATCCCGCAGGAGGAGAACCCCTTCCTCGGCTATCGTGCGGTACGCATCTACCCTGAATTTGCTCACCTGTTCCGTACCCAGCTGCGGGCGATTTTACGCGCAGGCGCCAGCGGAAATGCCCTGCTGATGATCCCCATGGTCCACAGCCTCGACCAAATTCTGTGGGTAAAACAAGAGCTGCAAAACGTCCGCGAGGAGCTGACGTCACAGGGGCTGCGTCACACCCCGGACCTGCCGCTGGGCATCATGGTGGAAGTCCCGTCCGTCTGCTTTATCATCGATCACTTCTGCGACGAGGTGGATTTTTTCAGTATTGGCTCAAACGACATGACCCAGTACCTTTACGCCGTCGACCGTAATAACCCGCGTGTCTCGCCGCTGTATAACCCGATCACGCCGTCATTTTTACGCATGGTGCGCCAGATCGTCACCGCTGCCCATCGCCATGGAAAATGGGTTGGGATCTGCGGCGAACTCGGCGGCGAACGTCGTTATCTGCCTCTGCTCCTGGGATTGGGCATCGATGAATTTAGCATGAGCGGGCCGCGCATCCCTGACGTGAAAACGTTGCTTCGCCAGCTTGAGCTAAGCGCGTGTCAGACCCTGGCAGAACGTGCCTGCGAGTGCCGCAGCGCAGAGGAGATCGAAGCGCTTCTGGCGGAATTCACCCCTGAAGAGCCGCCGCGTCCACTGCTGGCGCAGGAGACAATCGTCTTCAACGAACCGCTGGCTTCCAAAGAGCAGGTGCTGCAATTTTTATGCGGCAATCTGGCTATCCACGGACGCACAGAACACCCGCTCGAGCTTGAAGAAGATCTCTGGCAACGGGAAGAGATTGTCACCACCGCCGTCGGGTTTGGGGTGGCGATCCCGCATACCAAATCCCAGTGGATACGCCACTCCAGCATTAGCATTGCTCGTCTGGAGAAGCCGATTGACTGGGAGTCGGATATGGGAGAGGTCGAGCTGGTGATCATGCTGACGCTGGGTGCTCAGGAAGGAAACAACCACGTCAAGGTCTTCTCTCAGCTGGCCAGAAAACTGGTCAACAAGGCGTTTCGCGCGTCGCTTTTTGCGGCCGACTCGCCGCAAAGCATGCTTGACCTGCTCAATGCTGAAATCACCTTCTGACCGCTACTGAAATCGCGTGCGGTACTCCCCCGGCGTCAGGCCAAACTGACGCCGGAACAGACGGCAAAAGTAGTCGCTGTCGGGATAGCCGCAGCGCTTCGCCACTTCCCCCACCGGCAGGTGATATTTTTGCAGGATCGTCCGCGCTTTTCCCATACGCACCCAGCGAACATAGTCCACAAAACTCATGGTGCCCTGCTGCGAAAACAGGCGCGAGAGATGGTTGGGCGAGATGTTAAACAGGGCGGCCACGCTTTCACGGGTCAGTGCCCCCGCATAGTTGACCTGGATCCAGCTGCAGATGCTTTGATACAGAAAATCGCCGCGCGACATCCCTGGCTCGGGCAGAGAAGAGACCCGTTTACGGCACCAGTTCAGCAGGCTCAGCACCAGCGGCTGGATAATATCCTGGTCCTGCGGGGAGGCACTGAGATGGGTAAGCGCCGTCAGCATGGCCGCACACTCCCCCCTTTCCGGATGCGGAAGCTCCACTTTTCGCTGCGGCTCAACGGCCTGCCCGCTGCGGGCATCCTGAAATGCCAGCCCAAGCCACGACGGGGCAAAAATAATGCTCAGCAGCATAACTGGCCGGGCAAACGTTGGCGAACAGACGGTGCGCGACGGGAGAAACAGCATCTCCCCCTGGCGAATCGCTTTTTGCTCGGCAATAAGCAGGTTACCGTACTCGCCGCGCAACACCACATCGAGCCGCGGCCATTCGAGGGCCACGGTCCCGGAGGAGGTGGATGACGGGCGATGGGCAAACCAGACACGTCCAAGCTGCTGGGGATTGAGGACCAGCCCGCTAAACAGGTCGGCAAAGAACTGTTGATCGGCAGGCAGGCTGTTATCGCGCATCCGGGCGAACCAGGTCGAAGCGATGGGTATCGCTGATTGCGTAATAGGCCGTTGGCCCGCCCGCGCGCAGGATCGGCTGCGCTTTCGCCGTCTGGTAAATCCCCTCCTCCAGCAGCGTTTCGGCAATATGCACCCCGACCACTTCGCCCAGCACCAGCCAAGTGTCAATCGGCGTACCGTCGGCCCCCGTGAGCTGAATACACTGGGACAGGCGACACTCAAAGTTGACCGGACTTTCCGCCACGCGCGGCGCGCTGACAAGCTGGCTGGCGGCTGGCGTCAACCCGGCAAACGCAAATTCATCCTCGCCGGGCGAAAGCGTCGCGGACGTTTCGTTCATCGCTTCGGCCAGACTGCGCGTTGCCAGGTTCCACACGAACTCACCCGTTTCGGTAATATTGCGAACGCTGTCTTTCCAGCCATTGCTGGAAAACCCAATGATCGGCGGACGATAGTTAAAGCAGTTAAAGAAGCTGTAAGGGGCAAGGTTTCGCTGACCGGCGCGGTCGCACGACGCGATCCAGCCGATCGGACGCGGACCAATAATGGCATTCAACGGGTCATGCGGCAGGCCGTGCCCCTGAGAAGGTTGATAAAAATACATGAGGCTCTCTCACTGGTGGGGCAGATACGAATGACGCTTCGCTCAGTGCCCTGATTCAGGACACTCAGCGTAACGCAATCCGCACGAAATTAGGACTGAATAAATTTCAGCAAATCGTCATTAATCTGATGCTTATGAGTGGTGCAAATGCCGTGAGAGCCGCCAGCGTACACCTTAAGCTCCGCGTTCGGCAGGATCTCCGCAGCCACGCGCCCGCAGGTGTCGATCGGCACAATTTGATCGTCATCGCCGTGGATCACCAGCGTAGGGATGGTCATCTTCTTCAGATCTTCGCGCAGGTCCGTCTCCGAGAAGGCTTTCACGCAGTCGTACAGCGCCTTGATCGACCCCTGAAGCCCCTGCTCCACAAAACTTTCACGTACCGCTTTAGACTCTTTTGCCCCCGGGCGGTTGTAGCCATAAAACGCAGCGGTCAGCTCGTAGAAGAAGGCCGCCCGATCGTTTACCACCCCTTCGCGAATACCATCAAAGACCTCTTTTGGCACGCCGTCCGGGTTAAAATCGGTTTTGATCATAATCGGCGTCACGGCCCCAATCAGCACCGCTTTAGCGACGCGATCGGTGCCGTGGCGGCCGATATAGCGCGCCACTTCTCCGCCGCCCGTTGAATGCCCAACGTGCACCGCCTCTTTCAGGTTAAGGTGCGCGGTCAGCTCGGCCAAGTCGTCCGCGTACTGATCCATCGTATGCCCGTCCCACGGCTGCGCCGAGCGCCCGTGACCGCGGCGGTCGTGGGCAATAACGCGAAATCCTTTCGACCCCAGATACAACATTTGATCTTCAAAGGCATCGGCGGTTAACGGCCAGCCGTGGCTGAAGACAATCGGCTGCCCGCTGCCCCAGTCCTTAAAATGCAAATAACTGCCGTCTTTCAGGGTAAGTTTGTCGTAATCGCTCATGAAATCTCCTGACAGGAAACACGGAAGGCGGATAGTCGCCCACAAAGGGCGCTTAAAAAGAATAATGCAAATTGGCAAGGCAGCACGTTTTTCGCCAAAAATTCATATGGCGTATGAATGTGACCTTCATCACTTCAAACTTGCCTCTTCAGCCAGTATCATCAGGAGAGTTAAACCCTCGCTGCCAGACGGCGAGGGTTTTCTTTTGGATTGGTTTCTGCGTAACACGCAGCATTCACGACATGGAGTAAGAAATGTCCAGACCTAAAATTATCATTAATGAGCTCGACGCAGAACGTATCGACCGCCTTCTGGAAAAACCAGAATACGCCTCACTCCCGGTTGCCGACGCCCTCAACGAGGAGCTTGATCGCGCGCAGATGTGTACGCCTGAGTCCATGCCGCATGACGTAGTGACGATGAACAGCCAGGTGACGTTCCGCAACCTGACCACCGGTGAAGAACTGACCCGTACGCTGGTCTACCCGGCGCAGATGACCGACAGCGCCACGCAGCTTTCGGTTCTGGCCCCTGTCGGCGCGGCGCTGCTGGGTCTGCGTACCGGTGATACCATTCACTGGGACCTTCCGGGCGGTGCGTCTACCCATCTGGAAGTGCTCGCCCTGCTCTACCAGCCAGAAGCCGCCGGTGATTACCTGCGTTAATCCCTTCTGAACAAGCGCCTGTCCGCTTTGCACAGAGGATGCCAGGCATCCTCTTTCCGCTTTTTACGCATTTCACCCAAACGTCCTATATCGCCGAAAAACGCCGTCATCCACGCTTAATCTGTTTGCGTCGCGCGGAAACGCTTATGGGTGAAATAGCGTCCATCACACTGGTTTATTTGGTTTTTTTGGCGGTCATCGTCATGGCCGTGCTTTACCTGGAACGTCACTGGTAAGCGAGCCGGGTTACACGACCCCGCCGGGAAAGGCGTTCACCAGCCCTTTCACCTTCTGCTCTGCCGCCTCCGGCGTGTCTGCGCCAGGCACCAGGATAACCTTCCGGCACTCCTCTTCGCGTTTTTCGAAAATTTTGTAGGCACGTTCGGCATCGGTCAGCGGCAGATAGTGCGTCACAATCTCTTCCGGGGTAAGCAGCCCCTGTTCAATTAGCGGCAGTAGCTCGCCCAGCCAGGCATGGACGTGCGTCTGGCCCATTTTGAACGTAATGCCCTTATCGAAGGCATCGCCAAACAGGAAGCCGTGAATAAACCCGGCATACACCCCGGGTACGCTCACCACGCCGCCACGACGCACTGCGGCAATGCACTGGCGCAACGCTTTACCACTGCTTCCCTCAATTTTGAGGTTGCTCAGGATAGTTTCCGTGGTGCTGCCCTTCGCTTCAAAGCCGACAGCATCAATCACCGCATCCACGCCGCGCTGGCCCGCCGTCTGTTCGATGATTTTCTCCGCCGCATCGTTGTCGTCGTCGAAGTTGATCGGGATGGCGCCGTAACGTTCTTGCGCAAACCGCAGGCGGTACGGGTGATGGTCCACCACAAAGATTTGCTCAGCGCCTGCCAGCCGCGCGCAGGCAATGGTGAGAAGACCCACCGGCCCCGCCCCGAAAACGGCAACGCTTGAACCTTTACCCACCTGCGCGTTTTTCACCGCCTGCCAGGCGGTAGGCAAAATGTCAGACAGGAAAAGCGCTTTGTCGTCGGAGAGCAGCTGCGGCACTTTAAACGGCCCCACGTTGCCTTTCGGCACGCGCACGTACTCCGCCTGCCCGCCCGGCACGCCGCCATAAAGATGGCTGTAGCCAAACAGCGCGGCGGGTGCGGGGATTTGCTTTTTGTTCAGCGCAGCGCCCTGCCCGGCGTTGGTTTTTTCGCAGGCGGCGTACTGGTGCATCTGGCAAAAGAAGCAGTCGCCACAGGCAATGACAAAGGGGATCACCACGCGGTCGCCCTTCTGAAGGTTCTTCACGTCCCGCCCGCTTTCAACCACTTCGCCCATAAATTCATGACCAAAGATATCGCCATGTTCCACTTTGGGGATCTTCCCGCGATAGAGATGCAGGTCAGAGCCGCAGATGGCGGTGGCCGTCACGCGCAGGATGATATCGTCAGGCTGCTCAATGACAGGATCGGGGACATTCTCAACGCGAACATTGTGCGGACCGTGATACGTCAATGCCTTCATACGACCTCCGAAAGGATGTGGGTAAGCTACTAAAAGGGTAGCTACCTCTCAGGCGTACCCCCGAAATCCGCACCTTTTGAGATTTATCCTGGTGATATAAAAAAGTGCTGTTGAGGTTACAGAAAGCATAACTATTTTATGGTTGAATGATTTCAGCGTTAATAAACAAGGAGAAACGGGTATGTATCAGACAATCATTATGCCGGTTGATGTTTTTGAGATGGAGCTAAGCGACAAAGCCGTTCGCCACGCCGAGTTCCTGGCGCAGCAGGACGGGATTATTCACCTTTTGCACGTATTGCCCGGCTCGGCGAGCCTGAGTTTGCACCGCTTTGCCGCCGACGTGCGTCGCTTTGAGGAACACTTACAGCACGAGGCCGAAACGCGGCTGCAGACCATGGTCGGGCACTTCAGCATCGATCCTTCCCGCATCAAAACCCACGTCAGGTTTGGCAGCGTGCGTGATGTGGTTAACGAGCTGGCCGACGAACTGAAAGCTGACGTGGTGGTGATCGGCTCGCGCAATCCTTCGATTACCACGCACCTGCTGGGGTCCAACGCCTCAAGCGTGATCCGCCACACCCATATCCCGGTGATGGTGGTGCGCTAAACGCCCGTAAAAAACCCCGCTGATGCGGGGTTAGTTTTATCAGTACAGGTGTCCGATGTTCACGACGGTGCTGACCGTATCACCGAAGAAGGTCAGGCGGCTGAGCACGACCCCCACCAGCAGAATCGCGAAGATCGCTTTCTGCTTCGGCTGGCGCGTCAGCGTTAATCCACATCCCAGCAGGCAGCAGACCAGGCTACCCAGATAGAGCGGTGAGCTTAACCACGCCTGCGCCGTCATCTTCACCACCGTGCCGCCGCTCAGCCAGATAACAGGCGCGGCGATCATCAGTGCCATCAGGGCGATAACACCCTGTTGCAGAGCGCGATGGGAGGATTGCAGCCCGAGCAGCGGCGTGGCGGCGCAGCCCATCACCCAGACGGTAGCGAAAAACAGCATCATGGTAATGCCGTTGGCAATCGCCTGCATGGCGGGCGCGGCATAGGTCATGCCCTGCACAACCACCAGCAACACCCCAAACAGGGACGCCAGCAGCGCAGCGCCTTTATTGCCTTTGGTGAGGAAAGCCAGGCCGATGGTCCCCCCGTAGATCGTCGCGCCGAGAATTTCACGGCTCAGCCAGGCGTGTTTCAGGTTGATCAGCGCGTTATAGGCGTGTTCCGGGTGCGCCAGGTGCAGGATCGCCGCAACGGACGCTACCCCAAGGATCGCACCGGTGATCAGCCAGTACAGGCGGTTACCTTCGATCTCGCCGCGCAGCGTCCGCCAGGTGAGGAGTAACGTCATCCCCACCGACATCTGGCTCAGCACGGTAAAAATCACCAGCGGCAGTTCATACTTTTCCATTATTTATCCCCCGGCTGTTTTGGCTGACGGGCAAGAATAAAGCGCGTACCCGGATTAAGCTGCGGCATATGCGGGAAGCCCGGCGGATACTGCACCGCGTTGTTCGGCAGCGGATCGGCGTCCAGGTCGATAAGCGTCAGCGCCCCTACCGGGCAGGCGTTCACGCAGGCCGGATTCATGCCGATATCCAGACGTTCGTAGCACATGCTGCACTTCTCGGCTTTTTGCGTCTCTTCGTTAAAGCGCGGCGCGCCGTAAGGACAGTTGCGAATGCAGTTTTTACAGCCAATGCAGCGCTCAGGATTATGCACCACCACGCCGTCATCACGTTTGGTGTAGGCTTCCACCGGGCAGGCGGCCAGGCAGGCCGGATTTTCACAGTGGTTACAGGCCAGCGAGAAAAACGCGCGCTCTTCGTGCGGGTAAATGGCTTTATCCAGCGGATAGACATAGCGCCAGAAGCGGTCCGGCTCCAACTGGTTAAAGCTTTTACAGGCCATAGCGCACCCACGGCAGCCAATGCACTTATCACTGTTCACTAAAAATGCGCGTCTCATGCCTCTACTCCTTCATTTGCAATGAGGACAATGTCAAAAAACTGGTCATGAATGGCCGCACCGGGCGCGCCGGTTGCCATCAGGCCCATATCGGCCGGGGTGTCTTTCACCACGTTTTGCACGTTGTAACTGAGCTTGTTAAACCAGGATTCATACATCACCAGGAAATCCTCCGGCACGTTGGTGGTGACCTTCGCGCGCAGTTCAACTTCGCCGATCTCGTTAAATACCCGGACGGTAGCCAGATCGCGGATGCCTTTTTTCTTCGCGGCGACGGGATGGATATAGACGAACGGCTCCGGCCAGAAGACCTGCATCCAGTCGAGGTTGACGAACTGCGAGTGCAGGCCGTACTGCAGATGCGGCGTAAAGAGGTGGAACGGCAGTTTACCCTCGGCGGCAGGCAGATATTCCGGCAGCGCCTTGTGGCCGTTTTTCTCGCACAGCTCAGAGAGGAACTCGTACTTGCCGGACGGCGTTTTGAATTTGCGATCGTACCAGGCGGCGCTGCTCGGCATTTTGGCCTTCACCGGGCCGTCCAGCAGGTCGTCCCACGAGCTGATGCCGAACTGTTTCGCCAGCCCGTCGTTAAACTCGAGGTCCAGCCATTTTTTCTGATCGACATCCTGCGGGAAGGTGCATGAACCCGGCTCCATTTTGTTGATGGTGCGCGAGAGCAGCACGGCAATATCCAGGTCGCTCTTGCATTCGTACATCGGCTTGATGGCCGGTTCGTTCACCGTCAGCCAGTAGTGCCAGTAAGAGGACGAGGCGCTCCAGTGCTCAAAGGTCGTGGTGACAGGCAGAACGATGTCGGCGTGCTGTACCGTCTCGTTAAAGAACTGATCCACGCACACCACCATCTCCAGCTTCTCGAACGCTTTTTCCATTTTGTTGCGATCGAAATCCTGCGCGAACGGGTTCTTACAGGCGACCCACAGCATGCGAACCGGCGGATCGTTAGCGTCAAGAATGCTCTGTGCGGTCTGGTTCAGGTTCAGCGCGCGGTCTGAATACTGACTTTTCTCGCCGCTGTCGCTGACAAACTCGCCAACCGGACCCGCGGCACCCGTCATACCGACGGAGCCAGCCGGTGGCTTTTGCGCCATCGCATGGTAGTTATAGCCCCAGGTTTGCAGATGGCCGTAGCGCGCCCCGCCGCCTTCAACCCCGATGTTACCCGTCATCGCCACAAAGGCATCGATGGCGCGCACGTTCGCCCCGCCGTTGACGTGACGCTGCATGCCGTAGCCGATCCAGACGGTGGCGGGCTTAACGGCGGTAAACTCGTCCGCCAGCTGCCGGATAACGTCCGGGGCCAGCCCACAAATTTCGGACGCCCACTCCACCGTAATGTTGTTGCGCAGGTACTGCTCAAACTCGGGGTAGCCGTGGGCGAACTGGGTCACAAATTCCTGATCAACGCGGCCTAAATCCAGCAGGTGACGCGCCATGCCCAGCGCCAGCGCGCCATCAGAGCCGGGACGCACGCGCAGATAGAGATCGGCTTTCGCGGCGGTTTGCGAGAACAGCGGATCGATAACCACAACCTTCGCCCCTTTCTCCCGCGCCTGATAGATGTATTTCATCGAGTGCATGGAGCACCAGGCCGGGTTCGCGCCCCAGAGAATGATGTATTTGGCCTTCACCATATCTTCCGGGTCGTTACACCACATGTCGCCCATATCGTAATGCTGGGCGTCAATTCCGGCTGGCCAGCAAGGGGTCCCGGCAAAGCGGGTGGTGTATCCCAGAGAGGACATCATACCTTCCACGGCGTAACTCATCACGCCGAGGTTGCCGGAGTATTTGGTCAGCGCCAGGCCCAGCAGGGAGCCATCTTTCTTTTTGATCTCCAGCATTTTGCTGGCAATGCGCTGCATCGCCTCATCCCAGGAGATGCGTCGCCACTTACCGCTGCCGCGTCCGTCCTGAATCATCGGATACTTAATACGGTCCGGGGAATAAACGCGTCGCGGATAGGTCAAGCCTTTCACGCACGGCGCGCCGTGGGTGTAGGTCGATTCGCTCGCCCCCTCCACGAAGGTGATGACATCGTCCTTCACCCAGGTTTTCAGGCTGCAGGTGTCATAACAGTTACGCGGGCAGGCGTTGCGGAAAATTTTGTAGGTTTTAGGGTTAAACGGAATCGGCGGCTGGGCCATCGCGCAGCGGGAAGATAATAACCCGCCAGGCAGTGCCGCAACGGTACCTAATGCAATCAGACCTTTTAAAAAGGAGCGCCGGTTTAGCTGTCCTTTATCAATGCTCATAATATTACTCTCGTTTTTAATTCATCTAACCAATTAGTAAGTTGCAGGGCGACTTCTCTTATTGCAGATGTTTTCGCATTGTTTTTGATGTTGTCGATAAACGCAGGCAGCCACAGCGCCAGGTGGCCCGTTGTAAAGCGGGTCAGGGCGTCATGATATTGCGGTAAATGACGAGCGTGGGCACAGAGCATAACCACCAGTTCCAGCTCAATGCTGATATGGTCATCCGGTGCCGCGCTGTCCTCCCCCACCACCAGCCCCACGCTGTCTAAGAATTCGCGTACGTTAAGGGTTGTCGGCCCCATAACCAGCGGTTCATCGTCGAGCCAGACCGAGGCGTAGGGCGCGGCCAGCGGTGCCATCGGCCCGACAAACAGCGCGCTGAAATCGTACTCCATCTCCAGCCAGGCGCTGTCGTCCCATGCTTTACATTGCGGATAAAGCTGACGCAACGCCCGCTGTCGTGCCGTCATTTCTGCGGCGCTAAAAAAATCGCGTAAGGCTAATCCGGTTAATTCAAATAATGACAGGTTGTCATATATTGAATTTGCGAATATATTTTTATCTTTCATAGAAAATATAAATAATTATCTGCAACGAAAATCTGGCAGATATTATCAATATATTCGGCAATTTCTTTGATCAAGGCAGGCTGTCGGTTCGGGATGCAAAATATTTTGCGCGGAAAATAATATTAAAAAAGCGTGGAAATAAAAAAACCGCCTCGTGATGAGGCGGTATGCAGGTGTAGTCTTACTTTCTTTTATTATGCTGTTTTGGTGCGGATCAGGTAGTCGAAGGAACTCAGCGACGCTTTCGCACCTTCGCCTGTGGCGATGATGATCTGTTTGTACGGAACGGTGGTGCAATCGCCCGCCGCAAACACGCCCTTCACGCTGGTTTCGCATTTGGCATCGATGATGATTTCGCCCATGCGGTTGCGCTCAATCGCCCCGTCCAGCCAGGTGGTGTTGGGCAGCAGACCAATCTGCACGAAGATCCCGGAAAGCGGAACGCTGTGCACATCCCCGCTTACGCGGTCGCGGTATTCCAGGCCCGTCACTTTACTGCCGTCGCCTTTCACTTCCGTCGTCTGCGCGTTCAGCACGATGTCGACGTTGTTCAGGCTACGCACTTTGTCCTGCAGCACCTGGTCGGCCTTCATTTCCGGGGCAAACTCCAGCAGCGTAACGTGTTCAACGATACCCGCCAGGTCAATGGCCGCTTCCACACCGGAGTTACCGCCGCCGATCACCGCCACGCGTTTACCCTTAAACAGCGGGCCGTCGCAGTGCGGGCAGTAGGTTACACCCTTGGTACGGTACTGATCTTCACCCGGCACGTTCATGTTGCGCCATTTTGCGCCGGTGGCAATGATAATGCTGCGCGCTTTCAGTACCGCGCCGGAGGCCGTTTCAATCTGGTGTAAACCGCCTTCCACTGCCGCAGGGACCAGCTTGCTGGCGCTCTGGCTGTCGATGACGTCCACGTCGTAATCGCTAACGTGCGCCTTCAGTGCGCCGGCCAGCTTCTGGCCTTCGGTTTTCGGCACAGAGATGTAGTTTTCGATGTCTACCGTATCCAGCACCTGGCCGCCGAAACGTTCGCCCATCAGGCCGGTACGAATGCCTTTACGTGCGGAGTACACCGCCGCCGCCGCGCCCGCAGGGCCGGAGCCGACGATCAGCACGTCGTACGCATCGCGTTTGTTCAGCGCGTCTGCCGCACGTTTTTCCGCACCGGTGTCTACTTTTGCAACGATTTCCGTCAGCGTCATGCGGCCCTGACCAAACTCTTTACCGTTCATAAAGACCGCCGGAACGCCCATCACGTTGCGTTCGGTGATTTCGTTCTGATAGGTGCCACCGTCAATCGCCGTGTGTTTAATGCGCGGGTTCAGCACTGCCATCAGGTTCAGCGCCTGCACCACGTCCGGGCAGTTGTGGCAGGAGAGCGAGTAGTACGTTTCAAACTCAAAATCACCGTCGATATCGCGGATCTGCTCCAGCAGCGCCTGCGCCTCTTTCGACGGATGACCACCGGTCCACAGCAGGGCCAGCACCAGTGAGGTAAATTCGTGCCCCAACGGAGAACCGGCAAAGCGCGGCCCCTGGTCAGAGCCTGGGTTAGCGATCAGGAATGACGGCTTGCGAACGGGCAGCGCGTTATCTTCTCTGAAGGTCACCTTTGGCGACAGTTCAGCGATCTCGGTCAACAATTCTTTGATTTCTGCCGATTTTGCGCTGTCGTCCAGCGTGGCAATCAGCTCAACAGGCTTCGTTAATTTCTCAAGGTACGCCTTGAGCTGGCTTTTCATTGTGGTGTCGAGCATTGTTCTTCCCTCTCTTAAGACGTCATCATGCAAATTGCCTTAAACGGGCAACCTGAATGCAACTTGCATCATGGTGCTGGGATAAAATGGGCGCGGGTGCGCCCATAACTGAAACAATTTCCAAAGTATTTCGCGTCAGAGCAAGGCGGCTAGCCTGTGAATCCCCGGGAGCTTACTGAAGTAAGTGACCGGGGTGAGCAGGCGACGCCAACGCAGCTATGGCGTGAAAGACGACGGAAATTTAGATTTTACCGACCAGATCCAAAGATGGCGCTAAGGTCGCTTCACCTTCTTTCCATTTCGCCGGGCACACTTCGCCTGGATGAGAAGCAACATACTGGGCTGCTTTCACTTTGCGCAGCAGGTCAGATGCGTCGCGGCCGATGCCTTCAGCGGTCACTTCGATGGCCTGGATAATGCCCTGCGGGTCAACAACGAAGGTGGCACGGTCGGCCAGGCCTTCATCTTCACGCATGTTGTCGAAGTTACGGGTCAGGGCGCCGGTTGGGTCGCCGATCATCGCATATTTGATTTTTGCGATGGTTTCAGAGCTGCCGTGCCACGCTTTGTGGGTGAAGTGGGTGTCAGTAGAGACAGAGTAAACGTCTACGCCCAGCTTCTGCAGTTCGTCGTAATGGTCTGCCACGTCGCCCAGTTCGGTTGGGCAAACGAAGGTAAAGTCAGCCGGATAGAAGAAGAACACGCTCCAGCGGCCTTCGGTGTCTTTCTCAGTGATTTCTACGAATTCGCCGTTTTTGAACGCCTGGTTTTTGAAAGGTTTAATTTTGGTGTTAATCAAGGACATCTGTACTTCCTCCGTGTTTTCGTTGAGATGTAAGGTATCGAACTTTCGCTGAACGGGCTAATGCGTTTACTTTATCAAATCAATCAGCGATACCTTACAAACGCACTTCAAAGGGTGGTGAACCTAAAAGAAGCTAAGCCTGAAAGTAAAAAGGCCGCCCATTGGGCGGCCCTGATACCTGAACTTCCCACAGGAACTTTCAGTGCCAGCAGACGCTGGCGTTGCGTTGCGCTCTACAAACCGTAATATCAAGGTCGTAACAGCAAAGTGATTAAAGCACCCGCCCCTGCTCAGGGCAATCGGTCTGGCCGCGTTACTGCCTATGGCTGCGATAGGTTTGATCGAATAACGAATAGGAGGTAGGCAGTTTTATTTATGACATGAATGATGTTCACTATTTTCACCCATGAAATTTAACAAATAAAAACGTTGAATACGTAAAAAAAATAGTTCAAGTTTTTTTTAAATCGAAACGTCAACCTTTCAAAGATAATAATATCTTAAGTTCCGTTTCAGAACTATTTCATTTATCTGGTGGCGTGATATATTAAGCACGTTTTAATGTGGCATTAAGTAAGCTAACCACAAGGATTGTAAATGGTTCGCTTCAATCTATAGTTAATACAAATGCACTAACAACATGACAACGAAGCAACATCAGGATGAAACATGGCTAACCTATACGATCTCAAAAAGTTTGATTTAAATCTTTTAGTTATTTTTGAGTGCATTTATCAGAATCTGAGCATCAGCAAGGCCGCAGAAACGCTTTACATTACGCCTTCAGCCGTAAGCCAGTCTCTGCAGCGTCTGCGCAACCAGCTTAATGATCCCCTTTTTATCCGTTCGGGTAAAGGCATCACGCCTACCACTGTCGGGGTAAATCTGCATCATCATCTGGAACAAAACCTGAACCAGCTTGAGCAGACCATCAACATTATGCACAGCTCAGGGCTAAAGAAAAACTTTGTGATCTATTGCCCGCAAATTTTGACGCCCAACATCCTTCTCGACCCCATTAAGCTTCTCATGGATAAGCATAATTACGAGATCGAACTGCATGACGTCATGGTCTCACCGGACTCCGCAGAAAACCTGCTGGCCTATCGTAAGGCGGATTTGGTTTTTGCTATCGCGCCGGTGAACAACCGCTCACTCGCCTGCAATCTGTTTCATAAATTGCAGATGAACCTCGTCTGCCGCAAGGGGCATCCACGACTGAGCGTATCGCCTACCCGCCAGGATCTTCTTAATGAGAAATTTGCCGCTTACTTAAGCGACGGTTCTGGCGTAAAAACGTTTCAGGAAAAAATTGAACACGCACTGCCGGAAAGAACGGTCAGTTTCCGAAGCGATTCTTATCTGACAATATTATCGATGCTTACCGTTTCCGATTTAGTGGGCGTTGTACCGGAAAATGCCTTCAGGCAATACGGCGATGCGTTGGGTTTAAAAGTTCTTGAAACGGATATTGCGATCCCTACCGTTGATATTTTTATGCTGTACAACCGCTCGGCGCTTAATAGCTCGGTATTTTCGAGTTTCATTGAGGAAATACCGGTTTTATAACCCCCCCTTCCGGCTGCTTTCTTTAAAGCAGCCGGGGGCAATAAGAACAGGTTCCACGCTACCGTTTTCAAATATTCACAATTTTTCAGCTAACCCATTGAAAAAATAATGATATTATTCTTCACGCTGTTTGGCCCGTGCTGACACAGCGTAACTTACTCAGGATGAGGAAGAATATGTCATTATATAAGCTCCCCCTTAACCAAAATGTCCTGAACGCAACGCAGGAGCGCATTGCATGGACGCTGGAAAATTTCTCCCGAGTATGTGTGTCATTTTCTGGCGGGAAAGACTCCACGGTCATGCTCTACCTGGCGTGTGAATGCGCGCGCAAGATGCAGCGTAAAATTGACGTCCTGTTCATCGACTGGGAAGCGCAATTTTCCACAACCATCCAGCATGTCGAAAATATGCGAGCCCAGTTTTGTGACGTCATCGATAATTTCTGGTGGGTTGCACTGCCGCTGACCACGCAAAATGCCCTTTCTCAATTTCAGCCCGAATGGCAATGCTGGGAGCCGGGCGCGAAGTGGGTGCGCCAGCCGCCGCCCGATGCCATTACCGATCCCGGCTACTTTGATTTTTACCAGCAGGGCATGACGTTTGAGGCGTTTGTTCGCGCCTTTTCCGACTGGTTTGCTCAAAACCGCCCTGCCACCGTGATGATCGGTATTCGCGCCGATGAGTCCTACAACCGCTTTCTGACCATCGCCAACGCGCGCAAGCAGCGTTTTGCCGATGATAAAC
The DNA here is from genome assembly GCF_053709675.1 of Enterobacter sp. UPMP2052. Classification (NCBI taxonomy): domain Bacteria; kingdom Pseudomonadati; phylum Pseudomonadota; class Gammaproteobacteria; order Enterobacterales; family Enterobacteriaceae; genus Enterobacter; species Enterobacter sp. UPMP2052. Next base: position 2,105,694 of record NZ_JBSKJR010000001.1, read on the forward strand.
CCTGGACCACCGTCGCCCCCGGCGGGCATGCCTGGTATGTCTACCCGCTCTATGACTGGAAAACGGCTGACATCTGGACGTGGTTTGCCAAAACCGGTTCCTGCTATAACCCGCTGTACGATTTGATGTACCAGGCCGGGGTGCCGCCGCGCTATATGCGCATCTGTGAACCCTTCGGCCCGGAGCAACGTCAGGGGCTGTGGCTTTATCATGTGCTGGAGCCGGAGCGGTGGGCCGCAATGTGCGAACGCGTCAGCGGCGTCAGGAGCGGTGGGATCTACGCGGGCCACGACAATCACTTCTACGGTCACCGTAAAATACTCAAACCCGAGCACCTCACCTGGCAAGAATACGCCCTTCTGCTGCTCGACAGCATGCCGCAAACCACCTCTGAACATTACCGCAATAAAATTGCCGTTTACCTGCACTGGTACCAAAAAAAGGGGATGCCAGAGATCCCCGATACCCAGGAGGGCGACATCGGGTCAAAAGACATCCCGTCGTGGCGGCGCATCTGCAAGGTACTTCTCAATAACGACTACTGGTGTCGCGCGCTGTCGTTCAGCCCTAACAAGCCAAAGCATTACCAGCGATACAGCGAACGGATGAAATTAAAACGCAAGGAGTGGGGGATCTTATGCAACAACGATTAATCAACGATATCAAACGCTATCTGTCGTCACTGCCGGAAGAGCAAAAAATCGAGGCGATCAACAAATTCCGCGAGGCGCTACATGAAGACAGTCCTTTTCGCGAACAACCTATCGACTGCGTGCTGTGGATCAAACAGGACGAGATTGTCGCCAATGATTACAACCCCAATAACGTTGCCCCTCCGGAAAAGCGTCTGCTGACGCAGTCGCTTGAGCTTGATGGATTCACCCAGCCAATCGTGGTGACGGAAGGCAAATCCCGGCACTATGAAATCGTCGATGGCTTTCACCGCCACGAGATAGGCAAAAATCGGGCAGCGCTCAAGCGCCAGCTCCGGGGCTATTTGCCCGTCACCTGCCTGCGCAAAGATCGCCGGGAGAAGGTCGACAGGATGGCCGCCACCATTCGCCACAACCGTGCGCGGGGTCGACACCAGATCAACGCCATGTCCGATATCGTACGTGAACTGGCGCAGCTTGGCTGGCCTGACGAGAAAATCGGCAAAGAGCTGGGGATGGACTGTGACGAAGTGCTGCGTCTGAAGCAGATTAACGGCCTGCTGGAGCTGTTTGCAGACCGCCGTTATTCCGAAGCCTGGACGGTGAAATAATCAGAGGGCGTTCAGGCGCTCCGCCGCGGCCAACAGCGTCGATTCCTGTTTCGCAAAGCAGAGGCGAACCAGCCTGTGCGGGAAGGGATCGGCGCAGAATACCGACAGCGGAATGGCCGCCACGCCCGCCTCTTTGGTCAGCCATTGGCAGAAACTCACGTCGTCCAGATCGGAAATCGCGCTGTAGTCCACCAGCAGGAAGTAAGTGCCTTCCCCCGGCAAAATCTTCAGCCGGCTTTTGCTAAGCGCATCCACAAACAGATCCCGGCGGGCGCGATAAAAATCCGGCAGCTCGCGGTAGTGCGCCGGATCATGGCGCACCATGTCCGCCAGCGCCAGCTGGGCGGGCGTATTGACCGCAAAGGTCAGGTACTGATGCACTTTGCGCAGCTCCCCGCTGATGGCCTCCGGTGCCACGCAGTAGCCCACTTTCCAGCCGGTCATATGGTAGGTTTTGCCAAATGACGACACCGCAACGGCGCGCTCGCGCAACTGCGGATGCGCCAGCACGCTGGCATGCCCCTCTTTGGCAAAACAGATGTGCTCATACACTTCATCGCTCAGCACGTAAATTTCGCGTTCGCTGATGGCCTGCCACAGGGCGGCGAAATCCGCCTGTTGCCATACCGTCGCGGACGGATTGTGCGGCGTGTTCAGGATAACCAGGCGCGTTTTATCACTCAGCAGCGCGGCAAAGGCCTGCCAGTCCGGGCGGAAATGCGGCGGCTGAAGCGCCACGCGTTTTACCACACCGCCAGAAAGCGCAACGGCGGGGGCGTAACTGTCGTAGCTCGGATCAAAGCAAATCACTTCATCCCCGGTGCGCACCAGGGCAGTAATGGCCGCATACAGCGCTTCGGTGGCCCCTGCCGTCACCGTGATTTCGCTGTTGGCATCCGGCGTGTAGCCATAAAGCGCCGCCGTTTTATCCGCAATGGCTTCACGCAGCGCCTGCACGCCGGTCATCGGCGCGTACTGGTTCGCCCCCTGCGCAACGTGGTACGCCAGGCGCTCCTGCAGATAAGCCGGGCCGTCAAAATCCGGGAATCCCTGGGAAAGGTTAATGGCGTTGTGCTGCTGCGCCAGCGCGCTCATCTGCGAAAAGATGGTGGTGCCGAGACTGGGAAGTTTACTTTGCGGAATCAAGGGGTTATTGCTCATTGCGTTGTGCCTGCGTGTAATACTTATGTTGCTGACACTATAACACGATGTTAGTCTTTGGCAATCAAGACGCTTAGACGTCTAAACCATATCAATATTCCTGCCTGACGAGAGGGTAAAAGGAAAATGACAGACAACCTGCAACTCACGCATCTGGTCGACGCCTGCCGCTGGATTGGTTCCAAAGGCTGGGCACCCGCCACCGGCGGCAACATGTCCGTACGTCAGGATGAGCACCTGTGCTGGCTCAGCGAATCCGGCAAAGATAAGGGCAGCCTTACGACGGACGATTTTCTGCAGGTGGAGATCGCCACCAACCGCGCGCCGTCTGGCCGCAGGCCCTCAGCAGAAACCGGGCTGCATACCTTACTCTACCGTCTGTTCCCGGAGGCTAACGCGGTGCTGCACGTTCACACCGTCAACGCCACCGTGCTCTCACGTCTGGTTCGCGACGCCGAGCTAAAAATCAGCGGCTTCGAGATGCAGAAATCGCTCGCCGGACAGACCACGCATGAGGATACGGTGGCCATTGCGGTATTTGATAACGACCAGGATATCGACGCTCTTGCCTCGCGCATCGCCCATTACGCCCGCGAGCGCCCGCTGAATTATGGTTTTCTTCTGCGCGGCCATGGCTTAACCTGCTGGGGACGCGACGTGGCAGAAGCCCGCCGTCATCTGGAAGGATTAGAATTCTTATTTGAATGCGAAATGCGTTTACGCCAATGGGAGAGAGTATGATTCGCGCGATTGTGACGGATATTGAAGGGACCACCAGCGATATTCGTTTTGTCCATGAGGTTTTGTTCCCCTACGCGCGTGAGCGGCTGGCGGCCTTCGTGACTGCCCAGCAGTACGCCGAGCCGGTCAAATCGATTCTGGACAACCTGCGCGATGAAACCGGTCATCCGCACGCCAGCGTCAGCGAGCTTATTGATGCCCTGTATGGCTTTATGGACGAGGATCGTAAATCCACGGCGCTGAAGGCGCTGCAGGGCATTATCTGGCACGACGGCTACGTCAACGGCGACTTTACCGGCCACCTCTACCCGGACGTCCTGCCCGCGCTGGAAAAATGGAAAGCGCAAGGGATTGATCTCTATGTTTATTCCTCTGGCTCCGTGGCGGCGCAGAAACTGTTATTTGGCTACAGCGATGAAGGTGATATTACTCATCTGTTCAGCGGCTACTTTGACACGCGTATCGGTGCCAAGCGCGAGGTGCAGTCCTATCAGAACATTGCCGCGCAGACGGGTATCCCTGCGTCGCAAATTCTGTTCCTGTCGGACATTCACCAGGAGCTGGACGCCGCTGAACAGGCGGGTTTTCGCACCCTGCAACTGATTCGCGGCGATGACGATGGCGCGAGCCACCACCATCAGGTCCACCAGTTTGACGAGATAAATCCGGAGCAGATCCCCTCATGAGCGCATTAACCCTTTATTCTGTTAACGATCCGCACCAGCACCTGTGGCACAGCACCGACGCCGACGAGATCGCCCGGCAGCTCAACGCCAAAGGCGTGCGATTTGAACGCTGGGCGGCGGATCGTGATTTAGGCCGCGATCCTACCCCCGACGCGGTGATCGACGCTTACCAACATGCGATCGACAAACTGGTGGCGGAAAAAGGCTATCAGAGCTGGGACGTCATCAGCCTGCGCGCCGATAACCCGCAGAAAGAGGCGCTGCGCGAGAAGTTCCTCAACGAACACACCCACGGTGAAGACGAAGTACGCTTCTTCGTCGAGGGCGCCGGGCTGTTCTGCCTGCACATCGGCGACGAGGTGTATCAGGTACTGTGTGAGAAAAACGACCTGATTTCCGTCCCCGCCGGTACACCGCACTGGTTTGATATGGGGTCCGAGCCGAATTTTACCGCCATCCGTATTTTCGATAACCCGGAAGGATGGATTGCGCAGTTTACGGGCGATGCGATTGCGAATGCGTATCCACGTCTGGCCTGATTTTTATCGCTATTCGGCTGGGTGAGCGTTGTTCAGCCCCCTCACCCCTGCCCTCTCCCTCAAGGGAGAGGGGGTCTAAAAGCACTACCGTTTCAATTCCTTCGTGGAATCAGGCAAATCTCCCTTCTGCCACCTCTTTCGGCGTAACCACGCCCGTATCCAGCACCCAGCCGCTAATCAGCGAGGCAGGCGTAACGTCAAACGCCGGGTTGTAGACCTGCGCGTTCTCTGGCGCCCACTGTACCGCGCCGAAGCTTCCGGCGACGCCTGTCACTTCGCTGGCGGCGCGCTGCTCAATCGGGATCGCCTCGCCGTTCGGACAGTCGCGGTCGAGGGTGGTGTGCGGCGCGGCGACGTAAAACGGTATGCCGTGGAATTTCGCCAGTACCGCCAGCGAATAGGTGCCAATTTTGTTCGCCACGTCGCCGTTGGCGGCAATGCGGTCAGCCCCCACCCACACGGCGTCTACCTGTCCTTTTGCCATCAGGCTGGCGGCCATCGAATCGGTGATCAGCTGATACGGCACGCCCAGCTCGCCGAGTTCCCATGCGGTCAGCCTGCCGCCCTGCAAAAGCGGGCGGGTTTCATCCACCCAGACGTTGGTCACGTTACCTTCCTGATGCGCGCGGGCAATGACGCCCAGCGCCGTGCCGACGCCCGCCGTCGCCAGCCCGCCGGTGTTGCAGTGGGTCAGCAGGCGACTGCCAGGCTTAACCAGCGCGCTGCCCGCTTTCGCGATCGCATTACAGAGCTGTTTGTCTTCGTCAATCAGGCGCAGCGCTTCGGCCACCAGCGCCGGGACAAAATCTGCCTCGTCGAGCGCCAGCTTCATGCGGTCGAGGTTGTTCATCAGGTTGACCGCCGTCGGACGTGACGCCCGCAGGATCGCCAGCGCCGCCGCCAGTTCGTCACGACGTGCGCCCTTTTCTGCCAGCAGCGCCAGCAGCAGGCTTGCAGAAAGACCAATCAGCGGTGCGCCGCGCACCCGCAGGCTGTGAATGTGCCCGACCAGCGCCTCTACGCTGGAGGCATCCAGCCAGCGTTTCTCCTGCGGAAGCGCCTGCTGGTCGAGAATAAAGAGCTGATTATCCGCCACCCGCAGGCTGGTCGTCTGTAATGTCTGCATGTCGTTAATTCCCTGTTGCGTTGTTGTAGCACATTGTGTCAGGATGAAATCCAGATGTATAGACGTCTACATGTCTTAATTAGTCATTCTCGTGAGGAACAGCGATGTCGCAATACCGTACCTTTACCGCCCAGGACGCCGTGGAGTATGCAAAGCAGTTCGGGGGCCTTGATGATCCCTCAACGCTGGTAGAGGCGCAGGAAGTGGGCGACGGCAACCTCAATCTGGTCTTTAAAATTTTTGACAGCGCAGGCGTAAGCCGCATCATCGTCAAGCAGGCGCTGCCCTATGTGCGCTGCGTGGGCGAATCCTGGCCGCTGACGCTGGACCGCGCCCGCCTGGAAGCGCAAACGCTGATCGAGCATTACAAACACAGCCCGCAGCATACGGTGAAAATCCACCACTTCGATCCGGCGCTGGCGGTGATGGTGATGGAAGATCTCTCCAGCCATCGCATCTGGCGCGGCGAGCTGATCGGTAACGTATCCTACCCGCAGGCAGCAAGCCAGCTGGGGGAATATCTCGCCCACACGCTGTTTCACACCAGCGATTTTTACCTGCATCCCCACGAGAAAAAAGCGCGGGTGGCGCAGTTCATCAACCCGGAGATGTGCGAGATCACCGAAGATCTGTTCTTTAACGATCCGTACCAGATCCACGCGCGCAATAATTACCCTGCCGAGCTGGAAAATGACGTGGCCGCCCTGCGTGACGATGCCCAACTGAAAATTGCGGTGGCGTCCCTGAAGCACCGCTTTTTCTCACAGGCCGAAGCCCTGCTGCATGGCGATATTCACAGCGGCTCGATTTTCGTGGCGGAAGGCAGCCTGAAAGCCATTGACGCCGAATTCGGCTACTTCGGGCCGATTGGCTTCGACATGGGTACCGCCATCGGCAACCTGCTGCTGAACTTCTGCGGCCTGCCGGGTCATCTGGGCATTCGCGATGCCGCCGCCGCCCGCGAGCAGCGTCTGACCGATATCCAGACGCTGTGGCACACCTTTGCGGAACGCTTCCAGGCGCTGGCACACGAGAAAACCCGCGACGCCGCGCTGAGCGCACCGGGCTACGCCACGGAATTCCTGAAAAAAGTCTGGCAGGACGCGATTGGCTTCTGCGGCACCGAGTTGATTCGCCGCAGCGTGGGGCTGTCGCACGTGGCGGATATCGACACCATTCGGGATGAGGCGATGCGCCACGAATGCCTGCGTCACGCCATCACGCTCGGCAAAGCGTTGATTGTGATTGCCGATCGCATCGACAGCGCGGAAGAGCTGGTGGCGCGGGTGCGGCAGTACAGCTGAGTGCTTTTGCCGGGTGGCGGCTTCGCCTTACCCGGCCTACGATCCTGATTTTCGCCCTCTCCCTGTGGGAGAGGGCCGGGGTGAGGGCATCAAACCGCACTCACCCCAGATACTCAATCACCGATAACCCGCCGTTATAATCCGTGCTGTAGATAATCCCCTGCGCATCCACAAACACATCGCACGACTGGATCACCTGCGGGCGGTTGGGCCGCGTATCCATCATCTTCTGCGGCGCAGCGGGCACCAGCGCGCCGGTTTCCACCGGGCGATACGGGTTGGAAATGTCGTACGCTCGCACGCCCGCATTCTGATACGTCGCAAAAATCAGCGTGGAGCTGACAAAGCTCCCTGGCCGGTTCTCGTGCAGGTTATGCGGGCCAAAGTGCGCCCCCTTCGCCACGTAATCGCGCTCATCGGGCTGCGGGAAGGTGGAAATACTGACCGGGTTAGACGGCTCGCGGATATCAAACAGCCAGATCAGCTTCTCGCCATCTTCCTGGTTATCCAGCACCGCCTCATCCAGCACCACCAGCAGATCGCGGTCCGGCAACGGCAGCGCGGTGTGCGTACCGCCGCCAAACGGCGGACTCCAGTTGCGATGGCTAATCAGCGTCGGATTCGCTCTGTCCTTAACGTCCAGCAGGGTCAGCCCGCCGTCGCGCCAGCTGCCGTACGCGGTATCCCCGGCGATAATCGCGTGGTGCAGCGCGTAGCGTTTGCCTTCGGGCCAGGTCGGCTCTTCGCCGTCGGCCTGGTTCATCCCCGGCAGCCACCAGCGTCCCGCCACCTCGGGCTTACGCGGGTCGGCCAGATCGATGGTCAGAAAGATATAATCGGTAAAGCCGTCGATCAGCGCCGATACGTATGCCCAGCGCCCGCCCACGTACCAGATGCGGTGAATGCCAATGCCGTTCAGCGACAGAAACCCGATCTCACGCGGCGCATCCGGCGTGGAGATATCAAACACGCGCAGCCCGGCGCTCCAGCCCGTGTCCTGCACGTCGCGCACGGTCTCGCCCACCTGCCGGGTGTAGTACACCTTTTCGTCGGCAAAGCGGGCATCGGCAAACAGATCCCGGGCGTTAATCACCAGCAGCAGATCGTCGTGCGCCTGCAGGTGGACGTTCCAGGTGCCGGGCGGCGCGGGCACATACCCTGCTGCTTTAGGGTTTTTCGGGTCGCGCACGTCAACAATTGAAAAACCCTGCGACACCATATGGCCGATGTAAGCAAAGCCGCGATGAACCATCAGCTGCACGCCGTCCGGCCGGCCGCCCTGGTCGCTATGACCTACCAGCCGCATATTGCGGCTGTATTCGGGTTGAGGTAATGCAGACATATTTTCGTCCTTTCGCCGGATGGCAGTTGCGCCTTATCCGGCCTACAAAAGCGCCACCGGGCATTATTTAGATTTTGCTTCCAGCGTCGCAAACCACGGGGCGATAAAATCGTCGGTCTGGCCCCAGCCCGGAATGATTTTCCCGAGCGTAGCCACGTTCACCGCGCCAGGCTGGGCGGTGAGCAACGCCTGCGGGATCGCCGCCGCTTTAAAGTCGTAGGTTGCAGGCGTGGTTTCTCCGGCAATCTTGTTGGCAATCAGGCGGACGTTGGTCGCGCCGATGAGTTTCGGATCCACCGCCACGCTCACCGTCCACGGGCTGCCCGGCTCGCGCATTAGCTGAAGATCCTGGTTAGAGATATCAATGCTGTAGAGTTTGATTTCGGTCCGGCCATTCTCTTTCAACGCCTTATATGCCCCCTGGCTGAATGCGTCCCAGGTTCCCCAGATGGCGTCGATTTTGCCTTTCGGGTATTTCGCCAGGATCGCGCCCACCTTGTTGGCGGTATCGCCCTGCACGTCAGAAGAGACCGCGCCAATCGACTCCAGCTCTTTAATGCCCGGGTACTGCTTTTGCAGCGCTTGATAGGCCGCCTGACGGCGTTCCATCGGCGGGAAGCCCGCCACCCACAGCTTGACGATGTTGGCTTTGCCGTTGAAATCTTTCGCCAGCTGGCCGAAAGAGAGGTTGGTCAGGGAGGCGTCATCCTGCTGGGTCACGGTCACGCCCGGAATGTCACCGTTTACGGCGGTATCAAATACCGAGACCTTAATCCCGGCCTCCACCGCTTTTTTCACCAGCGCGGTTGAATACGGATCGCGCCCCTGCGAGAGAATAATCCCGTCATACTTTTGGCTGATCGCCTGATTAACGAAGTCCTGGAATTTGGCATCATCGCCGTTGCTCAAGAAGGTGCTGACCTTAAAGCCGAGCTTTTTACCCTGCTGGATGGCTCCGGCGACAAACTGGGTGGTGTTGTCATCGGAACCGAGGTTGCGGATCACGGCAATGCGGATGGGTCCGTCATGGCTGGCAATGGCCGCCGGAAGCGGTGCGGGCGTTGCCGCGAAGCCCGGCAGCGAGGTCAGAAAGCCGAGCGCCACCACAGCGCGTGTCACTGTTTTCATTGTGCTATCCCTTAACGTTTTTGTATGTAGGTAATGGCCAGCGCCACGGCGAGCACCAGCCCTTTTATAATGTCCATCGCGTAGTACGGCACGGAGAGCATCACCAGGCCGTTCGACAGCACGCCCAGAATCACCGCGCCCACCAGAGTCCCCAGCGCGTTTGGTTTCCCGGATCCGGCCAGCGAAAAGCCGATCCACGCCGCCGCTACCGCGTCCATCAGATAGCCGCCGCCCGCATTCACCTGCGATGAGCCAATGCGCGAAGCCAGCAAAATGCCGCCCAGCCCGGCCAGCAGCGAGGCAATCACATAGGCCGCCACCTTGTAGCGCGTGGTCCGAATGCCCGAAAGGCGCGCCGCCTCCGGGTTACCGCCGATGGCGTACATCCGACGGCCATGGGTAGTCAGCGACAGCCCGAGCTGCGCCAGTACGGTCACCACCAGCATGACAATCACGATGGTCGGCACCTGCCCGAGCAGGCTGAACGCTGCCGGAAGGGTCCCCTCCGCCATATCGCCGCTCGGCAGCACCATGTTTTCGGTAATCGACCCGCCGTAGCTGTAGGTCATCGCCACGCCCTGAACCACAAACAGGCTGGCAAGCGTGGCAAGCATGTCCGGGATACGCAGGATGACGATCAGAAAGGCGTTAAACAGCCCCACCAGCGTACAGAGCGCGAGGGTAATCAGGATCGACGTGGTGGTGCCGAAGCCGTGCCAGACGAAAAGTGAAATCACCAGCGCGTTAGCCAGCGAGGCCGTTGACCCCACCGACAGATCAAACCCGCCGACGGTGAGGGAAATCGACACCCCCACGGCAATCACCGTCACGATGGCAATTGCGCGCAGGATATTGATGATGTTGTTCGGGTCGAGGAAGCTGTCTGACGCCAGGCCAAAGAACGCCACCAGCGCGACGACGGTCAACAGCATGCCCCACCGGTAGAGAAAATCAAAAATCTGCTGGCGGCCCGACGCCGCCGCGGTCACTGAAAGGGCCTTGCTCACGTCGCCGTTCCTCCGGTTGAATAATAAAGTAGTGTCTCTTCGCGGGCCTCGGCCCCGGCAATTTCCGCCACGATGCGCCCGTCCCACAGTACGCAAATGCGGTCGCACAGCCCGACCAGCTCGGCGAACTCACCGGAGGCGTAAATCACCCCTTTGCCCTCGCGCGCCAGGCCGTCGATCAGCTGAAACAGATCGGTTTTGGCCTTCACGTCGACGCCCTTGGTCGGCTCATCGAAAATCAATACGCTGGCGTCGTTGCGCAGCCATTTGCCAATGGCGACCTTCTGTTGATTACCGCCCGACAGGCGGCGCAGCACCTGCCCCGGCCCACGCGCACGCACGCCAACCCGGGCAATCACCTCCTCTGCCCAGCGCCACGCCTGACGATGGCCGAACAGGCTCCAGCGCGAAAACGTCTTGTCCGCCGTCACCGCCAGGTTCATGCCGATCGGTTCATCAATAAAAATACCCTCTTTGCGCCGCTCCTCCGGCACCAGCGCCAGACCGCGCAGCACCGAGTCCGCCGGGTCGCGCGGCTGCCAGGGTTGATGGTTCAACTCACCGCGATCGATGCGGCTTTTGGTTGCACCAAACAGCGCCTTGCACAGCTCGGTTTTACCCGCCCCCGCCAGCCCGGCAATGCCGAGAATTTCGCCTTTGCGCAGGTGCAGAGAGATATCTTTTAGCAGAGCCTCGTCGTGCAGCCCTTCTACCCGCAGCAGCGTCTCGTCACCGTGCGGCGGACGCGCGGGCGGATAGATATCGCTCAGCACATGGCCGAGCATCTTCTCGACGATCGCCTCACCGCTGAGATCGGCCATCGGGCCGGACTCAATCAGCCTGCCGTCGCGCAGCACCGTCAGGGTGTCGCAGATGGCCTTCAGCTCGTGGATACGGTGCGAGATAAACACCACGCCGATGCCCTGCTGTTGCAGACGTCTCACCACCGCAAACAGGCGCTCGCTTTCGTGGGCGTCGAGCGGCGCGGTAGGCTCATCGAGGATCAGAAAACGGCAGTGGTGCGAGAGCGCCCGCGCCAGCAAAATCTGCTGCTTTTCGGCAAGCGTACAGCCGTCGATGGTGCGGCGGACGTCCAGCGAGACGTCAAGCTGCGCCAGCGCCTGTCTCGCCTGCTGGCGAATGGTGCGCCAGCGGTAGCGGTGTCCCGGCTGCGCCAGCTGGTCGAGCATGATGTTTTCGGCAATGCTCAAGCCCGGCACCAGCGCCACGTCCACCTCCTGCTGAACAAGGTGGATCCCCAGACGTTTGGCGTCCAGCGGCTCGCGGATCGTCACCGGCTGGTTGTTAATGCATATCTCGCCTTCATAGCGATCGTGCGTTCCGCACAGCACCGCCATCAACGTCGATTTCCCCGCGCCGTTTGCGCCGGTCAGCGCATGTACCGAGCCGCCCGCCAGCGTAAAGTCCACGCGCGTCAGCGCCTGAAAGCCGGAAAAGGCCAGGCTGATACCGCGCATTTCAAGGTGACTGGAGACCATCTGCGTAAATCCTTCATTACTCTTTTGATTTAGCGAATTTTTCACAGCTCCGGTTGACTGACAACGACGGAAAAGGCATAAGATAAAGCGAAATATTATTAGCCATCCGGATGTCCAGACATAACATCGGGTTAGCGCTTGCGAAAAAGGACAACACCATGAGCAACACCGATATCCGCGTCGTACCCGGCCCGGCGAACTACTTCTCTCACGCCGGGAGCCTTGCGCGCCTGAGCGAATTTTTTACCCCGGAGCAGCTTTCCCGCGCCGTGTGGATTTACGGCGAACGCGCCATCGAAGGCGCTCGCCCGTTCCTGCCGGAAAGCTTTAACGCCCCGGGGGCAAAACGCCTGTTATTTAAAGGCCACTGCAGCGAGCGCGACGTGACAGACCTGGTTCGCCAGGCCGGCGACGACGCCAGCGTGGTGATTGGGGTGGGCGGCGGCGCGCTGCTTGATACCGCCAAAGCCGTGGCGCGCCGTCTGGGCGTGTCTGTCGTGGCGGTGCCGACCATCGCTGCCACCTGCGCCGCGTGGACGCCGCTCTCCGTCTGGTACAACGATGCCGGTCAGGCGCTTCAGTTCGAGATTTTCGACGACGCCAATTTTCTGGTGCTGGTGGAGCCGCAAATCATCCTCAACGCCCCGGCGGAATACCTGCTGGCGGGCATCGGCGACACGCTGGCGAAGTGGTACGAGGCGGTGGTCCTCGCCCCGCAGCCGGAGGCGCTGCCGCTGACCGTGCGGCTGGGCATTAACGGCGCACTGGCAATCCGCGATGTGCTGCTGGCGCGCAGCGAGGAGGCGCTGGCCGACCAGCAGCGTGGTGAACAGACGCAGGCGTTCCGCGACGTGGTGGATGCCATCATCGCCGGAGGCGGGATGGTTGGTGGTCTTGGCGAACGCTTTACCCGCGTGGCCGCCGCGCATGCGGTACACAACGGCTTAACGGTGCTGCCGCAGACGGAAAAATACCTGCACGGCACCAAAGTGGCCTACGGCATTCTGGTGCAAAGCGCGCTGCTCGGTCAGGATGAGGTGCTGGCGCAGTTGGTGGCGGCCTATCAGCGCTTTAACCTGCCGACCACCCTGCGTGAACTGGAGGTGGATATCAACAACCGTGACGAGCTGGACAAGGTGATTGCCCATACCCTGCGCCCGGTCGAGTCGATTCACTACCTGCCGGTTACGCTCAGCCCGGATGTGCTGCGTGCTGCGTTTGAGAAGGTGGAAACATTCCCCCGCTAAACGCGCCGACCGTCTATACCTAATGATGATTCTCACTACTCTCGCAACGAGGTCATCATGCAGATCGATTTAACAGGTAAGAAGGCGCTGGTTACCGGCGCCAGCCGTGGGTTGGGTCGTGCAATTGCACTGTCGCTGGCGCGCGCCGGTGCCGATGTGGTTATTACGTATGAAAAATCCGCGGATAAAGCGCAGGCCGTCGTCGATGAGATAACGGCGCTCGGGCGGCACGGCGAGGCGATACAGGCGGACAGCGCCAGCGCGCAGGCCATTCAGGATGCCGTCACCCATGCGGCACGCTCCCTCGGCGGGCTGGACATTCTGGTCAACAACGCCGGGATCGCCCGTGGCGGCCCGCTGGAGACCATGACGCTGGCGGATATCGATGCGCTTATCAACGTCAACATTCGCGGCGTGGTGATCGCCATTCAGGAGGCGCTGGTCCACATGTCCGACGGTGGGCGCATCATCAACATCGGCAGTTGTCTGGCGAACCGCGTGGCGCAGCCGGGAATTGCCGTCTACTCGATGACCAAATCCGCACTCAACTCCCTGACCCGTGGTCTGGCCCGCGATTTAGGCCCGCGCGGGATCACCGTGAACCTCGTTCACCCCGGCCCGACCAACAGCGACATGAACCCGGAAGACGGTGAGCAGGCCGACTCGCAGCGACAGCTTATCGCAGTGGGGCATTACGGCCAGCCGGAAGACGTGGCTGCGGCGGTCACCTTCCTCGCCAGCCCGGCAGCGGGGCAAATTTCCGGCACCGGTCTGGACGTGGACGGCGGTTTGAACGCCTGATCGCATATTTTCTGCACGCCTCTGTCGCCCGGCAGAGGCTTTGTCGAGCCGCCTCGACGGTTCGCGTTTTGCCGCTTTATCCCGCCAGCGCTCCGCTCTACAGTGCTCCCATAAGAAATTCGGAATTTATCTAATAGTCTTATTATTTCCTTATATTTTGTGTGGGCGTACAGTGGAGGTACGGATGAAGATTGTCTGGTCTAATGGTGCAAAAAAGGCTTTTTCCAGAATTGACGAGCGGTATCAGCGCCGCATTGAGGTAAAGCTTACCGAACTGGATGACAGCTCGGCTCCCCGGCCCGATATCAAAAAAATATCGATGGCAGAAAATCATTTCCGGCTTCGCGTTGGCGATTACCGCATCATCTATACGCTTCGGGACGATCCCGATGACCATTGTTATATTCTGGCCATCAAACGCAGAACATCAACAACTTACCTGCACGAGGAGAAAGCCACATATGGCTGTTCAGCTAATTAAGGACGATAACGGTAAAACGCAGTACGTGGTTATTCCTTATCACGAATACTTCCGCATGTGCTTGCAGATGGCTGAGATTGACGACGAAACCGACGACGATCTGGAGGATATTGAAGTCGAACACGATAGTCTGGATGACGTTGAATTGCCCGGTGAAGTATGCAGCATCATGACCTGGCAGAACGTCAGCCTGCAGGCCGCGTGGCGCATCCATTGCGGGCTATCACAGCAGGAGGTGGCGGAGAAACTCGGCATCAGCCAGTCCGCCGTGTCGCAGCTTGAGGCCATCGACTCACGCCCGCAAAAGCGCACCCGCGAAAAGCTGGCGGCCATTTACGGCTGTAAGCAGGAGCAGATCAGCCTCTATTTACCAAAAGAGGGTTAACAGCACTTCGCCCCGCCCTTGCCGCCGTAGCGGGCGTCCTGACGATCGCGGAAAAATTCTTCGTAGGTCATCGGCGTCTGATCCGGATGGGTGACGCGCATATGCTCGACGTAGTTGTCGTAGTCCGGCACGCCAATCATCATTTTGGCGGCCTGGCCCAGGTACTTACCAGCTTTGGAGAGGGTGTCGAACATGATTCTGGTCTCACAGGAAATGTAGGCCGGGTAAGGCGGAGCCGCCACCCGGCACACAGGTTAATGCGCCCCTTTCGCCTGGGTCACAATCTCATCCAGGTTCTCAGGCATCCGCTCGTACGGCGTCTCTTTCGCCGTCGGCTTGTCCACTTTCAGGGCCGCCAGCGCGGTTTTCAGAGAATACAACGCCAGCACCACAACCACCACCATAAAGAAGATGGTCAGCCCGGCGTCCAGACGGTTGTTAAACACCAGCTGCGACAGCTGCGATTCGGTGTACTGCGCCGGGATTTTACCGCTGTCGATCATCGCCTGGAACTTGTTGGCAATCGCCAGGAAGCCTACCTTGTTATCCGGGCTGAAGGCTTTCTGCCAGCCTGCCGTCAGGGTACAAATCAGCAGCCACGCGGTTGGCAGGAGCGCCACCCATGCATAGCGCTGGCGCTTCATTTTGAACAGAACCACCGCACAGAGCATCAGCGCCATCCCCGCCAGCATCTGGTTGGCGATGCCGAACAGCGGCCACAGGGTGTTAATCCCGCCCAGCGGATCGACCACCCCTTGATGGAGGAAGTAGCCCCACGCCAGCACGCACAGCGCCGTCGCCAGCAGATTGGCCGGGAGGGAGTCGGTACGCTTCAGGTTCGGCGAAATCACGCCCAGCAGATCCTGCAGCATAAAGCGCGCCGCGCGCGTACCTGCGTCCACCGCGGTCAGGATAAACAGCGCTTCAAACAGGATCGCAAAGTGATACCAGAACGAGACATCCATCAGCCCGCCCAGCGCGCCGTGCAGAATGTAGGCCATCCCCACCGCCAGCGTCGGTGCGCCGCCCGCTCGGGAGATGATCGACTGCTCGCCCACCTCATTCGCGATGTGCGTCAGCGTTTCAGGGGTAATCGCAAAGCCCCAGCCGCTGACCACCTGCGCAGCAGAAGCCACCACGTCCACGGTTCCGGCAGGGGCCAGCACCGCCATCGGGCTGTTCATCGCAAAGTAAACGCCCGGGTCGATAATACAGGCGGAGACCAGCGCCATGATCGCCACGAAAGACTCCATCAGCATACCGCCGTAGCCAATCAGGCAGGCCTGATTTTCATTCGCCAGCATCTTGGGCGTGGTGCCGGAGGCAATCAGGGCATGGAAGCCCGACACCGCTCCGCAGGCAATGGTGATAAACAGGAACGGGAACAGGTTGCCGGTCCAGACCGGGCCGGTACCGTCGATGAATTTGGTTAATGCGGGCATGGTCAGGGTCGGGCGCATAATCAGAATGCCGATCGCCAGCCCGACAATCGTGCCGATTTTCAGGAACGTGGAGAGATAGTCGCGCGGGGCCAACAGCAGCCACACCGGCAGCACCGCCGCCACAAAGCCATAGCCCACCAGCATCCACGTCAGCTGCACGCCGGTGAAGTCAAACCACGGCGCCCAGGTGGGGCTTTCCGCCACCCAGCCGCCGGAGATAATGGCGAACACCAGGAACACCAGGCCAATCACCGACACTTCGCCAATACGCCCCGGGCGCAGATAGCGAATGTAGATCCCCATGAACAGCGCCAGCGGAATGGTAAAGGCCACGGTGTAGGTTCCCCACGGGCTGTGGGTCAGCGCTTTCACCACGATCATCGCCAGCACCGCCAGAATGATCACCATAATCATAAAGGTCGCCACCAGGGCAATCACCCCGGCAGTGGCTCCCATCTCCTCTTTCACCAGCTCGCCCAGCGAACGTCCGTCGCGGCGCGTAGAGACGAACAACACCATGAAGTCCTGCACCGCCCCGGCCAGCACCACGCCCGCGAGGATCCAGATCATCCCTGGCAGGTAGCCCATCTGCGCCGCCAGCACCGGCCCCACCAGCGGCCCTGCCCCGGCAATGGCCGCGAAATGGTGACCAAACAGCACTTTTTTGTCGGTCGGCACGTAGTCCAGCCCGTCGTTATGGCGCACCGCTGGTGTCATGCGCGTGCTGTCCACGCCCAGCACGTTTTTAGCGATATAACGGCCATAAAAACGATACGCGATCAGATAAATGCAGACGGAGGCGACGACGATCCACAGCGCGTTGATCTGCTCCCCCCGATTGAGGGCGATATAGCCCAGGGCAAAGGCTCCCACAACGGAGAGCCCTGCCCACAGAAGGTATTTCCCTGAGTTGTTCATAGTTGGTGTCCGTTGTTGTGAAACAGTGAGATGTTACATTTTGTTTCTAGAACACCCGCCAAAATTTAACAACTTTGAAACGCAATAATGTGGGGTCGTACCAGACATTTACACCACAGTGTTAAGCCGATCACTTTCGCGCCGTCAGCGGTCACACTTTTACCTTTTTCAGCCAGGCACGTTATTACGGGATGATTTGTATCATTTTTTTTGCACGTAACCCGGCCAGAATGACGCAACGTTTGTACCGAACTGCTGATGCACATCATTTCTGAACAGGACGTGAACATGAATCTTGACCAATACATTGAAGAGTTGAAAACCCTGGTAAACGTCGACTGCGGCACCCAGACCGTCGCCGGCGTCGCCACCGTGGCAGGCATTATTGAGGCGCTCTGGCAGCGCGAAGGCTGGCACACCGAGCAGGTTAATCTGGGCGACAAGGTCGGCCCCGGCGTGTTTGTCAGCAACCGTCCCGGAGCGGAGCAGTTTGACGTGCTGCTGGTTGGCCATCTCGATACCGTGTTTGCCCCCGGCACCGTGGCCGAACGCCCGATGCGCGAGGATGAGACGCGGCTGTACGGCCCCGGCGTATCGGATATGAAGAGCGGTCTTCTGAATATATTGTGGGCAATGCGCGCGCTGGACGCGGCGGACAAGGATCGTCTGTCGATTGCGGTGGCGATGAACCCGGACGAAGAGACCGGCTCGGTCTATTCCCATGAATGGATCGGCGGGCTGGCAAAACGCGCTCGCTGCGTGCTGGTGTGCGAAGCGGCCCGCGCCGACGGCTCGCTGGTGAAGGCGCGCAAAGGCATGGCGGGCTATCACCTCACCTTTAGCGGCGTGGCGGCGCACGCGGGTAACGATCCGGAAAAAGGCCGCTCGGCCATCACCGCGCTGGCACACGCGATTACCGCGATAAATTCGCTCACCGACTGGACGCGCGGCACCACCCTGAACGTCGGGGTTATTAACGGCGGCAGTGCGGCCAACGTGGTGGCCGACAGCGCCACGGCTGAACTCGACGTGCGTTTCTGGGAAAACGATGAATACGACCGGGTGAATCAGGCGCTTGAAGCGCTGTGCGAAAAAGGCTTTTTAGAGGGCGTGACCACCACCCTAAGCCGCGTGAATCATAAGCCAGCCATGGCGGCCGGGGAGTCAACTCAGCAGCTGATGCAGCTCGTTGAGAACGCGGGGAAAGAAGAAAACATCGCCATCACCTGGCAGGCGGTCGGCGGCGGCAGCGACGCCAATCATACCGCGGCGCTCGGCATTCCGACGCTCGACGGCTTAGGGCCGATTGGCGCAGGCTTCCACAGCCCGGCGGAGTGGCTGGACAAAACGTCGATTGAACCGCGGATCCGGTTGCTGAAACGGGTTGTTTCGATGCTGTAAGGCACCGCCCGGTGGCGCTTCGCTTACCGGGCCTACTCTCTGCATGTAGGCCGGGTAAGGCGAAGCCGCCACCCGGCAATTCAGGCCCAACCCTACCCCAGCACCATCGTGCTCAACCGGCACGTACAGCAGCGCCGTCCCTGCTCGTCGAACACCACGATTTCCCAGCTCTGGCTGGTGCGCCCCAGATGCAGCGGCTGACACACGCCGCGCACCTTGCCCTGCGCCACGGCGCGGTGGTGCGTGGCGTTCAGCTCCGTTCCCACCACGTTCTGCCCGTCGCGGGTCATCAGGAACCCGGCCATAGAACCGAGCGTCTCCGCAAGCGCAGCGGAGGCTCCGCCGTGCAGCAGGCCAAACGGCTGATGGGTGCGGGCGTCCACCGGCATCTCAGCTTCCAGGCTGTCATCACCAAGGCGGGTATAGACAATGCCCAGATGCGCCACCATCGTGTTCTGACTGGTGGCGTTCAGTGCCTCAAGCGACAAATGACGTTTCCAGATCATCTTACGCCCCCAGCGTGGAGCCGCCGTCCACCACGATATCCTGCAGGGTGATATGGCTTGCGGCATCGGACGCCAGGAACAGCACGGTGCTGGCGATCTCCTGCGGACGGGCGATTTTACCCAGCGGAATGCCAAGCTTGAACTGCTCGCCAAAGCCACGGATACGCTGGCGTTCAGCATCGTCGCTGGTCCACAGGGTGCGCTGCATATCGGTATCCGTGGAGCCTGGGGAAACCAGGTTACAGCGCACGCCGCTGCCCGCCAGTTCCAGCCCGACGGTGAGGGCCAGGCTTTTCAGCGCCGCCTTCGAGGCACCGTAGGCGCTCATTCCGATGCGTGGAGTGTGCGCCGCGTCAGACGCTACGGTGACAATCGCCCCGCCCCGCTGGCGACGGAACGTGTCCATCGTCTGCTGGAACAGGTTGAACGCACCACCGACGTTGACCGCGAAGGTCTGCTGCCAGTCCTCCTGCGAGAGCTGGTCAGTCGCGCCCATGCGCAGGATCCCGGCGGCGTTCACCAGAACGTCAAGACGCGCGGTGCTCTGCAGCAACCGTCCGCACACCGCTTTAACCTGCGCGGCGTCGGCCACGTCCAGCGTTTCAGTGGCAAACGGATAATGCGTCCGGGTAAACGCCAGATCGAACCCGGTAACCTGTGCGCCGGCCTCCGCGAAGGCCTGCGCCGTCGCGTAGCCAATGCCCTTACCCGCGCCCGTAACCCAGACGGTTTTGCCGGTAAAATCAAATCCCGCCATCACTTCACCTCGCGGGAAAGCAGCGCCCACCAGGCATCAAGGGTCGGGTTTTTCGCCAGCATCACGAAGTCGATGTCGCCATGCACTTTGCGCCAGCGCGCCGCCAGCGCCATCATGCGCACCGAGTCCAGTCCGTAGTCGATCAGGTTTTCGTCATCCATCGGCTCGTCGGATTCGTCCAGCAGCGGCAGGATAAGCTCACGCAGCGCGGCTTTCGAAGCCGGAACGGACGGCAGCAGTTCGTCGGTCATCACCACGCGACCGGAACGCCCTGCCACATACCTGAGCGACATCAGGTGCTCGTCACGGGTGAAATCTGCCAGCGCATCGGCGATGAAGAACGGCTTGATGTCGCGCATAAACGCGTCGGTGGCGGTGGTCATGCAGCCGATATGCGCGTAAACGCCGGTGATCAGCAGCTGGTTGCGGCCGGTCTCCTTGAGCATCTGCTCCAGCGGCGAGCGGTGGAACGCGCTGTAGCGCCACTTCACCAGCACGGTATCGGCTTCATCCGGCGTCAGTTCAGCGACGATACGCTGCTGCTCCGGCGAACGGGTCAGGCCCGGCCCCCACATGTCGTTCAGCAGGGCACGGTCTTCGTCGCTCTGCTCTTTCGGCTGGGCGGTGTAGTAAACCGGGATGTTGTGTTCTTTGCAGTAATCGCGAAGTCTCGCGATGTTCGCCACCACCTGCGCCATCATTGCGCTGTTTTCGCCCCAGAAGTTCAGGAAGTATTCCTGCATATCATGGATCAGCAGCGCGGCGCGCTCTGGCTCAAAGGTCCAGTTCACTTTGTTGTTCGGCAGGTCTGCGGCGGTTGGCAGCGCGTAAGCGGTTAATTTTGGGATAGCCATATTTTTTTCCTCAGCCCTGTGCGCGTTCCGCGAGCCACAGGCGCAGCTGTTTCTTATCGACTTTACCGACCGGCGTTAACGGAAGCGCGTCAACGCTCTCCACGCGGTCCGGCAGTTTGAATTCGGCAACGCCCTGCTCGCGCAGGAAGCGACGCACCTCGACCGCGCGCAGCGGCTGTTTGACCACCAGATACGCGCAGCTTTTCTCGCCGAGCAGGCTGTCTTCCATGCTCACCAGGGCTGCGTGGATCACAGACTCGTGGCGCAGGAGCAGGTTCTCGATCTCCTCAGCGGCGATCTTCTCGCCCCCGCGGTTGATCTGATCTTTCTCGCGCCCCTGCACGGTGATATAGCCCTGTTCGTCGATGGCGATCAGGTCACCGGAGCAGTAAAAACCGTCGGCGTCAAAGGCGCTGGCGTTGTGCTCCGGGCTGTTGAAATATCCGCGGAAGGTGTACGGCCCGCGCGTCATCAAACGTCCGACTTCTCCGCGCGGCAACGGATTACCGTGCTCGTCCGCCACCCACACTTCGTCGTCCGGGCACATCGGGCGGCCCTGAGTATTCATGATGCGCTCCGGCGTATCGTCGAGCGCGGTGTAGTTCACCAGCCCCTCGGCCATGCCGAACACCTGCTGAAGCTGGCAGCCAATTTCGGCGGGAATACGCGCGGCAAGGGTGGCAGACAGACGAGCGCCGCCAACCTGCAACAGCGTTAAAGACCGCAGCTGCGCATTCCCCGCCCCTTCGGCAATCGCCTGTAGCCACAGGCTGACCGCAGGCGGCACCAGCGAGGTGACGTTGATCTGATGCTGTTCAATCAGCGGGAAACAGAGCGTAGCGCTTGGGTCATTTGCCAGCACCACGCAGCCGCCAGCGGTGAAGATGCCGAGCGATCCCGGCGAGCTCATGGCGTAGTTATGCGCCGCGGGCAGCGCGTTCAGGTAACGGGTATCGGCGGTGATGCCGCAAATCTCGTTGCTGCGACGAATGCTGTAATCGTAGTCGTTGTGCGTACGCGGGATCAGCTTCGGCGTGCCGGTGCTACCACCGGAGAGCTGAAAGAAAGCGACCTCATCGGCAGGCGTCGGGGTCGGAATGAAATTATCCGCCGGGCGCGCAATCGCCGTTTCCAGCGCATGTTCGCCTTTATCGCCGCGCAGCAGCACCACGCGGACCGAGCGGTGTTCGTCCACGAAGGTATTGAGAAACGCTTCATCGGCAAACAGCGGGTGATGGCGATCGGCAATCAGCACCGCCGGTTTAATCTGCGCGGCGTAGGCGTTCAGCTCGCTGCGCTGATGGCTAAAGAGCGCGTTCACCGGCGCAACGCCGATTTGCAGCAGGGCGAAGAAGGTGATGTAAAACTCAGCCACGTTGCCCAGCTGAACGAGCGCCGTTTCACCGCGCACGATCCCCTGAGCCTGTAGCGCAGAGGCCAGGTTGTTGACCTGCTGATTGAACGCGCGATAGGTCAGCCGACGCTCGCCGTCAATGATGGCCACGGCGTCATTGTTGGCCTGATCCGTCAGGATGTGGGTCAGCGGCAGATCCTGCCAGTAGCCTTTCTCACGGTAGCGTCGGGCAAAATCCTCGGGCCAGCGGGTAAAGGGAATGGTCATGATGCGTCCTTAGTGCAAGCCAAATACGTTGAGCATGGTGGAGAGTTTCACCCCGGTTTCACGCCACTCACCCACCGGCGAGGAGGCAGGCACAATGCCCGCACCGGCAAACAGGCGAACGGTATTTTCATGCAGGCGCGCGCAGCGGATGGTCACCACCCACTCACCGTTGCCTTCGCTGTCGCACCAGCCGACGATGCCGCCGAACAGCTCGCGGTCAAACGGCTCCAGCTCGGCGATCAGCTGTTTAGCCGCCTGATGCGGGAAACCGCTCAGCGCAGGGGTCGGGTGCAGCAGGCAGGCCAGAGTCAGGGCGTTTTCGTTTTCACGCGCCTCGCCTTCAATCGGGGTAGCCAGGTGCCACAGCGTCGGCGTGGTGATCAGCTGCGGAGAAGACGGCATGGTCAGCTGATGGCTGCGCGGTGCCAGAACGGCGTTCATCGCCTGGGTTACCAGGTCGTGCTCGTGGCGGTCTTTTTCAGAGGCCAGCAGCTTGTTGCCCGCCTCGCGATCCAGCACATCGTCCGGCTGACGGCGCGCGGAGCCTGCCAGCGGCAGCGAGCTAAAGTGCGCGCCCTCTTTGCGCAGCAGCAGCTCCGGGCTGGCGCCAAGCAGCACACCGCCGTCCTCCAGCGGAACGTGGAAGTTAAAGCTTGCCGGGTTCTGTGCGATCAAACGCTCAAGCAGCGCACCGCTATCAATGGTTTTGTCGGTATCGATATCAATCAGGCGCGACAGCACGACCTTATTCACCTGCGGGGTCGCGGTTAGCGCCGCAGCGCGGGCGACCATCTCTTCAAACACGGGCTGAGCAGGGATCTCGGTGCGCTTTTCCACGTTCAGCGTCTGTGCGCCGGAGAAATAGCGGGAAGATTGCTGGCGCGCCGGGCGAGAGAAGGTCTGCCAGCGTTGTGGGATAAACAGGGACGACGGTTTGCGGGTATCGAACGGGATGGCACCCACCATGATCGGATGGGCAATGCCGCTGGCTTTTGCGTGCCCGAAAGCCTGGGCTAATTTTTGCTGGAAATGGCCGGCCGGATCGTCGCCGCCGACGGCGGACTCAGCGAAACGGGCAAAACAGCCTGAGGTGGTAAAACTGCGATAAGGCGACATAAAGAAAAAGCTGTCTGATTGCAGCGTGGTCGCGGTGTGCTGGATGTCCTCAGCCAATGACGTATCCATATCATCCTCCTAAAATGATAAAAGCAGTAATAATGATTATCATTTATATTTTCGACGGCTAACCTAATCGCACAGCGCCCCGGTGTCAACCGCAGAGCAAGCAACTTGTGCGACTAACGCTTGCATCCCTCTCGCGCAATCATGAAAATGAGAAGCATTAACTTCAACAAAAACAGGATGCCGCGTTGTGAAATTCCCTGCCATTTGCCGTAATGCCCTTCTTTTAACAGCACTTTTTGTTTTAGGACTAACCTCAGCTGCCGCCGCCGACTGGCCTCGTCAGGTGAGCGACAGCCACGGCGTTCACACCCTTGAGAGCAAACCGACGCGCATTGTCTCTACCAGCGTGACCTTAACCGGCTCCCTGCTGGCGATTGACGCGCCGGTGGTTGCCAGCGGAGCCACCACGCCAAACAACCGCGTGGCCGATGCGCAAGGATTTCTGCGTCAGTGGGGGGATGTCGCCAGACAACGTAAGCTCGCGCGGTTATACATTGGCGAACCGAGCGCCGAAGCGGTAGCGGCCCAGATGCCGGACCTGATCCTGATCAGCGCCACCGGCGGGGATTCCGCGCTGGCGCTTTACGACCAGCTTTCCGCCATCGCGCCGACGCTTGTCATTAACTACGACGACAAGAGCTGGCAGGAACTGCTGACACAGCTGGGGACCATTACCGGTCAGGAAAAGCAGGCCGCCGGGCGCATCGCCGCGTTTGATAAACAGCTCGCGCAGGTGAAACAGCAGATGACGCTGCCGCCGCAGCCGGTGAACGCCATCGTTTACACAGCCGCCGCGCACAGCGCCAACCTGTGGACCCCGGAGTCCGCGCAGGGCAAGCTGCTACACCAGCTGGGTTTTACGCTGGCCGACCTCCCCGCCGGGCTGCAAACCTCTAAAAGCCAGGGAAAACGCCACGATATAATTCAGCTGGGGGGAGAAAACCTGGCGACGGGGTTGAACGGTGAAGGGTTATTCCTGTTTGCCGGTGACCAGAAGGATGTAGAGGCGATTTACGCCAATCCGCTGCTGGCCCATTTACCGTCGGTGAAAAACAAGCGCGTCTGGGCGCTGGGCACGGAAACCTTCCGCCTGGATTATTACAGCGCGATGCTGGTGTTGCAGCGTTTAGAGGCAATTTTTGGGTAATGCCTGCGCCCGGTGGCGCTTCGCTTACCGGGCCTGCGGGTGCAAAATGTAGGCCGGGTAAGGCGAAGCCGCCACCCGGAAAATCACGCCGGAGCACTCTGCTGCCTGAACCGCCGCAACTCCACCAGCGCCAGCACTAAAATCCCGCCAATAAGGGCTAATGCAAACCCGCTGCTGCTCGCCGACGCCACCGGGGTCATCATTGAGCCTAATCCCCCGAGGATCGCCGCGCCAATCGCATCGCCCGTCACGTTCTGCGCGGTCCACAGGCCGTTGATGCGGCCCAGCATCCCTTCCGGCGTCTGGGTCTGGATCAGGGTGTACTGCAGCAGCGAACTGATTGCGCTGAGCCAGCCGAAAATGACCAGACACAGCACGCCCAGTGCCCACACCGGCATCAGGCTGAAGAAGCCAATCGCGATAAACGCCGCCAGGGTCGTCAGCAGCACGATCAGCCCTGGCCGCGCGCTGTGCGCCAGATTTCCACTGGTCAGCGCGCCACAGGCCGCGCCGAGCGGGATCGCCGCATATAATATACCCATCTCCGAAGCGCTCATCTGCCACTCGCCCGCCAGCGCCGGATACAGCACACGCACCGCGCTCGCCATCGTCAGCAGGCCGCCGATCAACGCAATGCCGCCAATTAGCGGGTTGCTGAACAGAAAGCGGATCGCCGCCATCAGCGATTTCAACGGGTGCTCGCGCGGCTGCGGCGGCGGCGGCAACTGCGGCAGACGCAGCAGCGTCAGCGTGGTGATAAATGTCCCCGCCGCTGCCAGCCCGTAGTTCCATGCCACGTTGCCGGTGGCGAGCAATAACCCCCCCACCATTGGCGAAATCACCGAACCGAGACGCACGGTAAGCATGGTGATCGCCCCGGCCTGCATCAGATTCTCGCGCCCCACCAGCGCAGGCGTGGCCGCCAGCAGCGCCGTCACGCCTAACGAGGCAAAGAAGCCATCCCACAGCCCCAGCGCGTAAATCGCGATCAGCGATGGCTCCGGCAGCATGGCGTTCAGACACAGCCCGACAAACCCCACCCCGCAGGTCCCGCGCGCCAGCAGGATCAGCTTTTTACGCTCGTATCGGTCCGCCAGCACGCCGCCGACCATCAGGCCGATAAACATCGCCCCGCCAGTTAAGGTGACGGACAACCCCACCAGCCAGCTGGAGTGGGTCATGGCCTGGATCTGTACCGGCACGGCCACACCGAGCAGGCCGAGGGATAAAATCGAGATAAAGCGGGCGATAAAGACGGCACGAAACGCCGGGTGGGTCTTCAGCAGGCTTAGATTGAGCAGCCAGGATTTTTGATTCATGACAAGGCCTTGAGTGTATTTCTACCAATTTCATGGCGGCACATGCTAACATAGCCAAATAAGATAGATAACGATAATTACTATCATTATCAAATCATGGATGTTGCTATGTCGTTTTCCTCTTCTGCGGTGCGCGCCATTGCCGTGCCCGTTTTATTGCTGCTGTTACTCCTCGCGATGGCACTCAGTCTGCTGGTCGGCGCGAAGCCGCTTCCCGCGTCGGTGATTGTTGATGCGCTGTCCGGCAGCTGTCAGAGCGCCGACTGCATTATCGTGCTTGATGCCCGTTTACCCCGCACCCTTGCCGGGCTATTGGCGGGCGGCGCCCTCGGCCTTGCCGGTGCCCTGATGCAAACCCTTACCCGTAATCCATTAGCCGACCCCGGTATTCTCGGCGTGAACTCCGGTGCCAGCTTTGCCATCGTGCTTGGCGCGGCGCTGTTCGGCTTCACTTCACCGTCAGAACAGCTGGTGATGGCCTTTTGCGGCGCACTGGCGGCCTCGCTGGTGGTCGCCTTTACCGGCAGCCAGGGCGGCGGCCAGCTCAGCCCGGTGCGTTTAACCCTTGCAGGCGTGGCGCTGGCGGCGGTGCTGGAAGGGTTATCTAACGGCATCGCCCTGCTTAACCCCGACGTCTACGATCAATTACGCTTCTGGCAGGCTGGTTCGCTGGATATCCGCACCCTGGAAACGCTCAGCGTGGTGGTGATCCCGGTGATCATTGCCGCCGCCGTGGCGCTGTTTTTAAGCCGGGCGCTGAACAGCCTGAGTCTTGGCAGCGACACCGCGACCGCGCTTGGCAACCGCGTGGCGCGCACGCAGTTAATCGGCTTACTGGCGATTACCGTCCTGTGCGGTAGCGCCACGGCGGTGGTGGGCCCGATTGCCTTTATCGGCCTGATGATGCCGCACATGGCGCGCTGGCTGGTGGGGGCCGATCACCGCTGGTCGTTGCCCGTCACCCTGCTGGCAACCCCGGCCCTGTTGCTGTTCGCCGATATTCTGGGGCGCGTACTGGTGCCCGGCGAACTGCGCGTTTCGGTGGTGAGCGCCTTTATCGGTGCGCCGGTGCTGATATTCCTTGTCCGCCGCAGGCGCGGAGGTGGCGCATGATGGCCCCTTCCCGTCGTTTAGCGGTCAGCGTGTCTCTGCTGGCGGTCGCCATCGTGCTGCTTGCGGCCTGGAGCCTGCGCAGCGGCGCGGTGACGCTCGATTTCACACAGGTCTTACATGCCCTGATCGGCAGCGCGCCGCGGAATATCACTATGGTGGTCACGGAGTGGCGACTGCCGCGGGTAGCGATGGCGATCCTCGTCGGCGCGGCGCTCGGGGTCAGCGGCGCGATTTTCCAGTCGCTGATGCGCAACCCCCTTGGCAGCCCGGACGTGATGGGCCTTAATACCGGGGCGTGGAGCGGCGTGCTGGTGGCGATGGTGCTGTTTGGTCAGCACCTGACGGCCATCACCTTTACGGCAATGGCCGGGGGGATTTTAACCTCGCTGCTTATCTGGGCGCTGGCCTGGCGCAACGGCATCGACACCTTCCGGCTGATCATCATCGGCATCGGCATCCGCGCCATGCTGATGGCGTTCAACACCTGGCTGCTGTTACAGGCCTCGCTGGAGACCGCGGTCTCCGCCGGGCTGTGGTACGCCGGTTCGCTTAACGGCCTGACGTGGGGCAAAGTCTGGCCCGCCGCGCCGCTGATTTTACTGATGTTCATCGGCGCGCTGCTGCTGGTGCGGCGTATGCGCCTGCTGGAGATGGGCGACGACACCGCGAGCGCACTCGGGGTGGGCGTCGAGCGCTCACGCCTGCTGCTGATGCTGGTCGCCGTGTTGCTCACCGCCGCCGCCACCGCCATCGCCGGGCCGATTTCGTTTATCGCGCTGGTGGCCCCGCACATAGCGCGGCGCGTCAGCGGCACCGCGCGCTGGGGCTTAACCCAGGCAGCGCTGTGCGGATCGCTTTTGCTGCTGGCCGCCGATCTCTGCGCCCAGCAGCTGTTTATGCCGTATCAACTTCCGGTGGGGGTAGTGACCGTCAGCCTTGGCGGGATTTACCTCATCGTCTTGCTCGTTCAGGAGTCACGCAAGAAATGACAGACTCAACCCCCCGCTTGCGCGGCGAAAACTTAACCCTCGGCTATGGCAAAAAGATCGTTGCCCGGGACCTGACCGTCGCCATTCCGGACGGCCACTTTACGGCGATTATCGGCCCCAACGGCTGCGGTAAATCGACCCTGCTGCGCACCCTCAGCCGCCTGATGACGCCGGTGGCGGGCAGCGTGTTCCTCGACGGGGAGCAGATCCAGCGTTTCGCCAGCAAAGAAGTGGCCAGACGTATTGGGCTGCTGGCACAAAACGCGACGACGCCGGGCGACATCACGGTGCAGGAGCTGGTCTCGCGCGGGCGCTACCCGCACCAGCCGCTGTTCACCCGCTGGCGCAAAGAGGATGACGACGCGGTCAACCGGGCCATGCGCGCAACGGGCATCACCGATCTTGCTCAGCAGAGCGTGGATACCCTCTCCGGCGGCCAGCGCCAGCGCGCGTGGATTGCGATGGTCCTCGCGCAGGAGACGTCGATCATGCTGCTGGACGAACCGACGACGTGGCTGGATATCAGCCATCAGATTGACCTGCTGGAGCTGTTGAGCGACCTGAACCGCACGCAGGGTTATACCCTGGCGGCGGTGCTGCACGACCTGAATCAGGCATGCCGCTACGCCACGCACCTGATTGCGCTGCGCGACGGCGAGATCGTGGCGCAGGGCGCGCCGAAAGAGATTGTGACGCCGGATCTGATCGCTCGGATCTACGGCATGCGCTGCATGATTATTGAGGATCCGGTGGCGGGTACGCCGCTGGTGGTGCCGCTGGGTCGGCGGTAATCGCCGGGTGGCGGCTTCGCCTTACCCGGCCTACATTTTGCCCCCGTAGGCCCGGTAAGCGCAGCGCCACCGGGCATATGCTCTACCCCAATATCCCCTTCAACACCGGTCCTATCCCCTCAAACGCCTGCGGTGAAATGATATCCACGTGGGCGCAGTCCTGGCTGTAGACCTCCAGCTCACCCACCCACGGTGCCCAGGCGACCTGCGGATCCATCGTTCGCGTGCGCTCGGCGACAAACAGCGTCGCTTTGCCGTCAAACCGCGAGCTGTGCGCCGTGGTGAGCAGCCGCACCGCATCGGCGTAATTGCCTTCAATGGCGGTAAACAGCTCGCTGGAGCCTTGCCCCTGCTGCGCGGCAATAAACGCCTGGCGCTCGCGCTCGATTTCAGCCAGCACGTCCGGATCCAGACCGTTGGCCTCTTTCTCCGCCCAGTTCTGGGTTTCCGGCGGCCAGGTATCGAGCAGGCCGAGGAACGCCACCGTTTCACCTTGCTCGCTAAGGCGCGCGGCAATGCCCTGCGCCAGCGTGCCGCCCAGCGAGTAGCCAAACAGGTAGTACGGCCCGTGCGGCTGCTGCTTACGCAACGTCTTCAGATGATGTTCAATTACGCCGTCCAGATCCGCACACTGCTGCATCGGCCCGTTCGGGCGCGGGGACTGAATGCCGATAATCGACCAGCGCGGGCTGAGATAGCGCGCCAGCACGCTGAACTGCCAGGCAAAACCGGACGCCGGATGGAAGCAGAACAGCGTCGGACCGTCGCTTTCGCGCAGCGGCAGCAGGGTTTCATACCCCAGACGCTGCGCCTGCTCGTCGCTCATCTGCGATCCCAATAGTTCGCTGAGCTTGCCGACCGTCGAGGCAACCATGATCTGCCCCGGCGTGACCTTGCGTTCACACGTGCGGCTCAGCTGTGCCGCCAGGCGCATCGCCAGCAGCGAGTGTCCGCCGAGGGCAAAGAAATCGGCCTCGATATCCTTCACCTCGCAGCCCAGCAGCGCGGAGAACGCCCCGGCAACGGCGATTTCGGTTGCCGTTTCGGGTGCGCGCCCAGAGGGGGTACGGGTCAGATCCGGCAGCGGCAGCGCCTTGCGATCCAGCTTGCCGTTGGCGCTTAACGGCAGCGCGCTGATTTGCAGCAGCACCACCGGCACCATGTGCGGCGGCAGTTGCGCTTTCAACGCTGCCAGCAGCGCATCGCGATCCAGCGGCAGGCCGGATTCAGAAACAACGTAGCCCACCAGCTGACGGGCATCGCCGCCCGTGGCTGCCGCCTGGTTGATCACGCAGGCGTGCGCCACGGCCTGCGCTACGTCCGGCAGCGACAGCATCGCGCGGTCGATTTCGCCCAGCTCAATACGCTGCCCGCGAATTTTCAGTTGGTCGTCGCTGCGCCCCAAATATTCCACCGCGCCGTTCTCCAGCCAGCGGGCGACGTCGCCGGTGCGGTACATCCGCTCGCCGGGGGCAAACGGGTCGGCAATAAAGCGGCTGGCGGTGAGGTCCGGGCGGCCAAGATAGCCCTGCGCCAGCTGGATGCCGGTAAGATAGAGATCGCCCGCCACGCCAAACGGCACCGGGCGCATCATCGCATCCAGAATACGCAGGCCGGTGTTCCAGACCGGGAAGCCAATCGGCACGCTGTTGCCCTCGACCGCCGCCAGTTCCGGGCCAAACGCCGGATACCAGCTTACGTCCACCGCCGCTTCCGTGGGGCCGTAGAGGTTATGCAGCGGCGCGTGGGTAAGCTGCTCCCACTCGCGGCACAGCCCGGCTGGCAGCGCTTCGCCGCTGCAGAACACCTTATCGAGCGTTTTACAGCAGCCAGCGGTTTCCGGGGTCAGCGAGGCGACAAACGCCGCCAGCATAGACGGCACAAAGTGGGTGGTGGTCACGCCGTAGCGCGCGAAAAAGCGCTGCATCGCCTGCGGATCGCGGTGCGCGTCCGGCTCGGCCATCACCAGCTTCGCCCCGGCGATAAACGGCCACCAGAACTCCCACACCGATACGTCAAAGCTGCACGGCGTTTTTTGCGCTACCACGTCGCGCGCGGTCAGCGGGTAGTGATCCTGCATCCACATCAGGCGGTTGACGATGGCGGTATGCCCCACCATCACCCCTTTCGGGCGGCCTGTCGAACCGGAGGTAAAGATGATGTACGCGGTCTGCTCCGGCGTCGCCAGCCGCAGAGGTTCAACATCCGTGCCCGGCAATAGTGTGTTGTAACTAAAGGAGGCGATAGGCAGATCGCTAAAGCGCGCCAGCTGCTCGTCGGTGGTAATCAACAGCGACGGCTTCGCGTCCTCCAGCATCATCCGCAGGCGATCGTCCGGATAGCCGGTATCGAGCGGCAGCCATGCGGCGCCTGCTTCGACGATGCCGTGCAGCGCCAGGGTCAGGAACACCGAGCGCGGCAGCGCCACCGCCACGCTGTCGCCAGGCTTCACGCCGCGTTCACGCAGCAGTTTCGCCAGCGCGACGACCTGCTCGCGCATCTGGCGATAGCTCAGTTCAACGTGCGCATCCGCCAGCGCCGGGGCGTCCGGCGTGTTGCTCGCCTGCTCCGCGACCAGTGCTGCCAGCGTGGTTGCCGGTACGTGATGCCCGGTGTCGTTGATGCGCGCGAGCTGTGCGTACTCTGGTTCCGAAACGGTCTCGACCTCACCGCAGCGCAGGTCCGGATTGGCCGCAAACTGGGCCAGCATCGCGTTCAGGCGCGCGACGTGGCGCTTAAGCGTCGCCTCATCGTAGCGCTGTTTATTGGCGAGGATCTCAATGCTCAGCCCCCCCTGCTCGTCCGGGAACAGCGCCAGTTCAAGGTCGTTAACCGGGCCGGTCGCCAGCGTGTGGGTGGTGGCCTCCACGCCGTCGATATTCAACTGGTAATCGAACACCTTGACGTTCAGTACCGGGCCAAACAGCGCCTCGTCTCCCGCCGCACGCCCGGCGTCGCGGACGATCTGCTCGGCGTCGTAGCGCTGATGACGGCGCATTTTTTTTAACTGGTTCGCCAGGCGCAGCGCCAGCTCCGGCAGGCGCGCCTGCGGATCGATATTTACCGCCAGCGGCAGCACGTTGAGCACCGGCCCGGTGGCGGTAAGCGCTGCGGATCCCATGCGGCGCATAAAGATAAACCCGGCGGCGTAGTCCAGTCGCCCGGTCAGGCGGCCCAGCCACAGGGCCACCAGCGCAAGCGCCAGATCGGTACGCTGCACCTGCCCTGCAGCCTGCGCAAGCTGGCTAAACGCGTGGCGGTCAGCATCCATTTTCAGTCGCAGAATATCGGTGGTGGCCGCGCGGCCCGGCAACGGCGCGGCGGAAAGCGAGACCGGAGACGGCAGCTGCCTGCGCTGTTCGGCCCAGAAGGCACCGTCGCGCTGATATGCGTCGCTGTCGCGATAGCGCTGATACTCTTCCACCACCTCGGCAAACGGCGTGAACGGCGAGGCTGGGGTAGCTTCACCGTTTTTCCAGGCACGATAAATCGCGGCGATCTGGCGGGTAATGGCCGGGAAACTGAAGCCATCCACCACTAAGTGGTGATAGCGCTGATACCAGTACCAGTGCCCCTCGCCTACCTGAATCAGCTGATGAAACGCCAGCGGCTGACCGCCGTCCACGCGCAGGTTTTGCTGAAGGTCGGCCTCCATCAGCGCCACGGCTTCGTCATGCGAACCGACGCGCACTACGGACGGTTCCGCTAAAATCATCGATTCATCAACCCATTGCCACACTTCGCCGTTATCTTCGGTGAAACGCGTGCGCAGGGTATCGGCCTGCATCATGCCCTCGACGATGGCTTTTGCCAGCAGCGGCGCGTCGATATCGCCCTTAAGCTCGGTGTAGTGCGCCACGCTCCAGGCGTTTGGCAGGGAGGAGAGCTGCTCTGCCATCCAGATGCCCGGCTGAGCGGCGACGAGAGGAAGACGGTTCATGCGCTCTCCTTCGCAAAATGAGACGGCACAAGGGTTTGCCAGTGTTCGGCCAGCCACTGCTGGCACGCTTCCTGAGACTGCGGCTCGCAGACCACGTGCCAGCCTGCGGGCAGATCGCACTGCTGCGGCCACAGGCTGTACTGCGCCTGGTCGTTACGCAAAATGGCGAACTGTCCCTGCGGATTATCGAAAGGATTGCTGAATTCCATACAGACTCCGTTAGTGAATAAGCGGCTGCCAGAGGGTCATGAGCCCCTGCGTCAGCCCACCGCGCCAGCAAAGCGCATCGTGTCCGCCGTCAACCTGACGCCAGATAACCGGTTGCTGTGTGTGTTGTAGTTCGGCGTAAATCGCCTGATTTGCGCGGAAGATAAGCGGCTCGTTGCGCCCGGCCTCAAGGACAATGCGCAGCCCGTGTGCGGTTATTTCACCCGCTTTGAGTTGTTCGATAAGCAGTCCGTCCTGCTGCGCGCCACGGTGCGGCCACCAGAAGGAGCCGGACTGGCTGAGCACGCAGCCAAACCGCTGCGGCCAGTTCAGGCCCGCATAAAGGGAGGAAAGCCCGCCGAAGCTCTGCCCCGCCACCAGGGTACGATCGGCACGGTCGCTGAAGGGCGTCATGGTTTTCACCTGCGGGAGAAGCTCTTCCTGCACGGCCAGCCAGAACGCAGGGTTGCAGGGCAGTTCGCGGCTGCGGTGCGCGGTATCAATGACGTCGATCAGCACGTAAACCGCAGGCGGCAGCTGGCGTGCCGCGGTAAGCGCCGTCAGCGCAGGCCATACGGGCATACTTTCGGCCCAGAACTGGCCGTCGAGCAGCACCGCCAGCGGGCGTTCGGGGCTGGCGTCACCGGTGGTAAAAATCCAGACACGGCGGCAGTTGCCCAGCCGCGCGCTATTCCATTCAATACAAACAGGCTGGGTGTAAGGCGTTTCAGGATGGTTCCAGCCCGGCTGTAGCGGGGCCTCGGGCATTTCGAGCGCCGAGACGGCGTGACCGCGCCCGCCGCGCCAGCTCTGCGGGTTCAGCGGGTCGGATACCGCATGCGGGAGGAGCTTGCGCCAGCCTTCACGCAGCGCCATGCGGTCCGGCTGTTCGCCTGCAAACACCGCATCGGCAAAATCGTGTTCGTTATCAGAAGGGATAAAACAGTAGCTGCCGCGCCATTCGGGGCTGAAATCGCCCCGCCACTGCCAGACATCGGTATCGGGAAGGCGTTCGAGAGACTGCGGACGAGCATTTTGATGGTGATCGGTGACGCCAGTGATATAGAGCCAGACGCGCTGCGTCGCCGATGTGGCCTGCGTGCCCGCCGGATCGCGCCACCAGAACGTGACGCGATACTTCTCTCCATCGCGGACCCACTCCGGCCCGGTTTTCGACTGCCACCAGGCTTCACTTCCCGTTGTTAACGCCGTCACTATAACCTCATGTTTAACGAGTCATTTTTTGTTGTAAGACAAAAATTATTGATAATATTATTGATAACTATTTGCATTTGCAATAGCGTAGTGCCCGCGCTGTGGGAAGCGCGCTCATAAATTAATCATGCCACGAATTGTGTGCGCTCGAGGACAGGGCTGCTTACGCAATGGCGGGTGACAACATGCCGCCTCCTCTCCCTTTCGGGAACGGAGACCAGGGGATGCGGCGCGAAAAGCAGGACGTACAATGAATAAGAAGATTCACTCCCTGGCCTTGCTGGTCAACTTAGGGATTTACGGCGTCGCGATGCCTGCGCTGGCTGACGACACCGCCGCCAGCGCGCAGCACGAAGACACGATGGTGATCACCGCCGCAGAGCAGAACCTGCAGGCACCCGGCGTATCAACCATCACGGCTGATGAAATCCGTAAAAACCCGCCCGCTCGCGACGTCGCCGAAATCATCCGCACCATGCCGGGCGTCAACCTGACCGGTAACTCTACCAGCGGCCAGCGCGGCAACAACCGTCAGATCGACATTCGCGGCATGGGGCCGGAAAACACCCTGATCCTGATCGACGGCAAGCCCGTTACCAGCCGCAACTCGATCCGACTCGGCTGGCGCGGCGAGCGCGATACCCGCGGTGACACCGGCTGGGTGCCGCCAGAGATGATCGAACGTATCGAAGTGATCCGCGGCCCGGCTGCAGCCCGCTACGGTAACGGTGCGGCAGGCGGCGTGGTGAACATCATCACCAAAAAATTCGATGACCAGTGGCATGGCTCCTGGAACACCTACCTGAACGCCCCGGAACACAAGGACGAAGGGTCTACCAAGCGCACCAACTTCAGCCTGAGCGGCCCACTGGGCGGCGACTTCAGCTTCCGCATGTTTGGTAACCTCGATAAAACCCAGGCCGATGCATGGGACATTAACCAGGGCCATCAGTCCGACCGTACCGGTGCCTACGCCGACACGCTGCCGGCAGGCCGTGAAGGGGTCGAGAACAAAGACATCAACGGCGTGGTGCGCTGGGACTTTGCGCCTATGCAGTCCCTGGAGTTAGAGGCGGGCTACAGCCGCCAGAACAACCTTTACGCCGGCGACACCCAGAACACCAACAACGACAACAGCTCAAGCGGCCTGGTGAAGAAAAACTACGGTAAAGAGACTAACCGTATTTATCGCCAGAACTTCGCGGTGACCTGGAACGGCGGCTGGGATAACGGCATTACCACCAGCAACTGGGCGCAGTACGAGCACACCCGCAACTCGCGTCTGGGCGAAGGCCTGGCGGGCGGCCTTGAAGGTCTGTTCAACAGCAATAAATTCACCGACACCGACCTGGCCGACGTGATGCTGCACAGTGAGATCAACCTGCCCATTGATTTCCTCGTCAACCAGAACCTGACGCTCGGCACCGAGTGGAACCAGCAGCGTATGAAGGACTCGACCTCTAATACGCAGGCCCAGCAGGGCGGCACCATTCCCGGCATGAGCGACGATCGCAGCCCGTACTCCTCGGCGGAGATCTTCTCGCTGTTTGCCGAGAACAACATGGAGCTGACCGACAGCACCATGCTGACCCCGGCGCTGCGCTTCGACCATCACACCATCGTTGGCAACAACTGGAGCCCGTCCCTGAACCTGTCGCAAGGTCTGGGCGACGACTTCACCCTGAAGATGGGTATCGCGCGCGCCTATAAAGCCCCGAGCCTGTATCAGACCAACCCGAACTACCTGCTGTACAGTAAAGGCCAGGGCTGCTACGCAAGTTCCGACGGCGTGGGCTGCTACATGATGGGTAACGACGATCTGAAAGCCGAGACCAGCATCAACAAAGAGATTGGCCTTGAGTGGAAACACGACGGCTGGCTGGCCGGTGTGACCTGGTTCCGCAACGACTACCGCGACAAGATTGAAGCGGGCTATGCACCAATCGGCCAGACATCCACCAGCAAAGTGACCACCGATATCTATCAGTGGGAAAACGTGCCGAAAGCGGTGGTAGAAGGTCTTGAAGGCTCCCTGAACGTGCCGGTCAGCGACACGATCAACTGGACCAACAACATTACCTACATGCTGCAGAGTAAGAACAAAGAGACCGGCGACCGTCTGTCGATTATCCCGGAGTACACGCTGAACTCTACGCTGAGCTGGCAGGTGCGTCAGGATGTCTCCCTGCAGTCGACCTTCACCTGGTACGGCAAGCAGCAGCCGAAGAAGTACAACTACAAGGGCCAGCCGGTTACCGGGTCTGAGAAAGACGAAGTCAGCCCGTACAGCATTGTTGGCCTGAGCGCGACCTGGGACGTGACCAAAAACGTCAGCCTGACCGGCGGCGTGGATAACGTGTTCGACAAGCGCCAGTGGCGCGCGGGGAATGCCCAGACTACCGGCAACGCCACTACCGGGGCGTATATGTACGGGGCGGGTGCCTATACGTATAATGAACCAGGCCGAACCTGGTACATGAGCGTGAATACGCACTTCTAAGGTGAACGCAAAACGGCAACTTCGGTTGCCGTTTTTAATTTTTGCTCTTGTTTTTGAGGTAGAGTGCCCGGGTGGCGCTATCAGGCCGCATGTTCCCCCTCACCCCTACCCTCTCCCCTAAGAGGAGAGGGAGTTGATAGAGCGAGCGGGGTTTCGTTTTTCTCCCTCTCCCTGTGGGAGAGGGTCGGGGTGAGGGCATCAGGCCGCACTATTCCACAACGTCAGGACAAAAATATGCGCACCACCCACTCCACATTTCGTCTTGCCGGACACGCGGTCCATCAAATCATCTTCAACC
Organism: Enterobacter sp. UPMP2052; assembly: GCF_053709675.1. Taxonomy (NCBI): domain Bacteria; kingdom Pseudomonadati; phylum Pseudomonadota; class Gammaproteobacteria; order Enterobacterales; family Enterobacteriaceae; genus Enterobacter; species Enterobacter sp. UPMP2052. The sequence goes on from NZ_JBSKJR010000001.1 coordinate 2,142,608, forward strand.
CTGCAACCGTCACCGACGCCGATCTTCTCTGGCTTCCCCATCACGATACGCTGGCTCACGCCGCGCCCAAACGGAAAGCCGAACACCTGGCCGGCCGCCTCGCCGCCGCCCATGCCCTGCGGGACTACGGCATCACATCCATACCGGCTATCGGCAGCAGCGGGGAGCCGCTGTGGCCTGTCGGCGTGACGGGCAGCATCAGTCATACGGCCACGCGGGCGCTGGCCGTTGTCACGCAAAGCGGGCTAACGGGTATCGACGGGGAAATCATCCTCGCGGATGACGAAGCGGAGGAGATCAAAGACGGGATAGTGAGTCCCGCCGAGGACGCGTTGCTGCGCCACGCCGCCCTGCCGTTTGCGCAGGCGCTGACGCTGGCGTTTAGCGCCAAAGAGAGCCTCTTTAAGGCGCTGTTTTCACAGGTTCACGCGATGATGGGCTTTGACAGCGCCCGCGTCACGGCGCTCGACGAGACGAGTCTGACGCTGGCGCTGACCCGCCCGCTGGCCGGGTTTGCGCAGGATGATGCCTTCACGCTGTACTGGCTGCGCGACGGCAACACGCTGATCACACTGCTCCCGCCCGTTCCCGCCGCTTCGCGCTAACGCTGGTTGCCGCAAAGGTGACAATAAAGACCAGCGCGAACAGCACCACGATGGTCGGCGCGGGCGCGCTGTCGAGAAAGAACGAGAGATATACCCCGCAGACCGACACCAGCCCGGAGACCGCCACTGCCACCAGCAGTGCGACGTGGAAGCGTCGGGTGAGCAGCACCGCAATCGCCCCCGGGGCAATCAGCAGTGAAATCGACAGGATGATCCCCACCGCTTTCAGCGTGGCGACAATGGTCAGCGAAACCATGCACAGCAGGCCGTAGTGCAGCCAGCGCGTGCGTAATCCGCTGGCCTGCGCCTGCTGATAATCAAAGCAAAACAGCAGAAACTCCCGCCACTTCACGCCGATAACCAGCGCGATGAGCGCGGCGACGATGCCGCTTTGCAGCATGTCCGCCCCGTTAATGCCCAGCATATCGCCAAACAGAATATGGTCGAGGTGCACTTCCGGCTTCACGGCTATGTACAAAATCAGCCCGGCGGCGAACATACCGGAAAAGACGATGCCCATCACGGTGTCCTGCTTGATGCGGCTGTTGTCCTTGAGATAACCCGTTGCCACCGCGCAGAACAGCCCGGCGACAAAAGCCCCGACCGCCAGTGGCAGACCGGCCATCCACGCCAGCACCACGCCGGGGAAGACCGCGTGGCTCATGGCATCTCCCATCAGCGCCCAGCCCTTCAGCACCAGGAATACTGACAGCAGCGCGCAGGGAACGGCGACCATCAGCGAAATCAGCAATGCGTTGTTCATAAACGCAAACTGGAAGGGTTCCAGTAACAGGGTCATCATGGCTGCACCTCCAGCGCCGCAAGCGCCCGTCGGCGGTTAGCCAGTACGCCGTGCTTCGGCGCAAAGACAAACGCCAGCAGAAACAGCAGGGTCTGCGCCACCACGATAATGCCGCCGGTCGCGCCGTCGAGATAATAGCTCGCCCACGCGCCGAGGAAGCTGGTGATACTCCCGATGGCAACCGCAATCATCAGCAGCCGCGGGAAACGGTCCGTGAGCAGCCACGCCGTCGCGCCGGGCGTCACCACCAGGCAGATAACCAGGAATGCACCGACGGTTTGCAGCGCCGCCACTGTCGAGACCGCCAGCAGCGTGAAGAACAAAATCTTCAGCCGTTCCGGACGCAGGCCGATCGCCCGCGCGTGGTTCTCATCGAAAAAGGTGACCATCAGATCCTTCCATTTGAACAGCAGGACCAGCATCGATACCACGCCGATGATCGACAGCTGGAGGATATCTTCCGGCGCGATGGCGAGAATATTGCCCAGCACGATAGTCTGGATGTTCACGGAGGTGGGGTTCAGCGACACCATAAACAGCCCCAGCCCGAAGAAGGAGGAGAAGATCAGGCCAATTATCGCATCCTCCTTCAAGCGGCTGCGCTGGTTAAGAAACAGCATACTGCCCGCCGCCAGCCCACCGGATAAAAACGCCCCGAGCGAAAACGGCAGCCCGAGCATATACGCTCCCGCAACGCCCGGCACAATCGAGTGCGACAGCGCATCGCCGATCAGCGACCAGCCTTTGAGCATCAGGTAGCACGAGAGAAACGCGCATAGCCCGCCCACCATCGCCGAGACCCACATCGCGTTGAGCATGTACTCATAGCCAAACGGTTCCAGCAGCGCGTTCATGCTCCCTCCCGGCGGTGCGTGACAAAGGGCCGCTCGTCATCGGTGATGATGCGCTCCTCCGAGCCGCTCAATACCACGTGGCGCAGCACGCCGCTAAACGCGCGTTCAAGGTTCTCTGCGGTGAAGGTGGTTTCCGTCGGGCCGCTCGCCAGCACGGTGCCTTTGACCATCACCGTGTAATCGCAGAATTCGGTCACGGACCCAAGGTTGTGGGCCGACACCAGCAGGGTTTTGCCCTCGTCGCGAAGCTCGCGGAGCAGGTCGATGATTTTAGCCTCGGTTTTGACGTCCACGCCGGTAAACGGCTCGTCGAGCAGGATCACCTCCCCCTGCTGGGCGATGGCGCGCGCCAGGAAGATACGTTTCTTCTGCCCGCCGGACAGCTCACCAATCTGCCGGTGGCGCAGATCGAGCATATCGACACGCTCCAGCGCCTGCGCCACGATGCGCCGGTCGTTCTCTTTGGGACGGCGCATAAACCCCATGTGGCCGTAGCGCCCCATCATCACCACGTCCTCAACCAGCACCGGAAATGACCAGTCGACCTCCTCGGATTGCGGAACATAGGCCACCAGATTCTTGCGCAGCGCCAGCGAGGGCGGCATCCCGAGAATGGAAATCGTACCCGTGGCGCGCACAAAGCCCATCACCGCCTTGAACAGCGTCGATTTACCGGACCCGTTCACCCCGACCAGGGCGGCAATCGACCCGCCCGGCACGCTGAACGACGCTTCGCGCAGCGCAGTGTGGCCGTTGCGGTAGGTGACGGTGACGTCCTTTACGACAATCCCCTCGTGCATAGTTACTCCTTCATGCCGTCGCGGATGCCCTGTACCAGGGTGCGGGTGGTGACGTTCAGCAGATCAAGATAGGTGGGTACCGGGCCGTTTTCCGCGCTCAGGGAGTCCACGTACAGCACGCCGCCGTAGTGGATACCCGTTTCGCGCGCCACCTGCCGTGCAGGCTTGTCGGAGACGGTGCTTTCGCTGAATATCGCCGGAATGTGATACGTCTTAACGCTGTCGATGACCTTACGCACCTGCTGAGGCGTGCCCTGCTGATCGGCGTTGATCGGCCAGAGATACAGCTCCTTCAGCCCCAGATCCCGGGCGAGATAGGAGAACGCCCCTTCGCTGGTCACCATCCAGCGCTTGTCTTGCGGGATCTCCGCCACCTGCTTGCGCAGCGGCTCAAGGGTGTGGGTGATTTTCTGCTTGTAGGCCTCGGCGTTGCGGGCATAGATATCGGCGTTAGCCGGATCGTATTTCGCCAGCGCGTCGCGGATATTATCGACGTAGATCAGCGCATTATCGGGTGACATCCACGCATGTGGGTTCGGTTTACCATTATACGGCCCTTCGGTAATGCCCATCGGCGTAATGCCTTTCGTCACCTCCACCTCCGGCACACCGTTGAGGTGCTGATAGAAGCGCTTAAACCACAGTTCAAGGTTCATGCCGTTAGAGAGGATTAGCTGCGCCTTCTGAGCGCGCTTGATGTCGCCCGGCGTCGGCTGATACTCATGGATTTCCGCGCCCGGTTTGGTGATAGAGGTGACCTCTGCGGCGTCCCCTGCCACGTTTTTCGCCATATCAGCGATAACGGTAAAGGTGGTGATGACCTGGAACTTTTCAGCCGCTACCGCGCCAGTGGTGGTCACGGCGGTAAACAGCGCGCCAAGCAGCAGTCTTTTCAATCCTTGCAGTGGGTGCATCGCAGACGTCTCCTGATATGGTTAAAATCAAAGCATAATTAGCCCGTGCTATATTGTATAGCACAGGCTATATTTAAATGAAAATGGTTATCATTAAAGTTATGTCAGCGATGGCTGTCAGTGGGTAGTTTTAGGAATAGTGCGTTCTTTTTTCTCTCTCACTCCGGAGTAAGATTTACAGCCAATACCCATAAAAAATAAAGGGATTTGGCATGCCTGTTAACGAAAGGATTTACCCCACATCGGGAACGCCGATTAACCCGGGAGGGGTCCGACAGCTCACGATTGGTGAAATCGCCCTCGCGAAGACGCTTTATGGTTACAGCATCCTTTATCATCTGGTGTGGGTGCACAGGGAAAGTTATCTTCCCTTTAATTTGCAACCTGTAAACGTAGCGATGACTCCCAACGGTGAAATGTGGTTTAGAGAAGACACCTATTCCCCAGATTTTTCATTAGAAACACTGCTAGATAAAAAACATCTCTTCATGCATGAAATGATGCATGTCTGGCAAGCCCAAAAAGGGATGTTTGTCAGAACAAGGGGATTATTCTCTGGTGTTGCTGACTACTCCTACAGCTTAGATAAAGTCGATCTATTGCATTACGGATTAGAACAGCAAGCATCGATCGTAAGTGACTACTGGTTATTACAATTTTATGGGTTTGAAAAGTATAAATTCCTGCCAAAATATCGAGATATTAATTCGAATGAACCCGTTTATTCTCTCCTGCAAAAATATAAAACAGTTTTAAAAGGATTTCCAGGATGAAAACTATTACACTCATTTTCCCATTAGTTATTATCCTGACGGGGTGTCCTGGTAGCCCGTCTTTATCTCACCCCAGAGCTACTTTTATTGACGGCGACCATATATGTTTTAGTATTGATAAAAAAGATGTCGTGAACTATTACACTATTGATTCCAGCAAAGGCCCTGATATCACTAATATCGATAGTTCGGGTCGTAATATACTAAATTTGTCTTATCCTGATAGTTGCATAAAGGTGAATTGGGCGTATGGCTATACCTATGTTATTAGCTATGGTTTAAATAATAAAAATTATCATCATGAATTCTTTATTGATAATGATGGCCAACTTACTAATTTAGGAGGATTGTAATGTCTTTACCCGCTTACTTATTTCTCTACGATGAGAATGGAATGCTTGTCCGGGGCGACTGCATGATGCCAGGCCGTGAAGGCGCTATCGAGATCATGAACAGCAGTTACGGCATAAAGCGGGCAGTCGACAGTCATACCGGCAATATGACCGGAACACGGCAGCACGGACCGTTTACTCTGCATAAGCAATTAGATAAAGTCAGCCCCTATCTTGCCGTTGCTGCTTGCGAGGGCAAACGTCTGCAAAAAGCCATTATCAAATATTATGAAATTGTTGAAGCGGGAGCAGAAAGAGAGATCTACACCATTACGCTTGACAGCGTGGTGATCTCATCTCTGGATTTCACACATGTCTATTACCCCGGCAGCTCAGCGCCGAATATGCATGAAGTGGTAGGACTACGATTCCGAAGTATTCAATGGAATTATGTAAAAGGGAATATCCTTTATGGGGATGCATGGATGAAACCCGCGCAGAAAGAAGAAAGCACGCCATAATTAATAAAATCCGCGCTAATTATTTTGAAGACGCAATATCTCTCTATTAGGATACAGCGCCAGGTACCCGGAAAGCAGAAATATATTCGACTTTCGGGTAAAAAACTCGCGACAAGAAAACCTCATTGAGTATTATTCTGCTTCTCTGAGTGGATTGTAGGCCGGGTAAGGCATCGTCGACACCCGGCATAAGCGCTACGGGTTACACGTCGAACCCATTTGTCGCATATGAATATGCATAAAAACGGGGCCAACGTGGTATCACCTCGGCCCCGCATTTTCACTTCATTTCACTCCTCACACATCCGGGAACATCACGCTATTTCCCGGCGCTTCCCTGTGCAGGTGGATAAAGTTCAGGTGCCGTTCATACTGATCCAGAATGTCTGTAATCACCTGCTCCTTGCTGTAATCCATCAGGTCATTGCCCTGACTGCCTTCCAGCAGGAACGTCTCAAGCCGGTAGTAGGTCGATTTCCCGCTACGTGCGCGATAGGTAAACCCAGGCACGGAATACTGCTGCGGCCAAATCTGGTAGACAAAGTTCTGCTCGTCGCCCATATGCACCAGCAGATCCAGGTGCCCCAGGGTTTCGCCCTCTTCCGGCGGCAGGCTTTTCAGCTCGACGTGCGCGCCGCGCAGCTTCAGCTCCTGGGCCACCTCTTCCATTGCCGGGAAGCAGACCGTCTCCATCATCTGTTTGGTGTAACGCGTGCCGGGGTAGTTCATCAGGCGCGACAGGCGTTTTTTCCAGCTCAGGCGGTCCTGCGAGCCCATCGGGCGCGGGGCGGTGTCGCGGCTGGCGCTTTCGCGGCGGTAGTCTTCCACCTTCAGCGATTTGTACAGCCCGGCCATCACGAAGAAGATAACAAAGCTGAACGGCAGCCCCATAATCACCGTGGTGTTCTGCAGGGCGGAAATACCGTTGGTCATCAGCATGCCGAGCGTCAGCAGGCCAATGGCGACCGACCAGAAGATGCGGATCCAGTTTGGCGCGTCGCTGTTGATGTCCTTCAGCTTCGAGGTGAAGTTCCCCAGCACCAGCGCGCCGGAATCCGCCGAGGTGACGTAGAACAGCAGGCCGGTAATGGTCGCCACGGAGGCGCTAAAGGTAAACGCCGGATACTGAGCCAGCAGGCTGTAGAAGCCGCGCTCCGGGTGCGCCATCGCCTCCTGGGCAAAGGCCGCGTCGCCGTGAATAATCTCGTGCAGCGCGCTGTTGCCGAACACCGACAGCCACAGCAGCGTAAAGGTGAACGGGATAATCAACGTTCCCAGCACGAACTGGCGGATGGTGCGCCCGCGCGAAATACGCGCCAGGAACAGGCCGACAAACGGCGACCAGGCCACCCACCACGCCCAGAAGAACAGCGTCCAGCTGTTCATCCACTCCACCGGGCGGTCAAAGGCGAAGCTGTTCAGCGTCATGCCCATAAAGCGGTTCACGTAATCGCCGACGTTAAGCACCAGCGCGTTGAGCAGGAATGAGGTGTCGCCCATAAACAGCACGAACAGTATCAGCCCCAGCGCCAGCGCGACGTTCAGCTCGGAGAGCACGCGGATCCCTTTATCCACGCCGGAGGTAACCGAAATGGTGGCGATAATCACCGACAGTGCAATCAGCGCCGCTTTGGCCGCCATCGAATCCGGGATATCAAACAGCACGCTCAGCCCGTAGTTGAGCTGCACCACGCCAATCCCCAGCGTGGTGGCGATGCCGAAGATGGTACCGATCACCGCCGCGATATCCACGGTATGCCCAATCGGCCCGTTAATTTTTTTGCCGAAAATGGGATAGAGCGCAGAGCGGATGGTCAGGGGCAAATTATAACGATAGCTAAAGTATCCGAGCGCCATCCCCATCAGGGCGTACATCGACCAGCCGGTCAGGCCGTAGTGGAACAGCGTCCAGACCATCGCCTGGCGCGCGGCCTCAATGGTCTGCCCCGCCCCTTCCGGCGGCTGCATATACTGTGTCACCGGCTCGGCCACCGAGAAGAACATCAAATCGATACCGATGCCTGCAGCAAACAGCATGGCGGCCCAGCTCAGCAGGCTAAATTCGGGCTTTGACTGCTCTGGCCCGAGCTTCACCGAACCGAAGCGCGAGCAGGCAATGCACACCACGAAGACGATATAGAGCGTCGCCGCCAGCAGATAGTACCAGCCGAAGGTTTTCGACACCCAGTTGAGGGTGCGCCCGATCCACTCGGCAGAAAAATCACGAAAGAAGATCGTCGTCAGGGAAAACAACAAAATCAGCCCGGCGGAAGTATAAAAAACGACCGGGTTGATTTTGTCTTTTTCTCTGTCCTGTGAAAGGTCTGTCATCCAGTATCCCCACTGTTTTTGTAACTATTGAAATCCAAATCCGCAACAATTAAGACACATTTTATATTGAACGTCCAATCAAAAACCGCTTTAATGTATTACCAACGCTGATGAATGGAGTGGCAAAAATGCCCAAACTGGGGATGCAGCCGATCCGGCGCAGGCAGCTGATCGACGCCACGCTGGAAGCAATTAATGAAGTGGGAATGCACGACGCCACCGTGGCGCAGATCGCCCGCCGGGCGGGGGTATCCACGGGGATCATCAGCCACTACTTCAAAGACAAAAACGGCCTGCTGGAAGCGACCATGCGCGACATCACGGGCCAGCTGCGCGACGCGGTGCTGAACCGCCTGCACGCCTTGCCGCACGGCAGCGCCGAACAGCGTTTGCAGGCAATTGTCAGCGGCAACTTCGATGAAACCCAGGTCAGCAGCGCAGCAATGAAAGCCTGGCTGGCCTTCTGGGCGAGCAGCATGCACCAGCCGATGCTTTACCGATTGCAGCAGGTGAGCAGCCGCCGCCTGCTGTCGAACCTGGTGTACGAGTTTCGTCGTGAACTGCCGCGTGACCAGGCGCAGGAGGCAGGCTACGGGCTGGCGGCCCTGATCGACGGGCTGTGGCTACGCGCTGCCCTCAGCGGCAAACCGCTGGATAAAACCCTGGCCCAGTCGCTCACCAGCCACTTTATCAGCCAGCATTTACCGACCGATTAACCGAGGAGAAAGTATGTCCCGAATGGCAGAACAGCAGCTTTATATCAATGGTGGTTATACATCCGCCACCAGCGGTCGCACCTTCGAGACCATCAACCCGGCCAATGGTGACGTCCTGGCGACGGTGCAGGCCGCAGGTCGCGAGGATGTCGATCGCGCGGTAGAAAGCGCACAGCGCGGGCAAAAGATCTGGGCGGCGATGACCGCTATGGAGCGTTCGCGCATTTTGCGCCGCGCCGTGGAGATCTTGCGCGAGCGTAACGACGAGTTGGCAAAACTCGAAACGCTGGATACCGGTAAAGCGTTTTCTGAAACCAGCACTGTGGACATCGTCACCGGTGCGGACGTGCTGGAGTACTACGCGGGGTTGATCCCGGCGCTGGAAGGCAGCCAGATCCCACTGCGTGACACCTCGTTCGTTTACACCCGTCGCGAGCCGTTAGGCGTGGTGGCGGGGATCGGCGCGTGGAACTACCCGATCCAGATCGCCCTGTGGAAATCCGCGCCGGCGCTGGCGGCGGGCAACGCGATGATCTTCAAACCGAGCGAGGTCACCCCGCTCACCGCCCTGAAGCTTGCCGAAATTTACACCGAGGCTGGCCTGCCGGACGGCGTGTTTAACGTCCTGCCGGGCGTCGGGGCAGAAACCGGCCAGTTCCTGACCGAACATCCGGGCATCGCGAAGGTCTCCTTTACCGGCGGCGTCGCCAGCGGCAAAAAGGTGATGGCAAACTCGGCGGCCTCGTCCCTGAAAGAGGTGACGATGGAGTTGGGCGGCAAATCACCGCTGATTATTTTCGACGATGCGGATCTCGATCTCGCGGCAGACATCGCCATGATGGCCAACTTCTTCAGCTCCGGCCAGGTGTGCACCAACGGCACCCGCGTGTTTGTGCCTGCGAAATACAAAGCCGCATTTGAGCAGAAAATTGTCGAGCGCGTGGGTCGCATCCGTGCGGGCGATCTGTTCGATGAAAACACCAACTTTGGCCCGCTGGTCAGCTTCCCGCACCGCAACAACGTGCTGCGCTACATCGCCAAAGGCAAAGAGGAAGGCGCGCGCGTACTGTGCGGCGGCGACGTGCTGAAAGGTGAAGGCTTTGACAACGGCGCGTGGGTGGCCCCGACCGTGTTCACCGACTGCACCGACGAGATGACCATCGTGCGCGAGGAGATCTTCGGGCCGGTGATGTCCATTCTCACCTATCACACTGACGAAGAAGCCATTCGTCGCGCCAACGACACCGACTACGGCCTGGCGGCGGGCATCGTCACCGCCGATCTGAACCGCGCCCACGGTGCAATCCACCAGCTCGAAGCGGGCATCTGCTGGATCAACACCTGGGGTGAATCCGCTGCGGAGATGCCGGTCGGCGGCTATAAACACTCCGGCATTGGCCGCGAGAACGGGGTGATGACGCTCCAGAGCTATACCCAGGTGAAGTCCATCCAGGTTGAGATGGGTAAATTCCAGTCCATATTTTAACCGGGAGGTTTATTTGCAATTTGACTACATCATTATTGGAGCCGGCTCTGCCGGCAACGTGCTGGCAACACGACTGACTGAAGATCCGAACACCACCGTACTGCTGCTTGAAGCGGGCGGCCCGGATTACCGTTTTGACTTCCGCACCCAGATGCCCGCCGCGCTGGCGTTTCCGCTGCAGGGCAAGCGCTACAACTGGGCGTATGAAACCGAGCCAGAACCGTATATGAACAACCGCCGCATGGAGTGCGGACGCGGTAAAGGGCTGGGCGGCTCATCGCTGATCAACGGCATGTGCTACGTGCGCGGTAACGCCATGGATCTGGATAACTGGGCGAAGGAAGCCGGGCTGGAGCACTGGAGCTATCTCAACTGCCTGCCCTACTACCGCAAGGCGGAGACGCGCGACGTGGGGCCGAATGACTACCACGGCGGCGACGGTCCGGTGAGCGTTACCACCTCCAAACCGGGCGTGAACCCGCTGTTTGAGGCGATGGTGGAAGCGGGCGTGCAGGCGGGTTATCCGCGCACCGACGATCTCAATGGCTACCAGCAGGAAGGCTTCGGGCCGATGGATCGCACCGTCACGCCGCAGGGCCGACGCGCCAGCACGGCACGCGGCTATCTGGACCAGGCGAAACCGCGCCCGAACCTGACCATCCGTACTCACGCCATGACCGATCACATTATCTTTGACGGCAAACGTGCGGTGGGCGTCGAGTGGCTGGAGGGCGAAAGCACTATCCCGTCGAAAGCAACGGCGAACAAAGAAGTGCTGCTGTGCGCGGGGGCGATTGCCTCTCCGCAGATCCTTCAGCGTTCCGGCGTGGGCAACGCTGAACTCCTGAAGCAGTTCGACATTCCGCTGGTGCATGACTTACCCGGCGTGGGTGAGAACCTGCAGGATCACCTGGAGATGTATCTCCAGTACGAGTGCAAAGAGCCGGTCTCCCTCTACCCTGCCCTGCAGTGGTGGAACCAGCCGAAAATTGGCGCGGAGTGGCTGTTTGGCGGCACCGGCGTGGGCGCAAGCAACCACTTCGAAGCGGGCGGGTTTATCCGCAGCCGCGAGGAGTTCGCGTGGCCGAATATTCAGTACCACTTCCTGCCGGTGGCGATTAACTACAACGGCTCGAACGCGGTGAAAGAGCACGGTTTCCAGTGTCACGTCGGCTCCATGCGCTCGCCGAGCCGCGGGCACGTGCGGATCAAATCCCGCGACCCGCATCAGCATCCGGCGATCCTGTTTAACTACATGTCCCACGAACAGGACTGGCAGGAGTTTCGCGACGCGATCCGCATCACCCGCGAGATCATGCACCAGCCCGCGCTGGACAAATACCGTGGCCGGGAAATCAGCCCGGGCGTGGAGTGCCAGACCGACGAGCAGCTGGACGAGTTCGTGCGTAACCACGCTGAAACCGCCTTCCACCCGTGCGGCACCTGCAAGATGGGCTACGACGAGATGGCGGTGGTAGATGGCGAAGGCCGTGTTCACGGGCTGGAAGGGTTACGCGTGGTGGATGCGTCGATCATGCCGCAAATCATCACCGGCAACCTGAACGCCACCACCATTATGATTGGCGAGAAAATTGCCGATGCGATCCGCGGGCGCGAGCCGCTGGCGAAAAGCACGGCAGCCTATTATGTGGCGAACGGCGCACCGGTGCGCCGGTAACGTGCCGAGGGGCTTGCTAACGCAGGCCCCTGTTACCGCTTAATCGTTAACGCACGAGGCGATCGTCCGGTCAATGTCCGCGCTGGTCTGTTTCGACCCCGCAATCAGGGTGATGCTAATCCCCTTCTCCCCCGTCAGCTGATACATATCTATCTGCGCAATCCGCTCGCCCCCTTTCTCAATATCAAAAAAGTTAGGGCTGTCCCGCTCGGGAATAATGGTTTCCACCTCATACCCCGCGGCGCTAAGCAGATTTCGCATACAGATATAGTGCCCCTCCAGCCCCGTTTCTGCAGATGCGTAATAGGATTGATACACCGCGGAATTGCCGAAGGGATGCAGCACGCCGCATGCCGTCAGGATCGTGGCGAAGACGATCAAACACACAAATCTCATGTTATTTCCCGTTACGTAATGCGCCCCTGAACCACTCAGAAGCAAAAAATTTTATAAGATAATGTTGCCGTTACTGCATACAAAGTCGCTGAACGGCGCGGGTTTTTTAAAATAATAGCCCTGCGCTTTCATGCACCCCAGGTCAATTAATTTCAACCGTGTAGCGTCATCTTCAATGCCTTCAGCGATAAGCGGAACGGAAAACCCGTTGGTTAACGTCACGATAGAGGAGATAATTGACTCGCATTTTTGATCGGTTAACACACCCGCCGTAAAGGTACGATCTATCTTCACCGCGTCAAACGGTAAAATATTCAGGTAAGAGAGGCTGGAAAAGCCTGAGCCGAAATCATCGATAGCCACAGTGATGCCGTGTCGGCGAAGATACTGCAACGTTTTCCGGGTACGCTCAATTTCCTGAAGCAGTACCGTTTCGGTGATTTCGATGCAAATATTTTGGTTCTTCAAACCGTTTGATTTAATGGCGTCCAGTAAAAACCAGGCGAAATCCGCGCTCAGCAGCTGTCTGGCGGAAATATTAATATGCAGTTTAAAATCGTCTGACGCGCCACGCGTAATCAGATCCGCCAGCTCAAGGCAGGCGCGCTCAATAATCCAGTTACCTAAAGGCAATATTAATCCCGTCTCTTCCGCAAGCGCGATAAACCTGTCAGGCGGCACAATCCCCATCTCTTTGGAATGCCAGCGTATCAGGCACTCGCCCTCAGTGCATTGCCCGGTGCTGAGATCGACAATAGGCTGCAGAACCAGATGGAACTCCTGGTTATAGATGCCCCGGCTTAAGTTTTCATGTAACTGAAGGTTATAGACTTCCTGAGCGTGCATGGACTCTGTAAACAGCATGGCATGACAGGTCGTGCTTTTACGGGCGTATTCGAGCGCAATCCCGGCGTTCATTATCGCTTCCGTCAGCGTACTTTTCGTCACCCGGCTCAGGACAGCCCCCGCATAACCGGTAAAAACAAACTTCTTAGGCAGGGACTCCTTCGGGTGGTATTTATCAGTAAACAGGTTGGTGATGAGCTGTTGATACCATTCCACATCAGCGTGTTGATGCATCCCGGGGAAAATGGCAATGAATTTATCGACCGCATCGCGACATATCAGGGTACCCTGAGGAAAAGTCGTTTGCATTTTATCGATAAACGCCCGGATAAATTCATTGCCATACTCATATCCAAGGGAGTTTGTAATCGCGTTCATATTATCAACACTGATAACCGCCAGGAGATTCCTTTGCGCAAAGGTTTCCTCTTTACTGGTTAAGCCTGCACGCGTGAGCAGTCCCGTGGTGGCATCCAGGTTGATTTGCTTTTCAAGCGCGTCGAAACTTTTCGCCAGGTGACGAGACAGCTTCCAGAAGGATTGCTCAAGCTGGGCAATTTCGGGAAAAACCCACTTATCTTCCGGTAACGTCCAGCGGTAGCTGGTAAGTTCATCTGTTTTATTTAATATCGCGCGAAGCGGGGATATCACTTTTGATACCACAACGAGTATGAGTATTAACCCCAGCGAAAATATCCCGAACAAGCCTAAAAAGCCGAGGTATTTAAAGTTCTCCAGCTCTTTAAGCATGATTTTCTCAGGAACAATAATCACGCTTTTCCAGTTCAACAGATGGTTATTATCCATTAATGGCAGTACCAGAACAAAATACTGCGAATCGTTTACACTGATACGTGATACACGCGCCGGTAGTTTATGGTCAATTAACTGCCCTACCTTTTTTACCACCGGCAGGGAGGAGTCCTTCAAATAGGGGATATCAAAACCGTGCTGATCGGTTAATCGCCCATGTTTGTCTCCCCGGGTTAAAGAGCTGTCAGAGGCGGCCACAATCTGATTATTTTCATTCACCACGATCAGGATACTGCCGTCAAAGGGTTTGATCTTCTCAAGAGACTTATTGAGCTCCGTTAAGCGAAGATCGCTTGAAACCACACCGATGAACTTCCCGTTGAGATCGTAGGTGGGTGAACTGTAAGAGATACTTACCGCGCTGGTCGAGTTCATGTCGCGGTAGGCATTGGTCCAGGACGATTTTTTCTCTTTATACACCTGGGCATACCACGGCCGCTGAAACATATCATAGCCTGAAATCACATCATCAATGCCTGAGGCTTCCGAGGTGCCGCTATAAAAAGTCAGGTTATTACCCGTGCTTTTTGACTTTTGCGTCAGGTATTCTTTGTTTTGTGCGCTTAACTCCCTGGCGATACCGACATAGTCGCCCTCAACCGATCCAAATGCCGTTGAGCTTAAGTAATAGTTATCTGCAAAAACAGTTTCCATGACGTTGAGCAGTTCGGAACGGACCTTCACCAGATCGACATGCTCGCGGGTATTCTTTTGCAGCGCATGCGTAATAATGGAATTCACCTGACGCGGGGTATCAATATAGTAATTGATGGTATTTTTTATCGTTTCCCCCTTTGAGCTGATGATCTTATCGCTCATGGTGTTCAGTATGTCCTGACTGGCATGTTTGAGCATAAAGAACACGGTGCAGAAAACCGTCGCGAAGGTGATCGCTAAAAACAGCAGAATGGTATGCAACAATGTCAGAGGATAGATCCTGGCGTTAAACGCATTACTCATGATATACCCCTCCCTTGCCATTATTTTTCATTTTATAGATAGCTTTATCGGCTAAATTAAAACTGTTGACGAATGAATCATTAAAGTTAGCCATACCGATAGAAACGGTCGGCAGGGTGATTTCTTCCCGGTTCACCATCAGCGTCTTTTTTTCCGGCCTGGCGATTCTGCGCGCGATCTTTTTGGCTTCTTCGAGCGTGGTGTCATGCAGCATGACCAGGAACTCATCGCCGCCAAACCGAATGACAATGTCATGACTCCTGACGGACTGAGAGATATTGCGGGCAATTTCCGCCAGAACCACATCTCCCGTGTAGTGGCCATATTTATCATTGACCCGTTTGAAATCATCAACGTCTACGATGAGCAGATGTGACGACTGGTGCGATTTCAACGCCACGTCCAGATAATTCCGGTTATACACTTTGGTCAGCGAGTCCCGATAATAATCCTTTGCCAGTAACTTGAACCGGGTGGTGAGGTAATAATGATAAACCGTCCGCACCAGGGAAATTAACAGCGGGAGGCAAAGCAGCAGTGATAGCTTAATCCAGGTCGTTCTGCGGGTAGAGCGCTGGTTAACAGATTGAATTTCCCTGGCAAAGGTATCCGTTGCAAAGTACGTCCTCATTTTAGCGATATCATGCCGGCTCGCGGCCAGCATCATCGCCTTCGTTTTATCAAGTTCAGGGCTAACGATAGACGCAGGCAGCGCACTGCTCTTAAGCGCAGTGATATAGTGTTGATAGGTAGCGCGCAACTTCCCCCCCTGATTGGGATTGGGGGTGGAAGAGTACAGGAAATCCTCGCCTATCGCCTCGATTAGCGCATTTTTCTTTATCAGGATATTGATTTTTTGCTCAGTGTCATTCATCTCTTTGTCTGTTTTTTTATAGCCTATGAACAGACACATCGGGCTAAGAATAAAGATAATAAATGAAATTATGAACTGTAATCGTGGCGTCATTTCATTAACCTGTATATGCAATATATAAACTCACAAAAAGAGCGCGTTGAGAGTCATATCTTTTTAGCCAGAGAGGCGGACCTCCCTGGCAGGGCGAAAACTCTATACCTTTAAGTTACCCGTAACAATAGCCATTCCTGCGAATTTACACATTAATTTCGCTATTATTTTGGATTATTGTTAATAAGAAAAAGGAGTTAATTGAATGGATGATTGATGTGATAGGTATATTTTAAACGCAATGATTAAATATCTCATAATTGTTACTCAATCTTTAACAATGCTCACTATCAGCAACAGCAAGTGGCGATAAAACACGCAAAACAACGGAAATCCGACTCCTGAATTCAACTAAATGTGCATAATTAAACTAAATTTTAGCTTTAGGATAATGTCACCTTTCCGTTAAATTGCATCAGACTTCCAGAGTCCTTATTTATATTTTATGGATGTTTACTTCCACTACAAAAATAATGGCAGACCGTTATCTGAATTTTTATTTAGCGACTGTCCCATCTTCTGGAAATACATGTCTGATGACGCACCACTTTCATCCCTACCCATCTGGTGACCATAAACTCTACCCCTTCTGGATAGCAAAAAACCACTCACCTTGTTACAGGTCAAGATACAATCAATCATTTGTTGAAAACACAACTTTTTGTTAGTATTTTCTTCGCAATCCGGACCGTCATTGAGGTAAAGAAAGAATGCTGAACGTTAAGGCCCTGCTGAAGGCCACTCTGTTTTCCATGAGCCTGATGCTCAGTGGCTGTGTGATCGGCGGGCACGCTTCCCACGATCGCCATCACCCGGACCATCATTCCTGGCACCATGAGTCCTCACATTATCATGGCTACCATCACCATCATTGATGGCCAGGCCAGTGCGTATCAGAACATCGTTATCGGGGATGGAGTATGTTTGAAGACAACCAAAAAAAGCTCTACATCATTGTCAATCGTCAACAGGATCCGGCACTGCTTCTGAATGCCACCGCCCATGTCGCGGCCGGTATCATGCGCAAAGCCGAAGACGTGCTGTTTAATGATTATCCGAATGCAGAGAGCGGGCTGCGTGCCTCGCTTAGCCACTATCCGGTGGTGATCCTGCAGGCAAAAAATAGCAATCAATTAAAAACAGCGCTGCTTAAGTGTCAGGAGGCGGGCATAGAAACCAATTTCTTTACCACCACCATGTTGGGGCCTTCCAGCGAAATTCAGATCCGCGACACGCAAAAAGCCGCCCTGGATTCGCTCGAGTTTGTGGCTATCGCGCTTTACGGCGATACCGACTCAATGGCATGTGTGACCAAAAAATTCTCTCTCTATAAGCAGGCCTAAGTCGGCAGAAACAATGTCATCCTGCGCATGGTGCACAGGGTGACAGGTTACGCCCTGCGGCACCGTTCTTCAGTTGATAAACCGATTTTGTTTTACGGAACACCACTATGATTAAAAAGATTGTCACCTTTTCTCTGCTGATCGTTCTGATCATCGCCTGCATTGAAATCGTGCTTATTGAAAAAAACCACGTCAATTATTTCCGGGACGGCGTGAGGAATGTTGAGGAAGTTTTAACAATTTGGGATGAAAACTAACCAGGCTAGAGCATTTCTCGTTTAAGCGCTCTCGACATTGCAACGATAACGCTGCACTACCCGAAAGAAAGAAGCACATTGCACTGATCATTTATTATCCGCCCGGGTCGGTGAACCTATTCCATCATGTAAAAAAACCAACGAAATGTTGTGAATACGCTCTTCATTTTGTTAATTTTTCCACTTTATTTTTTATTATTGCATTTATGGCAGTAAATATTTGACAGGATGCCCGCCAGATGCTTTTACAATAGAATCAAATTGATAGGGGATAACTATTTTGCACGTTTTACCAATATAGATAACCTGTTAAAAAAGAGCATGTTTTTAACAGAAGGTAAATTAATGGTAACGTCGAAAAATTGGATTTCATTAGGTACCATTGTCAGTCCAATTACAGGAACATTTTTTACGACAATCATTACTCAGCATAATCATAAATATGTACTTTGGTACAAGGGCGACTATCTCATTAAAACCGGCGACTTGATCAAAGTCTGTAACAGCGGCTTTCTTATTGCCGACCAGTTACGGCAAATCAATATCATCCAGATAGATAAGCATAGCGCCACGCTCTGGCGGGTAATGCAGAACATGTCCAGCTGCCCAGGCGACACCGAACCCGAGAACATGCACTGTACCTCCACAGCGCGATGTATCTTTACTACCTGCCCTCACGGCAAAGAGAAGCCCGTAAGCGCATAGGTTAATCACAACCTGTTCATCAGTCTGCCTCTCTTGCAGAGGCCTGTTTCTTCTGGCCTCCTCAATGCATTGATTAGCATTATTCAACAATTCGTCCCGCGTTTGCCCTTCAGCCTCTGTTTACGCCCTTCTGTCCCCATCGACATGCCCTTGCCGTAAGGCTTTATGCCGCAATATCAAAATACAACTTTTTGTTGATTATTACACATAGAGCGTATAATTTACCGTGACCAGGCTTTTCTGATTTCCTTCAACCGTACGGGATGGCGATCAACATGAAGGTCTACACTGTCATCTGACAACGCTGCATACGAGGGAGTAAAAATGAAATCAGATTACGCCAAAGAGATTGAACTGATTTCCGGGCCGCTGGAAGCGGCAATGGATGCGCTGGCAAGCACATTATCGGCCAATCAGGAGGTGGTGCTGCATAACCTCACCAGGCCGGAGTGCTCGGTTGTCAAAATCATCAACGGCCACGTTAGCGGCAGAAAGGCCGGTGACAATCTCCTGTCCGGCCCTGAGAAGGACAAAGGGTTCGCCCTGTTGCTTAAAAACCGCCAGGACAGTACCCCGGTCACGGTAAAAGATTATAAAACCGCGACGTTATCAGGAAAGATCCTCAACAGCGCCTCGACGCTCTATTTCAGCGAAGACGGTATTCCCCTGATGGCCTTCTGCATCAACGTGGACACCTCGCCGTATGAACAAATGCGCAAAAGCCTGGACGCCGTGATGGCCTGCACGCGTCCCGATTCAGACGCTCAGGATATTAATCTCGGCGGTCTGATTGAGCAGTCTATTCAGGAAATTATTGATAAGCATTCGGTTCCGGGTAAGAAAATCCAGAAAGCGCAGCGGCTTAAAATCGTTGCTGAAATGCACGCTAAAGGCATTTTCAAAATGCGGGGCGGCGTTCAGCACGCGGCTCAGGCCCTGGGCATAACACGTTATACGGTTTATAACGATCTCGAGGTATTGGGTGAAAAATAACGGGCAGCAACGCATTCCGTTTTACCAGGTAGACGCGTTCTCTAACGGGCCTTTTACGGGCAATCCGGCGGCGGTTTGCCTGCTGGATGCGTGGCCGGATGACAAAGTTCTGCAGCGCATCGCCACGGAAAACAATCTTTCTGAAACCGGGTTTGTCATTAAACAGGGCGACGATTTCGGGCTGCGCTGGTTTACGCCCGCGGTAGAGGTGGATCTCTGTGGTCATGCGACGCTCGCGGCGGCCAGTGTCCTGCTGAGCCGTAACGAGGCGGGCGAGCGGATGCGCTTTCATACGCGCAGCGGCGTGCTGACCGTCACCGCCTGCAACGGCGTTTATACACTCGATTTTCCGCTTGTGACGCCCGTCAGGATCGCCCCACCGCAAGGCTTGTTCGCGGCGCTGGGGCTTCACGAGGACGCGGGCGAAGTCTGGCAGGCATCCGACCTTATCGTGGTTATTAATGATGAAAACTCGCTGGATTTGCTGAAGCCGGATTTCAACGCGCTGGAAAAATTCGATACCCGCGGCGTTGTGGTCACGGTAGCGTCACGCGACGTCGATTTCCGCTCCCGCTGGTTTGGCCCGCAGGTTGGCGTGAACGAGGATCCGGTCACGGGTTCCGCACACACCTTCCTCGCCCCGCTTTGGAGTGAGAAGCTCGGGAAAAAAACGCTGCATGCGCAGCAGGGCGGCAGCCGCAAAGGTGAGCTGACCTGCGAGATAAAAGATAACGGACGCGTCGCACTCTCCGGTGAGGCATGTCTGATTATCGAAGGCGCATATATTCTGTAAACACACGGACGTGTGTTTTTTCTTTATTATTATCAAAGACGAATTACTATTTTTTTAGCAAAAAAGACATAACCCATTATTAATCAGCATGAGAATTTTTCCGTGACGTTATCCAAAAGCGTTACCGCGCTAATTGCTGCGGTATCCATAGAAATTATTGCCACAACGTTATTATCGTTATCCAATAGTTTTCAGCGCCCTACCATTGGCATGACGGCAATACTGCTTTATGGCATAAGTTATTATTTCTTATCCGTCGCGTTACGCAGAATTCACATTGGCGTAGCATATGCCATCTGGTCTGCGGTGGGCATACTCAGTATTACCTATATTCAGACACGCTGCTTCGATTATATTCTGACGCAGAGCGCATGGATCGGCGTCTGCCTTGTGATAAGCGGCACGATAATTTTAAACCTGGCTATTAAGCAAAAATAACTCACGCGACGAATCATGATGTTTACACTATTGACTTACCTCTTCTGGCTGATTATTTCAGTCACCATGGAAGTTATTGGTACGCTACTGCTACCCCAAACGGATAACTTTAAAAATAAATCCGTGACGCTTTTATGCATGGTCTGTTACGTCATGTCCTTTTATGCCCTGTCAATGCTGATGGATGCGGTAACACCGGTAGTCGCTTATGCCGTCTGGTCAGGTTTTGGCATTGTCATGATCGCGTTGATGAGCAGCATCTTTTATCAGATGCGCAGCAGCGTGCTGGAAAAGGTGGGGATCTGCTGCATCGTGGCCGGTCTGATTGTGATAGCGGTTTAACGGGAGAAAAAATGAAAATCGATGCGCTTTCACTTCGGGTGCGCCAGCTTCGTGATAACTACCTGCAGGCCAAACCCTTTGTCTCTGCCCGGCGGGCGATCAGCGTCACCCGGGTTTATAAAGAAAACCCGGGCATGGATAACACGCTCCTCCGGGCGCTGGCTTTTCGCCGCGCCTGTGAGAATGCGCCCCTGTATGTGGCCGATAATGAACTGATCGTGAGCCATCCGGCTGGAGGAGCACGCGGCGGCGAGATATCGCCGGAAATCAGCTGGCGCTGGGTCGCCGACGAGCTGGATACCCTCCCGCAGCGGGCGCAGGACCCGTATCAGATTGATGACGAAACAAAGCGCCTGCTTCGCGAAGAGGTGTTCCCCTACTGGGAAGGCCGCTCGCTGGATGAGATGGCGCAAACGCAGCTACAGGTTCTGGGGCTGTGGGAGTGGTGTCACGACGACGGCATTTGCGATGTGACCATCAAGACGCAAAACGGCGGAGGTGACTCCTGCCCCGGGTACGACAATATCCTGCTCACTAAAGGGATAAAAGGGATCCGTGAAGAGGCGGCAGCCCGGCTTGCCGCGGTTGATCCGGCGTCACCGGAAGGCGCAGAGGCGTTCAACTTTTACACGGCGATGCTGCACACCTGCGATGGCGTGCTGACCTATGCCCACCGTTACGCGGCCCGGCTGAGCGAGCTGGCTGAAACCGAAGGCGACCCGCTTCGCCAGGACGAGCTGCAGCATCTGGCGGACATCTGCCGTCGCGTACCGGAACAGCCGCCGCGCCATTTTCACGATGCATTGCAGGCTATCTGGTTCGTCCATTCTCTTTTTACCCTGGAAGAAAACCAAACCGGTATCTCCCTGGGCCGCGTCGATCAATACCTCTGGCCGTTGCTGGAACGGGATCTTAATGACGGCGTACTGACGCACGCGCAGGCAAAAGAGCTGCTCTGTTGCTGGCTGATCAAGATGGCCGAGATCCTGTGGATTTGCAGTGAATCTACGGCGATGTATTTCGCCGGCTATCAGCCGTTTATCAACCTCGTGGTCGGGGGCCAGAAGCGTGAGGGCGGCGATGCCACCAATCCGCTGACCCTGATGATCATGGACTGCTCGGCGCAGTTAAAAATCTATCAGCCCGGCCTGGCCGTGCGGATCCACAACCAGTCGCCTCAGCCCTTTATGCGCAAGGTGGTCGATGTGGTGCGCAGCGGAATGGGTTTCCCGGCCTGCCATTTCGACGATGCGCATATCCGGATGATGTTGCACAAAGGCTTCAGCTATGAGGATGCCCGCGACTACTGCCTGATGGGCTGCGTTGAGCCGCAGAAGGCAGGCAAAATGTATCAGTGGACGTCGGTGGGTTACACCACCTTCACCGCCGCCATCGAACTGGCGCTGCGTAACGGGCGATCGTCAGCCGGTAAACCCTGTGGTCCGGCAACGGGTGAGGTGTCCGCGTTCAGCTGCTATGACGACGTGGAGCGTGCCGTTCGCACGCAACTCTCCGCCATCGTCAGGAAAGCCGCGCAGGCCACGCTGATTGTGCAAAAGCTGCATGCCGATTACGCCCGAAAACCGCTGATGTCGAGCCTGATCGACGGCTGCATGGCGACAGCCAAAGACGTCACCCAGGGCGGCGCGGCGCTCAACGCCGGGCCGGGGCTGATCTGGACCGGGCTGGCAGACTGCGTTAACTCGCTGATGGCCATCAGGACGCTGGTTTTTGAGACCCAACGCTTTACGCTGCAGCAGGTGGTGGACGCGCTCGAACACAACTTTGTCGGCCACGACGACATTCTGACCGCCTGCCTGAGAGCGCCCAAATACGGTAATGACATTCGCGCGGTGGATGAGATCGCCCGCGAGCTGGTGCGTTTCCTGGAGCAGGAGCACCGTCAGTATCGGATGCTGTATGCGCCTTTTGCCTTCGGCACGCTTTCTATCTCGAATAACACGCCGTTTGGCCTTATCACCGGTGCGCTGCCTTCGGGCCGACTGGCGGGCAAGCCGCTGGCCGATGGGATCAGCCCCTCTCAACAGACGGATTATCTGGGGCCGACGGCCATCATCAATTCCAGCAGCCGGATCAACGTCGAGGAGATGGATATTGGCATGGTGCACAATATCAAGCTGATGTACGGCATGCTGGAAACACCGGAGGGCCAGAACAGCCTCATCCACCTGCTGCGCACGGTCAGCATCCTCGGGAATGCCCAGCTGCAGTTCAGCTATGTGGACGACGACACCCTGCGCCAGGCCCAGCAGAACCCCGGCGACTATCGCAATCTGATGATTCGGGTGGCGGGTTACAGCGCCTTCTTCGTGGAGCTGAGCAAGGAGGTGCAGGATGAAATTATCAGCCGAACCACGCAACGGCACTTCTGAACAGGTCACCGGCTGGATCACCCACATTCAGCGGTTTTCATTACATGACGGGCCAGGGATCCGCAGTATCGTCTTTTTCAAGGGGTGCCAGATGCGCTGCGCCTGGTGTGCAAATCCCGAAGGGCTTCACCCCGGTCGGGAGATCTTTTTCCATGCCGAACGCTGCCTGCACTGCGGACAATGCGCGCAGCTGTGCCCGACAGGGCTGCACAGCTGGCAGGACGGGCTGCACAGCCTGAACCGCGACCGCAGTTGCACGGGCTGTGGGCTGTGCGAAGAACGCTGCCCCGCCGCCGCCCTCAACATGGTTGGCGAACCACTCAGCGTTGAAACGGTGTTTGACCGGGTGATGGCTGATGAGATCTGGTTTCGGCAGTCTGGCGGGGGCGTAACGCTGAGCGGCGGCGAAGTGGCTACCCAGCCGGATTTTGCCCAGGCGCTGATCGCCCGGCTCAAGGCTGAAGATATTCACACCACGATTGAAACGGCGGGTTATGCCTCCTGGCGTGCGCTCCATCAGGTCACGTCGGGCTGCGATCTTATTCTGTACGATCTTAAAAGCGCGGATGACGCGCTGCACCAGCGCTTTACCGGTGTCAGCAATAAAATCATCGTGCGCAATCTGGTCCGGCTCATTGACGAGGGGCGCAAGATAATTATTCGTATCCCGGTCATCCCCGATTTTAATGACGCGCCGGAATCAGCAGAGCAATTATTGACACTTATTTATTCTTTAATCCACGGACGGGACAACGTACTGGGCGTTGAATTATTGCCTTACCATCGCTTTGGGACAGGGAAATACACATTACTCAACAGGGAATACGCGTGGAATTGTTATTCCGCAAATCTGGATAACGTCCTGCGCATTGCTCAACATATCGGCCTGCCCGTACGGGTATCGAGTACGCTGGCCGGATAAAGGGGAAAATGTCTGTGTTACCAACATCAGAAAGTCATCCAAAAAAAGAGGTCACCACACTTGAGCGGCGCGTTGTCGCAGGCTCGCTGTTTTTTATCCTGGTCATCTATGGCGTATTGCTGTTCACGCAATTTCGCTAACCAGAAAGTTATTCACGCATTCGGCCACGACAGGCCTTATTACAACAGGTATTAAGATGAAAAAAGTTGTCGCAATTATGAGTCTGGCATTTATCACCCTCAGCATCGCAGGGTGTTCCAGCGATTATGTTTTACAGAAGAAAAACGGGGAGATGATTATCACCCACGGGAAACCCGAGGTAGATGATGACAACGGGTTAATTACCTATGAAGACGTCGCCGGTAATGAGCATGCTATTAACCGGGACCAGATTGTGCAGATGATTGAGAAATAAGCCCGACGGGCAGCGCAGGCGATTACTGCGCTGCCCCCGAGTACCTTTTAGCTAGCGAAACGCCTCCAGCTTTTGACGCTGCCGCCCTTGCGCGTCAAAATTCTCGGCCGCCAGCCACGCGCGCAGCGCCGCGTCACGCGACGGCCATTCGCGGTCAATGATCGAAAGCATATCGCTGTCGCGGTTGCGTCCTTTGCGTACCAGCTTCTGGCGCAGTCGCCCTTCCCAGACGAAGCCCAGCCGTTCAGCCGCATGGCGCGAGGCGGTATTCATCGAATCACACTTCCACTCCAGCCGTCGGTAGCGGTGTTCGAAGGCGTTTTTCAGCAGCAGCCATACCGTTTCAGTGCCGATGCGGGTGCCTTTCATCTTGCGCGACCAGGTGACGTGGCCGATCTCCACCGACCCCTGCATCCGCTCAATCGCCATATAGCTCACCAGCCCCACCGCGCGCCCGGTGTGTAAATCAATGACGGCAAAAGGCACCAGGTCGTCATCCAGCACTTTACCGAGGATCCAGTGGGCGGTGGCCTCCACGCTGGCAGGCAGGGTGCTGGCAAGCCACGTCCAGTCGCTTTCATCCCCCAGCGCGTAGGCCTCAAACAGATCCGCCGCGTGGCGGTCTACATCCAGCGGCTCCAGGCGACAATACTGGCCCACCAGCGGCGTGCGGGTTAGCGCCCGCGCACATTTCCAGTCGGGAACGATATCGTTAACGGTTTGACCATATTGATTGATTTCGGGCACGGCGTTGACTCCCTGAAAGGTAAGGGAATGGTTATAGCAGGTTAAAAAGAGAACGAAAAGACCAGAAATGGGGGCCGGGTAAAGCGCTAACATCACCCGGCAAAAAGATTACTTCAGCAGTTTCACCGTGGCGTCGATGTCAATTTCATCTTCGGTGAAAATCATTGTCGTGTTCTGGAAGGTGGTGATCGCCAGCTTCTTCACCGAACGCATCTCGCCCGGTTTTTTGTCGGATTTCGGTTTGATGCTGTTCATCAGCAGCCCTACCGACAGCACCGCGTTCTCTTTGTCGATTTTGGTCTCAACCGGCTCTTCTTCGCTGAACACCACGAAAGATTTGATCGAGGTGAGCTTCACGCGCTCGCCCGCGATATAGAGGTGTTTGCTTTCCGGGATCACCTTCACCGCATAGGCGGAAAGGCCTTTGTTGTTGGTGGTCGGCTCGAAGGTCACCGCCGCGTCTTTCTTGATCAGATCGGGGTTGGCAACCTTAATCACGTGAAAATAGCGGTTGTCGCCGTTTTCATCTTTGATAAATCCAAAGCCTTTATCTTTAAACCACGTGGTGATTGTACCGTTCATTGCTGCTTCCGCCTGTCTGTCGATCGTTAACTCAATTTTTGCAGCGCGCAGTGTAATGCACAATGGCCGTACAGACAAAAAAAAGCCCCTGCCTTCAGGCAGGGGAAACTCATGTCAGAGCATAATGTTATTAGTTAAAGACCATCCCGCCGTCAATCAGCAGCGACTGGCCGGTCATGTAGTCGGAATCCGGCCCGGCGAGGTAGGAGACACAGGCCGCCACGTCTTCCGGCTCGGAAAGCCTGCCAAGGGTGATGCGTTTGGCGAAGGTTTCCGTTCCGTAGCCGAGCGGTTTACCCGCCGCCTCGGAAACCTGACGGTCGATTTCGGCCCACATTGGCGTTTTGACGATACCGGGGCAGTAGGCGTTAACGGTGATCCCGAGCGGCGCGAGGTCCCGCGCGGCGGTCTGGGTCAGCCCACGCACCGCGAACTTGCTGGAGCTGTAGACCGCCAGCTCAGGGTTCCCGGTGTGGCCCGCCTGCGAGCAGGCGTTGATAATTTTGCCGCCATGCCCCTCTTTACGAAACGCGTCAATCGCGGCCTGGATGCCCCAGATCACCCCTTTCACGTTGATGTTGTAAACCTTGTCGACAATATCCGGCGTGATGGACTCAATCGGCGTCGAGGGTGCCACGCCCGCATTGTTAACGATAACGTTGAATCCGCCCAGGGCGGTACGCGCTTTTTCCACCGCCGCAAAGACCTGCTCGCGGTTCGACACGTCCACCTTCACGGCGACGGCTTTCCCGCCGCTGCGGACAATCTCTTCGGCGACGGCTTTCGCCGTCTCTTCGTTGTAATCCGCAATGGCAACGGCAAAACCGTCTTTCACCAGACGAAGCGCGATTGCTTTACCGATCCCCTGGCCGGAGCCGGTGACGAGAGCCACTTTTTGCATATCTGTATCCTTATCGTGATTCACAAAATCTGGCTGAGATGGAGCTGGCCCATCAGCAGCGGGTTATCGCTATAGTCGACGGGGATCGCCACCACGGCTGGCCCCTCGACATCCATTGCTGCACGCAGCGTCGGCTCCAGCGCGTCTGCGCTCTCGACGGCGAAGCCCTTCGCGCCAAAGGCGTCGGCGTAGGCTTTAAAATCGACCGGGCCGAACTCGACGCCGGAAAGCCGCTGGTATTTTTTCTCTTCCTGGATCGCCACCATGTTGTAGGCGTTATCCACCCAGATGATGTGCAGCACGTTGGCGTTGAGGCGCACGGCGGTTTCCAGCTCCATGCTCGACTGCAGGAACCCGCCGTCGCCGGAGACGGAAACAACCTTGCGTCCCGGGTTGACCAGCCAGGCGCCAATCGCCCACGGCAGCGCCACCCCCATGGTCTGCTGGCCGTTGGAGATCATCACCTGACGTGCCCGGAAGCTGTAGAGATAGCGGGCGATCCAGATGTGGAAGCTGCCCATATCAACGGTGAGCGTCACGTCGTTATTCACGATGTCCTGCATCGCGCGCACGATGCGCAGCGGATGGAGGGCAAACTGGTTAAGCGACGCGCCGCGGCGGTCGAGGAGATCGCGCTGATGCTGGCGATCGACGAGGATCTCGGTCGCGCGCGGGCTGAGTTCCAGCTTGTGATCGATGCGGCTGGCCAGCAGGTTCAGCGTTTCGGCGATATCCCCCACCAGTTCGAGGTCGGGCACATAGTTGCGCTCTTCATAGGCAGGCAGCACGTCAATGTGCACCAGGGTCGCGTCGCCGCGGTTCCACATCGACGGCTCGTATTCTACCGGGCTGTAGCCGATGCAGATGATCAGATCCGCCAGATGCAGCAGCCGGTCGCCCGCCTGGTTATTAAACAGACCCACGCGGCCCGCGAAGCGGGTGAAGTGCTCCTGATTTACCGCTCCGGCGGCCTGATAGGTGCTGGTGACCGGGATACGGCTTTTCTCAAGCAGCTTATGCAGCGCGGCGCTGTTGGCGGGCTGGCTGGCCATCAGGCCCAGCAAGATCACCGGATTTTTGGCGCTCTGAATACGCTTCGCCACGTCGTTAATGGCAGACGCCGGTGCCGGCCCCATCAGCGCGGCGGTGCTGGCAGGTAAAATCGCCCCGGTAACGGGCTGATCGACAATATCCTGCGGCAGGCTGACGAACGCTCCGCCCGGCCTGCCCTGCTCGGCGGCGCGGAAGGCGTTTGAGACCACTTCGGCAATGGCTTCGGACGAGTTCACCTCAACGGCATATTTCGTGACCGGGCTGAACATGCCGACGGTGTCCATGCTCTGGTGCACCAGCTTCGCTTTGTCCGCACGCTTCACCGCTCCGCCCAGCGCCACCACCGGGTCGCCTTCGCTATTCGCGGTGGCAATACCGGTGATCAGGTTCGAACAGCCCGGCCCGGAGGTGACCAGCGCCACCCCGGCTTTGCCGGTAAGACGCCCGACCGCCGCGGCCATAAACGCCGCGTTTGCCTCATGACGAACGGGGATGATCTCAATGGAGGAGTCGAGCAGAGAATCAAAAACCTTGTCGATTTTTGCGCCTGGGATGCCGAAAACCTGCTTCACGCCCTGCGCTTCCAGCTGGGCGACAATCATATCGGCGCCATGCGCCCACTGACGTGACTGTTTATCACTGTTCACGGTGTTCTCCTGTTAGTTTTCGACGGAACGGATCGCTGCATCAAGGTTGCTGGGGTGAAGGTCGGCCTGTAAAAACGCGCTGTCGGCGGGCAGGTCAATCATCAGCTTGTGGATCTCCCCGAAGGTAAGCACACCGTTTTCAAGCTGGTAGTCCAGCAGATGACCGCCGCCCTGGCGGTCGTCGGTGATAAAGTGCTCGTGATAGCCCGCCACGTTGATGCCCTGCATATGCTGCGGCGTACGGAACCCGACCAGTACGCCTTTGCGCTGGTTAAAGCGGAACACCGGCTGGTCGTCCAGCACGTCGGTCATTGCGCGGTACGGCGGCGTCTGGCGCGGCACGGTACGGGTGTGCGCGTGGCGAAAATTGCCGTCGATACGCAGGGCGCAAAACAGGTTATCGGAGGGAATTTGCTGGTCGATGACGTCGTGAATGTGCTGACGGCTCACGGGCGCATCAAAGACTTTACGATACTGCGGCTGGAACCAGGTCATCACCGCGAACGGCGTTTTTTGCTCGGGCTTCGCGGCCCGGGCGCTGCCGTCGGCGCGCAGCTGGTAGACCTGGCTGCTGAAGGCAATCATTTCACCGTCCAGTTCGTTAAAGGTCCCTAACCCAAAGTCGCCGTGCCGGAGCAGATCGGCTATTGTGGTCTCCCCTTCATAAACGCCGCTCAACAGGGCGCTCATGAGCGATGTTTGATAGATCACGCTGTCAGGATGCTGCGCAGAGAACCCTCGCAGGGTTTCGCACAGGCTGGCCTCACAGTCGCAGGCAGATGAATGAGTCATCATGCGTCCTCTTCAACTTTTATTAGAAAGGTTAAATAAATGTTGACCCGATTCAGCAGAGAGTTCCAATATAGAAACCATGCTGGTTTGAGACGTTTTTGATATGGAACTTCGATATCTGCGCTATTTCGTCGCGGTTGCACGCGAGCGACACTTCACCAAAGCGGCCAACGCGCTGGGCATTTCGCAGCCTCCGCTGAGTCAGCAGATCAAGCGGCTAGAGGAGGAGGTGGGCACCCCGCTGTTCCGGCGGCTCACGCGCGGCGTTGAGCTGACCGAGGCGGGGGAAGCCTTCTACGAGGACGCCTGTAAAATTCTGGCGATGAGCGACGCCGCGCTGGAAAAAGCACGGGGGATCGCACGCGGGCTGAACGGCAGCCTGTCGATTGGCATCACCAGTTCAGATGCCTTTCACCCCAAAATCTTCACCCTGATCCGCCAGTATCAGGTGCAGAACCCGGCGGTGACGGTTCACCAGGTGGAAGCCAATATGGCATCGCTGATGGCGATGCTGGCGGAGGGGGAGCTGGATATCGCCTTCGTGCGTCTGCCGTGCGACAGCAGCAAGGCGTTTGACCTGAAAATCCTCGATCGGGAGCCGATGGTGGTGGCGCTGCATCGCGCCCATCCGCTGGCAGACCGTGATGCGCTGGCGCTGGAGGCGTTGCGGGACACGCCGGTGATTCTGTTTCCGCAGGAGGTCGCGCCGGGGCTGTACGATCGGGTTTACAACTACTGCGCACGCGCGGGCATCAATATGCACACCACGCTGCAGGCCTCGCAGCTCTCTTCTTCCCTGAGTATGGTTGCGGCAGGCGGCGGATTCGCGCTGGTGCCACAGTCAATGGCGGCAATTTCTCCGCCGGATGTGACCTATCACGCGCTGACCACCCCCGACCTGTTTACTGATATCGCCATCTGCTGGCGGCGGTTTGAACGTTCCCGCACGGTAAAACGATTCCTGGCGATGCTGAGCGCGGCGTAACGGCGGTGCGGCGCTTGCATGAGCTGGGTTTGTTTCGCCGCATCGGGCATGGCGAAAGCTCCCCTGCATCAGTCATTTCTTCCGCCCTTCTACCAGGATAAAAGCGCAATCTGCTGCCGCCCCCTGTCAATACACTATACTGACCATTGCACGACTCTTTACCTGACATCAACCCTACCCATGACCATCAGGAGAACGACATGCAAAAGTGTAAAACCGTAAAAGGGCTGCTCGTTGCCTCAACTGTAGCCGCGATGTTCAGCACTTTCGGCGCGTATGCCCAGACAACGAGCGCCGCGCAGAGTGACGCCTCCGCCCAGACCAGCTCAACGGGATCGATGGCTAAGCTCAGTTCCGGTGACGAAAAAGCGCTCAAGGACATGGCGCAGGCCAATATCAATGAGGTCGCCGCGGCCAAAATCGCGCTGGACAAGGCCCAGAGCAGCGAGGTGAAAGCCTTCGCGCAGAAGATGGTTGACGATCACGGCAGCGCGCTGGAAAAAGTAGAGACGGTCGCTAAACAAAAAGGCGTCACCCTGCCAACCGAGCCAGATGCCAGCCACAAGGCGATGGCCGACAAGCTGGAAAAAGAGAGCGGCAACGCCTTTGACAAAATGTATATGGAAAACGCCGGTACCAAAGACCACAAGATGGTGCTGTCAAAACTGCAGAGCGACGCCAAAAATATCAAGGACCCGGACGTGAAGGCTCTGGCCGACGCGCACACCCCGGTTGTTGAGCAGCATCTCGAGTCTGCAGAAAAGATGAAGTTGTCCGCAGATAAGTAAACGGGTCGCTCACCGGGCGCAGGGTGCTGCGTCCTGAACGCCCACCAGGCAGCATGGCGCGCACAATGCGAAGGACCGCTTCTGGCTATCGCCAGGCCCGGGGTACATGCTGTCTTCTCCCCTTCTCCACCCCGCTCAATGCTCAAATCCTCCTCCTGAAAGCGCGATATCCATCACAGTATGCCAGGCTTTATGGGCACCATCACAACGTGACGACAACGCGGTCTGCTGTGCCGGACATAAGGGATGACTCATTTGAAAAATGCAAAATACACAATGCCGTTACGCGAGGAAGGGTTTATTGGTCTGGGGGATTATGCCGCGATCGGCGAGGGCCGCTCCGTGGCGCTCATCGCGCCGGATGGCTCGATCGACTGGTGGGGGGCGCCGAATCTCGACTCGCCGCCCCTTTTTGATCGCCTGCTGGACCCGACCATTGGCGGCTTTTTCAGCCTGACACCTGCGGTTGATTACACCGTCACCCGCGCTTATCGCGAGGACAGCAACGTGCTGGAAACCCGCTTTGAGACGGATGACGGCGCGGTGTTGTTAACGGAATCGATCAACAGCACCCTGGCAGGACGCCTGCCCTGGAGTGAACTGGCGCGGCGGCTCGAGGGCGTGCGCGGGACTGTCCCTTTCCGGCTGCATCTGCGGTTCGGCACGATGATCGAAACGCGATCGCCCTGGCGGTCAGACACCTTTAAGGGCAGCGTTTACCATATCGGCGATCTCATGGCGATGCTGCACACCAGCGAAAACGTCGTCATCACCCGTGCCGATGACGAGGAGATCGAAGCGGAGATCACCCTGAAGAAGGGAAGCCGGGAGGTAGTCGCCCTGCTCGTGACCCAGAGCGAACCGCTGGCCGTGCCGGACATTCAGGCTATTGATAACCGCATCGAAACCAGCCACACCGCCTGGCAGGACTGGGTGAACGGGCTTAAATATGACGGTCTGTACAAAGATCACGTTATCCGCTCTGCGCTGGCGCTGAAGTTCCTCTGGTATTCGCCAACCGGCGCGCTGGCCGCAGCGGCCACCACCTCCCTGCCGGAAGGGATCGGCGGCGAAAAAAACTATGACTATCGCTTTGCCTGGGTCAGAGATGCCTGCCTGATCATTAAAGCCTTTACCTATCTGGGCACGCTTGAAGAGTGTAAGGCAGCATTTTCCTGGCTGTCGAAAACCATTATCAAACACGGCCCGGAGATGCGGGCCTGTTACACCCTCGAAGGCGAGCTGGTCCCGGAGGAGCAGTACGCAGAACTGCAGGGCTACCGCAATTCGCAGCCGGTGCGCATTGGCAATAACGCCCGCAACCAGCGCCAGCTGAGCATGTATGCCGATATGCTTGGGGTGGCAAAGCTGTTTGTTGAGGCGGGCCATATTCTGGATACGGGCACGTCACGCTTCCTCGGGCACCTTGCCAATCAGTGCGCCGACCGCTGGCGCATGAAGGACTCCGGGATCTGGGAGCTGCCGGACGAGCAGCATTACACCCATTCCAAAATGTCCTGCTGGCTGGCGCTGGACTGCGCCGTGGTGCTGGCGGAGGCCAGCCACATCGAACCCACTTGGAAGGCCCGCTGGAAACGCGAGCGGGACCGCATCCGCGACTGGGTTGAAGAGCACTGCTGGTCCGAAGCCCATCAGTCCTACTGCTTTTACGTGGGGGACGGCGGGAAGCTGGACGCCTCACTTGCCCTGGTTTCGCGCTACGGTGTGAAGGTCAACCCGAAACGCATGAAGCTGACCTATCGGGCTATTGCGCGCGAGCTGGGTCATAACAGCGCGATGGTCTACCGCTACAGCGGCGTTGAGCAGGAGGAAAGCACTTTTATCGCCTGCTCATTCTGGCTGGCAGAGGCCTGGGCGTCGATGGGCGATCCGGCGGTGGCCGAAGAGATCATGGAGGAGATTCTGAAGACGCTGTGCCATCGCGGCAATGTCGAAACCTTCAATGAGATGTTTGATACCCGCACCGGCGAATGGGTGGGCAATATGCCCCAGGGGCTGAGCCATCTCGCCCTTATCTGCGCGGCGCAGGCCATCAGCGAGCATCACGGTTCCGATTAACCGACGTCATGCCGGGCGCAGACAACGCCGTGGTGGCTCCCGGCGCGCAACAAAACGCCGCGAGCGGTTAACAGCTCGCGGCGGCAGGTTCAGCGTTTTGGTCTGGCGCTCAGGCTGCTTTCACGGCTCTGATTTTTTTACTGCCAGCCGCCTCTGACTCGGGGTTATCTGTTGCAGTGGCCGCCTTCAGATCGGGCAGCTTGCTGGTACGCAGAATATGCTGCACGGCCTCTTTCTGCTCGGCAAGATACAGCCCCAGATTTTCAGCCTGGGTTTCATCCAACTGCATTTCGCTTTGTAACAGCCAGTCGGTGAACGCATCTGCCATGTCGAGCATTTTGTCGTAAGCGTCAGCCTCTTTCTTACTGGCAAATGTCATTTTCTCTTCACCTTTTCTAACGACAACGAATTTTGTTTCAACAGCCATTCTGCACCTCCAAACTGTAATTATATACAGTATAGCAGTTCCGGATTTTTGTTGCAGCTAAAATGTGCTGACCTCAGGAATCAACGCGGGTACAGACCCGGTTTTTACCCGCGCGTTTGGCCGCGTACAGTAACGCGTCGGCTTTCGCTAAGGCTTCGCTTGCGGTACCGCCCGCCATGTCGCACAGGCCTGCGCTGAAGGTGGTTTTCAGGCCAGGCTCGCGATACTTACGTTTCTCAACGTCGCTTCGCCATGCATCAATAATCGTGAAGGCCTCGTCGCGTGTGACCCCTTTCATGATCGCGGCGATCTCCTCCCCGCCGTAGCGATACAGGGTGATATCTTCACTCTCATGAATCATTCCAAGCGTTGCCACGCTTTTTAACACCGCATCGCCCGTCTGGTGGCCGTAGGTATCATTAATGGATTTGAAATTGTCGATATCCACCATGGCAATAAAGCAATCTTCAGACGCGTTAACGCGTTTAAGGTCTTTATCAAACGCCCGGCGATTAAGCAGCCCGGTCAGGCCATCTATTTGCACCTCTTCCGTCATATGCACGATATGCTCAGCGGTATGCTTAATTTCATCCAAAAGCATATCTGAGGCTTTTTTATTTTTCAGGTCGCCATAACGCAGGCCATTGGCAATGGCTAAGTAAATGTTATTAATTTTGGTATTGATAATCCACCAGGCAAACAGCGCGATAATGAGCGCAAACGTTGCCCCGTAGGTCACTCTGAGCGTTTCATTCAACACGATGTTGTCGAGCTTCTCTTTACTGACCCGATAAAAAATGACCCAGTCCGGGTTACTTAAGGTTTTATGGTAGTAATATGAATCATTGTCTTCCAGATAAAAATAGCCATCGCTGGTGCTGACTTTATTAAAGATCTTTTTGATGATTTCAGGCGACTGCAGGCTGATGTCTTTCAGAACCTCCTGGCCGTTGCTGGTAAGAATGAACACCGAACCTTCCACCGGATGCTCCAGACGATTAAAAAAGCCGAGCAAAAACGTGTAGTCGATATCCAGCGCGATAACGCCCTGCGTGGTGGAGTTCTCATCCAGTACAGGCAGGGAGAGCGAGATGATTTTCTTTTTTAGCGCTAAATCTTTGTACGGGTCCGTAAACGCAATCTCATTGGAGTTGTTGGACGGATTGCTAAACCACGGGCGCGTGCGCGGGTCGAAGTTCGCCAGTTCTTCCGGGTTAACTCCGGGCTGGGGAACACGAATATAATTACCGGAAAGGTCGCCCAGGCTGATGCCGCTGATATGCGGAATGGAGTACAGCTGGTCCATTAATCTTTTACGTAATTTGATTTTTTGCTCAGGCGACGCCATTGACAGACCGGTCGTTGATTTCACCACGCCATACAGAGAATATTTGTAGTTATCAAAGATATCGTTTAAATAGCTGTTGATATTATGCAAATGCGTTTCATTGTTATCATGATAAGAGTCGTAGATTTCTCGCCATTGTCCTCGAGTGACAAATAAGCAGATAACAACAAGGGCGATGATGATGCCCATAAAGATAAGATTTAATGGCTTGGTAAAGTTAAGCTTGTTCTTCATTATATTATTTCATAGCAAAATCGTTAAATTTACTAAATTCGAAGGGAATGGCGATACGCAGTGACGTATTGCGTCAGCACATTACAAAAGGTAAATTTAAGAGTCAATATCCAACCCACGCCGCCGGTTGACGCTTTTTAATCATTCACCAAACTAATTGATTTAGATGACTATTTTAATTTGATGTACTAGGTAATTTATTTGTTCATAAATCGTTAGCTATTTAGATTTAAAAGGTGAAATTGATAAATTTTGCGCTTAGCCGTTCGTGATTAAAGGCCATAATTTTTCTGCAATCGTTTTCCTGGGTTAAAAAACAGACGAAATATATCAACTCTGTTTACGGTTTTGCCGCTTCTGCGCGGGAGCGTGCCAGCACGTTGCTAAGGCAAACGGCTTGGTTGTCTATGCTCACTGAAAACCAGACAACGGCGTACGCCATGCCTTTACCCGACTTTCTTTCCTCTGATCCTTACACTCCTGGCATTGAGCTTGAACGCCAGGTGGTCAACCCGCCGGGCTACGACCTGAGCCAGGACTCCTCCGCCCTTATCGCCGCCGTTGAGCACGACATCACACTGGCAGCAAACCACCCGTCCATAAAAGCAGCAGGAGGAGAATTTTCTGCTGTACTGCTTCAACCGTTTTCAGGCGTATCGCCAAGGGATGGCGGGTATTTCGACAAGCCGTTATGTGCTTTTAATCATCTAATAAATCGTCAAATTACTATAAATCTAATAACCGCCCCACTATTTATTACATATTCAATTAACATTGACTTAATCAAGAATTAAGTAAAACCACCGTACTATTCATTAACAATAAACCCGTTCCAAACCTTAAGACCCCATCATTTCTTAATTTACGTCAACGAAAACGCAGATCTTTTTATATCCACACCGTACATAAATTGACGCATTATTTTGTAAGCGCTAGCGTTGTGCTCGTTACGTGAAAAAACTGAATTATAGGTCTTTTTTAGGATTTTCTTAAACGGAGTTTCAAAAAAATGGCTATTCCCGCTTATTTATGGCTTAAAGACGACGGTGGTGCCGACATCAAAGGCTCTGTCGATATATACGGTCGTGAAGGAAGTATCGAGGTTATCGGATTCAATCACGGCGTGATGCAGCCCACCGACAAGCATAACGGCAAGGCGACCGGTATTCGCGTCCATTCCCCCTTTTCTTTCGATAAAGAGATTGATGCCTCCAGCCCCTACTTGTACAAGGCTGTCAGCACG
This sequence comes from Enterobacter sp. UPMP2052, assembly GCF_053709675.1. Taxonomy (NCBI): domain Bacteria; kingdom Pseudomonadati; phylum Pseudomonadota; class Gammaproteobacteria; order Enterobacterales; family Enterobacteriaceae; genus Enterobacter; species Enterobacter sp. UPMP2052. Next base: position 2,178,829 of record NZ_JBSKJR010000001.1, read on the forward strand.
GGCCAGAAGCTTAAGTCTGCAGAGATTAAATTTTACCATATCAACGATGCAGGTCAGGAAGTGGAATATTTTTCCACGCTTATGGAGGGCGTGACGATCGTCAGCGTCTGCCCAATGATGCTTGACATTAAAGACCCTGACTATGAGAAACATAATCATCTGGAACTTGTGGAACTGTTGTACGAAAGAATTACCTGGCGCTATGTCGACGGTAACATCATGCATTCAGATAGCTGGAATGAGCGTAAGACAGCATAAGGAGAACGATATGGGATGGAAGTATGAGCAGTCTACCGGCAAGATGTATAAAGACGGCAAATTAATTGAGACCGGGTACTCCGGCGCTCTGACGAATAAAAACAACCCAGACCGTCAGCATGTGAAGGGCCTGGGGCCATTACCTCGCGGGACGTATAAAATTGCAGGTCATTCGAATTCAAAAGGACCAATTACCATCATTCTTGAGCAAACCTCGGGAGAAAGTTTTGGTCGCTCAGAATTCCGTATTCATGGTGATCACAAATATGGTCCCGCCGGTTTTGCGTCCGAGGGATGCATTATCCTTTCACCGTCAACGAGACGTAAGATACTTCGCGACGGCGGTGAGCTTGAGGTGGTGCGATGAAATACCCGATCGCTCTGCTACTTTGTGCTCTTACTGTCCCAGCCATTGCAGCCAGCACTGACTGGTCTTCAGCACTAAAGGGAATCGCATCAGGAGATACACGCTGGATTGAGCAAGCCCCAGCGCTGGCAGCCACGGCTGATGGTAACCAGGCGCAGCAGCTGGAGGATGCGCTTGCCGCAGCGCTCACAGCAAACACCAACGCCACGCTGAAAGCGCTACGCACCCTTGACGCCGGAAAGTGGCCGCACATGGTCGGCAGCGATATCGTCTGCACCCCGCCTTTAGAGAAATCCCCTGCTGAAATCGATGCGTTCTATCAGCGCACCCGGCAGGCGCTGCTGGAAACGTTTGAGGGTGCTCAGTGCCTCTGGATCCTGGAGGCAACCATGCAAGAGCTAAAAGCAGATAAAGCCCGTCAGGCTAAGTAAGCGTTACCCAGCGCACAACGGCCGGATCTTTCTTCGCTCCTCAACCCGGCCCTTCACTCCCCGCCGCCAGCAGCGGCACCACCACATCGCTGATTGGCACCGCAATACCGTGTTTGTGGCCGTAGCGCTGGATCACGCCGTTGCGGATATCCCACTCCATCGGGCGATCTGCCTGACGGTCGGCAAGGATCGACGTGCCCAAATCCACCGGCGCACGCTGAAAGTTCACCAGTATCTCCTGCGCCACGTCATCATCCAGCTTTGCCCCCTCGGCGCGGGCGACTGCAACCCCCTCGCGCAGGTAGGCCAGCGCAAGTTCGCTGATATCCTCGCGCCTGAACATTCCGGCGCGGCGGTTGGACAACACCATCAGCCCGGCGACCGCGTTTTGCAGCAGCTTACGCCACGCGACGGTGGCGAAGTCTTCCGAAAGCTCAACCACGCAGCGCGTACCGCGAAGCGCCTCTACCACCCGCTGCGCCTGCGGAAGGTCCGGCAGCGTCAGGCGCGGTTTGGCGCGCAGCCACACGGAGGCATCCGGCTCGCGCTGCGCCGGGAACCAGACCACCGACGGCAGCACCGTTGCGCCATTGACCAAAGGCTCAAGCTGGGTCTTTTGCTCCACGCCATTTTGCAGGGCGCAGACAACGGTGTTTTCATCGCACAGCGCGCGCAGCCATCCGGCGCTGTCGACATTTTGCGTCGTTTTAACCGCCACAAAAACAAGATCGGCGGGGCGCGTGATGACGCTCGGATCGGTTAATACCGGACCGGGCACGACTGTTTCACCTTCGTCGTAGCGCAAACGCAGTTCAGGATGCGCGGTGCGCCCGCACAGTAGCAGCGTGCGGCCCGCGTCATGCAATACCGCGGCAATGGTCGTCCCAATCGCACCGGGACCTATCAGCGCAATGGTTGGATAGTCGGTCATCATTCACTCCCCTTTTGCTAAGCCTGCTATCAGTTATACCACCCTGAGACGAGCACGCCACGCCCGTTGTCTCTACTTAACACATAACAGCCACCCGCATGTGCCAGACAGTCGACCGGGCAGCGCAGTCCTCAGTGATGCAGCAGAGCACTCTGCTCAGAAGGAGTGTTGTATAAGGTGTCGTTAGTACTATGCAGAAAACGTTTTATGTAGCGAAAGCACCTACATTACGCTTTTAAGACGCCTGAAAATTCCTAATTTAACGGACAATAAACCTCACCCCAGGTGTTCATACACTTCCATTACATTAATTAAACATTTAGAAAAAAGCACTATAAAACATATACTATGTGAAATTAAAAACCAATAAGACTGCATTCCCACTAAATTATCAAAATCTACCACTATACTTATTGTCGCGATCTGCCAACCTTCATATTCAACGCACAATTAATATTTAAAAAAAACAAATTATAATCTGAAAATATAACAACTCTTTTCCAATGCGTTTACTTTCATTCGAAAAACCCCATAATTATTCCATGCAGAGTAATGCAAATTCAATGAAATGCAGGCTGACAGATAACAAGATCCACAGAGAGTTGATAGTTCTTTTAGTACCAGGAAGGTAGCGACCATGTACGACTGTAAAAATAATAAAAATCAAAGTCCTTTAGGTAATAGCACGATTGTAGTTGTCACGCTCAACCATTATCTCTTTCATGGGTTGAAAGCGCTCATGGCTTCCATCACCCCGAAACTGCTGAGTGAAAACTCAATGTTTTATGACGTAATATGCGTAAATAGCATTGAAGATCTCAATAACAACAAAATCACGAAAGGAAAGGGAAACATACTGATTACAGATTTCGACCCAAGGCTTTGTGTTGCCAGCAAAAAAGATCGCTCGGTTGACGCTATTCTCGGGTTATTTGATGGCATTACCTTTATTTCAAAACTTCATGATTATAATAACGAAGTTCCTCTTTTTTTATCCAGCCATGCAAGCCTGGACGAAACATGCTCGCGCTTGCTTGAGATTACCCGCAGAACCTTGTCCGGTCAAATGCCCTCCGTACAGCAAATACATCAGTATTTAAGCCATGATGAGGCATTATTGTTGAGCCTTATTATGAATGGCTTTCAGCCTCCGATGATGGCGAAGATGCTCAAGATGAATGTCAAACAGATTTATGCGCATCGCTCTCGCCTGTACCGTAAAGCCGGTGTTAAAAGTTTACAAGAACTCTACACACAACTTGGCTGTGGTTAACGGAAGGGTAGCAAGATAACCGTTTCGGCGGTTATAATATTGCCGTCCATTGACGTTCCGTTAACGATATTAAGTAATATAAACGTAAATTATTGTCCGCAGACTGGCTTAGTCTAATGCCCATCCAAACCTTTAATTAATAATAGCTTTTACAAACTCATCATAGGATGACGTAGACAAAAAAACACTATGGCGGCTATAGTTAAATTGTTCTTCAACAGCACGCAAAAAAATTTTTACCCTGTGTAATTATTTGTCATTAAAGTTCATGCATTGGCTAATTTCGAAAATACAGCTCTATTCAGGTAAGCGTTCGCGGGAATGTACTATCAGTCTCAATTTGACACCAAAGAGAAGGCTGATATTTTGTGCTCAAATTAATTCAG